>OZ242281.1:0-3459585 GCA_965207365.1 Dehalococcoidia bacterium | reverse complement strand
TCGGCCAGGTAGCGCCGCACCGTATCCCGAGCGAGCCCCATCTCGCGGGCCACACTGCGTTGACTCTTGCCTTCGACCAGCACCTTGCGCCGTAGCGCATAGATATCCATCACTCCGAGCATCCTTCTCTCCCGACCGGTGTCGGCGCCCGCCGATCACAGGTTGGGGCTTGGCCACCAAGTGGTCTGGGTGTAGACCGATCAACGGCCGAGTTTTAGAGCGATCAATATACCCCGCCGCACGGGAGACTGAGACTACGCCTGGACTTGGGAGCACGTTGAGAGAGACTGGGATCGAGATCATCCGCTCATTGAGCTGAGGCACGACCTGCCGTTGAATCCGCATGGTGTGCCCGGTGATGGAGGGTTGCCACGGGAACTCGCTGACCTCATCGATGAGTCGTGGGCCTTGCCCTTCGAAGACTTTGATCGTTATGCCGTGCAGTTCAATCACGTTGTCCTGCTATGCAGAAGTCGGGTTTCGATCCTGCCAAACTCTGTGCAACGGACTCACCGGAGTTCGGTCGCAGTTGCGTACGCTGTTCGATCCCGACAACCTGAACCGCGCCTGGCTGCTCCACGCATGATCCGAGCTAACAGCAGGATCGATCAGCACTCTGCTAAAATTGGGCAACAGAAGCAATCAGCGGCTTGGATGGTCGTCGGTCCGAGCGATGGGGGAAAGAGCGATGAAACCAGCACTGAACTGCGCACGTAGCCGCAAGCTCTTTCCGGTCAGCGTATTCATGGCGCTGCTGCTCGGCTGCGCCGCGTTGATCGCGTCGGCCGCGATCTTTGATGCCCCCGCATCCGCGCAAAGCGCGCAAAACACCAAGGTCGTGGTGACATCGGTGACGCCGAAGCCGACCGGGCTCGAGATCAGCTGGCAGCCAGCGGCGATCGCGCTCCCGGTCATGCACTATACGATCATCCGCAGCGTACGTGGGACTCTGAGCAACGATGAGCTGATCGCCCACGACGTTGATGGTCTCGCCACCTCGTACCTGGACACATTGTCCGGTGTGCCGATGGAGCACCTGATCAGTCCCGTGTCCTGGACCTATCAGGTCAGAGCGACATACGCACTGCGCCGCGGCGGGTCCCTCACTGGCCAGTGGTCAGACCCATACTCCGTCACGGTTGTTTTGCCCAAGCCGGTCGGGCCGGCGATGCGGGCATCGCTGCGGGGCGACGATTACACGTTCTCGGTGGGCTGGACCCCGCCAGCCCTTTCCTGGTCCAATCAAGGCACCATCGGGCTGACCGGCTACGTTGTCTATCGGGCAAAGCAGCATGTCGAGACCGGGATAGTCGGCGCGACGGAGGTCGTGCAGGACACGAATGCGAACACCATCTCGTACACGCGAACCTGGAGCTATCAGGAACTGATCAACAGCAAGCAGCGGCACCTGTTCTCGGTCCGCGCGAAGTACGGCGTCTTCTTCAGCGAGGTGACTGACGTCGTGCAGGTTCCAGCCCAGTGGCCCTAATGATCTCATCAGATCGGTCTGGTTGGAGAGCGGTGAGGCATTGATCGCTGGCGAGCCGGATCGATCGAGATTCCGCTAGGCTTTGCTGGTACGGATGAACAAATCGCTGTCTGTCGACCGTGCGAGAAGACAACCATGAAACCAGCACTGTCCTACCCGCGGAACCGCCGATTCATCCCGCTCAACCTGTTCGCCGCCCTGCTGCTCGGCTGCACCGCCCTGATCGCGTCCGCCGTGCTCCTCAATGCGCCTGTGTCCGCGCAAGACAACCAAGACAGCGACGCAGGCTTGAACAGCAGGCCCGTAGTGACCTCAGTTACGCCGAAGCGGACTGGGCTCGAGATCAGCTGGCGGCCGCCGACGATCGAGACAAGGGTCTTCAGCTATACGATCATCCGCAGCGCGACCGGATTCGAGGGCGAGTTTGAGACTGTCGTCGAGCATCTCGACGGCTCCGTTAGCGACCGCAACAGGAAACCGTACCCTCCCAATAGAACGTACCTGGACACGCTGTCGGGCGTGCCGATGGAGCACCTGGTCAGCCCCGTGTTCTGGCACTATCGGGTCAGAGCGGTCTTTGACGTGGGCGCTGGCTTGTTGTCCGACGGACCGTGGTCGAAAACATACACCGCCGCGTTTTTTCTGGCCAAGCCAGAGGGTCTATCGAAGTTTGAGGCCAGATACTTTGCCAACCAGTACCGCTTCCGCATGACCTGGACGGCGCCGTTTCCCTCCTGGTCCGATCAGAGCATCGGCGTCACCGGATACAGGATCTACCGCGTGACGGAAGACTTGTTGGGCAATCGAGGACCGCAAGAATTTGTGGTTGAGGTCGATGCAGACACGCCTCTGTACCGGGAGGACTGGGTGTATACGGAGCTGTTCGGACCTCTGTCGACCCACCACTTCACGGTCCGCGCCCGGTACGGCGTCATGCTCAGCGAGGAGAGCAGCGTCATTTCCATGCCGGGAGACTCCGTACCGTTGCTTCATGAATTCGCCCCGGACTGAGCGTGCCAACGCTCTCCCCTCTTCCGTACGCACGAGAGCGTTCCTCCCGCCAGCCGGATTGAACAGGATTCCGCTAGGCTTTGCTGGTACGGAGGAACAAACCGCTATCTGTTGACCGTCCGAGTAGGTAAACATGAAACCAGCGCTGTTCTACCCACGTAACCGCCGATTCATCCCGCTCAACCTGTTCGCCGCCCTGCTGCTCGGCTGCACCGCGCTGATCGCGTTCGCCGTGCTCTTTGATGCGCCGGCGTCCGCGCAGTTCAGCAACGACCGATCCCCCGAGGTGACATCGGTGAAGCTGAAGCCGACCGGGCTCGAGATCAGCTGGTCGCCGCCAGCAGACCTGCAAGAGGTCGAGGTATACGTTATCCGCCGCGCTCACAACATCAACGGTGCGGTTGAGACCATCGTTGACGATCTTGACGGCTCCACCACCAAGTATCTGGACACGTTGTCAGGCGTGCCGGCGAAGCACTTGATCAGTCCCATCTTCTGGTCCTATCAGGTGAGAGCGAAGTTCAGAGTACTAAAACTAGTCCCCAATGAGTCGGCGTTTGGACCTTGGTCGGATCTGTACACCGTTTCGGTGTCTCTGCCCAAGCCTGGTGGGCCAACAAAGTGGGAATCGCTGGGGCCCGTCAGTTACACGTTCACCATGTCATGGACCGCTCCGTCTCTGTCATGGTCCGACCAAGGGATCGGCGTCACCGGTTACAACGTCTACCGAGTCAAAGAGACCATTGTGCACACCAGAAACGCCCCGCCCGGCCCAGTCAATGTGCAGGTCATCGCGGCCGAGACGGATGCGGACACGCTCTCGTACACGGAACACTGGAACTACATCGAGCTGATCGGAACCGGTCAACGGCACCTGTTCTCGGTACGCGCGAAGTACGGCATCTTCCTCAGCCAAGAGACCGGCACGGTGCAAATCCCGGACTAGCAGTCCCGCAGAGCCAGGTCGCGCGTACGCCAGGCTCAGCCCTCCCCGTTATCCGTTCCTCGCTTCCCTCCGGCACCTCAAGGGGGCAGTGGGGAAGCCGCCGAAGACTGAAGGGGGACTCGTCCCGTGAACGCCAAAAGCGCGTTCACGGGACGAGCCAATCGGCTACTACTGGCGCTCGAGCGCTTCTGATCAGCCGCCCGATTCGGAGTCGCCGCTGTTCGCGGCATCGTCCGATGCGTCCGTCTGCTCCGGCTGATCGGACCCGCCGGCAATGGCGCGTTCCAGCGCGCCGAACCAGGCTGGGAGGTTGGCTCGGAACTGGTTGTCCTCGCTGAGCATTGCCTGGACCGACTGCGGCGTGATCACCGATGGCTGGATGCCGATCTGCGTGGCCTCAGCAAACAGGCCGATCTCTGACGGGAACGGGCTGCCCTGCGCGAGCAGCAACGCGGTGATCGCGTGGTAGCCCTGCTCAAGCGCGTGCGACCAGAGCACGAAGGACAGCTGCTCGTTGTAGAGCATGGCGAACGGCCGCGGGAAGTCTGCCGATACCGCCGCCAGGACCAGATCCGGATGGTCGTCGCCGACCACGTCGACCAGGTCATATGCGGCGTTGGCGTTGAGCGCCAGCGCTCCGCCGACTGCGTCAGTCAAATGGCCCTGTAGGACGAGTTGCGGTTCCTCTTCCGATTCGGCCAGTCGCACGCGGATGACGTTGCCGCCGCTGTAGTTCGCCTCGAGCGAGTCGCAGCGCTGTTCGAGACCGCGGTTGGCGGGCTCGTGCAGGATGCAGAGCAGGTCGCCGGCGACCTCGCGCTGTTCGAATTCTTCCGCAGCCATCCGGCCGACGGCGATCTCATCGAGCGCAACGTGGGCGGCAGCGCCGACGGCGGTCGCCTGGTCGGCGCCCGAGTTAAAGGTCACCACGCGGACGCCGGCCGCGGTGGCGCGGTCGAGCGAGTCTCTGAGCGCGTCGACGTCAGCCAGAGTCGTCGCGATCGCCGCCGCGCCGTCATCGACGCACTGATCGATCGCCGCTGCCTGCTCGATGCCGGTTTCACGCATCTCGGCGCGCAGGTTGATGTCGTTCCAGTACCGGGCGTCAGCGAACGCGCTGTAGACCTGGAACCAGAAGAAGTCGGCGGGAGTGCCATGCGTCACCGCGCAGAACAACGTCTCGGCGGTGAAGGGGCGATTACCGGTCGGCGTACCGACGATCTCGAACGGCCCGATCTGGCTCACCGCGGGCGGCCCCGAGTGTTCGTGCTCATGATCGGCTGCCTCGGATTGCGTGGCGTCCGTGTCCGTGTCGGTGTCAGCGTCCGACTCGCGGACGTCAACGATCAGCTCGCTGCTGTAGTGCCAGAGATTGCGTTCGGCGTCGGCCGGCAGGAATCGCAAGGTGGGCTCGTTCAGATCGCCCCACGAGGCGGCGTCTGAATCTTCCGTCGCCTGTCGTTGCTGCAGGGCGACCTCGACGCGGCCGTCATCCAGGACCCGCGCGGCCAGACGCACATCCGCTGTGCCCGGGTGGGCCGCCCAGGCGAGGCTGGTCGCAATCGCGCCGAGCACGAGCCCAACGATGATGTACACGAGTCGCTGCCGATTGGCCTGGGGCTTCATACGCACTGTTCCCATCTAGCGCTGACGCAGCGCCGAACTCGTCGCCCAGAAGCTGGGCGACCCTTGCAAGCCCAGAGTAACCGCCGCCCGCGATCCGCACCGGTTCACCTGTCCGCTCAACGCGTTGGCAGCCTGTTTGGGTGTGTTCACATCAGTGATTTACTTCCCAAAATTCCGTCATTGCCGCGCTTGCCGCGGCAATCTCGCCGAGTGGTGAACGGACCGTGGTGCTGTATGCTGCGAGATACCCGCGGCAAGCGCGGGTATGACGGGAACCACTGGGCTGAACCGCCCCATGTGAACAGGCCCTAGCCCTTTAGACGGCGTCGAGAGTCGCCGAGGAGATGTGCAATGTCGATTCGAGACCCACTCCTTCGGGGGGGGGGGGCGATAGGCGGATGTCGGAACGGCGCGCCCTGCGAGGGCTGAGCCTGCTGACCTCGCTGGCGTTGGTCGCGGGACTGTGGTTAATCGCCGCGCTGTTGCTGATCGAGCCAGCCGAGGCCGCTCCGACGCTGGCGGTCACATCGACCGGGCCAGTCTCGATCGAGACCGGCGAGGAACGCTGGCTGACGCTGTCGTTGGACTCGCAGCCGTTGAGCGATGTCACGGTCACCCTCGTCTCGACCGATTCGAACGTGGTCGCCTTGGCCATTCCATACACCTCCGGTTCCGAGGTCTTCAAGCCTGCTGCCGCTCGCGTCGTGGTCACGTTCACGAAGGAGAACTGGCGGCAATCGCAGTCGGTCCGGCTGGAGGGAAAGGGCGCGGGCTCTGCGATGGTCGCGCGGGAAATCGACATGGGCGCCACGCCCAAGTACGCCGTGCAACGGGTCGATGTCACGTCGGACGATTGCGACGCCGGCCTGACGACCACTTGCGGTCTGGGAACCCCGACATCCGCCGGGTTATCGATCTCCCGTGAGATTACGACGGCCAGCGATGTCGATTGGATCAAAGTCAAGTTCGCGCTCGACAAGGCCTACGAGATCACGCTGAAGGGCAAAGACGGAACCGACACCAGTCAGGGCACATTGTTCGATCCGCATTTGGGAAGCTCGTGCTACCAGACCGCCCACTTGGTCATCCGCCGTTCGTCGAGCGGTCGGTACGACAAGGACGAGCTCTGGCATCTGTCGCGCAACATCGGCGGGACGAACAATGACCAAGCCATCTTCTACGAGCACCGCTGGCCGTCGGGCGGCACGTGCTTCTTCGCGGTAACGGGGAATCCGACCGGCGGCGACAGCGGTCTGGGCACGTACACGTTGGCGGTCAAGGAGGTGGCGTTGTCGAGCATCGCCGATGACTGCACCGCCGACACAGACACAACCTGCACGGCGCCCAGCGACGGAACGCCGCAGGGTGGGATGATCGAGCGGAACCGCGACGAAGACTGGTTCGCCGTCCAACTGGAAGCCGGCAAGAGTTACGCGTTCACCAGGCAATCGCGATATGGGTGGGACTTTGCCAGGTCGGAATCGGTGATCCACGGCCTCTACGACGGCGAGGGCAACCTGGTCAGAGCCGGCGGAGATCACGAGGGGCACTCATGGGTGGATGTCGCCGTGTCGGCGACGGGCCAGTACTTCGTCGCCGTGAAGCAGCGCTACCGGTACCACCTGGAGCGGCGACGCGTGGGCCCCTACGCGCTCGTCTTCAACGAACTGCCAGCGGACGATGTGAGCGACGACTCTTCGACGACCAGCACGCTCGCCGTCGGCGGATCGGTTTCGGGCACGATTGGCACGGGCGACGATCTGGACTGGCATCGGGTCTCGCTGAACGCGAACACGGAGTACGTGTTCGACATCGATCCGCAGGACGCCGTCAGCAAGCTAGATCCGTGCGATCCGAACAGTCCCGAGGGTGAAATCTACACGACCCATGGGACCACGCACTGTCTGCTCGGCGTCCCGCTGAGGACGGACGTCAGGTTCTACGGACTGCTCGACGCGGACGGCGATACGCTGGTCGTCGGCGACCAGAACAGCAACCCCGGCCCAGCGGTATGCGAAATCACGGAAACCGACGACGGCGATACGCTGATCACTTGCAGCAGTCCCGCTAGCGGCAGTCAGGATTCGGACAACTACAGCCGAATCCGCTACATGCCTAAGACCGCGGGCACCTACTATATCGTGACGACCGGCCTGGGTCGCTACACGGTGTCGCTGGATACCGCCGCTAATGTGGTGGCGGACGACCATCCGCACGACAACAGCGGGACGGCGATCGATCTGACCGGCGTGACGCCGGGCGGCGCGGCGCAGTGGATCAGCGGCAAGACCGACTACATCAAGGACAAGGACTGGATTCGGGTCAAGCTGAGCGCCGGTCGCGAGTACAAGTTCTCGCTCTACCCCGATAACGACAATTACAACATCGACGGCGTCTTTTTCGGCAAGGCGGGTAGTCATTGGGCGAGTCGCTATGTCGCGTACCGAACGTCGCACACCACAGAGGGTGGGAAGGTGACGAGAACCAATCAGACCAACTACTGCATCCTCGCCTGGTGGTCTGAGCCGGATCCCGTGGTGAAAGCAAGAGTCCGCAACACCAGAACCTGGGGCGACGATCACAAGTACTGCAAGGTCGTGGTTCCGAGCACCGGCGAGTACACGATCCGCATCCGACGGGACGATTTCCGGCTGGGCAGCTATCGGTTCAAAGTCACGTCCGTCAACGGACCGCAGGATGATCACCCCGCGGACAGTACGACCACCGCGCAGGCGACGGTCGGCAGTTCGTTCCGAGGTCAGATCAACTACGAGAACGACCTCGATTGGGTGAAGGTGTCGTTGCAGGCGGGCAAGAGTTACCTCGTAGGGGCGGTCATCCCAAACGCCGACAACACCCTCTACCCTGAGCTTGCAGTTGGTCGCAATGCGGTCGACAGCGGCGGCGTGGAGCTGGCCGGGATGCTGTATATCCCGGGTCACTATTACGATGTCTGCTTCACGGTGACCACCAGCGGCGACTACTTCGTGCAAGTCGGCGGCGAAATTCTCACTCGAGGCCGGATGTCCGACGTCGGCCCGTACGACCTCACCGTCACCGAGCGGGCCATCTGCACGCGCTGATCAGCTCTCGCAGAACTGCTGCTCGACATCCCACACGATGGCCAGGAGTTCAAACGCCTGACACTGCCTGTCCGCGAGTCGGACTGCTGATGCTTCTGGTCGACACAGACGTGCTCTTGGCGCCACCGCCGAGGCGAACGACATTCCAGTAGATCGCGTGCAAGAGAACATTAGCTGTGGTTGTCGCACAAACCTCGTTGTGGGCAAAACGGGCCAAGTCTCAGCGCCGCTTCCTCACAAGGCCGACGCAGGTACGTCTCAGTGGGAATGCCGCGATAGGTTGAGCGAACGGCTAATGCGCTGCTGGAAGGGAAGGCGGCATCGTTGACTCAGAGTGAACAGCCAGAACGTAGCTGGCGTCGGCTGACGCTTGTTTCGCTGCTCGCCTGGATGGTGGTCGTCGTGTTCACGCTGAGGGTCGCGAGCGCGGACGATGGTTCGGAGTCGCTGAGCCTGACGGTGGGCTCGACCCGTGCGGTCTGCACGGCCAACTCGCTGATCGAGATCTCCCGGACAATCACCGGCGGTACGGCGCCTTATTCGCTCACCATTGATGGCGCCTCGATCGCCGCAGGTGCCACCAGCGCGTCTGTCCAGTGCGACCCGTTGCCGCCCTCAGTCAAACCGGGAGGGACGCCGACCCATATCGCGGGAAGCCTGAAGTAACCCTCAACGGCGGCTGTGATCCTGTCAGGCTCGATCGTCGGATCGGACGTGGGCTGATTGAAGAGGCGCTCTTCGTCAGGACTGCGAGTACCTCTGGGAGTCCTGGCCACGTTTCACTCCGCTCGATGGAATTCATGTTAGGGGAAACCGGTGACGCGCGACCGCCACGACCATTGATCGCGGATAATGACCTGTAGCCACCGTCCTCAATCGAGCTGGAAGAGTCCTCGTGCAAGAACTCAGGCAAGCCGTCAAGGCCTACCTCGACGCCATTGCCAGTGTCAGCCGCGTCGGCACGCCGGAGCTGTCTCACTACACGGCCCTCGACAACCTCTTCGACGCCGTTGGCGAGCAACTCTCGCCTAAGGTCCGGGCCGTGGTCCAATACAAGGAATCGAGCAGCGGACAGCCCGACCTTGGCTTCTTTGCCTCAGATAACGAGCAACCCGATCGTGGCGTTGTCGAAGTCAAACCGGCGGACTACGACCTCGATGTGTTGATCGCCTCCGATCAGGTGGATGACTACTGGCAGACGCACAAGCTCGTGCTGGTGACCAACCTGCGCGAGTTTGCGTTGGTCGGGCAGGACAGTGACGGCGCCAAGCACACGCTTGAGCGCTACAGCCTCGCCGAATCCAATGCGGCGTTCGACGAGCTGCTCCAACACCGCACGCGAGCCGCCAACCGACATGGCGTCTCGCTGGGCGAGTACCTGCAGCGCGTGATGTCGCACCGCTCGACGATCTCCGAGCCGCGCGACCTGGCCCGCTTGCTGGCGTCCTACGCCCGCGATGCCTTGCAGCGGGTCGAGCAGGCGGCGGAGGAAGAGGATTCGCTTGCGACGATTCGCGATGCGATCGAGCAGGCGCTGGGCATGTCGTTCGAGGGTGAGGACGGCGGCAAGTTCTTCCGCTCGACGCTGGTGCAGACGCTGTTCTACGGCGTCTTCGCCGCCTGGGTGCTGTGGGCGCGGGCGGGCAAGCCAGGCCACTTTGGCTGGAAGGACACCGTCTACGAGCTGCGCGCGCCGGTGCTGCGGATGCTGTTCCACCAGATCACGGACCCTGGCCGCCTGGAACGACTCGACCTGAGCGAAGTGCTGGACTGGACTGAGGCGGCGCTGGAGCGGGTCGACCGCGAGGCATTTCTCCAGCGCTTTTCGGAGGGCGAGGCGGTGCAGTATTTCTACGAGCCGTTCCTGGAGGCGTTCGACCCCGACCTGCGCAAGGACCTCGGCGTCTGGTACACCCCGCGCGAGGTGGTGCGCTACATGGTGGCGCGCGTCGACCGTTCGCTGCGCGACGACCTCGGTATCGTCAAAGGACTCGCTGACGAGAACGTGTACGTGCTCGATCCGTGCTGCGGGACGGGCGCGTTCCTGGTCGAGACGCTGCGCCGGATCGCCGAGACGGAACAGGCATCGGGCGGCGGCGCGGCCTGGGCCGAATCGGTCCGCCAAGCCGCCTCGACGCGCGTGTTCGGCTTCGAGATCATGCCCGCGCCGCTAGTCGTCTCGCACCTCGAAATCGGCCTGGCGCTGGAGCAGATGGGCGCGGGACTGGCGCCCGACCAGCGAGCCGGCGTCTTCCTGACCAACGCGCTGACCGGCTGGGAGCCGCACACGACGAAACCGCTGCCCTTCCCCGAACTGGAACAGGAACGCCAGAGCGCCAACGAGGTCAAGCAGGATCGCAAGATTCTGGTCGTGCTCGGCAATCCGCCCTACAACGGCTTCCCCGGCGTCTCCGAGGTGGCGGAGGAGCGCAAGCTGACCGACGCCTACCGCACCGTCAAGCAGCCTGTCTCCGGCCCCGACCTGCCCAAACCGCAGGGTCAGGGACTCAACGACCTGTACGTGCGTTTCTTCCGCATGGCCGAGCGCCGCATCGCCGAGAAGACGGGCAAGGGCATCGTCTGCTTCATCTCAAACTACTCCTGGCTCGACGGCCTCTCCTTCCCCGGCATGAGACAGCGCTACCTCGACGCCTTCGACATCATCCGCATCGACAACCTCAACGGCGACAAGTACCGGACGGGCAAGCTCACACCGGAGGGCAATTCCGATCCCAGCATCTTCTCCACGCCCGACGATCCGGTCGGAATTCAGGTCGGTACCGCTATAGCCACTCTGATACGTAAGGAGGAGCACAAGTCAGCGCCTGAGATTGAGCGGCGTGATGTTTGGGGCGCTGCGAAACTGAAGGAGTTGGACGAATCAGTAAGATCAGAACCAGCAGGCTTGTATCAGTCACTCAAACCGATTCCGCAGGCCGGATTGCTGTTCGCCCCGGTCATCATCAGTGACGACTGGTTCGATTGGCCCTCATTGCCCGATGTCTTCCCTACTGACTATCCAGGAGTAAAGACAAGTCGCGATTCGCTCGTTGTGGACATTGATCTTGATCGTCTCAAGAAGCGAATCACTGGTCAGGTGGACGCGACCAACTCAGACTTCATTCGTTACGCTTATCGCCCGTTCGATGTTCGTTGGCTCTATTGGTCTGACCAGACCGGCCTCTTGGATCGTCCGCGCCCAGAGTATCGCCCTCACGTTTTCCAGGAGAACAAGTGGATCGAGGCCCGCGAGCGGGAACCGCAACCCAAATATCAACGAGGCACTCTCGTAGGGGCGATGGCCGACAACTTTGGCAACGGGTTATCAAGTTGGTTTCCCCTCTACCTGCGAGACGACCAGTTTGGCGAAGAGGTGAACGGCGTCAAGCGCACTGCCAACCTGAGTGAGCTGGCGCAGTCTTACATCGAGTCCATGAATGCCGAGCCCGAGGACCTCTTCCATCATGTCCTCGCCACGCTGCACGACCCCGCCTACCGCGAGGCCAACGCCGGCGGTCTGCGCATGGGCTGGCCTCGCATCCCGCTACCCACAGACGCCGGCAAGCTCTCGCAATCCGCCGCCAGGGGCCGCCGCCTCGCCCGCCTGCTCGACACCGAGTCAGACGTCACCGACCTCCTCGACACCAGCATCGCCGTCCCCACCACCACGGACGGCCAACCGATGCAACCCAACGACTTTAACCTCACCACCGGCTGGGGCCACTTCGGAGCCAATCAAGCCGTCATGCCCGGCCAGGGCAAGGTCAAGCACCAGGGCCAAATGGTAGACATCTACCTGAACGATCGCGCCTACTGGAAAGACGTGCCAATCGAGGTCTGGGAGTATCGGTTGGGCGGGTACCAGGTGTTGAAAAAGTGGCTGTCGTATCGGGAGTCGAAGGTGTTGGGCAGAGGGTTGAGCGTGTCGGAGGTGTCGTGGTTCTCGGAGGTGGCGCGTCGTGTGGGAGCGGTGTTGGGGACCTAGCGGCCTGCGCAAAGCCTCGTCATACCCGCGCTTGCCGCGGGTATCTCGCCTTTCCCGGCGCAGTGCTAGGCGCTCTGTTCCTTGGGCAAGCGAGCTTCGATGGTCCTCCTAGCTCTTCCAATCACCGAAACGGTGCGGTTTGCGTTCTCGGCAAGAGTATGTAACTGTCGAGCCGTCTCGGAGCGTGCACGGTTCAAGGTCTTCTCGACTCGCGGCATCTGCTCTGCGCTGTCAGCAGCACCGCCAATAGCTTGCTCGAACTCGATTAGTGCAGCTTCGGTTTCCTTAAGAACCGATGCAAGCCGATGCACATCGTCAATCTTGGAGTTCGCGAGTGCATCTTCGTCGTTGACTACCCCATCTAAGGCGGCCTGCATTTGGTCAAGCGCTAGGCTGTATTCATCATTCTCTGCCGCGAGGAACCGAGCGTAGTCGTCCATCTTTTCTGCGAATGATCTGAATAGCCGTCGTCGTTCTCGGTTAGAAATCTCCTGCCGCTCTACCATCTTGGCCTGAAGGTCGTTTGAGAACTCGTTCATTTCATTAGTGAATTGTCGTGACTTAGTTCCAAAGTTCTGGATAGAACTTGCTAGTGCCTGAGTGCTGTCCTCCAGTTCAATCGCATAGTCTACGGAGCCGAGGTCAGGATCACCATGTCCATTTTTTTTTCCGCCGCCCTCTGCTGTCGTCTCACTGTGCTGATACGTCACAGCTTCGCCGAGGGCATCGCTTACAGGACTCCCGAACTGGAGCGTGCCTACTTTGAAAGCCTGCACGCGCTCGGCAAGTTCGATCCGAGCTCGATCCATGTCGTGGAAGTGATCTGTGTAGAGCAGGCAGCGGTATGCTTTGAGATCAAACCTGATTTCTTCGATACTCTGGCTGAGCAGAATTACGGGTTTGTTGAACGCGTGTTCAATTCCGAGTTCGTAGTAGACATTAGCATTTGCGTCGGTGAGGTCTGCAATGATTAGATCGCAGTTTCGAATCGACAGGACGATGTCTTTAGTGATTGCTTGCGAATTCGGCGAGTTATCTGCTCTTGTTGCAACGAGGCCATTTTCAGCGATAACTTGTCTGATAAAGTGATCGTATACTGTATCAAACTCTGGTCCGAACGGCATAATAACGAAGGCGGTCTGCTTGTTATCGTTACGAGTGTTCATTTCGTATTGCCTGTCCTTTGGTTTACTAGGCAGCATTTTCGATCGGCGCGATGGCATCGACTGAGGTACGGGCCAGTTCGATATCGTGCGTCGTCTGTAGACGCAGCCAGGCTTCGGCTGTCCCCCCAAAGGCTTGCTCCAGGCGCACCGCGAGGTCGGCGGTGACCCGCTCCCGCCCGTCGCATAGCGCCGACAAATACGCCTCATCCACCTTGAGGTGTGCCGCGGCGTCGGCGATGGAGAGGTCAAACGGCTCGAAGCACAGCACGAGCACCGTTTCCCCTGGATGCGGCGGATTCTTCATCGGCATGGTCTCGCTCCCCTCGCCATCCTAATGATAATCGAGCAGATCGACCTCGCGTACATCGTCGCCCTCGAAGCGGAAGGTCATCCGAAGATTGCGGCTGACATCCACTGCCCAATGCCCAGCAAGGTCGCCCTTCAGCGGATGCAAGCGCAGGCCGGCGACATCCATGTCCTGCGGCCCGGTCGCGGTGTCCAGTCGGCGCAAAAGCGCCCGAATCTTGCGCAGATGCTGATGTGGAACGCCGCTTGGGTCATCCCGTTCGTACAGTCGTCGCAGGCCCCGATGCCGAAAGTGGACGATCACCTGTCAGGCCGCCCGTTCGATCCGCTTGATGTCGATCTGGTCGAGCATCAGCTCCGCTTGGGCGGCGTCGTACTGGCCTGTAGCTGGTTCCAGAATCGAGGCGTGCTGCCGAGCGCCTTGGAGAGGCGCACGGCCACTTCCGTCGTGACCGACGCCTTGCCCCAGCAGATGTCCTCGAGGGACTCGGCTGGCACCTGCATATGCTCAGCCGCCGCCGCCACGCTTAGATCGAGACCACCGATCCAATCCTGCAAGATCAGCTCACCTGGATGGCATGGGTTCTTGGGCGGCATGGGACTCTCCCTCAGTGGATATTGAGTAAGTTGACCTCTACCACGACACGCTTCGCAAGGACAGAAGAACCTCAGCATGAACCCTTGCCTCAAATTGGTACCTCCATCGAAGACGTGAGGCTCCATTGCCGGGCAAGCCATCGAGTTCTCGATCCTGGCGCGTACAGTTTATCTTGAAGACGCTTGAGGAGAAACGATCATGACAGAGGCCGTACGCATGACGACAACTGTGCTGGCCGGTGGCAAGCTTGAACTGGTCTGCCCGCAGCTTGAAGCCGGGCAGGCGGTTGAGGTGCTGATCTCACCATCGTCCACCGCACGCTCCGGGGTATCTACACCCGACACCGCCAACATTCCTGAAACCAGGCGGTCGGCCGTCGACATCCTCAACCAGGCGCCAGGTCATCTGCTATTCCAGAGCGCCGAAGAGGTAGACGACTACATCAAGGAGGAGCGGTCATCTTGGGACCGCTGACACTGCCCCACGAGGGCTCTGTCTATATCGATACTAACGTTCTCATATACAGCGTCGAGCGAGTGGAGCCGTATCGTATGTTTATTGGCCCCATGTGGGTGCAAGCGAATGCCCAGGGGTTCGGTATTCTGAGCAGCAAGATCATCGTGCTGGAAGCGCTGGTCAAGCCCCTGAGAGATGGCAACCAGGCACTCGCACAACTGCTGCGTTCTATGTTCGACGTGAGGGAACTGCGACTGATTGCACCGGCTCGTCAGCATTGGGAGTTTGCAGCTCGATTGCGCGCCGAGACCGGACTCAAGGCCGCTGACGCGCTCCATGCCGCGACTGCTTTGCTGTCCGATGCCGCTGTGTTCATCACCAACGACGGCGACTTCCGTAGAGTCAATGGCTTGCCCGTTGTCGTCCTGAGCGATCTCCTGGAAGATGGTGACGATCCAAGCCAGGGTGAGTAGGCACGTGGCCTTAACGGTGGGAGGCCCAATCGGCGAGAGCAAGGGCGGAAACTGCGCTGTCGCCTGTCAGTCGGAGTTGTCGTGGAGTTGCCTGATTGCCGGTCTCGGCTTGGCCTAATCGTTCCTCGCTGGATGTGGGTCGCTTTCCTAGTAATCGGTAGGTTGTTGTAGAATGTTTCGAACAAGGAGCGTGGCACGCCGATGCCCGTAGTCCAAGTGGAGCAATCCTATGAAACACCAAACCGACCTCATCCCGGCCGCCCTCTACGCCCGAGTCTCCTCGGACCGTCAGGACGTCGACCTGTCCGTCGCGGCCCAGCTTCGTGCCCTGCGCGACTTCGCTGAACGCAATGGCTACGTCGTCGCTCGTGAGTACATCGACGAAGCCGAATCGGGACGCGTCGCCGACCGCCCGCAGTTCCGCAAGATGCTTGACGAGGCCAGCGGAGCGAACGCTCCCTTCCAGGAGATTCTCGTCTGGAAGTTTTCCCGCTTTACTCGCAAGCGCGAGCACGCGGTGGCCTTCAAGTCGATGCTGCGTCGGCGCGGGATTCGGGTGACATCAATCACCGAGCATGCCGACGACACGCCCACCGGCAAGCTGATGGAAGCGATCATCGAGAGTGTCGACGAGTTCTACTCGGAGAACCTGGCGCAGGAAGTGACGCGCGGAATGCGCGAATCGGCTGGGCGGGGATTTTTCCTCGGCTCGCGCGCGCCATACGGCTACAGGCGAGTGAAGGTCCAAGACGGTGAGAAGGAGCGGCCGACACTGGAGATTGACTCCGCGACAGCGCCAATCGTGAAGGAAATGTTCGAGCGCTCGGCCCGCGGGCAGGGTCTGAAAGAGATCTGTCAAGACCTACACCAGCGTGGAATCACCAAGGGCGGCAAGCGCTGGCAGAAGAACATGCTGCACTACGTGCTGACCAACGAGGCCTACACCGGCACAGCAGTCTGGGGCAAAACGGCCAAGGATGGCCAGACGCCCGACCCAGTACGCGTCGCCGATGCATGGCCCGCTATCGTGTCGCGTGAGCTGTTTGAGTCGGTGCAAGCTGGTTTACGAGCCCGCGCTCCGAAGATGCAATCACCGGCTCGAACAGGTAGTAAGTTCCTGCTCAGCGGACTTCTGCGTTGTGGTACCTGCGGCAAGCCGTACACCGGTCAGAGTGCCAAGAGCGGGCAGTTTGCGTACTACGTCTGCAACAAACTACTGCGAGAGGGAGCGGGCGTTTGCGACGCTCGTTACCTAAACGCAACGCGCATCGAGGACCAGATCGTTGGCAACATCATGGGACATATCCTCAAGGAGCAGACCATCACGGAGCTCGTGCAGATGGTTGCCGAGGAAGTCGACACGATGGCAGAGGAGCGAGCATCGGACTTGGCGATCGTCGAGTCAGACTTGGACGACATCCGCCGCCGGCTGGAGAAGCTGTACGACGCCTTGGAAAACAGCGACCTCACATATGAGGCGCTGTCGCCGCGAATCCTGAAACTCAGGCAGCAGGAGGATCAGCTCGCCGCAGCGAGGGAAGACGCAGTTCGCCAGTTGGAGGAGCGCCGCGCCGAACTGCCGTCAACACCCGAGATCAAGCGGTACGTCTCGGAGTTCCGCGAGTTCCTCCAAGCTGGAACGATCCCCGAGCGAAAAGCGCTGATCCGCAACTTCGTCAAAGGCATCAAAGTGGATGGGGATGAGGTATCGATTCGGTACACCATCCCCATGCCTTCCGACGGCGCCACCCAAGTCAAAGAATCGGTTCTCGATTTCGTCCAGTCAGGCCCACCAACACGTACCGAACTGCGAACTCCCTCTCCCAGACCCACTTCAGCGCGATCTGAGGGCCCGATGGGGCTGTCTTCCGGCATAGGGATCGTGTAGCGGATCATGGCTCGGCCAGGGCGAACCTCGATGCATTGGATGAAGGTGCGCAGGAATGCGCGCGTCTCCGTCAGCTCGCTGGTGAGCAGGAACTCGCTCATGTCCTCGGCGAAGGCCGCGATCATATCTTCAGAGTCGAGCAACTGCCGCCGGTCTTCCAGCGTTCTGCGGGCCGTCCCCGCAGCGACCTCCACGCGCACTTTACGCTGCTTGTGTTCGCGGATGCGGTCGGCGGCATCTGACATCTCGAGGTCGGTCGTCTCGACCAGTCTCCAGATCCGGTCGAGTGGTCGTTTGACTTCGGCCAACTCGTGTTCAACGGATTCCAACTTCTGACGCTGTTCCCGAGCCAGGCCGTCCATTTCCTCATCGACCATTTTGACCAGCTCGCGGATGTTGCTCTCGGTCAGGATGTGGCTACGCAGTTGCTCGATGATGGCGCGCTCAAAGTCGCGGGCGTTGAGCCGCGGCGTGTCGCAGGTCTCCGAACCCTTCTTGATCTTCGATTGACAGACATAGTACGAGTACTTGCCGCCCTTCGCCTCGGCCGCCGACATACTGACATCGCACAACTCGCAGCTGACCAGACCGGACAACACGTAGGGACTGGAAAGGCGCCGCGGGTTCACTTTCTTCGGTGCGCGAGACTTCATCAGTCGCTGTACGTACTGAAACTCCTCTGCGGTCACGATGGCCGGGTGCGCGCCTTCGACCCGCACCGGCTCACTGCCGTCCTTAGCATTGTGACCCCAGACGAGCGTCCCGGTGTAGGCCTCGTTGGTGAGCAAGCGGTGCGCGGTCGTCATGAGCCAGGGCTTGCCGGTGGTGGTCGGGATGCCCTCATCGTTGAGCGTGCGGGTGATGTCGAGCACACTCTTGCCATTCACGGCCATGTCGAAGATGCGCCGCACAATGTCATCGACGGGCGGGTTGAGAACGAGTGTGGGACGCTCCTTGGCGCCGTCCTGCACCTTGACGCGCTTGTATCCGTACGGCGGCCGACTCGCCACCCAGAACCCGCGCGACGCCGCCTCGCGCATTCCGCGTGTGACCTCTTGAGCCAGATTCTCAGAGTAGAACTCATCGACCGACTCGATGATCGCTTCCATCAGCTTGCCGGTGGGCGTGTCGTCAGCGTGCTCGGTGATCGAGGTGACTCGAATCCCGCGCCGACGCAGCATCGACTTGAACGCCACAGCGTGTTCACGCTTTCGGGTGAAGCGTGAGAACTTCCAGACCAGAATCTCTTGGAACGGCGCGTCCGGTTGCGCCGCTTCGTCCAGCATCTTGGTGAACTGCGGTCGGGTGGGGTGTGGGGCGGGGCGGTCCCTACATGAAGTGCCCAGCACGGGTGGTTGGGGCACTGAGGAACAGGCCAAACTGGTGTAATCGGTGGCGTTCGGGGCTGGTTGCGCCCCATGCGCGCCAGCTGCGACCCAGGATGCCGTGTTCCCGAAGGGCGCTGAGGTGGCTGCTCAGAAAGGGCGCGGGACTGACATGCTCCGGGGTGTCGAGGAAGGTTGATTCGGCTTGTTCCGAGTCGAACACGAAGAACACAAGCGGCAGTTGACCATTGTGGTAGGGCCGTACGTAGTCGCTCTGGAGATAGCAGCGGTAGGCTCGCAATCGCTCAGGCACGCGCTTGGGGATCGTGGCTCGACGCTCGAACTCGAGTTGGCGCCAGTGCCAGTTGTTGCTGCGAACAGAAGGGCCAGCTGGCGACGCAGGTCTCTCAATGCTCAGACGGATCAGCGATGGTGCGCAGCGTGCGACGCGTGTACTGTTCGGAGTCGGTCAGGATCAGCATCACGAGCGGATGCTCCGTGACGCTGAACCGCTCGATGGTGCGGATGCGGTAACGCAGGCTGGCACTCGTCAACATCGGGCCTTGTCGGACCAGTCCAATCGAGCCGCCGCTGGGCAGTCGCAGTTGCATGTCGTACGGACCTGACCGGCCATGGTTGACGACGATCGGGGCCTCGCTGGAGTCGCACTCCGCAATCACCAACGCCACGCGATACAGTACCGCCACCGAGTCCAGCCGTTCCGCCAGAACTCGGAACCACCGTCTCGACGCGGGATAGAGCCGCAACAGGCACTCGCATCGTGCCTCGCTCCCGGCCGCCGCGACAATACGCTCGCGCGTCGGAACGAACCGCCGCTGCGGCCGCGACCCGAGCATCTGCAACCGGTGTGGACGGGAGTCGACCAGCCCGCACTTCGCAAGCCGCGAGCCGTTCCCACAGGGTGTTCGCGGGCAAGCGACTGAACGTCGCCAGCTCATCAACCGGGGCCAAGGGTGTATGGCCGAGGATTTCAAGCGTGTCAATATCAGTCGCCGTGGGCCGTCGACGCGTCGCGCTCACTTCGACTGCCCCGCCGCTGGTGTTCAGCCAGTTCGTCGCCCAGAGCAACAGCCCGATCGAGTAGCCTACTTTGGCAGTCACAGCCGAGACTAACCTGGGGCTGACGTGGTCCGACCACAGATAGCGCCACAGCGTGGAGCGCGACACGCCGAATCGCTCCGCCGTCTGCTGCTGTCCATGCCGCTTCACATGGCTGTGCAGATATTCTCTGACTGCGTCAATCAGCTCCGCGTCTTACTGTTGCTGGATATGCCTTCGAATTCCGCACGCCAGTCTGCGATGAATCGAGCGTGCACCCAGAATCCAGAGCTCGACAATGGCGCGGGCGTCCAATGTTGCCCATGACTCACCGCGATACTCTGGACGTGCAAGAACGCACACCAGCGAGGACCCAGCCATGACCCTCACACGGCCTGCAGACGAAGTCGCTCGCCTCGGTGACGAAATCTACGAACGCGACATCCGCCCGCAGGTCGAGGCCGACCACCACGGTGAGTACGTCGCCATCGACGTCGACAGCGGCTACTGGGGCCTCGGTGCCAACCTACTTGAGGCCCGCGAGCAGCTCGACCGACAACGCGATGATCCTGACTCAAGGAACGTCTTCGGGCTTCGAGTGGGATTCGACGTGTTGGCTCACTTCGGCGGCCGACCGTGGCGCAGCCGACGATGATCAGTGGTGTTGTCAATGAGTGGCTTGAGGCTGTTGTCTCCTTGCAGCTTCACGGTCCGAACGGCGTTTCACAGTCAATTGAAGCGATCGTCGACACGGGCTACAGCCGCAACCTGACTGTATCTCCCCAACTGGTTGCCGATTTGGCTCTTCCCTTTGTCACTACTGCCCGCGCCCTGTTGGCCGACGGCAGTGTCATCGAGCACAGCGTCTACAGCGCGACAGTGATCTGGGATGGGAAGGGGCTGCTCCTCGAGTTGGATGAAGCAGACACCACGCCACTGGTCGGCATGGCGCTGCTGGACGGGCACGACTTGCATCTGGAAGTCCGCCAAGGCGGTCGCGTGACCATCGAGTAGCTGTACCGAGCAGCAGCCTAAGGAGAGCGCATGTTTGTATGCTCGTTTGCGTTCTCCTACTCGACCATTGCTGCGGCGACAATGTGGTCGCGAAAAACGCGGTCTGAGACCTGAAGAACATGTGCCAAGTATTGACCACGTAGACCGCGCCAAGTACCTAGACTCCGCCGAAAAAGGTCCACGATGCCATGGAGCACCGAATCGTCGTGGGCTTGATTGGTTGTTGTGAGTTGTCCTCTGGACCACCGCCTTCCCTTCTACCGGACCGACTACTCTTCGAGGTCGGCACGCGACGAATCCCTACGGTTCCCACAGCTGGGCTACCTCATTGAACCCACAGCAGACTGTTCGGTGTCTGGATCTGTTCCAGGAAGAAGAAGCATGAGTTCGATTGAATCGCTCTCGTGCGTTGTCGCTCACGCAGTGCGGCGGAAGGTTGGCATGCCCAGCCGATCTGCCGCACCTGAGGGAATAGAGTGCCCATATGGCTGACTTCAATGCCCTGATCCAGCAGTTCGCGGCCAAGTGCGAGGAAAAGTACACCGACCTCTACGGCGGCCAGGCCGAAGATCAGCTGAAGCCGCTGGTTGGCGCTCTGTTGGAGGCGGTCGGCCCTTCTTTCAGTTTGGGCGTCGAGTGGCGCTCGGAAGTCCACCCGGACGATGTTGATGGACGCCCCGATATGGGCGTGATCGCGAACAAGCTGCTCGTCGGCCACATTGAACTCAAAGCGCCCGATGTGGGGGCGCGCCCCGAGCAGTTCACGGGCGCCAACCAAAAGCAGTACAAGCGATTCTGCGCACTGCCCAATCTGATCTACACCGACGGCACGACGTGGTCGCTCTACCGCAGCGGTGAGCGGGTTGGCAGGGTCGCGATCGCTGCCGATGTACGAGGCGGCGCGGATGGGATATTGACGGACAAGCTTCCAAGTTTTCGCACGCTCTTGGCCGACTTCCTGCAATGGAGCCCGATCACCCCGTCCAGTGCCACCGGGTTAGCGAAGTTCATCGCACCGCTCAGCAGGATCCTACGCGACGAGGTGAGCGCGGCGCTTTGGCGCGGCAACGAGCCGCTCTCTCGGTTGGCTGACGAGTGGCGCGGGACCCTCATGCCAGAGGCCGACGACGAGCAGTTCGCCGATGCATACGCGCAAACGCTGACCTACGCTCTCCTGCTGGCCCAGTTCGAGGGCGCGGAGTCGCTCGACCCCTTTGTCGCGGTCCCCAGATTGGAGCAAGAGCACGCTCTGCTAGCCTCTGCGCTGCGACTGCTAGAGGCTGATCCCGTGCGCAAGGAATTGCGCATGCCAATCCAACTGCTGGAACGGGCGATCGGCGCGATCGACGAAACCCAACTCGAATTCAGCGCCGGTCACTGGTTGTACTTCTACGAGGACTTCCTGGCCGCCTACGATCCCAAGCTGCGCAAGGATCGCGGGGTCTATTTCACACCGACCGAAGTCGTTGGCTGCCAGGTTCGGCTCGCCGCCGAACTCTTGCGCACGCGCTTCGGCAAGTCCGACGCATTTGCTGATACGGCCGTGCATGTGCTCGATCCCGCCGTCGGGACCGGGACCTACCCGCTGGCGATCATCGATCACGCCACCGAGACCATCGCCGAGAAGTACGGTGTGGGTATGGTCGAAGAACGCATCTCCAACCTCGCCGACCGGCTTGAGGCGTTTGAGATTCTGGTGGGCCCGTACGCCGTTGCCCGCTTGCGGATCACACAACGCTTGCACGAGGCCGGCGCGACCACCAAAGCGGCCCGCGTCTATCTGGCCGACACGCTGACCTCTCCAAACACTGCCGAAGAGTTTTCGGCCTCCCTGCTGTCGCAAGCGATGACTGATGACCGCAGGGCCGCCCAGCAGGTCAAGAGCGAACGCAACATCACGGTCTGCATCGGCAATCCACCCTACGACCGTGGCAAGAAGGGCGACTCCAGCAGCCCCGAGGGGGCCGGCAACTGGGTCGTTCACGGCGACGGCACGCCAGATGAGACGCCACTGATTGAGTCGTTCACGGAACCGGTCAAGGAAGCGGGCGAGGGCGGACAGCTGAAGAACCTGTACAACTCCTACGTTTACTTTTGGCGCTGGGCGATGTGGAAGGTCTTTGAGTCGCCCGACCACCAGGGCATCGTTACGTTCATCACGGCGTCGTCCTACCTACGCGGCCCCGCCTTCGCGGGGATGAGACGGGCTATGCGGAGGACGTTCGACGAACTCTGGATTATCGATCTGGAGGGTGACAACCTGGGCGCGCGCAAGACAGATAACGTATTCGCCATTCAGTCCCCGGTGGCGATCGCGATCGGCGTCCACAGTGCGGCGCAACCGCAGGCCGCACCCGCGCGGGTGCACAAGGCCAAGCTCACAGGCAAGTTGAAGGAAAAGCTCGCGAAACTCGACCAGATCGAGGTTTTCTCGGATATCGATTGGCGGGATTGCTCAGACGAGTGGGACGCTCCGTTTTATCCTGTTGGTAAGGGACCCTACTTTGACTGGCCCTCAGTTACAGAACTCTTTCCTTGGCAGCAGTCAGGAGTGAAGGCAGGGAGGACTTGGCCCATCGCCGAATCTCTCTCGCTGGCCGAGTCTCGTTGGCAACGTTTGGTTTCATCCAAGCAGAGCGAGCGTGTCGGCCTATTCGTCAATCGCGCAACCGGACGCAAGGCAAACGACAAGGTTCGCTCGCTGGCAAACCCCAGTGTGAGGCACACTCCGGTCACTGAAGTCGCCTCCGACGATGCGGCACCGCATCCGGTGCGATACGGTCATCGTTCGTTCGATCGGCAGTCCATCTTGGCGGATGCGCGCCTGATCGATCGTCCCGGGCCGCCCTTGTTTGCCGCCCACAGCAACATGCAGGTGTACTTGACTGGGGGTTTCACAGAAGTAGTCGCGCTGGGGCCAGCCGCAGTTGCCACCGCTCTGGTTCCGGATCTGCATCACTTTTGCGGGAGGGGAGCAAAAGACGTCATCCCCCTATATCGAGATACTGAGGCAGTCCAACCCAACGTCACGAAGGGAATGCTCGACACATTTGGCGCGACCGCCGAGGACTTGTTCGCCTATGTCTATGGCATCCTCGCGCAGCCGGCCTACGTCGAGCGGTTCTGGGAGGAACTGGAACTGCCGCCGCCGCACGTGCCGATTACGAAAGACACTGAACTGTTCACTCAGGTCGCGGAGCATGGGCGCCAACTCATTCAATTGCACACCTACGGCGAACGCTTTGTCACTGAGGGTCAGTCATTTAAGCTAAACGGAACGGCCAAGAACACCAAAGCGGTCTCGCAGAGCGACTATCCCAACTCGTTCCGCTTCGACGACGAGACCAAGACACTGCACGTCGGCGACGGCGAGTTCGGGCCGGTCGAGCCGGAGGTCTACGGCTACTCCGTGTCGGGTTTGCAGATCGTCAAGTCGTGGCTGGGCTACCGCATGAAGGATCGCAAGGGCAAGAAGTCGTCGCCATTGGACGACATACGCCCAGAGGTATGGACGTTCAGCGAAGAGTTGCTGCAACTGATCTGGGTCCTGGAACGGACCATCGCCATGCAGCCGGCTGGCGAGGCGCTGCTGGATCAGGTGTTGGCATCGGAGCTATGGACGGCGGACGAACTGCCAAAGCCGACAGAAGCTGAGCGGCGACCGCCCAAGGCTCAGTCTGCGGCGACGGAACAGCTTGACATGCCTAACTTGGCCACAAAGGTCTGAGGCTCGATCAACTGATGTGAGCCGCGTCACGTCACTCGTCGTTGAGGCGACGACCAGCGGTGAAGCGCTGAACGGCGGCGGAGCTGTGATCTCGCTCTGGTCCGCAGCCGGTGGTAGATGCGATGGCGACACAGGCACCTTGACATTCCTTCTGGCTACGCAACAAGACCGAGGAATCAGCAGCTTGCCTGAGTCGAAGGAGCTGGAGCAAGCATGACCGCTGATATCGAGCAAGCGACCATGTGCCACTCAGTCCACGATGTGATCCAGATTCTGGAGAATGAGCCAGTTCGTCCCGACCTCATCGGTTCGATCACGGTAGTCCAAGTCATGAACCGCGTCTCGATCGCGCATCTCTCGATCGAGCGTGCGCTGAAGTTCCTCATTACACGGGCGGGAGGGCCGTTGACGAAGGAACATCACCTTGGAGATCGTCTCCGCGAACTGGCTGAGCATGAGCCGAGTTCGGCAGACTTCCTCGATCACGCGTTTCAGCTCGCTGTGCGGCACTATCGCTTCAACCCGAACGTGGACAACATGGGGCACCTCAAGTCGCTAGAATCCTACCTTGACGTTGCCGGCTCAGACCGGGCCTTCCAAGACTTGCGTTACTGGGAACTTCGCCAATCGCTTGACGAAGTGCTGCTCCGCCAGCTCTATCTCCCGATGCACTTGGAGCTCCTCCGCGCAGTGCTGGAACTGCTTCGTAGGCGCCCGCGTTTCGACACGGTCGAAACCAGGGTCGGACGAGCGGTGATGAAGGCCATGGCCTCCCAGCCCGAACTGACCTATTCCCCCGGGACCCCAAAAGAAGACTCGGTCCGTAGCTACGAGGAGTGGTGCCGTGGATTCGCTTCCTGGCGCGACGCCTTGGCCGAAGCGGCCCGTCAGCAGTTCACGATCGGCGATGAGTTCGCGAACTTCATGGTCATCAAGGCCTATCAGGAACTCCTGCAATCGGTAGATCCGGCGATCTCCTACTTCGCCGACGCACTCGATGTGTTGCCCAAGCAGCCCAGGGATGTGATCGCGCCGGTGCGGTGGATTGGAGACCCTGCACAACAGAGAGGATTCGTCAACGCTCCTTCTGGAGAAACGCTGGGCGAAATCGTGCGCCGCTGGGACCGCCTGTGGGTCATCACTCCGTATCTGGACGGGCCGATGGTGGAAGCCGCAAAGGCGAAGAACCAAACTGACGCCCGATGCTATCTGGCGGCGTTGTTCAGCCGAGTCGCCGAAGTCACCGTGAATGGTGAACGGAGACGGCACAGGATCGTGTGGAACGAGGAGACGCTTTTCCAGTGGATACCGGTCCAGGTCGGCTATGCGGATGTTCCGCGTACGGAAGACGACACGCAGTTTCTCAAAGTCGAGTTCTGGGATGCCGATCATGGCCTCAAAGGCGATGACCAGGTCAGCATCAAGGTGCGATTGGCGGTAGATCGACCGTTGGTTCACGTCCTCGCGGGCGTAGTCACGAAGATCGATGGACACGTGGTTCATCTCGCAGGCAATTACTCCGACGAGGTCAATGAACCAGACCCCGATTAGCAATCAGTGTGAGCCAATATTCGCGTCCGATAGACGATACGCGCGAAGCGCTGCCTCTTGGCTGCTATGGGAAATCTTGGCGGTGCCACGTGCCAGGAACGGAGCGCTGATTCGTCACTGAGCTGATGGGTGGGTTACGACGAATCGCATTCCGGGTTGAGGAGCAAGTGGTGGCCTACGTCGCAGGTGAGTACATCAGAATTCCGGAGGAGTTGATCCTGGACGAGACGGTACCTGTGGCGCTGCGAGCGTGCTCGAATCGCACGGCCTGCCGATTGCCGCCTACAAATTTCGTTGGATTGAAGAGTGGCGGACCGTCGTCTTCGCGCTGCTCGGAGGGGGCGGAGGTCACGCAGTCGCCGCCGCCACGTCTGTAGACGCCTGACGAGGAGCCTGTCTGATACCTGAAGCGGCGCACTCTGCCCGAGTTCTACTCCGAGGATCCAAAGTGGCTTGGCAACCTGCATGAACAGCTCGATGCGCTGACCTCGCCACGGCGGGCTGGCCATCAGAGATGGGTGAGGAACAACTCTTGGGCGCCGCCTGGCGCTCAATCTGGTGCGGCCTCTTTCTGAGATCAAGGCGGTACCCGATTGCGTCGGATCGCCCGGCCGATGCGCCAATGGCCACCTATCGCCATCATTCATCGGGGAACAGCAGGACCTTGGATATGATTGGGCAATGAGAAGGCTCACTGATTCCTTCAAGGGCGCTGGGCAATTTCTCGGCGACATGCTGCTCGGCGTTTTGATATGGATCGTCCTTGGTGCGATATTGGCTGGGGTGTTTCCAGGAGAGACCAACGAAGACGGCAGCGATTCCAACTCGTGGCTGATCTTTGTTGCCCTAGCTGTGGCCGTTGTCTCAGTCATGTTCCGCCGGCGACGACGCTCAGCAAGCGCGAGGCAGGAGCAAGAGAAGACGGAACAGGCTCCTCGGACAGATCCTGACCTGCCGGCAGAGAACTTTGCAGACAGTGCAGTGACTTCACTGTCACGAAAAGGGATCTCGGCATATGCCCCCAAGCCCGGTCGATCTGTCGGCCGCGATCCTTCGCCGGTGATCAGCCACCACGGCCCCGGCGCGTGGCTACCGCCGGGCAGGTCGATCACGGTTCAGGGCCGGCACATCGCAGATGGAATGATCTACGTCGGTGCGGGCCTCAGCGGCATTTCTGAGTATGTGGAGGTAGAGCCTGCCCTCATCAACCCTTCGCTTCCTGTCAACAATCAGAATCCCGACCTGGCCGGCGATGACATGACCTACTGGCCGTCATACAGCGAAATCACGCCAGCGTCCCGGGCCGCTTACCTCGATTGGTTGGCCGAAGGTCGGCCCGGCAACGCGTACATTGGCTACGTTTTTCTGTTCTTCTACGGCATTGAGCGACGGCTTCTGTTCGATCGGGACCGTGAGGAAGTTCCAAGCGAGGAGATGCGCGCATTAGTGGGTGAGGTCGAAAGGCTGATGGAGCTGTACGGCGAGAACAACTCATTCAATCGGTACGCAGGAGAGTTCCTCTCGCTTGCCAGGAGTTTGCAGCTCGACCTGGATGTTTCGAAGTGGGATCCTCCCTTAGTGCGGAGAAGTTGGGAGTTGCCGCTTGAGGTCAAGCTTGGCTTGGGCTCGATAGTTGCTGCTGGTGATCCATTGCCGTCGAACTGGGCCCTGTCCTGGCTTCGTCTACATCCTGAGACCTCGCTCAGGACCCCCGCGGTGAGGTGCGAGCAAGAGTTCAATGAGTTGTTCCAAATCCGCTACGAGCAGCAATATGGTGCCGGAATGATGATTCGGCGGAACAAGACGACGCTCAGGCACCACTATCAGGCGGCCAATGCTAGCTTCTCTTCCCCAATAGTAATCAGCGTGGACGACCTACCCGATGTGAGCATGCTGCGACGACCAGTTCGTGATTTGCGAGAGTTGGCGGAGTCCGTCAAGAAGGAACTTGAACCTTACAGCCGCTGGGTCGGCAAACACCGGGACCGCGAGAGCGTCGCGGCAGTAGCTCTACTGCCTACCGAGCTGATCGCGGAGCGGAAGACGGACAATCTCCAACGGCTGAACGCACGGATCGAAGAGGCGCTTGCAGACAACGATCCGAGCCCCATGCTGGTCTCTCATTTGACTGAGGAGTTTCCCACTCAGCAGGAGGGCTCAATGTCGGCTCGAGAAGCCTCTGCGTTCGCACAACTGTTAGAACGACTCGGCTACGGGCTGGTGCCGGACCATCGCCATTCCAAGGTGAATCTGTCCAAGCATGAGTATGCTGTGCTCTTCCGATTGAGCCACCAGGTCTCCGTGCCGAGTGAGAGCTATCAGGCAGCGACGTTGCTACTCCAACTTGGCGCCGCCGTGAGCGCGGCAGACGGCTCAATCAGCCCAGATGAGGAGCGAGTGTTGGCGGCTCAGTTGGAGGAGTCCCTGCAACTGCCAACAGCTGACCGAACTCGACTGGATGCCCACCTGAAGTGGCTTCTCATTGAGCCACCCACGCTGACTGGGGTGAGATCACGAGTACAGGCGCTGCCCGACACGGAACGCAAGCGCGTGGGCCGATTCGTCATCACCATCGCTGGCGCTGACGGTCTTGTCAGCGCCGATGAGACCAAGGTGTTGACTCGGATCTACAACATGCTAGGCCTAGAGACAGTCCAACTGCACCGCGACATCCATGAACTGGCTTCAACCCCTTCGCCAGGACCTGTCACAGTGCTCCGTCCCGAAGAGCCATCGGGACACCGTATTCCCGCACAACCATTGGCCGAAGAGACCGATGTCGTTGTGCTCGACCGCGAGAAGATCGCAGCAATCATGCAGGACACGAAGCAGGTGAGCGATTTGCTGACCGAGATATTCGAGGGACCGGCTGAACCTGATCCCCCTGAGCATGAGGAGGCAGATGTAGTCGAGAGTGAGAACGCTGCTAACGCGGCAAACATAGCTGGAGGTTTGTTGGACCCAGCACACGCAGAGCTCGTGCGATTCCTGGCTGCTCGGCCGTATTGGCCAAGGAGCGAGTTCGAAGCGGTCTCAATCAGGCTCGGACTGATGCCCTCGGGCGCAGTCGAGACGATCAACAGCGCAGCCTTTGAGCGTTGTGATGAGCCGCTGATCGAAGGCGACGACCCGCTGGAAATGAACGAATTTGCCCTGAAGGAGCTACTGGATGGCTAACGACTCACGCATTCGAACCAGAGACCGGGACGCGATTTTACAGTCGTTGGCGGCGGGTGTAGTTCCCAGGCGCGGTCTTCAGCATGTGCAGGTGGGGCGGGCCACCGAAGTAGCCGCGTTGCTCCGAGATGTAGAACGAGTCGCTGACGGCGGTTCTTCCATCAGGTTCGTGATTGGCGAGTACGGCAGCGGCAAGAGTTTCTTTCTGCACCTCATCCGGACAGCCGCGCTGGAAAAGCAGATGGTGACGATGCACGCCGACCTTTCACCCGATCGCCGGCTCTTCGCGACAGGTGGACAAGCGAGGAGCCTGTACACGGAGTTGGCAAAGAACATCAGCACGCGAACAAATCCAGATGGTGGCGCTCTACAGTCTGTCGTCGAGCGATTCATTGGTGAAGCCCAGAAGACGGCGCAGAACAGCGGCAGAGAGATTGAGGAGGTCATCCATGACCATCTCGTGAATCTGTCCGAGCTGGTCGGCGGCTACGACTTCGCCAACGTGGTGGCTGCCTATTGGCGGGGGCACGACCAAGGTAACCCCGATCTGAAGGCTACTGCCGTTCGCTGGCTGCGCGGAGAGTACTCGACCAGGACGGATGCTCGCCGGGACCTTGGTGTACGCACAATCATCGACGACAAGAACGTCTACGACATACTGAAGTTGCTAGCCAGGTTTGTGAAGCTCGCCGGATACAGTGGCTTGATCGTTGCTTTGGATGAGATGGTGAATCTCTACAAACTAGCCAACACTCGAGCTCGAAACAGCAACTACGAGCAGATACTGAGAATCCTCAATGATTGCCTACAGGGATCAGTCGCCAACCTCGGTTTCCTGATGGCGGGAACGCCAGAGTTTCTCACCGACACTCGTAGAGGTCTCTACAGTTACGAAGCCTTGGAAAGCCGACTGAGCGAGAATGTCTTCGCCTCGGCTGACCTACGAGATTTCTCCGGTCCCGTGCTTCGGCTAGCCAACCTGAGCGCCGAGGAGCTGTATGTGGTCTTGACCAAACTGCGGCACATTCACGCTGCTGGTGACGAGCAGGCCTATGTGCTCCCGGATGAGGCGCTTCCGGCCTTCATGGAGCACTGCTCAGATCGGATTGGGGCGGCGTACTTCCAGACCCCACGGACCACAATTCGCGCCTTCGTGCAGCTATTGGGGGTTTTGGAGCAAAATCCTGGTACGTCGTGGGAGAAACTGATCGGAGACGTCAGCCTCGCAGTCGATTCCGATAGCGACGTCACTGGTGGACTCCCAGTGCAGCCCGACGAATCCGGAGACGATCAGCTCGCCACCTTCCGGTTGTGAGCGACGTCGCTCGAGGTCTGTCATGATCGATTCCACCTCGGATGCGTTCGAGCAACTCTCTGAGCCAATACGACGCTGGGTGTGGCGCCAGCAATGGTCGCAACTTCGCGACATCCAAGAGCGAGCTGTCGCTCCGGTATTGGAGGGGCGCGATCTACTGATTTCTTCTGCTACGGCATCAGGCAAGACCGAAGCCGCATTCCTGCCGATTTGTAGTGCGCTGACCGAAACCGCCAGCGTCTCGCTTGGAGTCATCTACATCTCTCCGCTGAAGGCGCTCATCAACGATCAGCATCGTCGGTTGACAGACCTGTTTGAACAGCTGGAAGCGCCGGTCACACCCTGGCACGGTGATATTCCCGCCCACATCAAACGGCGCCTGATCGAGCGGCCGCGAGGCGCGCTGCTGATTACTCCTGAGTCGTTGGAGGCAATGTTCATCAACCGAGGAACATTCGTTCCGACGCTAGCCGAAAATCTGAGATTCGTCGTCGTTGATGAGGTTCATGCATTCATTGGAACGGAGCGCGGCCGACAACTGCAGTCGCTCATGCATCGATTGGATGTCGCAGCCCGTAGATCCATTCCGCGAATCGGACTCTCTGCAACTCTTGGGGACCCGCTCCTGGCGGCGGAGTTTCTGCGACCAGGGAAGGGTGAGACGGTGGAGCAGATCGCTTCCTCGGTTCTCGGACGCGAGGTTCGGCTGCAAGTCCGAGGCTACGAGCGGGAACGACTCGCCTCTCCTGCCGACACTAACGAAAGCGATCTCTTCGACGACGAGGTGACTTCCGATGCCCAAGAATTGGCCGCCAGCGACGAAATCGATATCGCTCAGCACTTATTCAAGACGCTTCGCGGGACCACCAACCTCGCGTTCGCGAATCGGCGCATCGAGGTGGAACTCTATGCCGATCTGCTCCGACGACTCGGCGACCGTAGCAGTTTGCCGAATGAGTTCTTTCCTCACCATGGTTCCCTCTCTCGCGACATCCGCGAAGATGCGGAAGAACGATTGCGAGGACTGCGGCCAACAACGGTCGTCGCAACAAACACACTTGAGTTGGGGATTGACATTGGTGCGGTCGATTCGATTGCGCAAATCGGACCACCAGGGTCCGTCGCATCGCTCAAGCAACGCCTGGGTCGGTCGGGCCGCGAAGAGGGTTCAGCGTCTGTCATTCGCATCTACATTCAAGAATCAGAACTACACGAAAACTCTGCGGTGCCCGATCAGCTGCGAGTGTCGCTGGTGCAAACAGTCGCGATGATTAGGCTGTTGGTGCAGGGCTGGGTCGAGCCTCCAGCGCCATTGGGTCTTCATCTCTCCACGCTGGTGCAACAAGTGCTCTCACTGATCGCGCAACACGGCGGCGTCCGTGCTGCAGATGCCTACCGAGTCCTGTGCGAAACGGGACCATTCAGCGCGGTCCAACAAGCGACCTTCGCGCAACTGCTTCGGGACTTGGCAGCACATGAGCTCCTGACGCAAACACATAATGGCACCCTCGTACTCGACCTGGCAGGCGAGAGACTGGTCAACCGCTTCGACTTCTATGCAGCGTTCAGCTCGCCCGAGGAGTGGCGGCTCGTCACTGGGCCCCGCACCCTGGGCACCTTGCCAATCTCATTTCCGCTACTGATCGACTCCTTCCTCATATTCGCCGGACGGCGTTGGCGAGTGATTGGCATCAATGAAAAGCGACGCGTCGCGGAGTTGGAGCCTGCAGCTGGGGGCAGGCTGCCAAAGTTCAGCAACGAGGGGCCTCTGATTCACGAGCGAGTTCGTCAAGAGATGCGGAGCGTGTACATGGACAGCGACTGGCCGCCATTCCTCAACACGAACGGGCGCAAGCTGCTCGCCGAAGCGCGCGCAAACTTCCGTCGACTAGAACTGGCCGGACGCGTGGTGTTGCCGCAGGGTGGCGGTACGTGGCTCCTCCCATGGATTGGCGATCGTGCGTTGCATACGCTCGGGTTGATGTTTCAGTCAAGAGGCAGAACTGCCATCCCGTTTGGGCCGGCACTGCACCTATCCGACACCCCTGCGGACTCCCTGGGCCAGCAGATTGGGCAACTCATCACACTTGTACCGTTGGATGGAGAGACCCTTGCTGCGACGGTTCAAAACAGGCGGACCGAAAAGCACCACTGGTATCTGAGTGACGACTTACTAAACGCAGACTACGCGTCCAGCAGGCTCGACATAGATCGTGCACGGAAAGTGCTGGTGCGACTGGGTGCGTAACGCCGCCAGCTGTTGCGAACGGGCGAACGGCGTCTATTGATCCGAGCGACTTCCGCTGACAGATCGCCTGGCACTCCCGCGCACGCAGGTCGCTACCAGGATGCTGGACAAAGGGGATTCCGCGGCAGTGACTCCTTCCTCTGGTGGAACCGATAGCCGGTTAGCATGTAGGTCGTCACCAGGTATCTGAGCAGACTTGGCAGGTTCGTCCTTGGCATTGCAGCGATGTGAAGGACAAGGCGACGTGACCGTTGTCGCAGCGAATGGACGCCAAGGGCGGTACCGCTCAGTCAGCGTTGAGGAGTTTGTCATCGCTTCTGTCCTTTCGGCGGCGGAGAGAAGCGAGCGTACTCAGATCACCGCGATCGATACTGTCGGTGGAAACGCCATGGCCTCACCGCTTGCTTCTGGTTCGAAACCAGTGGCGGTCGCCGATTCGAGGTTGAGGAACTGCAGCCCGACGATGCCGCCCTCCTCGTCAAGACAATCGAGCAGCGGGCCCAAGCCTTAGTAGAGGTACGGGAGGAACAAGGAAAGGCGGTCGCTGCACGGCTCAACGTGTGGTCTGCGGGTAACGACTATCTGCGCGCTTCTCAGTCGCACCTGATTCGGGAACAACTGGATAATCTGGACGGAAAGTCATTACCTCCCAGCGGCGCACTCACGTTGCGGCTTCTGTTGCGAAAGAGCCGTGAGGGAAACTCCCGATTGCAGGAGCTGATCGCTGAGGGCGGTTTCGAGCACGCTCGCCGGGTCGCAAACAAGCGTTACGTCTTGAGGGAGTCACAGCGCATCGTAGACGCGATGACGGGCGACATGAGGTTGTGGCTGACCACCGAACAGGCCGGCGCTGGGGCGACGGACGAAGACGTGACGCTCGTCCTGGCGGGCGCGGGTACGAGCAAAACGGCCGTGATCGCTGGCAAGGCTGCCCACTTGATCTCTAACCGGGCGGTCTCGCCAGAGCACGTTCTTGTGCTGGCCTTCAACCGCAAAGCCGCCGACGAACTGCGCCAGCACCTACATACAAGACACGCCCGCGTCGCCGCCCGAGGCACGGCATCAAAGTCGTCTGCGCAAGCGGTTCGACCTCGATCTATGGGGCTCGATGCAATCAAGGCGTTCGGCCCTATTCCACTGTCCCACCGGTGATCACGCAAGGATCACGGTCCGAATCATCAACTGCGCAGACATCGAGATACCTATCGAACTAGATGTGCAGACAAACACTTCTGCTCGGACATCTCTTCTAACCGGAGCAGTTGCCGCAGTTACCCTGCGTAGGTTGCGCTCTCAAGAGTTCACACACCTTTAGGGGTACCCATATGGCCACCAAGGCAAAGAGATCCAATGCCAGGAATCAATCCTTCGATCTGTCCTTCATCCGTCGATACCTAGAGGAGTTTCTCTCGACATTGAATCGTGGCGGCAACTTCGATCCATCGGAAGTGCCGGTTTGGTGGGCACGTCCGGACACGTCGTTGCGTCTCTCTAACGAGGAAGCGATGCAATACAGCAGATTGCTCAAAGTTGCCCAACAGAAACTTGCACCACTTGGCGATCTGTCGGAGAAGGCGCTGGATTCCGCTCTCAAGGATGCGATCTTCACCGTGGTTGGTACTGCAGAACCGGATGAGAAAGAGGCCGCCGATCGCGTCGATAGAGCAATCGATGATCTGCGCGTCTTTCTCGCGGCTGAGCCCCAATCCTTTGAATGCTGGATCGAGATTGAAGGCGTGGATGCTGACACCCTTCCGGCTGGGTTCGGACGAACTACATTCTGCGTGCTTGATCCATTGCACATCGACCTACTCAAGGACATCGTTCAGACCAAACACACTGCCCAGGTCGACGAGAAGCTAAAGGACATTAGAGATCGACAAGGCGAAGACTTGCTGGGACGTACGGTGGCCATTCAGCGCGTCAAGGCGCGCGATTCATCCGCAGCACTCGCGCTCGCTGCGCGTGACGTGCAACAGACGCTCGACTGCCTGAACTTCGTGGCGGAGCTGATTCCCTACAACCGCGCCCATCTTCGTACTGCTCGAGGCAGAAGTGTGAGCCAAGCAACCACGCGGCTCACTATCGCGAACTCTGGGTCCTATTCCATAGCCCCTGAGTTGCCTATTCCATGGACATTTTCGTTCGAGAAGATGAGAAACGTCAGTGAGCCCGCCAACGGACTTATCGGTCGCATCGATGATCTGCTGTCCCGCCACGAGCGGAACCAAGTGGAAGATCTGTCGATTAGAGCCGTTGAGTGGTCAGGCAAAGCGGCAGAATCAGACAGCATCGAGGTTAAGTTTCTCTACTCGGTGATAGCGCTTGAGTCCATCCTGTTGCCCGATGGCGGTGGTGAACTCGGCTTCCGCATCTCTCAGCTGGTCGCTCGCATCTTGAGCGATGATATTGGTACTCGCTTGAAGATTGTGCGGGATGTGAAAGGACTGTACGCCCTCCGCTCGAAACTAGTCCACGATGGCAACGTTCAAGTCACCGAAGACGATCAGAACATGGCCGTTACGGTATCCATTGAGACGATCGCTAGGCTACTCTTGGATGCTACTGTCCGGCAGCTAACAACCAGGAAACAGCTCTAAGAGCACTTCGGTCTGCTCATGTTGTCCTGAAGCGGCCTGACTCGGAGTGGCAGCGCCCATCCACTTGGCTTGCGGCCAGGAATTCAGGCGCCACATTACCCAATCCTAGAGGGCTCGATCGGTCGGATGTTGGCGAGCTGCTCAGATTCCGCTCGCTGCGCCTGATAGAGGTCCCAGCGCTGCTGCAGGTTCATCCACACACCAGGCGATGTGCCCAGAAACTTCGCGAGGCGCAGTGCCGTGCTCGGCGTCACTCCACGCTTGCCTCGCACGATCTCGTTGACCCGCTGAAACGGTACGTCGAGCGCATTCGCCAGCTCGCGCTGGGTGAGTTCAAGCGGCTGCAGGAACTCATGCAGCAGCACTGCCCCCGGGTGGGTCGGCTCGCGGTCAGTTGGTATGCGCACCATGATGCGACTCCTTGGGCTAATGGTAGTCCGTGATCTCCACCTCATCAGGACCGCGCTCGGTCCAGACGAAGCAAATGCGGTATTGGCTATTGATGCGGATGGAGTGCTGACCATCTCGTTCGCCACGCAGCGGCTCCAATCGATTTCCCGGGGCCGCGGCAAGGTCACTGAGTGCAGCAGCGGAATCAAGCAGGTCAAGCTTCCGGCGGGCAACGCTCCACAATTGAGGTGGGCAGGCATGTCGGGCACCTGAAGTGTCGCGCCCATCGAAGATGTCTGCTGTGCCACCTCGGCGAAACGAAGTGATCATGATCACACAGTAGCACGGACATCATGCTATTGCGATCCATCAGGGTTCGTTCGCCGAGTGGCTACCTGTTTTGCGCCACCGACGTATAGAACCGAGATACCATCAACGCAGGGGTGAGTGCATTGCCTGACCGACTCTACGAGGCCATCAAGCGAGCAATCAACGAAGACGTAGACAGCGACGAGTTCGAGCTTTGCGCCATCGACCTGCTGCGAGTTTACTACCCGAGCCCCCGCCCGCTCACCGGCGGCAACGACGCGGGTCAAGACGGCCTGTTCGAGTTGCCTGACGGTCGGCGCGGATTCATCGTTTCGACGACGGCTCAAGACGTTGGCCGCAACCTCCGGAACAGCGTCAAGAGTCATCTCAAAGCGGGCGGCGAGCGCCGAGTCGTCGTACTGGCGACCACAAGATGCGTTTCCGGGCAAATGCGGGAGAAACTCACGCGTGAGCTGGACCAAGAGTTTAAGTTCACGCTCCATGATGTCCACGACCAGAGCGAGTTTATCGACCTTCTCTGTAGGAGTTCGAAGTGGCGCAGAGACCTACTCGGCGTCCCAGGGGTTGCCGGGGCGTTGACGCGCATACCCTTGATCGCGGCACTGACTCCTCCGATGCCGCTCATCGGGCGTGAGGCCGAACTCGAACAGCTGAGGTCGGTGCAGGGCGACCTGATCGTCGTTGGCAAGCCTGGCATTGGCAAGACCTTCCTCTTCCAACAACTGATGAAGGAGGATTGGGGATTGTTCGACGCGCTTCGCGACATCCCGGAACTGGAAGATGCGATTCGCGATTCTCAGCCTCAGCGAGTGATCATCGACGACGCGCATCTCGCGCCCGATGATCGAATCAGTCTGGTTCTACACCTCCGACGGGAAATGGAGGGCGAGTTCGCGGTCGTGGTCGTTACGTGGCCTGGATATCGCGATGAGGTGAAGAACCAGTTACCCGAGGCAGAGATTGTCAGTGTGGAAGAGGTGGACCGCGGAGAGATCATCGAAGTGGTCAATGCAGCCGGCCTATCCGAGCCGGACGGCCTGCTCATGGAGATCAACGACCAGGTGAGAGGGCGGGCGGGACTGGCCGTCATGTTGGCGAGAGCGTGTCTCTTCGAGGATGCGTTCGATGTCGCCACGGGCCGCCGGTTGCTTGCAGACCTGACCCATTGGTACAAACAAGCGCTGCCCGACTTGCGAGTCAGCTACGCCGAGATCATCTGCGTGCTGGCCTTGGCTGGTAACGCTGGGGTCTCGACGGCGGAAGTTGCTGCCGCTCTGGGCGAATCCGAACCGTCGATCCGGGAGGCGATTCGCTCTCTGGCCACCGGAGGGACGATTGACAAGGTCAGTTCCTAGCGCTATTCCGGCGCCCGCCGACTGCTTCTTCAGCCCAAGAATCTTCGCGCGGCCGCAGTTGAGCATGCATTCTTCACAGGGCCCGGCTCTGTGGAGATCGAAGGCGCAGCCGGCCGGATGCATCAGTCGTCCGGCGTCGGTCTAGTACTGACGGAGGCAGCATTGCGTGGAGCGCCGATTTCGCGCGATACGATCCGGCGCTTTCTCCACTGGAGCGACAGACAGTCGGCGATCGCCTTCGGGTGTCTGGGGGAAGCAGAACTCAGAGAAGCCGTCCAGCGGGCACCACAGCACTCAGTTGCGATCGCGACCGAAGCCTACCGAGCGCGTGTGGGATCGGCCTTCGCCATCAGAGTCCTATTCGATCACGCCCTTGGCCCGAACGGTCCGCTGGACAAAGACAGCTGGGATCCACTCCAAGTGATCGCCCGTCACCTGCATAGAGTGGGCGGCGCAGTCGAGGATCGCAGGCTTGTTGTTCAGGTCGCGGACGAATGGCTGTCCGAGAGCGGTGATCCTTCGGTCGGCGCTCGAGCTTTGATACACGCCCTGCATCCAGGTATCGACGACTCAAGCCTCGATCCAGGAGTGGGTGACACGATACACATCGTTCGAGGTCTACAGCCGCCTACTGTCATTGCCCAGATCGTGCATCTGTGGGATGAGGTTCTTGATCTCGTCTCTCGCCATCGTGACATACCGATCAATCCATTGATCGACGCCTTGCGAGACTGGTTCATCCCAGGTCGAATGATGCTTGATGATGAACCACACATCGGTAGCGGCTTACAGCGAACTATGCGCGACGCAGGGGAGCGTGCGCTTCGGCGGCTGGCTGAGACTTACGAGTCTCGACCTGTCGCCCTCCGAGCGTTGCAAGAGTTCGCGCTTCATCCGCGAGTCGGTGTCCAAATGGCGTTCAGTGTTCCCCCCCCACCTCGACGCTCTCGTGCCTCTCAGCGGGCATGTAACTGGATACGGAACCGACTGGCAAGGTTGGGAAGAGGCAGCCGCGACCAAGGTGCGAGAGATTGCAATCGAAAAGGCAACGCTGGACATCCCTGCCCTGGCTCGCTGCATCGTTGATTCGTTTGCAGAGCTATCGCGCGAACAAGTCGTCGCTTCGCAGTTTCATCGATTGATGAAGGAGATTGGCGACTTGCTAGATGACCCGGTGGACTTGCTGACTCAGCTTGAGTCTTTGGATGCTCCGTGGGAATGTCGCGCCCATTTCGTCGAGGGAACTGCGGTCAACCGGGTGCCGGGTTGGGAACACCTAATCTCCACCTGCATCGACCGAGCCGACAGCTGGCCTGCGGTGTTGCTGGCTCTGCGCTACCCGGTCAGCGACATCACCAAGTCGGAAGCGGTGCGGCGGATCGACGGGCGCCACCTAAACGGCATTGAGATTCTGATCATCCGAAACGAGCTTGACGAGCGGACCTTGGGACTGATGCTCAGTTCGACCAATCACGCGGCCGCGGCTCATGTCGCCCTAATGCTTGGCTCAAGGGGCGGAACACAGCTTGAAGAACCCCTATCTGAAGAACTCGAAGCGATGTGGCGCGATACTGTGGTGTCGCTCTGCATCAGTGGTGATAGCTCTTACCGTGACCATTGGCAGTACTCGGAGATATTCGAGCGAGAACAGGCGCTGCTCACTTTTGTGATTGAGCGTTGGTTTGACATCCTTCCCGATTCCCCTCTTACCCGGCTCCCATTTCGCATTGAGGAGAGTATCGCCAATCTCCCCTTGGATACCCGCCTGATGCTCATTGCGAGAATTCCTGAAGGGGCAACCGGCACTGCAGTCTCCAGGGTGGTCGAGGCGCTTGTCTCGGAGGACCTCGATGCAGCACGGGCGCTGTTCGATAGGAGAGGATTGCGGAGATTGCACCGCCACGGACTCGTAGGAGAACCATCCGCATCGTGGATGGAGAGGGCTTTGGTAGCAATCGACCATGGGTGGAGTGCAAAGAAAGTCGTGGCCTCTTCGTTGCCTAGCCACGGTGTCTGGTGGGGCGAAGACAGCGCCCATTGGCAAGGTCGAGTGGGTGCCTTTGGGAATCTCAGAGCGAACGCCGCCAACGCGGATGGTCCACGTGTTGAGGGGATAATCGACGTAGGCGTGGGCCACTTCGGTCGCCTACGCGATTCCGCCCTGCCGCAAGAAAGGCAGCGACGTGTCCTTGGATTTGACGTCATCTGACGAGCACCCAAAGGCTCGAGCGTTACTCTCTCACGACAACTTGATTTCACAGGTCAAGCTCAAACTCAAACGTTCGCAGATCGGTAGCGTTTCGCCCACCAAGTTTGACATAATCGAGAACCCTCGAATTGACGATTGATCTCGTCCCGGCGAAACGCACTAGCGAGATCTCGCTGCCCTCCCCGCTGTAGATCCTGTGCAACCGGCACTTGGCGGTGACTGCTTCCGCGGTCGGTACGCTCAACTGTCTGGTGCCGCGCTGGGCCGGCCCTGAGCTGGGCTCCGGCTAAACCGATCCCAGCACGGTAAGGCCGCCTGCGGCGCCGGTCGCGGAGTTTCGCAGGTACACGCAGTGAGTGCGCGGCCCGGTGCAAGGTAGTGAATTGCAGGTCCGCGAGGGTGAGAGCGAGCGTTTGATTCGCCTCCGGTATCCGGCTCGCGGTGGTTTGGTCAACATTGAGGACGAGATCCCGAACTACCTGTCGCGCGTACTCGAGCGGGTTGGCCCGAACGCCATTCCCGGTCTGCGCGATGTAGGAAACGCATTACGGTCCAGGAGCGAACCTGGGTATCGCGGATCTCAACGTCGCCATCGCCTGCACGCATATGGCCGGCTCGCGCGATCTGATTGCCGATATTGGCCGAGAAGTCTTCGCCTAGTGGTTGCCCGCCTAGACGAGGGCCTGGTAGGTCATCTTCATGAAGCCTCGGGTCAGGTCGGCCATGCCGCCGGGGCAGTTGCCGTAGAGGAAGACGTGGGTGAAGAAGAGGCCGGTAAGGTCCTCGACCGGGTCGACGAAGAACCAAGTGCCGGCGGCACCGCCCCAGCCGAAGGTTCCGGGAGAGCCGGGGTAGAACGACCGCTCGACCGATTTGCGCACTGCGTAGCCGAGGCCGAAGCCGTAGTTGGGGATCGGCAACAGATCGATCTCGCGATCGCCGAGGTGGTTCGAGGTCATCAGTTCGACCGTTTTGCGGCCGAGGATTCGGTTGCCGTCGAGCTCGCCTCCGTTGAGCAGCATCTGCGCGAAGCGGCTGTAGTCGGATGGGGTGCAGAGCATGCCTCCGAACAGGCCGTTGCCGGAGCGTAGGTCCTTTGAGCGCGAACGCACCTTCTCGGCGGTCTCGGGGCGGTCGCGGATAGCAAGGTTGCCGTCGGCGTCCCAGGTGTGGTCGGTGACGAGACGTCCTTCATCGGCGTCGTCGCAGTAGAAGCCCGAGTCGTTCATGCCCAGCGGGTCGAAGACGCGCTCGCGGAAGAGCTCGTCGAGATTCCTGCCAGTCAGGCGGGTGAGGAAGAGCGAAAGGACGTCGAAGTCGGAGCCGTAGTTCCAGCGGTCGCCGGGGTGGGCGTAGAGGGGCAGGTTGGCGTTGGCGAGGATCATTTCCTCGTAGCTGCGCGGTGGATCGTTGACTCGTGCGTCGCCTGGTAGGAAGCCAGAGCCTTCGAAAGTCGGCGAGAGCAGCGGAAAGTAGGCGGCCGGGAGCTTGCCGATTGCGGGCAGCCCCGACGTCATGGTCATCAGGTCCATGATCATGATGTCGCGGCGGGCGGGCTCGACGTTCATGGGTGGGAATGCGCCTCGGACGCGATCATGCGGCGGCGTCTCGATCGCCACCAGGCGGTTGCCGAGTTCGGGAATCCAGCGCGTGATCGGGTCGTTGAGTTCGAAGGCGTTTTCTTCGAACAGGCTCATCAGCACGACGGCTGCGACCGGCTTGGTCTGCGAGTACATGCGGAAGAGGCTGTCCGTGCCGACCGTGGTGTCGCGCTCCATGTCGAGCGTGCCCGTTGCATGGGTGTGGGCGACCTGGCCGTGTCGGAGGACGACCGTGACCGCGCCGGGTAGTTCGCCGGCCTCCACCGCTGCGTCCATCCTGGCTTCGATGCGTGAGAGGCGCTCGGCGTCGAAGCCGACGGCCTCCGGTTTGGTCGTGGGCAGTCCAGCGAAAGAACTCACGGGGCACTCCTTGTCGGCGTTGCCGCGGCCCTCACCCTAACCCTCTCCCAGGGGGAGAGGGGACCAGAGGGAGAGCGGAGCGGCTAGGTCTTCAACTTCTGGACTGCCGAGAGTTGTTCCTGACTGCGCGGCTGGACGGCTCCGGCGGGCCAGCGCACATCCGCTCGCGCGACCGATGCGGCGCTGGTCTCGGTCAGGAACAGCATGTAATAGCCCTGTGTGTGCTTGATGAACAGTTCGCTGATCATCGCGCTGCGCTTGACTGGGTCGAGCTCTTGGGCCTGGGCCCGCGCGAGCTCGACGATGTCGTCGCTGGGCGGCGCGGTCGTGTAGACGCCTTCGGGCAGGAGCGAGATGTTGGTGTCTGTTGCAATGTCGGGACGGAATCCGGCGAAGAACCACCAGATGCCTGGCGCGCCATCGGTTTTGCCGCTGCCGGCCTGTCGGACACCGCTGTCGGTGAAGTACTCCGAGGCGGGGTATTCGCGGATCGTCAGGCGGATGCCGATCGCGCCGAGGTCTTGTTGAACCGCGAGTCCCATCTCGGCGATGCCGGCGGCGAAGCCGGCGACCATGTGCAGCGTCGTGTCGAAGCCATCGGCGTAGCCTGCCTCGGCCATCAGTTGCCTGGCGCGCTCTGGGTCGTAGTCGAACATCAGGCCTGCGGCTTCGATCTCTTCCTCGGAGGGATAGCCGAAGGAGGTGCTGCCGGTGTAGAGCGGCTGCTTCTCGGTGCCGGTCAGCAAATTGTCCTGGATCGCCTTGCGGTTGACGGCAAGGTTGGCTGCCTCTCTGACGCGAATGTCCAGGAACGGATTGGGCGAGCCGTCCTCTAGAACTGGATTGTTGAGGTTGAATCTGGGCAGCATCAGGGCTGCGCCCTGATAGAAGACGTTGTATGCGGGGTCGTCGACCAGCCCCTCGACGTCCTTGGTTGCGAGGTCGAACAGCACGTCCAGCTCGCCTGCCTCCAACCCAGCGATTTGAGAAAGCACCTCGGGCCGAACCAGCACGACCAGGTCCTTGTGGAACGGCACGTGCTTGACGTTGATTGGGTGGTCGAGCGGCAGCAGGTGATCGTCGAAGCGGGTCATGATGAAGTCGGTGTCTTCGCCATGGCTGACGAAGCGATATGGACCAGTTCCCATCGGCATCTGGTCCAGTACGGCGTCGCCGACGCTCTCGACGTAGGCCTTGGAGAAGATGGCTCCGACGGTTGAGGAGTTGGGCATCTGTGCTGCGGCCCAGGCCGCGTCGGGCACATTGAGCACGACTCGCCAGGTCCGATCATCGATCGCTTCGCTACTGACCCAGTTTTGCGAGCCGAAGGAGGTCCGAGCGCTGGTCCAGCCGGCTGGGTGGTCGGTGGTCTCGCCGCCCTGGTGGTACTCGGCGATGTTGCCCATTCGCTCGTAGGTGAAGACCATGTCTTCGGCCGTGAGGATTGAGCCGTCGTGGAACATGGCTGGTCGGACGTCGGCCACGATCGTGACGTCGTCGACGAACTCGAGTCCGACCATGTGGGGGAGTACCTCGTTGCTGTCGGGGTGGAAGGAGATGCCGGCGTCGTAAACGTTGCCATGCGAGACGTAGTTGACGTGGCTACCCGAACGGATTGGGTCCAGCCCGCCACCGTCGCGTGCGACGGCGGTCGTGATCGTGGCGTCCAAATCGACGTCGGCGAAGGGGGCGGGAGCGACAGCCTCTTGCTGTTCCTGCTGTTGGGCTTGTTGCTCTGCCTGTTCCTGTTCGGTCTGCTCCTGTGCGTCGGCCTGTTGGGCCTGCTGCTCCGCCTGTTGTTCGGCGGCCGGTTGCTGTTGCTGCTGCTGAGCCTGCTGTTGTGCGCCCGGTTGCGGCTGGTCCTGCTGTTGTTGCTGGGCCTGCGCCGCGGCGGGTTGCGCGTCGTCGTCATCGTCGCCGCAGCCGACGAGGGCGAGGCCTGCCGCGCCGACACCGGCGCGAGCGCTACTACGCAGCACGGCTCGCCGCGACAGCTGCTTGCGGGACATTCTGGTCCAATAGTTTCGCTTGTTCATGTCAATCCCCGAGTCGGAACTCCAGCGCCGTATTCGGGAACTGCATCAGTCCAGACGAATTGATGGCAGTATGTGCTTCACAAAATTGGTTGTCAACTGATTCGGGATGTGCCGATGGCGCGGGAGGGGACTTGGCGGGAACGGGGACTGATTGCAGTGACTAGCATGCGGCGTAAGAGTTTGGGCCTCCATTGGCTGGACTCTGATCTGAGTGCACCGTGCAGTTTTGGAACTACGTCGCCATTCGTCTTCTGCAGACGATCGTCGTTGTGTTCGTTGTGGCGACCATCGTGTTCTTCGTCGCGCGCTTGGTTGGTAATCCGGAGTCGTTCCTGCTGCCGTTTGACGCGACCGACGATGAGATTGAAGTGGTACGTGAGCGATTTGGCCTGAACGACTCTCTGATCGTTCAGTACGGCGACTTCCTCGGCGATCTGGCGCAGTTGGACTTTGGCACGTCGTACCGCGGCGCGGGCACGTCGACGATTGCGGCGATCGGTGAACGCGCGGTGAACACGTTGAAGTTGACGGTCGCGGGGCTGGTCTTCGCGGTTTGTCTATCGATCCCGTTGGGCATTGCGGCGGCGCTGAATCGAGGCAAATTCACCGATTGGCTGGCTCGGCTGCTGGCCGTGTTCGGTCAGGCGACGCCCAGCTTCTGGCTGGGTTTGATGGCGATCTTCTTCTTTGCGGTGGAGCTGGGCTGGTTCCCGACCGGCGGGGCGAAGGGGTTCAGGTCGCTGATCCTGCCGGCGGTCTCATTGGGGCTACTGGAGATGGCGGCGATCATGCGTCTGACTCGCTCGGGGATGATCGATGTAATGGGAGCCGACTTCATCACGACGGCTCGGGCGAAGGGTTTGCGCGAGCGCACCGTGATCATTCGGCACGCGCTGCGGCATGCGCTGCTGCCGGTCGTGACGGTGCTCGGTTTGGGAATGGGCCGGCTGATCGCAGGGGCGGTGATCATCGAGGTGGTGTTCGCCTGGCCGGGGGTCGGGCGGCTGATCATCGATTCGATCGTGCAATCCGACTATCCGATGGTGCAAACGGCGATTATTGTGCTGGCGGCCTCGATCGCGCTGGCCAACGCGGCGGTGGACGTGTCGTACCGGCTGATTGATCCGCGGATCCGCGTGGGAGGTCTGGGATGACCGAACGCGCGGCGGTACCGATCGAGGTTGAATTCTCCGAGCCTCGCGGTCCCATCCGCTGGCGGCGCTGGCTGGGTCTGTCGCTGCCGCTGGCGATTGGGCTGGTCTTCCTCTTGGCCGGTGTTCTGGCGGATGATCTCGCGCCCCACGATCCGAGTTTTATCGATCTGTCGGCGCGGTTGTCGCCGCCGGTGTTTGACGGCGGCACCTGGGATCATCCGCTGGGCACCGACGATGTGGGCCGCGACATCCTGAGCCGGCTGATGCACGGGGCGCGGATCTCGCTGATCGTGGTGGCGATCGTGGTCCCCGGATCGGCGGCGTTTGGGACGCTGGTGGGGATGGCGTCAGGCTGGTTGGGCGGCTCCACCGAGCAGATACTGATGCGGATCGTGGATGTCCAGCTCGCACTGCCGGCGATCTTGTTCGCAGTGTTGCTGGGCAGCATTTTCGGGCCGAGTCTGCGCAATGTGATCATCATCTTGCTGATCTGGACTTGGTCGGGTTATGCGCGACTGGTTCGATCAGAGGTGCTGTCGTTGCGCGAGCGCGATTTCACGACGGCGTCACGGGCGTTGGGTGCCGGCGGCTGGTGGATCATGCGCAAGCACCTGTTGCCCAACGTGGTGAACACGATCGTGATCATCATGACGTTGGAGGTCGCAATCGTGATCCAGGTCGAGGCGGCATTGAGTTTCCTGGGCGTGGGCGTGCCGGCCGGCACAGCCTCGTGGGGCAGGATGATCACGGAGGGGCGCGAGGTGATGATCGTGGCGTGGTGGCCAATCTGGCTGCCGGGCCTGGCACTGCTGACGATCTCGCTGACAGGGAACCTCATGGGCGACTGGCTGCGTGATCGGCTCGATCCTCGGCTGCGGCATCTGCACTGAAGATCGGTGGAGGGCGGGGAACCTCACCCCAGCCCTCTCCCAGGGGAGGCATCCGTGTAACTCGGCGCGCGTTCAACCGCCTTGTAGGGGCAACCCTTGTGGTTGCCCGCTCTGTCGCTCCTATCTGATCAGTCTTGCCATGCCCAACGCGGACGACCACAAGGGTCGCCCCTACAGGAACTCAGAACGACTGGAAACTGGACTACGCGCATATCTCCAGAAGGAGGGGGCGGTTAACGTTTCTCATAACGACAGGTTTGGGCGCAGATCCGCGAAGAGGAGAGCGTGGTCTTGTCTGGTTGTGCTTATGCTGTGACCACTATGCCTTCGGATTTGCCTCTCCCGCTCGACGGGATTCGTGTGACTGACTTCTCCTGGATCGTGGCCGGCCCGCAGGCGACGCGGATTCTTGCCGACCTTGGCGCCGATGTTGTGAAGGTTGAGAACGAGTCTTATCTCGATTCGATGCGCATCGGTCTGCGACAGGATCCGGACAATCCATCGCTCAACCGCTCCGGATTCCACTCCAACCTAAGCCGCAACAAGCGCTCGATCACTGCCAACCTCTTCCATCCCAAGGGACGTGAAGCGGTTGAGCGTTTGCTTGCTGTGTCGGATGTGGTGATCGAGAACTACAGCGCCGGCGCGTTTGGCCGGATGGGGTTTTCGTGGGAGCGGCTGCAGGAGATCAATCCTTCGTTGATCTACGTGTCGGTCTCGGGCTTCGGGCACGTCGGCCGCGACGCAAGCTACGGCACGTGGGGTCCGAGCGCTCAGGCAGTGTCTGGCGCTACCGCGATGTCCGGTCTGCCGGACCAGCCTCCTGCCGGTTGGGGGTTTTCGTACCTCGACCACAGCGCGGGCTACTACGCGTCTATCGCCGTGCTGATGGCGCTGCACCATCGCGCTCGGACCGGCGAGGCCCAGCACGTCGACATGTCGCAAATCGAGACGGGCATGGCCGTCAGCGCCGTGCCGATGCTTGACTACCAGGTCAACGGCCGCACCTATGAGCGGATCGGCAATCGCTCGCGGTACCCGGCTGTGGCCCCGCACAACACCTATCCATGTGCTGGCGACGACCGCTGGATCGTGATTGCGGTCGACGATGAGGTGCAATGGGCGTCGCTCTGCGGGGTGCTCGGCCTCGACGCGCTGTGCGACGATCCTCGTTTTGCGAACATGGCCTCACGCAAGGCTCACGAAGACGAGCTCGACGACGCCATCGGCGCCATGACCTGTGTGCAAGATCCATTTGACTTGATGATCGCGCTGCAGGAGGTCGGCGTCCCTGCCGGGGTCTGTCAGCGCACCGACGACAAGCAGGAGCGCGACCCTCAGCTAGCCGAGCGTGGCTTCTTTCCGACTGCGCCTCATGACGAGCTCGGCGACCACCGATTCGAAGGCCTGCCGATGCAGTTCTCGAACGCGCGATGGCGCATGGAACGTGGCGCTCCGCTGTTCGGCGAGCACAACCTCGCGGTTCTGACCGAGCTGCTGGGCTATGACGAAGAGGAGTTCGCCAGCATGGTCTCGGAGCTGGCCATCTGATGCCGAACTCCGACCCTGCTCCACTTGAAGGCCCGCTCGAGCACCTGCGTGTCCTCGAGATCGGCGACCTGGGCGAGGTCGCGGGCAAGCTGTTGGCCGATGCCGGGGCAGATGTCATCCGCGTCGAGCCGCCGGGCGGCGGGCGGAGTCGTCGTATTGGCCCGTTCGTGAACGACGATCCGGCTCAGCCGTCGCTGCTTCATGCGTCTCGGAACACCAGCAAACGGGCGGTCACGCTTGATGTCACCCGGCCCGCTGGCCTTGAGATCTGGCAGCGGTTGGTCGGCCTGGTCGATGTGGTGATCGACGCCACGACGCCTACGTTCCTGGACGATCTCGGCGGCGGCTGGCAGTGGGCTGAGGCACAGTCGGACTTGCGCGATTGCGTCTGGTGCAGCATTACGCCGTTCGGTCGCACTGGTCCTCGGCGCGACTGGGTGGTCAACGACCTGGTGCAGCTTGCACTCGGCGGGCCGATGATGAGCAACGGGTATGACGACCATGACCTGCCGCCAATCCGTCCCGACGGCGAGCACAGTATTGCGATCAGCAACGAGTACGCCGTCTCCGGCCTGCTCGCCGCTCTGTGGATGCGGAATGCTGGGTACCCGGGTCAGCTCGTTGATGTCTCGATCCATGAGGCTGTCTCTGCGACCACTGAGGGTGCGTTTCCCAACTGGGAGTACTTCGGCCGGCTTGTACAACGACAGACGGGTCGTCACTCATCGCCCGATCCCACCGCTCCGTGGCAATATCTGGCGGCCGACGGCGAGTATGTCTGCCTGATCAATGGTGGTCTGCCTCGGGGTGGGGCAGCCTGGTCCGGTCTGCTGGACTGGATGGACGAACACGATGCCGCGGATGATCTCCGCGATGCGCAGTATCAGGAACTGCTCTTTCGCGACCCTCGCTCGAACCCGGAGGGGCGTCTCCACGTGGCTGAGACGATTGGCGCATTCGTCGAGAGCCTGCCCGCCGACGAGGTCTACCGTCGCAGCCAGGCCCTGCATTTCGCCTGGGGGATCGTGCGCCGTCCCGAGGAGAACCTGGACGACCCGCACTGGACGGACCGCGACTTCTTCTGGGAAGGCGAGTTGCCTGGTGTTGAGGAGCCTGTGCGGTATCCAGGGGGTCCGTATCGGTTCACGCGTTCCCCGGTTCGGCTACGGCGTCGTCCGCCGCTGCTCGGTGAGCACAACCATGAGGTCTATGTGGGGGAGCTTGGGTTGAGCTCGGCAGAGTTGCGGGGCCTCCTTGAAGCAGGGGTTGTCTAGAGTTTGTTCGTCATGGGAAACGTGTGAGACCCTCACCCTAGCCCTCTCCCAGAGGGAGAGGGGACAGAAGGGAATGGGGGACTGGGCAGGCTAGGTGGGTGGTAGGCCGGGGAGTTCGCAAGAGAAGTCGAAGTCGATGGGCGCGTGGACTGGGTGAGTTGATCCGGCGAGGCCTCCGCTGAAGACGGCGGAGTACATGCCACCTCCTCCGGCGACGATGAGCACGATGTCTTCGGGGCCTCGCAGCGCGGGGAGATCGCCGTCGCCGTCGGGGATGCGCCGCTTTGTGGCCCAGCCTCGCATGACGGCGTTGGGCGTCACGGCAAGCTCGGTGAGACGCTCGCAGACGTCTTCGCGGCTGAGTCCGGCTTTGGCCAGAACGCCGGCGTGGATCGGGTTGAGGGCGACGATCACCGGGCCGTTGCCGATCTGCGTGTTGTTGCCGCCGGGAATCGCGATCGAACCAGCGACCACGCGGAGGATGCGTTCGTGGGCTTCTGGATCGTCGTCATTGGTCTGCATCATCACGGAGTGCGGTGCGTCGACGCCGACGAGGGTGACGGCGGACTGGTCGGCGTCGTAGCCGAAGCTGGTGTGGAGCGGGGAGAAGGGGCTGCCTTCCTCGTCTTCGGCGAGACAGCAGGTGAACTTGCCCGGTTGTCCCAGGGCGGCCATGTCGCCGTGACCGGGTCGGGCGCCGCCGATGTTCATCAGGCAGAGACGTAGGGCTCGGCCGATGCTGGCGTTCGCTCGATGTCCCGGTCCAAGCGCGCCCCAGCCTGAGGCGATCGGCCCGCAGACCTCGCGCGCGGGTCCGTTGACGATGATCACCGGTCCCATCCCGTGGGTCGTCGACTGCATGTTGTCGATGTCGAACTCGGGATCGCCCACTGCCCGCACGGCGGCCAGCACGACCGGGAAGTGCTCGGGACGGCAGCCGGCCATGACGGCGTTGATCGCGATCTTTTCGACCGTCGCCTTGCTGGGACCGATCTTGCCGATGATCACGTCCGGTTCGAGTTCGACTCCGGCAAGCAGGGTTTCAACGCGCTCCTCGGTGGGGATGACCACCGGCAGGCCGTCGGTCCACTCGCGCATGTGGAAGAGTTCGAGCGCGGTCGCCTCGTCCGGGGCCTGGTGGCGGGTGGCTTGGAGAGTCACCGGGTGCGGCCTTCGAGCAGATCGATGATGCCGGGCGCGGCCTCGCGGGCGACACGGGCGAGGTTCTCGTCACCGGTACCGGAGCAGGGGTGGGGCAAGACATAACGAGGCACGGCGGGCATTCCGACGGCCTCGGCGGTGAAGGCCGCCAGTTCCACAAACGCCTCGGTGACGATGGCGACAGAGGGGATGCCGGCTTTGGCGAAGATCGCTCCGTCACGCACGGTGCCGGATGTGCAGCCGCCTCAATGCCCCCATGCGGCGAGGACGACGTCGCACTCTTCGCTGATGACATCGACTTGCTCGTCGGTCACGGGCGCGACATTCGGCTTTTGGTAATGGCGGAAGCTAGCCTGCGGCATCGCGCTCGCGAGTTCCGCTTCCAGCTTGTGCATGAAGAGTGTGCCATCGGGAAAGGCGTTGGAGACCAGACCGACCGTGAGCGGGCCGCTGGTGTCCGCGAAGAGTTCGTACGGCTCGACGGCGATGCCGCGCTCGGCGGTGGGTTCGAGGAAGGTGACGGGCATGGTGCGCCTCCTGGGAGGATGCTACCCGCGCCAACGAGCGATCACAACGCGGCAGCTCGGCTAGGACCTCTACACATGAACTCAGTCAACCCACGTATTGCGCATCAGGGTTCGCCGCTCCGCCTTTGCAGAGATTGATGCATCACCTTTCAAACGCCCCCGCCTCTGAGCGGGGGGCTGCTCCTGCCCAGGCCTCTGCACGGCAGCCAAGCTTGTCACTGGTATCTGGTCAACTAAGGCCGGTCGATGCTGCGGTGGAACGGCCAAAGCAGGTCCCCGCTCGGAGGCGGGGACGGGAACTTGAGTGACTGAGGGGTCCCACTCCCCACCGTCATTGCCCTGAACCAGGCATTTGGCCGTTCGCTACCTATGTGAACACGCCCTAGTTTGCGCGGGTGCCGCCGTCGACGGGGTAGATGCCGCCGGTGATGTAGGATGCGTCGTCGCTGGCGAGGAATGCCACCATGGCTGCGATCTCCTCGGCTTCGCCGTAGCGTTTCATCGGAGTCGACGCGGATAGGTTCCTGTGAACTGCCTCCGGGTCATCCGGGTTCACGCCGCGCTCCATGGCTCGCATCATGCGGGTTTCAATCGGGCCGGGACAAATGGCGTTGACGCGGATGCCATCGTCGACAAATGCGATGGCCGCTGACTTCGTCAAGCCGACCACGGCGCTCTTGCTGGCTCCGTATGCTGCTGCCGACGCCGTGGCCTGGAGCCCGGCGACCGAGGCTGTGTTGATGATCGCGCCGCCGCCCGCTTGCTGCATCGCTCGTCCCACGGCCTGCAGTCCGAGGAAGACACCTTTGACGTTGACCGCGAAGACTCGATCAAATTCGTCCTCCGGGTAATCCAATAGTGATCCGACCCAGCCCTCGATGCCGGCGTTGTTGAAGAACACATCGATCTGCCCAAACTGATCCAGCGCCGCCTGGACATAGCCGTCGACCTGACTGGCGATGGTGACATCGGCTTCGTAGGTGGCGACCTGGCCGCCGACCCTCTGTACTGCTGCTACCGTCTCGTCGAGCCCGGAATGCGGCAAGTCGACGGCCAGGATCTGACCGCCCTCAGATGCGAAACGGACGGCGGTCGCCCGGCCGATGCCTCCTGCGGCGCCCGTGATCACGACAACCGTGCCCTCGAATCGACCTGGCATCTGCGAACCTCGCTCATCCGTCAAGTTGCGTCTGAGCATTTTAGTGGACGCCGAGGTTCGAGCCTCGTGCGGTGACTAATGGAGGCCGCGGACTGGCGCACATTAGGGTGATCAGCTTGCAAGCTCTTAAGCCGGATGGCTGAGTGCGGCATCAACTGGGACGCGCCGATTCGGACCAAATCGCAGCCGCCAGGGCCCGTGATCACGTCCGAAGTTTCAGTCCCCGCTTCACGGGGGGTTCTGCTCTGTCGGCGTGTTTCTCGATTGGTGCTACAGCAGGAGTAGAGGGAGCTCGTCCAGGCGTGAAGCAAGGACCGGGCAACAGATCAGGACTCCATCGTGAGGTGCTTGCATTCAGGGCTAAGCGTCAGAAGTTTTCCGGTCAACACTAAAGGCCAACCTTGCGAGAAAAAGTTCGCAGTACGGTCTCGTTGGGCTCATCAAAATTGACAAAATCAAGAACCATTCGGTGGCGAATCACGTTGGTGTCTAGGTGGTTGCTTTTGCGGGCCTTGGCGCGGGCCGGCGTCGGTACGACCGGGTTGGCGTTGGTCGGCTGCGGCGACGACGATGGCCAACAGGCTGTCGCTCAGGGGCAGAAGCAAGAGCAGCAGGTCATGAAACAGCGGGCCGAGGCCGGTGAACAACAGGAAGAGGCCACTGCGGTTGACGCGCCGGCCGAGGCCGTCAAGTGTTCGAGCCCTGGCCGCTCGACCCGGTCGATCTGGACGGCTCAATCGTTACTGCTCGCGCCGACAGCGGTGCGGCTTGGATCAGCAGCGGAACGGTAGCCTCACGGACTATCACTCTCACGCCGCCATGCTCAACGCGGCAACGGAGAGGGATCTCCTATGCCAATCCAATCCCGTCATCGCCGCATCACGCGAGCAATGGGGCTCGGCTAGTATCCGTGCCATCCAACACCACAATGAATCCGAGAAGCCAGCCATGGCCGATTACGAGAACATCCTGCTCGACGTCAATGGCGCGGTCGCGACGATCACGCTGAACCGCCCCGAGAAACTCAATGCGATCAGTCCGGGCCTGCAGAGCGACCTCACCGACTGCCTCCGCGAGCTCCGCCCTGGGGACGCGGTGCGCGTAATCCGGCTCAAGGCAGCTGGGCGGGCCTTCTGCGCTGGCTACGACATCACGCCCGCAGCGCCGACCTGGCAGCCCAACCAACGCAGCGGCGACGGCGCGGCGGAGCAAGGCGAGTCGCGCATCTCGCTCGATCGCGAGAATCTGCGCGAAATCATCGATGGCTGGCTCTGGATGTGGAGCTACCGAAAACCGATTGTCGCGCAGGTCCACGGCTACTGCCTCGCCGGTGGCGGAGACATCATCGGCGCCTGCGACATCGTCTTCGCTGCCAAAGACGCGCGATTCGGACATCCCGCCGGCCGCGCGCTTGGTATCCCCACTGCCGCCGGCTTCTGGCCGTTCAGGATCGGCATGCTCAAAAGCAAGGAGCTGCTCTTCACCGGCGACATGATCGATGGGGTCGAGGCCAAAGAGATCGGGATGGTCAATCATGCGGTCGACGAAGCACAACTCGACCAGACTGTCGTTGACTACTGCAACCGCGTTAGTCAGGTCCCGCTCGATCTGCTGACGGTCCACAAGCACACGACGAACCGCTGGTTCGAACTGGCTGGCCTGCGCACCGCCGCCTATGAGTCGGGCGACTTCGATGCGATCGCGCACGAATCCCCGACGAGGACGGAGTGGCACAACATCGCCGAGGCAGAGGGGCTGAAGCAGGCCCTCGCCTGGCGCGACGGCCCCTTCGGCGACGGCCGGGGCGCGAAACGTCCCACTTCGGAGTAGTCGACTGGCCAGGCCGACACGCCGCGGTCATCTTGCCAGTGTCTCTCTCAGGCAATGCGCTCAGAAGGACGGCAATTGTGGATCGAGTCCCAGCCTCACACGGCCTGCGCCTTCTTGCAGTCCTCGCCATTTCTCGAGCGAAGCGCAGATCGCGTGGGCATCTCGTAGACCGGATTCAACGGGGTTCGCACTCGCGTAGAAGGCGCTCCCCATGAGCAGCAGGAGATCACTGAGCAGCGCTCGCGCCTGATCCATGACCCAGAGCGACGTCGCGAACATTCGCGCCTGCGCCGCCTGGGTCAGATCGCCCACCTGGGCGTCGGCCCAGACTGCCTCTGCCATCGCCTGGAGCCCCGCGCTGTAGACGTCGACGGCGGCGGTCGCTTCGCCCAGGTGCTGGTGAAAGCTCACCCGGTCGCGCGCCACGATCGAACCTGAAGTCCGGGTGGCGAGGCGCGTGGCCGTTTCGTCGGTCGCCCGACGCGTGATCCCCACAATCATCGCAGCAGACGCAGGCGGGCCCATGTGCGCGAGCACCGGGATCCGAAAGACTGGGCGATCGATGAACACAGTCGGCTTGATCATTGACCGGGTACGGCCTTCCGGGACGAAGGCATCCGTCACCGTTGCGGCGTCGCTGCCGGTCCCGCGCATGGCGCGGGCGGCTCCCCATGTGGATTCGACGGTGAAGTTCGAGGCCGGCAGGACGAACTGGCGTGTGTCCGGCCTGCCGTCCAGCTCCTGGACCTCTCCGTTCTCTTGGATGTCTCCATGGAAAAGCGCCCAGGGCGCGTCATTCACGCCGGTCATGAACGGGGCCCGTCCGTTTATGCGAAAGCCGCCCTCGACCGGCTCTCCGTGGATAGTCGTGACACCGGCAAAACCAAACGGGCCGGGCTCCGCGGCGAAGATCGGATCGCGGGCGTCGGGCTGCAGCCCCGCAGCCGCGGAGCACAGGGCGGCCGAGTTCGCGACGTGCCACGCCGCACTGGGGTCCGAGTAACCCAGCTCTTCGAAGACCGCGACCCCCTCTGGGAACGCCACCTCGGCGCCCCCGACGTCGCGCGGTGCGATCATGGTGAAGAGACCCGCGTCACGGAGTGCCTGCACCACCTCCGGCGCCATGCGGGAATGTTCATCGGCCCACGCGCGGCCTGCGTCGATTGTGCCTCGCAGATCGCGGGCAGCCGCGACCAGCTCGGTGCTGTTCGCCAAAATGGCCTCAAATCATTGCGGTGTTGGACTGACAGCGAACTCCACGTCGCGGCTGGAAGTCTAGTTGACCCACGCTCTGATTGTCGTCGCGACGTCGTGGCCGTCGCCGGAGCCGGACGCGGCCTCGACCGCGCTGCGCCGCTCGAGCTCCTGGAACGCTGGCGTCCGTATCAGTCTGCGCGACCTGTGGCCGGCACATCCGATGCCATCTCGGAGACGCTACGATCCCCACGGAGTGGCTCATGTGCCGCCGTTGCCGATGTATCGGAAGGCGGCACAGCGAATACGGAGATCATCATGGATGTCGGTATCTTCACGTGGACGAATGCTTCGAGAGACCCGGCCGTGTTGGCGAAACGGGCCGAGGAGCTCGGTTTCGAGTCCTTCTGGGTGCCGGAACTTCCGATCATCCCCGTTGAGTCGAAACGGGAATTTCCGACGGACACAATCAGCGGAGTGGACACGACCGCGGCGACCGACCCGTTTGTGGCGTTGTCCAGGGCGTCCGCTGTCACCACCAGGATCAAGATTGGTACCGGGGTCTGCCTGGTGCCGGAGCACAACCCGTTCCACCTGGCGAAGAAAGTGGCGAGCCTGGATCAGTTCTCGCGCGGCCGATTCATCTTCGGCATCGGCGCCGGCGGGCTCAGAGAGCAGCAGGAGATCATGGGGGCCGACTACGACCACCGCTGGACCCAGACCCGAGACGCGATGCTGGCGATGAAGCAGCTGTGGACCCAGGACGAGGCGGAGTACCACGGAACGTACTACGATTTCCCGCCGGTCAAGTTGTTCCCCAAGCCGGCCCAGAAACCCTACCCGCCGGTGTTTTTGGGCGGTACGGCGAAGAATGTGCTCAAGCGAGTCGTTGACTACGGCGACGGCTGGATGCCCGCCCGCGCTGCCACAATCGTGTCCACGGACCACGCAGACTTCGTTGACCGGGAGGAAATCGAACGGGGCCGGAAGGAGCTGAACGATCTGGCTGAGGCAGCCGGCCGGGACCCCGCATCGATCCAGGTCCTGGCCTTCGGCGGCCCTCGGCAATACCGGACTCGCGAAGCGATCGACGCCCTCGCAGAGGCCGGGGCGGACCGGGCGACCATCTGGCTGAGAAGTGACACTGAGGGCGGAGCACTGGAAGAATTGGCGGAGCTCGCCGACGAGGTGCTGGACTAGAAGTCAGCGCCGCGGCCACGGGCCCCTTTGAGAAACTGTCGTACAGTCTGGAGGCCAAATCTTGAACGACAACGCGATTTCTGCAACTGACTCCCACCCGCGTAAGCGAGTTTCCGTTGAGGGAACTGAAATCTCCTACGTGGATGTTGGGGATGGTCCCTCCGTGGTGTTCTTGCACGGGAATCCCACGTCGTCTTATCTGTGGCGCAACATCATTCCCCATCTGTCCAGCTCGGCCCGCTGCCTCGCTCCGGACCTCGTCGGGATGGGCGACTCGGGCAAAGCGCCCGATGGCTCGTATCGCTTCGTCGATCACCGGCGATACCTGGACGCCTGGTTCCAGTCCCTGGACCTGGGCGACCACGTGACGTTGGTGGTGCACGATTGGGGATCCGGGCTGGGCTTCGACTGGGCCTACCGGCACCAGGATCGGGTCAAGGGGTTGGCGTACATGGAAGCGATGGTTCGTCCGCTGACCTGGGACGCCTGGCCGGCGAGCGCGCGAGAGCTCTTCCAGGGCCTGCGGTCGCCCGCCGGTGACCAGATGGTGCTCGAACAGAACGCATTCGTGGAGTTCATCCTGCCCGCCGGGATGCTTCGAGATCCGAGCGATGAGGAGATGTCCGTCTATCGGCGTCCCTACACCGAGCCCGGTGAGTCCCGCCGCCCGACGCTCACCTGGCCAAGAGAGATTCCCTTAGATGGAGAGCCCACCGAGGTAGCGGAAATAGTCGCTGAGTACTCACAGTGGCTGGCGGGAAGCGACGTGGCTAAGCTGTTCATCAACGGAGATCCCGGATCGATCTTGACTGGTCCTCAACGGGAGTTCTGCCGCACTTGGCCCAATCAGCAGGAAGTGACCGTTCCCGGATTGCATTACATCCAGGAAGATTCTCCCGGCGCAATCGGTCAGGCCATCGCCCAGTGGCACTCTTCTCTGCCGCTCGGCTGACGCGGATCCATGATCGACAAATCGGCTTCGAGAGCTTCTTCAGCCACGCGCCGGCATCAGACGCCGCGCAAGCGGGGGTCCAGGACATCGCGCAACGCGTCTCCCAGCAGATTGAACGCCATCACCAGGAGCGTGATTGCACCACCGGCGAAGACGCTCTCCCACGGATGAATGTCCAGCGCCCCGCGTCCGGAGGACACCATCCTTCCCCAGGAGATCTCGCCGCGCGGCCCCGCGCCCAGGAACGAGACTGTCGCTTCGGCCAGGATGTAAGCCCCGATCCCAATCGAGAAGGTGATGATTAACACGGCGCCAATGTTAGGCAAGACATGCCGAAACATGATGCGGAAATCGGACGCGCCGACTACGCGGGCTGCTTGGACGTACTCCGAGCCGCGCACGGCGAGCACCGCAGATCGAATCAGGCGAGCAGCGAACGGAATCCCGCCGAATCCCAGAGCGAACACGACGTTTCTCGTGGAAGGCTCCGAGATCTGCACGAGCAGCAGGATCAAGATGAGGAACGGGAACGCATAGATCGCATCCATCATGCGCTGCAGGACCAGGTCGATCCAGCCCAGGTAGTAGGCGGAGATCACACCGATAATGAGGCCGGCAGCGACGGCGATCAGCGAGGCGCCGAAGCCGATGATCAACGCGAGCTTGGCGCCGTGAATCACGCGGGCGTAGATGTCGCGCCCGAACCGGTCAGTGCCGAACCAGTGGTCGCTGCTCGGCGCTTGAAACTGCGCCACCACACGCGGTGAGCCGATGTCCGGATCCGCGGCGAGTTCGGCGACTGTGGGGTCTGCCTTGAAGTTCGGATTCTCCGCATCGAAAACCAAGGTCGATTCGTAGCGACCCAGCGCTTCGGCGAACAGTGCCAGCACGATGAAGACGAGGACGATGACAAGGCCAAGGCCGCCGAGTTTCTTCTGACGGAAGAAGCGCCCCAGCGCAGAGGATGCGCGCGTCATACGCGTCAGCGGCGAGATGCGGTCCTCGAACGGTGCAGCGGAGGAGGCGTTGATAGGCGTCACACGAATCTCACACGCGGATCGAGCAGACCGTAGAGGAGGTCGACGAAGAGGTTGGTGAAGACCACGACGAAGGCCACGACCAGGACGAGGCCTTCAAGCAGCGGGGTGTCACGCAGCGTGATGGCCTGGAACAGCAGCCTGCCCACACCAGGGACGTTGAACATCTGCTCGAGCACGATCTGGCTGCCGATGATCGTGGCCACGGTCAGTCCCATGACCGTGAGCACGGGCAGCCAGGCGTTGCGTAGCACGTGGCGCATGATGATCGTGCGCTCTCGCAGCCCCTTCGCGCGGGCCGTGACGACGTAGTCCTCCCGCAGCACTTCGAGCATCTGGGAACGCAGCAGCCGCATGGTCGTCGCCGTGCCCGCGATCCCACCTGCGAACATCGGAATCAGATACCACTGGAGGGCCAATCTCGGGTTCTCCCAGAGATGGGGCTGGCCGTCAACATCGATCTTGAACAGGTCCCACTGCAAGACAAGGATCACGGCGATCGAGGCAGTCCAGAAGACCGGCGCGGCGAGGGCAAAGATCGCTCCGCCCCGGAGGACATAGTCGGGCAGTTGATCCTGCTTGACGGCGCTGATGATGCCGACCGGAATGGCGATCGTGAACCCGACCAGGATGATCAGGACTCCGAGTTCAATGGAGTAGGGCAGGGCGCGGCCGAGCTCGCTCCAGACGGAGCGCTTGGTGCGGAACGACTCGCCGAGGTCGAACTGCACCAGATCCCAGAGGAACGTGGCGTACTGCTCGAGCACGGGCCTGTCGAGCCCGAGCACCGCCTCGGCCCGAGCGATCGCCTCGGGGGTCACGCCACCCAGGTTCGCGCCAGCGAACTGCTGGGCCGCGAAATTGCCAGGCAGGACATGCACGGCGAAGAACACCAGCGTCGCGACGATCCACAGGACGAAGATGTTCAGAATCGCGCGGCGAAGGATGTACTGCTGCACTGGTTCGTTGGCGGTTTGCTAATGGAAGACGAGGAGAGCGGCCGGGCGGAAGCCCACGCTTCGCGTCCCGGCCCCCAACTGATCTCCTCGCGTGGCTCGTCGCCTTCTAGAGCGGACGCGGCTCCGGCTCCGTGCGGCCTTCGATGCTCGGATCGTCCGGGTCGATCCACGAGTTGAGTGCCTGCAGGCTCTCGGACTCGAAGGTGTAGCCCTCGGTCTCCGACTTCAGCGCAGGGTGCAGGTAGTTCCACGCGACCGTCGGCGAGACGGCGTTGTAGATGATGTGACGACCGAACTGCCCGTTCTCGATGATGAAGTCCTGGACTTCCCGCACCAGCCCGATCGCAGTCTCGTTGTCGAACTCCTGGGTGGCGGCATCGAGCTTGGCATCGATCTCGTCTGGCTCGCTCACGCCCCAGTAGTTGCCCGGTGCGTCGGTCTTGAACGCCGCCGCGAGGTCCGCTCGTGCGTCCGGGACCGTCAGGTTGGGAATCCAGGAGAAGAACGTGGTGAATGTCTTCTCGAACCAGGATGGGAAGATCTCGCCATAGCCCTGGGTGACGCCTCGGAACTGGTCGGTACCGAACGCCTGGTTGAACATCTCCGCGATGGCTTCCGTCGAGCCCGGCCGCGTGGCCTCATAGGCATCCGAATTGACCCAGGGGATCTCTCCCACTTCCGCGCCGCCGGCCGCGCTCCAGAGTTCGTTGGCCTCTTGCAGCGCCGCATCGCGGTCGAGGGTATAGGCCGCGAAGTCGGCGAGCTCTTCCTGCGGTATCGCCCAGGCCTCCTGTACCCACGGCACGGGTCCACTGACCTTCCCCAGCCCCTGCGCGAGTTGCTGGATGAGCTCACGGCGGTCGATTGCGAGGTCAATCGCCTTCACCATGCGCGGGTCATTCCAGGGTTCGAAGATCGGATTGACATAAGCGGCAATCGGGAAGGCGCTGCCTTTGTAGGTGAGGAAGGTCGAATCCGGATTCGCATCATGGATCGACTGGAGCAATTCTGCGCCTCCGGTCAGCATCGAGTCGACCTGCTTCTGCTCGAAGGCGATCCGGTAGGCCGTAGGATCCTCGAACGACTGGTTCCAGACCCAGTTGTGCGCCCGCGGGCCCGGGCTGTGATAATCGGGGTTGCGAACCGCAGAGATGCTCTCGCCGGGCAGCCACTCGGTGAGGATGTACGGCCCGGTACCGATCACCTTGTCGGCGGAGACCTCGATGGCCTCCGGCTCGATGTCAATGAGGAGCTCAGGCTGGCCCATGAGGTTGAACTCATTGGCGAGACCCTGGAGGAACGCTGCATTGGGGCTGGCCAGGTTGAGCGTCATCGCGCCGGCATCGATGTCGATCGAGTCAACGTTGCTCCAGTAACCCTTGCGACCGAACGCGCCCTCCGATCCGTCCTGCAACAGGCCGGCCTTCTGCCGCTCGATGTTCCAGGCCAGGTCTTCGGCGGTCAGCGCGCGTCCCGCGGTGGAGGCGGGATTGTCCGCGCCGGGACCCTCGGCGTGCCAATTCACACCCTCGCGGAGCTGCAATACGACTGTCTGTCCGTCGGGCGCCTCCCATCCCGAGGCGAGATCACCGGCAAGTTCGCCCGAGTCCGGATTCGAGAACCGCAAGAGCTTCGACTGAATCCGGCCGAGCACCCGCAACACCTCGCTGGACACGCTCTGACTGGCGTCAGCCGAGTCGAAGATGACGGCCGTAATGTCCACGATCGTGCCGCCGTCGACGGGTGTCTTGTCGTAGCGGGAGACTGCGGCCTGCGCCTCAGCCTGTTGCTGCGCCTGTTCCTGTTGAGTCTGTTCTTGCGCAGTAACCTGCTGGGCCTGCTGCTCCGCCTGTTGCTCGGCCGCTTGCTGCTGTACCTGCTGCTGCGCCTGGGGCTGTTGAGCCTGCTGCTGGTCTTGTTGTTGTGCGGCTTGCTGCTGCTGCTCGGGTTGGTCCCCGGTCTGCGCCACGGAGTCGTCGTCATCGTCGTCACCGCAGCCGACTAGGGCCAGACCGGCCGCGCCGACCCCCGCTCTCGCGGCGGCAGCGAGCACAGAACGCCTCGAGATCCGTCGTCGTTGGAGTCGAGTCCAATAGTTGCGCGTGCTCATGTCGGTCCTCCATCTGGACCTCAACGACGAGATAGTTCGTGGCTTCGGAACAGTTCGAATTATGTGTGAGTATGTCTGGCGTGAAATTGGATGTCAATGTCGGCCGGGGCTCTTACTTCGCGACCCATGATGCTGGGCCGTGCTCAGCCGTCGCCAATCCAGATGGAGAGGCGTTGGACGCGCGAGGCGGGCGCCACGAAAGAGACCGACCTGCTCATTCCACTAAGGGGCCTCAAGTCCGGCGCAAGGCCGAGAGGCGGCTCACGGGTTAGCACTAGAGGCCTACCTCGAGAAGAAAAGTTCGTAGTACGGTCTCGTTGGGGCCACCCTTTAGATCTGTCATGTACCGAATTGGGAACTGATTGGCCAACCTGCGAGCCACTTACGGACTTGCGCATTCACGACTCACGGAGTCACTGAACTCGTGCATCTAAGTTGCACCGCTCGTCAACGACGATGTGGATGGCGTGCGCAGCGATTTTGACGAGGGAATCTCGATCTGATTCTTGAAGTTCGTAGCCGAGCACGGTCCTAGCCTGTTGCGCATGGCACTTCGAGATCCGGGGTCATTGCTTGCGTTTCGTGGCCGAGATTGGGTCGTGTTGCCCAGCGACGACAGCGACACGTTGCGGCTTCGACCGGTGGATGGTCCAGAACAAGAGGCTGTTGGAGTTCTGTCTAGCCTTGAATGGGCGCAGCCAACTTCCACGCAGTACTCCCCTCCAGATTCGAACGAGGCCTCTGACATCGGCGGCGCCCGCTTGGTATTCGACGCAGCGCGATTGGCTCTCCGTAGCGGGGCAGGTCCATTTCGCTCACTCGGTCGGTTGTCAGTGACTCCGAGACCTTACCAATATGTCCCTCTGCTGATGGCGCTGCGATTGGATCCTGTGCGCCTGCTGATCGCCGATGATGTCGGTGTGGGCAAGACCATCGAGGCTGGCATGATCGCCCGCGAACTCTTGGACCGGGGAGTGGTACGTCGGGTTGGAGTGCTCTGCGCGCCGCATCTTTGTGAACAGTGGGCGGACGAACTTCGCAGCAAGTTTCACATTGATGCCGCGATCGTCCAACCTTCGCGAATGGCGCGACTTGAGCGGGGCCTCTCAACGGACGAGAGCGTCTTCCAACACTACGACCACCTGGTGTGCTCAATCGACTACGTCAAATCGGACCGATATCGCCAAGCCTTCATCGATTATGCGCCCGATCTCATCATCGTCGACGAGGCTCACACCTCAGCCCGACCGCGAGGTGATGATTCCGGCAATCAACATCGACGCTTTGAGTTGCTCCAACGACTCACGCGACGCCGACCAGAAACCAACCTGATTCTGACTACCGCAACGCCTCACAGCGGTGTAGATGAGTCGTTTCGCTCTCTATTGGGTCTTCTCAATCCAGAGTTTGACACAGAGTCTGAAGTTCCCTCGGAAACACTCGCTCGGCACCTGATACAGCGCCAGCGGAGCGACCTCGTTTCCTGGCTAGGTGAGGACAATCTGTTCCCAACCCGGGAACCTCAGCAGCACGAGTATCAGCTTGAGGGTAGCTATCGTGACCTGTTTGAGGACGTACTGGCATATTGTCGTGAATCGGTGGCGGGACAGGAAGATCAGTCTCAGCGTCAACGGGTTCGCTATTGGGCTGCGATTGCCATCCTCCGCTGCCTGCTGTCCAGTCCTGCCTCAGCGACCCGAATGCTTGCTCGTAGGCGCGAACGGACGTTTGAACGGGATGAAACGATTGGCGACCCCAACCGCCACCGTGAACAGATTCTTGACTCGTCGGACGACGACCAAACGCCCGACTACCTTCCGACGGCGCCCCTCGATGACCCCGATATCGCGCTTTCCGAAGCCGAGCGGCGACGACTGGATGGATTTCTTAAGCGCGCGGAGTCGCTGTCCGGGTATGAGCGCGACGCCAAGCTCCAGCGCTGCGCTGAAGTGGCGTCCTCACTGCTTCGCGACGGTTTCTCGCCGATCGTCTACTGCCGATACATCGACACTGCTGTCTACGTCGCCGACCAACTCGAGACACACCTTCGGAGGGACTTCCCCGACCTTCAAGCTCGATCGGTCACCGGGTCGGACGGCGACTCGGAGCAACGCCGCGAGATCGTGAACGAACTCGCACAGTCGCCCCGACGGATTCTCGTGGCGACCGACTGCCTCTCCGAGGGCATCAACCTCCAACAAGACTGGAATGCGGTGATTCACTACGACTTACCCTGGAATCCCAACCGGCTGGAGCAACGCGAAGGGCGTGTCGACCGATACGGGCAGCAGAAGCCGGTCGTCCGCGTCGCCACGCTCGTCGGTTTGAACAACCAAATCGACCACGTGGTGATGCGCGTCCTGATCGAGAAAGCGCGCACGATTTACCAACGCCTCGGCATCGCCGTGCCAGTTCCTGTCGGCTCGGAGGACGTGTTGAATGCCGTGATTGAGAGCGTGCTCCTGCGTGGACGAGGTCAGGCTGAGCAGCTCCAGCTCGACCTTGCCTCGCCGCAAGTGTCGGCGTTTCATGAGCAGTGGGACGCTGCGGCCAATCGGCAGAGCAGTCGTCGCACACGCTACGCGCAGCATCAAATGAAGCCGGATGAAGTCGAAGCGGAGCTCGATGCCATTCAACCCATCTTCGGTGACGCTGCCGACTTGCAGCGATTCTGTACGACCGCCGCGCAGCGTCTTGAACGGCCCGAACTCACAGAACTCGCCGACAAGGGACGGAACCATCCGGATGTCGAGCGACTTGCTCATGACATCCTCGCTCAGGCCTTTGGTGACGACGTTGAGGCTGAGGTCTCACGCTGCGGCGCTATCGCCACCGACGCGGTCGAGCGCATGACCGCCGTGCTGCTGCTCCGCCTGCGTTACACCATTCGCGACCAGGGCAATGACCTGTTCGCGGAGGAGATCGTGCCAGCCGGATTCCGCCGTGAACGAGGCGAACTGGTCTGGCTCGATGCCGACGAGGCGTTGCACCTCATGGATCGGGCGCGGCCGACCGCCAACCTCGACCGCTCCGCGCGGATTGATTACGTGGCCCGGATGCTGAAGATTCTGGACGACCGCGATGATTGGCATGCAGACCTCGTCGAGCAGCGACGAACGGAACTCCACGATTCTCACACTCGCCTCCGCCGCCAGATTGGCGGACGGGCGCCTCGAGTGACGCCGCATCCACCGCCCGACATCCTGGGCTGCTATGTCTTCGTTCCCGACGGCTCCGGTGATCGGCAGACGCGCTGATGGCCTGGACCACGATCGCCTCAGAAGGCGGCCTGTTTTCTCCGGACCTGCTGGATGAACTCGCCTCGGGTTCCGGCGATGGTCAACGCGAGGATGACTTCGGCATTGATCGCGGCCGCCTGTCTGACGAAATCCAGGCGGCCTTCTCCGACGCGCAATCGTATTGGGACAGCTTCCAGCGCAGGCTTGAACGAAACACAGAAGATCAACACACCGGGATCACGCGTCAGGCTTGGATGATCCCGTTCTTCGGACTGCTCGGATACCGCGAAGGCGACCTGGTGTTCCAGCGCGGGAGCCGGACCGTTGGCGACGTGGAGTATCCGATTTCGTTCTTCGCCGGCACGGACGACCACGCTCCGCCGATCCATATCGTCGGACGGCAGTACTCGCTTGATCGGCGGCCGCCCCAGGGAGGACGCTCGCCGCATGCGCTGGTGCAGGAGTATCTCAACCGCGATGAGGCGCTCTGGGGCGTCACGACGAATGGCTACCGTCTGCGCCTGCTGCGCGACTCGCAACGCATGACGAGACCGACGTATCTCGAATTCGATCTGGAAGGCATGATCACCGGATCGCAGTATTCCGAGTTCGCGCTGCTCTACCGGATCATGCACCGGACACGATTCCCGCGCGGCTCCGATGACGCGCATACCTGTTTCCTTGAGCGCTGGTTCCAGCAGGGCATCGAACAGGGCGGACGCGTGCGCGAGAAGCTGCGCAACGGCGTTGAGGCCGCGCTGGAGGGACTGGGACGCAGCTTCCTTCAGCATCCGCAGTCGGCGGAGTTGCGCAGCGAGCTGGCTCGCGGCCGGGTTTCGGCTCAGGACTTCGAGCGCGAGTTGCTGCGACTGATCTACCGACTGCTCTTCCTGATGGTCGCCGAGGAACGACGGCTGCTGTTCTCGGGCATGCCGACCGAGGAGCAGCGCATCTACGAGCGTTACTACGGCGTTTCGCAACTGCGCGAGCGCGCCGCATCGCCGCAGATGCGCAGTCGCGAGTCCCGCCGACACTCCGACCTCTGGCAGGGGCTGCTGACGACGTTCCGGCTCTTCCGCATCGAGGAACTGGCGCAACGGCTGGGCTTGCACGCGCTGAATGGCGAGCTATTCGGCGAGTCGACCTGCCGACGCCTGGAGTCGGCGCGGATCAGCAACAACGACCTGCTGCGGGCGATTGACAGCCTGGGCCGCTTCGACGACGAGAAGGTTCGCCGCCGGGTCAACTATGCGGCGCTCGATGTCGAGGAGCTTGGCTCGGTCTATGAGTCGCTGCTCGACTTTGAGCCGATCGTGGTCGAGGCCGACCCCGAGCGGCCCGAACTCTGGGACTTCCAGCTCGGCGCGGGCGGCGGACGCAAGAGCTCCGGCTCGTACTACACGCCTCGCGAGCTTGTTCAAGAGCTGATTGGCTCGGCGCTGGTTCCTGTGATGGAGCAGCGGCTCAAGGACGCCGGCCGTGATCCTCAGAAGCAGGAACAGGCGCTGCTCTCGATGACCGTGATCGACCCGGCCGCGGGCAGCGGACACTTCCTGCTCGCGGCGGCTCGACGGATCGCGCGAGAGCTGGCCAAGGTTCGCACCGGCGAGGCTGAGCCGTCGCCCGAGGCAGTACGCAATGCGATACGCGATGTGGCGCCGAGCTGCCTCTACGGCGTCGACAAGAATCCGATGGCTGTCGACCTGTGCAAGGTCGCGCTCGGATCGAGGGTCACGAGCCGGGACGGCCGCTCAGCTTCCTCGACCACCACATCAAGCACGGCGACTCGCTGATTGGCGTCTACGACCTCGACGTGCTCCAGGACGGTATCCCCGACGGCGCCTACAAGGCGCTCACCGGCGACGACAAAGCCGTGGCCAAGCGGGTCAAGGCGTTGAACAAGCAACATCGGCAAGGCAATCAAGCGCTGCGACAACCGACCCTCGCCCGCCACGACCTCGCTGCGGAATACCGCGATCTGCGCGAGATGCCGGACGATACGCCAGAGGCGATTCGCGAGAAAGAGGCGTTCTACACGGTGTTGCGGGAGGACGGGTTGACCGCGCACACAGCCTGCGACTTGTGGACGTACGCCTTCTTCGCGCCATTGACGGCGGAGTCGGAGGCGCTGGTTCCGACGAGCGACGATCTGTGCTCGCAGCATCGGGCTCAGGTCAACGGCAACGCGATGGCCGCCAGCCGCGAGCATCCCTATTTCCACTGGCCCCTGGAGTTCCCCGACGTCTTCGACGACGGCGGCTTCGACGTCGTGTTGGGCAATCCGCCCTGGGAGCGCTACGCGCTACAAGAGAAAGAATGGTTCGCCTCGCGGGATACCGCTGTCGCCCACGCTCGAAACGCCGCCGCTCGGAAGCGAGCCATCGCTGCGCTGCGTGAGACAAATCCGAAACTTCACACTGAGTTCGAGACAGCCAAGCATCTGGCAGAGGCGCAAAGCGAGTTCACACGCGCGAGTGGGCGTTTCCCGCTCGGTGCGAAGGGTCAAGTGAATCACTATCAGATCTTCATCGAGCTTGATCGGACTCTGGTCAGACCAAGCGGAAGGGCGGGGGTGATCTCGCCTACCGGTATCGCAACCGACAACAACACAAAGGATCTCTTTGCTGACTTCGTTCGAAAGCGAAACATCGTCAGTTTCTTTGACTTCGAAAATCGCAGAAGAATCTTCTCTGCTATTGATAGCCGCATGAAGTTCGCCATCATCACGTTGGAGAACGGAAGAGCGCGGGAGGAGGCGGAGTTTGCCTTTTTTCTCTACGACACCGCCGACCTGAGAGATTCCAATCGTCGCTTCACCCTGTCGGCCGAGGACTTCGCGCTGATCAACCCCAACACCGGCAATTGCCCCATTTTCCGCACCCGGCGTGATGCAGAACTGACGCGACAGATCTATCAGCGCGTGCCAGTACTTGTAGACGAAGAGAGAGAGAGAGAGAGAGAGAGACAAACAACATCGAACACCTGGTCAGTCCGCTTCTTCACGATCTTCCACATGGCCGGAGACGCAGGAATCTTCATCCCGGCGGTTGGCGAGTCAGCTTCCGGCAGGGAGTCTTCAACATGAGCAGCGACGCCCACCTCTTCATCGCGGCTGGCCGGTCAGCTTCCTGAGGATGCACGATATGGCGACAGACTCCGGCGACTTCTATAACGCTCCTGAACCTGGGTTACTGCCGTTGTACGAAGCGAAGCTCATCCACCAGTTCGACCACCGCTGGGCGAGCTACGACGATGTAAGGCAAGATGGCACTCTCGCCACACGCAACCTGTTAGATGAACAACGGATGAATCCTCGGCGTTTTGTGTATCCGAGGTATTGGGTGAGGCAGTCGGACGTCGAGGCTCGGCTTGCAGAGCTTTGGGATCGCGACTGGCTGCTGAGTTGGCGCGGCATCGCAAGAAACACAGATGAGAGAACAGTGATTGCGTCAGCAATTCCGCGGGTGGGAGTAGGAGGCAATCACTACCTTCTGATGCCAGTTTGTACAGTGGAAGAGGTTGCGCTGTTGTTGGCGAACTTCAACTCCGTTGTGTTCGATCACGCGGCTCGACAAAAGGTTGGTGGCTCACACATTCACTGGAGCATCACGAAACAACTGCCAGTGTTAACACCGAACACTTATGACCAATCCACCGTTTGGCAACCCGACACCATCCTCCGCGACTGGATCGCCGATCGCGTTCTCGAACTCTCATACACCGCATGGGACCTCCAGCCCTTTGCCCAGGACCTTGGCTATGACGGGCCTCCGTTCAAGTGGGACCCGGAGCGGCGGTTTGAGATTCGCTGCGAGCTGGATGCGGCCTATTTCCACCTCTACGAGATTGAGCGCGACGACGTCGACTACATCATGTCGACCTTCCCCATCGTCCAGCGCAAGGACATCGCCGCGCACGGCACTTACCGAACCCGAGACCGAATCCTCGAGATCTACGACGCCATGGCATCGGGAGAGTGGCAGTCGTCGCTGAACCCACCCGTCGCCGATCCTCGCGCAGCGCACGACGTAGACTGAACCATTAGGGAGGCGTCATGGCCAACACCGCTGTTCAGCCTGAGCGTGCCGATCCAAGAGCGCGATTCGTCGATTTCGACGGTCTCGATTGGGATGACTTTCCGCCGCTCGCTGAATGGACGGACGATCACTGGCGGGACGCCATCTTCGATAGTCCCGCAGCGATCCCGCCGGGCGATCCGCACGCCGATTTTCGCCTACTGCAGATTGACTTCCGCGCAATCGACCAGGACCTGTTTCCGCCGATCACCCAGTGGTCGGATCAGGAGTATGACCGGGCCGTCCGACAGACGCGGGAGGCTCGGGCCTTGCGCGATGGAGCCTTGCCCGATGGAGCCTTGCCCGAGCGAACCTTTCAAGACGAGTCAGTCGAGCTCAGTTCCATCCCGATCAGCGAGCGGCTTTCGCTCGTCGACTTTGAGCTGCTCGCCCTGGATCAGTTTCCGCCAATCGCCGATTGGCACGAGGAACATTGGTGGCAAGCGATGATGTCCACCTACTCGGAATGGATGCATCACCGCATTGAAGACGGCGAGGAAGAGATGATCAGCCTCGATCAGGCATTCGGCAGCACCTTGGCTCCCACTGACTGATGCCCGGCGTACGTTCACGGTCACAGGCGTGGACAGTCGCGGTCACCTCTACTAAGGACCCCTGCGTAAATCAGCTTCCGGTCCCCTCTCCCCGTGGGAGAGGGTTAGGGTGAGGGTCGGAGTGTGCGCATAGGCGGTCGCGAGCAGATAACGGGGTACGGGAGCCCCTCACCCCAGCCCTCTCCCGGAGGGAGAGGGAGCGTCCTTCTCATCGCGCTAAACCGACTTATGCAGAGGTCTCCTAAGCGACTAGAGGAGTCTACCCATGCCCATCGACCCCTTTGCCCTCAACGACCAGGCCCGCGACACCTTCGAGCAGTACCTGCGCGCCACCGTCAACATGGCCGAGCCGCGGCTGCGGGACTTTGTCGACGCCGAGCTCAGCCGCGGCCTGCTCTGGCCCTACCCCTACCTGCAGATTTCACCAAAGTTCAAGCCGGGACTCAGCCTCGGCGAACTGGCAGCCCAGGGCAGGATCCATATCGGAACGGCGCGATTCTTCGGCGAGGACATGGTTCTCCACCAACACCAGATGGAGGCGCTTGAGCACGGGCTCGAGGGGCGCAGCTTCACCGTCGCGACCGGTACGGGCTCAGGCAAGTCGCTGACCTATCTGCTGCCAATCGTCGACTACATCTTCCGCCAACACGAGACCGACCCCAGCGGACTGAGGTACAAACTCTCGGCGCTGCTGATTTATCCGATGAACGCGCTGATCAACAGCCAGTACGACTCGCTGGTGGAGTCGAAGAAACGCTACGAAGAACAATACGGGGAGTGTCCGGTCCGCTTCGAGCGTTACACCGGCCAAACTCGGCGCGACGTGCGAGACCAAGTGATCAACGATCCGCCGCACATCCTGCTGACCAACTACATGATGTTCGACTTGATCCTGCTGCGCCCTACCGAGCGCTCACTGGTCAAAGTGATGACGCAAAACCTGCGCACGATGGTCGTGGACGAGCTGCACTTCTATCGCGGACGGCAAGGCGCCGACGTAGCGATGCTGCTGCGTCGACTGCGCCAGCGCGCAACGGCGGCATCCGGACGCGAAGTGCAAATGATTGGCACCTCGGCCACAATCGCCAGCGAAGGCGGCCGCGCAGAACGACGCGACACCATCGCCAAGAGCGCCAGCCTGCTGCTCGGCTCTGAGATCAACGGTGATCGGGTCGTCGACGAGACCCTGGAACGCGAGTGCGTCGTCCAGCCGCCAACGAGCGCTGCCGACTTGCGCGCCGCCGTGCTGGCCGAGCCGCCGGCGACCCTCGGCGAGTTCCAGCGCCACTCCCTGGCCGCCTGGATTGAGCAGAAGTTTGGCCTCGATTTCGACGAGGACATCCTCGCCAGAAGCCAGCCGCTCGAACTCGCGGAGGGCGCACGGGAACTCGCAGGCGCGACCGGTCTCAACCAACCCGATGTGAAATCTGCACTGCTCAGGGTCATCACCGCTGAGTTGAGCGACGCTAACAACCCATTCGCCTTTCGTCTGCATCAGTGGTTCTCGTCGGGGGCTGCGGTCTATTCGACGCTGGAACCCAGCCAAGACCGCGCGTTCACCATGGAGGCCGGATATCGGACGGATGATCTTCGGGTGCTGTTCCCGCTGGCCGTCTGTCGTCGTTGCGGCCAGGACTACTACCTCGTCAATCGCACAGAAAGGGGCTCAGTGTGATTGAAGTCGAGGATCTCGGTGAAGAGTCGGCGCAGGATGCCCGTGCGGTCGTCGGATTGTGCTGCGAAGAATTGGTCAACTCGCTCTTTGACTTCTGCTGCGTCGTCACGGTTGCGAATGGGCATTGAATCCCTCTTTCGGCGAGTCGAAGCGATCGTAGTTGAGAACCTCGGTGAGACATAGGCTGAATCGATCGCTCTCGCGGAAGTGCCGGGCGACTGCTCATCGCCGCAGAGATTCACCCGCTTGAGCAGCGACTGGGGACCTCGCGAACCCCGCCGTTGACACACGGTTGGTCGACAACGGGTACCCGGTTGGCTATGGCAGCCGCCAGTTACGGCCCAACGACGCACGGGAGTTCGGACTGTCATGGCGCGTACTGACATCCCATCTGGCGATTCGCAGAATGGCGCTACGCAAGTGGGCTTTGCGTTACACAACAGTTCCGTCCACGAAGCCAGCGCCCTGATCGAAAGCTCGCTCAGGGCAAACGGAGACCGATTCAATCACGCACAACCGTCCGACTTTGCGGCGGTCAACACCCTCGCCGCAGGCGGCGAACGAAAGGAACACCATGCTTGAGCTCGGAATTTTCCACAATGGTGCAGTCGACCTCGAAAGCAACGTGGTCAACGGGACTCGGGTCAATGCCGGAACCCTCGAAGAGACCAGCGAGAGTTTCCAGCGTGTCCTCGTCAATCAGGTCCGTCAGGGCATTCTGGCCGAGGAGCTCGGTTTCAACTATTGGTTCATGACTGAACACCACATGCAGCCCGAAGGCGTGGAGTTCAGCCCCAACCCGATCGTCGCCGAGACGGCCATCGCAGCGCAGACGAGCCGCATTCGGCTTGGTCAGATGGCCAACATCTTGCCCTGGCATCATCCCATCCGACTGGCTGAACAGGGCGCGATGCTCGACGTGATTAGCGGTGGACGGCTTGAATTCGGCGTCGGACGGGGCTATCAGTCGCGCGAGACCGAGGTGCTGGGCGGCGCACAGGGGGCGACGATCCAGGACCAGGAGCGCAACCGCTCCTTCTTCGAAGAGTGTTTCCAGATCATCAACAAGGCCTGGAGAGAGCACTCGTTCAGCCACACCGGCGAGTTCTTCAACCTGCCGCCCAGCTACACGAAGTGGGGCAACCCCTCGACCATCGCCTACTTCAGCCAGGACCACGTGGACCGCGACGTGGACAGCGTGCTGAACATCGGCGCGCCGGACATGTATGCCTCGGGCCCGCCGGTTTACGCGACCGGCACGACGCTGAAGGAGATCAGCGTCTATCCGCGTCCGATCCAGAAGCCGGTGCCGCCGATGTGGATGCCGGTGACCAGTCCCCGCTCGATCGAGTGGGCCGCTTCCAACGGCGTGAACTGCTACACGATTCCCGAGCCCAACTCGCGGCTCAAGGCCAACGTCGAGCGCTACTACGAGACGCTGGAACGGACCAAGTGGCCGGACCGCCTCGACCGTGAAGGTCCGTGGAAGTTCGGCTACGACGCGGATGTCAAGCGCGGCTTCTCGCCGGCGCGCTACATCCACATCCTCAAGCCCGGTGACGAGAAGAACGATCTCGAGCGCTACAAGCAAGGCATGGAAGCGGCCTGGCCGTACCTCGGCGCCTTCGGCTTCGGCGGCGTGATCACTGACATCGATGAGCCGCCGCCCCCGCCCGATCGCCCCGTGACTGCCGACCTCTGCATCGACAAGGGCCTGGTCTTCATCGGCACACCTGACCAGATCGTCGAGCAGATCATGGAGATCAAGGAAACGGTCGGCTACGACGACTTCATGTTCACATGCTGGTTCGAAATGGGCGGCTACCGCGGCGAAGAGACCGAGGAGCAGATGCACATGTTCGCCGACCAGTGCATGCCCGCACTGGCCGACGCCTGCGGCGGTCTCGTGGTCAACCCCGACGTTGGCCCGCCGCTCACCGGCCCGGCCAACGGCGCCTAGCCGGCAGATCGAGGGGCAAAACATTCAGGTCAGCGGCGCAAGCTTCACGCCCGCGCCGCTTGACCGACGCAACGTACGGAACGGGGTATACATCATGGGAATCACACTGCAGGGTCTGAAGCTGGGCCACATGGGCATGGATTACGGCCTGCTCGGCTATCCGAATCCGAACGACATGCTCTTGCCCGGCCGCACATCCATGCCCCGCACCTGGTACCGCTGTCCCTCGCTGGCCTACATCATCAATCACCCGGCCGGACGAATCCTCTACGACACGGGCATCTCGACCAACTTCGCCGAGGAGTGGCTGCCAGACTGGCAGGCCACGATCGACCTCAGTGAGCTGAGCGCCGATGTGCTGCTTGAGAACTCGCTCAAACAGATTGGACTTGGTCCGGACGACTTCGACTACGTGATCCTGAGTCACTGTCACGCGGATCACGCCGGCGGCCTACGAGCGTTCGAAGACGCCGGGGCTCAGATCATCCTGCATGAGGATGAGCACCGCTACGCGACCAATATCTGGTCGGCCGATAACTTCTTCGTGCGCAAGGACTGGCACTTCATCTCGCGGCGCCAACCCACGCTGATGTACGGCGATCAGGAGATCCTTGAGGATCTGTGGACGATCAGTCTGCCCGGTCACACGCCGGGATCGATGGGTGTGATGGTGCGCCTGGAAACTACAGGTTGGGCGCTGTTGGCTGGCGACGCGGTCGGTACGCACGACGCGTTCGGACCGCCGCCGATCCCCAATTTCGTCAACATCAGCAACGAAGATTTCCTCAATTCCTGCACCAAGGTTGAACAGATCGCCTCGGAACTCGACGCGTTTATCTTCCCCGGCCACGACGAGTCGGGCATGCAGTACGCGCAGGGCGCTCTAGCGATCAAACCCATCGACTTCACGCCAGGCCATATCTATGAGTAACGTGCGCTAACCGCCGCCGTCGGTGCAGCGCAGCAGCCAGGAGGCGCCAATATGACCAACCCAGTGACTGACAGCCGCCGGTACCATTGGCGCTGGATGGGATTGGTCGGCGCCGCTCTGGCTGCACTGGTGCTCAGCTTTGCCATCGCCGCATGCGGCGGTGACGAGGACGAGCAACCGGCCGCCGCCCAAGCGCAACCACAACCAGAACAGCAAGAGCAACCGCAGGCCCAGGAGCAACAGGCTCAGCCGCAACCACAGCCACAGCAGCAGCAACAACAGCAGGAGCAGCCGGCAGCCGAAACCGGCGTGGTTCGCATCGGATCTGTGCAGCCGCTTTCCGGCGGCGGTCTGGCGTTCTATGGCCAATCAGAGGAGAACGGCCTGCTGCTCGCCGTCGAGCAGATCAACGAGGCCGGAGGCTTCGTGGTCGGCGACACCACCTACACGATCGAAGTGCTGCGCCGTGACACCCGCTCAGACGACGCCGTCGGCATTGCCGCTGTGCAGGAGCTGATCCGCGATGAAGGCATCAAGATCATCTTTGGGCCGCTACCGCACGGCGTGGGTCTGGCCGCTTCCGAACTGACCCAGCCTGAGGAAATCTTGCACTTCATGGCGCTCAGCATCCTCACCTCTGAGGACGGCGTACTCAACCCGGAATCGTCTCAAACCACACACAAGTGGTTGTTCCAGATTGAACCCTCCGAGCTGACTCGTAGTGTGATCACCGCAGCCGGCGTCTTGGAGTTGCTGGGCGCGCAGCCGGGGGATACCTCGGTCATTATCGCCACTGACGACCCATCCGGGCAGTTCCTCGGTCGGTTCTACAACGGCGTGCTGACTGCGCTCGGACAGAAGACACACCCGGTCGTCTTCTATCCGCCTGGCACAACCGATTTCACTCCCTTCCTGACTCGTCTCAAGGGACTCAACCCCGACTGGCTGCACAACTGGTACATCGCGGCCGACTCGGTCCTCATCGCCGAACAGGCGCTGGAGCTCGAAGTTGCCGGAGGCTACATGGTCTTCGGGGTCGACCCGGGTTGGTGGCAAGAGAACTTCCCCGGCGGAATTGACAACGAGGATCCGATCGTCCTGGCCTGCATCAACCTTTGCCGCGCGATCAACACCAGTGAGCGCTCGCGCGAACACTACCAAGCTGTCAACGAGTTCGAGTGCGGTGACCCCGACGGCTGCTCCCCGGCGCCGCTGACCGACATCACCCTCTGGCAGTACGACTACGTGTTCATGCTGGTTGAGGCGATGAAGCAGGCCGGTACCGTTGATGACACCACGGCAATCGCCGAGGCAATGGAGGGCATCAGCATTGATGGAGTGCTCAGTCCAACGCTGACCATGGACGCGGAATGGCACCGCGTCGCGCATGGCTACGACACTTGCAAGGTGCAGCTCGGTGAAATCGCATGCCAGAACTTCTCGCTCGAGGAGTACGGTCCCGACGCCCTCGGCGTGACCGACGAGTTCGTGCTGGCAAACCAGGATGGAAGCGAGGAATAAAGCCAAACCACGCTGCTCTGTCCGACATTCTGGGAGCAGTGGCCGGTATGAGCCCTCGCGCGCTTTCTAGCGTCGCGAGGGCTCATTGACGCAGGTCGCAGTCCGAGTCTGCCGCTCCTGCCGCGGTATAGACAGGGAATCGGTGAGGGTGAAACCGCGATGGATATCTTCCTGCAGCAGGTAGTCAACGGCCTGTCGATCGGCGCGGTCATCGCACTGATGGCACTGGGTGTCACCCTGATATTCGGACTCACCGGTCTCGTCATGTTCGCTCACGGCGAGCTGCTCGTGATCGGCGGGTTCCTCGCCTGGTTCGTCACCAATCAAATCGGCGGCAGCTTCTGGATCGGGATTGTGTTCGCGATCGTCGCCGTCGGCCTGATTGGCCTGGCCCTTGAGCGCGGCCTCTTCCGATTCACCTTCGATTCGCCGATCAACGGCTTCATCGTCTCGCTCGGTCTGATCATTGTCTTACAGCATTTGTTGGTCGAACTGTCTCCAGTTGGCGCCAGCATCGTCGACGTGCCGGCCCCGATCACCAAGGTGTTCGACCTGGGCGGTGCGCGCATTCCCGGAATGCGCGTGTTGGTGGTCGGCGCGACGCTCGTCGTCGTGGCCGCCATGCTCTGGGCGATTTATCGCAGCGGCCATGGTCGGGCGCTTCGCGCCAGCGCGATCGATCGCGACGCCGCCGCACTGATGGGAATCCCGGTACGGCGCTACATCACGATCGTCTTCGTGATCGGGTCCCTGCTCGCCGGGCTGGGCGGCGCGCTGATGATCGGCCTCTTCCCGATTGACCCGTTCATCGGTGGACGCTTTGTCATCAAGGCGTTTGCCGTCGCCCTCGCCGGAGGCCTGGGCAATCCACTTGGAGCGGTTCTCGCGGCGTTTGGACTTGGCCTGGCCGAAGCCATGGGCACGCAGTACTTCCAGCCCGAGTGGTCTGAGTCGTATGCGTTCATCGTCATGCTCATCATCCTGCTGGTCCGGCCGCGAGGGTTGCTGACTGGCTTGCAAGGTCCTCCGGCTCGTTAGCCGGACCGCGGAATTGCACGGTCAGATGCGACTTAAATCCAGCGTCATGAACCAACTCGCCAATGCGACCGCCGGTCCGAAGCGACTGTCCACGGCTGAACGCGTTGTCGTCATCCTGACGGTCGGTGTGTTCATCCTGTTGATTCCAGAATTCAGCACCAGCCGCCACCTGTTCCTGGCGACCGTCACCGGCACCACCGCGATTGCCGTCTATGGACTGGCTATCATCTTCGGCCAGGCCGGCATCCTCTCCCTTGCCCACGCCGGCCTGTGGGCGATCGGCGCATACACGGGTGCGATTTTCTTCCGCGAGTTTGGCTGGTCCTACTGGGCTGTCCTGCCGCTGGGCGTGATCCTGTCCTCGATCGCGGCGGCGCTGCTCGCCTACCCTGCCCTGCGGATTCGTGGTCACTTCTTTCTCATCGCGACCTTCGGATTCGGTGAATTGGTGCGAATCGTGCTCGAGAATGGCGGCGGCTTCGAAAGCGGTCGCCGGCTCGGACTGATCGTTCAAGGCGGCATACCGGACTTCCTCGGCATTGGACTGCAATCGGCGAACTCGATCTACTACGTCACCGTCGCTTATCTGGTCATTGCCATCGCCGCGGTCTACCTCATCCGTCGTTCCGGGTTCGGCGCGACCATGCGAGCCGTGCGCGAGAACGAGGACCTGGCCGAATCAATCGGCATCCACCTGGCGCGTACCAAGATTCTCGCCTTCACCATGAGCGGCGCCTTCACTGGCGTCGCCGGCGTCCACTATGCCTTCTTGCTCAAGCACATCGAGCCCAGTCTGTTCGGCGCGCAAGACGGCATCCAGTTGGCCTTGATGGTGCTGCTCGGCGGTGCGGTCCCGCTGCTCGGGCCACTGGTCGGGACAGCCGTGGTCCAATTCATCCCCGAGCTGCCCTTCGTCGACAATCCCAACTACATCCAGATTGCCTACGGATTGGCGCTGATCCTGCTGATCCTGCTGCTGCCGCTCGGAATCGTCAGCGGTCTCAAATCGCTCTACTACCAGGTCCGCGGATTCTTGATGGACATCACAGCGCTGACACGGGAGCCGCCGTCGGAGTAGACGTCAGACCAGACTTCAAGCGATGGTGGCCTAGACCTCGCCGACGCGCTCAGAGTCCCGCTCCGTCTCACTGGCCTCGCTGACGGACTCATCGTCGTCCTCGCCGGCCTCGCCGGCCTGGTCCCCGGGAGGATCAGGCGCGTCGGCCGGCTGCCCTCCTTCCGGACCGGGCGGTGGCCGCAGTAAAGTGGCAAGCGCTTGCTTGGCGTAGCCGTAGAGGTCGGCGATGCCCTGAACAAGCCCGTGCGGCAGCAGGATGATGACCGCGATCAGCATGGCACCAAAGACGATCTGACGCTGGAATGGAGTCAGACCGATGCCGATGACATCCAGGATCTCGGGTAGGAAGCCGACGATGGCGGCCCCAACCACCGGGCCCATCAGCCGACGTGATCCACCGAGCAAGACCATCAAGGCCAGTTCGACGCCCTCAAACGAGTTGAACAAGTCGGGTGCAATGTGTCGAAGCTTGTAAGCGAATAGTGCTCCGGCGACGCCGGCGAAAATACCGCTGATGCCGAACGCGAGAATCTTGTACCAGTTCGCGCGGATACCAACGGAACGTGCGAGCGGTTCATTCTCCCGGATCGCACGGAAGCTCCGGCCTAAGGGCGAGGAGACTAACGCCTGCGAGACGATCATCGCGGCAAACAGGAACGCGATGACGAGATAGTAGAAGGGCTCCAACTCGAGGTTGATGTCAAAGCTCTGGCCGAAGATTTGGCCCACCGGTTCGGTGATGTCGAGTCCCTGCGCTCCGCCGGTCAGCCCTTTACGGGCCTCGGCGCCGCCCAGGTTTCTGGTTGCGAGCACGAACAACTCACAGGCGGCAAAGGTGACGATGACGAAGTGATAGCCGCTCACTCGCAATGCCGGGTATCCCAGGAGCAGCGCCGCCACCATGGCCAGCAACGCCGCCAACGGCAGTACGGCCCAGAATCCAAAGCCAAGCTGGATAAACAGAATTGCCGCGGTATACGCGCCAACGCCCATCAGGGCCGAGTGGGCAATCGAGAGGTAGTTGGTCTGGCCGTAGAGAAACCCCAGGCCGTAGAGCGCGATGGCAAAGATGCCGTAGGTGATCGCTACATCGAGGAAACGCGAACTGTTGATGATCGTCGGGAAGAGCACCATCAGGACCACGAGCGCCGTCCACAGAACGGTCTGCGCCGGCGTCAACTCGCGCGTGACTTGTCTGACGAATTTCCGGGTGACGGAACTGCCGCGTGAATCCCAGAAGTTAGCAATCACAGCTTGGTCCTACACCTTCCTCGATCGCCGGGAGCGCACTGGATCGGGCGACTCCTTCACTCATGTCACCACTGCCGACCTGGACGCAGTGAGCGTCCGGCGCTGATCGTGCCGCGCTGTTGGCCGCCCCGTCCGAGGCGACCAACAGCGCGGTGGTGACACGCGGCTACTGGAGGTGTAGCAGCCGCGTCTCGTCTGCGATTGCCGCCGATCAGAAGCCCGGCGTACCGGGTGGCGGTTCGGATGGCGGCGGTGTGAACTGGCACTCGAATTCGAGCTGACGCGACACACAGACCTCAGTCCCATGAGCGACGATGTGACGACTGTCGAAGTAGAACCCGTCGGCAATCACGCCGTCGTGTCGAACCTCCAGCAATGCGTCGACTACCGCGTCCGGATCCTCGAACGTACCGGCGGCCTGATAGGCCTTGATCAGCATGTAGTAGTCGTCGTAGGTCAGCAGACTGACCGAGGAGAAGGAGCGCAGCTCGTTGCCGAACTCTTCATACCGGACCCAGTAGTCGGCCGCTTGCTCACGGTCGGTCGCGCCCCAACAGATCGGCACGCAGGCCATGCCAACCGGCAGTTCGGACTGCAGCTCGCGCTTCTGGTACTCGCCGGGGTCGATCCCGAACATGAAGTAACCGCTCTTGGCTGCGCCAATCTCAAGCGCCTGAGGAATGGCTTGAATGGCACGGTCCGGGTCGTAGAGGAACAGCACGATGTCGGGATCGTGTCCCTTGGCACGCGAGAACAGTGGTGAGAAGTCCGTCGTTTCCGGGTCCCAGTAAATGATGTCCGGCACGGTCTGCCCATTGGCTTCGAGCGCTCGCTTGAAGTACGGACCGAGGAACTGACCGGTGGCGTCGTTCAGCATCAAGATCACCGAGACTTCCGAGTCCGGGTCGATCAGGTCAACCGCGCCCTTCATCACGCTGCCGCTGCGCTGCCATTCGCGCGTCTCGGTCTGGAAGAGGTAGCGGTTCTCGCCGCCGCCGGCGGTCGCTTCCTCGGTCAGAATCTCTTCGAGGGTGCTGGAACCAGAGAAGTGCAGTACTTTCGCCGGCTGCGTCACCTTCGAACTGGCGATGGCGAAGTCATGCGGTGTACCGCACATACAGGCGACGATGCCAACATCGCGGACCAGCTCCTGAACCAACGCCACGTGGGCGTTGATGTCGCTGCGGTCATCGCGGAAGTGGATGCGGATCTTGTGCAGCTTGCCGTCGATCAGGAAGCCGCCGCCCACTTCACAGACACCCTGGTCTATGCAGTACTGGGCGCCGGTGTTGATCTCGTGCTCCACCAGCTTGCCCGAAGCCTCGTAGGTGTGACCGAAGACCTCGTAGCTGCCCGAGCTGGGGGCGACCACGCCGATGTCGATCCAGATGACCTCTTCCTCGGCCGGCTGCTCCTGTTGCGCGGGCGCGGCGACCTGTTCCTCCTGTTCCTGCTGTTCGGCCGGAGCGGCGGCCGCCGCCGGCTGCTCCTGTTCCTCATCGTCGCCGCAGGCCGCGAAGATCATCGCTCCCATAACGACGGCGCTCAGCAAGAGGAGCAACGCTCGACCCCCTGGCAAGGCCCTCAATCTCGTTCTCGTCATGGAGGTCGCTCCTTCCGTTCGCCGAGGCGCTTACAGTTGCGCCGTTGCGACGATCAGCAGCCTGATCTCGGCGGCTTTGGGGCAAGATGAAAATTCCAGCAAGGGATGTCAGTAAGCGCCATGACGAAACGCCCTCTGCCGCTCCGCTAGCTTGAGCGGCACTCCCAGGAGGCAAGACCGCATGCTCCGCTTCGTACGCGAATGCGACGGCGAGAGGACGACGAGCAGATGGATACCTTCCTCCAGCAGGTGGTGCTTGGACTGTCAATCGCCAGCGTGATCGCGCTGATCGCGATCGGGATCACACTGATTTTCGGTCTGACCGGGATCGTCAACTTCGCTCAGGGCGAGATGCTGATGATCGGCGGCTACGCCGTTTGGGCGCTGATTGTGGAGGTCGGTCTGGGGGCCGGATTCGGCTTCTACTTCCTCGGCCTGATGCTCGCGATTGCCGTGGTGGGCCTACTCGGGCTCGCTCTGGAACGGGGGTTGTTCCGTTTCACCCTGACGGAGCCGATCAACGGATTCATCGTCTCAATCGGTTTGATTTTCATCTTGCAGCACGTCGTAGCGGGCATATGGAATGCCGATGCCGTAGACATCCCCAGGCCGCTCAACGTCGTTTGGGATGTCGGCGACGTCCGCGTTCTGGCTACCCGAGTGTTTGTGATCGGTACCACCCTGGCCCTGTTTGGCGCCACGTTCTATGGGATTCAGCGGACTCGCTGGGGCCGCGCGCTACGCGCAATCGCCACCGATCGAGAGACGGCGGCGCTGATGGGCATTCCCGTCAGGCGCTATGTCATGGGGATTTTTGTTGTCGGCAGCGCGATTGCCGGACTGGGCGGTGGACTGCTGATCTCCTTCTTCCCGGTCTCTCCGTTCGTCGGAGCGAACTTCGTGATCAAGGGATTTGCCGTCGCGATCATTGGCGGTCTGGGCAATGTCACGGGCGCAGTTCTGGCGGCGCTGTTCCTGGGCCTGCTGGAAGCGATGAGTCAGGGATACTTCGCGCCTCAGTGGACGAATGCCTACGCGTTCGGCCTGATGATCCTGATTTTGCTGGTACGACCACAGGGTCTATTACGTGGATCGGCGGCGTAGTTGTCCGACACGGCCGCCTTATTCGCTCGCTCGCTCGGTGACAGGTTGATTCCAATACGACGAAACGGAGGCACAATATGGCAATGACATCATCCAGGCAGACGATCAGCGCGGAGGGCGCGCAACAGGTAGTCGCGGCCGCTGTGGACAAGGCGAACGAACTCGGCATCGCGATGGTGATTGCCGTTGTCGACGAATCTGCTCAACTCAAGGCGTACCTGCGTATGGATGGCTCGCTGCTGGCCAGCGTCAATGTGTCCCAGTCCAAGGCAATTACCGCCGTGGGCTTCGGACTCGCCACCGACCAGTGGTACTCCGCGATCGAACACGACCCACCGTTGCTCCACGGCGTCACGGCGATCCCGAATTTCATGATGATCGGCGGTGGCGTTCCTCTGGTCGGCGATGGCGCGATCGTCGGCGCGGTCGGCGTCAGCGGCGGCAGCTACCAACAGGACACGGAAGTCGCTCAAGCCGGAGCCGAGGCGATCGGTTAGGCGCGAGGCCCAGCGGCTTAGTCGCCGCCGGCGGCGCCTGCACCGAGGTACAGCTCGCGCATCAGACCGGTATCACGCATCTCATCGAGCAACCCCTCGGCGGCGATGGCGCCGGTCTGCATCAGGTACCCGCGCGTGGCCACGGCCAGGGCGAGACTGGCGTTCTGCTCGACCAGGAGCACCGAAGCGCCGAATTCCTCTCGCAGCCCGAGGATGATCGATTCCAGATCCTTGACCAGCACCGGCGACAGACCCAGCGAAGGTTCGTCAAGGAGCATCAGCGTGGGACGGGCCATCAAGCCCCGGCCAATGGCCAACATCTGCTGCTGTCCACCGCTGAGATCGCTGCCTTGCGAATCAAGACGCTCTCGCAGGATCGGGAAATAGTCAAGCACACGCTCGAGGTCGGACTCGACGGATCCGCGATCATCCTGGACATAAGCTCCCAACTCGAGATTGTCGCGAACGGTCATGCCCTGAAAGATGCGACGGCCTTCCGGTACCAGGCTGACGCCCGCCTTTGCGGCGCGGTCGGCGGTCCAACCGGCCAGGTCCTGGTTCTGGTACATGATCTGGCCGCCTGTCGGCCGGATCAAGCCGGCGATCGCGCTGAGCAATGTCGACTTGCCGGCCCCGTTCGGGCCAAGGATGGCGACGATCTCGCCTGCGTCGACGCTGAGTTCGATGCCTCGATGGACGCGTGTGCGGCCATACGCAGTGTGTAGGTCGCTAATTTGTAGCAGCGGCAAGATCTTCCCCCAGATACACTTGGAGCACCGTAGGATCGTTCCGGATCTCGTCCGGCTGACCCTCAGCGATCTTCTGTCCGAAGTCCAGCACCACCAGACGGTCGCAGATGTTCATCATCAGGTTCATGTCGTGGTCGATGATGGCAATCGTGACTCCGCGGTCTCGAATCGATCCGATCAACTGGCTCAGATCCGCAGTCTCGTTGTCATTCAGGCCGGCTGCAGGTTCGTCCGCCATGAGTAACTGCGGGTGTCCTCCGATGGCAATTCCGACGCCCAGGCGTCGTAGGTTGCCGAAGCCGAGGTTGGTCGCGCGCTCATTGGCGAACTCACTGAGCCCGACGAACTCGATGATCTCGTCGGCAGTGGCGAGTCCCTCGTAGGTTTGGTCAGCCCGCGCAGACCGTGGTCGATGCTGGCAGGCGATGCCGACGTTATCTCGTACGGTGAGGTCTTCGAACGCCATGGCCTGCTGGAAGGTGCGGACGATACCGCGGCCGGCCATCGATTCCGCCGACTTTCCCGTGATGTCGGCCCCCATCCAGGTGACCAGACCGTCTGTCGGCTTGTGCACGCCGGCGATGACGTTGAACAACGTCGTCTTGCCGGAGCCGTTGGGACCAATGATGCCCAGGATCTCGCCGTTGTAGATCTCCAGGTCGACGCCGTCCAGTGCATGAACGCCTCCGAACCACTTGCGCAGGTCTCGCACCTCGAGCAGCGTCTCACGCTCTTCCATCAGAACACCCCTCCGGCGGCTGGTTGTCAATCACGTATCGACCTGGCTTTTGGTTGCGGACAGAGTAGGTGTTGCGAAGTCAATTCTCAATCGCGATAATCCCCATAGTGATCGATTGCCTGATTTGAAACAAGTTCCGAGTGTTCGAACTCATTCAACGCCATGCGAATCGACTCGCCGCGCGACCCGAGAGCGGCAGCAAGCAGGGATTCCATGATGCTTCAGGCAACGCACAACAGCTCAACCATCGAGCGTCTAGTCGACTGGGAGGGCCGTGCCGGCGGAAACCGAATTCTGTCCCAGCTCTCGCCTGATGTGCTAGCCGAGATTCTCGACAACGCTTCGCTGGTCTATCTCAGGCGCGGAGACCGTCTGGATCATTGGCTCAATCGAGGCAATTCCATCTTCCCGCTGAGCGGGATCCACGGCGGGGTGCTGGAGACCGAAGAGGGTGAGTGCATCCAACCGGTGTTTGTCGGCTCGGAGGGCGTCATCGGCGGGATGCGGAGCTTGCACTGCATGCCGTTCTTCCTCAGTTTCAAGGTCCGGCTGCCCGGCGAGGCGCTGGTCGTGCCGGCGACCGTGCTGCGCCGGATCGCCGCCGAGGCTCCGAGCCTGCGCCTCGCCATGGCCCGGGTCACCGATCGCAGCTATCACCTTTCCGCCTTGCACGCCGCCTGCGCGCGCTTCCACACGTTGACAACGCGTTGTTGCGCCTGGCTGTGTCTGATTCACTGTGAGACCGGGGAGGATGTCGTGCCGATCACGCACGAAGAGCTCGCTGAGGTCGTGGGCGCGACCAGGCCGGCGGTCAGCGCGGCGCTCTCGCAGTTGGCCCAGCAGGGGTTGGTCTCGTCGATTCGGCGCGGCGCCATCCAGTTGCTCCGCCCGGAGGAGATCGCCCGCAATGCATGTTCATGTTGGACGACGACCGAGTCGATCTCGTCCGACTGGGAATTGCAGCCAACCCGGTAGCAGGCCAGGCGCCCTGGTAAGGCAGCGCCCTCTGATGTGGCGCTGCGTCGGCCACCTCGAACGACGCCTGCCCGCAGCTCTGCTGGCGCGCGCAGGCGCGGGCCTGCGCGACCTGCGACGGTTCCATATCGATCCCCCAAGCCTCGCCCGGCGCGACCGCCTCGGCGAGCGCGGCGGTCACCCGTCCCGTCCCGCAGCCCAGGTCCAGCAGGCGCAGGCCGCGTCCGAGCTGAGGCGCCAGAAAGGCGATCGTCTGCTGCGTCCGCTCTCGCGCCAGAATGCGCAGGTGTTCCTCGCTGTAGCCCATCGTGCAGTCGGGAGTCGATCCTGACTGCTTCAGGTACGGCAAGGCTCGCTCCTCACACTGCTCAACCAACGTTAGTGACCCAACCTCTAGCGTTCGTGATCGGCGCTGCGTCGGCAATGTCAAGCTATCCGTTAACGAGCCACAACCCCTGAATGGGGGGCTGTGGCGAGGTCTCCGTCCTGACCTGAGGGAGTGCGATCAGCGGTTGGTGAGGTAGCCGATCGCGAAGCCGTTCTGGAGGGCAATGGAGCCGTTCACCGCGTTGCGGAGTTCGACGCAGATGCTGTCTCGGTGTTCCACCGGCGCCCACGGGCTGATGTGCACGTCGAGCACCTTCTGGCGTTCAACGGGAGCGAACTCAATGGTGCCGCTTATCTCGCCATCGTCGTCATAGAAGTCCGTTTCAGGAATCAGCTGCCAGGCGAAGGTTCCCAAGTTGTAATCCACGCTGACCGTTTCCGACCAGGTGTTGCTCAGGGCGATCACGAACTCGAGCTTGCCTCCCGCCTTCGCTCTGTCCACCGGGTATTCGACCTGGTTGCGAGGCCCCGGCACGGGATCGTCGTCCTTGACGGTGACGGTCTTTGAAGCCGAGCCGAAGATCGAGCCTGGTCCGAGCGCGTCCGCGAAATCGCGGATGCCACGTTTATGCCGGCTCCTGGTCGGAAGGGGTACGGTTGATTGACACCACGAGCGACATCGCGATGACGAACCGAATGCGACAACTGAGACCACGGGACGTGGCCCTGTTCGTGGTCTTCGTCGCAGTCGTGGCGGTGGTCGTTGTGATGATCGGTCGCGAGTTTGGAGTCGGCGGGCGGGCGGCGGCCGTGAGGGAAGGCGACAGCGCCCAGTCGGCGGCAGCGCGTGCGGACAGCGACCTGAGCCTGACTCTGACGCGACAGCGAGCCGTGTGCGAGACGAGTCAGAACACTTGGGAACAGATGGGCAACTACGCGCGGCTGAACGACGACGGTGAAGTAGAAACGGGGATCATCAGCCACGGCTTCCGGGCAAGAAACTTCATGCCGGTCGACTGGAAGATCGGCGGTGGAACGCCGCCCTACAAGTTGGTCATCGATGGGATGGACCGGAACTGGGATGGCGAGGCTTTCAAAGGCACTGACGGCAATGCATGGGTCGATTGCCTCTGGCCGACATCGCCTGCTGAGTACTTTGGCCGCGGTCCGGCCAAGTACACGCGCCGCTACCGCTCGGAGCCGCAGATCGATTCTGGCTGGAAGACGTTCTCAGCGCAGGTCACCGACGCCAACGGCAATGTGGCCAAAGCGCAAGCCGAGTTCTACATCCTGACGGCGGTTTGGGCGAGCGAACACGTCATCACGCCTGGGCAGACGTATCGGCTGAAGTCGACCATAGAAGGCCCCGGCTTCACCTTTACCGCGCCTTCCGACATACCCGTGCGGATCGGCGACTACTCGATATCAGAGGGGAGCGACGGATGCAGTGAACATGTCGCGCTTGTCGTGGGCGATCCTCGACTTGCCGCCAAGCTGTGGCTTTGCGCCCATACCGGCACTGGAGATATTCGCCACCTTCCTGACGGTTCGACGATCCGCGAAGGCGAAGCGGCGACCGGCTTCTATGCGGAGCATCCGCTCAATCAGGCGATGACCAAGATCGTCGACTCGATCAGCGTCTATCCGAGCGGGACGGGCGAGTGACGGGGTGCGATGGATTCTCTACGCGGTCGCCCTCGGCGTAGCCATAGGTGGCGGCATCCTCGGCGTTGCTATCGCGGATCCCCCTCAGCGCGACTCCGCGGTTTCGTTCACGCTAAGCAACACAGCCGCCGCGGGTCGCATTGCGCCAGGTCAGGGCACTCCCGAGTTAAGTCGATTACCTGCGTCTCATTCGGACGGCACCACGGACGCTGACCGTGGCCGCGCCCGTCGCCCCGAAGTCGCCGGTCTGGCTGACGCCGATGTTGACGGTGATCGGGATCGTCGGCACCGGGTTGGCGGTGATCGTGAAGCTGGCGTCGCGCCCTCGGTGCTGCTGCCGCCGACGCTGATGGTGACCTCCAGCGCCGCCACGAGCGTGCCCACGTCGTAGGCGATCTTTTGCTGGAGCGCCTCGGCGATGCCCTCCCAGTGCGGGTTGTCGCGGGGCTTGGCGCGACGGTTGGTCGCCTCGCCCACGCTGACTTCGCCGCCAGGTGAGTCGGCGTACTCCGGCACACCGAGCGTCTTTAGCACCCGCGGCAGGTCGTATGCCCCACCCTGGTAGTTCTGACTCTGCAGGTCCGTCTTGATCCGAGCAATCAGGTCCGCGTACTGCTCCAGCGGCGTCTCGCTTGAGCAGGTATCGTCGCGGCTCTGCAGACGCAGACGGCCCTGGTCAAGTTCTAGGTCGAGGACACCGCAACTGGACAGGAAGCGCTGACCGTCCACGCGCACCACGAACTCGCCCGGCCCACTCGCGCCCGGCCTATTCGCGCCAGGTCCACGCGCGCCGTCCCATCGCGGATGCTCAACTGCGAATCTGACCTGCGATTGCAAGCTGGTCGTGCGCACCGGCGCGGACACGAGCCAGCGGCCCTCGTCTGCATCGGCAGGGAGAAAACGGCGTTGCGGGAAAACACCGCGCGACCATGCGCCGTTCCACCAGTATTGGAGCGCGACTTCGACTCGGCCGTCCTGGTGCAGCATGCCGACCAGGCGCAGCTCCACCCCAGTCGGCTCAGACGGCTCAGCCGACGCATCAGCAGACACTTGGCCGCGCGTCGGCAACGTCCAGACGAGGACCATCAGCAGGCCGGCGGCGAGCAGGAGGACCCAGCGAACTCGGCGGCTCTGCCTCATCAAACAAACTCCAGACCTGTGTAGTCTGTCCCCTCACGATTTGCAAGCAAGAGCGATCAAGCATTCACAAGTAAACGATGTCGAGTTAGCGCTCGTGGCCCGAATCCCCTCTCCCCCCCTTGCGGGGGGAGATGTCACGGAGTGACAGAGGGGGGGCGGCCAGGCCAAGACCGTTCAGTGCTACCAAGGGTCGTCGCCTGGCCGACCCCCCCTCTGCCTTCGGCATCTCCCCCGCAAGGGGGGAGAAGGGGATCAGTCGAGAGCTTCGCAACACGCCCAAATCCCCTCTCCCCCCCTTTGCGGGGGGAGATGTCACGGAGTGACGGAGGGGGGGTCGGCCAGGCCAAGACCGTTCAGTGCTACCAAGGGTCGTCGCCTGCCCCCCCCCCCGTTGCCGGGTCTGCCTACCGTGCCGGGCCGATCCGCAGGATCCGATCGCCTTCGGGCGGGCACTCGCCGCGATTGTCGCAGTTGCTGGTCATCAGGTAGATGTATCCTTCTGCATCACTGACGACCGTCCGCAGGCGACCCCAGACATCCTTGAGATAGATCTCGTGCGCCAGGACCACGTAGGGATTGTCGGGGTCGAAGACGACGCGGTGCAGGTGTCGGCCCGTCGCTCGGTCGCTGAGCCCGACGGTCGTGAAGAGGAAGCTGCCGGTCCACTCTGGGATCAGGTCGCCGCGATAGAACATGGCGCCGGTCGGCGGCACCGGCTCTGCCCAGGACAGCACGGGACTGACCAGGCCGGGCTGTGAGTCGCAACCCCAGATGCGGGGCCAGCCCAGGTTGTCGCCGGCGGTCACGACGTTGAGCTCGTCGTATCCACGCAGCTCCGGCATCCCCAGCTCGATGCCGGAGGGGCCGTGCTCGACCATCACGATGTGCCGGTCGTCGAACCAGTCGTAGCCCTGGCTGTTTCGGATGCCGCTGGCGAAGATGTAACTGTCAGGGTCCGGATTATCGGCCGGGATGCCGCCGTCGAGGGTCATGCGCAGCAGCTTGCCCGCCAGCGTGCTGAGGTCTTGCGCCTCCTCGGGGTCGTACGCGCCGACGCCGACATACAGCATCCCGTCCGGCCCCAGCCGCATGCGCCCGCCTTGATGGTGGAGTCCCGCGGGCAAGTCGTCGATGATCAGGCGCTCAAAGGTCGCTGAGCGGCCATCATCGGAAAGCGCATATCGCTCGATCCGACCGATCTGGTCGCCCTGTTCGTTGTCAAGGTTGTAGAAGAGGTAGAACTGGCGGTTGCTGGCGAACTCGGGGTGCAGCAACAGGCCCAGCAGTCCGCCTTCAGAGCCCAGAATGGGCAGACCATATAGCGGCGGCGGCATCGAGACGCCGAACTCCAGCACGGGTGCGGGCAGGACGGCACCGTCCTCGATCAGGCGCACCCGGCCGGGCCGCTCGGTCACCAGCAGGTCGCCGTTGGGCAGCACAGCCAGTCCCCAGGGGATTTCGAGACCCTCAGCGACGACCTCCACCTGCAACGCTACTTCGCCGGGCGGTCCCGCTGCCGTGCCCTGCAGCAACTGGCAGGACACGTGAGTTGGGACGGGTGTGGCGACAGGTGTTGAGACGGCCTCGGCCTGCTGCTGAGTCGGAGCGGCCTGGTCGGCCTCCTGCGCCGTCGTTCCCGACGAGCTTGCTTGAGTCGCCTGAGCCTGAGCCTGAACCTGAGCTTGAGCCTGAACATCAGGCTGTTCGACTTGCGCGGGCGCCGGCGCGTCGGCGGGTTCGGCATCGCCGCTGCTGCAGGCAAGGGCCAAAACGCCAATGACCGCCAGTAGCAACAACAATAGACGGGGCATGATCATTCGCGTTCCATCGCGTAATCCTAACTCAACGGCGAAACTCCCAAATCCCCTCTCCCCCACCCCCGCAACAAGTAGGGGTAGTAGCTCCGTCATACCCGCGCTTGTCGCGGGTATCTCGCTGAGTTGTGCACGGACGTCGGCGCCGGATGCAGCGAGATTGCCGCGTCGGAGCGCGGCAATGACGAAAGACTCCCGAATCCCCTCTCCCCCCCCTTGCGGGGGGAGATGTCACGGAGTGACAGAGGGGGGGTACGTCGCGCAACCTCCCAACGTCGGATATCAAGTGTCGTGCTGGAGCCGACCCCCCCCTCTGCCTTCGGCATCTCCCCCCGCAAGGGGGGGAGAGGGGAATGGGGAGAGGGGAATCTTTCAACGCTCTCCTCTGGGCAGGCACAACCGAGGTAATTGCCTACGCACAGTCATACCTTCTATAGCAATCATCGGCTTAACGCAACTCCCCGTCCGTTGCGTAACAAGTCAACCTCCGTTCTGTTTGTTTGTGACAGAAGCGGGCGTTATCGAGTGTTACCAGCTTGTTACAACCGATATCGTTTCACGACTGACCAGCGCCAATCCGGATTGTCGCGGCAGCAGGTCGCAAGAGGAGGCTCAGGATGAACCGGTCCCCGCAGCTCTCTTTCTCCCCCCCCCGCCGCATGGTAAGGAGGCGGCTCCCCCGAAGCGGCGAGGCCCTCGAGGGCGCGGCCGTCTGGTCCGTGCCGCCGCGCTGATGGCGTTGGTGGCGCTGGCCTCGATGCCCCTCTGGCTCTGGTCCGACGCACAGGCGCAGACGGCGCCCACGCTCGTGATCACATCGCCGTCGGGCGCACAGCTTGCGGAAACCGAGTTTGACGTCAAGGTCAAGCTGAGCGCGCAACCGAGCCGCAACGTCCGAGTCCACCTCACGTGGAGCCAGAACTACATCAAGCCCGCATCAGGGCGAAACATTGGGTTCCGGCAGTTGACCTTCAGTCCGGGCAACTGGAACACGGAACGGACGCTCAAGTTCGTGCCGATGGTCGGAACCGGCAGTTACAGGAACAACAACAATTTCCGGACGGATCTGATCTTTAGGTCGTACGAGCTAATTCCAAGTGAGTACGAGTGGTGTGACCAATGGTTTGGAGAAGACGAGGAAATTGCGCGTGCGAATGGCAGGTGCTGGACCGCCACGAGGACATTGAAGGGCCCGGTGCGGAACCAATGGGCGACGATCACGGTCGCTCCCAATGCCCCACCCATCTGGCCGCATGACGTCAAGCTAGACAGCAGCCTCGACTCGTCCTCATTCAAGGTCCCCGAGGGTGAATCCCGCGATTACAGGGTGACGCTCAATACGCGGCGTGCTGCTGGCGATACGTACACCATCACTCCGAGGGCCGTGCCGCTCTCAGGTCACACGCCTGCCGACATCACGATCACGCCGACCAGTCGCTCCTGGACCACAGACAGCCCCAACACGGTCACATTCACGGTGACGGCGGGGGCGGATGCCGATATTGTCGACCAGCCCTTCAAGATCATCCACGACCTGAGCGGCCCCTTCATTCGTCAGGTCACAGGCCAGACACAACAGGGAGTGACTGTGGCAGGTCCCTTTGCCTCGCTGTCTCCTGCGGCGCTGCAGATTAGCGCCACCGTGGGAGACGACGACAAGAGCTTCGAGCCGGTCTTCAAGGACGCAGACGGCAACGAGATTAATGCCACCAACCCGATCCAACTGCCGGCCGGGCGTGTGTATCAGAGCGGCGACGACATCTACGTCACGGTCGAGCTCTCGAATCAGGCCAGCAGGATCGTGAGGCTGAAGACCCAATACAACCATCGCACCACCTACACCCTGCTGACCAATCGACCACACGATGTGGATCTGAAGACGGACACGCCGAACCTGTGCAGCGGCCTCGCGAGCGAGGGCGTGTTCTACGTCAATGACGGGACGCCTCAAGATCCGATCCTGGTGCCGGTCTGCCGGATGACGCACACCTACGACGAAGAGCCGTTCACCGTAAGCGCGACGAACTACGCCGAGCCTCGGTCGTCTTACCACTCCGCGCTGCTCAGGTTCACCGAGGACAACTGGAACCAGCCGCAGCGCGTTTACTTGCGGGCGACGGCGAGCGTCGCCGAGGGGCAAACGAGCACGCTCCGCTGGCAGATTGAGCGCCGGACCGGCACGGAGCCCGTCGAGTTCGTGGACCCGACCACCATCGGGCTCACGCAGACGCCACCGGTGATCACCATCGATGGTCACGAGGCCACGATCACCGAGGGCGGCACGGCCAGCTTCACGATCAAGGCGAATCCGGCGCCGAAGAGTCCGATCACGGTCAACATCGGCGTCTCGCAGGGCGGCAATTGGGGCGCATCCGGCGCGGCCACGGTCAGCGTCAGCGGCGCCACGACCACCTACACCGTCACGACGAGTGACGACCAAGTGAACGAACCCGACGGGACAGTGTCCGCCACGGTGCGGTCAGGCACTGGCTATGCCGTTGGCTCGCGGTCATCAGCGGCCATCAGGGTCTTGGACGACGATGAGCCGGTACCCGACTCCGAGTCCGAGTCGGATGGCACTTCGACGACGAACGGCGAGCAAACCGCTGACCCGCAGCCGCCGTTGGAGAAGTACGCGGCGTTGGTCAAGTCGTTCTACGACCGCATTACGGCCAAGAATCAGCACGGCGACAGCGCTGCCGGCGGCTGGAACAAGCGCTTCCTGAAGGCGATGGGGCATCCCGAGTACGTCGACTATCCGCAGCCCGCAGTGACGGTGCAGCGAGCGACAGAGCTCTACAACCACGGCGGTCCGGGCGCGAACACGGCCTGGGCAGGCACGGCTGAGGCGATCGAGTACGCAAACTCATACGTCGCACCGACACCGGCGCCCGCAACGGAGCCAACGCCCACACCGACGCCAACACCGGCTCCGACGGTCGAACCTGAGCCGACGCCGCAGCCTCCGCTTGAGAAGTACGCGACGTTGATCGCGCGGATCAAGACGGACATGCAGAGTCCGAACTACGGCAACGAGGCGCACGACCTCAAGCGGGTCTTGAAGACCTTGGGCGTGCCGGACTACGCCAACTACGACGGCGGAACAGTCGGCGTGCAGGAGGCGACCAACCGTCGCACCCAGCCCAACGACAACCCGCACTGGGAAGGCATCGCCGAGGCGATCGCCTACGGGCAGTCGTACACGCCGTAGGAGACCTTTGAAAGACTCCCCTTCTCCCCCCTTTGCGGGGGAGATGCCGAAAGCCTGCCCCGGGCTTGACCCGGGGGCAGAGGGGGGTCCGCTGTTCGGGAGCCCTATCTGGTCATCATCCGCCGACCCCCCCCGCTGTCACTCCGTGAAATCTCCCCCCCCACAAGAGACTGATGCACAACTCCCCTTCTCCCCCCTTGCGGGGGAGATGCCGAAGGCAGAGGGGGGTTCCTTGTTTGCTCGCCTATCTGGTCAGCATCGGCCGCCCCCCTCTGTCACTCCGTGACATCTCCCCCCGCAAGGGGGGGAGAGGAGAATTGCGGGTTATGCACCAGTCTCCGCAAGGGGGGAGAGGGGATTCGGGAGTGTTTCGAAGGCCTCCCGTAGCGTTGGGCCGTGATACCGAAAGCCACTCGGCCCCGTGTATCACTTCAGGCGCGTATCACTTCAGGCGGTAGCGGATCGGCATCTGCTTGATCCCGCCGACGAAGCCTGAGCGTAGCCGCTCCACTTCGCCGTCGAGTTCGATGTCGTCTAGCCGATCGAGCAGCTTGCCGAAGATCGTGCGTAGCTGCAGTCGGGCCAGGTTGGCGCCCAGGCAGTAATGCTCGCCGAACCCGCCGAAGGCGAGGTGCGGGTTGGGCGAGCGACGGATGTCGAACTCGAAGGGGCGCTCGAAGATGTCGGCGTCGCGGTTGGCCGAGGGATAGAACATCACCACTTTTTCGCCCGCCGGAATCGTCTGGCCGCGCAGCTCGACATCTTCGGTCGTGACACGGGCGAAGTGAATCACGGGCGAGACCCAGCGCAGGATCTCCTCGACCGCGCTCTCCATCAGCGATGGATCGTTACGCAACAGCTCTAGTTGGTCGGGATATTCGATCAGCGCCAGGATGCCTCCCGAGGTCGTGTTGCGGGTGGTTTCGTTGCCGGCGATGATCAAGAGGAAGCAGTAGGAGAGCAAGTCGAGAGGATTGAGCGGCTCGCCGTTGATTTCGGCCTGGACCAGCGTGGAGAGCAGGTCGTCGCCCGGTTGGGCGCGCTTCTGCTCGGCAAGCTGCATGAAGTAGCCCAACAGCGCCTGGGCTGATTCGGCCACGGTCTGGTCGCGAGTACGGCCGCGTTGATAGTCGGGGTCGTTGGCGCCGATCAGCTCGTTGACCCAGTCGATCATGTCCGCTTCGCGCTCGCGTGGCACGCCCAGCAGCTCGCAGATGGTGATCAGCGGCAAGAGATTCGAAATGTCCGCGACCACCTCGGCCTGTCCCCGTTGCGTCAGATCGTCGACCAGCCGCGTCGCGGCCCGCTCAACGATGTCATCGGCCACTTCGTCGATCCGCGCTTCCAGCACGCGCAGCCCGCGGTTGGTGAAGCGTCGGTTGACCAGGGCGCGGTACTCGCCGTGCTCGGGCGGGTCCATGTCCAACAGGTGATGCGTGGGCGGCATCGCGCCGGCCTCGTTGAGCTGGTCCAGCAGCAGGATGATCTCGGTCTTGTTGGAGAACAGCAGCGGATGGCGCGAGACGTGCTGGACGTCGTCGTACTTGGTGATCGCCCAGAAGGGCGCGAGGTCCTCGCGCTGATAGCGGTAGACCGGAGCGTGCTCGCGCAGGTAGGTCCAGTGAGCATGCGGGAAGCCACTGAACTCATAGCCCTCGAGCGAGGTGATGTTGACCTGCTCCAGGCGCTGCGGCATGACGTCGAACGGGGTTGGCATCAGACTCTCCTATCGCGGTCTCGCGCTCTGACTTGCACTATTCTCACACGTTCGAGTTGTGGTCGCCCATCAATCGACCTCGAGAACGGATGTCGACCACGCGCGTGCGCGCCAACTTGTCCCACAGGCATTGACGACGGGCGTCCCAAATGCACCACAATGCAGCGATGATTAGGGTGAGCGCAAACAGCGCTCCGCCTTCCTCTTCGCCCAACAGCGCGACCAAGACGCCGTTAAACGCGGCGAACGCGATTAACCGCACGGCCAGGTCGCGGATCAGCATCCAGCCCAGGGTGGCGGGCTGACCGTCGTCGCGGATCACTTGCATGCCCAACAGGCGCTTGGCCGGACTCTGCCCGCGCCGCGCCGAGAACAGGTACCAGATCACCCAGCCCAGGCCCAGCGTGAGCACGAACAGCACGAGTTCGAGCACTGCTCCGGCCAGACGCCGCGTCTGATTCGCCAGCGGCGGTTCGATTCCCGCTGCAACCATCGATGCACACCCCTCGTTCGCCTTCACATTAGCAATAGCGGACCGGGAGCGGCCTCTGACGACTTCGACTCTGACGCCTGCTCCCAAATCGATTCCGACACAAGCGAGCGCACAGTTCGAGCGCACAGTTGTCGCGTACTGAACCCATTGCGACAGCCGATGTTGCAATGAGGAAAACTACCGCCAAGATTGGTAATCACCGCGCTTGTACCCAGTTCCTGGTCGAAGGCAAAGTGCGATCAGAAGAATACCGGAGGACTCGATGTCACCGATTCGTCTGCGCACGCGACTCGGAGCGTTCCGCCTGCTCGGCTATGTAGGTGCCGTGCTGGTCGTTGGATTGCTCGCGCTCATGGCGTTTGCGGGCGAGTGGTCCGTCGTCAACGGGCAGGAGCCGACCCGCGAGTATCGCTTCGAAGGGCGGGCGAACATCGACGGCGCCCCGGCGCCTAAGGGCACAGTGGTCGAAATCCGGGTGCAAGACAGGGCGATAGCCACCAGCAACGTCAGCGACGAACAGGGAACCTGGGCGATTCAGGTCAGTGCCAGCCTGCTCGAGCAGGGAGTCTGCGACGCAATCTTCTACGTCGGCGGGAAACGTGCGGAACGGCAGTGGAACCGCTGCACGGTCAGCATCGTGCTCGAGGTGAGCAAACCACCGATCACGCCGCCGCCGAACGTTCCCGGGGAGGAGCAACCTCCTGTCGATCCGCCCAAGGACGACCCACCTGAAGACGAACCGCCGACTGACGATCCACCCAAGGATGATCCGCCTGAAGACGAACCGCCGACTGACGATCCGCCCAAGGATGACCCGCCTCGCGACGATCCACCGACTGACGATCCGCCCAAGGATGACCCGCCTCGCGACGATCCACCGACTGACGATCCGCCCAAGGACGACCCGCCTCGTGACGACCCGCCGACTGACGATCCGCCCAAGGACGACCCGCCTCGCGACGATCCGCCGACTGACGATCCGCCCAAGGACGATCCGCCTCGTGACGACCCGCCGACTGACGATCCGACCAAGGACGATCCGCCTCGTGACGACCCGCCGACTGACGATCCGACCAAGAGCGATCCGCCCCGTGATGACCCACCGCCTGACGATCCGACCACGGGGGATCCGCCCGAGGACGATCCACCGACCAACGACCCGCCCAAGAACGACCCGCCTCGTGATGACCCACCAACTAATGATCCGCCCAAGGATTATCCGCCTGAGGACGATCCGCCCAAGGATGATCCGCCCGGGGATGATCCACCGACCAACGATGAACCGCCGGATCGCGATCCGCCCACTGATGAGCCACCGACGGATGAGCTGGTCGACAACTCGATCACTCCGCCGACCGGTGGGTCGGACGACGATGACGACACGGAGATCCGTGCGACTCTGCGGCCCGGAGCGCCTCCGCGCACCGGAAGCGGCGGTCTGATCGAGGATTCCAGTCACCAGGGGACTCTGAGACTCGCGATCGTCGCGGGAGCGATTGTCCTGATCGGTCTCGTCGTGGTCGGGCTGCCAAGGCGACGGCGCTCCTGAACTGCTAACTGCCAAACTGGGCAGCCTCACGCAATCGAGCATTCCGCCACTCCGCCGGCTGCTACCGCCTGTTCGTCGCGCTATCGTGATTGTTACAGGTAGAGGAGTGTCCCATGGTCAGCGAGATTGTGTACTCATGTGACTCACACGTGGTCGAGGGGCCGGAGGTCTTCGACGGGTTGGTGGAGCGATTCGGCGAACGGGCGCCGCGTGTGGTCGACGGCTGGAAAGGCCGCCAGGGCGTGTACGTGGCCTGGCCGCAAATCGAGTTTGCGATGCAGGTCGGCCGTCTCGGCATCGCTGGCGCAAACCTCAACCTGCCCGAGACCAAAGAGCGGATGCAGCGCGGCTGGGATCTGATCAATCCGGGCGTCAAAGATCCGGTCGCGCGCCTGACCGAACAGGACACGGACGGCGTGGTCGGCGAGGTGATGTATCCCTCGATCAACATGCTCGCCTACATGATCGACGACGTCGAGGTCGTCAACGCAGTCTTCCAGCGTCACAACGACTGGATCCGCGACTACTGCTCGCACGCACCGGAGCGCCTGATCGGGATCGGTTGTCTAACGCTGCGCGATATCGACGCCGGCATCGCCGAGCTCGAACGTTGCGCCAGGATGGGGATTAAGGGCGTCGCGATTCCCTGTACCGCACCCAAGGACCTGCCCTACTCCGATCCCTACTACGAGCCGTTCTGGACGGCGGCTGAAGAGGTCGGCCTGCCGCTGACGATGCACATTTTCTGCGGCTCAGAGCCGGGCATGGGTCTGCCCAAGGAATGGGACGAGGTCGTCAGCTACACGCTGGCCCACGCGGCCGCTTGGCACACGATCTCGAACCTGGTCACATCCGGCGTCTGCGAGCGTCATCCTGGTCTGAAGTTTGTCATGGCCGAGTGGGAGACCGGCTGGATCGCGCATGTGCTCCAGCGCTGGGACCACGCCTACTACCGAGCCCGTGCCGTCGACCGCACGCCGGAACTGCCGATGCTGCCGACCGAGTACTTCAAACGAAACTTCAACGTGACCTTCGAAGACGACGCCATCGGCGTGCAGACGCGAAGCGGCATCGGCGTCGACAACCTGCTCTGGGGCAACGACTATCCCCATCACGACGCCATCTGGCCCGACTCCCGCCGCATCCTGAACGAAATCATGGACGGCGTCGCCCAGGAAGACATCGACAAGATGGTCTGGACCAACGTACAACAGCTCTACAACATCAACGTCAACGCCCTCCCGGTCTAGGGCCTGTTCACATGGATGCTGAGAGCCCATACATGTCGCACCTGGATTCCCCGCTCCCCCTGCAAGAGACCGATGCGTAATCTCCAATTCCGCTCTCCCCCCCTTGCGGGGGGAGATGTCACGGAGTGACAGAGGGGGGGTCGGCTGGCGACGACCAGATAGGGCCAATAGGCAGGGAACCCCCCTCTGCTTTCGGCATCTCCCCCGCAAGGGGGGAGAAGGGGAGTGATGCATTAATCTCTGCAAGGGGGAGCGAGAAGGACGCGAAGGGGGATCGGTGAAGCGCACCTGAGCCCGCTCGACTACTCGCTAATGTAGGCGGTGGCCCCTCCGTTGTGGCTCTTGGCGCCGGTCAGCGCACCGAGACTGAGGCTCCAATACGGATGCTTACTCGTGCCGAACCAGGCGTTGGGTTTGAGATAGATGTCTATGTACCCCTTGTCCTCGCCCTTCTGGATCGTCACGGGGTTCGAGCTCAGGACCGTTAAATCCATGCCCTCCAACATCCCGGCGTAGTTGACGCTCCAGGCCACGGTGACATCCTGCTGAGCCGTCTCGTTCAGGGTCAGCGTGAAGCGAATGGTGTCGCCGGGCCTGTTGCGGTCAGAGGATGTCGAGACGCTGACAGTGAGCGTGTCAGCGTTGCCCGTGGTCGGTGCGTCGTCGTCCGACACCGTTGCCGACCTCGACGCTGCAGTTCCAACCGTGTAACCAGTGCCGGACTTCACCGTCAGTGTGACCGTACCGTCCGCTTCATCTTCGTCGTCATTTGTCGTTGCGATTCGAACGACAACGCTGCCGCTGGTCGGAATACTTACTGTGCGGTCGGCGGTCGCAACGCCAAAGCCATCAGTCGCTGTGAAGCCCACCTTGACCGACAGCGCCGTATGAGGCGTCGGATCCGCTGTCAGCGTAAACGTGACGTCGTTGCCCTCGGTCGCGTCCGTGCTCGCAGTCACAGTTACTTGCGGCACGTCATCGTCCGAGACGGCAACCGTGGCGGAACCGGCGGACGAGTCGACCGTGTAGCCAGTGCCAGATTGCACGGTCGCGGTGACGGAGCCGTCGGCCTCGTCGACGCTATCACCCGTCGTGGCGACCGTCACAGTGGCAGTGCCGCTGGCGCCGATCGAGATCGTCTGAGTAACCGTCGAGGCGCCGAAGTCGCCGTTGGCGGCGATCCCGACCTTGACCGAGATGGAGTTGTGCGGTTTCGGATTGACGGTGAGTGTGAATGTCGCAGACCCGCCCTCAGTGACGCCAGCGCCGGCAGCGATGCTGACCTCTGGCACGTCGTTGTCGGTGACATGTACGGTCTTCGAGCCGGGTGAGCCGACCGTGTAGCCAGTGCCGCTCGTTAGCGTCACCGTGACCGAGCCGTCGGCCTGGTCGAGGCTGTTCTCTGGCACGTTGACCGTGTATGAGGCTGAAGTGCCGCTCAATGTGACCGTCGTTCCAGGACCGGTCGCTGCGTAGCCGCCGGTTTGGGTCAGGCCGACGTTGACGGTGATGGCACTGCTGGGCGCGCTGTCGGCATTGATCGTGAAGGTGGTCGAGCCGCCCTCGGCGATGTCGCCGCCGCCCGAGATGGTCAGAACGACCGACTGCGGAACGATGATCGTCGCGTCGTCGTCCGAGACGAGGACATTGGCCGCCGCCGGCGTACCAACCGTGTAGCCACTGCCCGCCTTGACGGTGGCCGTCACGAGGCCGTTGGGCTCGTCGGTGTTGTCGTCCGACGTCGAGATCGTGTACGTCGCCGTGGCGCCGCTGACGCTGACCGTCGAGGCGCCGCTCGCGCCCCAAGAACCGCTCTGCGAGAAGCCCATGTTGACCGTGATCGGACTCGTCGGGGCCGGACTCGCGGAGATGGTGAAGGAGGCCGTGCCGCCCTCGGTGATACCAGAGCCGCCCGTGATGGTGATTTCGGGCGTCGGCGTCGGCGTCGTGCCGTCATCATCTCTGACGACGGCTGTCATCGATGACGGACTACCAACGGTGTAACCGGTCCCGGAGAGCACGGTCAACGTGATGGAGCCGTCTGGCTCATCCAGGTTGTCATCGAGCGTGCCCTGGCTATATTCCAGAGAACCCGACGGATGGATGTTCACCACCGCAGTCTTGTTGGTCGCGCCGTAGTCACCGGTCACGGTGAACGCAATATTGACCTGTATGGCCTGCGAAGGTTTTGGGTTGGCTGTTAAGGTGAATGTGACCGGTGTGCCCTCTGTTGCGTCGGTCTTTCTGGTGAGACGCACGGTCGGGGTTGCTTCATCGTCCTCGATGGTGACGTTCGCGACCTTCGTCGCGCCGAGCGTGTAACCGCTGCCTGCGACTATGGTCGCAACGGCCGAGCCGTTGGGCTCGTCGAAGTCGTCGTCGGTGGTTGCGACGGTGAAGTTTGTCGATGTCGAGCTCACGCTGATGTTCTTGACACCAGTTGAGATTCCGTAGTCGCCGACGGCGGTCACGGTGACCTTGACAGTGATCGGGTTGGCAGGCGTCTGGTCCGCGCTGATCGTAAACGTCGCAGCGCTACCCTCGGTCACGGCCGCGCCGCCTGCGATCTGGACCACAGGGTCCGTACTAGGCGGTGGCGTGATCAACGTCCCGGCGTCGTAGTCGAGCTTGTACTGAATCGCCTCAGGGATGCCGTCCCAGTGTGTGTTACGAGACGGCCGCGTTCGACGGTTAATCGCCTCTTGCACGCCGACCACGTTGCCGTTGTAGCTCAAGTAGGCCGGATCGCCGAGCGTCTTCAGTACTCGACTGAGGTCGTGCGGCTCATTGCTGTAGTTCGGACTCTGCACGTCCGTCTTGATCCGCGCGATCAGACTTGCGTACTTGACCAATGGGGATACAGCGGTCGTGACATCATTGTCCGAGACGGTCGCCGTAGCCGATCCGTTTGTCGTCGATAGCGTGTAACCCGCGCTCGCGCCCGGTGCATCGAGGGTCGCGGTGATTGTGCCGTCGGTCTCGTCTACGGAATCGTTGTCGGTGGTGATCGTGAGTTTCACGCTTCCCGTCGTAGGAACGGTCACAGATCGCGCCCCTGCTTGGCCCGTATCGGCGAAGTTGCCGCTATCGGCGACGGTAATCGCAACCGTCAGTGCCTGGTACGGCGTTGGACTGGCCGCGACGGTGAAGCTCGCTGCTGTTCCCTCTGTCACATTGCCGTCTGAAGTGATGCTGACCACCGGGACATCGTTGTCAGCGACGGCGACCGACGCTGACGACGCGCTGCCAACCGTGTATCCGCTACTCGACTGCACCTCAGCGCTGATCGTACCGTCGGCCTCGTCGACGGCGTCGTTGGCAGTGACGACCGAGAGCGTCGCGCTGGTCGCCCCAGACTGAATCGTGACAGTTCGCGAGCCGGCCTGACTGGCGCTGGCAAACGCACCGCTGTCGGTGGCCGTGACCGAGACGTCCAGGTTGGTGGTCGGGGCCGAGTCGGCGTTGACAGTGAACGTCGCCGCTGCGCCCTCAGTCACGCCCGAACCAGCCGTGATCGTGATCTCGGGGTTCACCGTCGTGGTCGTACCGGCGAAGTATTGCTCGGCGTAGGTGATCGCGTCAACCGTGCCGTCCCAGGACGTGTTCGCCCCGTTCTGCCAACGATCCTGCGCATCCTGCACCGTCGCAGCGGCTTGCGGATAGTTGACGTACTCGGCGTGCCCCATCGCCTTGAGGAAGCGTTTGTTCCAGCCGCCGGCAGCGCTGTTGCCGTGTTGACTATTGGCCGTAATGCGGTCGTAGAACGACTGCACTAATGCGGCATACTTCTCTGTCGGATGCTGCGCCGTTGTCGTGCCGTCATCATCTGCGACATTTACGACTGCCGAGCTGGCAATGGCCTTGACCGTGTAACCCGCGTCTGCGGCCGGCGTGTCCAACGCTGCGGTGATCGTGCCGTCGGCTTCATCGGTCGAGTCGTCGTCCGTCGTGACTGTCAATGTGACGCTACCGGATGTAGGTATCACCACTGACCTTGCGCCGTCTTGGCCGCTGTCAGCGAAGTCGCCGCTGTCCGTGACCGTGATTGCTACGGTGAGCGGGTCACGCGGCGTGGGACTGGCGGAGACGGTAAAGGTCGCATTCACGCCTTCGCTGATGTCAGCGCCCTTGACGATGCTCACTTCCGGCACATCGTTGTCGGAGACTATGACGACCGCCGACCCAGCAGTATTCGACACCGTGTAGCCCGCGTCCGCTGCCGAGGCGTTCAACGACGCCGTCATCGTCCCGTCGGACTCGTCAACCGAGTCGTCGTCAGTCGTGACGGTCAACTGCACGCTGCCAGTCGTGGGAACGGTCACACTTCGGGCACCAGTCTGGCCGGATTCAGCGAAGTCGCCGCTGTCTGTCACGGTGATCGGTACGGTCAGCGCCTGGTACGGAGTCGGATTGGCCGAAACCGTATAACTCGCCGCCGTTCCTTCGCTGACAGCACCATCGGAGACGATGCTCACGACTGGCACATCGTTGTCGGCGATCGTCAGTGTCGCGGTGCCATTCGTACCGATCGTGTAGTCGGCATGTTGCTGGATGGCCACCGTCACGGTGCCATCGGCTTCGTCGACGGAGTCATTGAACGTCGTAAACGAAACTGCACCCGTGCCGCCGACGGTCAGCGTCACGCTCGCGGGACCGTTGGTCACGCCGAAGGCCCCGGTCACGGTGACTTCCATATTGACCGTCACAGAAGTCGCCGCCGTCGCAGTGATCGAGAATGCGGCGAACGCGCCTTCGGTGATGTCGCCGTCCGACACGATGCTCACGGTTGGTCCGTTGTTGGTCGGCGGTACGTATGCGTTGGTGTACGCAATTGCATCGGACACCCCTTCCCAGCGTGGATTGTCGCTGGGCAGGGTGCGACGATTGATCGCCTCTTGCTCACTCACCAACGAGCCGTTGTAGCTCTCGTAGGTCGGATCCTTCAACGTCTTGAGCACCCGCTTGAAGTCATGGTCCTCGCCCGTGTAGCTGGGGCTCGGGATGTACTGCGTCTTGATACGCGAAACCAACGCGGCGTACTTGACCAACGGCGGCTCGGCCACACCGTCGTTATCGGACACGGCTACCACCGCCGAACCGGCGCTACTCGACACGGTGTAGCCCGCGTTGGCGGCCGGGGTATCGAGCGTTGCCGTGATCGTGCCGTCCGTTTCATCGACCGCGTCGTTGTCGGTGGTCACAGTGAGCGTCGCCGAACTTGTGCCACTCGTGATCGTCACCGTGCGCGCTCCGGCCTGACCGGAGTCGGCGAAGTCGCCGCTATCGGCGACAGTGATCGGGACCGACAAGTCTGATGTCGGTGCGGGCGAGGCCGAGATTGTGTACGTCGCATTGGCGCCTTCGACGACATCCGCGCCCTGGGCGATGCTGATTTCGGGAACAGATGAGCCGCTGCCTAGTCCGCTGATCTGGAGCGAGAAGGGACCCGTCACTCCTTGCGAGTATGTCGTCGCTTCGATCGTGTACCAGCCGGGGCTCAAACTCTGGTTGATGCGAGCATTGCGGGTCGCGCCATGTTCGTCGTCGTTGTTGTAGATGTAAATGCCGCTCTTGCTGTCCTTGCCTTCCCGGAGGTACAACACATTGTCTCGGATCGAGCGCAAGCGGATGTCGACAGAGCTACGCTGCTTGACTTCGAACGAGTAGTAGCTGGCGTTCCTGTTGGTGCGGTCGGTCGAGGGGCACGTGTCTGACCAGTGACCTTGCGTCGTGCCATCGGCGGTGAGGACGGTAGAGCACTGGTTCGAGTCATCGTCCATGACCCTCGTTTGTACGTATTTGTCGGTTGGGGAAAAGACGTAGGTGCGGCCGTAGATGATACTGACTTCCATCCAGCCGTGTTGTTCATCGATCTCGTCGTTGCTGGTGTCAATCTCAAAGGTTTGGCTGCCGGTCACTGGAATGGTGACGGTGTGTCGAGCAGTGGAGACTCCGAAGTCGCCGTGTGGGACGACGCCAACGGATACGACCAACGGCGCGGTTGGTTTGGGCTCTGCCGAGACGGTATAGGTGGCAGTATCGCCTTCGGCCACTTCGGACGGGCCGCGGACAGTGATGAGCGGTAGCTCGGGCGGGCCGGTGGCGGTCAACGTGAAGTCGCCGCTCTGTGCGTCCGCGGCCGTGGTCGCCTCAAGCGTGTAGGTGCCGGCGGCGAGGGTCTGACTGATTCGAGCGTTGGTACCGGTACCGCTGTTGTCATCCGAGTGCAGGACCGTGCCAGCTTGGTTGTTGTAGCCCTGTCGGAGGTTGAGGAGTCCGTCGATGTTGGACGCCAGATCGATGGTCACGGCCGTTTGAGCCGACAGGCTGAAGACGTAGTACCAACTGTTCCTGTTCGCGTCGATGGCTGATCTGCAATATGTCGTCCAGCGGCCGGTTGTCGCTCGGCCACCAACGAGTCCGCCGAGACAGGAATGATTCGGGAGCTGCGCGAAGCCGTAGCCAGTCTGATAGTTGGGCTTGCTCTTAGAACCGGCGTAGGCGTGCGATTCCAGATAGGTGGCGGACTGAGTTGGGGTGAACTCGGGGCTTTGCTGCAAAATCAGCGCGGCCAGACCACCGATGTGCGGGGCCGCAGCGCTGGTACCAGCAAAGACGCCGCCCCGGTTTGTCGCCACGTTGGTTGCGCCGGTGATGTCGGGCTTCTGTCGATTGTCCGGCGTCGGGCCCTGGCTGCTGTACGGCTCCGGGGTGTACTTGATGTGAGACTTGGCGCCGGCGACTGCCAAGACGCCTTGATGCGGACTATCGCCTGGGCTAGCGATACTGCCGCGGGCGGTCGCAATCGGCAACGTCCCGTAACCGAAGCGTATGACTTGAATCCAACTTGGAGCGCTGCCACTCTTGAGGACGATCTGAATGCCAAACCTGCCAGTCTGCGGTGCGGTGAACCGGCGGTACTCGGCTGGAAAGTGACTGGCCCCGCCCGACTGGGGATCACTCTCGCTAGCGACCAGCGTCTCGGCGGCGGTGCAGGGATCTTTGACGAAATGAATCGCGAGGTCTTTGGATGCGCCGCCCCAAGTGTCGTCCCAGCGAAGGTTGATGGCGACGCTGTCGTCCTTCCTCATGCTGAAGGATTGACATTCATTCCCGCTCAGAAACTCGTGTTTCTTGTCGTTGTCGGAGTCGTTGAACGGTCCGTACCAAGCCCGTTGGCCATAGTTGCCAGCTCCGTTGACCCAGAGGATGCCGTTGTCGGCTGCCCACTTGACCGTATTGAGCGGGCTGATTGGGTGCGGCGAAACGCCGTCGGCGCCGCCGTGGAAGGCCCAAACAACCGAGTAGACGATGACTTGGACGCCCTGCTGCTTCATCCACTGGACGGTCGAGTGGAGGTCGGCCCAGGTACCGGGATTGGCGATGTAGAGGCTGGCGTCGGGCGCCATGTCCATGACGATCTCAGCTACGGCGGTGCCGTGGGAACTCCCGGCGAAGAGCGAGAAGAGCGACCCACGGCCATAGCAGTTGCTGAGGTCGCTGGTGGGCTTGCTGATGTCCGTGTAGCAGCGGCCAACGATTGTCTGAGGAAGGTCGCCGTCGCTCTGCGCACCTACCAATCCATAAAATCCGTCCTTGGATGTGAAGGTCGTCGTCGTATCGATCACGCCGACTTTGACGCCGCGCCCAGTGATGCCCTGCGCGTGCCAGTCATTGGCGAAGTGGGCCCCGACACCGCTGCTGGTGGTCCGGCCCGTCGTCCTGAATGGTCGCGCCATTTCACGCGCCCAAGTCACGCCGCCCACTGCGGCCAGGGCCGGCAGCGCCGAGGCCGGCACGAAGGCCTCGATGTAGCCGTCCACGACGTTGCGCACGTCTCCGCCGTTGGCCGTGATCAGATCAACGACTCGCTGCACATCGCCTTCGACCGTGATCGACAGACCGAACATCGTGGCGGCGTAGTTGTCGGCGTCGCCCGGCGCATGTGGTGTGGCCGGACTGTCCATAAGCGGGTCGCCTGGGCTGGCGCCCGAGGCGGCGAGATAGTCCTCGGCGACGCCGCTCAGCAGCGATCCGAGCACGGGATACGCCAGCCCTCCCCCGCCAAGGGTGTCCGGCGCGAGCCCGTCGCCAACGTCCTCGTCGGCAAGACCAGGCAGCACAGCCACGACCGAAAGCAACACGGCCACCGCCAACGCCAACAACGGTCGACGGCAAGAATCCACAATGCCTCCGCCTCTTCAGGATAACGCCTGAGGAGTTGGCTGCCAAAGGTCCAGCGAGTGAACCGTACTGACTAACGGAGGCCGATGCATCACTCCCCTTTTCCCTGCAAGAGGAGGCCTTCGAAAAACTCCCTTTCTCCCCCCTCGCGGGGGAGATGCCGAAGGCAGAGGGGGGTCCGCTGTTCGGGAGCCCTATCTGGTCATTGTCAGCCGACCCCCCCTCTGTCACTCCGTGACATCTCCCCCCGCAAGGGGGGGAGAGGAGATTCGGGAGTATTTCAAAGGTCTCCATGAGGGGAGAAGCGAAGGCAACCTATTCGCGAACGCTGCCGCTGGACCAATCCTGGCCGAATCCTTTCGCGCCGCTGACGCTGTCGAGGCTCACGTAGATTTGCGGCCAGCCGCTGATGAGCGCGTCCTCCAGAATCTCGATCTCGATCCAGCCGTGATCCGCGCCCTTGGCAATCGTCAACGGGCTCGAAGTCTTGACCTGGTAGTCCCAGTCCAGCCACAGCCCACTGGAGTTGATGGTGAACTTCACGGTGACATCTTGCTCGGCCGCTTCGCTCAGGGTGATCTTGAAGCGCATCGTTTCGCCTGGACGCGTGATGTCGAGGTTGTACGAGACCGACACAATCAGCGTGTCCGCGTTGCCCGTGGTCGGCGGCGAAACGTCGTTGTCGGCGACCGTGACAGTCGCTGTCGAGGGCGAACCGAGCGTATAGTCGCTGCCGGACTGGACTGTCGCAGTGACTGAGCCATTGGGCTCGTCAACGTTGTCGTTGGTTGTCGAGATGGTGTAAGTCGTCGTCGCCGAGCTGACGCTGACTGTGGCGGCGCCCGTCGCGCCGAACGCGCCGCTCTCCGACACGCCGACGTTGACGGTGATCGCACTGGCGGGAACCGGGCTGGCGCTGATCGTGAAGGAAGCGGCGCCGCCCTCAGTGATCCCGCTGCCTCCGCTGATCGTGATCTGCGGCACGTCGTTGTCGGTGATCGACACGGTTCGCGTCGAGTTCGTCCCAACCGTGTAGCCCGTGCCGCTGTTGACCGTGACGGTCACCGAGCCGTTGGCTTGGTCAATGTCGTCGTTGGGAACCGAGACGGTGTACGACGCCGAAGTTCCGCTCAATGAGACCGTGCTGGCGCCGGTCGCACCGTAGGCTCCCGTCTGCGACAGGCCAATGTTCACCGTGATCGGGCTGTCCGGCGCGGTATCGGCGGAGATGGTGAAGCTGGTCGAGCCGCCCTCGGCGATCGTGCTGCCACCGCTAATCGTGACGACAGGCAGCACCACAGGCGGCGGGACGTCGTTGTCCGAGACAGCGACCGTCGCCGATGACGCCGAACCGAGCGTGTAGCCGCTGCCTGATTGGATTGTCGCAGTGACTGAGCCGTTGGGTTCATCAACGTCGTCGTTGGTGGTCGAGATGGTGTAGGTCGTCGTCGTCGAGCTGACGCTAACAGTGGCTGCGCCTGAAGCACCCCAGCTACCGCTCTCCGACACGCCAACGTTGACCGTGATTGGACTGGCGGGAACCGGGCTGGCGCTGATCGTGAAGGACGCTGTGCCGCCCTCGGTGATCCCGCTGCCTCCGCTGATCGTGATCTGCGGCACGTCGTTGTCGATGATGGCAACGGTCCGGCTTGAGGATGAGCCAACCGTGTAGCCCGTGCCGCTGTTGACCGTGACGGTCACCGAGCCGTCGGCTTGATCGATGTTGTTGTTGGGAACCGAGACGGTGTACGTCGCCGAAGTCCCGCTCAATGAGACCGTGCTCGATCCGGTCGCGCCGAAGGCTCCCGACTGCGACAGGCCAATGTTCACCGTGATCGGGTTGTCCGGCGCGGTATCGGCAGAGATGGTGAAGCTGGTCGAGCCGCCCTCGGCGATTGTGCTACCACCTGTAATGGTGACGACTGGCAGCACCACCGGCGGCGGGACGTCGTTGTCGGCGACGGTCACCGTCGCCGATGACGGCGAACCGAGCGTATAGCCGCTGCCGGACTGGACTGTGGCAGTGACTGAGCCATTGGGTTCGTCAACATCATCGTTGGTGGTCGAGATGGTGTATGTCGTCGTCGCGGTGCTGACGCTGACTGTGGCAGATCCCGACGCGCCGAACGCGCCGCTCTCCGACACGCCAACATTGACCGTGATCGCACTGGCGGGAACGGGGTTGGCAGTGATCGTGAAGGACGCGGTGCCACCCTCGGTGATACCGCTGCCTCCGCTGATCGTGATCTGAGGAACGTCGTTATCGGTGATTGCGACAGTCCGCGTTGAGTTGGTTCCAACCGTGTAGCCCGTGCCGCTGTTGACCGTGACGGTCACCGACCCGTTGGCTTGGTCAATGTTGTTGTTGGGAACCGAGACGGTGTACGACGCTGAGGTCCCGCTCAAGGACACCGTGCTAGCGCCGGTCGCGCCGTAGGCTCCCGTCTGAGCTAAGCCGATGTTCACCGTGATCGGGCTGTCCGGCGCGGTATCGGCGGAGATGGTGAAGCTGGTCGAGCCGCCCTCGGCGATCGTGCCTCCACCCGTGATCGTGACGACAGGCAGGACCACCGGCGGCGGAAGGTCGTTGTCCGAGACCGTAACCGTCGCCGATGACGACGTTCCGAGCGTGTAGCCGCTGCCCGATTGGACGGTGGCGGTCACCGAGCCGTCGGGTTCGTCGGTGCTGTCGTCCGCGGTTCTGATGACATAAGTGGTCGTGGCGCTGCTGACGCTGACTGTCGCCGCGCCGGTCGCGCCCCAGTTGCCGCTCTGAGTGGCGGCCACGTTGACCGTGATCGCACTCGTTGGCACGGGGTCCGCAGTGATCGTGAAGCTGGCTGTCTGACCCTCGGTGATCCCACTGCCGCCGCTGATCGTGATCTCGGGTACCGGGTCCGGCGGCGGTTCTACGGTCGTGCCGGGTACATAGGACTCGACGTAGTCCAGCGCGTCGGCGATCTCGCGCCAAATGTCGCCAAAGCCGCCTGTATGCCACTGACGCGCCCGCGACGCGGTGAACGCGGCTGGTTGGTAGTTCTTGTGCTGAGGATGGCCGAACGCCTTCAGGACTTGCTTCCACCAACCCTTGTAGAAGTTCTTCAGCACATCATTGGTTTGTTCCGCGATCTTGGTTTCCAGAGTTTCGATCAACGTGGCGTACTTGAGTCGCGGGTGACCCGCTGGCAGTTGCTCTGGCTCCGGCTGCTGCGTGGGAGTTGGCGTCGCGTTGGGATCGTCGTCGCCGTCGCGGATGACGAACTTCAAGTAGTTGGCCCCGGTCACGTAGTTCTGTCGTGGGTGGGTGGTGATCGAATAGTCCGCCAGGAGGTGGACCTCGACCACGTTGTCGCCGTCGCCCGCGGCAGTGTTCGATCGTGTGGGAAACTCGATATGGACGTGGGGCTGGTTGGCGGGGAGGGTGCGGATGTAATGGCCCGAGGTCGCGTGCCAACCGCCGTTGCCGGTGTTGGAATCTTCGATGAATATGTTGAAATCGACGTCGCGACCGATCCCGTTCACATTCTCCGGCGCGTTCACATGTCCGACCTCGATCCTGATCGGATCTCCTTCGTTGACGTAGAACTCCTTGGAGTGATGCACCGTCCCGAGGAAGTTGCCCTCCGCGTCGATCGCACCCATGCCGAGATTCGCCTGGACACTTGCCGACGCCTCGTGGGACGTCGCGGCGAACACCAGCGCGATTAGCCCCAGCGCGACGAGCCAACTCGCCGTCTGAGCCAGCCTTCGCCTGCCGATCCGTCTCAGGATTGCGACAGCAACGCTGTGTCTCGGTTCGGGGGTTCCCATGAGGTGATCCTTGCCAGGCGAAGAAAAAAACCTGGACGCCGACGCCAACGCGCCGGCGCATTCGAGGTGTTACAGAGCCGTTGTCGACGTCGCTACAGCGCGAGGGCGAGCAGAACGAGTAGGGGTCGGCGCCGCCTAGCTCGTGCTGGCCACGGGGACCTTCATGGGTCGGCGGGTGTACGCCGCTGCTGCAAAGGCTGGCAAGTAGGTCGGGGCTGAACGGGGACTGCGGGGACCGGTTGCGTCGCTCATTGTCCGCTCCTGCAAAATGACGGTTGACTCAACCGTCGGAGAGGCGAGCGTACCGCCACTTCGCACTCCGACCTGTAAATGGTTCAGCAGGACGAACGTTTTCGTGATCGGGCATGACATATCCACCCGTTCGCGTGAACAACCCCGTTATACCCTCTCCCCCCCTTGCGGAGACTGATGCATATCTTCCGATTCCCCTCTCCCCCCCCCCCCCCTTGCGGGGGGAGATGTCACGGAGTGACAGAGGGGGGGCGGCTGGCGACGACCAGATAAGGCCAATAGGCAGGGACCCCCCCTCTGCCTTCGGCATCTCCCCCTCAAAGGGGGGAGAGGGGGAGTTGTGCACCAGTCTCTTTCGGGGGGAGATGCCACGGAGTGACAGAGGGGGGTCGCCGGATGATGAGCAGATAGGGCTCCCGAACAGCGCACCCCCCTCTGCCCCCTGTTCAGGCCAGGGGCAGGCTTTCGGCATCTCCCCCGCAAGGGGGGAGAAGGGGAGTTGTTCAAAGCGTTCTACGACTGCATCACGGCCGGGGCCTCAGGTATCGGATCCAACGCTCGAGATTCCGCCCATTCGCTGACTGGACCTGCGCGCGATCTCCGCTCAGCGTGTGTACACTCGTCGATGATGGCCAACTTGCCGCCTGCTTTCCGTAGTTGAGCGGCCTGTTAAGACCTGTGAAGAACAGTAATAGCAAACACGTGAGGTTTGCTATCGAATACAGCAAGGACTCAGACACATAAGGATGCGGGGCGACGTCCCCTGACGGTTTTGCGCGTGTTGAGAAGCTGATCGCAAACTGCTAGCTTGGCTTGACATCGTGAGCGACCGGGCTCCGGTAGCCAAGGTGTACAGCAAGGGAGCGGCAGTCATGCAGACGTTCAACTCCAGAATGTGGGGGGGGGGTAACTCCTTCTCGCAATAGAAGTCGCCTCGCGCTGGGCCGCCGGTCGGCGCTGATCCCTCTGGGACTGTTGATCATCGCAGCCGCGCTGTTCGCTGCGATGTCGGCTCCAGCAACCGCGCAGACTCCACCTGTGATCTCGGGTTGGAACGAATACAGCACGCCGTGTGGTCTTGGTAGCGACAATCCGAACACGACTTCGTGTGATCTATACCTGACTGGTGACATCCTTGCGACTCTTAATCTGACTCCTATCCTGCAGGGCGCTAACAGCGGCACAGCGACCACAATGCCGGCGGCTGTGAATGGTTACTCGGAGCTGAAGGTCGGTAAACACACATCGATCAGCGCGTACGCAGTGCTTAACACCGATGACTGGAGAGTGACAGATGGCTGGAACATTTACATCAAACCACAGCTACTCATGGACCAGGGCTTCGATCGCCTAATGCTGGTTTCAGACGGTACAACGGTGACGGTGTACATGGGCGCGAAGCACCACAAATATGCCACGGAGACGCAGCAGGGCTATACCTACCGTCTGGAAGCGGGCAACATTCCCTCCGACTACGGGTACACCGCGTGGCTGACGGGCCTGTCGAGGCCGAGTCTGGACGAATACTGCGGCGGCGGGTGGAGCGATTGGGACGATCCGAATCCGTTCGGGCCTCCCGACGGCTACACAGGCGTGACCTACACGGCGTATTGCGTCATGGAATAGCGGTCCCGCGACGTCCGACGGCAGATGATTGCCCCTCGCTCGCGGGTACGAAACAGCGCCGTCGCATATGGACTCAGGGGAGGTCGTCGCGAATGCGACGACCTCCCCTCGCCTCTATCCGCCGGCAGGAGACATTTGAAGACTCCCGAATCCCATCTCCCCCCCTTGCGGAGACTGATGCATATCCTCCGATTCCCCTCTCCCCCCCCCCCTTGCGGGGGGAGATGTCACGGAGTGACAGAGGGGGAGGGTCGGCTGGCGACGACCAGATAGGGCCAACAGGCAGGGGACCCCCCCTCTGCCTTCGGCATCTCCCCCGCAAGGGGGGAGAAGGGGAGTTGTGCATCAGTCTCTCGCGGAGGGAGATGTCACGGAGTGACAGAGGGGGGGCGGCTGGCGACGATCAGATAGGGCCAACAGGCAGGGAACCCCCCTCTGCCTTCGGCATCTCCCCCGCAAGGGGGGAGAAGGGGAGTTGTGCATCGTTCTCCGCAAGGGGGGGAGAGGGGATTCGGGAGTTTTCAGAGGTCTACCGGCAGCGGCCACTCCCTACTTCCAACGCAGAGCCGCCTCCATGATCCCACGCGCTCCTGTGCATCGGCGGAGCGGGGAATGCTGGCGGCCGACCGCATATAGTGTCGTTAGCTCTGCAGAGGCAACCAATGACTCTCACACATGAACCGGAATCCACCAGTGCCGTCCAGACCCTGAGTCTGCCGGAAGAGTTGCTGTTGGCGCTGCTCAACGAGGAAAGCGGCTACTTCCACCAGGTGCCGGGTTGGAACCTCAATTGCGCCATGGCCGGCGCCGCATTGGCTGAACTGTCGTTGATCGGCCGCATCGACACCGACCTGGAGTCATTGATCATCCTCGATGCGACCGAAACCGGTCACCCGCTGTTGGACCCAATCCTGCGCGAGATTGCCGCCGAAACAGATTCACAGACAGCTCGCTACTGGGTCGAGCGCTTGGCTCCACAGTCCGAACAGGTGATTTCGCAGGCGCTGACCGCGCTGGTGCGGCGAGAGATTCTCGACCTCCACCCTGGTGAGTTCTATACGTTCACGAAGCACTACCGGCGCGGCGAATCGGCGCAAGAGTACTCAGCGGGCGAATTCGTGCAGGCGCGGCTGACCAGGATCATCTTTGCCGACGAGATCCCGGATCCACGCGACGCAGTCGTCGTCGCCCTGGTCAACGCCTGCGACGTCTTCCATTTGATGTACCAGATCGACGACGAGCTTGAACAGCGCATCCGACTGGTCTGCAAAATGGACCTGATCGGACGGGCGATTGGCGATGCCGTCAGCGAGAGCATCGCCGCGCCAGTGCTGCAGCGCGCCCCACTGACGAAACCGATTCCACGCGTGCCGCTGCGCGAGATGCTATTCAATCGTCATCTTCGCAAAGGACGGTTGCCGGCGTTTTTCGCCTCACTCGCCGAGAAGCACGGTCCGGTCTTCGAACTGCCGCGTCCCTTCCAGGACCCGCTCATTGTCCTCGCCGGACTACAGATGAACCGTTGGGCGCACCGCCAGGGGCGAACGTACCTCAGGTCCAGCGACTACTTCCAGGGCGTCAACGAGGTATACGGCTCGGCGCGATCGATCCACTCGATGGACGGGGCCGACCACTTTCGCTATCGCAAGGCGATGCAGCCCGCCTATGCACGTTCGACACTGGTCAATCGTTTGGACGAGACCTACGCCAATGCTCGCTCACACATGGCGAGTTGGCAGGTGGGTCAGGCGATCCCGGCGCAGCGAATGCTGCGACCACTGATGAACGCGCAAGTATCGCCGCTGCTGACCAGTACCCACACGCAAGACCTGATCAACGATGTGTTGAAACACAAGATGCGGGTGCTGAACGTCGCCTTGGCCAAGATGCTGCCGAGCTTCATGCTGCGCACACCGACGGCGAAGCGCCGGGCGAAGGTCACCGATCGGCTCGTGGACCGCATCCTGCAAGCTCATACTCCCGGCCAACGGCTGGGCAAGCCGCGCGACGTGGTTGACAACTACCTCAGCCTGCATACATCCGATCCGCAGTTTCTGCCCCAGACCGACCTGGGCGTGCCCATGGGCACGATGTTGATGGCCAGCATGTACATGGGCGATCAGCTTGGCTTCGCGCTCTATTGGCTCGTGTCGAACCCCGATTTGTATGACCGTGTGACTGCCGAGGCCGACGCCTTATTCGCGGAAGGCGATCCGACCGATGCCGACCTGACGCTGGACAACATCGACGTAACGCATCGGGTGCTGATGGAGAGCCTGCGGATGAGCCCGATCGTCCCGATGGCGATGCGCACGGTGATGAATGCGGTCGTGGTCGAGGGCCACGAATTGCCGGTCGGCTCCTCGATCTACATTGCCAACACGGCTCCCCACTACATGGAGGACGTGTTCCCCGATCCGTGGACCTTCGACATCGAACGCTACGTGGAACCGCGAAACGAACACGTAGGCGAAGGGTACGCGCCCTATGGGCTGGGCACACACTCATGCCTCGGGTTCCGTTGGTCGGAGCTGCACCTGGCGATGAACATGTTGATGCTGGTTCACTACTTCAAAATCGATTTCGCCCGACCCTACAACGAGCTGCCGATGGACCCGTTCCCTTCGCAGTCGCCGAGCAACAAGCTGAAGTTCCGCATCGCCGAGCAGCGGCACGAACTGCCCTTCTGAGGTCGCCACCGGCACGTCTTTGCCTACCCTGCAAGCAGACCCCTCACCCTAACCCTCTCCCCTTTGGGGAGAGGGAACTTGGGAGGGAGCGGGCCGAGGCCTCTTACTCCCTCTCCCTTCCAGGGAGAGGGCTGGGGTGAGGGTCCCTTACTCCGACGGTTCCAGTTCCATAAGGATGGCGTCCGCCACAGCGGATAGGTCGGTGAGGACCTCGTTGTTCCAGAAGCGTATGACTCGGTAGCCCTCCGACTCGAGCGCTTGCGTCCGCTTGTCGTCGTACGACCTCTGATCCTGATGTTGGCCGCCGTCGACTTCGACGATCAATCGCTGTTGCTTGCAGACGAAATCGACGATGTAGGGTCCGATCGGGGTTTGGCGGCGGAACTTGTAGCCGGCCAGCTGTCGACCGTGGAGGATCGACCAAAGGGCGCGCTCAGCGTCGGTAGCGTCACGTCGGAGTCGTCGAGCGCGGGAGGTGAGGTCGCTCATAGTTGGCGCGCTCCTCGCCCCCTCACCCTAACCCTCTCCCCTATGGGGAGAGGGAACTTGGGAGGGAGCGGGCCGGGGCCTCTTACTCCCTCTCCCTGGAAGGGAGAGGGCTGGGGTGAGGGTCCCTTACTCCGGCGGTTCCAGCTCCCTGAGGATGGCGTCCGCCACGGCGGATAGGCCAGTGAGGACCTCGTTGTTCCAAAACACGTATGACCCGGTAGCCCTCGGACTCGAGGATGTTCTTGGAAGGCCTGTGAAGCCAATGTCAGCCGCCAAGGATCAGGTTGGTCAATTGGTCCGGCGTGCTGAGCATCGGGTAATGGCCGGTATCGAGTTCGCGCCAGCTTGCGCCGAGCTTCTCGGCGCAGCGGCGCTGGTGCGCCTCGCCGGGGTTGGGCGCCTGGCGGCACCAGATCACGGTCGTGTCCCAGGACTGTTCCCAGAACGAATCGAGCACGACTGGCTGGTTGAAGGCTGCAACCGGGTGCAGACCGAACCGATCGGCGGCCCAGGCGGCCAGGTCGGGTTCCATGCTTGCCCGCAGTGTTTCGAGCATGCTGCCGGGTGGCGGTCCCGTTGAGACTTCGGTGTCGGTTGCTGCGGCTCCCATGACGATGTCGCGGATCTTTTCTCCGTTGAAGAGAGCGAGAGCATCGGCGAAGACCAACCGCTGGATTCGGTCTCGCGCCAATTCGGCGACCCTGGCCAGCACCATGCCGCCCGACGAGGTACCGACCAGCACAACGTCGCTCAGGTCCTCGTAGCGCAGGAGTTCAGCGATTTCCTCTGCGTGCGTCTCGGTCGTGATGCCGGGCCTGACCTGCGCCGAGCGCTCGGCGCAGCCGTCGAGGGACGGGGCCAACACGCGGTGTCCAGCGTCCTGCAGTCGAGTCACGACGGGCGACCAGATCCAGCCACCCTGGTATGCGCCGTGGATCAGTACGAATGTCGCCATGCTCGGCCTCCTCTGGGGCTGCCTCTGGTTCAGCCAAACGGTGCTGCCGAGGCTAACGTACGGAACGTCGGACTCTGCCGGTCACAGATGGTTTGATCAGTTGCATGGGACAGTGCGAATGCAATCCGAGGCAGACGGCCCAGAGGCTGATGCAAATCCTCTGCTTCCCCTCTACCCCCCTTGCGGGGGGAGATTTCACAGAGTGACGGAGGGGGTGGCTGGCGACGACTAGATAGGGCCAACAGGCAGGGACCCCCCCTCTGCCTTCGGCATCTCCCCCGCAAGGGGGGAGAAGGGGAGTTGTGCATCGGTCTCTGCGAGGGGGAGCGAGAGAGTCAAGACCTGGCCGGCATGGGATGTTGGCATCCATGCGCATTGGCAATAACGTTCTGTTGATACCACCCGGAGAAGCAAAGGACTGGTCACGATGAGTACGAAGCGGATCGCGGTGATTCCAGGCGACGGGATTGGCCAGGAAGTCGTGCCTGAAGGGATACGCGTGCTTGAGGAGGCGGCCACGAAGTTTGAGATTGACCTGGACTTTGACTACTTCGACTTTGCGTCGTGGGATTACTACGAACAGCACGGCCAGATGCTGCCCGACAACTGGAAGAATCAGATTGGCGGGCATGACGCGTTGTTCTTTGGCGCGGTCGGTTGGCCGGAGAAGATTCCCGACCATGTTTCGTTGTGGGGATCGCTGTTGCAGTTCCGTCGTGAGTTTGATCAGTACATCAATCTGCGACCGGCGCGTCTGATGCCCGGGATAGTCGCTCCGGTGGTGCGCCGCGACGGCAGCGCGCGTGAGCCGGGTGAGATTGACATGTACATCGTGCGAGAGAACACGGAGGGCGAGTACTCGAGCATCGGCGGTCGGATCTTCTCAGGGACCGAGCGCGAGATGGTGATGCAGGAAACGGTGATGACTCGGGTTGGCGTTGACCGCGTGTTGAAGTATGCCTTTGACCTCGCGCAGTCACGTCCGAAACGACACCTGACGAGTGCGACGAAGTCCAATGGGATCGCGATCACGATGCCGTTCTGGGACGAGCGGGTTGAGGAAATGGCGGCGGAGTATCCCGAAGTGGAGGTTGACAAGTTTCACATCGACATCCTGACGGCTCATTTCGTCCAGCGTCCCGATTTCTTTGATGTGGTGGTGGCCAGCAACCTGTTCGGCGACATCCTCAGCGATCTGGGGCCGGCCTGCACGGGCACGATTGGGATCGCGCCCAGCGCGAATCTGAATCCGGACGGTGCGTTTCCGTCGCTGTTTGAGCCGGTGCATGGCTCGGCGCCCGATATCGCCGGTCAGGGAATTGCCAACCCGATCGGCCAGATCTGGTGCGGCGCGATGATGCTGGACTTCCTCGGCCACCAAGGGGCGCATGACGCGATTCTGGGAGCGATCGAGGCTGTGCTCGATCCGTCCAGCGGCGCTCCGCGGACGCCCGATATTGGTGGAACCGCTTCGACTGCCGAGCTCGGCGCAGCGGTCGCGGAGGCATTGCGTTAGCAATCTCTGTAGGGGCGACCCTTGTGGTCGCCCGCTCTGCAGATCCCTTCTGACCAGTCTCGCAATCACCAACGCGGGCGACCACAAGGGTCGCCCCTACAGGTGCCAGAATCCGTACGTGTAGGCGAAGCACTTGAGAACGCGCGACTGGTTCGGCATACTTTGGCAATCCGTCGCACGGTCGCGTCGGACTAACGGAAATGGGAACCACATGAGCGACAAACAGTATTGGAAGCGGCTTCGCGAGCAGGAACTGAGCCGGCGCAGCCTGTTGCAGTCGGGCGCGCGAGCTGGGCTTGGCGCAGCGGGACTGGCCCTGGTGGGTTGCGGCGATGGCGACGAGGAACAGCAGGCGGTCGCGCAACAGCAGCAGGATCAGCCGCAACCGCAGCCTCAGGCCGAACAGCAGGCACAGCCTCAGCAAGATCAGCCGCAGCAGGTACAACAGCAAGACCAACCGCAGGTGGCGCAGACTGCCGACGACGCCAACCGCGGCGGCGTGCTGAGAATCGGTTCCGACATTGGACTGTCCACCTATCGAGCCCCGTACCTGTCATCGTCGGCGCACATTCCGCTCTACATCCCGTTCTGGGACACGTTGACCAAGTACTCGCCGGATGGACTGGATCCTCAGCCGCACCTGGCCGAAAGCTGGGAGCTGAATGACGACCAGACCATGTTGCAGGTGAAGCTGCGACCAGGCCTGGAGTTCCATAACGGCAAGCCGCTCAACGCGACCGAGGTCAAGCGCAGCCTGGAAGCGATGGATGACGAAGGCGTGGCCAACAACCAGGTCAAGGGCATCATGACGAAGTACGTGTCATCGGTCGATGTGATTGACGACGTGACGTTGCAGTTGCACCTGGCCTGGGGCGGCACGCTGATCTTCGACGTGTTGAACTACGCTCAGATCCACGACGTCGACGACATTCCGAATCTCGACGGCTATTCCTCGCTGAACGGCTCGGGACCGTTCAAGTTTGACGCTTCCAGCTATCGCGTCGACAATTACGCATCAGGTGAACGGTTCGAGAACTTCTACGATCCGGCGCTTTTGGACGGGATTGAGCTGCATCAGTTCCCCGACGCCACAGCGATGGCGCTAGCGCTCGGCGCAGGCGAGATCGACCTGACCAACCGCCTGCCCAAGCCCGACTACGAACGCTTCAACTCGGATCCCGACTACACGGTGGTGGTTGCTCCGCCGACGCTCGCGATTTGGGTGCTGGGCATGGTGATTCCGAATGAGAATGGTGGACATGAGGCATTTGCCGATCCGAAGGTGCGGCAGGCGATCTATCGGGTGATCGACCGCGACCGGGTGGCGAACGAAACTTTTGAGGGCCTGGCCCAACCGAAGAACATTCTCTGGCCGCCGTTCTCGCCGGGCTACGACCAGGCTCGCGACCGGAACTACTTCAACCCTGAAGAGGCTGCGGCACTGCTAGAAGAGGCCGGCTACGGTCCGGGCGAACTGACGATTGAACTGGCCCACACCGGTGGAGAAGCCAATGAGATCGCGCAGGTGATCCAGGCTGGCGCCGCCGAGGCGGGGGTCAACATCAACATCACGTTGCTCGAAGCGGCGGTAGGTCGCGATCGATTCTTGAACGCCGGGAACGAAGCGTATCTGTCGTCGTACGCGTTCTTCGCGCTGCATCCGCAGACGCTGCCGGTGATGAACTTCCAGATGCGGATTCCGAACTCCTGCGCGTACGGTCCGGACTACTACCAGGCACTGATCGACAGCTTTGGTACGGCCGATTCTGATGCGCGTCGGAACGAGTTGCTGGAGGAGTTCAACACGCTGCTCGACAACGAGCCGTGGATTGCGCCGATCGTGACCAGAAGCGACATCTGGGCCTGGTCGAGCAAGTTCAGCGGGATCGAATTCGACGTCTTGAGCATCCCCTCGATGCAGCAGATTCAGTACCACGGTTAGGCAGCGATTGGGCTGTTCTGACTGGTTGTAACGCCGAATTGCGATAGGCATTCTCTCCCTAAACCCCGCTGAGGCATGCGGGGATTAGGGAGAGGCAACGGACGACGATCGCTTCGGAACTTGCGGCGGGAAAGCGGTCACACAGAACTGGGAGCAGGCTCTCGGGCAGCTTCCTCTTGCAGAGACTGATGCATAACTCCCCTTCTCCCCCCTTGCGGGGGAGATGCCGAAGGCAGAGGGGGGTTCCCTGCCTGTTGGCCCTATCTGGTCGTCGCCAGCCGCCCCCCCTCTGTCACTCCGTGACATCTCCCCCCGCAAGGGGGGGAGAGGGGAATCGGAGGATATGCATCAGTCTCTTGCAGAGGGAGCGCGGTGGCAGATGCGGCGTTGCCTGGGTTTATGGGGACAACGTGAAGACCTCCTAGCTGGACCTTCTGTCTCATCTAGTCAGTTGATTAGCTGCGCTCGGATCGCGATACTCCCTAGAACTTGGCTGTCAGGGGACAAGTGTTGAATGGGAAAGGCTTCAAGGCTATGAGTAATCAGCGATTCTGGAATCGCGTTCGTCAGCAGCAGATCTCGCGGCGCTCGCTATTGCAGAGCGGAGCGCGAGCTGGCGTTGGCGCGGCCGGGCTGGCACTGGTCGGTTGCGGTGGCGACGACGACGATGAGCAACAAGAGCAGCAAGAGCAGCAGGCGCAGCCCGTCGCTGCGCAGGCCGACCCGCAGCAACAGGAACAGCAGGCGCAGGCTGCACAACAGGTTCAGCAGCAGGCGCAGCCGCAGGCAGAGCAGGAGCAGCAGCAACAACAACAGGCAGCCGTCGCGCAGGCGGCGCAGACCGACGACGCGATCAAGCGCGGCGGCACACTGCGCATTGGCTGGGACCTGGCGCTGTCGGGCTATCGCGGTCCGTACGCTCAGTCGCAGCACGGCGCGTTCCACACTCCGGTCTGGGACACGTTGATTCGCTACCCGTTTGACTCGTTGGAGCCGGAACCGCGTCTGGCAGAATCCTGGGAGTTCAACGGCGATCAGACCGTGCTCTCGGTCAAACTTCGTCCCGGACTCGAGTTCCATAACGCGCGCCCGATTGACGCGGAATCGGTCAAGGCCAGCTTTGAGGCGATCCTGCACGAGGACACGCCCAACAGTCAGGTGAAGGGACCACTGGCCAAGTACGTCGAGCGGATTGAGGCGGTCGACAAGACCACGCTCAACTTCCACCTGCTGTGGCCGGGCACGACGATTTTCGACGTGCTCAACTTCGGCCACGTACACGACCCGGATGAGATCGCCTCGCTGGAGGGCTACGGCACCGTGGCTGCCTCGGGGCCGTTTAAGTGGGATCCCGACCCGCACATCGTGGACCAGTTCGCTCGCATCGTGCGTCACGAGAACTTCTACGATCCGGCCTATCTCGACGCGATCACGTACCAGACGTTCCCCGACCGTGACTCGATGACGCTGGCCCTGGCAGCGGATGAGATCGATCTCAGTCCATCGTTCCCGGCCGAGCAGATTGACGCCTTCGAGCAGAATCCCGACTACAACGTGGTGTTGGGTGTGGCTCGAGGACTCTGGGTATTCGGCATGGTCGGCACCGGTCGCGACGGGGGACATGAGGTCTTCGACGATCCTCGCGTGCGACGCGCGTTGTATCGCTGCATCGACCGCGAACGCATCGCGATCGATGTCTTCAACGGACTCGAGCAGCCGAAGCATGTGCTCTGGCCCGACTACTCGCCGGGATACTCGGCCGAGTTCGACCGTAGCTACTTCAATGTCGAGGAGGCGAAGGCGCTGATGGTCGATGCGGGGTATGGCGACGGGACGCCAGAGATTGAGCTTTCGACCTGGCGTGGCGCGTTGGACAACGCGATTGCACAGATCATCATCAACGATGCTCAACAGGCCGGGTTCAACTTCAAGATCCACCTGCAGGACCGCCCCGCCTGGCTGGAGCGCTTCCTGGCCGGCGACCACGAGTCGTACATCAACACGTACGGCTTCCACTGGTTGCACCCGCAGACGCTGCCGGTGATGAACTACCAGATGCGAATTCCCAACTCGTGCGCCTATGAGACGCCTGAGTACCAGGCGATGATTGACGGCTTCGCCACGGCTGACACTGAATCCGGCAGGCAGGCGTTGCTCGACGAATTCAACGACATCCTCGATCGCGAGCCTTGGGTGGCGCCGATCGCGACGGCGAGCGGCATCTGGACCGGACACAAGCGATTGCAGAACCTCGATTGGGCGGTCTCCGGATTCACCCCGTCGATGGAGAAGTTCTGGCTGGACGCCTAGCCTGTGTGAGCGTTGACGACACACACCGCTGGCCCAGCTAACAGGGCCAGCAACGGGGCCGGCGGAGTCACCGACCGAGAGCGAGGCGATTGAGCGTGGGACGTTACCTGTTTCGGCGCTTCTTCGAGGGCCTGTTGGTGGTGTTCCTGGCCAGCATTGTCATTTTCCTGATCATCCGCTTGATCCCGGGCGACCCGGCTCAGCAGCTCGCCGGTGAAGATGCCACGCCGGAAGATGTTGAGGTGATTCGCGATCAGCTCGGTCTCAACGACCCAATCCTGACGCAGTACGGCAACTGGATCGGCGGCGTTGTCCAGCTCGACTTTGGCAAGTCCTTCACCAAACGCGTACCGGTCCGCGACCTGATCGCGCAGTCGTTCCCGCCGACGATTGAGCTGGCTGTCGCTGCCTACATCTTCGCGCTATCGATCGGCATTCCGCTCGGTGTGGCAGCGGCGGTCTGGGCGAAGAAACCTCCAGATTATGGGGCCAGTGTGTTCAATCTGTTCACGCTGGGTATCCCAAACTTTGTGTTGGGCATCATTCTGCTCTGGATCTTTGCCGTCGAGTTAGACCTGTTCCCCGTCTCAGGACGGGTCAGTGTGTTTGAGGACTTTGCCGCCGGCATCCACCGGCTGGTGCTGCCGACGATCGCGGCGGGGTCGGTGACTGCCGCAGTACTGGCGCGGTTCGTCCGCACGTCGGTCGCGGAAGCGCTGGCCCAGGACTACGTCCGTACAGCGCATGCAAAGGGGTTGCAAGCACGCAAGGTCGTGTTCCAGCACGCGCTGCGCAACGCGCTGATTCCGATTGTCACGATTGCGGCACTGCAGATTGGCAATCTGCTGGCAGGAGCGATCGTGGTCGAGATCGTGTTTACCCGTCCTGGATTCGGCTTCCTGATCATCGATGGGATCAACGGGCGCGATTACCTCCTGATCCAGGCGATGCTGGCGATTCTGGTGTTCCTCTTCGTGGCGGCGAACACGTTTGCCGACATCACGTATGGCTATCTCGATCCACGAATCCGCGTATCTGGTTTGGCTGGCTAGTCATGGCGCAGGCTCGAACGCGGACAGAGTCGCAATATGCGCCGCCGATCAACCAGGGCTGGCTGCGCCGGATGCGTGACGAGTCGCTGACCGTTGACGCCTTCTATCGAACGGTCAAGAATCCGCAGGGATTCATTGGAATCGTCGTCTTTGGTGGGCTGCTGTTTGTCGCCATCTTCGCCGATCTGCTCGCGCCTTATGGCGAAGCGGAGCAGATCAGGGGTTCCCGATTGTTGGCGCCGTCGGGTGAGTACTGGTTCGGGACCGACGACCTCTCTCGAGACATCTTCAGCCGGATTCTGTTTGGACTGCGGATATCGCTGTACGTGTCGATTGCGGGCGTGGTCGGCGGTGGCGCGGTTGGCACGGTCATCGGCTTCATGGCTGGTTACGCGGGCGGTTGGCTTGAGGCGATCCTGATGCGCCTCGTCGACACGCTGCTCGCCTTCCCCTTCCTGCTGCTTGGCATCGCGGTGTTGGCGATTCTGGGTACGGGTACGTCACAGGTGGCGCTGGCGCTTGGCATTGCCAATATCCCGGTCTTTGCCAGGATCGCGAGGGCGCAACTGCTCACCGAGAAAGAGCGCGACTATGTGCTTGCGGCCCGCTGCCTGGGTGCGTCGCCGCCTCGGATCGTGGGGCGTCACATCGCGACGAACGCGCTGCCGCCGCTGCTGGTCCAGGGCGCGCTGGCGATGGCCTTCGCGGTGATCGCCGAGGCGACGCTGAGCTTCCTTGGGCTCGGCGCATCGCCGCCGACGCCGACCTTGGGCATCATTCTCAGCGACGGGCGTCGCTGGCTGTTCGCCGGCAACTGGTGGTTTGTGCTCTTCCCGACGCTGGGTCTGTCGTTGATCCTGCTCTCGCTCAACTTCCTCGCCGATTCGGTGGTCGAAGCGATCGACCCGCACCGTCGGCATCGCTAACTGCTCACGCTGTCTCTATTGCCTTCCAGTACGAGCCCGACTGCGAATCGGTAGCCTCAGGCCACGAGCCAGAACGGTTGGCATGGGCGAGCCGAGGGCATAAGTGGAGAACGACCGTGAGCAACAAGCAGTGGAGCCGCAGAAGCGTGCTCAGGGCGAGCGCTCGGGCGGGCGTGGGCGTGGCTGGATTGGCGTTGGTCGGTTGTGGTGGCGACGATGACACTGATGACCAGCCGCAAGCGGTCGCCGAACAGCAGGCTCAGCAAGAGCAACAACAGCAGGCGATGCAGGAAGAGCAGCAGCAACAGGTTGTGCAAGAGCACGCCCAGCAACAGGCCATGCAGCAACAACAACAGCAAGAGGCCGCGCAACCACAGGCAGCCGCCCAAGAAGAGCAGGCGCAGCAGCAAGTTCAACAACAAGCTCAGCAACAACAGGAGCAAGTTGCCGAAGCTGAAGACGCGGACGAGCAGAAGCGTGGCGGCACGCTGCGGCTCGGCATCGTGGGATCGCCGGCGAACTTCAGTGCGCCGTACTCGGCGGATATCGTCTTCGGGCAGGCGGTCTGGGACTCCTTGACCAAGTACGGTCCCGAGGGCTTAACGCCGCAGCCACACCTGGCCGAGAGCTGGGAGTTCAACGACGATCAGACGGTACTGACCATCACGCTGCGCGCGGGCCAGAAGTTCCACGATGGCAAACCGATGACGGCGGAGGAGGTGAAGAAGAGTCTGGAGCGGATGGACGACGAGGATGTCGCGAACAGCCAGGTCAGAAGCATCTTCAACACGTTTGTCAACGGAATCACGGCGATCGACGAGACGACGCTACTGCTCGACCTGGCCTGGCCCGGCGCCGTGATCTTCGACGCGCTGCAATTTGCCAACATCCACGACGCGGACGCTATCCCTGGACTTGAGGGCTATACCCAGGTCAACGCCAGCGGTGCGTTCAAGTTCGATACGGACTCGTACCAGATTGACGTGTATGCCCGCGCTGATCGGGACGACAATTTCTATGATCGGGCGTGGCTGGACGCACTTGAATGGCACTCGTTCCAGGATGCGGATTCGATGGCACTGGCGCTGCGCGGCGGTGAGCTCGACATGATCTATGACTTGCCAAAGTCGCAGTACGCGAGCTTCGCCGAGGATGACGACTTCGGAGTTGAGTTGGCGCCACCGACCAATTTGCTCTGGGTGATGGGCATGGTCGGGACAGGTCGCGGCGGCGGACATCCGCTACTGGACGACCCAAGAGTTCGGCAGGCGTTGTATCGAGTAATCGACCGCAAGCGAATCACGGAAGAGTTGTTTGAAGGCCTCTCCGACGCAAAGAATGTGATCTGGCCGGAGTTCTCACCGGGCTACAACGAATCACTGGATCGCGACTACTTCAACGTCGAGGAAGCCAGGCAACTGATCGCCGAAGCTGGCTATCCCGACGGAACGCCCACGCTGCAGGTGGCCAGCATCGGCTTCCAGCAAGAGGCAGTGCAGATGGCGCAGATCATCCAACAGGATGCGGCGTTGGCCGGGATCAACATCGAGCCGGTGTCGATGGAGTTTTCTACGTGGCTGGACAACTTCCTGGCAGGAACGCATGAAGCGATGTACATGGCGCTGTTCTCGTTCTACGCAATGAACCCGCAGTCGCTTCCGCTGATGAACTTCCAGATGCGAGTCCCAAACTCCTGCGCGTATGACTCGCCCGAGTACCAGGCGATGATCAATGGTTGGCCAACCGCCGACAGCGAAGCCAAACGGCAGGCGCTGCTCGACGAGTTCAATCGGATTCTCGATGAGGAACCCTGGATTGCTCCGATCTGTACGACGGTGACCACCTGGGCCTACCAGGAGGAGGTCAAGGGATTCTGGCAGGACGTGCTGGGCCGCCCGCGATTCCAGGATGTCTACTTCGACGAGTCATAGCGCGTTGCAGCGCGGGTCGGCGATGGGGCCTCAGTCCAGAGGACGCCGATATCTTGGTCGACGAAGCGGTCGCGGACTGGTTCTAGTCGGAGAGGCGTTGTATGGCTGATGGATCGCTTGCGCGGGTGAAGTTTCTGACCTTTGACATCTTTGGCACGGTCTTGAATCTGACTGGCAGCTTGGCAGGCCCTGCCGGAGAGTTCCTGGCGGCGCATGGCTCAGAGATGACAGGCGAGGCGTTCTACGCCGATTGGCGGGCGCGGCAGCGGATTGAGCAGTACCAGGACAACCTGCTGATGCTTGGCCACAGCGGGTATCTCGAGACTTGCCGCCGGGCGTTCGTCTACTGTCTGAAGTTGCACAACGTGAGCTATACCGCCGACGAGGTTGCGGAGTTCATGCAGGTCTACCACGGCCTGCAACCGTATCCAGACGCGATAGACGGATTACGGTCGTTGGCCGAGCGCTACAGCCTGGTCGCGCTATCCAATGGTGAGCAGTGGTACCTGGAATCGTTGCTGGCCAACAACGTACCGGTGACGTTCGATGTAATCATCTCCGTGGAGCAGGTCGGTGCGTTCAAACCGTCGCCGGGGATTTATCGGAAGGCGCTTCAGCGGTTGGAGTGCGAACCAGGCGAGGTCATGATGGTTGCTGCGCACGCGTTCGACATCCTCGGCGCGCAAACTTGTGGTTTCAGGTCGGCATATGTGGACCGGTATCGGTTGCCGACGGAGGAGTCGGCGTACCAGCCGGACATAATCGTCGGGGACTTCGTCGAGCTGGCGGAACGGTTGCTGCGCTAAGGTCGTTCACTTGAAGCCATGAATTCAAGCAAGGCAGAACGCAGTTCCCCGCCCCTCGTTGCGGAGACTGACGCCTACCTCCCCTTCTCCACCTTTGCGAGCCTGATGCGCAACTCCCCTTCTCCCCCCTTGCGGGGGAGATGCCGAAGGCAGAGGGGGGTCCTGTCCGCAACTTCTATCTGGTAGTCACCGACCGACCCCCCCTCTGTCACTCCGTGACATCTCCCCCCGCAAGGGGGGGGGAGAGCGGAATTGGAGGTTGCGCATCGGTCTCCGCAAGGGGGGAGAGGGGAATCCGGAACTGGGAGGTGAGCCGTGACTAGATCACACCCTCCCAGACTGATCGTTCCTCGGCGCGCCAGTGGTCTTCGACGCGGATGCTTGGCCCGAGCATTACTCGGCTTCTCGTGGCGGTGTTGTAGGCGGGCCAGGCCAGGTTGGGAGTGGATGGGTCTCCGCAATGTGCGAAGGCGATCCAGGCGTCCATGACGCTGTTGGCCAATGCGTCCGCTTCGGGACCTGAGCCGGCGAACTCTGGCATCAGTCCCTGGGTGCCGAACGTGAACGGGATGTCCAGCGCGTGGCAAGCGCCGAGCACCCCGCCGAAGGCCGGCGACTTCCAGTCGAAGGTGTAAGAGAACGTCTGTGGCTGATGCTGCGACTGCGCGTCGGCCAGCCGCTCGCTGGCGACGATGAACCACGAGTCGCCTGAGGCTGCGTTGAGGATCGCAGGTGGCGCGACGGATTCTCCTCGTTGCTCGCGAGCTCTCCGATAAGTGTCGTAGGCCGAGCGCCCGTCGCCCAGGAGCAGATCAAGCCGCTGAACGACGTCCGCTTCGCTCGGCGGGTCTGAGGGCGCCAGCGCTCCGAACAGGTTCCACTCTTCGTCCATGGCGCCGATCAGCAACGAGATACCGGCCGCGCGACCCATTGCGATGGATTCAAGCTGAGGCTCCAGCAAGAAGTCGCCATCGACGACTGGGGCCGCAGTCGGCTCACCGACCGCTCCACCGGCGCTCTGTTCGTCGTCGGTCGTCAGGACGACATTGTGCTGGGCATCGAGAATTGCTTCCACGTCAATGGCACGCAATCCGTCCGCATCGTCGTGACGCAGACCGAGATGGTCGCAGATTGCTTGACCGACCTGTGCCGCGCTTTCGGCTGGGACATTGCGGCGGACGCCGCCGCTCTGCACAATGGCCCGCTGGAACAGGCCCGCGCACTGAGGCGACGCCATCAGCGCGGCCACGGCCAGACCTCCGGCAGACTCGCCGAAGATGGTCACGTTGCCGGGGTCGCCGCCGAAGTCGCCGATGTTGTCGCGCACCCACTCGAGCGCGGCTGCTTGATCGCGCAAGCCAAAGTTTGTCTCACCAAGCACCGGCAGATGCGTGAATCCGAGCACTCCAAGTCGGTAGTTGATTGTCACGACGACCACGTCCCCACGAGCGGCCAGGTTCGCTCCGGTGTAGTAGGTCTCCGAGCCTGACCCGATTGTCAGGCCTCCGCCATGAATCCAGACCATTACCGGACGCGCTTCGTCATCGAGTCCCGGCGTCCAGACATTGAGGAACAGGCAATCTTCGCTCAGCGGCTGCGCGACTCCGCCCATCATCTGATCGAGTGCCAGGTTCGGTCGCTGCATCGCGATTGGACCAAACGCGCTAGCATCGCGCACACCGCTCCAGCCGGGATGAGGCTGTGGGGCGCGGAACCGTAGATCACCCACAGGGGGAGCAGCAAAGGGGACGCCGCGATAGACGTGTAGTCCATCTTCCTGTTTGCCTTGCAGTTTGCCTTGTCGTGTGTCGACCGTCGTGGTCATCCGGTGCTCCTTGCGTTGACTCTCGGACGCTACTCGACTGCTACAGGTCGTCGCTGATGTTAGAGCGCCAGTTCATTGATCCAGTCGAGAATCTCCGTGGCGAATCGCTCGGCTTGCTCGACGATGACGAAGTGGCCGCCGTCTTTGATGTAGACCAGCTTTGAGTTCGGCAGGGCGCTATGCAAATGCTCGGCGTTCTCGGGATGGCCGACCTGATCGTCTGCGCCGTAGAGGAGCAGCGCCGGACACTCGAACCGGCCCCAGTAGGAGTCGATCGGCGTGCGCTCGATTGCTCCGACGACAACGGCTCGCTCGCTTGGCGTTGTTCTCGCAAGCTGGAAGAGCCAGTTGGCTCGTTCGGGATCGCGGTCGCTGAAACCTGGCGCGCAGTGGGCTCGTTCGAAGCGCTGGTTCCAGGCTTGTAGGGTCTCTTCGCCGACGGGACCCTCGGTTGCTGTTTGCACATCCGCCGCCGATGCGAGCGGTGGGAACTTGCCGCCTCCCGATCCGATCACGACACCGTCCGGCGGGTCCTCTCGGGCGATCACCTGCGCAGCTCGAGCTCCCCAGGCGTGGCCCACGACGATCAGCCTGTCAGTGCGATGCGGCTCGGCAAGTTGTAATGCGGCCTGGCCGAGTTCTTCGAAGGAGTAGGGTTCGTCTGGAGTCGAGCTTTCTCCAACTCCCGGTGGATCAAAGCGGATGACGCGGCCGGCGTCGAGCAAGCTCGGTACGACGTAATCCCATGTGCGCAGACTCTGGCCTGCTCCGTTGAGCAGGAGAAAGGTCCGTTCGCCGTCGCCTTCGACGATCGTGTGAATGGTCGCCAGATCGATGCTCACCGGTCACCGCCGCTCAGGATCGCCAACATAGCGGGTTGGATGCCGGACTCCGTTGTTGACCAGCGCACAACGGGCTAGCCTCTGCCTAGCCGGAACGAAGGAGCATTTGATGACGGACCAAGATCAACCACAACACGAAGCGATCATCATTGGCGCCGGAGTCGCAGGCATCTACCAGATGTACCGGCTGCAAGAGTTGGGTATCGACGCCACCGTGCTCGAGGCGGCGGATGGCCCCGGAGGGACCTGGTACTGGAATCGATATCCCGGCGCACGCTTCGATTCTGAGAGCTACACCTACGGCTACTCCTTCTCGAAGGAACTGCTGGACGAGTGGGAGTGGAGCGAGCACTTTGCCGGTCAGCCGGAGACGCTGCGCTACCTGAATCACGTGGTCGACAAGTTCGATTTGCGGCGGCACATGCAGTTCGGCTGCAAAGTGGCTGGGGCGTCGTTCGACGAGGAAGGCAGCTTCTGGACCGTGCATCTGGAGGACGGCCGCGAGATCACCGGCCGCTTCCTGTTGACTGCGATCGGGATGCTTTCGGCGGCGACCTTGCCGAACATCGAAGGCGTCGACAGCTTCGAGGGCGAAGCCTGGCACACGTACTACTGGCCGCATGATCCGGTCGAGCTGGACGGCAAACGCGTTGCGGTGATTGGTACGGGTGCGACCGGCGTACAGGTGATCTCGGAGATCGCCGACAAGGTCGGTGAGTTGACCGTGTTCCAACGCCGTCCGAACTGGTGCGCTCCGCTGCACAACGCGCCCATCGACCAGCCGACCCAGGCCCAGATCAAGGCCTCCTATGACGAGATTTTCGAGATCTGCCGGCAGACCCCCGGCGGCTTCCTGCATGCACCGGATCCACGCAAGTTTCGCGATGTGCCCGAGGAGGAACGGCTGACGCTCTGGCAGAAGCTCTACGAAACCCCAGGGTTTAGCAAGTGGATGAGTAACTTCATTGATGTTGGCATCAATCCGGAGGCCAATGCCGAATACTCCGAGTTCATCGCCAACAAGATCCGCGAGCGTGTGCACAATCCGATGACAGCGGAGAAGTTGGTCCCCAAGGATCACGGCTTTGGCACTCGACGGGTGCCTCTGGAAACCCACTACTTCGAGGCCTACAACCGCGAGAACGTGCACCTGATCGATATCAATGAGACTCCAATCGAACGGATCACGCCGAAGGGTGTGCAGACGACGTATCAGGAGTTTGAGTTTGATCTGATTATCTATGCGACGGGTTTTGACGCGATCACCGGCGCCTTCGACCGGATCAATTTCACCGGCGTGGACGGCGTTGCGTTGCGCGATCAGTGGGCAGACGGTCCGGACACATTCCTGGGCATGGGTACGACCGGTTTCCCCAACTTGCTCATGCTCAGCGGTCCGCAGGGCGGTTCAGTGTCGACCAATTATCCACGTGGGATTGAGACCTCGGTTGACTGGATTACCGATCTGCTCTGTTACATGCGCGACCACGGCTATCGGCGAGTGGAGTCGCGTGAGGACGCCGAGTTGGAGTGGCTGCAGCACGTTCAGGAGATGTACCAGTTCCAGCTCATGAGCAAGGTCAAGAGTTGGTTCACCGGCTACAACTCAAACGTCGAGGGTCACGACACCATCCGCTATCAGATCTACCCGGGTGGAGCGCCGCGTTATCGCGAGCGTCTGGAGGAAGTCGCGTCCAGCGGCTATGAGGGTTTCAAACTGACCTAGATACAGTCGCAACGGGTCATTGAACGAGTAGCCGATCCGTCATTGCCGCGATTCAGAGCGGCAATCTCGCAGCGTTCAGTGCAGGCGTGTGTCTCGAATCCGTGATGTCGCCCCTGTTGACTGTGGGCAAGCTCTGCGACAAGCGCTGCTATGACGAAACAGGGACTGTTGCAATGGACTCCACGAGGGGCGAGATGCATTCTTCGGTCGTCATCTCTGTGTCTCGCTGATACAACCAGGTACAGAAGTGCTATCGGGTTGTCAACCTATCTGGGCTATTCCCCCTCTAAAAGCTCCCCTTCTCCCCCTTTGCGGGGGAGATGCCGCAAGCAGAGGGGGGTTGTCCGCAACTTCTATCTGGTACTCACCGACCGACCCCCCCCTCTGTCACTCCGTGACATCTCCCCCCGCAAAGGGGGGAGAGCGGAATTTGAGGTTGCGCATCAGTCTCCGCGAGGGGGGAGAGGGGAGAGGGGAATAGGAGCTAGGCGAACTGATCCTGGCCGACGGCCATCATTTGACCTACGTTCTCAGGGTTGCGGATTGACTCTCGCGAAGGGTAGGGATGGTCGTAGCCGAGGATCTTGTGTAGCTCTGGGTAGCGTTCCAGGCGCTCGGGTGAGACTGCTCCGTCGTCCCACTGGTTGATCATCTTCATGTAGGGGCGCATCCAGACCAGGACGAGTGTGACGCGCAGGCCGACGCTCATACGGTTCATGGCGCCGTGCCAGGTGTTGCCGCCCCAGACCGCGAGGGAACCGGCCTTGGCTTGGATCGGGACTGGATCGAGCACTGCGCCTTCTTCCCAGAAATTGGTCTCGTGCGGCGCAGGGGCGCGGCCCCAACGATGCGATCCGGGCACGAAGACGGTCGGACCATCATCTCGCGAGTCATAGTCGGTGAGGATCCAACTCGTGTTGACCAGGTGTGTGTAGGCAGCCTGGGGAGGCGGCACGCCATGGGTGTCGTTGTGGATGCCGAGGTAGTTCTTCTCGTGCGGCGGCTTGATGATCGAGGAGGTGCCGCCGAGTACGGCGCTCTGTCCGCAGTGCCAGCGCGCCATCGCCAGTGCGACCGGATTAAGGACTGCCTCGGTGACCGCGTCGTCCTCGTCGATCAGTTGCCAGGCGCGTTCGTTTGGGGCAGGCATGTCGGCGGTGCGCCAGTCGTCAATCTCGACATCGTGGCGACGCTGGTAGGTGTTGAGGATGGCATCACGCAAGCGTTCGGCGAAGCCAGGCGAGGTGCCCATCTTCTCGGGCGGGATGACGGTGAAGCCATAGGCGTCGAGCTCGACGATGTGGCGAGCCAGGTCGTATTCCATGATCGTTTGTACCAACGGGTCGGCGTTGGGAGACTTGCCCAGTGCGGCGATGTCCATCTCAGTTCCTGTCTTCAGATTTGCGAGCAGGTGCGGCTCATCCGCACCACGATGGCAGTCTAAGCCCCCCCGACGGACTGAGTTCCCGGGCGCGAGGATTGACGTGTTGGATGTGAATACGCACTGGTGTTGTCGTATCCGCCGATCCCTTGCGTTGAAGCGATCGCCTATCTCTCTACCCAAATGCTGTCGAGGGACGTCGTGTTTGGGCTGCTAACGTGACGTTCGATGGGACGCATACTTGACCGTTTGAGTTGGCTGATCACGGTTCGTCCGTACGTCACGCTTGCTGTCATTTTGATCATCACCCTTGTGCTCGCTGCCGGCGCAGCGCAGCGTGCAGAGATTGACGAGACCGACGGTTTCCTCCCGCCCGACAGTCCGATCGCGTTGGCGATGGATGAGATTAGCGACTTGTTCGGCGAGTCGGGTGGGATCATCTCCTCGACGATCATCTTCCGGGGTGAAGCGCTGACGCCTGAGGCGCTCGCCCAGATGGTCGATCTGACTGATCGCATCCTGCATGATCCGGATGTGCGGCCATTGCTGGTCAGCGGTCACCAGGCGATCACGCCTGCATCGGTCATCGGCGCGGCGTTGCAGGTGGACGATTTCAACGGGGTCTCGCAGGAGGCGATCGATCAGGTCGGCGCTACACCGGAAATCAGGGCTGTATTGGCGGCGATGACTGGTACCGACGATGATGGCACGTCGATTGCGGTGACCACGATCCGGCTGCGCGATACGGGCGACGAACGACCATCGGCTGCCGAACTTCGGATTCACGAGTTGACTGTTGCCGATCAGGGTCCGTTGCGCGTGAGCAGTGTTTCGCCGGCGGTGGTCGAGGATGAGTACACGGAGGCGAACCGGACCGGCACAGCGCCGCTGATTGGGATCGCCCTGCTGCTGATAGCGGGATTGCTGCTGTTCTTCCTGCGGTCGCTGTCCGACTTGCTACTGACACTCGGTGGACTTGTGGTGTCGCTGATCTGGCTCGTTGGGGCCGAGGGCTGGCTGGGTCCGAATGGACTTGGAATCACCGGCCGTCCGAGCGGGATCTCGGTGATGATTCCGATCATCGTGATCAGCCTGACGGTGGACTATGCGATCCAGGCGCTTTCGCACTATCGCGAACAGCGGCTGGGCGACACGCCGGTGATCGAGGCGCTGAGAGCGAGCATGAGGATCGTGATGGTGCCGCTGCTGCTTGCGGCAGTAACGACGATCGGCAGCTTGCTGGTCCAACTGATCTCGCCGATTCCGGCGATAGGGGACTTCGGTATCGTGGCCGGCCTGGGTGTGGGCATGAGCCTGATCGTCATGCTGACTCTGATTCCGGCGGCTCGAGCGATTCTGGATCGGCGCAAGGAAGCACGTGGAGACCTGAAGCCGCCGACGCTGGTTGCCGATGCCATTCCGAGGATTGGACCGCTGGCTGAAGCGCTGGGCAGGTCGGTGACTCGACGGCCGATGCCGTACATCGTTGCGGTGGCAGTCGTGTCAGTCGTGCTTGGGATCGCCTCGACAGATATCGAGGCGCGATTCAGCATTCATGATGTCTTACCGTCGGGCGGAGACGCGTTGGCCGACCTGAACACGCTTGACGCGGCGTTTGGCGGATCGACGGAGATTACGAACATCGTGATCGAGGCGGAGGCGACGGACACGAGGACCTTCCTCAATCTGCAGGACTTGCGACTCGCGTTTGAAGACGAACAGCGCAGGCCGGTCGCGGCGGCTGGACCGATTGAGCACTCATACGAGTTGCAGGCGTTGGACTGGGTTGACGACAGCGGCGAGCCCGGAGATCGGTATGATGACGAACTTGCGGCGCTCTATTCAGAAGCAACTGCTGGATTAGCGCTCGTGCCTGCGAAGATGCAGTCGTTCCTCGATCAGCTTGAGCTACGCCATCCGACGATTTCCAACTATCTGGTCAATCGGCCGTCCGGGGTCGATACCATCCTGCTGCAGTTCCCTGCTTATGGACTCGATACCGACAAAGTCCGGCTGCTCCAGGCTGATATCGAGGAGATCTGGCAGGGCGATGATGAGGCGATCACGGCGACGTCGGATGGCGTCATATCGGTGGCGGTGACTGACGAAATCACTAGCAGGCAAACGGAGTCGATCGCAGTGACAATCGTCGTTGCGACGCTAATTCTGATGGTGTTCTATTGGACGACGCTGCGACAGCCGGCGCTGGCTCTAGTGGCAGTGGGGCCGATTGTGCTCGTGCTGCTCTGGGTGTTGGGCACGATGGCGCTGGTGGGGATTCCGTACACGTTGACGACCTCGATCATTACGGCGCTGTCGATTGGTATCGGAGTGGACTACACGATCCACGTGATTCAGCGATATCGCGAGGAATTCACGCGGACTCGTAATCCTGAGCAGGCGGCGATTCGCACGCTGGCAACGACCGGCTCGGCACTGTTGGGGTCGGCGATGACGACGGCGATCGGTCTGGGTGTGCTCGCGTTTGCTCCGACGGTGGCGACCCAACAGTTTGGCATTACGGCGGCGATCACGATTGCATACGCATTGATCATCTCGACGGTGTTAGTCCCGCCTGCAATGACGATCTGGGGCGCGTATCAAAACATGAGGTTGCGCTCGGCGCTGGAGCGGTCCTGGGAAGAACTTGATGCGGCTCTTGAGGATTAACGGGAGCTCGTCCGAGCCGGTTCTTGCCTATAGATGAGGCGGCATGTCGTGCGCTGGTCATAACATCCGTCCTTGAACAGACGTGCGAACTAGGGTCTGTTCACATGGGGTGTGGAACAGCGGGCAGAGGTTACAGTTCGGCCGATGGGGAGCGGGACCCCCTCAGCCCCCGTTCAAGCCGGAGGCAGGCTCTTCGGCAGCTCCCCCTGCAAGAGACCGATGCGCAACCTCCAACTCTCCTCTCCCCCCCCTTGCGGAGACTGATGCATAACTGAGTTTCCCGTCCCTGCCCCCGAGCGGGGACCCGCTTTGGCCTGGCCTGGGCAACACGGATCAGTTCCTGTTGACCAGATACGAGCGACAAGCATGGCCGCCGAGCAGAAGCCGGGGAGGGAACAGGCCCCCGCTCGGAGGCGGGGGCGGTTGAGAGGTTGTGCATCAGTCTCTTGCGGGGGGAGAAGGGAATCCAGGTGCGCCTTGCATGGGCTCTCAGCATCCATGAGAACAGGCCCTAACGCTATACCCGCGCTTGTCGCGGGTATCTCGCTGATTGATGCATATGCGTCGGTGCCGGACACGGCGAGATTGCCGCGTCGGAGCGCGGCAATGACGAAGTGTGGGCCTTTGCAGCGCGAAGTTCTGTTGCTGTCCGCTTCACCCGGCGATAGTTGCCGCTTAGACTCGAATCCTGAGTACAGGGGGAAACCATGAGTACCGTCTCTTTCATCCAACGCAGCCTCGATTTCACGCATGCGGCATTGATTGATGCCCGCAATGGGACTGACGAGCAGCTTCACTTTGTCCCGGAGCAGGGCAGTCACTCGATTGCCTGGTGCCTTTGGCATACGACGCGGATTGAGGACCTGATCATCAGCCGGATCAGCGGCGAGCCGGAAATCTGGAACGAGGAGTGGGCTTCTCGAACCGGATTGCCCTATGACGGGATTGGCGCGGGCATGCCGGACGAGGATGCTCAGCAAATCCAGGTCACGGACATTGATGCCCTGGGCGGCTACCAGGAGACGGTGTTTGAACGCACTTCGCAGTTCCTAGCAAATGCCACTGACGAGGACCTGGAGCGCGAGATTCCGGCCCGGAACGGCACTGAGAGTGTCGGTGAGGCGATCTCGTTGCACATGATGGGTCACTTCAACGGGCATCGCGGTGAGATCAACACGTTGCGCGGGATGCAGGGCATGCCGACGGTCATGGCGGCCCAGGGCACGCACTAGCGGTTGCGTACGGGGAATGGCGTTGGGTTGCTCTCCCCGCTAAGGACGTGGTGACACTCCTCTGCTCGGAGGCAGCCGACCCCCCCTCTGTCACTCCGTGACATCTCCCCCCGCAAGGGGGGGGGAGATGGGAATAAGAGTGTCTAGCTGGAAGAGGCGAACTGATGCCGGATTACGTTGATCGCGAGCATGAGGGTGCGGCTCTTGGCGAGGTTCGGCAGGCGGCAGCGGTTCATGACATTCAGACGCTGCCTGCGGACATTGGCAAGTGGCGAGCGGCGGTGTTGATTGCGATGTTGCCGTATGACGATCCTGAGGTGGTGCTGACTGTGCGATCGCACCAGGTTGAGCATCACAAGGGTGAGATTTCGTTTCCCGGCGGCGCGCTGGACTCGGCCGACGAGCATCCGATGGCTGCGGCTCTGCGCGAGGCGGACGAAGAGGTCGGACTGCGCGCCGAGCATGTCGAGGTGTTGGGCGAACAGTCTCACTATCGGACGATGTCGAACTTTCATGTGACGCCGTATGTGGGGTTGATTGACCGTGCGCCGTATCCCTTCCGTCCGCTGGAGATTGAAGTGGGCGAGGTGATCACGCCCTCGCTGTCGCACCTGCTCGATCCGGCCAATGTGACGTTTGAGTGTCGGGAGCGGGACGGCGAGGTGTTTCACATGCGCGAGTACTGGTTTGAGGGACATCGGATCTTTGGAGCGACGGCGACGATGCTGGGTCGGTTCCTGGATGATCTGTCTCGGTTGCGGGGGATTCCGATTCCTGAGGGGGGGCTAGGAATCTAGGTAGTCGCTCAGGTCGGTGGTCGCTCTGCCCCCCCATCAGCCTTCGGCAGCTTCCCCCGCAAGGGGGGAAGCGGGGAGGGATGGGGAGGTGGTCGTCAGCACGACCTGGCCGTTGAGGGCGATGGTGATGACTCCGTCTTGGCCGAAGCGGACGATGACTTCCAGGTCGTTGATCACTTCGACTTCTTGGACTCCCTTGACGACCCACATGTGTGGTCCGACGGCCACATCGACTCGGTTGATGGCGGGCCAGAGGATCATGCGGATGTTGCCGCTCTCGGCGCGATAGCTGACGGCCCAGACTCCCTGATCGTCGTTGGGGAGATCGTATGGCTGGCGCTCTGCTTCGCAGTTGAAGAGGGCGGCCGCCGCGTTAATCGCAGCGGGGGTCACGCCTTCGAATCGCTGGCGGGGCCTCATTGTGTTGCGTCCCGGTCGGTTGATTCGTAGAACACGGCGCCCTGTAACGCGTCGGGCAGGTGTTGCTGCTCGGGAGCGATTGCGTCTTCGTAGTCGTGAGCGTATCGGTAGCCCTTGCCGTATCCGTGGGCGGCCATGAGTCCGGTGGCGGCGTTGCGCAGGTGGAGTGGGACGGGGAGCGCTCCGTGTTGCCGGACGGCGCCGACGGCAGCGCTGTAGGCCTTCATGGCAGAGTTGCTCTTGGGTGCGTTGGCGAGGTAGATGGCGGCCTCGGAGAGCACGAGCGTGCACTCAGGCATGCCGATCAGATGGGTCGCCTGTTGGGCGGCGACGGCAACTGACAGCGCCTGCGGATCGGCGAGGCCGATGTCTTCGGCGGCGAGGATGACGATCCGACGAGCGACGAACATCGGGTCTTCGCCGGCTTCGAGCATGCGTGCGAGCCAGTAGACGGATGCGTCGGGGTCGGAGCCGCGCACGGATTTGATGAAGGCGGAGATGGTGTCGAAGTGAGCGTCGCCGCCCTTGTCGTAGGGCAGCGCTCGCTGGGCGACGGTGGCTACAGTGTCCACTGTCACCGTTCCTTCGCGAGCAGCCGCGCCGCGGACGGCCGCCTCGAGGGCGTTGAGGGCGACGCGGGCGTCGCCTGCGCCGTAGTTGGCCAGGGCGTCGAGCGCCTCCGGGTCGATCAGCGGCGGGTTGGGCGCGAGTCCTCGGTCGGCGTCGTTGAGTGCCCGGACGAGGAGTGCGTGGATGTCGTCGTGCTGGAGTGGTTCCAGCTTGAATACGCGTGCACGGCTGAGCAATGGAGCGACGACTTCGAAGGATGGATTCTCGGTCGTTGCGCCGATCAGGGTGATCGTGCCGTCCTCGACGGCGTGGAGGACGGCGTCTTGCTGAGCTTTATTGAATCGGTGAATCTCGTCGATGAAGAGCATGGTGCGGGCGAGACCGTCGCGGCGACCGGCCTCGGCGGCGGCGATCACGTTGCGCAGGTCGGCGACACCGCTGGAGACGGCAGAGAGTGTGGCGAATCGCGCGTGCGTGACGCGGGCGATGACTCGGGCGATGGATGTCTTACCGCTGCCCGGTGGTCCCCAGAGGATGCAGGAAGGGGCGGCGTCGGCTTCAATCGCTCGGCGAAGTGGAGCGTCGGGGCCGATCAGATGGGATTGGCCGACGATTTCGTCGAGCGTGCGCGGTCGCATGCGGGCGGCGAGCGGGGCTGAGCGGTCGACAGTGTCCGGAGCGTCGAACATGGAGGTCATGCTCTGGAGTGCGGGTTGGGTGGATCGGCGGGCCATGGGTCTGAGGGTAGCTGTGGGTGGATGGGTTGGATGGCCATTCGTTGGGACTGGGCGGCGCGCACGGCGGGGCTGGGGATCGGCGGGGACCCTTGAGAGAAAAAACGAGGGGCGAGAAAACACGGTCGGGACGATTACCAGGGGTCGTCGTCCTCTTCGAGTAGGTCTTCCTCCCGGGAGGACGGGGAGCCCTCACCCCAGCCCTCTCCCAGGTGGAGAGGGGCAGAAGGAGAGAACTGGGGGAGCCTTCGGGGGTGTCGTAGAGGTCGCGGAGCTCGCGGCGGGCGACGTCGTAGGGGTCGGTGGTCAGGTAGAGTTGGTGGTAGAGGCGGGCTTGGGGATTGGTGGGGGCGAAGAGTTCGCGGACGATGGAGTTGAGGGCTTTGACGCGGATGTAACCGGGGTTGTGTTCAGCGGAGCGTCGCCAGAGGCGGTCGATCCTGGCTCGGAGGTGGTAGAGGTTGGGCATGGGTTGGGCTCCTTTGGGGCTGGATAGTATGTATGTTCTTATGATAACGGGGTTGGGTGTGAACGGTTGTCGGAGGGGAGATGGCGTGGCGACGGCTGGGGGACGGCTGGCGAGCGTCGCCGTTCATGGGCTTCGATGGTTCGTGATTCCTGCCTACGCAGGAATGACCGAGGGAGGGCAGGGAGCGGCGGGCACTGGGGGGCTGGAGGGGCGGCGCTCTGCTCTGCTAGATCAGGCGTCGGCCCTGACCTTTTCGGTCTTTGGTCCATTCTTCGAGGAGCATTTCGGCCCTTCCCTGGGCTTTCTTCCAGGCGACTTCGGGGCCGTGCGTGTTGATCTGGTCTGGGTGGGCGGTTGACCAGGCTTCTCGGACTTCGTCCGAGCGGAGTTCTCCGACCATGGCTCCCCGCAGTAGGGCTAACCGGAGGATTTCGCTGGCTTGATCTGCGGGGACCAACGGAGCTCCACTTGAACCCGGTGGTTGGAAGAGCATCACAGCGGCGTCGACGAAACCGACGAGGGAATCGGCGTCGATGCCTTCGAGTCCGGTGAGGACTTGCTCCGTGGAGCGTTTCTCTTGGACGTAGGGTTGGACGGCGGCCTGATCCTGGAAGACCTGTCCGATCAGGGTCATCGCGAATCGTTTGCGTCGCTGGCTGAGCAGAGCCATGCTCCAGAATGCGGGATGAGCGAGATTGCTCACGTCCCAACCACTGACTCCCCAGGACCCGGAACGGCCTTTGCGCTTGGGGAGCTGGTTGACGAAATCGTTCGCTGCGATTTGCAGGATGCTGCGGCGGACGTTGTACGTGTTGGGCCGGCGGTCGATGGCTTCGGCAATTCGGCGGAGCACCATGGTGGCTACAGTATCGCGGCTAATCCTGCGCGGCGTTAGCCGACGAGGGTGACGATGGTGACGCCGTCGCCGCCCTGTTTGGGCTCGGCGCTCTTGAAGGTCGTCACGAGGGGGTGCTTGCGCAGCATTTCGCGGACGGCGCGGCGCAGTGCTCCGGTGCCCTTGCCGTGGACGACTTCAAGGTGGTTCTGTCCGGCTCGATAGGCGACATCGAGGAAGGAGTCGACCATCGGCAGGGCCTCTTCGGTGACTCGTCCGCGGAGGTCGATCTTAGAGCCAGGATCGACCGGCGGTTTGGGCATGTTGGAAACGGTCGCGCCCATGCCTCGGAGTGGGCGGCCTCTGGTAGTGAAACGCGCGCTGCCCGACCGGACCCCCTCCGCCTGCGAGGGGGAGGTCGGATTGCGCGGGGCCAGTCGTTCGATTTGTTCGACTCGAACGCGGGTGCGCAATGCCCCGAGCTGGACATCGAGTGTGCCATCCTCAACGGCGGTCAGGACCTCGCCAGGCTCGGGCAATCCACGCAGGTAGATGAAGTCGCCGGCGGCGAGTCGGTCGGGTTGCAATGCAGGTTCCGTTGTTGTCGCAGAAGTGTGTTGGCGGCGACGCTTCGATCGTTCGCGGCGGACTCGTTGCAGTCGGTCGCGGCCTTCATCGGCGCGACGGTCGGCGAGTTCTTCGGCCTGGTCGCGTGATTGCCGCTTCTCGAGCTCCTTGAGGCTGGCTCGCATGGTGCGACGGAAGGCGGCGAGTTCGTCTTCCATGGCGCGTTCCGCTTTGGCCAAGACAGCGTCTCGCTCGGACTCGATGGCCTCGCGTCGTTCGGCCAGGTTGGTGCGAATTTCTTCGGCCTCTTCGCGGGCGATGCGCTCGGCGCGGACCTGGTCGGCGATGGCGTCTCGCTCGCGCTGGAGCTCGCCGAGCAGGTGTTCCATGGAGGCGGTCTCGGAGGGCGCGGCGTCGCGGGCTCGGGCGAGGATTCGCTCGGGCATGCCGAGTCGTTGGGCGATGGCGAGCGCGTTGGAACGACCGGGCGTGCCCATCAACAGCCGGTAGGTGGGCTGCAGCGTGACGGTGTCGAACTCGGCCGAAGCATTGACGACGCCGTCAGTGGCATGGGCGAAGACCTTGAGTTCGCCGTGATGCGTGGTGGCGACGACCATGCTGTCCTGGTCGAGGAGGTCCTGGAGCAGCGAACGGGCGAGGGCTGCGCCTTCGGTAGGGTCGGTGCCTGCGCCGAGTTCGTCGAGCAAGACGAGGGTTTTCGGTCCTGCGGCCGCCAGAATGCGGACGATATTGGTCATGTGAGCGGAGAAGGTGGAGAGCGACTGCTCGATCGACTGCTCGTCGCCGATGTCGGCAAAGACGTTCTCGAAGACAGGGATGCGCGTGCCGGTCTCGGCGGGCACAGGCAAACCGGCCTGGGCCATGAGGCAGAGCAGTCCGACGGTCTTGAGCGCGACGGTCTTGCCGCCGGTGTTGGGTCCGGTGATCAGGACGCAGCGTGCGTCGGCAGTCAGCGTGGTGGAAATGGGGACGACGTCTCCGGTGAGCAGCGGGTGCCGTGCCGAGTGGAGGATGAGGTCGGAGTGTTCGTCGCCCAGCCAGTTGAGGCTGTCATGCTCGGTTGGTAGAGGGGCATCGAGTGCTTCGGCCAGGCCAGCCTTCGCCCGGGCGAGATCGATCTGCGAGAGACAGCGGATCGCGGCTCGGATTGCTCCTGTTTCATCGCCGATTGACTGGCAGAGCGCTCGGAGGATGCGCTCGACCTCGCGCTGCTCTTCGCGCCGGGCTTCGCGGAGTCGGTTGCCGAGCTCGACCACGGCGAGTGGCTCGACGAACAGGGTGGCGCCTGAGGCTGAGACATCGTGGACGACGCTGGGCATGGAACCGCGCTGCTCGGCTTTGATCGGGATGACGTAGCGCCCGTCACGTTCGGTGATCAACGATTCCTGCGCGACTCCTTCGGAAACGGCGTGTCGCAGGGTTCGCTCGAGCTGGCGCTCCAGTCGTTCCTGGACGGTGCGGACACGATCGCGCGCTTCGGCGAGGGCGGGCGAGGCGTTGTCGGGGATTTCGCCCCGTTCGTCGATGGTGGCCTCGATCTCTCGGATCAGCGCGGAGAAATCGCTGATGCGCTGGGCAACTCTTGCCAGTTGCTGGAGTTCGCGGCTGAGCGGGGCGATCTGGTTCTTGGTGTGTCGGGCGGTGCGCAGGAGGATGGCGACTTCGAGAATGTCGGGCGCGGTCAGGACAGCTCCGCGGGATGCGGCGAGCAGGCTGTTGGCGATGTCGGGCGCCTGTCCCATGTGAAAGTGCGGCTTGAGTCGAGCGAGGGAGCGAGCCTCGGCAGTGGCGGCGAGCCGACGACGGACTTCGTCGACGTTGGCGCTGGGCGTGAGATCTCGTGCGAGCGCCTGTGCTCCGGGGGATCCGCAGAGGTCGGCGAGTCGCTCGATGATCTTGGGGAATTCGAGGACGGCGATGCTTTTGGCGTCCACGATGGGACCCCCCTCTGCTTTCAGCATCTCCCCCCAGAGGGGGGAGCACTTGATGCGGCGATTTCGACGAGGGCGGTGACATAAGCCACGCCCCAGGGGTGCTCTGAAGCCAGGATACGCGGGTTTGCGCTCTGGCCCTGTAGTGCGCCCATCAGGATCAGCGTTGGCGAGATGACGGACTCGTCGACTTCGCGGCGCAGGGATTCGTCGATGGCGATCAAACCTTCGTGGTCCCAGTTGGCCAGGGCGGTCTCGTATTGCCGCTGGACTTCGGTTGCTCGGGGATGGAGGCCGTAGGAGGAGTCCTCGGTGAGGGTGTGAACGGCGTCGCCGGAGGCGATGATGGCGGTTGGCTCGGAGAACGTGGCGAGCGCGTCGGCGATGGCGCGACCGAAGTTGTAGTGGTCTTGCGGTGGTCGGAAGCTGATGCTGACGACTGCGATCTGGCCGGGAACCGCGTCTCCCAGCAGTCGCAGTGGGACTCCGACGGAGTGGTCGGACTGTTCCCAATGGTTGGTTGGTGTGAGCGGGACGCTGTGAGTGTCAGCGGCTGATTGGATGGCGGTGACGAGATCGCTGTCAGCTTCCCGCTCAAACGTGAGCAGGTTGGCCTGGAATCGTTCGAGATCGCCAGAGAGTTTGCTGGCCAGTATGTGATAGCGCTGCAGGGTGACGATGCCGTGGGTGGAGATGATCAGGAGTCGCTGGACGGCAAGTTCGCGGAGCTGGGCGGCGACGGTGTCATAGGCGTCAAGTGTGGATTGCGCCTCAGTTTCTCGTCCGTTGCCGATTTGCGGCAAGAGGATGGGAGGATGCGGGAGGACGGCGCCGAGGACGATCAAGAGACGCCTCCGACGATCTCGCGGAGTGCGGTGATCACGTCGTGGTCTTCTCCGGGCAGGACGGTGCGCGGATCGAGAATCAGGCGCTCTCGCTCGACGCGGGCGACGATTGGCGTCTCACTGTCTCGCAGGCTGCGTGCGGCGTCGAGCGGGTGCGGGTGTTCCAGGGACCAGACGAACGTTGGTCTGGTCTCGGCGGGCAGTGAGCCGCCGCCGATTGGCGACTCTGAGGCCTCAACCTGTCCGCCTGCCAGGGCGGCCTGCCACTGCTGGGCTCGAACTTGCAGCTCGGAAGCTTCCATATCGATCATGCGCCAGATGGGGATGGCGTCGATCGCCTCACCGGCGAGATAGTGCTGGAGCGTGGCGGCGAGTCCGGCGATGGCGGCTTTATCCAGCCGCAAGGCGCGCATCAGCGGGTGAGTTCGTAGCGGATCGACCCACTCCTGGTTGCCAATGATCAGTCCGCCCTGGGGACCTCCGAGCAGCTTGTCTCCGCTGAACAAGACCAGGTCGGCGTCGGCGTCCACGCTGTCTTGCGGACGCGGTTCGTATGTCAGGCCGAAATCTCGAGTGTCGAGCAGGCAGCCGCTGCCGACATCATCGATCAGCAGTATGCCGGCGTTGTTGGCGACGTGGCGGAGTTGCGCCAGGCTCGGTTCCTCTGCGAAACCAACGATGCGGAAGTTGGAGGAATGCACTCGCAGAATTGCGGCGGTGTTGTCTGTCACGGCTTCGGCGTAGTCGGCAGGGCGGGTGCGGTTGGTCGTGCCGACCTCGACGAGGGTTGCTCCGGCCTGGCGCAACACATCGGGAATTCTGAAGCCTCCGCCGATTTCCAGAGCCTGGCCTCGAGAGACGATAACTTCTCGCCCGGCGCAGAGTGCGGAGATGACGAGATAGAGCGCGGCGGCGTTGTTGTTGACAGCGATGCCGGATTCGGCGCCTGTGACGGCCTGGAGCAGCGACTCAAGGTGGTTTGCGCGTGAGCCTCGGGAACCCTGTTCGAGGTCGAATTCGAGATTGGTGTATCCAGTCGAGGCCTCGGACATGGCGAGCGAGGCGGCGTCGGAGACGGGAGCCCGACCGAGATTGGTATGGATGACGACGCCGGTGGCGTTGATCACGTGTCTGAGGGAGGGCTGCAGTCGTCCGCGCAGCATTCGTTCGGCGAGTTCGGCCAGTACGGCGGGGGCGCTCGGCGCTTCTCGTCCGTTGACCAGGAGCGAACGAGCGACATCCAACTCGGAGCGCACGGCATCAACGACGTGTGGCCGAGGCCAGCGATCGAGGGCATCGGCGAGGACTGATTCGGAGAGGACTCGATCGACGCTTGGCAGTGAGCGCAGTTTGGCAGACAGATCGCGGCGGCCGTTGCGGGAGTTCACCATTGTCTTCACATTTGGCGCTGATACGATTCGACCAGCAACACGTCAAACGGCATTGGATGTTCCAATGCTCGTAACCATCGTAGTGAACAACGTGAGATAACAATGCCCACTAACCTTCGCATTCCCGGTCCGACGCCTTGTCCGCCTGAGGTGTTGGCGGCGGCCGGCGGCGAAATGATCAATCATCGTGGTCCTGAGTTCGCTGGGCTGCTGGAGCGGCTGACGCGTGGGATCCAACCGTTTTTCGGGACCGAGCAGGAGATTCTGATCATCTCGGCATCGGGCACGGGCGCGATGGAAGCAGCGGTGGTGAACACGTTGTCGACGGGCGACAAAGTGCTCTGCGTCACTGTTGGATCGTTCGGCGACCGATTTGGCACGATTGCCGAGCGATATGGCGCCGAAGTAACACGGTCGGACATCGAATGGGGCGAGGCGGCGACGCCGGAGCTCGTGGCCGAGTTGATTCAACAGGACGAGTACGACGCACTATTGATCACGCACAACGAGACATCGACGGGCGTCACGAATCCGATTGGCGCGATTGCGGCAGCGGTGCGCGAAGTGGCCGACCCGTTGATCATCGTTGACGCGGTGTCGTCGTTGGGATCGATTGAGATGCGGATGGACGATTGGGGTCTGGATGCGGTGGTGACGGCGTCGCAGAAGGGTTGGTTGTCGCCTCCGGGAATTGCGATGGCGGCGCTGTCGGAGCGCGGCTGGGCAGCGGCCGAGCGCTCGAACATGCCGAGCTTCTACTTTGATCTGACTACACATCACGACTACGCCGAGCGCGGACAGCCGCCGTGGACTCCGGCGCTGCCGACGATGTATGCAATGGACGCGGCTGTGCCGATGCTGGTGGCTGAAGGTCCTGAGGCGATTTATGCCCGGCATCACCGGTTTGCCTCGTGGACGCGCTCCGCGGCCAAGGCGCTGGGTCTGGAGCTGTTGGCTGAGGAACAGTATGCGTCGGATACCGTGACGGCGATTCGTGTACCGGAAGGGATGACGGGGGCGGCGGTGTCCAAGCGCTTGCGCGAGGACCACGATGTCGTGATCGCTGGTGGTCAGGGCAAGCTGGCTCCGTCGATCTGGCGGATTGGGCATCTGGGATACCTGGACGAGGCTGAGTTCGCGGCCTGTTTCTCGGCGTTGCAGCAGGCTCTGGTCGCCGAAGGGTTCTCGACGGCTGAGGGCGCGGTGATTCCGGGCATTGATGGTTGATCAATCGACGGTGGGTGTTGGAAACGGCTGCAGTTGTGCGACTAACTGCATGGATTGGTCCGTGGCTGACAATGGTTGAGCGGTTGCCGCTCATGGCTGCGCCGACACCAGCAGTTGTTGAGCAGCTACCTGGCGGCCCCCTCAGACGCTTCGCGCCAGCTCCCCCAAAAGGGGGAGCTCTGGGAGCGGCAATCCTTTGGAGCATGAGAATCTGATGGCTCGGATTCTGGTTTGTGAGTCGCTGGCTGAGGAAGGGCTTTCGATTCTTCGTGAATCGGTGGAAGTCGACGCTCGCTATTCCCTCTCCCGTCGTGAGTTGTTGTCTGCGATCTCGGATTGTTCCGGGCTGATTGTTCGGAGTGGGACTCAGGTTGATCGGGAGTTGATGGCGGCGGCTCCGGGGCTTCGCGTGATTGGTCGGGCAGGGGCTGGGGTTGACAACATTGATCTTGATTCGGCTTCGGAACGCGGAATCATCGTGCTCAATGCGGCCGGTGGAAACACGGTTTCGGCGGCGGAGCTGGCGATTGGGCTGTTGTTGTCGTTGTCGCGGCATCTGGCGGCGGCGAATGCGTCGTTGCGGTCGGGCGAGTGGAACCGCTCGGCATTTGTCGGTGGTGAGCTACGCGGCAAGACTGCCGGGATCATTGGACTGGGCCTCGTTGGAGCGGCGGTGGCTCGGCGGCTACAGGCGATGGAGATGCAAACGGTTGCGTTTGATCCGTTTGTCTCGGAAGAACGGGCGCGGAGTGTCGGGGCGGAGCTGGTTGGGTTGCATGAACTGTTGGCGCAGTCGGACGTGGTGACGTTGCATTCTTCGGCTGCTCCCGATGCGCCGCCGCTGTTAGGTCGCGACGAGTTTGAGGTGATGAAGCCTGGCGCTGTGTTGGTCAACACGGCGCGAGGGCGACTGGTGGATGAGTCGGCGTTATCAGACGCGCTGGACTCGGGTCGGCTTGGCGGAGCAGCGTTGGATGTGTTTGCTTCGGAGCCGGCCAATGACAATCCGCTCGTCCAACATCCACAGGTGCTGGCGACGCCGCACCTGGGAGCGTCAACGCAGGAGGCCCAAGAGCGCGTAGCGGTGGATATTGCCACTGAGACGTTGAAGGTGCTGCGCGGTCAGCCGTCTCAGGCGGCGGTCAATGCTCCCCTGATTGACCCGGAGTCGTTGGAGGCGGTTGGACCGTATCTGTCGGTTGCGGAGATGTGCGGACGCCTCGCGACGCAACTGGCGACGCAACTGGCCAGCGGACAGTGGCGGGATATTGTTATTCGTTATCGCGGCGAGATTGCGAATCACGATGTGACTCCGCTGAAGGCGTCGGTGGTGGCTGGATTGCTGGCGCCGATCTCGGATGAGCATGTGAACCTGGTCAACATCAACAATGTGATCGCGCATCGCGGCTGGCGGATTTCCGAGCGTAAGACGCCGGATGCGGAACCGTATACGTCGTCGATCACGGTGGAGCTGCACACGTCTGAGGGCGCGACGTCGCTGATGGGTACGTTGGAGCATGGTCGGGCGGCTGTGGTGGAGATCAATGGGTTCCACGTGCATATTGCCGGTCCGCAACGTCGCGGTCTTGAGCATCTGCATTTGTTGGTCGTGCGCAATGAGGACCGGCCAGGGCGAATCGGCGAGGTGGGGATGGCGTTGGGTCGGCTGGAGGTGAATATCGCGGCGATGGATGTGGGCTTTAGTCCCGAGGATCCGTCGGAGATGTCGTTGATGGCGCTGACGATTTCTCGGGCGCTGAGCCAGGATGAGGTGGCGGCGCTGGATGCAATCGACGGGATCGAGGGGATTGCTCAGGCGTTGATGTAGGTCAGGGTGTGGTGGTCCCTTTGTTCGTGACGACCATAAGTGTGTGGCTGAGCGGGACCTCCCTCTGCCTTCGCATCTCCTCCGCAAGGGGGGAGAAGCGAAGTTGTTTCCCTGGGCGTGGTTCACACTGAGGGACTACTGCCGACAACGAATCCGTCATTCCCGCGCTTGTCGCGGGAATCTCGTAGAACTGTCTACCTCGTTGGGTAGAGCGCCCCCGACTCTGCACGCGAACAGTATTGGTAGACTCAACGCAAAGATGGAAGCCGCGAGATACCCGCGTCAAGCGCGGGTATGACGATCTATTTGACCAGGCCTTCTCAGCAGGAAGACGATTGTGTGGTTAGACCTCAATCGAGGGGGTGGAGGACGAGGCCGGTGGGGAGTTTGGGCACGAAGTAGGTGCTTTTCTGGGGCATGAAGCTTCCGGCGTCGGCGGTGTCGATAACGTCCTGCAGGGTGGGCGCGGGGAGGACGAATGCGGCGCTGGCCTGACCGCTCTGGACTGACTCCAGCAGCTCGTTGAAGTGATGGGTGTAGGTGACGGCCTGGCCTGCGGCGAGGGCGTCGGCGTCGATGCCGAGGAGTGGTTCGAGGACGATGTGCTGGAGGACGGCTGGGGCGAGGTTTCGCCAGGCTTCGGGCACGTCGTCGGGCATGGCTCGTTGGGCGGCGGCGGTGGGCTTGAGCAGCCATGCGCCGATTGAGGCGCCGTTTGAGGTCACGAGTCCGAGCGATGAACTGCCATCCGGCAGGATTCCGGGGACTTCGGAAGCTGTCGCCTCGGCAATGCTGAAGTATCTGCCGAGTTGGGCGAGCAGGCTGGCCGGGATGTCGGTGTGGACGACGCGGTGCGTCGCTCCGACGACCAGGGCCGGGTCGGAGGCGCAGGCAATGCCCATGAGGACGCTTCGAGAGTTGGGGCGATCGTCGATCGAAGCGAGGGCAGATTCGTAGCGGTGGTGTCCGTCCGCCATGTAGATGCGTTCGTTGGCGAAGGCGCTCGAGATTTGCTCGACGCTACCGGGATTGTCGATGCGACGCAGCGTGTGGGAGTCGCCGGTCGGGTCAGCGCCTTCGTTGAGGATTGGCTGTAATGCGGCGGCATCGATGAGCTCGGCGAGCGCTTCATTGGCGTCGGGGACAAATGCCATCAGCGGCGAAATGTCGGCGCCGACGACAGAGCGCAAGGCGGTCCGGGTGGCCTTGGGTCCGGGCATGGTTCGCTCGTGCGCCATGACACCGGCATCGCCCCAGGGCGTGAGCTCGACGGCGCCGAAGATGGCTCGGCGGACCTGGCTGTCGCCGAAACGGTGCTCGTGCAGGTAGTAAGCGGGCTCGCCGTCCTGGATGACGGCCCCGGATCGTCGCCAGTCCTGTAGGAGTTGGGCGGCGGCGGCGATGTCGTTGCCTGATGCGGTTTCGATGTGTGCAATCTGGTGTGGGCTCGATGATCTGAGGCTGGCGGTCTGGTCGGCGTCGACGATGTCGTAGGGCGGACCGAGGACGGCGCCCCAATCGCCGACGATGTCGGCGTCGTAGCGGAGGCCTCGGAAGGGCTGGACGTTGACCATGTTGGAGTCCTCTCCTCGGGAGAGGGAGCGGGTCCCCGCGCAAGGGCGGGGACTGGAAGAGGGAGTGGATGGTTTGATCGTATCTCACGGGTTTGCGTGGTCGGTGGTTTGGTGCGACGCTGAGGCTTATGCCGAACAAGCCGGGGCAGCACCCGACTCGACATTGCGTGTTCTGTGGGATTGCGGACGGTCGCGAGTCGGCGTTGTTCTTTCGCGATGGGGAACGTCGCTTTACGGACTCGCGGCGCGGCGATCCAGCTGCGGCGTGGTCGGTTGAACGGCCCGAAGTGTTCGTGTTTGAGAACCAGTTCCTGTTCTTCGACCTGACGTCGCTGGTGATTCCCCTTGAGCACTCAGAGTCGGTGATTCCGTTTTACTCGCAACAGTCCGAGTTGTGGTCGGACCTGGGCGAGGTTGGGGCGACGGCTCGTGACCACGGCAAGCAGGCGGTCGACTGGTTCCAGGATCGGAATCCTGAGCGCGCGCCATCGGGATTTCGGGTGTTTTGCAATTTTGGATCGATGGGTGAACAGTCGCAGCCGCATGCTCACTTGCAGGTGCATGCAGCGAAGGAGCTGGATTCATCGCGCTGGGCGCCGACGGGCGAGCCGTGGTTGGAAGCTGTGACCAAGAACGGCTCGACGGTCGTCCACGAGACGGAATCGACGATCTTCTACGACGCGCTGCCGACGTTAGAAGCCGGCAGGTCGAATTTGTGGCAGGTAACGGTCTCGGTTGGGTTTTCCGCGCCGCAGCGGTCGCTGCCGAAGATGGCGCTGCTGGCGGCGCCTCGCGAGCCGGTATCGCAGGAGGCGCTGTGGGCGGATGTTGGGCAGGTAGGCGCGGATGTAGTCGAGTACGGCGCGGAGACATCGCCCGGAGGATTTCGGGTGATGAGCAATTTCCCCGGTCAGCAGGCGGATGAGGAGTTTGGCGAGGCGCATGTGCTGCTGGTCGGTGGGAGTCACCTAGGGTTGTACGCGGATTACTTCTAGGACGCTTTGCTGTTGAGGGTTGCCGGGAACCCCCTCAGTACCCTCGGGACAGCTCCCCCAAGGGAGACCTGCGGGTAAATCGGTCGGTGCGCCCATAATCGGGTTGTAGGGGCGACCCTTGTGGTCGCCCGCTCTGTCGCTCCTATCTGGTTAGTATTGCAATCGCCAACGCGGGCGACCACAAGGGTCGCCCCTACAGGAGCTCAGAAGGATTGGGAGCACGATTATGCGCAGGTCACCAAGGGGGGATCTCTTTGTCATTTGAGAGCTGTTTGTTGAGCTTTGAACATTTCTTGGAGGGCTTGATTGGCGGCGGTGACCATTTGGTTGAGTTGGTCTTGGGTGAAGGATCGGCCTTCGGCGGTTCCCTGGACTTCGACGAGGCCTCCGCTGGCGAGTCCGACGATGTTGCAGTCGACATCGGCGGTTGAGTCTTCGGCGTAGTTGAGGTCGGTGAGCACCTGGCCGTCCTTGATGCCGATGCTGACGGCGGCGACGGCGGCGATGATTGGCGATTCGTCGTACTCGAGGCGTTGAATTGCCAGGGAAGCGGCGACGAAGGCTCCGGTGATCGCTGCGGTTCGGGTTCCTCCGTCGGCGTCGAGGACGTCGCAGTCGATGTTGAAGGTTCGCTCTCCGAGGGCGTCCAGATTGACGGCGGCTCGGAGGCTGCGTCCAATGAGGCGCTGGATTTCCTTGGTCCGACCGGCGTTGAGGACTCGCTCGCGGTCGGAGCGTGTGTTGGTGGCGGCCGGCAGCATGTTGTACTCGGCTGTGAGCCAGCCGCGTCCGGAGCCTCGCATCCAGCGCGGCACTTGCTCCTCGACGGTGACGGCGCACAGGACTCGGGTGTCGCCCAATGCGACGATGCAGGAGCCGTCGGCGTGCTGTTGCACGTCGAGTTCGAAGTGGAGCGGACGCAACTCGTTGGGTTGGCGGCCATCGATGCGTACCATGCGTAGGAGCTTATGCGGAGCGTCCGCACAGTGCATGAGAGGCGATACACATGGCGATACAGGGATACTCCGATCTCGATGCCGTCGAACTGGCGCGAATGGTGGCCGACAAGGAAGTGTCGGCGATCGAGTTGCTGGAGGAGGCGATCGAACGGGCCGACCGCGTCGATCCGCAGATCAACGCGGTTGTTTATCCGTGGTATGACCATGCGCGAGAGAATGCGCTGCGAGGATTGCCAGAGGGCCCACTGCATGGCGTGCCGTTTTTGCTCAAGGATTTGGGCACGCTTTATACAGGACAGCCGATATCGAGCGGTTCCAAGATCTTTGCCGATACCGTGCCCGACCACGACTCGGAAATGGTGATTCGTTACAAGGCAACCGGGCTGTCGATTTTCGGGCGGACGACATCACCGGAAATGGGGATCACGTCCACGACCGAGTCGCAACTTCACGGGAAGACACGGAATCCCTGGAATCTGGAGCACACGGCGGGCGGATCGTCGGGCGGCGCGGCTGCAGCGGTAGCGACGGGAATCATCCCGGCAGCGAATGCCTCGGACGGCGGTGGATCGATCCGGATTCCGGCGACGTGCTGCGGACTATTCGGTCTCAAACCGACGCGTGCGCGGACGCCGGCCGGACCTGACGTAGGCGAAGGCTGGGCCGGCATGTCGGGCGTGCATGTGGTCTCGCGAACGGTGCGTGACTCGGCGGCGTTGCTCGATGCGACGGCGGGCCCCGACATTGGGGCGCCCTACTTTGCACCGCCGCCGGAGCGTCCCTGGTCGGAGGAAGTCGGACGCGATACCGGCAAGTTGCGCGTCGGCGTGATCATGAAGCCGTTCAACGACTCCGAGGTTGATCCAGACTGCATCGCAGCGACCGAGCACTCCGCAGCGTTGCTGCGCTCCTTGGGGCATGAGGTCGAGGATGCGGTCCTGGATATCCCGGAAGAGGTCCGCAATCCGCTCTTTGACATCGTGCGTCCTTCGACCAAGTTGGCGTTCGATCAGAAGGCCGAGGAATTGGGCCGGACTCCGAATCCGGAAGACATGGAGCCACTGACCTGGCGGATGATCTCGGGCGAGATGCCGACGGCGACCGCGTACATCGCGGCGACGCGGGCCGTTCACGCGATTGGCCGTTACGTGGGGCGCTGGTTCGCAGGGGTCGATAGTCCCGGTTACGACGTGATGCTGACTCCGACGATGGCCGTTCCGCCGCTGGAGCTGGGCCGGTTGTCACTGGATCGCGATGACCTGTTCGAGCAAGGCCGCGATGTGCAGCGCACGGTTGCGTTTACGTCGCTGTTCAATGCGTCGGGCAATCCGGCGGCTTCTGTTCCGCTGTATTGGAATGATGCGGGCTTGCCTGTCGGGACCCAGTTCGTCGCGCCCTACGCGGATGAGGCGACGCTGTATCGACTGGGCGCCCAGCTTGAAGCAGCTCAGCCGTGGGCGGGTCGGAAGCCTCCCGTACACTCCGACACATAGACGTCCCCCTCTGGGGGAGGTGCCCGGCAAGGGCGGAGGGGGCCGCCCGGAACACATGAAACGCATCGCTGCGAGCGGCCCCCTCAGTCGCTTCGCGCCAGCTCCCCCAAGGGGGGAGCGTTGAGAACGAAGGAGCCATGGAATGAAGACTGCCAACGCGATAGCTGAGATGTTGAAGCGGGAAGGGGTCGAGTTTGTTGTCGGCTATCCCGTCAATCCGATCTTTGAGGCGGCGGCCCAGGCCGATATCCGCACGATTGTGGTGCGGCAGGAGCGGACGGCGATTCATATTGCCGACGCGTTTGCGCGGATGAACTCGGGCGATCAAGTGGCTGTGTATCTGACGCAGAACGGTCCCGGTTCAGAGAACTCGTTTGGCGGCCTGGCTCAGGCCTGGAGCGAGTCGGCGCCGCTGGTCGCGATTCCCGGCGGTTACGCGCGGTCGCAGACGAACGTCGCGCCGAACTTCTCCGGGCTGGTCAACTTCCAGCACGTGAGCAAGTGGACAGAGCAACTGACTGACCCCAATGATCTGTCGAACGCGATGCGTCGCGCATTCACGCACGCCAAGAATGGCCGGCAGCGACCGGTGGTGTTGGAAATTCCCGGCGACATCTGGGGCGCGGACATCGAAGAGCCGATCGACTACACGCCAACGCCGGCGCATCGCACCGGTCCGGATCCGGCGGATGCTCGCAAAGCCGCGCAGTCGTTGGTCAACGCTGAGCGACCAGTGATCTACGCCGGCCAGGGCGTTCACTACGCGAAGGCCTGGGACCAGCTACGGGAGTTGGCCGAACTGCTTGAGGCGCCGGTGACGACTTCGCTGCAGGGCAAAAGCGCGTTCCCCGAGACGCATCCGCTGTCGTTGGGTTCGGGCGGCCGCGCCTTCCCTCGCGCCGTGCATGAGTTCCTGCAGGACGCTGATGTGGTGTTCGGGATTGGCTGCTCGTTCGCCAAGACCGGCTTCGGGCTGCAGATGCCGAAGGGTCCGTACTACATCCACGCGACGCTCGATCCTGAGGACTTCAACAACGAGGTCGAGATCTCGGAGGGCGTGGTCGGCGACGCAGCGCTGGTGCTGGACGCGATCATTGCCGAGGCGCGCGAACTAATTTCTGGGCCTCGCGGTCGGGCTGACGCGATTGCGGCCAGGATTGCGCAAATCAATGGCGACTGGCGCGCCCAGTGGTCGCACAAGAGCGACTCGAACGACGCGCCGATCAATCCATACCGGGCGCTCAAGGATCTGCATGCGACGCTGGACGAGACGGTCGGGATCGACAACGTGGTGGCAACGCACGACGCAGGATCTCCGCGCGACCAGATGTCGCCGTTCTGGAACTCGACGACGCCGCTGAGCTACATCGGCTGGGGCAAGACGACGCAGCTCGGCACGGGGCTCGGGTATGCGATGGGCGCGAAGGTCTCCGCGCCGGAGAAAACCTGTCTCAACGTCTGGGGCGACGCGGCGATCGGCATGACCGGCATGGACTTCGAGACGGCCGTGCGCGAGAACATTCCGATCCTCAGCGTGCTCTTGAACAACTTCTCGATGGCGATCGAGCTGCCGATCATGCAGACGGCCACGGAGAAGTACCGGGCGACGGACATCTCGGGTCACTACGCCGACATGGCCAAGGCATTCGGCGGGTACGGCGAGCGCGTAGAGTCGCCCGAGGACCTGAATGCCGCGTTCAAGCGAGGCATCCAGGCAACCGAGAACGGTCAGGCGGCGTTGATTGAGGTAATCACGTCGAAGGAGATCGACTACTCGGTGCATCGGTAGACACCACGAACAGACCTCCCCCTCTGGACGTGCAGTAGACACTACGACCAGACCTCCCCCTTTGGGGGAGGTGGCCCGAAGGGTCGGAGGGGGCCGCCCAGTACCGCCATACCCGCGCAGGCGGGAATCCCGCTCGGTCTGCGCAAGGCAAATCTTGTCCATTGGAAAGTGAAAGCGTTTCGGAGGTTCACATGTCTGACGTGCAAGCATCCGGAGTGGAGCAGTTTCGCGATCGTTTTGGATCTACACGGTCAGGCAATGGGTTTACGTACACGCCTACGGCGCGGGTCGGAAAGTGGGAACGAGTTCGCTTTTGGGTTGGTGGCAGCAGCACCGAGAAGGGTTGGCCTGCCTGCGTCTACCGAAGCGAGAAAGAAGGGCGCGATTCTGAGCGTCGATGCCACCATTTCTCTTCTGCACTTGAGGCGTATGCCGCCATGCTTGGCTGGGCTGAACGGCAAGGGTGGGCCGTGACGTCTGAGCTTTCCAAGCCAAGCGCTGTTAGGAGGCCTCCACCAATCCCTGAAGAACTAGAAGGGACGCAAGACTTCGATCTTTTGCTCTCCTTTGAGGATGCTGAGTCAATTTCCTTGACGGATTCCATGTGGCATGGTGCTAAGGACTACGATGATTGGGATCCTCAGGATTGGGAGCAGCATGCATCTCGGGCCGAGCCACACGGCTTTTGTTGACCCAGCACTGGCAAGGAATCCCGGATGAGTTCTGAAACTCTCTAGGGCTAAAGCCGATCCTGGCGCTCGCATGACCGACCTTCCCATCCCGCAGTCGTTTTGGATCGGGGTCGGTTCGCTCACTGGCGGACAGTCAAGCGAGGCATCCGAGCCACCGAGGACTGCCAACCAGCTCTGATCGAGGTGAACACGTCGAAGGAGATCGACTACTCGGTGTTCCGGTAAGGCAAGTTGTACACCTCGCGGAGCGTTTGCAGGAAAAGCCGGAAGCTCCGCGAGGTGTTGTGGTCTGGTTCGAGGTTGAGATAAGTCGCAATATTGCGGGCAACTTCCACTTTGGGCATACGACCTTCGTAGTGCCGTCGGCGATTGAGTTTTTTCTGAAGCCAACCCGACGGATCTCTGACATCATCTGCCATTGATCGTTGCAGAGTACGAACGTCACCTGCAGTGACTGCAGGATAGGCAGAGCGAATGGCCAATGGATCCCCAAGAAACCATGACTCCAATTCGACGACGGCAATTCTGATCCGGACGGAAGTCGATGCGGAAGGAATACCTGCTCGCTCGGCAATCGAGCAAATTCGGCCTTTCAGTTCGAGACAATTTTCAGAGTCTTGGTCAATCAGCAGGATCACTGCGGAAGCTTGACCAGTACGGGCAATAGACCGCAAGGTTGGCTCGAGTCGCTGAAGCATCCGATCTTTGCCACGAAAGGACACGATCCGCTCTGTGGTCTGCTGCGAAGGACTGCCCAAGCGTCGAAGCAGTATCTCGATCGCCACCGCAGCCGAAGGTTCCTCAACGAGAATCTCGACGTACATATGTCAGCTAGTCTTGCCAGTCGAGCATCCTCTGCTCCCAGGCGCCGCCAAGTAGGCCGCCTGCAAACAGATACTCGGTGACCCCGGGAATGTCGTCGGCACGCCTCATAGCAGTGAAGCCATCTGCTTTGCGAAGCAGCACACGCACCTGCCTTGCTTCAAGAGAGTCGAGAAACTGGGGCGCGTGAGTCGTGACAAGGAATTGAGAGCGGCTCGCAGCGCTTATGCATTCCTCGGCGAGCGTCTGCAGCAAGCCCGGATGAACGAAGTTCTCCGGCTCTTCGATGCCGACAAACGGCGGCGGTTCAGGGTCATACAACACCAGCAGATAGGCCAGGAGTTTCATCGTTCCATCGGAGATGTAGCGAGCCAAGATTGGCTCGTTGAACACGCGATCCTTCAACTGCACCAGCAAGCTACCGCCGGGCAATCGAGTTGCCTCAACCTTTTCCAACTGTGGTACTCGTTCGGCGAGCTTCCGAAACAAGAATTGCAAGTGCTCTGTGTTTGTGCTGTTCAAGTGCTCCAGGACGTTGGCAAGGTTCTCACCTGTGGACGAGAGACGGCGGTCAGGTCCGGCTTCGCGCACCTGTCGAAGGTGCGGCGCGGTCAGATAGGACAAATACCAACCGGTGATGAATCTCCTCAGTGCAGCGGCCTTCGGGTGGTCCTGAAACTGTCCAAGCGTGTTGACAGCCAAGAGGTCTGGCGCCGACAGTGATTGGTCAGAGCGCTCCGCAGCATCATCCGGTTCATCCGAGCCGATTGCCGTGCCCTGACCTGCTTCGTAGCGAATGAAGTAGAACGGCTGACCATTGGATCCTCTTCTCCATTTGAGCCACTCGCGCGAAACGATAGGAGAGCCACCCTTTTCGTCGATTTCCAAGTGGTATGTCATCAAGGAAGTATTTTTTCGTTCCCGGTACTTGACTTCGATGGAGACTGGACCCGATTGACCACGGGACCGGAGTTCTTTCAGCCCACCGCGGCGCGCCCAGGCATTCGGAAGGCCGTTCGTGAAGCACTCGGCCAAAAAAGCGAAGACATCGAACAGTGTCGACTTTCCGCTCCCGTTTGGACCGATCAGGACCGTCAGCGGGGTCATGTCCCGCAGTTGGACATCTCGAAGGACGCGGTAATTCCTGACATGAACCGCCTCAATGCGTGGAAGCTCTCGCAATCCATTGTCAGACATACGTCGAGTTTACCCGTGTCGTAGGAGCGATTGCATAGTCCTCACTCCATGACGCCTTCGGACTCCAGGCGGGCTACCTCCTCCGCCGACATCTTCAGCCAGTCCGACGCCACCGACGCGTTCGACTCTCCGTAGATCTCGGAGCGGTTGTAGCGGATGGCGGGGGTTTGTTCGAACTGGAGGGGGAGGCGGTCTCCCTTGAGTGGGCCGAGGTCGGGATGTGGATCGTCGAAGTTGAAGAACATGTTTGTGTGGGCGAGTTGGGGGTCATTCTGTGTGAGGTCGAAACCGGTCTGGACGACTCCGGCGGGGACTCCGGCCTTCTGGCAGCGGTCCATCAGCTCGTAGCGGTCCTGGTTGCTGGTCCAGTTGGCGATTCGGGCATCGATGGATTCCTGGCGCGCCTTGCGGCCCTTCGCCGTTGCCAGCTTGCTGTCGTTGAGCCAGTCTGTGGCATCCATGAGTTGACATAACGATATCCACTGCTCGTCCGTGAGGACGGCGATGGCGCACCACCGATCGTCTCCTGCGTCGTCATCGGTGCAGGGATAGATGGCGTGCGGGGTCCAGTCTTCCCAGGGAGCGTCGTTGCCGACCGGCTCGGCGGCGACGCCGTTGGCGAACCAGTCGAGCAGGGCCGGACCGCCGAAGTTGACGCCGACCTCGAACTGGCTCATATCGATGCGCTGGCCGTTGCCGGTCAGGCGTCGGCCTTCGATGGCGGCGAGCACAGCGACGGCGCCGTGTAATCCGGCCATGTGATCGTTGTAGCTGAAGCCGACCCCGATGTCGTTGCGTCCGGGCACGCCGGTGAGATATGTGAGGCCGGCGAGCGCGTGGACCGTGGGCGCATAGGTGACGTAGGAGGCCCAGGGTCCGGTGATACCCATGCCGGACATGCCGAGATAGATGACGCCGGGATTGTCGGGGCTGACGGCGTCGTAGCCGAGGTTCCAGCGGTCAAGCACGCCGACTGAGAAGTTGTCAATCACGATGTCGGCCTGGAGCGCGAGCTCTCGGGCAATGTCTCGCGCTTCCGAGCGGCTGAGGTCAAGCTGGAGGACTCGTTTGTTGCGGTTCCACATGGTGTGGTACGGGTGATCGGTGCCACCGGCGAGACCGGCGCGGGTGGAGCTCATGATCTTGACGACGTCGGCGCCCATGTCGGCGAGGACTCGGGTGGCGAAGGGTCCGGCGAGTACGTGGGTGAAGTCGAGGATGCGGAGGCCTTCAAGGGGGCCGGTGGTTGGCTGACCTAGTCTTGGTGCGCTTGGGGACCTCCCTCTGTCCCTACGGGACATCTCCCCCCGCGGGGCGGGGGGAGAAAAGGAATGAGCGACATCTTCCTGAGGTGAAGAGCGGTGGCGGATGCGCCAAGGCGTATCAGAGAAGTGGTAGGGCGCACCGGGGCCGCTGACTGTGGCGTCGCCGATCGGGTAATCGGTCCACCAGTTTCGACCAGCAAGCTGCGGATTACCCGCGACCTCTTCTGTCGTCATGACCCAGCCGTAGGGGTGGTGGCGGTCCTGTGCTTCGTGGAAGAACGGCTCGACTTCCTTGGTGGCGACCCAGTCTCGGAGGGTGTTCATGGTCAGCTCGACCATTTCGGCGAGATTGGCCGGATCGGTGAAGCGCTCATCGAGCAGCTCCATTCCGACGCCCTCTTCGATCAGCCAGGCGACCTGGCGCTGGAAGTCGGGTGTCGGGGTGATCATGATCGAGCCGCCGATTGCCTGCATCACGACATAGGCGCTGGACCAGTGCAGGGAGCCCTGGCGGGGTAAGACCGGTCCTTCTGCGAACGGCAGGTGTTCGTGGTACCAGGCCCACATCAGGACGTGCTCGAGGATGGTGCAAAGCGCCTCGTGGGTGCTCAGGCGGACAATCTGTCCCCGGCCCGTCTGGCGGGCGTGGTTGAGAGCGGACAGCGCGCCGATTGCGGCGTAGGCGCCTCCGACAAAGGCGAACTGGTCGCCGAAGAGCTTGAGCGGCGGCGTGTCTTTGTCGCCTGATGTGGCGGCGACGCCTGCCAACGCTTCGGCCACGAGTCCTGGGGCCTGGTAGCTGCTCCACGGGCCGGAGCGCCCGAAGGAGGTGACATCGACGATGATGAGTCCAGGGTTGGCTTGCAGGAGCGACTCGGGATTGGGGAGGCGCTCACAGTCGAGAATGATGTCGGCTGATGCGGCAAGCTGCTCAATTGCTTCTGAGTCGTGGCTGGCGAACGTTCTAGAACTGGCGAAGTAGGCGTGCCAGAGGGAGGAGCCGTTTTCGTGGAAGGGTCCTCGGTGTCGGAGGGGATCGCCGCTGGGAGGCTCGACACGGATGACTTCGGCGCCGAGATCTGCGAGGAGCTTTCCGGCGTAGATGGCTCGGTCGTCGCTGAGGTCGATGACTCGGACATTGGCGAGCGGGCCTGGCTGTGGGGAATTGGGCATGGTTGCGAGTGTAGTGCGGGGTTGCAGGTTGACTTCCAACCCAGACCTGGCTTCACAGGGGGAAGCCGCGCTCCTCTCTGCAGAGTCGTGGGCGCAAATCCCGATCAGCGCCCGTAGTTTTCACTCCCTCTCCCTCTGGGAGAGGGCTGGGGTGAGGGTTCCTCGCCGCTTACGACAGGGCCCTCACCCTAACCCTCTCCCTCGGGGAGAGGGAACTGGGACTCTTTGCGAGTACTGACCTCTGTTAATCTGACGGCAAGACCTAATCGCGGCGGGAGCATCATTGTGGATTTCAAATTCTCGACTGAGGACGTGGCGTTTCGGGACGAGGTGCTGGACTTCCTGGGTCAGCAGTTGCCTCCGGGCTGGGCGGATTTGTCGGAAGGGCCGGCGGAGGATGGCGCGGCGAATCGCGAACGCTGGGAGTTTACTCGAGGCTTCCACAAGGCGCTGGCCGAGCGCGGTTGGCTGACACTGGGCTGGCCAGTCGAGCATGGTGGCGCGGGCGCGGGACCGGTGCGGCAGGCGATGTTCAACGAGACGATGGCGCATCATCGAGCGCCGGTCTACAACCAGGGCGTCGACCGCGTCGGCCCAACGGTGATCATGTACGGATCGGACGAACAGAAAGAGTTCTTCCTGCCCCGGATCCGCTCGGCCGACATCCAGTGGTGCCAGGGATTCTCGGAACCGGGATCGGGATCGGACCTGGCCTCGTTGCAGACCAGAGCGCAGCGCGACGGCGACGACTACATCATCAACGGTCAGAAGATCTGGACTTCGGGCGCGCAGCACGCCGATTACATCTTCATGCTGGCGCGGACCGAGCCGGATGCACCCAAACACCGTGGAATCTCCTTCTTCCTGCTCGACATGAAGACGCCCGGGATCACGGTGCGTCCGCTGGTCAACATGGCCAACCGACACCACTTCAACGAGGTCTTCTTCGAGGATGTGCGGGTGCCGTCCTCGAACATGGTCGGCGAGGAGAATCGGGGCTGGTACGTGGCGACGACGACGCTCGACTTCGAGCGCTCTGGGATCTCGCGCGTGGTCTCGGGCGTGCGCCTACTGGGCGAGCTGACGGATCTGGCTAGCGTGCCGGGTCCGGACGGACACCGTCCGGACGAGGACCCGCGAATCCGGCACAAGCTGGCCGACCTGAACATCGAGTTCACCGTCGGTCGCTGGCTGGCATACCGGGTCGCGTGGATGCAGTCGCAGGGTCTGGTGCCGAATCACGAGGCGTCGATGTCGAAGCTCTACGGGACGATCATCAATCAGCGTCTGGCGGGGATGATCAACATGTTCGGCCTGGCCGGCGGACTCTCGGGCGAGCAAGCCCACGCGCCGTTGCACGGTCGGCTGCCGGACGAGTACCTGAACTCTGTGCCGCTGACGATCGCAGCAGGCACGTCGGAGATCATGCGCAACATCATCGCGACTCGGGGTCTCGGCCTGCCGCGCTAGAGGTTTCATGTCCGAACCCAACTGGACCAATCAGACCCTGTGGACGGGCGACAACATCGACGTGATGCGGGGCATGAACTCCGAGTCCGTCGACTTGATCTATCTCGATCCGCCGTTCAACTCGAATCGCGACTACGCAGCGCCGATCGGGTCGGCGGCGGCGGGCGCTGCGTTCAAGGACACATGGACCTTGGATGACCTTGACGTTGCGTGGCATGGCGAGGTGGCCGAGCGAGAGCCCGCGTTGGCCAGCGTGATTGAATCGGCCGGTCTCGCGCACGGCAAACCGATGAAGGCGTACCTGGTCATGATGTCGGTGCGACTCTTGGAAATGAAGCGCATCCTCAAGCCCAATGGCACGATCTACCTGCATTGCGACCGCACAGCTGGTCACTACCTCAAGTTCACCATGGACGCGATCTTCAGAGACGAGAATTTCCGTAACGAGATCGTCTGGAGGCGACACAACGCCAAGGGGCTGGCGACTCGCAACATGCCGACGAATCATGATCTGTTGCTGCGCTATGCCTTGGGAACCGATCATGCGTACAACGCTCAGTTCAGACCGCATGATCAGGCATACATCGACCGCAACTATCGCGAGATTGAAGAGGGGACTGGTCGGCGATATTCGCTCGCTGATCTCGTCAACCCAAACAAGAACCGACCGAATCTCACCTATGAGTTCCTCGGCGTCAACAGGGTTTGGCGCTGGACCCAAGAACGCATGGAACAGGCTCTAGCCGACGGGCGTGTCGTACAGAAAGCGCCGGGTCGGGTGCCCAGGTATAAGCGCTATTTGGATGAGCAGCCGGGAATCGCTGTTGACAGCATCTGGGACGATATCTCGCCGGTGCAGGCGCGGTCGCGAGAGCGGACTGGGTATCCCACGCAAAAGCCGCTTGCGCTGTTGGAGAGGATCATCTCGACATCGTCGCAGGAAGGCGATGTCGTGCTTGACCCGTTCTGCGGCTGCGCGACCGCATGTGTTGCCGCCGAGAAGTTGCAGCGTCAATGGATTGGCATTGACATTTCGAACAAGGCTGCGGAGTTAGTTCGGGTTCGTCTTCAGAACGAGTTGGGTCTCTTCTACAGCGGGGTGCATCGCACGGATGTGCCGCAGAGGACAGACCTTGGTGATCTTCCTGCATATGGATCGCCTTCGAATCGGCAACTGCTGTACGGCTCGCAGGAAGGTCGCTGCAATGGCTGTCTGACCTGGTTCCCGTTCCGCAATATGACGATTGACCACGTTGTGCCGCGGTCTCGTGGAGGGTCGGACCACATCAGCAATCTGCAGTTGCTGTGCGGGGCCTGCAACTCGACGAAGGGGACTGGGTCGCAGGAGGACTTGGTGGCGAGGTTACGGGCGCAAGGAATACGCGGATAGACAAACAAGCCATGTGGACATGTGGAAATGACATTGAGGCTCTTCGAGTTTCGACCCTAGGCTTGCAGAGCATCGCGAAGTGAGATCGCAAACCAGAATCCAGTGAGGAGAATTCTATGAGTGAATCCAAGAGCATCTGTTGCCCGTCGTGCGGCGAATGGACAGGATTGCACCATTCGGACATCGAGATATTCCCTCGTCCAGCGGAAGATGGGGATTATCCCTCGGTCGTGGTCCGTAGCGACGGCTCTGTGACTGAGGGAAACGGAAGCAACCCATCGGCGCGTAGGCAGGGCTTGCGGATATCCCTGTGGTGTGAGCACTGCGGAGAAATAACCGCCCTCTGCCTAGCCCAGCACAAGGGAGCTGAATTGCTTTGGGGTGAAAAGTACACAGCGGCCGAGGTATCTGTGGAGTTCGGCTGACTATCTCGCAATGAATTGCACGTCAGGCCTCAGCATTGCGATTGACTTAAGGCGACTTTGAGTAAGCGTGGCCCAATGTCCCCCAGCTGGCGACCAGAAACGGCACGCAGTAAGTGAGGGGGATTTTCCAGGCTAGTTCGCTGCTGGCTTCTCCTGCGATGATGACGGTTCCCTGATTGATGGCGACGAGGATGGTTCCGACGATGGCGCTGGTGATGAATGAGCGGCGCAGCATGGCTCGGTTGCGCACGGCGCAGCGCCAGCATTCCCGGACAGTTTTCATGCGGAAGTGGGAGCCCAACAGGGACTCGTCCAGATGCGGGCAGACTGCGTTGGACATTTGCCGCTAGGCTAACGTTCGTGCGGCCTCTGAATATCTTCTTTGACGTTGACGGGTGCCTGGTCTCCTGGAATCTGCATCTGCGACCATACGCGCGTGAGGTGCTGGAGCGGCTGCAGGATCGCGGCCATCACGTCTACATGTGGTCGGGCTATGGCGCACGTCGCGAGGTGGCGGACAAGCACGACCTCTGGCCGCTGTTGGCCGGGATCATGGGCAAGCCGATCTTCCAGTACCGGTCGCGATTACACCTGTTCACGAAGATTGAGCCGGACTTCATCATTGACGACCACTGGGAGATCGTGGATGCGCTGGGCGGGGCGGTGATCAAGCCGCCGCGTGAGCCGTTGTCGAAGGATCGGGAGATGGTGCGAGTGTATCGGCGGATCCTGGAGTTTGAGCGGGAGCACCAGCGTCGTTGGGCTTGAGGGTGCACTGGGCGGACCAGCGGAGCCCAGCGGGTCCTCGCGTGAAGGAGATCATTGAAAAACTCCCCTTCTCCCCCCTTGCGGGGGAGATGCCGAAGGCAGAGGGGGGGTCTGCTGCTCGGGAGCCCTATCTGGTCATCATCCGCCGACCCCCCCTCTGTCACTCCGTGACATCTCCCCCCGCAAGGGGGGGAGAGGGGATTCGGGAGTTTTCAAAGGTTTCCGTGAAGCGGGGGCTGGAACAACTAGCCGCCTTCTTCAGTTCCTGCTGCGAGGGGTGGGAGCTCTCGGTCGGTTGGGTAGAGTTCTTGGTTGGTGTTGAGCCAGGTGTTGTTGAGGCGGTTGGTGGACCAGGCGTAGTCGAAGAGGCGCGGGTCTGGGTTGAGCCAGGGCTGGTGGATGCCTAGTTGGATGCCGTTGACGAGCTTGATCTGCCATTGGGCGGCGCTGCCGTCGAGGAGCATTTCTTGCACCTGGTGGCTCAGGTCCTGGCGCGCCCCGATGTTGAAGGTGGTTTTCATCTGGTCGAGCAGAGCATCGAGCTCAGTGTTGGCGGATTCGCTCCAATGCTGCGCGCCGGCTGAGTGCAGCGTGTTAAGCCAGGCCTCGGTGGGGTCAGCCTGCTGGGGCACGGCGCTCCAGCCGAGAAAGCAGAATCGTTCTCCGCTGCGGAGCTGGTCGATGGCTTCGGCGAAGGGTCGGTCTTCGAGGTCGACTTCGAGTCCGGTGGCGTCGGCGATCATGGAGCGAACCGCTTCGCCGGCGCCAGCGAAGAATCCTTCGAACAGGTCAGCGACGACTAGTGGCACCACGCCGATGTTGGACGTTCCACCGGCAGCGTTGAGCAGGTCGGCGATTTCTGACAGGTCGACTTCTCGGTCGTTGCGGTAGCCGGGGAAGGTCGAGAGCAACTGTTCGCTGACGCTCCATCCCTCGAGGAACCAGGGCAGGGGCCCTGATGGGTGGCCGTGACCGCCGTAGAGGCGCTCAACGAGCTGCGCGCGATCGACGGCGAGCGAGATTGCCCGGACGATACGTGGATCGCCCAGCGCTGCGAATCCATCCGCCGAGAGCGGGGCGAGCAAATCGACCGATGCATCGAGCGGCTGCTCGAAGGTCGGATGATCGGGATACCGTTCTCGCAGCGTCTCGACTGCGTCGTTGGTCAGCGGGAATGCAGCGGTGTCGAATGCTGCGGCGTCGTAGAGGCTGACGATGTTGTTGGCATCGCCCGATGTGAAGGTGACGCCATCGGCCCAGGCGGAGTCGTTGCGCCACCAGTGTTCGGAGCGGGCGAGCGTGATTTCAAAACCGTTGTAGAGGCGCGGCGTGTAGGGGCCGGTGCCGCTGTTGCGCATGATGTCGCTGGGATCATCGCGCCAGTCGTCGGCGTAGCGTTCGGCTGCCTCGGGGCTGGTGATCCAGGCGAATGGCGAAGCGTGGACGCTGGACAGATAGGTGGCATCGGGCGCAGCGGTCGTGAGTGTGGCCGAAGTGTCAGAGGAGGCCTCGACCGACGCCGTGCGATTGTAGGCGGCGCGGCGGAAGAAAAATGGATCGGGCGCGCCGGAGGCGTCGAGCGCCTCTTGTTGTCGCTGGATGTTCCAGGCGATGTCCTGCGCGGTAACGGGGCGGCCATTGGTGGGTTCAAGATTCCAGAAGGCGGCGTCAGGCTCGACGGTGAAGACGTAGGTCGTCTCGTCGGGCATCTCTGGTAGCGCGCAGAGATCGGCCTCAAGTTCGCCCGTGGAGACCGAAGCGGGCTGGATCAGGCGGTTGTACATCAGGCTGTGGGCGGCCTGTGTGTAGCGATAGCGGGAGCGATGCGGATCCCAGCGGTCGTGCCGTTCGACGGCCAACCAGGTTCGGATGATCCCGCCTCGGGTCGGCCCGCTGGGCTGTTGCTGAGATTCCTGTTGCGCTCCCTGTTGAGACTGCTGGCCCGACTGCTGCTGCGGCTCGGGCGACTCAGGCGGCGCGTCCGGTTGCTCGGCTTGCTGCTGGGTCTGCGCGTCCGGTTCGAGGTCTTGCTGAGCAGGTTCGTCGTCGCCTGAGCAACCGACCAGGGCGAGCGAGGCGGCACCGACGCCGGCGCGCGAGGACGCGGTGAGCAGGGAGCGTCGAGAGAGGCGATTGCGCCGTAGGGCAGACCAGCGGCGATGGGAATGTCTCGTTGACATACGCGTTATCGTATCCGCGATTTCGCTATCGGGGCATTGCCCAGTATGAATTTGATCAGGTAACTAGACGAAAGCGGCATGTGGGGCGATACTGGGTGGACTTGGGATGAGTGACGAGAAAAGGGTGTAGCGATGCCGCCTCTGGTTCCTTCCTTCATGTTGCCTCAGTGGCTCAAGGACGCGCCGATTCCGATCCAGATGGCGTTGCTGTTGCCGGGACTGATCGTCGGCAACGTAATCGCGATCGTGGTTCACGCGATCATGATCAACCTGGGCGCCGGGAATCAGCATCTGTCGTCGGCCGATGGCGGCTTCGATGCGTGGCTGATCTGGATCATCGTTGGGGCTGGCCTGTTCCTCGGTCTGGCGGCTGGTGGCTTTGTGTATATCGGTGTGGGTCTGGGCGCGGATAAAGAGTTGGAGAATGAGGACGAGCACGGCGAGACGGGAATGTTGGAGCTGTAACGTTCGGTAGCGTTTGGACTGAGCGAGCGCCCCCTACTTCGAGGGGGCGCTTGTCGTTCAACGTTCGTCATTGCAGCGTTCCGACGCGGCAATCTCGCTGCGCAGTGAATCACCGTCTGTACCGGACGCAGCGAGATACCCGCGACAAGCGCGGGCCATTGAAAAACTCCCCTTCTCCCCCCTTGCGGGGGAGATGCCGAAGGCAGAGGGGGGTCTGCTGTTCGGGCGTCCTGCTTGGTCATTGTCAGCCGCCCCCCCTCTGTCACTCCGTGACATCTCCCCCCGCAAAGTGGGGGAGAGGGGATGCGGGAGTTATTCAAAGGTCTCCGATCAGCGTGGGTGTGACGGAGCCTGCGCCTACGCCAGGTGTTAGGCCTGGAGTTCGGCGGCGAAGAAGGCCTTGAGCTTGGTCCAGGCGTCGGCGGCGGCGGTGGGGTCGTGCACGTCGGGGCTGGTGTCGTTGAAGAAGCCGTGGTGCGAGTCTGGGTAGACGTGGATCTCGTTGCGGATGTTGGCGGCGTTGAGCGCTGACTGGATGCTCATGACGACTTCTCCGGTGATCCAGTCGTCGTGACCGGCGTAGAAGCCCATTACCGCGCCCTGGATGTTGGCGGCGTCGGACATGCCGGCTCCGGGGACCCCATAGAAGGGCGCGGCGGCGGTGACGGCGGGGTTGTTCATCGCCAACAGCAACGACATGCCGCCGCCGAGACAGAATCCGGTGACGCCGATGCGGTCGGCGCGAACGTCGTCTCGCGCCTGCAGGGCTGCCACTGCGCCGGACATGTCGACCAGGGCGTTAGGCTCCTGCAGCGACATCATCAGCTTCTGCGCCTCGTCGGGCTCGGCGGTGACGGCGCCATGGAAGAGGTCGGGCGCGAGCGCGACATAACCCTCGGCGGCGATGCGGTTGGCGATATCGGAGATGTTGGGGTTGAGCCCCCACCACTCCTGGATCACGACGACGCCTGGGTAGGGTCCGCCGTCGACAGGCTTGGCCAGGTAGCCGGAGGCGGTGCCTCCGTTGGCGGCGAATTCTATGGTTTCGTGGGCGAGGATTGCCATTTTGTGGTTGTCCTTTCTGGTTGGTGCTGTGAGTGGGACCGAACAGGGAGCCCCCTCCGCCTTCGGCACCTCCCCCCTTCCAGGGGGGAGGAAAGTGGAAGAGGAGGCGTCGAGCCAGGACAAATCAGCGTGGAGCCTGGGCGGGCCAGGGGTTTTTCTGGGAGCCGAGGTAGGACTGGGCGGCGACTCGGTCGAGTTCGTCCAGGCTGAAGCTGGCGCCTGAAGCGTAGACGGCGGCTTCGACCACCGGCAGGTTGTACATGCCGACCTCGTTGCCCCAGACGAGGAAGTCGCGGCCATTGATGTTGGCAGCGGCGTCGGTGCAGAGCCAGACGGTGAAGGGCGAGACGTTCTCGGGCGCCATCATCGCTTCGCGGTCGGCGCCGAAGCTGATGTCTCCGGCGTCGCCGGCGGCCAGTCCGGCCTCGCGCGCGCGTCGCTGGGCCTCGGCCAGTTCCTCGGTCAGGGTCAGCCGCGTGCCGGCCCGAGGCCGGATCGCGTTGGCGGTCACGCCGTAGCGGCCGAGATCGCGGGCCAGCGTGCGAGTCAGACCGACGATGCCTTCCTTGGCGGCGGCGTAGTTGGCCTGGCCCATGTTGCCCAGTCCGGACTCGGATGAGGTGTTGACGATCCGTCCTGAGCGCTGCTGGCGGAAAACCTGCGAGGCGTACTTGGTGACGGTGAAGTGACCCTTGAGGTGAACGGCGACGACGACGTCCCACTCTTCCTCGGTCATGTTGAAGACCATCCGGTCGCGCAGGATGCCGGCGTTGTTGATCAGAATGTCGAGTCCGCCAAAGTTGTCGAGCGCCTGCTGAACCATGCGCTCGCCGGCGGCCATGTCGGAGACGGAGTCGTAGTTGGCGACGGCGTCGCCGCCGGCGGCCTTGATTTCGCTGACGACCTCATCGGCCGGCGTGGCCTGGCCGTCTAGCTCTCCGCCCTGGGAGCCGCCGTAGTCGTTGACCACGACGTTCGCGCCCTCGGAGGCGAGCAGCAGGGCATGTCCGCGTCCGATTCCGCGTCCGGCGCCGGTCACAATTGCGACGCGGCCTTCGAGTCGATCACCCATGAGTTTGGGTCCTTTCCTATAGTCTGTGAGCCAAGCAACTTTCAGCTGAGGATACAAGGCGTCCGCCAACGGCCGCTATCTGCGGTGAGCGTTCAGAGTTTTCAGGAGCCGTTGCAACCTCGTACACTGGGGGTGGTAGTACCGCTATCCGTGAATTGGAATGCTGTTCGATGACCACCGCGACGAATCGACCCGGTACTTCCGTGGCCGAAGTGCGCGGCGCATTCGCTCCGCAGCACCGCGATGTCCGCGCCGAGCAGCGACGCGAAGGCAGGCCGGAAGCGGGGCCGCACGAGGATGTGGTCGAGTTCCTGCTGGAGCGGTACCGCGATGTGATGATCGAGCTGGCGGAGCGATGACGTTTGCGAGAGTTTAGGTATCTCGAAGAGCGAGATGTGCCATCCTTGATCGGGTACGCCAAGCGCGCATTTCGTGATCATCCCAGGTATCTTATGGAATCTTCGCGGGCGTTCGAGGTTCGCGGCGAGGACGGTCGCGAAATGCTCGCAGGCGCATTGGAATCTCCACGTTGGCACTACTATCCGAACCTTGAGGACAAGGCCGCTGTCCTGCATGACCGTTTGAACAGCCTTCATCCGTTTATCGACGGAAACAAACGGTTCGCGTTGACCGCGATGCTCGTGTTTCTCGGACGCAACAACGCCCTGCTGATCGCCAGCGATCAAGAGCTGCTGGATTTCAGTGTTTCGGTGGCCGCAGGGCGGCTTGATCAGGCTGACGCTTGTCGATTCGCAGCTCTCCGTACGTTTCAGCGGGATTGGACGGAAGAACAGATCGCCAGTTGGTACGGGCGTGTTGACGCAGAACAGGGAGAAGGCGACAAGATCGGTTCGGCGCTCAAGTCCTGGCGACATCGGCAGGACCCGCGATTCGTTGGCCTTCCCGGTAGCGATCTTGAGGCCCTCTTTCAGCTGGCCGCCCCAACGACTTGACGGAACGGGGAATTTCTTGCTAAAGCAGTAGTGGCGGTTGGAGGGGTGGGTCTCCCGGAGCGAGGGTTTGATGGTTACGACCTCTGTGGCGTCGCCGCTAGCGGCGCCGTCCCTATTGCTGAACCAAGGCTCGGCCCACGTTGTGGCGCCGGCGCAGGCCGCGCGCGTGACGGCGGTGGCCTGTTCGATCCTGACGCCGTCGGGCGCCTTGCTGGCGCGGGCGATGGTCAAGCCGCGTCCGCCATCGCTGCCGGCGGACACGTATGCGGTGGAGGTCAGTGCGGTCGAACCGCAAGGCGCGCTGGAACCGCTGTTGCGGTCGAATCCGAAAGTGGTGCTGCGGATGCCGCACGAGGCGCAACTCGCGCTGCGGATTGATCACATCATCGGTCCTCGGGATCGTCGGACGTATTATCTGCAGACGCTGGAAGCGGCGAACGAGTGACGGCGGGCGGAGCGTTGAGGAAAGGTGGTTCGTATGGAGTCTGTTGAGCTGGCTTCGGGACTGGAGTTTCCCGAGGGGCCGATTGCGATGGACGATGGATCGGTGCTGCTGGTCGAGATTGCGCGGCAGACGCTGTCGCGAGTGACGACGGATGGCGCGGTCTCGATCGTGGCCGAGACGGGCGGCGGTCCGAATGGAGCGGCGATGGGGCCGGACGGACACGTCTGGATCACGAACAACGGCGGCTTCGAATGGAACCGCGCCGGTGGGCGACTGTTGCCGGCCGGCCAGGCTGAGGACTACACGACGGGTTCGATCCAGCGCGTGAATATCGAGACCGGCGCGCTGGAGACGGTCTACACGGAGTGCGACGGGATTCCGCTGAAGGGGCCCAACGACATCGTCTTTGACCGGGCGGGTGGGTTCTGGTTCTCGGATCTGGGCAAGAATCGCGAGTACGACCGTGATCTGGGCGCGCTCTACTACGCCACGACCGACGGTAACCACATCTCGCGCGTCGTGTTTCCGATTCCCGGCGGCGCCAACGGCGTCGGGCTGGCGCCCGGCGACACCCATGTGTACATCGCCGAGACGCCGACGGGCCGGTTGTTCGGCTGGGAGATCGCCGAGCCGGGCGTGCTGGCGGCCGACCACGCGGCGGCTGGCTTCAACTCGTTCATCGCCAACGCGGGAGGCTACACACTCTTCGATTCGTTGGCAGTGGAGGAGTCGGGCAACGTCTGCGTGGCGACGATCGGACCGGGCGGGGTGACGGTGATCGATCCGGACAGCGGCGCTGTCGAGCATGTCGCGGTGGGCGACGATCCATTGACGACGAACATCTGCTTCGGCGGCGCGGAGATGCGCACGGCGTACATCACGCTGTCGACGACGGGCCGGTTGATCTCGTGTCGCTGGCCGCGACCGGGGTTGCGGCTGCACTTCAACGGCTGATCGGCTCGCGGGATTCGACTCGACGCTGGGGGTCCACTTCGCCTAAGTGTTGCGAGAGGGCAAAGCGACGGCAAGGTCCCCGAGGCTGAGCCGAGTCGAACCGCTTGCGATATCGCCAGCGGCCCCCTCAGTCACTTCGTGACAGCTCCCCCTGAGGGGGAGCCGTTGGTTGCGGGTTGTTCGGTTTCTGGGGCGCGGATAGCATGCAGTGAGTGCGTCTGAGGGACGGGAGTCGGGATGGAACGGTTCGCCGGTCTGCTGCAACAGTTGCCCCGGCATCAGGGCGAGATGCTGCGCGCGCTGCACCTGGCACAGGAAGAGTTGGGCTGGATCTCGCGCGATGCGATCCGCCTGATCGCTCGACACCTGCGCGTCTCCGAGGCGCAGGTCTACGGTCCGGCGACCTTCTACGCCGAGTTCCGGCACTCGCCGCCGCCGAAGACGCTGGTGACGTGGTGTTCGGGTCCATCCTGCCGGGTCGTCGGTGGAGACCGGGTGCGGCGCATCTTCGAAGCGGAGTTCGGCTGCCACATGGGTGAAAACACGGACGACGACGAGCTGGGATTGTGGCTGGGTCAGTGCAACGGCACGTGTGAGAAGGCGCCGATGGTCTGGGTCAACGGGCGCGTGGTGGGTCCCCTGTCGATGGTCGACACGGTCAAACTGGCGCGCGGGCTGAAGGCGGGCGATGACCCCGTGACCTGGCCGCAGCGTCCGATTAAGATTGCGCCGGCGACATTCGTCGACGCCGAGTCGACGTACGGCTCGGAGCACGCTGACTCCGCGCCGGACGGCGAGAATGATGGGACGGTGTGATGAGCAGCGTCTATGACGAGATTCGGGAAGCGGCGGAGCTCAGCGCGGCGCCGCGACGCTCACCCTCGCGACCGCTGGTGCGGGTGGATCTGTCGACCTCGTCGATTGCCGCCGAGGCCGACCGCCTGTGGGAGGCGCTGGAGCCGTTGGCGGCCGAGCACGATGTCGACCTGGTGCGCGTGGGCACGCTGGGCCTGTCCTGGTTGGAGCCCGTGGTCGAAGTAGAGCGTCCACGATTTGGCGGTGACGGTGGCGGTCGAGGTGGCGGGGCGGTGGTCTACGGACCGGTGCGACCCGAGCAAGCGGGGGAGTTTCTGGCCGCGGCGCTTGGCGAGCATCCGCTGGAGGACGCGGCGCAGTGGCTGATCGGCGCGCGGACGCCCGTGCAAGGCGTGCCGTCGTTGTCCGAGCATCCCTTCTGGGCGCCGCAGGAGCGGCGGCTGATGCAGTCGATGGGCGTGATCGATCCGGAGTCGCTGGATGAAGCGATCGCGGCCGGCGCCTATGAGGCGCTGGACCGGGCGATTGAGATGGAACCGATGGCCATCTGCGACCTGGTCCTGGCAGCGGGCGTGGGCGGTCGCGGCGGCGGCGGCTTCCCGGCGGGACAGAAGTGGAAGTTCCTGCTGGGCGCGCAGAGTCAGACCAAGTACCTGGTCTGCAACGCGGACGAAGGCGACCCGGGCGCATTCGTCAACCGGGTGTTGATGGAATCGGACCCTCACCTCGTGATCGAAGGCATGGCGATCGCCGGCAAGGCGACCGGGGCGGACTACGGCTTCATCTATATCCGCGACGAGTATCCGCTCTCGATTGCGCGCATGGAACTGGCCCTGGCGCAGGCGCGCGAGCGCGGGTTGCTGGGTGAGAACATCTTCGGTTCGGGCTTCGACTTTGACCTGGAAATCACGCGCGGCGCGGGCTCATACGTGTGCGGCGAGGAGACGGGACTGATCGCCTCGGTCGAGGGACTGCGCGGGATGCCCAAGATTCGCCCGCCGTTCCCGGCGCAGAAGGGGGTCTTCGCGGAGCCCTCGAACGTGAACAACACCGAGACCTACGCCAACGTGCCGCTGATTGTGCAACACGGCGCCGACTGGTACCGGCTGCACGGCACCGAGTCCGATCCGGGCACGAAGATGTTCTCGATCTCGGGATCGCTGGAGCGTCCGGGCATCCTCGAGGTGCCATTCGGCATGGGTATGGACGAGCTGCTGCTCGGTTGCGGCGGCGGCCCGCCGGACGGTCGCACGCCAAAGGGCATCCAGCCGGGCGGTCCCCTGGGCGGTCTGCTGCCGGCCTCCGACCTGGGACTGAAGCTGGAGCGTCCGCCGTTCACAGAACGCGGCGTGCTGCTCGGTTCGGGCGGGCTGATCCTGTTCGACGAGCGCGCTTCGGCGGTCGACCTGACCAAGTACTTCTCCGAGTTCTGTGAAGACGAATCGTGCGGCCGCTGCACCACCTGTCACGGCGGATCGCAGCGCCTGGTCGAGGTGCTGGAACGGATCATGCACGGCGACGGGCGCGCAGAGGACCTGGAGCGGATCGGCGTGATCGACAAAACGCTGCAGAACGCCAACTGTCTGCATGGTCAGTTCACGCCATATGCGGTGCGCGGCCTGGTCAACTACTTCCGCGACGAGCTCGATCTGCATATCAATGACAAGCGCGATCCGGCGCAGGTCGCGCCGGGACTCACCCGTTACCTGATCACCGACCAGTCCGATCCGCGCCTGGAAGAAGCGGCGGCGTTCTGCCCGACCGCATGTATCAACCGTGCGCCGGTCGAGGTTGATGACGATGACGAGCCGTCGGATGAGCTGGGCGACTGGCAGATCAACGAGTCGCAGTGTATCCACTGCGACGTCTGCCGTGAGATCGCGCCCGACGCGGTCCGGGTCGAGGACCGCTTCCTGACGATGCTTTCTGTGGTGTAGACGGCGGTTGAGCGGTAGACCTCAGAGATTTCGGCGTCCATTGCCGCATCAAGATCGTGTCTCAACGCTCACCGCCCAACGCACTCGGCCGCAGTCCACTCTCCGCGAGCAGCTCCGTCAAACCCGCGTTTGCCGCGGAGCCTGCCCCCGGCTTGAACGGGGGTATCTCGCTGATTCGAGCCCAGACGTGAGCGCACGATGCGGCGAGATTGCCGCGGCGGAGCGCGGCAATGACGGAGAAGGAGCCGGCCGGCTCGTTCAGCAATGCGCGGTCGGGGCGCACTCGGATGTCCACAGGGTGTCCACAGGGTGTTTAGGTTGTCCACTATGGGGAACGGCTGTGGTTCTCGCGCCCGATGTGAATTGATAAACTGTCTGAGCAGTTGCATAGAACTGCGATTCAGCGCGTGTGATTGTACACGGTAGCGTGTATCATGAGGTCATGGTGACACCGGTACGGCGGCAGTATCTGGACCTGAAGGCTCGCTATCCGGACGCGATCCTGCTGTTTCGTCTGGGCGACTTCTACGAGACGTTTGATGAGGACGCCAAGCTGGTCGCCGCGGAGCTGGATATCGCGCTGACGTCGAAGCCAATGGGCGGCGGGTTGCGATCGCCCCTGGCCGGCGTGCCGGTGCGCTCGGTCGAACAGCATCTGGCCAAACTGGTGGCGCGCGGACACCGGGTGGCGATCTGCGAACAATTGGAATCTGCGCGCGCGTCCAACGGCCTGGTCAAGCGCGGCGTGGTGCGGGTAGTCTCGCCCGGCACGGCGCTGGAGCCGTCGCTGCTGGAGGCGGGCCAGGCCTCGGCCTGCGCCGCCTTGCGGCTCGTGCGCCGGCGTCGGGAGCTGCATCTGGGCATTGCGACAGCGGATGTGACGACCGGCGCGGTGTACCTCAGTGAGATTCGGGAATCGGCCGCCGCGGCGGACGAACTCTGGCGGCGCGGGCTTGATCAACTGGCCCAGCTGGGCGCGCGCGAAGCGCTCTGGCCCGACGACGAGGCGGTCGCGCTCGATGATGGAGCGCTTGATGACGGAAGGCCTGTGGAGGGAGCGCTCGATGATGGAGCGCCTGTGAAGAGCGCGCTCGATCAGGGAGCGCTGGGGCAGCTGACGTTGACCCGGCGGCCGTCTCACGAGTTCGGCCGGGAGCGGGCCGAGCGGGCATTGCTGAGACAGTATGGCGCGCCGGCGGCGGCGTTTGGCCTGGATCAGCATCCGGCGGCGCTGGAGGCTGCGGGCGCGCTGCTCGAATATCTCTGGACGGCGCTGCCCGCACCGCAGAGCGACACGGCGAATGACCCAGCGAGCGACTGGGCGGGTGACACGGCGAGCGACCCAGCGAGTGATTGTGCGAGTGACACAGCGAGTGACTGGGCCGCTCAGACGGAGCCGTCGGACGCGGGCGCAGGGACCTTGCGGCAGCTCGCGCCGCCGCGCTGGTTCCAGGCGGAAGCGTACCTGCAGTGGGATGCGGCGACTCAACGCGCGCTGGCCATCGCCGAGCGCGGACCGGAGCAGACGGGCGGATCGGGTCCGCGCACGCTGCTGGCCGTACTGGACCGCTGCGGCTCGGCGCTGGGTCGTCGTTGGCTGCGAACCGCGCTGACGGCGCCGCTGCTCGACCTGGAGCGGGCCGAGCGCCGGCTGGACCGAGTGGCGGCGCTGGTCCGTCGTCCAGCCCTGCGCCGGGCGCTCGCGCAGCGCCTGCGCGGGTCGCCGGACATCGAGCGGCTGTTTGCTCGCGCCGCATCGAGCTTGGCGCTGCCGTCGGAACTTGCCGCGCTGGCCCAAGCTCTGCGCGCAGCGGCCGCACTGGCAACGCTGATTCAGGACGCCACCGCGGACGAGCCGGATTGCGCGCTGGTCGGCCTGGCCGAGCGACTCGGTCCGCCGCCGGAGGCGGCCGGCCGGCTGGCGGACGCGCTCGCCGAGCAGCCGCCATCCGAGTACGGCCGCGGCGTGCTGCGTCCCGGCGCCGACGCCGAGAGCGACCGCTGGGGCGCCGCCCTGGAGGAACTGCGCGGACGGCTGCTGGCGCTGGAGTCGGACCTGCGCGAGGAAACCGGCATCGGCTCGTTGCGCGTCGGCTATCACCGCACGTTCGGATATCACATCGAACTGACCCGCAACCAGTCGAGCCGCGCGCCCGAGTCCTGGGAGCGGCGCCAGTCGCTGCGCGACCGGGAGCGGTTCTCGGAGTCCCGACTGCGCGAGTTGGAGCGCGGGCTGACCGAGGCGGAGGCAGGCTTGGCGGAGGCGGAGCGAGCCTGCGTCGAACGGCTGCGCCGGGCGCTGATTGAGCAGGCTGAGATCGTGCGGCGGACGGCAGGCGCCGTGGCCCGGCTGGACGCCGCCTGCTGCTTGGCTACGGTGGCGGCGGAGCGAGCCTGGACGCGGCCGGCGCTGGAGCACTCGGGCGAACTGGAGGTCATCGGCGGCCGGCATCCGATCGTCGAAGCGACCACGTCCGCCGGCGCGTTCGTGCCCAACGATCTGCAACTGGCCGACGACGGCCTGCGCGCGCCGCAGCTCTTGCTCGTCACGGGACCGAACATGGCCGGCAAATCGACCTATCTGCGTCAGACGGCATTGATCGTAATCCTGGCTCAGGCCGGCTCGTTCGTGCCGGCCGAGCGGGCGCGAATTGGACTGGTCGATCGGATCTTCGCCCGCGTCGGCGCGCACGACGATCTGGCCGCCGGCCGCTCGACCTTCATGGTCGAGATGCTTGAGACCGCGCGCCTGCTGCACGGCGCGACGGATCGGTCGCTGATCCTGCTCGACGAAATCGGCCGCGGCACGTCGACCTGGGACGGCCTGGCGATCGCCCAGTCCGTGGCGGAATCGCTGGCCGGGGGTCCGCTCGCGGACACTGTGGGTGCTGCGGGCGCTGTGGGTGCTGCGGGCGCTGTGGGCGCTGCGGCTGCCAGCTTGCGCCCGGAACGTCCGCAGCAACGTCCGCAGCAACGTCCGCAGCGGGGCCCGCGCACCCTGTTCGCGACCCATTTCCACGAACTGACGGCGCTGGCCGGCCAGCTGCCTCGGGTCGCCAACGCCGCCGTCCAAGTGGCCGAGAGCGAGTCGGGCGCGATCGAGTTCCTCTACCGGATCGCCCCAGGCGCCGCCGACCGATCCTACGGCGTCCAGGTGGCGGCCCAGGCCGGGTTGCCGGCGGGGGTCGTCGAGCGCGCCCGGCTGCTGCTGCAGTGGCTGGAACAGAGCGGGCCATTAGCGGCGCCGGCCGACTCGCGCGAGCCGGGACCCAGCAGCGCACTGCCCGAGTCGCTGCTCGTCGGGTCGGAACTTGGCGCGGTCCCGGCGGTCGCGCCGCCCGCGTTCGAGGCGGTCGCGCCGCAGTTGATGCTGATGCCGCCGCCGTCTGATCCGATCCTGCATGACCTGGCCGATCTGGATATCGACGGCATCACGCCCCTGGAGGCGATCTCGGCGCTCTACGCGCTGCGCGATCAGGCGCGCTCGGAGCTGCGCGGCCTGAATGGCAACCTGGACCATACGGCTCACGGTGCGGCTCACGGATCCGCTCACGGGGCGGCCCACGGGTCCGGCAGTGTGGTGGAGGCGGGCGGATGACGACCATCGAGTCTGTCGAGCGGGCGGCGCTGCAGCCGATTCGTGAACTGCCGGAGCGGGTGGCGGCCCAGATTGCGGCGGGTGAGGTGATCGAGCGTCCGGCGGCGGTGCTCAAGGAACTGCTGGAGAATGCGGTCGATGCGGGCGCGGGGCGGATCGCCGTCGAGCTGACGGGAGCGGGGCGCGAGTTGATTGCGGTCCACGACGACGGACAGGGCATCGCCGCAGATCAGGTCGCGCTGGCGTTTCGCCGCCATGCGACCTCGAAGCTGGCGCAGGTGGATGACCTGGCGCGGATCGAGAGTTACGGCTTTCGCGGCGAAGCGTTGCCGGCGATTGCGGCGGCGGCCGGGCGGCTGACGTTGACCACGCGGACAGCGTCTGAGTCTGCAGCGACGCTGATCGAGTTTGAGCAGGGAGGGCAAATTGGTCCGCGCCCGGCGGCGCGAGCGGTCGGCAGCTCGGTCGCAGTGGTCGACCTGTTCGCCGGACAGCCGGCGCGCCGCGCCTTCCTGGCCGGCCGGCGGGCCGAGCGCAGCGCGCTGCTGCGGGCGGCGTCGGACTCGATCCTGGCCAACCCGGGCTGCGCGCTGCGCCTCGTGATCGACGGTCGCACGCCGCTGGCTCACGAATCGCTGCCCGGCGCGGACTGGTTGGAGTCGCTGCGCGGCGCGCTGGCCAGCGTCTTCCGCCCGCAGGCGGCCGAGCGAGCGCTGGCGCTGGAGGCGGGTTCGGAACGGGCGGCGGTGTCGCTGCAGGGATTGGCAGGATCGCCCGACGACGCGCGCCGAACCCGGGATGCGATCCGGCTGTTCGTCAACGGCCGCCCCGTGCATGACCGCCGGCTGTCGTATGCGCTGCAGGAGGCCTACCGCGACTGGTTGCCGTCGGGCTCGTTCCCGCTGGTCGTGGCCCGCTTGACCGTGCCGCCGGAGGCGGTCGATGTCAACATCCATCCGGCCAAGACTGAAGTCAAGCTGCGCGATCCAGAGGCCGCCTTCTCGCTGCTGCAGCGCACGATTCGCGCGGCGCTGTCGGGCGATCGCTACGCTGCGCCGCGACGGCTCGGTGCACAGCGTGGGAGTGGCGACGCTGTGGGCGCGGCCGCAGGACTTGCGGCAGACTCGTCGACTTCTGCGGTGGAGACGCCGCTCGGAGAATCTGCCAGAGAATCTGCCGGGGAATCCGCCGGGCTGCCGCCGATGCCGCGCATGGCCTTGCCGCGCACTTCGGCAGCCGTGGCGGAGTCGGCGCCGACCCTGGCTCTGGGCCCGACGGCGGGCGAGCGACATCGACTGCCGCCGCTGCGGATGGTCGGCCAGTTGCACCGCACGTTCATTATCGCCGAGGGCCCGCAAGGGCTGGTGTTGATCGACCAGCATGCCGCGCACGAACGGGTGATGTACGAGCGCCTGCTGGCCGCGGACGGTGCGAACGGCAGCGCGAACGGTCACACGAGCGGTCGCACGAACAGTAATGGGGAACGCGGCAGCCAACCCTTGATGACGGCGCTGGTGATCTCGCTGGATGCGCAGGAATCGGCCCATTGGGATGCGGCGGCGGAGCGGCTGGGCCGGCTCGGATTTGAGGCGGAGCTGTTCGGCGAGCGAGCGCTGAGGCTGCGCTCGTTGCCGGGGGCGCTGGCGTCGGCCGACGCCGAGCGCGTGATCCGCGGCGTGTTGTCCGATCTGGGGCCCGATCCGGATGAACCGGAGCGATTCGATCGCGCGGCCGCTTCGGCCGCCTGTCATGGATCGGTGCGGCGCGGCGCGGTGCTCGACCCAGCGGCGATGACGGCGTTGCTGCGCGACCTCGAGCAGTGCGCCAATCCGCACTCTTGCCCACACGGGCGGCCGACCCTGGTCGAGGTTCCAGCGACCGACGTCCTGCGTCAGTTTGGGCGCATCTAGGCCCCATTGCTCGCCGCCACTCCAGATCGGGCGTGTTCACATGGAAGGCTCAACACCCACGCCAACCGCGTCCGCATTTCCGTCATTCCCGCGCTGGCCGCGGGTATCTCGCCGCGCTCGCCGCCATTGTCGACTCCACAGCGAGAATCGGCCGCACTACGAGATTGCCGCGACGGAGCGCGGCAATGACGGACGTGGGCAGGATCGCTCGCTCGGCCGGCCGTGATCTGAAGACCACGATGGGTCAGGATCCAGAGGCCGCTCTTGCGGGACCATCAAGGCCGCTCCTCCTGGAGCGGCCTTGATCTGGTTGACCATGCCAGTGGCGCTTAGGTACCGCGCAAGCGTGGGTCGAGGATATCCCTGAGGGCGTCGCCCATCATGTTGAAACCGAAGACGGCGATCATGATCGCCAGCCCGGGGAAGACGCCCAGCCACCAGGCCTCGCTCGCATAGAGCAGGGCGAGGCCGCCGGTGTCGCGACCCCAGGTGGGGAAGGGCGGCGGAATGCCGAAGCCGAGGAAGGAAATGGCGGCTTCAATGAGCACGGCCGCGCCGAGGTTGAGCGAGGCGAGAATGATGATCGTGGCCATGATGTTGGGCACGATGTGGGCGACCATGATGCGCACGTTGGATGCGCCCAGGGTGCGGGCGGCTTCGACGTACTGGGCGGCGCGGGTCGCCAGGACGGCGCCGCGCACGATGCGCGAGTTGCCGGCGGCGAGCACCAGCGCCACGGTCAGGATGACGGTGGTGGTGCGCGGGAAGACCTGCCAGAACCATTCGTCGCCGATGTTGGCTTGCGGTCCGAAGTTGGGACCGATGCCGAGCCCGAAGAATCCGTCGCCGCCGGCGCCGATGATGGCGAGGATGCCGAGGATCAGGAAGATGGCGGGGAACGCGTTCCAGACATCGACGATGCGCTGCAGCACAATGTCGACGTCGGGGATGGGACCGCCCCTGGAGGGCAAATCGCGCAGCACGGCGTCCTGCGCTTGCTCGATCTGGGTGTTGAACAGGCCAAGCGTGCCGATATCGATGATCTTGACCACGATCTGCCCGGCAAGTACGGCCAGCGCGAAGGGTAAGGCGAAGAACCACCAGATCGGCAATCCAGCGATCAGGCGGGGGATCGCATTGGCGATCCCGGGCCCCGTCATTGATGCGGGTATGGGGATACGCATGGCGAGGATGAAGCCGGGCGCGCGCATCGCCCAGGTCGCTCCGGAACCGGCGAAGTAGCCGGAGACCAGCCCGATCGCCGTGGAGAGAATGGCCGTGGCGATGACCGAACCGAGGCCGACGAGCACGGTGACTTCGGAGCCGTAGATGATCCTGGTGACGAGGTCGCGGCCCTGGTTGTCGGTGCCCATGACGTGATCGGCGTTGGGCGCGAGGAAGCGCTCGGAGAACGAGACCTTGGTGTAGGGAGCGACGCGCACGGCAGCGGGATCCTGTTCCACGGTCTGAATCAGCGGCGCAATCCCGGCCACGACCACGCAGGCGAGCAAGATCAGCGCACCGAATGCGCCCAGGTACTTCTTCCGCTTGTACATCCAATAGGGCATGATCAGCACGCCGACGAGGAAGCCGACGGTTCCGGCCACGACCAGCATCAGGATGGCGGTGATAAAGCCGATCGGACTGGAGACCGAACGATCGATCAGCAATTGCATCTGATCGCGAATCCAGGGCCCGATCCCGCTCTCATCCTGGATCGCGTACGCCGATACGGACTCTTGCGCGTCTGACATCAGCCCGCTTCCCTTCTCACCCGCTGAGCACGGAATGACTTCACGGAATGACTTAGTTGTACCGAATGCGCGGATCGACCAGCGAATAGGCGATGTCGACCAGCAGGTTGGCGACGATGACGACAATGGCGATTACCACCATGATGCCCATCACGACGGGAATGTCGCGGTCGCGGAGCGCGGTGATCATGCGCAGGCCCATGCCGGGCAGGGTGAAGATCGACTCCATGATCACCGACCCGCCGACGAGGATACTGGCCGACAGGCCGATCAGGGTCAACACCGGGATCAGCGCGTTGCGCATCGCGTGACGGACGATCACGGCGTTCTCTTGCAAGCCTTTGGCCCGGGCGGTGCGGACGTAATCCTGGCGCAGGACCTCGAGCATCTCGCCTCTGGTCAGGCGCATCACCGGACCGGCGAGCCCAATGCCGAGGATGATCGCCGGGATGTACATCTGGCGCAGATTCTCGGCCAGGTTTTCGGTCGGATCGCTATACAGCAGCGGTAACGAAGGCAGCCCCAATTGGGGAAAGATGACCCGAATAATCAGGACCGCGAGCCAGAAGCCGGGAATGGAAAGCGCGAGGATCGCGCCGCCGCGCACCAGATAGTCGATTGGCGAGTCTTGTCTGACGGCCGAAACGATGCCGACCGGCAGGGAGATCGCCACCCCGACCAGCAGCGATAAGAGCCCCAGTTCCAGCGTCACCGGGATTCTGGTTTTGAGTTCCTCATTGACCGTCTGGAAGGCGCCGATCAGCGAAGTGCCTAGGTCGCCCTGCAGCAGCCGCCAGAGCCAGTTGCCGTACTGCACGATCCAGGGCTTGTTCCAGCCCAGTTCCTCTTCCCACTTGGCGCGGAGCTCTTCGACATCTTCGCCCTGACCGACGTGGTCGGCGAGCATTACATCGATGAAGTCGCCCGGCAGCAACTGCGCGATCAGCGAGACGAGCATGGTCACGCCGATCATCGTGGGGATGATCAGCAGGATTCGACGAAAGATGTACTGCCGCATCGTTGGTCGTCCTTACTCGTGCGCTACTCGTGAATCATCGGTCAGGTAGGTGTCCAGCGCAGACAGGGGAACCGCAGCCGGCTCCCTCGACATCGCTCAAGAGACATCGCTCAAGATAAGCCAACGGGAGGCGCGGTGGCCAGACGTTGCGAACAAGTCTGGGCCGCGCCTCCCGCGGGATTGTTACCGATGGACCTTAGACGTACTCGTCCTTGATGCTCTGGTTGAGCATGAACAACGGTTCGCCCTCGCCGCCCCAAGCGTAGTTCGCCTTGGGCCACATGCGCTGGTCAGCGTTCTCGATCAGCGTGCCGTCACGCGGGTCGAGCTGCTGCATCCAGGGGTTGAATGCGTAGACGCCGGGCGCGGCGACGTAGGGCACCATGTACTGCTTGGTCGACATGTAGCGCTGGATGTCCCTGGTGTACTCCAGGCGCTCATCGAAGTCGAGCAGTTCCTTCTGCTTGGTGAACATGTCGTGCAGCACATCGTCGGTCTCGGGACCGCCGCCGGAGACGGCGCTCGGGTGCGACCAGGCCTCAGCGTGACCGCCGGTGTCGATTTCGAGCACCGAGGCCAGGCCGTCCGGCGTGCGACCGCCGGAACCCCAGTTGTGACGTCCGGAGGTGCGGGCGTAGACCGCGGCCCAGATGTCCTCAGGGTCAGTGGCGCCGCCGTAGAGCGGGCCGATGGCCAGGTGGCTGGACTCGCCGTCCCAGTCGTCGGGGAAGTTGCCGCGGAAGATCGAGGCGATGTAAGCGGCGTACTCCTTGAAGAAGAACTCGAACTGGAATCCAGCCTCAGAGGCTGAGGACGCGCAGGCCTCGTAGAGGTTGACCACGGTGGCGCCGTAGTCGGCGGTGCCGTGCAGCGTCGCCTGGATGCCTTCGGGGAAGCCGGCGGCGTCGAGCAGGGCGCGAGCCTTGGCGATGTCGCGATGGAAGGTGAGACCGGAGTCTTCGCCTTCGTACGTCTCGCCGAATGCGTCGAGGTCCTTGGGGTCGAGCCAGTACGGCGCGATCTGCGAGAGCGGGCTGTGCCAGCCGCCGCGACCCGTGTCGTCGGTGGCGGCGAGGATGCCATCGCGGTCCATCGACATGGACAACGCGAGTCGCACGCGCACGTCGTTCCAGGGCGGGATCGAGTAGTTGAAGTAGAAGCCGCCGGGTACGGTGTTCAGGGTGAACACGTAGCCAGCCGTCTCTTCGATCGACGGCGCCGCATCCTGGGCCTGCTTGAAGATCGCGGGCGAGAGCTGCGAATAGTCCAGCGATCCATCGCCCAGGGCGGGGATCAGGACGTTGACGTCGCCGTTCATGGTGGCGGTGATGCCGTCCATCAGCGGGAAGAGCTGCGGGTCGACATTGGAGATGCCGTTGAAACCGCCGGCGATGGAGTCGACCATGGCGTTGACGTAGTCGCGGCTGCGGTGCCAGTTCGGGTTGCGTCGCCAGTTGATGGCCACGCCGGGTTCGAAGTTCTCGAAGATCCAGGGACCGGAGCCGACCGGGCGCTGGGCGACGGTGCCGTCGTCGACGATTTCCTGGGGCATGATCCACATGTGCTGCGAGGAGCCGGCCAGCGTCAGGAAGGGCGCGTGCGGCTTGTGCAGGTCAAAGCGGATCGAGTTGTCTTCGCCGGTAGTGAACTGGGCGATGACGCCGTCCCAGCCAGCTGCGTTGGCGGAGATTTCCTTGAACCGGTCGTGTGTCGCCTGGATGTCGTCGATCGTGATCTGGCGACCGTTGAGCGGGTCGACATCGTGCCAGTTGGCGTCCTCACGCAGGGTGAAGAGGTAGACGGTCGGCTCGGGGATCTCGGGCATCGTCGCCGCGAGGTCGTTTTCGTACTGGGCGGTGTTGCCCGGGTCGACGCCGTCGCCACCGGTGATCGCCTGGATCAGCTTCGAGTAGTGGAAGCCGGAAGGGATCTGGGCGCGGTAGGTCAGGTTCTCGTAGGGGTCGAGTGTGGGTGGGTCGCCCGAGTAGGGGCCGACGAACGGGGCCACACGGCGACCGCCGCGAATGATGTGGTCGGCCGTGGCGACCGCCGCCTGCTGCTGAGCCTGCTGCGCGCCGTCTTCCTGCGCATCGGCCTGTTCGGCTTGCTGCTGCGCCTGGTCCTGCATGGCCTGCTGCTGCTGACCCTGCTGCATGGCCTGCTGCTGCTGACCCTGCTGTTGGGCGACCTGTGCGGCGGCCGGCTGACCGTCGTCATCATCGTCTCCACAGCCGACCAGCGCCAGACCGGCCGCGCCCACGCCGGCTCGGGCGGATGCGCCAAGCAGCGCGCGGCGCGACATCTGTCGCCTGCGCATCCGTTGCCAATAGTTTCGCTCGCTCATTCTTACCTCCTGCGACGGGAACGTCCCGCCGGATAAAGCTCGCCCGACACTGAGCCTGTCGGGTCAGTTCGTCGCATCGTACATCACAGATCGACGATTTCCTGCAACACATTTCCGGTTAGTTCACGAACTCGTACATTCCTTTTGGTCCCGTTGGTCCCGTTCGTTTTGGTCGCTGTTCTTCGTGAAGCGCCGTCGGTCCGGCGAACCGACTGGGCTGAACCGCCTGCGATCAAGTCGTGTCCAGACGCGCCGAACCTCTGATGGGAGGATGACGGACCGTTGTTGGGCGAGCCGCGTTCGTCTGGACCAGGGGCTGTTCATATGGGGTGTGGAACAGCGGACGGAGGTGACACAGGTCTGCCGATGGGGAGCAGCCCCCCCCCTCAGCCTTCGCATCCCCTGGCCAAGCCAGGGGCAGGCAAGTGCGGGGCAGGCGCTCGGCAGGTCCCCCCTTGCGAGACTGATGCATAACTGAGTTTCCCGTCCCCGCCCCCGAGCGGGGACCCGCTTTGGCCGGTCCACTGCAGCACCGTCAGGCCCTAGTTGACCAGATACAAGCGACGGCCTGACTGCCGTGCCGAGGCCCGGGGAGGAGCAGGCCCCCGCTCGGAGGCGGGGGCGGTTGAGAGGTTACGCATCAGTCTCCTTGCGGGGGAGATGCCCCCTGCCTACGCAGGGGCAGGCTCCGGCAGAGGGGGGTCCCCTGCCTGTTGGCCCTATCTGGTCGTCGCCGGCCGCCCCCCCTTGTATCTTCGCTGTCGCCCCGGGAGCAAGTGATTCCCGAGGCGAAGTGCGCTGCGGCAGACCGATCCCCCCTGGGCCTGCGAGGCCGTGACAGAGCTTGGGTCGCCGCAGCGCTACAGCGAAAGAGCCCGAACAGTTGCCGGGGCCCTGGAGCCCGCATCTTGCAAGGACGGGCCTGCGCAGGATAGGAGTTGAAGATGACAGAGACGAGTCGCTACGTCGGGATCGACGTATCACAGGAGTGGTTGGATGTCGGCATCCGGCCGGCGGACGGGCCCGCCGAGCGGGTAGCCAACGACGCGGCCGGGATCGACGCCCTGCTCAGACAGTTGGAGGCGCTGGGGCCGGCGCGGATCGTGCTGGAGGCCACCGGCGGTCTGGAGCAGCCGCTGGTCGCGGCGCTGGCCGCGGCGGGGTTGCCCGTGGCGCTCGTCAACCCGCGCCAGGTGCGCGACTTCGCCCGCGCCAGCGGCCGCCTGGCCAAGACCGACGCGCTCGACGCCGCCGTCCTGGCCCACTTCGCCGAGGCCGTCCCAGTGCCGCTGCGCCCGCTGCCCGACGCCGAGACCCGGCAGCTGCGTGAGCTGCTCGCCCGGCGCCGACAGCTGCTCGCGATGCAGGTCGCCGAGGGCCAACGCCTGCGCGCCGCCGGACCCGCCCTGCGCGCCGGCATCGAGGCGCACATCGCCTGGCTCGAGCAGGAACGCGAGCGAATCGAGGCCGAACTGCAGGCCGCCATCCAGGACAGTCCCCACTGGCGCGCGCAGGACCAACTCCTGCAGAGCGTGCCCGGCGTCGGACCGCAGCTCTCGCGCACCCTGCTCGCCCAACTGCCCGAACTGGGCCACGTCGACCGGCGTCAGGTCGCGGCCCTGGTCGGCGTCGCCCCCTACAACCGCGACAGCGGCCACTGGCGCGGCCGACGCAGCATCTGGGGCGGTCGCGCCACGGTCCGCGCCGCGCTCTACATGGGCGCGCTCGTCGCCGCTCGCCACAACCCCGTGATCAGCGACTACTACCAGCGCCTGCTCGAACGGGGCAAACCCAAGAAGGTCGCGCTCACCGCCTGTATGCGCAAACTGCTCGTCATCCTCAACGCCATCCTCCAGAGCAACACCCCCTGGCAAGCACCTCAACACGCTTGACTGCCAAGACAGTTGCTCTGTCACTCTGTGACATCTCCCCCCGCAAGGGGGGGAGACGGTAATCGGAGGATTTGCATCAGGCTCTGCAAGGGAGAGCGGAGAATCCGGGTGCGCCGTGTATGGGTTCTCAGCATCCATGGGAACAGGCCCTAGCGGATGTTCCCGACGCTGCGGCGGATTGATTCGTAGAGGAAGCGCCAGTCTTCTTTCGTCTCGGGTGAGGCGCCGCGGTAGCGAATGCCAGCCAACATTTCGATGTCGGCGGGCGGAAGATCGGCCTCATCGCTGAACGCTCTGAGGCTGTCGGAGATCTCCAGGTCATCGGGGAACATTGGCTCGATATCCTGATTGTCGAAGAGTTGGGCGACAGTCGTGCCGAGCGCGCGAGCGATGGCGAACAGTGTGGCCGCGGATGGCCGGGCGGTGGGTGAGCGCTCGACCTGCGACAGGTAGCCCTTGGACACGCCCGACAGTCTGGCCACTTCGCTGAGTGACAGCTTCTGTGCATGGCGCAGTGCGCGCACGCGCTGTCCCAGGGGCTCTACTTCCTCCTCTTCTTCTTCGATTTCTTCGTCTTCGATGAGCGCATCGCCGGCTTCTTCTCCGTCCGAGCCGATCGGTCCGTCGTCGGCTGTGTCAGCCATGCTGCCCTCAGTTCTTGGTCGGCGCACGCGGCGCCGGCAGGTCCGGGTCGCATCCGAGCGGGCGAATCGGATGCGGTGGTGGAGACGGGGGAGAATCGAACTCCCCGTCCAGACGATCGTCGCGGGCTGCCTCTACGTGCGTAGCCGTCGCTTGTGTTGTCCCTGCACGCCGGCGCGTCGGCCTACCGTTACGAGCAGGTGAGTGGAGTTAATCTTTCCGGCGCGGTCCCAACCGCCCGCGACGGGCATCCGAGTAAACGGCACCGTTCTCTCTCCGACTCGGCAGCGGGTGAGAGACGACGTCACCGCGGTTAAGCGGCGAGGGCGAGTTCCCTGGATTCGCCAATTAGGGAGGTTTGGCGTGGATTTACGAGCAACGCCAGCTCAGCACGCAACAACTCGAAATCAACCGCTGTCGAACCCTTTCGTCCCCAGAAGGTCGTTCCATCGGCACGGGCCGATGCAATAGCAATCGTACCAATAGACGCGGCCCTGGAGTCCGTATGTTTCAGATATGACATATGTTCCGATATTTCCGAGACGCTGCTGTAGTCGATAGCAAACCCCACGTGTTTGCCAGCACGGTCGCCAACATTGTTCTTAAGTGCATTCGATGGATGTTTGCTATAGAAGACAACAAATCTTGAGACCAATCCGGCGGCAGCCGGACCAATGGCAGCGGATGGACCTCCAGCGGCGCGGCCGCTGACGAGGGCGGACCCGGTTGGCTAGCGGCGCAGCGCCCGTTCGATCTGCCGGTTGGCGTCGCGCTCTGCCATCCGATCGCGTTTTTCGTGAATCCGGCGACCGCGGCCGACGCCGATCTCCAGTTTGGCCTTTCCCCGAGTGAGATACAGCTTGAGCGGAATCAGGGCCAGACCCTTCTGCGCGAAGGCTTGCTCAAGCTGGGTGATCTCACGACGATGGAGTAGCAGGCGACGGTCGCGAGTTGGATCGTGATTGGCCTGACCGGCAGGCTCGTATCGGGCGATGTGAGCGCCGACGAGATACATGTCGCCGTCTCGAGGGCGGCAATAGGCCTCCTGGACCGAGACGCGCCCGGCGCGCGCGCTCTTGATTTCGGAGCCCATGAGGCTGAGTCCGGCCTCAAAGCGGCGCAGAATGTCGTACTGGTAGAAGGCGCGCCGGTTGGTGGCCAGGACACGCTCGTTCTGATTGGTCTTGGTCGGTTCAGGTTGCTTGCCGCGGGATTTCGATTTCTTGGGCATGGGATGATGAACTGTTGATGAAGATGTCGAATATGAAACCGGTCAGGGCGATGGCGGTTGATTCAGCGGGGCCGCTGGACGGCACCTCCTCCGTTGGCAATCCTGGCCACATGGCTTGAAGGGTAGCCTGAAGGGCATGATCGCAATCGGCCTTCGGGCACGTCATGGGCGCTGGACAACCTGGGGGTTGTGGTTGCTGGGTATGCTGGCGGCGCTGGGATTGACCAGCGCGCTGGCAGTCGGCGCGGCGGTGTTGGTTCATCCGCCGCTGTTCGCCGAGCTTCGTCCCTGGTGGCCGCCCCTGGCCGCCGTCGGTTTGATTTCGACGGCGGCCGGTTACTGGCTGCTTTGGGGCCGGCAGCGCTAGTTTGGGGTCGGCAAGGCTAGCTCTCGTCAGCCAACGCCTCCATCACTGCTTCGGCCGCTTCGTCGGAGACATAAGCCGACCAAACCTCGGGGTAAGTGGTCAGGTACCAGATGGCGGCTTCGTCGGGCGAGGCGTTGTTGTCGGCCATCCAGATTTCCGACTGGACCTGGACCTCGGCGGCGAAGTCCCAGGCGCGCAGGAATTCGACGACGTCGGGTGCGTCTTCGAGCAAGGTGCTGTTGACGGCGATGCGTACTTCGGAGGCCGGGTAGGAACAGCCCTGGTCGCCGTTCCAGCATTCCTCGCTCCACTCGGGCTCTTCCAGCCGGTAGAGGTCGAGCGTGGCGGTCGGCTTGGTCGGACCCCACATGTAGCCCAACCAGGCTTCGCCGCGGGCGTAGGTGGATTCAAGGTCCTCGAACAGCGCAGCGCCGGAGCCGGGCTTGACCAGCTCGAGCACATCTTCGAGACCGTAGGCGGAGACCTTGTTGCCGTTCACCTGCTCGCAGGCCCAGCCGGGCACGCAGTCGATGAATCGGGCCTTGCCGCGCGAGTCGGCGGTGACAAACAGTTCCATGTAATCGGGCAGATCAGAAACGGACACCAGGCCGGGGTTGGCGTCCTTGACGTACTGCGGGATGACCCAGCCTTCCCAGTTTTCGTCAAGCGAGTCGCCGAGCAGTTCGATTACGCCAGGCTCGAGCTCGTCGATCCATGGTTGCTGGGCCGGCCAGATTTCCATGGTGACCTGGGTGTCGCCGTTGGTCAGCCCTTGCCAGAGCGAGACGGTGTCGCCGGCGATCAGTTCAGTGGGGTACTCGAGGCCGTGCTCGACGATGTACGCGGCTGCGCGTACCTGGATTTCCGAGGAGGTCCAGTTGAGGTCGGAAAAGACGACGGTCGTCTTTTCCTCTTCGCCGCCACAGGCAGAGAGCAGTGTGGCGGCCCCGACGACGAGCGCGCCGAGCATGAGCAGCAACTTCATTGGTCGTCGCATCGGTCTTGCGGTATCCATGATCGTCTCCGATTCTGAACAGCTACCAGTCTTGATAGCAAACATTGTTGCAGCCTACCAACATCCTCAATCGCGACTTCTGAAGAGTCGCAATCTGTACACAGTGAGCAAGGTCATGAAACTTGCCAGTACCACGAACAGGGCTTTGGATCCGCCGAGCGCTTCCTTGGGCGAGAGTTCAGGATCAGCGATGGCGAAGGCGGCGAGGATCCAGCAAAGGATTGTGACGCAGCCGAGCGTCAGTCCGGGGATTCTCGCAATTCGTTGGATCAATGCCTGCATGGTTGCGACCCCCTCCTGAATGATCGGCGATGCGTTGACTTGGTCACTCGGCGCCCAGCGATTGCTGCTGACGTCGCGTCAACGCCTGGGTGATGCGGTCGATGATGATCGCCAGGAACACGATGCCCAGACCGGCGAGAAACCCGTTGCCCGGCTCAATCCGACCGAGCGCTCGGTTCACGTCAAGTCCCAGCCCCTCAGCACCGACGAGTGAAGCGATGACGACCATGGACAGGGCCATCAATGTGGTCTGGTTTACACCGGCCATAATCGTGGGAATGGCAAGGGGAATCTTCACCTTGAGCAGCATCTGGCTCGGGGTCATGCCGAACGAATCCGCCGCTTCGATCGTTTCCGCCGGCAACTGGCGGATGCCAAGATTGGTCAGCCGCACAGCCGGCGGCACGGCATAGATCAACGTGGCCAGCACGGCCGGCGTGTTGCCGAGCGAAAAGAACGCGATTGCCGGGACGAGATAGACGAACGATGGCATGGTTTGCATGCCGTCCAGGATCGGCCGCAATATGGCGTCCAACCGATCGCTCTGGGAGGCCCAGACGCCGAGCGGCACGGCGATGGCGATCGAGAGCGTGACGGTGACGATGATCAGCGAAATCGTCACCACAGCAGATTCCCAGAGCCCGAAGGTCGCCAGCAGCAGTAGCGATGCGGCCGAGAAGAGCGCCATCCGGAAGGAAACGAGCAACCACGACGTGAGCGCTATGGCGCCAATCATGGCCGGCCAGGTGAGCCAGAGCATCATGTCTTCGAGCGCGACCAGGAACCAGACGATCACGCTCTTAATCGCTTGGAAGAGCGGCGAAAAGTTGTCTTCCAACCAGTCCAGCCAGATGTCGATCCGGTGGCCGACATCGCGTCCCACATCGAACGGGAATTCGTCAGCGACGAGGAAGTAGGAGAGGATGAAGGCGAGCCCGATCGCCACAATCACGGCCGGCGCAGTCCACCAACGCGATGGAAGCGGCCGTTCGCTTCCCGACAGGATCAGCGAAAGCAGTTGACGCGGGGGAATGGCCGGCGGCAGTGGACCATCGGTCATGGCGTGGTCTCGCTCTCGGCTGCGGCGGCGACCGCTGCTTCGTCGGAGACCATGGCGCGGGCCAGGCGCTCGAGCGGGATGACGCCGACCAGCACGCCGTCGTTATCGAGCACGGCTAACGGATGCTGTGCCCGGAGTCCGGACGGGACCAAGTCGTCGAGCACAGTTTCCTCCCAGACCGAGTCGCCGATATAGAGCTGGGCCTGCTCAATCTGTTTGGCGCCTTCGTCGCGCGCCCTCAGCGCGCGCGCGAGGTCGAGCGCGCCCAGATACTTGCCGTCGTCATCGATGCAGCAAGTGGTAGAGAGTCCGCTGTCCTGCATGATCTTGATGGCGGTTGCGACGGGCGTGGCGCCGTCGATCGACTCAAACTCGGGATCCATGATCGAGGCGGCGGTGACCATGCCGTGCAGACGAACATCCTGAGTGAATTCTCGGACGAAGCTGTCGGCAGGGTTGAGTACGACATCATTGGGCGCGCCGACCTGGACAACTTCTCCATCGCGCATGATCGCGATCCGGTCGCCGACGCGAACGGCCTCATTGAGATCATGGGTGATGAAGACGATCGTCTTGTGGACCGAGTCCTGCAGCGCCAGCAGCTCGTCCTGTAAGTCGCGCCGAATCACCGGATCGAGCGCTGAGAATGGTTCGTCCATCAACAGCACGGGTGTCTCCATGGCGAGACCGCGGGCCAGGCCGACTCGTTGCTTCATGCCGCCGGAAAGCGCGCTGGGCAATGAATCGGTCCAATCTCCGAGGCCGACGAGACTGAGCGCGGCGCCCGCGCGCTCACGCCGCTCTGGTTTAGCCATGCCCCCGACCTCGAGTGGCAAGGCGACGTTGTCGAGCACATTGCGATGCGGCATCAGGCCGAAGTGCTGGAAGACCATGGCCAAATCCTTGCGGCGGATGTCGCGCAGCTCATCGTCGTCCATGGTGGTGATCTCACGGTCGTTGAGCCAGACTTGACCGGCCGAGGGTTCAATCAGCCGGTTGATGCAGCGGACGAGAGTCGATTTGCCACAGCCGGACAGGCCCATCACAACGAAGAGCTCGCCACGGGCGATATCGATATTGATGTCGCGTAGTCCGACGACGGCTCCCGTGTCCTCCTGGATTTCGTCTTTGGATCGCCCATCGACAGCCTGGTTCAGGCCGGTCCCATCGTCATCAGCGAAGACCTTATAGAGGCCTCGGATCGAGAGCACTATCTCCGGCTCTATGGTCTCCACGAAAAACCCTTCCAGGTCCACGAAGGTGTCATCACTGAGCCCCTCGCCATTCCGAACTGGTCCGAACTGGTCCGAACTGGTCCGAAATCCCTCTGCGGGCAGACTACGCTTTCAGTGATGCCCACAGATCATAGCGGTCTCGCCAGAATGATCATCCTGGCCGCGCTGACCCTGCCGATCGTTGCAGCATGTGCTGGATCGGGCGCAGGGATTTTTTCGGGCGTGGGCGGGTCTGCGGTCGCGGCGCTGCACATCGATGAACAGGCCGACGACAAAGCCGTGCTGACTCCGCTGAATCGCCCGCTCAAGCTGGACGAGCGATTCTGGCTGCGGCTGGAGATGAACGAATTGGTCGATGCCGACCACATTCTCGTGCGAGTTGAGTACGACGCCGGGGCTCGTGAGTTTTTCGAGTTGAACGACTTTCGCTTCGAAGACCTTGAACCGCCCTGGCAGGTCGCGGTGATTCCGCTGCGCATCAACGATGACGGCGATTTCAACATCGCCTTGATCGTCAACTCACGCAAAGTGACCGATGTCAAAGTGACGGTCGAGAATTGACGCCAGGTTCGACGCGACGAGGTTCGACGCGACGAAGTTCGACGCGACGAACCTTCGTTCTGCGCAAACAGAGACCTGCGCGCAAATCGGTCGGCGCGCACTTGAGCACGTAGTAGGGGCGACCCTTGTGGTCGCCCGCTCTGTAGCACCTATCTGATCAGTCTTGGAATTGCGAACACGGGCGACCACAAGGGTCGCCCCTACAGGAATTCAGAACGACCGGTAACAGGATTACGCGCAGGTTGAGCGAACGCGTTCGCCCGTTTCAGTCCGCAGGCGGACCTGCGCTACTCTGCCCTGCGAAGCGATTTGAGGGGGAGGCACATGCGGCCAATCGTCGATGTGGCAGCGGAGTTGGGCCTGTCGGAAGATGACCTTGATCTCTACGGACGGCACAAGGCCAAGCTGACCGCGGACGCGCTGGAGCGGCTTCGGTCCCGGCCGCCGGGCGATGTCGTACTGGTCACCGGGATGACCCCGACCACAGCGGGCGAGGGCAAGACGACCACGGCGATCGGACTGACCCAGGCGCTGCGGCAGTCGGGGGCGAACGCGGCGGTGGCACTGCGTGAGCCGTCAATGGGGCCGGTCTTTGGGATCAAGGGCGGCGGCACCGGCGGCGGTGGATCCCAGGTCTTACCGGCGGACGATATCAATCTGCACTTCACCGGCGATCTGCACGCCGTGACGGCCGCCAACAACCTGTTGGCGGCGGCGATCGACAACTCACTGTTCCACGGCAATGCGCTGGGTCTGGACTCACGCCGGATCACCTGGCGGCGCTGCATCGACATGAATGATCGGGCCTTGCGCGGCGCCGTGATCGGGATGGGCGGAACGAGCGACGGGATTCCGCGCGAAGAGGCCTTCGATATCACCCCGGCCTCCGAAGTGATGGCGATTCTCTCGGTAGCGAGCGATCTCGATGATCTGCACCGCCGCCTGGGTGACGTGATCATCGGCTACACCACATCGACGCCGATTCAGCCGATCACCTGTCGCGACTTGAGCGTCGATAGCGCGATGACCGTCCTGCTGCAGGATGCGATTCGGCCCAATCTGGTCCAGACCGGCGAAGGTGGTCCGGCGTTTGTGCACGGCGGACCATTTGCCAACATCGCATTGGGCTGCAACTCGATCGCCGCGACGCGGGCCTCGATGGCCTGTGCCGACATCACCGTGACTGAGGCTGGCTTTGGCTCCGATCTGGGGGCCGAGAAGTTCTTCAACGTGGTCTCGCGGATCGGCGGGTTCGAGCCGCAAGCGGCAGTGATCGTGGCGACGGCGCGCGCGATCAAGCGACACGGCGGGCGTCCGGCGAAGGAACTTGAGGTCGAAGACCTGGCCGCTCTGGAAGCGGGATTGCCGAACCTCGACGCACATATTGACAACGTCGTCAAACATGGCGTGATCCCTGTTGTCGCCGTGAATCAGTTCCCATCGGACACGCAGGCCGAGCTGGACGCCGTCGTGGCGCATTGTCAGCGGCGTGGTGTTCGAGCGGCCGTGGCCAATCCCTACGGCGGTGGCGGCGACGCCTGTCTTGATCTCGCGGTCCAGGTGCGCGAAGCGCTGGCCGGCGAACGACCGGAGTTTCAGCGCCTGTACAACCTGGAAGACTCGCTCAAAGACAAGATCGAGTCGGTGGCTCGTGAGGTCTACGGGGCCGGAACCGTGACGTATCTGCGCCGCGCCGAGCTCACATTGCGCCGCGCGCGGCGTCTGGGCCAGCAGGAGTGGCCGGTCTGTATCGCAAAGACGCAGTACTCGCTTTCCGATGACGCCGGTCGGCTGGGGCGGCCGCAAGCGCACGAGTTCACAGTCCGCGATGTCCGTCCCTCGGCGGGAGCGGGATTTGTGGTGATCATCTCTGGCGAAATCATGACGATGCCGGGATTGCCCAGCACTCCGGCAGCGACCCGGTTCGATCACACCGCGGTGTCGCACACCGCATAGATCTTGCACTCGCGAACGCAGACCGACCGGAGGGGTTGAGCTCATGCCTGAACATCGCAACACCTTCGCCGGCAATCCGCTCGATCGCGAAGCGGCGCGGCGGCGCGACGAGGAATGGGTTGGGACGCAACTGCGCGACGCCAGCGCTGAGTTTCTGCCGCTGCGCAGTCTGACCTTTCCGATGCGACAGGTTGATGGTGGGATGCGACTGGCCTGGTCGCGATTGCCCGTCGGCGCAGACATCGACCGTCATCCGGCATTGCTGCTGGGCACATCGAACGGTGCGGCGCGCTTTGCGATCAATGAAGCCGCTGCGCCCGGTCAGTTTGAGTTATCCGACGACGCCTCATTCATGGACCTGCGAGCCGCCGCTCCGGTGCTCGACGGCGATGACGCCGGGATCGCCGCCCAGGCCCGAGCATTTCTTGACTGGCATGAGCGGCACCAGTTCTGCGCCGTCTGCGGGGCAGCAACGGCTGCTGTACAGGGGGGCATCTCTCGGAAGTGCACATCGTGCCCCGCCGAGCACTTTCCGCGCACCGATCCCGTGGTGATCACTGTCGTGATTGACACTGAGCGGGATCGCTGCCTGCTTGGTCGTCAAGCGTCCTGGCCGGCAGGCATGTTCTCGGCATTGGCAGGATTCATTGATCACGGTGAGTCTATCGAGGACGCCGTGCGTCGCGAGGTGGCTGAGGAGTCCGGCATCGATGCAGTGAACGTGCGCTATCACTCGTCACAGCCGTGGCCGTTCCCCTCGTCGCTGATGATTGGCTGCCATGCCGATGCTGGCAGCGCGGACATCAACTACGACGAATGGGAAATGGACGATGTGCGCTGGTTTACTCGAGCTGAGATTCGTGATTCGCTCGAACAGCCGGCGGCGCAGCTTGGACAACCGGGATTGCCCGAAGGCGCGCTGTCGCTGCCCGGTCCGATGGCTATCGCGCACACATTGATCACGGCCTGGTCGGACGGCACAGCCTGACCAGATCGGCCGGCGCCGTTGTACGCTCGATCAATGAAACACACTCGGCTCGCCGGTCTCGGCACCCTCGCAATCCTTCTGATCACCGCGTTGTTCGTGGCCTGCTCGTCGGACGACGACGCGCCACAGGACCAGGAGCAACAAGGCCAACCACAAGATCAGCAGCAAGATCAGCAACAGTCCGAGTCGTCGAACGCGACCTCGCGTACCGACGAGCAATCGGAATCGCGGGAGACGACATCTCAAGGCACTTCGGCGCAGGAAGAGGACGATCAACAGCAAGTAGCAGAGCAACGCGGTGAGCAGCAATCCGTGGGCGACGAAGACAGGCAGGACGACGGAGCGCAGGGGCAATCGACGGTGAGTTCCACTGGCGAGAAGGACGAGGACGACGAGGGCGGGAAGGACTCGGCTCAGTCCGATTCAGGCGAGAAACAGCCGCAGGAGGAATCGACACAGGGCAGCGATCAGGAGCAGCAATCAGACTCGGGAGCGGAGGACGAGGGGCAGCAGGCTGAGGACGAACAAGACGATCCGGTCGAGCAGCAGGAAGAGGATGCAGAGCGGCAGGTGGAATCGAGCGGAGAATCTGAGCAGGCAGATGAGCAGCAGGAGCAAGCGCCCACGGAGGATGATCGGCTGCGGCTGCGGGCTGAGGAAATCAGCGCTCAGGCGACCACGGCCGAGTTGACGGGCCTGAACGGCTGGCTGAATGGGGACGAGACGTCGATTGCGCTGGAGCTGGCCAAGGGCAACATCGTCCTGATTGATTTCTGGACCTACACCTGCATCAACTGCATCCGCACCTTGCCGTTCCTGACCGAATGGGATCGGAAGTATCGCGACCACGGGTTGGTGATTATCGGTGTGCACACGCCGGAGTTTGAGTTCGAAGAGCGAATCGAAAACGTGCGCGCGGCGAATGCCGAGCACAACGTCGAGTACCTCGTCGCACTCGACAACGACTACCGGACCTGGCGCGCGTTCCAGAATCGCTGGTGGCCGCGCAAGTTCCTGATCGGGCCGACAGACGATTCACCAATGGGGGTCCGTTACGACCACATCGGCGAGGGGCACTATCAGCAGACCGAGCGGGCGATTCGCGAGGCGCTGGAAGCGGTCGGGAAGGATCTGTCCGACGTTCCGTTCGGGGTGAGCGCGCCAGTCCCGACGCGAGAGGGCGGCACGCCGCGTCAAACGCGCGAGCTCTACATGGGCTGGCAGCGCAACGTGGGCGGCGGCGGACCGTACGCCGGTCAGGACGCCTACTTCCTCACCGGTACAGGGATAGACACGCTGTTTTTCGACGTAGACACGTCAGAGCGCGAGCACAACTTCTGGTACCTGGAGGGACTCTGGCGGATCGAGGATGAAGCGATCGTCCACGCCCGAACGACGGACGACCTTGAAGACTATGTCGCCCTGCTGATCCGAGGACGTACGGCGAATGTCGTGCTGACCGTGGCAGAGGACGGAGAGCCCTTCCGGGTCTTCGTCGAGCTGGATGGTCGCTGGCTGTCCCCGATCGAGGCCGGCAGCCACATTCTGTGGGACGACGAGGGCCGCTCGTACATTCGCGTCACCGAAAACGACCTGTACCGTCTGGTCTTCTTGCCCGAATGGTCCGAGCATGAACTCAAGCTCCGCTCCGACTCCGACCAGTTCCGCGCGTTCGCATTCACATTCGGCTCTTACGTGGGTGGCGAGTAGCGTTGAGGAACGGGACGCTTCCCAACCGATCGAGCGAGGGGTTTCATGACAGCACTTCATCAGGCATTGCGGCGTGGGGTCCATGGTTGGCGACTGAGCCGACGATGGCTCGGACTCCTGGGGTTTGCCCTGGCCGCCCTGCTGACCGCGTCGGCATGTACGACGACGTCGGACGACCAGCAGCAGGAACAAGCCCAGCAGGAGCAACAGGATCAGCAGGATCAGGAAGAACAGGCTGCGGCTGAGTCGACATCGACCAGCACGGCAACTTCGAGTTCGGGTACCTCGACTACTAGCTCGCGCGCAGCTACTCCGGCAGCGGAGCCGGCTGAGCAACAAGAGCAGCAGGCCGACACGGAGATGGCCGAGCAAGACGCGATGCAGCAGCAGGCCGACGACGGCATGAGCGGTATGGGCGGCATGGAAGGCGGCATGGCGGTTGGCATCATCGAGGAGGCCAACTACGACGATCTCAGTCCGCGACTGCAGTTACTGCGCGACTCTGGCTACCCCGTCTACGTATCAGACCATGGCTACACGATCGCCCTGGGTACGCCTGACCTGGCGCCAGGGATGCACCGCATTTCCGTCGTGATTGAGGGGCCGGTCGGTCTGGTCGAGTTTCCCGCGCTCAGTGTCACCGTGCTGCCCGAGGATGCGCCGGGTGAGATGCAGGAAGTGGTCGCACGCTTCTCGCACTTCCCCGACGGAGTCCGCGGATTCCATGTCACGACGGTCAACTTCACCGATCCTGGACGCTGGAATCTGATCCTGCACATCCCTTCCGAAGCCGGTTTCGACGATATTGGTATCGCGATTGACGTGCCGCTCGATACGTCAGCGCCCTCGGTCGGCGACGCGGCGCCGCCGTCTCAGAGCCGGACGCTGACCGATGTGGCGAACATCGCTGATCTCTCCACCGGCGAAACTCCCGACCCAGGTCTGTACCTGATCTCGCTGGCAGACGCGGTCGGAGCGGACAAGCCGTTCGTGGTGGTCTTCGCTTCACCGGGATTCTGCACCAACGCCTTCTGCGGACCGCAAGCGGAGGTGCTCTCGGAGGTGCGAGGTCTCTTCGGCGACGCAGCCAACTACGTCCACGTGGACCTGTTCGAGAATCCGGAGCAGGTGCGCCTGGGCGAGGAACCGATCGAGACGCCAATTCTCGAGGAGTGGGGCCTGCACACGGACGAGTGGACGTTCATCGTCAACGCGCAGGGCGTGGTCGTGGCACGATTCGAAGCATTCGCGCCATTGGCCGAGGTCGAGGCGGCGCTGGCGGTGCTACTAGAGAGCTAGCGGGTCCCTGCTCGGGAGCCAGGGTGCGACATTGCGTAACAGCCCATCTCCGTCATTGCCGCGCTTGCCGCGGCAATCTCGCAGCTTTGGGCTCATGCGCCCTTGCTCTAGGGTCTGTTCACATGGGGAAGCGAACAACCGCATGGGTGGTTTAGGGCCTTGTCGATGAGGAGTGGGACCCCCTCAGCCTTCGGCAGCTCCCCCTGCAAGAGACTGATGCATAACTGAGTTTCCCGTCCCCGCCTCCGCGCGGGGACCAGCTTTGGCCTGGCCCGGGCAGCACGGATCAGTTCCTGTTGACCAGATACCAGCGACAAGCATGGCCGCCGAGCAGAAGCCGGGGAAGGAACAGGCCCCCGCTCGGAGGCGGGGGCGGTTGAGAGGTTGTGCATCAGTCTCTGCAAGGGGGAGCGGGGAATGCTGGCGCGCCAAGCACATGGGTTGTCAGCATCGATGTGAACACGCCCTAGTCGGCGAGATACCCGCGACAAGCGCGGGTATGACGAAATGAATATCGGCTCCCGTTAGACGTCCGGCGTCTCGATCGGGTGATCGAGGGCGTTGCCGTATTCGTGCCAGGATGCGTCGTAGTTTCGGCTGTTGTTGTAGCCGAGTAGTTGCAGGAGCCAGTATCCGTGCGCCGCACGGATGCCTCCCTGTCAATAGGTGGTCACGGTGGTTTCGGGCGTGATGCCCAGGTCGCCGAGCATCCGGCGCAGCTCGGCCGGCGGCTTGAGCGTGCGCACCGGGTTCTCCAGGGTGTGCAGCCACTCCAGGTGGACGGCGCCGGGGATGCGTCCGCCGCGCTGAGTGCCGCGCTTGTTGGCGCCGGTCCATTCTCCGTCCGAGCGCACGTCCCAGAAGACGTGATTGTCGTCCGCCAGCGCTCCCGGGATGTCGTCCAGTCTGCAGATGGAGTCGTCATGCGGCGTTGCGGGCGTCGGATACTCGACAGCCTTCGGACGCAGATTCTGGCGTGACAGCGGGCGACCCTCGGCGTACCACTTGTCGAGTCCGCCGTGCAGAATCTTGAAGTTGGTGTGGCCGAAGCGGTTGAACGTCCACCAGGTCCGCGCCGCATAGAGCGAACCTGATCCGTCGTAGGCAACGACGGTCGTGTCCGGGGTGATACCCAGCCGTCCGACCAATTGCGCAAACTGCTCAGGGTCGGACATCCCGTAGATCTGCGAGTCATCGCGAGGATCTGTCTTCCAGTAACGCGAGAGCGACCAGACTGCTCCGGGAATGTGTAGTCGCAAGTAGCCGTCCAGCAGATCACAGTCCAGCACGACCACATCGTCATCGTCGATGTGCTCTGCCAGCCAATCGGTTTCACAGATCAGCTCGGGTCGCGCCCAACCGTCGGCATTTGATGTCATCACGAATCCCTTTCGCTCGGCGAGACCGCCTGCTCAGCAGGTGACGCCGCGTAGGTTACTCCTCCGATTGCTGCTGCGATTCGGCGTCCGCCTCAGTCTCCTGCTGGCCCTGTTGACCTTGTTGACCGTCCTCTGTCGTCTCCTCGGAAACCTCGTCGGGCTCGCTGCCGCCAGAATCGTCATCAGCGCCGGCGCTGGGGTTGTACTCGCCTCGCAGGTAATCAATGGCGACAAACAACTGGATGTCCTGTCCAGCTTCGAACCCGGTTTCGGGAATGGCAATCTCGATGTCGGGCGCGATGCCGACGCCCTCAACCTGGGCGCTATTGGGCGTCAGGTATCGAGCGATGCTGACATAGAGCACGCTGCCGTCGGAGAGACGTCTGGGCACGTTGACCGTCCCCTTGCCGGTGGTCGTGGTGCCGATCAGCACCGCGCGTCCGTGATCGCGCAAGGCGGCCGCCATCACCTCGGAGCCGGAGGCGCTGTGCTCGTTGATCAAGACGACGAGCTCGAGATCGATGCCGGCGCCACCGGCGCGATCGTTAAACACTTCTTCGTTGCCTTCGCGGTCGATCTGACGCAGGATCACACCCTCGTCGATGAACTCGCCTGTTGTGTCGACGGTCGCACGGAGCAAACCACCGGGATTGTCGCGCACGTCGATGATGAGCTGTTCCAATCCCGCGTTTCGCGCGCCGTCGAGTAACTCGAGCAGTTCGCTGCGTGTGTCCTCAGTGAACTGAGTGATCAAGATGTAGCCGATGTCGGCGACCGGATTGCCGGAGCGGTCGGTGATCGGCAGCGACTCGACGCTGGGCACCACAATCCGGTCACGGGTGACGATGATCAGCTCTTCCTCGCCGTCGGCGTGTCGCACCAGCAGCGCGACGTCTGTGCCTCTGGGCCCGCGGATGACTGCGACTGCCTGTTCCAGGCTCCAGCCCTCGGTTGATTCGCCATCGACCTCGAGGATCACGTCGCCGGGACGAATTCCAGATTGTTGGGCGGGGGAGTTGCGGAACGGGCGGACAATCACGATTGCGCCGTCAACGGAGTTGACGGTCGCGCCGATGCCTTCGAAGGAGCCGCCGATGTCCTCACTGGCGAGGCGATAGCGTTCGGCATCAATGAACACGGTGTGTTCGTCTCCCAAGGCGTCGATGATGCCATTGATCGCAGCTTCGCGAGTGTCGAGCGACTCGAACACGGCGGGATCGACAAAGTCTTTGTCCAGCACCTCGATGATTTCGTCGAGGAGGGCGAATCGTGAGGCCCTGCGGCCGGTGTCAGCGGCTTCGACCGCCTGATCTTCGTCTTCGGACGGCTGCACAGCTACCGGAATCGCCGCCGGCGACCCGCCGTCCCTTGAGCTGCGCAACAAGCGGGCGTAGTCGTCGTTGGCGTCGACGACTCGCATGACGCCAACGCCTAGCGCAAAGGCGGCTCCGATCATGACGAAGATCAGCAGCGCTACTGACCATCGGCTTGGTCCGCCCGAGCCGCCATTGCCTGCCGATCGATCGGGCACGACGGCGCGCTGGGCAGCGTCTCCGCTTGGCGGCGGTTCCCAACGAAGTTCTGACATCAGCCTCAGCCTCTCCGCGCCGACGCGTCCATTCCGCTGCCTGCGTCGTCCATGATGTGTATCATCGCACTCAAATTACAGTGAACAGTCCTGTACGTGAGCGTACGGGGAGATTGAAGGAGCGTGCTATGCCTGCCGTTGCCGGATACAGCCATGTGGCGATTTGCGTTGCCGATGTAGAGGCGTCGAAGCATTTCTACGGCGAACAGCTCGGCCTCGGTGAGATTGACCGGCCTGACTTCGGATTCCCCGGCGCGTGGTACGAGGTCGGCGCGCTCCAGTTGCACCTGATGGAGCGCGAGATGGATCAGTCGGTGGAGGGCATCGGCCCGCACTTCGCCCTCTACATCCCGACCGATGACTTCCACAGCGAAGTCGAGCGGTTGCGTTCGGACGGCGTCAGCGTGATGGTCGAACCGAACCAGCGCGACAACGATGGCATCTGGGCCGCATTCTGCAAGGACCCGGACGGCAACATCATCGAGCTGACCGACATGGGCCCAGACCATCACAAGTAGGTCCGTCGGTTCATTTGGAGGCCCAGCCGTCAAGCAAGCGCGCCACATCCGCTGTGGCGTCTAGCGCGTACCCTGATTCGGTGAATCAGTCGCCCGACACCGTCCTGATCTGTCCGGGACAGGGAGCGCAACGCGCGGGCGGTGTCGCTGATCTCGCCGACGATGTTGCAGATCTTCCTGCGGCGGCGCAGCGTGCGTTTGGGTTGGCATCGTCGCTGACCGGCTGTGACCTGTGGAGGCTGGGCCAGAGTGCAGATCCAATGGATGAGTTGGCACTGCGTCAGCCGTCGCTGCTGCAGCCGTATCTGATCGCCTGGGCTGTCGCCGAGTACTCGAAGGCGTCCGAACGGATCGGTCCGCTGACCTTTGTCACCGGACACTCCAGTGGGATGAACTCTGCGATGACGCTGTCCGGAGCGCTCGACCTGGAGTCGACGTTGCAGTTTGCCTGGAAGTGCGGCCTGTCGATGGATCGTGACTGCAGTGAGCAACCCGGCGGACTGCTGGCGTTGGTCGGAGCCGGACGCGACGCCGCAGAAGCGATCGCCGCCGCATCCGGCGCATCGTTGGCCAATCACAACGCTCCCGACCAGACGGTCCTCGGCGGACCGGCGGACGCCCTGGAACGGGCTGCCGAGGTTGCGCCCGAGTACGGCGGTCAGGCGGTGCAGCTGCGCGTCGCCGGCGCGTTTCACACGTCCGCATTCGAAGGATCTGATCGCGTCAATCGCGCACTGATTGACGCGTTGCCCATCACCAACCACTTCACTCCGATTGTGGGCAATCACTCCGGGCAGGTCATCTCGACGGCGGAACAGCTGCGCGACGAGTTGCGGGCGCAATATGTCCGACCGGTGGAATGGCAAGCCGCATTGAAGACGCTGTACGCATCAGGCGTGCGACGATACCTGACATTGGGTCCGGGCAACGTGATGGCTGGTCTCGTCCGACGCTACGGCAAGACCTTGCCGGAACGGATCCAGATTCAACGCATCAGCCAGATTAAGTGACCAGACTCCAGTTCCGCAAGAAGGGACCATGACATGAGCCGCTACGAATCCGACTACATCCTCACCACGACACGGTCGGTCCGGCTGCGCCTGGACTTCGAACGCCCGATTGAGCCTGAGGTGATCGAAGAATGCCTGGAGATCGCGTTGCAAGCGCCGACGGCCTCCAACTCGCAGCAATGGCAATGGATGGTCGTGACCGACCCGGAGAAGATCGCCGGGATCGCCAAGATCTACAAGGACAGCTTCATGGAGCTCATCGCCGCTCGAGGGGACGAAGGTCCGCGCTGGCCCGAGGGAGATTCGCGTGCGGCTGCGGAGGACGGAGTCACCCGATCGGCGACCTATCTGGCCAACGAGATGCATCGCTGTCCAGCCTTGTTGATTGCCTGCATTACCGGTCGGGTCGAGGATGCCGGGTACATGGCTCAAGCCGCTACGTACGGTTCCATCATTCCCGGGGCCTGGTCATTCATGCTGGCAGCGCGATCACGAGGGATCGGGATGGCCTGGACGACGCTGCACTTGCGCGATGAGTCGTTGTCGCAGGAATTGCTCGGGATTCCCAAGGACGTGACCCAGGCAGTGCTATTGCCCATGGCCTACTTCACCGGCGAGACATTCAAGCAGGCGCCGCGCGTGCCGCTTGAGGAGATCGTGCACTGGAATCAGTGGGGTCAGCGAACGCCGTAGCCAGAGTCTTGGCTGCCTGTTCCGTCACCGCCGCGTTCCCCCTTGCAGTAACCGATGCGTGACTCTCCAATCCCCTCTCCCCCCTGCGGAGACTGATGCACAACCTCCGATTCCCCTCTCCCCCCCTTGCGGGGGGAGATGTCACAGAGTGACAGAGGGGGGGTTGGCTGGCGATGACCAGATAGGGCCACCAGGCAAGGAATCCCCCCTCTGCCTTCGGCATCTCCCCCGCAAGGGGGGAGAAGGGGAGTTCTTCGAGGGTCACCGTAAAGCGGGGAATGGGACTCAACCAACCAGTGGGACTTCTGAGGCACCCTCGGATCTTGGAGACACTCAGTCGCTAGCGTTCTTCGCTCATACGTAGCGCGCCCAGCGCCTCATCCATACCCTGGCGCTGACCTTCTGCAAATCCAGTCTGGAAAGCGTCTTCGGCCCGCTTCTGCAACTCGCGTCGCCCGGCGGCAACTCCGGCGAACCAACCATCGGGGTTTGGCAAACGATCGAGCGAGAGCCACTCTGTGGACTCACGGCCTCGCTCATATGCCTGCTCAGCCTCTTCGTCGGCACTTGCCTCTTTGCCCACGGCGACCTCGGCCGTGGCTTCCTCACGACCTCGTTCTCGCGCGTCAGAGACATCTTGCTCAGTCGGACCTCGGTCGAAGACGCCCAGCGCCCCGCCGACGGCCGCGGTTAGCAGTACGCCCCCGGCGAAAGACAGGACCAGTGCCAGTCCGAACCTGCCCTTCAAGGTTCACCTCCCCATTCGACCCATTGCACGCGTAGCGCAACTTCGATTGACGGCGGCGTCAGATTGTACGGGGCCACGGCCATTCCTCCGCCGACCTCCGACCAGGCTCGCGTGTAGCCGGCCATCCATCCCTGACGGTAGCTCTGTTCAAGATCGATGTCAGGCGAGCGGAGACCGGCAGCGAAACCGCCTTCCCAGCTAAATCCCTCGCGAACAGCGACTGCGATCGACGGAGCGATGGACGATCCCTCGGATTGACCGCGCTTGTACGCGTCCCACCAACGCGCTTTGAGTTCCTCTTGCCAGAATGTCTCCGCAGCAACGGTTCCTTCGTCGATGCCCTCCCGATATGCGGCGCTGACATCGGACGAGGTGGGCCCGGAATCGAACAGATCGGTGGCGAAGCCGAGCACGCAGACGAGCAGCACTCCAGCAACGAAGGCGGCCGCGTACCAGGGGCGATTGGAAACGCTTGAGGGCGAACGTTCAAGCGCGAGTTCGGTCAGTTCCTGCTGTTTGGCAGGCGGGGTCCAGTTGGACACGGCGCATCACCCGCCCCCCGCAACCGCCCCCGCGGCGAGCGGTTCGATTGCCGGTGGCGCAGAGCGCGTCCAGCCCATCACGCGTCCGAGCAGCAGCCCGGCCAGCGCAACCAATGCTCCCAGCGCCGCCAGCCAGAAGATCATCTCAACGCTAAAGAATGCGCCGACGATGCCGATCAGGAATGAGGCGAATCCTCCAACATCCCAGGCAAGCTGGAAGGTGGCGGTCGCGCCTCCGCGTTGCGTTGACGACACGCGGTCAACCGCCATCGCCAGCAGTCCGGTGTGTGCGCCGCCCATACCGATGCCGGTCAACAGCCCGGCGACCCAGAGCATCACTGCCGTCTCCGATTGCGCTACGAGGACCATGCCGCCGCAGGTCGCGATCAAGCCGGGGATGATCACCGGGACGCGGCCCACTCGATCGGACAGGCGGCCGGCCATCGGTCGGGAGAGCATGGCGCCTACGCCGCTGAACATAAAGAAGAGAGCAACGAACCCCAGATTACGGTGCGGCTGGTCGGCCAGCGGTTCGAGGAATGCCGCGGCGACGGAGAATCCCAGCGTGACACTGAGGAAGACCAGCATTGGGAAGACGGCTCGAGCGGGAATCAGCGCCTTCAACGACACGGGAGGCGGCAGCGTCGATGGTCGTGGAGGTTCTCGCTGGAACACCGTGACCGCCAGCGAGACAGCGGCGGTGACGGCGCCGAGAATCAGCACACCGTCGAATCCGGCGAAGACGGCGATAGCGCCGCCGCCGACCGGCGCAAGAGTCTGAGCGAAGCTGGTCGAGAGGCCGAAGAAGCCAAGGCCCTCGCCGCGCCTGACTGGCGGCACGAGCTCTGCCACCAACGATCCGGCCGAAGTCGGGTAAGCGGCCATGCCGATGCCCTGCACACAGCGCAACGCGAACAGTGCCCAGAGATTGTCGGTGAAGATCATCAGCACGAACGATGCCATGAACGCGAAGAGGGCGAGTCGCATTTGGAGAATGCGATGGCCGCCATCGCTCCATCGTCCAACAAAGGGCCGCAACAGGATCGGAATTGCGGCGTAACCGCCGACGACCAGACCGACCTCGAACAGGTTGAAGCCCAGATCGGTCATCTCACGCGGAAGCGTCGTGGTCAGATAGAAGAAGCAGGCGAAAAAGGACGCAGTGCCCAGAAGGGAGAAGGCGTACTGATATGTCCAGAGTTTGGGTCGGCGGGGCGGCAGGCTTGATGCCATACGGGCGACGGTGCGCAACAACGCAGCGTGTTGCGGAGCGGGGCGCGCCGTCAGCCAATCTCGTCGCGCTGCGCCCTCATACGTCGTCAACGATCGCCTCCGGGTCTAGAACTCGGGCGGCCCGATTTCGGCGAGTGCGTCTTGCGAATGCCCGTTGGTGCGTGGGCAGAGATGTTCCGATCCTTCGATGGGTTGCTTGCAGAGCGGACAATTGGGTCGTCCGCCGGCGACGGTCTCTTCCGCCTGGACAGTGAAGCGTCGCGCCGCCTGCCGGTTGAGGTCGCAGCGCAGCGTGGGGGTGTCGTTGGGACCAGCCTGCTCGATGTCAGTCGCGAACAGCGTGATGCTGTCGGCGTCCTCGTCATAGCCGAGCGCGATGCGGCCGGCGAGAAAGTCATGTGTGGGCTGATCGGGGAATGGCTCCAATGGCCGTGAGGCGGGCCGGCGACCATCGGAAGCGCGCCGGTGACGTGACAGGACCTGCTGAATCGCTTCGGCCAGCGCGCCGACCTGGGTTTTTTCACACCAGATGGACGCCGTCTTGTCTCCGGCGATCACGCGCAGCCGAAAGCGTCGCTGACCGGGCAGGCCGATCGCTTCCGCTTCCAGCACTTCCGCCTCACCCAGGTCGTACTCGGCGCCGTTAGCCATGGGCGAAGTATACCCAGCGCTTAGGCTATGGACAGCGGCCGTCGGTGGCGCTCGCCATGCGGAAGCACACCGGCGCAACGAGTCGCCAACGAGTCGCCAACGAGCAGGAGCGGATCCATGGCAGTCGAGATTGGACAGGTCGCACCCGACTTCACATTGATGGACGGCGACCGCAAGGAGCACACGCTGTCGGAGTATCGCGGCCAGACGGTCGTGGTGGCCTGGTACGTGCTCGCCTTTACCGGTGGTTGAACCAACGAACTGAGCCGTTTCCGGGAACTACACGACGAGTTCCAGGAGGCGGGCGCCCAGGTACTGGGCATTTCCGTCGATTCACCATTCGCCAATGGGGCGTACGCGATCGAACTCGGGCTTGAGTTCCCGCTGCTGGGAGACTTCCCATGGGGCAAGACAGGCAAGGGCTGGGGCATTCTCAACGAAGAGCGCGGGATCACGTCGCGGATGACCTATGTGATCGACGCGGAGGGCGTCGTGCAGCACATCATCGACGCGCCAAGAGATTTTCATGCACATCCGGAGGGCGCACTGGAATTCGTCATGGGGATGTCGGGGTAACCGCGTCGTGAACGGACAATGAAGCATCCTTCGTCGTTCTTCTACCCCTTTGCTCCGTCATACCCGCGCTTGTCGCGGGTATCTCGCTGAGCCCAGCACAGACGTGGGTCCAACACTCGGCGAGATTGCCGCGTCGGAGCGCGGCAATGACGGTGTCTGGAATCTGTAGGTGCTTACATGAAGAGAAGACCCCCTGCCTTCGACATCTCGCCCGCAAGGTAGGAGAAGGGGGGTGGGGGAGCTGTGTTGCCAAGACATCAGCGGCACACCGTATGCAGCGCATGGGTGGGTAACGTGGAAAGTGCGGTCTAATAGCATAGGGAAGTGATCAATATTAGTTAAGGTCGCACGACTGTACTGGTTACTCGTCATAACGCGAACATTTATACAGCGTTGACATTCGTTACAAGATCCTTCACCGTAATCACTGTCGCGGACGATACGTCAAGTACAATCTGCGAACAGGACGCTTGGCGGCGGCCGATCTCCTAGAGAGATTTCCCATGGTTACCGCTGTAGCTCGAGGCCTTGCCGGCCCTCGTGAATGCGTACATATCTGGCTGATTGACTCGCCCGACGGCGCGTCGTCCGTTGGACACTGTCCGCGTTGTAACTCACGACGTGAGTTCTACAATTCGATTCCCGAAGATAAGCGAGTCAACAACTCGGATATCTTCACCGGGCGTCGAGCTGGAGCTCGTCAGTCGTTCAGCGATGACGACGCTGACTCGGCCTTGCGTTCGATGTATCGGCGCTAGGTCGCTGAGTACATTCGTTCGCCAACGTACACTGTGCCTATGAATCATCTACTGAGCAACCAACCATGAGCTCCCGCAGCGGCGGGCGCACGCCAGGTGATCCGCCGGAGCCTGGCATGTCGGCTGATCTGTCGGCCGACCTGGCTAGCTTTGCCGTGCGTACTGTGCCGTTTGACGAATGGGTCGATATCGACACCCTGGTGCACCGCAGCTCGGTGACGTCGGGCGACTTCGACTACGTTCTTCGGCCGCTGTGTCCCGACTGCGGTTCGGAAACCGAGATCGAGTACGAGACGATCGATCTCGAGAGCGACGGTGGTCGCGAAGTGATCGCCGCGCTGGTTTGCGGAACCTGTCGGATTCTCTGGGAGCCGGACCAGCCAGAGGAGTAGCCCGGCGAGTATCCAGGCCGGTCGGGCTCGCGCGTTGTCCCGACATACTGCGTCAGCCTGCTCAGACGACGCGCCAGAGCCGCGCTAACCTCTATTCAAGCAAGTCAATCCAGAACGAATCGAGCTCCGTTGATGAGCGTATCAGTGCGCATTCCGACCCCGCTGCGCGCCCTCACGTCCGATCAGGATGTGGTCGAGGCCGCCGGCGAGACCCTGCAACATCTTGTGCTTGACCTCGAGCAGCAGTTTCCCGGCATCGGCGAGCGCATCGTCGACGAGGACGGGGAAATCCGCCGCTTTGTCAACTTATTCGTTAACGGCGAGGATGTTCGCTTTCTCGACGGCCTGCACACGTCCCTGAGTCAGGGCGACGAAGTCTCGATCGTCCCGGCAGTGGCGGGCGGCTAGATCGCCATGTCAGTCCGTATCGAAACCGACGACAAGATCGCGACGATCACGCTCGACCGACCCGAGCGGATGAACGCGATCAATCCTGAGATGTCACGGCAACTGGACGAGTTCTGGTCGGAGTTTGAACAAAATGACGCACTGCATGTGGCAGTCATCACCGGCTCAGGACGCGCGTTTTGCGCGGGACGCGACCTGGTCCGACCGGATGCGCATCGTGACGAGATCAACCGAGCGGCCTCATCTGCTTCCAGGAGGGAAGCGGATCCATCGAACGCCTCCGGGCTCTCCAGTTGGGGTCCGGACAAGACCTGGAAGCCGGTCATTGCCGCGATCAACGGCTGGTGTCTGGCCGGCGGGTTCGCGCTGGCGTTGTCGTGCGACCTGCGGATCATGAGCGACACCGCACGGATTGGCTCGATGGCGCCCAGGCGCGGACTGCTGCCGGGCGGCGGTCAGGTGCAGCGTTTGGCTCGCTACGTGCCATTCGGCAAGGCCCTGGAGCTGCTGCTGCGCGCCAACCATCTCGACGCGCAGGAAGCGCACCGGATCGGGCTGGCCAACGCGGTCACGACACCCGATGCGCTGCTGCCGACCGCTCGAGAATGGGCAGAGGAGATTGCTTCGAACGCGCCACTGGCTGTTCGCGCGTCGAAGCGTGCCGCATACGAGGGAGTCTTGCTCCAGTCCGGCTTCGCCGAGGGCATGACGCTGGAATCGCAGCTCTATTCTGAGATCATGACCACGGAGGACGCTCGCGAAGGCACGACCGCGTTCGCAGAGAAGCGTCCTGCCGAGTTCAAGGGCCGCTGAGGCACACCGGGCGTCTCACGGCACATGCCGGGAGCACGCCTGATGGTTGACACATTCTCTTCACTCACAGACATCGTTCGCGCGATCCGGGAACGCGACGTGTCCGCGTCGGAAGTGCTGGAAGCGCATCTGGCTCGGATTGACGAAGTCAACCCGACGCTAAACGCCGTCGTGCAAATGTCGGCGGAACGCGCGCGCGGCGAGGCGGCTGAGGCAGAAGCGGCAATCGCACGCGGCGACGACCTGGGCCCGTTGCATGGCGCTCCAATCACACTGAAGGACTCGCACGACACCGAGGGCATCGTCACGACCGGCGGCACGCTGGGTCGCAGAGACTTTGTCCCAGACGCAGACTCGACGGTCGCGGCGCGGTTGCGAGCCGCGGGCGCGATCCTGATGGGCAAGACGAATACGCCGGAACTGACGTTGTCGGGTGAAACCGACAACCTCGTCTACGGACAGACGCGGAATCCGTTCAATCCCGAGCGAACGCCAGGGGGATCCAGTGGCGGCGCGGCGGCGATTGTGAGCGCAGGCGGGTCGCCGCTCGACATGGGCAGCGACACGGGCGGCAGTATCCGCTTGCCTTCGCATTTCAGCGGCATCTGTGGAATCAAGCCAACTGCCGGTCGAGTGCCTCGAACCGGGCACATCGTGCCCTGGGGGATGGGCGCGCTCGACGCCTGGACGACGATTGGACCGATGACTCGGTACGTCGAGGATCTGATGCTGGCGCTGCCGATCATCTCAGGTCCCGACGGCGTGGACCCGTTCATCGCTCCGGTTCCGCTGCGCGATCCGGCCGATGTGGACTTGAGCAGCTTGCGCATTGCCTGGTACTCAGATGTTGAGGGCTACCTCGAGCCAGATGACGACACGAGGGCCACGCTCGAGGCTGCCGTGACGGCGCTGGGCGAACGCGTCGCCTCGGTTGAACCGGACACACCGCCCGCGCTAGCCGAGTACGTCGATCTTTGGCCTCGGGTCGGCGGCGGCGATGGTCGAGCCTGGGTCCAGCGGATGCTGGACAGATGGGGCACGACAGAGGAATCGCCCTTCCTGACGAAGGGGTTCGACAAGATTGAGCCGACGGCGACGGACGAGTTCACAAAATCACTTGAGCGTCAGGATCAGTTCCGCAGCGAGATGTTGCAGTTCATCCAGCCATACGACGCCATCGTCGCGCCGGTGGCAGCACGCCCAGCTCCAGAGCATGGGCAGACGTACAGCAAGGAGCTACGCACGATGTTCTATACCGGTCCCTACAACATCACGGGATGGCCGGGCACAGCGCTGCGTTGCGGAACATCGAGCGACGGTCTGCCAATCGGCATCCAGATCCTGGCGCATCCCTGGCGAGAGGATGTCACACTGGCGTTGGCGGCAGCGCTGGAGTCGGATCTCGGCGGCTGGCAGCGGCCTCCGATGTAGGACGCCGTTCTGACCTCGGTTCCCGCAAGCCGAGAGATTGCTCGCGCATCACAGGGCTTGCTGGGCAACTCCCGCGACTCTCCACCTACGTCATTCCCGCGCTCCGTCGCGGGAATCTCGCGGCTAGTGGCACCGACGTGATTGTCACGTCGAGCAGTTGGAGCGAGGAGAGTGGAGCTAACGACGTTGGGAGGGTCAGCTTCGAGATACCCGCGACGGAGCGCGGGTATGACGAGATGGGAGCACCGCTATGACGGAGCTACTCAATCAAACTTGACTTTGTATCAGCGGAGTCCGCAAGGGGGGAAGCAGGGATGACCCGATCGGTCCATTGGACCAGGAGCTTCCAGAGGTCGTTACGGCGTTGGCGGAGGGAGTGGGTTGCCTCTTCGAGGATGTGCAGTTCTCGGCCATCGCCTGCGATCGAGTAGACCCACTGCGACAGGTTTGGCGGCAGACGCCAGTCTGCTGCTCCGTGGATGAGTAGCAGCGGCCTTGGGGCCAGTGAGGAGACTTCTATCGGATCGATTCCTGCGGTCTGGGTCGAGAGCGCGCAGGTTGCGACGACATCGCTTGACCTCGCGGCGGCACGGATGACGATGGCTCCTCCGTATGAGTGTCCGATCAGCGCGACCCGACCGATTCCCTGGTCGATGAGCCAGTCGACTCCGGCCAGGACATCGGCGGTACCGTCGTCGATGGGGCCGGGCGAGGTCTTGACACGGAAGTCGAGCCTCAGGACTCCGATGCCGAGCGGCGGTAGTGCTTCAGCGAGGTCGTGGTAGATGGCTTCGGCCGGACCATCGAAGCCGCCGTCGAAGCCGCCGACACAGAGCAGAGCGCCGCGCGGCGCGTGTCCTTGCGGCGGATGCCAGCGGACGGCGATCGGTCCACGGCTTGATGGAATCGCGAGATCGGTCATCTGAACACCGCTTGATACGCTACTGCTGCGCCCGCTGGGCAGAAAGCAAAGGCCCCTACATGACATTTGTTCCGACACAATCCGGCCGCAAGGCCGATGCTCAACTCGCGCTACAAACCGCGTTTGCTCCAAACTCGCTGGCGATTGCCGGTGTGTCGCCGCGCACGACCGGATGGGGCGGTGGGCAGATGTTCCTGCGCGGCATCCGCAAGCTCGACCGCGTGCCGAATGTCTATTGCCTCAATCCTCGGGGCGGCGCATTGGCAGATGGGACGCCGCTGTACCAATCACTCGCCGACGTACCGGGACCGGTCGAGTCGCTGATTTCGGCGGTGCCCGCGTCGGCCATCCTGGGACTGGTGGATGACGCAATCGCCAAGGGCGTGAAGGTGATGCACCTGTTCACAGCAGGCTTCGGTGAGACTGGCAGCTCGGAACGAGCCGACCTCGAGACAGAAGTGTTGCGCAAGCTGGACGAGGCAGGGATTCGCCTGATCGGCCCGAATTGCATGGGCATTCACTCGACGCGCGGTGGTGTCTCCTGGATGGATGAATCAGACTCGATGCCGGGACACGTCGGCATGTTGTCGCAGTCGGGAATGAATGCGTCCGAGGTGGTCGGCGAAGGCATGCGGCGCGGGATCACGTTTTCCAACGTTGCCTCTTTCGGCAATGCGTCCGACTTGAATGAAGCGGACTTCCTTGAGTTCTTGTCTCACGACAACGACACCAATCTGGTCCTGGCATATCTTGAAGGCATCCGCAACGGACGCCGATTCCTGCAGGTGGCGAGAGAGATGTCGCAACGGCGCAAGCCGTTGATCGTGCTCAAGGGCGGGCTGACCGAGGCGGGATCGCGTGCGGCTTCGTCGCACACGGGATCGCTGGCCGGTTCGGCGCAGATCTGGAACGCGGTGCAGAAGCAGGGCGGGTTCATCCCTGTTCAAAGCATTGAGGAACTATTGGATCTGGCCGTGACGATCGAGCGCATGCCCGGCGTCAGCGGGCCGCGCTGCGCGGTGCTGGGCGGCGGCGGCGGTGTCTCGGTCCTGGCGGCCGACATCTGCGATCGCAACGACATTCCAGTGCCCTGGTTCGGCGAGGCGACGCAGAAGGTGCTGCGTGAGTTCACGCCGGTGGCAGGCACATCAATCCGCAATCCACTGGACGCCGGGTTCATGTTCGAGGGCGACCACTTGGAGACGGCGCTCAAGGCAGTCTCCGACGACCCAGGCATCGACTGGCTCATGGTCCACACCGGTACTGACGGCGGGACTCGTACGCGGGATGAAGACTTCGCCGAAGAGACGGCGAACTCGCTGGCGACAGTTGCCGAGAAGTTGTCAAAACCGTTGGCGGTCGTGGTGCGACAGCCGCGCACTAACGATGGCTTTAGCAGGGGTCTCGACCTGCAGCGACGGCTCAACGAGCATGGCATTGCTTGCTATCACAGCATCGAGTCCTGCGCGCGAGCAGTCCGCCGCTATCTCGACTGGCAAGATCGATAGTCTTGCGATATGGCGTTTCTGAAACCGCTGCGATTTCTGCGAGTACCTGAGGTTCGTGTGGTCGAACTTCAGTCAGATCAGGTCACATTGGAGATCGATGGACTGGTCTGCGGGATTTGTTCGAGCCGCGTGGCATCGGCCCTGCGGAGTGTTGCCGGAGTTGACGACGCGCGGTGCGATCTCGATTCCAGTCGTGCGCGTGTGACCTTGAACCGTGACGTCGACGCCGATGCGCTGGTCTCGGCGGTGGCCGGATCAGTGATTGCGATGCCTCTTCGGCGAGCCATCGATCGGCTTGCCAGATCCTTGGGGCGGTAGCGATGGCACGAACTCCCAGCCTTGGCGCTCATGTCTCGTCAGCCGGCGGAATCGACAAGGCGGTCGGACGAGCACTCGATCTGGGCGCGGAATCGTTTCAGATTTTCGGGGCGGCTCCCCAGATGTGGAGGCGCAAGCATCATCCCGACGAAGACACGGAGTCGTTTCGCCAGCAGATGAAGCAGGCGAAGCTGAAGTCGGCATTCATCCACGCCGTGTACCTGATCAACCTGGCCTCACCCGACGACGAACTGCTGCGCAAATCGACCGACACGCTGACCGAGGAGCTGGACCTGGCGTCGAGAATTGGCGCCGACGGCGTGATCTTCCACGTCGGTTCGCACATGGGCTCCGGATTTGAGCATGCGTTGCCGCGGATTGCGGCGTCGATGTCGGAGGCGCTGGATCGAACACCCGACGACTCGCTGTTGCTGCTCGAGAACAACGCCGGCGCGGGGCGATCGGTCGGTTCCACGTTTGCCGAGTTGTCGGCGATCATGAACGCAGTCGATCATCCACGCGTGGGGGTCTGCCTCGACACCTGCCACGCGCACGCAGCGGGATACAACATCGCGACGATTGCCGGACTGAAGGAGACGCTTGACGAGTTCCAGCGCGAAATCGGTGGGGAGAAGCTGGTTGCGATTCACGCGAACGATTCCAAGACCGAGTTGGGATCGGGCAAAGATCGGCACGAAAACATTGGCCAGGGAACGATAGGCCTGAAAGCGTTCCGGCGGATGGTTCGCAATCGGGTGTTGCGCAAGGCGTCGTGGCTGCTCGAGGTTCCGGGGTACGAAGGCGGCGGTCCGGGGAAAGCCGACGTTGACATGCTTAAGGCGCTGCGAGACGAATCGGAGCTGCCGGAGTTGCCTGCATCCGAGTAACGCCGAAGCGGCGCGCCGAGACTACGGCGTTGCGGGCAAGCGACGACTTGCGCCTCGGCCTGTCTGGCGGACGTCGGGCATGACTTCGACTCCGAAGACGTGACCGACGAGGCTGAGGAAGGAAAGTGCCGCGTCGCTGAGTGAGCGACGACGTCGCCGGATGACCGCGATGCTGCGCCGAATCGGCATGGCTGACTCGATCTCGATCGGGGCGAGTTCACCTCGCTGGAGTTCTTCCTCGACCGCCACCTTGGGCAGGAAGGCGAGGCCGAGTCCACGCAGAACCAGTCGCTTGGCCATTTCCAGGCTGTCGACATCGATAGAGTGGCGGGGCGCCGCTCCGGAGTTGTGGAACACCGCCTGGCTGATGGCGTGGTAGCTGCTGCCGGTGTCGAAGAAGATCACGGCTTCATTGGCGATCTCGGCCGGCGAGGTTAGTCCTTGAATGGCGAGAGGATGTTGCCGGCTGGCGAGCAGGACGATGTCGTCTTCGTAGAGCGGCACCGACTCGATCTCTGCGTGACCGAGCTCCCGCTCGAAACCAATCTGGACTTCGTCGTCGAGGACCATCTGCGAGATTTCCTGGCTGCGTCCGGTGCGGATCGAAATCTCGACGTTGGGCTGGGCGGCGGCGTAGCGCTGTAGCAGTCCGGGCAACACGTACGTGCCAACCGTTGGAGCTGTGCCAATCACCAGGCTGCCTCCGCCTCCCGCTCTGAGCGCGTGGACAGCTTCGGCCGCATCTCGCGCGGCCTGTAGCGTTCGCTGAGCGTGCGGCAGCAACGCCCTGCCAGCGTCAGTCAGCCGTACGCGCCTTCCCAGCCGTTCGAACAGGCTCACCCCGAGCTGCGCTTCCATTTGAGCAATCCGAGCGGACACCGTTGGCTGGGTCAGATTCAAGTGTTCTGCAGCGCGGGAAAATGATCGCGCCGTAGCTACTTCAACAAATGCTTCTAATCTCGCCAAATCAATACCATGAATGCCTTGCATAATCAGGCTCACTCTCCCGAACGTACTCCAGTCTTGCGAACTGTTGCGTCGCCATACACGCCCAACTGACATGCCAGGCGCACTGGGTTCTCAAGTGCGCGTCGCCCTCGCTGATTGAGCAACGCTTCCTCCTCAGCTCGTCCCATCTCCGACAGGTGGTCCACTCCGGAGACCACGGTAACGAAACAACCGGTGCAACGGCACTGCATGTCGCACTGGTTGGGCCACCAGAATCCGGCTTCTCGGGCCGCCTGCATCAGTCGCTCGCCATCGGGCACTTCAATCGTCAGCCCGGATGGCTCGATCGTGACCGTATGCCGCGGTCCGAAGATCATGTTGCTATCCCACTCCACCGGACGCGTGGTCCGAGCGGCGGATGCCGGCGAAACCGAGGAAATCGTCTTCCCAGCTCAATACCTGCTCGACGAATTGTTTAGGCACGGGACGAATCTGCGAGGTATCGATGCCATCGGTGGAGATCGTGTCGGGGGGCGGACCGACGTGGACGTTTTCCTCGATCATCTTCTGCATCACCGCTTCAACCACCACCGGACGATCATCAGGCGTCACGCCTTCCTCGATGGCCGTCCATTCCATGTCGAGCACGAGGTCGACGAAGCCGCTGGTCACCATCAGTCCCTCTTCGGAAAGCTGTTCGGCGATCCATTCTCCCGCCTCGTTCATCAGTGCTTCGCTGGGTCTTGGCATCGCTCTGGTTGCTCCCCTCGCCTAAGACTGCGGCGATTTACTCGCCCACAATTTCTGGTCGGTGACTGTCGGTAATGGTGTCGTCGCTGTCGACTCCGAGGCCGGATTGCAGGACGACGATCAGCAGCATCAGCAGGATGATGCCGCTGACGATGAACAGCAACGGTCGCTTGAGGCGCCGGGCGGCGGCAGTCGATAGACGAGTGATCGCAGCCACGCCGGTTCCGATGGTCTTGTTCACGCCGCTGGTCTTCGCTGTGTTCATGGATTCATGGTACCCCTGAGCCTGATCGCATCCAGGATTGACCGCGCGCAGTTGGGCTAGAACAATGCAGAGTGCATATGCAGGCGCACACCGTCTGTGACGAGCGGAACGAGCGCGGCGCGAACGCAGCCGGTGCTACAACAGAGTGGTAAATCATGACACGACCAATCCTTCACACCGAGATGTGCGACCTGCTGGACATCGAATACCCAATCGCGCTGGCAGGAATGGGACCAACCACCGGCGGCGGCCAGGCAGGCATCGCCGGACCCGAATTGGTCGCGGCCATTTCCAACGCCGGCGGTCTGGGAGTGCTCGGCGCAGCAGGATTCCCTCCCGATCGACTGGAAGCGCAGATCCGCCGAATCCAGGACCTGACCGACCGACCGTTCGGGGTCGACATCCTGGTGCCGTCGAACGTGGCGGCGCGACCCAGCGGCCGCAAGCGACCCAAGGATCCTCGGGACCTGCTGCCTGAGGAGCAGAAGGAAGTGATTGGCGGGATTCGCGCCAATCTTGACCTGCCCGATGTCCAGGCGCCCCGCGCCGACGTGCGCACGCCTCGCTTCACACCACAGGATCAGGTCGACACAATCACCGGGATGCAAGTGCCAGTGCTGGCGACCGGACTGGGCAATCCGGCGCCGTTTGTCGATCAGGTGCATGCCGCCAATGGCAAGGTGATCTCGCTGGTAGGCAACGTCAAGAACGCCCGCCGCGTCCACGACGGCGATGCCGACATCGTGGTCGCGCAAGGTCACGAGGCCGGCGGTCACACGGGACGAATCGGGACGATGGCGCTGTTGCCGCAGGTGCTTGACGCGGTCGCGCCAAAGCCGGTGATCGCCGCCGGCGGAATCGGCGACGGCCGCGGCCTGGCAGCGGCGCTCGCGATGGGATGCGCCGGCGTCTGGTGCGGCACCGTCTTCATTCCGACCCAAGAAGCAAACCTGGACGAATACCGCAAGCGACGAATCCTCGCCGCCAACGACGAGGACACGCGAGTCACCCGTCTCTACTCAGGCAAGACGATGCGCAACGTGACCAACGAACTGATCGAGGCCTGGGAAGACTCGGGCACGCAGGCCCTCCCGATGGGTCTGCAAGGCCTGCTGATCGCCGATATCGCCGAAGCAGCCAAGCAGGGAAACCGTGAAGACCTGCTGATGAACGCCGCCGGCCAAATCTCGGGTCTGCTCAACGAACTGAGACCAGCAGCGGAGGTGCTCGAGGAGATGGTCCGAGAGGCGGTCGAGGTGTTCACGTCGAGGTTGCCCGCGAATGTGAAGGTCGCGGTTGGGGCGTAATCGAGTCCCTTGTGCCTTCATTCCCGCGCAGGCGGGAATCTCGCTCCCCCTCCTGCGCAGTAAGCACGGGTGTGCTAACTTGTACGCAGGAGGACATTATGGAAGCCCTACTCATCATCTGGATCGTCTGCGGGATAGCCGCGCTCTTCATCGGCCAAGGCTCTGCGAGGTTCTACCTCGGCATGACCTTCGGATTGCCAGCATTTCTGCTAGGCCCGTTCGCCCTGTTCATCGCGCTGTTCAGCGGAGGCAGGAGCCGACCACAGCGCAAATGGGATTAGCCACAGTTAGGTCCCACTACATTCTAAGGACAAGCAGAGCCGACCCTGCGTTCACGGCATCTGCCGACTACGAACTCGCTTCAGGATTGGGAACCTCGGCTCGATGAAAACGAAATCTCCGCTAGACATGGTCGATGATGCCTTGGTTGAGTTCGCGGAACACAGGTTTGCACGCTTAAGTTCCGACTTGCCACCATCGACTATCGCCACCCGGGTGTTTGGAGCGCTGGAAGACCTAAAGAAGCTGCAGGGAGATGGTTCGCCGGATTACTCGAACCCCTGGGTTGGTCTCTTCTACACTACTTGGTACCAACCCCGCCAGATAAATCTGGCCTATTGGACTGCCCGTAAACTAATCAAAGAGTTGAAGCCAGCGGCTCGGGCGATCGAGGTCGTCGACTTCGGTTCGGGTTCTGGCGCGTTCTCCATTGGTCTTGCGTGCGCACTTGCCGATTCTGGGCAAGAGTCTCTGATCCGAGACGTCAGAATGCACTGCATTGACAAGAGGGAGATGTACAAAACAGGTGGGTTCCTGTGGCCTCCCTTCCTTCGACGCCTGAAACAGCAAAACAAGACGGGATCCACCCCGCATTTCTCTTTCCGCCCTGCCGAGAGCGCGTTTTCGAGTGATGACAGAGTCGTCATTTCCCGAGACTCGAATCGCGATTGCTGGCTCGTCGCGAACCACGTCTTGTACGAGGAGGGAATCGATGATCTCAAATGGGACCTAATGCTCCTGAAGCAAACTCTTCGTCCGGAAGTAATCTGTTTGACAGGTCCCACGTTCAAGGATGCACTGGCAGACCAAGTGTGTCCTGCCCGAGAAGCAGAACACAACAAGACGGCATGTTCGCCGAGATTGCCTCGTTCCGGAATCCTTCCCAAGATCACGAATTGGAGAAGGAACTTGAACACCAATGTTCTGACGAAGAGCCATGACTTCTTGAATGGAACTGTGGAGTGGACGTCGGCTCGCAAGGACAGCTCACCTTTTGTGCGACTGGCTTTTCGGAAGGACGGCTAGGCGACAATGCTCACAACAGTCCCGGAAAGGGTCCAAGAGCCAGACGATCCTCCCTACACCGGTAGATACGACATCACCTCCGCCGACGCCTCACAGATTCTGACCAAAGCCACCGGCTTCATGTCCGAGTACGACTTCACCCTCAACCCCTATTCCGGCTGTGGATTTGGCTGCACGTACTGCTACGCCGCCTTTTTCGCTCGCGACCGCGACCTGCGAGACAATTGGGGGAATTGGGTCAAGGTCAAGCAGAACGCCGTCGACATTCTCAGCCGACCTCGACAGCAGGCCAAACTGGACTCCGCGCGCATCTACATGTCCTCCGTCACCGACGCCTATCAGCCGATCGAGCGACAACTCAACCTCACCCGACAACTCCTCGAGATCATGGCATTCGGAGATTCTCAGGAGGCCGTCACCGAATCCCAAGTCGACATGTTCGCCGAGCCGACGCCCGCGCCCTACGGCGATAGCGGTCATACGCCCAAGCTCGTCGTCCAGACCCGGTCGCCCGACGTCACACGCGACATCGACCTCTTCCAGCAGATCGAACGCAACGGCGGCCGTGTCCAGGTCAACATGACCGTCACCACCGACAACGAGGACGTGCGCAAGCGATTCGAGCCGTCATGCCCGGCGAATCAGCGTCGCATTGACGCCATCCAGCAAGTCCACGAGGAGGGCGTACAATCCTGTGTCACGTTGACGCCGATGATATGGTCCGACGATCCTCACGCGTTCGCCGACCGTTTGCTAGACAGCGGCATCGAGCGATTCATCATTCAGCCGTTCAAGTTCACGGGCGGCAAGTTCGTCGCGCAGACGCGCGATGGCGCACTCAAACTCATGGCCGAATTGCTGGATTGCCAACCACATCCAAAGGTCATTGAGCGCGAGTACATGAAGCGCTATCGAGCGGCGCTCAGCATCTTCAAGGAGACGTTGCCCCAGCTCGGCGAAGAACGTGACGGCTTTGCACCTCCGTTCTGACCTGTTCTCGAATTGTCACGACTCGGAGCCTCGACGCTCCAGCTCCTGGTACACAGACTCCCGGTGACCAATCCGCGTGATCGTGACCTCATGCCGCCCCGGACCGGGCCGATAAACGATTCGATAGTCCCCAACGCGAACCCGGAACAGAACTTCCGGTCGCTCCAGACGAATGTGGCCTGGCGGATATGGATCTTCTTCCATTCCGCGCAGAGTCCGCCGAATAGTCCTCTTTACAGCCGGCGACAACGAGCGGCGTTGCATCGCAGCCTCTTCCGACACGCTGACGCGGTAACGCACCGCTAATCGACAGCGCGTTCTTCGGCGACCAGATTCGCATCTTCAGCATCTAGGTCGTCAAGGGTGTAAAACCGGCCTGCCCTGACCTCCTCCAACGCTCTGCGTGATTCTTCTACCAGCGCCTCCTCTGCCTCGGGCGTGAAACCGGGCTCGTCGTAGGCATATGGCGCGCCGTACTCCGGATCGAGCATCGGCACCCAGGCGCGGCCTTGCGCGTCCCACATCAGCCGATTTCGTCGCCGCCGCTCCGACCACTCCCAGTCGGGATACTGCTCGTCAAACTCTTCCAGCAATAGCGCCTTGTGACGCCGAATCTCCGACATCGGCGTCACCTCTCGTCCGGCGTCTGCACTACTGCCAACATCTTCCAAGACCATGACCCGCCTCCTCAGATTCACGATAAGCGATTCGCCAGTTGCATCGCCCACTCCCGCGACAGCGCTCATGATGCTCTGAAGACACGTTGCCCCAGCTCGGCGAAGAACGCGACGGCTTTGCACCTCCGTTCTGACCTGTTCTCGAATCGTCAGTCATCTAGCAGCTCGCGCTCGAGTACCTCGTAGGCAACCAATCGATGCGCAATCCTCGTAACCGTGACCTCATGCCGCCCCGGACCGGGCTCGAAGATGATCCGATAGTCGCCAACGCGGACTCGGTAGAGGACCTCCGGTCGTTCGAGCAGTTTCGAATCGTGCGCATAGGGATCGTTCACCATCGCCCGTAACGCCCTTCGCACCTCCCGTTTGGGCGCCGGCGCCAGAGCGCGGAGCTAATCTTTCGCTCTTGCGCGGAGCGTGACCTTGAAGCGCACCGCTACTCGTCAGCCCAGAAGGACTCGTCCGCATCCAACTCGGCGAAGTCAACGCCTCCACCTGCCCTGACCTCCTCCAACGCTCTGCGTGCTTCTTCTACCAGCATCTCCTCGGCCTCGGGCGTGAAACCGGGCTCGTCGTAGGCGTACTCCACGCCATACTCCGGGTCAAACATTGGCACCCACGCGCGACCCTCTTCGTCCCACATGAGCCGATTTCGTCGCCGCCTCTCTGACCATTCCCAATCCGGATACTGCTGGTCAAACTCTTGCAGCAATAGCGCCTTGTGACGCCGAATCTCCGACATCGGCATCACCTCTCGTCCGGCGTCTGCACTGCTGCCAACATCTTCCAAGACCATGACTCGCCCCCACAGACTCACGATATCTTGTTCCTCATGACCCAGACTGCTCTCGACGGCGTACGTGTGCTCGACCTCACTTCTGAAATGGGGTGGTACTGCGGCAAGTTGTTGGCTGATCTTGGGGCGGATGTGATTAAGGTGGAGCCGGTCGGCGGAGACCCCGCTCGCGGTCGCGCTCCGTTTTGGCAGGGACAGCCAGGACGCGAAACTTCGCTTCGGTTCTGGTACTTCAACGCCAACAAGCGATCGGTGACGGTCGACCTGGGACAGTTTGACGGGCGCTGGCTGCTTGGCCGGCTGGTTGAGTCTGCCGACATTGTGATCGAGTCATGGACGGCGGCGGAACGGCGCGAGTTGTCCGAGCAGGGCCTTGATCCGGACTCGTACATGGAGTCACGACCGGAGCTGGTCTGGGTCTCGATCACAGGGTTTGGTTTGGACGGTCCCAAGGCTGGCTGGGAAGTGACCGATCTGATTTCCCAGGCCGCAGCGGGCATCGCCACGCTGGCCGGCTATCCGGATGGGTCGCCGATGCGGATTGCCGGGAATCAGGCGTACATCGTGGCGGCGATCTCCGCCGCTCAGGGCGCATTGCTGGCGCTGTTGCAGGCTGAGGCGACGGGCAATGGACAGCGTGTGGAGACATCGATTCAGGAGGCAATGTCGATCTGCCAGGAAACCGCGCATCTGCAGTGGGACTTCCTCCAAACCTCGCGCGAGCGGGTTGGTGAGCGGTATCGGCTTCCGGGGATTGGGACGTATCAGACACGCGACGGCTACATCTACTCGATGGTCGGGATACCCGGATTTGGCACGCCGTGGTCGGATGTGATCGGCTGGATGGATGAGCATGGCATGGCCGAAGATCTCACCGAGCCTCACTACGTGGAAACATTCGACACGTTTGACCTGAGAATCTTGTTGGTCGAAGAGGAACGCGACAAGCACTCAGAAGTGCTCGATCGGGCGCAGGAAGTGCTCACTGCGTTCTACGCCAGTAAGAGATCGACAGAGCTGTACGAAGAGGGACAGTCGCGTCGGCTGCTGATTGGGCAGGTGATGACGCCGAAGGATCTCGCCGAGAACCGGCATCTGGAGGCTCGCGAGTGGTGGCTGGAGCTGAATCAGCCGACCACGCTTGGGCAGGACGACGCGGCGCTGAAGTTTCCCGGTCCTCCGTATCGGCTGTCGGAAACGCCGGTCACGATTCGGCGTCCGGCGCCGCGGATTGGCGAACATAACCAGGAGGTCTGGGTTGATGAAGTTGGGATTCCGGCCGAAGACCTGATCGCGTTCGCCGGAGAGGGCGCTGTATGACATCCGCAAACGGGACAAGACCGCTGGACGGCGTTCGAGTGGCCGACTTCTCCTGGTTCGGGGTCGGGCCGATTTCTGCTCGGACACTGGCCGACTTCGGCGCCGATGTGATTCGGGTGGAGTCGGAGGCGCGCGTCGACGGCCTGCGACATGGCGAGCCGATCAAACCGGGCAAATCGGGCTACAACGTCTGCGCCTACTTCAACAACTTCAACGCCGATAAGCGTTCGTTCTTGCTCAATATGGGGATCGAAGGCGCGCGCGACGTGGCCTATCGGCTGATTGAGCGCTCGGACATCTTCATCTCCAACCTGACGCCGCGGATCTTCGAACGCTGGGGTCTGACTTACGAGGATCTATGCAAGGTGAAGCCCGACATCATCGCCGCGTATCAGCCGATGCTGGGTCTGTGGGGACCGCATCGAGACTTTGCCGGATTCGGTGCGGTGCTGACGCCGATTACGGGAATCTCACATCTCTCGGGCGATCCTGAGCGAAAACCAGTTGGCGTGGGTACCAACTATCCCGATTACGTGGTCAATCCCGGACACTCGGTCGTGGCGATTCTGGCGGCGCTACGGCACCGGCGTCGGACTGGCCAGGGACAGCGAATCGAGCTGGCGCAGATCGAGTCCGTGTCGGCGACGATTGGACCAGCGCTGCTCGACTACACGGCCAACGGGGAGAGTCAGATGCGCAAGGGCAATGAGTCCAGTTGGATGTGCCCGCACGGGATCTATCGGTGCGCCGATGATCCCTCCGGTCGCGAACGCTGGATTGCCATCGCCGTTGGTGAAGATGCGCAATGGGAGTCGCTGTGCGCGATTGCTGAAGGTGCTTCGTTTGCCTCCGACGACCGATTCGCCACGCTATTGGGGCGGCGGCGGCATGAGGACGTGCTGAACGGATTGATATCGGCGTGGACAGTGTCGGTTGACGCTGCTTCGCTCGCGATCCACCTGCAGTCGGCCGGTGTCGCCGCGTCGCTGGTGCATGATGGCGAGGACATGTGCGAGCACGACGAACACCTGGCAGGGCGTGGCTTCTATAGGTACCTGGACCATCCCGAGACGGATATCTCGCTCTACGACGGGCCTATTGTCAAGTTGCACGAGACGCCCGGCTACCTGGCCTCACCCGCGCCGCTGTTTGGCGAGCACACGTTTGAGGTTGCGACCGAAGTGCTGGGTTACTCGGGCAACGAGGTTGCCGAGCTGACGGCGTCGGGAGTGTTGAGTTAGCCGCCGAAGTTGAGGGCTTGTTCGAGGAACGGGCCGACGGGTTTGATTCCCTGGGGCATGAAGTCCCAGTGACCGCAGGGCAACCAGACGAGTTCTCTTGGCTCGGATAGCTGGTCGTAGAAGCGCTGTGTCGCTTCTGGGGTGATGAGATCGTCTCGCTCGCCGGCGACGACCTGGATTGCGCGGCCAGCCATCATCGGCGCGTAAGCGCCGGGATCCGTGAGCTGGTTGCCCAACTCACCGGAGCTGCCACCTCGACCGGCGACCGTACTGGCGCCGGAGATGCAGAAGGAGGCAGCCTTGACGCGGTCGTCAAGGCCGACGAACGGCGCGCCTCTCATTCCGCCCATCGAGAAGCCGACGAACCCGATTCGCTCGGCGTCGACCTCGGGGCGCTCGGAGAGGTAGTCGAGAGTTCGCATCCAGTCGACCACTGTCTGCAGGATTTGGTCGAGTCGGCGCATGGGCCAGCGCTGGAAGTCTTCCATTGAGACTGGTCGTCTAGCACGCTCACCATGCCCGGCTTGGTCGATGGTGGCGCAGATCGCGCCGCGGGCCACCCATTGCTCTGCGGGCCAGAGGACGTAGTCGCTGGACTTGTCGAGCGTGCCCGGATGTCCAACAAGAACAAGAGGCCGGGGACCTTCAGCTTCGACAGATTGCATGAGCAATCCGCCGACCCGGTCGTCGTAGCGCGAGGTGATCTCGAAACGCTCGACGAGCATCCCGCCACCTTCGCCGGCCTGAGCGGTCTTGGCGTCGAATGGGAGGTCGCGGTCGTAGCCGAAGCCAAGTTCTCGCAGGAGGTTGGTGGTGTCGTTATTCATAGCGGAGCGCCTCGGCGATCGTGGTTCGTGCAGCTTGTCTTGCCGGGAAATATGTCAGGACCAGCGACGCGACGAATGCGCCGATCAGCATAGGCAGGATGGTGCCCAGTGGGATGTACATCGAGATCTCGCCGAATGTGCCTTCGGCGAAGAGTCGCCAGGCGAGGCCAAGCGCCAGCGCGGTGCCAAGACCGAGCCCGAGCAAGGCGATGAACCCCATCTCGAGCAGCAGCTCGAGTCCGACCAGGCGCGCCTGGAAGCCGATCGCACGGAGGACGCCGATCTGTTGGCGTCGCTCGACCACAGCCCGCAATGCAATCACGCCCAGCGCGGCCAGGCCGGCCACCAGTCCGATGCCGATGAAGCCCTGGAATAGCGCCAGGATCGAGGATTGAGTGCTTTGCTGGCGCTTGAGTTCGCCCTGAATGTCCACGGCGAATATGCGCAGTTCGCGCTCAATTCCCTGCGCCACATCGAGTGAGTCGGAGCCATCTTTGACCGAGATGTAGTGGCGCGTGGACTCGGAAGGGCCGGTCACTTGTGTCGCGAGCGATTCGGGGAGCAGCAGCGTTGGAAGCCCGCCTTCCTCGCCGTCGAGATCGACAAAGGCGCCACTGATTCGCTCAAGGACCGCGATCACTTCGACCTGCCTGGCCTTCTCGCCGAGGCCGACTTCTATCACGATGCGGGGAAGCCGAGTGGATTCGTCGGTCACCGAGTCCGGCGTTGACCACGGATCGAGGTCGTTGGCAGAGAAGCCGAACGCGCCGTCGATGGCGTCAACCGTGGCGACGGCGACCATCTCGCCGTTGCGCAGCGCCGCCCAGACGGCTTGTTCGTTGTCGTATCGATACGAAATGGCCTGGAGTTTGACTTCCTGGCCATCGATGAACTCGCTATTGATCCCGCCGATCACGACCGCGTCGCGGTCCTCCAGGCCGACCTCCGCGAGATCGGTCTCAACTGTTCGGATATCGCCATTGCTGTCGAGAATGTGGCGTTCGTCGACGGGGTCCCAGCGCTCGGTCAGGATCGTCACCGCCCGAGTGCCGCGTTCTGGTCCTGCCTCGATCCGGCCTGCATTCTCGATGCCTGCCAAGACATCATCGGCGCCGGCGCTGGAGAGTCCGTCGCGAATGTCGGCGATGGCGTTGACCTCGGTGTTGAACGCCAGGACCTCGAATCCTCCCGCCGTGTCGCTGCCGGTGAACGCCTGGCTGAAGGATGCATTGATCGTGCTGAAGTTGACCAAGGCAAAGGTGATCAAGGCGATCATTGCGATCGTCATGCCGGTTCGGTAGCGGGCTGCAGCCGGATAGGCGGCGGCTGTGCGGATGACCGGGGCCATTCGCCCGACGCCTCCGACAGTGGCGCGAATGCCGCCAACGATCAGGTCGAGATTGAAAACCAGGAGCAGTGTGCCGGCGGCGGTAAGCATCGTGCCCGCTAGCACAAACAACTCGGGTCCACCGTTCAGGTTGTTGTCGAAGAAGCCCTCGTGCCAGTCATTGGGCGCGAACCACAGGAACATCACGAAGGCTGCTCCGACGGTGTAGAGGAAGCGCTGATTGATGCGTCGTCCAGCGAGACGCAGTTTGTTCAGTCCCATCACGATCCCTAGCGGAATCAGGGAGATGCCTGTCATGTACAGGAAGAAGCTCTCTTGGCTCAGGCCAAAATCAAGCAGGTAGAGCCCGCCAACGATGAAGAGGATCCACCATTGAGGATTCCAGCGCAGGACACGCCAGCCGAAGAACAGAACCCAGGGGATGAGTCGTTTCGCCCAGCGGTTGCCGATCAGGTTGAGGACGAATGCGATTGGCGCGCCAATGATGAGCGTGATTGGCGTCGTGATCACAAGAGCCAGGCCGATCGCGGTTGTGAAGACTCCAAGGATGTTGCGGAACACCCGCCACGGCGTGAGCGGGTAGGTTTCCTCGTACTGCGCTTCGGGAATGTCGCGGATGGCGGCAACGATGTTGAGCCGCGAGGCGCGGAAGCTGGAGACGACGACAGTGATGAACGTGATCACGATGCCGATACAGGCGGAGATGACCAGGCTCTTGATGGTTACGCTCCAGGTGAATTGGAAGCCAAAGCTCTCGAAGCCCTGGTTGAGCGCGGCGATCAGGCCAATCGCGAACAGCAAGCCGAGCACGACTCCAATCACTGCGGCTCCGAGGTTGTAGATCATGCCTTCTGAGATGAACATCTGAATCAGGTCGTTGCGCTGCATGCCAACGGCGCGGGCGATGCCCATCTCCGGCTTTCGTTCCTCGGCCAGCATGGCGAAGATCAGGAAGATCAGCAGAATGCCTGCGGCGACCGAGAATGAACCCATGAAGAGAAACAACGTCGTGAACACGCTGGCGATGAGTTCGGCATCTTCGAGACTGTCGGCCTTGACCGGTTCATTGGAGAAGCGCGACAAGCCATTGCTCAAGTAGAGCGCGGGATTCTCGCGCTCCAACATCGTGAACGCAGACTGGATGTCTTCGTCCAGTGACTCTGAGAACTCCAGCGGCTCGCGGACGCCTCCTGCGCCGCTGACCAGAATGGTGTCCCACTGATCTGGTGGCGACAGTCGCGGCCCCAACAGATTCTGGTAAGTGTCTATGGACAGCAGTCCGCCGGCGCCTCCCGCTTCCAGATTTCCGGTCAGGATGGCATCTCTGCCGATTGCGGCGACAGTGAACTCACGCGGGGCGCCGAGGACGTACAGGCGGACCTGATCTCCAGGTTCGGCATCCAACTCACGAGCGGCTCGCTGGTTGAGCACAATCTCGTTCGAGCCCAGAGACGACAGTTCGAGCAGATCGCCGTCTTCGTCCCTGACCGCCTGAAGTTGATCAGCCAACTCAGGATCCATGCCGACCAGGAAGAACTGCGGCTCAATCTGTCCGGCATCAGGATGCTCGACCGGGACGAGGTCGAAACGCGAGCCAAAGATGGCGTCGACCCGATCGTCGCCGGCGAAGTGCGCCTGCAGGTCGAGCAGCACCTGATTTGGGATACCGTCCTCGCCCCGCTCGCCGGAGGCATCAGTTTCTTCGACCGAGATGAAGTGGTCGATGCGTTCGAGGGAGTCCAGTGCCAGGCCGCGGATGCTGACGGCGAGGGAATCCCCTGTTGAGAAGGCGATCGTGACGATGATCGTGGCCAGTGTCAGACCCATGGTGACGAGCACGGTTTGCGCCCGGCGGCGGGGGATGTTTCGCAATCCCATGCGGACGAGAATCGGACGCTTGATAAAGATGAATGCAATCACTGCGGCGGCGACACCGACGATGGCGACGACGATCCACATCAGTCGGATCGTCGGTAGGCCAAACAGTTCCTCCATGTTGCCCTTCCCTCAATCGTCCAGCGCAAGTGCGATTCAGTCGCTAGCTGCCGAGTGCCCGGTGAATGGTCTCGCCTTCGATCAGACCGTCGCGCATCAGGATCGTCCGGTTGGCGCGTCGACCGATGTTCTCGTCGTGTGTGACGATGACGAAGGTCTGTTGATTGCGCTGGTTCAGGTCCTCGAGCAGGTCCATGATCTGGTTGGCGTTGGTTGAGTCGAGGTCGCCGGTCGGTTCGTCGCCCCAGACGATCGCAGGCTCGTTGACCAAGGCGCGGGCGATGGTGACTCGCTGTCGTTGGCCGCCGGAAAGCTGAGCCGGGCGATGTCCAGCCCAGTCGGTCAGTCCTACGTTTTCCAGCGCCTGCATGGAGCGTTCTCGAGATTCTCGCTGTCCCACTCCGCCCAGGAGCAACGGCAACTCAACGTTTTCGACCGAGGAAAGAACGGGTAGCAAGTTGTAGAACTGGAAGACGAAGCCCATCCGGCGTGCTCGGTGGTCGGTGCGCTCGGTGTCGGGCATGTCGTGGATGCTGCGCCCTTCGACGAAGATCTCGCCTTGCTCGATGGTTTCCAGTCCGGACAGGCAATTGAGCAGCGTGGTCTTGCCGCAGCCGGACGGTCCCATGATCGTGACCATCTCGCCGCGGGCGACAGACAGCGTGACGCCGCGCAGGGCGTGCACCGGTTCTCCAGCGCCGGCATAGGTTTTGTGGACGTCGTGCGCGGCGATGATCTCGTCGCCCTCAGCAGGCGTCAACGCGGACTTTTGCGGTGCGGCTTCGATGTCAATGCCGACTGGACGACTGCTCATGTTGACCTCCTGCTGTTGTCCTGAAGCGTGAGCGCCTCGCGACCACGACTCAGCCTATCCCGCTTGCTTGTAGGCTGAACGTCCATTCGGAAGCAAATTGCGAATGCACAGCAGAACGCAAACCGGGTTCGTACCGGCCGCTTACGAAGATTCACTCGGACATCGCGCAAGCACCGGAGCATGACCAATGACAGAATCAACCGACCTGCTGCAGATTGCTGATCAATTCGCCCAGGATCTGGTCGCCAACAACATCGCCGGTCTGATGCCGATGTTTACGCCAGTCGGTATTGGCCAGGCGATGGCGCTACAGGCGCAGCCGGACTCGGCGGAAGGATCGGACGAGTACGAGATTGCAGACCAGGGAGGAAACCTCCTGCACATCACATTCCGCGGCGACGACGGCGATGGGACGATCTTCACTCAATGGGTAGAGGTTGAGGGTGCGTGGAAGGTCGATGGGATCGGTCGGGTGGAGTAGCCCGCCAACTTCGTCATTGCCGCGCTTGCCGCGGCAATCTCGCGGATCTCGGCGTGAACGTGGTAGCCCACTGCAGTCACGCGCGGACTATTGGCCTGTCCGCTGCCTGACCTATCTGCCGAGCGCAACGAGATACCCGCGATGGAGCGCGGGTATGACGGAGGTGGAGCTACGAGCGCCGACGGGAGACGGGCTACGTCAGGCTCAGATCGACGTCTCCGATGCCTGGGAAGCGGATCGTGACTTCCTGACCGGCCTGTCCGGGAACGTGGATGGCTGCGGCTCCGGTGGTGATCACTTCTCCGGCGCTCACGGTCATGCCTCGGTTGTTGATCTCGTTAACGGTCGCGACCATGATTTCGGTCGGGTTTGGACGTCCTTCCCGGCCTTCTGCGACGCTCTCACCGTTGATCAGGATCTCGCATGGCAGCGCGACGAGATCCTTCGACTGCCAGTCATCGATCTCGGGCCCGATAATCAATGCCTGGTTGCCAACACCGTCGGCGGCCATACCGGGCAATCCTGGCATCTCGGCAAAACGGCTATTGGGCGCTTCGATCACGATGTACGCGTTGGAGACGCCACCGAGCACGTCGTCATCGCTGTGTCCTCCGTCTGTCGGGGCGAAGTCTCGACCAACGCGGAACGCGACCTCCGCTTCGAGGATGCAGTTGACGAAGTCAGAGCCAGGGATCGAGGCCGGCGAATCAAACACCATGCCATCGAAGAACGGCGCGAGGACCATATCGCTGTCGATCACAGCGGCCTTCCAGGCAACGGCGGGGCGCTGATTGCGCGACCAGCGCTCCCAGTAGATTCGTCCGCCGTCCGATGCGGTCTGCGGTCGGCATGACTCTGGAATCAAGGGCAGGGGCAGGCCGTTGGCGGTCGCCTCGTCGAGGAAATCTGCGGCTTCGATGACTTGTGCGTCGGTCAATGCTTCGGACATGATGTCTTCCTGTGGTTCGTCGCAAGCAGAGTGAACGGCCTGCAACGCAAACTGTTAGATCACCAGCAGGATACGGCGACAACGAACACTTCCACATTTGCTGAAGTGTTCCAGCGAGCGATGTCGGGGCTCTACTGACATATCGGCGATACCCTTGCCGCAACATGAACTCTGCTCCTCGTCCGGTCTCTGAGTTGGTCGATTTCTTGCTGTCCCTGGGCGCCGACGAGATTGATCACACCGGACACGACTTTCTGACTCACTTGCGAGCAGTCCACGATCTTCTGGCCGAGCATGATGCCGGCGATGAGTTGGCGGCGGCTGGACTGTTTCACTCGATCTATGGGACGGAGAAGTTCCAGGACTTCAGCTTGCCGTTGAGCGAGCGCGCACAGGTTCGCGAGCTGATTGGCGACCGGGCTGAGCGGATTGCCTGGCTCAACTGCGTCATGGATCGCTCGACGTTTGATGCTGCGGTTTCGGCGGCGCTGGCCGGCAACGCTGGTGTATCGATAAGTGATCGGGAGGGCAATCCGCCTATCCCGATGTCTATCAACGAGCTTCGTGATCTCGCGCATGTCCACCTGTTCGACTGGCTGGAGCAGGTCGAGCGGTCGGAGTTTGGCTGGGGTTATCGGCGAGCAGCGTATCGAGAGATGGCGCGGCTGGTCGGTCCTGCGGCGGAAGCGCTGTATGAGGACGTATTCGCTCGCGAGCCGTCAGGATCGACGGCGCTGGGCGGCGGCTAGTATGTCCTATCCCCGAGTTGTGGCGACAGGTGTGGGTCTGGTGAAGTGAGGGGCCAGGCGACGATCCTGCTGTGTGTAGGAGCACAGGAGGGACAGGCGCCATGACCCCGGAGGACACAATCTACCGCTTTCGTCTGCGCACGTTGGCCTTGGCCAAGGAGCTGGGCAACGTGCGCGCGGCGTGTCGCGCGATGGGCATTCACCATTCGACGTTCTACCGCTGGAAGCGGCAGGCGGAGCAGTACGGTCCGGAGCTGCTGCGCCCGCGCGAGCGACGCCGACCGCAGATGGCCAACGCGACCAGTCCATTGGTCGAGCAGCGGGTGGTCGCGTTTGCGTTGGGCCAGCCGGGCTTCGGACCGGCGCGGATCGCGGCCGAGTTGGCGCGGCCGAAGTGGGGCGGCATCCGGCTCTCGGCGAACGGTGTCTGGCGAGTGCTCAAGCGTCACGGGCTGAACACCCGGGCCAAGCGTCTGGGTCTGGTCGCCGGCTACGCCGCGGCGCCCGAACCGGCGCCGCGCGCGCCGCAGCCGGAGCGCCACCTAGAGGTCGCTCGACCAGGTGAGCTGGTGCAGTTCGACTGCTTCCACGTGGGTCGGCTCTCGGGGACCAAGGGCACCGTCTGGCAGTACACCGCGATCGATGTCGCCTCGGCCTACACCTGGGCGGAGCTGCACACCACGCCGCGCAATCCGGCAGCCAAGTGGACCTCGCAGCTGGCCCGCCGTGTAGCCCGCGACTTGGCCGAGCGCGGCTGGAAGCTGGAGACCGCGATGAGCGACAACGGCTCCGAGTTCCGCTCGCGTGCGTTTGGCCAGACTGTGCAAGCGCTCGGCGCCCGCCAGCGCTTCATCCACGCCGGCCGGCCGCAAACCAACGGTTGCGTCGAGCGCGTCCAGGGCACGATCCTGGAAGAATGCTGGAAGCCCGCCTTCGCCCGATACCTGATCCCCAAGCAAACCGGCCTCAAACGCGAACTCGAACGCTATCTCCGCTACTACAACGAAGACCGCGCTCACACCGGTCGCTGGACGCGCGGCCGCACCCCCGAGATCGTGATCGGCAAGGCCAAGCTATGGTCCTAACGCAGAGCAGGATGAGTCGCCAGATCCTGGGGATAGGACAGCCTAGTAGCCAGCTCCTGCTCTTGAGGAGAACTGCAAAGGGAGTCGAGTTCGCGCTAGCAGCTCCCTCATACCCGCGCTTGTCGAAGGCCTTTGCAAAACTCCCGAATCCCCTCTCCCCCCCCTTGCGGGGGGAGATGTCACGGAGTGACAGAGGGGGGGTCGGCTGATGATGACCAGATAGGGATCCTGAACAGCGGACCCCCCCCCTTGTATCTTCGCTGTCGCCCCGGGAGCAAGTGATTCCCGAGGCGAAGTGCGCTGCGGCAGACCGATCCTCCCTGGGCCTGCGAGGCCGTGACAGAGCTTGGGTCGCCGCAGCGCGACAGCGAAAGAGCCCGAACAGTTGCCAGGGCCCTGGAGCCCGCATCTTGCAAGGACGGGCCTGCGCAGGATAGGAGTTGAAGATGACGGAGACGAGTCGCTACGTCGGCATCGACGTATCACAGGAGTGGTTGGATGTCGGCATCCGGCCGGCGGACGGGCCCGCCCAGCGGGTAGCCAACGACGCGGCCGGGATCGAGGCCCTGGTCACGCGGCTGGAGGCGCTGGGGCCGGCGCGGATCGTGCTGGAGGCCAGCGGCGGTCTGGAGCAGCCGCTGGTCGCGGCGCTGGCCGCGGCGGGGTTGCCGGTCGTGCTCGTCAACCCGCGCCAGGTGCGCGACTTCGCCCGCGCCAGCGGCCGCCTGGCCAAGACCGACGCGCTCGACGCCGCCGTCCTGGCCCACTTCGCCGAGGCCGTGCCGCTGCCGCTGCGCCCGCTGCCCGACGCCGAGACCCGACAGCTGCGTGAGCTGCTCGCCCGGCGCCGGCAGCTGCTCGCGATGCAGGTCGCCGAGGGCCAACGCCTGCGCGCCGCCGGACCCGCCCTGCGCGCCGGCATCGAGGCGCACATCGCCTGGCTCGAGCAGGAACGCGAGCGAATCGAGGCCGAACTGCAGGCCGCCATCCAGGACAGTCCCCACTGGCGCGCCCAGGACCAACTCCTGCAGAGCGTGCCCGGCGTCGGACCGCAGCTCTCGCGCACCCTGCTCGCCCAACTGCCCGAACTGGGCCAGGTCGACCGGCGTCAGGTCGCGGCCCTGGTCGGCGTCGCCCCCTACAACCGCGACAGCGGCCACTGGCGCGGCCGACGCAGCATCTGGGGCGGTCGCGCCACGGTCCGCGCCGCGCTCTACATGGGCGCGCTCGTCGCCACCCGCTACAACCCCGTGATCAGCGATTACTACCAGCGCCTGCTCGACCGGGCAAGCCCAAGAAGGTCGCGCTCACCGCCTGTATGCGCAAACTGCTCGTCATCCTCAACGCCATCCTCCAGAGCAACACCCCCTGGCAAGCACCTCAACACGCTTGACTTCCAAGACAGTTGCTCTGCCTTCGGCATCTCCCCCGCAAGGGGGGAGAAGGGGATTTTTTCAAAGGCCTCCGCTTGTCGCGGGTATCTCGCAGATTCGAGCACAGCCGCCTGTGCCGAATACAGCGAGATTGCCGCGTCGGAGCGCGGCAATGACGGAAGTAAGGGAGTTGCGCACCCGTCTCTTCAAGAGCGCATGGAAGACTTGATGACCGCTTCGCATGGGATGGCGTCAGCAGGTTGAACAGGCCTTAGACTGCGCACGTTCCGCTCGATGCTGGCCACGACGAGTTTCCGGCATCGGCGGGCTTGACGTGAGGTCCTTGAGAGGAGCATGCGATGACGACTGACATTGACACGACGGCAGACAAGTATCTGCGCGACAAGTACGCCATTATTGGCATCGGCGAGACGACATACACGCGAGGTTCGGGGACGACCACTCGCGGTCTCGGCACCTGGGCGATCAAGAACGCGATGGACGACGCGGGGATTCCGGCGTCCGAGATCGACGGGATGATGTCTTATTCGGGTAACGACTCGACAGCGTCACCGATGCTCGCCGGCGACCTGGGTATCCGGCTCAACTTCTACATGGACGTCCAGGGCGGTGGATCGTCGTCGGAGGCCTTGATTGGCCTCGCGATTGGCGCGATTGAAGCCGGGATGTGTGAGACGGTCGTTGTCTTCCGCTCGATGAACGGCTACTCCCAGGTGCGGATTGGCGGGACTGGCGCTCGCGCGTCAGTGCCGGTCGGCGGTGACGCTTTGCACAGCGCCGCCTACGGTTGGTTCTCGGCGGGACAGAATTTCTCGCCGACGTTCATGCGTCACATGTACGACTACGGGACCACCCCCGAGCAGGTGGCGATGGTCAAGGTGATTCACTCTGAGCACGCTTCCAACAATCCCAAGGCGTACTACAAGCAACGTGTGACCGTTGAGGACGTGGTCAACTCGCGGATGATCTGCAAACCGCTGCACCTGCTCGACTGCTGCGTCGAGACAGACAACGCAACTGCCTTGATCATCACCTCGGTCGACAAGGCCTACGACTACAAGAACACGCCGGCACGGATTCTCGGTGTAGCCGGTCGCGTCTGTAAGCCGCGGATCGACATGCACTTCCAGCATGGCCCGATCTCGACGGTGGCCGGCTACTACATCAAGGACCTGATCTACCGGAATGCCGGCCTGGGCCCGGAAGACATCCAGTGCACGGGCGCATATGACGCGTTCACGTTCACCTCGATGCTGCAGCTTGAGGACTACGGGTTCTGCGAGAAGGGCGAGGGCGGCGACTACGTGTCGTCGGGCATCATGCGGCTGGGCGGCGAGCGGCCGAACAACACCTCGGGCGGGCACCTCTGCGAGGGCTACACGCACGGGATGAACATGATCATCGAGAATGTGCGTCAGTTGCGAGGCGAAGTTGACGATTACTGTCCGACCGATGCGAACGGCAGTAAGCAGCACACGTTCAACTATGCCGAGCCGTCCCAGGGTGGAGGTTGTCGGCAAGTGCCCGATGTGACGATCACGCAGAACCTTGGCTGGGCGATGCCCGGCACGGGCTCGTCGCTGATCATGCGTCAGGGCTAACTGACTTCACCGATCTGAATTACTCCGAACAGGAAACGAACGGGAGCTGACGATGCCGCAGGGTGAATACCTGGGAATGACCCTCACGGTCCTCGATCTGGACAACGAAAACCTGGCCTACTTTCAGCACTGCGCCGACCACGAATTCCATCTGCAGCAGTGCGTCAACGCGGACTGCGGACTGATCCGCTATCCACCGGGCACCGCGTGCCCGTGGTGCTCGGGTCGCGAGTTCAATTGGATTCCTGTCGATGCTCGCGGAACGGTGCACTCGTATGGCGAGGTGCACCACGCGATCCAACCCGCCTTCCGCGAGCGCGCGCCGTACATGATCTTGCTGGTCGAGCTGGACACGCAGTCAGGCGTGCCAACCGAGCATGAGGCGTTACGCGTGGCCGGCAACCTGGTTGATGCCGATGGCAACTTCGCCAAGCCAGATCTGGTCAAGCAGGTTGGAATCGGCTCACGGATGCGGATGGTCTTCGCCGATGTAGCTGACGGTCTGGCGATGCCTCATTGGACGCTGGATGAAGACGCGGACCAGCCGGAGTCGCCCTGGCGCTACCCGCAGGAAGTCAACGGCGTCTAAGAACGGACTGGAACGATGGCTGACAGCGGAGTGGCTCGATTCCAGGGCAAAGTGGCACTGGTCACCGGCGGTGCGTCGGGCATGGGCGCTGAGGCGTCAATCCGGCTCGCCCGAGAGGGCGCAGCCGTCGCCATCGTCGGACTTTCAGACGATCGGCGCGGCGACGAAGTCGTTCGCGAGATCACGGATGCCGGTGGTCAGGCCATCTACGTTGGCGCTGACGTGTCACGCGACGCTGACTGTGAAGCTGCGGCTGATGCGACCGTCGACGCGTTCGGGCGCATTGACCTGTGCCTGGCCGCCGCGGGCATTCTGCATGCGCACTACGTCTCGGGCAAGGTGTCCGACGACGATCCATCACCGAGAAGTCGCGAGACTCACATCATCAACAAACCGATCGAGTACTGGGAGAAAGTGCTCTCGGTCAATCTGACAGGCGTGATGCTGACCAATCGTGCCGTCGCGCGACGGATGATCGCACAAGGCGACGGCGGGGCGATTGTCAATATCTCGTCGGGCGCGGCCAAGATTCCGATGGTTGGTTCAGCCGACTATTCGGTGTCGAAGGCTGGAGTCTGGATGCTGACGCGTGTGCTGGCGCTCGAGCTGGCCCCTCATGACATCCGGGTCAATACGGTTGCGCCCGGCGTCATCGATACCCCGATGGCGCTCGGTCTGTCGCAGGATGAAGAGCGTCGGGCTGCGTTTGAGCGCGTCGTTCCTCTGGGTCGGCTGGGCGCAGCGGAAGATATTGCCGAAGCATCGCTCTTCTTGATGAGCGATCAGTCGAGCTACATCACTGGTCAGATTCTGCATCCAGACGGCGGCTTGTTCACCGGATCGTGATCGGAAGCTACGTTTACTGCAGGTCGGGACTGCGTCGTTCGATGCGATTGATGGCGTGCAGTATCCGGTGCGGACCAAGATGATTAGGCGAGTGCCGAATGTTGAGCAGGCTGTACCCGGCCTGGCGTGCGACCGTGATCGATCCAATCGCGGCTCTACGCAACAAGTAGGCGCACCGAGCAGCCATAGCGGGTATCTTGACGCCGTCTGGACGAGTTGAACAGTCAGTGTTCCGCAATCGCGAGGAGCAGGACCATGCCGCTAGCGCCACAGGGTTCGTTGGCCCGATTCCAGGGGAAGGTCGCCGTTGTCACTGGCGGCGCGAGCGGGATGGGACGAGAGTCGTCTATTCGGCTTGGGCGTGAAGGCGCATCGGTGGTGGTTGCCGGGTTGCCCGACGATGAGCGTGGCGCGGAGACGGTCTCGCTGGTTGAAGAAGCGGGCGGAAACGCCGTGTACGTCGGCGTTGATGTCACCCGCGAAGCCGATTGCGACGCGATGGCGCAGGCGGCCATCGATCACTTCGGACGCCTGGATCTGTGCATCGCGGCGGCAGGGATTTCGCATGCTGGATATGTGTCGGGGGAAGTGACCGAAGGTGAGCCGTTGCTGGGCGGATCTCATCGACATGTGATCCACAAGCCGGTCGAGTACTGGGAGAAAGTGCTGGCTGTCAATCTCACTGGGGTGATGTTGACCAATCGGGCCGTTGCTCGGCGCATGATTGCCCAGGGCGACGGCGGCTCGATCGTCAATATCTCGTCGGGCGCGGCCAAGGCGCCGATTCGGGGGATGGCCGACTATTGCGTATCGAAGGCCGGGGTCTGGATGATGACGCGGTGCATGGCGCTTGAGCTAGCTCCGAACCAGATCCGTGTGAACACGGTTGCACCGGGGCTGATCGATACGCCGATGACTCTGGCTGTAACTTCTGACGAAGAACGCCGACAGAAGCGGATTGAGGCGATTCCGTTGAATCGGTTGGGCGAGCCTTCGGATATTGCAGAGGCTGCATTGTTCTTGCTCAGTGACCAGTCCAGCTACATCACGGGGCAGATTCTGCATCCCGATGGCGGAATCTTTGTAGGCAGCTAAACACGTTCCGACAGCGTGAGTCGTTGGCTGCTGCATGTCCGCGGCTCTAGCCACAGTCCAAAATCAGGGATCGTTGTTCCAGCTCATTCTCGATGCACTTCCTATAGCTCCGCGTCACCGCGATAAGCTCTAGGACGGCAGGAGGCGTCCATGCTGACCCTGGCTATTCAGCAGCTTTTGACGAAGAAATTGCGCAGCGGCCTGACGGTGCTGGGATTTGGCGTCTGCGTCAATCTCTACATCGTTGTGACGACGGTGATGCGATTCATCACAGAGGACCTTGATCTCCAGGTGCAGCGATTCACAGGAGTCTTGTTCGTTCAATCTCGGGGACTGACAGGGCTGTCGGGAATCGAGTGGCCGCCGATATCGTCGACGATATCGATGTCCGAGGCGCAAACGGTCCTATCGAATCCGGCCGTGGATCCACAGCGTTCGACCATGGTGTCCTTTGCTGCGCTCGCGCCGCCTCCATATCCGACAGCGCCACCGGAGGCGCTATTGGTCGGGATTGAACCCGGCAAGGAAGATGTCTTCCTCAATGGAGCTGCGGCTATTGCGGGGGTGTCGAGATTCTCAGCTCAACATGCAGACAGCGAGGCTCCGCCGGCCGTGCTGGGCGTGCTTGCGGCGCGACACTTTGCCCGAATCGCTTCGTCGACAACGGAGGTGCCTTCGCCGGTTGGGCCAATCGCACTCGCCGCCGTGGGCAGCACCATTTCTGTTCGGGGGACGGAATTCGAGGTGCAGGGAATCATCGAGCCGGAGACCAATCAGCTCTTGCGCTCCGCGGTACTCGTGCCGCTGGAACATGCACAAAGCGCTCTGCAAACACCAGAGTCCGTAACCGCCCTGTTGGTGTCGCCGAAACGTGCTTCCGATATCGATCCGCTGCAAGCAACGATTGAGTCCGAACACGAAGAGCTAATGGTGATCTCGGATCGGCAACTGGCGGAGAATGCTCGCCAACTGTTGGACCGGGTGAACCAGTTGTTTGATGTTGTGCGTTGGACGTCGGTCTCCGTGGCGGCCCTGTTGATTGCCATCGTGATGTTTGTCTCGGTCCTTGAGCGAACTCGGGAGCTGGGCACATTGCGAGCGATCGGCGCTTCTCGTCGGTCGTTGCTGTCGCTCATCCTCTCTGAGTCGGCTGGGTTTGCGGTGGCGGGATCGATGGTCGGCGTGCCGATGTCGAGGGTGGTGATCAGAAAAGCGCTGGGTCCCGACGCCGCGGGGCTTCGCTCTCGGGAAATCGAGTGGGGCGCGGCAGGCATCCTCAGTTTGTGTTCGATGATTGCGGCGTTGATGCCTGCCTGGCGCGCGGTTCAGGTCGACCCGATCATCGCGCTCCGCTATGAGTGAGGTCCGGAACGTGAGTGATGAACAGAAAGAATCGGCAGCCAGCGCGACAGATGGCGCGGTTCCCCTGTTGTCCGTGCGCAATCTTGAACGGATCTATCGTCTCGGTGAACAGACGATTCATGCGCTGCAGCCGCTGACCATGGACATTCACGAGGGCGACTTCATAGCCATCGCGGGGCCTTCCGGATCGGGCAAATCGACGCTGCTGCAACTGCTGGGATTGGTCGACTCGCCGACCGCCGGCGAGGTTCGCGTGCGCGATCGATCGGCGCAGCACCTGGGTCGCGAGCAGCGAGCCGCACTGCGGCTGGGCACGCTGGGCTTCGTGTTCCAGGCCTTCAATCTGCTACAGATGTTGACTGCTCGCCAGAATGTTGAGATTGCCCTGGCCCTCGCGGGCACTCCGCGGCGCAAACGGCGCAAGCGCGCGGAATCACTGCTCGCCTCGGTCGGGCTGGCCGAGCGGCTCGAACATCGGCCCCTGCAGCTTTCGGGGGGCGAGCGTCAGCGGGTGGCGATTGCAAGGGCGATGGCCAATGAACCGGACGTGATTCTTGCCGATGAGCCAACCGGCAACCTTGATTCCCAGACTGGTCGCGAGATCGTCAAACTGCTGGAAGACCTGAACCGGGCCGGACAGACGATCGTCATGGTGACCCACAATCTTGAGGTCGCGAAGCGCGCTAGCCGGATGTTCTTGATGCACGACGGCGAGATTCGCGAGGTTGAGCCGGGCGATCCTCGAGCGCTCGATTAGCCTTACCCTGCGAAGTACACCGTAATTCTCGATTTTGTGTGCGTTTCGGAGGCCTTGTGGCGCAGCATCAGGAACACGCCGATGAACGGGATACAGGCGTACCCGAGTTTTGGCCCGAAGCGCTGGAGATCGTCAAGAGTGCGCCGATCGGTCTGTTCGCGACCACGCAAGGTCGGCAGCCGCATGTGCGCCCCGTGACCCCGGCGTACGTCGGTCTCAATGCTTACGTACTCACTGCCGCTGGGACGTCGAAACTCAAGCAAGTCCGCAGCAACGAGTTGGTGGAGCTGCTGCATTGGACGGTCGATTTTCGCCATCTGAATCTCGCTGGTGTCGCCCGCGTGACTGAAGATCCGGAGTTGATTTCCGAGGTCGCGCCTCACTTTCCCTACGAGGTTGATGACTTCTTCGGACCTGACATTCGAGCACCGGCCCTGATCGAGATTGTGTTGCGGCGAATCTCGATCACCACGTTCAACGACATCATCGCGAATAAACGGCCGCGAATCTGGCGCGCGTCTTCATGACGCGTCATCCAGATCAGGCCCTGGAGGCAGAGGAGAGGACATTGCTATGCGAATCGCACTGATCGGACAGGCTCCATTTGGCGCAGCCATTTTCGAGCGGTTGGTGGCTGACGGTCACGAGATTGTCGGCGTGTTCACGCCACCCGAGCGGGAAGGCGGGCGTCCCGATCCACTGGCGCAAGCCGCGCGCGACGCGAGCATCACGCTCGTGCAGCCCCGCCGCTGGCAGCGTCGGGGCGTGGTCGACGAGGAAGTGATCGCTCAATATGAGGCCACGAATCCCGAACTCAACGTGATGGCGTTCGTTACGCAGATCATTCCCTCTCGTGTGCTTGAGTTTCCCTCGTTGAAGACGATTCAATATCACCCATCAATCCTGCCAAGGCATCGCGGACGGTCAGCGATCAACCATGCCATCGTGCAGGGCGACACGATGACCGGCGTGACGATCTTTTGGGTCGACGAAGGGCTCGACACCGGACCGATTCTGCTACAGCGGTCCTGCCCGATCGGTCCTGATGCGACGATCAATGAGGTCTATCGCGAGCACCTCTTCCCGCTGGGCGTTGAGACGATGGCCGAAGCGGTGCAGCTCGTTGAGGCCGGACAGGCGCCGCGCCATGTCCAGAATGAAGATGACATGACGTATGAAGGTCCCTGGGAAGGCGATATTGCGCGGATCGACTGGTCGCAGGATGCACAGATTGTGCACAACTTCATTCGCGGCTCAGACCGCGCGCCCGGCGCGTGGAGCGAAGTTGGCGGTCAGCGTGTGACGCTGCTGGGTTCGACGAGGTCGGATCACTCCGGCGGCTCGGCTGGCGAGGTTGCGGCGATCGGATCGGATGGGATGACCATTGTCTGCGGAGACGGGGAGTCGATTCGAGTAAGCACACTGGCGGTGGGACGCGATCGCCAACCTGCGCAGGATTGGTCATCGGCGAACGGGGTGGATGTCGGTGCGGTGTTTGAGCCTGCACCTGCGGAGTAAGCCGCCGAACTTCCAAGACACGCCTCGGCCCTATCGGAGCCAAGGAGCGTGTTCCAGTCGTCGCTTCACGCGGGGACCCGCTTTTGGCGGCAGGGATGTGCTACTACTGAAATCCTATGCGGGAAGGAACTGGTCCCCGCGTGAAGCGGGGACTGGGACTCAAACGGGGACTGGGACTCATCCAAAGCGAACGGGATCGTCCAACCGAGAAGACTTGGTCACTCAGGACATGTCCTGGACGCGTTTGCCCGAGTCGACGAGTGGGGCAAAGCGGGTCTTGCTCAGTGGATCGTTGCGTGAGGCTTTGTCCCAGGCGGCGTCGACCATCTTGGCGTACTTGGGGTGCATCTCGCGCATCTTGGTGTTCTCGTCCTTGATGAAGGCTGAGCGGGCGATCAGGCGCTCGACCTGCTCGTCCGACTCACATTGTTCGCAGGCCGGCGCCGGCGCGTCCATTTTGCGCGTGAAGTGCTCCCATTCGTTGCCACAGGCTCGGCAGGCGTATTCGTAGATAGGCATTGGGAGCTCCCGGCAACGTAGGGGTGCGATTCGTTCCGTCTCTCACGATGGTACGATCTCGACGTAACCACCGCACCTGATCGACGAAAGATGGAGGCGAATCGTGTACGGATTGCGCACGATGTTCCTCGTGATACTGATGGCTGGGCTGCTGATGGTCGTGGGGTTGGCGGTGGCCGGCGAGATTGGTCTGATTGTGATGGCCGTGATCGCCTTCGGAATCAACCTGTACAGCTACTACAACTCGCACTCGATGGTGCCCAAGATGATGGGTGGTCAGCTCGTCACCGCGGCTGAGGCGCCTGACCTCTACCGAATCGTCGAGCGAGCGGCCTGCCAGGCCAAGATGCCGTTCCGCAAGGACTTGCTGGAGCAGTTCACTCTTGAGCATCTCGAGGCTCGCTGCATGGGCCACTGCCGCCCCGGCGACTGTCCGCGTCATATTCCGTCGGTGTATGTGATCGACACGCCGATTCCCAACGCGTTCGCTACCGGTCGGCATCCCAATCACTCTGCGGTCGCTGCGACAACCGGAATCATGGGTCTACTGACGCAGCGTGAGCTGTCGGGCGTGATGGCGCACGAGTTGGCCCACGTGACAAATCGCGACACGCTGTGGTCGACGATTGTGGCATCGATGGCGATGGTGATCTCGTTTATCGCGATGATCGCTCAGTTTGCGCTGTTCATGGGATTCATGTTCGGTGGCATGGGCGGCCAGAACGATGACGAGGGCGGAGGAGGAGCGGGACATCTGGCCGGAGCGTTGATCGTGGCCATCATTGCGCCAATCATCGCTGGAATGATCCAGATGGCCGTCAGCCGACAGCGCGAGCTTAAGGCCGACGACACCGGCGCGCGTCGCTGCGGCGATCCCGAGGCACTGGCCTACGGCTTGCTAAAACTCGAGCAGGGCGTCAGAACGCCGGAGTCGCGCTACGCGGCGGAAGAGATGAAAACCGCCGAGGCGGCGAATCACATGTTCATTGTGAATCCGCTGGCGGGCGGCGCAGGTCGGTGGTTCTCGACCCACCCGCCAACCGAGCAGCGAGTCGAGCGTCTGCGGAAGATAGGTGAGGAAATCGGCCGCCCCTTCTGATGGCTGACCATGAGGTATCTCGGGAAAGCATGGACCTCTACCTATCTGAGGTCCGGTGGCGGCGCGACGATCAGATTCGGCGACTGTCGGAGTTGGATCGGAAACTGGTCACGACATTCACATTGAATGTCGCCCTAATCGCGGTGTTGAGCGCGACCCTAAGACTGAGTCCGGGGGGCGAATCGTTGCCCTCCGTGGTCGAATTTCTGATCTTCGCAATCGGCTTCTTGTTTTGCATAAACATCGCTCTATCAGCTTGGGCATACCGAGTTGGCGAGTTGGCACTAATGCCGAATCTTCTGACGCTACGGTCGACAAGTGAGAGCTACCAACCTGAGATAGTTGCACTGTGGACGGCCAACGAAATGCTTGAGGCCCTAATTCGGAATGAGGAGTTCCTCAAGCGTCGTGCGTTCTGGACTTCCCTTGCCCTGGGAACGACCATTTTCACCGTGGTTGCCGTTATCGGAGTCGGAGCCTTCGCCCTATGGCTGTGAGTAGACGCTCGAATGGGGAGGGGCGGTTTCGAATTGCTTCTAGTTCCTCCCTGGTGAACGTGCCGTGCAACCCGAAGCCCGTATCACTAACGATGTCCACTGGCCCTGGAGGCGGCATCCTGTTTTCTCGAGGAGACATCCCGTCGCCGGGTTGATAGGCGTGCTCTCCCGCTTCTCTGACTTCTGGCACGGCGCACCTCCTTTGGTAATGGTATCAATCAAGCGAGCGTCTTCCGTTCGCGATTTCCTCACGTAGCGCCGTGACCTCATCCTGTAGGACTTTGAGCTCTTCGAGGATTTGTTCTTGCTCTTTGTCTTGGTCCTGCTCGACGAACCAGGCGGCGATGGTGGCGGTGAGCATTCCGAGGAGGGCGAAGCCGAGCAGGGTGACGATCGCTCCCACGATTCGGCCGAGCACGGTTGATGCTTCCTTGACGCCGTCTCCGGTTGCCATGGTATGTAGCGTCCACCAGAGCGCTGAGTCCCAACTTTGTACCTGGCTCCCAGCGCCGCTTTCGGCGGCCCAGATGGCGGCAGTCGCACCAAACATGATGGCCAAGGCAAGCACCACAGTGCCGCGCACTCCTCTTCGGTCGAGAAGCGTCCAAAGCCTGGCGACAAACACGACCGCCCTGAGCAGACGCAATGGCCGCAAGAATGGCACAACGACAATCAGGACATCGATCCAGTTGCGACGCAGAAACTGTTTGCGGTTTTCCGCCAACCAGAGTCGGGCGACGAGATCGACGGCGAACACTGCCCAGATGCCCCACTCGCCGTAAGTGAACGCCCTATCTATGTCGTGCGATAGATCGCTGACCAGCGGGAGCAAGATCAGCGGCAACATTACCGCTGCAAGAATCAACAACGGAAGATTTGTGCGGGCTTCCCAACGTTCCAAGTGATCATCGGAGCGCCCTGCCCGCAGAACACTCCACCACTCCAACAGGGGACTCACCGCCGAGATGCCCGGCCCACGAACAGATTCACCCATCTTGACCTCGCTGAGCTTGCAGCTCCTCCAACTCAGCTCGTAGCCTCTCGTTTTCCTGCTCGAGTTGATCTATTCGGGAAACGTCGGGCGATTCCTGAGCCTGTTGTCCTTCGACGAACCACGCTGCCACATTGGCGGTCAGCACACCAAAGACGCCAATTCCGGCGACCATCAACAACACTCCGATCGCTCGACCTAACGCCGTGACCGGGGTGACGTCCCCGTATCCCACTGTGGTAATCGTCGCAAGCGCCCACCATAAGGCAGTCCCCCAGTTATCGATTGGCCCGTCCCCGCTACGTTCAGCAAGCACGACAATCATCGTCGCCAGGGCCAGGGCGAACAGCGACGCAAACAACGAGACAGCAATGGCACGGCGTCGAAATATCCCTGAGAACACTCCACGTACCGCACCCAGCCTGAGCAGCAAGAGGATTCGCAATGGCCTAAAGAACGGAATAACGACGATTGGGACTTCATACCAATGGCTGATGAGAAATCGCCGACGATGCTCAGCCAACCAAACTCGAACAGCGAGATCCACGGCGAAGACAATCCAAATCACAGTGTCTCCGACGAAGAGCCATCGTTGCGCGGATTCTGACAAACTCGGATCGAAGTGACCGACGAGCAGCGGAATCATCGCGACAGCGAGAATCAAGAGCGCCGGTTCGGTGCGCCGCTCCCACTTCTCGCGCAGGTCGTCGTTCCTCGCTGTGTTCAGTAAGCGACGAACCTGCTTATCTGTCGCTCGGATGACCTGCATTTAGTGAATGCTGGCTTTCATGTCGTCCCAGGCGGAGCGGGCGTCTTCGACTGAGCCTTCGTCTTCGATTGTGGAGATGTCTCCTGGATCTGTGTCGAGCGTGACGGCTTTGAGGACTCGTCGCATGATTTTGCCAGAGCGGGTCTTGGGCAGGGCGTCGACGAAGTTGAGTTCTCCGATGACGGCGACCGGGCCGAGCTCTCCGCGGATGGTTTGGAGAATCTCGGTCTTTAGATCGTCGGCAGGTTCGTATCCGGCTTTGAGGACGACGAAGGCGGAGATGACTTCGCCTCGGAGTTCGTCGGGGCGTCCGGTGACGCCGGCTTCTGCTGCACCCGGATGCCTGAGAATGGCTGACTCGACCTCGATGGTGCCGATTCGGTGGGCGGCGATCTTGATGATCTCGTCGGCTCGGCCCGAGAACCAGACGTAACCGTCTTCGTCAACAGCAGTGGCGTCGCCGGTGAAGTAAACCTGGCGACCGGGGACCTTTCCCCAGTAGTCGGTCTGATAGCGCTCAGGCTCGCCCCACAGCCGAGCGGTCAGGCCAGGGAACGGCCTGGTGATGGCGAAGATGCCTTTCTCGTCCGCTGCGAGTTCTTCGCCATCGGTGTCGAGGACAGCACCCTCGATGCCTGGCAACTGGATTCCGGCTGATCCTGGTTTGATTGGCAGCATCTGGATGCCGTAGGGATTGCCGATGATCGGGCCACCCGTCTCGGTCTGCCACATGTGATCGAGGACGGGAATCTCGTCGCCGAAGATTTCCTGCTGGAACCATTCCCAGGCGGGCGGATTGAGTACTTCTCCGGCGGAGAAGACGCGGGTCAGAGACGTCATATCGACTGCCTCGGCGGGTTCCGTGCCCGAGCGCATCAACAGACGGATGGCGGTCGGCGAAGTGAACATGCCGGTGACGCCGTGGTCCTCGATGATCTTGTAGAATGTGCCAACATCCGGGTGGTCGAGCGCGCCTTCGAATGCGATCGTGGTTGCTCCAGCGAGCAGTGGTCCGTAGACGATGTAGGAGTGTCCCACCACCCAGCCGATGTCGGAGGTAGCCCACCAGACGTCCTCGGGCTGGAGGTCGAAGACCCAGTCGGCCATGCTGGCGATCCAGACCGGGTAGCCTCCGTGGGTGTGGACGCAGAGCTTGGGCCGCGCGGTCGTTCCTGATGTGGCGAGGATGTATGCCGGTTCGTTGGCTTCCATGGCGACCCACGAGCCGTCGCCTCCGCGCCCGGCCTCGAGGAAGTTTTCCCAGCTCATCTCCTTGTCGCCACCGATGTTGGGGCTGTCGGAGATACGTCGCTCAACCACGACCGTCTCGATGATCTCGCCCGCGCCCTCGTTCTCGAGCGCGCCTCTGACGAAGTGGTCGAGGGGGACGTTGCGGCCGCGCCGGTATGTGGAGTCGGTAGCGAAGATAGCTTTGGCCTCGGCCAGCTTGATCCGCTCGGCGATGGCGCCTGCGCCGAAGCCGGCGAAAATGACCAGGTGGACTGCGCCGATGCGGGCGCAGGCGAGCATCAGCGCGATCGCCTCGTAGTTGGTCGGCATGTAGATAGCGACGCGGTCGCCACGCTCGATACCGATGGCGCGGAGCGAGGCGGCCATTCGCTCGACCTGCTTGAGAAGCTGCGCGTAGGTGAAGACACGTTGCTCGCCGTTTTCGTCGAGCGCGATCAGCGCGGCGCGTCCACCGTTGCCGTTCGCGACCTGGGCGTCGAGACAGGCGTAGGCGAGGTTGGTCTCGCCGCCGATGAACCAGCGGAAGGCGGGGATTTCTTCCGGCGTCCACTCGAAGACTTCGTCCCATTCTCGGAACCAGGGCAGCCGTGCGGCTGCTTCCGACCAGAAGGCGTCGGGTTCGTCGAGCGCTCGACGTTGGACTTCGCGGACAATTGGGCCGACCAGATCGATGTCGGAAGGCATGAAGAGACTCCAACTCAGGGTTGCGGTCTTGCTGGCTGAATGAGCGGGTACCGTATGCGGAGGGTATCAGCGGAGGGGTCAGAACCAATGGACGAAGCGATCATCGACGAGGTCATCCAGGCTCGCGCCCAGGCGATGGATGACGCCAGGCCCGAGGCCGTGGCGAAGGTTCACGCGAAAGGCAAGTTCACGGCCCGAGAGCGGATCGACATGGTGCTCGATGAGGGCAGCTTCGTCGAATACGGCGTGTTAGCCATTCCAGCAAACAAATCGATGACTGGTCCAGCGGATGGACTGGTGCAGGGTTTTGGCACGGTCGAAGGACACCCAGTAGGCATCGCGTCTTACGACTACACGGTGCAGGGTGGGACTCAGACGGCGTTGAATCACGGCAAGTTCGACCGACTGCTTGATCTGGTCCACGACCGCCGTTGGCCGCTGATCACATTCGCGGATGGTGGCGGCGCAAGGGCGCATGACCTGGCCGGATCGCAGCGGGGCCTGACAGGTCGCTGGGGGACATTCGATGGCATGGCTCAGCTCTCGGGCTGGGTGCCAACCGTGTCGGTGGTGTCGGGACGATCGTTCGCGGGCAACGCATCGATTGCCGGGCTGTCGGATTTCATCGTGGCGACGCGGGACTCGGCGATTGGCATGGGCGGTCCTCCGCTCGTTGAGGGCGCGATGGGACTGAAACTGACACCCTATGAGATCGGTCCGGCGGAGATGCACGACCGAGTCGGTGGGATTGATCTGATGGTCGAGACTGAAGCCGAGGCGATTGATGCTGCAAATCGCTATCTGCGTTACTTCCTCTACGACCTTCCAGACGGAGAGGCCGATCCGTGGGCCGACCGGATTCGAGGGATTGTGCCGTCGAATCGGCGGCGTGCGTACGACATGCGACGGGTGATTCGGGCGATTATGGATCGCGACACCGTCTTCGAAGTGAGGCCGACCTGGGCGCCGCAGTTGATTACGGCGCTCGCACGGCTCGGCGGCCGTTCGGTGGGGATCATCGCCAACCAGCCACTCTCGGTGATTGCCGGGGCGATTGACTCGGACGCGTCGGACAAGATCGCCCGCTTTATCCAGCTCTGTGATGCACATGAGATCGCGATGGTGTCGCTGGTCGACAATCCCGGCTACATGGTCGGGAGACCTGCTGAGGAGGCTGGCATCGCGCGACACCATGCGCGACCGATCATTGCGCATCAGAATCGGACGGTGCCTCTGTATACGATTCAGCTTCGCAAGGCATACGGGCTTGGTCCGGCGGCCATGGGCAATTCGTTTGCACCCCGCGATCTGCGGTTGGCTTGGCCGACAGCGGAGTCTGGCGGGATGGGCCTCGAAGGCGCTTCGCTGTTGGTGAATCGCGACGAGATTCGTGAGGTCGAGGAACGTGACCCGGCCGAGGCGAAGCGTATCCGCGACAAGTGGGCCGACGATATGCGCGAACATAACTCGGCGATCAACGCCGGTCGTCGGTATGAGTTTGACGACGTGATTCCACCTGAGGAGACGCGGGATCGGCTGATTGCGATGCTGCGGATGACGCCTCGTGCTCCGTTGTCGCCGGTGAAGAAGCATGCGGTGGATGCCTGGTAGCGATCGCCAAATGTCTGCGGGACAACTTCGTCCTCTTGCAGTGACCGGTTATCCACTCAGCTTCCAGCTACCTGAACGTGGCGCAGAGAAAAGAGTTTCGTCATTCCCGCGCTCCGTCGCGGGAATCTCGCTGCGTACCTGACCGACGTTTGAACCTGACGAAGCGCGCCTGCTTCGTCCTGGCCGAAAGTTCTTGGCTTTCGTGCTATGCGCTACGAGATACCCGCGACGGAGCGCGGGTATGACGGATAAGTAGGGGTCTGTTCACATGGGGTGTGGAACAACGGACCGAGGTTACACAGGTCTGCCAAGGGGGAGCAGAGAAAAGAGTTTCGTCATTCCCGCGCTCCGTCGCGGGAGTCTCGCCGCGTACCTGACCGATGTTCGAACCCGATGAAGCACACCTGATTCGTCCTTGCCGATAGTTCTTGGCTTTCGTGCCATGCACTACGAGATACCCGCGACGGAGCGCGGGTATGACGGATGAGTAGATCTGGCAACGATTGAGAAACCCTCACTCGGTCGGAGGGATTGCGATTCCGGCGGCGGCTTCCATCACGTCTTGGGCGCTGAAGTGGGACAATTCCTCGAAGCCAGCGGCGAGGGTTGCCAGGTAGTGCTGATGTGCGGCGTTGGCGACTGGCGTGGGGACTCGTTGGTCGCGGGCCAGTTCTAACGCCTGCGCGATGTCTTTCTCGGCGATGACAGTCGTGGAAGTGGGGTTCTCCCACTGCTTGGCCAGGAAGACTTCGGCCAGTCCCATGTAAGGTCTGGCAGTGCCCTGGCGAAGCTTTTCGACCAGGTCCTGTGTGTCGAGTCCGGCTTTGGTTCCCAGCACCAGCGCTTCCTGGACGATCAGGTGTCCGCTCAGCACGATCATGTTGTTGATCAGCTTGTAAAGACAGCCCATGCCGGCATCGCCAAGATGTAAGACGTGCTCGCCGATGTGGTCGAGGAGCGGGCGGATGCGTTCGAAGGTCTCAGCGTCTCCGCTGCCGAGGATGGTGAGTGTCCCCTGTCCGGCTCGCACGACTCCGCCGGTGACGGGCGCGTCGATGTGCATCACTCCGGCGTTCGTCTCGAGTTGCAGAATCCGTTCGACGCCCTTGACCGAGTTGGTACTGAGGTCGATGTGGACGTCTCCTGGCGAGGCTCCGGCCAGGATGCCGTCGGGACCGGCAGTCGCAGCCTCAATCTGAGTTGGGCCGGGAAGCGAGGTGAAGACTAGTGAGCAGCGCGAAGCGACCTCGGCGGCGCTGCCGGCCGATTCTGCGCCGAGTTCGAGCAGATTCTCCATGACTTCAGGGCGCAGGTCGTGGACGACGAGCTGGTGCCCGCCTCTGATGAGTTGGCGGGCCATCGGGTTGCCGATGTTTCCCGTGCCGATGAAGCCGATTTGCTGGTCGCGTGTGGAGTCTGGCATGGTGTTGAGCGATTTCTTAGAGGGAAGCGCCGCCGCCTTCGATCTGGATGGTTGGGATTTCTGTGCCGGCGGCGGTCTCGATGGCCTGGAGGGTTGCGAGGAAGGACTGTTCGCCCAGTCCAGCACTGAGGGCTCTGAGGTACGTCTGGTGGGCAGCGTTGGCGACGGGCATAGACACCTGGTTGACTCGTGCCGCTTCAAGCGCGAGGGAAACATCCTTTTCCGCCAGTCGAAGCGTGAAGGAGGGGTTGTCGAAGCGCTTGCCGAGCAGGTAGGGAGCGAGTCCCATGTACGGGCGCGCCGTGCCCAGTCGCAGTTTCTCGACCAGGTCCTCAGGATCGAGCCCGGCCTTGGTTCCGAGCACCAGCGCCTCCTGCACGATCTGGTTGCCGCAGAGGATGATCACGTTGTTGAGCAGCTTGAACAGGCAGCCCGACCCGGCCTCGCCAAGATGGAAGATGTTGGCTCCGATGTGCTCGAGCAACGGACGGACGCGCTCAAAGGCGTCGGCGTCACCGCTGCCCAGCACGGTCAGCGTGCCTGCTTCGGCACCGGGAACGCCACCGGTGACTGGGGCATCGATGTATGTGATTCCGTGCATATCCTCCAACTCGGCGAGTCGACGGACCATCGTGATCGAGTTGCTGCTGAGGTCGACGTGGATCGTGCCGTTTAATCCGCCTTGCAGAATGCCCTCTACGCCATCGACCGCATCTTCCACCTCAACCGGACCAGGCAGCGATGTGAAGACGACTGAGCAACGATCGGCGACATCCTCGTTGCTCCTGCCGGGCTCTGCGCCCAGCTCAAGCAAGTTCTCCATAGCTTCCGGTCGAATGTCATAGACAACGAGTTCGTGCCCGGCGGCGATCAATTGCCGAGCCATGGGATTGCCGATGTTGCCGGTACCGATGAAGCCGATTCGTTGGTCGCGTGAGGCATCGGGCATGTTGGGTCTCCTTAGAGGGATTGGTCGGGAGTGAAGGTGTCGGCGGCGCGCCACATGTACCAACTGCCGACCGAACGATACGGGGCCCATTTCGCGCCGAGCTCGGCGGCCTCTTTCGGCTTGGGCATTTCGACGAGGTCGTAGGCGATCTGCATGCCTTTACGCACTCCGAGGTCGCCGACGGGCAGGATGTCGGGGCGACCGAGGTGGAACATCAGGTGCATGTGAGCGGTCCACTCGCCGATGCCTTTGACTTCGGTGAGTGCTTTGATCACATGGTCGTCGGACATCCGATTGAGTCGTGTGAGCTTGAGCCGGCCGTCGGCAGTGTGGACGGCGAGGTCGCGGAAGTAAGACATCTTTTGCCGCGAGATGCCGCAGGCGCGGAAGTCTTCGTCGGGGGTCGCGAGTATCTGCTCAGGGGTTGGCGTCGTCTGCTCGTCGCCGTAGTAGGCGAACCACTTGCGTTGAATTGCCGAGGCTGCTGCTCCGGCTAGCTGCTGGAAGAGGATGGAGCGGACGAGCGCCGACCATGGGTCGCCTGAAGGTCGTGGTTCGAATGGTCCGTGCTGATCAATGAGCTGTCCGATGACAGGATCGGCTTCTCGCAGGTGTGCGTTGGCTTTGCGAATGGAGAACTTTCGACGGACAGGGGGCATGAGCAGCTAGTCGTTCCAGCCGTTCCAATGGAGGAACGTGTCGAGCGGCCTTCTGGTCACCGGTCCGAAGTTGGCGTTGGGGTGTCCCATGGGGATAATCGCGACGGGAAGGGCGTTCTCGGGAATGTTGAGTTCTTTTCGCAGTTCGTCCATGATGCCGTCTTGCGGCGTGGTCAGGACGGTGCCCAAACCCTCGGCGCGGGCGGCGAGCATGATGTTCTGGATGCTGGGGTAGATGCTGCTGCCGGCGAGCAGGCTGTCCGCCGCGCGTGCCAGATACAGATCAGAGAGCAGGCAAGGGATGATCCAGACCGGTGCGGCAGCAAAGTTCTCGAAAAGATTCTTCGCGCCTCGGTACATGCGTCGCTGTGTGGGGTCTGGCACCTCATCAGGATTGGGGAAACTGCTACCGACGCGGCTCTCGAAGCTTGAGCGGATGGCCTCCGCGAGGCGCTCGCGCTTATCGTCATCGGTGACGACGAGGAAGCCCCAGGGTTGCGAGTTACTGCCGCTGGGCGCCCAACAACCGGCCTGAATGATCCGCTCGATCACCTCGGGGTCAACCGGCTCGTCGGTCCAGCGGCGGATGGCACGCTGCGTCTGCATGACTTCGTAGATGTCAGTGACTTGGTTGCTCATGTTGAAGCCCTCTCAGCTTGTCGGGCGGCTCGTCGGGTGTTCCAGGTGTAGAGGCGTTTCATTGCGCGCGCAGCATCGCGGATGTTGTAGTAGAGCGGGAGTCCGGCGTCGGAGATCATTCGCGATAACTCCGCGTTGGACTTGCCCTGGCGCTGATCGAAGTTGATCGGCACGACCATCGCGATGGCCATACCGTTCCGCTCGCGGGCATCGGCGATCTCGGCAATCATCTTGCGGCGGTTTTCAATCTGGTCGTCGCCAAAGAAACCGACACCCCAGCTCATTCCGGTTTGGACGATGATTGCGTCGACGCTCGGATCCTCGGCGACGGCTTGCAGGGTTGGCCGGACCCGTTCTCCGTCCCAGAGTGACATGGTGTCGACGGGATTGCGGATACCGGTGCCGGCGACCGGTGTGACTTCGGCGAGACGTTGAAGGGTGTGGTCGCTGAGCGCGGGCAGTTGGAGTCCTTCGCGTTCGACGTCGTCGGCGCCCTGCACCGAGATGCCGCCTCCGCCGACGACCAGCCCGATCCTGGGTCCGGCCGGGACAGCGCCGAATCGCCAGCCGACGAGGAGGTCGACCATTTCCTGCATGTTGTGGACGAGGACGGCATTGGTTTGTCGTGCGGCAGCGGCCCAGATCTGACCGGAACCGGCCAGCGAAGCGGTGTGGGATTGGGTGGCTCGGCCGCCGGAAGGCAGGAGGCCTCCCTTAAGCAGGCCAACCGGCTTGCTGCGCGCGGCGCTGCGCAGCGAGTGGAAGAAGTCTCGCGCGTCGCGCATACCTTCGATATAGGCGCCGATGATCTCGGTGTTGGAATCGTGCTCGGCATAGTCGAGGAGTTCGGCGGCGGAGACGTCGATGGCGTTGCCGAAGGAGACGACTTTGGAGAAGCGCAGGCCACGGAGCGCGCCGTTGTAGGTGGCGTCGCTGGCGTTGGTGCCCGATTGGGAGAAGAACGCGACGGGCCCCGAGTCGGTTGGGAGCTGTTGGGTGAAGGAGACGTTGCCTTCGGGAACGTAGAGACCCAAGCAGTTGGGACCGATCAGGCGGATGCCGAGTTCCGTGGCTCTGGCCTTGAGCTGGTGCTGAAGTTTCTGGCGGTCGGCGATACCGGTCTCGGCGAATCCGGCGGTAAAGAGGTGAATCGAGCGGACGCCCTTGGCAGAGGCGTCTTCAAGCATGTCGAGGACGTAGGCGGCAGGGATGGCGCTGATCACGTGGTCGACGGGTCCGGGGATATCCGTGAGGCGGGCGTAAGCGGGCAGCCCTTCGATCTCGTCGGCTTTTGGGTTGACGGGGTAAATGTTCGACTGTCCGGCGTCCTTGAGCGACTGGAGCCAGCCGCCGGGTCCGCGTGCGCCGCGGCTTCCGCGTGATGCTCCGACGACGGCAACGCCTCGCGGGTGGAAGATGGAATCGAGTGGATGGGGATGGTCGGTGGTTGAGCTGTGGTTGGTCACGATTGAGAGTGTACGCGGTGGTTGGTGGTGATTGGTTTGCGCCATTTGGTTTGGCCCGAACTGTGGGGGCGCGCAGTGGATCGTCGGGTGGGCGCCTCTACGTGTCTCTCAGTGTCAATTCCTGGTGGCGCTTGATTGGCGCCCCCCCTTCAGCCTTCGGCAGCTTCCCCCGCATGGGGGGAAGCGGGGATCAGAAGCCAGTTTGGCCACTTCTGCTGCGGATCGGAGCTAGCGGGCTGTGGAGCAGCCGCCGGCGGCGAGGGGTTCGGGGGCGTCGTCATGGAACTCGTCGAAGAACTGCTCGATTGCCGGCTTGTCGACGTCGTTGAGCGGGAGGCGTACTCCCCAGGCGACGAGCATGATTGGGGCGTCCAATCCGCCGTAGGGCGCCTGGATTGCGTAGTCGTTGTCGTTGAGATGCTTTGACATGACTTCGGTGATGGAGACGATGTCGTCGACGCTCAACTCTGTCGGCGTGTACCAGAGGACGACTGCGCCGTGCTCCATGGCGTGGACGACCATCTCGAAGAGCGGCGTGGAGCTGTAGATGCCACAGGCCAGGGGAATGGGGGAATGTTCTTCGCCGTAAGGCGGGAACACGGTGTAGTCGGCCGGTTGGTTGCCGATCAGGTGCATCTGTTGATTCGTCGTGTGTTCGTTGTCGTAGATCTCGAGTTCTGGACGATCGCGGATGTCGATTGAGGTCTGACCCTCACTCGACCCGCCACCACACGCCGACAAGGCGAAAGCGAATATGACCGCGATGGTCGCTACGGCTAGTCGGGGACTTAGGCGGATCATTGCGATGAGGATCCCGCCGAAACCGTGCTATCTCCGCGCTCGAGCCGATAGCGGTCGTAGTAACCGTCGGGCGCGTTCTGGAGGAAGGCGGTGATCTGCTCGTTGCCGTCTGCGTCCCATTGGTTGACGCGGAGCAGGGTGCGCCAGGCGGCGATCACGATCGTTGCGCCGCCATGCTCCTCGGCCAAACCTTCGACTGGCACGACTGCGAGCCGCTCACGGAACTGACGCAGGCTTTGCATCGCTCCGAGCAGGCCGCTGGTGTCTTCAGCATCGGTGTACGAGTTCGGGTCGTAGTAGATCACGACGCCGCCACGCTCCAGCAGCGGCAACATTTCAGCCGGTTGAGGAATCTTCTCGTCGTCTGGTAGATACACGTCGGCATCCGGCGATTCCGACGGTTGTGGGCCTGAGGTCGGCGGAGACGAGTTGTAGCTGTCGAAGGTCTCACCCTCGCCCAGGTGTCGCCGCCCCTGATCGGGAAATGTCTGGACACCCTCGACCTGGGCCACTTCGTCAGGCGGGAAGAGGAGCTGCATCGCGAAGACGGCGATCATCGCTACCAGCAGACCACCGAGAAGGGCGACGGACATGCGCGGCATGCCGAAGATGGTGCCCCTCCGTTGCGGTTGATCAGCGGTTGCCGCGCCGGATCGCTTGCCGCCGCCTCGACCACGTTCGCTGGATTCGGTACTCGTTTCGCCTTCGGGCCGGCGCCCAACCTCGGATTCGCCGGAGTTTCCTGAGGGACGAGAGGGACGTCGTCGTCTCCGACGGCGTGCTGGCTGTTGACTCATCGTGCGACTCCTGCGGCGACCAATGCGCCAAGTTCGTCCTTGCTCAGTCCCAGTTGGCCGCAGAGCACTTCGGCGGTGTGTTCACCGAGCATCGGCGCGCGCCGGCCGTGCGTCCAGGGGGTCTCGCTAAGGATGTAGGGAGCTCCGGGAAGGGTCACGGTACGGTTGCGCTCCTCGTGTTCGACCTCGACGAAGAATCCTCGTGCATGCCAGTGTTCGTCGTCGAGGCATTCGTCGGGCGTGCGGATGATGCTCCAGGCTGCGCCGGCGGCCTGTGCGCCAGCGTATATCTCTTGAGCGTCGTGGGCAGCGATGAAGTCGGCAATATCGGCGAGCATCATCGCCACAGAGGGCTGCTGGAGTCCGAGTTGTCGCTCGCGACCGTCGAGGAGTTCGAAGTCGGAGAGGTTTTCGCCCATGCCGTGTTCCTGAATGAACGCTACAAGCGCGAGCCAGCTCGCCTCGGAGCGTGGCATGCCGAAGATGTTGATCAGGCGTCCGTCGGCGGTGGGATATTGCCAGGGTTCGGTTGGCTGTGGTCCAGCGTGTCGGCCAGCCTGACGGATCAGCGGATGCTGCTCGTAGAGGGCCCAGGGCGCTGACGACTCAATCGTGAATCCCAGGCACTCGTGCATGGCGATATCGATGTGCTGGCCGATACCGCTCTGTTGTCGTTCGTAGAGAGCTGCGCATGCGCCGGTGGCAGCGAAGTATCCGGCGATGTGGCCGGCGTGATGTTCGGTGGGCCTGATTGGAGGGGTCCCCGGAATGTTGTCATAACCGCAACTACCCATCGGTCCGCCCAGGGCAATACCGACGCCGTCAGACCATGCGTAGTCGCGCCAGGGGCCGGTCTGTCCGAAGGGAGTGAGGCTGAGCACGACGAGTTCGGGATAGTACTCAGAGAGAGCAACCGGGTCGAACGGTCGCTCTCGTCCCGGCTGCCATGTCTCGAGCACGATGTCTGCTTGCTCGGCGAGTTGGAGGAAGAGTTCTAGCCCGTCTGAACTGTCGAGGTCGAGTGCTACCGATCGCGTTCCGCCGGCGTAGTGCCACCAATACAAACTCCGTTCGGGGCCGGGTTGATCTTCAAGGAACGGTCCGTAGCTTCGCCCGGCATCGCCGTCCGGTGACTCGATCTTGATGACGTCGGCACCCAGACCTGCGAGCAGTTTGGCGGCGAAGTGGCCCTTTGGGTCGGAGAGGTCGAGGACGTTGATGCCGTCGAGCGGTCCCATAGCTAGCCCATCGCACCGTTCACTTGGAGTTCGGCGATGCGCTCGTCGCTGAGACCGAGCAGGTCACTGAAGACGTACTGGTTGGCCTCGCCGAGCGGTGGGCCAGGTAAGTCTCGATGCGCAGGAGTCCGAGAGAATCGAATCTGCAGGCCATCGGTCAGATGCTCGCCGATGACTGGATGGTCTCGTGTGACAGTCCAGTCTCGAGACTTCATCTGCGGGTCACGGACGACCAGGTCGACGCCGTTCTGGACGACTCCGGCAGGCACATCGGCGCTCTGAAGACGCTGCATCAGCGCCCTGCGTCCTGGCCGGCCGTCCAGGAACCGATCTGTTCGTCCAGTTCATCCTGGTGTCGCAATCGAGCGGGAAGCGTGGCGAAGCGGTGATCTGTCCGCCAGTGCGGATGATCGCTGGCGTTGCAGAACGCTTCCCATTCGGCGTCCGAGGTACAGGTGATCATGATCCAGTTGTCGTCGCCGGCGGTGGGGTACGTGTTGTGCGGGGCGGCCTGCGGCCAAACGGATCGGTTGCCCGGGGGATTGCCGGTTTGGCGGTAGCGACGGCCGTTGACGGTGTAGTCGAGCGTTGCCGGTCCGGTCAATGCCATCCCGGTTTCAACCTGCGAGAGATCGATCCACTGGCCTTGACCAGTAGATCGACGGTGTCGCAGCGCGGCAGTGATCGCAGCAGCCGCGGTGAATCCGGCCATGTGATCCAGGTAGGAGTAGCCCCAGCCAGCCGGCTCGGGCGCTTCGGGCAGTCCCGACATGGCAGTCAGTCCACTGAGCGCCTGCGCGGTTGGTCCCCATGTTGAGTAGTCGCGCTGCGGTCCCGAATGTCCGAAGCCTGACAGTGAGACGTAGATGATCTGTGGATTCTCGGCCCGCTGCTCTTCGAAACTGAGGCCCCATTTTTCCAGGATCCGAGATGAGTAATTTTCGACCACCACATCAGAGATACGAATCAGCCTCTTGATTAGGTCGAGTCCATCGGGATGGCGGGCGTTGACGGTAATCGAGCGCTTGTTGCGGTCGAGCCAATTGAACATCGCCCCGGAGTCGGGCGGATTGAAGCCGTTGGGGTGCGGTCGGCCGAATCGGATGGAGTCGAGCGTTTGCTCGTTCTCGACGCGGATGACTTCCGCGCCGAGATCGCCGAGCAAGCGGGTGCATGTGGGACCGGCGACAATCCAGGTGAAATCGACGACGCGTACGCCGTCCAGCGGCGCGCGTGTGTTCAGATCGGGGTCACTCGGCTGATTCTGACTCAAGCTCGGAGGCCTCGTCTTCCGCTTCGGCGTTGTGGAAGTGGCGCAGCGTCATTGCCGTCAGCAACAGGGTAGCGATGAATACCCCATGCTGAAGCAGCGCGTTGCGGTCTCCGAGGATGATCGTACCGAATGAGAGGATGAGGAACATCAACACGCTGAGCGTGATGCCGATCTGGGCCATGTTCCAGCGTTGCGCATGGCGCTGCAGGAAGAGGCCAAGCGTGAGCAGGAAGACAACGCCGAGTCCGATCTCGGCGATGCCGACGAGGTAGGCCATGATTTCGGGGAGGGTGGAACTAGGGTCTTCTTCACCAGCCCCGATGCCGATGTTGGGCAGGAGTCTGGTGCGGAGCGCCTCGCTGAAGGTGACGCCGAAGTTGTTGTTGGCGAACTTGTCGATGCCGTTGAAGAGCCAGAACAGGCCCCAGTGCAGGACCAGGACGATGGAGAGGGGAATACGCCTGCCAATGTTGACGATGATGTCGATCATATCGTGCTCCTAACTCCGCGCTGCAGAATGGACCGGTAGCGCGAGGATAGGGAATTGGGAGCGCGTCGGGCATCGGAGCGGGGAGGGTCAGGCAGGCTCAAACTTGGGGAGCGTGATCTCACCGGTGACGTCGTCGAACACGATCTTCACGCGCATGCCGACGCATACGTCGTCGCCGTCGACATTGACCAGGTTGGTGTGCATCCGCGGTCCTTCGTCCAATTGCACGACGGCGAGCGTATAGGGAATCTCCGCCTTCCATGACGGGTGGTAGAGCTGGTGCATGCGCACCCAGCTGTAGACCTCGCCGTCGCCGGCAGACTCGCGCCATTCCCAGTCGGTCGACCAATCCTTGTAGCAGCGGTCGCTGTAGGGATACTGGAAGTGGTCGGCCGAGGGGAAGTACTGTAGGAGCAGCTTGTGCTCCTTGAGTCCGTCGAAAAAGGGTTGTGTGGTCTCGTCGGGGTTGGGCAGTGGTTTGTCGTAGGCCATGTGAACGATGTCCTAATTGGCGTTGGGCGAGAGGATGAGCGTGCCGTGAGTATCGAGCGTGCCGCCGTTGCCTGAGCAGAGGACGATGTCGTTCTTCTCGACCTGGCGTTCGCCGCCCGAGCCGCGAGCCTGGATGACGGCTTCCGACACCGGCGTCATACCCCACATGTAGTAGGACGAGAGCTGACCGCCGCCGGTGTTGATCAAGGGGAGATCCGCTTCCGGATCGGACGGATCCTCGGGGTACAGGCCAATCGCCTCGCCCGGCTTGGCCAGTCCGTAATCCTCGATCGTGCGCAATACGGTGTACGTGTAGCAGTCGTAGAACTCGCAGATGTCGACATCGTCGGGACCGACGCCGGCCATCTTGTAGGCGGTTTCACCGGCGATGACGGCGCCCGAGGTGGTTCCCGTCTCAACCTCGGCATGAGGGAAGTTCCCTGGGTGGCCTTGTCCCATACCCCAGATGTAAGCCGGGTCGGACTGAAGGTCGCACGCGCGATCGGCTGTGGTGACGATCGTGCAGACGGCGCCGTTGGAGACGAGGCAGCAGTCGAGCAGGTGGAACGGGTCCACGATCCAGCGGGAGTTGTGGTAATCCTCGAGCGTCAACGGCTGGCGCATGGTCGCGTGCGGATTGTCGACGGCGTAGCGGCGCTGAGTAACCGAGACCCTGCCCAGATCGTTGTTGGTGATGCCATAGCGCTCCATGTATCGGCGAGCAGCGAGCGCGTAGGAGGTGTTGGCTCCGTAGAAGCCGAAGGCGGGCATGAGCGAGGCCATGCCTGAGGGTCCGCGTCGGCCAGCACCACCGTAGGCTGCGCCGGCTGACCCGCCTTGCTGCAGCGGGGCGTCGGCGAAGATGCAGGCGACGTAGTTGGCCATGCCGTGATTGACGGCCATGGCGGCGTACTGGATCATTGCCGAGGCAGTCGCGCCGTAGGAATTCATGTGGTTGAGCAGGCGCAAGTTGCGCAGTCCGAGGTAGCCCTGCAGAGGGATGCCGATGCCGGTACCCATCATTCCAGTGATGCCGGGATTGACGAGGAGGCCGTCGATCTGGTCTTTTTCAAGTCCGGCGTCTTGGATGGCGAGCTTGATTGACTCTCCGGCAAACCAGGAGGCGTCGTGTCCGTAGACCTTGCCCATTTCGGTGATACCGAGGCCGCAGATGGCGGTTTGTCCTCTGATTGGATCGCTCATGTGAAACTCCTCGCAAGTCCGGCGTCAGTTTAGCAGCGGGTCTCTTAGCTCGGTTCGGAGCGGGGAGCGATCGGTGTACCCTCAGCAGGCTGAGCCAAGGAGTGGACCATTGGGTATCAATGGCGATCGAGCGGAAGATGAGGACATCAAGAGCCGGTTCTTCTACGAGATTGCTCGCTGGCGATTAGAGGAGCAATCTCAACGAGCCGATTCACTCGACAGGAAGCTTGGGGCGACATTCACGCTGAACGGTGCGTTGATAGCGGTGTTCGCGGCGGCATTCGCACTCAGAGAGGGGTCAGTGCCAGCAACTGTGTGGTGGATGTTCGCGGTCGTAGTGTCGCTGTTCATCCTGAACGGAATCTGCACCTACGCCGCGTATCAGCTGCGAAAGTGGCAAGTGAATCCCAATCTCGTCGACCTTGAACGCGTCACTAGGCGATCTAGTCGTCGTACGGCGGAGATTTGGACTGCACGTGAGATGCGGCGAGCTTATCGCGACAACGAAATCGAGTTGTTGCGTAAATCGTGTTGGTGGCGTTGGGCATTCGCGATCGGAATGCTGGACATCGGGCTGGCTGCAGCGACGGCGGTCGTTGCCTTGCACCCATGAGACGTAAGCTTCGACTGTCACCCACGCACTACATAGTCGGGTCGACCCTTGGGCGGGATCTTTGGATGCTTCGCAGGCGGCGGGGCCTTGGGAGTGTTCGCATCGGCCTTGGGGTCTTCCGCCATGGTCGTACTCCGAAGAACTGAGCCGGGAGTAGATCAATGTTAGATGCTAAAGCACCGTGATGTCTTCGCCTCCGTCGACGTTGATGGTGTTTCCGGTGACCCAGTTGGAGTTGTCGAGACTGAGTCCGATGATGGCTCGGGCGATGTCTTCGGGCTCGGTGACTCGGCCCGAGGGGTTGTGATTCTGGGCGAAGTCGAGCAGTTGCATCCCGGCCGGGATTTTCTCCAGTGCGGGCGTGTGGGTGATACCTGCTTTGATCGCGTTGGCTGCGATTCCACTCGGCGCAAGCTCGACGGCTAGCTGACGCAGATGGGCAGCGAGTGCAGCCTTGGCTGCAGAGACAGCTCCGTATTGCGGGATGACACGCATGTCTCCACCGGAAGTCATTCCGTAGATTTTGCTGCCTGCGCCGAGCAAATCACGGTTGACCATGTCCTGCGTCCAATAGACGACGGAATTGGCCATGACGTCCATGGTCATTTCCATCTGTCGCTGGGAAATAGGCCGATCTTCTTTCTCGCCGATGTAGGGACCGAGCGTACCGAAGGCGAGCGAATGCAGTAGGACACGGACAGAACTCGGGCCATCCTGGCCATCGAGCTGTTCTCGCAGACCGTCGAGCATGTCGCCTCGCTTGGCAGCGTCGGCGGCGTTCATGTTGTGGAACAATGCTTGCCGTCCGTGGCTCTCGATTTGACTGACGATTTTCTCGACGTTTGCCATCGTCGAGCGGCGATCGAGGTGGACGCCGGCGATGTTCATGCCGGCCTCGGCCAGGGCGACAGCGCAGGTACCGCCGAATCCCGATGATGCTCCGAGGATCAAGGCCCACTGTCCGTCAAGTTGAGGATGTCGCACGGATTGGCTCCCTGCAGGTTAGTCAGAGCGGAATAGGTGAGGACTTAGAGTCGCTGGGCGTTGGTGAAACGCCGCACGACCTCAAAGAGGATTTGGATGCCGGTGTTCAAACCTTCGATCGGCGTGCGTTCATTGTGGCCATGCACGCCCGCGGCGAGCGAAGCATCCATCAAGGTTGGCACGAAGCCGTACGAGTGAACGCCGTGCCGACGCAGGACCCTGGAATCCGTAAATCCCACGCACGTGGATGGAATGACGAGTGCGCCTTCGACCTGCTCGCGCACGACGTCCTCGATCACGCTGACCATTTCGGTCTCGAAGCTGCTTGACGGACCCATACTGCCGAAGACGACTTCGACATTGACTTTTTCGTCGTCGATCACGTCTCGCATGCTCTTGATGAAGTCGTCGTAGGACTCGCCAGGCAAGAGTCGGCAATCGAGCGTGGCTTCGGCGTCGGCCGGGATCACGTTGTGCTTGATGCCGCTGGTTGCGCCAGTGTTGGAGATGGTGTCGCGCGTCACCGCCGCGAAGGCTGGATAGGTTTGGCAGAGTTTGTTCAGGCTAGGCGCGGAGCCTGCCCAGGCATTAGCGTCGCGCATCCGCTGGATCGCTTCGGCGGTGTGCGGCTGGACAGTGACTGCTCGATCCCAGTTCTGAATCGCGAAGAGCGCGCGAATCAAACGCTCGACGGCGTTGTCGCTATGCGGCGTTGAACCGTGTCCGGGTTGACCCTCGGCTCGCAGTTTGAGCCACAGTGGCGACTTCTCGGAGGGCGAGCATGAGAACACGGGGCGATTGGAACCGAGCAAATTGAGAGCCCCCATACCACCTTCATTGAGCGCAAACTCGGGCTCGGTGATCCAACCCTGCTCGTTCTGGTCGAGCCACTCCATTCCGTAAGCGGAGCCAGCTTCTTCGTCGGCCACGGCGAGAAAGACAATGTCGCGATTGGGTTTGAGATTTAGACGCTTGAAGAGCAGCATGACCAGCAGCTCAAGCGTGCCCATGCCCTTCATGTCGAGAGCGCCGCGTCCCCAGAGCATGCCGTCCTGCTCGACGGCGGCAAATGGGTCAACATCCCAGAATTCTTCCTGCACCGGCACGACATCGGTGTGGTTGAGGAGCATCAACGGGCGCTCCTCGCCAGTTCCGTTGAGACGCGTGCGCATCGAGACTCGGCCTGGACCGGCCTCAACGTACTCGCATTCGTAGCCTTCGGCTTCGAGCAGCGTGGCGAGGAACTCGGCAGCGGCCTGTTCGTTGCCAGGTGGATTGGAAGTGTTGATGCGGAGGTAGTCGCGCAGGACCGACGTGATTTCGGCGGTCACGTCGTCCCAGTTGACGCCAAGTTGGGGTGTCGTTGTCATGGGTCGAGTATACGCATCGACTGGGGGGCGACTGGGAGGCGACTGGGGGGGCGTCAGGCAGAATCGTCGGCGAGGACGCCCTTGACCTCTGCGGTGATTCGGGACATCAACTCGCCGGCCTTGTCGTGTATTGCGACCTCGCAGTACTGAGAGATGATTGTGGGGTCGAGGTTGACTTCGATCATCGGGTGCCCGCGCTGTCCGATGGCGAAGGCAAAGTCGGCTGCCGGTGAAACGACAGCAGTGGTGCCGACGAGAATGACGCAGTCGGCTTTGGAAGATTCTTCGTAGCAGCGCTGGAGGCAGTCGGGCGGAATCGGTTCGCCGAACATGACCGTATCGGTCTTGACGATGCCACCGCACTTGTCGCAGCGCGGCGGGAAGAGCTCGGGAATCTCATCAAACGGTGAGCGGGTGTTGCAGTTGATGCATCTGAGGAGAGTGGTGCAGCCGTGAATCTCAGTCAGGCTCTGCGCTCCGGCGACGCGGTGCAACCCGTCGACGTTTTGCGTGATGATGTGCTTGAGCACGCCGATGCTCTCGAGCTCGGCCATGGCGTAATGGGCATCGTTGGGTTGAGCGTTGGCGATGGTGGCCGTCAGTTCATCCGGGTTTCGGCGGCGTTCCGCGACATTCTGCCACCACACAGCCGGATCGGCGGAGAACTCCTCGTACTGGTTGAGCGGCGGTTCTCCATGCTTCGTCCAGAGGCCGTCTTTGCCCCTGAATGTGGGGATGCCCGACTCGGCCGAGATACCGGCTCCGGTCAGCGCGATGCAGTACTGCGATTGGGCTAACAGCGCAGCCGCACGTTCGACGGAGTCCTGATGCTCGTCTGATAGCTGATCGGCCGGGGTTGACATGCGCGAATTGTCCTCAGATACGACAACGCCCCCTAAGCGGGGGCGCATCTTCTTGTGTGACTTAGGCTCCCTAACGGGAGCCCGGCCTGTCAACTTGAAGGACTCCAAAGATGAGATGGATATTCAGCTTTCGCATCGAATCCTCCTCTCAATTCCCAACCGCGTTCATAGTAGCTGATCGCAAGGGACTTGTCACGCGGACTCGAATCAGGGCAAACTTGCGTTAAGCTGCTGACGTAATGAGGGTGGCTGATAACCATCTGTAGACAGAGGGGCCGAGCGGATGCTGAGATTGGCCGAGCCGCTACTCAGTAGCCGCCTCGGCGGCTGGGCCTTGGTCGAGAGTCCGCCGCAGCGGACCGCCGTGACCGGACAGCAATGGTCTCTCTTGATCGTCACAACTGCGGCATTGGTGGCAATGCTCGCCGTCGTGTTCGACCTGCGACTTTCTTCCGATGGGGCAGCGCTCATGGAGTTGCCCGCGGGGACAACTGTGGAGGCCTCACGCGCCGAGGCCAGCACTCCCGCGACCGTGCCACCGCCCACTTCGTCCGAGCAGCAGCGGAGTGAGCCGGCAGAAGCAAGCACGCAACAAACAGTGCTCACATCGCCGGCGCGACCGATCGAAACTGAACAAGACGCTTCAGCAACAACGGCTGAAACTACCGAGGCGGTTGCATCCACCCAACAGGTCGAGGCGAGCCCAACGGATGCAGCAGGGAGCGAAACGTCTAACGAGGTAGCCGCGCTTGACGATCCGGCGTCGCGGATTCGTGACTACCTGGGACTGCACGCGGCGGCGCAGTTGCCCGTGTCGTTCACGTACGAGGTTCAGGCGGGCGATACCGCGTCGAGTATCGCGACACGGTTCGGGCTGGAAGAGGCCACGGTTCTGTTCAACAACTTTGACATCTACGACCCGAATCACCTGACAGTGGGTCAGGTACTGCAGTTGCCGCCCGTCAATGGATTGGTCTACACGGTGCAACCTGGCGATCTCTTTGATCGCCTAATGGAGAATTACCAGAGCGACCGACAGGCGACGCTGGCCTACCCAGCCAATGCGATATCGAGTCCTGACCAGATCTATGCGGGGCAGCAGTTGCTGCTGGTGCATGGGTCGGCATCGCTCCCAGGGACCAGCAGCGTCGCGAGCGCCAGCTCTGGCGGCAACGGGGGCACGCAGGTCTGGACAGTGCCGACCTTCGTCTGGCCGTTGGGATTCGACGAGATCAGCGACCTGTTTGGCACGCCTCGTGCGAACTCTGTGGGCTACCACACCGGGGTGGACTTTGTCGCCGCAGTCGGCACGATCGTTGGTTCGGCGGCGGCGGGGCAGGTGTCGGTTGCGACATGGGATCCGTCCTACGGCAACTGGATTGAAATCAACCACGGCGGCGGATATCGGTCGCGTTATGCGCACTTGAATGAAATTTGGGTTCGCGAGGGAGAATGGCTTGAGTCCAACGCTTACATTGGAACGGTGGGAAACACCGGAAATTCGTCCGGTGCGCACCTGCACTTTGAGGTCATCGTTGACGGCCAAGCCGTGAATCCATTGGCCTGGTTGAACTAACAGTTTTCGTCGGCATGCTCGGGCTGCATCAATGCGCCGCTCGAGGCGGAGGTTTGCATGAATGCAGTTGAGCCTGGATTCGATCCAGCAGGTTGGACCCACGATTACGCGACGACTAACGGAGTCCGCCTGCATTACGTGACCCAGGGTGAGGGCCCGCTGGTCCTGTTGCTACACGGCTTTCCCGAGCACTGGTACTCGTGGCGGCACCAGATTGGCCCGTTGGCCGAGGCGGGGTTCCGAGTCGTCGCTCCTGACTTGCGGGGTTACAACCTGTCGGACAAGCCTCGCGGTGGATACGACATCAAGAACCTGACCAAAGACGTTCGGGGATTGATTCGAGCCTTCGGAGAGCAATCGGCGACCATCGTCGGGCACGATTGGGGCGGAGTGATCTCACTGCAGTTCCCGATAGATTACCCCCGAGCCTGCGATCGGTTGATCGTGATGAACGCGCCGCTGGTCCGCTCGTGGTACTGGGGCAAACGGAACTACCCGAACAACACCTATGCACTGCTGATGCAAGTGCCGGGCCTTTCCGAGCGCAAGGCTTGGGCAGACATTGACGAGACGACCAGCCGAGTCTTCAGAGGCGTCGGCGATAACGAGGATGCATTCACTCCGAAAGACCTCGAAATCTTCGCGGAGGCGCTGAAGCAGCCGAACGCGCTGTCATCGGCAATGAAGTACTACCGATCGATCTACTGGCCGAACTGGTTCCTGACCTGGCCTGACCGCAATGCGCGAATCACCTGTCCGACCCAGTTCATCTGGGGCCGGGAGGACCGCGCGGTGCGGTTGCCGTTCATGGAAGAAGCCGCTGAGCAGGTGGACGATTTGCGGACCGTGTTGATTGATGACGCCGGCCATTGGGTCCAACAAGAGAAGCCTCAGGAAGTGACCGCTGCGATGCTGGACTTCCTGGCGCCGAACGCCGTTGGAACGCCACAGCCATGAGCGACCCGTCGACTGAGTCCGAACCGCTAGGCAACTGGACTCATGGATTTGCCGATGGAGCCGGTGGGGTTCGGTTGCATTACGCCGAAGCCCGTCCCGAGGGCGACCTAGATTCCGCGCCGTTGGCGATTTTGCTGCATGGCTTTCCCGAGTTCTGGTGGTCGTGGCGACTACAGATACCGGCTCTGGCGGCTGCAGGGTATTGGGTCGTGGCGCCCGACCTTCGTGGATACAACCTCTCCGACGCTCCTTCGGACGTGCAGGACTATTCAATGGACCTGCTCACGGAAGATGTGCAGCGTCTGATCGCTCACTTCGGTCGAGCACAGGCAGTCATCGTCGGTCACGACTGGGGTGGGGCGGTGGCCTGGCAGTTCGCCATGGATTATCCGGCATCCGTTGAACGTCTCGTCGTGATGAATGCGCCGCACCCGGAGCGCATGGCGGAGGCATTTGGCGGCAAAATCAACTTCCGCCAGATCGGCCGGTCCTGGTACATGTTCGTGTTTCAGATTCCAAAGCTGCCCGAGCGCTGGTTGGCCACCAATGACTACGAGCGCGTGGGCTGGGCGTTGCGCGACAGCGCCGCACATCCCGAGGCGTTTCCGCCTGAGGTATTGCAGGAGTATCGCCGGGCGGCGGCGCGAAACGGCTTGACGGGGCCGCTGCACTTCTATCGCGCGGCGGTCCGCGCCTCAGCACAGGACTCTCGAGCTCGTCTTGGTCAGCGGTTCGTTGGGCTGGCTCAGGCACTTGACAGTGTGCTTGGGTCCGCACCCGCGGAGGCCACGGAGTTCCCTGTGATCTCTGCGCCGACGCTGCTGCTCTGGGGAGAACGCGACACGGCTCTGGGCAAGGAACTGACCGAGGGCATGGACAACCTGTTCGGCGGCCCATTCGAGATTACGTATCTGCCGGACTGCGGACATTGGGTGCAGCAGGAAGGCGCGGAAGATGTCAACCGGCTGATGCTGGAGTTCCTCGAGCGTTACCGCGAGAACTAGAGCGGCCCGCGCTTGGAACAGCGACCCTCTTAGGTCAGTGGCGAGTCGGGGTCGACATCGGTGGTTGCGGCAATCCAATAGCGATGCCTGATGCCCATAGATAGTTCCTCGAGGTCGCGCGCCACTTGTCGCTCGGTCGCGGCATCGAGTCCCGCGCCACCGCAGACTCCGGTCAGCATCGAGCGTTTGAAAATCAGGCCGACTGAGGCGTCAACGAACGACAGGTCTCGCGCCTTGTGGGCGAGGAAGTACTGCATGTCCTTTGAGTCGAACGGCATCGGGCCGAGGCCATCGGTGGGCCACAGACCCCAACCGAGATAACCGCCGCGGGCCACGTGTTCGCGGACTGCGCGGTGATGCTCGATCACATCGTCGACGTGTCCCTCACGAGCATCGAAGTGGATCAGGTTGGGCCGGGAGTCGAGAATCCGAGTCCAGTTCGGTGAAGCGCAGCAGTGGATGCCGGCGAGCGCGCCGACGCGCTGGACGGGCTCGATTGCGGCGCGCAGCACTGGAATGACTTCACGCCAGGGAAGTGGGATGGCCGGTTCTCCAACTGAAGCCAGTTCGGGCTCGTCGAAGAGCATGATCACCTGTTGGCCGAGCCGCTGAAAGACTCGCGCTTGCTCCGCCGCAGCGGCGCCGAGCCATGCCGCGAGTTGCTCAAGGGTTTGCAGACTCTCGTGCGGGGCCTTGCCGGAGGCGTCGCGAGTCCAACGCGACAGCGTGAGCGGGCCGACGATCTGACCTTTGACGACATTCGACTTGCGTTCCTCAGATACTGTCGGCAACCGGTCGAGGAGCTCGTACAGGCCTGCAGCGCGATCACGAGGCGGCAGACCGGCATCGGCTATGTCAGACTCGGACAGCGAGCCAGACCAGGTGATGTAATCGCCGTCCCACGACGCTCCTGGTAGGGAGAGCGCGGTCTGCGGGATCATCTGTTCCTCGGGCGTTCGGTTCGGCAATTGCGGCCAGAACGGGAGGCGCCAGTAATCTTCGAGGATTTCGGCAGTCGCTTCGCTGGAGTCGGTGTGTCGAGTGGATCCGATGCCGCAAGGCAGCAGGGGCAAGTGAATAGGAGCGTCCACGTTCTCAACGCTTTCTGTGGAGATGTGGGCAGGGGTAGTCGCCAAGCTGGTCGGCGCAACTAGTGTACCCGTGCATCCGCCGGAATCAGGACGAAGTCGAGACGCGGTGAACGACCAGCGGTTTGTGCTTCGAGCACTCGTCGGTTGTGCAACAGCGCTCGATTGTGGCTAGACTAACTGTCCAACTGCTAAATCAGTTGAACATTTGGCTCTCACCCGAGCGGCCCTTGACTGGTTGCCGAGCCGGGGACACAACATAAGCGACGACCATAGTCGCATACTTGCCATTCTCAGGTGGTGAACAGGTGTGCTACTATTGTCGATGTAGGAGTAATGGACATGACTCGCGCCGACGACCACACTGATGCTGCTGACGAAGCGACTGCTGCATTCGCGGGAGAAGCGACTGTTGAGGAGACCACTTCCGTCCAGCCTGTTGCACGTGTCGTCCGCGAGCCGCTGATTGGCCGCCACTTCACCCAGCCTGGTGAGGATGTCTACGCACAGATTGAATGGACGTATCGCACGGCGGCGATCACGTCTGATTCCGGCGAGGTGATCTTCGAGCAGACCGACATCGAGACGCCATCGTTCTGGTCGCAGACGGCGACGAACATTGTGGCCTCCAAGTATTTCTGGGGTGAAACCGGCACGCCTCAGCGCGAGACGTCGATGAAAACCCTGGTCGATCGCGTGGTCGAGACGATCACGCGATGGGGACGCGAGGGTGGCTACTTCAGCGACGGCGCGGCGGCCTCGGCGTTCTTGCAGGAGCTGCGCTATCTGCTGATCAATCAGCACGCGGCGTTCAACTCGCCGGTCTGGTTCAATGTCGGCGTTGAGGAGACACCGCAATGCTCGGCCTGTTTCATCAACTCTGTCGAGGACTCGATGGAGTCGATCATGGACCTGGCCAAGCGCGAAGCGCTGCTGTTCAAGTGGGGTAGCGGCACGGGATCGAACCTGTCGACGCTGCGATCGAGCCGTGAGTCGCTGACCGGCGGCGGAAAGGCGTCGGGACCGGTCTCGTTCATGCGTGGCTATGACGCGTTCGCCAATGTGATCAAGTCGGGTGGCAAGACGCGCCGCGCGGCGAAGATGATCATCCTCGACTCGGATCACCCGGACGTGATGGAGTTCATTGGCTGCAAGGCCGACGAAGAGCGCAAGGCGTGGGCGCTGATCGATGCCGGTTACGACGGCTCGCTCAATGGCGACGCCTACTCTTCGGTGTCGTTCCAGAACGCGAACCACTCTGTCCGCGTCGCCGATGAGTTCATGCAGGCGGTCGAAGCGAACGGGATGTGGGCGACTCGCGAAGTGGTCAGCAAGAATGTGGTAGAGCAGATTCCGGCTCGTGAGATCCTGCGCGCCATCTCGGCGGCGACGCATCAGTGCGGCGACCCGGGGATGCAGTTCGACACGGTGATCAACGACTGGCACACATGCTCCAACACCGACCGAATCTATGCGTCAAACCCGTGCTCCGAGTACATGTTCCTGGATGACACGGCTTGCAACCTGGCGTCTCTGAATTTGCTGAAGTTCTATGACCTTGAAACGCACGAGTTCGATGTCGATGCGTATCGGCATGCTTGCCGGGTGATCATTACGGCGCAGGAGATTCTGGTCTCCAACGCCTCCTATCCCTCGCCTCTGATCGGCGAGAACTCGGAGAAGTACCGGCCACTGGGGCTTGGCTACACGAATCTCGGCGCGCTGCTGATGGCTCGCGGACTGCCCTATGACTCGGTCGAGGGTCGGGCGCTGGCCGCGACGGTGACCGCGTTGATGACCGGTGAGGGATATCTGCAGTCTGCCCGGATCGCGGAACGAATCGGTCCATTTGCCGGATTCGCCGACAACCGCGAACCGTTCCTGCGCGTGATGCGTAAGCACCAGGCGTCAGTCGGCAGGATCGACGGGCTGTCGAGCGTGCCCGCGGCCGTTCGCGCTGCCGCTGACGACGCCTGGCGTCAGGCGGTTGAGCTGGGCGAGGCGCATGGCTATCGCAACGCGCAGGCGACGGTGCTGGCTCCGACCGGCACGATTGCCTTCATGATGGACTGCGACACGACCGGCGTAGAGCCCGATATCTCGCTGGTCAAGTACAAGAATCTGTCCGGCGGCGGCTACTTCAAGATCGTCAACCGCACGGTGCCGGCTGCGCTGCGGCGCCTGGGCTATGCCGAGGACGCAATCGAGCGCATCGGTGAGCACATCGACGAGACGGGGACGATTGAAGGCGCGGCGGACCTGAACTCGCAGCACCTGGCGATCTTCGACTGTGCGTTCAAAGCTCAGTCGGGGCAGCGAAGTATTGCTCCTTCCGGTCATATCCGGATGCTGGGCGCGGTGCAGCCGTTCCTCTCCGGCGCGGTCTCGAAGACGGTCAACGTGCCCGAGCACACCACCGTCGACGAGATCATGCAGACCTACATCGACGCATGGAAGCTGGGCGTCAAGGCCGTCGCGATCTATCGCGACAACTCGAAGCGGATTCAGCCGCTGGAGACCGGCGAGCGCAGCGGTCCCGCGGTGGCGCAGGTCGCGGTTGACGCGGGACCGTCGTCGCCGATGGATGAACCTGTCGTCATCGAGAGTGCGAAGTCGCCGCCGGCGTATCGCCGCCATCGATTGCCCGACGAGCGCAGCGCGCTGACCCACAAGTTCACGATCGGCGAGCACGAAGGCTATATGACGATTGGCGAATTCGAGGACGGTAAGCCAGGCGAGGTGTTCGTACACATCTCCAAGGAAGGCTCGGCCGTTTCGGGGCTGATGGATGCGGTCGGAACGTTGACATCGGTTGCGTTGCAATCAGGTGTTCCGCTGTCGACGCTGGTCAAGAAGTTTGCGCACATGCGCTTCGAACCAAGTGGCTGGACGCGGTCGAAGGAGATTCCGCATGCGGACTCGATCCTCGACTACGTGTTCCGCTGGATGGGCACGAGATATCTGAACGAGGACTCCTCGGACACGGTGGCCCAGCAAGCGCGGATGGCGATGTCGGCGGACGAGGTCAAGCTCGCCGATGAGTCGGCTGGACCGTCGCCGGTGACTCCGACGCCGGTCGCGGTTCCATTGGTGGACTCCTCCTCGGCGGCCGGATTCCAGAATCAGCTCGACGCTCCGCCATGTGCGGAATGCGGATCGATCATGGTCCGTTCCGGATCGTGCTTCCGCTGCATGAATTGCGGCGCAACGTCAGGCTGCTCATAGCGAGCTCAGGCTGATTCCTCGAGTTCCTTGAGCAGCGCCTGGCGTCGGCGCTCGTACTCGGCCTGCGAGAGTGCCGATCGCTCACGCTCGAGCGCTTCGAGCTCCGGCGAAGTCGGAACCTTCCTAGCAGGTCTTGGGCTGTCGGAGTGCGTGGTCTCAGACGCTGATTGGCCTGGTGTCGCGCTCGGTGTTGGAGGCAATGTCGGGGCGACTCGTGGCCCAGAAGGCGCCGGTGGTGGCATTCGCACTTCGCTTTGAGCAAATGTGGCTCGCTCGGTCGCCAGTTGGGGCGCGTCACGGCGCACGACGACGAGCGTTCCCACGAAGCGATCATGAACGCATTGGCGATCGGGATTCATCAAGATCCAGCCGGCGTTGATGATCGGTCCGAGCAAGCTGAACGCGTAACCGACGAGACCTAGTAGCAGGCGTTTGATCACCAATTCTCGCACCCACATGCGTTGTGGCGTGATCGGCTGACCGGACTCTGAAATCACGTACAGGTTGAGCAGCGACTTTGCCGGTGACTGACAGTCCCGCGAGGAACTCCACATCCAGACCAGCCAGACCGGCAGCAGCAGGAAGAGCAGGAGGTCCAGAAGCTCTCCGCCGAGCCGGAGCAGGTAGGGCGCTGCGTAGTCGCCTGAGGTGGGATGAGATGTGAGCACGCCGCACTCGCTGCAGAATGCTCCGACACCTGGATACTCAGTGCAGACGGGGCAACTCTGGGGGCGCAGCGCACTGGTACTGCTCGGGTTGGGCGTAGACATGGTTCGCCCTCCGCCAGGAGGCTAGGGCAGTTGGCTGGTCAGGCCCAATCGCCCCAATCGCCAGCGTGCAATGCGTCCATCAGGTGTCATCGGGGCTCCTTGATGCGTTCAACGACGAGAGTGCCCATGACCTTGTCGTGCAACGTCTGGCGGTCGCGGTCCCAGAGCAACCAGGCGGCGTCGAAGAAGGAGACTGCCCAGAACAGCACAGTCAGCCAGAACCAGAGGATGAGGAATTCACCGACGGAACTGGCGACCGCTCCCAACCCGACGAGTAAAGCCACAGCGATCAAGCCAACCGCTGCGTCCCAACCAAACTCGCGGAACCAGACATAACCAGTCGTTGGCTGTTCGCCATCGGTTCTCAGGATGTACAGGCCCAAGAGCGATTTGCCTGGCGATTGACCTCGACGGGCGACGATTGCCAACCAGACCAGCCAGCCGATGCCGATCGTCAGCCAGATAATCAGGTAGTCCAGCAGAAAGGCTCCGAGTCGTGACCAGCGCGACGCTGCAAACGAGCGTCGCTGAGGGTCGTGGCTGAGAACATCGCAACTGGCGCAGAAGTAAGCGCCCGGTCCAGTCGGCCGATGGCAAGAATCACATTCAAGGACGAACGTCCTGTCCGAGGACGAAGTCATAGTGCACGAAGCTCCGCGCTGGTTTGCTTGACTGGCCGGATGCTGATGACCAGCGTGCCGAAGACGCGATCGTGGAGCGTCTGCCTGTCGGGGCTGAAGAAAATGGCGACACCGTCGGCGACGACCACCATCGCGATCAGCACAACCACGATGCTGGCGATCGCAGAATCCGGGTAGAGGGAGCCGATCAGGAGCATGGGCACATTGACCGCGATGCGATACCCGACTTCACGCGCCCACATCAGCTTGCGTGACGCGGATGCGCCATCTGTGCGAACGACCTGCGTCGAGACGAGTTGTTTGCCAGGCGTCTGGCCGCGCCTCGCGATGGCAGCGAACCAGATCAGCCAGATTACAGAACCTAGCCAGAGTTCGAGCGATAGCAGGCCTCCGACGCTGAGCAACCCAATGATCAGGCCGATCACGCTTGGAATCAGTCCGTCGGCAAGGGCGCCCATGAAGCGTGACAGTCGGGTTGCCGCGTAACGCGGCGAGTGGCCATGTTCAGCGTCCGAGCGAAGCACCTGGCAGGACGTGCAGAATTTGACGCCCAGATTGGTGTTCTTACCGCAGGCGGCGCAAATCGCTCCGAACAATCCTCGGGGCGGCGGCGCTGATTCTTCTAGAGGCTCGAATCGGCCCATGTACGGCGCTCCATGTTCGGCGCTCCATGTTCAGCGCTCTTGGCCCTGAGCTTAGTAGAGACTGATGCACAACTCCCCTTCTCCCCCCTTGCGGGGGAGATGCCGAAGGCAGAGGGGGGTCTCCTGCCTGTTGGCCCTATCTGGTCGTCGCCAGCTGACCCCCCCTCTGTCACTCCGTGACATCTCCCCCCGCAAGGGGGGGAGAGGGGAATCGGAGGATATGCATCAGTCTCTAGTAGGACAAGGCTGAAGGTCGGTAGTCTCCGCTGCGCAGCGCCTTCATCAGATCGTCCACGTTGCGGATATTTGCCTCGAACTCGGTCGCGGCCGTTCCGACCTCGTGCAAGGCATGGGAGTCGCTGCCGCCGATCGGTGGGAGTGGCCTGGTCCGTCCCCGGGACGACGCGCTTTGATTTTGCAGCGGCCCGTCGCAGCCGTTCAGGCCTTCGACGCCGTCGAACAACTCCATGGCAGCTCGCGGGATGCGCAAGCCGGGATCTCGGGCGGGATGGGCCAGATACATCAAGGCCTTGTGCTCGTCGCATAGCGCTCGCAGGCGTTTTGCATCCGTGATCCGGGGCACCAGCGAGGCCAGACCATAGACCAGCACATGCCCAAGTTCGGTCGTCACTTCCACTCCAGGTAGCACGACAATGCCGACTTGCTCGGCAAGCCGGGCGGCTCGGTCGGCCGCCCAGACGACATCGTGCTCGGTCAAGATGACGCCGTCGATGCCTCGCTCGGCTGCTCGCTCGAGCGCTTCGTGGGGCAGCAGGTTGCTATCGGTCGAGTAGACCGACGTGTGGGTGTGCATATCGATGAGCATGTAGGCAAGCGTCACGGGTGCTGGAGTGTGGGTCAACCTCATGCCCGGACCGGCACACGCGCAACTCGGTTGTACGATTCGCACGTGAGACTGATTGAGATGACCGCCGCGTTAGTCGAAGATGAACGGCAACTCGACGGCAGCCGACACGTTGAGATCGTGGGCGATACTGATGTTGCCGACGCTGCGTTGAGGCTGGTTGTTGACCGCGACGGCCAGGTTGAGGAGGCAGAGTTGAGCCTCGAGATTCACGAGGGATCGGACGGCACATTCGCAGTGATTGAATTTGATCGAGACGCTCAGGGCGCGTCGCCAGACAACCTGGATCTGCAATTGAGCGGTATCGACGGCCAACTAGTGCTGCGTCAACGCGACGACGGCGATATTGATCTGTCCCTGACATTGTTCGGCGCACCAGGAGACCAGGCGTGAGCCGGGTCGCGGTCCTTGCCGGCGGTGTGGGAGCTGCGAGGTTTCTGGACGGTCTAGTTCGGGTCGTACCGCCGACAGATGTCACTGCCATCGTGAATGTTGGCGACGACATGGAGTGGTCTGGTTTACACATCTCCCCCGACCTCGACACGGTCACCTACACACTGGCCGATCTTGTCAATCCGGAGACCGGCTGGGGCCTCCGTGGAGAATCTCGACGGACGCTGGACCGGCTTTCGGAACTGGGCGGTCCAGACTGGTTCATGATTGGCGACCTCGATCTGGCCACACACCTGTATCGGACACATCGGTTGTCACAGGGCGACCCGCTCTCAGCGATTACCCGGGACTTGATTAGCCGACTCGGTCTGGAATTGGCGATCACTCCGGTCACCGATGATCGGTTGCGGACTGTTGTGCAGACCGATTCGGGCGAGCTGGCTTTTCAGGACTACTTCGTGAAACGCCGAGCGGCCGATCCGGTTCACTCCCTGCGTTTCGATGGCGCAAACAGTTCCAGTCCAGCGCCGGGCGTGATTGATTCCTTGCAGGAGGCCGACGTCATTGTCATCGCTCCGTCGAATCCGTTCCTCAGCATCGACCCGCTTCTCAGCGTTCCAGGCGTACGCGACGCGGTGACATCGAGTGCGGCGCCCGTGGTTGCGATTAGTCCGATCATCGGCGGTCAGGCGGTCAAAGGTCCGGCGGCCGACATATTGCAGTCCCTTGGCCACGATGTCTCGGCCCTTGGCGTGGCGCGAATCTATGGCTTGCTGGCCGATGTCTTCATTCTGGACGAGGAAGACGCATCGCTGGCGTCCGAGATTGAAGCAGAAACGGGGATGCGCGTCGTCGTGATGGCGACACTGATGAAGGACATGGAGACGAAGATGGCGTTGGCAACGGGCACACTGAAGGCGGCGCTCGATGCCGGCTGACACGGCAGACGTGGTTGCGGTTGTTCCGGTTCGCGGCCTACCGGCCGGTAAGCGTCGGTTAGCGGCGCTGTTGGATGTCGATGATCGCAACGCACTGGTACTGGCGATGCTGGATGACGTAGTCGCGGCGCTCGTGGCGGCGGAGTCGATTAATCGGGTGGTGATTGCCTCGCGAGACTCAGAAGCTCGAGACGAAGCGGCGCGACTGAACGTGGGTTTCCTCGATCAAACCGAGCTGCGCCTGGGCTACAACCGCGCGGTCTCGTTTGCGCAGGAAGCACTGTCGGACGCGGACGCGCTGCTGGTCGTGCCGGCTGATGTGCCGCTGATTACGCCGGATGCGGTGGACCTGGCGGTGTCATCTGCGCCCGACGGCCCGGCGGTCGTCGTGGCGCCCGCACATAACGGCGGCACGAATGGTCTGTTTCTGCGACCGCCGGACGTAATCGCGCCGCAGTTTGGTCCGTCGTCTGCGCGTGCGCATGCGCAGTCGGCGGCAGCGGCCGGCGAGGCCGGGGTTCCGTTCCGCGAGGCGCGGATCGATGTGTGGGCGTTCGATCTAGACACCCCGGCCGATCTGCAGTGGCTCCAGGAAGTGCTGCCGGATTTGCCTGAGGAGATTGCGCCAAACACCCGACGCTGGCTGGCGGCGCATGTCGAGGGGACCGGGTCGGCGAAGTAGGTTCTGCGGCTTCGCCAATCGCACATAGTCGGCGGAGAGCTGAAGGCGATCGTTCCACTCCGTCATACCCGCGCTTGCGGCGGGTATCTCGCTGAGTTGCTGACTGAGGTGTGCGCCGGGCCTCAGCGAGATTGCCGCGACAGAGCGCGGCAATGACGGAGAAAGACAAAGGTCGAAGTCAGCAGCTTACACGCGGGTATCTCGCTGAGTTGTTGACTGAGGTGTGTGCTGGGCTCGGCGAGATTGCCGCGACGGAGCGCGGCAATGACGGAGAACAACAACGTCTAAGTCAACAGCTTACGCGCGGGGCAGGCCGAAGCCTCGTTGGGCGATGATGTTTCTTTGTAGTTCGTTTCCTCCGGCTCCGAAGGTTGGCATGACTGCGGCGAGGTAGCCGTTTTCGGAGGAGCCGTCGATTGGCGCTCTCGGGTCATTGCCGTTGAGCTGTCCGTAGAGTCCCATGGCATGCAATGAGAAGTTCTGCAGGCGCTGCATCATCTCGGTGGAGAAGACCTTGACCTGGCTGGCCTCGTAGTTGGGCGACTCTTCGCGCTTGAGCATGTCGAGGATGCGGAAGCTCAGGTGTTGCAGGACTTCGAGTTGAACCTTGAACTCGGCCATCGTCCCCTTGATCCCGGCGTCGTCGATTGGGCGGCCCATCGGTGTGTCGGACCTGGCCCATTCCATCAAATTGTCGTAGACCGCCCGGACGGATGAGACGGTGAAAATCGAAATCCGTTCGCGGTCGAGCGCATGCGCAGCGTAGTACCAACCGCGGTTCTCCTCTCCGACGAGGACGTTAGTCGGGACGCGCACATCTTCGAAGTACACCTCGTTGGTTCGATAGCCGGCCATCGTCCAGAGCGGCTTGACCGTGATGCCGGGAGACTTCATGTCAACCAACATCATCGAGACGCCACGGTGCTTGGGCGCGTCCGGGTCAGTCCGAGTGGCGAGCCAGACGTATTCGCTGCGATGGGCTCCAGAGGTGAAGCGCTTGATTCCATTGAGGATGTAGTCGTCACCGTCCTTGATCGCGCGCAGTTGCAGCGAGGCGAGGTCGGAACCAGCGTCGGGCTCCGTGTAACCGAGGGCGAATTCGACTTCTCCGCGCGCGATTGGCGGCAGGAAGCGTTCCTGCTGCTCGTCGGTGCCGAACCGCATCAGCGTCGGGCCAACCTGCTGTGTGGCGACGGTCGCCTGCGGCGCACCGGCGTAGTTCATCGCCTCCCAGAAGAGGTATTGCTCCTCGAGCGAGCGCTCTTGACCGCCGTACTCGGCCGGCCAGGACATGGTCAGCCAGCCGCGCTCGGCGAGCAGCTTTCGGAATCCGCGCTCCTCGTCCATCGTATCCGTGGTCGGATCGCCGATGGTCGCCCTGAGCTCGGGGGGCCATGACTGGTCGAGAAACTCGTTGACTTCGGCTTCGAAGGCGAGCGCTTTGTCGCTGAATCGATATTCCATGGTGGAGACTCCCTCGGCTGGGATGCTTGGTTCTGAGCGGTTTCGAGTTGGTTGAATGTTATCGCAGGCTCGAGAGGGCTTTATTCGGCGCGGTGCGAACGATGAACGTCGCCGCGCCGTTGAGCACCTTGCGTGCTGTGGCGGGCGCCGAGGCAACGATGGACTCAGGCGGGTGTTGAGGGACTCGGGCGCGCAGGATGACCGGGCGCAGAAGGATGATCGCGGCGAGCAGCGCGATGACGGCGTAGGACATAGGCGGGAACAGCGTCTCCATTGTCAGCGTCTGGGCGACGGCGCCAAGCGGCAGGCCGACAGCCTGGGCGATGCCCATGCCGAGGAAGACCAACCCCATAATCCGGCCACGCATCTCGTTGGGGGTCTCGTAGGCGAGGGTCGCATTGGCCGAAACCATTGCGATCGACATGCCAACACCGAGCAGCAGGTTGCCCATCATGGCGTTGACGACGGTCGGCGGGTTTGTGAAGACTACGAATCCGAGGGCCATGACCATGACACCGAGCGCGGTCAGGAGACCCTTGCGCTCGACCCACGAGAAGCGGACGAGGAAGAGTGAGGCGATCATGGCACCGCCGCCCCAGAAGACGGCGATGTAGCTGAACTCCGACCAGGTCGCGCCGACGACGGTGGTCACCCACTGCGGTCCGAGGGTTCCGGTGGGCGGCATGATCAGCGACATCATCATGACGACGATGAACACGGTCCAGAGGATGACCGGCTTGGAGCGCGCGTAACGCAGGCCGGCACCGATGTCGCGGATGGCCTGTCCAGGGCCTTGACCGCGTCTGGCAGCCATGTGCGCAGCGGAAAACACGGTTCGGTAGGACATCATCGCGAGGATGAGCACCTCGCCGAAATGTCCGAATGAGGAGATGGCGAATACCGCTCCGTGGCCCAGGTGATCGATCAACAGGCCGGAAGCGAAGATCGCAATCGGCATGGCGAATTGCATCGCGGCTGAGTTCAGAGCGATGCCCGCCGGGGTCAGTCGTGGCCCCAGAATCTCGGGAGTGATTGCGTTTCTTGTGGGTCCGTCGATTGCATGGGCCGATGAGGCGATGATGGTCAGCGCAAAGAAGAGGATGATGTCCGTAGAGGTGCCCGAACCTGTCCACATGACGACTGCAATGAGAATGTTGGAGACAAACGCAATCGCCTGTGTGACCATCAGCAGCCGGCGGCGGTCGAAGCGGTCGGCGAGCGCCCCGCCGAACAAACCGAAGCCGATCATCCCGATACCGCGAATCGTGCCGATCGCTCCTACCATGATGATCTCGACGCTGTCGTCGGCGACAAACTGAATCCAGGCGATTGAGGCGACGAACTGCAGCGGCATCATCGACTGTCCGACGATGAAGCCGGTCAAGAGCAGTCGGAACTCTCGTATTCTCAGCGGTTCCGTCATGCCGGGTCGCGTTGGTGGCGACTGTGCGCTCATGTCGATAGTTTCGCCGCTTCAAGGACTGTGTGTCGCGGTCCCTGATGAACTTTCGCGACCTGACCGGCTGCGAAGATCATCGCCAGACGGCGCTGCAGATAGCGGCGCAATCCATTGACTGCGACGACGACAAGCGAGCCGCCGTCGCTGAGGGCATCGTGTGCCTCGAGCAATAGCTGATCGAGTGCGTCGTTCCCGGCCTGTGCGGGCAGGTTGGAAACCACGAGTTCGTACGTTCCGATGGACTGACGGGGCAGGTCGCGAATGCCGTCGCTGAGCGTCGCCGTGGCGTTGTCCAGACGGTTTCGAGCCGCGTTGTCGTTTGCGGCCTCAACGGCGCGGATGTCTGTGTCGACCATATCGATCTTCGAATCAGGCCAGCGAACGGCCAACGTCAACCCGATTGCACCGTAACCGCAACCGAGGTCGAGGACTCGTGTCGCCGGCGAAAGCTGCTCGAGTTCTCGGAGCAGTAGAGCGGTGCCTTCATCGAGCGCTCGGGCGGAAAATAGTCCGTGCCGGGTCATGAGTTCGAGCTGCCGGTCGCCAATCTCGATGGTCACGCGAGGCTGTGTTGCGAGATGTTCCCGCAAGTTGTCGAGCCGGGCGGGTTCGACACGGGGCAAGGTCACAACGGATCGATTCGTGCGGAGACTGGGCTGAAGACATCCATGTGCTCAGGGTCCATTCTGCGGACGATTCCCGGGTAGATTCCGGTGCGTTTTCCGGCGGTTGATCCGGCGACGGCGATCTGGATGTGGGACGGATGGGCGACCTTCGACATCGGACGATCGAGGTCCGCTTCGGTGATGCCTTCTCGCTCGAGTGTGGCTTGGGTGATGCCTCCACCGACTCGGTCGGTGGCGAGACGATCGCGGATCGGTCGCGCAGTGAGTTCCACTATCGCTTCGCGGATGTTGGCTTTGGTCCAGCCGTCCTGTCGAAAGACACCGGCGTGCTCAGGACTGATCACCAGCATGGACGGGCCGATCTGCCCGTTGGGGCTGAAGATGCAGTCAAATCCCATCGCCAGGGAGCCGACGAGCGCTCTTGCTGTGCGGCTGTACTCGTCGATACACACTCGAGGTCCGCCGATCACGGGCAACAACGTGACGACGCTCTCGTCGGGCAGGTATCCGTGCTCGACGTGCAGCGGTTGCCAGGGCGAGGCATCCTCGTGCTCGGCAAAGGTCAGCGTGAACTTGTGTGCGCCGCCCTGGACGGTCTGGTCGATCTCACCTTTGCGAGCGCCGCCGATGTTGCGCAAGACCAGCCGCAAGGCTCGGCCGATGGTCATGTTGGCGCGATTGCCCTGTCCCAGTGCGTTGAGTCCCCAATTCATCCCGATCTGCTCGCGAATCGGGCCATTGACGATCATCATCGGCGAGATGCCGTCGGTGCTGGCGATCGTCCCGTGCAAGGGAAACTGGCCGCCAGCCGCCGCGGCTACGGCGGCAATGATCACCGGCATGTTGCTTGGCGATGCTCCGGCCATGACCGCGTTGATTGCGATTTTCTCGACCGTTGCCGGCGCGTAGTTAGGCGGGATTTTGCCGATCACTTGTTCAGGAAAGCAATTTGCGTTCGCCAGCATGCGCTCGACCCGTTCGCGAGTTGGGGGGACCACTGGTAGGCCGTCGGTCACGCGTTGGTCGAAGAGGAATTCGTAGATGTCGTCGTGGTCGGCGACATCAATGGTGCGCGAGCCAAGCTTGGTCATGAACGAACGAGAGCGGACGGGGGCACGAACGTTGGCGGAGGCGCTAGAGGATTGCCGTCGCCGAAGATGCCCTGGTAGATGCTGGTCCACTTGCCGGCGTGGCTGCCAGCGACCGTGATCTGAATGAACGAGGGATCAGCCACCTTCGACATAGGCATGTCGAGCTGTTCCTCGGTCAGGCCGTGCTGCTCTGGCAGGTACTCGTTGATGCCGCCACCCATGGTCGGCGTGGCCAGACGCTCATGGAGCGGGAGCGCGGTGAATTCCATGATCGCTTCGCGGATGTTGTCCTTTGACCAGCCGTCGGCCCGATAGACATCGGCGTGCTCGGGACTGATCACGAACATCGTGGGTGAGACCTGACCCCGCGGCTTGACCACTTGCTGGAAGGCCATCGCGATTGAGCCGGTGAGCGCCCGCCCGTTGCGGCTGGTCTGATCGATGCAGACTCGTGGACCGCCAGTGATCGGGATTAGCGAGACGACACTGTCGTCGGGTTCGTAGCCATGCTCCACGTGGAATGGTTCCCAGGGCGAGTAGTCCTCGTCCTCCGCATAGCTGAGCGTCCACTTGTGGCCGCCACCCTGGATCGCCTGTTCGATCTCGCCGGGCACGGCTCCGCCGATGTTGCGCAGCATCAGGCGGAGTGCGCGACCGAGGGTCGAATTTGCTCGATTGCCCTGACCGAGGGCGTTGAGTCCCCAGTTCATGCCAATCTGTTCGCGGACTGGTCCGTTGACCAGCATCATCGGCGCGAGTCCGGCCGTCGTGGCGATTGACCCGTGCAGGGGAAACTGCCCGCCGGCGGCGGCTTCGACGGAAGCCAGGACTGTGGGGAAGCACTCGGGACTGCAGCCAGCCATGACCGCGTTGATGGCTGCCTTCTCGACGCTCATCGGCGCCGTGTTGGGCGGTAGCGTCGCGACGATCTTCTGTGGATCGCTCCAGTGCTCTGGAGCGCAGGCGAGCATTCGGTCGACACGCTCACGAGTGGGCGGGATGACGGGTAGGCCGTCGGTGATTCCCTGGGCGAACATGAACTCGTAGACATCGTCATGCTCGGCGATTTCGATGATTCGAGAGTAGAAGTCGGTTTCGCCGGGCACGGCAATGCCTTGTTCAGCAGATAAGAACCCTCTCTATTCAAGGGAGGGCCCTCACCCTAACCCTCTCCCGGAGGGAGAGGGGATTGGATAGCTTCGGCGCTCTCAGAAGAGGCGGTCTGAGAGCTATTCGACCGGAGCCATCAAGGTGTCGAGGATTTCGTCGATGAAGCGTTCGGCGTGATCGTGCATCTCGGCATCGGTGCGGTCCTGCATCGGATGCGGGATGAAGACGCGACGCACTTCCTCGAGTCCGAGACGCTCAGCCTGGTGGCTGGCGGCCTTGATGAACTCGGAAGTAGCGACGAAGACGCTGGGCTTGCCCTGCAGTTCGAAGAAAACGGTGTCGTGCACACTGCACGTCGTGCAGGATCCTCAATCAGCGAGCGCTTCGATGACGAAGTCGCACTCCTCCAGAATTGCATCTTTGATGGGTTGCGGGGCCGGCTTGGCGACGGTCGGCTTCATGAAGCGCCGCGTCTCTACACCGGGTGCGCGTTCGTGCAGGAGTTCCTCAAGTCGGTTGAGGAAGACGTCTCCGCGCGGCTTGGAGATGTCGAGCAGGGCAATCGTCCCATGCAGCGCTTCGGGGCGCGGCGTGAGAGAGCGCTTGATCGGCACTCGTTCGTCGGTTGGATCAAGGATCTGGGTAACCATTGGACCTCTCCATCAACGCGCCGACTGCAGGGTCGCGGCGCGCCGTGTGTCTGATAAGCAGTCTACTCTTCCCCAGCACCGGTCTCCGGCTCAGTCTGGGCGGACGCTCGGCTCAAACGCTCCCAGATTCCGTCCGCCCGAATCGTGCTTGTCCATGTCGGACTCTCTCGAGGCGCGGACTTCCAATGCCCCGTTCGGTCCGATCGTGGCGCTCGTCGGTACGGAGTAGGCGCCAGCAGCCCAGCCTCCGAGGATGGTGGAGAACTTGGCCGCGGACGATCCTGCGACGACGAGGATGATGTTGGACTTCTCGCGGAACTTCGGCACGGGGAGATCGAGCGCTGCCTCGCCGCCGAACCGCTCAACGACGCTTGGCGGGAGTCCACAGCCGGCGTCATCGGAGCGAAGCCGGTGTTTCAGCGGGATGGCCGTTTCTTCCATGATGCATTCGCGCACATCGTCCTTGGACCAGCCAGAGCGGCCAAAGATGCCCGCGTGGTCGGGCGAGAGCACGACGAGCGTGTCGACCATCGGAGACTTCGGGTCTTGCATGCAGCTCATCGACATAGCGAGCGTGCCGGCCATGCCTCGGGCTTCTCGCGAGCGTTCATCGGCGATGGTGGCGGGGCCGCCGGACATTGCCATGAGTGTGGCGACGTCGTCGGTGGGTTCGAACCCGTATTCAACAGCGAGCGACTCCCACGGGCTGGCGTCTTCATTCTCGGCGAAGTTCATCGTTAACCGATGCGGGCCACCCTGCGTGGCTCGATCGGTGCCGCCGGGGACGCTGCCACCGACATTTCGCACACACAGCCGCAGAGCCCTGCCGATGGCTGCGTTGGCTCGGTTGCCGGATCCCAACGCTCCGTGGAGGTAGTTCATCCCGATTCGGTCTCGAATCGGTCCGTTGAAAATGCCGACCGGCGTAGCGCCCATTGTGGTCGCGAGCACACCGTGGATATTGAAGCTGTCAGTACAGGCGATCTCAACGAGCGCAATGATCGATGGCATGTACTCAGGCTTGGCTCCAGCCATGACCGCGTTGATCGCAATCTTTTCAACCGTAATCGGCGCCAAATTGGGCGGCACGATGGCTACCTCGTCCTGAGGATCGCGGTCCGTTCCTTGGAGCATCTTCCAGACGCGCTCGCGCGTCGGCGGCACGACGGGGAAGCCGTCGGTGTAGCCCTGCTCGTACATGAAGTCGTGAATGTCGTCGCTGGACGCGAGATCGACGAGGCGCGAGAGCAGATCGCCGCTCTTGATCGCTTGCAGCCGCTCGTACACGCCGGGCTCGTAGTTGCGTGCGCCGCATCCGGGACGCTGGACAGGAAGAGCATCCCAATCGATGTCGGTATCGCCATCGGGTCGGCCGGCGAGCGCCATCGACTCGCTGGCGATTTCACGCCACTCATGCCTGTCGAAGCCGAATGTCTGCAATGTGCAGTTCTGTTCCTGGTCGTAGAGGAACAACGTCGGGACGGTATCGATATCAGTCTCATAGGACAGATCGAGCGCGTCGTCGTCCAGCAACGGCATGGTCAGATCGTGACGGTCCTTGAGGACAGGGATGTCCTCGGTCTTTTGTACGGCGACCCAGACATCAAGTCCGTCGTCAGTGGCTCGGTGAACCGCTTCGAGCAGCGGCAGGGTGAGGTTGCAGGTATCGCAGTCTTCCTTGACCAGGGCCAGCAGGACGGGACCCTGCGGCGGGAACTGCATTTCCTGACCGTTGGCGTCTTGAAGGGAGAATTTGGTGGGTGGGTGCATGTCGGTAGTTTAGCGTTGATGCTCGTCAGATTGACCCTGTCGCGCGTTAGCGCGACACTATGCCAAGACACGATAGCCGTAACGGTTGAGGGGTGTGATCCAATGTCCCAGCTTCGACGCTTGCTGCTGGCGCTTGTGGTGATTGGCGGGCTGAGTGCGTTGACGCTCGGGGTCGCAGCAGCGGGGGAATACGCCGTCGAAGAGCCGGCGCAAGTGGTTGAGGCAGGCGGCGACGAAGAGGACAGCATTCACGTTTCGGACGAGTCGCTGGCGACTTCGCTGTTCATCCCATTCTGCTTTGTCGGTGCGACGTTGGCGGTGTTCGTCTGGGCAATCCGCAGCCGGGCGCGACGCGAGGACGACGAGATCCCGATGCCCTGGTGGCGGACCCGTCAGTGGTACACACGGGGCACCGAAGAGGACGAGGCGTAACTGGCCTTCTTCCGCCTTTGCGAGGAAGCTGCCGATGGCTGGTTGTTCCCTTGTGGGACTGGCTATTCGATTGTCACGGGCCGCCCCCCCCTCTGTCACTGCGTGACATCTCCCCCCTTGCGGGGGGAGATGGGAATAGCGGCGACCTGCCCTAGAACAGCAACTGGCCCAAGCGACGTCGATAATCTGCGACGACTGGCTGGTTTTCGCCGAGCATTGCGAATATTCCCAGGAGAGTCTTGCGCGCGGCTTCGTCGCCGGCGGATTTGTCGATTTTCACCGACTCGAGCAACTCGTCGAGCGCTTCCATCCACTGACCCTCGATCGCCAGCAGGCAACCGTGCCGGAAGTGTGCGAGCGGATCGCCGGGATTGCTGGATACTGTCTGCCTGATCTCGTCCGGCTCGAACCCTTCGAGCGCTGCCATGAGCTCTATCGAAGTGAGGACACTCTTACTCATTGGGTGATTGGGCCAGCGACGAGCTAGCTCGACTGCTCGGTCAGTCTCGCCCATCCTCGAGAGGATGGCAGCGAGTCCGACTCCTGCCGGCTCGTGGTTGGGATCTTCTTCCAGCGCCGACTCGAAGTGCAATCGGGCTATCGGAATCTGATTTTCCTGCATCATCCGATAGCCCTCGGCCGCTTTCATATCTGCTTCTGAGGGGATCAGGGAATCGAAGAAGGTTCGAACCTGTTCCTCGGGCAATGCGCCCACGAACTTGTTGACCAACTGACCGCCGACGAACGCGAACACTGCCGGAATGCCCTCGACCTGTAGCGCCTGGGCGACCTGCGGGTTCTCGTCGGTGTTGACCTTGACCAGTTGCACCTGGCCGTCGCGCTCGTATGCGAGTTTCTCCAGGATCGGGCCCAGGACTCGGCAGGGCCCACACCAGGGCGCCCAGCAATCGACGATGACTGGCAGCTCATGCGAGCGCTGCAGCACATCCTGCTGGAATGTCGCGTCGGTGGAATCGATGACGGCCGCGACGTGGCCATGCAGCCCCTGTGGCTCCGCGCCATCAGGCGCTTCCCCTGGCTCAGATCTCTGTGAGGGCGGAGGCGTCTCGCGGATCGGGATGGGCGCTGGCGGCGGAGGGGCGGCTGGCTGCTGCTGAACGTTGCGTATCGGTTGTCCCGAGGCGGAGTAGATGACCGGCCCAGAAGGCTGCGGGGGCTGCTGCTGACGAGGAGGCTGTGGCGCGCCGCGTTGCACTCGGTCACGCGGGAACGGGATCGGGTCGGGCGGTCGCTGCGTCATGCGAGTCTCCGGTGAGCTGACAGGTGAGCCTGATCAGCCAGGTTGATCTACCAGTTGGTGTAGCGCTTGCGCTTGGGGAAGTTGGCGGATCGATTCTTGGTCGAGTTGTTCTCGAAGATAGCGGCCACGACGCGGTCGGATTCGTGCTCGCACGTGGGGCACGGTTGCGGTTCCGAGGCTCGGGACATGGGCTGAATTCGTTCGAAGTTCTCGCTGCATGCTTCGCAGCGATAGGTGTAGACGGGCATATCGTCACTCTCCGGCACGCATAGTGTTGTTGGTCTGCTGGCGCTTGCCTGTTGCAGCGAGTTTATCGCTAAGCCGGAGGGTGTGAGTGCGCACGATGTATTGCACGGGCGGCGGACGAAACGTTTAACGCCCAGGCGACCTCCTGGACGTCGTGGACACGGACCACGTGGGCTCCCAGCCAGGCGGCTAACGCGTTGAATGCAACCGTCGCCTCCAACATGCCCGGCTTGCCCTGGGCATCATGCGAGCGGAGCTCGCCGTGTCCCAGCAGCTCGGCCAGGAAGCCTTTTCGAGACGCCGAAATCAGCACCGGGTGACCAAGCCGGGAGAGCTTGGGCAGGTCGAGCAGGAGACGAAGATTGTCGTCCAGGCCGCGGCCAAATTGGAATCCGGGATCGATCCACACGTCGGGCGCGCCCGCTTGCTTGATTTCTTGCGCTCTCCGGTCGAGGTAGGCCCGGACTTCTACAGCGACATCGTCGTATTCGTGCCCAACTTCGCGGTGCCGCTGCGGTCGGCCTCGCATGTGCATCACGGCGATTGGCGTCTTCGTCTCCACGGCCACGGCGACGGTTTCCGGGTCGGCGCCAGTGATGTCGTTGATCAGATGAGCGCCAGCAGCGACGGCTGCCCGCGCAACTCCCGAGGTCCAGGTGTCAACCGAAATCAGATGACCCTCACTGACCAGCGATTCGACGACCGGCGCAACACGAGCAATCTCCTCGTCAACGGAGATCTCTGCTGCGCCCGTTCTTGTTGACTGAGCACCGACATCAATGATCGACGCGCCCGCGCTTCGCAGCGCCTCGGCGCGGCGCGGTGCATCACCGACAACGACGATCGAATCAGTAACGGGGGAGTCGGTGGCGACGTTGAGGATGCCCATCACGTGGCAGCGGTCGTTGGCGTCGAGCGTTTGGCCGCCCAATTCGATCAGCATCGATGTCGCCTTAGCGCCGACGTGTGAGGTAATGCGGACTGTGGCCGAAGAAGACCTGTGCCGATTCCATGATCGATTCGTTCAATGTCGGGTGTGCGTGAATCGACTCAGCAAGATCCGCGACTCGGGCGCCTAACTCGACTGCCAGTACGCCTTCGCCGATGAGTTCGCCCGCACCGGGTCCCACTACTTGCATACCCAGCACTCGTTCAGAGCCTTCTTCGATCACAAGCCGCGTCAGGCCATCGTTGCGGCCTGAGGCGGTTGCACGACCCAGCGCAGCCCAGGGGAAGCTCACCGTGGTGGCCTCAATGTCAAGCGCGCTGGCGTCCGACTGAGTCAGTCCACACCAGGCGATCTCGGGGTCGGTGAAGATTACCGCCGGTACGGCGAGCGGGCGGAAGGCTGACGGTTCGCCGAGAATCGCCTCCACTGCGACGTTGGCCTCTGCAGTCGCCTTGTGGGCGAGCATGGGCTCTCCAGCGACGTCTCCGATTGCGAAGATGGACGGCTCCGCCGTCCGCCGCTGCTGGTCCGTGACGATGAAGCCGCGCTCGTCGGTGTGCGCTCGTGTGCGTTCCAATCCGAGTCCAGCGCTGTTGGGACGTCTGCCGGCCGCGATCAACACTCGCTCGTAGACTTCGGTGCGTTCGACACCGTCTTTGTCGACAATTGCGGCGGCGATTCCGCCCTCCACTTCTTCGAGTGAGGCAACTGAAGTGTTCACGTGCGTGGCGCTCAGTCTCGTGCGCAAACTGCGCTCGAGGATGCGCACCAGGTCGCGCTCGACACCGCTCAGAATCTCAGGCAGCGCTTCGACCACAGTCACCGCTGTGCCGAGCTCGGCATAGACGGTTCCCAGCTCCAAACCGATGTAGCCACCGCCGATCACGAGCAGGGACTGTGGAATATCCCGCAGTTCCAGCGCGTCGGTCGAGTCCATGACTCGGTCTGACTCTACCTGCAGAGATCGAGGGATGGCTGGGGTTGAGCCTGTCGCCACAATCAATGCGTCGAAGTCCAGCGGCAGGACTTCGCCGTTGCTTTCGATGTTGAGTTGGCCTGCGTCGCGGATTCGTCCGTAACCCTGTTGATACTGCACGCTGTGTTGTCGGCGAAGTAGTCCCAACCCATTCGTCATCTTGCGAACGACGCCGTCCTTCCAGTCGCGGAGCGCATCGACATCGATCGTCGGGGCGCCGAATGTGACACCCCAATCGGATGCGTGACGAGCTTCCCTGATCAACTTGGCGACGTGCAGGAAGGCCTTTGAAGGGATACAGCCCTCGTACAGGCAGACGCCTCCAGGATGCTCTCTTGTATCCACGAGCGTGACATCGAGACCACGCTCAGCGGCATGGAATGCCGCTGGGTATCCACCGGGTCCAGCGCCCAGCACCACCAGGCGGAAGTTGTCGCCCCCAGAGTTGTCTGAGCTGACCACGCGTCAGCTCCCGAGCGCCAGCACGAGCGGCTGGCGGATCACGTCGGCGATCCAGGTCATGAATCGCGCGCCGTCTGCGCCGTCCATGGCTCGGTGATCGAACGTGAAGGAAAGCGGAAGGATGCTGCGCGGCTCCCAGTTGTCGAAGGCCTCGGACCAGATCGGGCGGCGTTCGGCTCGGCCGATGCCGAGGATGGCGGTGTTGGGATGGTGAATGATCGGCGTGAAGTGGGCGGTGCCCATGCCGCCGAGATTGGTCACCGTGAAGCTGCTGCCGCGGAAGTCCTGCAAGCTGAGATCGCCGGAACGGGCGCGCTCGGAGATGTCGGTCAACTCGACTGAGAGTTGGATGATGTTCTTTTCGTCGACATCGCGAATGACCGGGACGACAAGTCCGCGTGGCGTGTCGACGGCGACGCCGAGATGTACGTAGTGCTTGAGCACGAGTTCGTCGTTCTCGGCGTCGATTGAACTGTTGACGTGGGGATGCGCCTTGAGCGCTGCGGCGGTGATCTTGAGCAGTATGGCCGTGATGGTGAGGCGGCCGCCTTCCTGTTCGGCGCGGTCTCGATAATCTCGTCTGACCTGCTCGAGTTCTGTGACGTCGGCGGTGTGGAACAACGTGACGTGAGGCACCTCGTGCCAGGAAACCGCCATGTTGCGCTTGATCGTGCGGCGCAGCCGGCTCATTGGCACTCGCTCGACCGTGCCGAACTCGGAGAAATCAGGCAATGGACCGGGAGCAAGTGCCGTATGACCGAGACTCGGCGCCTGCACAGGCGTCTCGCGCGAGTGTCGCTTGATGTCGGCCTGATCGATCCGGCCGCCTGGTCCACTGCCCCTCACTCCGCGAATGTCGACACCGATTTCGCGTGCAAAGCGTCTTACAGAAGGAGATGCGAACACTGGACGCGACTCGAGGTCGCCCTCAACTAGCGGCGCCGGGGCGGCGGGCGAGACGTGCAGGATTGGAGCGGGGTGATCTTCTTCGGCCGACGGCAGCGGCGGATCTGGCGAGAGCGGCATGACCTGGTCCGAGTCAGCCGCTTCGGCTGGCGCCAGTTGACGCGGCGGTGGTGGCGACTCGGTAGGCGTAGTCGGAGGTGGGCTGGCCGCGGCCTCCTTCGAAGTTGAGTTTGTCGCCGAACCGATGGCTGCGTCGACACTGAGCACCGGGTCTCCTGGTCGGATGGTGTCCCCGACTCGGACATGGATATCGGTGACAGTGCCGGCAACCGAGGAGGGTAGATCGAGCGTGGCCTTCTCCGTCTCGATCTCTACGATCGGCTGTTCGAGCGCGACCAGATCTCCGACGGCTACATAGATTTGCAGAACATCGGCTTCTTCGATGTCTTCACCGAGATCGGGTAGGAGTGCCAGGCCGGGATTGGATGTGGTGGTGGTCATCTGATTTTCTATCGCAACATAGGATCAGTGCGGGTCGGGTCGATGCCTAGTTGGTCGCGGGCTTTGAGCACCAGGCCGCCGTCGATTTCATCTCGGCGGCTGAGAGCGCTGAGCGCCGACCAGGCCACGTGGTTTGCATCAACCTCGAAGAAGTCGCGCAGTGATTCTCTCGTGTCGGACCGACCGTATCCGTCGGTACCAAGTGCAGTCATGGAACTTGGTAGCCAGCGTGCCACGAGGTCGGGCAGCGATGCGGTGTAATCGGTCGCCGCAACGATTGGCGCCTCGCACGATCCGAGTGATGTTTGGAGCCACGACTCACGCGGCTCTTCGAATGGATGCAGCCGGTTCCAGCGGTCAATCTGTAGCGCTTCCCGCCGAAGCTCGGTATATGAGGTCACCGACCAAACGTCGGCGCGGACGTCGTAGTCATCGCGGAGGATCTGTTGCGCTCGGCGAACTTCATTGAGGATCGGCCCGCTGCCGAAGAGTCGCACCTGCGGCGCTTCACACGGAGACAGCGGGTAGATGCCGCGCAAAATTCCCTCGCGCACGATCTCCGATTCTGGCATCGGCGGCTGGATGTAGGACTCATTCTCGACCGTGACGTAGTAGAAGATGCTCTCGTCCTCGTCGTGCATGCGGCGGATGCCCTCTTGCACGATGACGGCGATTTCGTAGGCATATGCAGGGTCGTAGGCGACGAGGTTCGGGATCGTCGAAGCGAGGATGTGGCTGTGTCCATCCTGATGTTGCAGACCCTCGCCGTTGAGCGTGGTCCGTCCGGCGGTCGCGCCGATCAGGAAGCCTCTGGCCCTGGCATCACCCGCTGCAAATGCGAGGTCGCCGACTCGTTGGAGTCCAAACATCGAATAGAAGATGAAGAACGGGATCATCGGCACATCGAGCGACGAATAGGCCATGCCACCGGCGATAAACGATGACATCGCGCCTGCCTCGGTGATGCCTTCCTCAAGAATCTGACCGTCCCGCGATTCCTTGTAGTAGAGCAGGCGATCGGAGTCGACCGGCTCGTACAGCTGGCCGGTGGAGGCGTAGATACCGAACTCGCGGAACATGCCTTCCATGCCGAACGTGCGCGACTCGTCGGGAACGATGGGCACGATGTGCTGGCCCAATTCGCGGTCGCGCATCAGCCGGCTGAGCATTCGAACGAAACCCATGGTGGTCGATGCTTCGCGATCGCCGGTGCCCTCGTGGAACTCGGAGAATGTCTCGTCGGGTGGTGACGTCAGGTGCGATTTCGGAGAGCGGCGTTCGGGCACGTGTCCGCCCAGCGCCGCTTTGCGCGTTGAGATGTAGCTGGCCTCGCGGCTATCTCGCGACGGGCGATAGAGCGGCGCCCCGACCACTTCGTCGTCCGATAACGGAATGGCGAATCGGTCGCGGAATTGCATCAGCTCGCGCTCGTTGAGCTCTTTCTGTTGGTGGGTAATGTTGCGGCCCTCGCCGGCCTCGCCAAGTCCGTAGCCCTTGATCGTCCGGGCGAGGATGACGGTCGGTGCGCCGCGGTGCTTGGTGGCTGCGTCGTAGGCAGCGTGCACTTTGAGCGGGTCGTGGCCGCCCAGGCGCATTCGCCACAGTTCGTCGTCGGAGATGTCGTCCACCATCCGCAGCAGTCGAGGATCGACGCCCCAGAAGTGCTTGCGGATGTAGCTGCCGCCCGCAACGGTGTATTTCTGGTATTCGCCGTCGACGACTTCGCCCATGCGCTGGATAAGCAGTCCGTGCTCGTCGCGCGCCAGCAACTGGTCCCACTCGGAACCCCAGACGACCTTGATCACGTTCCAGCCGACGCCGCGGAATACGGCTTCGAGCTCCTGGATGATCTGTCCATTGCCTCGCACAGGGCCGTCGAGTCGCTGCAGGTTGCAGTTGACGACGAAAATGAGATTGTCGAGCTCTTCCCGCGATGCGAGCGCGATCGAGCCCAAGGACTCCGGCTCATCGGTCTCGCCGTCGCCGAGGAAGCACCAGACCTTGCGGTCGGTCGCGGGCAGGAGATCTCGGTTTTCGAGATAACGAATGAAGCGAGCCTGGTAGATAGCCTGCAGCGGTCCGAGCCCCATCGAGACCGTGGGGAATTGCCAGTAGTCGTCCATCAACCACGGGTGCGGGTATGAGGGCAAGCCACCGGAGAGTTCCTGGCGAAACTTGTGCAACTGATCGGGCGCCAGCCGGCCCTCGACATAACCACGGGCGTAGATGCCCGGGGCGGAGTGACCCTGGAAGTAGATCAGGTCGCCGCCGGAGGGATGATCCTGGCCACGGAAAAAGTGATTGAACCCGACTTCGTACAGAGTCGCGGCCGACGCGTAGGTCGAGATATGGCCGCCGATGCCGTGGTGGTTCTGATTCGCCTCGACGACCATCGCCATCGCATTCCAGCGAATGATCGACTTGATCCGCCGCTCGATGTTGAGATCGCCCGGATAGGGCGGCTGTTTCTCGATCGGGATCGAGTTGACGTACGGCGTCTGCGAGGTGACCGGCAGACGTATGCCTGAGCGTTGCGCCTCGATCTGCAGTGTTTGCAAGAGGCGGGACACTCGCTCGGGTCCGCGACGTCGCGCGACATCGCGGAGCGAGTCGATCCAGTCGTTGGTTTCCAACCAATCGTCGGCCCCAGCAGTGTCTCGAACACGTTCTAGCGCAGATTGCCAGGGAGACTCGGAGGCGGTCATCGTAATCTCAGTCTACTCAACCTGACACACTCCTCCGGCCGCGCAGGCAAACGATAGATAGAGTTAAACAAACAGACTTGCAGGCGAGAACGGTATGTCAATATCGGCGGTGGATGTGACGCAGAGGCAAACAGTCCGAGGCCTGGAGCGGTCTCAGGTCGTGCAGTCGTCGCACACCGGGACCGTGCCATACGAGCAGGCCGCAGCCTGGCAAGCGAACCGCGCACAGGCAGTTGCCGCAGGATCCAAGCCGGAGATTATCGTGTTCCTAGAACACACACCGGTCTACACACAGGGGCGACGCGGTGGTCGGGAGCATGTGTTGCGCACGCTGGACGCGCCAATCATCGACACCGACCGTGGCGGTGATGTGACGTTTCACGGTCCGGGACAGTTGGTGGTCTGGCCGCTGTTGCGTCTGAGAGAACGGGGGATTGGGATCGCCCGTTACATCCGCGGACTCGAAGAATCGGTGATTCAGGCGTCTCGAGCCTTCGGCATCGAGGCCGAACGCGTCAAGGGACGCCCAGGAGTATGGATCGGCAATCGCAAACTGGCCAGCGTCGGCGTCCGCGTGCAATCGGGAGTCAGCAGGCATGGTCTGGCTCTCAACTGCGATGTCGATCTGACCTGGTTTGACGACATCCGCGCCTGCGGAATCGCTGACAGCAGGGCTACTTCACTCTCCAATGAAAGCGGCAAGCAGATTGGCGTTGACGACGCCAGCGCAGAACTTGAGCGCTGTTTCGGCGACGTGTTTGGACTGCGATTGTCGCCGGTTTCCGACTTAAGGATGCCCAGATGACCAGCCTGCGAGAGCGAAAACCAGCCTGGATCCGGGCGCAGTTTCCCGGGGGCGCACGCTACGGCGAGATCGTGCAACTGCTGCGTGAGGAGACGTTGAACACCGTCTGCCAGGAGGCGCGCTGCCCGAACATCGGCGAGTGTTTCAATCGCGGCACGGCGACGTTCATGATCCTGGGCGACACATGCACTCGCGCCTGCGGGTTCTGCGCCGTGACCTCAGGGCGTCCGTCGCCGATTGACTGGACGGAGCCGCAACGCCTGGCAGAAGCGGTGGAGCGACTAAATCTGGCCTACGTCGTGATTACATCGGTGAATCGAGACGACGCTCCAGACGGCGGGGCGCAGATCTTTGCTTCGTGTATCGAGCTGGTCCGGCGACAGCGTCCTGAGACTGAGGTCGAGGTGCTGATTCCGGACTTTGAAGGCAACTGGGATGCGCTGACGACGGTGCTAGCTGCTCGCCCGACGGTCTTGAACCACAATGTCGAAACCGTGCGACGGCTGTATTCACGAGTGCGCTTCCAGGCTCGCTATGAGCGGTCACTGGATCTGTTGCAGCGTGCGTCTGAGTGGACTCCACACGTCCCAACCAAGACGGGATTCATGCTGGGGCTGGGTGAAGAGCGCGGCGAGGTTTCAGAGCTCCTGGAAGACCTGCGAGCCGCCAAGGTCGAGCTGCTGACGGTTGGTCAATACCTGAGGCCATCGGCGAAACACTTGCCGGTCGTCAGATATGTGCCGCCGGAGGAGTTTCAATCAATCAAAGCAGAGGCGCTCGAACTCGGCTTCCGACACGTGGAGTCAGGGCCCATGGTGCGAAGCTCGTATCACGCCGACGAGCAAGCGCGAGCCGCCCGACTGGTCGACGTGCAGCTTCACCGCTAGGACTCTTCACCTTCATCATCGCTGATCGGCACCAGCAGCACATCGCCGGGGTGTATGAAACTCGTGCTGTCAAGTTGGTTGAGGTTCATGATCGCTTCAACCGTCGAGTCATATCGCTCGGCGATGTCGTACAGCGTGTCGCCCTCTTCGACGATGTACTCGAAGGTGTTGGCCGCTTCGGGTGCGAAGTCCAGCTGCTCGCCTTCATCGTCGGCCGGCGACGCGGCAGTAGGCGCCGCGACGACGATTGGCTTGACCGGCCCGGATGACTGTTGGGATTCGGATGCAGCCGCGGCGGGTGTGTCTGATTGTTGAGTTGGTCGCACAGAGGTCACCGTCGTGGACGTCTGTGTCTGTTGGGGCTGACTCGCTGTCGGTGGATCGACGTCCGGTGTGACCGGCTCGCCATCGCCGCTGCGGTCGATGACCGTCACGCTCTGGTCGAGCGGTGTTCTTGCCTGTTCGACCGTCGTCTCGGCAGAGCCAATGGCGCCGCCAATGAACAACAGGATCGCCAGTGCAGAGATTGGGGCCAGAACGCCGGCGAGCGGAACACCGGAAGTTTGCTGTCGGGTCGACTCGATTTGCGATCCCGCCAATCCATAGGCGCCTACGTTCGTGAACGGAGCCGGCGGTGTTGGTCCGTAGGGATCGTTTTCGGGTGGGAATCGTTGTTGCCACCATAGATAGGCCGCCATCAGTCCTAGCAACAGGCCGACGCCGAGTTGCCAGAGACCATGTCCGGGCCAAGTCAGGCTGAAAACGAGGAGCAGCAGAAAAACAGCGGCAGCGGATGCGGCAGCCGGTTTGAGATTGACTCGCATAAGTGTCGTGGCCTCGCCGCCGAAGCACTGACGGATTCACTCTAGCCGACGAGTGCATCGTGCGAGCATGGGGCTGACTGCTCAGGTCGCGTACACTCGCGGGAAACAAGCAGGATCACGCGCCTCCCGATGTGCGGAGGGCCAGCGTGATGGGAGTGCTACGCGATGTCGCAAACGCAGTCAGAGACGCCGTCGCTGAATGAGTTAGCGAAGGCCGCCGGCCTGCACATGGAAGAAATGGACGGGCACCAACGCGAGGTCGGAACGCCCGACATCTTTGAACGCATCTCGCATTTCCAACTCGCCGACCAGGCGCGCGCTGCGGGTCTGTACCCGTTTTTCCAGCCGATCGAGGTCAACGACGGACCCGAGGCCATTGTCGACGGCAAGCGCGTCATCATGCTGGGATCGAACAACTACCTGGGCCTGACCCGTCACCCGAAGGTCATTGAGGCAGCGCACGAAGCACTCGACCGCTACGGACCGTCGATGACCGGATCGCGCCTGTTGAACGGCACGAGTCCGGTTCATCTCGAACTTGAAGAGTCGCTGGCCGATTTTCTGGGCGCTGAAACCGCGATTGTCTTCTCGACCGGATATCTGGCCAACCTGGGAGCGGTCTCGGCAATGGTTGATCGGCACGGCGTATCTGTTCTTGATCGGGATGTCCACGCTTCGATCTACGACGCGGCCGGGCTTGCGCTGGGCAAGTACACCCGATTTCAACATAACGACCCTGCCCATCTCGACCGTGTGCTCTCCAACCTGCCAGCCGACCAGGCTCGATTGGTGCTGATTGACGGCGCCTACTCGATGGGCGGCGACCTTGCCCCGTTGCCGGAATTGCGAGAAGTCTGTCGCAAACACCAGACACGCATGTTGGTCGACGACGCTCACGCCATCGGCACGGTCGGTCCGACAGGGCGCGGCACGCGATCGCACTTTGGTCTGGAAGAGCCGGACGATCTGACCATCGGCACGTTCAGCAAGACCCTGGCCTCAGTCGGCGGCTTCTGTGCGGGGCCTCGGAATGTGCTTGAGTACATCCGCCACTTTGCACGGCCGATGCTGTTCACGGCCGCGCTGCCTCCAGCCTCCGCCGCGGCGGCGCTTGCGGCGCTGCGTTTGATCGATGAAGAGAACTGGCGCGTTCAGCGGGTCCAGGAGATTGGTGAGCGCATGCGCCACGGACTCTCCGACCTGGGCTTCGACGTCGCCAATTCCGCAACGCCGATCATTCCGATCCGAGTTGGAGACGAAGTGCGGACGGCTGCCTTCTGGCGCGACCTGCTCGACAATGGCGTCTACACCAATGCGGTGATTGCACCTGCGGTTCCTCGCGGCCAGGCGATTTTGCGCACGTCCTATATCGCGACCCATACCGACGAACAACTCGAGCGGGCGTTGCAGATCTTCGCCGAAGCCGGACGTCGACACAGCGTGATCGGCTAACTGATCGTGCGGGTGCTGTTGACCGGCGGCAGCGGATTCATTGGCGGGCATATCGCCCGCGCATTGGCAGATGCGGGTCACGATCTACGCCTGCTGGTGAGACCGACCAGCGATACCGCGCTCGTCAGTGACGTTGACTTTGAGCGGGCCGTCGGAGATCTACGCCAGCCCGACACACTTGCCGCCGCCTGTGAAGGGATGGAGGCAGTCGTTCATGCTGCGGCCGTGCTGCGAGCGGTTCGTCAGGGCGATTTCATGCACGCCAATCGGGAGGGCACCGGAAATCTGGCGGCAGCGGCCGCGAGCGCCGGCGTAGACCGATTCGTGTACATCTCCTCGATCGCTGCCCAGGGTCCGGCGCCGAGCGCCACACCGGAGCCGCCGGAAACGAAACTGCACCCGGTGTCGGCATACGGTCGATCAAAGGCCGCCGGCGAAGACGAGCTGCTCAAGCAGCTGGGTCATATGCAGATTGCGATCGTGCGTCCGCCGATGGTTTACGGCCCGGGCGACACCGGCCTGCAGATGTTCTTCTGGCTCGCGCGACGACGCATCTCAGCTCGATTGGGCGATGGCAAGAACCTTGTCGACGCGATCTATGGTCCTGACCTGGCACAGGCGATACGAGCGATCCTGGAGGCTCCGCCGCAAGAACTCGCCAAGTACCACACATCCAATGACGACGGTCCGTTTACCTGGAACGACCTGCTCTCCAACCTTGAAATCGTCTCGGGCAACAAACTGTGGATTCCGACGCTGGCGCCCAGCGTGTTTCATGGCTTTGCCCGTTGCTCGGAAGCCTGGGCGATGTTGACGCGGTCGGAGCCGACGCTGGATCGGACGCGGGTGGTAGAGATGCGGCAGCCGGCGTGGATCTGCGACCCTTCGTCGCTGACTCGGGACACGGGTTGGCACGCCAACACCACGCTGTTGGAGGGGATGCGGCAGACCATGGCCTGGTACCAGGAACACGGCTGGGCCTGAGCACAGGATTCTGATGTCGAAGTTGTGGTCATTCGATCTGGACGGCGTGCTGGCGGAGCCGCCGCTCGGATGGAATCCAGCGATCAATCGTGACGTGAACCTCACACCCGCGTTGAACCCGGTCCTGCCGCAAGCGCGCCCCAATCGCGCCCTCAATGTGCTCCTCAGCGTCACCTGGTATCGATTCCGATACGTCCTGCGACCGCCTCGCCCGGATGCACTTGAGGCAGTGCAGCTCGCTGCCAGAAACGGCGACGTGATTGTCCTCACCGGCCGTCATGAGCGTGGTCGGCGGCAAACGTGGGCGTGGCTGAAGTCTCATGGCTTCTCGGATCTCATTGACGAGTTGGTCATGAACAGCTCCAACCTCAAGTCGGCTCGCTACAAGGAGGCATTTCTCCGGGATCGCGATGTCGCCCTGCACGTCGATGACGACGCGGCGACGGCTGCGCTCTTGGCTCGCAACGAGATCAAATCGGCTCTGGTGACATGGCCGCGCAATCGCGACCTGGCCTATCCGCCCGGCGTAGAGCGTTGTGCAGACATGAACGAAGTCTGCCAATTGATCGATGGACTGGTATCCAATGACTGAACCGCTCGAGATATCGGCGCCTGCCGAGCGTGCGTGGAGCTTGTTGGCCTCAGAGGCGCATACCGGCGTCGAGGCAGGACAAGCCGTGGTGCTCTCTGAAGTGCGGGGGCGCGAACTGCTGCTGGAAGTGCACATGGGCATCGGATTTCGGGTGCAGCATGCGTACCAGATCGAGCGACGCGGCGAGCGGTGTGCGATCAGCGACAAGATTCGGCCGATTGGTTGGCGCTGGCGTCTGAGCAATGTGTTCCTCTTTGGACGGGGCAGACGCCCGCTAGAAGCCGCTGCGGCTCAAGGACTACTGAACCTCAAGGCAGTTGCCGAAGGACAAAGAGATGGAGCGTAGTAGCACTGTGCGCTGGTCGTATCAGGTACTGCCTGCACATCGATTCACAATTTGCGGAAACTGTGGATAATATGGTCAACCAGTAATGTGTAGAATGTTGATGGCGGCTGGGGTGGTCCTTGATTGAATTAAGGCACATCAGGTGTTTTCTCAAGATGGCTTGCGGGCCAATTGTCTCCTCAGGTTCATGCTCGTCACTTCCGTCGTGCTGGTGGCGTTTGTCGCTGGCGCCGCGCTGAACATTGTCGCCGCCGAGGATCCTGAACTCTCAGGAGATCTCCCAGGCGCAGAGTCGACTGCCATCACTTCGGCAGCCAACTTCACGAAGAATCTCAGCGGTCGGGTCTACGTTTGGGACCAGGGACGGCTGCGACCTGCGTCGCAGGCGCGGGTCTCGACCGGACACGCCGTCGTTCGGACGGATAGCAGTGGGCGTTTCGAGTTTACGCCGGATCAACGCAGCGGCTCTCTTGCGATCATCCAACCCGGGTACGACACGGTCAGGCGTCCGATCTACTACGACCAGACGGTCGTCGTGTTGCGCAATCTCGTGGTACGCGCCGTGTACATTCCCTTTGCCCAGGTGTTGAACGAGTCGGTCCAGGACTACGTTCATGAGCTGGTTGACGCGGATCTGATCAACGCCGTGGTGATTGATCTGAAGGATGAGTCGGGACAGGTGTTCTCGCTGGCTGCCACACCGACCGTCCGCCAGATCGGAGCCGCATACAACAGCGAAGCGGTGACACCGTTCCTGGAGTCGCTTGAGAACAAGGGCGTGTATCGGATCGGTCGAATCGTGACGTTCCTCGATCGGTGGTACGCGCGATGGTTCCCAGGCAACGCCCTGCACGACGTCAACGGCGGACTATTCATCGATGACATGGGCAGTGCCTGGTCGTCGGCGTACTCGCCGGAAGCGCGCCGATACAACGTCGATATCGGTGTGGCCGCTGCTGGCTACTTTGATGAGATTCAATACGACTATGTTCGGCTGCCCTATGAGCGCAATTTGCGCGAACGCGGACAATACTCCGAGGCTGGTCGCGTGGCGGCAATCAACAGCTTCGCCCGCGAGGCGAGCGAGGCGCTGCACCTGGCTGGACTGGCAGTTTCGTTCGACACCTTTGGCGTTGTCTCAACAGCCGGCAACGATCAGGGCATTGGCCAGTCGGTTGAAGGTGTGGCGCCCTATCTCGATTACGTCTCGCCGATGGTCTACCCGAGCGGCTGGTCACCTGGTTCCTTTGGCTTCGCGTATCCGCCTGAGCATCCTGGCCCAGTAGTGCGGATGAACGTCGAAGCGACCGTTGAGCGCATCGGTGAACACGGATCAGCGCTGGTTCGACCGTGGCTCCAGGACTTCCATGACTACCAGGCACGCGGACTTGGTTACTACTCCGAGGAAGTGCACGCCCAGATCGAGGCGACAGCTACAGCGGGCGGGATCGGCTTCATGCTCTGGGATCCGTCGCTGCAGTACGAGCGTGGAGCACTCGAACTGGCGTTGGGCCTGACCTGGTCACCGTTCGGATAGCAACAAATGGTCCGCCGAAGCAGCCGGATTGCAGTGCGATCCGAGAGAGCGCATCGCACACGGGCAGCATCAGTGCTTGGGACCAGGATCTCCCTCTGCCCCCGGGTCAAGCCCGGGGTAGGCTTTCGGCATCTCGCCCTCAAGGAGACTGCTGCAAAACTCCCCTTCTCCCCCCTTGCGGGGGAGATGCCGAAGGCAGAGGGGGGGGTCCTGTCCGCAACTTCTATCTGGTGCTCACCGACCGACCCCCCCTCTGTCACTCCGTGACATCTCCCCCCGCAAGGGGGGGGAGAGTGGAATGTGAGTTTGCGCATCGGTCTCTCAAGGGGGGAGAAGGCAGTGATGCATCGCTCGCTGCAAGTTGGAGCGCGAACAGTGACACCTCCGCAATTGGGCAATTGGATGGTGCACGGGCTTGAACAAGCCCTAGATTCCGTTGCCCCATCCTGCGTCGGTGAGGAATCGGCTGAGTTGGCCGTTGAATTCCTCAGCCCTCTCGAAATAGACGCTGTGTCCCGTGGCGGGAATCTCGTAGTACTGCGACCCCGGCACGTGGTCGTGCGCGGCGCGCATTGCGGCTGGCGTGATCAGCGGATCATTGCCTCCCACGACCCAGAGGATTGGTATCTGCAAGTTGGCGACGGCATTGGAGTCGGGCGCTAAATCACTGAGGGCGCCCATCAGTGCGGGATCTCGCGGCGGATTCAAGGCCATGATTTCGTCATACAGGAAGGCGAGCTCTGGATCTCGCTGTTTCAGGCTCTGGTCGTAGGCGAGCGTCGCTAGACCCTCCTCGCGCAGCCTGGCGCGAGTGGCCTCCCAGGGCCCCCGAATGGCATCTGTCATGAGTCCACCGATGGTGTCGGCCATGACCAACGCCGCAACTCGCTCCGGGGCTTGCAACGCTGCGCCGAGACAGCTCCAGCCGCCCATGGACTGCGCGACGAGCGCCGCTTGGTCGATGCTCAGCTCGTCCATCAACGCAATGAGATCATCGACGAACGCCGCCGGCCCCGGTCCTCCCGTGGGGATGCTGCGTCCCCAACCTCGGTGGTCGAAGGCAACGCATCGGTAGTTCTTGGCAAACGATGGCACCTGTTGCCACCATGAGAGGTGATTCCCGCCCGCACCGTGGGCGAAGATGATGGCCGGGCCGCTGCCTGACTCCTCGTAGTAGATGTCGCAATTGGGTCGCTCGAGTGCTGGCATCGAACCCTCCGAATCAACAACGCGTACGCTTCTGATGCAGAGGCGAGGCTACCAGTTGCCGCCGCGGGGGAGTTGAAGCGGATGTCAACGCCGCGCATCGTACTGACAGGCGCCGACCAGCCTGTCGGTCTGGCGATCTTCAACGAACTCCAACGGCACCAGGTAGAGCTCCGACTCGTGGAGCTGGAATCTACGGCTGATTTCGACTCCCAGATCCGCGGCGCAACGCACGTGGTACACGCGGCGGCATTGGTTGAACTCGGTCTTCCGGCTGCCGACTACACGGCGGCAAATGTGCACACGACCACGGCCTTGCTAGATGCTTGCCGACGGGAGGAACTTGAACAGGTGATCGTGGTCTCGACAACGGAGACCTATGGTCGGCGTCTACCGCCCTGGCCGGTGACGGAGAGCTGGGTACCGAGACCGCTGGGGCCGGTGCTGCAGAGTCGGGTGGCGGCGGAGCGGGTGGCCAGAACCTATCGGCGGCGCGTTCCGCTCTCGATCCTTCGTCCTGCGCCGGTGATCGCCGATGGTGACGGAACGCTTATGAGAGTGATCCGTCACTTCATTAGTCGCCCGCGGGCCGCGCTCGTTGCTAGAGGTGAAGCGCCGCTGTCGATCCTTGCCGGCGCCGACCTGGGCCGTGCGGCGTGGGCCATGGTGAGCCAGCCGGAGGAGTCGGTTGACCAGGTGTTTCACGTGGCGTCGGCACATACGACCTGGCGAGAGCTTGCAGTCGAAGCCTGTCAACTGCGCGGAGTTGAGGAGCGCTTCTGGAATGCGCCGTATCCGTTGGCGCGGGCGCTGGACGCGCTCAGGCTATCGGGCTGGGTGTTGCCCGAACCGGAGGGCGTAGACGCATACATCTCGCTCACAGGTCGGCCGCATTTGATTGACGATTCGAGAGCGAGGGTCACGCTGGGCTACACGCCGGTGCTCGGCGTGCGGGCAGCGCTAGCCCAGGCCCTGGACGTCTACGGACGAGGGCCTGAGGTCAACTCTGCCAACGCAGAGGCAAGTTAGCCGGCTGCCTGGCTAGCCGGCTGCCTGGCTAGCCGGCTGCCTGACTAGCCTGCTGCCTGGACGGCGTCCGCGACCTTCTGGGCCAGACCTTCTTCGAAGATGCTTGGCACGATTCGGTCGGGGCTGGGATCGGTGACGAAGTCGGCGATAGCCTGGGCCGCCGCGATCTTATGCGTATCTTCGATCTTGGGGATGCCGCCATCGAGCAGGCCGCGGAACATGCCGGGGAAGCCGAGCGCATTGTTGATCTGGTTGGGGAAGTCGGAGCGGCCGGTGGCGATGATGGCGGCGCCGGCTTCGGCGGCCTCGTCGGGCATGATCTCCGGTGTGGGGTTCGCCATCGCGAAGACCATCGAGTCATCGTTCATCGAGGCGACATCAGAGACCGTGACGAGTCCTGGTCCGGCGAGACCGAGGAAGAGATCGGCGCCTTCCATGACTTGCGAAGTCTGAGGGATGCTGCCGTCAGCGTTGTTGTGGTGCACGCACCACTCGGCAGCTTCACGCTTCCAGGGGTTGAGGTCTTCGCGATCGACCGTGAGCAGTCCCTTGGAGTCGATCAGCGAAATGTCCTCGCAGCCCATCTCACGCAGGATGGCCGAGCAGGCGATGCCACTGGCGCCCGCGCCCAGGACGACCGTGCGGATGTCCTTGAAGTCGCGGTTGGTCAGTCGCAGCGCGTTGATCACGCCGGCGAGGGCGACGACGGCGGTGCCGTGCTGGTCGTCGTGCATGACCGGAATGTCGAGTGACTCGTGTAGCTGGCGCTCGATTTCGAAGCAGCGCGGAGCGGAGATGTCCTCGAGGTTGATGCCGCCCAACGACGGCGCGATTGCCTCAATCGCGGAGACGATGTCTTCGACCGAGCGAACTGACAGCGCAATGGGAATCGCGTCAACGCCCGCGAACGAGCGGAAGAGCACGCACTTGCCTTCCATGACCGGCAGTGCGGCCTGGGGACCGATGTCGCCGAGACCAAGGACGGCGGAACCGTCTGTGATCACCGCGACGAGGTTGCCGACCCCGGTCATCACGCGAGCCAGGGCCGGGTCGCGGGCGATCTCGAGGCAGGGCGCCGCGACGCCGGGGGTGTAGACCACAGACAGGTCGTCGTGATTCTCGACGGTGACCTTGGAGGCATAGTCGACCTTGCCGCCCCATTCACGATGCATCTCGATGGCGCGCTGGTCGTAATCGCTCATGTTCCCGCTCTTTCTGGGGGCCCTGATGGTCTTACTGCGGGCCGGGAATTGGTATTCCTGCACTGTAGTAGTGAGAGCCGAGTCGGTCACTAGTCCAACCCGCGGAGCGCAGACCAGGCACGTGTTGCGTAGCAACGATTACATCTGTTGAAGTTGTAGGACTCAAAGCGAGCGCTAGGGCAGTGCTAGAGCAGCGTTCCTTCAAGGATTCCGCGGTGGGCGCGGAGGACAAGTTGTCCCTCTTCGCGCCGTTCGACGATCAGCGGCTTTCGGCATTGATGGCAAGGAGTTGTTTCCTTACGTCGCAGCAATCCCTTCGGCGGCACTCGCGCCACGCTCGGTTCTTTGCAGTACGGACAGGTGACATCCCAACGCATGCAGGCCCTGATCCGCATCGGCTCATCGTCTTTCTGCGCGCGGGAGACGACGAGGTCGTGATTGCAGTTGGCGCACATGGTGACCACGCGCCGCGTCGTGCCTGTCTCGGGGGGTACGCCCACATCAAGAGGCTTGGAACAGTTTGGGCAGCGTATGTGCTTGGTCTCGATGGGGTTGGCCATACGTCCATGCTACCGAGGATCGGACGCCGGGCCCTGATCGAGAACATCGGCGATCACCTCACTGTTGAGGTGATCGCATACTCTGCGGATATGAGCCATCACTCCCGCGAGCCTCGTGGCGCCAATGACTTTTCGAGCCCGCAGATTCGGGTTCGTGGCGCGAGTGACTTTCGGCATTACTCAAACCAGCGACTACGGCTACCCAACGAACGGCCGCCTCTTGGTCCGAGATTCAAGCAACTCCTTGGAGCCGTGCTCACCCTGGTGGTTGTTGGCGGCATCGGAGTCGCTGTTTACTACGGCGTGACCCAATTGATTGAAGATGACGAGCCGGCGACTACCGAGGTTGCAGAAGCGACTGCTGAGGATCAATCCGCAATGTCCGAGCAACAGGCGCTGCAGGAATCGGAGTCGGGACCAGAGCAGGTAGAGACCAGCGTCGAGGAGTCCGACTCGACAGAGGACGAGGCAACGGCCAGCGAAACAGAGTCCACCGATGCTGGCACGGCTGAGCCAGCGCAACCTGAGCAGACAACCTCCGCTAATGCCGAGCAAGAATCCAGCGCATCTGACGCGCCGCCTGTGTCTGTATCCTCGATCGAGCCGAGTGTTTCAGGTCAGATGGTCACACCGGCTCAGCTCGGCGGAGCGGAGATTAGCGCTGAACGAGTCACAGCCGAACCGATCCCTTCGGGCATCCCGCGAACGCTGGCTGACGGCGCAGTCTACGATCCGACGGAGCCTGCGACCGTCTTCACTGCGCGTTGGCCGGTAGGGACGACGCTTCGCCTGGTGCGACTTCCGGGCGCGACGCTGCTGACCGATGAGGAGCAGGAGCAAGTGGTAGGGACCGAAACGCTGGTTGTGGTGCGGGGCACTGAGTCTTCCAACACGGACCTGCAACTCAGTCCGGCGGCGTTTGACCAGATTGCGATCTACGGCACGGAGCGAATCATCGCGGTGCGCGTTGAAGTGACGGCGGGTCCGCCATAGGCGGGTTTGGTGGTGGGATCAGGAGCGTCGACGCCGCCCGAACGGCATCCGCAGTTCCTCGCCGTAGTTGAGGAAGTCCTTTTCGGCGCCGCACTTGGTGCAGTGGCCGTGCGAGACCTGTTGATTTGGGCGGTCAATTTCCCAGGAATGCGAACATTCCTCAGCCTCAAGTGCCGCGCCGACAGCCGGTTGCTTGACCGTGTCAGCGCGACGGTGAGCCTTCGTTCTTCGCTCGACCACTGGTACCGCCTTGTCCCACCATGCTTGTTCCAACATGCGCACTGGTTAGCCCAGCCTATGACAACCAACTAACACTTACAACGCACTGACGTAACGGATGTGTGAAGGCGCGAGACCTCAGGAGGTTCGCTCATAGAGCGTGTGGTATTTGTCGCCACCCGAGATCGCCTGGCGGATGTCCTCGCGGTCCAACTCGTAGAGGCGACCGAGAGCAGCTCTGGCGTCGTCCTCTGCCGTGGGATCGCCGGCGCAACGCTCGAGGATTCGGTCGAAGAGTTCGGCCTCGACAAAAGAGTCGACCCGTCCCGCCCAGGGGAAGAAGACAAAAGACTCAGGGTCATCGAAGCTTGGCCGGAGTCTGCGCAACTCCTTGAGTCGGTCCTGAGGAGATCTGACTGGCTCCACTACTCGGACATAGGGACCTTCGGAGTCGTTGCGACGGCCGTCAACCAGGAGGCGTTCCTGCAACCAGCCGAATCCGATAACGACAACATCGGCCTCGCGCAGCGCGCGTAGCGTCTCTTCGAGATCAAATCCTTCATCAGCCATGGCACCAGTATACGATCAGCCTGCATCTGATGCCGAACCCGGCTCGTGATTCGATGAGTATGCTTCGGCAAAGGCCCTCGTTGCTATGCGTCGATCTCCAAATGCTGTGCGTCCTCACCGTTCTGCCGACCAGGCGGACGCGTTTCGAACCCTGTTCCGGCAGCAGAGCGACCGCCTCTGGAATGCCGACCGTGATGTCGACTGGGCTGGTGGTTCGCAGATACCCGACGAGCGGCGCGCCGCCTGGCTGCGGATGATGAATGTGTTTCATGGGCTCGAGGTGATGGGACTGGAAACCATCCAGGTGATGATGAGCCAGGCAACGCACCAGGTTCGCGATCCTGCGCTCAACCTGTATCTCGCCGCCCAGTGCCAAGATGAAGCCAGGCATGTGTATGTGCTCGACCGATACCTGACCGAAGTCGACGGTCACGGGTTTATCTCGAAGCCCGAGAAGTTCCTGATCGAGCGGTTCAGCGGTATGTCCTCGTGGGGTTTCTATCGCGTCGAGAATTGGCTCACCTCGACCTTGTTCAGCGAGAATTTCGCGGCGCTGTTCCTGCAGCAAGCGCTCGATCTTGAGGATGTGGACCCGCTGGCGAAACAGATTTTCCGGCTGATTCTGCGCGACGAAGTGAGGCACGTGAACTTCCTGCACACGATCCTGCCTGAGTTGATCGAGCGGTTGCCGGCGACGGGGCGTCTCTACGTCTGGCAGAGCCAGTTGCTGTTGGCCGGCGCCATGGCGCTTGGCCTGCGGCGAATCAAGGGCGATGTCGCGGCTTTGGGCATCGACGTCGACGCGTACAAGGCGACCTTGCTCGAGAATCTTGGAGTGCAGTTCAAGGATGCCGGCCTCGATTCCTTCTTGCGGATCGATGCGTACGCAAGAGTGATAAATGCCGCAACATGACTAGCAACTCCAACAACCCCAGTAGTAGCGCCAAGATCGATGACTGGCGACGACTGAGTTCCGAGATCATTGAGGACTTCCGCTTCTTCAAGCTCCGCAAGGACATCTCACGCCACCCCACCTCGGGTCGTGAACACCGCTTCTTCATCTTCGAGTTTCCCGACTGGGTCAACATCATGCCGCTCACGCCTGAGGGCGAGGTGGTATTCGTCAATCAGTTCCGCCACGGCACGCGCGACCTGACCCTGGAGATACCCGGCGGCATCGTCGATCCGGGTGAATCGGCCAGGGAGGCTGGGTTACGCGAGATGTTTGAAGAGTCGGGCTACTACGCGCCAGAGGCGATCGAGTTGGGCTGGGTTCATCCGAATCCGGCGCTGCAGGAGAATCGCTGCTGGTCCTACCTGGCTCAGAACGTGGAGCTCGTCGTTGACGATGATCACGTCGTGGGGACGTCGAGCGAGGCGATCGAAGTGTCCAAGGTGCCGTTGGATGAGATTCCCGGACTGGTGAACGACAAACTGATCACACACGCGCTGACCATCGCGGCGTTCGATCACTACTGGCGCTGGAGCGGTCAGGTCTCCGACCATCGCTTGCCGTAGCTGGCCCTCACCGTCATCTTCTCCCAGAGGAGACCTGCGCGTAAATCGCTTGGCGCGCTCTTGACCAGGTTGTAGGGGCGACCCTTGTGGTCGCCCGCCCTGTGGCTCCAATCTGGTCAATCTTGCTATCGACAACGCGGGCGACCACAAGGGTCGCCCCTACAGGAATTCAGAACGACTTGGAGTAGGATTGTGCGCTGGTCTCCGGAGGGGGAGGGGATCGGAGGGAGTTAGCTGCGCAGCGCGTCGACGTCGAAGTCCTCGGGGAGCGGGATGAACAGGCTGTGGCGTGGGCCTTCGACGTCCCTAGTGATGTGTCCGCGTCCGTTGACGTCGTCGGCCAGCAGGATGTCACCGCCGTGCAACTGCAGTTTGGCGCCGTCGCCCACTTCGATCTCGACGGTCCCGCTGAGGTTCACGACGAACTGCCGCCGAGGCGCATTGTGGAAGTCCAGTTCTCCGCCGATTGGCGTGGTGCGAAACATCACGCCTTCGGCCTCGAACAGCTCCGAGAGGCTGCCGTAGCGACTCTCGGACATTGCGATGTCAATGGTCTCGAAATGAGATTCGCCGTCGTCGCCGGTGTAGACGCGTGTGATTTGCATGAGATCTGTTCCAATCGATTGATCAGTCGTCGAACGAACGGGCCCAGCGGTGGACATCGAAGTCGTCGGGCAGGAACACCATCAGACTGAGACGCGGGCCTTCCAAATCGGTAGTCAGGTGGCCTGGTCCTTCAATGTCTTCGGCGTAACAGATCTCTCCAGGACCGAAGCTGCGTGTTTCACCACTGGAGACCTCGGTCTGCACCGATCCCTGGATCACGACAATCATGGTCTTGGCCGAGGCGTTGTGCCAGTCGTTGACCAGGCCAGGCTCGGAGATTCGGAAGGACATGTGGTCGGGACGAAGATTACGTGTGAACGCGCCGACGTCGAATTCCTTGAGTCCAATCTCGAGGTCTTCGAATTGCGAGGTACCGTCTTCCCCCAGGTACATCCGCGTCAATCTCATGGCCAGCCTCCTGCGCTGATGCTAACGCGAGTAGAGGAGCCGCCAGTAATCGCCCAACTCGGCCAGCGATTGCACGATCAAGTCCGGCTGCACATCGTCGGGAATGGGTTCTTGAAAGCGTCGGACCCAGACGGTGTTCGCACCGAGCTCGGTCGCGGCACGAATGTCGTGAGCGATTGAACCGGCGATATGAAGTTGTTGATCGGGCCGGATGTCACGGGACTTGTAGAGCGCTTGCCAGTGATCATGGTCGGGCTTGTAGCTACGCACATCCTCGGCGGTCACAAGTTGATCGAAGGATCCTCCCAGCTTTTGGACGCTGACTGCCAGACTGGCTCGAGTCACGTTGGAGAGAATCGCTAACGGCGTGCCGACAGTGGCCAGTCGCTTGAGGAAGCCGCCGGCGTCCTGGAAGGGCGGCCAGTTGGCAATGGAGTCGGCGAACGAGCGTGCTGTCGCCTCGTCAAGCTCGACGCCGAATTCCGCAGCGGTTCGCTGAACGGAGATTGCCAATACCTGGTCATAAGGCCGGTAGTACTCGTGCTCGACTTCCAACTCGACTTCCAGTCGCCGCGCGATTAGCGCGCTGGTATCGACATCGGAGAGTTCCGGGATCGCCTCCACAGCGGCTCTGGCTCCCGACTGCCAATCGATCAACGTCCCGTAGCAATCGAAGGAAATCACAGCCGCGTCACGTGGATGGATCATGGAGACTCCCTGGACGATCTGGCATCAGCGCCAAAGTGGACGATATCGCCCCCGAACTTCTCGTTCAGCTCACGCACCGCATCGTCAACGACTCGCTGTCGTTCTCGACGCGCAGTGGATTGAGGTGGCTCTACCGCCGGAGCGCCGGACTCATCGAACATCGAGAGCTGTGAAGCCAGCGGCCGCTGCTCCAGTCCCAACACGCCGACGCCGATGAGGCGAAACTTGCGAACCGGGGACAGCTGCTCGCGCAGCAGCGACAGCGCCGTTCGCTCGATGGTTGCGGCGTCGCTGGTTGGGCTGGAGAGCGTTCGTTGACGGGTGAACGTGGTGAAGTCCGAGAGTCTGAGTTTGATCTGCACGGTGCGAGCTCGGAAACCGTGCTCCACGAGACGTTTGGCGACGCTACTTGCTTGTTCTGAAGCGACGGCGCTGAGCTGGGATTCGCTGCCGACATCCTCAGCGAACGTTGTCTCGGACGAAATCGACTTGGTCTCGCGCTCGACAGAGACGTCACGGTCGTCCAGGCCGCGCGCCAATTTCCAGAACCACTCTCCGCGGGAACCAAAGCGGTCGATCAACCAGGACAGCGGACGTTCAGAGAGAGCTCCGACGGTCTCGATTCCGGCTCCGCGCAGACGTTCCGCGGTCTTTGGGCCGACTCCCCACAGGTCGGAGATCGGCAACGGCGCGAGGAATGCGGCTTCTGTACCTGGCGCGACGACCGTGAGACCATCCGGCTTGTCCTGATCCGAAGCAATCTTGGCGACCGATTTACTGGTCGCCACGCCGCAGGACACGGTGAGTTCGGTCTCTCGCTTCACTCGCTCGCGAATCCACTGACCCAGCTCGGCCGGCATCGCGCCTTCGCGCACGCGATGGCTCACATCAATGAAGGCTTCGTCTACCGAAAGCGGCTCGACCAGCGGTGAGACGTCGCGGAAGATTGACATAACTTGCGATGAAACTTCGCGGTAGCGCGAGAAGCGTGGTCTGACTATCTCGGCGTGGGGGCACAGGCGGACCGCAGTGCGCATCGGCATTGCCGATCTACAACCGAAGACCCGGGATTCGTAGGATGCAGCGGCTACGACGCCACGGCCTTTGGGCGAGCCACCGACCAGGACGGGTTTGCTACGCAGTTCGGGATTGTCGCGCTGCTCGACCGACGCGAAGAACGCGTCCATGTCGGCATGAATGATGTGCCGTTGCTGAGGCTGCTCAGACTGCGTTGTCACGCCATTACGCTATCAATTCGGCGGAGGTTCACCGATGAGCTTGATCAGTCGTCTGCGAACCCGATTGTCGTCAGACGCCGCGCCACCGGGGTCTCAACAAGCGCTCTCAGAAGCCGAGCGACTGCTCAGGATGGGCGGGTCGGTAGCGGAGATTCGCAGTCTTGCGGAGCTGGCAGCCCCCTCAGACCACGTTGGTCGAGCGTGGCAGGCTTTGTTTCTTGGCGACGTGGATCGGGCACAGAATCTGGCGTATGAAGCGGCAGATGCGCGTCCGTATGATGTTGATTCTCGGATTGTGCACGGCACCGTGCGACTGGCGCGGAACGAGCTCGAGTACTCCGACCATGAATTCAAGGCGGTGATTGAGGAGTTTGGCGCCGAGGCCGACGCTGCAAATGGACGCCGAGCCGGGATCCTGGCCCGCGGATTCGCTCCCCTGGACGACATCCCCGCATCGGACGATGATTGGGAAACTGCTGCGACGCTGTTGACGACGCTCTGGAGACTCTGCGGACTGGTCGAGACACGAGTGCAGTCACTGAACGGGGCCCACCCGGACGGACTTGGGGTGATTGAGCGAACGCTGAACCGCGGCATGACGATCGATTCGGAGGCTGATCATGGGTCTGTTTGACGGACTGAAGCGGCGGTTGTCTGCACTCAATGACGTGCGCGAAGCGACGGAGGCTGAAGCGGCGACGATGGCCGACGTCGATACGGTGCGCCGAGCGCTGGTGGCGGAGTCGCAGCGTCTGGGGCGGCGTGATCGAATCTCAATGACGATGCTGATGGAGTACTCGAAGGAAGACCTGCGCCGCCTGGATCTGTTTCAGATCATCGGTCATCTCGATGCGGAGGGCGAGATTACGAACGTGGAGCAGGATTCGTTCGGCAATCTCAAGTTCGACCTGGCCACGCTGCGAGAACGCTCAGATCGGACTTCATGATCGCACTATGCAGGTTATGTAGGGATGAGGCCTCCCGGCGCGACATAACAGTGGAATCACAGCTCGATCCAGGTGCCATAGGCGTCCGGACAGCGGTTGTTCTTTCAGGGGCATGTCCACGTCATTGCCGCGCTCCGTCGCGGCAATGACGCAGCATTCGGGACCGACGTTAGAGCCTCAAACAGCGAGATACCCGCGACAGGCGCGGGTATGACGGAGCCGCTCTTGCGGCGCGGGGTCAGGGTGCACGCTCGAGTACGATTTGGAACTCCATGATGCCGACGTCATCGATGGAGAGCACGCGGAAGCCGGTGGGCGGCTCAATGTCGTAGTCGGCCAGCGCGATTTCGGTTGATCCAACGACGACGACCAGATCGTCGACGAACTGACCTTGTAGATCGATACTCACCGGATTCGTGACTCCGTGCAGGTCGAGCGTTCCGCTGACCGTGACGCTGAGCGTCTCCTCGCCGGCGGGTAATGCTGCGATTGGGATGGGCTGGACGAGGACGAATGTGGCAAATGGATAGGTGTCGGACTCGATCCCGCGCGTGCGCAGCGCGCCGTCACGGAAGGACTGATCGCTCGTGAGCGTGCGCAGATCGGCCACGATCGTCACCGAGGTGATCATGACGCCGTCGAACTCCAGCGTCGCTTCAATGTCGCTGGTGCGGCCGACCGCCGTCGTGGTACCGATGTTGGCCAGCTCTTCCCCGATGCGGTAGCCGACGAACGAACTGCCTTGACTCGAGAGCGTCCAGGTGCCGACGAGCTCGGCAAGCATTGGCGGCCCGGAAGCTGGTTGCGCCTGGTCGGCCTGCTGTTGTGTCGCTTGCGCCTGTTGTTCAGCTTGCTGCGCGTCCTGGCCGTCGGACGTTGCCGGCGCGTCCTGCTGTTGGGCGGAAGTCTGCTGGATCTGAGTGGAGTCAGCGGACTGCTCTTGAGCTGATTGGGCACTGCCCGACTCAGCGTCGACCTGGGCGTCAGTAGACTCGGTTGATTGTCCTTGCGAGTCCTCGGTCGAGTCGGAGTCCTGTTGTTGCTGCAACGGCTCAGGTTGCTCTTGCGCAACCTGAGCCGTTGCCTGATCTTGGGAATGGTCCTGCTGCGTTTGGGCGGGTTGTGCCTGAACCTGCTGTTCCTCGTCCTGGCGGACCGACTCCACTGCCGATTGCAGCGACACTGGGGGCGGTGCGCTATCGAACAGGCCTACCTGCCAGAGGATGATGAGCAGGACAGCGACCAGTACGCCAGCGACGATGAGCCCCGTGGCAACCAGTCGCCGAGGACTGAGGCTCAGGAGTTGACTCAACATGTGCGCCTCTCAGAGATCATGCCTTATGTCAATCAATCGTCAGCAAGCAGCGCATCGACGAACGCAGCCGCATCGAATGGCGCGATGTCGCCCAGACGCTCGCCCGTGCCGGCGAAGCGGACAGGAATGCCGAGTTCCTCGGAAATCGCGAAGACGATGCCACCCTTGCTCGTGCCGTCGAGCTTGGCCAGGCAAACCGACGTGACACCGGTCGCCTGCGAGAACTGCCTCGCCTGACTCAGCGCGTTTTGGCCGCTGGTGGCATCGATCACCAACAGCACTTCGTGGGGCGATCCGGGATGCTTCGTTTCGACGACGCGTTTCACCTTGCCCAACTCTGACATCAGATTGCGTTGGGTTTGCAGACGACCCGCCGTGTCGATGAGCACGACATCCGCTCCGCGTGAGATTCCGGCTTCGACAGCGTCATAGGCGACTGCGCCAGGGTCTGAACCTTGCTGATGCGCGATTACCGGAGCGTCTATCCGCTCTCCCCAAGTCTGCAATTGTTCAATCGCGGCGGCGCGGAACGTGTCTCCGGCGGCGAGGATGACTGATTTGCCATCTTCTTGATATGCGTGTGCGAGCTTGGCGATCGATGTCGTCTTGCCAGCGCCGTTTACACCAACGACCAACACCACATGCGGGGTCGGCTGCGCCTCGAATCCGTTCTGACTACTCCAAAGTGATCCATCGGCACTCGGCCGCTCAAGTCCGGCAATCATGCGCTCTCGTAAGAGATTGCGAATCGCCGGCGCATCCTTGCCTCGCGAATCATCTCGTAGTTCTTCCACCCAACGCGCCGACGTGGCGCCGCCAACGTCGCCGAGAATCAGCGTCTCTTCCAAATCCTCCCAGAAGTCCTCGTCGACGCGCGTCCGGGAGAAAATTTTTCGCAATGCGCCGAGCTGACCGCGACGGGTATTGGCGACGGTGCGCTGGTACTCCTCCCGCACATCCTCCTCTTCCTGGGCGTCCGCAACGTCCGGATGCTCATCGCGGCCTCGGCGAAAGCGTCGAAACAGTTTGACCATCAGTCGCCAGACCGTCCACTGAGCAGCCGCTCGGTGAGCCAGACTGAGAGATCGTGGATGCTCTGCCGGCCAATTTCGTGCTGCATTGGATACTCGCGATAGTCAAGGTTCATGCGCATCGCCTGCAGTTGATCGCGAGAGGTCCTGCCCTTGTCAATCCCAACTAGTGGGTCATTCGTCCCGTGCTGAACGAGCAGTGGCAAGTCGGCCGCGTCTTCATGAACATCATCGGCGGCCTCATCCGAAAGCCAGGTTGAGAGCATCGCGGCGCCTTGCCAACGATGTGGCTCGCTGAGCGCCAGTCGATAGGCAAGGAATCCGCCTTGCGAGAAGCCCATCAGCGCCAATCGATCCGTGTCGACGTTGTAGCGCTCGCAGACGGTGTCGATGAAGGCGGAGAGGGCTGCGGCGACGCGGTCCAACTCGCCGTCGATGGGACGATCGTTGGCCCCGCGGCGCATCCAGGTGTACATCGGCGCGTGGGAGTATGGCGCGCCTTCCAATGCGAACTCGGCCTGCGGGCAGATGACCTGCAGTTGCCCGTCGGCCAGCATTGGCGCGAGCGGGGCCAGGTCCTGACAATGCGCGCCATGCCCGTGCAAGGCGATCAGCGTGGGATGAGGCCCCGGACCTGCGGGTGTCCAGACGGCGTGTATCAAGTCCATGGCAATCAGGTTAGGGCAGAGCATTCGGCCAAAGGTATGACCAAAGTCATCGGCTCGTTAGGAACCGGCCTGAGGCAATTGATCGACCCTGACCGACAGCAGGCGACTGACTCCGGCTGCGCCCATCGTGACCCCGTAGATGCTGTCGGCCTGTTCGATTGTGCGTCGATTGTGGGTGATCACCACGAATTGCGTGTGCTGCGCTCGCTCTTTGAGCGCAGCGACGAATCGTTCAACGTTGGCTTCGTCGAGTGCGGCATCGACCTCGTCGAGGATGCAAAATGGCGCCGGTCGGACCTCTAGCAGGGCAAACAGCAGGGCAATGGCTGTCAACGCGCGTTCACCGCCGGAGAGGAGTCCGAGCGTCGAGACTCGCTTGCCCGGAGGCTGGGCGCGGATATCGACTCCGAGCCTCGCGGGCTGTTCAAACTGCTCAGATTCGTCGTCGGTGTTAGCCCGATCTTCGGTCAACACCAGTTCGGCCTTGCCACCGCGAAACATGAGCTGGAAGTAGCGCTGGAAGGCCTCGTCGACTTGCCTGCAAGCTTCTCGGAACTTGCGCTCGATCAACTGCTCAAGGTCTCGCTCGGCGATACGCAGCGAGGATTCGGTCTGTTCGAGATCGACGATCTGCGACTCCATGTCCTGCCAGCGGGTCTGTTCGGATGCAAACTCGTGGGCGGCTCCCGGGTCAACGGGACCCAGCCGGTGGAGCTTGGCTTGCAGCGTCTGGACGCTTTGCTTCAGTTCCGCAACGAAGGGCTCAGCGACAGCGACGGCAGTGCGTGTCGGTCGATGCGTTCCGTTGCCCAGGCCGTTTGCGGCACGACGTCCGTTTCCGTGTACGCCGTTGACTTCGCCCAGGTCGAGAATGGGTTCGTCGACTGCTTGGGCGGAACTTAAGTCGATGCCCTCGGAAGCGGCTTCGGCCGCCAGGCGAGCTCGCGAGGATTCGGTTTCTCGTAACGCCGAGGACGCTTCAACCTCACGACGCTCAGCGACTACCCGAGCCTGCTGCGCCTGTTCTAGTTCCCGGCTTGCCTGCGCGCGTTGGGTTTCGAGCGTGTCGAGATGTTCCCTAGCCTGATCATGTGCTGCGGCATCGGCAGCGATGGATGCTGCACGCTCCAGCAGCGGCTCCCTTTCCAAGATCGCCGCCTCGACGTCGGCCAGTTCCCGCCTCAGCGAGGACAATCGCGCCCGATCGGCACGAGCCCGCTCAAGTGCTGCAGCGTGAGCTCTGGCGTCGGCGAGCACTGCAGCGCAACGGTCGCGTTCCGCTTCGAGTGTTGACAGGTCCTCGAACTGGGCCTCTGGCAACGTGGCGAGTTGCCTCGCCGCTGCTTGCTCGGCTTGCCTCGAGTTCTGCAGGCTGGAACGCACACGGCCGATGTCCGAGAGATTGGAGCGCCCTTCTACCAACTTCGCTGCATGTTGGCGGCGAGTGTCATCGACCTCCATCGCCGATTCAGACGCTGCTTGTCGGGCGGCAACTCGATTGGTGTCGGCTCGCTGCCGGACGCTCACTAGTTCGTCCAGGTTTCGACTCAGCTCCTGCGTGCGGGTGACTACGCTCAGCCTCTCTCTGAGATCGTTTCGCTCTGACTTGAGCTGCACCAATTGTTGCAACCGTCGCCTGGCGCCAGGCATTGAGCCCCCTGCCTGAACGACTCCGTCCGGTCGAACGACGATCCCTGACGATGTGACGGCTGTTTTGCCGGTGTCGGCGAGCCGTTTTGCGGCGTTGACATCATCGACAAACTCGACGGATGCCAAGATGGAGTCAATCAACCTTGAGGCTCGATCGCTGACCATTGCCGAGGCCCGACCAACGTCGGCGTCGACGATGAGTTGAACGGATGCAACGGCGTCATCGAAGTGCTCATGCAATGTCGCGTCCATCAGTTCTCCGAACAGAGCATCCGCCTGAATCGGATCGACGACTCGGACTGAAACCAGGGACCGTAGCGTTTGCTCATGTTCATCGGTGGCTTCAAGGGAGAAGATCTGCCGATCAATCTCCTCTAGTCGCCGAGTCAACGTCTGCTGCTCGGCCTGTTGGCGTTGCAGGGCTTGACGAGCTGCATCCTCTTCTCGCTCCAACTGGAGTGATTGCGACTCGGCTTCTCGCAAACGATCTTGTGCTGTTTCGTGCTGTTGCTGTGCGACGGCGACCTTCGCTGTCGCCTCCAGTATCGCTGCTGCATTGGCTCTCCGGCGACGATTCAATCGTTGCGCCTGTGACCGGAATGATTCGATATCAGCGAGAGCTCGTTCGTGCTGGGCCGTCGCCGCCGACCGGCTGCGCTCGCGGCTGTCGCGTTCGCTTCGCGCGGCATTCAGTCTGTTGCTGACAGCGGCAAGTGCCTCTTTGGCTGCGTCAAAGTCGGAGGTGGCGGGATCGAGGCGCTCTAGCGGGAGTCGCGCGGAGAGGTCGGACACTTCTCGGCTAAGCCAGGATCGTTGCTGCTGGTCCAGTTCCTGTTGGTGTTCGAGCGTTCGCAACTCCGAACGCGCTGCGCGGATCTTCTCCGCTGCGCTTTCCACGGCTCGACGCGCGATGGCTGTTTCGCGTTCGACCGCTGCCAGCGCATTCGTGGCCGACTCTCGGCGCTGTTCTGCCGCCGAACGAGCTGCGGCGGCGGCTGTTGCGGATTCGTGGCGAGCCAGGAGCTCGTGCTCCAGCTCGGCTGCTGCGGCGAGGAAGTATCGTTGTTGCGCCTGCTCCAATTGCCGTTGGAGGTCGGCTTGCCGCTTCGCTCGGCGCGCTGAGCGCTCGAGGCTCTTCAAGCGTGGTGCAAGTTCATCCCGAAGCAGTCGCGCGCGATCTAGATGATCCTGGGCGCGTTGCCGGCGGCGGCGGGATTCCTCCATCTCGTGTCGATGTTGGCGTACGCCACCGACTTCTTCGATTGCCTGTCGGCGTTCGTGCGGCCGGAGGCGCAGCATCTCGTCAACGAGCCCCTGGCTCATGAGCGCGAACCCGCCCGCGCCGAGACCACTGCTGCGGAAGAGTCCCTGCACGTCACGAAGTCGAGCGACCCGGCCGTTGATTCTGACCTCTGATTGTCCGTCGCGATGCACGCGACGCACGATTTCCACTTCCGCGGCGTCGAGGTTGAGCCATTGATCGCTGTTGTCCAATTGCAACCGCACTTCAGCGAACCCGCTGGGGGCGCGATCGCGTCCACCGGAGAACACGACGTCTTCGGCCCGCTTGGTGCGAAGGACTCGTCCCGATCCGGCGCCGATGACCCAGCGCAAGGCGTCCATGACATTGGACTTGCCGGAACCGTTGGGTCCGACAATCGCGATCACGGGCTCGTCGAACTGCAACGCCGTGCGCGTCGCGAACGACTTGTAGCCGTGCAGATCGATGGACCGCAGGCGCATCATGCTCCTGGCTCCTCCAGCATGGCCAATGCCTTTCGCGCCGCGTCCATCTCGGCCGACTGCTTGCTTCTGCCGCAGCCTTCGGCCAGCGGCTCACCCTCGACTTCCACCGAGGCGCGGAACGATCGATCATGTGGCGGGCCGGACTCGCCGATGATCAGATAGGTCGGCTTCGAGCCATCTCGCGACTGGGTCAAATGCTGGAGGAGAGACTTGGCGTCGGCCTGTACTGCGTCGGCGTTCAAGGCGTTGACGCTGTCCTCAAGCAGTCCAAGAATGACTGCTCGGGCGGCGCGCTCTCCGCCGTCGAGCCAGACGGCTCCGAGCGTCGCTTCAAGCGCTCGGCTGAGCACCGACAATCGCTCGCGAGCGCCGTCGTTGGCAATACCTGCGCCCATCAGCAGGCACTCACCAAGGCCAAGCTCTCGACCGATACGTCCAAGCGTCTCGTTGCGTACGAGTTGCGATCGGGCGACGGTCATCCACCCTTCGCCCATGTCGATAAATTCTGTGTACAGACGGTGCGCGACGACCGCGCCAAGAATGGCGTCTCCCAGGAACTCCAGCCGTTCGTTCGACACAAGTTCCGGGTCGCTGACTTCGTTGAGATACGAGCGATGGACCATTGCCTGTCGAAGCAACGCCACGTCGGAGAATCGGTAATCGAGCCGCTCCTGAAGTCGCTCTAGCTTGCTGTCCATGTTCGAGCACATAACCATCTCAGTGTACTCAGGTGATCAATTTTCGCTCAGTTGGATACTGGGCGCAGCGATGAAGGCTTACGGTGTCAGCAATGGGGAGCGAGAGACTGACTCCGATTCCTGTCCAGAGGACTGATCTCGCGGAGCAAGTGTTGCGCCGCATTTGCGCCTGTTCCGAAGCGACAAGTGCCCTGCTAGATACGTTATGTCATTTGGCATCGGAAGGTGGGAGCTCCCTCTACGTCGTCGGCGGCGTGATCCGAGACACGCTGCTTGCGGAGCCGCCGCCGGACCAACTGGATCTCGATCTGGCCGTGGACGGGAACCCCATCCCGTTTCACGAGGCGATAGCGATGGCCGCGAGCGGTAGTCTGACGACTCACGAGCGATTTGGGACCGCCAACGCGAGACTGCCTGACGGAACATCAATCGATTTGGCGCGAACTCGTGCAGAGCGGTATCCCGCTTCCGGAGCCCTGCCAATCGTGACTCCGGCGCCCATTGGCATTGATCTCGGCCGCCGCGACTTCACGATCAACGCAGTCGCACTAACGCTCGCGGGTCCGGGCGCCGGCAAGGTGCTCGATCCGTACCGGGGCATTTCCGACCTGGAGCATCGGCGGGTTCGAACGCTGCACGCAGACTCGTTTCGCGATGACCCGACGAGGCTGATTCGCGCCGCGCGCTATGCCTCGCGGATTGCCGGGTCGCTGGAGCGCAAGACACTGGCCAATGCCAGGCGAGACCGTGCTCATCTGGCTGCGTTGACTGCGCATCGCTTCGGTGATGCTTGGCGGCTCTTGCTGGGTGAACGTGATATTGCAACAGCGCTTCGAATTGCTCGAAGGCTCAAACTCACACAGTCACGCGATCAGAGATGGACAATTCCGCTTGCCGTCCTGCCGGCCGCGCAGTCTGCCGAACACTTCTGGGCGGCGACGGGTCTGCTGTCCGCACAGGACGACATCAAAGCGTGGCTGCCACAATCCGTCGGAATGAATCGTGGTGAACGTACCGCTCTCTCTGGCGGCGCAACGTTGGGTCGCGACCGGCGACGGATCGGCAATATGCGGCGACCATCTCGCGTTGCCGAGCGACTTGGCGGGATACCGGACGCCGCGGTCGAGGCTGCCGCAGAGGTTTGGGATGGCGCATCAGGGCGTGCAGTTGGCACATATCTGGAGCGGCGCGGCGTGGTTCATTCGCCGATTTCCGCCCGTCGGCTGATTCAGTTAGGAATCGAGCCGGGGCCGGAACTTGGGCAGTGGCTGAAACGGCTGGAGGCCGAAGTCTGGGACGGAGAGCTTGACCCGCAAGACAGATTGTCTGTTGCCCGAGCGGAACAGCGGATACGATTGTCGCGATGACTACTGAGCCTTCAGTCACCGAGGACACTTGGCCCTGCTCGGTCTGCGGCGAGCCGGCTGGACCCGATGCCCGATCCGACTGTTACCGCTGTGGCGAGTACTTCCATCTGCGGCTGACGACCAGCGCGACCGGACCGGATTGTGGAGACGTCTGGCTCGACGATGAAGTGATGGCACTACAATTCGCCTGTCGCAACTGCCTGGCCGAACAGGCCGGCGAAACTGCGCCCCCAGAACAGGAACCGCCCCCTCCGGAGGAACCCTCGGGGCCAACGCGGCCAGCCGCCCGACGCGCCCGACGCGCGGAGAGTGGCGCTTCGGCTCGCGACCTCGCTCGGCGGCGACGCTGACATGCCGCGTCAACGACCAAGGAGGCGCAGGCGCCGCACGTCATCCAGCTCCACAGCGACGGCACCTGCGGTCGAGAATGCACAGATCGAACGCATTGAGCAGACACCACGTCGTAGGTGGCTGCCGACGGCTGGCGTCGTGACCGCGATGGGTCTCGGTATCTGGCTCGGTTGGACGTTTACGATCGCCGGCGGTTTCGCCGAGGACATTGCGCTGTGGGTGGGTGTGTTGATGGCCGGACTCGGGGGTGGGCGCCTCTTCCGTCGTTGGTTTCAGGCCCGCCGAGACAGACGCTATGGTTCCGGCAGAGGCCGCTAGTCGCGCTTGAGGTCGATTCCACTGCCCTGGACTGAATCCAGTCGAACGACGACGGCCGTGCCGATTCGCTCCGGGTCGCGCGCTTTCTCCAGGGCGTGTTGACCCTCCCAGATCTGATCGCGTTCACTGGGGTCAGTAGTGACATCAGCTTGGCCCTTGAAGATGAAGAACTTCCGGGCGGGCATATTGGTATACATCAAAGCCACACTTGGGTTCTTCGCGATGGCGTTGAGCGTCGATGACGACTCGCCACGAACCCAGAGCGCCAGAGCGTCATCGCCGAAGGTTTGCGTGCTGCCGCGGAAGCTGACCACCGGCTGCGCGTCCTCGCCAATCGCGACCATGCACATGGGAAATCCCTCGTCCAGCGCACCGTTGACCCGAGCGTGAACTTCATCAGGCAGAACAAGCGACATCTGCTACTCCTCGGTGTGTTGAGAGTTGAGTGGACGCTGCATCCAGAGCGCGTCCGCCGTCACTCCGGTCGGAATGTCGTCTAGAGCGACATTGACACTGCGCAATGGTGTGTAGCCCAAGCGTAACCAGAAGTAGAGCGCGACTCCATTGTCGGGAGGCAGTGGGGTCAGCGCGATGGTCGCGCCGGCCTGTCGTGCCGCACCCTCCAGCAACGGTACCGATGCACCGCCGTAGCCGTACGCCCGCCACTTCGCGTCGATGGCGAGCCAGGTCCAGATCAAGGCGCTCGTAGCCACGGAATCGGGGAGGCTCACGACCTTGCCGCAGAGTGCGCCCACGATTGCACCATCACCGAGTATCCACCAACCGAGATCGCCGTCGTCTAGTCGACCTTGCAGGGCGCAAGGCGCGGCGCGTCCGGCAATGGCTTGTGCGGCTTCATCGAGCCAGTCCACTTCGATGACTTCGCCTCGGAATCTCACAATGCTGGCGCGTTGACCCTCGACGCTCATGGGCCAATCCGCGCTGATTGTCATTTGGAGTCACGATTCGACGGGAGGAAGGTCTGCAACTCTCGTGCAATCTCGCTGGTCGCCTTCCTGATCACCGGCGCGGGAGGCAACGCATCGAGGAATCGCTTCCCGTACCTGCGCGAGACGATCCGGCCATCCAGGATCACCGCAGCTCCGAGGTCTGACTGCGTCCTGATTAGCCGTCCAATCCCTTGCCGGAATTGCAAGATTGCCGCTGGCAGGGAGAATTGCATGAATTCGTTGTCGTACTGTTCGCCCCTGGCTTTGAGCACCGGATCGTTTGGTGGCACGAATGGCAGCCGAGTCATGATCAGCAGCGACAGCGCGTCGCCGGGAATGTCGACTCCAGTCCACAAGGCTGCCACACCGAATGCAACAGTCTTGGGATTGTTGCGCAGCAGCTCGACGATGTTGGCAGCCGATCCGTCGCGGCCCTGTCTGACCAGCACGAGCCCCGCTTGTTCGAGATCCGATTGAACTCTTCGGGTGACCTGGTTCATTGCGCCGTATGAGCGAAACAGGACCATCGTGCGTCCACCGGCTGCCACGGCGAGCGATCGCACTGCGGCCGCGACTGAGTCGTGATGTTCGTTGTCGGTGGCGTCGACCATGTCAGTTGGCAGGTAGATGCGACAGCGACGCTGGTAATCGAACGGAGAACCGTATTGGGCTTCGGCCGCATCCTCGATTCCCAGACGCTCGCGCAGGAAGTCGAATGCGGCATCGTCTTCGGCGCTGGTGGCTAACGTCGCGCCGGTCAGGACGGTGGCGTGACGCTCCTGCCATAGCGACTGCAGGTGAGCAGCGACACTGAGGGGTGCGGCATGGACGCTTGAAGCTCCAGTCTTGCGATTCTCACGGGCGGCCCAGGCGATTTCTTCGGTGGAGTACTCGGAAATCGCTCGGCCAAGCAACGCGCGACGCTCGGACAGCTCAGCCATCACGCTCTGCGCCTCAGTCGTCACCTCGTGAAACCGTTGACGCTCTTCGCCTCCGGTCTCCCTGGCTTGCTCGTCGCACCGTTCCGTGATCGCCTCGATGGCGAGGCTAACGTCGGCGATTGCATCCTGAGTTTCTTCCCACTGCAGCTCAAGGTCCGACCAGTGCTTGCTGCCTCGAGCTCCCTGACTCAGAGTGACTCGATCCTCACTGCCGCGCCGGTCCTCGGAGTACTCAGAGACGAATGAACCAATTCCGTCGAACAACGTCTCAACCACGCTCGCGGCCAGCGCACTGTGCTGTTCTAGCCGGCGCGCTTCCTCCCGTAGCCCGACATCTTCGGCAAATCGCGTCAGCGCGTCGCTGCCTTCGGCGCAGCGTCGCAGAGTCTCGAAGATCCACGACTCGCTCATTTCCAACGACAACTGATCGGTCGCGACGTCTTCGAGCGCGTGGGACTCATCAACGATGACGACCGGCGCGTCGGGCATCGTGATTGCGCCGCTCGCCATCGCTCTGACCAGCAGCGCATGATTTGCGATGACGATGTGAGAGGAGGCCGCCTGTCGCTGCACGCGCAGCAGGAAGCAGGTGCCATTCATGGCGTACTCGCAGGTCCGGTCGGACAGGCAGCCGGTGCCGCGGGCTGAAAGCTTCTCCCAGGATCGGAGCATCGGCACCGGCAGACGGAGCTCTGCACGATCTCCTCGCGCGGTCGCTGATCGCCAAACTGCGGCTCTCGCCAGTACGAGAGGATCTTCCCAATCGACGACCCGGGCCAGCTCCCGATCCAGCTTTTGCTGGCAGAGATAGTTGTCGCGTCCCTTGACGACGGTCGATGTGAGCGCCTCCGAGGCCTCTGCTGAAACTCCAGCAATCAGTTGGCGGGCGAACTCGACATCCTTGCTTTCGAGCTGTTGCTGGAGGTTGATCGTGTGTGTGCTGACGATCACCGTGCTGCCGGTCTTGAGCGCCCAGAGCGCAGCCGGCACGAGGTACGCAAGTGATTTGCCGGTTCCAGTTCCCGCCTCGACGATGAGCGTTCCTCCGAACTGCAGCGACTCGGCTACATCCCGAGCCATGTCAAGCTGTTCAGGGCGCTGCTCGAAGTCATCTTCACCAACAGATGCGAAGGCCTGGGCCGTCAGTTCGGTGAGGGTGCCGCGGGGCAGGTCCACGGGCACCAGGGGACGATGCGGCTCCGCAGATCGCGCTCCGGACGAAACGGGCGCTGGCGTTCGCGGGACTTCAAGCGACCAATCGCGCAGTACTCGGCCTGGTCCCCAGAAGATGTTCGCTCCGGCTGCCAGTTCGCTCAGCGAGTTCCTGGCCTCCTGGGGAAGCCGGGCGTAGCGATCCTTGAGTCGCAGAAACAGCAGGCGCGCAGCCTCGGCGTCGGCGAGTGCGCGATGGGCATCGGTCAGTTCGATGTTGAAGCGATCACATAACTCGCCAAGCCGGTGCGATGAGGCTCCAGGCTCAATGATCTGCGCCAGCGGCAGCGTGTCAATCGATGGCGTTGCCGACTTGATTCCGACGACCTCGAGAAACGACTCGTCGAAGCCGACATTGTGGCCCAGCAACGTGCAGCCGTCGAGCAGGCTGCGCAGCTTGTCCTCGACCTCGCTCCACGCCGGCGCCTCAGCCAACATTTCGGGCGTAATGCCCGTCATGCGCTGGACGCGCAACGGCGGTAACTCAAGCGGTTGGACCAGCGTGCTCCAGCGTTCAAGCACGCGCTCGGGCGTACAGCGAACGACGCCGACTTCGATGATCTCATCGAGCCCGGGCTTTAGACCCGTCATTTCCAGATCAATGGCGGCGTAGATGCGCTCTGACACGCCCCGGACCGATTCTGTGTTGCCGGAAGCTATGGCGCCTCATCCTCGGCACATGGACCAAACGGACGGAACTTGCCGATGTTGAGACCTTCGTAGCAAACGGTCGCTCCGTCGTGCAGCAGTCGCACTGTTTGCTCGCGGTTGGTCAGTGGCTCAGGAAACACGGTGGCATAGCTGCCGATGCCTGAGGTTGAGTGCGCATCCGAGCCTCCGGTGACCGGCTTGTTTAGAATGCGCGCCACCTCCAGTGCGAAGAGATTCTCGCGCCTGGTGTTGCCGCCGTTGCCGACTTCAATTCCATGCACGACCTGGAACACGTGCATGCGCTCCGCTGCTTCGTCGGGAGTCATCGAGAAGGGTTCCTCACCCTTTCGGCGGAATGTGACTGGGTCGAAGAAGTGCCTGAAGGGGTGCGCAACCGACATGAACGCGCCAATTTCGTCGCAGACTTCGCGCAGTCGCTCTGCCGAGCGAATGCCCGAGTAGTACTGGTCGATGCCGAAGACGATGATGTGTCCGAGATCGGTGGAGACTTCCATCCCCTGATTCAGATAGACTCCCGCCTCGCTCATTGCATTTGCGTAGTTGTTCCAGTCGTACCGCTCCCAGACCCGATCGTGCTCGGTCAGGTTGACTCCGGTGAGGCCAATTCGATTGGCTTCCGCCAGGAGGTCGTCGGGTTGCAGCGCTGAATCTGCCGCGCCGCGAACGGTGTGAATGTGCGCATCGAGGATCGTGCCGGGCATCGACTGAGGATCCACTAGGTCTCCAGCTCCAGGGGCGAATGTGGTAACTCACCTGAGTATACGCACCGTCTGTGTGAATCCCGATGCACTTCCGACGCACTTCCAACGCACTCAGCCGGAAGCGAGATGCGGCAGCATCCAGCCGAAGCATCCGGCAGCGAGCAGAGAGATAGCGACGAATCGTCGCCACAGCGCGCGTCGCCACACGATCGCTCCTAGCACAAGCAAGAGAATGCAGATGACGATTCCGGACGTGAATTGCCAAGATGGGCTGCCAAGTCCAGTCGATCCGCCGTTGGCCACACTGAGGAACAGCACACCGAGCAACATGCCTAGCACAGCACAGCCCGCCTGGGCGACCAGAGCTGCTCCAAGGCTGACCATGACCCAGTTCGAGGGATCGGGAAACTGCTGTCGCAGCCAGTTGGTCGTTGGCACGGTCACCAGGAGCGAGCCGAACACGCCAAGGCCCAGCACACCCACGGCTGCGCCGGCCACGAATCCGGAGAACAATGCAGCGACGGTTTCCATGCTCAATCAATACAAGTGATGGTGGCCTCAGCCCGAGCGATCGGCAGAACGACACGAGTGAGGCCGGGCGCGCCCTGGAGCTCGGCGGCCGCCGCGTGTGCTGTTTCGGGCGCCAGGATCGCGAACATGGTCGGTCCTGCTCCGGCCAATAGCGGTGTGACAGGATGACCATCAGTAACGACGGCGGCGCGGGCAATGGCTGCCCCCATGCGACGCCAGGCAGGCGTCAAGCCCTGCATCACCTCTCGAGCTGATGCGTCGAATGAGTTGATGCAATCGTCATGCCTTGGGCTTCTTCCCGCGAGCAACCGCTGCTTGAGCGCAGACGAACAAGCGCCGTCGCGGAAATCTGATGATCGTAGCGAGCGATACATTGTCGCCGTCTTGTCCTCCGGGACCGGAATCTCGGGGCGATACAGCAGGACAGCCCAGCCGACTAGCGACGCGGTTGGCGCTTCAATCGACTCGACTCGCTCGCCGCGGCCGGCCATCATCACTGGACCACCAATCAGACAGGCTGCGACGTCGGAACCGACTAGCGAGCCGATCCGGCAGAGATCGTCGTCGGATAGGCCGAGCGTCCACGCCTCGTTCGCCAGGCGCAAGAACGCGCCAGCGTCGGTGGAACCGCCTCCAAGCCCGCTGGTGACCGGAATTCGTTTCACCACATCAACGCGGCCGTTCATCTGCAGATCACAGTGCGTTTCGAGGGCAAGCCAGATCCGAGCGATGATGTCGTCGTTTGTCTGAATCGAGAATGGGCGCCCATCGGCGTCCTGGTGGGCGATTGTGCGCCTGTCGCCACCAGGCGTGAGACGAACGTCATCGGCAAGATCCAGCGAGATGGCGACTGAGGAGAGGTCGTGGAACCCATCCTCGCGCTTGCCCAGGACCTCGAGTGTCAGGTTGAGCTTGGCTGCGGCGATCGTGCTCAAAGCAGTCATTGCAGCGAGTCCGTGCGATTCTCAGCGTGCTTCTCGCGCCACCAGGCGAGCCGAGCCCATTCATCGAGCGTCAGAGTCCCTGGCCGGCGTGCCGGATCGATCTGGCAAGCCTCGAGCCATGCTCCGGCGCCCTCTGGCGGTAGCCAGACTCCCTGTGCCAAGGCGTTATGCAATTGCTTTCTCGGACTGCGGAACCCGCCGCGCACGACCTCAAAGAATCGCTCGACGCTGGGCACGTCGACGGCGGGTTGCTCTCGGACCTGTAGCCGCACCACTGCCGAGCGCACTTGCGGCGGGGGGTCGAATGCCTCGCGTTCGACAGTGAAAAGCAGTTCTGCGTCGGCGTAAAACTGCACCGAGACGCCCATGAGCGACAACTTGCCCGGCATGGCCGTAACCCGTTGTGCGACTTCGTGCTGGATCATGACCAGCATCCAGTCCGGTCGCGCGGACTCTTCCTCCAGAAACTTGCGGAAGATTGGGGCTGTGATCGCGTATGGCAGATTGCCGACGAGGCCATAGGGCGGATGTGCCGCGACCGCTGCCAGCGTCTCCTCGGGCTTGATATCCAACACATCGTGCTCGATCACCACGGCGTTCAGATCGAGTCCGGCTCGAGTTAGCCGCCTACGTGCTCGGTAGGCCATCCCTTCATCGAGTTCGACGGAGACGAGGGGACGATCCAGCTCAGCTAACCGCTCGGTCAGTACGCCATCACCAGCGCCAACTTCAATGATTGCGGCCGGCGCATCGGGAACGGCATCGACGATCCGTTCGAGCACCCGCTCGTCGCGCAGAAAGTGCTGCCCCAATCGCGCGCGCCTGCGGCGTCCGCTCATCTGGTTACTCGGAATGATGGGATGTCATGACCATGCAACGGTGTGGCCGTGCACCTGAGATCGAACGACTTCATCAGCTTGCCTTCGCTAGCCGGCTCAGCCCAGGCACTCCCGCGTCACCCGACCGACAACCGCTTACCGCTGCTTCCTCTCGGACCTGACGGGGTTCACGGCGGGCCGCCGCGCGGGACCCAAACTTCATCACTGCTTGGCGTCGGTAGTTCTCATGTCGCCGCCCTCAACCCAGGAATTCAACCCCGCTAGAGCGGATTGCGGGTACAGGGCACCGCTAGCTCCCCATCTAGCACGACCAACTGCAATCCTAGCACCAGCGGCGGCAGCGACACGTCGGAGTAAACTCATGGGAATGGCCCAACCGCGGGCAACAACATGAGCGAAGGAACAGCCCGTGCGAATCATCTCCATTGGCTGCCCGATACCCAGCCCCAGCGTCGACAACCACTCCATCGCCAATGCCTCGTCGATCTTCGATTACGACGCCTGCATCGTCGATCTCCAGTCAGTGTCCGAGCAGATCGAGGGAATCGCAGCGACAACGCTCGATGTGAAAGCGCCAGACGGACGCGCCATTAGCGTAGGAGAGTCGGGCGCATTTCATTTCGGCCTGGGAGAGTTGTTGCAGCAGCGCCAGCTTGAGTTTCAGCAGTTGCTCGACAACGGCGGTGTGCTCGTTGTCTTCGCATATCCAAACGTCCGTCACCCAAACATTGCATCGCTCCCCGGACTGAATCGATACTCCCTGATTCCCGGGCCTGAGGGAGATCCGTTCCGCTGGCCCACGCTTCGCCCCGCCGACGGCAAGGATATCCGTCCGACGGTCCCGCAACACCCGGTCAGCGGCTTTCTCGACGACCTGGCCGGACGGCTTCGTTATCGGGCATTGTTCGACCTCAAGGCATCCGATGGCGCGCAGATCGTTGGACGTTCGGTGGGCGGAGCAGCGGTCGCCGTCGAGTTCCGCAGCGGTCCCGGTCGAATCGTCGTGCTGCCGCCGCCCGACAACCTGGCCTCCTCTCAGCGCAAGGTGTTTTCTGCAGCGCTATTGGAGATGATCGAGCGACTGGCGCAGGAACCAGATTCGAGCGCCGCTCCGGTCTGGGTTCGCCGATACGACACTCCGGAAGCGACCTCCGCTCGCGACGAATTGTCGAGCGCGCAGGATGAACTGAAGCAAGCGCAACGCCGCGTGACCGAAGCAGAGTCGCTGCTGGCCGACACGACCCGATTCCAGGGCATGCTCTGGCAGAGCCAAAATCTGGCCTTCCGTGACACCGTCGCGGATGCCTTCCGCGTACTGGGCTACACAGTCTCGATGACTGATGAGCGCATGGAAATCCGCGACGGATCCGAAACGTCACTGGTCGAACTGGCATCGGCGAACAATGCGGTCAGCGACCGCCTGTACCTGACCTTGCAGAGCCGAATCGAGGAGCAATACCTGCGTCGGAAGAGTCGGCCCAAGGGGATTATTGTTGCCAACGGCCATCGGCAAACCGACCCCAGGATTCGCCGAGAACCATTCCCCAAGACGCTGATCAACGCCTGCGAGACATACGGCTATGCCCTGATTCCGGTTGAAGCGCTATTCGAACTGGTCAGCTTCGCAGGAGAAGCGGCGGACGAGCCTGAGGTGATCGAGGACATTCGCCGTTCGGTCGCAGAGACGGCTGGCGTCCTGGAGATTGCGCTGGAGGAGGAAGAGGAGGAGGCGGAAGCTTCGGCGCCGCCAGCCGAAAACGGCGCCGTCGCGGCTCCAGCGGAAGCCAACCCGGCCAGCTAACGCGGGTTCACATCGGTCTCTAAGGCTATGAGTTTCCGTCATACCCGCGCTTGTCGGAGACCATTGAATAACTCCCGAATCCCCTCTCCCCCCCTTGCGGGGGGAGATGTCACGGAGTGACAGAGGGGGGCGGCTGACAATGACCAGATATGGCGCCCAAACAGCGGACCCCCCTCTGCCTTCGGCATCTCCCCCGCAAGGGGGGAGAAGGGGAATTCTTCAAAGGTCTCCGATTGTCGCGGGTATCTCGCTGCATTTGAGGCTACTGTCCCTACCCAACATGGCGAGATTCCCGGGACAATGAGTCACGAAACGAATAGTGAGAACCAGAGCCTAATTCTTGCCCAACTGCAGGACGGCGAGGAACGCCTCTTGCGGAATCTCGACGTTGCCGACTCGCTTTAGCCGCTTCTTTCCTTCGGCCTGCCGAGCAAGCAGTTTGCGCTTTCTCGTGATGTCGCCGCCGTAGCACTTGGCGGTGACGTTCTTGCGCAATGCACGCACTGTCTCGCGAGCCACGATCCGGCCGCCCACCGCTGCCTGGATCGGCACGTCGAATAACTGCCTCGGAATCAGTTTGCGCAGACGGTCGGCCAGTTCTCTGCCTTGCGTGGCGGCCGCGTCGGAATGCACGATTGCAGAGAGTGCATCGACCGGTTCGCCATTGATCAGCAGGTCCAGTTTGACCAGCTTTGCCGGTCGGTAGCCAATCAGGGTGTAGTCGAGGCTGGCGTATCCATGCGTTTTCGATTTCAGGTCGTCGTAGAAGTCGGTGAGGATTTCCGACAGCGGAAGCTCATACTCGAGCAGCACTCGAATATCGCTCGTCGACGGCCCTGAGCCGTTGGCGCCGTTCGCCTGGGTGGTGCGCTGCAGATACTCCATTCGATCGAAGACGCCGCGCCGGCCGGTGACAGTCTCCATCACAGCGCCGACGCTCTCATGTGGCGCGATCACCGAGATCCTGACCCAGGGCTCGCGGATTTCCGCCACGTGGTTTGGCGCTGGCAGCTCAGATGGATTCTCGATCAATCGCACTTGCCCGTCGACACCTTCGACTTCGTACTCGACTGACGGCGCAGTAAAGACGAGCTCCAGTCCGTACTCGCGCTCGAGTCGCTCTTGCACGATCTCCATGTGCAGGAGCCCCAGGAATCCCATCCGATAGCCAAAGCCCAATGCCGCCGATGACTCCGGCTGATACAGAATCGAGCTGTCGGAGAGTCTCAGTTTGTCGAGCGCGTCCGAGAGTTCCTGGTAATCGGCGGAGTTCGCCGGATAGAGCCCTGCGAAGACCATGGCTTTCGGTTCGCGGTAGCCGGGCAGCGGTTCGGGCTGATGGCGTCCACCGCTGGTCATGGTGTCACCGACGCGGACATCGCCGACATCCTTGAGTCCAGTCGCGACGTAGCCGACATCTCCCGCCGACAGCGACTGGAGCTTGCGTAAGTCGGGGGCAAAACTGCCCACTTCCATGGCCTCAAAGCGGCGATTGGTTGCGGCCAGACGAAGCGGGGATTGCCCCTTGACATCGCCGTCTACGACCCGGACATGGGCAATGACGCCCTTGTAGGGGTCGTACTCCGAGTCAAAGATCAACGCACGCAGTTGGTCGTCGCCGCTGCCGTCGGGCGGAGGAACACGCTCGACGATTGCCTCCAGCAGCTCGTTGATGCCCTGACCAGTCTTTGCCGAGACGTAGAGGATCTCGTCGCGGGCGAATCCGATCACATCGACCAATTCGGCGGCAATCGCTTCGGGTCTCGCGACATCAAGGTCAATCTTGTTGATCACCGGGATCAAGGTGAGGTCCTGCTCCATAGCCAGATACACATTTGCTAGCGTCTGAGCCTGGATGCCCTCGACCGCGTCTACCACCAGCAGCGCACCCTCGGCGGCTGCCAGGCTGCGCGAAACCTCGTAGGAAAAGTCCACGTGCCCTGGCGTGTCAATCAGGTGTAATCGGTACTCAACGCGTTCGGGCGACTGGTAGTCCATGCGCACGGCCCGCGCCTTGATCGTGATGCCCTTCTCTCGCTCGAGGTCCATGGAATCGAGCAGTTGGTCGGACATGTCGCGTCGATCGACCGTCGCGGTCGCCTCCATGAGGCGGTCGGACAGAGTCGATTTGCCGTGATCGATGTGGGCGACGATGCAGAAGTTGCGGATGCGCGATGGATCCATGTGGGCAGATCGTATCAGTCAGCGACGGTGTCGCCGTGTGCCGGATACGCAGAACGGGGCCTCTCGGCCCCGTTCCGATGTAAGTCGTTCGGCAAGAAACTAGACGCGATGGCAGCGGACGAAGTGGTCGTCCACGATCTCGCGCCACTCCGGGTCTTCCTCGCGACAGATGTCGATTGCAATCGGACAACGCGTGTGGAAGTTGCATCCTGGCGGCGGCGCGATCGGGTTGGGCACGTCGCCGGTCAGGATCAAGCGCTCACGTCGCCGCTCCAATGCCGGGTCGGGAATCGGCACAGCGGAAATCAACGCCTGTGTGTAGGGGTGCAGCGGGTTGTCGTAGAGCTGGTCGGCTTGGGCCAGCTCGACAATCTTGCCCAAGTACATGACCGCGATGCGGTGCGAGATGTGACGCACCACGGAGAGGTCGTGCGCAATAAAGAGGTAGGTCAGACCGAAGTCGGCCTGAAGGTCCTCAAGCAGGTTGATGATCTGCGCCTGAATCGACACGTCAAGCGCCGAAACCGGCTCGTCGCAGACGATGAACGCCGGCTCAACCGCGAGCGCACGGGCGATGCCGATGCGCTGGCGCTGTCCACCTGAGAACTCGTGCGGGTAGCGGCTGGCGAAATAGGGGTTGAGACCCACAGTCTCCAGCAGCTCGCGGACGCGCTCCTTGCGCCGGCCCTTCTGCAAGCCGTGAATCACCATGGGCTCGGAGACGATGCTGCCGACGCTCATACGAGGATTCAAGGACGCATAGGGGTCCTGGAAAATCATCTGCATCTGGCGCCGGTAAGCCCGCAGATTTCGTCCGGCCAACGTGGTCAGGTCGACCGGACCGCCGTTCGAGTCAGCGCCCGGGAGCGAAACCGATTCAGCGCCACCATCGTCATCTGCGCCGATGTGCGAGGTGTACTGCGGGGGCGACATGAAGACGTTGCCGGCTGTCGGTCGGTAGAGCTGCAAGATTGCGCGGCCCGTTGTTGACTTACCACAGCCCGACTCACCGACCAGACCGAGTGTCTCGCCCTCACGGACGGAGAACGTCAATCCGTCAACGGCCTTGATGTCCGCCACCTTGCGTTTGAGCAGCAACCCGGCTGTGACCGGGAAGTACATCTTCAGACCCTGGACATCAAGCAGTGTGTTCTCATGCGGCTCGGTGCGACCGCTGCCAACGAGGTCCGCGATCGCGGCAGTCGCGGCGCCAACCGAAGCGGCGGCGGCGGCCCGCATGCTCTCCGGGGTCATTGACCCGACGCCGGCCTCGTCCTGTGACTGCTCCTCCTCAACGACTTCTGGTTGTTCGTTCTCAGACATTGGCAGTCTCCTCTTCCAACATTTCGGCGGTGTGCGCGCTCGCGAGGATGGTGTCGGCCTCGAGGGCGACAGCCTCGGAGTTCCAGCATGCGACCAGGTGACCGGGAGCGAACTCCTGGAGCACCGGACGTTCGGTGGTGCATTGATCGGTGACGAATCGGCAACGCGGAGCGAAAGAACAGCCCTCGGGCATGTTGGTCAAGTCTGGCGGCGTGCCTTCAATCGGGATCAGGCGTCCGGTTCGGGCGTCAAGTCGGGGAACCGACTCAAGCAGTCCGAGGGTGTACGCATGCTTGGGGCGCGCGTAGATCTCTCCGGCCTCTCCGCTCTCGACAATGCGTCCGCCGTACATGACGTTGACGCGGTCGGCGTAACGTGCGACCACGCCGAGGTTGTGTGTAATGACGATCACTGCGGTGCCAAGTTCGCGGCTTAGGCGAGCCATGACTTCCAGCACCTGGGCCTGAATGGTCACGTCGAGCGCGGTGGTTGGCTCGTCAGCAAGCAGCAGCTTCGGGTCGCAAGACAGCGCCATCGCGATCATGACGCGTTGGCGCATGCCTCCTGAGAACTGGTGAGGGAAGTCGAACAGGCGCTGCTCTGCGGCCGGAATACCGACCATGTTGAGCAGCTCGACGGCGCGCTCGTTGGCCTGCGTCCGGTTCAGACCCATGTGCAGCTCGATTGCCTCGGTCAACTGTCGACCAATGGTCAGCACCGGGTTGAGCGAGGTCATCGGCTCCTGGAAGACCATGGCAATGTCGTTGCCGCGGATTTCGCGCATCCGCGAGTCATCAACGCTCATCAGCTCTTCGCCGTCGAACCAGACTTCGCCGTTGACGATCTTGCCAGGCGGGTTAGGAATCAGACGCAGCAACGAGAGCGCGGACACGCTCTTGCCCGATCCTGATTCTCCGACCAGTCCCAGCGTCTGGCCGGGCATGAGGTCGTACGAGACATCGTTGACCGCCTGGACGACTCCTTCAGACGTGAAGAAACTCGTAGAGAGGTTCTGGACACTCAAAAGCGGGTCAGCCATAAGAACACTCCTTCAGCGGCGCCTGTGATTCCAGGGTTCGCAACACGCCCGACCAGTTCTCAGTCGGGCGAGCATTGGTGGGGAAGAGGAGACTCGAACTCCTACGCCTTGCGGCACATGATCCTAAATCATGCTCGTCTGCCAATTCCGACACTTCCCCCGAGGAGGACAAGAAGGCCGGCGAACCGGTGTCCTCGCGCGAGAGGCGCGGAATCTGAGGCAGACCGCTCGTGCTGATGTAGCTGGTGAGCCGCCAGGGACTCGAACCCCGAACCTGCTGATTAAGAGTCAGCTGCTCTGCCAATTGAGCTAGCGGCCCCCGCGCATGGATGGCTCCCGACGCCGGTTGCGTCGAGGCGTCCCATAATCTTACACGTCGCTCATCCAGGATGCTCAATCGTCCTGGGCGCTCCGCGCGGCTTGCGGGCTCACTGCTCAATGGTTGCTCCCTAACCTGGCTGCTATCCACTGGCTGCTATTCAGTTGTTCCACATCAGTTACGAATCGGGCCAAAAGCGGCTTGGCGTGCAAGCTAGCCAACCCGACGCGGAACGTCAACGAGTTGACATCGATTCTACCCGCTCCAACGCGTGAGGTTCCGGGCTCCTCTGCCTACCCGTTCGTTGACCAAGCTAACGGGCGAGGAATACGATGAATCGAGTCTTGATGTCTCCTTCTTGAGCGAGACAGTCAGGCGAGGGCGGTTAGCTCAGTCGGCTAGAGCGCTGCGTTGACATCGCAGAGGTCACTGGTTCAAGTCCAGTATCGCCCACCACTCCTTCGACCCAACCTGTCTTGGTATGACTCGTCAGATGATGCCGTGGGCAGAGCGCAGATAGCAGGCGGATGGCGGACGACCCGTACGACGCCGGAGTTGCGACCGATGATGGGGACGCCGGCGGCGTCGCCTCGCGTGACGAGGTCGATGAAGCGGAATGGCTGCGACGGATGCGCCACTCCGCGGCGCACGTCTTGGCCCAGGTCGTGCTGCAGATGTTCCCCGAAGGCAAGATTGCCATCGGCCCACCGATCGACACCGGCTTCTACTACGACTTTGACCTGCCCCGGCCGTTGACGCCTGAAGACCTGTCAGACATCCAGAAGCGGATGCGCAAGGAAATGCGCCGCAATCACCGCTTCATTTGGGATGAGATTCCCGTATACGAAGCACGAGATCGATTCGCCGACCAACCCTTCAAGCTGGAACTGATCGACCAGTTTTCTGCCGATTCGGACGCTCTGGGCATTTGCACCCACGCAGAGTTCACCGACCTCTGCCGCGGCGGGCATGTTGAGTCAACCAAACAGATTGGACCGTTCCGCCTGACCAACGTGGCGGGCGCCTATTGGCGCGGCGACGAGAATCGCCCGCAGCTTCAGCGGGTCTATGGCGCGCTGTTTGCCACTCGCGAAGAGTTGGACGCGCACTTTGCCCGGATCGAAGAGGCTCAGCGTCGCGATCATCGCCGCCTGGGTCGCGACCTGGAATTGTTCGCATTCTCGGAACTGGTTGGCGCCGGGGTTCCACTCTTGTTGCCCGACGGCGCGGTCATCCGCCAGGAGATGGAACGCCTGATTCGCGAGTTGCAGGACGCTCGTGGATACAGCGAAGTCTGGACCGGTCATGTCGCCCGAGGCGAACTCTTTCGCCGGTCGGGTCACCTCGACAACTACGGCGATGTCATGTTTCCGGCCATGCGGGAATCTGGGCGGGAATCTGGGCGGGAATCTGGGCACGAGCCCAGCGACTCGGCTGACGAGAGCGACAACGAGGCTTACTTCCTCAAGCCGATGAACTGCCCCGTCCACATGACGTTGTACAACAACTCACTGCACTCCTACCGAGAACTGCCCCTCCGCTACGCGGAATACACGACGCTGTACCGCTACGAGAAGTCGGGGCAGCTTTCGGGCCTGACCCGAGTGCGATCGCTGACCCAGGACGACTGCCACATCTTCATCACTCCCGAACAAATCTCCGAGGAAGTGTCGAATGTGCTGGAGCTGGTGCAAACGCTGTTCCAGACCTACGGCATGCCCAATTTCCGATACGACCTATCGCTGCCCGGCGAAGGCGGCAAGTATGTCGACAATCCGGAGGCCTGGTCAACGGCGGTCTCGGCGCTGCGTAACGCGCTCGACGACGCCGACATTGATTATGTCGAGCAGGAAGGCGAAGCCGCCTTCTACGGACCAAAGGCGGACCTGTTTGTCTCGGATGCGATGGGGCGTGAATGGCAGCTCTCGACCATCCAGCTAGATCTCATCCAGCCCGCCCGCCTGGGCTGCGTATACGTCGCCGACGACGGCGAACGTCACACGCCAGTGGTCATTCACCGAGCGATTCACGGCTCGTTCGAACGCTTCCTCGGCATCCTGATAGAACACTACGCCGGCGCCTTCCCCCTATGGCTGGCGCCGATCCAGGCACGCTGCGTTCCTATCGCAGACCGCCATCTGGACTGGGCGCACGAGATCGCGGCCGACCTGCGAGCGGCCGGGCTGCGCGTCGATGTCGACGACGGGAACGAGCGGATGCAAGCGAAGATTCGCAATGGGCAGCGACGCAAGATTCCCTACCTGCTCGTCATCGGCGACCGGGAAGTCGAATCCGGCGCAGCTGCGGTCAGGGTCCGCAATGGCGAGGACCTCGGGGCAATGCCGCTCGATGAGATTCGAGAGATGCTGACCGAGCTGAAGCGCTCACGTGCCATTCATCCCGCTTGAGCCGCGTGCCTGATTCGATACTCTCCAAACATCTTGGCAGGTATGATTCATACGGCCGCCGAACGAATAGCGGTCGAGACAACCGAACAAGTTCATTTGCCGAACTCCAACACAACGAAAGTGGCGGATGACTGACTCCCAGCGTCCATTCGACACTCTCTTGATCGCCAATCGAGGCGAGATCGCCGTACGCGTGATTCGCGGCGCGCGCGATCTGGGCATCAACACTGTTGCGGTGTTTTCGGACGCCGACCGCAGCGCTCGACACGTGAGGATGGCCGACCAAGCCGTCCGAATCGGTGGCCCGGCGCCTGCCGAGAGTTACCTCTCGGCTGATGCCGTCCTGGCAGCAGCCGAGAGCACGGGCGCGGACGCCATCCATCCCGGCTACGGCTTTCTGTCCGAAAATGCGAACTTCGCCCGAGCCTGCCGCGAACGCGGCATCATCTTCGTCGGTCCCTCGCCTGAAGCGATTGAGCTGATGGGTGACAAGATCGAGTCACGCCGCACCATGAAGCAAGCGGGCGTGCCGATTATCCCGGGCGCGATCGATCCACTCACTGATCCAGTCGAAGCGCAACAAACGGCCGATGAGATTGGTTACCCAGTCGTGATCAAGGCCGCGGCCGGTGGTGGAGGCCGGGGAATTCGCGTCGTTGAACAGGCAAGCGAAATCGAACGGGCGGTCCATCAGGCGCAGGAAGAAGCAATCACGGCGTTCGGCGACGGCTCCGTGTTCGTCGAGAAGCTACTGCGTCCGGCGCGACACATTGAGATTCAGGTCGTCGCCGACGCTCTCGGAAATGTCGTTTGCCTGGGCGAGCGTGATTGCTCGGCGCAGCGCCGGCGACAGAAGCTGGTTGAGGAATCGCCGGCGCCGGGCATGTCGCCCCAGCTTCGCGCGCGAATGGAAGAAGCAGCGACGAACGCCGCCCGAGCCTGCGATTACACCTCGACAGGCACGGTCGAGTTCCTGGTCTGGGACGATCCGAATGCGCCCGACGGACAGAACTTCGCATTTCTCGAAATGAATACGCGTCTCCAGGTCGAGCATCCCGTGACTGAACTCGTCCGCGGCGTCGATCTCGTGCAAGATCAGCTCAGGATCGCCGGTGGCCTGCCCTTGGGCTACACCGCAGCGGAGCGTCCGATTCGCGGCTGGGCGATGGAGTGCCGGATTACGGCCGAAGATCCGTACCACGACTTCACGCCCTCGGTCGGACCCATCGCCTGGTACCGCGAGGCCGATGGTCCTGGCGTACGGCTGGACTCGATGCTTGCTCGCGGTATCGGCGTGAGCCCGCATTACGACTCACTGATCAGCAAACTCATCACCTGGGGTGAGACCCGCGAACAGTGCATCCGACGCATGAAACGGGCGTTGGGCGAGTATCTCGTGATCGGCGTCAGCACGTCGATTCCCTTCCACCAGGCACTCATGGATGACGAGAACTTCCGCGAGGGCGCGATTCACACGCTGTATGTCGAGGAGAATGAGATTCTCGACAAGACTGAACGACCCGAGCACAGCGCCGAGGCAACGCTCGCTGCCGCGATGTTCTTTCACACGCTTGGCGAGCGGGCCGATCCGGAACGCAGCGGACCACAACCCAGGCCTCGGCATTGGGCGTCCTCTGCGCGGGGCCGTCGATATCCAGTGGAGCAGGGATGGCGAAGAACTACCGGCTAATCGTCCACAACCAGCTCGAGGAAGTGGCGATCGACGACAACGGCGATGGCCGCTACAAGGCAGAGTTCGGCGGCAAGACGTATTCACTTGAGCTCGAGTCGCTCGACGACAACACACTGTTCCGACTCTGGATCGACGGCGAAAGCACGCCGCTAGCCATCAGACGCGAGGGAATGAGCCTCGACCTGTTCATTGGTCCGGACCGGTATGTCGCAGAGATCGAACGCAGCGCCGGCGCGCTGACCCAGAGTGGTCCCGCGATCGAGGGCGAACTGCGGATGACCGCGCCCATGACCGGACAGGTCACAGAGGTGCTCGTCGGCTCGGGAGACCAGGTTCAAGAAGGCGACCCGCTGTTAGTCATCGTTGCGATGAAAATGAACAACGAAATCCGCTCACCGGCAAGCGGGCAGATCACGGAAGTGGCTGTGGGAGCCGGCGACTCCGTCGATCAGGGCGATCTGATGCTCGTGATCGACACCGAATCGGGATAGCGATTTTCGCAATCTCCCTGCAAAAGTTTGAAACCGCGTGTGCGCGCGCCTACCATCGGCGTCAGTAGAGCCACACGCACTCGCGTAGACACCGGCTCGCAGCAAAGGAGCATTCTTCTGGCCGTCAAGGATCAACGAGAACACAAAGAACAGCGCGTCAACGAAGCGATTCGCATCCGGGAAGTCCGTGTGATCGGTTCTGAGGGCGAACAGCTTGGCGTCATGCCCACCATCCAGGCGTTGGACCTTTCGAGGGCGCAAGGGTTGGACCTCGTTGAGGTCGCACCCAACGCGCGACCGCCCGTCGCCAAGATGATGGACTACGGACGCTTCAAGTACGAGCAGTCCAAGCGGGAGCGTGAAGGCCGACGCCGTCAGAAGGGCGCCTCGCTGCATCAGATCAAGATGCGACCGAACATTGGCAAGCACGACATGGAAGCCAAGGGTCGCACAGCCGCGCGGCTGCTGCGCAACGGGGACAAGGTCAAGATCTCGATCATGTTCCGGGGTCGAGAAATCACCCATCGCGACATCGGTCAGGAACGCATCTACGAAATGCTCGATACGCTCGATCAGAACGAGGTGCCCACGGTAATCGAGAAGCCGATTTCGACCGAAGGCCGGTTTATGTCGATCATCGTTGCCGAGGACAAAGCCAAGGCGAAGGCCATGGCGGACGCGAAGGCGGCCGAGGCGACGAACGAGGCATCGGAGGCCGCCGGCTAGCGCGCTGATTCTGCCTGCGCCGGCCGACAAGTTCGCCGCTCCTCGGCTGTGTCGATTCTGATTGGACTGTGCCCGATTTCCTCCTAAGCTGAGGGGACGCGCCAGTGTGTCGTCGCTGATGCGCGGCTGTGTTGGAGACAGTCAACAATGCCGAAAATGAAGACCCACAAGGGCGCGGCGAAGCGATTTCGGATCACTCGCAATGGCAAAGTGATGCGAATGAAGGGCTACCGCGGCCACAACAAGCAAAAGAAGCACAAGCGCACTCTGCGCGCCCAGGGCCGAATGCACGAAGTCAAGCGATCGGGCGACCAGAAGCGGGTCAAGCGACTGCTGCCGTACGGCTCGCCCTAAGCAGGATCTGAACAGGACACCGAGCTATGCCACGAGTAAAGGGCGGCCCGCGCGAGCGACGCCGACACAAGAAAGTCCTCAAGCAGACAAAGGGGCATCACGGCGTACGCAATCGCCTATACCGCCGGGCCTCGGAATCGCGTCTGCACGCGCTCTCATACGCCTACGCGCACCGCCGCGAGCGCAAGGGCGACATGCGCCGGCTCTGGATCCAGCGGATCAATGCAGCCGCTCGGCTGAACGGCACAACCTACAGCCGGCTGATGCACGCGTTGAAGCTGGCTGAGATTGAGATCGACCGCAAAGTCCTAGCCGAAATGGCACTGCACGACCCTGCCGGCTTCACTGCGGTTGTCGAACAGGCAAACCCCGCCTGATCGACCACATTAACCAACGCCAAGACGCCCGGCGTCGCTCAACACGGAGCGAGCCGGGCGTCTTGTTGTGTGACTGAGTTGAGAGAGCTAGGACCCTGACGCCAGTAGTGTTGGGGTCCCGCTGGCCTCGGCGAGGAGTTCTGCGTCGTCGCCTTCAGCCAGGTGGTCCAACAGCCAGTCCGAAGCGTCGTGGTCGCGCAGCCAGGGCACAATATCGGTCAGTGCCGAGAACTCCCGCATGTGCAGCGCGTTCTTGATCACGTCGAACTCAATCTCACGATTGCGCTCGCGCCACTCCGCCGGCAGGTCGATGTGGGCATCGACGAAGGCGCGGGCGGCGATCCGCGCCTCTTCAACATCCAGTTGCAGGAGCGCTCGCAGTCGCTTCGCCGACAGCTCATGCGCCATCTCGACCGTCGCGGCGCCTTCGCGTCGGGCCAGTGCCCGCATCACTCGGCGAAGCTCAATCGGAGGCAGCGCGGTCGCGTCGTAGAGCGCAGCGGCCAGCTCGATGTGATCGCCTGCATCGTTGAGGCGATGCGTGAGATCACCCAGGTCGAAGGCGCTCCCATAGTTCTCGGACAGGTTCGGATGCACGTACGTCATGATCGATTCCTTCCCTGTGCTTACTCTGTGAATTCAAGTTTGGCACTCTCAGAGCGAGAGTGCCAAACGAGACGGCAAACATCTAGCCGGGGCTGGCAAAGCAGGCAACAGAACTACTGGAACTGACTGGGGCAGGAGCTCAGGAATCGCGCAGTGTCGCGCCAAACTGCGATTCCAGGCGCCGCACGATGCCTCGTCGCGCCTTCTCGACATCGCGGTCAGTCAGGGTCCGATCAGGCGAGCGGTAGTAGATACGGAAGGCTAGTGACTTTGACCCGGCCGGAATCTGATCGCCCGTGTAGATGTCAAACAATTCGACCGCTTCGACCAGGCCATTAGCGGCGATCGCCGACGCCAGGTCGCCGGAGACCGTTGAGGCATCAACAATCAGCGCCAGATCTTCAACGGCAGCCGGGTAGACGGACGGTGAGGTGACGTCCGCTGATTCGCGAAGCAATGGCGTCAGTGCTGTGATCGACAGTTCAAGCGCGAAGACATCACCCTCGACGCCAAATCGAGATGCATGAAGCGCAGTCACTCTGCCCAACACGCCGACCTGCTGTCCGCGAACCGAGGCGTTCGCCGATTGGCCGGCGACGAGCGCCGCGTCTTCAGCATTCGGCGTCAACCCAAACTCCAGCTCAAGTCCGGCGCCCAACTGCTCCATGACACCCTTGACGTCGTAGAAGTCCAGTACGCGTCCGTGATCCCCATGCACAGAAGTCACGGACTCGCCGCCAATCAACGCCAGCAACATGCGTTCCTCGGTCGGCTGTTGGCCGTGTCTCGCCTTGAAGGTCTTGCCGACCTCGTAGAGTCCGAGCGGACCTCGTGCCTCACGTTGATTGGACGCGAACGTCTGCAAGCCCCAGGGACGCAGGCTGGTCCGCATCCGGTCGCGGGCGGCATTCATGGGATTTTGCAACTGCACCGACGCTGAGTTGTCGCCGGCCGCCTCGAGTTCGTCCTGGCTTACGGCGACGTAGCTGATGATCTCGCGCAAGCCCAACCCCGAGAGGACATCACGAATTCGCTCGCCGAGGTCGCGCTCCGCATCAATCTCAGGATCGGGCACGGCGCCGGGCAATGGCGCCGAGGGCAGGTTGTCATAGCCCTCGATGCGCCCGATCTCCTCCACGACGTCATCGGGAACCGTGATATCGGAGCGCCAGGGCGGGCAGGTCACCGCGTAACGATCGGGCGGCAGCCAACGATTGGAGAAGCCCAGACCGGAGAGAATGCCGCGAACTCGTTCGACGCTGGGCTGGATCCCAAGAATCTGCTTGATTCGTCGTTGGGTGACGACCACCTGGGGAGGATGCACCTGTCCCGGATACGTATCAACGATGCCCGCCAGTGCGGTCCCGCCGGCGGTTTCTATGATCAGCGCTGCTGCGCGCCTGGCCGCAAGCTCAGCCAGCTCGGGATTGAGCGATTTCTCAAAGCGCCGACTGGCTTCGGTGCCGCCTTCGGTGTGACGCGCGCGGCTGCGTCGAATCGACGCCTCCTGGAAGTTCGCCGTTTCGAGCAGGATCGTGGTCGTCGAATCTGAGATTTCCGACTCGGCGCCGCCCATGATGCCTGCAAGCGCGACTGCGTGCTCTGCATCGGCGATGACCAGGTCATCGGGCTCGAGCTTGAGTTCAGAGCCGTCCAGCAGTTCCAGATGTTCGTTGGAGCGTGCACGGCGCACCACGATTCTGCCTTCGCGCAGCAGGTGGTGATCGAAGGCATGTAGCGGCTGACCCCACTCCAGCATCACGTAGTTGGTCACGTCGACGATGTTGTTGATCGGGCGCATTCCCGCCGATGACAGCGCGTCCTGCATCCATGGCGGCGAAGGGCCGATGGTGACGCCATCGATCACGATCGCGGTGTAGCGGGGACATCCCTCAGCGTCTTCGATCTCCACACTCGTGCGTCCATCTGCAGCAACGTCTGACTCCGGGTACGACGCCGGAGGCTCCTTCACCGCGCCACCTGTCAGTGCCGCGACTTCTCTGGCGATGCCGAGGATGGAGAAGTGGTCCGGGCGATTCGGCGTCGGTTTGATGTCGAGCACCACGTCGCCGAGCACGTCGGACAACGGCGTACCCAGCGCGGCATCGGTCGAGAGCTCAAGGATGCCCTCGTGCTCGTCTGAGAGTCCCAGTTCGCGCTCTGAACAGACCATTCCGAGCGAGGTCACGCCACGAATCTTGCCCTTGCGCAGTTTGCGCGGCTGGCGGCTGCCGGGATCAATCAGTTGCGCGCCGACTTGGGCAAAGGCAATCGTCTGACCTTGAGCCAGATTGGGAGCGCCACAGACGACCTGCAGCGGTTCGTCTGCGCCATAGTCGACGGTCGCGAGGCGTAAGCGATCGGCATTTGGATGCTGTTCAACGGCAGCAACTCGACCGACCACCACGTGCTCCCAGTCGCCACCGCTGCGGTTGATCGATTCGACTTCCGCGCCGGCCATGCTGAGCCGATGAGCTAGCTCTTCGACCGAGAAATCCCAATCGACGTACTGTGCCAGCCACTTGAGCGGGACATCCATCAGCGTCGCCCCTCGAACTCACGCAGGAATCGAATGTCGTTGCGATAGAAATGACGGATGTCGCGAACGCCGTAGCGCAGCATGGCGACGCGCTCTACGCCCATGCCAAACGCGAAACCTGTGTAGCGTTCCGGGTCCAGCCCGGCATCTTGGATGATTTCGGGGTGGACCATGCCGCAACCCAGCACTTCCAACCAGTCTCCCTGCCAGCGCACGCCGAGCTCAGCGCCTGGCTCGACAAAGGGGAAGTAGTCGCAGCGGAATCGCGTTTCGATGTCTGCCCCGAATACGCGACGCACGAACGCCTCCAGCGTGCCCTTGAGATGTGCAAACGAGAGATCTTCGTCGATCACGAGCCCTTCGATCTGCGTCAGCATCCACTCGTGCGTGGCGTCTGTGGCCTCATAGCGATAACAGGTGCCCGGCACGATGACTCTGATCGGAGGCGTTCTGCGCTCCAGGTATCGAATCTGCATCGGCGACGTGTGGGTGCGCAGCAACTGGCGCGGACCACCGCTGCCATCGTCGGTGACCCACATCGTGTCCCACATATCTCGCGCAGGATGTCCTGCGGGGATGCGCAGCCGGTCAAAGTTGTACTCCTCCAACTCGACGTCGGGACCTTCAACCACGTCGAAGCCCATGTCGCGAAATGTTCGCTCCATCATCCGTCGAGTCAGTGTGACGGGATGCAACGATCCCAGCGGCGGCCGACGTCCGGGAAGCGTCACGTCGATCGCTGGACCGTCGGCACTCGATGCCATCAGCTCGGTTCGACGCGCCGACACTGCCTCTTCCAGCGAGCCTTTGAGTCGGTTCGCTCCGGCCCCAACTCGAGGTCGTTCTTCAGCCGGCAGATCGCGAACCCCGCGCAGGACGGCTGTCAACCGTCCCCGCCGACCCAACCACTCGATACGCCAGGACTCAAGGGTGGGCTCGTCACCCGCCTCGGCGAGCGACGCAAGCGCTTCCGCTTCCAATGCCTCAAGGTCTACCACTGCGCAAACCCATCGATGCGGTGCTCGATACTCACGGTTGCCCAATTGGGCATACGATTCGTATCGTACCGGTCGTCATGCAGATGCAGAATGAGGCTGAGCGCCTGGATAGTAAACTTGTCCCATCTCGACAGCCACCGTGAGGCTGGAAATTTCCTGGAGGTTCCCCAATGGCTGTGAAGAGCTACATCCTGATCGAAACCGAAGTCGGGACCGCCAAGCAAGTGGCGCTCTCGCTGGGCGCCATCACTCATAGCGAGGGCGAAATCAAGTCGGTTGAGCTGGTCACAGGACCATTCGATGTCATCTGCCTGGTCGAAGCCGACAACCTCGAGCGCCTGGGAAGCTGCATCACTGATTCGATCCAGACTGTTGCTGGCGTCAAGCGAACTACAACCTGCCTGACAATCCAGGTCTAGAGAAGAGCCGCAACGCTCAGATGTCTGCTCACAAGACTCCCGAGACGCGCTCGACCGAACCGCCTGTCGACATGCTGCCGGTTGAGGACGCGATCGAACGAATTCTCTCGTTCTGCCAACAGTTGCCGTCCGAGACGCGTGCCATCGACGACGTCGTGGGACAGGTGCTGGCGACCAATGTCACTGCGCCCTTCGACATCCCGCCCCACGACAACACTGCGATGGACGGTTATGCCGTCCAGTCGTCGAGTACCGACGGCGCATCGGAGGACAATCCCATCCGGCTGCGGGTGATCGGCGAATTGGCGGCCGGTTACCTCTACGACAAGTCCGTTGGTCCCGGCGAGGCTGTCCGCATCATGACAGGCGCGCCGATGCCAGACGGCGCCGATACGATCGTGCCGTTCGAGGAGACCGACGAAGAAGGGCTGCGAGCACCGGGTCAGGTGCATGAAACCATTGCCGATGTTGGAATCCTCAAGGCCGCGGGCCTGGGCAACAACATCCGACGGCGGGGCGAGGATGTCCGTCAGGGGCAACAGGTGCTTGACGCCTGCACGGTGCTACGTGGACCTGAAATCGCTGTGCTTGCCTCGCTGGGCATCGCCGAGGTCGAAGTCATCCGGCGGCCCCGGGTTGCAATCCTGTCGACAGGCGACGAACTGCTCACGCCCGGCGAATCGCCAGCGCCGGGCAAAATCTACGATTCCAATTCCTATGGCCTCAGTGCATTGGTTAGCCAATACGGCGGTGAGCCAAAGCGCTTCGGCATCGCCCAGGACACGATTCCCGCGCTGACTGCGAAGATCAACGAGGCACTGGAAACCTACGACCTCGTGATTACTTCGGCGGGCGTCTCTCGAGGCGATTTCGACGTCGTCAAAGAAGTCCTGGCTCGAGAAGGGGCAATTGACTTCTGGACCGTGCGGATGAAACCCGGCAAGCCGCTGGCCTTCGGCGAATTCGACGCACCGGACGGTCGCCGCGTACCCCACATCGGACTGCCCGGCAATCCCGTTTCCTCGTTGTTGGCATTTGAGTTGTTTGGACGACTCGCCATCTACCAGATGATGGGTCGCAAGCCGCAGCCCCGCCCGATCGTTCGTGCAATAGCCGACGAAGACATCGTCAACACCGATTGGCGTCGCGTCTACGCCAGAGCGACATTGAGTCAGGACGACGACGGTCGCTGGCATGCACGACTGACCGGGCCGCAGGGCAGCGGCGTGCTGACATCAATGGCGATTGCCAATGGGTACGCTGTGTGCCCAGAGGAGCTGGAACGAGTCCACGCTGGTGAGGAATGCGACGTGATCATGGTTGATTGGGATCACCCGCTCGACTAAATCACATCAGGCTTCAGTCAGAAACGAGCGGAACATGTCACTGAAATCGACCCTGCGAAACACCATTGCGCCGCTCTACATCCGAGCCCGGCTGGCACAGGAGAAGCTGCAGTCGGGGGTCGTCTGGTTCCCCCTCGATCCGAATTTCATCGCCAATCCCTACCCGACATACAAGGAATTGCGCGAGCGCGATCCGTATCATCCCAGCCCGTTGACCAAGGCAATGGTGCTCTCCCGCTACGAGGACGTTGACGCGATCCTGCGCAACTACAAGGCGTTCTCCAATGAACGAGGTCCAGTAGGGTCGCGCAACCGACGCGGGATCGGCGAGCAGATCGAGAATGAGTTGCAGCCGTCGATGCTGTCGCTCGATCCCCCCGATCACACGCGCTTGCGCAGCCTCGTCAGCCGTGCCTTCACGCCGCGACAGATCGCCAAGATGGAAGACCACATCCGCGAGACAGCAAACAGCCTGCTTGATGAAGTCGATGGCCAGAACGAGTTCGATTTGATGTCGAACCTGGCCTCACTCTTACCGACCGTGGTGATCGCGGAAATGATCGGCGTGCCGACCAAAGATCGGCAGCAGTTCAAGGAATGGTCTGACCAGTTCGCCCGAGTCCTGGAGCCGAATCTGACCGAAGACGAGCTCGGTCGAGTGTTCGACACGGCACACCTCTTTGACGGCTACTTCCGGGACATCGTTGCCGATCATCGAGAGAACCCGCGCGACGACCTCGTCTCGCGTTTGATCGAAGCCGAAGAAGAAGGCGACCGTCTGACGGAAGACGAGATGATCGTCACGCTCCGGCTACTGTTGGTCGCTGGTAACGAGACGACGACAAACTTAATCGGCAATGGGCTCAAGGCATTGCTCGAGCATCCGGACCAGCTCCAGCTACTGCGCGAACAACCTGAGTTGCTCGACAACGCCATTGAAGAGTTGTTGCGCTACGACTCGCCGGTCCAGGTCGACGGACGAATGACGCTCGATGAGTTCACGATTGATCGCCACACGCTGAAGCCCGGCCGCCCGGTCTCGCTGCTGATCGGCGGCGCAAACCGCGATCCGGAGGAGTTTAGCGATCCGGAGACGCTGGACATCACCCGCGAGGACGTAGGCAATATTTCCTTCGGTCGCGGCATTCATCACTGCCTCGGCGCGCCCTTGGCCCGGCTTGAGGGCAAGATCGCCTTCGAGGCCATGCTTGAACGCTTTGACGACATCTCCCTGGGTACACGCACGCCCGTGTACAAACCGAACATTGTTCTGCGCGGCCTGAGGCACCTCGACATCCGCGTCCACCGCGCCGGTGGAACCACACTCTCCGCGCCGAGGGCAGAAGCGACGGTCGACTAGTGTCTGTTCACATGGATGCTGAGAATCCATACATGGCGCACCTGGATTCCCCGCTCCCCCTTGCAGGGGGAGCTGCCGAAGGCTGAGGGGGTCCCGCTCCCCATCGGCAGACATGTGTAGCTTCCGGCCGCTGTTCCACACCCCATGTGAACAGGCCCTAATCCAAGGGACTCATCCGAGACGCAGCCGAACGCGGTACGCAACCCGCTCGATATGTCGTTCGCCGCGAGTCCCTATCCGGCCTCCAGCACACCAGTGCACGGCCCAGGTCTCGCGCTGGGAAGCGCGTCGCACTTCGACATCGCCGTCCAGCGCCAGAGTCGCTAGTAAATCGTCTCAAAGCTGTCGAACTCGCCTGAAGCCACGCCCCAGTCGACTTCTACGCCGCGCACCAGCGCATGAGCCGGACCAATCTTGAGTTCTTCCAGGAACTCGTCCAGGTTCCTACGCAGGCCCTCGGCGACCACTTCTACCGTCGCGCCGTCGGGCAGGTTCTGGATCGTGCCCTGGATGCCGCCAATGCGATCCGCAGTTCCTTCAGCGAAGATGCGAAAGCCGACCATCTGGACTCGGCCGCGCAGGCGAGCCGTCATTCTCACCATGAGTGGACCATCAGTGCGCGCCAACTACAGCGTCGATCGCCTCCGAGACGATTTCCTGGGGTACGTCGTCACGCACAATCGGGGATCCGATGCTCTCCAACAGCACCCAACGCTGCTTGCCGCCGACCACCTTCTTGTCTCTCGACATGGCCTCGACGATCTCGGCTCGTCCGAGTCCAGGAGGACTCTGTGTCGGTAGACCAAACCGTTCAATCAGACGTCGGTGTTGAGTCACCAGCGCTTCGTCGATCAATCCCAGGGCATTGCCCATCTCGGCCACGGCGACCATGCCCATCGCCACCGCTTCTCCGTGCAACACCGCGCTGTAGCCGGTGACAGCTTCAATGGCATGCCCAAGCGTGTGACCGTAGTTGAGAATCGCCCGAACATCCGATTCACGCTCGTCATCCGATACCACGGCCGCCTTGATTGATTGATTGCGCGTGATGACGTCAACCAGCAGTTGTCGGCAGGATTCGTCGCTGACGGCAGCAGCGGGACTGAGCAACACCTCAGCCGAGTCATCGAGCAAGTCGAGCATGGATCTATCGCGAATGAATCCATGCTTAATCACTTCGGCGAAACCGGAACGGAGTTCTCTAGACGGGAGCGTGGCCAAGGCGGCAATGTCGGCGACGACCGCACGTGGCTGGTAGAAGGCGCCGACCAGGTTCTTGCCCGACGGTAGGTCGACGGCGACCTTGCCCCCGATTGCGGCATCAACCATTCCCAGCACAGTCGTTGGCGCGTGCACCAATGGCATGCCGCGCAGATATGTCGCTGCCGCCATTCCGGCCAGGTCCGTGATCATGCCGCCGCCCAACGCGAAGATTATGTCACGCCGCTCGGCCCGGTGGGAAGAAAGCCACTCGTACAAGAGGGACAACGAGGCCAGTGATTTACTCGCTTCACCGGACGGAACTCGGTATGTCTCGACCGTTCGTCCCGCCTGTTCCATTGCGCCCAGAGCGGTGGCGCCGTGGGTATCGAACACCGCTTCATCGACAATCAAGAACACTCGGCCAGGAAGGTTAACTCGTTCCAGCACGTCAGCAGAACGTTCCAGCAGGCCCCACGCACAGTAAACCGGATATTGAGCCGACTCAGTCTCCACGATGCAACCAACGTCCGGTCCATAGTCGTGAACAGGCGGCGGAGCGACCCCGGGACCATTGCGCATCTCCCGCAGCCGGTTTTCCGATTGAAGCACTGCGGCGGCCCGTAGCTGCAACGCGCTCACTATGTAATCGACTGCGTCCTCCACGTGATCATCGGTGTGGACTGTGAGATCGGAAAGCGCATAGAAGGGCTGCCGCGCCGCCTTGAGCGTTTCAATGCGGCGGCGGCGATCTGCTCCCGCAAGCATGGGTCGCTCCTCGGCGGAATCTTTCTCGGCCGCCGCATATCGAGCCTCGATCGTCCCTGAGCGTGCTTCCAGCGTGATGACAAAACCGTCATCCGCAAGGAGCGCGCGGTTTTCTGCATGCAGCCAGGCTCCGCCGCCAGTGGCAATCACCATGCAGTCCCGAGCGACCGCATCGCATACCGCCCGGTGTTCACGCGCACGAAATCCGCGTTCCCCTTCTGCCTGGAAGATCTCAGGGATCGTCTGGCCCGCGGCGCATTCAATTTCGTCGTCCAGATCAATCGCATCCCACCCCAAACGATGGGCGATCATCGGAGCCAGGACCGATTTTCCAGTCGCGCTGAATCCGATCAAGACAACTCGTTTGAGACCCTGCGGAATATTCACGTCCACTCCTTGCGCGGAACTGCCGTATCGAGAAACGCCAGCATATTTCGCCGCGTCTCAGCAAGAGAATCGCCACCAAACTTCTCCAGCAGGGCATCGGCGAGGACCAACGCCAGCATCGCCTCAACGATGACCCCGGCTGCCGGTACGACGCAAACGTCCGAGCGCTCGTAATGGGCTTCGACCCGTTCTCCGGTCGTCAAATCGGCCGAGGGCAACGGATGAGCCAGGGTCGCAATCGGTTTGACCGCGACACGGACGACGAGGTCCTCGCCGTTGGTGATGCCGCCTTCTAGACCACCGGCGTGATTTGACTGCCGGCGCCAGGGATGCTCAGCCCAGGCATCCTGGGGCAAGACAACATCGTGGTAGCCGCGACCGGTGAGCGCCGCGCCACTGAATCCATCGCCGATCTCGACACCCTTGAACGCGTTCATCGAGAGAATGGCTTGACCAATTCTGCCACTGAGCTTCCGATCCCACTGCACATGGGAGCCAAGTCCAAAGGGAACGCCCGAGACGCGAGCTTCCAGCGTGCCACCCAGCGTGTCGCCGTCCTGCTTCGCGGCGTTGATCGCATCGATCATTGCCTGCGCAACGCCCTCATCAGTGCAGCGGACCGGTGATTGCTCCACCGCTTCCCAATCTGCTTCGACGGCTGTATCGAGCGCGACTGATCCGACCTGCACGACGTGGCTGTTGAAATCGCATCCCAGCTCCTCGCAGAGGCGCCTAGCCACCGCTCCAGCGCCGACACGAGCTGCGCTCTCGCGCGCCGATGCCCGCTCCAACGAGTCCCGCACATCTTCGTATCCGTATTTCAGCGAGGCGGTCAGGTCGGCGTGCCCGGGACGGACCCGCGTCACCTGCGTTGGAGGCGGTTCGACGGAATCAAGCGACATCGTCTCGCGCCACGGTCGCTTGTCGGGACCAACGCCTTTGTCAAAATCTTTGTTTTCAATCCACAACGCGACAGGACTGCCCATTGTTCGGCCCTGCCGGACGCCTCCGCGAATCTGCGCGTAGTCGGTTTCGATCTTCATCCGCCCGCCGCGTCCATAGCCCCGTTGACGCCGAGCCAATTGCTGTCGAATCTGGTGCTCGGACAGCGGTAATCCCGACGGCAGCCCGTCGACAATCACGGTCAATCCCGGACCGTGCGATTCGCCCGCTGTGAACCAGCGCAAGCTACCCATCAGTCTGTTCTCTGTTCCACATTGGGAGCATCGGCTGCTTCGGCCACGATATCGGCAAAGCGGTCCTCAGGCAGTTCGATAGGCCGCGGTTCCCCATTCGCGGCGCGATTTGCCGTGGTTTCAAACTCACGCGCCAACGCCCCAGGCGGAAGATTCCAGTCGAGGCTCATCGCCGATCTCCGATCCGCCTCCACACAGAGAATCGGCAACGCCTCGGCGACGCCTTCGGCGTTTCGGAATGTCGTGTAGACATCAACTCGCACATGATTAGGCCGGAAGTTTGGCACGTCGTAGAAGATCATCTCGACGAGGCGCAAGGCCGTCGAGTACGCAGTGTCCAGCGAAGTAGCGATCTGTTCACGCTTGCCATCGACAGTGCCGAACTCGGGATCGGCCGATGTGCTTACTCGGACATGTTTGGCCGAAGCTCCAACCAGGTCGAGACCCTGGACTCCCGCCCAGACGGTGGCGCTGACATCCTTCGGCGGACGCTGCGTGCGCCAGTGTTCGAGTTCCTGGTCCAGAATCCCTTGAATCGCTTCCATGTCGTTGTTGGCGACGAGCTGTCGCCAGAAGCGATGCGTTCGAGCTTCCTTGAACAAGAGCAGCCCGATGCCGCCAAAGAACACAGCAATCAGCGCGAATCCGATGGTGACGCCTTCGTTCACGAGCCAGCCTCCGCCATTGCCGCCTGCGCCTGACTCAGCATGACATCGACTGGCGCCTCGCGCTCGGTCCACAGTTCAAACGCCGCCGCGCCCTGGTACACCAGCATCGGCAAGCCACCGATCGCGCGACGTCCCGACTCCCGCACTGCCCGAACCAGTGGAGTCTCGACAGGATTGGCAATCAGATCGGCGACGAACGCGTCACTGGACAAGTGCGAAGGATCGAACGGCAGTTGTCCGTCGGTTTCGCTGCCTTTCAGTCCAATAGAAGTGCACTGCACGACCAGATCGGCCGAGTGCAGCGCATCAGCGACCCCTTCATCATCGGCGCCTAAGGATTTCAACGATGCACCAGCCGAGGCAGAAGCAAGATCGTGGCGCAGCCGTCCTCCTCGCACCGCTGTGCGATTGATGATCGTCAACGCCTCCACTCCACGCCAGATCAACGCCCAGGCAACTGCTCGGGCAACTCCTCCAGCTCCCCAGAGGACTGCATGCGCTCCGGCAGGGTCGAAACCAGCCTCAGACAACGACCGCTGGAACCCAGTCACATCTGTGTTGTAGCCCTGCAAGTGTCCTGAGTTGTTGACGATCGTGTTGATCGCTCCAACAAACCGCGCTGTCTGGTGTAGACCATCCATGTGCCGCAGCGCAGCTTCCTTGTAGGGGATGGTGATGTTCGCGCCCAATGCATCATCGCCGCGCAGCCCGTCAATGAAGCCTTCGAGTTCGCCTGGGCCGAGATCCCAAGCGCTGTAGCTGACATCAAGCTCCGCAGCGTCAAATCCCGCTTGTTGAAAGTGTGGCGAAATGCTGTGCGCCACGGGATGTCCGATCACACCGACACGTAGTGTCATTGCTGGCCTCCGCGATAGCGCTCGACGTTGGCCTGATGCTCCTCGTAGGTGACGGCAAACGCGTGAGTGCCATCGCCGCGTGCAACGAAGAACAGATAGGGCACATTAGCGGGATTCGCCGCCGCTTCGATTGACGCCAATCCTGGCGACGCAATCGGCGTCGGCGGTAGCCCGTGCGATACATAAGTGTTGTACTCGGACTGCACAGCGAGGTCATCCAGTGTCAGATTGCGCTTCCACCATTCGCCGGCCGATCCAACGGCATATTGGACGGTGGAGTCCATCTGCAGCAGCATGCCCGCGTCCAGTCGATTACGGATGACGGCCGAGACCAACACCCGCTCCGAATCCTCAACCACCTCTCGTTCGATGATCGAGGCGATGATCAGAATCTCGTGCAGGCTTCGGTCCGAGGCGTTGACCTGCTCTAACAGACGCGGCGTCAGTGCGTCGTTGAAACGCAACAGCATCATCCGCAGCGCATCTTCCGCTGTCGCTCCCAGCGGGAACGAATAGGCGCTGGGGAAGAGGTACCCCTCAAGCGAGGTCCCCGGTGGTCGTTGTGAGGCGACCGAGCCGGACACGACTGACCCTGCGGCAGCTTCGAGCGCTGCCGCAAATAACGCCTCATCAATGCCTGCGGCCTCTGCCAGACGATCCGTCACCTGCTCAATCCTTAGCCCTTCTGGGATCACCACGCGCAACGGGGAGGTCTCTCCAAAGTGTATGCGTCGCAGAATCTCGAACGTGGTCAGACCTGCCTCGAATGAGTAGGAGCCCGGCTCCAACCTCGACTCCCAACCGAGCAGCAACGCCAATAGTTCGAATCGGGTGTGCGACTCTATCACCTCGCCGGCAAGCAGCCGCCGACCGATCACTGCGGCTGAATCACCTTGGACGATCGTCACGGCTGATGGTCCCCGCAACGTGGTTGACTGCGGGCGCTCCGACGACGGCGAGACCTGAGCGGCGGGCGTTCTCGAAACGGCTACTGTCGCCGCTGCGGCGCAACCAACCGCGACCAGCAACAGAGCGACCATGGTCCAGGTTCGCCAGGCAGAGGCAGTCATCAAACGCCGCGATCCGCCTGTTCGCGGGCTCGATGTCCTTTCTGAGAGTCGAGCCAGCGTTGCAGAATCCGCGCTGCTGCTGTCGAGTGAGATCGCTCTCGATCACGGCGCTGACGCTGAATGCTTTTCTTGCCTCGAGCCCTCGATTTTCTGCCGCCGCCATCCCGCTGATTGTCTGTCACGGTTGGAGGTTCGCTGGAGAATCGCTCGTCCTGGGCGACACACACGGCTCCAAGCGATTCCGCAAGCGTTTCGCCAAACTGCCGAAACGCCGTCGCCTGCGCGTCCTCACGACCATCGGGACGAAGGGGCACGCCGATGACAAGCTCAGAGACGGCCTCGCCACCCAGCATCGACTTCAACGCCGTTGCTGTTCCGGCGTCTCCAGCACTGCGATCGATCGTGCCCACTGGCAGCGCAAGGTCGGAACCCGATGCGGCCCGTGCCACGCCAATCCATCGTTCCCCCGGGTCGATCCCAACTGCGCATCCGCGCGTCATCGAACGCGCCTTATCCCACTACCCAAGATCCCACTACCCAAGCTGAGCTCGGACTGCGTCGACGGCCGATTCGAGCGCCTCGTCGAGCTTGTCCGCTTGGCGGCCTCCGGCTTGAGCCATGTCTGGACTGCCGCCGCCTCCTCCGCCAGCGAGCCGCGCAATTCCACCTATCAGCGTTCCGGCGTTGACGCCGGCGGCTACCGCGCCGTCCGTTGCCATCGCAACAAACAATGGGCGGTCGTTCGCGACGGCGCCAAGCACAATCACGCCTTCCCGGTCGCGCTCCTGTAGTCGACGCCGAACCTCGTCGCCTGTGCGACGCAGCGCGTCCGCCGATTCCACAGCGACTTGGCCAACGGCGACCGCGATATCGCCCACATCGGATGCGCTTGCCGCGAGGTCCTCGGCGACGGTGGCGCCGGTCTTGGCCTCCACGGCCTGTAGCCGCCGTCGCAGTTCTGCGGCCTCGGCTTGCAGTTGAGCAATTCGTTCGCCTGCTGTGTCGGGCGTAGACCGGACCGCGCCGGCAATCTCGTTAAGCGCGTCGAGGCGGGCGTCAGTCCAGCCGGACGCCGCGGAGCCTGTCAGGGCCTCGATTCGGCGAACCCCGGCGCCGACGCTGCCTTCCGAGATGATCTGGAATGCGCCCACAAATCCCGTTGCCGGCGCGTGTGTGCCGCCGCACAGCTCCTTCGAGAAACAATCGTGTACGTGAGGCGCCGGGTCGCAAATCTCCACGACCCGGACGGCGGTCTCATACTTCTCCCCAAAGATGGCCATCGCGCCGGTCTTTAGCGCGTCGTCGTACGACATCTCCGTCGTGGCGACTGGAATGTTCTCGCGAATACGCTCCTGGACAAGCTGCTGAACTTGGCGCAGGTCTTCTGCTGCGGGCGCCTCGGGCTGGGTGTAGTCGAAGCGCAGGTGATCGGGAGCGACCAGCGAACCTGCTTGGCGGACGTGCTCCCCGAGCACGCGACGTAGCGCCGCGTGGAGTAGGTGTGTCGCTGTGTGATTGCGTGCGGCGTCGGCTCTCCGGTCCCGGCTGACTGTCGCCGAGACCCGATCTCCCACCGCGATACCGCCTGAGGCCACCTTGCCAACGTGTGCAATGACATCACCGAAGGCGCGAGTGTCCTCGATATCGATTTGCAAATCATCGCCGCGCAGCCATCCAGCGTCTCCAACTTGTCCACCACCTTCCGGATAAAAGGGTGTCCGGTCGAGGACGACGGAGACATCCTCGCCGACCGCCGCTCGCGCAACCCGTTCACCGCCCGCGACGATAGCGACCACTTCAGCTTCTGCCTCGATTGACTCGTATCCGCTGAACTGTGTCGCGGTGTCGAGTTCCGCATACTGGGCTGCTGCTTCGTCATAGGCAAACGTGGCCTGCTGGCGCGAGCGTTCACGCTGCTCCTCGAGCGCCGATTCAAACTCGGCTCTGACTTCGGATTCATCTCCGATCGCCTGATGCTCTCGAGCGACCTCCGCTGTCACCTCGAACGGAAGGCCATACGTGTCGTAGAGCTCGAAGGCATCACGCCCGCTGATCGTTCCGGACTCAAGCTCCGCAATGCGTCCTTCCAGCAGTGAGCGACCCGTCGCTAATGTGCGGCGGAATCGATGCTCTTCCTGATCGAGGACGTTGGCCACGAGCGCTGAGTGTTCATCGAGTTCCGGGTACCAGGCTCCCATCCCTTTTCGCACCTGGATCGCGATGTCTGACAGCAGGTCATCGCGAATCCCCAACGAGTCGGCCATGTACAAGGCGCGCCGGATCAAACGGCGCAGCACGTATCCTCGACCCTCGTTGCCCGGCAACGCGCCATCGGCGATCAGGAACGTCATCGCCCGGCCGTGCTCGGCAACCACGCGCATGGCGCGACGCTGGGTCTCGTCGGCGGTTTGGTAATCGAGATCGCAACGGCCGCCGATGTAGTTCAGCAGCGGTACAAACAGGTCAGTGTCGTAGAGATTGTCTTTGTCTTGCAGCATCATCGCCCAGCGTTCGAGACCGGCGCCGGTGTCGATGCTCTGTGCAGGTAGGTCCTCCCGCGTGCCGTCGTCGAATCGCGCCCACTGCATAAAGACGAGATTCCAGATCTCAAGCCACTTCTCTTCCGCTTCAGCCGGACCGGTTCCGTCCCGGTATCCGGGGCGCATGTCGTAATGCAGCTCGGAGCAGGGACCGCACGGTCCCGTAGGTCCCGCAGCCCAGAAATTTCCTTGATCTTCGCCATAGCGATAGATCTTCGAATCGGGTAGGCCGATCTTCTTCCACTGGTCGTAGGCGTAGTCGTCGTCGGTGAACACCGTGGCCACGAGACGTTCGGCCGGAATGCCGATCACGTCGGTGACCAGCTCCCAGGCCCATGCCTGCGCTTCGGCCTTGAAGTAATCGCCCAGCGAGAAGTTGCCCAGCATCTCGAACATCGTCAGATGTGAGGCGTCACCGACCTCGTCGATGTCGGTCGTGCGGAAGCACTTCTGGATCGAGGTCAGACGATGGTGGGGCGGTTGTGATTCGCCGAGAAAGTACGGCTTGAACGGCACCATGCCGGCACTCGTGAAGAGCAACGTAGGATCGCCTGGCGCCGTCAACGGCGCGGACGCCACGGCAAGGTGGTCGCGGCCAACGAAGAAATCGGTGAACGTCTGGCGAATCGTCTGTGCGTCCATAGCTGAATGGCTGCCTCAAGGGTTGAATTGCGCACGCTGAAGCTGGCCCGCGCTCAGAGCAGGCTGCAACTTCCCAGTATAGGCAGGGACGGACCGAATTCCGCCGCGAGAGTACGGCTCGTTGCCTGCATAGTTGACAGTCCGTGATTTTCCTACCTAGCGTTACTGCACCAGCCCGCTTGAATCGGACCCCCACTTGAGTTCCGACGACGATCCACCAGAATCCGAGTCATCTCCGCATATCACTGCCGTGGTGCTTGCCGCTGGTCTCGGCAAACGCCTACGCTCCGACGTGCCCAAACCGGCCTTCCCAATCTGCGGTCGCGCCATGGCTTCACACGTGATCCATGCCCTTGTCGACGCCGGTATCGGCAAGGCGGTGGCCGTGGTTCCACCTGGGGTACGCGGCGAGCTGGTTCGTGAGGCCCTCGCACAGGACGCCGGCAACATGGACCTTCGATTCGCAGTCCAGCATGAACCGCGAGGTACCGCCGACGCCGTCCTTGCCGCTCGAGCGCAAGTCGAGACTTCTCATGTGCTTGTCGTCAACGGCGACCTCCCCTTGCTGGCGGCGGGCCACGTGCGCCCCCTGCTCAAGGCCGGCGAGTTTGATGCCGCACTCGCTACGGCCAGAGTCAACGACCCAGCCAGGATGGGAAGAATCCTTCGCGGGCAAGAAGGCAGTCTCGCAGGAATCGTCGAATGGCGAGACGCATCGAAAAACGAGCGGGCGATCGACGAGGTCAATCTGGGCTTCTATCTCTTCAGCAGCGACTTTTTCTGGCCTGAAATCGAGCGCGTTGTTGACAGCGCAAGCGGTGAAGCCTACGCCACAAATGTGATTCCGGCGGCCGTAGCGCGGGGGAGCGCAGTCGCGATCGAGGTCGATCTAGGCGGCGTGCGACTCAACGTTGAGACGCCGGCCGACGCCGCAGACGCGGAAGACGTCATTCGTAATCGCGTCATTGGCCGACTGAGCGAGTGCGGCGTACACATCCCCGACCGCCGTGCTATCTGGATAGACGCTCGGGCAATCATCGAACCTGGCGCCGTGCTCGAGCCCGGCAGCCACATCCGTGGTCGCACGACGGTTGCGACCAGATCGAGAATCGGGCCAAATGCAGTCGTGAGGGATTCGACCATTGGCCGTGACTGCATCCTCGAATCGTGCACCGTTCGCGGCTCGATCTTGCGTGACGAAGTCGAGGTCGGCCCTTATTCGACGATCCGCCCCGGCTGCACGATTGAGTCTCGTGCCCACATCGGCACGCATGCCGAACTCAAGGAATCTCGAATCGGCGAGGGCGTCCAGATCGGACATTTCAGCTACCTCGGCGACGCCGATGTCGGTCAGCGCGCGAATATCGGGGCCGGCGCGATCACGTGTAACTTCGATGGCGAGTCCAAGCACCGGACGTTTATCGGCGAGGATGCGTTCATCGGTTCTGACACGATGCTCGTCGCTCCGGTCGTCGTGGGCGCGCGGGCCAGGACGGGCGCAGGCGCAGTCGTGACCAAGGATGTCCCGGACGACGGCAACGCCGTCGGCCATCCCGCTCGCCTGACGCCTTCGCGGCGCTCTCAGCGAGACTCGGAGCCAGCCTCATGAGCGACAGCTCGATCATCGCGTTGGTCATCCTGATCCTGGCCGTCGTGCTATTGACGCTCGAGGCGATCGCCGAAGCCGGCGTGATTTCCCTTTCTCGTTCCCGAGCCCGACTGCTAGCCAGCAGACAGCCCGACAGCCGTCGCGCCAACCGATTGACAAGAATCACTGCCGACCGTGAACGCGCGCTCGGATCATTCGCTGTCGGTCGCACAGTTGCGATCGCAAGTGGTTTCACCGCAGTCTTCTACATCGTTGTTCGTGAATTCGGCTTTCAATGGGAATCGATGGTCATTACCGGCCTGGTCTCGGCAGTCGTTGCCGCCCTGATTCACTCTGTGCCGAGACGACTGGCCGCAACCTGGCCCGAGGGCTTTGCGATGAACTTCGTTCCGGCGATCGACCTACTCGACGCTGTGTTCCTCGTACCGGCCGCGATCCTCGAAGCGCCAGCGCGGTTGGTCACCGGTCTGGGACGCCGACATACAGAAGTTGCGCCACAACCAACCGACATTGAAGTCCTGATCGAGCAGGAGCACGAGACCATCGCCGACGATGAACGGGAAATGATCCGGGGCATCATGACGATTGGAGGCCGAGTCGTGCGCGAAGCGATGACTCCACGTCCTGACATCGCCGCGCTTCCGTCCGATACGAACCTGACCGACGCAGCCAACTTTCTCTTGGAGAATGGATTCTCGCGCGTTCCTATCTTCGAAGACTCGATCGACAACATCATCGGCATTGCTTATGCAAAGGACCTGCTGGCCGAGATTCTCAAAGACAATGATCGTCCCATTGCCGAGATTGGACGCGAACCGATTCTCGTGCCCGAGTCCAAACTGATCGATGATCTCCTGCACGATCTCCGAGGCTCGCGTGTGCATATGGCGGTTGTGCTGGACGAGTACGGTGGAACCGCCGGACTGATCACACTCGAGGACATCCTGGAAGAGATCGTCGGCGAAATCGCAGACGAATACGATCCCGCCGGCGCCGACGACGACGATGCCCAACTCGTGGACGGCGACTTGATTCTCGATGGACGAGCTCCGCTGGCTGCGCTGGAACAGATTGGCGGACACATCGAAGCAGCCGACTATGACACCGTCGCCGGGCTCGTCTTCGACCGGCTGGGGCGCATTCCGGAAGTGGGCGACGAAGTCCGGCTGGGCACCCTGTCGGTCATCGTGGAACGCATGAATGGCCGTCGTGTGGTACAAATGCGCGCTGTAAGCCTCGCAGCGCCTGCTACTGACAGCTAGGCCAAGTCGCGCTAACGTGAGCGCCCGTGCCTCATTTCAACGAACCAACCGATAGCCCAATAGAAAGCGATGTCCCCTTTCGGGTCGCGTTTTCGCACGTGACCGGTGTTGGTCCGGCGCGAATGAGCGCCCTCGAACGTCATTTCGACAGCCTTGAAGAGGCCTGGGGAGCCGACCGAACTCGGCTACGACAAGCCGGACTCGACAAGCGCACGACCGACGAGATCGAATCGACGCGAACAACGCTAGACCCTCATGACGCCTACACGCGCATGTTGGATGCAGGCGTCACTGCACTGACGCCGGAGGATGACCGCTACCCGCGCCGGCTCAAAGAGATTCCCGATCCGCCTCCGCTGTTGTACGTCCGCGGCGATTTGATCGAACGCGATGAGTGGTCGCTGGCGGTCGTCGGCACTCGAAGGCCGACGGCCTATGGACAGCAGGTCACACGCGCTCTGAGCGCCGACCTCGCCGGTTCAGGCCTGACCATCGTCTCCGGGCTCGCGCGTGGAGTAGACGGCATCGCTCACGAAACCGCACTCGACCACGGCGGCCGTACGCTCGCGGTCGTCGCCTGTGGACTCGATCGTGTGTATCCCCCTGAACACAAGCCGCTCGCCGCGAGGATCCTGGATAGTGGCGGAGCGATGCTCAGCGAGTACCCGCTCGGCACTCGGCCCGATGCCCGCTACTTTCCTCGCCGCAACCGGATCATCGCTGGGATGACACTGGGCACACTGGTCACCGAGGCCGGCGAAAAGTCAGGAACCTGGCATACCGTCACTTCTGCGCTCGACCAAGGACGGGAAGTCTTTGCTGTTCCGGGTCCGATCACTTCTGAACAATCAACCGGAGCTAACAACGTCATCAAGCGGGGATTGGGTAAGCTCGTCACTTGTGCCCAGGACATCCTCGAGGAGCTCAATCTGGGACCGATCGAGCGGCAGGCGGAATTGGTGGAACAACTTCCTGAAGATCCTGTCGAGGCAGTCTTGTTGGAGCGCATCGGCAGCGAAGCGATCCATGTCGACGAGTTGTCTCGCATCCTCCATCAGCCTGTCCATGAGACCGCCGCTGCGATGGCGACCCTTGAACTCAAAGGCCTGATTCATCAAGTAGGACCAATGACCTATGCCCGACGCTGACAACGCCGGCTCCAGTGGCAAGAAGACGCTCGTCATCGTCGAGTCGGGCGCCAAGGCCGACACGATCTCTCGCTTTCTCGACGACGACTACATCGTCAGCGCGTGCTTCGGTCACATTCGCGATTTGCCCCGCCGGGCAGCGGAGCGACCGGCCAAGATTAAGGGCCAACCGTGGGCCGACTTCGCCGTAGATGTCGATCACGGCTTCGAGCCCTACTACATCGTGCCCAGTGAGTCGAAGAAACACGTCACCCGCTTGCGGAAGGAACTCAAGCAAGCCGACCGCGTCTTACTCGCCACAGATGAAGACCGCGAAGGTGAGTCGATTGGCTGGCACCTCGTCGAGGTCCTGAAGCCGAAAGTGCCCTACGAGCGAATCGTGTTTCATGAGATCACACCCAGAGCTATCGAGCAGGCGATCGAGTCGCCGCGTGAAATCGATGAGCACCTGGTTGAGGCCCAGGAATCCCGCCGCATTGTCGACCGGCTCTACGGTTACTCGCTCAGCCCCGTCTTGTGGCGCAAACTCGGACAGGGCACATCGGCCGGGCGTGTGCAGAGCGTCGCACTGAAGTTCCTCGTCGACCGCGAACGCGAACGTATGGCATTTGTCACTGCCGAATACTGGGGAGCGAACGCAGACTTCGCCATCGGTGATAGCCAGCTCAACGCACGCCTGCTCTCGCTGGGCGGAGCAGAACTCGCCAGCCAGACCTCCGACTTCGATCCCGCCACCGGACAGCTTTCCGCAACCGACAAACGCTGGGAAACGGAAGCAACACTCGAAGATCTGCGGCCGGCCGTGACCGGCGCCGATTGGGTCGTGTCCACAATCAACAAGACTCAGGCTCGGATGCGTCCTGCGCCGCCGTTTACGACATCGACGATGCAACAGGCCGCATCGAATCGGCTTGGTATGGGCGCGGGCCGCGCCATGGCTGCCGCCCAGCGGTTGTACCAGGGCGTCGATCTCGGACGCGAGCGTGTGGGTCTGATCACCTACATGCGAACCGACTCCGTGACGCTGTCCGACCAGGCGCTGGCGCAATCGTCCGACTACATCAAGAGCACCTACGGAGACGACTACCACCAGTTCCGCACCTACAAGACTCGCTCGCGCAACGCGCAGGAAGCGCACGAAGCAATTCGTCCGACCGACATCGCACGGACACCAGAGTCATTGCGCGGGAAGCTCGACGGCGACGACTTTGCCCTGTACGACCTGATCTGGCGTCGAGCGCTCGCTTCGCAGATGGCGGACGCCCGCGTCGAGCGGACTCGCATCGAGCTACAGGCCAACCTGCCCGATCGCCCCAACAACGACCCAGCGATCATGATCGCCAATGGTCAGGTCGTGCTGTTCCCCGGTTGGTATGAGGTCCTGCCGCCTCGCGGTGACGGTCAACAGTTGCTCCCGGACGTGGCCGAGGGCGAGAACGCACAACTCCTGAACTTCGAACCGAAACGCAGCGAGTCGCAGCCGCCTCCTCGATACACCGAGGCTTCACTGGTCAAGAAACTCGAAGACGACGGCCTGGGTAGACCCAGCACGTACGCCGCGATCATCAAGACCCTCACCGACCGAAACTACGTCAGCCGCAGCGGACGCACCTTGATCCCCACATTCCTCGGCTTCGGCGTGACCGACTTGCTCACGCAGCACTTTTCCGATCTCGTCAATGCCGAATTCACTGCCGACATGGAGGACAGCCTCGACCAGATCGCCCGCGGCGAGACGCGCGCCGAAGAACACTTGCACGCCTTCTACTTCGGCGACGACAACGCCGAGACGGGGCTCAAGGGACGCGTGGCCGAAAAGATCGACACCATCCCATTCTGGGCGCTCAACCTGACCGAAGATGGACTAGCGCTCGACCTCGACGGCGACGACCACGTCGGTCCCGACGACATCCAGGTGCGAATCCGCGGCGGATCGTCGTTCCTGCGTCGAGGCGTCGGCGACAACATGCGCACTGCGCCGCTTCCGCCCGATCTCGCGCCGGCCGATCTCACGCTGACTCAAGCAGACGACCTGATCGAGACGACGCTCCAGCTTCCGCGCCGGTTGGGACATCACCCCGACTACGATGATGACGTCTGGTTGCTCAACGGCCGCTTTGGCCCCTTCGTTCAGGTCGGCGAGACGGTCGGCCGACCCAAACGCGGCCAACCCAAACCACGTCGAGCTTCGGTGCCAAAGGACATGGAGCTGGGAGAAGTCAACCTCGAACACGCCATCGATTGGCTGCGCTGGCCCAAGACGTTAGGGTCTCACCCGGAGTCCGGCGAAGAGGTCACCGTGCGTCCCGGTCGCTGGGGACCCTACGTGCAATGCGGCGACGAGCGGCGCAACCTCAAGGACGATGACGACCTGGAGACAATCGAGTTGGATCGAGCGTTATCGCTGCTGGCCGAACCAAAGGCGCCTAGACGTGGACAACGCAGGGGCGGAACGCGACGAGGCGGACGCCGCCGATAGAACCGCGCTAGCTGTCCTACAGTGACTTCGTGCCGACGATTGAACTATCGCAAGAGCATTTCGATGCGCTCGACCGCTACCTCTCCCTGCTTGAACACGGTCGCGGCCTCTCCCCACACACGATCCGCAACTACCGCTCGGACATCTCGCACTTCCTCAGTTGGCTGGAGCAATCCTGTGTCGGCCTGGGGGAACTCAGCCGAGCCGACTACCGCCAGTACCTGGCAGGCTTGCAGGACGATGGCATGGCAGAGGCTTCAGTCCGACGTCGCGCCTCGACGATTCGATCCTTCACCCACCACCTCAATCGTCGAGACGAGATCGAACGAGATCCGCTGGTGTTGGCCTCAACGCCTAAAGCGACCTCACATTTGCCGACTGTCCTGAGCACTACACAGATCGATGCTCTGCTTGAAGCCCCCGACATCTCCTCTGCGGCAGGGATGCGCGACCGCGCGTTGCTCGAAGTGCTCTACGGCGCCGGCCTGCGGATCAGCGAACTGACCAGCTTGCGCCTGTCCGACTTCGACGGCGATCACAACTCGTTCATTGTCAGAGGCAAGGGCGACAAGGAGCGTGTCGCATTGCTGGGCGTGTCAGCGCGACACTGGCTGCGCCGCTACCTCGATGACGGACGCCCTGCGCTCGTCTCCGAGAAGTCGGCGAACTGGATCTGGCTTAACAGATTCGGCGGATCACTATCGAGTCGAGCGGTCCAACTCAGCGTCCGTCGATACGCCGAGCAGGCCCAACTGCCCCAGGACGTGCATCCGCATTTGTTGCGACACTCGTTCGCCACTCATATGCTCGATGGAGGCGCCGATATTCGTGTGGTCCAGGAATTGCTCGGACATGCCTCCGTGTCAACGACGCAGATTTACACCCACGTCAGCGACGCCGCTCGCCGCGACACCGTTGAGCATGCGCTCGACGGAATCGCTGACCTACTCCGCGAACGACACAGCCGGGACGTAGACGACCAGCAATGAAAGTCCTCCTCATTTCGGGACCCAACCTCAACATCCTCGGCCAGCGTCAGCCGGAGATTTATGGCACGCAGACGCTCGCCGATATCGAGGACCTGGTCGGCAAGCGGGCCAAGGAGTGGGGCGTCACGATTCGCCCATACCAGTCCAACCACGAGGGCGCGATCATCGACTTTATCCAGCAGGAGCGCTCGGCTGAGGGATTGATCATCAATCCCGGAGCACTCTCGCACTACGGCTACTCGCTGCGTGACGCTCTCGAAGCGTTTCCAGGTGGCAAGATGGAAGTGCATTTATCCAACGTCCATGCGCGCGAGCACTTCCGCCACAATCTGGTGACGGCGCCAATCATGGATGGCGTCGTGGCAGGGCTTGGCTGGCGCGGCTACCTCGCCGCCCTCGATGCCCTGGTACCCATGCTGCAAGAACGACACGGGCGCAGCGCGTCGAGTCCAAGCGCCGCCAGCGAATCCGACTCCTAAGCGTGACCGCCTCCCGCCTCGATCGAATCCGCGAGCGCTTGCAGCAAGCCAACGTTGATGCGCTGCTGGTGACGAACTCCGTCAACCGGCGCTACGCCTCCGGGTTCACCGGTTCCAACGGTTGGCTGCTGGTCCCGGTCGATGATGCCACTCCACCAACACTAGCCACCGACTTCCGTTACCTCGACCAAGCGGCCCACGAATCGCCCGAGTTTGAAGTCGTCAACATGAAAGGCGGATTCGAGAAGTGGTGGGGCGAACTGGCTAAACCACTGGGTCGAGGACGGCTTGGCTTCGAGTCGAGCGACGTCACAGTGGCAGCGCACAAACAATTGCGTGACACCAACGCCAAACTGCCTGCCAGCCAGCGACCGGCGCTCGTCCAGACCGACAAAGTCGTCGAGTCTGTACGAGCAATCAAAGATGAACCGGAGCTCGCGCTGCTCAAGCAGGCAGTCAAACTCACCGACGACGCATTTCAGCACGCCAAGCAGACCATCGAGCCGGGCTGGACCGAGCAGCAGGTCTCCTGGGAAATCGAACAGTACGCTCGATCACACGGCGCCGACAGCATGGCGTTCGAGTCAATCGTCGCCGCCGGCCCGTGGGGTGCACGACCACATGCCCGACCTCGCGATGAAGAGATTCACGCGGGAGCACCCATCGTGATCGACATGGGCGCTCGATTCAACGGCTACTGCGCCGACATGACCCGCACGATCGTCCTCGGCGACCACGACGAGACGTTCCCAAATATCTACGACATCGTCCTTGCCGCCCACGAGACCGCCGCCGAAATGGTTGAGCCGGGCATGACCGGCAAGGACGCCGACCAACTCGCCCGACAGGTCATCAGCGATGCCGGATACGCCGACCAGTTCGGCCACGGACTCGGACACGGCGTCGGCCTCCAGATTCACGAGCATCCTCATCTGGGCACGACCTCAACAGACACCCTCGAAGCAGGCATGGTCATCACAATCGAGCCGGGCATCTACCTGCCCGAGTGGGGCGGCGTCCGAATCGAAGACATGGGTCTGCTCGACGAAGATGGATTCCACTCGTTCACCGGCACGCCCAAGCTGCGCATGCTCGCCTAACCTGCTGGTACCACACTTCAACAGTCGAACACTCGCGAACAGCCCCGAACACCACAGAACTCAACTGACAGGCAGACGATGATCTCCACCGGCGACCTCAAGCGCGGCTTCGTGATCGAACTCGACGGCAACGACTACCAGATTGTCGATTGGGAACACATCAAGGTAGGCCGGGGCTCAGCCCAAGCACGGCTGAAGCTGCGCGACATTCGCGGCGGCCACACAATCGAGCGCACCTTCCAGGCCGGAACCAAGTTCCGCCGCATCCGCACCGAGCATCACACAATGCAGTACCTCTACCGCGAGGACGACCTGCTCTACTTCATGAACACCGAGACGTACGAGCAGCAGCCGCTTTCGCTCGATATCGTCGGTGACGCGGTCAACTATCTGGCCGAAAATGCCGAAGCGGAAGTGCTGATCGTGGGCGAGAGTCCGGTCGCAGTCGAGCTGCCAGCCGCCGTGCCGCTGGTAGTGGCGGAATCCGATCCCGGCGTCAAGGGCGACACGGCCACCGGAGCGACTAAGCCGGCCAAGCTTGAGACCGGTCTCACGGTCAACGTACCGCTGTTCATCGGCCCTGGCGACACGGTCAAGGTCGACACCCGCAGCGGTCAGTACCTCGAGCGCGCCTGAGGCCAATCTATCCCCTCTCCCTCTGGGAGAGGGCTAGGCTGAGGGCAGAGGAAGCCCGGCGAGTTACAGCAAATGCCCAAACGACCGCCAACCGGCTTCAACGCCCGACGCGCCCAACAGCAGCGCATCGATTGGGAGCAGCCAACTCCGGTTGCCGCGCCTACCCCGCAATCCCGACCGGTCGGCGAAGTCGCCCGCCACATCCGGTCGCAGCTCAAGTCCGACCCGCAACTCTCAGATGTCTGGATCGAGGGTGAAGTTCGTAGCTTCAATCGATCCGGAGCAGGGCACTACTACTTCGACCTCGCTGATTCCAAGACCGACGCTGCGCTGGCCTGCGCATTCTTCCGCCGCGAAAACCGTGGAATCGCCGTCCAACAGGGCGACCAGGTGCTCGTGCACGGCAGCGCCGACCTCTACCTCGCCCGTGGCTCTCTGCAAATCATCGTTGACGATCTGCGTCCGATCGGCGAGGGCGTCCTTCAAGCCGAGTTTGAGCGCCTCTTTCGCAACCTCGATGCGGAAGGCCTCTTCAATCCTGAGCGCAAACGACCCCTGCCGACCTATCCAAGCAGAATCGGAGTCGTGACGTCGCCTAGCGGCGCCGTCTGGCATGACATTCAGCAGGTCGTCACACGACGATGGCCTCTCACCGCATTGACCTTGTCACCCTGTCTGACACAAGGAACAGGAGCCGCGCAATCGATTTCCTTGGCCATTGAGCGCCTCAATCTCCTCACGGTCGACGAACCCGAAGTGATTATCGTGGCGCGAGGTGGGGGATCCCCTGAAGATCTCTGGGCCTACAACGAAGAACCCGTCGCGCGAGCGATTTTCGCCAGTGACATTCCTGTCATCTCTGCTGTCGGCCACGAGACGGACGTCAGCATCGCGGACCACGTTGCCGATCGTCGAGCGCCGACACCATCGGCGGCGGCCGAGATCGCAGTGCCGGACCGAGCAGAAGAGGCCGCCCGCATTGCCGGACTCCGCCAGGTAGCCGACCAGGTGATTGACAGCCGCCTCACTCGGATCGCCAAGGACACATCGTTCAACCGCGACCGGCTGGACCGCGCCGTCCCGCATCCTCCGACGATGCGCATCGAAGTCAACCGTCGCCGCGAGGACATTGACCAGGCGATCAATCGTCGGCTCGCCTTGCTGCAGGCGCATCAACGTGCTGCTTCATCGCGACTGAACGCACTCAACCCGCGTGGAACCCTTGAACGCGGATACGCAATCGTTTCCGACGCCGGTGGCACAGTGGTCACGTCAGCAAAGCGGTTGAGAACAGATCAGCAGATAGCAATCCAATTCGCCGACGGCGATATCGACGCCAGGACACTCGCCGCACGGCGCGCCCGCGAGGAGTGAACGAATGACTGATGAACCGGAACGCTCCTACGAAGAGACCGTTGAGGCGCTAGAGCGAGTGCTCTCTGAGTTGGAGGAAGGTGGGTTGCCACTTGACCAGGCGGTTGACGCCTACGAGCGCGGAGTCGCGCTCAGCGAGCGAGCCCAGAAGCTGCTCACAGAGGCAGAACTGCGAATCGACACGCTTCGCAACGATTCCTAACCTGCTGCAATGACCCTCCGCATCGCCTGGTTCGCTACTGCCAAGGGCCAAAGCTCGCGCAAGTTGCTCAACGCCGCGCTCGACGCCATTGGCGCTGGCGAACTCGATGCTCAGATCGTCTGCGTCGTCTGCAATCGAGAGCCCGGGCAATCTGCCAACACAGACGGGTTCCTGAACGATGCAAGGAACGCAGGCATTCCGTTGATCGCCGAGAGCTCTCGCAACTGGCGGATGTCGGTTGGAGGTGAAATCTCAGATCCGGTCAGGGGTCTGGCGTCATGGAGACGCGACTTTGACCAACATCTCTATCAGCAGATCACTGAATTCTCTCCCGATGTCGCCATGCTCGCCGGTTACATGATGGTGATCACCGACGTGATCTGCGACCATCTGCCCTGCCTCAATCTGCATCCGGCGCTGCCCGACGGACCGATCGGCACCTGGCAGCAAGTCATTCATCAGCTCATCGCCCAACAGGCCGAATCTTCAGGCATGGTGCTCCAGCGAGTTACGACCGAGCTCGACCGGGGACCAACAGTCACATGGGCTCAGTATCCGATTCGAGGTCCAGGGTTCGACGAGCTGTGGGCCGAGCCTGGCTCAGACCCCAAGTTGGAAACGCCGCTCTTCCACGCCATTCGCGAAGCCGGCGCCAGTCGCGAACCGACGTTCATTCTGCAGTCGCTCAGGGCAATCGCATCGGGACAGACATCGCTCGACGCCGAAACGCTCTCTAACGGCGAAATCGGCGTAGGCTCGGACATCTCCGCTGCGGTCGAAGCAGAAATGTCGCGTCAACGTCAGTGACTTGCTCTAGTTATGTAAAGTAACTGCCCGCGTGGAGGATGGGGACTAACTGTATACGCGCTTAGGCCATTATCTATATGATCTGATCATGACTGACCGAGAGACGCGAGTGCTCACGCCCACAATCATTGAGCCGCGTCCATCTGCGCTGCTGCCTGCGATCCGCGAGGATCTGGCCCCATTCATACCCGCGCTGCGCAGCGCCGCCGGCCTGATCGCCGCTGCGGCTGTCGCTGAGTTCACGACTCGCTATGCTGCACCAGCGCTGGCCGACAAGGCTCGCCAAATCATCTCACCGGCACCGCAGCACACGCAGACGATTCTCGTTGAAGAGCACACCACGGTTCGACGCCGCGTCACGATTGCTTCCTGAACTTGTAGCTGCGCTTGCCATCACCACTCTCCTGTTCTCTTTCGCGAACCTCGGAGGTTCGGCAAAGGCGTCGCACGACCCGCGACTGGTCATCTCGGAGGTCCACCCCAGCGTCGTCGCCAGTGATGTCGCCAGTGAATCGTCCACAGACTCCAACGAGTGGATCGAGATACACAACCTCGAGCGATACCCGGTCAGCCTCGAAGGCTGGACGATCGAGGATTCTCAGGCCATCGCTCAGCTGCCGGATTTCGAGATTGAGCCTGGAGGAGCCGTCTTGGTCGTTGGAAGCAGCGCAGACATCGCAGTGCCTGCTGGCAAATCTCTGGTCATCCTTGAGTCCGCCAACATCGGAACAGGCCTGCGCAATACCGGCGACCGGGTGGCGCTGGTCAATCCACTCGGAGTCCGTTACGACGCAGTGAGCTGGGGATCGGTCCGAACTCCCAGGTTCATCGACCCACCCAATCCGCGACAGTCGATCATTCGAACTCCGACCGGTGGTCAAACGCTGTCCGACTCATTGACTCCCTGGACCGTGGGCGAAGCCATCAGCGCGGAACCGGAGCGACACCGCCATCCGCTGCCAGATACCACCATGAGAATCACCATGGCACAGGTCGATCCGCCGGCCGGACAAGCGGAGTCGATCACGATCCAGAACATCTCAGATAAGCCGCTCCTGACCGTGAACTGGTCCCTCACCGTGGGCAATTCCCTGGTCAAACTCCGTTCGGTTCGACTTCTGCCCGACGAGTCATTCGAAGTCACCGAGCCGGATGGCAGGATCGGAGCAGGCTTGTCTCGACGGGGAGGTCATCTGGTCCTGCGAGACCAGCACGGCAACTGGCTGGCGACCGCTAGCTGGGGTGACGACGACACATTCCACCGACAATCTGCACCCCCTCCAGGTGAGCCGGTGCGCTTCAGCCCCCTGGCACGCGTTCATCCTCGAGTCCCCTGGTTCCAGCCCATTGATCTTGGAAATCGTCTGATCATCGGGGCCATCCCGCGACGATCTGTCGCACGACTGTCCGACGTATCTCAAGACGTCGAGCTCCCGCAACTCCCGAGCTTCGCAGATCAGGAGTCTGAGGAGGCTGGCGTCTGGATTAGCGAGGTTCATCCCACGGCCGGTCAAGGCCGCAACGATCCCGCGTTCGAATGGTTCGAGATCACGAACTCGACCGATCAGCCGGTCTCGCTCAGCGGGTGGACAATCGCTGACAACACGACATCGGACCCGCTCGGTGATCTGATCATTCCGCCCAGATCATCTGTCGTAATCGGTGGCTCTATCGAAGCTGATCCTGCGATTTCAGCCACAATCGAGGATGGCCGCATCGGCAACGGACTGGCTAACACTGGCGACCAGTTGCGTTTGATCAACGCGCAGGGCGAAGTGGTCAGCGCCGTGAGCTGGGGCGACGATCGCGCTCACAGTTCGGTCAACGCGCCCAAGGCGGACGAATCCGTTCACGTGAGTTCGCCCGGCAGTGCCGCTATCGTCGCCCCACCGTCGGCCGGAACACTCGGCCCTCGTGCTGAGACGCAGACCTTCCCGCAGTCCGCACAGGAATCCACTCCTCTCTCGACGCCCTCAACATTCTCAACTGATGAGCCAACAGTCGCGCCTGCTCCTGCCCAACCGAACGCAGATGTCGCTTACAGGAGAGAGCCTCTGAGAATCACAGAGATCATGCCTGCCCCACTGACAGGACAACCTGAATGGGTTGAGTTGTTCAACCCTGGCGATCAACCAATCGATCTCACAGGTTGGAGCCTGGGCGATACGGAACGAACCTCGCCATTGTCCGGCACGATTCCAGCGAACGCACGCCTCGTGATCTCGACTGCAGAGCTCGATCTGTCAGGTGCTGTCCTCGTTGTCGACCGCATCGGTAACGGCCTCAACAACGAAGCCGACACTGTTGCAGTCATCGATCCGCAGGGCAACATCGTGCATCAGATTCGATACGGCGACGATCAACTGCCAGCGCCCGACCGTGGACTCTCGATTGCACTCGATCCCGAGAGATGGGTCGTGACTACAGAACCCACACCCGGCTCCGACAAAGTCACTCCGCTGCTTGGTGACGCCTTCCGTACGGCTTCTCGGAAACCGGAAGTCACTGGGCAAGAGCGCCTCCCGATTGTTGCGGCTTCGCAGAACGGCGGAACCAATGCCTGGATGATCGTGAGTTTCGCTCTAATCGGAGTGATTGCGACCCTGCTCGTGCGCCGATGGCGTCCGGAGATCGAACCGACTGATCCGAACACGGATAGTGTGACCTACACCGGCGCTAATGATGCTCCGCTCATCGAGCAAGATTTCGAACCAGACGATGAGAATCCCAAACAATGATCGACTCCGACAATATTCGCATTTCCGTCGCCATTGCCCGCAGTGGAGTCGCATCACGACGCGGCGCGGAGACCCTGGTTCGGGAACGGCGAGTCACCGTTGACGGTCAGGTCGCCACCGACCTCTCCCTGCGCGTCAATCCCCGGACACAAGAGATCACTCTCGATGGGCGGCCGTTGCCCGCGCCGGAGCCACAGCGTTACTACGCATTGAATAAGCCTCGCGGGGTGCTCTCCAGCGCGCGTGACGATCGTGGGCGACGCACTGTGATCGACCTGTTACCAGCGGACGCTCCGCGTTGTGTCCCTGTCGGTCGACTCGATCTCGACAGCGAGGGACTCATCCTGCTCACCAACGACGGTCCACTGGTTACGGGCCTCCTGCATCCCTCCCGTGAGGTGCCGCGCGTCTACCTGGCAGAAGTGATTGGAACTCCGACTGACACTGAGCTCGACCGCGTCTTCAACGGTGTCGATGACGACGGAGAAATGTTGCAAGCCAAGCCGGCCCGTTCCCGACGAGCCGGTCGACGCTTGCGCGATCGTCGTACGACATCATGGATGACCCTGACGCTGCACACCGGACGTAAACGCGAGGTCCGACGGCTGTGCGACGCCATCGGGCATCCCGTCGTGACATTGCGGCGTGTTCGATTCGGTCCGCTACTACTGCAGGACCTGCCCGAAGGGGTCGTGCGACCGCTGAGCAGGCGCGAGATTCGGCTGCTGCGCCGAGCCGCCGGGCTCGTTGATGACTCCGCCGAAGCTGAGCGCTAGCTCTCTCGCCACTACTATTCCCGTATGGAACAAGCGTCCGTTGCCGGTTGCGACCACCAGGTGGTTGCGATCGATGGCCCCGTTGCGTCAGGCAAGACAGTGGTTGGTCGCGCCCTCGCGACCAGATTAGGCTGGCGTCTATTCGACACCGGCATTATGTATCGCGCTGCCACCTGGCAGGCTCAGCAGCATCGGGTTCATCTCGATGAGGAAGAAACCGTGACTGACTTGATCAAGGAGTCAGACTTTCGCCTGGTACCAAGGGCTGCGAGCGATGCTCCGGACCTCGATGTCTACGTCGACAACGTCAATGCCACTCCGCATCTGCGTGAATCCGCTGTCGAGTCTGGAGTGCCGACTGTCGCCGCAATTGCTGGCGTTCGGTTGCTGATGGTCCAGATTCAGCAGGACCAGGCGACTGATGGCTGCATGATCGTGGTTGGCCGCGATATTGGAACCGTCGTGCTGCCAGATGCACCGGTCAAGATCTTTCTCGACGCCAGCGAGGAAGTACGCGCCAGGCGACGCGCGGCCGAACAGAATGGCGGCGCAGACGAAGCGTCAGTGCTCAAAGCCACACAGCGGCGAGACGCACGCGACCGCAGCCGCGAGACTTCACCGCTCATTGCGTCTCCAGATGCGATCACTCTGGACACCTCAAATCTCACACTCGAACAGGCGATTGACGCCGCGGAGGCGATCATTCGCGAGAGAATCCCAACCCTGGCCCAGGTCCCCGACATCGCGTCGGCCAGGCGGGGATGAGCTATGCGCCGTCGCATCTATCGCTGGACAACACGTCAACTCACGCGCATGATCTTTGGCGAGTACCAGGCGCTGTCCGACATCGGCATGCAGGGCATGCCTAATGCGTCGCGCGTCTGGTTCCTCGTAGCTGGATTCTTCGCGCGGTTCGCATTCATGCGCATCGTCCGGTGTGAGTGGGTCAATTTTGACCGTATTCCCAAGACCGGCGTGATCATCGCCTCCAACCACGTCTCATCCGCCGACCCGGCGATGATGGCGTCCGCAATCTATCCGCGTTCGCCGCGATACATGGCCAAGGTTGAACTCTTCCAGAAAGAGCCGGTGATCGGCTACCTGTTCGCGCTCTCGGGCGCCTTTCCGGTCCGTCGCGGCGCCGGCGACCGCCTAGCAATCCGCGAGGCCGAGCGTCTGCTCCGAGAGGGAGCGGCTGTCGGGATGTTCCCTGAAGGACATCGGTCTGAGAACGCATCGCTGATCGAGGCGCACTCGGGCACCGCCTTGCTGGCCCTGAGAACGCAGGCGCCCGTCGTGGCAGTTGGAATCACCGGCTCCGAGCGAATGAGGGCGGGCTGGCGAGCCTTGTTTGCGCGAACCCGGGTACGGATGAGCGCATCGCATCCCTTCGTGGTCAAACCGAAGGGGCGCCGCGTGACCCGCGCCGACATCGATGAAGCGCATACCACAATCATGCGAGCCATTGCCGAAGAGCTACCCCCCGCGTATCGTGGCGTGTATGCACACTTGGTTGACGACCCCGTCGCCGAGCCAGAAGCGAGTGCCGACCGGTCCCGTCCGGACAGACCAGGAGCTGCAGCATGAAAATTCACCGCGCCAGCGACATGGGATTCTGCTTCGGCGTTCGTCGTGCCGTCGACATGATGCAGGAGGCTGCCGCAAACGGCACCAGGGTCACGACGCTTGGCCAGGTCGTCCATAATCCTCAGGTCGTCGCCCAGCTCGAAGAAACCGGCATCATGGTCAAGAACGACCGGACAGCCGACGAAGTTGAAACTGACACCGTGGCGATCACCGCACACGGCGTCGGTGAAACCGTCGTGCGAGATATCGAGGCCCGCGGACTCAAGGTCATCGATACCACCTGCCAGTTCGTGTCGCGTTCGCAGCGAGCCGCCCGAAATCTGGCCGAGCGCGGCTTTACCGTCGTGATCTTCGGAGATCCAACCCACCCTGAGGTCAAAGGCGTCCTAGGTTGGTGCCGAGGGCGAGGCATCGTGATCAAGAATGAGACCCTTGACGATCTTCCGGACTATCTGCCCGCCAAGATCGGCGTGATCTCACAGACCACGCATACCCCCGAACGCTTTGCCATGTTCGTCGCCAACCTCATGCGGGCGAGGATTGACCAGATCACTGAGATTCGCGTCGTGAACGTCCTTTGCAACGCCACGACATCGCAACAGGCTGCCACCCGCGACCTGACCCAGGATGTCGATCTCATGATCGTCGTCGGTGGACACAACTCCGCCAACACGCGACACCTGGCCGAACTTTCGCGGGCAAACGGCGTTGAGACCTATCACGTCGAAACGTCGGGCGAACTGAAACCGGAGTGGTTCATCGGGCATGACGACATTGGCGTGACTGCAGGAGCCTCTACTCCGGACTTCTCAATCGACGCGGTTGTCAAGCGAATCGAAGAGATTGACGAAGTGGCGTCCGCCACCGTCTAACAGCGACCCTCAACAGCTCGGCTTTTTTTCTGATGACAAGCAAGCGCCGCTCCTCTGTGCCTGCCGGCGCGATCAGCGCAATCGATCCCGACTCGTTAGCAGCAGAAGCCGGACTACAACCGGGCGATCAGGTGCTCGCCGTCAACGGGCAGCCGATTCGTGATCCCGTTGACTATCGCTTCCAGACCACCGACGACATTGTTGAACTCGAAGTTGTCCATCAGGGCGAAGTCGGCCTGGTCGAGTTCGAGAAGCCAATCGATGAACCGATCGGCATCGAGTTTGAGGACGACGCCTTCGACGGCACCCGCATCTGCAACAACAAGTGCTTCTTTTGCTTTCTCAAAGGACTGCCCAAGGGTTTGCGCAAGCCGTTGTACATCAAGGACGATGACTACCGCCTCTCGTTTCTGCACGGCAACTTCGTCACGCTGACAAATCTCTCCGACGACGACTGGGTTCGCCTCGAAGAGCAACGATTGAGCCCCATGCACGTCAGCGTCCACGCGACCGACCTGGATCTGCGCCGACAACTGCTCGGAAACCGGACCGCTCCGGACATCCTCGACCAGCTACGCCGCCTCGCCGACATGCGTATCGAGGCGCACACACAGGTCGTGCTCTGCCCCGGCGTGAACGACGGCGACGCCCTGGACCAGACGGTTGGGGATCTGCTGCGTCAGGACAATGTCACGTCGATCGGCGTTGTCCCAGTCGGATCATCGCTCGAGGGTGAGCAGCGAATCGGCGATGACGGCATGCGCGCCCACAGTCCGGCTGAGGCCCGGCGAGTCGTCAAGCAACTGCGTCGCTGGCAACGAGCAGCGCGGGCTGAGCACGGACAATCAGTGGTCTTCCCCAGCGACGAGTTCTATCTCACCGCTGAGGCGCAGATTCCTTCGGCCAGACGCTACGACGGATTCCCGCAATGGGAAAACGGCATCGGCATGACCCGCACGCTCGTCGACGACTGGCGAAAGACGAAGCGAAGGATCCAAGAGGGTCGGCTTGACGTCTCCGAAACTTCAGCGCTCATCGCCTGTGGGATGCTCATCGCGCCGACGATGCAGGCCCTCTGCGATGAGGCCGCCGAACTGACAGGGGTTGACTTCACCATCGCGCCGATCACCAACACGCTGTTCGGCTCGCGAGTCAATGTCAGTGGACTGATTCCCGGCCGCGACTACCTTTCAGCGCTGTCTAAACGCGACCTGCCAGAGCGCATATTCCTGCCTCGAGCCTCACTCGACTACTTCGGCGCCAAATTCCTCGACGATCTCACTCCAGATCAGTTGGAATCGCAACTCAATCGACCCATTTCATTCGTCTACACGCTCTCAGAGCTTCTACAGTCGATCACTGAAGGAGTCGACAGCTTAGATCTGGCTCGCAGGCAGCCGCAGCCAAATCAGCGCTCCAATGGGCGTAGCTGGACGACTCCTGTGGCGGGGTAGACGCAGGGCATTCTCATGTGTGGCATCGTCGGTTACATCGGCCATCAGGCGGCCGGCCCCATTCTGCTCGAAGGCCTTCAACGACTCGAGTACCGCGGCTACGACTCCTCGGGCATCGCCGTGGTGGACCGTGACGGAGCACTGGCCGTGCTCAAGCGGCAAGGCAAGCTCCGCGATTTGCAAGCGGCCATCACCGAGATGCCGGCGGGTGCAGCAGGAATTGGACACACGCGCTGGGCGACTCACGGCGAACCTTCCGACCGCAACGCACATCCGCACGCCTCCTCGGACGGAGATGTGATCGTGGTGCAGAACGGCATTGTCGAAAACTACAGAGAGCTCAAGGCCGAACTGCAGGAAACGCTCGACACTGAAGGCCGCACCTGGCAATCAGACACCGACACCGAGGTAATCCCTGAATTGATTTCGCGGGAACTTGCCATGGGACGCTCGTTTGAAGCCGCGCTCGCATATGCAATCGGCCGTTTGAACGGAGCCAATGCGATCGCCGCCGTACACCGGAGAGATCCGGGATGCATCTATGCGGCTCGAACAGGATCAGCCGGGGGCATCGTCATCGGCTACGGCGAAGGCGAGATGTTCATCGCCAGCGATCTCCCGGCGCTGCTTCCCCACACCACAACGGTGTATCACCTCGATGATGGAGACATCGCAACGATTACGGCCGACGATCTCAGGGTCAGGCGATCCGACCATGCGAGCATTCGCCCCGAACCGAGACAAGTTGACCTCGACCCCGTCGCAATAGCCCGGGGTCCGTATCGACACTTCATGCTCAAGGAAATCCATGAGCAACCGCGCGCGCTCTCCGACACGATTCGCGGACGTGCCCGCCTCGACCCGGCCAGTGCATTGCCGGACGATCTCAGCATTTCCGACGAAACGCTCCGATCCATTGAACGCGTCCTCGTCATTGGCATGGGGACTTCACTCCACGCAGCGATGATCGGCCGATGGTGGATGGAACAGATCGCCGGCATTCCCGCCGATTTCGACAACGCCTCGGAGTTTCGCTTCCGCGCGCCGCTACTGGGACCCTCGACGCTGGTCGTCGCGGTCACGCAGTCGGGCGAGACCATCGACACGCTCGGCGCAATGAACCATGTCCGCGATCGCTGGGGCGCGCCCCAGGTGGTGATCACCAACGTCGAAGGCTCGGAAGCAACGCGGCAGGCGGACGCGTCCATCATCATGCGCTGCGGACCCGAGGTCGGTGTGGCCTCGACCAAGACGTTCGTGGGTTCGCTGGCAGCCTTGTACTTGCTCGCCTGCCGAATCGGGCGAGTCCAAGGACGCCTCAGCGACGACGACCTATCAACTCGCCTTGAACAGCTATTGACTGCGCCGTCCCTGGTCGACCGAGGCATACAGCGCGGCGAGCGCTGTGCTGAAATCGCGCAGCGCTTCGGCTCGGCAGCGAACTTCCTGGTACTCGGGCGCGGAATCGAGCACCCGCTGGCGATGGAAGCTGCCCTGAAGTGCAAGGAGATCTCGTATGTCCACGCGGAGGGCTACGCCGCCGGCGAAATGAAGCATGGACCAATCGCCCTGCTCGACCAGGACTTCCCGGTGATCGCGCTGGCCCCGCGCGGACCGTTGTTTGACAAGATGACGTCTGCCATCCAACAGGTCAGCGCTCGGCGTGCGCCCGTCATCGCCATCGGCGACGAGGGTGATGAGGAACTCATCGACTTGGTCGACCATTTCATAGGCATCCCGCCGGCCCCACCGCTGCTCACGCCGTTCTCGCTCACACCTGTGATCCAACTGCTCGCCTATCACATCGCTCTGGCTCGCGGACTCGATATTGACCAGCCGCGCAATCTCGCCAAGACCGTGACGGTCGAGTGACGTTCGATTCCCCCGCAAACAGGGCTGGTGATACTAGGTGATATCGGAGTTTCGTTAACGCGGTGATATCCTGCGTCAGCCAGCCCTGAACGTCCCAACCACCACTCGCGGGCTTCCTACATGACCTCTGACGCACAGCACATTGTCTGGTTCGCCCAAGTCGGACGAGAATCCGTCCCCCTTGTGGGCGGCAAGGGCGCCAATCTGGGCGAGCTGACCCAAGCCAGCATTCCTGTTCCGCCGGGCTTTGTGATCACGACTCGCGCTTATCGCCAGTTCATCGAGGACAGTGGTCTAGATCACACCCTGCGCCGGCTGCTCGCCGGTCTCAACGTGAACAACGACGACCAGCTCAACTCCAGGGCTGAAGCAGTACGCCACGCCATCGAGCAGGCGGAAATGCCGGCAATCATGCAGCAGGAGATCACCGCTGCATACGCCCAACTCGGTGAAGGGCCGGTCGCGGTGCGTAGCTCAGCCACGGCCGAAGACCTGGCCGAGGCATCATTCGCCGGACAGCAAGCAACATTCCTCAACATCGAAGGCGGAGTCAACGTCGTCGAGGCAGTCCAACGTTGTTGGGCCTCGCTCTTCGAAGCGCGGGCGATCTTCTACCGCGAACAGGCAGGTTGGGGCCATCTCGACGTCGACCTCGCCGTTCCCGTGCAGCGAATGGTGCAATCGGAATCGTCCGGTGTCATGTTTACCGTCGATCCGATCACGAACGACGCTAATCGAATCGTGATTGAAGCGGCATTTGGACTCGGCGAAGCAGTCGTCGGCGGCCTGGTCTCGCCGGACCACTACGAAGTCGAGAAGTCCACTGAGCGCATCCTCGAGCGGCAGATAATAATCCAGGACCGAAAACTCGTGCGCTCACCACATGGAACCATCGATCCCGAGCACGGCGCCAACGTCTGGGTCGAGCTGTCCGAGAACGATGGATCAGTGGCAAAGTTGGCTGACGACCAGGTGATTGAACTGACCGCGATCGGCAAGCGGATCGAGTCGCATTACGGCTCGCCGCAGGACATCGAGTGGGGCTGGGCCGATGGTCAGTTCTATCTGCTGCAGACCCGGCCGATCACCACAGTCGCCCCGCAGACCAAGACCAACGGGGCCAATCCTGCCCCAACTCCCTCCGAGGCGCCGATTCTCAACGGCTCGCCCGCATCCCCGGGAATTGCGACCGGTCGAATCCGGGTCATCGTTGACGCCCGCGAAACGTCGAGCATTGGCGAAGGCGACGTGCTTGTCGCCGAAATGACCACACCCGACTTCGTACCAGCGATGAAGCGAGCCGCGGCGATCATCACCGAACGAGGCGGCCGTACCTGTCACGCCGCGATTATCTCGCGGGAACTCGGCGTTCCTTGTGTCGTCGGAGCATCGGGCGCAGCCGCGCTGACCAACGGCCGCGAGGTCACAGTCGATGGCGCCTCAGGGTTGATCTATGACGGCGTCCAGACCGCCCTGATTAACTGGTGGCATGACCGCGAAGAAGAACTCTACGCGCCGATCGCCACCGAGACCAAGCTCTACGTCAATCTGGCCGAGCCGGAAATCGCCGACCGCGTCGCCGAGCGTGATGTCGACGGCGTCGGCCTCCTGCGTGCCGAGTTCATCATTGCCCGACTTGGCGAGCACCCTCGCAACTTCATCAACACCGGCCGCCAGGACGAGTACGTTCAGCGACTGGCCGAAGGTATGCGCAAGATCGCTTCCGCGTTCGATCCACGTCCGGTGATCTATCGAGCGACCGACTTCAAGACCAATGAGTATGCCAATCTCACCGGCGGCGACATCTACGAGCCGAGTGAAGAAAACCCGATGATTGGCTACCGAGGCGCGGCACGATACATCCGTGAACCGGATCTGTTCGAACTTGAGCTACGCGCCCTTGAGCAAGTCCGCGAAGATCATCCCAACCTCCACTTGATGATTCCATTCGTCCGCACGCCCGATGAGATGGCACAGGTCGCCAGGCAAGTCGATGACTATGGTCTTGAGCGCAATGCGGGCGAGCCCGGAGGCTTCCAGCTCTGGATGATGGTCGAAGTGCCGTCCAACGTGCTGCTACTGGACGAGTTCATCGATTGCGGCATTGACGGCGTCTCGATCGGCTCGAACGACCTCACACAGCTGACGCTCGGCATCGACCGAGATTCTGAGCGCTTTGCCGATACGTTTGACGAACGTAATCCTGCCGTCCTCAGGGCGATCGAACAGGTGATCACAACCGCGAAACGTCGCGGCATCACTGTTTCGGTTTGCGGTCAGGGTCCGTCGGAACATCCGGACCTGGCACAACGTCTAGTTGACTGGGGGATCACCTCGATCTCCGTCACTCCGGACGTGATCGAGCAGACGCGTCATCTGGTCGCAAATGCCGAGGCGCAACAGCAGCGATAATCGTCTCGGCCCCTTCGCCAGCTAGAGTGACGACGAGTCCCCTCGCCATGGCATAGTGCGCGCTGGCCACGCGAGTCGTTGCAGGTCGAATCGGGTCGCAGGAGACGCATGGGCAGCCGAATCGGCTCAATCGCCATTCTTCTGGTCATCGCGGCTATCGTCGCCGCCGTGGTTGTTGTGATCAGCCGGCTCGATCTACTCAACACCGGCGGACCCGACGCGCCGGTCATGGTCGTCTCACTCGACGAGGGCGAACTCGTCCTCCTCAATCAGCCCCAGAGCATTACCGTCACTATCTCGTCCGGCAATCCCGTCGCCACATTGGAACTGTTTGTCGATTCACAATCTGTCGTTTCAGTGCTGCCGTCCTACTCCCAGGACCGCGGAGCCTGGATCGGCAACTTCGTCTGGACGCCGGACAGGCTCGGGTTCGCCGACGTCCAAATTGTGGCACTGGACGATCAAGGCGTGGAATTCGCTAGGGGGATCAGGGTTGAGGTAACTGATGATCAAGCGAGAGTCGCTGCTGCCATTCGAGTTGAGATTTTGGGCATTACGCCTCTTCAACAGTTCATCACGGAGTCCGCAATTCGCATAAGCATTTCCGCAACTGGCAGCCAGGCAATTGAACGATTTGACATGTTCGTCAATGACGATCACGTCGTATCGGTCACTCCGGTGCTCGAGCCGGTGCCGGACCATCACGAGTCGTGCGGAAATCAGCAAGCCAAGGCCGATTGCGAAGCTCGGGACGGATACACCGACGAAAACTGCCTCTGCATGGTCCCCCAACCGCGATACCTGGCGGCGATCGAATGGACTGCAGGCGAGACCGGAGAGGTGGACGTGACCATTGTGGCGGTTGACGTTGCCGGCCGCATGGAATCCCAGACGATTCCGATCATTCTGATTCCGCAGGGTGGAACCTTGCCGTCGACGGATCCGGACGACGAAGAGCAAGAGTCATCCACACCCGACCAACCAACCGAAGTCGAACAGGCCGAGAGCGGCGTCGGCGCGGCGCGAATCGAATCTCCGAGCGACGGCCAACAATTCACGCTGGATTCAAACCTGGCCATCGATGTAGAACTCATCGCTCGCAATGTGGGCGCTGTCGCCAGCGCACTGCTCTACATCACACCAATCGCACCCAACAACACGCTCGGCAACTCTGTCCTGATCCACTCCTCCGAAGGTCATGGGCCTGGCGACTACAGCGAGCTCATCACAGATGTCCAGCGCTTCATCACCAGCTCCGGGTCATACGAACTCCAACTCGTCGTCTTCACTCCGGAGAAGGATCGCTACGACGATCGCATCGTGATTCAGATCGTGGCTGTGGCAGATCAGGACGACGAGCAAGCCGAAACGGATGGCGGCGACGCCGACAGCGCTACGCAGAGCGATGAAATCGACCTCGTCATCGTCACTGCCAGACAAGTCGCAGACGACCGCAACCGCCTCAACGTTTCAGTCACGAATACCAGCTCCATCGACATCGAACGCGCCAACGTACTAGTCACCGTCATCAACGCGAGCAATGGCGCCGAGTTGGCGTCTGCGGCCGTCACCTTCGAGATCGAGTCGGACGGCGTCCGCACGATTCCCCTCGATCTGGACCTGGAAGCCGGAATCACGGTCGAAGCGAGAGTCCTCATAGAGGCAGCCGTCGATACGAACACCAACAACAACGAGTTCCTGATCACCTTGCAGGGTCCCGAGGAATCAGGAACTGAGGAAAGTCAACAGGGCCAGACCCCTGAAGTTGATCCACAGGAGGACCAGCAGGAACAGACAGTCAGTCCGGATCCAGGACCTGCGCCCGATCTGACGTTCCTCGATGCGCAAGCGACGAGCGACGGCTACGTGTTGCTGACTGTCATCAACAACGGCGACGGACCAGCCGAGACCTTCTTCATCGCCATTGCCGATCAGTCGGGAGCTCAGTTGGAAGTCATCACCCGGCGCGACGCAGATGTCCAGCCGCTTGCTGCGGGTAGCGCTGAGATCCTGACAAGCCTCCAGCCGCACTCCGGGACACTCACGATTACGGTCGTCGCTGGCGGAGACACACCGGAGGCCAACACTGACGACAACGAAATGACGCTCGAAATACCCCGCTGAACCATTGATTCGCTTTATTCTTGTCCTCAGTCATTGATAAATGTTTCGCATCAACGTAAATTTGGTGTATGCCGCGCCCTTCCTTCCTGAATAGTCTTCACGGCCGCTGCGCATGTCAGTAGCCGAAGAAGTCAAGGCGAAGATTGACATCGTCGATCTGATCGCCACCGAAGTTCAGCTCAAGCGGAGCGGCTCCACATTCAAGGCGCCGTGTCCCTTCCACGCTGAGAAGACTCCGTCGTTCATCGTCAATCCCGACCGTCAGACCTGGCACTGCTTTGGTGCATGCTCGGAAGGCGGCGACATCTTTAGCTGGGAGATGAAGCGGCACAACGTCGACTTCCGCGAAGCGCTCCAGCGCCTGGCTCAGCGCGCCGGTGTCCAGCTTCGCGTCAGGACTCCCGAACAGACTCGCCAGGACGAGCAGCGGCAACGCCTGCTGCGTGCCAACGACGCCGCACTGCACTTCTGGCGCAGCCAGCTCCAGGATCCGTCCTTCGGCCGTGAGGCGCAAGAGTACCTGCGCGAACGCGGCATCTCGCCTGAGTCGGCCCAGCAATTCAACCTGGGACTAGCCGGCTCAGAATCCGACGCCCTGGCCCATCATCTCTCTGCGCGCGGACACCAACTAGAAGACGCTCAGGCGGCAGGACTCATCCTGATCACTGAAAACGGTCCCAGAGACCGCTTCCGCGATCGCCTGATCTTCCCGATCCGCAACGGCCGTGGCGAGACTGTCGGTTTTGGCGGCAGGACCCTGATCGATGAACCGGCCAAGTACCTCAACACGCCTGAATCGGACCTCTTCCGCAAGCGCGACCTGCTCTACGGACTCGATCTCGCTCGTCCAGCCATTCGCGAGTCCAGCTCGGTCATCATCGTCGAGGGCTACACCGACGTCATCAGCGCTCACGAGTTCGGCAGCCCGAACGCCGTAGCCTCAATGGGTACGGCGTTGACCGAGACCCAGATCGGGCTGATCAAGCCGCTCGCCACTGACGTCCGATTGGCGCTCGACCCCGACGACGCCGGACAGGCAGCCGCTCGCCGCGGTATCGACACCGCACGAGCAGCGCTGGGAACCGAGCAACGCGTCGCCACCGACATACATCGCGTCGGCGCACTGCAGAACCAGTTGTCGAACGATATCCGCATCATTCCGCTGCCGGAGGGCCGCGACCCGGACGATCTAATCCGCTCCCAACCTGAGCTGTGGAGAACGCTCGTCGAGACAGCGCCTACCTATCTCGACTGGCTCGTCGATCACGCGCGTTCCCTCCACGATCTTGAGACGCCACGAGGCCGAGCTCAGTTCCTCGACGACCTGATGCCCACCATCCGCACAATCGGCCACGCCGTCTTGCGCGAGGAATACATCAAGCGAGTCGCCGCCTGGGCGCGCGTTGACGCCACAGCGCTGCTGACGCGGTACGCTCCTCCGTCATCCCGATCGTCTCGTCCGACACAAGTAGGCGCTTCTGCGACTCGATCCCGGCGCGACCGCCAGCAATCGTTCATCCTCCAGCTTGCTCTTGCCTACCAGTCCGTACGCGACAGTTTGCAGTACGAAGACATCGAGCTGATCGAAGATGCTGAGGATCAGGCCATCCTGATCGCCCGCATCAACTCCGGAGAATCCTCCTGGGCAAGCGATTTGCTTGACTCTTCTGAGCGAATCGCGGAAATACTACGTGACGCGAAGCATCTTCCGCCCTACAGTGACGCGGAGGCCACTGAGGCCGCGTCAGATGCCATCGCCAGAATCCGACGAAACCGCAGCAAAGAAGGCCTTCGCCTGAAGAACCTTGAAATCGGCGAGCAAGAGCGCGAACTCGGCGTTGACGAGCTCGCCCGTGCCGCTGCGCAACTCGACCAGACCGACGAATGCGAGCCCGATCTGATCACGGCAGCCAGTTCGGTCGTGTCCACACGAGACCTTGCCCGAAATCTCCATCGACTCTCCCCGTCAGGGGCGGATTGATCTGTTCGGAATCAACGAGAACCACGCTGGGGGACCACGCTGAGAGAAGGGACCACGACCATGGTGATCGCTCGAGACGCAACCGCTGATACACCGGCGGAAGCCGCCACGTCAACGCTTGTCACTCCACCAGAAACAGAATCGGCGAGTGCACCCGCACCCGTGTCGAACGGGGCAGCAGCCAGCGGCGCAGATAGCGACACAGATGGCGACCAGGCGCCTGCTGGATCGTCGGCAAATGGCACGAATGGAACGGCGGTGTCGACGGGCAACACCACCGCCTCCCGCTCTCGAGCCGCCTCGACACCGACGCCGGCCACGCTGGCTGAACGCGCTCGCGGCGCCGAGGTAGCCAACCACATCGTCGGCAATCTCAGGCAGCTCGTCCGTGATCAACTCGGCGACCGCCGCGTGACGGCCGAAGCGCCCGGGCAGCGCAAGCCTAGAGCCGTCGCCAAGTCGGAAGAAGAAGCCCGCGTCCGCGCATTGACCGCCCCGGTCGACGAGTTCTCGATGCCGGCCGGCCGACGAACCATCAACCTCGCCGAGCAGCCCAAGCGCACGACGAAGAAGTCCACCAAGGCAGCGCCGACGCCGAAGAAGGCCGCCGAACGCCGCAATCAAGCCAAGATGCACGAAGAGCGGCAGATCTCTCACGCTTCTGTCGCTAGCTTCACCTTGACCGGCGAAGAGTCGCCGGAAGCCGTTGATTCCCTTGGCAAGCTGCTCGGCGTCCTCGACCGCCCGCTGCAGGCTCGCCCCGAGCCCAAGCCAAAATCGACTGGCCGTCGTGGCAAAGGCGGGGCCAAGGGTCGAGGCCGTGGACGCGGCAAGAAGGCCGAGCCCGCCAAGCCTGAGGCGCCAGCCGTCGACCTGTACGGCAGGACCAAGGAAGTCAGTTCCCGACGCATCATCGAAATGCGCAAGGAGGGTCGCCAGAGCGTTCATGAAGAGGCCGAAGGCATCGACGACCCGGTCCGCATGTATCTGCGAGAGATCGGCCGCGTCAATCTGTTGACCGCGCAGGACGAGCGCCACCTCTCACGTCAGATGGAAGAAGGCAACTGGATTCGCGACTTCGAGGAGGAGTGGCGCATCCTCAACGGCCGCTGGCCCACTGCCATCGAGATCACGATCTTCCTGCTCCTGCAGTTGGAATCGTTGTTGCCCGAGATCGCCGTCATCGCACAGGAAATCGGGAAGTCCAACCTCTCACTCTTCGACCTGACCAAGGACAGCGACTTCCGCGAGCGCGTCGACCAGGAAATGGACCCTGAACTGCGCGAGGCATTGGTCAATCGCTACCAGCCTGTCGACGAGGAGTACGACGAGGCACGCGCCGAAGAGCGTCTGGTCCAGGTGTCGGTCGTGACCCACATCTTCGACCAGCGTCATGTGCGCCACCTTCTCCGTGCGACGGGTGGGCTCGAGCAATTGATCCCCTGCCCATCGGACCTCGACGACAAACTCGACCCGATTGCATTGCGCTGCGAGCGACACATCGGTGTGCTCAAGGAAGACGCGTACCTGTCAGAAAAGCGCCTGACGGAAGCCAACCTGCGACTCGTTGTCTCCGTGGCCAAGAAGTACATCGGCCGCGGCATGTCGATGCTCGACCTGATCCAGGAAGGCAACATTGGCCTCGTCCGAGCTGTCGAAAAGTTCGACTATCGCAAGGGCTACAAGTTCTCCACATATGCGACCTGGTGGATCCGCCAGGCCATCACCCGCGCGATCGCCGACCAAGCCCGCACCATCCGTATCCCGGTGCACATGGTCGAAACGATCAACAAGCAGGTCCGAGTTTCCCGCCGGCTCGTCCAGGAGCTCGGCCGAGAACCCACATACGAGGAAATCGGTCAAGGCATGGGCGTCGACGCCCAGCGCGTCCGCGAGATCATCAAGGTCTCTCAGGAGCCGGTTTCACTGGAGACGCCGATTGGCGAAGAAGACGACAGCCACCTTGGCGATTTCGTCGAAGACGAGAAGATGGTCGCTCCAGACGCCGCCGCTGGGCAGCAACTGCTCAAGGAGACTGTGGGCGCAGTCCTCGGCTCGCTCTCAGCGCGGGAGCGTCAGGTGCTCGAACTCCGTTTCGGCCTCGGCGACGGCCGCGCTCGTACACTGGAGGAGGTCGGTCGAGACTTCGACGTCACCCGCGAGCGCATCCGACAGATAGAGGCCAAGGCACTGCGCCAGCTCCGTCACCCAACCCGAGCAACGCGCTTGCGCGACTACATCGAGTAGCCGGCTCGGTCAGTAACAGCCATGTTGCAAGAAATTACGAACCTGCTCCGACGTACCGGCATCTTGCGGCCGTTAGAGGAATTCGTCGTCCGAATCACGGGCTACTCCGTCCTCGGTCGTATGATCACCTGGAACGAGGGCGTTCCTTATGTCGACTCTTTGATGCTTCGGTCCGTCGGTGCGAAGTCAGGCGATCTTCGCGACGCCGTGCTCTTCTACGTTCCCGACGGCGAGAACTGGGTCATCATCGGATCGGTCGGCGGCGCGCCCAGCCATCCGTCGTGGGTGCACAACCTGAGAGCCAATCCGCACGCCTGGGTATTCGTCGACCGCAAGCGATTCCCCGTTGAGGCAGAGTTCCTTGAGGGCGAGGACCGCGAACGCCTCTGGGTAGCGGCAGCCGAAGTCTGGCCGCCCTACATCCAATACGCCGAGCGGGCAAGGCCGCGCACAATCCAGGTGATCCGTCTGAATCGCGCCAGTAGCTAACGGCGGCTAGCAGCGACCGACTACAAGGTCGGAGCCAACGCCCCCAGGAACTCCTCGGTCCGCGAGCGCTCGTCCTCCGAACCGAACACGACACCGACGAAGTCCGTCGTGCCCGCCTCCTGCAACTGTCTGAGCTGCGTCTCGATCTGCTCTTCGGTACCGACCAGCGCTACATCTTCCGGATGGGCTGCGCCCTGCTTGTCCAGCATTGAGCGATACGAAGGCAACCGTTCATAGTTAGCAAACTGCTCGGCCGCCGTCGCGCGAGCAGCATCGACATCCGAGTGCAACATGACCGGCAAGCCGACCACGATGCGCGGATGCGGTCGTCCCGCCTCATCGGCAGCGGCATTAATCGTCGGCGCGATGTAAGACTCGACCACGCCGGCCGCAGTCATCCAAAGAATCGTGCCGTCGGTGCGGGCGCCGGCCAGCCGCAGCATCGCTGGCCCCATCGCTGCCAGCATGCAGGACACCGGCTTCTCCGCGTCGGGAATGTCCAGACTGACCGCGCCGCGATAGTGTTCGCCATCGGTCTGGACGGCATCACCATTCAAGAGCGGCAATAACACATCCAGATATTCCTTCATGTGACGCGCTGGGCGATCGAATGAGTAACCAAACATCCCTTCGATCACGACCTTGTGCGACAGACCAATGCCCATCACGAAGCGCGATCCGCCCGACGCCGCCTGCACGGTTAGCGCCTGTTGCGCCATCGCGTGTGGATGACGCGGATACGTCGGCACGACAGCCGTCATCAGCTCGATCCGCTCAGTTTGAGCGCCGGCCAGCGTCAATGCGCCCATCGCGTCGTGCGAAAAGATGTTCGCCATGCCAAACGTCGAGAAGCCAGCGGCCTCGGCCCGTTGCGCTTGCTCGACGATGCTCGAAACGCTCGGTGCCGGTCCAGCGCCTCCGATGAAAATTCCGATATCCATGTCATTCCTCCAAATGCGTGGTCGAGTACAAAATCACTAAGACGGGCGCACCAGGATGCGCCCGCGAACGCCGCCGGCCAGGATCTTGGCTGCCGCTTCCGGCACTTCTTCCAGCCCGATCCGAGCTTCAACCAGGTCCAGCAGGTTGCGGCCGCTAAAGTCTTCTGCCATTCGCGCCCAGAGTCGAGGTCGATCCTCGCCCGGCCAGTACACAGATTCAATCCCCACCAGCGACACACCGCGCAAGATGAACGGCATGACGCTCGTCTCGACACCCACGCCGCCGGTGAGCCCTGATAGCGCTACGACGCCGCCATACTTCGTTTGCCGAAGGATCGCCACTGTCGTCGATCCACCGACCGGGTCGACTCCGGCCGCCCAGCGCTCGCGCTCGATCGGTCGCCGCGACTCAGCAGCCAACTCTTCGCGGTCGAGAATCTCCGACGCACCCAGTGCTCGGAGGAAATCGTGCTCAGACGCCTTGCCCGTACTGGCGTGAACCGTGTAGCCACGGGCCGCGAGCATCGCGACTGCCGTCGAGCCAACGCCGCCGGTTGCTCCCGATACGATGACCGGTCCAGCGTCGGGACCAATCCCGGCCTTCTCAATCACGTCAATCGACATCGCTGCCGTAATGCCGGCGGTGCCTAGCGTCATCGCCTCTTCCGAGCTCATGCCCTCCGGCCGTGGAGCCAACCAGTCGCCCGACAGCCGCACCCGCTCGGCATATCCGCCCGGGTATCCGGTGCCAAGGTCGTATCCAGTCGCCACGACCGCGTCGCCTGCCGCGTAGCGAGAGTCGGAGGACCCAACCACGGTCCCGGCGAAGTCAATGCCCAGCGTCATCGGATAACTCGTCACCACCCGGCCGTTCGGCGTGCAGGCGAGGCCGTCCTTGTAGTTCAGGTCGGACCAATCGACGGCAACTGTCACATCGCCTTCCGGCAGCGAGGACTCGTCCAGCGTCTGCACAGACGCCGCGAAATCATCGCCATCCTTGTTCACCACAAACGCCCGATAGCTCACAGCGCCTCCTGTTCGAGTTCTTCTTGAACCAGCTAGTGCAAGCGAGCTTCCATCATTGGATTGCCCGCAGTTTGCGGATCGCTCTCCGCGCCGTCATGCAGCTCATGACGCACCGTCGTGCCATCCGCGGCAAAGTCAACAATTGTCGCGCCGCCCGAGTGACGCGGCGCGCCGGGGTAATAGGCAGGCACCGTGCCGTCGCCGACGCCCTCGTGCACATCGATATGCCCAAGCGCGACGTAGTCAGCGCCCATCCCGGCGATTTCGGACGCATGAATCTGGTACGAGTACCGTGACTCGCCAGTGCCCACGTAGTAGCCGTGAGCCATCGCGACGCGCCAGATGTACTGGTCCGAGCCGCTCGCCCAGGCAGGCATCGCCGAGGCGGGCGAAAAGTCGTTGTAACTCTCGTGCGCCTGGCCCCAGAACTGAATGCCGACATCCTCGAGCAAAATCAACTCGCCTTCCGCCGAAGCAATGATATGTACGTTCGAGGGAAATGCGTCGTCGAACTTCTGGTAGATGCCGTCCGGCATGTGCGGATCGTGATTGCCCGGCAGCACAACCACCGGCCGGCCGACTGCTTCCATCAGTTCGCCGGTCACCTCGACGTACGGCCGCTTGACGCGCACATGGTCGAAGAAATCGCCGGCAATGGCGACCACATCGACATCCGCCTCGATGCCGAGTTCAAGCACATGCTTGAATGCCTTCAGCGCCGGCTCGAGCACATCCGAGCCGTCTGACTCCGTCTTGTACGGCTGCGACGTGTAGGCGCCCAGGTGGACATCCGAGGTGTGCAGCATCCGCAGCGGGCGGACCTCCGACGTTGTCTCCGACAGCCCGGCTCGCGGCGAATAAACCTCAGTACTCATGCAGTGCACGCACCCCCGACGCCGTTCACGCACGGCGAAATACTTTGCCCAGACTAACAGCAGACGCCAAGTAAACTGACCTGCATGACCACTCAAGCCTCAGCTCATTCCGCAACCGAATTCGAGACCGTGATCGGGCTCGAGGTGCACTGCCAACTGCGCACCCAGAGCAAGATGTTCTGCCGCTGCCCGGCCGACTACGCCTCGGCCGATCCCAACACCTATGTCTGCCCACTCTGCCTGGGCATGCCGGGCACGCTGCCGGTGATCAACCGGACTGCGGTCGAGTGGACGATCCGAACCGCGCTCGCACTCAACATGACGATCCCCGAGCTGTCCAAGTTCGACCGCAAGAACTATCCCTATCCCGACCTGATGAAGGGCTACCAGATCTCGCAGTACGACATGCCGCTCTCCGAGGGTGGATGGATGGACGTCGAGACCAAGGACCTGGGCAAGCGCCGCATCGGCATCACCCGCGTCCACCTGGAGGAGGACACCGCTCGCCTGCTGCACCGTGAGAGTGAGGCGGGCGAACGATTCTCGCTCGTCGATGTCAATCGCTCCGGCGTCCCGCTGATGGAGATCGTCTCCGAGCCCGACATGCGCTCACCCGACGAAGCGCGCATTTACCTCGTTCAACTCCGTCAGATTCTCCGCTATCTCGGTGTCTCCACGGCCGATATGGAGAAAGGTTCATTCCGCTGCGACGCCAATGTTTCGTTGCGTCCTGTCGGTTCGACCGAACTTGGCGGCAAAGTAGAGATCAAGAACATGAACTCGCTGCGCGGCGTCCACGGAGCCCTCGAGTACGAAGTCAAGCGGCAGGCGGAAGTGCTTCGCAGCGGCGGACGCATCGATCAAGAGACACGCGGCTGGGACGAAGCGCGGCTGCTCACACTCTCGCAGCGCTCCAAAGAGGACGCCCACGACTACCGTTACTTCCCTGAGCCGGACCTGCCCCCGCTCTCGATCACGCCCGAAGAGGTCGAATCGATTCGCGCCGAACTCCCGGAGCTCCCCGACGAGCGTCGCGCCCGTTTCGAGTCCGACTACGGCCTGGGCGAGTTCGAAGCCAACCTGCTGACGGAAGAGCCGGCCCGCGCCGACTACTTCGAGCAAGCTGTTGCCGCCCTCGCCGACCCGGCCAACGCTCGTGAGGCGGCCAACTGGATCACCGGAGACCTCTTCGCACAGATCAACAAAGACCTCGCGCACCCGGACCTCGAAGACCAACCAATCCGGCCCAAACACATCGCCGAGCTGGTCGGCCTGATCGTTGGCGGAGATATCTCACGAAGCCAGGCCCGCACCGTCTTCGAGACCATGTACGAAACCGGAGACGACCCCGCCAAGATCGTCAAGGCCAAAGGCCTCACGCAAATCAGCGGCGAGGATGCCTTAAGCCCGATCATCAACCAGGTCATCGCAGACAACGAGTCGGCCGTCGAGGACTACCGCTCAGGAAAAGAAGCCGCGCTCAAGTACCTGGTCGGCCAGGTGATGAGACATTCAAGGGGACAAGCGAATCCCAAGCAGGCTTCGGAGTTGTTGGTCGCGGCGCTGGGGGAGTGACACGGGATGCCTTCCGTGCCGACCATGACTGTGGAAGATTTTGTTACCAAGTGGCGGTCGGTCTCCGCCGGTGAAACGCAGGCGGCGCAATCGCACTTCATCGACCTGTGTGCTGTTCTCGGCGTCGAAAACCCAATTGAGGCCGATCCAGAAGGAATCACGTACGCGTTTGAGAAGGGCGTCAAGCGGCCCGACGGCTCTACAGGGCAAGCGGACGTACGCAAACAGCACTGTTTCGGCTGGGAGTACAAGGGAAAGAACAAAGACTTGACGGCCGCCTATCGGCAGTTGCTGGGATACCGGGAGGGGTTGGGAAATCCGCCTTTGCTCGTGGTCTGCGACATGAACCATTTCGAAATCCACACGAACTTCACCTACACAGACGCACGAGTGATCAGCTTCGATCTCACTGATCTTTCGAAGAATCCGACCCATTTCCTGAACATCCTGCGCGATGTTTTCCAGAATCCTGACGGCCTGCACCCCAACAATGACCCCCGCTACATCACCGAGACGGCAGCGGACAAGTTCGGTGAGGTGGCAAAGGCGCTGCGCGATCTGGATTACGATTCAGCGATTGTGGCGCGGTTTCTGAACCGGATCATCTTTTGCATGTTCGCGGAGAGCATTGGCCTGTTCCGCAATCGACGAGGCGGAAAGCAGGAGCCGATCCACGACATCTTCGACAACCTTGCTTACTCGTCTGAGGATGCCAACGAAGTCTTTAGTCAGCTCTTCGACGCAATGGCGAGCCAGAGCAAACGCACGTTCGGGGCCTATCACATCCGCTGGTTCAATGGGGGGTTGTTCGACGAGGCAACAGCCGCGACCGAGACGCTCCCACTGACCGAAGACTTGGCCCAGATTCTCTTGGAAACGTCCGAGCTCAACTGGTCTCGGATCAATCCAGCAATCTTCGGCACGCTGTTGGAGCGGGGACTTGATCCGAAGAGCCGCACCCCACTTGGCGCGTATTACACCGATCCCGACAACATCATGCGAGTGATCGAGCCGGTGGTCCTCAAACCGTTGCGAGCTGAGTTCGCCGCTCTAAAGAAGGAACTCGCCAGCGATTCGGCCGCGGGAGAGTCACCGGGGAACTACCCGGTTAACGGACACCTTGATCTGGAGGACGATCCACCGCCCGGCACAGCCAAAGCCAGGATCCGCGCATTCCACAAACGGCTCAGCGATGTGCGCGTACTTGATCCCGCCTGCGGCTCCGGCAACTTCTTATACACCGCTCTGCATGCGCTCAAGGATCTCGAGCAGGAATTTATCGAATGGGCCGTCACAGTTGATCCCAGCTCGCGACAGCGACGTGTCGGCCCACACAATCTGCTGGGCATCGACAAGAACGAGTTCGCTGTTGACCTCACACGAATGTCTCTCTGGATTGGCCACCTCCAGTGGAACCACGAGCGTCGCTTGGATCACACACGCGAACCGATTCTTGGCAAGATCGAGCAGATAGAGTGCAGGGACGCAATCCTCAGCAGTGACGACGAAGGCAATCCTGTCCCCGCTGAATGGCCAGAAGCTGACTTCATCGTTGGCAACCCCCCGTTCCTTGGCTCGAAGGAAATGAGAGAACTCAATCAGCAGGAGGTTGAGCAGATTCGTATTGCGTTCTCTGACGAGCTCGACGGGCGAGTAGACCTTTGCGTGTACTGGCATGAGCTCGCTCGCCGGCAGATAGTGGCTGGAAAGCACCGTCGCGCCGGCTTGCTATCTACAGAATCGATCAGGCGATCCTACAGCCGTCGTGTTCTTGAGCGAATAGCAGACACGGGAGCAATCTTCTTCGCGTACTCAAATGAACCGTGGACCAACGATGGTGCAGCTGTACGAATCTCGATTGTTGGCCAAGACGATGGCAGTGCAACAGAGCGTGTTCTAGACGGGCGCATTGTTGACTTGATACATCCGGACCTGACGGCCGGTCCACGAGTCATAGAAGCATCCGAACTGCTTGAAAACGGTGGCGTCGCATTTGTCGGTGGCCAGAGAACCGGAAAGTTTGATCTGCCTTTTGAGGACGCAGAGTTGATGCTGGACGAACCGGCAAACCCAAATGGACGCCCAAATAGCGACGTCGTTTTCCCTTTCATTGCGGGAGCTGATTTGACAGGGCGCCCTAGCGGGCGCCATGTCATTGACTTCGGGAGCGACTTATCGAGGCAGGAGGCTGCGCTGTACGAATCTCCTTACGAGTATGCAAAAGAGCACGTGCTTCCAACCCGCGAGAGTCATCCAACCAATCGGTTGCGCGAGAATTGGTGGAGGCACGAGTCGACTGCCAGGAGGCTAATCGAAGCAACTAAACCACTAAGCCGTTGGTTGGCCACATCGCTGACTTCGAAGTACAGAAACTTCGTCTGGCTTCACGGGCAAGTTCGCATCGACAAATCTGTTGTGGGAATAGCGACGGAAGACGACTACGCCTTCGGCGTACTCCACTCGCGCCTCCACGAGACCTGGGCACTTGCGCTAGGCTCTCGACTGGGCGTTGGCAACGATCCTCGCTACACCCACACTCTGTGTTTCAACACGTTCCCGTTTCCTTGGCCGCTCAACACGTCGGACGCCGATCTGAACGATGCTCAACGCGCACACCGCGCGGCCATTGCGGCCGCTGCGAAGACGTTGGACGAACGGCGCGAAGCCTGGCTCAATCCTGCCGGCGTCAACCCGGTCCTGCTGCAGGACCGGACGATGACCGGCTTGTACAACCGTCGACCAGCCTGGCTCGACGATGCACACGAGGCACTGGACGACGCTGTCTTCTCCGCTTACGGCTGGCGGACGGACATGTCGGACGAAGACATCTTGACGGCGCTACTGAAGCTCAACCGCGAACGCGCAGGACTAGCTGTCTAGATCGCCTGCGGCGCGTTCTGGTAGGTCGGCACGCCGACTTCGTTGAAGATCTCATTGATTCCTGATCGAATCTCTTCGTTCAGCTTCCAGTCGGTGGCCGCGACGTTTTCCTCGAGCTCTCGCTCGTTTCTCATGCCGACGAGCGCACACGACACGGCGGGATGGTCAAGCACCCAGGCGAGGGCGAGCTGCGCCACGGTTTTGCCGTAGCCGTCGGCCAGTTCGACGAGACGGTTGGTCGCTTCGACTTCCTTGCGGAAGTGCTCCTCCTGGAAGAGAGGCAGGTTGAAGGCCATGCCGCTGCGACGCCAATCGCCTTCCTCGAACGTCGTCTCGGGTGTGAAGGCGCCGGTCAGCAGACCGAAGCCGAGTGACCCGTAGGCCATGTAGCCGACGCCGTTGGCCATGCACCAGGGCAGCACGCGCGACTCCATGCGACGGTCGTACATGTTGTAACCGACCTGGTTGGCGGCGATGTGCCCATACTGCTCGCACTCTTCCATCATGTCGATGTTGAAGTTCGAGACCCCATAGTGGCGAATCTTGCCGCTCTGCTTGAGCTCTTCCAGACCCTCCATCGTTTCCTCGATCGGCGTGTCATGGTCGGGCCAGTGGATCAGCATCAGGTCGACGAAGTCGGTGTTCAACCGACGCAGACAGTCTTCCGTGTGCTGAATGATGTGTCCCTTCTTCGAGTTTCGGCCGGTCACCTTAGGCGTATCGTCGTAGTCGAAGCCGACCTTGGTCACGAGCACAATCTCGTTGCGACGATTGCCAAGCGCCTTGGCCAGCAGTTCCTCGGAGTGGTAGGGGCCGTAGACCTCAGCGGTGTCGAACAGCGTGATGCCGCGATCGATGGCCATGTCGACCGCTTTGGCGGCCTCATCGACATCGATGTGGCCATACATCGTGGTGCTCATCTCCCAAGTGCCGAAGCCCACCGCCGATGCCACCAGGTCGGTATCGCCGAATCGTCGCTGTTCCATGGTTGGTTGCTTTCTAGTTTGTGGTGTTTGCCGTGTCTTTCTTGCTGCTCGGCCTACACCCTAACCCTGCATCAGCGGAAACCCGGGCATCATCCTCTTCCCTCCCCCTTGCAGAGACTGATGCACAACCTCTCAACCGCCCCCGCCTCCGAGCGGGGGCCTGTTCCTTCCCCGGCTTCTGCTCGGCGGCCATGCTTGTCGCTCGTATCTGCTCAACAGGAACTGATCCGTGCTGCCCGGGCCAGGCCAAAGCGGGTCCCCGCTCGGGGGCGGGGACGGGAAACTCAGTTATGCATCAGTCTCTTGCAGGGGGAGGTGCCAAAGGCGGAGGGGGTCCCGCGCTGCTACGCCTTTTCTGTTCGTCATGGCCAAGGGACCCCCTCAGTCACTCCGTGACAGCTCCCCCTGCAAGAGACTGATGCATATCCTCCGAGTCCCCTCTCCCCCCTTTGCGGGGGGAGATGTCACGGAGTGACAGAGGGGGGGTCGGCAGGCGACGACCAGATAGTGGCAACAGGTAGGGAACCCCCCCCTCTGCCTTCGGCATCTCCCCCGCAAGCGGGGAGAAGGGAAGTTATGCATCAATCTCTGCAAGGGGGAGCGAGAAGCAGGCTTAGTCGCGGAGATTTCGGCGTGCCCCCGTCGCACGGGCGACGTGGACGACCTGATCCAGGTTCTGGTACGTCGGGACTCCGACCTCGTCGAAAATCTCGTTGATTCCGCTGCGGATTTCCTCTGTCAGTTTCCAGTCGGTCGCGGCGACGTTCTCTTCGAGCTCTCGCTCGTTGCGCATCCCGACCAGGGCGCAGGTGACGCCTGGATGGTCGAGCACCCAGGCGATTCCGAGCTGGGCAACGGTCTTGCCGTAGCCGTCGGCGAGTACGTTCAGCCGATTGGCAATTTCGACCTCTTGCCTAAAGCGCTCCCCTTCAAACAACGGCAGGTTGAAGGCGACGCCGTTGCCACGCCAGTCGCCCTCCTCAAATTGATGGTCGGGCTTGAATGCGCCGGTCAGCAGACCGAACGCCAGCGATCCGTAGGACATGAATCCAACGCCGCTGTTCATGCACCAGGGCAGCACGCGCGATTCCATCCGCCGGTCGAACATGTGGTAGCCGACCTGGTTGGCGACGATGTTCCCGTACTGCTGGCACTCCTGCATCATGTCGATGTTGAAGTTCGAGACACCGTAGTGGCGAATCTTGCCGCTTTGCTTCAGTTCCTCCAGGCCCTCCATCGTCTCCTCGAACGGCGTGTCGTGGTCAGGCCAGTGGATCAGCATGAGGTCGATGTAGTCGGTGTTGAGCCGGCGCAGGCAGCCCTCGGTGTGCTCGATGATGTTGTCCTTCTTCGAGTTGAGACCAACGACGCTGGGCGTCTCGTCGTAGTCGAACCCGACCTTCGTCACCAGGACCACTTCGCTGCGCCGATTACCCAGCGCTTTGGCCAGCAGTTCTTCCGAGTGATACGGGCCGTAGACCTCCGCCGTGTCGAACAGCGTGATGCCACGGTCGATGGCCATGTTTACGGCCTTGGCCGCCTCGTCCACGTCAATGTGGCCGTACATCGTCGTGCTCATCTCCCAGGTGCCAAAGCCGACTGCCGAGGTCACCAGGTCGCTGTCACCGAATCGTCGCTGTTCCAAGAGAATTCCTACGTTTCCAGTGCTATCAGGCCGGAGCTGTCAGGCCCGTGTTGTGCAGCGCCTAAGCTACCGCTTGAGCCTTGTGCCGCGTATAGTGGCGTTATGTTCCGGCGCACCCGTCCGAGCTCACCCGGCGCTCAGGCGTCAGATGGAGCATCGGCCCGTCCGGAGTGGCAACTACGCAAGTGGCTCGCTCCCGGCATTGGCATCAAACGCTGGTTCGTTCTTCTGCTCTTCGGCATGGGACTGCTCGGGCTTGGGGTATCGTTCCTCGCCCGCGAGCTCTACCTGACCGTGACCCTGCCCGGCGCGTTCTATTACATCACCCTGCAGTTCCTGCCGTACGCCGTGCGAGGCGCGATTCTGATCAGCCTCGCCGTGCTTTGCATCGGCTTCGGCATCGGCAAGTTCACCTCCGGCCTGGTGATCGCCGCGCGCTCGTCTGACCGTCGCAACGGCGCCGACGAGCCACTCGTCGATCTGCTCCATCGTCAGCGATTCGCCGGTCGCGGCATCCGCATTGTCTGCATGGGCGGTGGCACCGGACTATCAGTCCTCTTGAGAGGTCTGAAGGCCTACACCGACAATCTTTCCGCAGTCGTGAGCGTCGCCGATGACGGTGGCTCCTCCGGCCGGCTCAGACGCGACCTGGGGATCATTCCGCCCGGCGACCTGCGCAACTGCATCGCCGCCCTCGCCGACGCCGAGCCATTGATGACGCGACTGTTCCAGTACCGCTTCCCCGAGGGGTCGGGCAACGGACTGGAAGGCCACTCCTTCGGCAACCTGTTCATCGTGGCGATGTCCGAAGTCGCCGGATCAATGGAGGAAGCGATCCACGAAACCGGACGCGTTCTCGCAGTGCGCGGCAAGATCCTGCCTTCCACGCTGGAAAACATCCGGCTCGCGGCGATGACCTCCGACGGCCACACCATTCGCGGCGAATCCTCAATCACCGAGGCAGGAGAGCGCATCGCGCAACTCAACCTCGAGCCGCAACATCCGCCGGCCTATCCAGAGACGCTGAACGCGATCCGCAACGCCGATTTGATCGTGGTTGGACCCGGCTCGCTCTTCACCTCCGTGTTGCCGAATCTGCTCGTGCCCGACTTGCGCATCGCCTTCCAGGAATCTGCCGCGATGAAGCTGTACATCTCCAATGTCGCCACTCAGCACGGCGAAACTGATCACTTCTCCGTTCAGGACCATGTCCGAGTCATCGGCGACCACATCGGAGGTCTGCCCTTTGATGCTGTCGTCGCCAACAACAACAGCAAGGCGAGACTGCCGCGCGGTTGGAACTCTGAACCCGTCCGGGTCGAACACACTCGCGACAAGTCGGACACTGCGCACACCTTGCGGATCATCGAGGCGGACATCGTCGACACCGGCAACCGTTACCGACATGACAGCGCGAAGCTCGCCGATGCGATCATGACCGCATACCATGAAGGTCGCGAGGCTGGCGTCGCTCCGCGCCGACCCCAACGCGTCGCGATTCCCGAGTAGTCAGCAAACGAAGCCAGGTTTCCAGCCAACGTGAGCACTTCCGACATCCTCAACATCTTCCAGATTCTGATCTCGCTCACGGTGATCGGTGCGGTCATCCTGCAAGCCAAGGGCGCCGGACTGGGCAATATCTTCGGCGGAGCCGGCGGCGACTCCTATCGCACGCGACGCGGGATCGAACGTTCGCTCTTTCGAGGAACCATCGTCCTCATGCTCGTCTTCGTCGGCCTGAGCATCGCCGCGACTCAAGTCTGAAGTCGCCCTCCAACACTTCGGCCTGACCATGTCCGACCCGCCGAGAGTCCTCTTCTACGGATCGCCAGACTTCGCGATTCCTACGTTACAAGCGTTGATCGACAGTCCATACCGCCCGATCGCCGTCGTCACACAGCCCGACGCTCGCGCCGGGCGCGGTCGGTCCCTGCGTCCGCCTCCCATCAAGCAACTCGCCGCAGCGCACGACATTCCGGCTCTTCAACCCGCGAAGCTTCGCGACCGCGCCGCAATCGCACAGATCGCCAGCTTGCGGCCCGATTTGCAGATCGTCGCGGCTTACGGACAACTCATCCCAACCGAAATCCTCGACCTGCCGTCACACGGAAGTCTGAACGCCCACGCCTCGCTGCTGCCGCGTTGGCGCGGAGCATCGCCAATCTCCGCAGCCATCCTCCATGGAGACACCGAGACCGGCGTCAGCATCATGCTTGTCGATGAGAACGAAGACACCGGCGCCATCCTGCGTCAACAGTCGACGCCCATCATCCCGACCGAACACGCCGGAGACCTTAGTGATCGGCTGGCCCAGATAGGCGCGCGACTGCTATTGGAAACAATCCCGGATTGGCTCAACGGAGCGATCACACCGATCCCACAGGACTCCGATCGCGCCACGCGAGCACGTCGGGTCAAGAAGTCGCAGGGCAGGATCGACTGGCAACAGTCCGCGGACCAGATCGCCCGACACATTCGCGCCTACACGCCGTGGCCTGCCGCCGCGACGACTCTCGATCAGACACCAATCCGAGTCACCCTCGCGACGCGTTCCGACTCCGCCGTTCAGCATCTTCCGGGAACCATCTTGCAAGCAGGAACAACGATCGACGTTGCGACAGCAGACGGAGTCCTGCAAATCCACCGTCTGCAACGAGCGGGCAAGCGCGAACTGAGCGCAGAGGAGTTTGCACGGGGTACACGCGACCTGGTTGGTCGCCGATTCGGCACGGCCGATGACTGATACATCGACACAACTGCTCGATCTCGACCAATCCAGCCTCAGTGAGCTTGTCGAATCGCTGGGCCAACCGGCGTATCGAGCCAAGCAGATTTGGCGGCAGGTCTATCAGCGTGGCGTGACTGATCCGTCTGCCATGTCAGACCTGCCGGTCGACCTGCGACGTGTCCTGACTGAGCGGGAATCCGCGCTGACCGAACCCGTCGAGTTCCAGACGTCCGCCGATGGCTCAACCAGCAAGGCGTTGATCGAACTCCAGGACGGCGAGTTGATCGAGACGGTCCTGATCCGCTCCAAACCTCGCGACACCGTCTGCCTCTCGTCACAGGGCGGCTGCGCCATGGGCTGCGTCTTCTGCGCCACAGGACTACAAGGGTTGCGGCGCCAACTCACGACCGGCGAGATCATGCGACAGGCCATCCTGGCCCGCTCGTGGTCGCGCGATGAAGGCCGCGAGCTCACACACGTCGTGTTCATGGGCATGGGCGAGCCGCTCGCCAACTACACAAACGTCAGCGAATCGATCCAGCGTCTCACCGATCCCGAGGGCTTCGCTCTCTCCCCGCGCCGTATCACCATTTCCACGGTCGGGATATCGCAGAACATCCGCCGACTCGCCAGCGACCATCCCAATGTCAATCTCGCCGTGTCACTACATGCACCCGACCCGAAACTGCGCAGTGAACTCGTGCCGGTGCCGGGGGCATCAATCGACGACATCCTTGACGCCGTCAGGGATCACAACCGCAGTACAGGCGGACGTGTCACGTTTGAGTACGTCTTGCTCCGTGACGTCAACGACAGTCGTGGTCACGCCCGACGACTCGCCGACCGCATTCGCGGCCTACGCGCGCACGTCAACCTGATTCCGTTGAATCCGTCACCCGGCGTAGTCGGCGAGCGACCAACCCGTCGGGCAACGCTCGGATTTCAACAGGCGCTCCAGGAACGCGGCGTACCTGCGACCGTGCGGGTAGAACAGGGACGAGACATCGCGGCCGCCTGCGGACAACTCCGCGGCGACCGAGTTCGAGATCGGAAGTAGCCGACTACTCTTCGGCTTCTTCCTCTTCCTCGACCTCCAGGGGTTCGCCATCCTCGCCGAGAAGCACTTCCTCGACCTCTTCCTCGTCCTCTTCAGCGACGCGCGGCGCCAAGGCGGTCGCGACCGCAACTGCGCCGTCCGTCAGGGCAACAACGCCTTCCGGCAGCTCCAGGTCGCGAACCAACACGGAATGTCCAAAGTCCTCCAGCACCGAGATGTCAATCTCCAATACTGAAGGCATCGCCTCGGGCAAGGCTTCGAGCATCAGCAGCTCAAGCGATTGCACGACGGTGCCGCCCTTGGTCTCCGCCTCCGAGTCGCCGATCAGTACCAGTCGCGCCTCTGAGTGGATCGCACGCGTCAGGTCAACCTGGTAGAAGTCCAGGTGAATCAACTGGCGTGTGACCGGATGACGCTGAATCTCGCGCAGGACCACCGGAATCGTGTTTTCCGAGCCATCGATGGACATCGTCACCACCGAGTTCCGGTCGACGGCGCTGAATACCCGCCGAATCTCCGTCAGTGGAGACTGAATCGCTCGCGATTCCTCGCCCCGCGCGTAGACATTGCCGGGCACAACGCCTTCGCGACGCAGACGCTTGACCTTCTTGCCCAGGACCGACCGAGTCTCCGCTTGTAGGACCAGTTCAGCAGCGTCAGGCATCGGATTCCATCCATCTCAGGCAATAAGCAGGGGTGATCTGTCGGTATCGACAGAGCTTACCAACTGACGCTATGAGCGCATCTCAGAGCAGTCAAGCAATCCAACTACTCGACGTAGACTGACACGACGATGGCGCAATCGAGACCAAATCCAGCCGCAACTGAACATGACCGGTTGCTCGGCGTCGATGTCGGCGGAACCTTTACCGACTTCGTCTTTCTCCGCGACGGCGAGATTAACATCGCCAAACGGCCGTCAACTCCCGACGATCCCGGCCGAGCGATCATCGACGGACTCGCTGAATTCGGCTGGTCTCCCGAGGAAGTCGTCCACGGCTCCACGGTGGCCACGAACACGCTCCTCACTCGCACCGGCGCGCCGACGGCGCTGATCACGACCAAGGGGTTTCGCGACACCCTGGTCATCGGCCGCCAGGCGCGTCCCGACCTGTACGCCTTGCATCCGCAGCGCCACGACCCGCTCGTGCCACGAAGACTGCGCTACGAGGTCGATGAGCGAATCGCGTTCGACGGCGAGGTCGTCACACCGCTCGATCTCGCTGAACTCGACCGTGTGCTCGATCGGATCGAACGGACCAGGGTGCGAACTGTGGCAATCTGCTTCCTCTTCAGCTTCATCAACGCCGAGCACGAGGAACTGGCCGCGAATCGAGCACGCACGCGTGGATTCAACGTCTCCGCTTCGTACGAAATCCTCCCGCAACACCGCGAATTCGAGCGGATGAGCACGACCACGGCGAACGCCTATCTCTCACCGGTGATGTCGCGATACCTGGGCACGCTTGAATCCAGGCTCAATGAACAGGCCGACGGGAACGTGCGTCTGCGAATCATGCAGTCCAACGGCGGCTCACTCTCCGGCGATTCCGCCGGCCGCAACGCCGTCCGCACCGTACTGTCAGGCCCGGCAGGCGGCGTCGCGGGCGCGTTCGCAGCCGCCGGGAACGACGGCTTCTCATACGCCATCACCTTCGACATGGGCGGCACATCCGCCGATGTCGCACTTTGCCCCGGACGTTTGCTCGAGCGAACCGATCTCGTCGTAGACGACATGCCGATCCGCACGCCGGCGGTCGACCTGCACACTGTCGGAGCTGGCGGTGGCTCGATTGCCTGGTTCGATCCCGGGGGAGCCCTCCGAGTCGGACCACAATCCGCGGGCGCAGATCCAGGTCCGGCGGCGTATGGACGCGGAACCCTACCGACAGTCACCGACGCACACGCCGTCCTCGGGCGTCTCCGCCCCGAACAGCAGCTCGGTGGCACCGTCGCTCTGGATGTTGAGCGCGCTCGCGACGCAATCTCCACGATCGCCGAGCCGTTTGGCTCAGTCGAGATCGCAGCCCAGGCCGTCATCGACGTCGTCAACGCAAACATGGCCCGAGCGCTTCGTGTCATCTCCGTCGAGCGCGGCTACGACCCAGCCCGATTCAGCCTCGTCGCATTCGGCGGCGCTGGTCCGCTCCACGCGTGCGATTTGGCCGACGCCGTCGGCATTCCGCAGGTGCTCATTCCACCGTCACCCGGAGTCCTCTCAGCCGCCGGCATGTTGATTGCAGACATCACCCGCGACGCCGAACAAGGGATCCACCTCACGATCAATCCTGAGGACGCCGGAGACGTCGAGTCTTTGGATGCAGCGTTCGCTGACATCGCTGCGTTGGCGCGCTCTGCAATCGCCGAGGACGGCTACACCGACGGTGTCGGCATCGAGCACGCGGCAGACCTACGCTATCGAGGCCAGTCCCACGAACTTACCGTGTCACTCAACGAGGCCCACCACGCTCAGGCAGTCAGGGACGCCTTCCACGAGGCTCACCGAGAACGTTTCGGCTTCTCCTCCGAAGACACACGGGTCGAAGTCGTCACCGCGCGAGCCAAGGCTCGACACAGCGGATTTCGCGGTGATATCGGCGGCACACAAGAGTCATCGAACCCTGGCCAACGGACCGAGGCGGCGACCTGGGATCGAGCCCGGGACACGCTGGTGCTTGCCCGTGGTTCTGTCACCGAGTCCGTTTCAGGGCCGGCAATCATCACACAGATCGACACCACGGTGACAGTCCCGCCTGGTTGGTCGGCCGCACCACTCCCCTCCGGCAGCCTCCTCCTGAGCCGCGAATCCTGAGCTGACCCATTATGTCAACTGTCAACATCGACCCCGCACGACTTGCCATCTTCGACTCCCTGGTCAGTTCCATCGCAGAAGAGATGGGCGCCACCCTGCGGCACACGTCCCTGTCTCCGAACATCAAGGAGCGCGCCGATTTCTCCTGCGCCGTCTTCGACCATGACGGACAACTCCTGGCCCAGGCTGCGCACATTCCGGTTCACTTGGGAGCGATGCCCGAGTCAGTGCGTGCGGTCGAGCGCCTTGCTCCGCTCCAACCGGGCGATCTCGCAATCCTCAACGACCCGTTCCTCGGCGGCACGCATCTACCAGATGTCACCATGGTCTCGCCGGTCTTCGCCCAGGGCGCAACCGATGGCGACCTACCAATCGGCTACGTTGCCAGCCGCGCCCACCAGGCCGATATCGGCGGCATGGCCCCTGGCTCGATGCCGGTCGCACGAGAGTTGATCCAGGAGGGATTGATCATTCCGCCGATCCGTCTGTATCGGGCGGGTGTATTGGTCGAAGAAGCGATGGACCTGATCCTGCGCAACGTACGCACTCCGGATGAGCGGCGCGGTGACTTCAACGCTCAGATCGCGGCTCAGCGACTCGGGGAGCGACGAATCGCCGATCTGCACGCCGAATATGGAGACCACGCCTACCGAGTAACCACGGAGGCGTTGCTCGACTATGGAGAGCGACTCACTCGAGCCGCCCTGCGAGACTTGCCGCACGGAACCTGGCGATTCGAGGATTCCCTGGACGACGACGGTCACAGGCCCGATCCCGTGTCAATCAAACTGAAACTGACGCTGGACCAGGATCGCGCCCACTTCGACTTCTCCGGTTCTGCCCCTCAACGTGCAGCATCGATCAACGCAGTCGCGCCTGTGACGCGCTCGGCTTGCTACTACGTCATCCGCTGCCTGCTGCCGCCCGGTACGCCGATGAACTCGGGACTGTTCCGGCCGATCAGCTTCACGTTGCCTGAGCGGACCGTCGTCGCGGCACAGTCTCCTGTCGCGGTCGCTGCGGGCAATGTCGAGACTTCCCAACGGATTGTCGACACCGTCTGGGGCGCATTCAACCAGCTCCTACCCGAGCGCATGCCGGCGGCATCGTCCGGGACGATGAACAACCTCACCGCCGGCGGGATTGATCCGCGAAACGGCCAACCCTGGGCCTACTACGAGACCTCGGGCGGCGGACTCGGCGGCGGCCCGGAAGGCCCCGGCCTCGACGCGGCGCACTCCCATATGACCAACACACTGAACACGCCGGCCGAGGCTCTGGAACTGGCCTATCCACTGCGAGTGGTCGAGAACAGCATCCGCCCCCGCTCAGGCGGTCGCGGCGAGCATCGCGGCGGACATGGGCTGATTCGGCGCACGCAATTCCTGGGATCGGCGCAGTTGACGTTGATCACCGAGCGTCGCAGGCAACAGCCTTGGGGGTCGCAAGGAGGCACATCGGGAAAGACCGGGCAGAACACGCTGGAGACCACATCTGCCAGCGGTAAGCCGTCGCGGCGACGACTACCGGGCAAGGTGACCATCAACGTCGAGCCTGGCGACATCATTCGGGTCGAATCTCCCGGCGGAGGCGGATGGGGCAAACCCTCCTCTCGCTAAGGTTGGGCGCTAAACTGACATCAACGGGTAGCGGAGGAGCGACTATGTCGGACGGTTCTGACCGACTCGAACGCGACGTTGAAGAAGTCCTCTCGAACATCGAGGACTTCGACTGGCGCAAGAGGCAATCCCGGCGTCCTGGACCCTTGCGACTTGCAGTGCAGCGATTCGCAGGTGCATTGGTTAGCCGGGCCACGTCGCTGACGCCAAATCACCTGTTGCTCGTCGGTGCGCTCATGCTGATCATGGGATTGGTGTTTCGCGGTGGAGGACTGTGGATCGCCGTCGCAGGCATCGTGATTTTCGTGATCGGCCTCTTCTGGACTTCGCGCGGCGGCAATCCTCAGGCGAACCAACCAAAGGGCGGTTACTGGCGAGATCGCTACATCAGCTACGACCAGCCCCCATCGAACCCGCTACGACGATTTTTTCGCCGCGATCGCTGATCACAACGCCGGCCCCGTGACCAGCCGACTCTTACTAGCAGTCGCCACCGCGGCGCTGTTCCTTGTTGCCTGCAGCAGCACTGAGGACACGCCCCGCCAATCCGGCGAACAACCACAGGTCGCTGCGCAATCCGGGCTAGAACAAGCGCAATCCCAAGGGAATTCGACATCCGAAGCGGCTGATCCTCAGCAACAGGCGACACAGACCGACCAGAGGCAGCAAGAGCAATCGACCGCGTCTACAGGAGCGCGCTCAACTGACACAGAATTCGCAGGCCCCTCCCAACAAGACCAACAAGACCAACAAGACCAGGCAACAGAACAACAAGCAACGGCCACAAACCCGCCAGCGCCCAGCTTCGACTTCGAGATCGCCATCCGCTACCTCAATCACCTGGCCGGAGAACTCGGACCGCGAGCATCGGGCACAGAACAAGAATTGGCAGCGGCCGACTACCTCGTTGGCGCCTTCACCCAACTCGGGTACGACACGCGGATACAGACCTTTGAGTTCACGGGAGCGCCAAGCTTCAGCCGCCTCGACATCGACGTCGGTACCCCCACGTACGGATTCCGATTCGCAGGCTCTTCACCCAACAGATTGACTGGCACGCTCGTCCGAGTACCAGGGGTCGGAGAGCAGACCGACTTCGACCAGGTTGAAACGGAGGGCAAGATCGCCCTCGTCAATCGAGGCGTCATTGAGTTCCGTCAGAAGGCGGCTAATGCGAGGGACGCCGGCGCTGTGGCGCTGATTGTCGCCAACACCCGCACCTCCGATTCCATTGGCGGAACGTTCGGCGCCTTCACTGTGAACATCCCGGTGCTGCATGTCAGCCTGGAAGCCGGCAATCGGCTGAACAAACTAGTCGGAGATCGGATCACGGTCCCCGAAGCAACGCCACGCACCGGCCAGTCACAGAACGTGATCGCTCGCAAAGCGGACGGAGCCTGCCGTGTGATCGTCGGAGGACACTACGACACCGTGCCGGAAGTCGACGGCGCAAACGACAACGCGTCAGGAACAGCGCTCACCCTGGCGCTCGCGGAGAGCTGGGCCAGTCATCCTGCTTCAGCCGACATCTGTTTCGTCGGATTCGGAGCGGAAGAGCTGGGCCTGTTCGGATCGCGAGAGTTCGTCAAGATGCTTGGCGAGCAAGGGCAGTTGGACCAAGTGACGGCCATGCTCAACCTCGACGCGATCGGCGATGGTCGCGCACCGTATCGAATCATCGCCTCGCCCGAGCTGCGTTCGCTAGGCGATACGGTCGCGGCCGAGCTACAAATCAACGCAGCCAGCGGCAGTTTGCCGATGGGTGTTGGCTCGGACCACTCCAGTTTTGTCGCAGAAGGAATCCCGGCCGTCTTCCTCTTTCCCCCCGGAGCAATCGTTCACACGCCCGCCGACAACCTGGACAACGTCAACCGTGACGTGTTCAGCGACATCGCCACACTGAACCACGGCATCCTGGCTTGTCTGTTGCAGCGGGCCGGTAGTCGTGTCGCTCCAGCGACGGCCTGCGAGGCCGAGGAATCGCCCAGTCAATGACGTGCGATACTATCAGCGTGAACCGTTCGCTCTTGCGCGCAGCCTGGCTCGTGGCCTTCCCCGCCTTGCTTCTGCTGTCCCTCGTAGCTACTGCCTGCGACAGCAGTGACACGCCGACGATGACTGACGAACCAACTCGACAACCGGAAGCTCTCCCGATCAACGAGGACATCCCTGTCGAAGCGCTCCCTGACCCGTTGCCGGCGCCGTATCTATTCACCGACGAAGTCACCTTCGAGCCCGAGCTCGTCACCGAGACGGTGTATGTTGTGCAGCCTGGCGACAATCTGGCGGCGATCGCTGGCAGGTTCTGCATCACGGTCGAGGAGATCCAACGCCTCAACACAATCGTCGACATCGCGCAGATCGATGTTGGTCAGGAGCTTCGCATTCCGATTCGGGAAGGCGCATGCGGCGCGGCGGCGCCCGAGAGCACAGAGACCAGCGCTGAACCAAGCGAACCGCAGCGTCCGCCGGGCGAGATTTACATCGTGCAGGCCGGCGACACGCTCTCCGGTATCGCCGGGGCGTTCGGCTTCACCTGGGTTGAGTTGATGAACTACAACGGACTCACCGAGGCGGAAGCCAACACGCTGCCGATCGGAACCGCACTGATCATTCCGCCGCCGCCAGATCCGGCCAGTCAGAGCGACGAATCCGGGCAATCGGAACAGTCCGGCTCAAGTGAACCACCCGGCTAACAGCCGGTCGACGGGACGTCGAATGTTCGCTGTTGATTGTCCGCGCGAACCCCCTGTAGTAGCCTCACTCCCTGCGAAGCCGCCACTCGACGGGTCCCGCTATACCAAGCGTCAGGTGTCATATGGTCTCAGAACCAGCCCAGCCCCCTTCGCAGAACAGCTCTCAGCGCGGTATTGATTTTCTGCTCGAAGAAGTCGCCGAGCGCCGCCTCAACGGCAATGCCAACCAAACGCGCGCAGCCGCGATGGAGCGCCAACACGGCCGAGGCAAGCTGAGTGCGCGTGAGCGTCTCGACATCCTTTTCGATGCCAACTCGTTCACCGAAATCGATCCGTTCGTCAAGCATCGAGGATCCGGATTCGGCCTGGAACACAACCGTCCCGAGGGTGACGCCGTCGTCGTTGGACACGGCACCGTTGACGGCCGGACCGTGTTCGCCTACGCGCAGGACTTCACGCTGTTCGGCGGCTCAGTCTCAGAAGCCGCAGCCGAGAAGATCGTTAAGGTCCAGGACCTGTCCATGAAAGTCGGCGCGCCGATCGTCGCGATCAACGACGGAGGCGGCGCACGCATCCAGGAAGGCGTGACCTCTCTACGCGGTTACGGCGAGATATTCCTACGCAACACGCTGTCCTCCGGACTCGTGCCGCAGATTGCAGTCTGCGCCGGACCGGCCGCCGGCGGCGGCGTCTACTCGCCCGCGATTATGGACTTCATTTTCATGGTCCAGGGCACCGGACAGATGTACATCACCGGGCCAGATGTGATCCGTGCGGTCTCCGGGGAAGAAGTCACGCACGAGGAACTCGGCGGCGCGATGACCCACGCCACCAAGACCGGCGTAGCGCACTTCTGCATTCCCGGCGAAGAGGCAACGCTCAACAGCGTGAGGCAACTCCTCACGTTCCTGCCTCAGAACAACATGGAAGACCCACGTTGGACAGACAGAGGGGACTCGCCTGAGCGCAAGCTCGACAACCTCATCGACATTGTGCCTGCCGATTCCACGCGGCCGTACGACATGCGCCGCGTGATTCGCGAAATCGTCGACAACGGCGAGTTCATGGAGATCCAGGCGCAATGGGCCCGCAATGTCGTCATCGGCTTCGCCCACATGGGCGGCTACGGGGTCGGCATTGTCGCAAACGACCCGGACAGTCTCGCCGGGGTGCTTGACATAGACGCGTCGCGTAAGGCAGCGCGCTTTGTTCGTTTCTGCGACTGCTTCAACATCCCCATCGTCACCCTGGTCGATGTGCCCGGCTTCCTGCCTGGAACACAACAGGAGTACGGCGGGATCATCTCGCACGGCGCGAAACTGCTGTACGCCTACGCCGAAGCTACGGTGCCCAAGGTCGCAGTCACGTTGCGCAAGTCAATCGGGGGCGCATATGTCGTGATGAGCAGTAAGCATCTGCGATCCGATGTCAATCTCGCCTGGCCCACCGCCCAGATTGCCGTGACAGGCTCCGACGGCGCAGTCAACATCATCCACCGACGACGAATCGCCGCAGCCGACGATCCGGCCGCAGAACGCGCCAAGCTGATCGCCGAGTACGAAGCGGAGTTCTACCGGCCCTATCAGGCGGCCGAACTCGGATTCGTCGACGATGTGATCCACCCACGCGACACACGCACGGCCATTTTCCGGGCGCTCGACATGCTCGCCGACAAGGTCGACACGTCGCCGCCCAAGAAGCACGGCAATATCCCCCTTTGACCTCTTGAACTTCGGCTCCCAGCCACGCCAACGACCCCACCGAACTGGATCCAGACATGGCAAACCAATCTGACGCCTCCCAGCGCAGCGACGCTGACGACGTACTTGAGCGCATCGACACCGCCTACGCCAAGCTGCGTGACGGTGTGGCGGTCGCCCGAGAGCGCATCGACCGGCCTTTGACCCTGGCCGAGAAGATCCTCTTCGGACATTTCACCGACCCGCGCAATCAACCCATCGAGCGGGGTGTCGATCACGCAGCTCTTGAGCCCGACCGTGTCGCCCTGCAGGACGCTACGGCGCAAATGGCGCTGCTCCAGTTCGAGCTGGCAGGTCTCCAACGAGTCGTTGTCCCGACCACCGTTCACTGCGACCACCTGATCCAGGCCCGCGTCGGCGCAGATCCCGACCTTGAGGTGGCCATTTCCGAGAACGAAGAGGTCTTCACCTTCCTGCAAACCGCCGCCGCACGCTATGGCGCCGGCTTCTGGAAGCCCGGCTCGGGCATCATTCACCAGGTCGTCTTTGAGAACTACGCCTTCCCCGGCGGCATGATGATCGGCACCGACTCACATACCCCCAACGCCGGCGGCATGGGCATGATCGCGATCGGCGTCGGCGGCGCGGATGCCGTTGACGTCATGGCCGGGCTCGGCTGGGGTGTCACCATGCCCAAACTGATCGGCGTCTACCTGACCGGCGAACTCGACGGTTGGACGGCGCCCAAGGATGTCATCCTGCAGGTCGCAGATGAACTCACGGTCAAAGGCGGTACCGGCGCAATCGTCGAGTACTTCGGGCCAGGCCTCGCTTCCATGAGCGCTACCGGCCGAGGCACTGTGACAAACATGGGCGCTGAAATCGGCGCCACAACGTCCCTCTTCCAGTTCGACGATCGGACGGCAGCCTACCTGCGCAGCACTGGTCGCGGCGACATTGCCGACCTGGCTGAAGCGAACGCCGAACACCTGCGGGCCGATGATGGTGTCGAAGCCGCGCGTCATGAGATCTTCGACCGCGTGATCGAGATCAACCTCAGCGAACTCGAACCAGCCTGGGTCGGGCCGCACACGCCCGACTTGCGCAACACCGTGGACGAGGTCCGCAGTTACATGGAGTCGCAGGACTACCCAACGAATGTCGAGAGCGCACTGATTGGCTCTTGCACCAACTCCTCCTACGAGGACATGAGCCGAGCAGCTCACATCGCACGACAGGCCGCCGAAGCCGGCCTCGAGCTACGGACCCCGCTCCTGGTTAGCCCAGGCTCTGAGCAGATTCGCGCCACCATTGAGCGCGATGGCCAGATTGATGCGTTCGAATCGGCCGGCGCGACGGTGCTGGCCAACGCTTGCGGACCCTGCATCGGTCAGTGGAAGCGCGACGACATCGAAGGCGACCAGCAGAACACCATCGTCACCTCCTTCAACCGCAACTTCCCCGGACGCAACGACGCCAATCGCAACACCCTCGCCTTCATCGGTTCGCCCGAGCTGGTAGTCGCAACCGCGTTCGCAGGGGAAATGGGATTCGACCCGCGCAGTGACGCACTCGCCACCGAGGACGGCGAATTCCGCTTCACGCCGCCAACCGGCGACGAACTGCCGCCAAACGGATTCGATCCCGGCGACGAGGGATTCATAGCCCCGCCGGAAGATGGTAGCGACGTTGACGTCGTCATCAGCCCGGAGAGCAATCGTCTCCAGCGGCTCACGCCGTTCAACGCCTGGGACGGAAACGACTACACATTCCTGTCGCTGCTGCTCAAAACCCAGGGCAAGACCACAACCGACCACATCTCACCCGCTGGCTCCTGGCTACGATTCCGCGGTCACCTGGAGAACATCTCCGGCAACCTCTTCAGCGGAGGCGTAAACGCGTTCAGCGGCGAAACCGGCACCACTCTGAATCAGATCAGCGGCCAGGCCGATCAACCGATCAGTGATGTCGCACGCGCCTACAACGACGCTGGCATTCGCTGGGTCGCAGTCGGCGACGAAAACTACGGTGAGGGCTCTAGCCGCGAGCACGCCTCAATGGAGATTCGCTTCAGCGGCGGCTACGTCGTGATCGCACGCTCTTTCGCTCGCATCGCCGAGACCAATCTGAAGAAGCAGGGCGTCCTCGCCCTGACCTTCAGCGATCCGGCCCACTACGACCTCGTTGGGGAGCGCGACCGGCTGAGCGTGCTCGGACTGGCGGACTTCGCGCCCGGCAATCCGCTGACCCTGCGTATCGACCACGAGGACGGCTCCAGCGACGAGGTGTCGGTCAATCACAGCTACACCGAAGAGCAAATCACTTGGTTCCGCGCCGGAAGCGCCCTAAACAAAATCGCCGCCGCGCAATAGCACGCGACGGGTGCAGCTGCCCGCTCCCCCTTGCAGAGCCTGATGCATATCCTCCGATTCCCCTCTCCCCCCTTGCGGGGGGAGATGTCACAGCGTGACAGAGGGGGGGTCGGCTGGCGACGACCAGATAGGGCCAACAGGCAGGGACCCCCCTCTGCCTTCGGCATCTCCCCCGCAAAGGGGGGAGAAGGGGAGTTATGCATCGGTCTCTTGCAGGGGGAGCTGCCGAAGAGCCTGCCCCCGGCTTGAACGAGGGCTGAGGGGGTCTCCGCCCAACGACGCTGTTTGCTCTCGCATGCTTCATGTCTGAGTTCTGCTTTGACAACTCACCCGTTTCAGCCGCTCACGTGGCAGACCCAAACGCGCCCATCCGATAACAAGTACATACAACAACCCGTCAATGTGCTGTCACGGGGACATGCGCCCGTGCCCTGAGAGGATGATCGAGAGATGCGAACGAAGGTCACCGTCATCGGAGCTGGCAACGTCGGCGCAACCACCGCTCAGCGACTCGCCGAGCGTGGCTACGCCGACGTGGTACTCGTCGACATCGTCGACGGTCTGCCTCAGGGCAAAGCGCTGGATATGTTCGAAGCGTCCCCCGTCGTCGGCATCGACGCCGCAATCACTGGTGCAACCGACTATGCCGCAACGGCCAACTCCGACATCGTCGTCATCACATCTGGCGTCGCGCGCAAGCCCGGTATGTCGCGCGACGACCTGCTGCAAATCAACATGGGCATCGTTGACTCCGTGACCCGCGCGGCCATCGCCGAGTCGCCCGACGCCACAATGGTCGTCGTCTCCAATCCGCTCGACGCCATGTGCCACGTCGCCTTCGACGCAGCCAGCGAGGTTGGCATCCCCAGCTCTCGCGTCGTCGGCATGGCCGGCATCCTCGATACCGCTCGCTACCGCTCCTTCCTCGCCGAAGCGCTGAACATCTCCGTCGAGGACATCAACGCCTTTGTGCTCGGTGGACACGGCGACACGATGGTCCCGCTCGCTTCGTACACCACTGCGGCAGGGATCCCCATTACCAAACTGCTGCCCCAGGACCAGCTCGACCAGATCATCCAGCGCACCCGAGACGGTGGCGCGGAGATTGTCAACCTGCTCAAGACCGGCTCGGCCTTCTACGCCCCCTCAGCCGCAGTTGCCCAGATGGTTGACGCGATCGCGCTCGACAAGCGCCGCATTCTCCCCTGCGCTGCCCTGCTCGACGGACAGTACGGCGTCGACGGCCTCTTCATTGGGGTCCCCGTCGTCCTCGGAGCAAACGGCATCGAGCAAATCCTCGAGATCAACCTCACCGACGCCGAACAGTCCCAACTCAAGCACTCCGCAGACGCAGTCCAGGGCCTCGTCGAGGACATGGCCCGACTGGCCGCCACCTGATTCGAACAAGCCAAGAGCCCATCCAAGCCCCAATTCCTTGTTGAGGACTGAATCATGACCGAAATCCGCGTCGAATCCGACACGATGGGAAACGTCGAGGTGGCGGCCGATCGCTATTGGGGAGCGCAGACTCAGCGCTCGCTGGAGAACTTCAAGATCGGCGGAGAGCGGATGCCGCGTTCAATCCTCCGAGCGATGGGCATCGTCAAGCATGCTTCCGCCACCGCGAACCAGAAGCTGGGTCGTCTGGACGCTGGCCTCGCAGACGCGATCCGCTCCGCCGGACAGCAAGTGATCGACGGCGAGCTCGACGACCATTTCCCGTTGGTCGTCTGGCAGACTGGGTCCGGCACTCAGTCAAACATGAACGCCAACGAGGTCATCTCCAACCGCGCCATCGAGTTGCTCAGCGGCGAGATCGGTTCGAAGTCTCCGGTTCACCCCAACGACCACGTCAACATGTCGCAGTCGTCCAATGACGTATTCCCTGGCGCCATGGCAATCGCAACGGCCGAGCAGACGGTCCATCACCTGATTCCCAGCCTGCAATACCTGCACAATGCCTTGCAGGCCAAGGCGGAAGCCTGGTCCGACATCGTCAAGATCGGCCGCACCCACTTCATGGACGCCGTGCCACTGACCCTGGGCCAGGAGTTCAGCGGCTACGTCCAACAGGTTGCTTACGGCATCCAGCGCGCCGAACAGACCCTGCCCCGTCTCTACGAACTCGCCCTGGGAGGCACAGCCGTCGGCACCGGGATCAACTCGCATCCCGACTACGCGGTCAAAGTCGCCGAGGAAATCGCCGAACTCACCGGCCTGCCCTTCGTCACCGCCTCAAACAAGTTCGAAGCACTCGCGGCGCACGATGCCCAAGTCGAACTGGCCGGCATCCTCAACACCATCGCCGTCTCACTGATGAAGATCGGCAACGACGTGCGCATGCTCGGCTCAGGACCTCGCGCCGGTCTCGGCGAACTGAATCTCCCCGCCAATGAGCCAGGCTCCTCAATCATGCCCGGAAAAGTCAACCCGACCCAATCGGAGGCGCTGACGATGGTCTGCGCCCAGGTAATAGGAAACTCGGTTTCGGTCTCGGTTGGGGGCTCTAACGGACACTTTGAACTCAACGTGTTCAAGCCGGTGATGGCATTCAACAACCTGCAGAGCATCAAGCTGCTCGGCGACGCCTCGGTCTCCTTCACCGACAACTGCATCGTGGGCACCGAGCCCAACAGTGAGCGAATCGATGAGCTGATGCGGTCATCGCTCATGCTGGTCACTGCACTCAACCCACACATCGGCTACGACAATGCCGCTGCGATCGCCAAGAAGGCCCACGCCGACAATGGCACGTTGCTCTCGGCGGGGCTAGAGCTCGGCCTGCTGACCGAAGAGCAGTTCGCAGAGTGGGTCCGTCCCGAGGAGATGACTCGACCGTAGCTAAACTGCACAAAGCAACTCGAATTGGAGACGCCATGCCCAGCCGACGCAACATGATCGCCATGACTGACGAGGAAGCCAAGGAATTCATCGAGACAGGCTGGACCCTCCAGGTTGCCTCCAACGGCAACAATGGATTCCCCCACCTCGTCGCCATGTGGTACGGCGTGATCGACGACAAGATTCACTTCACCACCTACGCCAAGGCGCAGAAGGTGCTCAACCTCCAGCGCGATCCGCGCATCACGGTGATGCTTGAATCCGGCACCGAGTACTCGAAGATCAAGGGTCTGGTGATCGAGGGCGAAGCCGACGTCATCCAGAACGACCCGCAGCTAGTCATGGCCGTCCAGGACGCCACTGGAAGCAAGCGCAATCCAAACGCCGCTGGCCCCTCGACCACTCCGATGGACGACGAGCAGCGTGTCCGCCAGGCCTCAAAGCGAGCCGTCGTGAGAATCAACCCAACCCGCATCTACAGCTGGGACCACGAAAAGCTAGGCGGCGTCTACTAAGCGATGGTCTCTCGGATCTCGATAACATGGGCCTAGTACAGGGTTAGGCAAATCAGTCCGTGGCAGACACTCCAACTGAAATGGCCTCAACTGAGATCGGCGAGGACGCTCCCAGGCTTCCTCCCGGCAAACTTGATGTCATCTACACCAGCGGTTTCCCTCCGTTTTGGCGTCGCGCGCCGGAAGATTGGACTATTGAACCGCAAGAATGGCAGTCGAAGCGACAGCCACTGCAGTGGCTGCGGTCATGGCTACGGCGGCGCTGACCAGCCATCCCTTCAACTGCAACTGAGGCGCGTTCACTTCTGCCGCTTGAACAAGCGCTTCAGCGGCCCAGCGAGTCAACTCGTCGTTACTCCCCGACTCGAGATTCGCCAGTAGCTCAGCGAGATTCGGCGCCACCGCCATCCTGCCTATCAACAGCGCCACAGTCGATATCACTATGTTCGCGACGAAGAGCGCGGCAGCGGCAGTGACTGCAGTTTCAATCTCCGCAGTTTGGGACTCATCAGCGAACAGCACTGCCGACCCCAGCAGCGCGATCATTGCTGCACTCAGAGCGAATGCGTTACCCAGACGACCATCCAGACTCCGCGATCGCTCAAGCTGTTCTTGAAGCCGCCACAGTGCGACCTCGAATGCCAGTCGGGACCCGGAGGTTGTTTCATTGACCACTGTGATCGTTAGTCCGCATCGTGGGCGTGTTCGCCTCCGGGAGGACCGTAGAAGATCACCCAGACGGCGAGGTCCTCGCTGAACTCCACGAAGCGATGCCGCGCGCCGGCGCCGACAAAGAACGTGTCTCCGGCGCCGCAGGAAATCCGCTCGTCGCCCAACAAGAAGGTCCCAGTCCCCGAAGCGATGATGTAGACCTCATCCTGATGATGCGGTTTCTGCTTGTCCACCTCCTTCGGCGTGTACAACCCCACCGACATCGTCCCGTGACGCAACATCTCCTGGTACTCGCCGACCGCAACCTGATTCGCCATGACACTCTCCTCGCTTTGCACGCAGGATATGATTAGCCAGCCAGCGCCCATCTCACATTGAGGATGCCCATCATGTCCCTCTCCCAGATTGAAGTGATCCAGGAAGGTCTCGAGGGCATGCACGACATGCTCGACAAAGCTGTCCCTGACATGACCGCAGACCAATGGAACGCACGCCCCGCAGGCGACGGCGTCAGCGCCTTCTTTTCGCTCTGGCACTACGTCCGTACCGAGGACAACATCGTCAACTGGGTCGTCCATCGGCGTCCGACGGTCTGGCTCGACGGCGAGTGGGATCAGCACTTCCGCCTGCACCGCACGTCGCAGGGCACGGGCATGACCAAGATGGAAGCCGATGCTGTGCTGCTGACCGATGTAGACGGCTGGTTACGGTACCAGCAGGATGTCTGGGTGGTGACACGCGAATGGGTTGCCAGTCTGAGCGAGGCTGACCTTGCGGACGAGATCGTAATCCGACCAACTCCACCAATGTCGATCTGGCAGGCGCTCACCGGCATGTTGCTCTACCACGGCTACCGCCACGTTGGCGAAGTCGAACACGCCAGAGGTCTACTCGGACTCGGTGGCCTGACGATTTAGCCGTTAGAAGACCGCGATCGGATTGACCGGTGAACCCGTCCCACCCTGGATGTTCAGCGGCAGTACGCAGAGCAACATCTCGTAGCGTCCTTCCTCAGCGCAGGCCTCCGCCAGAGGCTGCAACAACGCATTGTCCAGCAGAACAACTCCAAAGCTATAGATCACCCCGTGGACCGGCCAGGCAAGACCGTACTCGCTCGGCCGCTGATCCATCATGTCCCAACCAAGCATCGAGACATCCTTATCGCGGATGAAAGTGCTGCAGGACGCGTGCAGACCCGGCGACGGCGCTTGACCGAAAAAGTCCGTGGGATTGTCGGCCTGATACGCCTCGCGCCCCGAGTACACGAGCAGGGCATCCCCCGGCTCCACAGTGACGCCCTGCACATCGGCGATCTCCTGCAGCTCGTCGCCCATGACCGGCTCGTCAAACGTGACGTAGGGCTCTCCGCGAAACTTGGGAACGTCCAACAACACGGCCTTGGTGAAGATTCCCTGGTTCCAGGCAGTGACATCGGCAAATGTGGCGCCGGTAGCCGAGTCGATCGCCTCTTCAGGATCGCGACCCTGCCAGATCCCGTCGGAGTCCCAGATATGGCAGAGCGCGTCCACATGCGTGAACGTGTGGCCGTGGTAGATGAATCCGTAGTAGTCGACGACCGCGCCGTCGCCGTCATCTCCACGATCGAAGGTGCGCATGAAGTGCTGCGCAGGGGTCGGATTTATCGCTGACGGATCCTTCGGATACGGACGCGACAACGACACGGTCCGCCCATTCTGCACCGACGCCAACGCTGCCATTCGCTTCTCCACGGTGATTAGATTGACCGCGCCAACGGAGTCATCGTCGCCCCAGCGCCCCCAGTTGCGCCGCTCCTTGAAGTTGCGCATGATTTCGTCGCGGCTCGGTCGCGGGTATCTCTCAAGGTGACTGACCATGGTGTTGCCTTTCTCGATTCACCCTCAATCCCAGCGAAGATAGCGGCAGGCGATATCCTCAATCGCGAACCAGCATTTGCGCACATGCACACAGATAGGACGACACATGACCGATTTCGGCGTATCGATGTTCCCGACCGACTATGCCATTCAGCCGATGGAACTCGCCCGCGAGGCCGAGGCGCGCGACTTCGAGTCGCTCTGGTTCCCGGAGCACACGCACATCCCAACGTCGCGTGTTTCGCCATGGCCTGGCGGTGGCGATCTGCCACAGGAGTACTGGCACACCCACGACCCCTTCGTCTCGCTCATGGCAGCCGCAGCCGCAACCGAGAAGATCAAGGTCGGAACCGGCATTCTGCTCGTTCCAGAGCACGATGTGATCGTGTCGGCCAAGTCGGCTGCCTCGCTCGACATGATCTCGGGCGGCCGCCTCATCCTCGGTATCGGCGCCGGCTGGAACGCCGAAGAGCTCGAGAATCACGGCTGGGACTTCAAGGATCGCTGGAAGGTCACACGAGAAATCGTCCTCGCCTGGCGAGAACTCTGGACCCAGGACGAGCCCGAATTCCACGGTGAATTCATCGACTTCGACCCGGTCTGGAGCTACCCCAAACCGGTCCAGGAGAACGGCCCGCAGATCCTGCTTGGCGCTCAGTCCAAGTGGGCCTTCGACCGCGTCGTCGACTACTGCGACGGCTGGCTGCCAATCGCGCTGCGTGGCGACATGCGCGCCGACATGGAGCAGCTCAGGGCCGCCGCAGACCGCGCCGAGCGCGACTTCGACTCGATTCAGCGCACAGTGTTCGGCGTTGGACCCGACCCGGAGCAAGTCCAGAACCTGATCGACATCGGCTTCCAGCGAATCATCTTCGGTCTGCCGGCCGCAGAGTCGGGCACGGTCATCCCACTGCTCGACCAGTACGAGAAGGTCAAGGCTGAGTTCAACGGCAGCTAGGACCTGAACAGCAATCGGCGGGCGTCGTGAGCGACGGAGACGAAGTCCCCAAGCTCACGCGCGCCCGCCTGCGACAGCTCCAGCGACTGCAAACGGCAAAGGGCCGCCGTGAGCAGCGCGTGTTCCTGCTCGACGGCGAGAAGCTGGTACGAGAAGCCATTGATGTCGCCGCTCCGATCGTGGACGTGCTCAGCACTGATCCCGAACTGTGGGCGGACACCGGACACAGCACAATCAGGCTCAGTCAGGCCGACGCGGAACGGTTGTCAGAGACGCGAACACCGCAGGGTCACTTCGCCGTCATACGTGATCAACTTGCTCCCCTCGAGCAACCGACCGGCGAATCATGGTCCATCGTCGCGCTCGATGGCGTGCAGGACGCTGGCAATCTCGGCGGAATCATACGGTCCGCTGCGGCATTCGGCGCTCACGCCGTCGTCGTCGGGCCCGGAAGCGCCGATCCTACGCATCCACGCGTGGTCAGAGCCGCCACCGGGGCCTGGTTTATGACAACAATCTGCAGATCCGCGGACCTGGCATCCGAACTCTCCCACTTGCGAAGCCATGGAGGGATCGTGTTGGCCGCCGATCGTCAGGGTGATCCGCTCGACGAGACCGAGATTCCTGACAAGGTCGTTTGGCTGTTTGGCAACGAGGGAGCAGGCATCAGCTCGAGCCTCGATCCAATGATTGATGGTCGAATCGCAGTGCCACTTGCCGAAGGCGTCGACTCACTCAACGTCAATGTTGCTGCGGGCATCATCCTGCATCATGGTTGGCGACACACACGTGAAAGGAGCCGCTGATGCGAATCACTACCTGGAATGTCAACTCGATCCGCGCACGCGAGGATCGTGTGCTCAACTGGCTAGACCAGCATCAGCCCGATGTGCTCTGCCTGCAGGAACTCAAGTGCACCGAGGAGCAATTTCCGTTCGACGGATTTGATCAACTGGGATACCACGTGGTGCTGCACGGTCAGAAGTCGTACAACGGAGTGGCGATTGTGTCGCTCGACTACCCGGAGTCGGTCGAGGAAGCCGTTCCCTGGCCTGAGGACGACCAAGCGCGCGGCATCGCGGCAGAGGTGAACGGCGTGCGCGTGGTCAGTCTGTACTGTCCCAACGGACGCGATGTCGGCCATGAGATGTATCAATACAAACTGGAGTGGTTCGACCGTCTGCGGTCATGGCTCGATGGTCAGGACGCTTCATCCGAGTTGGTGTTGACCGGGGACTACAACATCACGTTCGACGACCGCGACGTGAACGACCCGACGTTCTGGCACGAGCGAATCCTCTGCTCGACGCCAGAACGGGAGCGGCTCAACTCGCTGATCGACTGGGGGTTGACCGACGCGCTACGTCTGTTCGATGAGTCAGCCGGCGTCTACACATGGTGGGATTACCGGACCGGCGGGATAATGCAGGACAAGGGTCTGCGCATCGATCACCACCTGATCAACGACCCGCTGGTCGAACGTGCCACAGCGGTCGAGATCGATCAGGAGGAACGTCGCAGAGAAGGTGACGGAGACAAACCCTCCGATCACGCACCGGTAACGCTCGTGCTCGAGGATTAGTCACCTGGATCTCCAGATTCGGCAGCCGCGCTCGCACGAGGTGCCGTCGTTGTCGCCATCGCCGATCGGGCTGTAGCACGACTGACCTCGAGAGCAGGGACCGATCGTCACCCACGCGCCTCGAGCGGTCGAGCTCGAACGCGAACGGCTCGCCGATGGTTGGGAGGCAGACTCGGATGCAGGAGTCGTCACTTGAGTCCTCGGCCGATAGAAGCGACAGCCTTGCTCACACGCGACTCCATCGTTGTCCCTGTCGTAGCTGGCTTCGTAACCCGCTGACCCCTGATAGCAGGGACCGACGGTCACCCATCCGGTCTCTGTGGAGGAGCATGACGGGTCGGATACTCGCTGTTCTTGGCTGGCGTTGTGAGTGGGACTCTGGTCAGAGAGATCGTTTGCCTCTTGTGCAACGTCGTTTGCAAAGTATCGGCGCATCTCCTCGTTGATGTGGACCATGCTGTTGCTGCGCCGCACGTAGAGATCGCCGACCAATCGGCCGTAGCTCTCTTCGCCATGCCAATCGAGGACGATCAGATCGGCGTGCTTCAACATTGAGGAGATGTGCTGGGTTGCCTCCGCTCCGCCGGGTTCGTCCACCTCAGGAGCCGACAGATTGGCGAGACGGACACGTACCTCAGCTCCAGAGTTGCAGTCGGCGGCGATGATCGTGTCGCCATCGATCACGTGCTTGACATTGAGACAGCGAGCCGACACATCGGTCGCAAGACCTGCCCCGATCAGGGCGACTGCCGCCACCACGAACGCAATCGTGAAACGGCTTGCATCGATCTCCATGCCGCCCTCCTTCGCGATACAACACAGTACATATAATCTATATAGAACACCCTTGCGGGTCAAGCGTTCTGATCTACGAACGTGGGGACAGCAGTGACGCCGCAAACCCTGCGTCTTCCAGCACTGCCGCGCAACGAGTGATGAGGGCATCGTTCCCTTCTCGTGCGATTAGCTGAACCGAGATCGGCAGACCGTCGGGACTGAACGCTGCCGGCAGCGCGATCGCTGGCGCCTGAATCAGGTTGGCCAACGGCGTGTACAGAATCGAGATCATCCAAGGATTCACTGGTTGTCCATTGATCTGATCAATCCGTGCACCGTGTGGATGAGCAGCAATGGCGCTCGTGGGCGTGATCAACACATCCACATCCTCGAAGAATGCATCCATCTGACGACGGATGCGATCGAGCGCTGCATAGGCATTGGCGACTTGCACACCGCTCAAGGATTGACCGCGTTTCAGACTGCCTCTCGTATAGTTCGACAGCTCGTTTTCGCGACCGAGACAGATATCCGAGTAGTTGGCGGCGGCGCCGACTGCAGACAACGTGGGAAACACGTCGTTGGGGTCTGAAATCTTGGGTGTCTTGCCATACACGGATGCTCCAGCGTCCTGGAGCGCACCGGCCGCCGACTTGACTCGCTCGGCGATGAATGGCTCGCAAGGAGTCGGTCCACCGATTTCGGTTGTGTATGCGACTCTCAGTCCATCGAGGCGATGTGGCGCTACCGCTTCGCTGACATTGAGAGGCGATCCCCGAAATGGCGCGGGATCGTGCGGATGACGACCAGCCATGACCTCCAGCATCATGGCGGCATCGGCAACCGAGCGAGCGAGCACGCCATCAGTCGAGACTTGCGACATCCCCGCTCCGCGTTGTCGTCGTGGAATGCGACGGCCAGTTGGTTTGAATCCCACGACACCGCAGTAGGCGGCGGGCACTCTTACTGATCCGCCGCCGTCGGTGCCGTGATGCAGCGGTCCGAATCCTGCAGCACAGGCCGCTGCTGCGCCGCCGCTGGATCCACCTGCCGTCCGCTCCAGATTCCACGGATTCGCGGTTGTCGGTGAGACCCGATTCACCGTTTGTGCAGCGAGCCCGAACTCGGAAGTGTTCGTCTTACCCAGGAAGATTGCCCCAGCGGCCCGCAGCCGTTCGACAAACAGCTCATCGGTCGCCGCCGGCTCGTGAGACGTCACAAGCGAGCCCATGGTCGTTGGCGCGCCTTCAACATCCACGAGGTCCTTGATCGTCACCGGAATGCCCAGCATCGGTGACCTGTCGTTGGCGTCAGAATCCATCCAGGTCAATTCGGTCGTGCGCGCCTGGGCGAGTGCGGTCTCGCGGGTCTGGGTAGTGAACGCGTGTAGAGATGGTTCAAGTCGGTCGATCCGAGCAAACAGCGCTTCGAGCACCTCGACTGGCGAGAGTTGACGCGCCTGATACGCCGCACGCAACTCCAGCGCCGACAGCTCGTGGATCTCAGCCATCTACAGATTCTCGATCTTGACAGGCTCGATGTTGCCAGCCGGACTGAAGCCGAAGATTCTGCCGTAGAAGTCCAACTCGGCCTCGGTGGCGCGTTGAATATTCGCCGCCTGACGGAATCCGTGCTGCTCGCCTTCAAAGGTGATGTATGCGACCGGCAACCCCTTCTTGCGCAGCGCGTCAACCATGCGCTCGGCCTGGGTAGGTGGGACAATCTTGTCCTCCAAACCCTGCAGAAAGATGATCGGACATGAGAGTCGGTCCACTGCATGAATCGGCGATCGTTGTTCGTACAGCTCCGCACGCTCCGGGTACGGACCAATCAGTGAGTCGAGATAGCGCGACTCGAACTTGTGCGTGTCCTCTGCCAGTGCGGCCGCGTCCGAGACGCCGTAGTACGAAGCGCCTGCGGTGAAGACATCCCCGAACGTGAGCGCACATAGGGTCGTATAACCGCCCGCCGAGCCTCCGCGAATCGCCAAGCGTGAACCATCGACATCGCCGCGCTGGACCAGGTAGTTCGCCGCCGCTTCACAGTCCTCGCGGTCGACGATACCCCAGTTCCCATTCAATGATCGCCGGTAGTCGGTGCCGTATCCGGTCGAGCCTCCGTAGTTGACATCGACAACCGCGAAGCCGCGAGTCGTCCAATATTGGATGCCCAGGTTGAATCCCGGCGTTGTCGCGCTGGTCGGCCCGCCATGGATGAATGTCACCAGGGGCGGCAGGTCGCCGTCCTGCGCCTGGAAGTCAGGATTGCGAGGCGGGTAGTAGTACGCATGAGACGTCCTGCTCCCAGTGGTGGGATACGAGATCGCCTCTGCCTCAGAGATGTAGGACGGATCCAGATCGGGTCCGGTAGAAGAGCGAATCGTCTCAACCTCGGCCGTGTCGGAATCAATGGCCACAATCGCAGCGCCAACGTCGGGTCCGGCGGCAGCGGTGATGATGCGCCCGCCAAGGGCAACAGTGAACGATCCGTACGAGTTGAACGGAGAATCAATCGGCCTCAGATCGCCGGTTTCGAGGTCGACCACGCCAATCTCGCGGCCATCGGCATTGGAGTACTGGGCGCCGATGCAGCACTCATCCAGCAATGCGTACGCCGACATCGAGAATTCCCACTGGGGCAGTCCGAACTCAGCAGCCATTTCCAGGACCGGAACGAGTTGATCGCCATCCAAGCGCTGAAGGTTCCACCAGCCCGAAGCATCGGAGACGCAGTAGAGCGTGTTGTCGGGACCCCATTGCGGCTCAATGATCGAGACATCGCCCTTGGCATCGCCGGCGATCCGTCTCGGCGAGAGCAATGAGCCGTTCGTCGCCACTTCAGCTAGCCAGAGTTCAGTTGCGTCCCAGGGCATGTTGGGATGGTTCCAACATATCCAGGCCAGCCTACGGCCGTCGGGGCTCAACCTCGGCGAGGAACAAAAGTCGAAACCTTCGTGCAGCCGCGTAATGTCATCTGCGTCCGCGGCGCTGCCGTCAATAGGGATTGACGCCAGATAGTTCTCAGCTTCCAGGCCATCACGCCGGTGGTCCTCGGCAAGACAGATCAGCCGACCACGCGCATCATCGACAGTGGCATCGGCGTAGCGAACCGGAATCTCAGGGGTCAGAGGAGTTGGTTCCTCGGAACCGTCAACCGGACGCCGATAGAGGCGCTGATCGCTGAAGTTCGAAAAGTACCCCACACCGTTCGACACGGCAAACGATCCGCCGCCATATTCGTGAACCAATGTGCGAGCGCTGTAGTCCGGGGTCGTGACCTCACTGATCTCTCCGCTCGCCGAGTAACGCATCGCGGCGTAACGACCTTGTTCGTCGGGTCGCGACTCAACCCAGTAGAGGTCTTCGCCGTCGACATCCAGCTCGTCAAATCGCAACGCGCCTTCGGTCAGCATTTCCGTGGTCACCGGCGATTCCCAGGAACCGTACGCTGCGATCTGTCTCTTGCCAGAATGTTCACTCATCGTTGGCCCCTCGCTCACTGCAAACCTGCAATCATCGTAAGCGAACCTCAGAGATACGATCGCATCCAACGGACTCGATGGAGGGCGTGGCATGGCTCGTACGTCTCAGGAAGACACTCATTCCGCAAGTCGAACAGCACAACTGACCAACCACGACCGAGAACGAGTCGACGCGCCACTCGCAGCCGATGTGCGTCTGTTGAGCAGCCTGCTCGGCAACACGATCCGCATGGTCGACGGCGACGACGTGTTCGACGCCGTCGAACAGCTGCGCGGTCTGGCCCAGCGGCGACGAGGAGTTCGGCAAGATCCCGAACCGCAATTGACCGCCGAGATCGTTCAGCTCGTCCAGAGCTGGCCGCTCTGGCTCGCGGCGGAAGTTGGCAACGCGTTTCTCACCTATTTCCTGCTTACGAACACGGCCGAGGAGACCCACCGGGTGCGCCGGCGACGACTGCGCTCTTCCGACTCTCCGACCGCGCCTCGGTCGATTCCTGCCGTCGTTGAACAAATACTGGCCCAGGGCATAGATGAGCGAACGGTCCGCTCGCAGGCCGCGGGCATTCACCTGCAACCCGTGTTCACCGCACACCCGACGGAGTCGCAACGATTGACAATGCTCGGCACGCTGCAGGATGTGCATCGCCTCTTGCTAGAACGGGAACACTCGATCCCCGATGAGCAGGAGGATTTTGACGCGGCGCTGAGAATGCACATCGAGGGACTATGGCAGGCCGACCACCTCCGCTATCGACGACCAACAGTGTTGGAGGAATCGCGTCTACTGCTTCGCACGTTCGAGACCACGCTCTGGGACGCAGTGCCTGAGGTGACTCGACGGTTTCGTCAGGCGACCGGCGTCAGCCCTGCTGAGGCGCCAGCGCCGATTGTCCTGGGATCCTGGATGGGCGGAGACGCTGACGGCAACCCGAACGTCACCCCCGATCTGACCTGGCAGACCGCGTTGACCATGCGCGCGCAAGTCTTGCGGCAGCACCTCAACGCTGTCCGGGCGATGGATACGATGCTGCCCCACTCTGTCCGGCGAGTCGCGGCATCGGCGGAACTGGAAGCGTCGATCCAACGCGACGAACGCCGCATGCCGCGCATCCAGGAACGACTTGAAAGCCGCAATGCTGCGGAGCGATACCGCCACAAGGTTCGCTACATGTCCGCGAGATTGCAGGCCACGCTGGAGGCGGACTTCGCATTGCTCGATACCAGGGCAGCAAGGATCCACGATGCACGGCTGACTGCGACTGAGCCCGACGGCGTCCCGTATGACTCCGCGCAGGATTATGTCGAAGACCTGGAAGCAATCGCCGAGAGCCTCCGCTTCCACGGTGCAAATGCCGGGGCAGAAACTGTAGTGCAACCCCTAATCGACCGCGCCCGCGTCTTCGGCTTCCACCTTGCGACGTTGGACATCCGCGATCACGCGGGCCGCTTCCACACCGCAGCCGACGCCGTGCTCCAGGGACTCGACATCCAGCCGCCCGGCGGCAGCTATCTCGAACTCAATCGAGACCAGCAGGAAGAATTCCTGGCCGGCGAACTCGACCGAGATTACTTCCCTGTCGGACACGCGATGTCGACGCATGACGACGACACGTTGCGACGGTTCCGCACTGCACGCCGGATCCAGCGCATCTGCGGCGAAGAGGCCATGCAAACCTGCATCGTCTCCATGACCGAGACTGCCGCCGATGTGCTCGCTCCGGTCCTGGTCGCGCGCCAGGCGGGATTGAACAACATCAACCTCCGCGCGCCTGGCGGCGGCATCCGCATCGCGCCCCTGTTCGAGCGTGTGCCCGACCTAAATCGCGCGCCGTCAGTGCTTCGCTCGCTCTTCAGCCACGGCGCCTATCGACGACATCTCCAGGCCCACAACAACCTCCAGGAAGTCATGGTGGGCTACTCCGACTCAGCCAAGGACGCGGGCGTCCTGCCGTCCCTATGGGGCCTGTATCGCGCCCAAGATCTGATGCACCAGGTCGCCCGCGAGGCGGGCGTTGACTTGATGTTTTTTCATGGCCGCGGTGGCACAGTCAGCCGAGGTGGCGGACCATCGCACGATGCCATCCTGGCCCTCCCACCGCACACGACCGAGGGCGGAATCAAGCTCACCGAGCAGGGCGAGATGATCCAGTTCACGTACGGAATGCCCGCCCTAGCCAAGTGGAATCTGGAACAAACCTTGGCCGCATCGTTGGTCAAGCGATTCGACAATGACCATGATGACACCGCCGATCCAGACCGCGATCGCTACCACGCGGTGATGGACGAACTCGCTGAAACCGCCGAACAGGCCTATCGGTCCCAGGTCGTCGAAAATTCTGATTTGCAGGCTTACTTCCAACGCGTCACGCCAATCGGCATGTTGGGCAACCTGGCCATTGGCTCACGACCAACGTTCCGGCCCGGAACAGACGCCTCCCTGTCCTCCCTGCGCGCCATCCCCTGGGTCTTCGCCTGGATGCAGACTCGCCACGTGATCACCGGCTGGATGGGCGTCGGAACGGCGCTGGAGCAGTTCGTTGAGCGTCATGGAGATGCGGGCGAGCAACTGCTGCGCGACATGCGGGCGCACTGGCCGTTCTTCACCACACTGCTCTCGAACGTCGAGATGGTGCTGGCTAAAGCGGACTTCGATGTCGCCGAGCACTACGCCCGCACACTCGGCGATGGCGACACTGATCTACGCACGTTCGACCGGCTGCGCCGAGAGTTCCTCCGAACCGTCAACATGGTCAATCGATTGTCGGACCAGGAACGCTTGCTCGATCGCACGCCGGTCCTACAGCGCTCGATCGCACTGCGTAACCCGTACGTCGACGCACTGAGCTTCCTGCAAGTGGAATTGCTCAATCGAATCCGTGACCTGCCCGAAAACGACCCTGAATACGCCGACACGCTGGAAGCCATCCTGCGAAGCGTCAACGGCGTCGCCGCTGGTCTGCGCAACACGGGGTAAGGGTTGATAGCTGTGGGGCAAGCTGATCCAACTCGGAGCGCGCGAGACTCCAACGCTCCCCCTTGCAGGGGGAGCTGCCGAAGGCTGAGGGGGTCCCGTTCCCCAACGGAGAGAGCGTGCAACGCAATTTGACGTTGCACACCCTCAACCGAATGCGCTCTACGCGACCACTTCCCAATGCACGAGCGTGAACGGATCATCACCTTCGTGGTCTTCAAAGACTGGCCGGACCTCTGCCCCGATCTCGACGGTCTGCATCGGGTCGCCGACGAGATTGCCGACCATGCGGACGTTCTCGTGATTGGGCAGCTCGACCAACACAACCAGGTATGGGCAGGAATCCTGCAGCGCCGGATGAACCGGGTGCCAGACGCGTTCCCACGAGTAGACACGTCCGTTGCCCTCGACCGGCTTCCAGCCCATGTCGAATGAGTGGCAGCGGTGGCAGACCCACTCAGGGCCAAACTGCGGGCGATCGCAGCTATTGCACTGTTGCACCAGCAGCTCGTGGCGCTTGACGCCGTCCCAGTACTCGGTGTCGAGGCCGTCGATGGCAGGGGCGGGAGCAGGCATACCCTCGCCCAAGTAGTACGCTCCTGGATTTGCCATTAGAGCACCGCCTCTGAGCCGACGATCATGTCGGAAACCGGGGTCACCATCGGGCCCGAGGCGACCAGCGACACATTGACATCGTCAACCTGGTTGCAGGACTCGCCGCGCACCTGGCGGACGGCCTCGATGTTCAGCTCCAGTCCGTGCATGTAGCACTCGGCGAGATTACCGCCGCTGGTGTTGATCGGCATCTTGCCGCTCGGAGCGGTCATGTTTTCGAACGTGATGAAGTCGTTGGCCTCTTCGTAGCTCGTCAGACCGTGCTCGATGATGCTCATCACGACACCACCGGTGAAGTTCTCGTAGACCTGCGCGACGTCAACCTCTTCCGGCTTTACCTCGGCCATATCGTACATACGCGGTGCGACCGTCTTGAAGTTCGAAGTGGCGTAATCCGTAGCGTTGTGCGAACCAGAGCCGGCGCGGTTACCCGAGCCAACGGCTCCGCCGAGGAAGTAGACCGGCGTCTTGGCGTAGTCCTTCGCCCGGTCGGCCGAGACAAAGATCATCGCCGCAGCGCCATCATTCTCCTGGCAGCAGTCGAACAGGTGGAACGGCTCCACAATCCAGCGTGATTGGTCGTAGTCCTCTGGAGTCAGCGGGCGGCCATACATGACGGCTCGCGGGTTGTTCTGAGCGTGGTGATACGACGCCAGCGAGCAGGCTTTGAGCGTGTCCTGCGTGATTCCATGGTCGTCGAACAGACGGTGGACGCGCATCGCGAACGACTGCGCCGGTGACATCAGTCCGTACGGAGCGGTGTAGGCAGGGTCGCCGCGTACGTGCGACACCTGCGCGCCCTGACCGAATCGACCGAACTGACCCTGTGCCAGACCGCGGAAGACGACCACCGTGTCGGCCAGACCAGTCGCAACCGCCGAAGCAGCGTGCGCGCAAGCTGCCGACCCACCGCCGCCGCCGCCGCCCCACTCCATGTTGGAGAAGCGCAGGTCCTTGATGTCGAGCGCCGCCGCGATTCGCGACGGATCGTTGCGGTCGTTGGAGTACGAGGCGAAGCCGTCGATCTCGCGCGGATCGATGCCCGCGTCGGCGCTGGCCTTGAGAATGGCCTCGACGACGAGCTTGAACTCGGCGTCCGGCGATCGCCCGCGCTTGTAGTACGTCGTTTCGCCGACGCCGATAATCGCAGTCTCGCCGCGCATGGTGCGCTTACCCATCTGTCCATGTCCTTCCTGGCGGCGCAATCTAGCGGCGCACGCCTGATGTCGAGTCCAGCCCGCATGAGCACGGAGTCATGCCACGCAGTTTACTTGATGTTCTGGCTGTTTCTGAGCTTCCCTATTCGAGCGCTCCTGCCGCCAGCGCCTCATAGATCTCTTCGTCCGGAATGGACAAGATCTCCGATAGCACCTGGTGGGTATGCTCACCGATCGCAGGGGCAGCCCGACGCAGGCGTGCCGTACCACCCGAGAACTTGGTCACCAGTCCGTCGTACGGCGTCGGACCCATGACCGAGTGATCGAGGGTGACGAAGAAGTCGCGATGAGTGAGCTGCGCGTCCTCGTACAGGTCGGAAGGCCATTCGACCAATGCTGCAGGCACTCCAGCCGCAGTGAGGCAGTCGATGACTGCATCAGCGGTCTGTGGCAAGCACCAGTCAGCGATCTCGGATTCAATCTCGGCCTTCGCGGCGATCCGGGCAGAAAGTTCATCAAACTCGGCGCTCGACCAGGCACTCAGGCCAACAGCCTGTCGCAGGCCATGCCACTGCTCGGTCGTCTCGGTTGCGATCGCGACGTAGCGCTCCCGATTGTCGACTTTGAACACGCCATTTGGGGCCGCGTACATGGAGTCATGTCCCGGAGCCTCGGCGATTCGGCCATTTTCGAAGTAGTCAAGTAACAGCGGTGCGCCGAAGTGGATGCCTGCTTCGGTCTGGGCAAGGTCGATGTACTGCCCCTGCCCCGTCAGATCTCGATGACGAATCGCGGCTGCCAGGGCGCCGGAACCGAAGCGCGGATTGATGAAGTCGGTGTATGCGCCCCACGTACCGGCCGGCTGACGATCGGGCCATCCGGTGATTCGATGCAGGCCCGACAGACAAGCGCCCTGCAAACCGAATCCGGCATAGCTCGACTCCGGCCCATATTGCCCACGCAGGCATGTGCTCAGCATGATGATTTCGGGGCGTTCCTTGCTCAGCGTGGCATAGTCAAAGCCATACCGCTTCAGGGTGCCGGGTGTGAAGGATTCAACCACCACATCGGCCCACTCAATGAGCTGTCTCGCGTAGGAAAGGCCGTAATCCGTGTCCAGCCGAAGCGCAACACCGTACTTCGAGGAATTGAAGTTGGACATGAATTGTCCGCGGTCGATCCCCGGCTCGTTGTCCTTGAACGGCGGAGCCAATCGCAACACGTCGGGACGAGTCGCGGACTCGATATGAACCACCGTTGCTCCGTGGTCCGCCATCGATTTCGAGATCAGCGGTCCCACGCCAACCCAGGCGAAGTCGGCGATCTTGACGCCGGAGAGCGCACCGCCCTCCTCACCGCGAACGCCATTGGATGAACGTGCCACACGTCCACCGCGCTTCGGCGCGCGACCGACCTCGGCAAGCAAATGTTGATCCTGACCCAACGTCGGAGCGGGTCGAGTCAGTTGCAGGGGCGTCTCTGACAGCTTCGCGAATGGTCCTGGATAACGCTTGCCGTCGACGTCCACCCAGTAGTCACGCGCTGCCAGATGCTTGTCGTTGGCGATGTCTTCAAACGTGTAGAGCGGCGCCATCATGAAGCCGTCGCCCACGGCCCGCTGATAGCACTCGGCCATCGTCCGTTTGGCCACAAAGTGCTCTAGCTGTTGGTTCGCCACGACCAGCATGCGCTGCATCTCGGCCGGATCTTCCATCACAACGCGGCCGAGTTCGGCGGCCCACTCATCGATATCCGCGCCCTCGAGTTCACCAGTTAGCTCGCCGCACTCGGCGATCCAGCGCATGACCTTGGTCGAGTGACGCAGTCCGAGTCCGCCAGGCACGATGTTGAAGACGATGTACCCATCGGCGCAGGGATAGATCGACATGACGGCCGCCCCGCCGCCTGCGCGATCCGCACAGGTGCCGGGCGGATCGCCGCCGGTGTTCGGCGGAAATCCGGTTGCATGCATCAGCGTCCAGACGACAGCCGCTTGCATGGAGACATCGAGATGCTGGCCCAGACCAGACAGTTCACGTTCGCGTAGTGCAATCGAGGTGTCTGCTGCAGCTTGAACTCCGGCATGAATGGCAGCCTGCGGGAAACCCACTGGAACCGGAGGTCGATCTCCGTCACCTTGCAGACCGACCAGGCCGCCGGCCGCTTCAAGCGTCAGATCCGTTGCCGGTCGATCCGCGTGTGGACCATCTTGTCCATAGGGCGTCACAGAGACGTAGATCAATTCCGGATGCTCGTCCTTGAGACTCTTGTAGCTCAAGCCCCAATCGGCCATGACACCGGGATCGAATGACTCGATCATCGCGTCGGCCGTGGCCAACAGAGCACGAAAGTCGGCCCGGCCAGCTTCATCGTCCAGATCGATCACGACGCTGCGCTTGCCGAATCCCATAGCTGCCCAATAGAGCGAGCGATCCGGTTCGTCGTCACTGAACGGGGGCAGCGTCCGCGAGGGCGTGCCCCCCGGCGGCTCGACCTTGATCACTTCTGCGCCCATGTCGGACAGCACACGCCCGGCCATCTCCGCTCGCGATGTTGCCAGATCCAGCACTCGAATCCCGTCCAGCAACGTGTTCGACGCGTCTGTCGTCATACCCCTGCTCCGATCTGCCGGTTCGCTCACACACCATGCACTATCTCACGCCCACAAAACTGCGCGCGGATTGCCAGTCAAGATACCGAAGCAGTGACGTTTAGTGGCCTAGATAACCAGGAACATCCGAATAAGCACGGAGAACACGCCAAACAACAGCAACCCGCCCAAGATCCACCAGAGCAATCTCGGAGCTTCTTCGCGAGGTTCTTCGGCCCGCTTTGTTGGGTCGATCCAGCGAGCATGACGCTCAGGCGGCGGCCTGCGTCTGCGGGCGCCGGGAGAATCGGGCGCAGGCGGAGGCCAGACGCCCTGGTCGCTGCGAGGGTCCTGGGCCATGCCGCTGTCCTTTGCCGATCGACCGGTTCCTGCGGTCGATCGGTGCCTGCAGTCTAGCCAGCGCATTTCGCCTGCCGCCCTGCTCGTCAATCGTGTCTGCAATCGGGTCGGACTGCACCTATTCCTGCCTCCGTCTACCCTTTGGCGTAGCCATTGCACAAGAACCGGAGCGTCGCGTGACCCGCATCCTCGTCACTTCCACCCTGGCCCGAGACGGCAAGTCCGTGGTCGCTGCCGGCCTCGCCTCGGCGCTGCGTGCGACCGGCGAAACCGTTCGCCTGGTTCGGATTGACGACAGCGAATCTGCGACCGACGACGCTCGACAACTCGCGCGAGTGAATGGCGTTCGCGGCGATTCTGAACCCGTTCCACCCGGAGACATCCCTGCCGACACCGATCACACTGTGATCGAGGCATCCTCGACCGCTGGCATAGAAGTAGACCGGACCGTGCTGGTTGTGCGCCAAGGAGAGGCAGACGATGACACCGTGTCTCGATCGCTATCCGAAGTAAATCCGGATGCGGTAATCGTCAATGGTGTCGCCGAGCATGGTGGACCAGCAGCCATCGATCGAATCGCCGGACTGGGCGGTAACGCCATTGGCGCCATCCCACAGGATCGCCACCTGGCAGCCCCGCTCGTCAGCGAAATCGCGCCTGCGGTTGAAGGCGAGCTATCGGGTGACAAAGCACTGTTCGACGAGTCTTCCCGCGACCTGGTGATTGGTCCGGTCAGCGCTCACGAGGGTATGGACTACTTTCGCAAGTACCCCGACAAGACGCTCATCACGCGGCACGACCGGATCGATATTGCGCTCGGCGCTCTGGATTACGAGCCCCTGTGCCTGATCCTCGCCGGCGGAGAACCGACCTTGCCCTACGTCGCGCAGCGCGCGGAACGCGAATCGTTCGCGCTGATCACGACTTCGCTCACGACTCTGGAGACCATCGAAGCGATTGGCCCGCTGTATGGCAACGCGCCGTTTGCCGGAGAGCGAAAGCTGACAACGGCGATCAAACTGGTCTCTGCCAGCGTCGATGCCAGCGCACTTGCCTGAATCCCTATCTAGAGCTTTCGCAGCAGCGTCAATCCATCTCCGACCGTGAGCTGGACAGCATCGACGCGCGGATCGTCCGTGATCCGCCGGTTGAACGAATCGATCGCCTTCGTGTCGGGATCGCTGACCATCGGATCGGCCACATCGCCACCCCAGAGCGTGTTGTCAACCGCAATCAAACCTCCGACCCGAACAAGCGCCAACGCGCCTTCGACGTAGCTCCAGATTGGCTCTTTGTCGGCATCGATAAAGGCGAAATCAAACAGTCCGCCACCCTCGCGTGCAAGCGTCGCCAGCGTATCGAGGGCCGGACCCAGACGCAGGTCGATCTTGTGGCGCACACCGGCCTCGATCCAGTACCGACGAGCGATAGCGGTCCACTCATCGCTGACGTCGCAGGCAACGACCTGGCCATCCTCAGGCAACGCCTGTGACACTGCCAGCGCCGATGCGCCGGTGAACGTGCCAATCTCGAGGGTCCGGCGAGCACCGATCAGCCTCACCAGCCATCCCAGGAGTCGAGCCTGGTCAGCTCCAATCTGCATGCCTCCTGCAGGCAAGGAAGATGTCTCTTGTCGCAACCGACGCCAGACGTCGTCTTCTCGTGTTGCCGTCTGCTCAATGTACGAAGCCAGTTGTTCATTCACAGACACGGTTCGGATAGAGTTCATGCCTGAACGTTAGCTGGGGAATGAAAGGGAAGTCCTGACTATTGCCCCATGCGGATTTGGCCATAACACTAGGCAAACAGTGGAAGCAGGACAGGCAATGCTGTCCAGAGCGGAAAGAGGGTGTCGATGACGGACGCGAAGCCAAAGACCAAGGCCCAGATGGCCAAGGCAATCGAAGCCAAGACCGATATTCGCAGTCAAGATGTCAATGAAGTGCTGGACGCACTTGCCGACATCATGATCGAGGATCTCTCAGACGGCGGCCCCGGTTCGGTCACCGTGGCCGGCTTGATCAAGGTAGACATCGTCCCCCAAACGGCGCGACCCGAGCGACTGGGCCGCAATCCGGCAACCGGCGAGAGCATCACGATCGCTGCACGTCCGGCGCTTGACCGCGGCAAGGTCCGTGTACGCGCGCTGAAGCGCCTGCGCGACGTTCTCTAGATCCGATTCATCGAGCCGCCAATGACGCCTGTTCCGCCAACCAACGACGCCGGGCGCGATCTCATTGAGCGGCTCGAACCACACCTGCCGAAACTAGCGGCGTACGCGGAAGCTCACGACCGCGACGCCAGCTTTCCGTTTGCGTCGTTCGACCTCCTGCGTAAGATTGGCTGGATCGCCGCGCCAATTCCAAGGGAATACGGTGGGCCGGAGCGCTCACTTGCCGACCTGGTCGCAGCCCAAACCGCCCTGGCCAAAGTCGACATGGCTCTGGCGTTCTCTTGCGGTATGCACCTGATGTCCGTCGGCGCCGAACGAGCCAACCGAACCTGGCCGGATCAGTTGCGCGAGCGTATCTTCAGCTCTGTTGTCAACAAGGGCGCACTCTGCAATCAGGTAGCCACCGAGCCGGACATGGGATCGCCGCAGGGCGGAGGCAGGCCGCAAACGACGCTCACGCCGAACGGTCCCGGCTGCTGGACCATCAACGGCCGCAAGTCCTTCACGACACTTGCGCCCGGCTTAACTTGGTTCCTGACCTATTGCGCGGTTGAAGACGGCTCGGGGATGCTCGCCAGGGTTGCCGTGCATCGCGATTCTCCAGGTCTGCGAATCAAAGAAACATGGGATGTCGTCGGACTTCGGTCGACAGGCTCGCATGACGTCTGGTTCGAAGACGTGGCAATCACCGACGACGAGTTCCTCGTCCGTCAGGACCCGAACCGGGCCGGACAGCGCCACGGAGACTTCGCCTGGTTCGCGCTGCTCGTTTCCGCAGCGTCTCTGGGCGTTGCCGAGGCTGCGCGCGACTACACCGTCGAGTTCGCACGCCATCGACGACCGGGCGGCGCGCCGGGAGTGATCGGCAGCCTGCCAACCGTTCGCGCTCAAATCGGCGAGATTGACCTGCGGATTATGTCAGTTCGAGCGCTGCTGCATGAGACGGCCTCGGCCTGGGACAGTCTGGATGCCGAGACGCGACCAGCACTGGGGCCACGAGTTGCCGCCACCAAGTTGCACGCTGGAGACACCGCCGTCGACATCGTCGATCGCTGCATGAGACTCGTCGGTGGCATCTCATTGCATCGATCGCAGCCGCTCGAGCGCTTCTACCGCGACGTTCGAGGTCCGCTACACAACCCGCCGATCACCCCGCGCGGCCTGGAACTGATCGCGTCGGCCGCCCTCGACCCGCTGCCTGACGTCATTTCTTGAAGGTCGTGATGAGCCGCTGAGCGACCGAGAACTTCTGCTGGTCAATCCCGCCCCCGCCGAGACGCAGCCAACGCAGCTCGCGGGACCACCGCTCCAATGGCAGGTCGGACGAGCCACCTGCAGGCCCATGCAGATCCATTGCCCGGTCAACGACGGTCGCGGCGATCTCATTGGCAAATGCCAGCGCCTGCAATGCCAGCTCATCGAGGCACTCAGGCGCGGACAGATACAACGCCCTGGAAGCTGACAGCGCGATTTCGTTGTCGGCCAGGGACAACCTGGCACGCTCACCCTGCGCCATCGGCACACCGTGCTCGCGTCGAGACCAGACCACACCGCGGCACATGTCCTGAGCCGCAGACGCGATGCCGGTCAGATGCGCAGCGCTGAACAGTCGTCGGCGCAACACTAGAGCGTTGGCGACGCTTGGTCCCTCACCCGGCGCACCCAGGAGATTCGATTCAGGCACTTTGACAGCCGAGAGGTTGAGTTCCATCGTGTCCTGGCCGACTGCAACAGTCGGCCAGGGACGCCAGCGCTGGAATCCGGTCCTGTCAGTCTCCACAATGATCGCGGATGCTCCCGATCGCTCTCCGGGGACGAATTCAGTGTTGGCGTAAACAATGCCAAACGAGGCTTCAGCAGCGTCCGCAACAAAGAGTTTCGTGCCATCGAGCATCCAGCCCTCACGATGCCGCTGCGTGCGGATCCGCACCGAGTCAATCGGCAGTGTGGCGAGGTCAGGATCGTCCAGTCCGCGGAAACACGTCGCATCTCGGCTCACTAACGGTTTCAGAAAGCGTTCTTGCTGTTCGTTCGTCGCGGCATACAGCTGCGGCGGAGGATCAGGATCGAACAGGCCATAGGACGGGGTAATCACACCGGCGCGATGTTGTGACAGCTCCTCCGCGATCCGCAGCCGATCGGAGTCCGGGAGGTCAACCGCATGGCCTATGTCGGCCTCACAGGGAGCCATCAGGTGATCGAGGCCCAGCTCCGATGCGCGCTCTAGCAACGTCGCGAATACCTCTTTGGGCAGACTTGGCGCGTTCGGATCGATCCGCTTCTCTTGCAGCCAGACTTCGCGACGGATGAAGCGCCGCACAGATTGGACGATGAGATCGAGCTCTTCACTCACGACTCAACATCCATCCCTATCGCAGACCAGTCGGCTAACCGAGCGCGCCGCTCGCCGCAAGTTGGGCGATTTCATCGTCTGAAAGCCCCAACTCGCTCAGCACCTCATGTGTGTGTTCGCCCGTCTTCGGAGCCGGTCCACGCGGTCCGACATCTGCACCTTCAATCGCAAAGGGCGTGTTCAACGTTCTGAACGATCCCTGTGGACCATCGATTACGCTCCAGGCGTCCATTTCCTCCATTTGCGGATCATGAATCAACTCAGGTAGTTCGGCGACCGGGGCCCAAGTTAAGTGCTCCGCGTCCAGCAACGGCGTCCACTCTGCCAGCGTCTTCGTGGCAAAGACTGCGGCGATGGCCGGCGTCAATGTTTCCGTCTGCTCCATGCGGCCCATCAACGTAGACAACCCCTCATCCTCAAGCCAGTCTTCGCGACCTATCGCTCGACAGACGGGCTGCCAATATCGGTCGCCGGTCGGCATGACCAGCATTAGCCAGCGGCCATCTGCAGTCTCATAGGAGTTGAACAGAGGATTGCCCGGTCGAACGCGGTCAATCCGACCCGGCTGATCCTCCAGAATCAAGCTCGCCGACACGTCGGCGCCGATTGTCCAGGCGCCGGTGCGTTGCAGCGTGACCTCAACAACCTGACCTTCACCGGTTAAGTCTCGCAGTCGAAGCGCCGCCAGCGCGCCCGAGAGCATGTTCAGCGACGTCGCATGGTCGCCTTGGCCCGGACGGCATGGCATCGGAGGACCGCCCGGCTCACCAATCAAACTCATGATCCCGGAACGGGACCAGTACGCCGAGTAGTCAAACGCCGTCTTGGCATTGTCGGGACCGCGAGTCCCGTATCCGGTCAACACGACGTAGATCAGTCGCGGGTTCAATGCCATCAAGGATTCGCTGCCAAGGTCGTAGCGGGCAATGCGCGGCGCGGTCAGATTGGTGACAAAGATGTCGGCCTCGGCCACCATTCGTTTGACAACATCGCTCGCTCCAGGTCGTTCCAGGGAGAGCGCGACGCCTCGCTTACCGCGATTGTCAAGCTCATAGGGAGCGTCCACATCTGTGTCGGGATCGAAGTCTGGGTTGCGGCCTTGCATCAACATGTGACGCCAGGCGTCGCCGGCGGGATGCTCGATTTTCACAACATCAGCGCCCAGGTCGGCCAACAACGCAGCCGCCGACGGCGCAGCCAGCCAGTTGGCGACTTCGAGCACACGAATTCCCTCAAGCGGCGCAACCATACCGACCCCCTTCGTTAGCTTGCAGTCCGATCCTACTTGCCCGACAGCAACACGATGCTTCGAACGTGAACGAAAGTGAAGGAGTGCGACATGCAGAATCGACCAACCGCCGCCCGCGTGCCTGATCCGGGAATTCGGGCGCTGTTCACCAGAGAAGCCCGCTGGCAGGCCTGGCTCGACGTGGAGGCCGCGCTCGCGCGCGCTGAAGCCGACCTGGGCATGATTCCAGCCGACGCGGCCGTCGAGATCGCCCAACACTGCCAGCTCGACTTGCTCAGCATCGAAAACATCGAGGCGGGACTCGCGGTCACCGCGCATCCGTTGGTCCCGCTGATCTGGGAGCTGGACCGCATCCTGGGCGGAGAAGTCGGTGGTTATGTCCATTGGGGCGCGACGACTCAGAACATCACGCAGACCGGGGACATCCTCCAGTTGCGCAAAGCACACGAGATCATTCTCGACCAGATCGCTCAAATCCTGCGATTGCTCGCTCCCCTGGCGATTGAGCATGCCGACGATCCATGCGCCGGTCGGACTCATGGGCAGCACGCCGTACCGGCGACCTTTGGCTACAAGGTCGGCGCGTGGATCGATGAACTCTGCCGACATGTCGAACGCCTTGAGGATGCTGAGCCTCGCATCTTCGTCGCGATGCTTGGCGGTGCGGCGGGAACGCTCGCTTCCTTCGGCACACCTGGACTGGCTGTCCAGGACGGCATGGCTGCGCACCTCGACCTCCTGCCCATGCCCGTTCCCGGAAGAACCAGCCACGATCACCACGCCGAGTACGCCGCAATCCTCGCCATGATGGCTGCAACCTGTCGGAAGATCGCCGACGAGACCTACACCTTGATGAAGCCCGAGTTCGGCGAGATCGAGGAGCCGGTCCCGCCCGGCACGGTCGGTAGCAGCACCATGCCGCAGAAGCGCAATCCAAAGCTGTCGCAGGACATCCGTGCGGCGGCCGCCCAGGTCACCGCGCTGTTCCCGCTTGCGCTCGACGCGATGCGCACCGAGCACGAAGCCGACGGCTCGACCAGCGTCATGATCGAGCGCGTCATTCAGGGTTCGATCGAACTGGTCGGCGACATCCTCTCTCGTTTGATATTGCTGGTCGACGGCATCGACGTGAAGCCGGCGCGAATGCGCCAGAATCTCGACCTGTCCGGCGGCCTGATCATGAGCGAGAACATCATGCTCGCCCTGGGAGAGCGAGTCGGACGCCAACGAGCCCACGACATCGTCTACGAGCACGCGCAGGACGCTGCGATACAACACGTTTCATTCCGTGATCTCCTCGTCTCCGACCAGGAAGTCCGAAGCCACTTGTCCGAGGATGAGTTAGATGGCCTGCTGAATCCCGCGAGCTACACGGGCGCATGCGGCGAAATCGCGAGAACTCAGGCAGAGCGAGCGATTGAAGTCGCAGAGCGCCTAGACTCAGCCCAGAGTTGAGCATCTGCGAAGAGTGGAAGCGAGCGAATCATGTTGAAGTGGATCGTCCCCGTCACTAAGAAGGAGGGCGTGGAGCGAGAGTCGTTCTATGAGTTCTGGCGCTGCATTCATGCGCCACACGTCGCCAATCTGGCCAAGCCGGACCGCTATTGCGTCACCTTCTTCGAGAGTGTTGGCTCGCTCGGAGGCCCGCCAGCCACAGACGCAATGCCCTACGACGGCATGGCTGAGCTCTGGTTCCGAGACTTCGAGCACTTCGGCGAGGCCTTCGGAGAGCATCGCGGCGCTCTGCGTTCGATTGATGGTTTCGGTGAGCTGATCGAGCCCACGTCCGACGCCCTGTTCACCACCGAGAATCTGATCGTCGATGCGACTACGCCCGATCACGCACTCAAATGGGTGGCGTTTGTCAAGCGAGGTGAGGGCGTCACGCGTGAGCAACTCTTCGCCGCATGGACCGACGGACACTCGCCGCGAGTGGCCAACACCATCGCTCGCACGAACGGCGCTTGCCTCAGGTACACGACGTCGCATGCCAATCAGGGCGCCGACGGTGGACCGTGGGACGGTATCGCCTCGCTCTGGTACTCCGACTCAGAAGCCTCAGCGAAGGGATTGCCGCCCTCCGACGAGCCCGGCGACCCGTTCCCAGCGCTGATCGACGGACCAGCCTCCGTCATCCTCCAGGGCCGCGAAATCACGGTCGTCTCCTAGACTCACAACAACAGACACGAACGGAGCCGCAAATGCGTTTTGGCATCTTCTACGAGCACCAACTGCCCAAGCCGTGGGGCGATGGTCAGGAACAGCAACTCTTCCAGGATGCGCTGGATCAGGTCGAGCTAGCCGACCAACTCGGCATTGACCATGCCTGGGAAGTGGAGCACCACTTCCTCGAGGAGTACTCCCACTCATCCGCACCCGAGGTATTCCTGGCCGCCGCGTCTCAGCGGACCAAGAACATCCGCCTCGGTCACGGCATCGTGCTGATGCCTCCGGGCTACAACCACCCGGCGCGCGTCGCGGAGCGGATCGCCACGCTCGACCTCGTGTCCAACGGCCGGGTTGAGTTCGGTACCGGTGAATCCGCCTCTCGAGCTGAACTCGAGGGTTACATGGTCAATCCGGAAGAACGCCGCTCGATGTGGCTCGAGACCGTCGAGCAGGTCGCCAACATGCTCGCGATGAACCCGTATCCGGGCTTCGAAGGCAAGTACTTCTCGATGCCGACTCGAAACGTCGTGCCCAAGCCGGTGCAGCGACCTCACCCACCGCTGTGGGTCGCCTGCTCCAACCGCGACACCATCCACCTCGCGGCCAAGCTAGGCATCGGCGCATTGACCTTCGCCTTCATCGACCCCGAAGAAGCGCAGCACTGGGTCAACGACTACTACGAGACGCTGAAGACTGAGTGCGTGCCGATCGGTCACACGGTCAACGCGAACATCGCCATGGTCTCATCGTTCTCTGTTCACCCCGACGCAGCCGAGGCCGAGGCTCGCGGCGGCGACGGCTTCCGTTTCTTCCAGTACGCGCTGGGTCACCACTACGCCGCTGGGATGCACAAGCCGGGCCGAACCAACGTCTGGAAGGCCTGGGAACAGGTGCGCGACACCTGGCCGCGGCAGGGCGGCGAGGGCGGCATCGGCACTCCCGACGAACTGCGCGAACACCTGCGCATCTTCGCCGAGTGTGGTGTCGACCAGTCGGTCTTCATCCAGCAGGCCGGCAACAACAAGCATGATCACATCTGCGAATCGCTTGAGATCTTCGCGCGCGACGTGATGCCTGAGTTCAAGGAATTCGAGGCAGAACGCGTGGCGCGCAAAGACGAAGAGCTCGCGCCGTACATCGAGGAAGCGTTCAAGCGCAAAGCCGATCGCAACGAGATGATGACCGAACTCTCCGACGACGACATTCCGGTCTACGGACCCTACGGATTCGACGTTGTCGCCAGCGAGACGCAATCCGAGCAGGAGTACAAGAACGAAGCAGCCGAAGCTCGCGCCCGTGAGCAGATGGAACGCTTCGAGGAAATGAAGAAAACCGCCAACCTCGCCGTCGAGCTGGGAGCGTCGGACTAACCGCCCGACTCGCGCAACGAGCGCAGAAACGCGGTCACTGTGTCCGCTGTCCGGCCTGGATGCTGGACGTGCGGCCAGTGACCGCTGTCGTTCCAGATGTGTACGTCGGCATCGGGGAACGTTTCCCGTTGGCGCTCGGCGTAACGCCATGAGATGTACGGGTCGCGACGACCCCATATGACCAACGCCGGCTTCCCTTGCGGAGCAAGCGCTTGTCCGAGCATCGGACTGCCTGGTTCATCGGTGTTTCTGTACAGCTTCAAGGTCGCTCGGCGGGTGTGCTTCTCGTCTTCGTCGATCAACTCGTCAAGCCATCGCGAATCAAGTCCGCGAATGTTCCCGCGACGCATCCACAGCTTGAACAACGGACGAGCCGTGCCCGCTTGGATGGCTTCGCCGATGCGCGGCATCCGCCACAGCCTCCCCAGAAGGTGCCAGCGATAATCCGCCAGGACACCAGTGTCGATCAGTACGACCGATGCGAACTTGTGCGGGTTCATTGCCGCCCACATCAGTCCAATCGGCCCGCCAAAGTCGTGCAGCACCAGATGCGCCCGCTCAACGCCCAACTGATCCAGCGCCGGCGACAACCAGGTCTGATAGCCCTCAATCGAATAGGGAAAGTCCCTCGGTTTATCGGCCCGACCGAAGCCCGGTAGATCGATCGCGACTGATCGAACCAGCTTCTCAGTCTCTGCCAACAACCATTGAAAATCACGTCCCGATCCGGGCACCCCGGGCAGGCAGACGATAGCTTCATTGCTGTCGCTGTCGCTTGCACTCGTGATCACCCCGTCGACGCCATTGATCGACAGTCGCGACTCTCGGAGCTCAGACATTTGAAGCACTTCGCGGAGCTGACGGCGCGCGCTGGTCGCTCGGCTCAGTCAGGATGTTCCGAGGAGCGGAGACGGTTTGCGGCTCGCCCGTTGGCGGAGGTGGCGCATCGCTCTGGATCGTGGTCACGCACCAGGGACAGACCTGCCAACTGGGATCGAGCACTCGCTCGCACGACGAGCACGACATCCGCAGCGGTATCGCACAGCGTGGACATGCCAGGTAATCGGGAGCGATCTCGCATCTGCATCGCGGACATGGCGGTTGCTGCTCCAACTCGCGCAGCAAGGCGCTCGACTCGAGCCGGTGTTCCTCTGCTTCCTGCAGCGTCAAGGGTGGCCGCAGGACCCGATAGACCACGAGGCCAGGGAAGTTGAAGATCAACACGATCAACGTGAAGACCAACTGGGCCATCGGCTCACTCGTGCGCTGGTGTATGTCCCGCGCGGTCCAGACCACGGCCGAGAGCCAGAGCACAAGAAAGTAGGCGCCTACGATCAGCGCCAGGATCAGTCCGGTGTTTTCGGGAGAGCCCCCCGGCCAGGAGATGCCCACTCCGTCGAGCATGGTTCGCCTCGTCTGCACCCCGCTTGAGCCACTATACGCCGAAGCCGAAGGTATGCTCGCAGCGATGACTGAAATTTCACCGTCCGGTCTCAGTTCGGTACACAAGCCGCTCGATCTCGATCACCTCAACGAGGCGCAGCGGGCGGCAGTCACCCATCCAAACGGCGCCCTGCTCGTCATTGCCGGGCCCGGTTCGGGCAAGACCAGGGTGATCACCCACCGGATCGCCTGGCTGATCGAGCAGGGCATCCCGCCCTGGCGGATCCTTGCCGTCACGTTCACAAACCGAGCAGCCCGCGAGATGCGCTCCCGTCTGGAGGCGCTCATCGGTCCCGAAGACAGCGACAAGGTCTGGCTGGGCACCTTCCACCGTATCTGCGTGCGCATGCTGAGATCACACGGACCTGAAGTCGGCGTGCCGCGCAACTTCGTCATCTTCGACGGCGACGATCAGATGCAGGTCGTGCGCAGCGCGATCAAAGAGATGCAGCTCGATCCCAAACAGTTCTCCCCTCGCGGGCTGCTGAGCAGAATCTCGAGAGCCAAATCCGAGGGCGATTCGCTGGACGACTTCGCAGCTTCGATCAGTTCATACTTCGATGAGGTCGCCGCGCGGGTTTGGGAGCGCTACGCCGCAGAACTCACACAGGCGGCGGCGCTTGATTTCGACGACTTGCTGCTCAAGACACTCGATCTGTTTGAGCACGAGCAGGTACGGAACATCTATGAAGATCGATTCGACCACGTCCTCGTAGATGAATTCCAGGACACATCAACCATCCAGTACCAGCTGGCCCGCGCGTGGTCGGCCGGGAGTGGCAACCTGACGGTCGTTGGCGACCCGGACCAGTCGATCTACTCCTGGCGCTCCGCCGACATTCGCAATCTCAACTACTTCATTCGCGACCATACCGACGCTGCAGAAGTTCAGCTCAACAACAACTATCGCTCGACTCAGCAGATCCTCGACGCGGCCAACGCCGTGATCGACCGCGCCACCAATCGGATCAAGCGACAGTTGGTCACCGACAACAGCGATGGCGCGTTGCCGCGGCTGCACGAGGCGTACAGCGAGCAGGATGAAGCGGAGTACATCGCCGGCCACGTGGAACGGGGATTGCGCGACGGCTCACTCAGGCCCGGCGAAGCTGCGGTGTTGTACCGGACCAATGCGCAATCGCGGGCGATTGAAGAATCGTTGGTTCAGCATGGGATTCCCTACCGACTGGTCGGTGCGACGCGCTTCTACGACCGGCGCGAGGTCCGCGACTTGCTCGCCCACCTCCGGCTGATTCGCAACCCCGCCGACGCCGTGGCATTCACCCGAGTTGTCAATGTGCCGACGCGTGGTGTCGGCGCGAAGACGGTCCAGACACTGAACGACTGGTCAAACACACACGCACGGTCACCGTTTCAGGCTGCTGCTGCGGCAGCCGGAAAAGACGTCGACGCCCTCGGTGGTTATCTGACGCCACCGGCGATCACGAATCGAGCGGCCAAATCTCTGGGCGACTTCGTCGACATGATTGAAGCCGCGCAGCGCCAGGCCTCGCAAGAGCCACTCTCCGATGCGTTGCGCTCCATCCTCGTCAAGACCAAGTACCGAGAGTGGCTGGTCCGCCAGTCCGACTCGGAAGCCGAGGCCGAAACACGCTGGGAGAACGTGCAGGAACTGGTCACCGTCACCGAGAACTACGCAGAAATCGCTCCGGGCGCGGCGCTCGACGCGTTCCTCGAAGACGTCGCCCTGGTCGCCGACGTCGACGACCTACCCGACGGACCACCCGACGCGGTCACGCTGATCACACTGCACCAGGCCAAGGGTCTGGAGTTTCCCGTCGTCTTCATGGTCGGTATGGAGGAGTACCTGCTTCCTCATCAACTCTCAATCGACGATCCGGCGCAGCTCCAGGAAGAACGACGCCTCTGCTACGTCGGTATGACCCGTGCCATGCGCGAGCTGCATCTGCTCTACGCGTTCCGTCGCTCATATCAAGGTCGATCAGGACATAATCCACCGTCCCGGTTCCTGTCAGATATCCCCGAAGAACTCCTACAGCGGCATCAACGCCAGCAGGCTCAGGTCGGCGCGGACGTCAGACCAGCCCGCAACCGAACCGTCCGTTGGGACGACTTCGACAGTTTCGATCCGCCGCCAGCCGCTGCACCGATGGTCGGCTTGAATCCGGGTGACGAAGTCTCGCACGAAGTCTTCGGACACGGGGTAGTGATCTCGTTGCGCACAATCGGTGAAGATGCAGAAGTCACAGTCCGATTCGTCGACATCGGCGTGAAGCGCCTGCTCGCATCCGTGGCGAATCTGAGCCACGCTTAGCGCCATCCCGGCCCCGTCATTCCCGCGTTTGACGCGGGAATCTCGCCGAACTCCGTTCACACGTAGAACCCGGCGCTGACGGAAGGCTGTTCACCAGTTCAGTGATTCAGATGCTGTCTGGCCCGCCGTGAGATACCCGCGACAAGCGCGCGTATGACGATTGCTGGCGTCCAAGGCGAATTTCACGCGCACCAACCTAAGCCGACTCGTCACCAGACCTCTCAGCCGACCTGACACCGCGCTCGAATGCCCCCAACGCATCACGCAGAGCATCTTCCGCCGATACATCCAACTCCCGCGCTTCCTGCACGAGATTCAGCAGACGCTCTCCGAGCTCAACAGCGCCTACTTGTTCACGCGTAAAGCCGTTGCGCTCTGCCCGCCCAAGAATCGACTGCGCACGCGCCAACGCTGGCAATGTCCGAGGCACACCATCCAACACCGACTCCCGATTCGGCCGCTCCCGTGCCTTAAGCCGTTCCCAGGCGCCTTCGACCAACTTGGGAGTATTGGCGGTGCCGTCGCCAAACACGTGCGGATGTCGTCGTACCAGCTTTGCCCGGATCCCTTCGGAAACATCGTCGATGTTGAAGTCGCCCGCCTGCTCAGCTAGTTTCGCGTGCAGCACGACCTGCATCAGCAGGTCACCAAGCTCTTCGCACAGCTCAGCCGGATCGCCCGAAGCGATCGCCTCAAGCACTTCGTAGGTTTCTTCCAGCAAATGCGGACGCAGACTGTCATGAGTCTGAGCGTTGTCCCACGGGCATCCATCCACCGGGTCGCGCAGACGATCCATGACACCGCGCACGCCATCAGGAGCATCCCTAACATCAAACAACGGAATCGGATCAACAACCAGCGCCTCTACCTCCGAGAGATTCTTAACCACGATGTCCGCAATGGTGCTCAAGTGGACTGACAAATCCGAGTCGATCAATCTCAGCTCATGAGTCGATGGATAGTGCCGCAAGGCGCTCGCAACTTTCGTTGGGTCGTCTACCAGGACCACCAGGTGACCAGTCGTCACTGGTGAATCTCCGCTGGAGGCGCAAGCAATGACCAGGGTCTTAGCTTCATCGAGACCGGCAATCTCGATGATCTGGGACAGGTTGATTGGCATCATCGACTCCGAGGCCCGTTACGCTCATTCCGACGTATGAATCCTATCGCCCAACTCGTGCTGCTCAGGATGTTGCGCACCGCTGCCGAGGTCGCGCTGGCACTGGCACTGTTCACGCTTCCTATCGCCTTCACTGTCCGCTACGCCACATCCTCAGCCTCATGGTGGGAACGTGGATTCGAGCGTTACGACGCCACGGGGCGCACCGGTTTGCCCCAGGATGAGGTGCTCAGGGTGGCGCAAGAGACTCGCGACTACCTACTCAATGACGAAGACCGGCTCGATGTCAGCGTGGCCGGAGCGTCCTTCTACAGCGAGCGAGAGATCCTTCACATGATCGACGTCAAGCGGCTGATGGCACGCACGTTCGATGCCGGTTGGGCCGCGCTCGGATTCATCATCGCATTCGTGGCAATCACCTTAGTGCGATCGGGCAAGCGAGCCGCTTCGTCATTGGCGAGGTCGGTTCTGACTGCCTGTGGAATCGTGGCGCTACTGGTCGTCGTGCTCGGCGTCATCGGCATCACCGGCTTTGACGCCGCGTTCCGTAACTTCCATCTGTTGTTCTTCACCAACGATCTTTGGCAGCTCAGCTCGCGAGACGGGCTGATCCAGCTCTTCCCCCAACGCTTCTTCTTCGACACCACGCTGCTGATCGGCGGAGTCACACTGATCTTCGTCCTCGCGGCGGGCAGCATCTCAGCCGTCTACCTGTGGCGCCAACGTCGACGCGAGCAACTCAACATCAGTTAGGAGTCAGGGCGCCTCATACGCGCCTGGCTCGTACCATCCTGAACCGAAGAGCAGTCCGTCGTGCCTGACGATCCAGGTGTGTTTCTGCTCGTCCTGACCGGTATCCGGATTGCCAAACACATAGCTGACCCATCCGCTCTCGCTGATGTCCAGGAAGGCCGAGCCAAAGTCAAAGCCGGTGACATCGGTTCCCCGATCCTGCAACAGCTCCCCAACCAGGTCTGGTCGCGTGGGATGAGCAATGAACTCGCCCTCGCCATCTATGACGAACACATACCACTCGCCATCGGCGCTGTCCGCCGAGTTGTAGCGGTCGAGCATGGCCTGCCGACCCTCGGAGTCATACAGATCAATCGCCGTTTGCACCAGGGCTCGCGAATAGCCAGCCGGGTCTTCCTCGGCGAGATCGTAGTTGCGGTCGTACCAACCTGAGCCAAACAGCAGTCCGTCGCGGCGCACGAGCCAACTGTGCTTGCGCTGGTAGCGAAGCTCCGCATCAGGATTGGGGAAGACGTATGACATCCAGCCTTCAGGATCGATCGCCAGCGTGTCTTCAGCGTAGTCGTAGCCGGTCACATCCACGCCCGAGCCGCGCAGGTTGCTGCCCAGCCAGCCGGGTCGGTCGGCCCGAGCGCCGTTGACCAGGCGCGTGCCGTCGTCCTGGTGGATAAACAGGTACCACTCGCCATCGATGCTCTCCGTGGAGTTGTAATACTCAAATGTCGCCTCGCGTCCCAACACGCGATACATCTCAAGCGCCCGTTCCACGTATGACTGCGTGTACGCGCCCGGAGCATGCTCCTTCGACGGCGCTTCCTCGTACCAACCGGAGCCGAAGATCAGACCGTCGTGACGCACGATCCATGAGTGCTTGATCTCCGCCTGCCCTGACTCCGGATTCGTGAACTGATAATCAACCCAGGCGCCGTCTTCGCTGGCCACCGCACTGATCATGCGTCCGACCGGGTATCCGTCAGGGCCAAGGATGTCAGCGCCAGGTACATCTCGTAAGTCTGAATTCTGATGGGACACCATCACATCATCTTCGTCAATGATGAAGACATACCACTGACCGTCTACGCTTGCGGCGGAGTTGTAGTGGCGGATCGCTGCTTCCCGACCATGAAGCTCGTAGTAGTCGATGGCCCGGGCCACGAAGAACTGGGTATAGGTGGCTTCATCGGACACTTCAGGCTCTACCGGCGCTTCGGATGCACCCGCAGGAACGCTCACGGTCAATGAGTCGCTCGAGTACCATCGGCCTGGCTCCGGCTCAGACGGGAGGAACCGGAGATCGGGCGTGAGCGTCATCCATTTGTGCTCGCTGACGCTGGACTGCGCCCGAACCTCGACCTGACCGCCTTCAGTTTGCCTGGCCTGCACTCGAACATCGATCTCACTGTCGCCGCGGTTGTCGGAGACAACGAAATCGAGCTGAACGCCAACGTTGATCAAGACCGCCGCAACAACAGCGATTGTCAGCAGGGTACCCGCGGTCAACAGCCTCAAGCTGAGATTCATGTTGCGTCCCAAACGCTGGTGACTGAACGCAGCGAACCACGCCCAGAAGGATTCGAGGATGCTAGTTCAACGCGCCCATACCGCCACTGCCGCAGCCACAGGAACCACGGCCGCAAGCACAGCCGCCGCCTGTCGGCATCGCTTCTGCTGCCTCTATGTCGGCGAACTCGCCGGCTACCGAGACCAGGGCCGCAGTCAGCACTTTCTGCGCCACTGTGCCGCAGGCGTGCTCAAACGGCTCGGCAGCGGCGCTCATCGGTCGCAGCTTGACGAATTTCTCGTTGCAGGGTCGGCAATAGTACTCGTACATCGGCATTGAAGACGCTCCGGATCGTTGTTCAGCTTCTGCATGCAGAATACGAAACCCCAGACGACGATCAACGATGCCCATCGGGAATACACTCAGCGGTACCCCCCGTAGCTCAGGGGATAGAGCGGCGGTTTCCTAAACCGTGCGCGGAGGTTCGATTCCTCCCGGGGGGACCAGGACACCAACGAGAGCCAAAGGAATCAACCCAACTCGAGGGTCTCAATGTCTTTGATCAGCAATATGAGTGTCAGATCATCGATTGGAGAGGGTTCGAACTCGAAGTGTTGGTAGAAGTCGGATGCATAGCTGTCTTTGGCGTGCACCAGCACCAATCGCAGGCCAGTGAGCTGGGATACCTCTAAAGCCTTCTGCAGAAAGTGCTTCAACAAAGCGGCAGCTAGTCCTTGGCCCTGGTGATCGCGGTCAACAGCCAGTCGGCCCAACAGCATCGCCGGAAGCGGATCAGGTTGATTGCGTCTAATGCGACCTGGAGCCTCGTCGCGGGCGAGGGCTCCCGTACTTGACGCATAGTAGGCAACGACTTGGTCTGTGCGGGTCACGACCCAGGTCCGGCTGGCTCCTTCCCTCTGATTCTTCAACGCACGCTGTTGCAGCCACTCGTTGAGCGACCCGTCTCCGCAATCGAATCGATCCAGGCGATGGCCCTCGGTCAGAAGCTCCGGTCTCCGAATCTGGCTCACTCGGATTCCAGGACTGAGGGCTGACCAAGCAGCGAGGCAAGTCTCGGTTTCGGAGTCACAGGTCGATCAAGCAACTTCTGCAGTTCGTCCCACCGGTCAGGCGACAGACTGAAAATCCGTCGATCAGCGAGATCATCCCTCGCCGCTGCGACGGTGCGCCTCACCACGTACTCATTCAGCGACATGCCGCTGCTCTCGAGCACACGTCTGACGATCATGTCGTCGGCCGGTGACACGCGGATCGACCAGCGTTCAGTCTTGGTCTCAGAAGCCATAGAAACAGTGTATGTCGGTTTGACGTACAACATCAAGCTCGGGTAACACCTCTAGCCGCCCAACGCTGACTCCACCATCGCCGCCTGGCCCAACAGCGTCTCGTCGTGTCCGAAGCGGCCGACCAGCGACAATCCCAGCGGCAAGCCGTCCACATCGCCGAACGGCAGCGAGATCACCGGCATACCCGCGTGCGTCCAAGGCAGATTCATTGCCGGATTGCCGGTTGAAGCGAGCCCTCTGGGCGCAGGCCCCACCGCCGACGGCGCCAACCAGACATCGATGCCGGCGCGGTCCATGCGTTCGTGCAGTCGCTGGCGCAGCGCGATGCGGCTCGCTCGTCCGGCCTCGGCATCGGCCCTGGGGATGGCCAGCCCTGTCTCATAGAGCTCAGCGCTTTGCGGCCTGAACATCGATCCATACGTTGCATATCGCTCGGCGTGTGTTTCGGCGAACTCGGAGGCGTTGAGGTCGGAGTGCCGCTTGTTGATGTCGGCAATGTCGTGCAGCGTCATGACTTCTTCGATGGCCAGTCCCGCTGCGCCGAGGCGCACAGACGCTTGCTCCAGCGCAGCGTGCATCTCGGGTCCCGACTGTTCGAGAAACGCGCCCGCCGGAACGCCGATGTTCGGCGTCGACGCTTCAGCGTCCTCGCCCTCGCGCCAACCGAGCAGCACGGTCGAGGCCACTAACGCAGCGTCGGCGACTGAGTTGACGAAGTAGCCAATCGTGTCCACCGATGGCGAGTAGTACAACGTGCCGCCGGTTGGAATGCGGTCGTATGAGGGCTTGAATCCAACCACACCGCAGAACGATGCGGGCCTGATCACCGATCCCACTGTTTGCGAGCCCAGCGCCAGCGGCGCGATGCCCGCCGCGACCGCAGCCGCCGAGCCGCTGCTCGATCCGCCGGGTGTGTGCGCGCGATTGTGCGGATTGGCCGTTGCGCCAGGCGCGAAGTAGGCAAACTCGGTCGTGACCGCCTTGCCCAGGACCAGGGCGCCCGCCTCGCGCAGACGCGCAACGACATCGGCCTCGCGACCACTGAAGGATTCCGGCGGAACAGCCGAGCCGGCACGCGTCGGCATGCGAGAGACATTGAAGATGTCCTTCACCGCCACCATCGCGCCGAACAACGGCGGACGCAGCGACGGCGTCGGCCAGCGATCGATGATGTCGGCGGCTTCCGATGACAGCCGCTCACGCAGTCGCGGATCTGGCAAGATGGCGCGAATCGACGGATTGACCAACTCAAGTCGTTCGAGCGTCTGCGCGATCAGGTCCTGCAGCGGAAGCTCGCCGGATCTTGTCGCGTTGACCTGTTCAGTCAGTGACAACGGAGCAACGAGCCCCGGATCGCTGGAAGTAGACACCGGACGTTCCTGTCAGCCCTGGCTAGAAGCCGAGGCCCTCTTTGCCCTGCATCGACCGGCCAACATTGATCTGGCCCAGGTGGTTGTTTGAGTGGTTGATGATCACCTGTCCGATAATCTCCCACTTCTGCAGCTCGCCCTGGGGGGCGATGCGTGTGATCGAGTTGAGATAGTCCAGCGGCATGTCGGCGATACGCGGGACGATGACATCGGCGACGTCGTTTAGGTAGCCAGCGATCACTGCGCCTTCCGGGAACACCCAACTAGCAACCTCGTCGTAACTCGTGCCGGTGCCCTGGTCGACCTTGGGCAATCCCCATGCCTCGTGCAAATCCTTGGTCAGCCAGATTGGCTTCTCGCGCTCGAAGGCGAAGTGGATCAGATTGTCGGCGGTCCTGGCGATGTGCCAGGCCTCGAAGCCGATGCAGTTCTGACCCTCGTGCGTGCGGAAGTGAACCTCTTCCTGTGAGAGGTCTTCCATCGACTGAACCGTCCAGCGCAGCACGCGATCGGTGAATTTGGCCAGCGACTCGGATAGCGGGTTGTCTGCCATTGCGATGCCCTTCAGAATCCCATCGGGGATGTGTTGTGTTCTTTGGTGAACGTTACTTGACGAGCTGGGATAGGGCGTCTGCCCAGGCGACATCATCGTCGGTATCGACCGAGACCTGATGCAAGGCGACGCCGAGGCCTGTCTGCTCGTCGAGATGCGCCGCACAGTCCTGCAACGAGCCTCGCCGAGAGAACTTCGGAGCGATCTCCATCGCAATCTCTGTCGCTGCGCCCACACCACCGTCCTGCCAGGCCTGGCGCATCGCCGCGACCTCCTCGGCAAAGCCCTGGCGCTCGAACTGGTGGAAGTATCCGGGTCCGTTGCGAACCGCGAAGAAAGCGAGACCCTGGGCGAATCCGCGATCGATCTCAGCCTGCCGTTCCCGGTCAAGCAACACTGTTGCTGAGCCGGCAGAGCGCACCTCGACCGCGTCGTCGGGTCGTCCGAACTCACTGCACCACTGTTTCACCTGCTGGACCGATTCCTGAACCCGATCATTTGGAATCCAGGTCGGCATCCAGCCGTCGGCCAGCTCGGCCGTCATCTTAACCGACGTCGGATGCAACGAGGCGAGATGAATCTGCGCTGTTGGTTGGCCAGGAATCATGCCGCTGACCAGGGCGCGCTCGACATGGATGGTCGGCCCGTCGTAGTCGAATCGCTGGCGTGACCAGTACAGCCGGATGAGTTCGACCGCTTCCCGAATTCGAGCAAAGGGACGCTCAAACTTGACACCGTGGAACCGCTCAATCGCGCCCGGCGCGCTCGCGCCGAGACCAATCACAACACGCCCGCCCGACAGTTGGTCAACCGTGCCAAAGCTCTGCGCCAGAGTTGCCGGAGTGCGAGAGAAGACGTTGACAATTGAGGATGCGATTCGCACATGCTTCGTCTCATGCGCGAGTAGCGCCATGCCCGTAAAGGCGTCGTGTCCGTAGCCCTCAAGCACCGAGATCGTGTCGACGCCGATTTCATCGGCCAGCCGGGCCCGCGCGAGGAACGTATCGACGAAGTCGGGGTTCCAGGGCAGATTTACAGAGATTCTTCGCCGGGGAGATGATTGCGTGGATGTCATAGCCAGGGGTCTCCTTCGCTCACCGTCGCAGACAACAACCAGATTTTGATGGCGCAACGCACCTTGCCGTCGGGGTCCACTACTCGATCATCGTTCTGCAAATCGCGGATGACGTGTTCCATCATTCGCTCGCGACCAGACGGCAGAAAGCCGAACGCAGACAACATTTGCCACCATGTGTCGAAACTCTCCCACCAGAGCTCACGCTCGATCTCCTCGATCGTGACATCGTCCAGTCTGCGTCCGTCTACTTCGCACAACAGCGCCAATTGGACGGCGTGCCTGGGATCGAATTGCAGCTCAACTTCCGGCCAGGCGACACCGCGCCGCTCGAGTAGGCCGAGCAGTCGCATTCCCGGTGAGCCAAAGAACGGATTGCCGATGATGGTCGCGGCCACTCGTCCTCCAAGGCGCGTCAGTCGCGTCGCTTCCTTGAGTATCTGTTGCGGTCGCTCGGGATAGGGCAACACCAGTCCTAGTCCGACCGCGCTGGCCGAACGATCTCGGAGGCTCGTGGCTACAGCGTCCTCCTGGACAAACCGAGGTTGAATCGGCGAGCGCCGAAATCGCTCCCTGGCTAGCTGAAGCTGCACTCTTGACAGGTCAACTCCGACCAGACTGCCTTTCGGCAGTAACGGCTCGGCATAGGCAGCTACTGCTCCGGAACCGCAGCCAAGGTCGACGAAGTCATCATGCTCGGAGAGATTGAGGCGCTGCACCAACTCGGAAGCCGCCAGGTTGATCAGCTCTGTTGCGGAGGCCTCGTAGCTTGCTCCGCTAGCGTTGAACACCTCGGCGATATCCTCGTTGCGCACTTGCTCCGCCTTTCAGACCAATCGCAAACGAGTCCACCGATGTCTCACGATACCCCGCTCGTGATTGCACACCGAACCACGATGGGACACGCGCCCGAGAACACCTTGCTGGGCATACGCCAGGCGCTAGATATGGCGCTAGATACGGATTGTGACGGCGTCGAGATTGATGTTCAGTTGAGCGCGGACGGCGTGCCTGTGCTGTTTCACGACGATTTGCTGGACCGCACCACGAATGGGTCGGGGCCGGTCGGCGAAGCGACGTTGGCAGCACTGCGGGCGCTCGACGCTGGTCAGGGAGAGCAGATCCCCACCTTGAGGGATGCGCTTGAGCTGGTTGACGGTCAAATGCTGTTTGTGATCGAACTCAAGATCGCCGCCGGCGCCAATGTGCCGGACCTGTGCCAGGCGGTGTTAGAGGAAGTCGTGAGAGTCGACGCGTTGCCCTGGTCCTGGCTCTGGAGCTTTGACTCGGATGCGGTGATTGAACTCGCGCGGCGAGCGCCTGCGGGCCGACGGATCGCTCATCTTTGTCTCTCGCCGACAGCGGAAGTCTGGCAGATAGCCGCTGAACACCAGCTCGACGGCATATCGATGCACTCAACGGGTTTGACGCAGCGCAACGTGGAGGCCTGTCGCGCTCACGACATGGCAGCGTTCGTCTGGACAGTAAATGAAGTCGAAGACATTCGTCGCTGCGCCGAACTCGGAGCGACAGGAATTGTCGGGGATTTCCCGGAGCGCATTCGAGCTGCAGTCTGAGTCCAGCCTAGCGTCAAGATCGCCTGGATCGCCTAGAACTCCTCCAACGCGGCTTCGCGGTCGCCGTGGATCGGGATGAGCTCGGCAAAGCCTGAGTACTTGAACACATCGTTGACATGGTCCTTCACGGCGCAGATGACCAGTTTGCCCGCAGCATCGCCCGCGCGCTTTGACGCCATCAGCAACACCCGCAGGCCCGCGGAAGAGATGTAATCCACCGCCTCGCAGTTCAGCAAGATCTTGCTTTGGCCCTCCGCGATCCGGCCGAGCAGCGAGTCTTCGTATTCCTTGGCGGTCGCTCCGTCGATTCGGCCCCTTGGGTTGAGGACCAGAACGTCGTCGTCGAATTCGGGTTGCAGGTCAAGCATGATGGATTTCATTCTCTCATTCCGCTGCATCAGCATAGGCAACAGTGCATGACATCGGAGCGGGTCCGGGGGCTCAGATACCTGCTATGCTCGGAGCTTACGGAGGGGTGTAGCTCAGTTTGGCAGAGCAACGGTCTCCAAAACCGTAGGTCGCGGGTTCGAGTCCTGCCACCCCTGCCAGAGCAACCAACCTTCGATGCCGAGGTGGTGGAACTGGTAGACACGCAGCGTTGAGGGCGCTGTGCTCATTGCGAGCGTAAGAGTTCGAGTCTCTTCCTCGGCACCACCCAATGGACAGCCGTTGTGACGCCAGTTGGTACGCCGTCCAGGTACGCCAAATGGCCAATCGACAGGTACAATGTCCCGACGAGCGGCAACATGCTGTTCCGACAAGCGGCATGATGTTGTTCCGACGAGCGGCATGATGCTGTTCCGACAAGCGGAAGTGGCGCAGCGGTAGCGCGTCTCCTTGCCAAGGAGAAGGTCGAGGGTTCGAATCCCTTCTTCCGCTCCAGACAACAGCCCTCACCAGCCTCAGCGCTGATCCTCATTCTGGGCGACGTGGCCAAGTGGTAAGGCAGGGGTCTGCAAAACCCTTATCACCGGTTCGAATCCGGTCGTCGCCTCCAACTTCCCCCTGCATCCTCCTTAACAACGACCCGTGCCAGCCTTCAATCCTCGCACCGCGCTGATCGTCGTCGATATCCAGCACGACTTCGCGCACCCCAACGGATCGCTCTACGTCAACGGCGCAGCAGCGGTCGTCGCCTTCGCCAATGCTGCGATCTCCGAGGCAACCGAATCCGGTGCACTGATCGTCTACACACAGGATTGGCATCCTGAGCACACGCCGCACTTCGAGCGCGACGGCGGCATCTGGCCGATCCACTGCGTCGGCGACACCTGGGGTGCAGAGTTCCACGAAGACTTGACCACCGACGCCGGTCCGGTGGTGCGCAAGGGCGTAGACGGCAATGACGGCTACTCGGGCTTCAACACTCGCGACCCCGAGAGCGGAACGCAACAAGCGACGAACCTTGAGACGCTCCTCCGTGACGCAGGTATCGACCGCTGCGTGGTGCTCGGCCTGGCCACCGACTATTGCGTCAAGGAAACCGCTGCCGATGCCCAGCGCCTCGGCTTTTCCGTCATAGTCCCAACCGACGGCATCGCTGCCGTCAATCTGCAGCCAGGTGACGGTGAAGTGGCAGTTTCCAAGCTCCGGCAGCTTGGCGTCGAAATCGAATAGTGTCCTAGTGTTCAAGCTGTGAACACGCCGCCGCCGCTCTTCGTTGACCTCTACGAGTTGACCATGGCGCAGGTCTACTACGACCGCAACATGACGGGTGAGGCCGTCTTCGAGCTCACCGCGCGCAGCTTGCCCGAGGGTTGGGACTATCTGATTGCTGCGGGTCTTGAGCGAGCGCTCAACTTCCTCGAATCGTTGCGATTTGGCGATGACGAAATCGACCACCTGTCGACGTTGCCGCAGTTTGATGCCGGATTACTCAATCAGCTTCGCGAGTTTCGATTCAGCGGCGACGTATGGGCGCCTCCCGAGGGAACGCCGGTCTACAAGCATGAACCGCTGATCCAGGTCATCGCACCGCTACCGGAGGCGCAAATCGTCGAAACAGCGATGATCAACCAGATCGCCTACCCAACGCTGGTCGCGGGCAAGGCGGCGCGCGCGATTGATGCCGCCGCCGGACGCCCCGTGATCGAGTTTGGCGGACGCCGCGCCCACGGCTCCGAGGCGGCGATTGAAGCGTCACGCGCCACGTACATAGGCGGCTTCGAAGCCACCTCATCCGTCGAAGCGGGCCGGCGCTACGGGATTCCCGTCACCGGGACGATGGCGCACAGCTTCGTCCTGGCAAGTGACAGCGAAAGAGACGCCTTTGACACGTTCACTGCTCGCTACCCGGGAACGACGCTCCTCGTCGACACCTACGACTCGGCAGCGGGTGTGAACAACGCGATCAAGACGGCAAAGCGCTTCGGTCCCGGTTCCGTCGGCGCGATTCGACTTGATTCGGGCGACTTCCGTAGCGAGGCGTGGCAGGCCCGAGTCAAGCTGGACACTGTCGGACTGCAAGATGTGCGAATTGTCGCCAGCGGCGGCCTCGACGAGTACCAGATCGCCGAACTCGTCGCCGCGAACGCACCAATCGACGTGTTCGCCTGCGGAACGGCAATCGTCGCACCACCCGACGCGTCAACCCTCGACACGGCCTACAAGCTCGTCGAATACAACGGCCAACCCGTGCGCAAACTGTCAGAGGGCAAGCCCAGCTTCGCAGCGCGCAAGCAAGTCTGGCGACGGGACGATCACGACTTCATTGGACGTTGGGATCAGCCACCCGAAACTCCCGGCGAACCGCTCTTGAGGCAGATGATTGCGAACGGGGAACGGACAGATGCGTCACATGATTCTCTGGACGCGATTCGTCGCCGGGCAAGCGAGGGCCGAACCTCCAGGCGCGTAGTCCTCGCGGACTCACTGATAGACTGAAATCCAAACAAACACAGTTGGAGTACTACGGTATGTCCCAATCAAGAGCCGACACGCCGGGAGTTGTGATTCCGATCTGGGATGACGAACTCGACGATTTTGAAACCGAAGCCACCGCCTTCCGCGCGCAGGAGCGCGAAGAAGTCGAGTTCATGCTCTACCGCCTGCGACAGGGCGTCTACGGACAGCGGCAGCCCGATGTCCACATGAACCGGATCAAGCTGCCCATGGGCGGCGTGACCTCCGACCAGCTAGATGGCCTGGCGGAAGTCTGCGAGACCTTCGCTCCGCTGCAGAAGGGCCACATCACTACCCGGCAGAACATCCAGGTCCATTTCGTGCCGCTCGACCAGATGCCCGACATGCTCCGGGTCCTGGGCAAGGTCGGACTCTCTTCACGCGAAGCCTGCGGCAACACCGTACGCAATGTGACCGCCGACCCCTGGGCCGGAATCATGGACGATGAGGTCTTCGATCCGACGCCCTACGCAGGCGCGTTTGTCCGCTACTGGGTACGCAGCTCGATCACCCAGCTCCTCCCGCGAAAATTCAAGGTCTACTTCACCGGTCGCGAAGCCGACTCCGCCATCGCCGCCATCCACGACCTCGCTTTTTTCTCGCAGGTCCGCGTGATTGACGGCAAGGAGGTTCGCGGTTTCCGCGTCATGGTCGGCGGCGGACTCTCGACGATGCCGAAGGAAGCGGTCACCCTGACCGACTTCGTGCCGATGTCCGAGTTCCTCACGCTTTCGGAAGCCGTGATCCGCATCTTCAACGCGGCCGACGAGCTGCGCAAGAACATCCTCAAGGCCAGGCTCAAGTTCCTCGTGCACCGAGTGGGAGAAGCCGCCTTCCGCGAGATGGTCGATGAAGAGCTGAACAAGGGCTGGTCGGCTGAGACGCCGCCGCTCGAGGATCTGCTCTACCTCGACGACGAAGCAGCGGACGTACGCCCGGCTCCGGTCTCACCACCGCAACCCAACGGCGACGCGGCAGCCTTCGAGCGCTTCGCCGCGACCAACGTGCGACCGCAGGTTCAGCCCGGCTATTCCTCGATCGAAGCATCGATCGACCAGGGCGATCTGACCCCAGAGCAGTTCCGCGGACTCGCCGACATCCTGCGCAAGTACGGTCGTGAGCGAGCCCGCACGACGCCACAGCAAAATGTCGTCCTGCGTTGGATCCCCAACGAGTGTGTCTACGCTGTCTGGCGTGAACTCGACGCGCTCGGCATGGGCGCGCCCGATGCGCAGGAGATCGAAGACGTTGTCTCCTGCCCCGGCACTGATAGTTGCAAGCTGGGCATCACCTCCTCGATGGGCCTCAACCGCGCTGTCCAGGAGCGCGTCCGAGCGCTCAACATTGACGACCCGGTGACTCGCAAGATGCGCATCCACATGAGCGGCTGCCCCAATAGCTGCGGCCAGCATCACATTGCCGACATCGGCTTCCACGGGGCTGCGATCAAGGTCGGCAACCGTCAGATTCCCGCGTATCACATGTTCGTCGCAGGGACCTATCGAACTGAGGAAATGCGTCTTGGCACGCTCGTCCCCAGAATCCGAATCCCGGCCAAGCGGGTGCCCGACGCCGTGGAACGCGTCATCGACCTGTACCAGTCCGATCGACAAAACGACGAAGAACTGTTCAGCGACTGGTTCGACCGAGCAGGCCTCGCGCCAATCCAGGAAACGCTCAACGACCTCACCCTGCCACCCGAGTTCTCTGCCGACACGCTGCCAATGTTCATCGACTGGGGCCGAGAAGACATCTACATCCTCCAACGAGGCGAAGGCGAGTGCGCCGTCTAGTTCCCAAGACCTCTCCTTCTGGCCCAGACCTCCCCCTCTGGGGGAGGTGCCCCGGAGGGGCGGAGGGGGCCGCCCGGCAACATCGCGCGCAATGATCACCGAACGCCGCCTCGCCCGGATGCGCCACGTGCTTGAACACCGTCACGACGATGTCGTCGTCGTCCTTGAGAACATCCACGACGCCCACAACGCGTCCGCGATCCTGCGTAGTTGCGATGCCTTTGGTGTGGGTCGCGTCGCTCTTGTCTACACGGATCAGGTCTTTCCCGAAATCTCCAGCGGCGTCGCAGCCCAGGTCGACAAATGGCTCCAGATCGACCGCTTCGACAGCGCGGAATCGTGTGTCTCAACGCTGCACGATCAAGGGCTGTCGGTTTACTCCACCCATCTAACCGATGACGCGCAGGACTACCTCAGCATCGACTTCACCAGGCCATCGGCCATCGTCCTCGGCAACGAGCGCGCCGGCTGTTCCACGGAAATGCTCGAACTCGCCGACGGCGCGATCATCGTGCCCATGGTCGGATTCGTGCAGTCCCTCAATGTCTCCGTCGCCGCCGCCGTAATCCTCGCCGAAACCACCCGCCAACGCCGAGACGTTACTCCCAAGTGGACTGAAGGGAAGGCAGCTCTCGAACGCGCCTGGATCGAGCGCGAGTCCTAGCCACGCTGATTCGGAGGCGTCGTGTAGCATCGCGTTGGACACAGATCTTCATATGCGAAGGAGCCCCGCATGGCCGACTACGCTGGCAGGCTGCCCGTGCCGACGCCTGAGTCACAGCCCTACTGGGATGGTCTCAAAGAACACAAGCTGATGCTGCCCACCTGTGACGACTGTGGGCCCCACTTCTATCCACGACCCTTCTGTCCCATGCCTAAGTGTTTCAACTGGGACATCAAGTGGACTCAGGCCTCGGGCAAGGGCAAGGTCCACACGTTTGTGATCTCGCACCAGCCGATACCCCCGTACAACAGCGAAGACAATCCGCCGCCGTACGTGATCGCCGTGATCGAACTCGAAGAGGGCCCGCGCCTGATGTCGAATCTGATTATCGACGACCCGTACACGACAACGGTCGACATGGATGTCGAGATCGTCTTTGACGACGTGACCGATGAGGTCACGCTGCCCAAGTTCAAGCCTGCTTAAGCGCCGATACCCAGTACTTCTCTGGAACGGAGACCACTCATGGATCAGATTCGACACAAGGTCGCCATCGTCGGCGCTGCTGAGACCGACGACTTGGGCCAGCTTCCGCACATGTCTCGCCTGTCGCTACACGCGCAGGCAGCCAAGAACGCGCTCGACGACGCCGGCATGTCGCTGGCCGACGTCGACGGCCTGCTCTGCGCCGGCGCAATTCCCAACGAGGTCGCCGAGTACCTCGGCATCCAGCCGCGCTACATCGACGGCACGTCCGTCGGCGGCTGCTCGTTCATGATCCACGTCCGCCATGCCGTCGCTGCGATCATGGCCGGCTACTGCGATGTCGCGCTTGTCACCCACGGCGAGAGTGGACGCTCAGGCGTTGACGCCCCGCGCGGCGGTTCCGCCTCGTCACCGGGCGGCCAGTACGAGGCTCCCTTCGCGATCGGCGGCGCGCCGACCACGTTCTCCATTCCAGTGCTGCGTCACTTCCACGAGTACGGCACTACGAAAGAGCACCTCGCTCACATCGCTGCGGCGACGCGTTCCTGGGCCAACCTCAACCCGATGGCGATGATGGGCAGCCATCGTCGCGCGCCCGAGCGCGGCGGCGGACCGATCACCCCGCAGGACGTGCTCAACTCGCGGATGATCTGCTACCCGTTCAACCTGCTCGACTGCTGCGTCGTCGCCGATGGCGGTGGCGCCCTGGTCCTGGTCTCGGAAGAACGCGCCAAGGACTTCGCCAAGGACCCGGTCTACGTGCTCGGCGCCGGCGAAGCCGCAGCGCACTGGATGGTCTCGCAGATGCGTGATCACACGACCGCCGACGGCTACCGCATCGCCGGCGAGGCCGCCTACAAGAGCGCCGGTCTGGGCCCGCAGGACATCGACCACTGCATGTTCTACGACGCCTTCACCTTTACGCCGCTGATGGCAGCAGAAGACCTGGGCTTCGTGCCCAAGGGCGAGGGTGGCCCGTTCTTCGCCGAGACCAAGACCGGTCCGGATGGCGAGGTCATCTACAAGTCCGGCCCCGGCGGCGACTTCCCGATGAACACCAACGGCGGTGGACTTTCCTACTGTCACACCGGCATGTACGGGATGTTCGCGATCATCGAGTCGGTGCGTCAGCTCCGAGGCGAATGCGGCGACCGCCAGGTGCCCAACGTGAACGTCAGCATGGCTCACGGTCCCGGAGGCATGTTCGCCTCGGCAGGAACGCTGATCCTCGCAAACGCATAGCATGGACTAATGGTCACAACCAGCTCCCCGAAGCTTGTCACAGCAGAGGAACTGCTCGATCTCTCCAAGGAAGACTTCTGCGGAGAGCTGATTCAAGGGGTTCTGGTTGAGGAGATGCCGCCAGGAGTTCGCCACGCGCTGATTGTTGCCAAGCTCATCGCGCTGTTGCTGAGCTATGTCGAGGAGAAGGACCTGGGTAGCGTCCTCGCCGACGCCGGGATTTGGACTGAACGCAATCCTGACACTGTGCGTGCGCCTGACGTTCAATTCTTCGACCACCACCGATTGCCGCTTGGCGCCGAAACAGCTGGATATGCTGAGGTCGCCCCGAACCTGGCCGTGGAAGTCCGGTCGCCCAATGACAGTCACCGTGCGTTGGGCGAAAAGGCCACTATGTGGCTGAACGTTGGCGTCCAAATGGTCTGGGTTGTGCTGCCGGAGACTCGCAGCGTTGACGTCTACCTATCGGGGCAGGACACGATCAGGTTGAGCCGTGCCGACTCGCTTGAAGGTCTTGATGTTCTTCCAGGCTTTCATTGCGATCTCGACGCCATCTTCGGCAGACAACCAGAACCTTCCCAGCAAGAAAATGAAGATCAGTCAACCGCTGGCGACTAGGGTTCGCACCGGAGCGTCCGGCCGTCGCGCCAGCAGCACGCTGATGGCTGCGGTCAGCAGAAGACCTATGAACACGATGTAGATCAGGTCGTACGATCCTCGGCTGTCGATGACAAGTCCTGATACGAACGGGCCGAATGCGTTCAGTAACAGTTGCGGCGGCGCAGTGACGGAACGGATCCGACCAACCGAGTAGCGACCGAAGTAGTCGGGGAACGAGATTCTGTTCAGCGGCAGTTGCGCGCCGAATGCCAGGCCGTGCCAGATGGCGAAGACGAATGCCATCCAGATGGTGTCGGTCATGACAAACCAGACGAGCGAGCTCGTCGTCACGCAGATGATCAACGGCAGCGCATAGCGCACTGCGAGTCGTTGCCGCAGCTCGCCGCCGACAACGCCGCCGATGATTCCCATGCCCGCCCACAACGCCAGCGCTGAGCGTGCCGTGTCGGCGTCGATCCCGTTCTGGGTCATGTGTGACACGAAGGTGAAGTTCACGGATCCGCCAACCGTCATCAGCATCGTTGTCCCGAAGAGCAGCAGCCAGAACGCCCGGGTGCGCATCGCCTCGCGCACCGTCCAGTCGGGATCACTGTCCAGCAACGACTGGCTCTCGGCCGTTGATACTGACGCGCCGGGGCGTTGTCCGTCGGGATGCAGACCAACATCCTCGGGCCGGCGGCGCATGATCCATGGAGGCAGCAGGCCGATCAGGATGACGAGCAGCGCCATCAACAGGAAGGCCTCGCGTAGTCCACCGAGCCAGATGCCCGCAGTGATGACAAGCGGGAAGATCATCATCCCGCTGCGCGTGCCGACCATCGTCATGCCCATCGCCGAGCCACGGCGTCGGATGAACCAGTTGGCGATCACGACGATGACCGCGATATCTATCACCGCCACGGTGATCCCACGGCCCAGCCCCCAAAGCAACAGGAACTGCCACAGCTCGGAGATGAACCCCAGTCCCACCAAGAGACCGGCTACGATGCCGACCGACGCGAAGAGCAACATCCGCGGCCCGTAGCGATCGGCGATCGGTCCAACAAACGTCGCGATCGCGCCGCCGCCGATCCCGCCGACGACCATGGTGAGGGCGATCGAGGCGGTGCTCCAGCCGTACTCGGCTTGCAACTCAGGGGTGATGGCGCCCAGGACTGGGTTGAAGAATGAAACTGCGGCGAACGAGGACATTGACGCGGCGGCTGCAATCCACCAGCCCGCAAAGACCCTGCGGAAGACGCCTCGCCTCAATAGTCCTGGCAGGCGTTCGCGTCGACGCGGTCTTCGGTCCATGGCAGACATACGCGCCGCCCTACCCTATCAGCAGAGCGGAGGGTTGCGATGACTGAACTGGGCGGCGAGCCATTGCGCATCGCTGTGACCGTCGAGATGGACCAGAGGGCAGGTGATTCTCTACGAGCTGTCGCACCGAACGCGGAGATAGTGCTGCTTGATAGAGACGGCGGCTGGTCGGAAGAACCAGGTCAGCTCGACGCCTTCTTCTTCTCCGAAGACCTCTACTACCTGCCCGAAGCGGCAGGCGCATTCATCAACCTGTTGGAGACATCCCCGCCGAAGTGGATGCAGACGGCCAGCACCGGTGTCGACCATGCGCTGTTTGCTTACTTGCTGGAGTCCGGCGCGATCGTGACCAACTCGCCCGGCGTACATGGCTCAACCATTGCCGAGTATGTGTTTGCGTACATCCTCAGCCACGCGAAACAGTTACCCCAACACGCCGCCAACCAGGCCGATCGGCAATGGGTTCCCCTCGAGTCAGTCGAACTGAACAGCCAGACGCTAGGTATCGTCGGCTACGGGGGCATCGGCGAAGCGTGCGCACGGCTGGCCAAAGCGTTCGGGATGCGCACGATTGCAACGAAACGCCGTCCACCGAGCGATGACTTCCTTGATCAACATTTCTCGCCCGATCGACTGCACGAGCTGCTCGCTGCGAGCGATTATGTCGTGCTCTGCTGTCCATTGACCGACCAGACACTCAATCTGCTCGATGCCGACGCGCTCGCAGCCATGCAATCACACGCGCTGCTGATCAATGTTGCCCGTGGTCGCGTGGTCGATCACGAAGCACTTGGGGAATCTTTGCGAAGCGGCGCTATCGCCGCTGCTGTACTTGATGTCGCGCCGCAAGAGCCGCTTCCGCCCAACTCTCCGCTGTGGGAACTCCCGAACTGCCAGATCACACCTCACGATTCCTGTCACGTAGATGCGTCGTACCTGCGCACGGCGGACTTCTTTTTCACAAACCTCACTCACCTGATTCAAGGTGAGCCGCTCGAATGGGTCGTAACCGACATCGAGCTGAGCGATCCCAGCCAAGGCGACGTCTAGGAGCCCTGATGACCAATAGCAACAGCACTCATCCGCCGGGACCCCTGGACGGGATACGCATCCTTGATTTGACCTGGGTCCTGGCCGGACCGTATGCGGCGATGATCCTCTGCGACCTCGGCGCCGAGGTTGTCAAGGTCGAGCGGCCACCGCATGGCGACGTCGCTCGCACGACCGGACCCTTTGTCAACAACGAGTCGATGTACTTCCAGTCCGTCAATCGGGGCAAGCGCAGCATCTCAATTGATTTGCGCTCGGGCGAAGGACGAGACCTGTTTCTTCGCCTGGTTGATCAGGCCGATGTGGTCATGGAGAACTTCACGCCCGGTGTGATGGACAAGCTGGGCCTCGGGCCAGACGCGCTGTTGGAGCGCAATCCGCGGCTGGTGTTCGCCTCAACTTCCGGCTTCGGCCAGACTGGTCCGTGGCGAGATCGGCCAGCACTGGACATCATTGTGCAGGGGATGGGCGGTGTAATGAGCATTACCGGCTATCCCGATGAGCCGCCCGCACGACCGGGCACATCGATTGGAGATATCTGCGGCGGCCTGTATACCGCGATCGGCATCCTGGCGGCGCTGCGCGAACGGGAGCACAGTGGACTAGGGCAATCGGTCGATATCTCGATGCTCGACTGCCAGATCGCGATCCTCGAGAACGCCGTCGCGCGCTACTTCACGACCGGCATGGAACCGGGACCGCTGGGCACTCGACATCCGTCAGCGACGCCCTTCCAGGCGTTTCCTACAGCCGACGGCTGGATGGTCGTTGCGCTGTCCTGGGGTGTCGCGACGCAGTGGGAATTGTTCTGCGCCGAGCTTGGTCTACCGGAACTGGTCGGCGACGAACGCTTTGAGACGTCATTCAAGCGCACAGAGAACCATGCCGAACTGGAACCGGTGCTCTTCGAGGCGACACGCAGGCAGTCAACGAACCATTGGGTTTCAGTCTTGTCCCACTACGGCATTCCCATTGGCCCGCTCAACACGATCGGCCAGGCAGTCAATCAGGAACAGATTGCAGAACGGGAAATGATCGCCACCGTGCAGCACCCGATCGCGGGCGATGTCACGATGGCGGCGTCGCCGCTGAAACTGTCGCGCACTCCGGGTCGGGTCTACGGATATGGACCGATCTTCGGACAGGACACCGCAGCGGTCCTCGACGAATGGCTCGATATCCCTGACGAAGAGATATCAAGCCTCGAAGAGGCTGGTGTCGTACTAACCAAGGGCGGTCCCGATATCGCCGCGTACCTCAGCGCCTAGGACGCCCGGTGTCCTTCAAAGTGTCCTTCAAGCTGTCCTTCAAGCTGTCCTTCAAGCTGTCCTTCAAGTCACGACTCAGCAGAGTTCGGACAGCGCTGAAGCAGCGTCTGCGGCCGGATCCGATAGAGGTTGAACTGGATGTCGTTGAGCAACTGATCGTTCAGCATCTGTTGCTTGTCGAGCAGGCTTCGTTGGCTGAACTCTCGGATGCAGTGCTGGCCGCGCGACCGACGGCGGACAAACAGCAAGTTCGTCTGTCGTTGATTCGATTTGAGTCCTTCCGCCTGGTCCAACGCATCCTGCATCCAGAGCTAGAGCCTGGGAAGCAGATGTCGTTTACGCTCACTGCTGATGGTCGGCGGCTGAAACGCGTGATTCCAGACCAGCCGCGATCAAGAATCCAAACCTGGCTGTAAGTGCGGGCAATCGAAGCAAACGCACCACGAGAAGCAGGAGTAGTTGGCAATGGCGAAATTCAAGGTCTACCATGTCGATTCGCGTCCCGATCGGCAACCGCACGTAGCGGAAGCAGAGCAGTTGGCCATGGCCGACGCCGAGCTGATCGCGCTGACACCAGAACAGCAGCAGGATATTCCGGCGCACGTGACCGACGCCGACGGGATCATCTGCGGCTATCGACAGGTCGGCAAGGACGTCTTTGACGCAGCGCCCAATCTCAAGGTCGTCGTGCGCTATGGCATCGGCTTTGACAACATCGACTGGCAGACCGCGATAGATTACGACATCGTTGTTTGCAACATCACCGATTACTGCATCAATGAGGTGGCGACGCACGCGATGTCACTGTTGCTGGCACTCAATCGGAAGTTGATCGCGCACAACAACGCGGCGCGCTCGGGCGATCGAGTTCCGCTGGGACCATCGGGGCCGCTCTACGGAGAGACGTTGGGATTGGTTGCCTTCGGTCACATCGCCCAACAAACGGCGATTCGCGCGCAGGGATTCGGGCTCAACGTAATCGCGTACGACCCGTACCAGGACCCGGCAGCAGCAGAGGCGGCTGGCGTGCGGCTGACCTCGCTTGAAGAGGTGATGCAGGCCGACTACGTTTCGGTGCATCCGCCGTTGAGTCCGGAGACTCGTGGGATTGTCGGCGCGGCAGAACTGGCGATGATGAAGCCGACCGCCTACCTGATCACCACCTGTCGCGGCGGCGTCGTGAGTGAATCGGCGCTGTACGACGCGCTCAAGAACGGCCAGATCGCTGGCGCGGGCGTGGATGTCTGGGATCCGGAGCCGGTGCACAAGGATCACCCCTTGTTGGAGTTCGACAACGTGATCGCAACACCGCACTCGGCATACTACTCGGACGCGTCCGCGCCGCTGCTGTTGCAACGAGTGGGCGAAGCGGCCGCCGACGTGCTGCAGGGCTACATGCCGCGATCAGTCGTCAATAGGGCGGTGCTGGACAAGGTGTCGCTGTCGCCTCACCCGGATCGCTAAGGCTCACGCGATTCATTCGTCATTGCCGCGCTCCAACGCGGCAATCACGATGCGTCTGTGACGAGTGTTCAGGTTGCGATGCAATTCCCCTGTCCAGGCCGGGGCAGGCTCCGCGGCGAGCGCGGGTATGACGGGGAAATGAGACGAAAGCCTCCGGCAAAGCGCTTCGTTGTTAGCTCGTCAGCAGTTCCACGTCGGCGTACCAGGCGGTGACCGTTCCGCCGCTTCCGTCGTGGTTGCGACTGACCGGCCGCCCGACGATTTGTCCCGGTCGAGCGGCGATCGGTCCGTCGAACATTGGACCATCGACGACGCAGGTGTGAAACTCACCGTTTTCGCCTAACGGATCCGTGCCATCAGGTAGGTCATCGAGCAACGATTGATCGAACCATCGACCGGCGAAGCTGCGATCTAACTGCGACGTCGGACTGACCGCCGTCACGATTGCCTTGAGGTTTGACTCCAACATGGTCTGGGCAAGCTCGGCCGTCGGACTTCCCCAGACTGGGAAGATCGCATCGAATCCGGTTCCATTGAGATTCGATTCGCGATATTCGCGAATGTCCTCAAGGAACAGATCACCGAAGGCAAAGGTGTCAGCCGTCAAGTCATCAGGAAGGTTGCGGACGCGTTCCAGGAATTGCAACATCGCCGCTTCATACGCTTCGTTCGGGCATGGATACGGGATTGGGATTTCGTAGAGCGGTAGTCCTAAACGGTCTGCTTGAAGTCGCAACACTCGACGGGGCGTCGCCTGGATGGCGACGCGATCGAAGTGTGGCGTCACGGTGGTGAAGATTCCGCGAACGTCATATCGCTCGGGTTGCTGGCGCAGCACATGCAGCGCCCACGCTGAGTCTTTGCCCGATGACCAGGAGACCAGAACAGGAATGGCGTTCATGGCAGAGGTGTTTTCATTCATCGTGTAGGCTCTTTGCAACGTAAGTGACAGATCGAGTTCCCGCTAGCGGAGGTATTTGATGCGACCGAACACGGTGAAACAGCTGTGGGCCGAGGGCAAGCCGGCGTTCGGCGCCTGGCTTGGCACTTGCTCAACGCTCGCGGCTGAGTCTATGGCTCACCAGGGCTGGGACTGGCTCGTCGTCGACGGCGAACACTCTCCCGTCGACCTCCAAACCATGATTCAGATGTTCCAGGCCATCTCGACCACCGATACCATTCCAATGGCGCGAGCGCAGTGGAACGACCCGGTGACAATCAAGCGCATCCTCGACGGCGGCGCCTACGGCGTCGTGATTCCCTGGGTCAACAACCGCGCCGAGGCCGAGCAGGCAGTCTCCGCCTGCCGGTATCCTCCCGATGGACTGCGCGGCTTTGGTGCATATCGAGGCTTTCTCTACGGCGGCCCTGACTACGGCGACGAGGCAAACAACGAAATTGCCTGCATCATTCAGATTGAAACTATCGAGGCCGTCGAGCGAATCGACGAGATTCTCTCTGTACCCGGCATCGACGCGACCTGCATCGGCCCGGCTGACCTGGCCAAGTCGATGGGCATCCCGGTCCGACCCGACAACCCTCACCCGGACCATGTCGCCGCATGCGCCGAGGTGCTGGCGGCCTCACAGCGGATCGACAACCGCGTCGCACCGGGCATCTTCACATCTGGCCCCGTCGAAGCGAAGCGCCGCGCCGAGGAGGGCTGGCTCTACATTCCCTCTGGCAGTGACGGACAGTTCATGGCACAAGCCTCGTCGCAGGGACTGCGCACCGTCCGTAGCTATGGCCAGGACTAGACGTGGCCTGGACCGGGCGGGGAGCGCCCGAGACACGTCATCGCTTTGACGCCTCCGACCTGCGTGGCTTCACTTCGGCCGTGCTGCAGTCCTACGGAGTGCCATGCGATGACGCGGAGATCGGCGCCGATGTCCTGATCGACGCTGACCTGGTTGGCATCGAGTCTCACGGGATCGCACATCTGCCCTGGCATATCGGCTACGCGCCGGGTTTTGAATCGGGCGTCGTCAATCCGACACCTGAAATCAAGGTGCTGCGCGAGACGCCGGTGTCGGCTGCCTGGGACGGCGATGGTGGATTCGGCACCATCGTCTGTCAGAAGGCGATGTCATCATGCATCGAGAAGGCCGAAACGAGCGGCATGGGCATGGTCACCGTACGAAACGGACGCCATTTCGGTGCCGCCGGATACTACGCGCACATGGCGGTCGAGCACGACTTAATCGGGATGGCGATGTGCAATGTGCCACCGATCGCGGTGGCCTCGGGTGGCAAGGGTCGCGTCTTCGGTACCAATCCGATCGCCATGGCTGCGCCGATTGCCGGCGGCACTCCGTTCCGGCTCGATGTCGCAACCACAGCAGTCGCAGGCGGCAAGCTGGAGATCGCCGGACGGCAAGGCAAGCCGCTGCCCGAGGGTTGGGCGGTCGACGAAGACGGCAACCACAGCGACGACCCGTTCATCCTGCGCAAGAACGGCGGACTGTTGCCGCTCGGTTCGACGATTGAGACCAGTTCGCACAAGGGCTATGGCCTCGGACTGATGGTCGACATCATGACGGGTGTGCTGTCAGGCGACGGTTCCGGGCTGTTCTCGCCTCGAGGGCAGAATCTTGTCCAGGGACAATGGTTCGCAGCCTGGCGAATCGACCTGTTCTGCGATCCTGACGAGTTCAAGTCCAGCATGAAGGAAATGGCCGATGCGATTCGTGAAGTCGCCCCGGTCGACGGCGTCGAGCGAGTCGTGATTCCGGGCGATCCGGAAGAAATGGCGCGCGCCGAGCGCGCCGAGCACGGAATCCCGTTGGACGACGAGACCATCGAGCAACTGATCGCCCTGGGCGAACAACGCGGCATTGCTTTCCCAGCATCAATAGGCAAAGGCGGCTCATCATGACGACGGTCAACTCCAAGATTGACGCCTTGATTGAGAGCATCCTCGACAACTATGGCCGGGCGGCAGGAGTCTTCGACCCCAACCGTCTGGAGGTATGGGAGGAGCTGGGGCTAACGATGTCTCAGCTTCGTGTCCTGTACATGCTGCAGGCCGGTCCTGGCACTCCCGCCGGAGCGGTCGCCGCGCAGCTCAAGGTTCGACCGTCAACGGCAACCGGCATCGTCGACCGCCTGGTCCGCGACGGTCTGGTCCGTCGCGAGCGCGATGACCTGGACCGGCGACGGGTCCGGATCTGGCTGACGGAACGTGGGATGCGGGTGATTAATGAACTGCGGGCTCGCAACCGGGCCCAGATATGGAAGATCTTCCGCAACTTCAGCCAGCAGCAACTCGACGATATCGACCGCACCTTCACACTGCTGACAGCCGAGGCTGAACGCCAGGGCGTCCTGGCGCCGTGGCCAATGGATCCTGAGGTGATGTAATGTCTGCGGGGCCGCCACGTTCGACGAACGGACAAGGGGGCGCCCCTACAGGACCGCCTGCTACAGCTCCAGGCGGGCCTCCGATGGGCATGCCGGGTATGGGCGAGGTCCCTCCTGGCTGGATGTTGCCACAGCGCCGCAAGGTGCTGATCATGGTCTGTGTCATGCTGTCGCTATTCTTGGCAGCGCTCGACCAGACCATCTGGAGCGTGGCAGCGCCTAAGGCCGTCGGCGACCTCGGCGGGCTTGACCTCTTCGCCTGGCCGGCGACCTCCTACCTGCTCGGCTCAACCGTCATCGTTCCGATTATCGGCAAGCTTTCCGATGTCTATGGTCGCAAGCCGTTCCTGCTTGCCGGCATCGTGATCTTCTTGATCTCCTCTGCGCTCTGTGGTGCGTCCGGGAGCATGTGGGAACTGATCGGCTTCCGACTGCTGCAGGGCTTCGGCGCTGCATTCATCATGGCCAACGCCTTTACGACGATGGGCGATTACTTCGCGCCTGCCGAGCGCGGCCGTTGGGCCGGAATCATCGGCGGGACCTTCGCGCTGGCCAGCATCATTGGCCCGCTCGCCGGCGGGGTACTGACCGACGAACTCTCCTGGCGCTGGGTCTTCTATATCAACATTCCGGTCGGCGGCGTGGGCCTGCTCGCGATCGCGCTGATCATGCCCCGGCAGAAGCCGCAACATCCCAACCGACAGCCGACCGACTGGCTAGGCGCGAGCTTGCTCATCGTCGCCGTGACACCGCTGTTGCTGGCCTTCTCAATGGGTGGCAACCAGTTTGGCTGGCTCGATTCGCCGATCATCGCCTGTTTGATCGTCGCTGTTGTCGCGGCATTCATCTGGTGGCGGACCGCGCGTCGCAAGGGCGAACACGGCATCATGCCGCTACCCATGTTCCAGAACCGGATCTACTTCCTCTGCACTGTGGTGATGTTCGCCGTCGGGGTCGCGATGATGGGCGCGATGATCAACCTGCCCTTCTTCCTCCAGGGAGCGCAGGGGATCTCCGCCACCAATTCCGGTTTGGTGACACTGCCGATGAGCCTCGGCGTCGTACCGATGTCGATCATCACCGGACAACTGCTCGCGCGGACAGGACAGTACAAGGTCCTCGCCGTAGTTGGTGGCGGTGGCGCGGCCGTTGCGCTGTTCCTGCTCTCGACGCTTGAAGTCGATTCCAGCCTGACGCTCGCCCGGGTCTACATGTTCATCATGGGCGCCTCGATGGGCACCTTGATGCCGCTGTACTCGTTGCTGATGCAAAACTCACTGCCGTTCAATCTGCTCGGCGCTGGCACGGCGACAAATCAATTCTTTCGGCAGATCGGCGCAGCAATCGGCGTCTCACTGTTCGGCGCGATGATCGTCAGTGGATTCTCCAGTCAGCTCACCAAGGCATTCCCGATCGGCTTCGACACGCTCAAGGAGCGTCCGGAAACGCTGCTCAATCCAGACGCGTTGGAAGGCTTCCGACAGGGACTCGAACGGCAATCGCCTGGTAGTTCGGATGCTGTGATTATGACCGCCCGCGAGGCCTTGGCTGTACCAGTGACCGATGTCTTCCTGTACTCGTCGATTGTGATGCTGGTCGTGCTGGCCATCGCGATCATTTTGCCCCGGGTTAAATTCCAGACACAAGCGGAAATGATGGCCAATGCCCGCGCGATGGCGTCCGCCAACAGACCGCCCGGCGCTGGTCCGGGGCCGCCTGGTGGTCCGCCAGGAGGCCCACCAGGGACAGCGCCTGTTGGAGCCGGCGCGTCGCGACCTCCAGCCATGCCAGCGGCTGCCGTTGCCCAACCCACGCCCGCTTTGCCGACGCAGGCCGCTGCAGGCCCTACAGTAGGTTCCATACCGCGACCTTCAACGGTCGAAACCGCCACCGAGAATGGCGGCTCGCGTACCAGACGGCTGCATGATTCGGTCCCGCTGATCGCTTCCTGGGCCAGACAGCGACCAGACCGATTCGATTCAGACGGTTAACCGGAGCTCCGATGTCGACCCCCAACGGCAACCACCCGCACGACCCCAACGGCGCAACCAGTCAGGCGACCAGCACCGTGCTCGCACTGGATGGCTGGGGCCCCGTCGTCGCCGAACCGCCCTCCAATGGCGCAAATGGCAGCGAACCTGAAGTCATCGTCGAAGAAGCGATGCCCCTTGCTCCCGTGAGTCAACGTGGCAACGACTGGCGTCAGACCTTCAGGTCCGGATTGAAGAATCGGGTTGCGAGACCGTCAATCAATGCTCGCATGGTTCGCGTGCTGGTACCGGCAGTGACCATGACCCTGGCCATCGTCGTAGCGCTCCGGTTGGGCGACACATGGCGTCAGGCACAAGTGCCGGCGCCTGAGCCCGCACCTCCAAGCCGGACTACGATACTACGTCGGCGCGTTGCGCTGACCATCGACCCGACCCTTGAGCCCATCGAGCCGCAGCGCAACAGACTGCTGAGCTGGCTGAACTAGCACGTCCTCGCCCTATCTGATTCCGGCGCAATTCACTTCGGTATTCCCGTGGTTGCCGCCGAGCCTGCCCCCGGCTTGAACGGGGGTATCTCGGTGTCAACCCCACAACGGTGGTGTGCGTGAGACTCGAGGCGTCTCCGGCCAACGTGCAGAATGCTGCGAGCGGACTGGGTGAGGCGAGATTCCCGCGTCAAGCGCGGGAATGACGGGGTCCATTGCCACTTGTGATCAAACTCTAACGACCGACTTCTTGTGCCGAGGCCCAGAGCTACTCTTGTGTAGCCAAGGCCATCGCTCGTTCTGCCTCTCGCTCTCTCAGGACTCGCTTGTAGTCGCGAGGGATAACCTTCACGATCTGGCGCAGGACCACATCCCAGTTTTCCAGCACTTCCTGAGCGAATGGGCTGCCGGTGCGCTCTGAGTGCGTCTCGATCATCTCCTCGAGCATGGTCGCTTCGATCGGATCGGTGACCGACTCGAGGTCGACCATGGCGGGATTAATCCGGCGTTCGAGGTCTCCATCGGCGTCCCAAACGTAGGCGGTACCGCCGCTCATACCGGCGGCGAAGTTCCTGCCAACCGGACCGAGCACCACGACCGTGCCGCCAGTCATGTACTCGCAGCTGTGATCGCCGACTCCCTCGACCACCGCTCGCGCTCCTGAGTTGCGGACCGCAAATCGTTCGCCGGCACGTCCAGCGACCCAGAGCGTTCCGCCCGTCGCTCCATAGAGGACGGTGTTGCCAACCAGGACGGCGTCGCGACCGCGGAAGCCGGCGCCATGCTTGGGCGCGACCGAAATCATGCCTCCGGCCATGCCCTTGCCGACGTAGTCGTTCGCCTCTCCACGCAGGAACAAACGCAGTCCGCGCACCAGGAATGCGCCGAACGACTGACCGGCCGAGCCGGTGAAATGCAGCTCGATCGTTCCGCGCTGCATTCCCAGATCGCCATATTGCTGTGCGATCCGGCCGGAGACCCGCGCGCCAACCGTGCGGTGCTTGTTCGTGATGTCAAACTTCGCCGAGATGTGCTCTTCACCCTGGATGTGCGGCTCGAGAATCTCCAGCAACTCGTCGTCAAGTCGGACGTCGTCCCGACGATCATTCCGCTCCTGAGTGCGCATCCTGGGCAACTCAGGGGCAGCTTCGATCGGGGCCAGCAGCTTTGACAGATCGACTAGATTTGCGCGTTCACCCGTCCGCGGCGGAATCTGTTCAAGTAGGTCGCTACGGCCGATGATCTCCTCGATTGAGCGATAGCCGAGCTCGGCCAGGATGACTCGAACCTCTTCGGCAACGTGCAGCAGGAAGTCAATCAGCATCTGCGGCTTGCCGAAGTACTTGGCTCGTAGATCCTCACGCTGTGTCGCGACGCCCACCGGGCAGGTGTTGAGATGGCATTGGCGTGCCATCTTGCAACCGAGGGCGACGAGCGCGGTGGTCCCGAAGCCGTATGCCTCGGCGCCCAACATGGCAGCCACGACGACGTCGCGCCCGGTGTGGAAGCCGCCGTCTGTGCGCAGCCGAATCCGTCCGCGCAATCCGTTGACGACCAGTGCCTCGTGCGCCTCTTTGACTCCGAGCTCCCATGGCGCGCCGGCGTACTTGACCGACGACAGGGGCGATGCTCCTGTGCCACCGTCTGCGCCGGAGATGTGCACGACATCGGCATATGCCTTGGCGACGCCGGTGGCGATCGTGCCGACACCCTCGCAGGCGACCAACTTGACACAGACCCGCGCCCGCGGATTGGCGATCTTGAGGTCGTAGATCAACTGCGAGAGGTCTTCGATTGAATAGATGTCATGGTGCGGAGGTGGAGAAATGAGTTCGACGCCTGGTGTCGAATGCCGCAGCATGGCGATGTACGGCGTCACCTTGTGGCCGGGAAGCTGGCCACCTTCGCCCGGCTTCGACCCCTGAGCGATCTTGATTTCAATCTCGCTGGCGCTGCCCAGATAAGCCGGAGTCACGCCGAAACGTCCTGAGGCAATCTGTTTGATGTTCGAGTTCGCGTCGGACTTGTCGCCAGACTCAAGGAAGCGCCGCGGATCCTCGCCGCCCTCGCCCGTGTTCGACGAAGCACCGAGCTCATTCATCGCTCGGGCGATGTCCTCGTGAGTCTCGGGACTGAGCGCGCCAAGCGACATCGCACCTGTACTGAATCTTGGCGTAATCTCCTCGTGCGCCTGAACGTCGTCCAACGAGATGGGTTCTCGGTCCGACTTGAAACCCAGCATGTCGCGCAACGCGGTCGGTTGCCTATTGTTGGCGCGCTCGGCGTACGTCGCATACTCCTCGGCGCCGCCACCCTGGACGACCTTGTGCAATGAGCGCCAGATCGGCGGTTCGTTGGCGTGATAGTCCGCGTTGCGGCGATATCGATACCAACCACCGGCATCCAGCCCGTCGGCCGGATAGGCAAGCTCGTGGCGCGAGAGCGCATCAGCGCCGATTTCTTCGAATCCAACGCCGCCGATCCGCGAGAGCGTGCCGGGGAACGAGCGCTCAACGACCTCTTGTCCGATACCCAGGGCTTCGAAGATCTGAGCTCCGTGATAGGAGGCACGCGCTGCGATTCCCATCTTCGACATGATCTTGAGAATCCCCGAATCGACGGCCTGCACGTAGCGATCAATCACTTCGGCGGCGTCCATGTCTTCGAACTCGCCTTCGGCGTGCAGCGAGTTCAGAGTCTGCAGCGCCAGATACGGATGGATCGCATCCGCGCCAAAGCCGATCAGGCAGGAAATCTGATGTACATCGCGGGCGTCGCCGCAGTTGGCGACAATCGAGGCAGAGAGGCGTTGTCCACTGTCGATCATGTGATGATGAACGGTCGACACGGCAAGCAACATGGGAATCGGTACGCGCTCAGGTCCCACTTCTTCGTCGCTCAGAACGATCAGTGAGTGGCCGTCTTCTATCGCGTTGTCGACGTGGTCGCACAGGGCGTTGAGAGCGGCCTCAAGTCCCGAAGGCCCATCTTCGACCGGGAACGACGCCTCGAGCACCGCAGCAGAGAATCCTGGCTGGCGGAAACCGACCAGCGCGTCGAACTCGTCGCTGAGCAGCAGCGGGGAGCCCAGATGCACAAGTCTCGCCGCCTCAGGGACCTCCTCGAGCAGCGACTGTCGCCGGCCAAGCCAGGTGTCGAGCGACATGACGTTGCGCTCGCGGATGGAGTCGATCGGCGGATTCGTGACCTGGGCGAACTTCTGCTTGAAGTAGGTGTACAACGGCCGCGCGGGATCGTGCAGCACTGAGAGCGGAGTATCGTCGCCCATCGAACCGACCGGCTCTTTCGCTTGCCGAGCCATCGGCTTGAGGACGTATTCGATCTCTTCCTTCGAGTAGCCGTGCAGTATCTGCCGAGACAGCAACTCACCTTCATCGGGCTGTGGAATCGCCGACGCGTCGATGCTCGCAGTTCGTTCCAAGCGACCCATGTAGTGGCGCACCCAGCGCCCATAGGGACGTCGCGAGGACACGCGGCTCTTGATGTCGTCGTTGCGCAGAATTTCGTGGCGCTCGGTGTCTACAGCGACCATCTGGCCTGGTCCGAGCCGGCCTGACTCAATGATCTCCGATTGGTCCAGCTCAATCAGGCCGACTTCTGACGCCATCACGACCAATCCGCCACGAGTGACCTGATAACGGGCTGGTCTCAGACCGTTGCGGTCCATCGCTGCGGCGGCAATCTTGCCGTCTGTGAAGGCCATCGCCGCGGGTCCGTCCCACGGTTCGGTCAGGCAGGCGTGATACTCGTAGAACCCACGCAGCTCGGGGTCCATGTCGTCGTACTGTTCCCAGGCTTCGGGGATCAGCATCATCATCGCGTGCAATCCGCCGCGCCCGGACGCCACGAGCAGCTCGAACGCTTCGTCGAACGCCTGAGAGTCGGAACTCACCGATCCCAGCACGGGATGCAGCTCGGAGACGGCGTCGCCCCATGCTGCCGACTGCAATGCCGGTCCACGCGCCCGCATCCAGTGACGGTTACCAAGCAAGGTGTTGATCTCGCCGTTATGTGCGATGTAGCGGAACGGCTGGGCAATCTTCCAGTCGGGCAGCGTGTTGGTCGCGTAGCGCTGGTGAAACAACGCCAGCGCGGAGACGGTCTCGGGATTCGTCAAATCGGGATAGAACTTACTGAGCTGCGGGGCGACCATCAGCCCCTTGTAAACCACCGTCGAGGTGGACATGGACACGATGTAGGTTTCGCCGGCGGGATCGTCCGCGCCGGCGTCGCTGAGCGCCCGGTACTCGGTGTCGGCACGGCGGCGGGACAGATACACGCGGCGACCATATTCGTCGTCTGAGACGCCTGCGGGTCGCGCGAACAGCATCTGTTCGACGCAGGGCAGCTTGCCCAGAGCCCAATGGCCGAGCACCGACGGATCGGTCGGCACGACACGCCAGCCAATGACGTCAAGTCCAGTTCGATTTGCGGCCGATTCGAGAATCACTCGACCGCGCTGAGCCGCCGTCTTGTCCATTGGCAGGAAGACCATGGCGAGACCAAGATCAGCCTGGCTCACGTCGGCTCGGCCCAGGCGGGCCAGATCGTCTTGCAATATTGCGTAGGGAATGCTGATCGTCACACCGGCGCCGTCACCCGTATCCGGGTCGGCGTTGACCGCGCCTCGATGCGTCAGGCTGACGACGCCTTCGACGGCCTGCTGGACCAGCCCATGGGTCGCGACTCCGTCCAGCCGAGCGATGAATCCAGTACCGCAAGCATCACGGAAACTCAGCGGATCGTGCAGTCCCGCATAGTCGGTCGGCGTTGCTTGGTTGGGATACTGGGTACGTGTCATATCGTCTACGTCTATCGATTCATAGACATTGACTGTCGGAGTCAATGCAAATGAGGCCGTCAGTGCGGATATTACGTGAATAATCCCACAATCGACCGCACCACGCTAGCGACTTCGTTACAGGATTCTGGGGTCACTGCGCGACCCAGCATCCGCTACAGAATCTCGTCCTGGCGCAGGTCCGAGAACGCCCCGATGAAGCTCTCGATGGTGGCATCGATATCCGCTTCGGTGTGTACACAAGACACCAGGGCGCCCATGCCCATGAGGTCTACTCCGTGGTTAAGCAAGGCGCGACGGAACGGCCAGGCGACCTCGGAGGCGGTCATCGGCAATGTCGATTGTGCGCCTCCATGCTGGGCCCAATCCCAATTCACGCCGTCGCCGGGACGCTCTACATCCTGACCGAGGATGATGTGCACCATCGACGCATCGGCCCAGACGCAGCCGGGGAGCTCTGCCTCGACCAGCGCCCGATTCAGTCCGCGCGACAACTGAGCAGCACGCTCATTGGCCACCGCGTTCGGATCTTCCTCGGCCACGGCCCGCAACGCTCGCTCGCCCGCGACAGCAGACAGCGGATTGGCGTTGAACGTGCCGGGATGAGCCACGCGTCCGCCGCCGGCATCGAAGCTGATCTGATCCAGCAGATCGGCACGCCCGACCACTGCGCCTCCGGGCAGGCCTCCGGCTGCGATCTTGGCCAATGTGGTCAAGTCTGGTTGAACCCCGATCCGTTCTTGCGCACCGCCCGCACTCGCACGGAATCCAGTGACCACCTCGTCGAAGATCAGGAGCGTGCCATGCCGTTCGGTCAGGTCGCGCAGTTCTTGCGGCACGGCCGGTTCGAGCGGGCAAGTCCCCCAGGAGTAGCCGGTGGGTTCCATGATTAATGCTGCGTACTCTTTCGAGGCGAGCGCGGCCGCGATTCCCGACACGTCGGTCTGCTCAAAGACCGAGATCAAGTCTTGCATCGCCTCTGGCTGGCCATTGGCGGCCACAGCGCCTGCCGATGTTCGACCAGCTGCAAAGACGCTGTCGTTCCAGCCGTGAAAGTGATTGGCCAGACGAAGCAAACGATCTCTGCCGGTCGCTGCCCGGGCGAGACGCACAGCCATCATCGTCGCCTCGGTGCCCGATGAGGTGAATCGCACCTTCTCGGCGCTGGGAATCAATCGTTGGATTGCCTGAGCCCAGCGACGCTCCAGATCGCTCGAGCCGCCCATGTGCGTGCCGCGTGCCACCTGTTGCGTGACCGCCTCGACCACATATGGATGACTGTGACCAAACAGCAGCGCTCCATGGCCCATCACGTAGTCGATGTACTCGTTGCCATCGACATCCCACTTTCGCGGCCCAACTGCGCGATCGACGACGATGCCGAACGGCTCGAAGTGGCGAGCGTCGTGAGTTACCCCACCAGGAAACACCGTCCGCGCTTCTTCCGCCCGTCTCGCCGACTCTGCGTGCTTCGAGAAAAACTGTTGGTCAATTGTCGTCGTCCCGCTCATAGTTGACCTCCTGCGTAACCCATGATTCGACACTAGCGCACAACAGCGAGCGCATCCGCTGGCTAAGGGTCAAACTAGAGTGACGACATGCAGAACTGGCAAATCAATCGGCGCCGAGCAGCGCTGCTCCTCCTGCTCGGCGTTACTGTCATTGCCATTCTGATCGGCGCTTATCTCGCATACGAGCGCTGGTTCCCATGGGAGCAGGCCGAAATCGAGGAATGGATCGACGGTTTCGGCGTCTGGGGACCGATCGTGTACATCGTGGTGTTCGCGCTGTCGATGCTCTTCGCTCCGCTGCCGACCGCGCCGATGCCGTTGGTCGCCGCTGCGGTCTTCGGTCCCGCACTGGGTTTCCTCTACACCATTACAGCGACGGCCATCGGTTCGACGATTTGCTTCTGGGTCGCAAGGCGCCTGGGCCGACCAGTGCTCAGACGGCTGACATCGCAGGCGGCGCTTGACAAGATCGACGAGCTTGGGGCGCGGTTGGGCATTCGGCTGCTCATCGTGCTGCGGCTGTTTCCCGTGGCCGGCGTCGATTACGTGTCTTACGCCGCTGGACTCACGCAAATGCGCTTCGCGTACTACATCGTGATATCTGTGCTGGCCTCGGCGCCGATCCTGATTTTCGCGGCCGTGCTCGGCGACGCCGTGCTGGAGCGCAACCGCGAAATCTTGATCGGCGCGTTTGTCGCGATCGTGCTGTTTTTCGCCGCGCCCATCGTCTGGGTCTGGTGGCGACAGCGACGTCGCGCGCAACCAACCAACGTGGAGCGTTAGCCTCCGGACATGCCGCTCTCCGACGCTCCTACGCTACTGACGCTGATGTGGTCGCCGCTCACAGTGGTCACTGCCGCTCACAACGGGCAACGCGGCGGTCAGATCGCGGTCGGCGCATTCGCGGCATCAATCGTCCCGGCGCAGCCGCGAGTCCTGGTACAGATTCAAAAGCGGAACCACACCAACTCTCTGATCGAAGCATCAGGACAACTGGCGGTGCACGTCATCGCCCGCGAGCAATGGGATTGGGTCAAACATTGGGGATTTCGCTCACAGACCGAGGTCGACAAATTCGACGGTCCTGGCTGGCATCATCACGACGATGGATTGCCAATACTCGATGGCGTCCTCGGCTGGATGACCTGCCGCGTGATCAACTACATGGACGGCGGCGACATGGCGATCTGGCTCGCCGACGTGACCGACGCATCGCGCAACACGCGGGCGCAGCCGCTCCGCTGGCACGAGGTGCAGCAGGTCCTGCCGCCGGATTGGGCTGAGGGATACGGACGCAAGCTCAGCCACGATGTGCCCGATTCGGGTGGTCGTATGGCTGAGCTGACTGCCAATCCACCCTGGACGCCGGACCCCTAGCCACGTCCACAGCATCGAGTTGGAGCTATCTCTTGAGCCGTATCAGCGAAGACCCCCGGATCGATCCGCGATTCAAAGTCATCTTTGGAAACATGCCACCGGTCTCCGAGCCGAACGTTTCTAGCCGTGAGGAGGTCATCGAGCGCCTGAATACTCCTGAAGCGCTTGAGGCCCGCTATAGAGCCATGCAATCGATGGCCAGCCCCGAGCTGGAATTGCTGGCCCCGAAGGACGGACTCACAATCTCGGACGAGACATTCAAATCCATGCCTGACGGCAACACCGTCAATGTGCTCCTGATCAGGCCCCAGAGCGACGATCCGCTACCGACCGTCTACTACATCCATGGCGGCGGCATGCAATCCGGATCCTGTTACGACCCACTCAGCAGCGCCTGGGGGCGTCTGATCGCACACTTGGGCGTCGCCGTGGCGATGGTCGACTTCCGAAACTCGCTCGTCCCTTCCTCAGTTCCCGAGATCGCGCCCTATCCGGCAGGCCTCAACGACTGCGTATCTGGGTTGCACTGGTTGATCGATCAGGCGGACGCCTTCGGTCTCGACGCGAATCGCATCATCGTTTCCGGTGCCAGCGGCGGCGGTAATCTTACGCTTGCGTTGGGCCTACGTCTGACGAGCGAAGGCGACGCCGACAAGATTCAAGGGCTGTACGCACTCTGCCCATACATCGCTGGCAGTTGGCCTCGCGACGACTTGCCCTCGTCCACTGAAAACAACGGCATCTTCCTCGACCTGCACAACAATTCGCACGCGTATGCGTATGGCATCGAAGCATTCGAGGCTCAGGATCCGATGGCCTGGCCGCTGTTTGCGTCAGAGGAAGACGTTCAGGGCTTTCCAGAGACGATCATCTCGGTTAACGAGTGCGACCCACTGCGCGACGAGGGCATCGAATTCTATCGGCTCCTGCTGCAGGCAGGACAGAAGGCCAGATGCCGTCAGGTGATGGGTACCGTGCACGGCGGCGATGTCTTTGTCGCTCCGTGCCCCGAAATCTCCAAGGACACGGCACGCGACATCGCCGCGTTCTGCAAGGGCGACTGAGAGCGGCCTAGCGGCCCTTCCAGTTCGGGGTGCGCTTCTCGGCGAAGGCGCGCGGGCCCTCGATCAGGTCTTCCGACTGGCCCATGATGCGCTGCTGGTGGAACGAGTGCGTCAGCGCTGCCGGCAGCGGCAGGTCGAGACCCTTGTAGGCCGCTTCCTTGGAAGCGCGCACGGAGATGGGCGCGCAGAGCAGAATCTCTTCGGCCCAGCGGCGCGCGGTCGCCATCAGGTCTTCAGCCGGAACGACTTCATTCACGAGACCCCAGCGATGCGCGTCGGGCGCGGGCACGTGTCGTCCGGTGAGCATGAAGCCCATCGCGATCTTGAGTGGGATGTGTCGCGGCAGACGATGCACGCCGCCGGCTCCGGCCATCAGACCGACTTTCGGCTCCGGTAATCCCATCACAGCATGGTCGGCAGCGACGACGATGTCGCAGGCCATGGCCATTTCGCAACCGCCGCCGAGGGCGAATCCGTTGACCGCAGCGATCATCGGCTTGGGGCAGTCGAAGTCGGCGGTGATGCCGCCGAACCCGCCGGCGACCGGATCGAATGTCGGGCGCTCGGAAGATGGCAATCGCGACATCTCGGCCGTGTACTTGAGGTCGTTGCCGGCCGAGAACGCTCGCGTGCCTGCGCCGGTCAGAATGCCAATCCAGGCGGAGTCGTCGTTCGCGAAAGTGTTCCAGGCGTCGGACAGCTCAGCCGTCGTCGGCGGATGAATCGAGTTCATGCGCTCGGGGCGGTTAATCGTGATCGTGACGATGTTGCCGTCCTGCTCGTACTTGATGAATTCGTAATCGGCCATACTCAACCCCTGTTCAGGTCTGTTCCTGTGCGTTGTGCAGTCTCGTCAAGGCAGGACTAATGCTGAACGCAGGTCCCGCCGTCCACATTGTACGACTGACCTGTAATCCACTCTCCCTGCTGCGAGCAGAGGAACGCGGTGATGTAGGCAATGTCCTCGCCTTCGCCAGCGCGACCGAGGGGAATTCGTGTGTCGATCGCGCGCTGCCAGAATTCGCCCCGACCCATGTCATCCATCCGCGACGTGTCGATGATGCCGGGGCAGATGGCGTTGACGCGAACGCCGTGCTTGCCAATCTCCTGCGCCATCGAAGCGGTCATCGCTTGCAACCCGGCCTTCGAGGCGGCATAGGCCGCCGTGTTGGGACCAAGCATCTTGCCTGCGATCGAGGAAATGTTGATGATCGCGCCACCGTCGCCCTGTTCAATCAGGTGCCGACCAAAGACCTGGCTCATGTAGAACGCGCCGTTGAGATTGACATCCATGACCACGCGCCACAGCTCCGGGTCGATGTCGACGACCGGCACGCGGTCAGATCCTCGAGCTGCGCCGGCGTTGTTGACCACGAAGTCGGCCCGGCCAAACTCGCCGAGGGTCGTCGCCAGGAGATCCTCGACTGCACCGTAGTCGGCGACATCGGAAACCAGCGCCAGGGCTCTCTGCCCCTCAGCTCGGACCTCGTCTGCGACGGATTCGATATCCCGCCAGCCGACGGCCTTCTCGTCGTCCGGATAGTTCTCGGCCGCGCGTCCGGTGCCGGTCAGCACAACATCGCAGCCTTGCCTGGCTAACTCCACCGCGATCGGACGGCCGATGCTGCGCATCCGTCCAGCGCCTGTGACCACGGCGACCTTGCCGTCAATTCCGCTCAGTTGCATGTCGGTTCCTCTACGATCAATCGAACTTCAGTACGCGGCGAGGCTAACAGCCGACTCAGTGTTCTTCGTCCTCTCGTTCCTCGTCGTTCAAGTCGTCCGCTTCGTCGTCATCCGAGTCTTCATAGAACTCCTCCGACTCGGCCAGATCCTGGATATCGTCAAGAATCTGCTCCAAGTGCCGCCCGTTCCCAGCGCCACGCAAGAGGGTCAACAGTGGACCCAGAACGCCCGAGAACTCCAGGACCGCCTCAGCCCGGGTGGTCCCGCCGGTTCCTCGTTCAAAGCGAAAGTCATACCGAGCGCCGGTCACGGCGGTTGACCAGTTAATCGCATAGTGGCGAGGCGCCTCGTTCACAATCTCTTTGAACGCGCCCTCAGTGATCGCCCGCTCGAGGACCTCGACGGTCGCCTCAAAGACATCAATCGGCTCAGCGTCAATCTCAATCTCACGCGTGGTCATTCGTCGCTCCTCTTCGGCCGCTGTCTACCTATGCCCGACAATACGTTTGGGTTCGCGCCCCAACGGTTGGCATTCGCAATACGATGATCCACTGTGGCGCAGAGTAAACCCCGCATGACCGAAATCGATTCAGTTCCCGACCTCAACGCCGAGGAGCAAGCCGCCTATGAGGCTGGACTTGCGGTCCGTGCTGATGCGGAAGCTCGGTCTCCGGGATGGATTGAACGCACCGTCGAAGTCGCACTGAATACCAATCACGGTTTTCCTCGGGGCGAGGCGCGGATTGCTCTTCAACTCGGTCCAGCCGAGGCAGTGGTGGCGACGCTGCTTCCGGCCTTGCTCTCGCCCAACAAGCGCATGCGCAGACGCTCGATGACGTTGTTGCCTCGGCTCGACCCGGACGAGGTCTGTCGACAGCTCGATCCGGTGCTTGAGACCGGACAACGAAAGTCGAGGCGAGCTGCTTGCGTCGCCCTGGCTGCGATCGGTGCTCCCGCAGCTACGCTCCTAACGCGACTACTCCAAGATCCAGATCAAGCGATTCGCGACCGAGCACAACGGGCGCTCGACGCGATCGCCGCACGACCCACTGACAACGGCAACCGCAACCTTTCTTATGTGCGTCCCTTCGGGTTGCCATTCCAGGAGGCTCCACCGCCCAGGCCTCAGTCGTTTGCTGTCGCTGCGTTTAACTTCTCTTACGGCGTCAACCTCGGGACGCTGATACGGAGCACCGAAGCCGCAGGCGCTGAGGCCGTCTGGATTGTCGGACGCGACTTCTATTACCGACCGTCGACCAAGGGCTCGGACTGGTGGCTGCCAGTGCTGACATTCGATTCCCCGGCTGAGTGTCTCGAACAGGCAGCAGCGGAGGGATTCGAGATTGTGGCGATCCAACAGGGACCGACAGCTCAACCGGTCTGGGAGGCCGAATGGCCGCAGCGTCCGCTGATCGTCGCAGGCAATGAGGGTGATGGGCTGCCTCAGACATTCATAGACGCCGCCGCGCTGCAGTTGGAGCTGCCGCTCTCGGGCCACATCGACAGCCTCAACGTCGCCGTCGCGACATCCGTTGCCATGTTCGCGTTCCGAGGTTGGCAGGCTCGTCAGTGACTCGCCGATTCAGCCGCCGAAGCTTCCTATGTGCAGGGGCGGCGTGCGCATTGACAGCGGCCGTCGGTCCTGGAATCCCTGCCCTCGCTCGAGAGACCGAGGGGATCACGCTTGTTGCCGGTTGGAATTCGCATTCCTGGCGCGGCCCCGATCTTCCGATTGCAGAAGCGACATCTTCGCTTGCATTGCGAATCGCCTACGGCTGGGACATCGCCGCTCAGCGTTGGTTGGCGTATGCGCCTGGTACCTCCATCGACACCATCGGCGTCATTCGACATGGACAGCCATTGTGGCTCCACGTGATTGAAGACGCCCACTGGTCGCAGCCAGCCTTCCGAGGCGCGCTGCCCGAGGCTGTTGAGTTGCCGGTTGGTTGGTCGTATGTGGGCTGGTCGGGACTGCATCAGCCAGTCTGGGATGTGTTCGGTGTCGAAGAATATGGTTCGGTCAGCGAGGCCCGGCGCTGGAACACTGATCTCCAGGAGTGGATCTCCTACTCGCCGGGTCAGCCCGCCGAGCAATTGTTCGCCGTTCTGCACCCGGGAAACGCCGTCTGGCTGCGGATGCGCGTTGCCGGAGCGCGTTGGAATCCGGCCAATGGGATTGTCGAGGCCGAGCGCGCGTCGCGGATCGTTCCCGGTGAAATCACCTACTACCATCCCTCGTTGGCGGGCGGTGTGATGTTCTGTCCGCCGCACAATCGATACGACCCTCAGGATGTCACCGTGGGCGCCGCCGTGACGTGGCCATGCGGCACGCGGTTGCGGATCTGGCGAGACGAACGATTTGTCGATGTCATCGTCCAGGACACCGGGCTGCTGGGTCACAATCACGTCGACCTGTCCGAGGCTGCCTTCCAGCGATTGGCCATCCTTCCTGAAGGGCGTGTAAGCGTTCTGATCGAAGTGCTCGCAGGACCACAATAGGTAGACTTTGACCAGATGATGCCGATGTACGTTGAGGCCATGGAGCACCCGATATGAGCCGACGCGCAACCTTCGCTTCCCTACTGTGTTCACTTGTGATCACGGCGCTTGTCACTGCAATAGCATTCGTTGCTCTCGACGAGCGGGAATCGCAGACCAGTGCTGGGACAGCCGTATCGATCCTGAATGGCCGCCCCGAACCGCTGGGGCGTACGGCCACTCCGTCCGCGCCGGCTGAACCGTCCGTCCCGCTGTCGGACTTCACACGTACTTCTGTCAACTGGGCCGCCATCTACGCGCAAGCTGTGCCATCGTTGGTGACCGTGCAAACCGAAGAGGGCGCAGGCTCAGGCTTCTTCGTCAGCGAAGACGGCCACATCATCACCAACTTCCACGTTGTCGCAGACACCGAGCAACTGTTCGTGTTCATGCAGGACGGCAGACGTCTCGAAGCCGCGTACATCGCCAAGGACGCTGGCAACGATCTCGCGCTGCTCAAGGTCGACCCCGAGGAACTGGAAATCGTCGTGCCGACCTATGGCAGAGTTGATGAGCTCCAGGTTGGAGATCCCGTTGGGGCATTGGGAGCGCCATTCAACCTTCCCAACACCCTCACCGTTGGGATCGTGTCGGCGCTTGGGCGAAACCGGCTAAGCGGCGGCCAGACCTGGGAGCCGCTACGCAACACGATTCAAACCGACGCCGCGCTGAATCCCGGCAACTCGGGCGGCATGTTAATCGACGAGCGCGGCCGCGTCATCGGCATTCCGACCCAGATCGAGAGTCCTGATCGCGTCTCTAGCGGTATCGGATTTGCCGTCAGTGCCGACGCGATGCTGCGGGCGCTACCGACATTGCTCACGGGCACAGACTTCGAACGCGGTTATCTCGGAATCAGTTTCCGGGAGCATGAACATGAACTTGAGATTCTTGATGTGACATGCGGCTCCGCTGCAGAGGACGCAGGCTTGCGTTCCGGCGACCTTGTGCTGCAAGTCAATGGCAATCAGGCTCATTCTTTCGATCTGCTGACAAATGCGATGGCGTCGATCAAGCCCGGCGACGAACTCTTGATTACCGTGATGCGAGGCTCGAACGAGGTGTCCGTGGAAGCGACAGCGGGATCCTGGCCGACCGAGAGGCCAACATCGGGTTGCGGCTAGCGATCGCCTTCACTGGAGCGGAGCCAGTCTTCTTTCGACACATCCGCGTACATCTGTCGAAGCCACAACCACCAACGTACCCGCGGCGTCGACAACGCCAGCAGCGCTCCACCCATCCTCATTGACGCTTGTCGAGTCTGCGAGAGCGCCATTGCCGAACGCAGATGAGATTTGTCGCACAGAATCGGCAGCATGGCGCGCCTGCCCGGATTGAAGAAGCCGGTGCTTACGCCGGAGACGGCAGGGAGCACGATGACCAGCCAGCCTTCCGCCTGGTCCAACAGCAAGAACACAACGAGCATCCCAGACAGCCGCTGTTGCTGCGTAGAGTCGGCGTCGCCATTCGGCTCAGGAGTCACCGCGCACCCTCAAACAAGTCGCCAGATGCTGCTGTGGCTGAGAATCGAGCGTCCAGGGTGTTCGCGCATTGTAGGAGTCGATGCGTATCGAAACACACATCGGGACAACTAACGTTCCGAGACTCTGTTCCTAGTGACCCTGGCGGTGCGTCTAGTTCACAGCCCCATCTTCATCACTCACTCGACCAGCCAGTGGTGATGCCAGCATCAGGGTGGCGCATACAGCGAGGCAGATGCCCATTGTGAGCAGACCGGTCCGCACGCCGAGCAAGTCGGCAAGACCGCCTGTGACTAACGCGCCGACCAGTATCATCCCGCGTGCAACGTTCATCAGACTCAGCGCCCTCCCTGCCATGCCTTCCCGAGCTTGCGCGAGCAAGGTGAGATTGGCTAGGGACATGACATTCGTCGAGCACGCGGCAGCGACGAATACACAGACGCCGACCACGGCAATGTGTGGCGCCCCGGACATCGCCGCCAATCCGAGTCCAGCAGCGATCAACAGCATGGCCATCAGCCGACCCGGAGCGGGGATCGAGCGAAGTCCAGCCAGGACCAATGAACCGCTGGCTGCTCCGATTCCTCCGATCGCCATCAGATATCCCACCCAGGACTTTGGCTCTCCCAGCACATCCACAACGATCAGTGGAATGAACACGCCCTGATACGGCACCAGGAAGATGAACATGACAACGGAGATTGCCAACACCGCCAGGGGCCAACGCGTCTCGATGGCCCAGCGCACACCGGCTGATGTCTGCCGCCAGAGCGATCCGCTCGCTCGTGAGGCAGCCGCGCCGGCAGTTCCTCGATTGCGGATCAGCGCCGTGCAGACCGCCGCCCCGACGTAGATGCCGGTCATCGCGCCGTAGATCCAGGTGAAGTCGGCGAAGGCTAGCAACAATCCGGCCAGCAGCGCGCCGCCGATACGCATCACCGTATTCGCCGTCTGCGACAAGGCCACGGCCGGGCGCAATGCCGAATCATCAACCAGCGCAGGCAAGATTGCCTGCCGCGCCGGTTGAAAGAAGGCGATGTTCACTCCCGCCGCCGCGGCCAGCGCGATGACGTGCCAGGCCTCAACAACGTCGAACAACAGCAACGCAAACAGGGCTCCGGATGCTGCCACATTGCCGACCTGAGACAGCGCCAGGATGAGGCGACGCGGATAGCGGTCCACGACTGCGCCGGCGAACAGGCCCAGGATCAGATTGGGCGCCATCCGCACGGCGAGCACGACGCCCAGCAGAAACGCGGAACCGGTTAGTTCAGCGATCAGCAGCGGACGCGCCGCCTGGTCGAGCCACAACGCGCCGGAGCGCAGAAAAATGGCGAGCCAGAGCACTCGGAAGTCACGTGACGCGAAGGGGGCAAACATGCCCGCTTCGCGCCGGCGCAGATAGGCTTGCCGCCTGCCGTCGGTCGCCGCTCCCTCTGGAGCTCTGGAAGTCGAGATCTACTCCTCGTCGGCGTAGGGCGCCCGACCCTGCATCACATTCAACAAACCTTGACGCGAAAAGTCCTCAGACTTGGCGTAGTTGATGATCACGCGCTCACGGTCTTCAACAGCCTGTGCTGCGGCTGCGACTTCGGGAGCAATGTCCTGCGGAATGCCAGTGACCCCATGCTTGTCGGCATGCAACAGGTCACCAGGGTGCACCGTCATGCCGCCCACTGTGACCGGCTGTCCAATCTCGACGATGTGTACGTAGGCGTGGGAGACCAGGATTTCCTTCGACAGGAACTGGAATCCAATCTCTTCCACCTCGTCCAGGTCGCGCACGCCGCCATCGGTGATCAGTCCAATCGCGCCCAATGCCTTATGGATATTGCCGTTGACCTCGCCCCAGAACGAGCCGATCGGCGGCTGATCCAGATCCTGGATGACGATGATTCGCGGCCCGGGGATTGACTCGATGTGAGCCCACCAGTCCGGCGCCGACTTTGTCTCTGGGTCGTCGCCGGGCGGAACCGAAGCGCGAATCTTGCAGGTTGCGGCGTAGCCGACGATCGGATCCATGTCCGGGAACCGGCAGAGGATGTCGGGAGTCATGAAGCCGGTGGCTCGGCTTTGAACGTTGAACGTTTCAATCGCGTTGGCAATCGCGGGAGAAGGCCAGGCGCATAAGTCTGCCAGTTGCTGGTCGTTCAGTGGTTCGGTCATCACTCACCTTTCACAGGTTGGTTCGTTGCTTGTTTCATTGCCATTGAACACTCGATCAGGGTGGGAGCGCGGCTACGGCGACAGCGAAAACTCACGCTCCAACGCCGACGGCTTCAGGATTGTGACGCGTTGCCGGTTGACGTCCACGATGTTCTGCTTGCGCCATTGCTGCAGTTGTTTGTTCACCGCCACTCGCGAGGCGCCGATCATGTTGGCCAACTCCTGTTGCGACACGCGCAGTCCGATGTCAATGCCTTCGTCCGTCGCTTCTCCGTGCTCTTCAGCAATCGTCAACAGCCGCCGTGCCAGGCGTCCGGGAACATCAAGCAGGTAGGCATCCTGTATCGACTGATTCGTCGCTCGTAGGCGAGCAACCAGGACATCGATGATCGCACGCTGCGCTTCGGGATGGCGGTCGAGCACTGAGAGGAAATCATGCCGACTCAAACTGACCGCTTCGGTGTCTTCAATTGTTGTCGCAGAAGCCGACCGAGGATGGTCATCCAGCAAGGACATTTCGCCAAGGAGGTCGTACTTGCGGTGGACGGCCAGGACCACTTCACGACCGTCCAACGACGGAATGAAGATCTTCACCGCGCCCTTGAGCACGATGTAGAGGGTCGCCCCTTCGTCGCCTTCGTGAAAAATGTCCGTGTGTGCGCGATATCGCACCGGCCGCAACTTCGATGCCAGGTCCAGCAACATCGAACGCGGCATGCCTCTCAGCAGCACGACGTTCAACAACAGGTCCAAGGCTTCGCCACCTCGATCGTTAGCTATCGCTCGTCTAGTAGTCATTACACGCTCCGTGGGCAGTCTAGGCGTTCATGCCTAGTCCGCAATTGTGAAGCATGACTGTTGACGATCAACACTCAAGACCCTGGAGACATGCGCGAGCTGACGTCGGCATCGACATTCAGGGCCGCAGATGTCGGCAAGGACCGACGCCGTCCCACTGTTGTCGGCGCAATTCGCCGGCCAGCGAGGTGTCCAGAGGGCGCCAACGCACCGGTTCGCCATTCCCACAGCAGCCAGATCGATGCAGCCAACACCAGCAATGTCACGACCACCATGTCCAACCTCATTCGTAGTACCTGCGTTCTACTGAGATATTAGAACAGATGTACGTCGGCATGCAACCCAATACGATGTCCACGATCTGTTATGCCCGCCAACTTCGACTTGGCTGGCGACTTCGAACGGAGGCTGCGACGTGCCAGAGACCATTGCCGTGGATCACGTCGGTCGTGTCGCGAGGATCACGCTGAACCGGCCGGAAAAACTCAATGCCATTTCTCGAGAGCTGCAACGCGAGTTGGTCGAGGCGTTGGTTGAGGCCGAGCGCGACGATGCAATCCACGTCGCTCTGGTATCCGGCGCCGGTCGCGCGTTCAGCGCCGGCTATGACCTGGTCGGCGGATCCGGGGTCGCGGCCAACCAGTCATCAGCGATCTCACGGGACCGCGACGGGCTGGAAGAGCTAAATCGAAACTGGTTGCGCATCTGGGATCTGAGATTGCCCGTCGTCGCCAAAGTGCACGGCCACTGTCTTGCCGGCGGCACGCAACTAGCCACCATCTGCGACGTGACCTTCGTGGCCGACAATGCTCGTGTGGGAGCGCCGCAACTGCCGCTAGGCGCAGGTTTCGTCGCGTCGTTCTGGGCCTGGCAAGTCGGCGCAAAGCGCGCGAAGGAGTTGTTCTTCCCGGTCGGCAGCATGATCTCGGGACAAGAGGCGGCGGAAATCGGGCTGTTCAACCGCTCCTTACCGGCCGCTGAACTGGACGGCTTTGTCGATGATTATGTCGAACTCGTTGCCAAGACGCCGAAGGAAATCTTGGTCTTGCAGAAGAAGGCCATCAACCGCACCCAGGAGGTACAAGGATTCCGCGAAGCGCTGATGGGCGGCGTCGAGATCGACGCAATCGCCCACTTCACCAATCCGGTACTTGAGATGAACCGTTCGCTGAAGGAGCGAGGGCTCCGCGCCACACTCGATGACTTCCACAACCAGGGATGAGCCGCCGACTTCGCTCGAGGAAGCCAGGCTGCCGAAGGATCAGGCCGCGCGGCTGCTAGCCATCGCCGACGGCCTCTGCTCGATAGGCCAACTGAGAACGGGGGAACGAGGCGGACAGTTCTCCGTGTTCAACTTCCTGATTCGCTGCGCCGTTGACGAGGAATATCCTGCGCCGGGCGATCGCGTGACGCATGTGTTGCTGATGCAGGCAGGCGTCATCCGGCGGCACGGCTGGTACGCGTACTTCTGGCTGCCGGACGATGAACGGCCGTTGCGCCTGGCTGTGCCTTCGCCGATCGGCAAATCATGGCACTGGTATGAGGACATCGTCGAAATCAGCCGGCGGCTGGAACAGTCCGACACCTGGGTCGAGGCCGTCGGTCGAAGCGTCGACGAGCACGTCAAGCAGTTTGCGCTCGCCCTGGAATCAGCCGAAATCGTCAGAGCATCGAAGGCGTAGCAGGCATCTCTGAGGCGAGCGGAACGCCTTCCGGGCGCGACGCGATGATGCCGGCGGCTTCGAGCGCGGACCGTTCCTCGTAGGACATCCCCAGCAGCCCGCCCAGCACCTCGGCATTGTGCTGGCCAAACTCAGGGGCCGGCGCCAAAATGCAGGGACCGGCTCCGTCAGTACGCCACAGCCAGCCATGCACCGCCCAGATGCCCACTTCGGGATGTCGCAGCGGCTCGTAGAAACCTCGCGCCTTGATGTGCGGCTCTCGCAACGCTTCGAGCATCTTCCAGACCGGCGATGACGGGACCTGTTCCGGATGCAGCGCATCGAATACATCAGTTTTCGACATCGTTGAAGTCCAAGCGCCGACCAGTTCGTCCAACTCCTGCCGATGCTCCCAGCGCTGGATCTGATCGGAGAACTCGCTGCGCTCGGCCCACTCCGGCGATCTCATCGCCCGCTTCAGCCCTTCCCATTCGCCGTCGGTTCGCACGCAGATCGCGAACCACTCGTCTTCGCCGGCGCAGGGATACACGTTGTGCGGCGCCATCCAGTCGTGTCCATTTCCCATGTGTTCGGGCAGTCGCTGGTTCATCGACCAGTCCATGTAGAACTCGCCGAGCAGCGTCGACATGACTTCCCGCTGTGCCAGATCGATGTATTGTCCCTGTCCGGTTCGCTTGCGATGAATCAGCGCCGTTGCCACGGCCGCCGCAGCACAGACGCCCGCGATTGGATCGCCGTAAGAGATACCGCTCTTGTAGGGAACGCCGTCATCGCCATAACCGGACGTGGATGTCATGCCGCTCATCATCTCGATGATCGGTCCGTAGCCAACAGCGTCCTTCTCCGGACCCGTTTTGCCGAAGCCCGCCATCCCGACCACGATGATGTCTTCCTTCTGCTCTCTCAGCCACTCATATGAGAGACCGAGATTGTCCATCACGTCGGTGCGGTAGTTCTCGATCACGACATCACAGTGACCCAACAGCTTGGCGAAGATCGCCTTGCCGTCGTCGGACGCCAGGTCGAGACTGAGCGATTTCTTGTTCCGGCTGTACTCGTGGAAGTAAAAGTTCGTGTTCCACCAGTGTTCGCCGGGCGCGACCGGGGGCGGGAGTAATGTGCGGATGTTGTCCCAGGCGCGCGGCGACTCGATCTTGATCACTTCCGCGCCCTGGTCGGCCAGAATCTTCGCGGCATACGGACCGGCCCAGATCATCGTCAGGTCGGCGACTCGCACACCAGTGAGCGGACGGCCGGGATCAAACATCAGATCGCATCCAATTCGCGTAGTCGGACCAGGTCTTCGCGTTCATACCCCAGCTCGCCGTGAATGACGTCGACGTTGTGTTCGCCCAACAAGGGCGCACGACCCATCTTCCAGTCATGTCCGTTGCTGAGCCACAGGCGTCCGGGATAGGTCAACGGACCGGCTCGGTCGTCGTTCAGTTCAGCGAAGAAGTCCCGGATGTGGAGGTGCTCGGAATTCGTCAGATCTTCCATCGTGGCGACGAATCCGAAGGGCACACGATTCTCGATGCCCAATTGCAACAGTTCCTCGCGAGTCTGGCCGATGAACCAGCCAAACATGATTGCCATCAACTCGTCGTTGTTGAGCAGTCGCTGGCCGGGATCGGCGAAGCGGTCTTCCTGCAGTTCCGGAAGTCCCACGGCCTCCGCAAACGCCGGGTAGTTGCGCGGCAAGGCGCAAATGCCGCCGTAGCCGTCGGCCAATTCGTAGACGCCCCAGAGCGCGTTGAGATTGTTGCCCGAGCGCTGCGTTTCGATTCCAAGCTGGGATGCTCGGGTGTGGAACGCCTCGGCCATCGCCGCGTAGGTCTCGCGCATCGACAGGTCGATGTATGAACCCTGTTCATGCATCACTGCTCCGTAGTACGCGCCCGAGATTGCCGCAAAGGCATTCAACCCGGCCTGATACGACGGCTGCGCCCCGCCGTTCTTCAGCGGCGGCCGATCCGGGTGACCTGTCAACCACATCTGTCCACAAGCGGCGTACAGGGTCAGTTCGGTCGCCGGGAGATTGGCGTTTGGTCCGGTCTGTCCAAACGGCGTGATTGAGATCATCACTAGCGCGGCATTGTCCTTCGACAGCGCGTCGTAGCCCAATCCCCGATCGGCCAGGTAGCCTGGTTCGAACGACTCAATCACGATGTCCGCCGAGGCAGCGAGTTCGCGCAGGATCTCGCGCGCGTCGGACGTGTCGAGGTTCAGCGTGACCGAGCGTTTGTCCCCGTTGAGGTACAGGAAAAGTCCGCTGGTCTCGTCGTCGGGCAGATCGTCGGGCCACGGACCGAATGCCCGCGAAGGATCGCCAGTCGTTCGCTCCACTTTGACGACATCCGCTCCGAGCGCGGCTAACCAGCGTCCTGCGTAGGGGCCGGAAATCCCCTCGGCGAGTTCGAGGACTCGCACCCCGTCATATGGCCGGGAGACATTGGGCTGGGATTGATCGTGCTCGCTCATCGCAGGCAGTCTATGAGCACCTGCCATTGCGTTCTAGACTGTCTCGGAATGACCACGCCATCCAGCGATCCCACGCAAGCTCCTGAAGCCCTCGGCCCGCCGCTGCTGGAGGGCGTGCGTGTCGTCGAACTGGCCGAAGAGGTCGCCGCTCCATTTGCCTCCAAGCTGTTTGCCGACGCTGGCGCCGAAACGATCAAGATTGAGCCTCTGACAGGAGATGTCGCGCGGCGCACGGCTCCGTTTGCCGAACCGTCGCCACATCGTGAAACCTCGACGACGTGGCTCGCCTACAACACCTCCAAACGAAGCGTGGCGCTCGACCTGGAGAGCAACTCTGGCCGCCGTGTGCTGCAACAGCTGATCTCCGAATCCGATGTCTTCATCACCGACCGCACACCGAGGCAGTTGTCGCAACTTGACCTGAGTCCTGAAGACCTGCGGGAGCTGTACCCACAGCTCATCATCGCCGCCGTGACGCCCTTTGGACTGATCGGCAGCGCCGCGGAATGGCCGTCAACCGCCCTGACCCGAGCACACGCCTCAGGCTCCGCCGCAGGCGTTCGGCGCAACCTCGGCGCAAACACCGGTGCTCCGCTGATGGCGGGAGCCAACGTGCATGAGGCCGATGGCGGCACTGCGCTGGCATTGGCTACTTGGGCTGCTCTGATCGCCCGCGATCGGTTCGGACACGGCCAGATCGTTGACGTCGCCTCAACGGACGCGATGATGAACATGGACCGCGTCGACATTTCCATTGCCCATAACGACGGCGGGCCACCAGCGCGTCCACCGACCAAGGGCGGCAGCGCCTTCGGTGGTCGTCTCGAATGTTCAGACGGACACATCATCGCTGTGACGCCGCAGGGTCATCAGTGGGCCGGCCTAATCAAAGCGATGGACGATCCAGAATGGGCGTTTGACGCCGAAGGCAAGTTGATTGATCGATTGGAACTCGGGGAGGAAGCCGGCGACGCGATCGCTGAGTGGGCCCTTGCCCGCACACGTGACGAAGTGTTTCGCGCGCTGCAAACCAACAGCGCCCCGGCCGGACCCGTCATGCGTCCATCCGAAGTGATGAACTCCGAACAAGAGCGTGTCCGCGGCTTCTTTGATCTGCTTGAGCACCCGGTCGCGCCGCGCGGCCGATATCCCCAGTTCGCCGCACAATGGACAGGCGCGGCTCGCAGCCCCAGAGCCGCTGCTCCGCTGTTCGGATCATCATCTGCCGACGTCACGCGCTCCCACCTCGCACCCTGGAGCCCCGCACAAGCCCGTAGAGCCGGAGTCATTGGATGACCGCCACCAGCAACGGAATCAACACACTCAACGGACAGCATGAGCTGAACGGTCATTTTGGACCAGTTGCGCCCGCGACACGTCCCGGACCGCTTTCGGGGAAGCGAATCATCGACTTCACCTGGGCCTGGGCCGGACCGTACGGCGCGATGCAGCTCGCGCTGCTCGGGGCTGAGCTGATCAAGATCGAGTCGGCGACCCGGATCGACCACTCACGCCAACGTTCACTGGCCATGGGTTCGTTCAAGGGCGGCGTCAACCAGGCGCCGATGTTCAACGAGGTCAATCTGAACAAGTACTCAATCCAGCTCAACCTCAAGATGGAGGGCGCGAAGCAGGTCATCCGCGACCTCGCCCGGACAGCCGACGGCGCGATTGACAACTTCAGACCCGGCATTCTCGAGAAGCTCGGACTGGGCTACGACGACCTGCGCCAGATCAACCCCGACATCGTGATGATCTCCGCCTCCGCGCTCGGCGCGACCGGCCCGGAGCGGCACTACACCGGATACGCGCCGACTTTTGCGGCGATGAGCGGACTCTCGTACTTGACCGGCGAACCCGAGGAACCGCCTGTGATGATGGGCGGCTCGATCGACCTGCGTGCCGGCACAGCCGCAGCGTTCGCGATGATCGCCGGATTGCACTATCGCGATCGCACAGGCATCGGACAGTTCATCGATGCCTCGTCCTCGGAAGCGATTGGTATGCACATCGGCGAAGAGTTCCTGCACGTCGACATGCTCGGCAAGGACGGCGACCGGCTCGGAAACGGGCACCGATCCCATGCCCCGCACGATGTATTCCGTTGCGCTTCCATGCGTGCGCCTGAGGCGTACTCCGAGGATCACAAAGGCGCGAAGTCGGGCTGGATCGCGATCGCCTGTCGCTCGGACCGAGAATGGAACGCGCTCTGCGAATGCAGCGGTCTTGACCATTTGCGAGACGATCCGCGCTTCCGTACGGGCCTCAAACGGTGGAAACATCGCGACGAACTGAAGCCGATGATCGAGGCCTGGACGTCGGAACAGTCAGCCGTCGAAACGGCCGAGACGCTGCGCGCTGCCGGAGTTCCGGCCGCTGCTTCGGTCTGGGGCAGCGACATCCACCACTCCGAGAACTTCCAGTCCCGTGGCGGCGCAGTCAGCGTCAGGCCGCCCGAGACGCATCTGCGACAGGTGCTGCCGCCGCCCTGGAAGCTATCGGAAACCCCGGCAGAGATTGTCTCGCCAGCGCCTCGGCTCGGCGAAGACACCGACTACGTGCTGAGCCGAATGCTGGGTTACGGCCAGGACAAGATCGATGCTCTCGCGCGAGAGGGCGCGCTGGAATAACCTGTGAGTCAATAGCCACTCAGAGCGAGACAGCGGAGGGGAAGACCATGCGAGATGTCCTGCGAGCAATCATCAAGCCGATGGCGCGACTCTCGCTGGCCGCCGCGTTGGCGCTGATTGTCATTTCTGCCATTCAACCGGTGTTCACGGGCGATGGCGGCCTCCTCGCCGCCGAAACGGCGCCGGCTGGGACGTCGCTCTCGCTGCCGCAACAGGCCGCGCCGGACGAAGGCGGCACTGGAGTGAACAACTTCGACCGCGAAGAGTGGTACGAGTTCTCCATCTTGCTCGCCCCGTTCATCGTGCTGGTCACCTTCATCCTGATCCTGACGTTCGCCTGGGATCGCTCGACCGGAAACGAAGACTAGCGACCACAACCTCTCAGCGGAGAGCTGACCAGACGATGGCCGAACCAACCGCTCAGCAGCTCATCGATACGCTGTCCGAACGAGGACTCACGCTCGCCACTGCAGAGACTGACACCGGTGGCCTCATTGGTCACTGGATCACCGACATCGCCGGTTGCTCCAAGGTCTGGATCGGTGGAGCAGCTCCGTATCACAACGTTCCCAAGATCGATCTCATCGGCGTCTCACGTGATCTCTTGCGGGAGCATGGCTCCGTCTCCGAGGAAGCCGCTGTGGCCATGGCTCAGGGCGTACGCGAGACGCTCAACGCGGATATCGGGGTCTCAGAGACCGGCATCACGGGTCCGACCGGTGGGTCCGAGAGCCGTCCCGTCGGCACGGTCTGGATTGCCTGTGTCGGACCTGGCGACCGCGTCCATGCTGAGCGACAGGTCTGGGACTCGGATCGCGAAGGCAATAAGCGAATGACGGCCCTGCGCTGCGTCGAACTGGTCCTTGAAGCCGCGCAAGCGTCGGTCGACGACTGAGCAGATCACAGACTCCGAACTCACCGTGCCATTCCTCCACTGCAACGAGATTGACCTCTACTACGAGGCCCACGGCGATCCCAACAACCCGGCGCTGATCCTCGCGCATGGCGCAGGCGGAAATCATCTCGTATGGTGGCGCAATGTGCCGGTTCTGAGCGAGAAGTACTACACCGTCACGTTTGATCACCGTGCCTTCGGTCTCAGCCGCGATGTTCCAGGAGGTCCTGGCCGACGCGCATTTCCGCATGATCTGCACGCCCTGCTGGATCATCTGAACATCGACCGATTCGCGATGGTCGCACACTCGATGGGTGGCCGCACGGCGACGCCGTTTGCGTTGATCTTCCCGGGGCGCATTGAAGCGTTGATTCTGTCAGGCACACTCGCCGGCGCAGTCAATGATGAGGTCCGCGAAATCCAGGCGGCCCACTACAAGACCGTCGAGGGCATGACGCTGCGTCAGCGCGCCCTCGCTCCATCGACCGAGGCGAACGATCCGCAGCTCACCTGGCTTTACCGACGCATGAACGGTTGGAATCCGAAGCGGCCCTCAACCTTCCTCGCTCCCACACCCGGACTCGCGACCTGGCGAGGCTCATCGATGCCGTTGTTGCGGCAATTCGGGATGCCGATGCTCTACATCGTCGGCGAGCACGACCGCATCGTCCCAGCTCAGGCGATGGAAGCCTCCCATCGCGCGATGGACGGCTCCGAGTTCGTCGTCGTACCTGAAGCCGGTCACTCTGTGTACTTCGAGCGACCAGATCGCTTCAACGAAGCAGTCCTCGACTTCCTCGATCGCCGCTGGAAGCCGTAGACAGCGGTCTATCATCGAAGCATGAAGACTCCTACACCCATGGTCCGCGATTTGATCGATGCCGTTGGCGATCAGGCCGTGGTCTGGCACGATGAAGACCTGCTCGTCTACGAGTACGACGGCACCATCGATCGTGGCAACCCCGATGTGATTGTGTTGCCGGCGAACACTGACGATGTGGTCAACCTCATCAAGATCGCCAACAAGTACGAAGCGCCCGTCACTCCGCGAGGCGCTGGAACCGGTCTGAGCGGCGGTGCGCTCGCAGCCAAGGGCGGCGTGATCATCGGTATGAACCGCATGCGGCGAATTCTTAACGTCGATGTCGAGAACAAGACCGCGATCGTTCAGCCTGGCGTCGTCAATCTCGACCTCGGCGCAGAGGCCGAGCGTCACGGCCTGGCATACGCTCCCGACCCCAGCTCTCAGCGAGCTTGCACCATTGGCGGCAACATCGCTGAGAATGCAGGCGGTCCGCACACGCTGGCCTGGGGCACCACGACCAACCACGTCCTGGCGCTGGAGCTCGTGACCGCCGACGGAGAGGTCCAGTGGATCGGGCATGACACCCGCGACGAACCCGGCTATGACCTCGTTGGCTGTGTCGTCGGCTCCGAGGGCACCGTCGGAATCGTCACTCAAGCGCTGGTCCGCCTCGTTCCCAAGCCGACAGCCGTTCGGACCATGCTTGCGGTGTACGACAGCGTGCGACAGGCATCCAACGCCGTTTCGGCGGTCGTGGCATCAGGGATTGTGCCCGCCGCCTTGGAGATGATTGACAAGATGACCATCGCCGCGGTCGAGCCGGTGCTCAACACCGGTTTCCCGCTCGATGCCGAAGCAGTGCTACTCGTTGAGGTAGACGGCCCGCAATCGCAAGTCGACGCCGAGGGCGCTCGGGTCGAAGGCATTCTCAACCGCTTCGAACCGCGTGAAGTTCGGTCGGCGACCGACCCGGAGGAGCGGGAGCATCTGTGGGCCGGACGTAAGGGCGCGATCGGTGCGCTCGGCCAGATCATGCCCAACTACTACCTGCTCGACGGCGTTGTGCCGCGCACCAAGCTGCCCGATGTGCTGGACGCCGTCTACGAGATCGCTGAGCGATACCGCCTTCCGGTCGCCAACATGTTCCACGCCGGCGACGGCAACCTGCATCCCTGCCTGCTATTCGACGAGCGAGAACCCGGCGCCACCGAACGGGTACTGGACGCTGGCGGCGAGATCATGCGCGTCTGCGTCGATGCCGGTGGCGCGATTACCGGTGAGCACGGGGTCGGCCTCGAAAAGCGCGACTATCTTCCCTGGATCTTCACCGACGCCGACATGGACGCCATGAAGTCCCTGCGGGCCGCGTTCGGCCCCACCGACAACTTCAATCCCTGCAAGATCTTCCCCAAGGGACACGGCTGCGGAGAAGCCGGTCACCAGCACGCGCAACAGCAAATCGCCAAGTTCGGCCCCAAGGCGTTCGTATGAAACTGGTGAATCCGGCACGTTTCGTGGGAGGAGGCGCAGCATGGACAGACTCGATGCGGTAGAGACCGCTAAACAGTACATCGTTGATCTCTATCAGGCTGAGGGAATCTCGAAACCGCGCCTCGAGGAACTGACCCTTGATCGAGTGAACAACATCTGGCTAGTGACCATTGGCTTCACGTATCTGGTCGGTGGCGACCGTTCAGCGACATTGACGCCGAGCCTGGCCAAGGCCGTCTACGGCGACCGCGTTTACAAGCTGGTCAAGGTCGATGATCAAGACGGTGAAGTGGTCGCCATGACGGATCGACTGCTCGACCCCAGCCTTCCGAGCTAGAGTCGGCTGCTCATGCTTAGCCAAGGCTGTTTCGTTGATGCAATGCTCTTAGTGCTGCTCGTCGTTGGAAAGACGAGTCGAAGGATGATCCAGCGGCACAGGCGGCTCGATGCCTACTCAGCCGAAGACTTTGACACCCTTGTCGAACTGATTGATGACTCGGGAAGTGTCGTGTGGGTCACGCCTAACACCCTCACAGAGGCTTCCAACCTCCTTGGGCAACACGGCAGCCCTGAGCGAGAACAACTCATGGCAGCTCTGGCGAATCTGATCTCTGACAGTAAAGAAGTGCTCGTTCATAGTGGTCAGGCTTCATCCAATGTTCACTTCTTGGAACTCGGACTGACTGACTCCGCGATCCTCGAAGTAATCTCTGCGGAGCGACCGCTTCTCACTGGGGATGGCCGCCTGTATGCGGCCGCACTCGCTACCGACTCGTCTTGCGCCACGAACTTCAATCACCATAGAGCGAGTGAACTTGGTGCCTAACCAACCATCCCTATCTGATGCCGATTTCGCTCCAACCGCAACAGGTGCCGGACCCGAGTTGGCGAGATTTGCTGTGGACTCTCGCATCCCAAATGCCATTGCTACAGCTGAATCTCTTGTCGAGGTTGAGAGGACGCTCACTTCTGCATGCGCCGACGATCTCGCAGTAATCCCGCTCGGTGGTCGCACGATGCTTGACCTCGGCATGCCACCGACTCGATACGACATCGCTCTCGACCTATCCGGTCTGACCCAGATCGTCGATTACGAGCCCAACGACTTCACCATCACTGTGGAAGCCGGTATGACGCTTGCAGATCTACAGCGACATCTGGCGATGAATGGACAGTTCCTACCGCTCGACCATCCTCAGTTCGAACGCGCGACGCTGGGTGGACTCTGTGCGGTCGGACGCGGAGGACTTCGACGCAACTCGTTTGGCGGTCCTCGCGACTGGCTGATCGGCATGCGAATGGTCAAAGCCGACGGCGCCACGATCAAGGGTGGCGGCCGAGTCGTAAAGAATGTCAGCGGCTATGACTTGCCGAAACTCTTTGCCGGTTCGCTCGGCACCCTGGGCATCATCGTGGAACTCACCTTCAAACTGCGACCGCTACCGGCCAGCGACCAGATCGTGGCGATAGCGGCCAACAGTTTCGATTCGGCCCTGGCAGCCGGTCGCGCGGCTTCACGGGCGGCGCCGTTCCTCAATGGCTGCGTCGCCCTCTCGGGCGAGGCTGCAGCCAACGCCCGATCACTCGGTGCAGAGATTCTGAGCGACCAGCCTGCGCTCATACTCCGAGCCAACGGCCTGGAATCGTCGGCCAACGAGGTCCTCGCTCAAGCCCTGGCCGCGGCGCGCCAGAGTGGTCTGGATGGTCCAGAACTGAGAACCGACGCCATCGTGGAGGCCTGGCAAGCGGTGACGGACCTTGAGTTGCAGACGCCCGAGAACCACGTGCGGCTCCGTCTTGGACTACCCCCCGCAAACCTGATCCAAGCCCAAGGAGTCTTAAGTCTACGACTTCCCGATGCCACGACGTGGATCGCCGCCGCTGATTCCGGACTACTCTTCCTCGACGTGCCAAGTGTGGACGCAGAAACCGTCAAGTCGCTGAGAAACGAACTCGGGCCTCTGCAAGGTCGCTTGACGATTGAATCCGCGCCAATCGAGCTCAAGCAGGCATGCAACGTCTGGGGACCGAGCGGGTCCGGGGCTCGGCTGATGCATAGCATCAAGGAGACCTTTGACCCACAGGCCATCCTCAATCCGGGCCGCTTCGTAGACGGAATCTAAGCTGGACAAATGAGCATTGCTCCGACTCCATCGAATGCCGAGACGATCTGGCTGACTGAAGATCGTCCCGATGTCGCCGAACTCGGTCTCTGCGTACATTGTGGCTTTTGTCTCAACGCCTGCCCGACCTATCACGATCTCGGCGTCGAGACCGATTCGCCGCGTGGGCGCATTGCTCTGATGCGAGGACTCGACGAAGGACGAATCGAGTGGTCCCCCAGAGTTCAACAGCATTTCGATCAATGCCTCCAATGCCGCGCTTGCGAGACTGCCTGCCCCTCTAAGGTTCCGTACGGACGGCTGATGGAAGCGACCCGGGCCGAAGCGTTCGCACAGGACAAATGGCCGCGACGCCAGCGAATCATCTGGCGATTGATCATGCGCGGACTGTTCCCCTATCCGGGAAGAATGCGATTGGCCGGCTACGGCCTCAAGCTCTACCAGCGGACGGGTATGCAGACGCTGGTTCGCAAGACCGGATTGCTGAATCGGCTGTCCCCGAAGCTCGCAGGCGTGGACGAACTCTCACCAGTCGCCGACAAGCCGTTCTACTCGAATCGAGAGGCGGCTCGCGTTCCGGTGACACAACCCGCTCGCGCAAGTGCTGCCTTGATCACGGGCTGCATGATGCCACTGGCCTATCCCGAAACGCACCGGGCGACCGTGCGCGTGTTCGCACGCAACGGCGTCGCGGTCAACGCACCGGAAACCCAGGTCTGCTGTGGCGCGCTCCACGCGCACGGCGGCGACGTTGAGGCCTCACGCGATCTTGCCAGGCAGAACATCGAAGCCATCACTCCGGAATCGTCCGACCTGCCCGACGCCATCTTGATCAACGCGGCCGGCTGCGGATCTCATCTGAAGGAGTACGGACACCTGCTGCGAAACGACCGTGAGTACGCTGCCCGCGCCGCCGCGTTCGCAGCGCGGGTCCGCGATGTGCATGAGTATCTTGTCGAAATCGGCTTTGCCGCTCCTGCAGGCCGTGTAGAGCGCGCGGTGACTTACCAGGACTCTTGCCACCTCTCACACGCCCAGAATGTTCGAAGCGCGCCAAGAGACGTCCTGCGCAGCATTCCGGGACTCACCTTGAACGAGATGCGAACGCCGGACAAGTGCTGTGGCTCGGCTGGGATCTACTCAGTCGTACAGAGCGACATTTCGCAGCGTGTGCTGGCGGAGAAGATGGAAGATGTGCTCGCAACGGGCGCCGAACAGGTCTGTACCGCCAATCCCGGCTGCATGCTGCAGCTCGACGCCGGCATTGCTCGATTCGATGAAGAACGACGCATGATGACCCGCTCGACCCACGCCATCGAGCTTCTGGACGAGTCGTACCGGTTAGGAGACGAGGAACGCACTAGCTGATCCGCTAGCCTCCCTACGGCAAACCAACGATCAATCGCACTGGAGAGGCGGCAATCATGGGACAGTTCCAACAGCTCGAGGTCGGCGGAGCAACGCTCATCGCGGTTCAGGATTCATGGGCCGCCATGCCGCCGACGGCATTCTTCAACAAGACCGAGGATTCCGACTGGGACAACTACAGAGATCTGCTCGACGACGACGGGGATATCACACTCAACCTTGGAGCGTGGGTCGTCATCTCGCAAGGGACCACGATCCTGGTTGACTCGGGCATCGGCGGACGTCCGACCATGATGCCGCTCAAGGAGCCGCCCGCACTGCCGACGGTGATGCAAGAGGCAGGCGTGTCTCCCAACGACATTGACGTCGTGGCATTCTCACACCTGCACTTCGATCACACCGGCTGGAACACATACGACAACGACGGCACGCCCGTCCCGCAGTTCCCCAACGCGCGACACATCATCCAGCAAGTCGAGTGGGACTTCTGGACGAGCAGCGACGAACTCAAGCAGGGCACCGGCTACGACAACGTGCTCGCTCCGCTCGTCGAGGCCGGACTGATCGACTTTGTCGAGGGCGAACACGTGCTCACATCGGAGGTCGTCACGGTGCCGACACCGGGCCACACACCCGGCCACGTCTCATTCGCTGTCTCCAGCGGCGGCGAAAAGGCGTACGTCCTCGGTGACGCTGCGCATCACCTCGTCCAACTGACAGAGACTGACTGGTGCCCGGGCGCAGACGTCAATACCGACGATTCCACCGCCAGCCGTCACAAGCTCTTCGATCAGATCGAAGCGGAGAACGCGCTGATCGCCTCCGGCCACTTCAACTTCCCCGGCATCGGGCGCGCCGCGCGCCGCGACGGCGCCCGCTACTTCGCCGCCGAATAGGCCGTCATCTACTGCAGCTGTTCCTCTGAGTCAGTCCCGTAGGTCAAACGATCCGCTAACTCGATCAGCTCCAAGACAATCTCGTCGTTGAGACCCGAATGGCTAAAGCCATGGACAAATGCGTTCCTTGCCTTTTGGAATTCGGTCAGCCGGTGATAATCCTCACGATCCAACACTCCTAGATATGTTGCCTGCTCAAACAAGTAGTTCGCCGTCGTGATTCGTGAGTCGACAACACCTTCGTTGGCCATGGACTTCCGAACCGCCGCCTCACAGGCGGTCCAGGCAAGAATCATCGCTGCCTCCGTATGTCCAAGTTCGAGTACCTCCCTGGCTTCGTCGAGTCGATCAGAGATGGCCGACTTATCAATGGAGTGAAACGTCGGAGGCGCGATTAGCTGCTCTGGTTCCGGCACCAGCATGAGTTCAAACCGCCAACCTGGCCGGGAGTCAATAGTTCTGGCTGCTTCGACGATATCCGGACTCGCCTCCAATGTGGAACGAGACAGTACTTCGATCACTCTGTTCTGGTCGTCCTTCCTAGCAACAAGGTCAGCCCGAAATCCAGGCACGAAATCCAAGAGACAGTCCATTTGGACTTCGAATCCTTCTCTTCGGTAACGTTCGGCAGCTTGATGGGCGAGAAGGCGCTGAGTGCTGGATTGGTGGGTCACCATGCGCGCACCTCCTGACTACCTAGCTCACTCACCGTGATCTCAAGCACTGGCCTTGAATCAACAATGTACTTCACCAGGTCGAAGGGCAGGGCCGAGCCGAATTCTGGTGTGAGGAGATTCCGCTTTCTGCACAAGAGATCTGTGACCTGAAGATCATCCTCGAAGATGAGCTCGTTCATCGCGTCGATGATTGGCTTTGGAATGTTGTCGACATCAATCACGTCGTCCACGTAGTAATAAGCAATTGAGACGACGACCGATCCTCTCTCTGGAGGACCGGTGCCCCATTCGCGTTTCGCTACGTCCCTGACTGCATCGATCCACCTGCGTCTTGACCTGTTCTTCGCCTGCTGAGACACCGGAGGACCTTCGATGTAGAAGTGGAACGGCAGCGCCACTGTGAAATTCCCTGCCAATTCACCCCATGCACCCGCAGAACAATGCTGCGATTGAGGTCGTCACAGCAACCAACCGCCCGCCGAGACGCTAATCGCTACTTCGCCGCCGAATAGGCGCTACATCGCCGCCGCTGCTGGACGCTTAGTCCCGCAGGCGGTCGGCGTGGCTGGCGATATCGATGTAGCGATCAGCGACCTGACGCAGGTCGGCCGATGTGCTCTTGCCGAACGCCATCACCTCGACCCTGACCCCGCGCGCCCCAACGATCTCCACGAGACGACGGAAGTCGCCGTCGCCCGAGACCAACACGATCACATCAACGCGATCAGACATCGTCAGCACATCGATCGCCAGTTCAACGTCGAAGTTTGCCTTGACTGATCCGCCTGAGAAGCGCTTCAGCGGCTTCGTCGCGATCCGGTAGCCATGATCGAGAAACGGAACAACGAATCGTTCGTTCTCGGTTCGCGCTGTCGGATCATCGGAAATCGGCGCATATGCGATCGCGCGGACGAGGGTTCGTCCGTGGGACAGGAAGTCGGCGACTTTGCCCCAATTGAGTCGCACGCCCGACGATTCCGCCCCGTAGAGGATGTTGGGCACGTCGACGAAGATCGCCAATCTCGGCAACACCTCGATGCGCGCCGGCGCGTCCGCGTCTCCGCGGCGACCCAGCAAGGTCTCGGTCAACAGCATCTGCGACTCGGCCAGTTGCTCGATCGTGCTGCGCTGCTGCTCCAGCAGAGCCGTCTGGCGTTCCAACAACGCCAGCATTTGCTCAGTTGGATCCGTTGGCTTCGAGTCTTGCCCGGGGCGTCGTCCACTTCGACGTTGCGCAGGCTTCGCTGTCGAGGCCGAAGCAGAGGATGATGCCGGAGCATTCGAACCGTTGGAGGGTGAGCGTCGGCGTCCGCTGCGACGCGACGGAGCGCGCGACGGGGGTTCAACCGGGGCCTGCAAATTTGATCGGGTCTGCGCGGGCGCCTGCGTGGGCGCGGCCGGCGGATTGGGTTGTTCTGTTTGTTCACTCGCGGGCGCTTCAGTCGAAGCGGACCGCCTCAAAAACCTTGCCATTACCTAACTTTCCGTTCATAGGACGGGAATCGTGACGGGCTGGAGCAACGCCGAGGCGGCCGCTTTGACCGCGACTCGGTTCGCTATCGAGACGAAGGCTTCGGCAGCCGGATTCTCGGCGTCGAAGGCGACGATCGGCTGTCCGTCGTCGCCGCCGGCGCGGACTTCCGTCGCCAGGGGCACTTCGCCCAAAAAGTCAATCTCCAGATCATCCGCGGCATCCCGTGCGCCGCCATGTCCGAAAATCTCCACTCGCTGACCGGTGTCAGGCGTAATGAAATAGGACATGTTCTCGACAATGCCGAACACCGGCACGTCGAGCTTCTCGAACATCGTCACCGCCTTGCTTGCATCCTCCAGCGCTACCTGCTGCGGCGTCGAAACCACGACCGCCCCCGCAATCGGAGCCTCCTGTGCCATCGACATTGACGCATCGCTTGTCCCCGGCGGAAGGTCGATCAGCAGGTAATCAACCTCGCCCCAATCCACATCGTGCAGAAGCTGTTTAATCGCAGAACCGATCATCGGTCCACGCCAGACCACCGGAGCACCCGGAGGCAGTAGAAATCCCAGCGAGATTACTTTGACGCCATACCGTGCGACCGGGTGTAGTCCCTGCTCGCTTTGCGCCTGGAAGCCGTTGGGTAAACCGAACATGGTTGGGAGATTGGGTCCGGTTGCATCTGCATCGACGAGTCCAACCGCCGCACCCGACTCTGCGAGTGCGACGGCCAGGTTGGTTGCAAGCGTTGATTTGCCTACACCGCCCTTGTTGGAGGCAACGGCGATGATGTTCTTGACTCCGCCAATCGCAGCCTGCTGGCCGCTGCCTTGCCAGGACGGTACATCGACACGGAACTCGAACGAAACGGACTCAGCGCCGGCATCTCCAAGAGCCTTGGAGATACGCTCTTCCAGCTCGTCCTTCGATGGGTATCCGTGAATCGGCAGCGTCAGGTGCACAGTTACAGATGCGCCATCGACTACGGCTCCGCCGAACATGCGCAATGAGATCAGGTCGCGACCCAGTTGCGGATCGCGAACGGTCCGAAGGGTGTCGCGGACCGATTCGACCGTGAGCGCCATGCCATTGCCTTTCCCGCCGGGCTGTTCCCGACCCTCGCCTCGACCTGTCAGCCGCCGCCAGACCACTACTGACTCAGTTCCAGGTCCGCGTTACCGCGGTACTGTGAGATGAGGTGCAGTGTCGATTGAGAAGAATCCAGCGCCTGAATCGGCGGTGGCGTGGCATGCAAGGTCGGTTGTGATTGTGTGTAGGAATCAAGGTTGATCAATGTCGAAGAAATCGTCGCAAGCGGTTGCTACAGGATCGACTCTCGCTGCATTCATCGTACTCCAACGTGCAGACGCGCTTGAACGTGGCTCGCCATCGAATCACACGGGACATGCCGATCATGCAGATTTGGCTTCCGTCAGTGAACCTCTGGAACAAAATCGACGCCCAAATCGTCAAGTAGTTACAGCCGCGTATTCCACTTTACAGGCCCAGATCCCGTGTGTTGCCCGTTGTATTGCCCAGCGTCCGAGCCGTACGTAGCGTCCTGCTCACGTGGGACTGACAGAGAGCGGGTTGCGTCCTCAACCCGGTTGCTCAGCCCCAGGAAGGTTCCTCGAATGCCAGCCAAGACTCGTGTGAAGAGCGAAGCGCCCAGCCACATTCACCACTGGGTGATCGACGCCCCCAACGGACCGATGTCCGAGGGCGTGTGCAGTTGTGGCGAGACCAAAGAGTTCCGCAACTCGTCTGAGGACTCGATCTGGGATCGCAACGAGGGCCGCTCGCGCTGGAACGACATGGGTATCTCGAAGCGCCGCCGCGCCGCCGGCGACGACAACTAGTCACCCGTTCCCCGGCGCATTGGCCGGCCCCGGATTCTCACTCCGCCCGCGCCCTAGCATGCGCGGCAGGAGGTCCGATGTCCTCGCCCGTTGCTGAGACGATTCCACCGGCGTCCATGCCAGGCAGGGATGCGATGCCGAACCTGAGCGTCGATCTCGCACCAGGTGCAAAGCGTGAGCTGATCCTCCGTAATCCCGTGATGACGGCCTCAGGCACGTCGAGCAACGGGATCGAGTTCGCCCGCCTCTTCGACATCAACCGCCTCGGCGGCGTCTTGTCCAAGGGCGTCACGCTCAAGCCGCGACGCGGCAATCCAACGCCGCGCATCGTCGAGACCCCCGCCGGCATGCTGAACAGCATCGGCTTCCAGAACCTCGGCGTGCGACGCCTGCTCAGCGATGTCGCGACGGTCTGGGAGACGTGGGATGTTCCAGTCGTGGTCAACATGCTCGGCGACACCGTCGACGAGTTCGCTCGCCTGGCGCAAGTGCTCGACGGCGCGCCCGGGGTCGCGGGACTCGAGGTCAACATCTCCTGCCCCAACCTCGATGTCGGAGGCGTGGCTTTCGGCCGCGATCCGGTTGCCGCCGGTCGGGCAATCGAAGCGGTCGTCACATCGACCACGCTGCCTGTGATCGCCAAGTTGACTCCCGATGTCACCGACATCTCGGTCGTTGCCAGAGCGTGCGAAGACGCCGGCGCCGACGCACTCTGCGTCGCCAACTCGTTCGTCGGTATGAGCATCGACGTCAACACTCGCCGCCCGCGTACCAATCGTCCGGTCGCAGGGCTCACCGGCCCTGCCATCAAGCCACTCGCACTGAGACTCGTCTGGGAGACGGCGCGAGCTGTTGACATTCCCGTGATCGGGTGTGGCGGCATCGTCGACGGGCGTGACGCAGTCGAATTCCTGCTCGCCGGAGCGAGCGCCGTCCAGGTTGGGACGGCTTCGTTCAGCGATCCCTTCGCCGCAATTCGCGTATTGGAGGAGATCGTCGAGTATTGCCGAGACAACGGTGTGTCGGACATTTCCGAACTGATCGGCGCAGTCCAGGTCGACTGAGCCGCGTCAGCCCATACAGTGATCAAGACCGGGGTGTAGCTCAGCTTGGCAGAGCGCACGGTTTGGGGCCGTGAGGCCGGCGGTTCAAATCCGCCCACCCCGACCACTCCCTAACGCGGGACTCACAGATCTCGTCATTCCCGCGCTTGCCGCGGGAAACTCGCCGACTTCTGCACAGAACCGGCGTCCACAGGCCACGAAACCAGACAGCGAGCAACCTCAGTTACGCGGGCGACTTTAGGCTCGCTGCGAGATACCCGGGGCAAGCGCGGGTATGACGGATGCCTATTGGCGCGGCTGAACGGAGGCAACGATCTCTAGATCCTTGCTCGCCCCAGTTCCGCCATACTCGGCGGTCGATCGGCGATGACGCGGTCTTCTGCCAACGCTGCAATCTCTTCTTCGCTCATCTCCAGGACCTCGGCCAACACTTCTACGTTATGTTCACCGAGACCGGGCGCGCCGCGTCGGTAAGTCGCCGGCGTCCTGCTGAGACGGACCGGACAACCGGGATATCGCAGCACTCCCATGTCGATTCCGCCGACTTCGGCCCAGAACTCGCGCTCGGCCAGGTGCTCGGACTCGAGCAGATCTCGGGCATCGGCGACTACGGCAGCGATCACTCCCGCTTGCTGCAGCTTCAACGACGCTTCGGATGGCGAGATTGACCTGCTCCAGATGCTCAGCGCCACATCAATCTCGTCGTGTCGCGACTCCCGCTTCCACAGCTCCCAGTCCGCCCATCCATCAGGCAAGGACACAACATCGCACAGTGCCTGCCATTCTGCGTCGGACGTGACCGAGATTGCGATCCAGCGGTCATCGCCGAGGCAGCGATAAACACCCTGGGGCGCGACGCCCGGCTCGCGATTGCCGCGACGCGGCGGCGGATGACCGACCACTTGCGCCGAGAGCAGCTCGTCGCCGGCGAATGAACCCATCGATTCAATCATCGCCGTCTCAATGCGCTGGCCTTCACCGTCCGACGACATGCGACGCCAGAGGCCCACCAGCGTCCCCGCTACGGCGCTCATGCCGGAGACCGGATCGGGCCAGGCCACACCTGAGCGATAGGGAATGCTGTCGGAATAGCCCGCCATCATCGTCATCCCGGTCGCCGCCTCAATCACCGGTCCCAGCGCCACTCGATTCGCGCCGGGCCCTGTCGCGCCGTAGCCCGGCATCGAGGTGTGTACAACGTTCGGATTGATCCGTTGCAGAGAGTCCCAGTCCAACTCCCACTGCGGAAACACACGCGGCGAGTAGTTCTCCAGCACAACGTCGGATTCGGCGATCAATCTGCGGAACAGTTCCTGGCCCTGCGGAGTCGAGAGATCGAGCGACAAGCCGCGCTTGTTTCGCGCGAGTTTGTTGAAGCCGCCATTGCGATTCCAGGGACGATCGCCAAGCTCATTATCAGGAAACAAGTGGGTCAGTTCTGCCAGATCATCCGCTACTTCCAGCGGCCCACGATTCCAGGGCGACTCAATGTGAATCACGTCGGCGCCCAGGTCGCCCAACAATCGCCCTGCGATCGGTCCAGCCCAGACTCGCGTCAAATCGAGCACTCGCAGCCCTGTGAGTGGGCCGGCCGACAAGTCACGCGACTCTGCGGGTATTGCGTGATCTGATTCCCAGTCGGTCAGGTCGTCGAGGGCGGCAGTGCGAGGTGGCTTCGGCGACGCCCCCACGTAGTCCGCGCCCAGCCTGAAGAGGCCTCGGGGAATCACCTCCTCGCCGCGCTCGCGGTCCAGCGGGACGAAGAACTCCCTGGCGGCCATGTGAGGGTCTGCCAGGAACTGATGAGTGTCCCAGACTGGTCCCATCGGCGAGAACGTGGCTTCACCCAATTCACAGATCTCGTCGACAGTGTGCGACATCAACCAGGGACGGATCGCGTCGTCGAAACCCTGCTTGTTTCGCGCTCGCGACTCGTTCGTCGCGAGCAACGGATCCTCAAGCACATGTCCCAATCCGGCCGCATACAGGAACGGATCCAACTTGGCCGATCCCGCGTGCCCGAGGAAGACGTAGCCGTCCTGACACTCATACACGCCCGCCGGATGCCACATACCGGGCTGTCCGTTGCCGACCCGCGTCAAGACGTGTCCAGCATGCGTCCACATGGTCGTTGTGTGCTGGTGCATCGCCACCATTGCTTCGATGTGAGCGACCTCCACCGTCTGACCAGCGCCAGCGGACTCGCGGGCAATCAGCGCCGCCATCGCACCGATGAAACCGTACATGCCGGCCGCGTACTCCGTATGCCGACCGAGCCGGCGGAACGGATGTCGGTCGGGTTCTCCATTGAGATACAAGTGCCCGCTGGCAGCATCGTCGGTGAAGACATTCGAGCGGCGCTCAGACCACGGGCCATGCAATCCAAACGGCGACAGGTACACCTTGACCAGCCTCGGAGCCTCAACATTACGAGTCACGGGAACCAGCGGATCGGGCGCGGAACTCTCGATCACCACGTCGGAGTCCAAGATCAGCGCTCTCACGTCGGTCGAATCGGGTTCGGCCTCGACGACCTGCTTCGAGGTGTTGCAATACGCCCAGATCGACCCAACTTCGCCATCGCCCAACGCATGCGAGGGCAGCAGTTCGCCGTGATGCATCAGCGGATCGCCGCCAGGCGGAACAATCTTGACCACGCGAGCGCCATTGTCGGCAAACACCTTCGCCGCAAACGCGCCCGCATGAGAACCAGCCAACTCCACCACCCGTAGTTGCTCAAACGACTTCGTCATCAATTGCGCCTCTTCATCACGACTTAACTTCTGACTGCAGCTTCAATGGCGGGCCATTCGATGCTCACGGTAGTGTCCGTTAAGCTATCGCCCGTAAGCAGAACTGCATCCAGGAAGGACCCATCAGTGGCCACCGACCGATTCCCCGTCGAGCAGGGACACATCATGTTGTTCGCCCGCTCGGTCGGCGACGAAAACCCTATCTACCACGACCCCGACGCCGCAGCCGAGACTGAGCCCGGTCATGTCATTCCGCCGCCGACGTTCGTTCAGGCGTCGGCACAATTCACCGACGGCTACAGCTTGCGTCCCGTGACCGGACAGGCCTGGTTCGGCTCGGGCAAAGAGCCGACCGGCGTCAAGCGGGAGTCCTCCGGTGGCGGCGGCGGCACCGGCTTCCACGCCGAGCAGCACTACGAGTACCACGCGCCGATCCAGCCTGGAGACGTGCTCAAGGCCGTCGACAAGCCCGGCAAGAGCTGGACCCGCGAAGGCCGTCGCGGTGGCAGCCTGAGCTTCAACGAATCAATCACCGAGTACTACAACCAGGATGGCGTCCTGGTCGTCACTGCCCGCTCCGTCGGCGTGCAGACCTCACGCGTCGTCGAGTAACCACACCGGTAACCACACGGAAAGTGATCGTCATGGCTCTCAGCAAGTCCAACATCAGCGTCGGCGACCAGCACAGCGAGCAGGTCGTGGACAACCTCACCCGCACCCAGATCATCCAGTACGCCGGCGCATCGGGCGACTACAATCCGCTGCACACCGACGAGATCTTCACAACGCAGATCGCCGGCTACCCGACCGTCTTCGCCCACGGCATGCTCAGCATGGGCCTGACCGGCAAGATGCTGACCAACTACGTCGGCGACGGCCGCCTGACCAAGTACGGCGTGCGTTTCGTCGCCCAGGTTTGGCCCGGCGACTCGCTGACCGCGACCGCGACAGTCGAGGACATCCGCGAAGAGGACGGCGTCAGCCTCGTCGATCTCGCAGTCTCAACCGTCAACCAAGACGGCGCTGAGGTCGTCAAGGGCTCAGCCACCGCTCGCATCGACGGCTAGCGGACCCGACTGGGCAATCTCAGACAGCTCGTCGCCCGCAGCGATTGCTCGCTGCGGGCGAACGTCGTTAATCCTGATCCTGTTGCGGTGTGTTCTCAGCCACCCATTCCGAGACATCGGGAATCAACCGGTCAACGACGCCCATCATCAACATGAACGGCACGAACGCTACGCCTGTGCCGATCGCCCACCACCACTCGGCAGCAACGAGCGCCAACACGCAGCCTGAGATCGTCAGGCCCATGCCGAGAATCGATACCACCCGCAGCACCACTGCGACTGGGGGAATGGGCGGAATCTGAGGTGGCTGCGCCGACATGGCGTCCACGCTTCCCTGAACTATGAGTTAGGACTCAGTGATCGTAACGGACTTCATCTTCGGGCCCGGCTCGCGTGCCCGCTGCGGGTCTCTCTCCGGGAATGCCTTGACAACTTCAATGCCCGACGTGACCTTACCGAACGCCGTGTATTGGCGGTCCAGGAAGGTCGCGTCGGCGTTGCAGATGAAGAACTGGCTGCCTGCAGAGTTCGGATCCTGCGCGCGCGCCATCGAGAGCACCCCTTCGACGTGCGATGTTTCGTTGAACTCAGCAGGCACGTTGTAGCCAGGCCCGCCGGTGCCGGTGCCTTCTGGGTCGCCGCCCTGGGCCATGAATCCGTCGATGATTCGATGGAACGTGACGCCGTCGTAGAACCCGTCACGAGCCAGGAAGACGAACGAGTTGACATGCTCCGGTGCGAGGTCGGGCCACAACTCGAGTTCAATCGTGCCGCCGTCTTCCATTTCGATCGTGGCGCTATACGAAGCGCCCTCTGTCAGGGCCATCTCGGGCCGTTTGTTGTATTTGGCCATCTAATCCTCCGCCGCGTCGCGGCAATGTTGGGCCCGAGCGCTACTCCGCGCGAGCGATTTCGCTGATTGTGATCGTGGCAATCTGCGGACCAGGCGGTTCGCTGGGATCCGCTGGATCGCGCTCTGGGAACGCAGCCACGACATCCATACCCGACGTCACCTCACCAAAGGCCGTGTACTGGCCATCCAGGTGGGGCGCATCGTTGTACACAATGAAGAACTGGCTACCGGCAGAGTCTGGATCGGCTGACCGAGCCATCGACAGCACCCCACGCACATGCGCAGTGTCATTGAACTCCGCATCCAACAGATATCCCGGACCACCGGTTCCGGTACCGGTCGGATCGCCGCCCTGGGCCATGAAGCCGTGAATGATGCGGTGGAACGTCACTGCGTCGTAGAAGCCCTCACGCGCCAAGAACACAAAATTGTTCACATGGCTGGGCGCAAGCTCTTCGTACAGATCGATCTCGATCGTCCCACCGCCGACCATCTCGATCGTCGCACGGTAGTCAACGCCGTCCTCAAGTGTGAACTCCGGCGGCTCGTCCCAGCGCAACGCAAGATTGGCAACGGGCGGCGGTTCGTCTTCGCCGGACGGAGTTTCGTCCGATTCAGTGGCCGTTGCAGCTGCGCCGTCTTCGGTGATTCGAATCGCGACGATCTTCGGTCCGGGTGGAGGAACCGGAATCCTCGATGGATCCCTGGAACCGAAGCCATGCAGCACTTCGATGCCCGATGTCACACGTCCGAATGCCGTGGCCCCGTCGTACGTTTCCGATTCCTGGGCAGCCAGGGTGATGAAGAACTGCGACGACGACGCGCCAGCTTCACCACGCTGCATGGCCAACAATCCCTCAGAGTCCAGGACAGTCGCATCGCCGGTCGTCGGTTCGTCGGGCAGCACGTAGCCAGCGTCATCGGCGTACTCGGCAGCGGGATCACCGGCGGTCGGATCGCCTACGTGCGCTCGCAATCCGGGCAGCACCTCGTGGAACGTCAACTCGTCGTAGAAGCCCTCGTTGACCAGGAAGACGAAGTTGTTGACGTGCCCGGGAGCCTGGGTCTCCAACAGGTCGACCACGATCACATCGCCGCTTTCGAGTTCGATTTCTGCGCCGTAGTCAACGCCCTCGCTCAAGGCGAACGCTGGAGGAGCAGGCCAGGTCGGCTTGCCCTCGACGGCGCCGGTGATGACATCGGACCCTGTGCGGCGAACCGGCGGAGGATCTGTCGTCGGCGATGGCCCACTGCTATCGAACGCTGTCAGCGCCAGGCTGACGACCAATGCAGCCGCCAGCACGAGCCCGACCGTGGCAATCACCGGGCGAGAAAACAACCTGGAGCGGCGCACGCCGCCTCGATCAAATCCCTGCACTGCCGCGCGTCGGCGCGCCAATCGCTGCGGACGCCGTCGGGCGCTGCGACCTCGTTGCGACACCGGCCATCCCCTCCGAGCGCGCAGCACACAAGCGCACTCAAGGCCTTACGCTATCACCGCTCCACGTTATGACGATGTCACTGGAACGCCCAACGCCAGTCGAATCGCAACTGTGAGGATCAATGAATCATGAACGCGGCAGAGCGATTCAACGCGATGGTCAAAGCCCGACAAGACCAGCAAGCGCGGTTGGCCGCACCCTTCGGCGAGTGGTACTGGGAACGATTCGCGCACACATATCGCTTTAGTCCCTACCGCGAGCCAGAACCGCAGCTCGCCGAGACGCTGAAACACATCGAGCCGGGCGATGACCTCATCGAAATCGGCGGCGGCGCCGGACGAATCGGATTGCCGCTGGCCCTGCGAGCACGCTCACTACGCAACGTCGAACCCTCGGCGGCGATGCGAGAGCAGTTCGCTCTCGCGGTCGAGGAACACAGCATTGCGAACGCCGATGCGATCTCATCAGCTTGGCCAACTGCCGACCAAATCACAGCGGATGTGGTTCTTACTGTTGATGTGACGTACTTCATCACCGACATCGAGCCGTTCCTTCGAGCCATGCACGAATCCGCGAGTCGCAGAGTCATCATTCTGACCTGGACAGTTGCGCCTCCCAATGTGAATGCCGAACTATTCCAGGTTGGATTCGGAGAACCGGAAGCGCCTTGTCCTGGATTCCAAGAACTACTGCCGGTGATCTGGGATATGGGAATCGTGCCCGATGTCCAGGTCGTTGATCAGCCCTTCACCTGGCCTGAGCGCTTACCGACGACCGAGGATGAAGCCGTGCAATTTGCGGTGTCCGAACTCGCCGCCTTTGGTCAACCGGACGCCGAAGAGAACATTCGTCGAAGTGTCGGGACACTGTTCGAGCGAAGCGACATCTACCGGCCTGCCTGGCGGACACCGTCAGATGGCATGGTGATTGCATGGAACACAAGCTGAGCAAGAAGTAATGAGTCTGGTACCCCCGGTAGGATTCGAACCTACGCTCCCGGCTCCGGAGGCCGGTGCTCTATCCCCTGAGCTACGAGGGCGCGAGGTTCACGATATCACCGGTCAGCAAAGAATCTCATTTACCAGCGCCAGGCCTTCGCGCAGTTGCGATTGCCAGTCTGTCCTGGGATGCCGAATGGTGTTTGTGCTGACTCTGAAGAGACAAACAGCCTCCCGCAACGCGAGCTCTCGTTCCTGCCAGTTGAATTTGTCCAGGGCGTCGCCGCGAAAGTGGTCATGATAGTCACGGCATGCCGCTTGGTGTCGCCTCGGGCCGAAGCGCGACGCCCATCGTAGGTGCGCCAGGAAATTGCCTACGTCCAGCATCGGATCACCACCGCCAGCTTCCTCATAGTCGACCAGCGCAATGCGTCCGTCTCGCAGCCCGATCAGTTGGTCGTCATAGAAGTCATTGTGAGCCACACTCGTGGGACGCCAGGATTCACAGAACGGATCCAGTAGGTCTTCTGCTGCCTGGAGCAGCGAGCGCCCGCTTTCATCATCGCGGAGCTTATGTCGGAACGACCGTCTGGCGCGACGATACGCGCGCTCGAGGCCGAACACTCCTGGAGCATCGGCGTGGTCGGCAGAATTCCACAGTGGCACGAGCGCATCCAGCAGTAGCCCCGGATCCGGAGCCCTGCCGCGACGGATCAGTTCCCGAACGTTTCGTCCCGGGATTTCCGATACCCAAACCACCGCGCCTTCCGGCCAATACCCGGCAAGTCGCGGAATGAGGAAGTCGGACCGACTAACCAACTCCCGCGCATTGAGGAAACCTGACGTAGCCACAGGGCGCATAGCTCGAGCGAAGAACCTTGCCTTACCGACTCGATGCCTCAGAACCGCCCGGCTGCCCGGTCGATACCTGACGAGTTCGACGCGAGCCCGACGAACGGGAATCGCCAGGACGTGCTTGTTCACTAGTGTCAGAGCGCCCTCTGGTGATGCCGCTTCGCACAAACCCGGCAAATCTGGGTCCTCTGGGAAGGTCCTAACCTCAATCCGTCCCCCACGATGGAGCCTGATGCCGAACAGGTGGTGAGGCAGATACTCCTCTGCGCTCCACTCAGCCTCATAACTCACGGAAGCAATCCGTCCGAAGCTGTGACTGAACTCGCGAATGCGAATCAGTTCAGGAGGCGTATCAGGCGCCTGTCGATCCTGTGAGCCTCGGTCCCACACCCAATCTGCGTCGAACAGGTGAGGCAAATCGGGCAGGTTCGGGTCGCTGGGGAATTCAACTTCTGGCGACAACCTGATGCGAGCAGATTCCCGGACCGGTGCGGCGTCACTAGTCACTGTCGTCACTGTCATCGCTGTCGTCACTCACATCAGGGCTGAGCGGCGTCGGCGTGTCAGGGCTGAGTGGCGTCGGCGTATCAGGGCTGAGCGGCGTTGGCGTATCAGGGCTGAGCGGCGTTGGCGTATCAGGGCTGAGCGGCGTCGGCGTGTCAGGACTGATTGGCGTTGGCGTGTCAGGGCTGAGCGGTGTCGGCGTGTCGATCCCGTCGCTATCGGTACCGTCGTTGTCCGTAGGCGTTGCGGTATCGACTCCGTCATAGTCGGTGTAGGGGGTCGCGACGCCATCATCGTCGGTCAGCGGTGTACTGACACCATCGAAGTCGGTGCTTGGCGTGTCGAATCCGTCGTTGTCGGTTCCTGGGGTGTCTATTCCATCGAGATCGGTGTACGGAGTATCCACTCCGTCACGGTCGGTATCCGGAGTGTCGACCCCGTCGTTGTCGGTGGCGCTGGGCGTATCGATGTCGTCATTGTCTGTTTCAGGCGTGCTGAACCCGTCGTAGTCGGTGTAGGGCGTCGGATCTGGGCTGTCGTCATCTTCATCGTCATCTTCATCGATGCTATCCAGGAAGACGCGCGTCGGGAGGACGGCTGGCTCCGCCGACCCTCCTCCACCGAGTTCGATGGCTGCGATCGCGCCCCAGCCGAGAAGCGCAACTGCTAGAGCAGCACTGAGGACAACAAACAACAGATGCCGCCACCTGGCGATCATTGCTCGCACTCCGACATACGGCTGACCTCTTGCGCACTACGGCCGAACAGCAGTGCACTCCCATCTCTGAGTTGAGAATAGCAACTAGTGAAAGGCCCATTCCCGCTCGGTCAGTGCCTCCTGTTGGCTAACCGAGATTCGACCTTCGCCGATATTGCACCGCCTCGGCGACATGCTGCGCCGTGATCACCTCCGACCCGGCGAGGTCAGAAATCGTTCTGGCCACCTTCAGCACTCGATGGAATCCGCGAGCCGACAGGCTGAGCCGGTCGACGGCCTCTTGAATTAGCGTTCGCGCACGATCGTCCAGCATGGCGTAGCAGTGAGCATTGACCTCACGAGCCGACAACGATGCATTCGCGTTTGGTCCGCAGTCACCGAAGCGTGCTCGCTGCACGTTTCGCGCCTCCACGACCCGACGCCTGACCTCGGATGATGACTCAGTGTTCGGCGGCGCCGCCGCGCCTGAGGACTCCATCAGTTTCTGAACATCCACACGAGGCACGTCGACAAACAGGTCAATCCGGTCGAGCACCGGACCGGAGATGCGCCGTTGATAGCGATAGACCGCGCCGTCGGTGCAGGTGCAGTGCTGGTCCGAGCCGTAGTTGCCACAGGGACAGGGGTTCATCGCTGCGATCAGGCAGATGTCGGCCGGATACGTCACCGTACCGTGCGCCCGTGAGATCGTAATGTGACGATCTTCGAGGGGCTGCCGCATTGTCTCGAGCGCGCGTACCGAGAATTCCGGCAGCTCATCGAGGAACAGTACGCCACGATGCGCCATTGTGACTTCTCCCGGCCGCAAACGCTGCCCACCACCGACCAATCCGGCATTCGAGATTGTGTGATGCGGCGCTCGGAATGGTCGTTCGCGAATCAGCGTTGATCCGCCGGTCATTCCGGAGACTGATGCAATCTTCGTCACCTCGAGCGCCTCTTGCGACGTCAACGGAGGCAGAATGCCTGGCAGACAGGAGGCGAGCAGCGTCTTTCCTGCGCCCGGAGGACCGCACATGAGCAAGTTGTGTCCACCAGCCGCCGCCACCTCCAGCGCACGCTTGACGTGCTCCTGACCTCGTACATCGGAGAAGTTATGACCGTCATAGTTCGAGCCCGGATCGTCCTGGGTGGGATACGTCGTCGGCCAGACCGCGTCCGCCAGCGGCCGCTCCTCGGTTGCGATCTCGATCCAGTCGCGCAGCGAATCCACCGCGACGACTTCAATCCCATCAATCAGCGACGCCTCTTCCGCATCGACTTTCGGCACCACAATGCGGCGCACAGCAGCATCCCGCGCCGCAGCAGCGACAGACAGCACACCGCGCACATGTCGCAGCTCGCCGTCCAGCGCCAGTTCGCCCAGAAATAGGGTGTCTTGCACGGCCGACTCGCAGATCTGACCGGTCGCTACCAGCATCCCGACCGCGATCGGCAAGTCGTAACCCGCGCCCTCCTTGCGAATGTGCGCCGGCGCGAGATTGACCGTCACCCGCTTCGTGGGGAATCCAGCGCCGGCATTACGGATCGCCGATCGAACACGCTCTCTCGCCTCGTCCACAGCAGCGTCTGGCAGCCCGACAATGGTCGTCTTCGGCATCCCCGACGAGATGTCGACCTCGACGCAGATTGGCGCTCCATCCAGACCGATGACTGCCCCGCCGTTGACTCGCGTATGCATTAGCGACCTCCCGGTGTTTGCTATAGAACACCTATACGGAACTGGTGTTCTCTCATGCACAATGACTATAGAACACGTATTCTCAGGAACGCAAGCAATTCCCCCGAATCCACGAAACCTCATTAGACTCGCTGCGGTGGAGGATGAACGATGACCGAAAACATGTACCCCGTGCTCGACAGCGGCCTCGCTTTTTTCAATCACGCCGGAGTGTCGCCGCTGCCGGCCGACGTCGCCCAGGCTGTGCACGACTATGCCGACCAAGCGGGAAGGTCCGGATACTTCGGCTCGACCTGGATGGACGACATGATCGACTTCCGCCAGGTCTCGGCGGAGCTGATCGGCGCGCGCAGCCCTGACGAGATCGCATTCGTCCCCAACACGGCAACAGGCGTGTCGGTCTCGGCCGGCGCGTTGAGCCTGCAGGACGGCGATCGCATTCTTGTCACTGACGCCGAGTATCCCTCGAATCGCCACTTCTACAACTCGCTGCAGCAGCGCGGGATCGAGCTCGATGTCGTCGTCCAGCAGGACGACGGCAGGATCCCCACCGAAGACATCATCTCGGCCGTATCCGCGCGAACCAGGCTCGTCGGTATCTCGCATGTCCAGTGGGGCAGCGGGTTCCGTTCCAATCTGCGACCCATCGCAGACGCCGTTCACGCCGTCGGCGGACTGCTCTCAGTCGACGCCATCCAATCCGCCGGGGCGTTGCCCGTCAACGTGGCCGAGGACGATGTCGACATCCTCGCCGCCGGCGGGCACAAGTGGCTGCTCGGACCAACCGGCTCGGGCATCCTCTACATCCGCGAGGAGATCATCGACGGCCTGATCCCGCCCGTGCTCGGCGCGAACAGCATGGACGGCGGCCTGGGCGCCGGCAACGAAGAACTGTTCCTCTCTCCGACTGCCTCGCGTTTCGAGCCCGGAGCTACGCCAACCGCAACAATGCTCGGTTTGCGCGCGTCGATCAAGCACCTGCTCAACATCGGCATCGACAACGTCTGGGCCCAGCTCGAAGCGGTGACAGCCTACCTCTGCGACGCGCTCACCGACGCAGGCTGTCGCGTTTTCTCCCCTAGAGGCGAATCCGAGCGAAGCGGCATTGTGATCTTCGACCCGCCCGCGGAACTTCTGGAACGGGAGACTGTCGACGAAATCTGGGAACGGCTGCAAGACACGGGCATCATCACGGCCGTGCGATTCGGCCGGCTGCGAGCATCGCCGCACTTCTATACGCCGCAATCCGACATCGACCGTTTGGTCGCTGCCCTCAAGCCGTAGGGTCGCTTGATCGGTAGTCGCGCTCGACACTCATCACGCCATGGACGCCGTCGAGCTTCGACATCACCCGCTGTAACTGACGTAGACCGTTTGCCTCGACGGTGAAGGTCAGCGTCACTGCGCCTCGATCCGGTTCGCCGGTCACGAATGAGACCATGTTCACATTCTCATCGGCGCAGATCGCCGCTACGTCTCGAGCGAGGCCAACTCGATCCCACCCCATGATCTTCAGCCGCGCTTCGGTCAGCCCGCGGAAGGTGTTCCAGCGCACCGGGACGACACGGTCGTCGTCGCCGACTGACAAGATGTTGGGACATTCGCTGCGATGAATCGTCACACCTCGGCTGCGAGTGATGAAGCCGGTGATGTCCTCACCAACCTGGGGCGAGCAGCATGGCGCTAGGCGGGTGAGCATGTTCGAACCACCCAGGACGTGTACCGCGTCCGCGCTGGGAGTCGCCGGCGTCTCCACTACCTCAACTTCGGGCTTCGCCGGGAGCTCCTCTTCATCCGCCGACGCCACCTTGAGCGCCACGGCGTGCGCCGTCATGTCGCCCGCGCCGATCAGAGCCAGGGCGTCTTCCAGACTGCGCGCGCGCGTCGCCTCGATCACTTCCGCTTCAACCTTGGTCGGCTTCAGACTCAGACGCCGCAATTCTCGCTCCAGCTCGTCTCGACCGCGCGCGATATTCTCGGTCCGCGCCTGTCGATTGAACCACTGGCGAATCTTCGTCCGCGCATGCTGAGTCGTCACGTAGCCAAGCGCTGGATTGAGCCAGTCGCGGCTGGGCCCGCGGGCAGTCCGGCTCGTGACAATCTCCACCACATCGCCGTTCTCCAGCGGCGTCGACAGGCGCGCCAGGCGACCGTTGACTTTCGCCCCAACGCACTGGTAGCCGACGTCGGTGTGAATCCGGAAGGCGAAATCAAGCGGTGTCGCGCCCGACCGCAGCGCCAGAATCTCTCCCTTGGGCGTATGCACAAATACCTGATCGTGGAAGACATCGGATCGCAGTGTCTCCAGGAAATCGTCCGCACCCGCCAACTCGCCTTGCCACTCCACCAACTGGCGCAGCCATGACATCCGCTCGCGATCATTCATCGCATTGTTGCGGTTTTCCTTGTACGCCCAGTGCACGGCGACCCCGTATTCGGCCTCCTGGTCCATCTGGTGCGTGCGAATCTGGACTTCAACTGCGTGCGATGATGACCAGAACGCCGTTGTATGCAGCGACTGATAGCCGCTCGGACGCGGACTCGCGATGTAGTCGTCAAACTCGCCCGGAAGTGGACGCCAGAGCCCATGCACCACGCCCAGGACCGCGTAGCAGTCGCTCGTGCTATCCGTCAGCACACGCAACGCGAGCAGATCGTAGATGTCGTCGAATGACTTGCCCTGAGCCGAGTACTTCTTGATCTTCTCGTGAATCGAGTACAGGTGCTTCACCCGGCCTCGCACTTGCGCGCTGAGACCCTCCGCTTCCAGCGCGTTCTCCAACTGCACGCGAATCTGGCCCAAGTACCGCTCTCGCGTCTGCCGTCGCGACGCGACGAGTTCGGATATGCGTCGATAGTCCGCAGGCTGCAGGTACTTGAATGACAGGTCTTCAAGTTGCGCCCGTATCTGCCAGATGCCCAGACGCGCGGCCAGCGGTGCGTAGATCTCCATCGTCTCGCGCGAGATCTGCACCTGCTTCTCCGGTCGCATCGCGTCCAGCGTGCGCATATTGTGCAGTCGGTCGGCCAACTTGACGATCACAACTCGCACGTCGTCGGCCATCGCCACAAACATCTTGCGCAGGTTCTCGGCCTGGACATCACGGTCGATCGTCCCGGTGATCCGTGGCAATTGCAGTGCAGAGAGCTTGGTCGCGCCGTCCACCAGCTTCGCCACGTCAACGCCAAACTCAGTCACCAACTGGGACCGCGTAACGCCACAGTCTTCCATCACATCGTGCAGCAGCGCCGCCTGCAGCGCCGGCACATCAAGCTGCAGCTCCGCGCAGGTGACCGCGGCGGCCAACGGATGCTCGATGTATGGATGTCCCGAGCGCCGCTGGTGGCCCTCGTGCTTCTCACGCGCGTACTCGTAGGCCGCCATGACCTGGTCGCGGTCCACAGGTGGCAGGTACTGCTCCAGCACGTCGACTAACACGTCGAGCGTGGGATGCTTGGTCAGATCAACTACTTCGGCGGGAACGGTCCGGGTCGCCATGGATCGATCATACAAAAGCCGACGTCTTTACCTGCGCGCGTTTGATGACCGATACGTGAAACGACCACCCGTCTGTACGATGAGGCCTGAGGATTAACGATGAGCAAATCAACAACCCGTCAATTCCAGACGCCCAGAGGTACGCGCGACCTGTTGCCTGATGACGTTGCCATTCATAGTCACATCCTTTCGCATGCCCAGGAAGAGGCGCGTTTGGCAGGATTCGGCTTCATCGAGCCGCCCACGTTTGAACACGCGGAACTCTTTGCTCGCGGGGTCGGCGAGGGCACCGACATCGTCGAGAAAGAGATGTACATCTTTGACGATCGGGGGGGAGACCGCCTCGCTCTACGTCCAGAAGGCACTGCTTCGGTCTGTCGGGCGTACCTGCAGCACGGCATGGCAAATCTGATCCAGCCGGTCAAGCTCGCCTATCACCTGCCGATCTTCCGCTACGAACGACCGCAGGCCGGACGATTCCGGCAACACACGCAGTTTGGCGTCGAAGCCATCGGCGTCCGCGACGCGGCGCTAGATGCCGAAATCATAGATCTCGGTTGGCGCATCGCGCAGTCGCTCGGTCTGTCCGAGCTCAAAATCCTGCTCAACAGCATTGGCGATATTGAGGATCGGCAGGCCTACGTGCCGCTGCTCAAGGCCCACTTCGAGCCACACCTCAGTCAAATCGCACCCGACGACCGGGGCCGCTGGGATCGCGCTCCAATGCGCCTGCTGGACAGCAAGGACGAGCGCACTCGGCCCTTTCAGGCAGGGGCGCCGCTGATCGCCGACCACCTGCGACCCGAGTCGCAGGCATACTACGAGGCAGTCAAATCACACCTGGATGCGCTCAGAATTCCGTACGAGGAGCGGCCCAACCTGGTCCGCGGACTCGACTACTACACGCACACCGTGTTCGAAATCGTCCCGGCGCAAGTAGAAGGATCTCAGGTCACCGTGCTCGCCGGTGGGCGATACGACGGGCTGATCGAACAGATCGGCGGGCCGCCAACGCCGGGAATCGGCTTTGGCATGGGCCTCGAACGAATGGCGCACCACCTGCGCGAGCAAGGTCTTGCCCCGGAGATGTCGAGTGGTATCGATGTCTTTATCGCCGCGCTCGGCGAGGGCTCTGACATTGCCGCCTCGCGCATCGCCGGTGAGCTTCGCAGCGCCGGCATCGGCGCAACGTTGGCATTTGGCGGACGTTCGCTCAAGGCTCAACTCCGGCAGGCAAACCGCTCCGGAGCCAGGCTCGCCGTGATCGCCGGAGCCCGCGACCTCGCCGAACAACGTGTCACCGTCCGTGACCTCCAGTCGTCCGAACAGTGGCAAGTCAATCTGGATGTCCTCGTCGATAGCTTGATGGACCAACTGTTGGACGAAATGATTGACGAGTTTTCGGCCGACTTCGAACAGATCTTCGGCGGAGATTCGCCCGACCTTCCATATACTCAGGCGCAGGACTGAGGTTCGTCATGGCCGTCACAGCACCGTCCGACAGCGCGCCGATGTGGGCTCGACTCGAGGATGTCGCCAACCGCTTCAATGAGATCGAGCAAGAGATGGCCGATCCGGCCACATCCAACAACCCGGCTCGCCTGCAAACCCTGGCCAGGGAGCATTCTTCTCTGCAGGAGAAGATCAACCTGTTGCATCGTTACCGCACCGCCTCGGACCAACTGCAGCAGGCCCGCGAGGTGCTCGAAGAGGCCGACGACGACGAAATGCGCGAGTTCGCGCAGATGGAAGCCACCGAGCTTCGCGAAGAGATTGAACAGCTCGAGGAAGACGCCAAGCGAGCGTTGCTGCCGCGAGATCCGAACGATGAGCGCAATGTGATCGTCGAGATTCGCGCCGGCGCAGGGGGCGATGAAGCTGGTCTCTGGGCTGCCGATCTGTATCGCGCCTATGTCCGCTACGCCGAAGGTCGCCGTTGGCATACTGACCTGCTCAGCATGTCCGAGAACGCCAAAGGCGGTTTCAAGGAAGTCATCTGTCAGATTGACGGCGACGGCGCATTCTCCCGACTCAAGTACGAATCCGGCGTCCACCGAGTCCAGCGCGTCCCCGAAACAGAGGCACAGGGACGAATCCACACCTCGACCGCCACGGTCGCCGTGATGCCTGAGGCAGAAGCCGTCGATGTCGACCTCGACGAGGCGGAAATCCGCCTCGACTTGTTCCACTCCGGCGGCGCCGGCGGCCAGAACGTCAACAAGGTCCAGACCGGCGTCCGGTTGACGCACGAACCGAGCGGCATCGTTGTGACCTGCACCGACGAGCGCTCACAGCTCAAGAACAAGATTAAGGCGATGTCGGTCCTGCGGGCCCGGTTGTTCGAGCAACAGCGCATGGCCGCCGATCAAGAACGCGCCGATTTCCGCCGCTCTCAGGTTGGCTCCGGCGATCGCTCAGAGAAAATTCGAACCTACAACTTCCCAGAAAACCGAGTCACCGATCACCGCATCGGCCTCACACGCCACGATCTCGACGGCATGCTCGACGGCAACCTCGACCCCCTGATCGACGCCGCTGCCACTGCCGAGGAAGCGCGGCTACTCGCGGAAGCATCCGCATGACCACTCCGGCAATCCCTGCGATGCTCCGAGATGTCTGGCTGGCAGGCGCGTCCGCACTGGAAATGGCCAAGATCGACGACGCTCGCTTCGAGGCCGAGGTCTTGCTGCGCCACGCCACCGGACTCTCACGCGCCCAGCTCTATGCGTCGCTGACTGACGAGATCGATCCTGCCGCCAAGCAACGGTTCGAGTCCGCCGTCGCAGAGCGAACCACACGCACGCCGCTGGCTTACATCACGGGCACTCGCGAGTTCTATCGACTCGAGTTCCGCGTGACCCCAGACGTGCTGATTCCCCGGCCCGAGTCCGAGCTACTCGTGGATGCAGCCCTCGATCACATGCGCCAGGCCAGAATTCGTACGGCCGACGTCGCCGATGTCGGCGCTGGCTCCGGCGCAGTCGGCATTGCACTCGCCAAACACCGCCGCGGCGTCAATCTCATCTGCAGCGATGTCTCCCGCGACGCCCTCCTCGTTGCCCGAGAGAATGCCCAGCGGATTTTGCGACGACCCAACGCTTCTTTCGTCCAAGGCGACCTGCTCACGCCGCTGCCGGGTCCCTTCCACTGCGTGGTCGCCAATCTGCCCTACATCCCCGAAGAGCGCCTCAGCGAACTTGAACCAGAGGTCGCCGAGCATGAGCCGCGCGTCGCACTTACGCCCGGTACTCGAGGCACGGAACTGATTCTGCGACTGATCACGCAGCTCCCGTCGAGACTGCATCCCAATGGCGTCGCCGTGCTCGAGGTCGATCCAGGCCAGGAGTCGGCCATCGCCGACGCCGCACGTCAGATGCTGCCCAACGCCGACATCACCGTCCTTGACGACGTCTCCCAACGACCGCGAGCGATCCGTATCATCGCCGGATGACCACGCCAACCGATCAACTCCCGTCGCCCGCCGACGCCCCGGTGCAGGGGCACTGCGATCCGCGCTTCTTGGCCGTCAAAGAACAGTTCCAACAGAACTTCGTCGATCGCTCCGAAACCGGAGCCGCGCTCGCAGTCACGCTCAAGGGAGAATTGGTCATCGACATCTACGGCGGCTGGACCGACGCCAAACACACCAAACCCTGGGCCGATAACACCATCGTCTGCTGCTACTCAGTCGGAAAAGCAATCTGCGCCATCCTCGCCTGGCGAATGGCGGAGCGTGGCGAACTCGACATTGACCGCCGAGTTGCTGACTACTGGCCGGAGTTTGCCCAGAACGGCAAAGCCGACATCCCAGTCCGCTGGCTCCTGACGCACGAGAGCGGCCTGGCCGCAATCCGCCGACCGCTGCCGGCCGGAGCATTCCTCGATTGGGCGCTCATGACCTCCGCCCTCGCCGAGCAAGAGCCCTGGTGGACGCCGGGCAAGGGACACGGCTATCACTCCAACACGCAGGGCTTCCTGATCGGCCAAGTGATCCGTCGCGTCACCGGCCGGTCAATCGGAGAGCACCTGCAAACCGACCTCAGCCAACCAATCGAGCTCGACTTCCACTTCGGCACCAAACCCCAGCACGACATCCGTACCGCCGACATGCTGCCCATCCAACAACCGCCCGATTTCCGTCGCGCGCCGCCCAACGCACTTCAAACGCTCGGTGGACGAAATCCACCGCACATTCCCAGCGGACCCGGCTCGCAGAACACCCGCGAGTACCGAGCCGCCGAGTTCCCATCAACGACAGGCCACGGAGCCTCCAGGGGTTTGGCGCGACTTTTCGGAGCCCTGGCAACCGACGGCCGGCTCGACAGTCACCACATTCTCGATCCAGAGACCATCGATCAGATGTCGGCCGAGCAGGTCTATGGCATTGACCGCATCCTCGGCCGTCCCACCCGGTTCGGCTCAGGATTCCAACTCACGATGGCCGAGCGTCCCCTCGGACCAAACCCGCGCACCTTCGGCCACTTCGGTGGAGGAGGCTCCCTGGCCTTCGCCGATCCCGACGCCAAGGTCGGTTGGGGCTACGTCATGAACCAGGGCCGAGGAGGCTGGCAACACCGCCACACACGCCGCCTGCTCGATCTCTTCTACGAGGAGCTCTAACGGAACCGTGAACAGCCGAGGTGCGCCCCTCCACTTCGCTCCCCCTTGCAGAGAATGATGCATATCCTCCGATTCCCCTTCTCCCCCCTCGCGGGGGGAGATGTCACAGAGTGACAGAGGGGGGGCGGCCGGCGACGACAAGATAGGGCCAAGAGGCAGGGACCCCCCCTCTGCCTTCGGCATCTCCCCCGCAAGGGGGGAGAAGGGGAGTTATGCATCAGTCTCTTGCAGCGGGAGCTGCCGAAGAGCCTGCCCCCGGCTTGAACGGGGCTGAGGGAGTTCCTTCCCCAGCGCCCGAGGAACCTTACGCACCCGCCACTCCTCGCGCCCACCGCGAGCGATCCTAGTCCCGCATCATCTGATACCGCTTGCCCTCGGTCTTAATCGCCGGAGCAATCACCATCTCGGTTTGCTGCAGATCGCGAATCGTCTCGGCACCAACGCTGCCCATGCAAGTCCGCAGCGCACCGATCAGATTCTCCGTGCCATCCGTCCGAGACGTCGGACCGAACAGCAAGCGATCCAGCGTCGTGTGCTGACCGACATGCACGCGGACACCGCGCGGCAACTCCGCGTGCGGCGTCGCCATGCCCCAATGGAATCCCTGACCAGGCGCCTCAAGCGCGCCAGCGAACGGCGAGCCAATCATCACGGCGTCCGCTCCCGAGACCAGCGCCTTGCAGAAATCGCCACCTGTGCGGATGCCGCCGTCTGTGATGATCGGCACGTAGCGACCTGTCCGCTCGTAGTAGACATCGCGCGCGTACGCGCACTCGATCGTCGCCGACACCTGCGGCACGCCAATCCCCAGTACCTCGCGTGACGTGCAGGCCGCGCCCGGTCCAACGCCGACCAACAATCCGGCGATACCCTCTTCCATCAACTCAATCGACGCCTCAAATCCGACCGTGTTCCCGACCAGCGTGGGGATCTCCATCTCGCTGATCAGTTCGCGCAGGATCAGTCCCCGCTCAGAACGCGAATAGTGACGCGCCGTCGTAACCGTCGACTGGACAACGAAGACATCCGGCGCTGCTGCCTTGATCGCCGATGCCAAGCGCTTCGCGTTCGGCGGAGTCACCGATACCGCTGCAGCCACGCCGCCATCCCTGATCTCCTGGACACGAAGGCCAATCAGCTCATCTCGAATCGGAGTGGTGTACGCACGCTGCAGAATCTCCGTCGCAGTTTCCGTGTCGCTTCCCGCGACCTCGTGCAGCACTTCTGCTGGATCATCAAACCGACACTGCAAGCCCTCAAGGTTGAGCACGGCCATCCCGCCATGGCGGCCAACTTCGATCGCGAAATGCGGATCAACCACCGCGTCCATTGCCGACGCCAGGATTGGAATCTGCAGATGCTGACCGGCCAGCACCGTCGATACATCCGTCAGCTCAGGATTGATTGTCACCGCACCGGGCACGATCGCCACATCGTCGAACCCGTACGCCTCCTGCAGCGACTTGCGTCGCGGCTGCGGCATCGGCGCAATCCCCGATTCGTAGGCGCCCTGCACCAGCTCTTGTCCGGGAGTCAGCGGTTCGTGATGCGTCAACGTGGTCATCTGTCTCCCCTTTGCTGCTGCGCCGGACTGTCGGTTGGGCGCTTAAACGCTTGAGCGCGGCACATGGCCGCGCTCATTCGGTTGTACGCCAGTGTCCCGTGCAAACAAGCACGTTACCGACCGCCTGTCCTGCCTTCATCGGTGACCATAAGATACCCGACCCTCGCACTAGATTTCGTAAACAACCACTCAGAACCCCTCACCCTCCCTTGCGGGGGAAAGACTCCGTATCTCCCCGTTCCCTCTCCGCCCATTGCGGAGGGAGATGCTGCATCTCCCCCCCTTTCCTCTCCCCCCCTTGCGGGGGGAGATGCCGAAGGCAGAGGGGGGGTCTGCAACACAACTAATGGCAGAACTGACAGGACTCCTAGAGTGTCCCACATGAGCAACGATCCAGGCCTCCTCTACGTCGTCGCAACGCCAATCGGCAACCTCGAAGACATCACACTTCGCGCGATCAGAGTCCTCGCAGACGTCGACCTGATCGCAGCCGAACACGTCCCCGTCGCTCGCACCTTGCTGCGTCACTTCAAGATCGACACGCAAGTCATCCCCTATCACGACCGAGGTCACGACGCGCAGCGACTGGTTGAGCGTATGCACGACGGGCAATCCGTAGCCCTGGTCTCCGATGCCGGCACGCCTGGCGTCTCGGATCCAGGCAGGAACCTGATTGGCGCTGCGGTCGAGGCCGATATCCAGATCGTTCCGATTCCCGGACCAGCAGCGTCAATCGCACTGTGGTCGGTGAGCGGCGCCGCCTCGCCTGGTGTCTACTTGCATGGCTTTCTTCCCCGCAAGACTGGAGAACGACGCGCCGAGCTCCAACAGGTCACGGAGCGAACCACTGGAACCATCATCTTCGAGTCGCCACGCCGCATGCTCGACACGCTCAGGGACATCGCAGAGGTCATGCCCGACGCCCAGCTCGTCGTCGGACGCGAACTAACCAAATTGCACGAACAGATCTGGCGCGGCTCTCCTGGGGATGCCATCGAGGAATTCGCCCGGCCGAGGGGCGAGTTCACCATCTTGATCACCCCACCGCCAGGAGAGACGCGTCTCTGGACGGACTCCGAGATCGCCGAAGCCCTCGCCGACGCTGCAGCACAGGGTGCGTCGAGATCGCAAGCCGCCAAGTTCGTCGCTCAGCAGTCCGGCCGCCCGCGACGCGACGTTTACTCGCTGTGGCCGTTCGCCCAAGACCGTTGACATTCCAAACCGAAACAGCGCGTACCCTAGAAATTGACAATCAAATCGGCACTCCAGCAACTTGAAACCGACTTCCAGCAAGCAACCATGAGCGACAACATTCTCGTCTGCGTGGCCTGGCCCTACGCCAACGGCCCGATTCACCACGGTCAGCTCGGCGGCGCCTACCTGCCCGCCGACATCTTCGCCCGCTATCACCGCATCCGCGGCAACCGCGTCGCTATGGTCTCCGGCTCCGACACACACGGCACGCCAATCACAGTCCGCGCCGACGATGAGGGCCGGACACCGGTTGAGGTCGTGGAGGAGTTTCACCAGTCGATCCTCGACACGTGGGAGGGGATGGGCATCACCTTCGACACGTTCACCACGACCATGACCGACAATCATCGCGAAGTCACCCATGGCCTGTTCAACGCGCTGCTCGAGCATGACTATCTGTTCAAACAGACGCAAGACCTGTTCTACGACCCCGAGGCCCGGCGGTTCCTGCCCGACCGCTACATCGAGGGTGAATGCCCGCACTGCAACGAGCCGCGAGCTCGCGGCGACCAGTGCGACACCTGCGGGCGGCAACTCGACGCCGTCGACCTGATCAACCCCCGTTCGCGCAACACCGGCGCGACGCCCGAACTGCGCAGCTCCGAACACTACTTCCTCAGGCTCACCGCATTCGAGGACCAGTTGCAGGAGTGGCTCGACAATGACAAGGACTTCTGGCGCACTCACGTGATCAACTTCTCACGCGGCATGCTGCGTGAAGGCCTCCAGGACCGCGCAATCACCCGCGACATCGACTGGGGCGTCCCGGTCCCGCTCGATGGTTGGGACGACAAGCGCATCTACGTCTGGTTCGAGGCGGTGATCGGCTACCTCTCGGCAACCGTCGAGTGGGCCAAGACCAACGGTAATCCCGAATCGTGGCGCGACTTCTGGCAGTCGGATGACGCGCGCATCTACAACTTCATCGGCAAGGACAACGTTCCCTTCCACACGATCATCTGGCCCGCCATGTTGCTTGGCGCCGGCGGCTACAACCTGCCCTACGATGTGCCCGCTAACCAGTACATCACGATGAGCGGCTCGAAGGCCAGCACCTCCCAGCGCTGGGCGGTGTGGGTCAACGACTATCTCACCCGCTACGACCCCGATCCGCTGCGTTACGCACTTGCGGCTCAGATGCCCGAGACTGCCGACTCAGACTTCTCCTGGGGCGAGTTTCATCGTCGCAACAACGACGAGCTCGTCGCTACCTGGGGCAACCTGGTCAATCGCGTGCTCTCGCTGATCAACCGCCACTTCGACGGTCAGGTGCCCGACCCGGGGCCGCTCGACCGCGATGCCACTCGCATGCTCGACCGCGCCCAGTCCGGGCTCGAACAGGTCGGCCAGTCAATCGAAGGCGTCCATCTGCGACAGGGCATCCAGCAGGCCTTCGCGCTGGCGCAGGAGACCAACCGCTACCTCGACCAGACTGCCCCCTGGCAGGCCGTCAAGACAGACAGGCAGGCCGCCGCCCGAAGCCTGTACACCGCACTGAGCGTGATTGCCGCCTTGCGCACCGCTCTCGCGCCTTACCTGCCGTTCAGTTGCCAGCGACTCCACGAAATGCTGAACACACCGGGCAGCATCAACGATCTCGGCTGGCAGATGCACGCCCTGCGTCCCGGCGAACAGCTGCAACAACCCAAGCCGCTCTTCAAGAAACTCGACGCCTCAATCGTCGAGGAAGAAGAAGCGCGCCTGGGCACGTAGTACTTCCCTACTCGTGAGCGGCAATTGCATGACGAGCAAACCAATCTCTCACTGCGGTTCCTCACGCAGAACGAAGCACTTTGTTCCACCCTCCCCCTTGCAGGGGGAGGTGCCGAAGGCGGAGGGGGTCCATTCCCAACTCGGCTGCCCGTTGGCCCCGTATGCCAACTCGTCAACTATCCACGCAAGCAGCAACGCATGAGTCAGGCAATCAAACTCTTCGATACCCACGCCCACCTCCACGACCCGTGGATCGGCGACGACCTACCCGATGTCATGGACCGAGCGGCCGAAGCAGGTGTCGGCCGGATCGTCACGATCGGTTGCTCCCTAAAGGACAGCCGCAACGCCCTCAGGGTCGCCGATCAGTATGAACACGTATGGGCAACGCTCGGAGTTCATCCCCACGACGCCAAAGATTGGACCACCGAGATCGAGTCCGAGTTCCGCACCATGGCCAAACACGAGAAAGTCGTCGCTATCGGTGAGATCGGCCTCGACTTCTACCGAAACCTCTCCCCCCACAACGACCAGTACCAAGCCTTCGAAGCCCAACTCGCCCTCGCGGACGACCTCGACCTGCCCGTCGTCATTCACTCCCGAGACGCGCACGAAGAGTGCTACGGCGTCCTCAGGAGTTGGGCCCAGTCCCACGACGACCACGAACACCCAATCGGAGTCATCCACTGCTTCTCGGGCGATGCCAAGCTCGCGAAGCGCTACGTCGATCTAGGCTTCATGATCTCCTTCGCGGGCCCGATCACATATCCGAAGAATCACGACCTGCGAGCCGCAGCAGCCGCAATCCCACTGGAGTCAATCGTCATCGAGACCGACTGCCCCTACCTCAGCCCCCAACCGCGTCGAGGCAAAAGAAACGAGCCCGCAAACATCCAACACACCGCCCAGCAAATCGCCGAGGTTCGGAAAGAGTCAATCGTTGTCGTCGCCAAGCGAGCCAGCATCAACGCCTTCCGCCTCTTCCGCATCTAGCGAGCCTTGATGGGCCAAGAACAGGGGATCTATAGCCCCTTTGAGATTGACCAAGGTCTCGACCATCCAATCTCGAATCTCGTCCAGTTGGTCGTGTGGGTCGTTGAGAGAACCCTGACGCCTTGCCCTAATCATTGAGGCTCTGTTGTCGTCTCGTCGATCCCAGCGAAGAGTCTCATCGACGGCCATTTCAATCTGCTCCTGATGCAGTTGAAGTTCGTCGAATAATCTCTTGTTGTAGGTTATGTCGTCTGTGTCGATGTAGAACTGAACCTCGGCTTCAGAATCGCCGGCAAAGTTTAGGAAATAGACGATTCCAGCAGTTGGTGGAGCTGACTTGAAGCTCTGCGACGACGCGTCGCCCCTCCGCGTATGCGGTGGAATCCCCTGGTCACTCAATCTTTCCCTCAAAGGGCCCCAAAACTCTCGATACCTTGCCATGTCGGGCGCGGTTGATGCGAGACGACGCGATTCTCGCATCCAGGCATTCGGCGAGACTACGGGCCGGAACTCTGGCGCGGGAGAAGAGTCACCGATCTTGACAACTCGCACCTCAACTCCGAAGATCAACGTTCCGTCAGGCGACCAATCTTCGAGCAACTCAAGCGCTGCGCGGTGCTCATCCTGGAACCGCTCGGCTATCCAGATCAAGACAGATGCTCGCTGGCCTGCCGCATAGGTCAGCAACTGACCGAGATGCTTGTGGTCTGTGAGCGTTAGCTGATTCTCGATCACCACTCTTCCAACGTTGGGATCTTCAGCAAGGATGTCGACACTAAACGGACCGACTGCCTCTTCTTGTCCTATTTCACGCAGATTCAGATTGAGGACACCTCCGAGTAACTCCAGATGCTCCGCTAACCAAGGAGTGAAGTCTTCCGGCTCATTCGGCCACACTGTTCGTAGCTGTAGCGTTTCTAATCGACCAAGTCCTAGATCACCCACCAAAGACGCCTCCTGTCAGTGCTCCACAAGAAGTCCAAGGGTAACCTGATCGGCGATGACCACCCTCGACCGACTCTACGATCCCATTGCCGACGATCTGGCCATCGTCGAGGACACACTCTCCATCGTCGCTCAATCCGACTTCCTGCCCCTTGAGGCGATGCTCAACCAGGTCTTGTCCCGAGGCGGCAAACGACTTCGACCTGCCATCTCCCTGCTCTGCGGCGGCTTTGGCGACTACGACGCCGACACACAGATTCCCCTCGCCGCATCAATCGAGCTGCTGCACACTGCCACCCTCGTCCATGACGACGTGATCGACGACTCCGACACCCGGCGCGGCCACGTCACGGCTAACGCCACCTTTGGCAACCCTGCCTCGGTCATGCTTGGCGACTACATGTTCGCCCACGCCGCCGAACTGGTTGCGCGGACCGGACACATCGGCGTCATTCGTCTCTTCGCGGACACGCTGATGGTCATGGCCAAAGGAGAGTTGGCCCAGGATGTTTCCGCGTTCGACGCCGACTCGGGCACCATGCGCGACTACTACCGCCGCATTTATGGCAAGACGGCATCGCTGTTCGCGACCGCCGGCGCGGGAGGCGCGATGATGTCCGCCTGCGACGCGCAGACCATCGACTCGCTACGCGAGTACGGACGCTCGATTGGCATGGCCTTCCAAATCGTCGACGACATCCTCGACTTCTGCGGGACCGAGGAGCAACTGGGCAAGCCCGTTGGCGGCGACCTCTCGGCCGGCACGCTGACGCTGCCCGCCATCGTCCTGATGGAGGACGCTCCGGAGAACAACCCGATCAACAGATTCCTGGACTCAAAGGACGACGCCGATCGCGCCGAGTTCCTTGAGGCGGCACTCGATGCAGCGCGTCAGGAGTCCATCGTCGAACGTTGCATGGAAACGGTCGAGGAATGGCGAGACCGGGGTCTCGCCGCACTGCACGCCGCACCGACCAGCGGCCCCCGCGAACAACTCACCGCCATCGCCGAGTTCGTCACCCAGCGCGACTTCTGACTGTCCCTCGCTTCGGACCCGCGCAAACACTTCCGTCATTCCCGCGCTTGCCGCGGGAATCTCGACCCACTCAATACCAACGTCGGCAGCGAGATTGCCGCGGCAAGCGCGGCAATGACGGATTGAGCGCGAGTTAGTCCCGCTTAACAGGCTGAGGCAGCGGCTTGCGCTCGGGCGCCTTCGCAGCCATGCGGTCGCGCTTCAGATCACGCTCCTTGCGCCGGTCCTCGCGAGCCAGCCGACGCTCATGAATCTTCTTGTCGACGAGGTCTGTGTAGTCCTGCGTCGCGAGCGGTTCCTGCTCGCGCTTCTTCGTGACCTGCGGGTGCTCGTACGGGCGGGCCTTCTTGGGCAGGTAGGTGACTTCCTGGCCGAGATGCCAGTAGGTGCCCTTGTCGGGAATTCGACGTGGGTAGCCCTGACGCATCACAAAGGCCGAGAATGACGACGGCATGACCCGCTCGCACTCTTCGTCACACTCTGGGCAGGGTTGCGGTTCCGGCGCTTCGCGGATCGGTCGCACTACCTCGAAAATGCCTGCGCACTCTTCACACAGATACTCATAAAGCGGCATGTTTCTGCTCCTCTTGCACTCTCTCAGTGGCGCTTGACGCGGCGCTGCGACCAATCGTTTCCGCCCTCGCGAGCGACTCAGCAAATCCGCTCGATCGCAGGCGACCGTCCAACGCCTGTTCCAGTGACAGCCGCAGGTGGCGCTCAAGCTCCGCCGATGCATCAGCATCAACTCGCACCCGCGCTGTCGACTCGCACGACGAACGTCTCATATAGCGTAACAATCGAAACACCGCCGAGGACAGTCGCTGTCCGACGCCAGCGCCATGACACGTTGGGCAGACCACGCCGCCGTCCACAGCCGAGAACCCATTGTCCTCAGGTCCGACCTCGTTGCGGCAGCGGACGCACGAATCGAGCTCAGGCCGGTAGCCCTGCTGATCGAGAAATCGCAACACGAACCACCATCGAACCGACCGCGGCGACGAGGAGGTCGTCAGTTCGTCCAAGGAGTGTCGCAACAACTGATAGAGCGCGCCTGAGGCCACGTCGAAGTCGGTGGACCGATCCACCAGTTCCGCCATCGCGAGCGCCTCGGTCATCCGATCCACGTCCTCATGCAACGCCGGCCACGAGTCCAACGTCTGTGCGTCGGTGACCACTTCCAGCGAGCGGCCGTGGGCCAGTCCAAACTGACCTCTGCTTAGCGGCTCCACATGCCCCGAAAGCTTGCTCAGCGGCTTGCGCACGCCTTTGGCGACGGCTTCAATCCGTCCACGGGTCGGCGAGAACAGCACGCAGATCCGATCTGCATCGCCCAACGGGCGTTGTCGCAACACGATTGCTTCTGTGCGAATCGGGCGGATACGCGGCATCAGTCATCGCCGCTCTGAGCGTCGACTTCAACGCGGTGCGTCATCGCCGCTCGCAGTGTTCGTTCATCGGCATATTCGACGTCGGCGCCGACTGGCAAGCCATGCGCAATTCTCGTGATTCGCACACCCATCACGCTGATTACGCGGGACAGGTAACCCGCCGTCGCCTCGCCCTCGAGATTGGGATTCATCGCCAGGATGACTTCCTCAACTGTCGCGTCTCCCAGGCGCGCCAGCAGTTCGCGGACCTTCAGGTCCTCGGGGCCGACGCCATCCATCGGTGAAATCGCGCCATGCAGCACGTGATACCGACCTCGATGGACTCCGGCCCGCTCAATCGCCGCCACGTCGAGCGGCTCCTCGACCACGCAGATCGTCGAGTCCGACCGCTGCGGATCAAGGCAGACGGCGCACGGATCAGCGTCGGTGATGTTCTGGCAGACGCCGCACAGCCGGGTCGAGTCCTTGACTTCCAGCAGTGCCTCGGAGAGCGCTTCAGCCTCGGCGCGTGGCGCGCGCAGGACGTGGTAGGCCAAGCGCTGAGCGCTTTTGGGGCCAATGCCCGGCAGTCGATGAAACGCCTCGATCAGGCGGGCAATCGTCGGCGCGGTCGCCGGCGAGCGCTGCATTACTGCATGCCTGGCAGCGACAACCCATCCGTCAGACCCGACATCCGCTCCTGCTGCATTGCTTCCAACCGGTCTTGCGCCTCGTTCACGGCCGCCAACAACAGGTCCTGCAACATCTCCGTGTCTTCCGGGTCAACGACATCGGGATCAATCACGACTTCTCGCAGCTTGTGGTCACCGCCCAGGGTGACTGATACGACTCCGCCGCCCACAGACGCCTCAACGGTCGCGTCCTTGAGCTCATCCTGAGCCTCGGCCAGTTGCGTTTGCAGTTCCTGGGCGCGACGCATCATCTCGGGCGAGAAGCCACCGGCGCCCGCAACGCCCTGTCCCCGCTGCTTGTTCGACCGCGCCGGACGGAACATGCCGCCCTTCCGCTTCGCCATCGTCAGCCCTTTCGCCTAGACTGTCGCCTAGTCCGTCGTCTGTCGGGTCTCCAGTCTACGCGCTCAATCGCCGACTCAGTTGGCCTGATACGGTCGCGCTCCAAACCGCGCGCGGGCTTCCCGTCCCACGACACTCTCGCGCTGCTGTTGCGGCTGCTGTTCCTGCTGCCCTTGTTGCCCCTCTTGCCGCTGTTGCGATTGGTGAGGACTCTGCTGTGTCCTCCGTCCCTCGCTACCGTTGCCTGATGCCTGAGCTGGATTGTCCAGGGGCACGCAGCGAACGGTGATCTGGTGCTTCAACACCGCTGACGCTGCCGCCGATACGTCGGCCAACGCCTCGGTGACCTTCTGCATATGGACTTGCTGATAGGTCGGCAGGAATCCCAATGTCAGAGAATCGTCCGTCTGGGCCGCAATCCGGCACGAACCGTTCAACATCGTCGCGATCAAACCCTGGTTGCGTTGACGCAAGGCTGCGCGAATCTGCTCTAACAAATCACTCGGGCCGGCAGAGCCGGAAGGTGGGTTGGACGGCTGCGATTCAGGCCTGGTGCGCTCAGCAGGTGGACCCGGAGTAGGCCCCGGACGTTGATTCTGCTGAGTCGCGGCCGCACGCTCGCTCTGACCTGGGGCGCGGGGCAAGTTTCGGGTCGACTGTTGTTCACGACGTTGACCCTGACGGCGTTGACCATCCGCCTGTCCTTGCCGACGCTGACCATCCTGCCGCTGTTGGCGTTGTGGTCGCTGTTGTTGTGCCGGCATCGCGACCTCGACCGTCGGAGGACCGTACACGATAGACGCCAACGCCAGCTCCAACGGCAGCGGCTGATACGGATCGCGACGCACATCTGCCTCTGAAAATGCCTTGAGCGCCGTCACTGCAGCCGAAGCGTCAACGCCCTTGCTGACCTCCTCAAGCCGTTCCAGTTCCGGCGCCGACAACGACAGCGTCCCGGTCGCGCCTGTCAGCGTCAGCAACACGTGCCGCAGATGAGTCACGACCTGCCGTTTGAATCGTCCGAAGTCGATCGCGTCCTCCTGCACGGCTGCGAGGACGCCCAGTCCTTCAGCGAGTTTGCCGCGCAGCGCTGCGGAAGCCAGTTCCATTGCCCGAGCGTCGGGACTCAGCCCCAATGCCTCCTGCGCCGCCTCCAACACCACCGACGACCCACACATCACCCACACCTGGTCGAGCAGATTGACGCCGTCGCGCAGCGACCCGGTGGCTTCACGAGCAATCAGGCGCAACGCTTCATCAGGAATCTCGATCCCTTCCGATTCGGCGATCGCGCGCAGTCTCGAGACCATGTCGTCGACCCCGACACGACGGAAATCGAAGCGCTGGCAACGGCTCAGGATCGTCGGTTTCAGGGCTTCCGGATCGGTGGTCGCGAGGATAAAGACCACATGCGGAGGCGGCTCTTCCAACGTCTTCAACAGCGCATCGGCCGCCGCGCCAGTGAGCTGATGGACTTCATCAACCAGGTACACCTTGAATCGCGCTGAACCTGGCCGATAGTTCGCACGTTCGCGTAGCTCCCTGATGTCGTCGATGCCACGATTCGAGGCGGCGTCGATCTCGACTAGATCGAATCCGAGGTCGTCCGACTCACCGAGTGCCGCCGCGCCGCTCGACGCGGTCCGACCATTGATCGCTCGCGCCAGGATGCGCGCTGTCGTCGTCTTCCCAGTCCCACGCGGACCGCAGAACAGGTACGCGTGCGAAATCTTGTCCTGAGCGACCGCATTCTTCAACGTCCGCACAACGGGTTCTTGGCCCACAACCTCATCGAAGTCGGCCGGTCGCCACTTGCGGTACAGCACAGTCCCGCTCACATCAGTCCCCCAGCGAATACTCTCTCATTGAGTGGATGATAGAACATATTATCTATTGCTGTCAATCACGAGCAGCCGACTCCAGGCCGGCCCGCCTGAGTGCCACTCGTTCACACTGCTTCATCTCTCGTTCCTCTTCTTCTTCCTCATGGTCGAACCCGAGCAGATGCAATGTCCCGTGGACCGTCAGCAGGCCCAGCTCCTCGCCGAGCGACACCGCTCGCTCCCTGGCCCCGCGGGCAGCGACAGGCAATGCGATCACGATCTCACCCAGATCCGCCGATCCATCCGGACGCCGCAGGCTGTCAAAGTCGGTATTGAACGACAGCACGTCAGTGGCAACATCCTCACCACGAAATCGCCGGTTGAGCGTCCGCACGGTGCGAGAATTCGTCACACGAACGGCAACGACACGTGCTATCCGTAGTCTGCGCGACGCCAGCGTCTCCTGCACGCAACGCTCAAGAGCTTCCACATCAACTCGGTGGACAAAGGGTTCGTCGACCAGGACTTCAACTAGATGGCGACCAGCAATCACAAACGTTCAGATCAGGAGAAGATAGCGGCCACAGCGGCTTCGGCGGCGTTGATCAGGAGAGCTGGATGTAATCCAATGACAAGCACTCCGGCAGTGACCAGGCCCATCGTTGCCAGCACACTGTTCGACGGTCGCGGCATCGGCTGCTCGTCGTCTTCGTCCGACGCCGAGTCGACAAACATCGCCTTCACCGGGCGCAGGTAGTACGCAGCAGAAATCACGGTGTTGATTGTGCCGACGATCGCCAGCCAGGCCAGCCCGCTTTGGACGGCCGTCTCGAACAGGTAGATCTTGCCGAAGAACACCGCCGTCGGAGGCAGTCCGATCAGCGAGATCAAGGCAAACGAGAGGACAAACGCCAACCACGGAGACCTCTTGCCCAATCCCGCGTACTTGCGAATGTCGTAACTGCCACCGTTCTGGTTGGCAATCAGGATGATCACCGTGAACGCAGCCAAGTTGGTCACCGTGTATCCGGCGAGGTAGAAGAGGATCCCGCTGGCGCCCAACAACTCACCGCGATCTGCCGAGATCGCTGCCAGACCAATCAGCAGCGTGCCCGCTTGCGCCACCGACGAATACGCCAGCATGCGCTTGATGTTGTTCTGTCTCAGCGCGAAGAAGTTGCCGACAAACATCGACAGCGTGGCCAGCGCCGCAAAGATCGTCTTCCAGTGTTCCGCGAGCAGGTCGTCGCCCAGGGCCTCGAAGAAGATTCGAATCAGGATCGCGAACGCCGCCGCCTTGGAAGCGACCGAGAGATACGCCGCAATCGGCGTTGGCGCGCCCGTGTACGCATCCGGGGCCCACATCTGGAACGGAGCCACTGCCGCTTTGAACCCGAACCCGGCAATCAGGAAGACGGCCGCTAGCATCAGCGCCTCTTCCTTGCCTTCGCCTTGCCAGGCGATGTATGACGCAATCTCGGCAAGGTTCGTCGAGCCCGTCAGACCCAACAGGATCGCCATGCCGTAGAGCAGAACGGCCGAGGCCACGGCCCCGGTCAGCAGATACTTGAGCCCGCCCTCGGAGCCCCAGCGGTCCTTGTGGAAACCAACGAGGATGTATTGCGAAATCGAAGTCAGCTCAAGCGCGATAAACACCATGATCAGATCGCGCGAGCCGGCCAGGAGTTGCAGACCGGCGGTCGAGAACAGGATCAGCGCGAGGTACTCGCCCCGTCGAGATGGAGTCCGCTGCAAGGTCTCAGTGGACACCAGCACCGCCACCATCGCCGCTGCCGCGAGCAGAATCTGGAAGAAGATGGCGAACTTGTCAACGACTAGTACACCGTCGAATGCTTGCTGGCCCACATGCCCTTCTGTCAGCAGCACGCCCGAGTACAGGATCGAACCCATCAGCGCCGCCACCGATACGCCCATGAGCAAACGCCGGTCCTTGAGGAACAGGTCGGCGAGCAACAGGAAGCCGCCCACGACGAGCAGGACAAGTTCTGGGCCCAGCAGGTTGACGTCGCTTAGCATCAGCCGCCTCCCGCTTCGGCCGAGACGACCGCTTCAAGCTCAGTCACAATCGGCTCGACACCCATCTCGAGTAGGTCCATCACGATTGATGGATAGACACCTAACAGCACAATCAATGCCATCAGCGCGCCGATGATGGTGAACTCGCTCCAGTGGTTCGCGTCCGGCAGGTGCGACCATTTCTCATCCCTGGGACCGAAGAACGTCCGCTGCAACGCCCAGAGGATGTAGGCCGCCGCGAGCAGGACGCCAAGCAGGGCGACAGACACCGGCGCCGTTTGCGAAGCGAACGCGCCAAGGAAGATCGTGATCTCGGCCACGAATCCGGCGAGCGTAGGCAACCCAAGTCCGGCCAGACCCGCGAACACCATGCCAATCCCCAGCAGCGGGATGTGGTGCATCAGACCCTTCATCTCGGAGATTTCCCGTGTATGCGTCCGGTCGTAGACGAGTCCGACCATGACAAACAGCATGCCGGTGATCAGCCCGTGCGTGACAAGCTGCATCGCCGCACCGCTCATCCCGGTCGTACCGAGCGCCGCAACGCCAAGCAGCACGAAGCCCATATGAGACACCGACGAATACGCGATCAATCTCTTCAAGTCGGTCTGTCGGATGGTCACAATCGCGCCATAGACGATCGAGACTGTGCCGATGATCGCCAGTGCCAAATCAGCATCCGCTCCGACCTCCGGCATCATCGTGAAGAGCAGGCGCAGGATTCCGTAGCCGCCCATCTTCAGCAGCACGCCGGCAAGCATCACCGACACGGCCGTCGGCGCGTCGGTGTGCGCGTCCGGAAGCCAGGTATGCAAGGGCACGACCGGCAGCTTGATTGCGAACGCAATCAGGATGAAGGCAAAGATCGCCGGCGCGGGCAGGAAGGCTGCGGCCAGCACGTCCTGTCGGATTTCTCGGATATCGAACGTGTCGGCAGCGACGCCCAGGGCCAGGAACCCGACCAGCATGAAGGCCGAGCCGAAGACCGTATAGAGCACGAATTTGAGCGCCGAGTAGTTGCGGTTGCCGCTGCCCCAGATGGAGATCAGCAGGAACATCGGCACCAGTTCCAGCTCCCAGAAAAGGAAAAAGAAAATCAGGTCGAGCGATGTAAACACGCCCAGCACCGACGTCTCGAGGACGAGCAACCAGGCGAAGTACTCCTTGGTGCGCAGGTCGATGCGCCACGACACCAGCACAGCCACAACGGTGAGCAGTGCGGTCAGGAAGACCAGCGGCATCGACAATCCGTCGACGCCGAAGGCGTACTTGACGTTGAATCCAACCGCCTCAGCCGAAATCCAGTCGAACTCGTCGACAAACTGGAAGCCCGAGACCGAGCGGTCGAAGATGATGAACATCACCAGGGCAATGATCAGCGTGCCCGCAGAGATGCCCAGCGCCAGCCACTTGGGATAGTCGACTGCGTTGCCGGGCGCGTTCTGCACCAACCACTCAGTCGGCGTGTGTTTGCCCGGGAGCAACGCGATCAGCAATGCACCCAACAGGGGCAAGAAGATCAGCAGCGAAAGGACGGGGAAGCCCGGATCCATCGACCGCTCCTAGAACAACACGACGGCGACCCAGATGATCACGCCGCCGAGTCCGATTGACAATGTGCCCGCCTGGACCCATCCGTTCTGGACGAATCGGGCGGTATTCGAGACGCTCACGCCACGTCGCCAAGCGTGGTTGACCACACCGTCGACCACGTTGGCGTCAAACCAGGACGACGCCTGGGCAATCCAGCTATAGAACACACGACGGGCCAGCACCTTCTCGCCCAACGCATCCAAGTAGAACAACTCAGTCGCAAACTTCTGCATCTCCGGAAGCGGCCAGATCCCGCCGACGCCCCAACTGCGAACGCGGTCGCGATGATGCATGAACAGGAAGGCAGCGAAGCCTGCGCCAAGCGCAAGCGCCGTCGATCCGAGGAAGATGCCCCAGCTCCAGTGGAACTTACCTTCGTGCGGATCGGGCAATGCGCCATACACCCAAGTCTGGAACTCACCACCGAAGGTCAGGAATCCGGACACAACCGAGATCACGGCAAGAATGATGAGCGGAGTAGTCATGCTTCTCGGTGATTCATGCGGATGCGACGGATCTTCGTTCCCATGCTCGCCCGGCGGCACTTCCTCGCCGCCCTGGTACTCGCCAAAGAACGTCATGTAGACCGCGCGAACCATGTATGCCGCCGTAAGCCCTGCCGCGAGTAGTCCGAGTACAAACACGCCCTTGTTGTTGTTCCATGCTTCAATCAGAATCTCATCCTTGGACCAGAAACCGGACAGTGGAACGATGCCTGCGAGCGACAGTGTCCCGATCACAAATGTGACGAACGTGATTGGCATCGCGAGGCGCAACCCGCCCATCTTGCGCATGTCGAATGTGTTGGTCGAGTGGTTCACCGAGCCTGAGCCCAGGAACAGCATCGCCTTGAAAAAGGCATGTGTCATCAGGTGGAAGACCGCTGCCGCATAGCCACCTACGCCGATGGCAAACATCATGTAGGCAAGCTGAGAAATCGTCGAGTAGGCAAGGACGCGTTTGATATCGACTTGTACCAGCGCGAGAATCGCCGCGCCCAGGGCCGTCCCGGCGCCGATCCAGGCAATCATGTCCGACGCCGTTGATGAGGCGTGAATGACCGGGAAGAAGCGAGCCAGCAGGTAGACGCCGGCAGCAACCATCGTCGCCGAGTGGACCAGCGCCGAGACCGGCGTCGGACCCTCCATGGCGTCCGGCAGCCAGATGTGCAGCGGGAACTGCGCCGACTTGCCGACTGCTCCGGCGATCAGGCCAAGACCGAACAGCGTCATCGCTGTCTGCCCGATCATCAGGCCGTTGAGCGCGAACATCCCCGCTTCGGCGCCGTGATCCGCCAGCGCGTTAATCGCGGCGATGTCCATCGTGCCCGTGCGGCTGTAAATCAAGATCAACGCCGCCAGCATGCCCAGGTCGCCCAGTCGCGTGACCAGGAATGCCTTCTTCGCCGCAGCGGCTGCGGCCGGCCGGTGGAACCAGAATCCGATCAGCAGGTAGGAAGTCAGACCGACCAGCTCCCAGAACGCGAACAGCATCAGCAGGTTGTCGGCCAGGACCAGCCCAAGCATTGATGTCGTAAACAGCGCCATGAAGGCGAAGTAGCGGCGGTAGCCGTGGTCACCATCCATATAGCCGGTCGAGTAGACCTGGACCAGCAGCGACACGCCGGTCACCACGACCAACATCACCGAAGTCAGTCCGTCGATCCGAACACCGAGGTTGACCTTGAGGTCGCCGGCGCTGAAGAGCAAATGCGGAGCGATATCGAGCGGCAGGCCGCGAAGCCCGATGGAATCAATCAGGTTGATGACCGCAAGCAAGAACGCGACCGCGAGCGCGATGATCAGCGGAGTCGAGGCCAGCCGAGGTCCGCAGAACAGATCGGCGATGGGCTTCCACGAGCGCGGGTAGCTCGGATCCCACTCGGGTATCTGACGCTGCAGGTTCTGGTTGAGCGCGGAGATCCCAGCCAACACAAACGCGGTCAGCGGCAGGAAGAGGATGACCCAGAAGATCGTCTCGGACACGCCGCTACACCTTCCCCAGGATTTCCCGCGCAACATGCGTCTTAGAGTCTGGCACGTAGAGCATCACCGGAGCAAAGTCGCCTTCGTCCTGACGATCAGGCTCAACCACGAACCGCACCGAGACGCCCTCTGCATAGAGCAGCTCGCGCAACGTCTCGGCGACGTAGCGATTCGGCACAGTCATCAGCGGAGCCCACACGTCGTCGTCAGCCCTTCAACAAGGTCGTGCGATCGACCGAGATTGTCTGTCGGTTGCGATAGACGACCAGCGCGAGCGCCAGTCCAACCGCGACCTCCGCCGCCGCCACGGCGATGATGAATACCACAAAGACCTGTGTTGACAATGCGACTTCGGCTGAGCCAAATCGCGAGAACGCGACCAGCGTCAGGTTAACTGCGTTCAGCATTAGCTCGACGCCAATCAGTACTCCGACCGCATTCTTCTTCGACAGCGCGATGAAGAAGCCGATGCAGAACAGCAACGCTCCAAGCGCCAGGTAGTGCTCAAGTCCAATGGTCATGAAGTGGTCCCACCGTCCGAAGGTTCGGAAGCAAGTGGCGGATCGACGACGTCAGCCGGGTCAATCGAAGTCTCACCATCGAGTTCAGCCTGTAGAGACGCCGCATGGACCGGTCCATCCTCATCGTCCTGCCGTGCCAGCGCAATCGCCCCAACCAAGGCAGCCGTCAGCAACACGGCGCCAATCTCAAACGGCAGGATGTAGTGCTTGATCAGGCTTTCTCCGATCAATCGGGCTTGCTCTGTCAACGCGCCGTCACGAACTGGTCCCCAGTCGGTATCGACTGCGACCCACATCGTTGCGATCATCACCAGCAACACGACCAGACCTGCAGGAGCGCTGATCTTGGTCTGCGAGTTATCCCGCTCCGCTCTCGGCGTCAGCATGATCGCGAACAGCATCAGCACGGAAATCGCACCGACGTAGATCAACACTTGTACGACGGCGATGAAATCCGCTGACAGCGTCAGATACAACCCCGCGATGCCGAGCATCGACATGACCAACCAGATCACCGCGTGAATCAGGTTGCGGCTAATCAGGATCATCGACGCGCCGCCCAGGGTCATCGCGGCCAGCGCCCAGAACGCGAGGTGGAAGCCAAAATCACTCATGGCTAGTCACCACCGACCTGGAACTGCGGTTCCTCGGTTCGGGAAGCAACTTGCCGCGCAGCTCGTAGTCCGCCAATCTCGGCGCCGGCCATGCGAATCCGTGCCGGTCGTCGCAGCGCTGCCGGACGCGAGACTCGAGCGAACAACGTGATCGCGCCAAGCGTGAGCGCAATATTGAAGACGGCCATAATCGGCAGCGCCACCGTCGTGTCCCAGCCTTCTGAGATCAACAGCGTGCGTTCGACAAACGCAACCACGACGAACAACAACGTCGCTGGCACCAGCGCCTTCCAGCAGAAGCCCATCAACTGATCGACGCGCAGTCGAGGCAATGTGCCGCGCGTCCAGATCAAGAGGAAGTAGACGGCGCCGGTCTTGGCCAACAGGATGATCCAACTTGGCACCCACTGATCCAGACCCCACAGCCACCAACCGCCAAGGAAGAACGTCGCAATGAATCCCGACACCACCAGCGTGTTACCCAGCTCCACCGCGTAGAAGAGGCCGAATCGCATGCCCGAGTACTCAGTGTGATAGCCGGCCACGATCTCCGACTCGGCCTCCGAGATATCGGCCGGCGTGCGGTTCAGCTCAGCCGAGGCGGCGAAGAAAAACGCCACCGCCGACAACGGGAACAACAGGATGAAGATCACATCCTCCTGTTGCTGCCATTCGACAATCCCATTGACTGACATCGTGCCCGAGAACACCACCAGCGTCAGCAGCGCCAACACCATCGGCACTTCATATGAAATCGACATCGCCACGGCCCGCATCGCGCCGAACAACGCGTACTTGTTGTTCGACGACCAGCCGGCCATGAACAGCACCAGCACTGCCGTACCGGATACAGCCAGCAAGAACAGCACACCGACGTTGAGGTCAGCCACAGACATCCGAGGCCCAAATGGCAGCACGCCCCAGATCAGGATGCCGGGCACAAAGATCAGCACTGGCGGCAGGAAGAACAGCAGTTTGTCCGCTGAACGCGGTGCGAGCTGCTCCTTGAGAATCAGCTTGACCGCATCCGCCACCGGCTGCAGCAGCCCTTTCGGACCGACACGGTTGGGTCCGTAGCGCTGCTGGAATCGGGCAATCACCTTGCGCTCGACCCAAATCAGGATCAGCAGGGTCGGACCAATCACACCAAGAATCGCCAACGCGCCAAGCACACCGGTCACGATCGACGCGATCCAGTCCGGACCCCACTCGGCGATCCACTCAGTGATCAACCGCTGCAGGTTGTTCAGGTCGCGGAAGTCGTACCACGCGCCCAACACGCTGCTGAAGCTGGACAGACCACTCATCGATCGATCTCCCCCACCACGATGTCAATCGAACCCAACGTCACGATCGCGTCAGCGAGTGTACCGCCAATCGACATTTCCTTCAGCGCCGAGAGATTGATCAACGACGGCGGTCGGCAATGGAACCGATACGGCGCCGGCCCGCCATCCGAAACCAGGTAGAAGCCCAACTCGCCACGCGGCGACTCAACGCGCGCATACGACTCGCCCGGCTCCGGACGCGCATGCAAGGGAACATCCGCCAGCCAGGGACCGTCGGGTAGGTTGTCGATGACCTGCCGAAGGATCCGCAAGCTCTGCTTCACCTCAGCCATGCGCACGAGGAACCGGTCGAAGCAGTCGCCCTTCTCGCCGACCGGCACATCAAACTCATAGTCTTCGTAGCCGGAGTATGGATTCGCCTTGCGCAGATCCCAGGGCACGCCCGTCGCCCGCAGCACTGGTCCCGACAACGACGAATTGATCGCCATCTCGGGCGAAATCACACCGACACCACGCGCTCGCGCATGAAGAATCTCGTTCTCCATCAACAGCGCTTCGTAGTTCGCAATGTTCTCCGGCATGTCCGCCAGGAACTGTTCCAGCGTCGGCAACAACTCATCCGGTAGGTCAAACGCCACTCCGCCAATTCGCATGTAGTTCGTTGTCAGCCGAGCGCCACAGGTCATCTCGAACATGTCCAGCACGCGCTCGCGGTCGCGGAACATGTGGAACAGCGGAGTGTGCCAGGCGCCACAGTCGTTGATGAACGTCCCATTCGCCATCGCATGCGACGCCACCCGCTGCAGCTCGGCGAACATCACCCGGATCGCGTCCGCTCGTGGAGGGACCTCGACGCCCAGCAGCTCTTCGGCTGCCAGACAGTAGGCCAGGTTGTTCGACATCGCCGCCAGGTAGTCGATTCGGTCAGTGAAGGGAATGTTTTGCGTGTAAGTGCGTTCCTCTGCCAGCTTCTCCATCGAACGATGCAGATACCCGATGCGCATCTCGGCATCGCGAACGATCTCACCGTCGAGCGTCACCTTGAGCCGGAACACTCCGTGGGTCGATGGATGCTGTGGACCCAGATTGACGACAACCGGCTCCGAACCATCGCCGCTGGCCAACGCCTCAATGGTGCCCTGCATCGCGAGACGAGAATCGTCCATCATCGAGCGGGTGTCGTCAGCAGTGGTCACGACGACTCCTCGCCATCTTCCGCGACGGCGAGATCACTCGGCGGCTGCGGATCGTTTGGATGTTGCGGACGCTGAGGCACGCTGCCGGGTACCGGCCAGGCATTCTCCGTGCCTTCGTGCGGAAATCCAGGCAGGCCGGCGCGAATCTGACCCGGCATCTGCAGGAAGTCCTTGCGCAGTGGATAGCCGGGAAAGCCCTCCCAGAGGAACATCCGACGCAAATCGGGATGACCTTCAAACGTGATCCCAAACAGGTCGTACACCTCACGCTCCTGCAAGTGAGCGCCATGGAACACCCCGGTCAGCGAGGGCAGAGTCGGATCCTCGCGGTCGGTCAGCCGCGCCTTGATCGCCAGGATGTGATTGAGGTCAAGGGATTGCAGGTGGTAAACAACCTCAAAGTGACGTTCCTGATCGACCGCAGTCAGGTTGCAGAGGAAAATCAGATCGCTGTCTTCAGAGTCGCGCAAGGATTCGATCGCCTCCGCCACCGTTGCTGGTTCGAGATACAGGACGCCGTCCTCAACGCATGCCGCACCCGGCGCGCTCGCATTGACGATCTCCATCGCCGCTGTTGCGTCGTAATGCGCGGTCATATCAACGCCACTCCAGCGCTTGGCGTCGCCACTCGTAGACCAATCCCAGGAAGAGTACGCCGATGAAAATCAGCGCCGCGACCATGCCAGTCACGACCACCGAGTCCAACGCCACCGCCAGGGGGAAGAGGAAAATCACTTCAACATCGAAGAGCACGAAGATCAGCGCGACCAGGTAGTAGCGGAAGTTGAACTGCACCCAGGTCGGACCCTCGGTCTCGACGCCGCACTCATAGGTATCGTCCTTGACCGCGTTGGGCAGGTTCGGTCGAAGCCCAAATTTGAACATCGCCCAGGAGGCGACCAGCGGGATCGACGGGAACACCGCGGCGAAGATCAGCAGGATGCCAAGGTGCCCGTACTGCTCCAGGACATTGTCCATCTGGCTCAGCCCCACTCGTTCCCGCTCTGGTCCAAGTCCCGCCACCGAAGTCGGGCACTCTGAGGGAGTATATGCACCAGCCCCAATTCACTCAATCACCCCCTTCTTCGATTCCTCCTCCAGATGGTTTCTCTGAAATCCGGTATCCCAGTCCCCGCTTCACGCGGGGACCCGCTCCTTCCGCGCGCAGGACACTCGCAGTAGGCAAGGGATGCTGCCCAAGCGGGTCCCCGCGTGAAGCGGGGACTGAGAGTTGACGGGCATGGGTCCTTCCCAATCAACCGCACTCCGGGCCGCGCCTATTGGGGTGATACCATGGCACTCGCTATTCGCCACCAAAATCCCTCACCAGTTAGATGCCTGCATGCTGATTGATCTTCACAACCACACCTGGCCGCGCTCGCACGATTCCGTGCTCGATCCCAAGGACCTGGCCATTCGCGCCAAGGAAGCGGGGCTGGATGCCATCTCGTTCACTGAGCATGACGCACTCTGGCCGCATGACGAAGTGCAGATGATTGCTGAAGAGGTCGGCATCGTCATCATTCCAGGCTGCGAAGTATCCACCGACCCCGGACACATGCTCGCCTGGGGTATGGAGAAGTACGTCTTCGGCATGCACCGTGTCGAGAAGCTGGCCGAGTACGTCCACGAGCGCGGCGGCGTCCTCGTCTTCGCCCACCCGTACCGACGCCAGATTGCCTGGAAGGACAACCCTGAGGACTGGGAGATCGCCGTCCAGCGGGCAGCCGACAACAACGCCATGGACCACGTGATCGCGCTGGAAATCCTCAACGGACGAGGAAAAGAACGCGAGAACCGCTTCTCCGCCGACCTCGCCGCCGCCTCCGGCATGAACGGCACCGCTGGCACCGACTCGCACGCTGTGCATGACATCGGCAAGGTCGCCACGTGGTTCGAGACCGATAGCATCGAGACATGGCAAGACCTGGTCCGGGAGCTCAAGGCCGGCAACTTCTGCGCCGTTGATATGGCAACCGGCGAGGAATTCGCCGTCCCCTCGCGTCCACCCAAGTTCAGGATCGTGGGAGCAACTGCCAGCGGCAGCTAGACTTCCATTCGTCCAGAGTTGACAATCCAGAACCAGACCACCACCAAGGGAGGAGCTTATGGCAGATCAACAGTTTGAGTCGGCCATCACCGACGAAATGCGCGCCCTGATCGGCGTCAAGGGACCGGAAACGGTCAGCGAACTCACCACGACCAGCGTGCGCATGTTCGCTCGATCGGTCGGCTACGTCGACCCGGCCTTCTATGACGAGGACGCGGCCCGCGAGCGCGGCTACCGCAGTCTCCCGGCGCCTCCGGGCTACCTCGGCACCCCAATCTTCAACCCGGCCGACTCCGACCCCACCTTCGGCGGACGCCGTGGCGGAGGCGGATTCCGTTCGCCCTATCCGTTGGTCCTCAACGGCGGTACCGACATTGAGTACACCGGCGAGCAAATCTGCGCCGGCGACACGCTGACTTCCGCGACTGCGCTCGCTTCACTGAACGAGCGTTGGAGCGGCGCGCTAGGCGTGCCAATGCTGATTCAGGTGTCGGAGACCACGTACACCAACCAGAATGGCCGCGTCGTCGCGATCTCTCGTGGCACCGGAATTTCCTACCCGCGACCCGGCGACTAGGATGCCTCCGTCCCCGACTTGAACGGGGACCCGCTCGCACTCTCAGACGCATGGCCTAAGACGCATGGCCTAAACTGTCGGCGACGATTGAAGGAGACGAAACATGTCAGACGCAGTGCCGGACCAGATCTACTTCGAAGACATCGAAGTGGGCGACAGCATTCCCGAACTCGAGAAGAACCCGACCAGCCAGCAGCTCGTCCAGTGGGCCGCAGGCTCCGGTGACTTCTACCAGATTCACTACGACACAAGCTACGCGCAGGACACGGGCCTTGACGACATCATCGTCCACGGCGCCCTGAAGCACGCCTTCCTGGGCGAACTGCTCTGGCGTTTCGCCGGCCCCGAGGGCGAAGTCAAGCGCGTCCAGTGCTCGTACCGCGGCATGGACCCGGCCGCTCAAGGCCGCGAGTCGGCGCAGGAGAAGAAGTTCACTCTGCGTGGCTCCGTGACCCGCAAGTACACCGAGGGCGAGCGCAACTTCGTCGAACTGTCCGTCGAGGGCGTTCGCGCCGACGGCTCCGTCAGCACTCCTGGCACCGGCGTCGTCGTTCTCCCCAGCCGCGGCTAGTCGCTCCGGCCTCACGGGAACTCAACACACCGCGTCTCAGGACGCGGTGTTTCCCGTGTTCATCGTCCGGCTGACATGCCTCTGCGCTGGTAGTCGCGATCCCAGAACCACTCGCGCAATACGTGCATCTGGTGAAACCGATGCTGGCCACGGCGGACCCGTCCGCAGTCCCGGAAGCCGGCCGCGGCAAATGCCTTCTGCGCCCGCACATTCCAGTCCAAAGTGTGCAGATAGACCCTCGTTAACGCCGTATTGGTGAACACATAGTCCAGCAACAGACCGACCGCTTCGCGGCCATAGCCGCCGTTCCAGCAAGTGCGATCGCCTAACAGGATGCCCAGCTCGGTCTCTCGCCGCTGGAAGTCGGTGTTGTAGTACATCACATTGCCGATGTGCCTGGAATCCTCAAGTGACTCCACGGCAAAGGTCGAGCGGTACACCGGCGTTGATCGCAACTGCCATGCGTACTGATTGCGGTACTGCTCGTACGTCAGCGGACTGACCGGCGCCGCATCCAGCTCCGCCAGTTCGATATCCGTACGCCAGATCCAGTCAAGCCGTGCGTCGTCCAGCCGCTTGTGACGCAGCAGCACCAGCTTCCCCTCGGCCACGGTATCCACCGGACTGGTGACCACGACGCGACTCCGAATCCCACGGACCTGTTACGAGTCTGCCAGTTACGAGTCTGCCAGTTACGAGTCTGCTAGCAACTGCCGTAGGGTAAGACGCCCGTCAGGCCTGCGCAGGACCCACCCGACGATCCAACAGCGCCGCCGCGTCTTCAAGCAACGTCGCCGTGTTGCGATAGCTCACCATCCGCATCGCGTCGCCCAACCCCACCCAGCGCACGTCAATGTGCTCGTCGTCGTGATACTCAAACGAGCCACCCGTTGCCTGCATCAGCCAGAAGTGAACCGCCTTGTCAATCCGCGCCTCTTCCCCACCAAACGAATAGCGCATGACGCCGATCTTCTCGTCAAGCGCCACCAGCAGCCCTGTCTCTTCCGACACCTCTCGGAGCGCTGTCTCGTCCAACTTCTCACCATTCTCGGGAGTGCCCTTGGGCAAAGACCAACGGCGAGCAGGCGTCTGAACCAAGACAATCTCTACTTCCCCAGCCTGCCCCGCAGCCTGGCCTCCAGCCTCTCGCTCCCGCCACACCACGCCTCCGGCGCTGACCGCGATCCCTTTGCGGATCGACTTGGGCGACTTTGTCGTTCTTCGCGTTCCTGGTCTCCTTCGGCGCTCGCCAGTGCTCTGCACGCCATTGCTCCTCGTCAGATTCCATCAACAAATTTCAATCTATCAGAGGGCCGCGAAACACTCCCGACAGTTCAGCACACATCGAACGTCCCCGAACGCGAACTACTCATTCGCCCAACCAAACGGGTCACGGGCCGCGCTCAAGTCGTCAAAGTCGTCCAGCCATGTCGCTTCTTCCAGCGCCGATTGCGCCGTGGCGCGCACCGTTGGGTCGGGATGAGTTCGGAGTTGCTGCAACTCCTCCACGGCTTCTTCGCTGCCGATCTCGCCTAGCGCCGCGACTGCTGCCTGGATCAGCTCCTCCGAAGCCGATGGATCGTCGAACAACTCCAGCAGCATCGGCGCGCCGTCCTCGGAGCCAATCTCGCCGATCGCCTGGACGGCGGCAATTCGCTCATCTTCGTCCTCGGCAACCAATGAGCCCTCCAGCAAGGGCAACCACGACACGTCGGCATTTCTACCCATCGCTTGCACCGCGCCGAGATGCAGCGCCGCCGTGTCGCTCTCAAATGCGAGCTCGATCAACTCGGACACCCATGACTCTGACACGACGCCCACTCCCGACAACGCGGTCGCACGAATCTGCTCGTCTTCTCTGATGTCCTCAGCAATAGCGCGCAAGGCAACTACGACATCATCAGCCTCCTCGCTTGCCGCCCAACCGAGCTCCAACCGCATGGCGACCTCACCCAACGCCGTCACCGCCTCCCGTCGAACTTCCGTCTCCTCCTCGTCCGATCGGGCCACAGTCAATAGGCTCACCGTCGCTCCTGCGGTCTCGCACAACGCCAGCCCGTTAACTGCGAGCGTTCGCACAGAGGCTTCGTCATCCGAAGTCATTGCGCTAAACAGGACCGTGAAGTCGTATCCGCCAAAATCGGCCGCTAGCTGCTGCAATCTCTCAAGAAGGGCGAACCGCCCCGACCCGTCCATCTCGCCAATCTGCTCGCGCACCACATCTTCAGAGTCGGTTCGCAGCCGAGAGACAGCATGCAGATCTTCCGGTTCCAGCTCAATTTGACCGGACGCGAACGCGCCGATCACTCGCCGTAAGCCGTCCACCGGATCGGCCGCATCCTGATAGCTGGTCGCTTCGGACATCAGCCCTCCACCGTCGGGGCTCGCTCCATCAGCACGCGAATCGCCTGTCGCGGCTCCAGGTCCTCGAACAGCACTTGCGATACCACCTGTGCCACCGGCATATCGACATCCAACCCCTCGGCCACTTCGAGCGCCACTCGGGTCGTCTCAACGCCCTCGACCACGTGAGGATTGCCGGCCATCGCCTCGGACAGCGTCATCCCGTTGCCAATCTTCTCGCCTAGGGTTCGGTTGCGGGATCGCGGGCTGGTCGCTGTGGCTAACAGGTCGCCCAGCCCGGCAAGTCCGGCAAATGTCGACGGTGAGGCGCCGAGCGCTACGCCAAGCCGCGCCATCTCCGACAGGCCGCGCGTCATCAACGCCGCGCGCGCGTTGTCGCCCACATCGAGTCCAACTGCGATCCCGCCGGCGATCGCAATCACGTTCTTCAATGCTCCACCCAGTTCGACGCCGACCACATCCTCGTTGGTGTACACCCGAAACGATGACGAGTTCAAAGCTGCCTGGACTCGGTCCCTGACCTCAGCGTCCGCAGACCCGGAGACCGTCGTCGCTGGCAACCCGCGAGCGACTTCACGGGCAATATTGGGACCCGACACCGAGCCGACCCGATCATCCCGACCTGCAAGTCCAAGTTCCTGGCTCATCACTTCCGTCATCCGCAGGTGGGAGCCCTTCTCCAACCCCTTCGCTGCGGATGCGTGCACCGTGTTGCCAGGGGTCAGATTGGGAAGCACATTGCGCATGTTCTCGCGCAGGCGTTGCGACGGCGTCGCCCAGATCACCACTTCAGGCGGAGCACCGGACGGATCGCCGGTGAAATCCAGCCCCTCCGGCAACGGAACACCGGGTAACAGACGCCGATGTTCACGCGCCGCCGACAACTCGGCCGCTTCCGCGTCTGTCCGACACAGCACAATCGCGTCATTGCCCGCTCGATCGACGCACGAGGCAAGCGTGCAGCCCCATGACGTCGCTCCGACAACCATCACCCTCATGCAGTGGACCTCCCCATCGAGAGCACGCGTTCTGTACCGGCCGCGATCCGCTCCACATTGTCCTTATGTCCGACGAGAACCAGCACCCAGGTGCCTACTGCGTACGCAATGTACGCATCGGGCGCCTGGCCGAATGCGGCTAACAGTGAGATGCCGATCGCCGCCGACGTTGCGCCGGTCAGCGTCGCCAGCGACATGACACGAATCTTGAGCAGAATCGGAATCGCCGTACCCAACGCAAACAACGCGCCCATCGGCATGATCGCGATCATGCCGCCCAACGCCGTCGCCGCCCCTCGACCTCCGCGAAATCCCGCATACAGCGGAAACTGATGCCCGATCACAGCAGCCAGGCCGCCAACCACTTCGCCGGTCGGACTATCCCAGACCAGCATCACGATCAGGATGGGGATCCCACCCTTGAGCGCGTCCAGGACCAACACCGTGACCGACCAGCGAATACCCAGGGCTCGGAAGGTATTGGTCGCGCCGGTACGACCGCTGCCCGTGGCTCGAATGTCCTCACCGCCGCGCCACTTGCCGATCCAGAGCCCCGTCGGTATCGAACCCAGGAGATAGCCGACCAGCCCACCAATGACCCAAACCTCAACCACGACGTCTACCTCCGTCGTCCGTCTCCGACGGCTCCCGTCCGCGCAAGACGCAGCGTAATGGCGTCCCTTCGAATCCGAATGCGCGCCGAATTCTGCCCATCAGGAAGCGCTCGTAGGAGAAGTGAACCGCATCCGGATAGTTGACAAAGAAGGTAAACGCCGGCGGCGCCTCTTCCGTCTGAACGCCGTAATAGAAGCGAATCCGCTTACCGCGATAGGTCGCAGGAGGACGCTCCACCTGTGCCTGCCGCAGCATGGCGTTGAGGCGAGGCGTCGGGACCTTCTGTCGGCGAGCTTCGGCGACGTGCAACGCAGCGGCGACCACGCTGTCGACGGCGTCTCCTGTGAGTGCCGACACCCAGATGATCGGCGCCCAGTTGACGAACCGCGCCCGGCCCGCCAGTTGGCGCTCGCGACTGTTCCGCATCCCGTCTTCGGCGTCGACAAGATCAGACTTGTTCATCACGATCACGATGCCGGCGCCGTCATCCAGCGCCATGCCCAGCACGTGCAAGTCCTGAGACGTCACACCTTCATTGGCATCGATCACGACTGCTGAAACGTCCGCCCGCTTGACTGCCGCTCCCGCCCTGCGAACTGAGGCTCGCTCGATCCCTGGCTCCACGCGTCCGCGCCGACGAATTCCGGCTGTATCGACCAGTGAGACTCGCTGTCCACCGAAACTCAACAGCGTGTCGACCGCGTCACGCGTGGTTCCCGGCACCTCCGAGACAATCATCCGCTCATCGCGCAGCAGCGCATTCACTAACGAGGACTTGCCCACGTTCGGCCGACCGACAATCGCCAGACGGCACTCGACGTCTTCTGACTCCAGCGGTTCGGCGACTGCCAACTCCGAAGTCACCTTGTCCAGCAAATCGTCAATCCAGCGCCCATGATGAGCCGAGATGGCCACCGGCTCGCCGAGGCCCAACCCGAAGAACTGCGCCGCCTCCGACGCCAACGCATCGTTGTCGGCCTTGTTCGCGCAGACCGTCACCGGCTGTTGTGCTTCTCTCAGCAGCGCTGCAACATCCTCATCGGCTGGCAGCGGTCCGACCTGCACGTCTACGACCAGAACGATCGCGTCCGCCTCCAACAATGCCTGTTCGACCTGTTCCGCTACCGAGTCGGCGAAGGGACCTGTCAGTTGCTCGCCAAGCAGACCGCCGGTGTCAATCACCGAGAAGTGCTGGCCGCGCCATTCCGTCGTCGCGTAGTTGCGATCGCGCGTCGTCCCCGGCTCGCCGCGGACGATGGCCTGTCGCCGCTTGACGAGCCGATTGAACAAGGTCGACTTGCCCACATTCGGCCGACCGACAATGGCCACGGTCGGCAGCACGTTGCCAGGTACCGCACGGACATCAACCTGAGGCAGCCTGCTTGTTATGTCGTCACTCACGGTCGTCATCTTCCGGTTCTTCCTCACCTGCACCCGCCTCGGAGTTGCTGTTGGCTTCTGGTTCGTCCTGTTCAGGCTCTGTCGGGTCCGGCTCCGGAATGGGGGACAGAGTGACAATCATCTGTTCTGGGGATAAGTCAACCAACTCGATCCCCTGCGGAGGATTCCACCTCAGGTCGATTCGATGCCGTCCGGCAGCGTATGAGCCGAGATTGACACTGATCGGTCCCAGCGGACCCTCCAACTCTGAGATTAGGGCTACCGGACCTCTTAAGGTCACCTGCGCTGTCAGCGGCGATGCAAACGGGATCTCGAGACCTTCTCTCAGATCAGTCAATTCCACGGCGATCGGCAACCGGACCGATGTAATCACTGGTTCGATCACGACGAGCACCCGAACCGAAGTTGCAGAATCGCCCGCCGGCGCCGCACCGTCAGCAAACACCAGTTCGGCCTGCATCATGACGTCGTTGTCGCGGCCCGAGACATCGACCGTTTGGGTCAGCACCTCAACCTCATCGTCCAAGACATCCACCGACACCAGGACATCCACCGTCGCCGGAGTCGCTCGCACGGTCCGTACGCGGTAGCCCTCGGCAGGCGTGCCAATCACATCGGGCAGGATTGAAGCCGTCCGCCTGAAGACTTCCTGATCGATTGGCACGCGCACCTGCGCAAATCGAGGATTGATCACCACTTGAGCTACCGATCCACCGGCAGCCGTTCGCGCCTCCAGGGTCACGTCCCGTTCCACCGTCACCGTGGCGCCGCCGAGATCCAGTCTTGCCACCACTGAATCGACGGCTTCTACCTCCGACGCAATCCCCGACACAATGGCCGTGTCCGGCATGACTTCCGGCGTGCCAACGCTGAATCCCAACGGCGGCAGGTTGGACGGCTCAACGATGACCGGCACCTCTCGCTCCACGGTCTCCTGCAGGATCACCACTGCCGTCTCCGGTTGTACCGCCCTGACTCGCACGTCTCCTTCCAGCGCTTCGACTCGCACGGGCAAACTATGTCGTCCAGCCGGTCGGTTGCGTAGCGAAATGCTCGCGAGGAAATGCTCTGGGCGCGCCGATTCTACGTCCGCTTCACGACCCACCACGGTCACGGTTACCGGCAGCGGCTCGCCCGCTACCACCAGATCGGTCCCAAGTTCACGTACTTCAACCTGCAAGCTGAATCCGAGCCGCGTCTCGATTTCACGATTCTCGGTGTCCGCGATCACGAACCAAACCACCAGCGCCAGAAGCACCACCGTGATCAGCAGTGTCGCTTCCTGCGCCACACGTCGCACTTAGGATCCTGTCGCGTCTCCACCGGCCGCTGACGGCGTCCCCTGATGCCGCCTCGTCGTCCGGCCCAACACTCCCGCGCCCAACCGATCTCCCCACCTTCGCGAATTCAGATGTCTCTCGAGCGAAGTCTCCAACTCAGCAGGGCTCAAGGGTGCTGACAGCAATCCCCCCGCCGCCAGCGACACAGAGCCAGTCTCTTCAGAAATCACTACCGCGATCGCATCGGTTTCCTCAGAAACAGCGAGCGCGGCTCGATGCCTGGTTCCCAGGTGAATGCCGTTGTGTCCATTACTCGGCCCACGGGAGGAAAAGTCGCCCGCTGGAGTCGGCACGATGACAGCGGCAGCCACAACCTCCGAAGGACGCAGCAGCACGGCTCCGTCATGCAGTGGCGAGCCCGGCCAGAATATGCTCTCCAGCAGGTCGATCGTCGGATCAGCACCCAGACGCACACCTGCTTCGGCCAGTTCTTCCAGTCCGGTATCGCGCTCAAACACGAACAGCCCGCCCACTCCCTGTTGAGACATGCGTTGCGCCACAGTCGCCGTAATTGGAATCAGCGAGCGATACGGCTGTCCTCTGCCGCCCAGATGCTTGAGCCCGCCGGCGCGACCCACGTGCTCAAACGCGCGACGGAACTCGGGTTGGAACACCAGTAGCACGAGGATCAACAGCACCGCGAGCGCATTGTCGACGATCCAGTCCAGTACCACCGAGTCAATCAAGCGGCCCACTACCGAGATCGCCACCACGACCAGGACCATGCCTCGGATCACAGACATCGCTGTCGTCCCGCGCAGCAGCCGCAGCGCGGCGTAGAAGACCACCGCGATCGCGGTGACCTCGAGCGCGTTCGTCCAACTGAAGTCGCCGAATGCCACCTGAATGTCGTTGATCAGGGCATTCACGACATCCGCCTCGTATCTTTCTACCGTCGCCGACTAGTGGCTCGACCCTCGCAATGCTAGGCGAACGTCAATCCTCCTCGGCGACTACGCAAACAGCCAGGCCAGGAGAGCTTGTTGCGCGTGCAGACGATTCTCGGCCTGGTCCAGGACCACAGAACGCGGGCCGTCCAGGACATCGTCGCTAATCTCTTCCCCGCGATGCGCCGGCAAACAGTGCATCACGCTGGCGTCGGGCGACGCTTTGGCGACAAGATCAACATCCACCTGGTAGCCGCTGAAATCTTCCAACCGCTGTTTGGCCTCAAGTTCCTGACCCATCGACGTCCACGTATCGGTGTAAACCACGTCGGCCCCGGAGACCGCAGCATGTGGATCCGAGACAAGCGAAACAGAGCCACCCGACGCGGCCGCGCGATTCGACGCCTCGAACACGCTTGCGGAGTCCAACTCATAACCGGGAGGCGAGGATACCCGGACATGCATGCCCTCGCCTGCCGCGGCTACCACGAGCGACCGAGCGACATTGTTGCCGTCGCCGACATATGTCAAGGTGCGGCCGGTCGTTCCGCCGTGTTCTCGGATCGTGAGCACGTCGGCGAGCGCCTGGCAGGGATGCTCCCAGTCACTCAAGGCATTGACGACCGGCACGCCCGATGACGCCGCCAACCGTTCCAGATTGCTCTGATCGAATGTCCGGCAAATGATCAGGTCGCAGTAGCGACCCGCGACGCCGCCGACATCTTCCGGCGATTCGCGCTCTCCCAATCCCACTTCAGGCGGAGACAGATAGAGCGGTCGTCCGCCCAGATTGCTCACAGCCAGCTCGAACGAGACGCGCGTCCTCAGAGACGGCTTCTGAAAGATCAACAGCGCGGTCAAGCCATCCAGTTCTATGCCTCGACGGCGACGATCCTGCTTCGCCTCACACGCGCGATCGAGCACTTCGCCGATCTCCGAGGACGACAGGTCACCCACCGTCAACACCGAGCGAGTCATGCCTCACCCACCTTTCAATTCCAACTGTATCTCTGGCCAAATTCACTTTGCGATCCCTATTCGTTTAATGTCTTACCGACCTCACTCCCATTCACAAACGCCGGGAGGCGCAATGGCATTCTGGACCGAGATTCGTCCCCCCAGGGGCGTCAATGACTCGAACAGCTCAACCAAACCTCCTATCGCAAGAGCGCAGCGAGTCTGGAAGTCGGCACGCAGGCTGTTTGTCCACGCACCGGCGATCGTTGCCGGGGTCTGTGCGCTGTCCGGCTTGATCGCCGTCGCCGAGCTGCACTCTGCGAATCCGTCCCCACCTGTTGTCCAACAACAGCCAGCCACGACCACATCTCGTGCCACGCTCATCGACTTCAACACCGCGACGGCCTCTGAGCTGGCGACGCTGCCCGGGATCGGCGCCTCCCGCGCCGATGCCATCGTGACGCTCCGCCGCCAGCAGCCGTTCACGTCCCTCGCCGACCTCGTCGACAGAGGCATTCTCAGTCCAACCGAACTCCTCGCCATCGCCGATCTGGCAGCGGTTTATGTCACCGTCGATTAACTCCAGTCTGTACATGCTCAATCGGCTCAGGCTCCCCTTTCAGCCTCCACTGCTGCTGTGGACGTTCGCTTTCACCGCCGGGGCTGCGCTATCACTGACGGATGCCAGGACCTGGATCGTCGTGCTTGCCGCTGCGACGGTCACGCTGCTTTGCCTCACGTCCGCCGCGCGGATCAACGAGATCTCGACTCATAAACGAGTCAACCTGCTGCTCTTGTTGCTCACGCCAACGTTGTTCGGCCTGGGCTTCTGGCGAGCTGATACCACGAAACTCCAGTCTGACAGCATCGCTCTCGTCGAACTTGCCGGCCAGACCGTGCAGCTTGAGGGCGTTGTCATTGAGGAACCGCAGTTTCGCAACAGCGGCGTTCGGCTTCTGCTCCAGGCGGAGGCCCTCAGGCTCGGTCCGGAACAACGGGAGCTGGATGATCGCATTCAAGTCAACGATCCCGATGCTCACAATCTCACCTTCGGCGATCGAATCACCTTCGACGCCGTCCTGTCCTCAACCGCGAACGCCGAGACCGATTACACCCAGTGGCTAGCTAATCGGCGCATCGCAGCAACCGCTGAGGCGCAACCGGGAAGCCTGCGCCGCCTGGAGTCATCCCATCTGCCCTGGTGGCAAGGCCTCGCCGCCGAGGCCCGCTCCGCACTGAATCACAGCCTGCGTAGCAGTCTGCCGCCGCCGCTCTCCGGGATCGCCCAGGGCATGATCACCGGACGCCGCGACGCGATTGATCCGGAACTCCGGGCCGACCTCAACGACACCTCGCTCTCGCATCTCATCGTCATCTCGGGCAGCAACCTGACCTTGCTCACCGCACTCGTCATGGCTGGTTCCGCCTGGCTGATCGGTCGCCGTGGCGCGGCGCTCCTGGCAATTCTCGCCGCCCTCGCCTATGGAACGTTGATTGGACCCGATCCGCCGGTTCAACGCGCCATGTGGATGGCGATCATCTTCGCGACCGCCCACATGCTGGGACGAGGCGCATCGGCGTTCTACGCCGTGAGCGCGACGGCGGGCCTCATGATCGCCTTAGAGCCGCACATCCTGCTGGATCTCTCATTTCAACTCACGTTGGCCGGCACCATGGGGATCGTCGTCCTGATGCCGGCGCTCTCACAGGAGTTTCTCAGCGGCGAACGGGGAATGATCGGCACGGTTCGTGACGCGGCGCTCGTGACATTCGTGGCAACGCTAGCCACGATGCCTCTCATCGTCCTGCACTTCGAGCGGGCCGCGCTGATCGGAATACCGGCGAACCTCTTCGTCACACCCGTCTTCGCCTGGATGTTCTTGGGATCAGCTGCGACCGCCATCGTTGGCCTCTGTTCCGACTCGCTCGCGGCTGTCCTCAGTTGGCCACTGGCCTGGCTTCCGCTGCGCTGGTTAACCCTCGTCGCTCAACAGAGTGCTCAGCTCCCCGGAGCGGGGGTCGCGATTCAAGGTTTCGGACACGCTCACCTGGCGATCGTGTACGCCGCTGTCCTCATCGTCGCGTTCCGCCCCCATCGAGAGCGAGTCGAACGTTGGAATCGCACTCCTCCAGCGCGCCCACGAAGGTCGCTCTCCACACCGATACATCCCCTCGGAATCGAAATCGTCCCCGGATTGCGCGATCACTTAACGCCGATGTTCATAACCGGCGCGCTCTCCGCTCTTGCCGCGGCCCTATGGCTTTCTGCCTGTAGCACCAGCGACGAACGTCTCCAGGTCCATTTCATCGACGTCGGCCAAGGAGACTCCGCACTCATCGTCACACCTGAACGCCAGTCAATCCTGATTGACACCGGTGAACAGCCACAGGCCATCCTCGCATCGCTGAGGAGGCATTTGCCCACAGGAGTCGGGCAGATTGATCTCGTGGTGATCACCCACCCCCAGTCAGACCACGGAGAAGCGCTTTGGGCCATCCTCGATCACTATGACGTCGGACAAATCCTTGTCAGTCCCTACACAGATGTGACCCACTTCGGTCGGCGGCTTCTTGATCTCATCGCCGACCACGAGATCCCAACGATCACAGCTCGACCAGGCACGCAGCTCGTCTTCGACGGACAAACCGACTTACTGCTCGACATCCTCTGGCCGCCATCAACGGGACTGCCTGAGGATTACCAGTCCGACCCAAACTCGACCTCGATCGTGATTCGAGCCCGGTTCGCTGACGCGTCATTCCTGTTCACCGGCGATATCAACGCCAGTCAGGAACTCGACCTCGTCCGCAACCCGTGCGCAGGTTCCACGTCCGCCTGCGATCTCGGCGCCGACGTGCTCAAGGTGGCCCACCAAGGCAGTCGCTTCTCTTCGAGCATGTTGTTCCTCGAGTCTGTGCGGCCTACGTATGCCGTCTTGAGCGCTGGCATCAACAATCCACATGGCCATCCCCACGACGAGGTGCTCGACTCTCTGCACCGCATTGGAGCCACATCATTAGTGACTTCCGAGCATGGCGACATCACCATTGCCACCAACGGCCAGTCACTGAGCCTGACGACCGAGCGATAGATCTTCGATATCGTCGAAACAGCCTGTGGCGCTCCGGACAGGTTTGGGTCGCCACAACTCGCCGGGATGGCGGAATTGGCAGACGCGGCGGACTTAAAATCCGCTGGCCTCACGGCCGTGTGGGTTCGAGCCCCTCTCCCGGTACCACGCCCCATAGAACCACGCCCCACAGACCCCAATCGAAGCTCTAGACTGCGCAGCGCAACTGCGCGTCGTTGCGCCGTGCCCAGAAAGGATGCTCCGATGAAAGCCGCTGTCTTCCACGGCCCAAACCAGGATCTGACGATCGAAGACGTTGACATTGCTAAGCCCGGCCCGCGTGAGGTATTGGTCAAGACAGGCGCCTCAGGCGTCTGCCACTCCGACCTCCACTTCGTCGAGGGACTCTACCCCTTCCAGGCGCCGGCATCCTCGGACACGAAGCCGCGGGCATCGTCGAAGAGGTCGGAGAACTCGTCCAGCAATTTAAGGCCGGCGACCACGTCATCATGTGCCTCTCCGTCTTCTGCGGCAACTGCTCCTACTGCCTCAGCGGCCGACCCAACCTCTGCCGCAGCCCGGAGACGCAGCGACGACCAGATGAAGACCCACGACTGTCCTGGAACGGCAATCCGGTCGCGCAATTTGCCAATCTCTCGACCTACGCCGAATTCACTCTGGTCCACGAAAACGCGCTCGTCTATGTCGACGACGAGATGCCGCTCGAACAGGCCGCGCTAATCGGTTGCGGCGTGATGACCGGGGCCGGCGCGGCGCTTAACACCGCCAAGGTGCATCACGGCAGCACGGTCGCCGTGTTCGGCGCTGGCGGCGTCGGCCTCTCGGCCATCCAGGGCGCGCGCATTGCCGGCGCGAAGCAGATCATCGCCGTTGACCTGCACGAGCACAAACTCGCACTGGCGCGAGAACTCGGTGCAACCCACTCGGTCGACGCCTCCAGCGGCGACCCGGTCGCTCAGATCCAGGACATGACCGACGGAGAAGGCGTCGACTTCTCCTTCGAAGCGATCGGCCTTAAGACAGTCGCCGAGCAGTGCTTCGCCGCGATCAAGCGTGGCGGCGTCGCCACCATTATCGGCATGGTCCCGCTGGGCCAGACGCTGGAAATTCCGGCGCACGAGCTGCTCTCGGAGAAGGTCCTGCAAGGCTCCAGCATGGGCAGCAACCGCTTCCGCACCGACATGCCCAACCTGGTCGAGTATTACCGGCAGGGCCGCCTGATGCTCGACGAGATGGTCACCGTCACCGCGCCGATCGAGGACATCAACGAGGCCTTCCGAGCCATGAAAGCCGGTGAGGTCGCCCGCACCGTCCTCACCAGCTTCTAATCGACTAGGCGTCTGCCAAGACACCCGGAGGGGCGGCCCTTGTGGCCGCCCTTGCTGATCCCAACTTCGTGAAACGGACGCCGTTGCGATCACGCCACTTCCGTCATTGCCGCGCTCCGACGCGGCAATCTCGCCGCGTCCTGCACCGATGTCTGTGCTCGAATCAGCGAGATACCCGCGACAAGCGGAGGCCTTTGCAAAACTCCCGAATCCCCTCTCCCCCCCTTGCGGGGGGAGATGTCACGGAGTGACAGAGGGGGGGTCGGCTGATGATGACCAGATAGGGCTCCTGAACAGCGGACCCCCCTCTGCCGGAGCCTGCCCCTGCGTAGGCAGGGGGCATCTCCCCCGCAAGGGGGGAGAAGGGGATTTTTTCAAAGGCCTCCGACAAGCGCGGGTATGACGGAGTTGGTCGCGTGGACTTGACTCTCCTTCAAGGGTCCCCGGCAAGCGCGCTTGTAGCCGTGCTGGGCGTCGGCGAGACAATGTTGCGACAAATGAATCGACATGGAGTTCCTCCTCGCCCTGTACGCTGACTCTGACGGAGGGGTGGCCGAGCGGACGAAGGCGGCGGTCTTGAAAACCGTTAGGCGTGCAAGCGTCTCGGGGGTTCGAATCCCTCCCCCTCCGCCAGCACAGCGCTGATCCTACGACCCGGCGATGGCCCGAGCGACGGTCAGCAACGCCTCGACCGTGGTTGGATGCGGCAGCCCGCTGCCCGTCTGATGCGCCGCCACCCGCATTCTCGACGCCGACGGCGCCACCTCAACCTGGATCGTCCCCTGATCGCGCAGCACTCCACGAACGCAGTGGGTGACGCGTTCGTTCGCCGTGAGCAACTCGACAACCTGGACCACGTCGGCGCCCGTGGCATCCAGCGGCCGCCAGACGAAATCGGACGATTCGCCGAAATCTCCGCGTGACTCGTTCGGTCGCGCCTGTACCGGCGTCGCCCAGCGCGTTGGCCAGTCCGTCGGCAGCGCCCTGCGGTCGAGCGTCACGTGGAATCCCGTCACGGTGATCCGACCCATGTGTCCTGCGGCATCACCGCCGATCCGCGATGCCACCACATGACAAAGTGGCGCTTGATCCTGATCGAGTTCGATCACCGCCAGCGTGCGTGAGCCCTTGGCCAACGACAGTTCCTCCATGACGCTCTTCTGGTCCGACGCAGCCTGGCCGCTCACGCCGCGCTGGGCCAGCATGTCAATCACGGCCTTGGTCGATTCTTCGTCCGGACCGCGTCTCAAGATCCGTCTCAGGATGCTCACGGGCGCTCCTCACCATTTGCGCCATAATGCTACGCGCAACGTCTGTGCCATTGAGAGACAACAGTGGGAGGTAGCAATCATGCTCGTCGTCATGCGCCGATTCTGGATTCAGAAAGACTCGTTCGACGAGTTCGAGCGTCTCAGCCGTGAGGAAATCTGGCCGGCCATCGAAGCGGCCGGCGCCCGCATCCTGGGCATGTTCCGCGCCGAAGAGCCCCATCCCAACGATGAGGTAACCGAACCCTGCGACATGGTCGTCTTGCTGACGCAATACATCGACAAAGATCACTGGCTCGCGACACGAGCCCGGCAAGATTCGTGGAGAGGTCCCGAAGACGTCCGCGCCAAGCTCGCCACTGGCGGGCGCGCCCGACATCAACTCACACTGGCCACGCATCCCACCTTCACCGAGCCGGTACACGTCAAGATCGGCGGTCCCTTCTTCACCTGGAAGGAAGAACCGATGGGGAGTGTTGAGTAACGCGCTTGGTCGCTCTGAGCGAGAACATCAAGGGCAGCCGAGAGTCGGCTTCACCATCACGCCTCGGAAGTCGCCAGATTCCACGCTCTTCCTCAACCATCCACGGCAGCGCCCGATACACCGTCCAATCCTGCTCGTGCAGGAAGTCAATGTTGCATCCCGAGTTGACGACAGCAGTGACGATCTCGCCAATCCCGTGATTCCACTCGTACGCGTCGCGATGCTTGAACTTCGCTGACCGGTCGGCATAGTCGTCGTCGCCGGCCCAGTGAAACGGTTCCTGCTGTTCAAAGTAGGAATGACGAAGGACCAATGCACCGTCAGCAACTTCGTCGTCCAGACACCAGGTGACCGGATGCACATCTCGGACATAGAGCGTTCCGCCGTCGCGAAGGAATGATGAGCAGACCTGCGCCCAACCGGCGACATCGGGCAGCCAGCACAGGGCGCCGAGATTGACGTAGACGAAATCGAAGGTTCCCAGCCGATCCGCGAGTACATCGGGCGACGCGTACAACTCCGACTCAACAAAATCCGCTTTCAGCCCAGCCCGCGCTGCAATCTCACGGCCTGTCTCGACCGCAGACGGCGCAAAGTCGACTCCGACCACCTCAGCGCCCATTCGCGCCCATGACAATGTGTCCAGGCCGAAGTGACACTGCAAGTGCAGTAGCGACTTTCCCTTGACATCGCCGACTTCATCGATGTCGAGTGGCGACAGCGTCGACTCGCCCGCAAGGAATCGGTCGACTCCGTAGAACTCCGAGGCAGCATGAACCGCGACCGTCTCGTCCCAACGAGCGCGGTTGGCCTCTCGGTAGGGATCAAGTGATGACACGTGAACCCATTCGCGACGCCAGCACTTCTGGAAGAATCACGGAGCCATCTTCCTGCTGACCGCTCTCCAGCAGTGCCGCAATGGTCCTCGGCAGCGCCAACCCGGAGCCGTTCAACGTGTGAACAAACTGCGTCCCTTTTTTCTCCGACGGCCGAAAGCGAATGTTCGCTCGCCGCGCCTGGAAGTCGGTGCAGTTCGAGACGCTTGACACTTCAAGCCACTCCTGCGCGCCCGGCGCCCAGATCTCGAGGTCATAGCTCACAGACGCGCTAAAGCCGATGTCTCCGCTGCAAATTTGCAGCACTCGATACTCCAGCTGCAGACCCTGCAACAACGACTCTGCCTGCGCCAGCATCTCGTCCAAGGCATCCGTCGAGGCCTCAGGCGTCGTGAACTGGTACATCTCCACTTTCTCAAACTGATGCACCCGCTTGATTCCGCGTACGTCACGTCCGGCGCTGGTCTTCTCCCGACGAAAGCACGGTGTATGCGCCGCGTAGCGAATCGGTAGCTGATCTTCGCTCACGATTTCGTCTGCGTGCATATTGGTCAGCGGAACCTCGGCCGTCGGGACGAAGTAGTAGTCCTCTTCTTCGTCGCGATACAAGTTGTCGCGAAACTTCGGCAACTGACCGGAGGCGCGCATCGCGTCCTCGCGGACCATCGCCGGCACGTAGCACTCTTCATATCCCGACGCCCCATGACTATCCAGGAACCAGCCGATCAGCGCACGTTGTAGCCGAGCTCCGCCTCCCTTGAGCGCGTACATCCGCGAGCCGGACATCGCCGCTGCTCGTTCAATGTCAATGATGCCGAGTTGCTCGCCGATTTCCCAGTGTGGCTTCGGTTCAAACTCAAATGCGCGCCGTGAACCCCATTCGCGAACCACGACGTTCGATGCTTCGTCGTCGCCGTCGGGCGTTGCGTCGCCGACCACATTGGGAATCTCCTGGAGCATCGAATCAAGCGATGCCTCTATCTCTCTCAACTGCTCCTCGAGCTCATCGATCCACGATGCCGACTCTCGCTGTGCCGCGATCAGCCGCTGACGCTCCTCATTGTCCTTCGCGTTGCCGATCGCGCGACCGGCAGTGTTGCGCGAGGCCCGCAGCTCTTCCAGTTCGACCAGCACGCGCCTTCGCTGCTCATCGACTTCGATTGCCTCGTCCACCGGCGCCTCTGCATGCCGACGCTCCAGCGACCGCCGAATGTCGTCCGGATGCTCTCGAATCATCTGCGCTGAAATCACGCTGTGTTCTCCTCGAATGTTGCTGCATGATCAATCGCCGCCATTCCCAACGCACGCACATCCTCCGAGATGTGCGCCGTCACGCCCGAGAGCGTCAACGGCGCATCATCCTCCAACTGTGTTCGACTCACCCATTGCCAACCGTCGGCAGGTACATCGGGTGGCTCGCCCGATGCCGGCCGAGCAAAGTAAATCATGTCGATGTGGCGGTGAGCCTCCTCGCCACCGAAGGAGCCGATCGGCTCGACCATGATCGTCGCTGGCGGCGATAGCTGCGGTGGGTCGTCGTAACTGAATGCGGATGTCGTTGGCAACAGCTCCACCACGATGCCCGTCTCCTCCAACGCCTCGCGACGCGCGGCCTGCATCGGATCCTCGTTGGGCTCAATGTGACCGCCGGGCGGCAGCCACAGCCCCACTTTCCGATGCCAGTGCAACAGTGTCGCACCATTCATCGAAACGAACGTCGTCACTGTGAAGTGTCGGATACCGCTCATCCCACTTACGCTATTGCCTACCGTATCGCTCATGGAACTGATTTCTGCCGAAAACGGCATGTCTCCCGCCTGGTCGCCCGACGGCCAATCGATCGCCTTCCTTAGCAATCGCGCCGAGGGCTGGGATCTGTACACGATCCCAGCCGAAGGCGGCGACGCGATCAGACTGACCAGGGGCGCAACCGCCGATGATCCGGCCTGGTCACCCGACGGTCGGTGGATCGCGGTTGAACGAAATCACCGGATCGAAGCCGTCAGTCCCGATGGCGCGCAACGAACAGTCCTGTCCGAGCACGCCAGCCACCCAACCTGGTCACCATCGTTACAACTGGCGCTGGTTCGCGACCAGGACGTCTACATTCGCGAGCCCGACGGCACAGAGCAGCTAGTCATTCGCGATGCCGATCAGCCACATTGGTCTGCGGACGGGCTGACCATCGTGTTTACCAGGCGCGGAATCTGGGAACTGGACGTAGAGAGCGGCCGACTCACACAGCGAACTCAGGATCCCTCGGACGAGTCGCCTTGCATCCAGGCCGACGGCGACATCGTCTTCGTACGTCACGCGCAGTTGATGATCATCCATTCCGACGGATCGATGACAGACATCTCATACCTGCCATCGCCGGCCGGTGCTCCGTCGCCGCATCCTCTTGAGATTGACACCATCGCCTATCAGCTCCATGACGGCGGCAACTGGGACATTGTCACCGCCTCGCTCGAGTACGGCAACGTCCGCAAGTTGACCCGCGCAACCTGGACATCGTGGAACGCGCGGCTATGAGTCGCGCTTCGTTATCGTGAGGCCATGTCGCATTTTCTTCTCCGACAGGCAGCAAAAGTCATCGCAGGTTCTGCAGCGCCGCAGGTCGCTTCGCAGATCGCGCAGCGACTGACGACACCGGCGACTCGAGACGAGGATCGCCGACGGTTTCTGATCTGGCTGGCAGGGCCGTTCAAGCAGTCTCAGCCGGACGCCTATGATCTGCTTTGGCCGCGCCTGAGTGGGAACAACGAGACGGTCAACGCGCTGACGGGTGTCTTCCTGGAGTTACAGACCGCCGGACCGAGCGCCATGATCCACTGGTTTACGCAGCTCGCTGAATCCGATCAGCAACATTTCGACGAGTTGCTTGCCGCCATGCAGCCGAAACAACCAGACACCCAGAAGTTAGTGAAACAAGCTTCGAAAGAGGCCGAGTCGACATTCCGGGGCGCGGCCCGATTCCTGGGCCGCACGTACCGTAAAACCAGCCAGTCCCGACAAGAGCAGCGCAGACGAAAGCGATAGCCACGATGCCGATGATCGACCACATCACTGACGAGCAGGCCGACCTGATCCGCAACGCGAAGGTGTTCTTTGTCGCCTCCGCCGACCCATCCATGGGTGAAGGACCCAGCGGTGAAGGCCCGGTCAACCTCTCTCCGAAGGGCGCTGCCGACCTGCAAGTCATCGATCGTCACACCGTCGCATATTTCGACTACCGAGGCAGCGGCAACGAGACCGCGCGCCACACGGCCGCCGGCGGGCCGATCACGGTGATGGTCACTTCCTTCGACGAAGACGCCGCCATCGTCCGTCTCTACGGACACGCCAGATCAATGCCGCTCGAAGAATCAATCCTGGCCGAGCAAGCCGAAGAGCTCCGCGGCGTCGACATTCCCACCGCCGAGCGTCAGGTCATCGAAATCAGCGTTGACCGCACCCAAACCTCATGCGGCTACGGAGTCCCGGTCTACGAATTCAAAGGCGAACGCTCCCGCGATCAGCGCGGCATGCGCTACAAGTAGGCGAAGACCTCCCCCAAAGAGACTGATGCATATCCTCCGATTCCCCTCTCCCCCCCTTGCGGAGGGAGATGGCACAGAGTGACAGAGGGGGGGTCGGCTGGCGACGACCAGATAGGGCCAACAGGCAGGGACCCCCCTCTGCCGGAGCCTGCCCCTGCGTAGGCAGGGGGCATCTCCCCCGCAAGGGGGGAGAAGGGGAGTTATGCATCAATCTCCCAAAGGGGGAGATGCCCCGCAGGGGCGGTGGGGGCTTCCCCACAAAGGCGCTTGGCACTGCGCGCCCCCTCAGTCACTTCGTGACAGCTCCCCCAAAGGGGGAGCCCTCACAATGGCTACGCAATCAGCTTCGCCAGACGATCCAACTCAGGTACGACCGTGTCGGCGCCCTCATCCGGCAAGCGGAAGATGCAGCGGTCAACGCCCATGCGCTCGTACTCGGCCAGGCCATCCTCAACTGCGCCAAAGACGTTGATCGAGATCTCGTCGAAGTCGCGGCCCGCTTCCGACGCTCGCGACTGGATGTCCTGGATTCCGCGCTCGACGAAGCCGGGCGCCGTGATGTTCGGCAACCAACCATCTGCCCAATCGACGATCCGCTGTCGCGCCCACTTGCTGCCGGCGCCGATCAGGATTGGTGGATACGGATTCTGGGTCGGCTTGGGAATCACGTAGGTCTTGGGAATGTCGACGAACTCCGAGTGATACTCAGCCTCGTCCTGCGTCCACATTTCCTTCATCGCAGCGATTCGCTGTTCCGTCACCTTCCAGCGATCGGCGAAGCGCACACCCAGCGGCTCCATCTCCTCGGCCAGCCAGCCCGCGCCAATGCCGAACTCAAAGCGACCGCCGGAAATCATGTCCAGCGAGGCGATCTGCTTCGCCAGCGCAATCGGCTCATGCTCGGTAACCAGGCAGATGCCGGTACCCAGGCGAATCTCCGAAGTCGCGCCGGCCGCAGCGGCCAGGGCCACAAACGGGTCGTGAATCCGCCGGTACTCATCCGGCAGCGATCCATCCTCGGAACGCGGGAACCTCGTTTCGCGTTCGACAGGCATGTGAACGTGCTCGGGCACAAAGAGCGATTCGAAGCCCCGCTCTTCGGCTGCGACAGCCAGCGACACAGGATCCATCGCCAGGTCAGTTGCGAAGATAAACACGCCGTACTTCATCATCAGTCCTCTCAGGATTAACATTCAGCCGCACACAGACTACGCCCTCAATGCCCACGCTTACCCTGTACCCATGCAGCATCACGTGTTGAGCCCGCCCGCCCCGCCGAATCGCGTCCCCATGGTGCTCGACACCGACACCGCCAACGAGATCGACGACCAGTTCGCCATGGTCCATGCGTTGCTCTCGCAAGACCGGCTGCAACTGGAAGCGATCTACGCCACGCTCTTCATGCGTCAGGGCAATTCTCCGGCCGAAGGCGTGGCCGAATCCGAAGCGGAGATTTACCGTCTATTGGAGCGCCTCAATGTCGATCCCGGCAACCGTGTGCTGCGCGGAGCAGACCAATTCCTCAGCGACGACCATCCATCAGTTAAGAATGCCGCCTCTGATGACCTGATCCAGCGGGCCATGGAGCCTAGAGACGGACCACTCTTTGTCGCCGCCATTGGCGCATTGACCAACATCGCCTCAGCGCTCAACGACGCGCCGCAGATCGCCCGTCGTACCGTGATTGTCTGGCTTGGCGGGCAGCCTCAGCATCGCGACGACGCCCGCGAGTTCAACCTCTACCAGGATCCGATCGCTGCGCGAGCCGTGTTCGACAGCGGCGCGCCGCTCGTCCACATCCCCTGCTACGGCGCTGCCTCGCACTTGCTCACAAGCACCGCCGAGCTCGACGCCTATGTCAGACCGCAGGGTCCGATCGGCGAATATCTCTACGACATCTTCCGCGATCACAACGAGCAATATCCGGGACGTTCCAAGGAGATCTGGGACCTCTCCGCCATCGGCTACCTGATCGCCGAAGCCTGGGTCCAGACCCGGAGTACGGTCCGCCCGATGCTCACCAACGATATGACGTGGGAGGCGCCTCCCGACGATGCGCTGCACGCTCCGTTCACCGAGGCCCACTACGTGAGACGCGATCCCATCTTCAACGATCTATTCACCAAGCTCGCCGAATTCCAAGCCGGTAAGCGAAGCGCAGGTTTCGGGTCGTGAACAGCATCCGATTTTTCACGCCAGTTACGTCGCCTAAAGTGACGGTTGAGGCTTAACAATGACCGACTGGACCAATCAGCTCTACTTTGGCGACAACCTTGGCGTTCTCCGTGAGCACATTCCCGACGAGTCCGTCGACCTGATTTACCTCGACCCTCCCTTCAACTCCAACGCCACCTACAATGTCCTCTTCGAGGAGAAGTCAGGCGAGGACTCCGCCGCCCAGATCACCGCCTTCGACGACACCTGGCACTGGGATCTTGGCTCGGAAGCCGCGTATCGCGAGATCGTGACCCAGGGCCCGGCGCGGCTCGCGAGTCTGCTGCAGGCGATGCGCGAGTTCCTCGGCCAAAACGACATGATGGCCTACCTCACAATGATGGCCCAGCGCCTCGCCGAGCTCCACCGAGTCCTCAAACCAACCGGGAGCATCTATCTCCACTGCGACCCGACGGCCAGTCATTACATCAAACTCCTCCTGGACGCGGTGTTCGGACATGACAACTACCGCAATGAGATCGTCTGGAAGAGAACAAGCGCTCATAGTGACGCGAAGAGATACGGCTCAGTTCATGATGTCCTAATGTTCTTCTCACACTCAAGCGAGTATCACTGGAACCAGATCTATCAAGAGTACGACCTTCAGTACGTCGAACAATATTATCGATACACGGATGCGGACGGCCGCCGCTTCATGTCCGGAGACTTGGGCGCCGGTGGTCTACAGGGAGGCGGATACACCTATGAATGGAAAGGCGTGACTCGGTTGTGGCGTGTACCTGAGTCAACAATGGCTCGGCTGGACGCAGAGGGACGAGTCTTCTACACGCGCAACGGCATCCCTCGCATCAAGCGATACCTGGACGAGGCGAGAGGATTGGCAGTTCAAGACAATTGGACGGACATTGAGGCCTTGCGTTCTTGGCATCAAGAGCGCCTGGGTTATCCGACCCAAAAGCCCGAGGCCTTGCTCGAACGCATTATCAACGCAAGTAGCAACGAGGGCGACGTCATCCTTGACCCATTCTGCGGATGCGGCACGGCCGTCGCGGTCTCCGAACGACTCAATCGGCGTTGGATAGGGATCGATATTACTCATCTTGCCGTATCGCTGATGAAGCACCGTCTCCACGACACCTTCGGAGCCGAACTGTCCGAGTACAAGGTCATCGGTCTGCCCGAGGATGTCGCCAGCGCCCGCGCGCTCGCCGAGGACAGCAACAACGACGGCCGCTACCAGTTCGAGTACTGGGCGCTCGGCCTCGTTGACGCACGGCCTGCAACAGGAAGGAAGGGCGCCGACTCCGGCATTGATGGTTACATCAACTTCTTCGACGACAACTCCGGCAAGGCCAAGCGGATCATCGTCCAGGTCAAGAGCGGACACGTCAACCGAGGCATGATCGCCACGCTCAAAGGCGACATGGATCGCGAGGACGCCTCGATAGGCATCTTCATCACATTGGAAGATCCGACCGAGCCGATGCGGCAGGAAGCCATTGCCGCCGGTTTCTACGAACCCGAGAGCCTGCCCGGCAATCATTTTCCCAGGGTCCAGATTCTGACCATCGAGCAACTGCTCAACGGAGACCAGCCGGAGTACCCCCGCTTCGCCGCCCCGCAGACCTTCCGCAAGGCCCCTCGCCGCAAACGACAACAGGGCGTCCAACAAACCCTCGAATCGTAGCCTGGGCCACTTAGATCGACGGGCTCACCGATGAGGTCACAGCGCCACCGTCACTGGACGCGTCATACCGCCGAACGTCGGCATCCAGCACGAGTGCTTGCCCGGGCCGCCGGCCACGATGATGTGAATCTCTTCTGGCTTGTCCGAAATCGGCAGCCACTCGTCCGAGCTGTGAGTGGGCAGCACGCCGCCGGCCATTCGGATATTGACCGACTCAAGGAACTCCTCGCTCAGCTTGCTGGCCGGGTAGCGGGCGTGCTCCCAGAGATATGCCTGTACGCCTGCTCGCGTCCAGCCTTCCGAGGCGACGGTCTCGGCATGCTCGGGACCGAACGCCAGGACCGGCTCGCCCTTACCCAGGATGTTGTTCGATCCTGCCTGTCCCATGGCGCCGGCCACCGTTTGCAGGATCCCGGCTGCGGTGTTGCTGCCGTGGTCCTGGATGTTGTGCGGACCCTCGCAGGCCCAGGTCGTGACGCAACTGTCCTCCGCATTCAGCCCTCTGGTGGTGTGAAACGGCGGCCAGGGCGACGCGTCTTCGCGCTCGGTGGCGCAGAACGCGAACTTGGCTGGCGTGCCTTGCGTCGCTCGATCCCCGCGACCCGGCGTCGCACCGGCGATATTCAGTTGCACCAGTCGCACAGCGCGCCCGATCGTCGCGTTGGAGGGAAAGGTCGGGCCAAAGCAACCCGATCCGCCGTGAATGCCGGCCGACCGAGCTACGGGTCCTGATGCCAGGACGAAGACAGCACAGGGATGCGTCGTCGCATTGATCCCGTCGAGATTGAATGGAGGTTGGGATATCGCTTCGACGGCGGCCAGCACGATCGGAAACTGCTGCGGTCTGCAGCCCGCCATCACCGCATTGATCGCAATGCCCTGCACCGTCGCCTCGCCCTGACGCGGCGAAAACACACCAAGCACGTCGAGTGGGTCGCGGTCTGTACTCTTCAGCATCGCCTCAACGCGCTCAGTCGTGGGTGGGATCAGCGGCAGTCCATCCGACCAGCCGCGACGGATGCACTCCTGCGAAAAATCAAACGGATCGGAGGGCAGCGTGAATCGCTCAGCCTCTCGGCCGCGTGCTGCCGTCACGATCCAGCCGCCTGACTGGACGCCTGTCCGAGCAGCGCAGCTTCCAATCGATCAAGGACGCCATCATCGATCCGGGCGCGTACGCGTTCCGGCCTGAGGCCACCCAGCGGGTGCGGCACGATGAGTCGGTCAAGTTCAGGCAGACCGCGCTGCTCAGCTTCGAGTTGCAGCAAATCGGTAAAGGCCGATGTGCCGACCGTGACCGTGGGGATTCCCATCTCTTCGAAGAGGACCGAGGCGTGGACACTCCACGTCGTGCAGCTTCCTCAATCGCAGCTCCCAATGAGCAGGAAGTCCGCGCCGTTGCGCAAGGCGTCGATTGTGGAGTCGGATGGCGGCCCGCCGACCGGCTTACTGCCGACTACCATCTCACCCAGATCAAACCGTTCGCCAAGACGCTCAACCATCGTCTCCATCAGCAGGCGAGCGTTTGCCTTGCGATTCTCGAGAATGCCGGGCCGGAGGCCGTCAAGAGACAACGGACGCGGAGCGGGAGTCGCCTCATGTACGGCCACATGAGCTAGCGGGCTCAGGATTTCAATTGTTTCAGCCATCGTTCTGCTCCTGCTCGTCGAACAGCTCAGTCCAGATGGGCGTAGACTATCTCTCGCAGCTCATCCATATCGGGAAAGCGGCCCATCGCCGCCTTGCTGAAGACGAGTTCTCCATTGACCTTCCACTCGAATAGTCCTTTGGTGTCGGGAATCAGTTTCACGTCGGAGACCATGTGCTGGATGTCGGTCATCAACTCGCCCAGCATCCACGACGTCCGCGGCCAATAGCCGCAGTCGGCGCAGTAGACGACCTCGATTGCAATCTGTTGCTCGGACATCTGCTGGCCCTCACCCTAACCCTCTCCCCGTGGGAGAGGGACTGCGTCCTAGCCGCCCAGGTACTGCTCGAGCCGCCGCCCAACCTCAGCCGTCGTGCCCTGGGGCAGCGGAACCATCTGCAGTTCGGCGCCGGCGTCGGATCGCGCTTGCAGGAGATCCGGTACCTCTTCGATAGAACCAATCACCTGAATCTCGCGCACCATGTTCTCTGAGAACGCCATCAGCGCGCCCTCGGAATCGCGGTCGGCCCAGGCGGCGCGTGAGTCCTTGATCTCCGACTCGTAGCCGGAGCGGGAGAGCATCTGCCAGTAGAACGAGCCCATCCGGTTCGTGTAATGGAACAGCGGCTGCCTAGCGTTGCGCCAGACGGATTCGTCGTCGCCTTCGCCAGTCACGTAGACATTGGTGAAAGGAGCGATCGTGACCGAGTCCTCGGGCCGGCCCGCGTCGCGCGATGCGCCGGCAAGCTGGCGCTTGAGCGGCTCGAACGACTTCTTGGGCCAGTGAATCGGGTAGATGCCGTCGGCGATCTCGCCGGTCTGCTGGATCGAACGTGGTGTGATCGCCGCGATCCAGACCGGCAGGTCTTCACGTACCGGCTGAAATCCCAGTAGCCGGAATCCGCGCTGCAGCGTGTAGATCTCGCCTTCGTATTGCAGCCGCTGGCCGCTGAGCAGCATCTTGATGATCTCGGTGTATTCGCGAATCCGGCGCAGCGGACGATCGAACTCGACGCCGTGGAATCCCTCGATCACCAGGTTGCCCGAGGACCCGAGTCCGCAAACCATTCGGCCTCCGGAGATCGTCTCGAGCGTCGCGAACTCCTGCGCAATGGCGCCGGGCGATCGCGAGAAGGTGTTGAGGATGCCCGTGCCGATCTGGATCTTCTCGGTGTTGGCGGCGATCACCGTCAGCCAGGGCAACACGGAGTGTCCCCAGGCCTCGCCGGTGGAGATCATTTCGTAGCCAAGGTCCTCAGCGATCTTGACCTTCTCCAATGTGTCTGGCCAGTTAGCGTCGAATCCGGCCAGGATGCCCAGTCGCATGTTGTGTTCTCTTTCTGTTGGCGAGGGAACCGGCCCTCACCCTAGCCCTCTCCCAGAGGGAGAGGGGATTCCGGAGGGAGAGGGATTACTCGATTTCGACGATCATTTCGATTTCGACGGACATGCCCATTGGCAGGGACTGCATCCCGACAGCCGAGCGTGCGTGTCGGCCCGATTCGCCGAACAGCTCGACCAACAGGTCCGACGCACCGTTGGCGACGCCTGGGTGATTGCCGAAGTCGGGCGTGCAATTGACCATGCAGAGCAGCTTCACAATCCGCGAAACACGGTCAAGCGACCCGATCTCAGCTCGCAGCGATCCCAGGAGCTGCACCATCACGGCTCGCGCCGCCTGATAGCCGGCGTCAACGTCGAGGTCGGCGCCCAGCTTGCCGCGAATCAGCTCGCCGTCCTGAAACGGTCCATGTCCGGACAGAAACACGAGATTTCCCGTCCGCACGGCTGGCACGTAGTTGGCCAGTGGCGGATTCGTCGATAAATCGAGCCCCATCTCCAATGCCTTGGCATCGGCGTTATGCGCAGACATCGGACACTCCTTCAGCTTTCCACGATGTGAGGTATCGCGAGTCAGGCTATCGCAGGTCGTCTATCCGGAGCAGTAATCGCTACTCCGCGGGACTCTATTGATCCGGATAAGCGCGCAGTTCGATCTCATTGCCGTCGGGATCAGCGATGTACAGGCCGTCCGCGTAGCCCCTGGCGCCGTAGAGCTCAACATCCGGGTCGCGAACGATCTTGAAATCGCCCGATGCCCGTACCGCCGCCATGCTCTCCGCGGTGACGACCATGCAGAAGTGGTCGAGGTTGCTCGTGTCCTGTTCAACATCGCCCTGAATCAGATCGATGATCGTCTCTTTCGAAACTCGCACCGACGGAAACGGACACTCCCCTGCGCGCCACTCGTCGACTCTGACCGGCGCCAGTCCCAACTCTGTCGTGTACCAATCCAACGACCGAGCCACATCCGAAACGCGAAGCACAATGTGGTCCATGGCAACAACCTGAATCATCCGCAGCATCCTCTCATTACGTCACCATTACGTCACGTAGTACGGCTCCTGCTCAATCGACCGCTGCACCAGCATAAACATCAAACACTCGTGCTATGATGATGCGGCGATTCGAGGGTACTCCATGAGCATCGAGGTTCGCATGGCAAAGGGGCTACGAGTCCACGTCGATGTGCCCGAACGCGTCAACGTCAATGGCTCGACTGCACGTGAAGCGGTCGACGACCTCATTCTGGCCTATCCGGCGTTGGGCCAGTTCGTGCTCGACGATGCTCGCCGCGTCAGACAGCACGTCAACATCTTCATCAACAACGAGCTGATTTACGACCGCCAAGAACTCTCGGATCGGGTGGCCGACGGCGACCAACTGCACATCCTTCCCGCCGTCTCAGGCGGCGCAGACTCGATCCAGTAGTGGCGGCAGGAGATGACATGAGCGAAGCGGGATTGTTGGTCAGCACACGCAAGGGACTGATCATCGGCCGGAGCTCGAATGAGCGAAGCCAGTGGGAATGGTCGGAGTTGCGGCGCAGTGGTTGGATCGTCGATTACTCGATGCATGACGCTCGCACAGGAAAGATCTGGTGCGCCGCCAATCACTGGCAATGGGGCCCGCGACTGCACTACACCACCGACTGGGGCGAATCCTGGCACGAGGCGGGTACGCCCGCGTTTGCCGACGGAGCACGGTCGGTCGAGTCGATCTGGATGGTTGAGCCCGGTGGAGTCGCGGGCTCGCTCTACGCCGGAATCATGCCCGGCGCGCTTTTTCACTCAGCCGACGACGGCCAGACCTGGGCGGAAGTTACTTCGCTGACCGAGCATCCATACAGCGAGTACTGGGTTCCAGGGGCCGCAGGGATGATGTTCCATCACATCTGCGTCGATCCCAATGATCCACAGCGCGTGATCGTGGGAGGTTCATCAACCGGCGTCTTCGCCTCCTACGACGGCGGCCAGACCTGGGAGCCGCGTAACCGTGGGATTCGCTCCGACCATCTGCCGCCCGACATGCAGGAAATGGCCCCCTGCATCCACTCACTGTTTGCGCATCCGCTGCAACGCGGCCGGCTCTGGCAGCAGACTCACTTCGGCCAATACCGCTCCGACGATGACGGCCAAACTTGGGTCGATGTCGGCACCGATCTGCCAGGTGAGTTTGGATTCCCGACAGCTATCGATCCTCGCGATCCCGACGCCTGCTACTTCGTCCCGCACGATTCCGACCAGGCGCGCATGCCTTACGGCGCTTCGCTGGCGGTCTACCGCACCCGTGACGCCGGCGAAACCTGGGAGCGACTGTCAAATGGGCTGCCTCAAGCCGAGTTCTTCCAGACCGTCTATCGACACGCATTGGGTCAAGACAGTTGCGATCCGCTGGGGGTGTACTTCGGCTCAAGCGGCGGCGAGCTGTATGGCTCTGCAGACGCTGGTGACTCATGGACATTGCTGCGCGAGCACCTGGCGCCCGTCACCGCTGTCCGAGCCTGGGCACTCAGCGACACCGGGTCTCGCTGATCTAGCGGTATCGTCGGTACGTGGCCATCGAACGCGACGCTCCCCAGAACCCACAGGCCGAGACTCCCCCGGACGCGCCTCAAATCCGGCGGCCGCTGAACTTGCGGGCTGGCGCGTTCGCCATGCTGCTCGTCCTGCTCTGGGGTGGACAACCGGTCGCGATCAAGGCCGGACTCGAAGAGGGCGTCGGACCACTGCGTCTCAGCGCCATCCGCATGACGCTGGGCGGCATCGTGGTGCTGGGCTACGCGCTCGTCACACGCACGACCCTGCGACCCAAGCGCGCCGAGTTCCGGCCGTTGTTCGGCCTTGGCATCCTCTTCGTCGTGCAAACATTGCTGATGTACGTCGGCGGCGACCACACCAGCTCAGGCCACGCATCCGTACTGATCTTCTCCTTCCCACTCTGGACCGCGCTACTGGGACACTTCATCATTCCCGGCGATCACATGTCGGTGCGCCGCACCGGCGGACTCCTGATCGCTTACGGCGGCGTCATCGTGGTCTTCGTCGGAGGATTCAGCGCGCCCGGCGCCAGCGTCTGGGGCGACCTGATGACCGTGACGTCAGCGATGCTGCTCGGTACCCGACAGATCTATCTCTCTCACTTCTCGCAAAGCATCCATCCGGCGCGGCTGTTGATGACGCAGTCCGTGGCCGCCATCATCCTCTTCGGCCTCGGCGGAGTGTTCCTCGAATCAGGACCGCTGGTCTGGACGCCCGAGTTCCTCGTCGCCCTGTGCTACCAGGGCATCGTGATCGGCGGGTTCGGATTTATCGGCAACACCTGGCTGATCAAGCGCTACTTTCCGTCACAGGTCTCAGCCACAATGCTCTTCGCGCCAATCTTCGGCGTCTTCTTCAGTTGGATGGTCCTGGGCGAGTCACTCGGCTTCGAAGTCCTCGTCGGAGTCGTGCTCCTCGTCACCGGCAGCGCCCTCGTCCAACTGCGACGCCAGCCCGTTGCGGAAGCTCCAGAATGAGGACAGTCAATTCTGTTCACAATGCTGTCGAGATTCGACACAAAGTCCTCGTCATACCCGCGCCTGTCCGAGCCCTTTGAAAAACTCCCGAATCCCTTCTCCTCCCGCAAGAGACTGATGCATAACTCCCCCTCTCCCCCCTTGCGGGGGAGATGCCCCCTGCCTACGCAGGGGCAGGCTCCGGCAGAGGGGGGTTCCCTGCCTGTTGGCCCTATCTGGACGTCGCCAGCCGCCCCCCCTCTGTCACTCTGTGACATCTCCCCCCGCAAAGGGGGGGAGAGGGGAATCGGAGGATATGCATCAGTCTCCGCAAGGGGGGGGAGATGGGGAGTCTTCGACGGTCTCCGCCTGTCGGAGACCTTTGAAAAACTCCCCTTCTCCCCCCATGCGGGGGAGATGCCCCCTGCCTACGAAGGGGCAGGCTCCGGCAGAGGGAGGTTCCGCTGTTCGGGATTCCTATCTGCTCATTGTCAGCCGCCCCCCTCCGTCACTCCGTGACATCTCCCCCCGCAAGGGGGGGAGAGGGGATTCGCGAGTTTTTCAAAGGTCTCCCTGTCGCGGGTATCTCGCGTTGACCTCAATGGGGACAGAACAACTGAGACGGGAAGCGGGGACGCCTGCTGTGACGCACCCTACGAATAAGCGCAACTCGTCGAGATTCCCGAGACAAGCTCGGGAATGACGGAGTGGGTGTTGGCCAGCCTTTGAGAGTGGACAGGACCTAGTCCCAGTCGTCCAGACCCAAGAGCTTTCGGCCCAGCGGCGTCAGTTCCGCAGGCGGCGAGTCGGCTTCCTTGCCCCGCGGATCGCCGGGAAATGCTCGCGGATTCTGAAAGGCCGGATGCGACCGCTCGCGCCACGAGGCGATCCTCGCCTCTCGCAGTTCTTCATCCGCGGGATCAGCGGGAAACAGACGCACATACTGCGCCAGGCGCGGCTTGTCCGAATAGTTCCGGCTGTTGCCGTGGGGCAGCGCCGAATGCCAGATGATGAAATCGCCGGCGTTGGCCTCAACCTCAATCGGCGGTCCAATCCGTTCCGAAAAGCGCTCGTGCAATTGTTGATGCCGCAGATCCTCGTTCGAGATGCCAGCCGATACCTGCGCCGCTCGGCGATGAACCCCGGGAACACATTGGAACCCGCCTTCGCCCTGCTTCGTATCGACCAGGTACAACACGCCCTGGACCTGGAACGGCGTCGGCGCCTGACGCACATCCATGTCCCAATGCACCATGCCATGGTGGTCGTACTGAGGATGCTGCGGATTTGGCGGAGGCTTCAGGTTGGCTCGATCAATGAACACCCAGAGGTCGTCCTGACCAAACAGCTCCCGAAACAGCTCATACATCTGAGGGCTCTGGCGCACGTCCCACAGCGCCTGGTGGTGATACATCTCCACCATGCCATTGACCCGATGCGGTTCCCGATACCAGTCCGATGAATTGGTTCGATCGAACTCAAGAAAGTCCCAGATCGCGTCGACCACGGCGTCGACCTGATCGCGAGGTATCAGCTCGCGGACGACGAGGTAGCCGTGCTGGTCGAAGAAGTCGCGGTCGAACTGGCTAAGCATCGCTGCCTCCGGGTTCAGTCCGAGAACGGCGACTCGACACCCGGCGGCATACCGACATTGAATGTGTTCAGACCGATCGAAACCAATGCGTAGTAGCCCATCACTGAGGCAACTTCGAACACACCACTCTCGCCGATCATGTCATTCAGCGCAGCGTAGGTCTCGTCCGAGACACGCTGGTTCTCGATCAACTCTCGTCCGAACTGGTACACAGTCTGCTGCCGTTCGTCTCCGAAGTAGGGTTGCTCTCCGTCACGGATGGCGTCGATTGCGCCTTCCGAGACGCCGGCGTTCTTCGCCAGCCGAGCGTGCGCCCAAAACTCAAAGTTGGCCCGCCAGTGACCACCCATCGTGCAGATCGCGACTTCCAAGAGGTCGGACGGCAATGATGTGTTGTAGCGAATCGCGGCGCCCAGCTTCTGAACGGCGTCACCGACTTCCGGAGATAAGAACAGCGCATTGAACGGCCCGATCAGCGCGCCGTCGGCGCCGGCCAACCCACCGTGTTCGCGATCAGGATTACCTCTCGGACCTGTGGTGATGTTGTCCCAGAGCACGCGTTGGCCGTCATCGAGCGTGTCGAATGTCTGTGGTTCAAGTCGCGGCACGATCATTCCTCCGATTAGTCGTTTGTGGATGCATCAGTTCGCATGAACCGGGGCAAGAGCTCGTCGGGATATGCGATGCCAACCAATCCCTTGGCTTCCAGCTCAGCGAGTTCGTCTTCCGAATAGCCAAGCAGATCGCAGTAGATCTCCCGGTTGTGCTCGCCGAGCTTTGCCGGCGGCGTACGCAGTTGATTCGGGGTCCGGCTCATCGTGAACGTCAGTCCCGGATAACGATGCGTGCCGACGCCTTCGATGGTCATCTGCTCGAAGAAGCCGACTTCGCGTAGATGCCGATCCGATAGCGCGTCGAACGGATCGTTCAGTGGCGCAGCGCAAATGCCTGCGGCTTGCAGCTTGTGGAACAGGTCTTCCTTGTTCCAGACCCTGGTCTCCTGGGCGATCAATTCGTCCAGCGCATCCGAGTTGGCCAGGCGTCCCTCAGCGTTCGTGAAGCGAGTATCGAGCGGTGCATGAGCCAGATCAGACTGCACCGAAGCCTCGCCCAGACCGGAGGCCAGCGAATCGCACAGTGTCACGAACTCGGTGTTGGAACCGATGTCGATGGCGATCCACTGATCTTCGCCGCGGCAGGGATAGACGCCGTAAGGAGCGCGAATGTGATGACTGTTGCCCTGTGACGGCGGATTGACGCCGTTCATCGAGTACTGGAACAGATACTCCGCCAGCGTAGGGATGAAGCCCTCGTTGAGCGGCATCTCGATCTGTTGCCCGACTCCGGTCTGCTCGCGGTGTCGCAGCGCCATCAGCACGGCGACGGCGCCCTGCACACCCGAGAGGCCGTCGCTGGCCAGGGTTTCGCCGATTCCCTCTGGACCGCGGTCGGGATATCCGCGCAAGTGCGTATGGCCGACCATGGCCTCGACATGCAGCCCGAACGCGCGGTAGGTGGAGTATGCCCCTCTAGCCCAAATGCCGGCATGCGCAGCATGATCAGCCTGGGATTGACCTGCCGCACTTCTTCCCAGGTAATGCCTGCCTTGTCAATCGTGGTAGGTACGTTGTTTTCGACCAGCACATCGCACTGTTCAATGAGTTTGAAGAATGCGTCACGACCCTCAGGCGACATGATGTCGCAAGTCATCGATCGCTTGTTGCGAGCGTGAGAGTTGAACGAAGCAAACCGGTTCCAGGGGTCATCGCCTGGTTCGGCATCGGGATATTGGGGCTGAACGCCGATCTCCGCGCCGCGCAGCATGGTCTCACGCGACTGGACGTTTTCGGCGCCTCGTGTGTATGGCTGAATCCGATTCACCGGTTCGACGTTGATCACGTCGGCGCCCCACTCGGCCAGAAGCTGCGCCACATGTGGACCTGCCCAAACCACGGTGATCGCCGCCACACGAATTCCTTCGAGCGGCAAGTGCAAGGCGCTCAGCGGGCCCTGCGGCAGTGAATGGCGCGCGTCCTCGAGCGGATCCGGCGGGGTCAGGTCGAGGACGACCCGCGAGTGCTCCCCGAGTCGTGGCGAACGCCTTGGTCGCGGCGGGTGAGATTCACTCATCCGGAACGGGAACCCGGGATAAGGCAGCTCCGATCCATGCCAATGGGTAATGTGATGCCACCAATCTCGGGACTCGAGCTGTGGATCCTCAAGCACATCGGGCACCGTCATCACGGCTCCGGCCAACAGTCCGGCGGCCTGTGCCGAGGCCACCGCCTCAAGCTTGCCGACATTGGCGAGGTGCGCCTCAACCGCTTCGTCAACCTTGGCGCCGAACCCCGATCCCGGGCGCGGGCCAGCCAGGAAGTCCTCGTCCTCGAGCAGGTCCTCGCGCCCGACCCAGCGCAGCAAGCGGGGCATCCGGTTACCCGAACCGACGATGTTCACGAAGCCGTCGGCGCATGGGTACATGCCAAAGCCGACGAGGTGCCGGGTCGGTAGCGCGCGACCGGGGGGCACTCCGCTGTACTCGGCTGCCACCAATTGAATGGTTCGACGATCGCGGCAGCCGGCCTGGCAGCGATAAATCGAAATGTCGATCCAGTCACCGGCCAACTCGTCGTTGGCGGCGCGCTTGAGCGCAAGCAAGATGGCAAAGGCGGCCGTCGCGCCGGCGTGGTAACCGGCATAGTGGCCAGCGACTTTGATCGGCTCTCGGTCGGCGGCGCCGGTCGCGTGCAACGGACCGCCGATCGCCTGCATCGTGATCTCTGAGCCACGGTAGTCGCGATACGGCCCCGTTTGCCCGTACGGCGTGATCGAACAAAGGATCAGCTTGTGATTGATCGCATGCAGCGTTTCCCAGCCCCATCCGGCGGCCTCCGCCTCGCCCGGCGGCAACGCCTCGATCACGACATCCACCAGTTGCGCCAGGCGCCGCACCGTGGCACCGCCATCGTCGGTGTGCGGATCGAGCACGATTGACTGCTTGTTTGTATTGAGATGCATGAAGAGGCCGGAGGCCTCGGGGTCGGGCTTGCTGCCAGGGAAGGGACCAAAGCGGCGCGACGGATCGCCCCCGCGAGGCTCCGCCTTGATCACTCTCGCCCCATAGTCGGCGAGCAGTTTCGTCGCGTACGGACCAGCGACGCCGCTGGTCAAGTCCAGTACGGTAATTCCCTCCAGCGGACCGGCCATGTCTGCTCCCGTTGGACCTGCTGAAACATCAACAGGCTAACCGCCATTGCCGATCCTTCCCAAGCGGAGGCGCATCTACTGCTTATGTCACCCTCCCCTGTCGGGGGTGCGTGCGGAGATTCGCAGCAAGCCCGGCGCAAGGATCCCGAGGTTGCCGCCAACCTCTCGGATCACGTACAGCCAGAGGTGCGTATCGGCGCCCCAGCGATAGATCAGGCTGGCGGCAGGGATGGCGTCGAAGATGTCGGCCACCGCGATCGGCTCGGCGACCCAACCGACGAAGCTGTTTCCGGGGTGGAGATTGAGAACCTCGGTCAGCGAGCTCTCGCGCCATCCTCATGCGACTCCGCCCGGGTGACACGCAGCTCCGCCGCAGGCACGGTGATCAGGCCTGCGAACACAGCCAACACGCTGCGACTCGTGAGCGACATTGATCCCCTCTCAACCGTTCGCCTATGGTCCTTGACAACTTCGAACGATTGACAGTCAGCGGCCAGTCAGCAGGGAAGCGCAGGGTCATTCGCAGAGGCTCGACGGGTCGGTGGGAACCACGAACTCGATACCGGTCACGTCCTCGTCGGCGACGGCAATCGGAGTTGCTCTTTGCAAGTCAGTAGTAGCGCCTGACTCGCGGTAGCGAATCCTACAACCTGCCACGTCCGCCGAGAAGCTGAGCGTATAGTCGCCTGAGTCGGATACGGTGATCGCGAAGTCACCAGACGCGGATGTTTGTTCGCTGCTTTCGGCGCCTCTGTACCAAGCACCCAGCCACACTCCTCCTACTCCCGACCCATCCTCCTTGAGAATCCGGCCGACAATCCGCCGCACACACAATGTGTCCGGAATGCGAAACTCGACCGAGACGGGCTCTTTGCCTAACTCCAGAACATCGGCATCCTGTCTCGACGCGACCATGCCATCTCTGGTGTAATACACACCGCAGTCATCGATTCTGACACGCAACAGGTACTTCCCTGGTTTCGGTGCATGGACAACGTGCATGCCTGAGATCTGGTGCCGCACATGCGTCCATTTGTGTGTCTCGTTGTCGATGAGTAGCACATCGAGGTAGCGTGGATCATCACGTAACCCGGTGATGCTGGCTCGCAATACGTTCTCGCATGCACCCTCCGGCAACGTCAGATTCAGAGTTGGTAGGTTGCGAGTGTCAAGATCGCGATATTGGCCCGGCTGTGGCAGCGCAGTTGTCAACCCGCTGTCGGTAAGCCAGAGTGTGCAGTTGTCACCTGTAACCCAGACTCGTTGTACGGTGTCCGGTTCGAGCCAAACAGTGAAGCTCCCATCTTCGTCGACGCTCGCGGCATTCTCAATGCCGACTGAAACCTCATTATCATACGCTTCGGCGAGGAAAATGAACCCGGTCGCTGGAGAGCCGTCGCTATGTTGGATTGTCCCGGAAAGTTTCACATCGTCTGGATCGTAGTTGAGCCGTTGGTCAGGCTTTGATAACGTTTCCCGCCAAGCGGCGTAGTCCTTATAGAACTGGTCGGCGGTGATCGCGAATGCGGCATCAAATGCTTCGCGCCAAGATGGGGTGCGCACCCAGTGTCGCTCGTCGCCAATGATCTGTGGATGTAGCTGACGGTAGAACTCGAAGAGTGAATCTGCACCACGCAGGTTGACCAATCGATCGGCTGCCAACGAGCCGAGATCATATTCCCAACCGTGGTACGCGGCTTCTGCGCTTTGAAGCGGTTCGGTGATTCTTGCGACGCGATCAAGTCTCCACTGGTTGGAAGCGTCGCCTGATTCTACTCGCAAATCGCTCGGTAACTGCCATTCCGCCCAGGTAGCACTTCCTCATCCATCCACACAGGTGACCTTCGGACCCCTTTCTTCGCAGACAAGTGACTTTGGAACACATGGAACCATTCATGAGCGATAGTCTCGGTCGTCCGACCGTGGCACGGCCGCGGACTTGGCGTCAGCCAGCCACATGCAGACATGAAGAATCCCCATGGCGTAGCTTGCGCTATCCGACCGGCCGTCAAGGTGCCGCGAAGCCAGTCGGGCCGGTATCCAAAGCTGGGCTCCGCACCGGACTCTTCATACTCGACTGCAGCATCGATGTCGTTGTACAGCAATATGGTCGTCTCGGAGAAGTCGGTCTCAAGCGCGAACGTTTCAGAGAAGAAGTCCATAACACTTCTAATGTCGGCCGCTATCTCATCGTTTACCGATTCCGGGATATCCCCCACCAGGACAATCTTGGGCATCATCCCGGTCGGTTGCAGCCAGCGGAGGTCACGGTTGACCGTGACACGCAGCGCGTCGCCGCGACGGATATCGGTATCGCCGTCGAGCGGCCCGATCGTTTCTGAGACGTCGCTGTCCGGCTGATAGGCGATCCCGCGTACCTCGAGACTGATCAGAGACGATCCGATTCCGCGTGCGACCTGGTCGAGCGGCCATTTGTCGCGGCCGTTCCAGGCGACCCAGTTGACACCCGAATAGAGCGTGACCATCCCCTTGGCCGGCGTGAGCGGTCGCTCCCACTCGACGCTCTGGTTCCCCTCGATGCGAATCGTCGCCGCCATGCCCGGCTCAAGGATCCTGAGAGTGCCGCCCACATCTCGGATGGCGTACTGCCACCGCCGCTCTACGGCGTCCCAGCGATAGATCAGGCTGGCGGCAGGTATGGCGTCGAAGATGTCGGCCACTGCGATCGGCTCGGCCACCCAGCCGACGAAGTTGTTTCCGGGGTGGAGGGTGAGCGTTTCAGTCAGCGCGCCCTCCGCGCCATCCTTGTGCGACTCCGCCCGGGTGACATGCAGCTCCGCCGCAAGCACGATTATCAGGCCCGCGAACACAGCCAACACGCTGCGTCTCGTGAGCGACATTGATCTCTCCTCAACCGGTCCCATATGGTCCTCGCCAACCTCCAACGATGGACAGGCAGCGGCCAGCCAGCAGGGTAGCGCTGGGTCATTCGCAAAGGGATGACGGGGCAGTGGGAGATCTTGAGATGACTGCTCGGCGGCGGCAACGGCTGCAGCCGCGCTTACTGCGCGTCGCTCAACTTCTTCTGGTCGCTCATCTGGTCACCAGGACCGCGCCGCCACCCGTCTCCACTCCGCCACAACTACGCCGCAATCTGAACACGCCCTCGTAGACACCAAGCCACTGACCCAGGAAGCCGCGTTCCGGTTATGGCCGACGAGCATCATTTCGATTCTGCTGGGACTATTGATCCAGCCGCCCAGTCGCGGTCGTACGGCCAGCCGGACGGGCTTCGTCATGTTCGTGCTCGTTACCGGGATTCATGCGGTCGCGCGCGGCCTTGACTTCGACACCCGGTTCCTCTGGTGGTGACATCAGTACCACTCTGGCGCCTCAACGGCTGCGTCGCGCTTCCATGCCCAGCAACGGACGCACACCTGCGTCAAAGTTCCATTCCAGCGCTGCCCCGTGCTGGCGAGCCGTCTGCAGATCGCGCCAACGTCGCTCCAGCGTCCAGGTCCGGCGCGCTGCCTTCGTCCCACCAGCCCGGAACAGCTGCTCGATCGCATCCACACAGGCATGAACCGCATGCACGTTGGCCAGCCGGCATCTGCCGAGCAACTTGGTGTCGGGAATCCCCTGCTCAATCGATGGCCAGGCGGTCGTCCAGGCTTCTTGCACGAGGGCGCGGGCAGCCGAGACCTCGGCCTGGGCCCGTGCGAACGCGAGACGAAACGGCTCACGCTCTCGCAAGGCGGCTGTGTCTCCGGTTGTCGACTCTGACGCCACTTCGGTCAAATCGTCCAGCGCCCCTTGCGCAGTGCCTACAGCGTGTCCGGCGTTGGCAATCCAGGCCACCAGTGAACGGTCGGGCACGTTCCATTGCGGACCCTCGGCATGTGGCGGATCCAGTGCCGCCCAGGTGTGTGCATGTTGGACAAACGCCCTGTCAACTTCCCAATCGTGGCTGCCCGTGCCCCTCAGACCCATCGCGTCCCATGTCTCAATGATCGTTCCCGCTCGTTGCGGCATCAATGCAAACCGCACCCGATCTTCAAAGTCCACAAACGTGGCCACTATGTAGGTCGCGTGCTCAACGCCACTGACAAAATTCAAGCGACCACTCAACCGGTAGCCCGACACATCCGGTTCGGCCGTCGTCATCACACGAGACGAGCCCACGATCCGGCAACTCGGCCCGCCTGGCTCCTCGCCCCCGATCATCTGGCTCAGGATCGCATTCGGCAGATAGGCCGCCAACAGCGACACCTCGGTGGCGATCATCACCACCCAGGCCGTCGAGGCGTCCGCATGCGCCAGCGCCTCAATGACATGAAACACGACCAAGGGATGCGCTTGCTCGCCGTAGCTGCGCGCCGGCAGATTCAACCGATACAGCCCGCGAGCCGTGATCGCTTCGATGATCTCACCTGGGACCGAACCGGTTTCCTCAATCTCGTCCGCGCATTCGCGGATCATCGGCTGCAACTCGCGAGCCGCCTCAACGAGCGGATGATCCTCATACTGGGCGAACACGCTGGACGATTGGGCCATGAGGCGCAGGGTATCGGTGGGCCTCTAGACTCGGGCTCATAACGAACTTGCGTCGCGAACACATCCTGATTGAAGGACCGAATGAGCACTGAGCGCAACCGAACGAACGATATGGCTCTACGCGAGCGGGCCAAGTCCGTCATTCCCAACGGCATGTATGGACACCAGAATGCCGCAATCCTGCCTTCCAACTTCCCGCAATTCTTCGCCAGGGGCGAGGGATCGCACCTCTGGGATGTGGATGGCAACGAGTACATCGACTACATCTGCGCCTACGGACCAATCGTGCTCGGTTACCAGCACCCCGGCGTCGACCGAGCGATCGCAGACGCGCAGGATGTCGGCGACTGCATGAACGGTCCCTCGGAACAGATGGTGGAGCTAGCTGAACTGCTGGTCGACATCACGCCCTGGGCAGACTGGGCCTGGTTCGCCAAGAACGGCACTGACGCCACCGTCTACGCGGCATCAGTCGCCCGCACCGCGACCGGCAAGGGCACAATGCTCCGCGCCCATAACGCCTACCACGGCGCCGCGCCCACCTGGATCACCGCGGGCGACATGACGCAACAGGCAGACGGCACCATCGAGTACGAGTTCAATGACCTCGCCTCGGTCCGCTCAGCGATTGACGCAGCCGAAGGCGACGCCGCGGCCATCATCGTCTCGGCCTTCCGTCACGACGTTGGACTCGACCAGGAAATGCCGACAGTCGAGTTCGCGCAAGGAGTGCGCGACCTCTGCGATGCGAACAACATTCCGCTCATCCTCGATGATGTTCGAGGTGGCTTCCGTCTCGATCTCGCCGGCAGTTGGGCGCCCCTCGGTGTCGACCCCGACCTCAGCATCTACTGCAAGGCAATCGGCAACGGCCAACCAATCTCTGCCCTGATGGGACGCGAAAGCCTGACTGAAGCGGTTGCGAAGACATTCGCCACCGGTTCCTACTGGTTCACCAGCGCGCCGATGGCCGCCGCCTACGCGACGATCACCACGCTGCAAGAAACCGACGGCATTGCTCGTATGGACCGAATCGGCAACGCCCTGCGAGACGGTTGGCAGCAGGCCGCCGACTCCCACGGCGTCGGGATCAGACAGACCGGTCCGGTGTCAATTCCGCTCATGCTGTTCGATGGAGACGATTTCTCAACCAGAGACGTACCGCGCGCCTACCGCTTCGCCGCCGAACTCGCCGAGCGAGGCGTCTACCTGCATCCGGTCCACAACGGCTTCCTCTCAACCGCATTGGACGACGCCGATGTCGCACACACTCTGGAAGCCTCAGACGAAGCATTCGCAGTCGTGGCCACGGAGTTCGGTGACTAGCAATTTCGCACTCAGGGACGTTGGTCGGAGGCTCATTTGGACCTCCCGAGGGACCCTCACCCTAGCCCTCTCCCAGGGGGAGAGGGGACCCGAGGGGGGCGAGAATTTGCGGATCGAGGTTCAATTCCCTCTCCCTTTGGGAGAGGGCTAGGGTGAGGGCTCGGCCATTGGACAGCCATAAGACGCCATTGATCCTCACCTCCCGCGCCCGACGACTACGACGTGATTCGACCGACGCCGAGCGAGCCCTGTGGAGTGTCTTGCGAAATCGACAACTAGGCGGCTACAAGTTCCGCAGGCAGACCCCAATCGGCGGCCGCATCGTCGATTTCGTCTGCGTGGAGAGACGGCTTGTAGTCGAAGTCGATGGAGGCCAGCATCAGGAGCGTTGGCGCAAAGACCGTAAGCGGACCGCTTTGTTGGAGTCCAAGGGATTTCGCGTCTTGAGATTCTGGAATAACGAGGTCTTGACTGGGCTGGAGTCGGTGGCGGATGCCATCCTGATGGAATTGGAGCGGGATCCGTTGGGCTAACACTCGGAGGGACCCGCACCCTAGCCCTCTCCCGACGGGAGAGCGGACCGAGGAGAGGCGGTTTACCGAGTTCGATTGCGGGGATACACGAAAGAGAGCGCGAACCCAACGCCGGCGCCCAGCATCGCGGCGGCTACAACTGATCGGCGCAGACTTGGCTCAGGTCGCCCGTTGTCGCCGACGAAAGCGACGTCGTCCGGCGGACGCAACTGTGCCCGCAGTTCCAGTTCGAACACTTCCGACACACCGTTCAATCGAGCCGGTTGACTGGGACGGGTCGAAATGGGAATGTCACGCGCTGAGCTCACTACCGAACCCGATGAACGCGACGCAATCGCCCTCGTTGGCTCGGGGCGCTCAACTGCGACTGCGGCGGCGGGCATCCCCTCGCGACGCAGCCGAATCTCCTTCATCCGCAAGATGGCCAGCACCGAGACAAACACGATCGCCGCGGCCAGCAGGAAGTTGTCGGTGATCGCCGTCGCCACCGCCGCCTGCACCTGAGGCTCGGCGACTGTCCAGACCTCGGGCCCAAGAGCGTTCATCAAGTCTTCGCGGAAGATCGGATCGACCAGCTTTTCCGGCTGCACTCTGTCCGCGACATCTGGCTCAAGACGCTCGGCCAGTCCGCTGGCCAGTCGGGCGTTGAACAGCGCCCCAATCACGCCAATCCCGATCACACCGCCCACTTGCTGGAAGAACTGCGTGAACGCCGAGACGATGCCCAGATACTTCTGCGGCGACGCATTCTGCGACGCAATCGACATGACGGGCATCATCAGTCCCATGCCAATGCCGAACAGGAACATCCTGCCCAGCACGCCGGGAATCGTGGTGTCACGTGTCATCGTCGAGAGCAGCAGCATCGAGCTGAACATCATCAAGGAACCGGTAACGGCGAGGAACTTGTAGCGCCCGGTTCGAGACATCACCTGACCGGACACAACTGAGGCGAAGACCGAGACCAGGATCATCGGTCCCATGACCAGTCCGGCCGTGGCAGCGTCGGCGCCGAGTCCCACCTGCAGATAGAACTGCAAGTAAACGAAGACGCCCATCATGCCGACGCCGAGGAAGAAGTTGACGACAGCCGTTGTCGCGACTGTGGGAATCTTGAACAGTTCCAGCGGCACGATCGGCTGTTCCGCACTGCGTTCGACGCGGAAGAAGAGGTACATCGCCGCCGCTGAGATAGCGAACAGCGCCAGCGTCTGAGGAGCAAACCAACCCCAGGTGGCAGCCAAGCTGAGCGAGATCATCGCCGGCACCAGCGCCGTTGTCAGCAGCACGACACCCTTGATGTCAAGACGGAACGGCTTCGGAGGAGGCCGTAGCCACGGCATCTTCAATGCGATCACGAACAGCACGATCGGACCCAGCGCCAGCATCACCCAGAAGACCCAACGCCAGGAAAGCGTTTCAGTCAGAACGCCGCCGAGCGGCGCCCCAATCAAGCCGCTCAAGGCAAACACACCGCCGAACAGTCCAATGAACCGGCCACGGTCGGCTGGCAAGTACAGATCGCCGACCACCGAGAACGTGGCCGTCATCAGGATCGCCGCGCCTACGCCCTGTACGGCACGGAACGCGATCAGCTCATAGATGCCCGGCGCAAACCCGCACATTGCCGAGCCCAACAGGAAAATGATCAGACCGCCGAGCAACACCGGCTTGCGACCGTAGATATCGCTCAGTGTGCCGGCCACAGGAATCGTGACGACCTGCGCCATGATGAAGGCCTGCACCAGCCAGGGATACAGTTCCAGCCCGCCCAGCTCCGAGACGATCTGCGGCATCGCCGGATTGACCACGCTCTGCTCGAGCGAGGCCATGAACATGCCCAACATCGCGCTGATGATGATCAGCCGCTTGGTCCGCTTCGGCAGATCAATGCCCAGCGGGCGCTGCTCGTCGGTCGACGCTTGGGGATCGGCAGAGTCGGTGCGGACGGACACGTAGAATTGTTTCGGCTGCGCGAACTAACCCTCAGGGTACGAAGCTGCGCGAATTTGGGCTAGTCGCAGCGACTCGGAAGCGCATTCGACCGAGTGCTAACCTGATTACATCTCCCACATCCTCGCTGGCAGGAAGGTAATCGCCATGGCCGAGATGATCTGTGATCGCATCAAGGTGATCGACTCTGACACCCACGTTTCCGAGCCGGAAACGCTGTGGACCGACAGAATTTCCACTCAGAAATGGGGCGACCTCGTCCCCCACGTGATTTTCGATCCCGAGATCAACGAGGACCGCTGGGTCATGGGCGGCAAGAAGTTCATGCCCACCGCCGGCGCCGCGATGGCCGGCTGGAAGACTCCGCCGCCGAACCACCCGCCCAGCCTCAAGGAAGCCGACCACGGTAGCTGGGAAATCCACGAGCGCCTGCAGCGCATGGACGAGTACGGCATGCACGCGCAGGTCGTGTATCCGAACGTCGGCGGCTTCGGCTCCGGCAACTTCCTGCAGATGACCGATGACGAGCTGCGCCTCGACTGTGTGCGCGCCTACAACGACTTCCTGGTTGAGTGGACCTCGGTCGAGCCGTCGCGCTTCATCCCGATCATGGCCATGCCCTTCTGGGACGTCCAGGCCTGTGTCGACGAGATGCAGCGCGCCTACGACCGCGGACACCGTGGTGTGCTGATGACCAACCAGCCGCACACCTTCGGTCTCCCCCGAATCACCGAGCAGCATTGGGATCCGCTGTGGAACCAGGCTCAGGACATGGGCCTGTCGATCAACTTCCATATTGGCTCTGGCGATCTAACCGAGCTGCGCAACGTGACCGTCGACAACGGTCGCCAGGCCGCGTACGCCAAGTCCACTGTCAAGCTCTTCCTCGACAACTCCAACGCCATCCTCGACGTGATCCTGTCGGGCATGTGCCATCGATTCCCCGAGCTGAAGATCGTCTCGGTCGAGTCCGGCGTCGGCTGGATTCCCTACCTGCTCGAGGCGATGGACTGGCAGTGGAAGAACTCCGGCTGCCGCGAAGAGCACCCCGAGATGGACCTGCTGCCCTCCGAGTACTTCCGCCGCCAGTGCTATGGCTGCTTCTGGTTCGAGGAAGACTCGGTGCTCAAGGCGATCGAGTCGTTCGGTTCCGAGAACTTCCTGTTCGAGACCGACTTCCCGCACCCAACCTCGATGTCGCCGGGCCCGAACTCAGTCGCCCGCAACCCGAAGCAGCACGTCGAGGAAGTCCTCAGCGTCTTGCCCGAGGAAGACCTGCTCAACGTCCTCCAACGAAACGCCGCCAAGGTCTACAACTACGAGGTGTAGTCGGCCTCACAAACCGGTTTTGAAACTTCGGGTCCGATCCGCGGTTCGGGCCCGAAGCGTAAACCTCGTGACGCGTGAGAAATATCGCTCCCGATACTCTACGGATTCAAGGGACCTCAGAACATTGAGGTTCTTCCCGAGGGTGGAAGAAGGAGTCGTCATGGTATTTCGCGTATATGCTGGGGCCTCAGACGCTTTGACACAAGGCTGGCACGTGGACTGCGATCCAGACAGGGATCCTAGCGAAGCAATGGCTATCGACATCGGTGCCTCAGTCGGAGACACCGTTCGCTTCCGAATCTACAACGATGGCTCGATTCCAAAAACGTTTAGGTACCGAGTAGACAACGCGACTTTTCCCAGGGGAGTGACATCGCCCGTGATGGTAGAGGTTGATTCCGGGCCCACCAACTACGTCTTTCGATACACACACTTAGATGTTGAATCCACTATACCGGACGGTACCTGGAGCAGTTACACCGCCGTACAGCCTGGCCAAACAGCGGGAAAAATTGTCGGAACTGTATCAGACATATACAGTGATCCCGATTACTTGGGATACGCGGTGGTGGAGAGGAAAGAGACCTGCAAGAAGTCCGGCGGAACAACTGACGTGGGCGGACTTTGCTCCTCCGGGCCTCACCTACACCAGGCCGCTTCGGATGGATATACTGACCCTTGCCTAGCGCCCGGTGCCGCGCCAAACAAAGGGTCGATCCCAAGCACGCTAAATGGTGGGACAGTGGTGTTCTCAGTCTGAGCTTGTGTTGCCGGTTGAGATCGGGCGCTGCATATGGCGATGCGAACAGTCTCGCGGCTCGCCGCAACAGCCTTCTTGACCTTGCTCATGACCGCGTGCGCGAATGCTCCAAGTGATGATCTCGCACGGCTGGAGCGAATCACGCTGGAGGGTACAAATGCGCTGCCTCGGTTCTTGCATGTTTATGATGCCAGTGGCCAACTTGTTGTAACGTGGCTGAGCGACCGCGGGCCGATTGGCTGGATTGAAGATCCAGAAACACTCGTGTTTATTGGATCCACGTCTCATGGAACTGAATTGGTTGCCGGCGATCCAAGTGACGCTACGACATACCGTCTTGCATCTCATGCCCGCGGCATTGTGCGCGTTGCTGATCAACCCGATATGTTGATCATGGAGGATCGTGATGAAGTACGTCGACTGCCTCTGCCTGGCCGCTTGGTAAGATCTGCATATCCGCCAGGATTCAATTACGCGGCGGGGCCACTGCGTGTAGAAGACGAGGAAGTATGGTTTGGTGAGACACGGCTCCTCGCCAATCGCGGCCTGACGTTCGCCTTGCTCGCTTCACCCAGCGGTCGGTGGGTGGTCGTGTGGGAGATGCAAGGGCACGGTTCACGCATCGAGTACCGTCTCAGCGCTGGTGAGGACGTACCGCAAGTTGTTGTCGTTCCGGATGACGCACCCATATCTGAAACGCCATCGCCCTCGGCCTTGTCACCATCCGGGACCAGAGTTGCGCAAGTCGAGCCGCTACGGACGTTGCTCAACTATCGTGACGGAATGTTGATCTGGCACAATCCAAACGGCGGTGATCCTGATGTGTGGTGGTCCCCCGACAACGACTATTTCGCGTTCTTCTCCTGGGACGACCGTCTGATGGTTGCCGACCAGGACGGCCAGGTTCGAGTCGCCCTCCGAGGTCTCCGGCGGCACCAGTTCCGCAGCTGGAGCGGAGATGCCATCACCTGGCGCATTTGGACAGTCGGCGGGCATCCGTAGTTGTCCCGAGCCAGGGCGCTCACGGCTGCCCTGTTTGTCTTTATCCTGAGGCGAAGCGGAACTTGAGGGCGTCTATGACGACTGAGTCCAGGCTCCTGACCGCAGGCGATCTGCTGCGCCTGCACAGTCAGGGCGTTCGCGGCGAGCTGATCCGGGGAGTCCTCATCGCGCGACAACCAGGCGGGATCGAGAGCGGAGCGATCATTGCCAACTTCGCAATGGAGCTCGGCAATTTCCTGAATGGCAAGCGCGTCGGTCGAGGCGCAGTCGGATCTGGCTATTGGCTGGAACGTGACCCGGATACGGTTCGCGAAGCCCAAGTCGCCTACATCTCGTCGGAACGACTACCGCTGCACCAACGATGTACCGGCTACGCCGAAGTCGCGCCAGACCTGGTGGTGGAAGTACAGGGCTTCAACCGAGAATGGCTTGAGGTCAACGACAAGGCCCGCATGTGGCTCAGCTTCGGCGTGCGCTTGGTCTGGGTCGTGCGTCCGAGGGATCGCACGGTCGATGTCCATCGAGCGGGACGCTCGACGGAGTCGATTGGCGAAGATGGCGACTTGGAGGGCCTCGACGTTCTGCCGGGGTTCAGGTGTTCTGTGGCGTCGATCTTCGGCCCATAGGCTGTTCAGGCCTCTCGACGGGGCATTCGCTACACTGCCGATTGAACTGCAATCCGTAGGCGCGCGTGCGCCTCACAGAGAGGAAACAGACCAGATGGAAATGCAGAATGTCGTCATCGTTGACGGCGCTCGCTCCGCCTTTGCCCGTGGAGGCCGCGGTGCCTTCACCGCAACCCGCCTCGACACCATTGGCGTCCAGGTGCTCCAGGAGTTGCTGGGACGCTACCCGCAGCTCTCCCCGCATGACATTGAAGACGTCGGCATGGGCTGCGTCGGCGGCGTCACCGAACTCGCCGGTATCGGCGCCAACCACATCGTGCGACTGGCCGGCCTGCCCGAGTCCGTCTGCACCTTCGACTCCAACCGCCAGTGCGGCTCCTCGATGGAGACCATGCACCGCGTCGCGCAGGAGATCATGGTCGGCGCGATTGATGTCGGCGTGGCACTCGGCGTCGAGCGCATGGGTCGCCAGCTCGGCGGCGGCGGTGGCGCGGAACCGACCCGCATCACCGAGTTCAACCAGGACCGCCACAACATGACGGAAGACCAGCGCAACCTGGCCCCGTCGCACAACCTCGACTTCTCGGTTCCGATTCCGGACGAGATCCTCGACTCTTCGCCCGTCACCTCGATGCTGCAGACCGCCCAGAACGTCGCCGAGATGTACGGCATCTCCCGCGAGGAGCTGGACGAGTTCGCGGTCGAGTCGCACCGCAAGTACGGCGAGGCGCTGGCCTCGGGCTTCTACCAGGGCGAGATCGTCCCGATCGAAGTCGAGATGCCGGTCTTTGACGACGAGGGCAACCTGCTGCTCGACGAGCGTGGAGAGAAGCGCACCGTCGAAGTCGACGAGGGCTTCCGCCCGGGCACGAACTTCGAGGGCCTCAGCGGCCTGCGTACCGTGCGCGGCACCGTTTCGCACACACAGAGCGAAATCCGCATCACCGCGGGCAACAGTTGCCCGACCAACGATGGCTTCACCGCCGCGCTGCTGATGAGCGAGCGTAAGGCTGACGAGCTCGGCCTCGAGCCGCTGGCTCGCATCGCCGGCTTCGGCGTTGGTGGCGTCAAGCCGCAGGTCATGGGCCTCGGCCCGATCCCGGCGACCCGCAAGGCCATGGCCCACGCTGGCATCGACGCCTCGGAAATCGACCGCGTCGAGTTCAACGAAGCCTTCGCCGCACAGGTCATCCCGTCGGTCAAGGAACTCGGCATCGACATGGACAAGGTGAACGTCAACGGTGGTTCGCTGGCCATCGGTCACCCGTTGGGCGCCACCGGCACCCGCCTGGTCACCACCGTCGCGCGAGAGCTCAAGCGCTCCGGCGGCCAGTACGGTCTCGCCACACAGTGCATCGGCGCTGGCATGGGCATCAGCACGATCATCGAGGCCGTCTAGCCCTCGAGGCAATCGGCCACAATCCAAGAGGGCGGTCCCAATGGGACCGCCCTCTTTGGTTCTTAGGTCGAGCTAATTCGCTCGGGAAACAGTGACAGCCCTTTCGCGTATGCGAATGATTGCGGCTCCCACCAAGCGAAGAGAGCCTCGGCATAGTCCTCTTCTTCGATGGAGTCGCAAATCCAGCACCATAATCGCGGACCGTCCTCGACGGGAACGAGCGCGAGGATAGTGAACGACATCCAGACCCCCTCAGGAACATTTGGCTCAGCTCGAGTGTCCCATTCGAGAAGGACTCGGTGTCTCACATATCTCGGGATTGCCCTTCCAGTCTTCCCGTGAGATGCAAGTTCAACAGGAATCCCATCCCAGCATCCTGCCTCCTTGAGCGCGCGAAAGAACTTGATGTGGATGTTGATCCGCCGGGGCCACGATCCTCGTTCGTCATCGCTATCGGACCGCAGACGTGTTGCTAGCCAGACAACATCCGGTCGCAGCCACAGTTCCTCAATCCCTTTGGTCACTTCAGACTCCGTCATCATGATCGTCGCCTCCTCGCGGTAGCCTGGCCTGGCAACAGACCAAATGCAAGTTGGAGACCAAGGTGGCGACGAGACGGCGACCTTGGACACGCACAGAACTGCTGGTCGCACTCGGCCTCTATCTGCGGGTACCGTTCGGACAAATCAGCCAGCGAAATCCGGAGATCATTGGGCACGCCGAATTGCTGGAGCGCTCGCCTGCCGCGTTGTCAATGAAGATGGGCAACCTGGCTAGCCTTGACGACTCGCTTAAGAGGTCAGGACTGCGCAACGCCTCGCAAGCAGATCGAGATGTGTGGGCGGAGTTGCAAGCGGACTGGTCTGCGACCGCAATCGCGATCGCGGAAGCGAATGAGAGTATCGGCGCGAAGACTTTGGAGCACGATGAAGAGCAAGACGTTGCATTGGGCGAGGATGTGATCGCTGAATCCAACGTGCGGCACGGACAGGCATTGTTTCGAGCGACAGTGTTGAGCGCCTACCAAAGTCGATGTTGCATCACGGGACTCGAAGAACCACAACTTCTCGTAGCAAGTCACATAGTTCCTTGGGCCGCTGATCGCAACAGGCGATTGGACCCGCGCAATGGCCTTTGCCTCAATGTGCTCCACGATCGAGCATTCGATCGCGGACTGATCACATTTGACGAGCACGTACGGCTGCTAGTGTCACCTGCGCTCAAGGACACCAGCAATGATTATCTTCGCCAGAACTTCTTGGAGTTAGGTGGGAGGCCATTACGACTACCTGAGAAGTTCGCTCCTGTTCCGACTGCCCTTGCCTATCATCGAGACCATATCTTCGTCCAATAGGGCGTGTTCACTTCGATGCTGACAACCAATGCTTGGCGCGCCAGCATTCCCCGCTCCCCCTTGCAGAGACCGATGCATAACCCGCAATTCTCCTCTCCCCCCCTTGCGGGGGGAGATGTCACGGAGTGACAGAGGGGGGGCGGCCGATGCTGACCAGATAGGCGAGCAAACAGGCAACCCCCCCTCTGCCTTCGGCATCTCCCCCGCGAGGGGGGAGAAGGGGAGTTATGCATCATTCTCTTGCACGGGGAGCTGCCGAAGAGCCTGCCCCCGGCTTGAACGGGGGCTGAGGGGGTCCCACTCCCCATCGACAATGCCCTAAGCCACCCATACGGCTGTTCGCTTCCCCATGTGAACAGACCCTAGCGGGAGCACATAGCCACTCTCGGAATCATGTTGCGTCATCGTCGTCGCGGGCTTGATCCGAGGCGCCACGGAGGACCTCGAGCGCCTCTGATATGGCGGCATCGGTCGCAGATGGTCTCCGACTTCTTCCGAATGGCCACCAGCGGCGACGTTGCGTCTCACTTGGTTTGGGCCGGTCCAATGGCGTCCGACGTCGCTCTGGCCACGGAAACTCTGTCACACCCAACGATTTAAGATCTTGTTCACCCATGAGTTGCAAAATGAGTCGTTCCACGCGATCGAGATGCATCCAACGCAACAGAACCTGTTCGCCAAGCCGCGCGATCCTACGTTCCAATCGATCGGTGCCGCGCCAACTCGCGATCCGCGCTTCCGGCTCCGACGTACGGCCCACGGTGACGGCCGTGCGCAGGTCCGCCTCCAAATCCTGTAGCTCCTCAAGGAACTCAGGACTGCGATTCCTCAGGCGATCCCCTCCTGCACGCAGACGCTCCCGTGTGCTGTCAGAGAGATCGGGGCTTTCGGATAGACCGTCTGCACCCTCTGCGATCTCAAGCTCACGTATGCGAACCACTTCATTGACTTCCCGCAGGCGTAGGACGCCAATCCTCAAGGATTCTTCAGCGAAATCGAGTAGAGAGTCCATTTCAGCGCCAATGTCTCGGCTGCGTGGGCAGCAAACCCGGTAAGTGCCTATCCTACGTTCACCCGTTGCGCACCGAATCAGAGGTTCCCATGGTCACCGAAACTCGACCCACCACGCCTGTTGGCGTTACCCACCCTCTTGACCCGCTGACTCCCGACGAGATTTCGGCGGCTTCTCAGATTGCCTCCTCTCATGAACCTCGGGATGGCTGGCGATTTCCCCTGGTCGCTCTTGATGAGCCTTCCAAGGACACCGTCCGTTCATTCTCCGACGGTGACCCGATTGCTCGCCGGGCTCTGGTGGTGATGATGGACGTTCAGTCCGGCGACGCGGTTGAGTGTGTGGTCGATCTTGGTTCGGGATCTGTGGCCCGCTGGACATCTTTAGATGGACATCAGCCGTTTCCGCTCGCGGAGGAATTTGGCCGGGCGATTGAGGCGGTTCGCAGCGACTCTCGCTGGCTGGCGGCGATGAAGTCTCGCGGCTTCACCGACGAGCAGATCGAGCTGATCCAAATCGACCCATGGCCAGGCGGCAACTTCGGCACCGCCTGGGAGACCGAGCACCGTACGCTCAAGGCGATCTCCTACCTGCGCGACTCCGAGCAATCGAACGGTTACGGCCGGCCGATCGAGCATGTCATGGCGGTTGTCGACCTGGTCAACAACCGTGTCCTCGACGTGGTCGACGAGCCCGGTCCGCCCGCGCCTGAATCGTCGCTCGACTATCGCTACAACGACATTGAGCCACGCGAAGACCTCAAGTCGCTCGACATCGTCCAGCCCGACGGCGTCTCGTTCTCGCTCGACGGACACCTGCTGTCCTGGCAGAAGTGGCAGATGCGCGTCTCGCTGCACCCGCGCGAGGGCCTCGTCCTGCATCAGATCGCCTACAACGACGACGGCGAACTGCGCCCCATCTGCTACCGCGCTTCAATGACAGAGATGGTCGTGCCCTATGGCGACGCATCGCCGACGCAGTACTTCAAGAACGCGTTCGACTCGGGTGAGGTCGGCGGGCTGGGCCGGCTGACCAATTCGCTCGAGCTGGGCTGCGACTGCCTCGGCGAGATCGTCTACCTCGACGGTCACGTGAGCAACGAATTCGGTGGCTCGCGCACCATCAACAACGCAGCCTGTATCCATGAAGAAGACTTCGGCATCAACTGGAAGCACACGCGAACCGAAAACGACATCCCGGTATCGGAAGTGCGGCGCACACGCAGACTGGTCGTCTCGGCGATCGCCACCGTCGGCAACTACGACTACGGCTTCTACTGGATGTTCTACCCGGATGGCTCCTGGGAGCAGGAGGTCAAGGCGACCGGCATCGTGCAGACGATCGCCGCCGACTCCGACGACCCGCAGATCACGCGCCACATGATCGCCCCCGGTCTGGCCGCGCCGATTCACCAGCACTTCCTCTGTTTCCGCATGGACATGGAAGTCGACGGCGGAACCAACACGGTCTATGAAGTCGACACCATGCCGCTGCCCTCGGGTCCGGAGAATCCCCACCACAACGCCTTCACGGCGGCAGCCAAGCCGCTGATTAACGAGTCAGATGGCGAGCGAGTGGCAAACTCGGCCTCGGCGCGACACTGGCGGATCGCGAACACCAACAAGGTGAACCACGTCGGCCACGCGCCGGCCTACCTGCTGGTTCCCGGCGAGACGGTCTCGATGATGGCCGGACCAGAGTCAGCCGTCCACGGACGCGCCGGCTTCACCCAGAAGCAACTCTGGGTCACGCCGTATGACGAATCGCAGATGTACGCGGCCGGCGACTACCCGAACCAGAGCGAGCCCGGACAGGGCATCCCCGCCTGGGTCGCGGCCGACCGCGAAATCGCAGATGAAGACCTCGTGCTCTGGTACACGGTCGGCATGAACCACATCGTCGTGCCCGAGGACTGGCCGGTTGCGCCGGTGCATCGCAGCGGATTCAAGCTGCGACCGTCCGGATTCTTCGACCACAACCCGGCGCTCGACCTGCCGGAAGCAGACCACTGCGCGCACGACATGGATCACGACGGCCACGACCACAGCAACCACACGAACCACGCCGGTCACAACGGCCACAGCTAAGGACCACACCCGGGAGCGCCGGTGGTCACCGAGACTTCATCTGGGTTGACAACCGAAGTCGTCGTCGATCTCGTCGAGAACCGAGTCTTGGAAGTCGTGGACGAACCCTCGCCTCAGCCTTCGACCGCAACCCAGGATTGGATGTGCCCCAATCCGACCATTGCGAACACGACCACGGACATGGATCACGAGACCATGCGCATCAGTCCTCAAACGGTCATGCGTAAGTCCGCCCACTCTCTCCCCCCTTGCGGGGGGAGATGTCACGGAGTGACAGAGGGGGGGCGGCCTCCAACCTGATCACCGGTGCGACAAAGGAACCCCCCTCTGCCTTCGGCATCTCCTCCGCAAGGGGGGAGAAGGAGAAGAGTTCAGAGACTTCCTACGCGGAGAGAAGTCGCGAGCAGCGACATCGAACGGGAAATCGGGCATAGTGGAGGTAGTGGCCTCTGGCGGGGCGCCAGATTGTGAGGGTCGCAGATGGTTACGAGTACACCAATCATGAGCGGTCTCGACGCCTTTGCAGAGCTGGAATCCGAAGTCCGGTCATACGTGCGCGCTTGGCCGGCCGTCTGGTCGCGTGCGCACGGATCGTCGATCTGGGACGAAGACGGTCGTGAGTACATCGACTTCTTCAGCGGCGCCGGCGGTTTGAACTACGGTCACAATCCCGACGAAATGATTGCGGCGCTCACCCACTACTTACAGTCGCAGGGCATCATCCACTCGCTAGATATGGCGACGTCGGCCAAGCGAGATTTCCTCCAGCGATTCGACGAGGTCATCTTGCGACCGCGGAGCATGTCGTACAAGGTCATGTTTCCCGGCCCAACCGGCACCAATGCGGTCGAAGCATCGCTCAAGCTGGCTCGCAAAGTCACCGGCCGCCGCGACATCGTGTCATTCACCAACGCGTTTCACGGGATGACGTTGGGTTCGCTGGCGCTCAGTGGGAACGTGGCAAAGCGAGAGTCCGCAGGTATCCCCCTCACACACCAGCTCACAGCCCCCTTCGACGGCGAGTTCGGCCCCGACATGGACACAGTGTCGATGCTGGACGCGATGCTGACTGACGACGGAGCGTCCGTAGCTGCCGTGATCGTCGAAACAGTCCAGGGCGAGGGCGGCTTGCACTCCGCTAGCGTTGGCTGGCTGCAGGGACTGGCAGAGTGCTGCAAGCGTCATGACGTGCTCCTGATCGTCGATGACATCCAGGCTGGATGCGGGCGCACAGGCACGTTCTTCTCCTTTGAGCCGGCCGGCATTCATCCCGACATCGTCTGCCTGTCCAAGTCCATCTCGGGCAGCGGACTGCCGATGGCGTTGACCTTGATTCGCCCTGACCTGGATATCTGGTCGCCAGGCGAACACAACGGCACCTTCCGAGGCAACAACGCTGCGTTCGTCACCGCGACCGAGGCTTTGAATTGGTGGAACGATGACGCTCTCTCGAACGAAGTGCAGCGCAAGTCCGAAATCGTCCGGCGAGAGTTGGAGTCAATCGCCGCCGAACACGAGTCGTTACGCGCGACCGTTCGGGGACGAGGATTCTTGCAGGGTCTGCATACACCTGTCGACGGATTGGCATCGAAGATCTGCAGAGAGGCGTTCGAACGCGGCCTACTGATGGAGACCTCTGGAGGCGCCGCATCCGACGTGGTCAAGCTGATGCCACCGCTGACGATCAGAGACACGGAACTCGAACGAGGGCTCGCCATTCTGCGAGCCAGCGTCGAGGCGAGCATGCTTTAGCGGCGACGAGCGGTACTCGAGCTCCCGTTCACTCTTGTCATACCCGCGCTTGCCGGAGACCATTGAAACACTCCCGAATCCCCTCTCCCCCCTTGCGGGGGGAGATGTCACGGAGTGACAGAGGGGGGGTCGGCCGATGATGACCAGATAGGGCTCCCGAACAGCGGACGCCCCCTCTGCCTGCGGCATCTCCCCCGCAAGGGGGGAGAAGTGGAGTCTTTCAAAGGTCTCCGCTTCTCGCGGGAATGACGGAAGTTCGCTGACGGAGTGTGGGATCAGGCCGGATTGAGCGTCAGGCTGCCCTCGCTGTTGGCCTCGATGTCGTCCCACTCGATGTAAAGCGGGAAGTACTCCATGTCGAGCCACTTGTGGATGTGGTCGCTGTAGTGCGAGCTATCGGGACGACCTGAGTTGCCCGGCGGCAAGACGATGTGGGCGCCATTGAGCGCCGACAGATCGAAGATCTGTCGGTAACTCACGCCGTGGTCGGCTGGCTGGTTGATCAGGCCGGTCGCGTTGTTCGGCGTGTTTCCGTCACCACCCTTGGGGAAATCGCCGACGTTGAATCGCGCAGCGCGCTCCGGATCGCGTCCCAGGTTGTGCCGCCAGGTAACCGAGTGGGCAGTTCCGAATTGCCACTGACCGCGGTCTGCGCCGTGTCGTTCGGTAAGCACGTCGGCGGCGGTGGCCAGCGCCTCGCTGATCATGTCATCCCAGGACTTGCCCGGCGGAAGAGTCAGGGAGTTGTCGCCCTTCATCTGCTCGTGCAGGATCCGCATCTCTTCGTATGAACTCTGTGCAATCCGCGTAGGAGCGTTGAAGTAGGGGCGCACGGTCTTGGCGATGAGCTGCTCGCAGAACTCGTAGTAGACGAGCGCGGGAGCGGAGTCGATCGCCATGTGGCCGTCCCAGCCTGACAGCAACGCCTGCATCTCTTCGGCCGCGCCGCCGGCGACGCTGGCTTGCGCCACTCGACTAGCCACGAAGCGGGCGTGCAGGCTGGTCTGGTCGGACTGCACCTCGGGCATGTCCTCGGGCGCCCAGTTGTCGCGACCCTGCAGGAGTTCCCGCAACCTGTCGGCTCGATACGGCGTCTGGCTGAAGCTGAGGTAATAGGGATAGTCGTCGGTCGTCGTGCGGTTATTCGCGGTGATGATCACGCCGGTCTCGGGATTGAGGTCCTGGGGTAGCTCGTCGACCGGGACATCGCCGTCCCACTCATGCGCGCCGTCCCAGCCGTTGACCGGCGTCAGTTTCGCAGCGCGAATCGGGACACGACCGGTGTACTGGTAGCCGATGTCGCCTTGCTGATCGGCGAAACAGAAATTGCCCGAGATTGAGTCATAGCGACGGAACCCCTGACGCGCGTCGTGAATGTTGATTGCCGTGAAGATGGGCAACATGCCGTCGAAATCGTGGCAGGGATCGGTCAGGCTGAACCGAGCTGTCAACACCTCGTCGTCCGTCTCCGGATCGCCGTGAACGACAGGTCCGTGGCGGGTGGACCAGACGGTCTGCGTGACGGACTCCTCGCCCCGGATATCAATCACTTCATCGCGTCGCTCAAGCGCTTCCGTACCGTTCAGCCAGGCTGCCTCGGGTCCGGATCCGTTGCGCGAGACGCGTTCGCGATACACATCCCAGCGGTCTCCCTGCGCGTGCGTCATGGTCCAAGCGATCTCGGTGTTATGTCCGTAGTAGACCGGACCTGGATAGCCGGGACTGCATGGTCCGGCAACCGTGAACTCGGGACACTGCATATGCATCACGTACCACTGCGGCGGCACGCTGAAGGCGAGATGCGGATCACCAACCACGAGCGGTTTGCCGCTGGCCGTGTGCTCACCGTCAATCACCCAGCAGTTCGATCCGTCCAGACCTCCACGTCGCGTGCCCGGCTCGGCCTCCAGATCGGCGAGCGCACCCGCAAACGCGTGAGCCCCGTTGGTCCACGACGCACCCGCCGGAGCGATCAGTGCAGCGTCGGCCGGCACGTCTGGAATCAGCGCCTGCAAGGCGTCGACGCCCAGTCGCGCAGCGACTTCTCCGTTGCCAATCTTGGTCGCCCAGTGGACGTTTGCTGAGACCATCTTGAGAATCGCTAGCGAGTCGACTGGCGACCAGGGCTGCATTTCGTGGTCCAGCAGACCGAACTCAACCGGGGCCGGCCCGGCCTCGATCGCTGCATTGATTCCATCCGCGTAGGCCTGCAGGACCATCCGCGCGTCGTCGGACTGTTCTTCCCACTCGCGAGCGGCGTCACGCCCGAACCCGAGCGTGCGATTCATCTTGTCGATCCGCAACAGTCCCTTGTTCAGCAATGACGCCGCCCGTCCGTGGGCCATGTGTCGATAGAGCTCAAGCTGCCAGCCGCGATCCTGCCCCAGGCAGAATCCTTGGGCGAAGAATGCGTCATGCGCCGAGTGCGCTTCGACATGTGGAACACCCCAGCGATCCCGGATGATCCGAACGGGCGACTCTAGCCCGTCAGCCTTGAGTTCGCCGTCTATCTGAGGAAGATTTGCCTGATCGGTCATCGCCGGTGCTCCGATGTTCTGATTCGGTAGTCGCTAGGCATGGTAGTCGGCGGCTCACGGGAGACCTTGGCGGTTCACAACCACCAGTTCAGCAGACGTCCGCCAGATTCGAGTCAACCATTATGTAAGTGTTCAATCGACGTTATGATCACTTTTGAATGGAAATCATCGAGCTTTGAGATAGGAGTCGACGTGAAAACTGTGGGCAAGTCGCACTTGGTCACGTTGGTCATCGGCCTGGTCCTGGGCGCCATCGCGCTGGGAGTCGTGCAGGCCGCGATCAGCGTGACTAGCGAAGTTCGGATCGGAGCCAGGCACGTAGAAGACGGCCGCGTTGAAGTGGGGCTGCGACAACTGAATGACGAAGGGGAATGGGTAGAAGTCGAAACTCCGCCCATCCGCTTCCTGGCCGTAGACGCAGAGGTCGGGCAGTGGCGATTCAGCAGCCCAATCGAAGTCACGGGGACGGTTGAAGAAGAGCCTGTCGAGGTGATCCAGCCGCAGCGACCGGTGATGTGTGTCCTTGGTCACGCCCTTCCCCAGGAAGACCGCTTCTGGCAGTGGACCCTGAGCGCAGCAAACGTGGCTGGGTATCAGTACGGCGTAGACATCATCCTGTACGGAGCGCGCGACAGCGCCGAGCATGCCAACGACATTCGAGACTGCATTTCGAATGACCCGATCACCATCGCGACCTCACTGCCGTACGCCGAGGACCTCGAGGAAGCACTCGCCGAGGCACAGGCTGCAGGGATCCAGGTGGTCAGCTTCAACTCCGGCGCCGAAGACGCTGACAGCGTCGGTTCCCTCATCCATATTGGGCTCGACGACTTCGCAGGCGGAATCAAGGCTGGCGATGAGTTCGACGAGGCTGGCGTCAGCGGAACCTTGCTTTGCGTCATTCACGAAGACGACAACGTCGGCCTGCATGACCGTTGCGACGGCTTGGAACAGAGCTACGACGGCGGCGAAGTTGAGCGGATGTCGGTCGACCTGTCAACTGCGATCGAACATGACGAGAGCCACGGCGAGCACACCAGCCCTGAGCACCTACAGGCGCTAATCACCGAGCGCGTCACAGAGGGCGGCGTCGGTGGCATCTTGACGCTCAACCACGACAGCGCGCTTGCTGCGATCACAGCGATCGAAGAGTCCAATGCTGAGATTGCAGCGGCCAGCTTCGGCTTCAGCGACGAGCTCGCAGACGCGGTACGCGATGGCGAGCTGTTGTTCATCGTCTGGGACCACCCGGTCGTCCAGGGCTACCTGGCCGTCTCGGCGATGGCGATGGCCTACACGCTTGAGCTAAGCCAGCTCAATGCCGCTGTCTTCCTCAATGGCGCCAAAATCCTGATCGAGCCGACCCTGGCCGACCAGGAGCGCGCCGCGGAGCTCAAGTCCATGTTCGCCGGTCCGCCGCCCAGTCCGCAAAGTCAGTCCGAAGGCTCGGAGGAATAGCAACCGCAAACCGGCATCCGCTGCACATGCGAGCGCGGCTGATCGAGTTGATCAGCCGCGCTTTGCTGTTCAGACTGTTGAGTCAGACTATTGAGTCAGAGGAAATCCAGCGCAGGACCAGGGACCTCAACATGCGATACATCATCTACGGCGCCGGCGGCATCGGCGGAGGCATCGGAGCGCTACTGACGCGTAGCGGCCGAGATGTCGTGATGATCGCGCGCGGCGACCATCTGACCGCCATGCGCGAGCGTGGCCTGCTCGTCCGACAGCCAGGCCGGACCGAGACCGTTGAGGTCGCGACGGCGTCGCACCCGAGCGAAATCGACTTCCGGGATGACGACGTCGTCTTGATGACCATGAAGGGTCAGGACACCTCGAACGCCCTTGACGATCTGGAGCGTTGCGCCGGCCCCGAGATTCCCATCGTTTGCGGACAGAACGGCGTTGGAAATGAGCGCACGGCAGCGCGACGATTCTTGAACGTTTACGGCATGCTGGTCGTGATGCCGGCGACGTTCCTGATTGCCGGCGAAATCGCGCTGTTTGGCGAGCCGAAACCGGGACTGCTCGACAGCGGCCGATTCCCTCATGGGATCGACCCGACCATCACACAGGTCTGCGCCGACCTGTCGGCGGCGAGCTTCAACGCTCAGGCCGATGAGAACATCATGAGGCTCAAGTACGGCAAACTGCTCGACAATCTGGGCAACGCCGTGGGAGCGCTCTGCGGCGAGACGGCGTTGCGTTCCGCGGGCGATGATGTGCGAGCGTTTATCCGTCGGATGCGAGATGAAGCGGTCACCTGCTATGAATCCGCGGGGATTGACTACGCCTCTCGCTCTGAGATCGGTAAGCGGCGGGCTGCGACGTTCAGCGCCGGCGAGATTCCCGGTGTCGAACGGGGCGGCAGCTCGACCTGGCAATCCTTCCGTCGCGGGCTATCCGGGATCGAGACTGACTGGCTCAATGGTGAGATCGTCTTGATCGGTCTCGAACATGGTGTGCCGACGCCGGCCAACCGAGCCCTTCAACTGATGGCCAAGCGCACACACCGCGCGGGTCTGCGAGACGGCGCCGTGCCGATCGAGGACATCGTGGCGCTCGAGCAAACGCTCAAGTCTTCGTAGGCGGCGGCTCACCCGCTAGTCGTAGGTGGCGGCTCGCCCGCCAGGCCCTCGACGACCCGAGCATTCGGGATTTTTTCCAGGTCATCGGCCTTGATTCCGACTTTCAGTGAGCGACTGCCGCCGCCCAGCCACATTAGCTCCTCGCCGGCGATTCGCGAATCAATCAGGATGGGAATCTCGTCGGGAAGGTCGAACGGCGTCACCCCACCTGACATCATGCCTGTGACCTGCTCCGTCTCTTCAAAGGACGCGAACGAGCACTTGCGCACGCCCATTTCCTTGCGCACTGTGCGATTCACATCCAACCGCGTGTTGGCCAACACGAGGCAAGCGGCATACGTCTTCGGTTCCTTCTTGGAGGCCACGAGAATCGTGTTGACCGACGCCTCTGGCGCGATGCCAAACACCTCACAAAACACCGCTGTGTCCGCCTGGTCCGGTCGTCAGACAATGCTCTCAAAGGGAATCTCGCAATCGGCGAGAAACTGGCGAACGCGGGCCTCGATTTGCGCGGGTTCGGTCATTCGGCAACTCCAGGACACTCTGAACAGCAAAGCGCTATATTACGTGGAATCGAATGACAGGGGCTGCGCGAGCCTTCCCGCTGGCATCCCGGCATTCAGCGCACAGAGGAGCGAACAATGGCAGAACGCAACTACTGGAAACGGATGCAACGCAAGCGACTGAGTCGCCGATCGTTGATGTCGGCGTCGGCGCGAGCGGGCGTCGGCGCAGCAGGTCTGGCGCTGGTCGGTTGTGGCGACGACGATGATGACGGCCAGCAGGCCGCCGCACAGGCGCAAGCGCAGCCCCAGCCGCAACCCGAGCAGGCGCAAGCGCAGCAACAGGCTCAACAGACCGCAGCGCAGCAGGCGCAGACGCAGCAGGAAACGATGGAAGAGGAAGCCGTCGCCCTCCTTCCCGGCCAGTTGACCGCCGAAGAAGAGGCGATGTCGTTGACCGCCGAGGAAGAGTGGCGGCTGCGCTACCACTGGTCCAAGCTGCAAAACCTGCCTGGTCAGGCCGACGGACCGAAGCACGGCGGCACCTGGCGACTCGCGCACGCAGCTCCGGCGAACTGGAACGTGCTGGGACCCAACGCCAGTCTCATGGCCGCCTTCGCGCCCATGTTCTACAGCCAGCTTGTGGTCTTCCCCATGGACGACTACGCCAACGCTCACTATTACCTGAACGAGGGCGACCTGGCAGCCGGCTGGGAAGTGCCCGAGCCGACCACGGTCGTGTTCCAGCTCCAGGACGGCATCACCTGGCAGGACAAGCCTCCGGTTGACGGTCGCGCGATGACTGCCGAGGACGTGAAGATCGCGTATGACGCGTTGCGCGAGGAAGGCCGTGTTCAGGCATCCTCCTACACCGCGGTCAACACGATCGACCACGACAATGCCAGCAACACCGTCCGCTTCAACCTGGACGAGCCTGCCGCGTACCTGCTCAACAACATGATGAACCCGTTCCACACGGTCGTGGCACCGGAGTTCGTCGAGGAACCGAGCCTGCTCGACCTGGCGGAGAACACCGTCGGCACGGGCCCCTTCCAGCTCGACAGCGCGACCACCGGTTCGGAATGGCGCGGTAGCAAGCACCCCGAGTACCACAAGCTTGACCCGCGCACCGGTCTGCAGCTTCCGTACATCGACAACATTCACGGCCTCGACTTTGTCGGCCAGCGCGAATCCGAGTGGGCCGCCTGGGAAACCGGCGAGACTGACTGGATTCGGCTGCAGGACATTACCGAGTATGAGCGTGCGATCGAGCAGCACCCCGAGATGGTCGTCCAGGTCACAGCGCCGCCTCCCGGCTGGCAGCCGCACATGACCTTCAAGGACCTGACCGCCGAGCCGTTCAACGACCCGCGCGTTCGCCAGGCGCTTTCGCTTGGTATGGACCGCGACGAGCAGGCTGCGGGCGTCTACTACGGCCTCGCCGCCGGCGGCTACGGTCAGAACTGGACCTTCTTCAAGGACGACAAGTCGCCGTGGGGCTTCCGCGAGTGGCCCTGGACCTTCGAAGAGCTGGGAGACTTCCACGTCTTCAACGCCGCCGAGGGCAAGCGATTGCTCGATGCGGCCGGTTACAACGAGGACAACCCGCTCGCCTTCGACGCCGCCTTCCACACAGTGCCGGGCTTCTACCTCGACCACTTCCTGTTGGTTGTTGACCAATGGAACCGCAACCTCGGCGCCAACGTTACACACGAGCAGATCGAGTGGGAATCCTGGCTGGCCCTCCTCTTCACCAAGGAGTACAGCGGCACCCTGTTCACATGGCTCGTTGGCAGTGAGATGGATGCCGATGGCTTGGCCTATGGCCGGATGCACTCCGAGAGTCCTGGCAACATCTACGGCATCAACGACCCCGACGTCGACCAGTGGGCTGTCGAGCAGCGCCAGGAACTCGATGTCGAAAAGCGCTCCGAGATTCTCGAGAAGATCCGCGTTCGCGAGCTCGAGAACATGTGGCGCATCTTCTGTGTCAACCCGTACCGCATGGCCGCGCGCCGCGAGTACCTGTTCGGTCAGATGGACACGTACAACGCCTGGAACCCAGGCTGGGGCGCCACCAACACGGAGCGCATCTGGAAGAACCTGTAGGCAGGCAATGACGCCTGCGTGCAGGAAAGAGGAATCACGTGCGCAAAACCGTCCTTACTGTTGCTGCAGCCATGATCGTTACGGCGACCATAGCCGCCGTCGCAACCTGGTTGATCGTGGATGGGGACGGCGAAACCGCTGTCTCTGACCAGGCGGATCCCCAGGGGATTTCAGCGTTCGAATCAACTGTCCTTGACAGTCGGTTTATCGGGCACTCAAACGCAACCGTGGTGTGCCGGGCGACCACCGGCGAAGTCGCTGCAGAAGGAACGACACGAACACAGATGCATTTGGGCAGCGTGCAGACCGCGTTCTGCGCATGGAGCGGCGCAGTTCAACTTGCTCCCCCTCAACTCCTTGAGTTGCAGGGGGAGTGGTTTGCAGTCAGTTACGTCAATGGAATTGAGCAGAAGGTCAGAGTGAATCCCTGATGACCGGATACATCATCCGCCGGGTCATCGGAGCGATGGTTGTGCTCCTCATGTTGTCGTTCATCGTGTTCATGCTCGTGAATGCGGTGCCCGGCAACACGCTCACGCGATTGCTCAATCAGAGTCCGCAAGGCGCCAACTTGACGCCTGCCCAGATTGAGCAGTACGAGATTGATCTCGGCCTGGACAAGCCGGTGCTAGAACGCTACGGGGAGTGGCTCTGGAACGCCTTCAATGGAGACCTTGGCAAGTCGTTTGCTACCAGCTTGCCCGTTTGGGGAGAGATTCAGGATCGGCTGCCCCGGAGCGTGCAGCTCGTTGTCATGGCGACGCTGATTTCCTCACTGATCGCGATTCCGATTGGAGTCTTTTCTGCCATTCGGCAGGGAGGGATTGGCGACTATGTCTCTCGGGTGTTTGCCATCCTCGGTCTCGCCGTACCCAATTTCTTCTTGGCGGTGCTGGTCGTAACGTTCGGCGCTGCCTGGCTTGGGGTATCGCTATCCACGATAGATCCGCCATACATCTGGGACGGAGTGGGTAGGAATCTGGAAGGTCTGATCGCTCCTGCATTGGTCCTGTCAGCGTCTCTGATGGCCACCGTGATGAGGATGCAGCGGTCAACCGTGCTCGAAGTCGTCAACGAGGACTACGTGCGAACGGCCCGCGCCAAGGGGCTGGCCGAGCGCGCGATTATTTTGCGTCACGTGATACGCAACTCGCTGATTCCCGTCATCACCATCTTCGCCAATCAGTTCGCCTTCCTGATCAGTGGGGCCGTCATCGTCGAGTTCATCTTCCGCATCGACGGCATCGGCGCGTTGGCAGTCCGAGCGATTCGGCAGGTCGACTTCACACTCGTCCTGGGGATTTCGCTCGTCGTCGGATTTGGCGTCGTTTTCATCAACATCCTCGTGGACCTGAGCTACGCCTGGCTCGATCCGCGCATCCGGTACTCGTAGGGAGGAGGGAACGGTCAAATGTCAACCATCAGCGAAACTGCCGAGACCACCCTCAACCTACATCTACCGGACACTCGACCGTGGTGGCAGGTCTGGGCGCGTCATGCGCGCAACAAACCGTTGGGCGCAATCGGCGCAGTCTTCATTCTGATCTTGGTGGTAGCCGCCATCTTCGGCCAGGACATCAGCATCGGTGGATCGACGATCGTTCCCGGATTCTCGCCCTATCCGGCCAGCGAAACCGACATCATCAACAAGCTGGCCGCGCCATCCTGGCCCGGGCACATCGCCGGAACGGACTCGCTTGGTCGCGACCTGTTCAGTCGCATCATCTTTGGAGCTCGTCCCGCAATCGTGATCGGCATCGTCGCGACTGGTCTGGGAATTCTTGGCGGGATGGTTATCGGCATGACTTCGGCTTATGCCGGGGGAGTGACCGACCTCCTCTTGCAGCGAATCTCGGACGCGTTCCAGGCGCTGCCTCCACTCCTGCTGATGATGACTCTGGTCACGGTGTTGACTCCGAGTATGACCACGGTGATTCTCGTGATCGTGATTTTCTTGATACCCGGGACTCAGCGTGTCGTGCGCGGCACTGTGTTCTCGACGCTGGAGAACACGTACATCGAAGCGGCCAGAACGATTGGTGCGGGACCGTTCAGGATCATCACGTTCCACATCCTGCCTAACATCATGGCTCCGATCCTGGTCATCGCGTCGGTGACGATCGGAGGGACGATTCTCGCTGAGGCTGCGCTGTCCTTCCTCGGCCTAGGCGCAAATTCGGCCCAGAATCCGACTTGGGGATTCATCCTCTTTGAGGCGACCCAGCGCGGCAATCTCGACCGTTGGCCATGGCTCGCAATTACGCCGGGCGCCGCAATCACGTTGATCGTGCTGGCCTTCAACCTCCTCGGCGACGCGCTCCGAGATGTCCTTGACCCACGCCTTCGGGGAACCGGCGCGGGAGCCTGATTTCTTTGGGAACCTTTTGCGACCTGCCGTCGTCTTAGATGACGGAGGGTCAGTGAGGTCAGACGGTAGAAGCTGTCACCCCGCCCGCCCGCCGATGTCCGCATGTGAGACATCGGTTGTCTCTCCGACTGGCCACCCTCCAGCTGCCTGTGTCGCGCCCCCGCCCAACCCGGCGGGGGCGCTTCCTTTTGCCCATACTCCAACAACGGCCCTCCTCGACCCGTAGGGGCAGCCCTTGTGGCTGCCCGCTATGCGGAGAGTCAACAGGATTCCGCGCACGGAAACGCGAGCGACCACAAGGGTCGCCCCTACGAGGGACAGGTGAGCTTGCTAGACGCCGAGCTTGTTGAGCAGATTTCGCGTATCCACGACGTGCCGCGTCAGACCCAGCTTCTCAGGGTCGATGCCCATCGCCAGTCCCATGAGCTGCGGCACGTGCAGGATTGGCAGGTTGAGGCTGCGGTCAATGACCTTTGCGGCGTCTGGCTGCTGTGCGTCGAGGTTGAGGTGGCAGAGTGGGCAAGGTGTAACGAGAGCATCCGCGCCTTTGGACTGCGCCTCATCCAGGTGCGAGCCGGCCATGGTCAGCGAGTTCTTCTTGTTCGTGGTCAGGATCGGGAATCCGCAGCACTTGGTCATGCCGTCATAGGTAACGGTTGTCGCGCCGAGGATGTCAATTAACTGCTCCAGGCTGTCGCGGCGTGTGGGATGCGCATCGAAGTCGAGCGTGCGCTCAGGCCGGACGATGTAGCAGCCGTAGAACGGACCGAGATTAAGTTCTTCCAGGGGCCGCTTGATCATCGAGTTGATCTTGTCGATCCCAACATCCTCAAGCAGGATCCAGAGCAGGTGTCGCGGGTCGGCGGAGCCTCGGTACTCGATACCCTCCGGCGCAAGGTGATGGTTGATGCGGATGCGGTAGTCGACATCGCGCAACTTCTCGGCGGCGAGGCGGTGGACGCCAACACAGGTGGAGCAGATGTCCATCAGGGGCAGATCCATCTGCTCGGACATTGCCATCGTGCGGGCGTTGAGCACGTCCTGCAGATACGGCTCACCGTCGGAGATGATGCCGGCGCCGGTGCAGGCGGCAGCTTCCAACTCGACCAGGTCCATGCCGAGATGCTCGGCGACGGCCAGCGTCGAGGTGTACAGCTCGGGGGCTGCTCCGCGCGCGACACAGCCGGGCCAGAATGCGTACTTGCTCATGATGTTCGATACTCCCCGCTCTTCGGTCCCATGCTGCGGTTGCTGACTTCGTAGGGCCTAGTGTCCGCCGATGGCGGTCTCGAACTCTGCGCCGAAGGCATCGGCGTCGACATCGTGGTGATGCTTCTCGGACTCGACCTCATCGAAGATCCGCTGAATCTGTTCTCGACCCTCAGCGTTTGCGCCATGTCGCTGCGCGATCGTGAGCAGCTTGCGCGACTTGAGCAGTCGAATCGCGCCCGGCGTGTAGTCCATCATCTCCTTGTGCGCGGAGATCTGGCCTGTCAGCAATCGGCCGATACCGACGGACTGGACCGGAAGCATCATCTCGTCGAGACGACCGCGCTTGCGGACGCCCCCGGCGAATCCCTTGTGGTGTCGAGCGCCATGATTGTTCGTGTGGCCGGCTTCAATCGCGAGGGTGCGCAGCTCCATGATCGCGTCCATCGGCAGCACGTCCTTGGGACAGGCTTGAACGCACATGTAGCAGCGAGTGCAGTCCCAGATGCCGCCCTGCGTCTCCGAGAGGTACTCCAGCCGCTCCTCGCGCTTGGAGTCGCGGCTGTCCATGACAAAGCGGTAGGCCTTGGCCAACGCCGCCGGACCGAGGAAGTTCTCATCGACGGCCGCAACGGTGCAGTCCGAGTAGCACGCGCCGCAGTGGATGCAGGTCGAGGCATGGGACCAATGGTCAAACTCCTCGACCTTCTGGCGGTATTCCTTCTCGGGCGGTTCCTGGTCCTCATACGGCTCAAGCCAGGTCTCGGCGCGCTCGAACTGCTGCAGGAACTTCGTCACGTCCACAACGAGGTCTTTGACCACGTTCTGATTGCCCATCGGTCCGATGCGGACCGGGTCGCCGCGCTCGACGGCTGCATCCACCTGCGTCTGGCAAGTCAGCATCGACTGCCCGTTGACCTTCATCGCGCACGAGCCGCAAATCGCGTGGCGGCAGGACATACGGAACGACAGCGTCCCGTCCTGCTCCCACTTGATCTGGTTCAGGGAGTCGAGCAGCGTCTGGCCGGGCTGAACGTCGACATCGAACGACTCCTCGTAGGATTCATCCGTGTCGGGGTTGTAGCGCTGTATGATGAATTCTTGCTGTGCCATGGGTCGCGCCTGTTCGTTCTTGTTCGGCGGTGTTCGGTCTTGTTCGGACGTGTTCGAGTTTGTACGGATTTGCGCTAGTAGGTGCGTTCCTGGAGCGGGAACGGTTCGCGGAACTTGGGCTCCATATTGACATCGCAGTATGTCAGGGTTGGCCCGTCCTCGCCGTCCTGCGGACGGTAAGCGAGGGTGTGTTTGAACCAGTTCTCGTCGTCGCGGGAGTCAAAGTCGCGCCTGGCGTGGCCACCGCGAGACTCCTGCCGTGCGATTGCGCCGGTCACGATGACTTCGGAGTACTCCAGCATGTGACCAAGCTCGATCGCGTCGAGCAGGTCAGTATTGAAGGTCGAACCGTGGTCGTCGATCGCGATGTGCTTGAATCGCTCCTGGTATTCCTTGACCTCGGACAAACACTCCCGCAGCTCTGCGTCGTCGCGGAAGACGCCGCACTTATCCATCATCGTGTCGCGCAGCTCGGCGCGAATCTTGCCGACCTTTTCCGATCCCTCGGCGCGGAGGAACTTATCGACCTCACCCACGGCGTTGGCCATGTCGCCCTCGTCAATACTGGTCGGTTCGAGGTCGTGGACGACATCAAGAATGCCGCGACCCGAGCGTCGGCCAAAGACGACTGCTTCGAGCAGCGAGTTCGTACCCAGTCGGTTGGCGCCGTGGACGGAGACGCAGGATGCCTCGCCGGCGGCGAAGAATCCGGTGATCTGGGGCGCGCCGGGCTGGTCCTTGATTCGCACCTGCCCATTGATGTCGCAGGGAATGCCACCCATCGAGTAATGCGCAGTCGGCTGAATCGGAACAGGCGCATCGAGCGGGTCGATACCAGCAAAGTCCCGTGCCAGATGAAGCACCGACGGCAGGGCGTAACGGATGCGCTCCTCACCGATCGGTCGCAGGTCCATGAAGACGGAGTCGCGCAGATCGGTCACACCCCGGCCCGCCTCGATCTCGGACTGCTCAGCGCGGGCGACAATGTCGCGCGGCGCGAGCTCCATTCTGCCGGGCGCGTAGTTCTCCATGAAGCGGAAGCCGTCCGAGTTGACGATGTGCGCGCCCTCGCCGCGAGCAGCCTCGGAAAGCAAGATGCCCGAGCCCTGCAGGCCGGTCGGGTGGAACTGGACAAACTCCATGTCCTCCAGGGGAATACCAGCGCGGTAGGCCATGACGACACCATCGCCGGTGGAGGCGAACGCGTTGGTGGTCACGCGGAACGCGCGACCATAGCCGCCGGTGCCGAACATGACGGCCTTGGCCGAGATGGCCTCAATCTGGCCTGAGAGAATGTCGTAGGCAACCAGGCCCTGGCAGACGTTGTCCTTGACGACGAGGTCAAGTGCGTACCACTCCGAGTAGACCTTGACCCCGCGTCGCAGGAGCTGTTCGAACAGCACAGTCAGGACGGCGTGCCCGGTGCGGTCGGCGGCGTAACAGGCGCGCGGCGCCGTGTGTCCGCCGAAGCGGCGCTGGGCGACACGGCCTTCGTCGTCGCGCGAGAACGCGCAGCCCATGTGCTCAAGTTCGAAGATGTTCTCGGGGCCTTCGCGAGTCAGCACTTCGGCGGCGTCCTGGTCGACGAGGTAGTCGCCGCCCTTGACGGTGTCGAACATGTGCAGGTCCCACGAGTCCTCGGCCGAGTTGCCCAACGAGGCAGCGATACCACCCTGCGCCGCGCCCGAGTGCGAGCGCAACGGATGCACCTTGGAGAGGATTGCTACATCCAGTGTTGGATCGTTCGACACCTCAAGGGCGGCGCGCATCCCCGCCAGTCCTGAGCCGACAATCAGTACATCATGCTGCAACATCGTGTTATCCCCCTGAATTGCGACCATGCCGCATTCACGCCTCAGTTTCTCACCAAACACCATTGGGCGGTAGTCGTGTGGGGAGACCTTCGCAACATCTTCCCGGACTGCGCCACTACGCCGTCATGCTCGCGCTCGTCGCGGCCATGACGGGGCTGTGTAATGGCTGTTTGATGGCTGTGTGATGTCACTCCTGACCGCGATAGTGACGGACGATCTTGCGTCCCAGCGGACCGACCGCCTCAAGCGCCAGAAACTGGATCATGATGACCGACTTCGCGTCGATGATCTCGCCGGATTCGACCAGTTCAATCGCGTCGCCGAGCGGCATCCACTCGACGATCAGCTCTTCGTCCTCGTCAGCCTCAAGCGGCGACTCCACACAGTCGCGGGCGACGAATCCATGCAGGAACTCGTTGGCAAATCCCGGGGCGACGTAGAAGCCGCGGGCGAAGTCGAGGCGCGCCGGATCCAGACCGACTTCCTCGCGCAGCTCTCGCCGTGCCGTTTCCGCTGGTTCTTCTCCCGGGTCGACCCGGCCAGCAGGAAGTTCGAGCAGTGCGCGGCCGGTGGCATGTCGCCATTGGCGGACGAACGCGATCAGTCCGTTGTCGCGAAGGGCGAGGATGACAACTGCGTCCGGGTGTTCAACGACCTCTCGGCGCGCCTTGCGTCCGTCAGCCATTTCGACATCGTCGACTCGCACCTTGATTCTGGAGCCGTCAAACACCTGATTCGATTCGAGCACTGTCTCGGTGAGGGAGTCGAGCGGGTTGGCCATTGCCCTCACCCTAACCCTCTCCCAGAGGGAGAGGGGACAATGTTACGTGTTGAGCCGCTCACGCAGGTCAATGGTGACGGCGATCTCGTCGCAGGCGTTGTACTTGGGACAGCGAAAACACTCGTTCCAGACTTTGCGTGGGAATGCCGAGACGCCTGAGATGCGGAATCCCAGTCGCTCAAAGAAGGCGGGCGTCGTTGTCAGGGCGAACACGGTCTTCAGACCCATGTCGACGGCTTCATCCAGGCACGCGTCCACAATGATGCGCCCAAGCCCGCGACCCTGCGTCCCCGGATCGACGACGAGCGACTTGATCTCCGCCAGGTCTTTCCACTCGACATGCAATGCCCCAGCGGCGAGCAGTCGTCGTTTGCCGGAATCGCGCACGACGACGAAGTCGCGGATGGTTTCGTAGATTTCGCCCTCAGTACGGGGAAGCACGTCTCCGGTGGTCTCGAACCAGTACTGGATCAACCGATGAATCTCTGGAGCGTCACCGACGTTGGCCGCTTCTGCAAACAGTGGCGCCTCGACGGCCAGGCTGAGGTCTGCAGAGATGTCCTGAAGCGCGTGAACTTCGGAGGCTCGTTGCCGGACGGTCGCGGCAGGAGTCGGGCCGAGTGCTTCGGATGTCATGACGCGACCGCCGCGTGCAGAAGGTCGGAGGCGCTGGCGCGGTTGGCCTCGCTCAGTCCGCCGAGCATCTCGGCAAGTTCGACGACGCGCTCGTCGTTCGACAACTGGCGAACGTCGACGCTCGTGCGCGATGCATCGGCGGACTTGCTCACCGTGATGTGATCGGAAGCTCGAGCGGCGACCTGGGGTAGATGTGTAATGCAGATCACTTGTCGATGTTCTCCCAGGCGAGCCAATCGCTCGCCAATCATGCCACCGCTGCGGCCACCGAGGCCGACATCAACCTCGTCGAAGACCATCAACGGTACTACGTCACTTTCGCCCAAGACGGCCTTGATTGCCAATGTCAGGCGCGCAGTCTCGCCCCCTGAAGCTACGCGCTGTATCGGGCGCGGCGGAGCACCGGGATTGAACGCGACGAGCAGATTGATCTGATCGATGCCGGTCTGGTCGAAGGCAACCAATTCCTCACCGATTTGAAGCAATCGAGCGCCCGCCGAGGATAAGACCGGCTCAAACTGAAACTCAAGCCGAGCGTTAGGTAGACGCAATGCTTCGCATTCCGCGAGCACCGATCCTGCAAGTCGCTTCGCAGCGGAGCGACGCTGCTGGCTGAGTTCACTCGCAGCGTCGGTAATTGATGCAGCTAGCTGCTCCGCTTCCTGGGCCAATGATTCGCTGTCGGCCGATTCCTGCTCCAACCGGCCCGCCTCGGATTGCGCCTCGTCCCCGTAGGTGATGATTTCTGCAATCGTGTCGCCCCAACGACGCTTCATGTCGGAGATCTGGGCGATGCGCGATTCTACTTCGTCCAGTCGGTCTGGGTCGAGATCGACCTGCTCAGCGTACGCGCGCAAGGAGCGCACGGCTTCCGACACCTGTTCGGCAGCAGCCTCTATCGATAGCGCGATCGGCTCTGCCGATGCGTCAATCTCTGCAATGCGTCGAACGGCGCTGAGCGCGTCGCCCAGCGAATCTGATTCCAGCGCTTCTTGCGCGGACGCTGCGTCGGCAGCCAACGTCTGCGCGTTGACAAGTCGGCGGTGCAGGTTCTGTAGCTCGTCATCCTCACCCGTTCGCAGCGCCGCGGCTGCAATCTCGGAGGCTTCGTGGCGCAGCAGCGCGATCCGCCGGATTCGTTCACGTTCGTTAGTGGACTGGTCGGCAAGCTGGCGATCAAGCGTACTGAGGCGCCGGACCATCGCCGAGATCGCATCGCGCTGATGATCGACGCCGGCAAAGCGATCCAGCAGGAGCAGTTGTTCCCTGGGCCGGAGCAGCGACAGGTGTTCCCGCTGACCATGGATGTCGGCAAGGATCGGCGCCAGGTCTCGCAGGACACCGACGGTCGCCGCACGATCGTTCATGCGCAGGCGGCCACCGAGGCGAGTTGATCCACCTATCGGACGGTTGACGTTGCGCCGGATGATGAGTTCGCCTTCGAAGGGAACATCAGCATCGGAGAGGATTCGCGCGACCGGTCCGTAGGCGTCGCTGTCGGCCAGATCGAAGATTGCTTCAACTTCGGCGGTGTCGGCGCCGGAGCGGATCATCTCAATGTCGGTGGGTGCCCCGAGCGCGAATGCCAGGGCCTGGATCAGGACGCTCTTACCGGCCCCTGTCTCTCCGGTGATCACCGTGAATCCATGTCCGAGGTCAAGGTCGACACGGTCGGCCAGCGCGAAGTCACGCAGGTGCAGGCCGATCAACACCGTCGGTCTCCTTCGGTCGCTGCGCACCAATGCGCATTTTGGATCACATGTTCATCTTAACGGAATCGGGGCTGTCTTCAGTCGAGAACTATGAGGGGTCAGCCGTCTTTGCGTCAAACGCTTCAACTCCGGTACGAGAGACGGCCTCCAGCCGTCGCTCGTCCAACCACCCCAGCCGTCTGCCCAATTGTGCAAAGAACGAACGTTCACCGAAGCGGACTAACTGCGCCAGCGATTCGCTCCGCTGCACCTGCACGCCGCCGCCGGGCTTGAGCGGATATGGTCGCTGGCCGTCGACGGAGAGCGATCCCGGATGTTCGCGCCCCAGCCGCAACTCAATCACCGCGTCGGCAGGCAGCACGACGGGAGCGGCTTGGGCCAGGTGCGGCGCGACCGGCGTCATCACGACGCTGCGTGCCTGCGGATGCAGGATCGGACCACCAGCGGAGAGCGAGTAGCCAGTACTGCCTGTCGCCGAGGCGACAACCACAGCGTCGGCGCGGACTACGCCGACCAGGTCGTCCCCGACCCAGACTGCAATGTAGGCCGGTTGTCCAAGACTGCCACGTCCGATCATGACGTCGTTGAGCGCCGGCAATACCTCCGGCGCGTCACCCTCGACGCCGATCGGGCGAGCCTCGAGCATGGTGCGGCTCTCAACCACGAAATCGCCACTCAGCAAGTCGGGGATACGCTCGTCTACCTGTTCCGGCAGCAGCTCGGTGAGAAAGGCCTGGCGGCCCAGGTCGACACCGAGAATCAGGCAGTCATGGCCGACCGTCGCGCGGGCGGCGCGCAGGATGGTGCCGTCGCCACCCAGACAGATCAGCAGGTCGGTCTCGTGAAGGCGCTCGGTCGATCGCTCCGGCTCCCAGGGGGCGGATATCCAGACCTCCCGGCCCAGATTCTGCAGCGTTGCTCCCACATCGTCCGCCATCTCCCGCGCCTCGTCGAGGCGTGGGTGATAGTAGATACCGACGCATTGAATCTTGGTCACGGTGTACGCAGCCAGACGAACCACTCGTGATTGCCAGCAGGGCCAGTCAGCGGCGACTTGAGCACCCCGCCGACACGCCAGCCCTGCGCGATGGCCCAGGTGACGACGCTGCTGACCGCTCGTCCTTGAGCCAGTCGATCCTTGACGACGCCACGTTCGTCAACATCATCAGGCGCAGCTTCAAACTGTGGTTTGACAAGCGCAATCACGTCCGAGCCCCGGTCAACGACGCTCGCGACGCAGGGCAGCACCTGCTGTAAGCCGATGAATGAGACATCGATGGTGGTCAGAGTCGGAATCTGTGGGAGCGCTGGAATCTCGCAGACGTGCGTGCGCTCCAGCGAGGTCACACGGCTGTCATGCCTGAGTGCGTCGGCTAGCTGGCCGTACCCGACATCCACTGCGAACACGAGAGCAGCTCCGTGTTGCAGCAGCAGGTCTGTGAAACCGCCGGTCGACGCCCCGACATCCATACAGATCAGGTCACGCGGGTCAACCGGCCAGGCGTCGAGCGCTGCGACCAGCTTCTCTCCGCCGCGCGACACGTAGCGCGGCGTCTCTTTGACTGTGAGGTCGGTGTCTGTGCCAATCTGCTGACCGGGCTGCGTGTATCGCTGGCTCGCGTCGTGGACACGCCCAGCCATGATCAGCGCTCGAGCAGTATGCAGATCCGGAGCAGCGCCTCGTTGGACCAGGAGATCATCAACCCGCGCTCGGCGGGTTCCCTCCACCGCTGAGGCGCGGGACATTATGCGCTTTCCTGGCGCGGCGCCAATCGTCCGTCTCCTCGCCGGCGAATTGCTTCGTACTCCACGGCGAGACCCTGATCGTTGAGCAGCAGCGGACGTTCCTGTCGCCGCACCGTATCGGCGTTGACGACGCACTTCTTGACCTCGGGTCGGCCGGGGACTTCGAACATCACGTCAAGCAGCAGGTCTTCGACCACGGTTCGCAAGCCGCGGGCGCCCGTCGCCTCGGCGATGGCATGCTCGGCGATCGACTCCAACGCTTCCGGTGTGAAGCTCAGCTCGACACCGTCCATATCGAAGAAGCGTTCGTACTGTCGCACCAGAGCGTTCTTCGGCTCAGTCAGGATCCGCACCAACGATGCCTGATCGAGCTGATCGAGTGTGACGACAACCGGCAAGCGCCCGACGAACTCGGGAATCAAGCCGTACTTTTGCAGGTCGTCGTGACTGAGGTGATGCAACAGGTGGTCTCGATCCTCATCCGAGCGCGCGGCCGATCCGAATCCGATGTTGCGGATACCGGTCGTCACGCGACGGTCGATGACCTGGTCGAGTCCCTCAAACGCGCCACCGCAGATGAAGAGGATCTTGCTGGTGTCAATCTGGAGGAATTCCTGGTGTGGGTGCTTGCGTCCGCCCTGCGGCGGAACCGACGCGACCGTGCCCTCGATGATCTTGAGCAACGCCTGCTGTACGCCTTCGCCCGAGACATCGCGCGTGATGGATGGGTTGTCGGCTTTGCGCGCAATCTTGTCGATCTCATCGATGTAAATGATGCCGCGCTCGGCGCGGGCAATATCAAAGTCTGCAGCCTGGATCAGGTGGAGCAGGATGTTTTCGACATCCTCGCCGACGTAACCAGCTTCGGTCAGCGCGGTGGCGTCGGCGATCGAGAACGGCACATCAAGGATGCGCGCCAAAGTGGAAGCGAGCAGTGTTTTGCCGGAGCCGGTAGGTCCGACGAGCAGGATGTTGCTCTTTTCCAATTCAACCTCGTCATCGGGGTCGACGACGCTGTTGATGCGTTTGTAGTGGTTGTAGACGGCGACCGCCAACACGCGCTTGGCCTCATCCTGACCGACGACATGCTCGCAGAGGCGGTCGTAGATGGCCAGCGGCGGCAGGGTCTCAGGTGGGCTCGACGGAGGCTGCTGCTCCGGCGTGGCGCTGTTCAGTTGCTCGTCCTGGATGACGGCTCGGCACGCCTCGACGCACTCGTTGCAGATGTACACGCCGCCCGGTCCAGCGACAAGGCGGCGTACCTGGGCCTGATCCTTCATGCAGAAGGAACAGTGATACTGGCTGCGACCGCCACCATGTGCACTGCTCATGAGCTGATGCCTCCCTGCTGCGCCTCAACGCCCCGGTATTGGAGAGCTGTTGACATGTCGCGTCGAGCGGGGTCCGCCCGTTCAGATGCTACGCGCCTGCGGCTGCCGCTGCATCTCCTCCGGCCTCGCTGGCGAGGACGGAATCGACCAGGCCGTACTCCATCGCCTGCTCGGCGTCGAGGTAGAAGTCACGGTCCGTGTCGGCGGCGATCCGGTCGAGCGGCTGGCCGGTGTGCCTGGCCAGAATCTCACGGATCGTCTCGTTGTTGCGCAGGATTTCGCGAGCGGCGATTTCGATGTCGGACGCCTGTCCGCGAGCGCCGCCAAGCGCCTGGTGCATGTGAATCGTGGCGTGCGGCAGGGCAAAGCGCTTGCCAGGCGCACCGGCGGAGAGCAGGACGGTGCCCATCGAGGCCGACATGCCAACGCAGATCGTCGACACATCCGCCTTGATTAGCTGCATCGTGTCGTAGATCGCCAGACCAGCGGTGATCACGCCACCGGGCGAGTTGACGTAGAGCTGGATGTCGCGGTCGGGGTCTTCACGGTCGAGGTAAAGAAGCTGCGCAACGATCACGTTTGCAATCTGGTCGTCGATCGGCGTGCCGAGGAAGATGATGCGCTCGCGCAGGAGCAGTGAGTAGATGTCGTAAGCGCGTTCGCCGCGGTTGGTCGTCTCGACCACCATCGGGATGATGTCGCTGGGGCGGGTCAGGGTGTTGCTCAGGGTCATGAAACCCTCCTTCGCGGGTTAAGTGTAATCACGATTTGTAAACGTGCGATTGCGCAGCGCACATCTTTGACTGGAACAGCGGACAGAAGCCACTTGCATATCGGGGCGGTTATTCGTCCGATTCTGCCGAGTCTTCAGCGTTCTCGGTAGTCTCACCCTCGTCGCTCTCGAACGAGTCCTCGGCCTCATCCGTTACGTCGTCCGAGACACCCGCCTCGTGGTTGGCCAGCGCGATCTGTTGCAGGCGCTCAATCGTGCGTTCGCGGACGAGCCGCGCCTGCACATTTGCGCGGATGCCCTCGTCCTCCAGCATCTGGGCGATCTGCTCCGAATCCTGGGTCGGCATGGAGGTCAGCATCTGCCGCAGATCGGCGGTGATCTCTTCATCCAGGACCTGGATATCTTCCGCCTCGCCGACATGCTGCAAGACGAGCGTGTTGATCACACGCTCGCTGGCCTGCGTGCGGAAACTGGCCAACAGTTGATCGACCTGCTCGCTGCTGTCGCGCAGGAACGTGGCCGGATCCTGCCCCATCTGGCGAGCGAAGTCCTGCCGCATGTGCTCGATCTCGTGTTCGACCAACGCGGGCGGATACTCAAGCGTGGCCCGCTCGACCACGGCCTGCATGACCGCCTGGCTGAACTGCTCGTCTACCTGACGGTCGGTCTGCTCTCGCAGGCTCGAATCCATGCGTTCGCGCAGATCGGCGATCGTCTCGAACTCCTCCGAGACCTCCATCGCAAAGTCATCGTCCGGTTCGGGAAGTTCCTCCGACTTCACATCATGGATGGTGACCGTGAAGCTGACGGTCTTGCCCGCGACTTCCTCGTCGTCCCAATCTTCGTCGACATCGATCGCAATCTCATGCTCTTCGCCGACAGCGACGCCGACGAGTTTCTCGCTGAGCCCTGGTACGCCAATGACCGCGCCTTCGCGCAGATGAAACTCAGCGCCCGGCTGGTCAAGGATCTGTTCGCCGTCGACCTCCGCGCGAACATCGGCTGTGACGCGGTCGTTCAGCTCGGGAGTTCGATCAACAGGCTCAAGCACGGCGTGCTGGCGACGAAGTTCGAGCAGTTGCTCTTCGAGCATCTCCTCGGAGTACTCACTCTCCGGTTTGGCGACGGCGATCTCGCGGTACTCGCCCAGCTCGACGACCGGGGACAACGGCACCGTCGCCGTGAAGGTGACCGGTTCCCGACCCGTGATCTCGACGCTTGGCTGCGCGACCGGTTCGAGTTCCTCTTGCTCCAGCGCCTTGGTCAGCGCCTGTGGAATCAGGCGTTCGGCGGCTTCTTCAAAGACCACGTCAGCGCCCAGCGCGCTTTCGACGACTCGTCGCGGCGCTTTGCCCTGGCGGAAGCCGGGAATGCGGAATCGTTGGGAGAGGCGGCGGGCGGCCTGGTCCAGAGACTTCTTGACCTGCGCGTCCTCAAGCTCGATTTCGAGCAGCATCTGCGCCTCGGGGATGCGTTCAGCAGTAACTTTCATCGGACATCTTTCATCGCCCGACCATCGCGGGCATAGCTGCGGCTGAGCATATCAGCGGTTGGCACCAACGCAGGCCTATCGTCCGCGAGGATTCAGTACATCATTGATCGCATCGCCGAGTAGGTTGAAGGCCAGCATGAGCACGAGCAGAAAGGCGAAGGGCACAGCCATGAGCCATGGATAGAGCAGCAGCGATGTCCGTCCGCCTGCATTCTCCACCATGATTCCGAACGATGGCGTCGGCGGCGTGATGCCGATGCCGAGCCAGGTCAAGACAACCTCGGCTCCAGCAATCTCACCTAGCGACGCACTGAAGCCGACGATGAACCAGGGCAGGATGCCGGGAAACAGATGACGGATGAGGATTCGCGGGGTGCGCGCTCCGAGGGTCTCGGCGGCCAAAATATAGTCGGACTCACGTAGTGCCAATATCTGCGCCCGATAGAACCTTGCCGACCCGGCCCAGCCGACCAGCGAAGTCGCAAACACGATCAACACGTAGTCATCGACTCCCTGTGCGATCAGCCATCCCTGGCCAGTGAAGTCTTCTATCGCGCGAAACCACTCTTCCCACTGGTCACGAAACACGGCAACGAGCACGATCAGGAACAAGAGACCCGGCATTGCCAGCATGACATCGCCGATACGCATGATGATCTGATCGATCAGCCCGCCCCGATATCCGGCGAGCAGACCAAGCCCCAGACCGAGGAACAGATTCCCGAACACCACCGAGATCACGCTGATGATCAGTGTGGTGCGCAGTGCAAACATGGCTCTGGCGAACGCGTCGCGCCCGTTGCGGTCAGTGCCGAACCAGTGCCGCGACGATGGTCCTTGCAGCGTCTCGTCTCCGCTCAGGAGGAGTTCCGTCCGAGCTGGTAAGACAGTTTCAGGAGTCAGCGGGCCGAACTCGTCGACTACTTCGGGATTCAGCTCAGAGATGGTAGCAATCTGGACATCAAGCCTCTGCGTAAACGCACCCAGAGTCTCCGGCGTGCCGTCGACTTCCCGAATCGAGCGTCGCTGGCTCAGGTTGGAGACGGTCGGATCCTGCAAGCCGATGTCCACGCCAAACGCGTCGAGCAACGTATACGCACCGGCGCCGTAGAGAACGATGATGACGGCGATGCAGACGACCGCAATCTTCTTGCGCAGGATTGCTCGCAGCGCACGCATCCATGGAGATTCAGACTTTTCGGGCATCGCCCACTGTGGCTGAGCTCCTACGCGTGCTGTCATGAGAATCGAGCCGTGAACCGGATGCGTGGATCGATGAAGATGTAGAGCACATCGATGAGCGCATTGACGACGATGAACAGTGTTGCCGTGAGCAACGTGAACCCAAGAATCACATTGAAGTCACGCTGTGTGATCGACTGAAACATGAATGCGCCAACTCCGGGAACGCCATATGCGGTCTCAATGATGATTGAACCGCCGATGATTCCAACGATGGAAAGTCCGAAGATGGTTGAAAGCGGCAACAGGGCATTGCGTAGTACGTGTCCGTAGAGGATTCGTCGCTCCGTAAGTCCCTTGGCCCTGGCGGTACGGACATAGTCGTCGTCGATGGTGGATAGGGCGCTCACACGGACGAATCGAGCCATTCCGCCTAGCGAGGGAAGAGTCAAAGCGAGTACGGGAATGATGTATGACGCCGGGTCTCCCGGAGTCCAGACGTTCGGCACATTGAAACCCAGGGCGTGAAACAACCAGGCCAGACCATTGACCATCAGAACGGCAATCAACACGATGAAGATCGGCGACGGAATGGAGTCGAACACTTTCAGTCCGCCGATCACCGCTGGATCCTGCCAGCGCCCTCGGTGGACTGCTGCATAAACTCCCATCGGGATGCCCAGGCCAAACACGAGGGCCATGACGATCAAATTGATCTGTGCCGATACCCAGATGCGCTCACCGAGCAGTTCCTGTACCGAGCGCACGGGCGAACGATAATAGTACGACGGTCCCAGGTCGCCGCGGGAGACGACGCCCCAGACGTAGCGGCTGAAGCGCTGGACGTAGTTGCCTTCCAGTCCGAACTCTTCTCGGATCTGTTGCGCGCGCTCGGGTTCGATGTCGCGGGCGCCGGCAATGATCTTGACTGGATCACCAGGAGCCACGTGCGTCAGCGCATATGAAAACGCCATGACCGCGAAGACGAGAATAGGTACCAGGAGCAATCGCCGAATGAGGAGCGGGATCGCACCTGATGCCATGATTCGCCCCACCTCTTCCGTGTGTGGGCGTCGAGGACCGGTGTCGGACCTATTCCTCGATGCTGACGAAGCGGAGGTGGGGAATCACCATTCGCGTCGGCTCGTAGTTCTTCACGTAGGGCTTGACCAGCTCATGCGCTACTGAGTAGTACAGCGGAATCCAGACGGCCTCTTCGACCAATTGACGGTCGACCTGTTGGTAGAGGTTGGTGCGTAGCTCCTGGTCGAGCGAGTAGCGCGCCTCTTCCAACAAGGCATCAATCTCTTCGTCGTCGAGCTGGACATCGTTGCCCAGCGATGCGCTGTAGAACTTGTAGTCGAGCACGTTGTGCGGGTCGGGATAGTCGAGACTCCAACCGAGCGAGAAGAAGCCGTACAGCCCACGGTCGATGTCGGAGATGAAGCTGGCGAACTCGACCTGCTGGATTTCGACTTCCAGTCCCAGATGCTGCCGCCACATGTCCTGGATTGCTTCGATGCTCGGTCCCGGCGTTGCGCCGGCGCCGGAGATGGTCAGCCGAATCTCATTGAGCAACGGGCCGCCCGCGTAACGTGACGCTGCCAGGTATTCCTGCGCCAACTCCGGATCAAAGACCAGCCCTGGGTACTCGTCGTCGTGCGCGGCGAGACCAGGCGGAACGATCTGTCGCGCTTGGATCAGCAGGTCGGCCTGGACTTCCTGCGTGATCGTCGTCTTGTCGATCGAGTGAGCAAGTGCCAGGCGAACATTGACGTCGTCGAATGGCGGTGTCGCCACGTTGAACGCGAGGTAGAAGATGGAGAGCTCAGAGCGTGTCACATATTGGGAGTTCAAATCAGAGGCCGGGTCGCGGACGCGCTCGATGTCGTTGATGCCGACGAAGGCCTGATCAAGCTCATCGTTCTCAAACTGCTCGACTGATCCACCGGCGAAGCGGACGGACACCTTCTCGACCTTGGCCGGTTCGAGGTGGTAGTCGTCAAATCGCTCAAGCGTGAGTCCCTCGCCAAGCTGCCACTCGGTCAAGCGGAAGGGGCCGCTGCCGTTGGGATTGAGCGCCCAACGCTCAGGGTCCGCCTCGACCTGGTCGCGATCGAGCACGTACGCGGTTGGGTAGGTCATCTTGTAGAGGAAGACCGGCGTCGGCTGCAGGATGGTGATGTCGAGCGTGACATCGTCGATGACCTGGATGCCGACCACCTCGTCCGCACGACCGCGCACGTACTCCGCCGCACCGACGATGTCGCCCAGGAAGTCGGGCGCGGTCGGCGAGAGGGTCTCAGGGTGCAGGTTGCGTTCGAGGCTCCATTTGAAGTCCTCAGCCGTGATCCGCTTGCCATCGTGGAACGTGGCGTTGTCACGAATCGTGAAGCGGTAGGTCACCGTGCCGTCGTCATTGACCGTCGGAGCAGGGACGGACTCGGCCAAATCTGCGGCGATCCTCAAGTCTCGATCGAGAACTAGAAGTCCACCGAAGATCTCCACAGCAATGACGGCAGAACTGACGTCGGTGATCTGCGCGGGGTCCAGGTTGATCGGCTCAGCGCGGGCGACGCGGAACTCGCCGCTCTCGCGGGGAGCTACGGGAGCGGCGGACTGATCGTCGGCTTGAGCCTGGGCCGCCTCTCGTTGCTGCTGTTGTTGCTGCTGCTGGATCGTTGCCTGACGCTCTTGCCGCGAATCGTCTTGTTGCTGATCCTGCTCGGATTGCGTGCGTTCGGATCGCGTGTCTGCCTGTGGTTGTTCCTGCTGCTGCGAGGACTGGTCGTCTCCGCTACAGGCCACCAGGACCAGCGCGACTCCCAACAGGGAGGCTGCAAGCAATGACTGCAACCGCGCTCTGAAAAAAAACGCCGACTTCACACGGCCCCGCACTCGCTCAAGTTGATCAACTGACACGTCAGCGACCCTCTACTTCCGTTTGCAAGCCGGAACGCCCAACCCCTTGTATGTATCGAAGATTATCACTGAACCACGGGCTCGACGGCCTGTGCGACATGCAAATGGAGTTCGTCCAATTGCTCGTCAGTGATCGACATCGGCGCGCCGGTCATCGGGTCGGATGCGGACATGGTCTTGGGGAACGCAATCACCTCGCGGATGTTCTCGGTGCCGGCGAGCAGCATGGCGACGCGGTCGATGCCGAATGCAAATCCGCCGTGCGGCGGCGCGCCGTACTCAAATGCGTTGAGCATGTGGCCGAATCGCTGCTGCGCCTCCTCGGCTCCGACGCCCAGCAGCTCGAATACCTGCATCTGCAGGTCGCGCTCGTGGATCCGGATCGAGCCCGAACCGAGCTCGAATCCGTTGCAGATGGTGTCATATGCGCGGGCTCGGACTTGTCCCGGCTCGCTGTCGAGCAGGTGCGCATCCTTGGACTGTGGGGCGGTAAACGGATGATGCAGTGCGTTCCAGCGCTGACCGTCTTCGTCCCACTCGACGAGCGGGAAGTCAGTCACAAAGCCGAAGTTGAGCACGGAATCGTCGACCAGATCGAGTCGCCGGGCGAGCTCGCGGCGTATGCCATCGAGAACGGTGGACACCATTCCCGACTCGCCTGCTGCCAGCAAGACCAGGTCACCGGCCGACGCGCCACAGCGTTCACCGATCTTGCGGGCGTCCTCGATGCCCAGGTGCCGCAACACGGGCGAGCGGACGTCATCTTCGGTCGCCGACGCGGGATCGGCACTGAACTGCAACGAGACCAGGCCCGGCGCGCCCATCGTCTTGGCCAGGTTGGTAAAGGCGTCGACCTCGCGCCTCGACAGGGACGCACCGCCGGGCATGACGATGCCGCGCACCCGACCGCCGTTGGCGATGGTCGAGGAAAACACGCCGAATCCGGAGCTCGCGGCGATGTCGGAGCAATCCGACAGTTCCAGGCCATAGCGCAAGTCAGGCTTGTCCGACCCGTAGCGCTCCATCGCTTCATGCCAGGTCAGGCGTGGGAAGGGTCGAGGCACCGTCAGGTCGGGCCGCAATGCCGCTGCAAGACCGGCGAACAGCTCTTCCAGCAGGCCGAGGATGTCCTCTTCTTCGCAGAACGACCACTCCAGGTCGAGCTGCACGAATTCCGGTTGTCGGTCGGCGCGTAGGTCCTCGTCGCGGAAGCAACGGGCGATCTGGAAGTAGCGCTCGACGCCGGCGACCATCAGCAGTTGCTTGAATTGTTGCGGCGCCTGCGGCAGGGCATAGAACGCCCCGGGTGTCAGACGACTAGGCACGACGTAGTCGCGAGCGCCCTCGGGCGTCGCAGCGACCAGTATCGGCGTCTCGACTTCGAGAAATCCCTCCTCGGTCATAAAATCGCGGATGAACTGGTTGAGTCGGTGTCGCAGCTCAAGGGCGGAAATCATCGAGGGCCGGCGCAGATCGATGTAGCGGTACTGCATCCGCACCAATTCGTTGACATCCTCATCTTCGGCGATGGCGAACGGTGGCGTCTTGGCGGCGTTCAGTATCTCGACGGATGTGGCGACGACTTCAATGTCCCCGGTCGGGATGTTTGGGTTGCGTGTGGCCTCGGAGCGCTCGATGACGTTGCCTTCGATGCGCAACACGAACTCGCCGCGCACGGTGTTGGCGATTTCGTAAGCATCGGGATTGTCGTCGGGCCGGATCACGACCTGCACGAGACCGTCGCGGTCTCGGAGATCGATGAAAATCAGTTGTCCGTGATCGCGCCGCCGGTGGACCCAGCCGGCCAGTGTCACCGACTCGCCTGCGTGCGCCGCTCTCAACGTCCCGCAACCATGTGTCTTGAGCACCGAATCCTCCAACTGTTCACACTGCTCGCCGGGTCTGCTCCGCTGATCGAGTGTGTCAGCAACTGTCTACGCAGGCAATCAGTTCCGACACTTGCCCTGCGCCTGCGGTGAGACACATACACTCGAACGGTGACACACGCTCCAATCGGCCTGTACATCCATGTCCCGTTCTGCACGGTCAAATGTTCGTACTGCGACTTCAACTCATTCGCCGGCATCGACGACCTACAGGGCGAGTGGCTGACCGCCGCCCTTACCGAATTGTCATTGTGGTCGCCGCGTCTACAGGGACGTGCGATCTCGACGGTGTTCGTCGGAGGCGGGACGCCGAGCCTGTTGCCAGGAAGTTCCGTGCAGCAACTGCTTGATGCGATTCGCGATCAAGTCACCCTGGCGCCCGATGCTGAGATCACGTTGGAGGCAAATCCGGAGAGCGTTGAACCTAATCGTCTGCAATCTTACCGAGAGTCTGGCGTCAACCGAATCTCGATGGGCGTACAGTCTCTGGATTCATCCGAGTTGGTCTTCCTTGATCGCATTCACAGCGCCGAGCGAGCTGAGCAGGCCTTCGCCGAGATTCGCGATGCCGGATTCGACAACGTCAATCTCGACTTAATCTACGGTCTGCCGGGGCAGTCGCTGGAAACCTGGCAATCGACCCTGAGGCAGGTACTGAGCTGGAGCGGAGATGGGCCAGATCACATCTCTTGCTATGCCCTGACCGTTGAGGAAGGCACACCCCTCGCCGCCAGGGTCGCATTAGGACGAGTGGTGGAAGCCGACGCTGATCATGTGGCTGAAATCGCCGACTGGACGGCGGCGTGTCTGGCTTCTGCAGGCTATGAGCAATACGAGACCAGCAACTACGCACGCAACGACTTGGCCTGCCGACACAACTTGATCTACTGGCGCAACCAGGAATACGCCGCAATCGGCCCCGGAGCGCACGGATATGTTGACGCCGTGCGATATCACGTGGTCCGCAGTCCCAGGGTCTACATCGACCGGCTACGTGGCCAATCCCCTACTTCAATAGCACCTGAGGGATTGCCGTCGCCGGCGATCGCTGGCGCCGAGCGCGTCGATGCCCGCGAGGACATCATCGACACATTGACCTCGGGACTGCGATTGGTTGAAGGCGTCGATGAGTCGTCGTTGCCTGAGACGTACACGGAGTTCCGTCCGACCCTCGATTGGGCAGTGAATCAAGGACTCGCCGAGCGTACTGGGGGTCGGTTGAGGCTGACGAAGCGGGGGCATGCGGTCGCAAATGAAGTGTTTGTCAGGCTGCTTGATCCAGTGTTGGCTTAAGCAATTTCTACGGCCGCGAGCTCGTGCCCCTACGAGACATATCCATTCCGTCATTGCCGCGCTCCGTCGCGGCAATCTCGCCGCGCGCAGCACCAAGGTCCGTGCTCGCACTAAAGCCTGTTGGCATGTCCGATGGGCAACGGGACCCCCTCAGCCTTCGGCAGCTCCCCCCGCAAGAGACTGATGCGCAACCTCAAATTCCGCTCTCCCCCCCTTGCGGGGGGAGATGTCACGGAGTGACAGAGGGGGGGGCGGTCGGTGAGCACCAGATAGAAGTTGCGGACAGGACCCCCCCTCTGCCTTCGGCATCTCCCCCGCAAGGGGGGAGAAGTGGAGTTATGCATCAGTCTCCGCAAGGGGGGAGAGGGGAATCAGAGGATATGCATCAGTCTCAGCAAGGGGAACAAAGGGAAGACGAAAGGGACCAACCCCCTGCGACAAGTTAGACCTCAACCAACTCCTCAATGTCGATGCAGTCCAGCAGGATTTTGCCGAAGTTCTTGTTCTCGGCCATGTATTGGTGCGCTTCGGCCGCCTTGCTCAGCGGGAAGACGGAATCGATGACCGGCTTCATGTCTCCGTTAACGATGGCCGGTTCCAGGTGCTGCTGGAAGTCTCGGGTGATCTCGGCTCTGTCGATCAGCGGACGTGAGCGCATCACAGTTCCCATGACTCGAAGACGCTTCTGCATCAACATTCCCAGGTTGGTCTCGGCGTTCGCTCCACCCATCAGACCGACCAGGACGAGGCGGCCAGCCATCGCCAGGGATTGCAAGTTCGAATTCCAGTAATCCCGACCGATCACGTCGAGAATGACACTGACGCCCTGTCCATTCGTCTCTTCCCGGATCACTTCGGCAAAGTCTTGCTCCCGATAGTTGATCGTCCGGTCGGCGCCCAGTTCTCGGGCTCGCTCGCACTTTTCGTCCGAGCCGGCTGTGATCCATACTTCTGCGCCGATCAATCGACCGATCTGGATCGCCGCGATGCCAACGCCGCTGCCTCCGGCATGCACAAGCAGGCGCTCGCCCGGCAGCGTCTGCCCGAGCGTGCGTACCGCGGTGTTTGCCGTAAAGAACACCTCTGGAATCGAGGCGGCTTCGTGATAGGTGAACTCGTCGGGAATCGCCATGGTCAGCGACTCGTGCATCGTCGCCAGCTCGGCGTATCCGCCTCCGCCCGAGAGTCCGTAGACGCGGTCGCCGACTGAGAATCCGCGCACCCGTGAGCCGGTCTCGACCACTTCGCCGGACAGTTCAAGACCGAGGATCTCCGACGCGCCGTGCTGGGCGGGATAGTTGCCCATCCGCTGCATCATGTCGGCGCGATTCAGGGCGGTCGCGTGAACGCGGATCAGTACTTCTTCGTCGCTCGGTTGAGGGTCAGGGACCTCATCCAGGCGCAGAGAGTCTGCCGATTTGCCAGGTGGATCGACAACTATTGCCTTCATCGCACATATCCTCCAACACAACTGGTTGCACAGATTGGTGAGTCAAGGGTCAGGGTAATCGCGTGTATGTCGTCGGTACCGCCGGACACGTCGATCACGGCAAGAGCGCGCTGGTGCAGGCGTTGTCGGGCATCGATCCGGACCGCTGGGCCGAGGAAAAAGCACGCGGACTGACCATTGACCTCGGCTTCGCCTGGTGCGAACTGCCCTCTGGCCGCGCGGTCAGCATCGTTGACGTCCCCGGACACGAGCGGTTCATCAAAAACATGCTGGCCGGAGTCGGCGGGATCAACCTGGCGTTGTTGGTGATTGCCGCCGACGAAGGTGTGATGCCCCAGACTCGCGAGCACCTGGACATTCTCGACTTGCTCGACATCGATCTGGGACTCGTTGCCCTGACTAAGACCGATCTGGTCGACGAGGATTGGCTGGCGCTGGTGGAGGAGGAGATCATTGAGTTGCTCGAGGACACCGCTTTGAATGGATCGCAGATCGCGCCGGTCTCTGCGCTCACCGGCGACGGCGTGGACGACTTGCGCTCGAAGATCGATGCGATGCTTGCCGATCTGCCGTCGATCCCAAATCAAGGACGACCGCGCATGCCGATCGATCGGTCGTTCACGATTTCCGGCTTCGGGACCGTCGTGACCGGCACCCTGCTCGACGGCGAACTCTCGGTGGGCGATGCGGTTGTGGTCGAACCAGGTCGACGCGAGTGTCGCGTCCGAGGCTTGCAGTCGCATGAAGAATCGCTGGACACGGCGCCGCCCGGCGCTCGCACTGCGGTCAATCTGAGCGGCGTCTCGGCTGGCGAGGTTGAGCGCGGCATGGTGCTCTCGACGCCCGGCTGGCTAGAACCGACCGTTGCGATTGATGTCCGACTACGCGCCGTCGCCCGAGCTGCCAAAGCGCTGCCTCACAACGCGACGCGGACGCTGCACGTTGGCGCCGATGAGGTGCAGGCCCGCGTGCGACTGCTCGAAGGGGACGCGCTCGCCCCCGGGACATCGACCTGGGCGCAGCTTCGGCTCGAGCGACCGATTGCCGCCGCTCGAGGTGATCACTTCGTCTTGCGCTCGGCAGATTCAACTGTCGCCGGAGGGCGGATCGTTGACACGCGACCACGTCGGCATCATCGCAACGACGCTTCGACACTTGAGGCATTGCAGCGACTGCTCGATGGTTCGCCCGACGACACGCTACTGACCGTGCTGCAGCGGATGGAGCCAGCGCGCTGGGATGAGCTGGTCGCTCGCAGCGAATTGTCGCTGGAGGAGGCGATGGCCGCGCTCAAGCGCCAGATCGATGATGATGCCGTGGTGGTGCTCGATGAAGGCGGACTGTCTGACTCGGCGGTACTGATTTCTGACCAGGGAATGGGAGCGTTGCTGGCGCGAGCCCAGGGCGCAGTAACGGATTATGTCAACTCTTTCCCGCTTCGGGCGGGATTGCCGCGAGAAGACCTGCGCACGCGAGTGAAACTGCCGCAGCGCGCCTTCTCGTTTCTGCAGCAGGCGCTAGTCGACTCGGGGCGGCTGATTCTGAACGACGCTTCGTTTGACCTCCCCAGTCGACAGGTGGCGCTCTCTGACGCTCAGCAGTCGCAGGTTGACGCGTTGCTGCTCCGACTCAAACAGCAAGGGACACGCCCGGAAACCGACCCAAAGCTCGACGCCGATCTACTCGAGTACCTGGAAGCGAAGCATTTGATCATGAGGCTCAAGGGCGGTGTCAATCTCGACCGGACGGTGTACGACAAGATGGTCGCTGAGACCCGAGCGCTACTTGAGACGCAAGAGCGAGCCACGCTGGCCGATGTACGAGATCGCCTCGAGACCAGCCGCAAGATCGCGCAAGCCTTCCTCGAGCACCTCGACACCAACCGGATCACTCGTCGAGTCGGCGACGCTCGAGTGCTGCGCAAGGGTTAGGTCTGGCGGAGGCTCAAGTGCATCACTCGCGTCGGAGGACAGCTGCACCCTCTCGGCCTTCGGTAGCTTCGCCAGCGAGAAGACCGTTGCAACAGCCTCCATTCCGTCATTGCCGCGCTCCGTCGCAGCAATCTCGCCGCGTCCAGTACGGACGTCTCTGCTCCATTCAGCGAGATACCCGCGACAAGCGCGGGTATGACGTGAGTGATAACGCGCTTGTCCCGAGTAGAAGACAAACCCCAGGTGTGTCCTCAAGCCTGTCGTTCGACCCGACGTACCACTCGTCGCTCTCCGCGCATTCGCAGCAGCCTCGGCAGTGTGCCGTCTTGCCAGAGGAAGACGATCTGGCTGGCGACGGCGATAGACGAATAGGTACCCGCCACGGTCCCGATGAAGAGCACGATCACGAACGGCCGGATGGTCACGCCACCGATCAGCAACAACGCCAGCAATGCCAGCACCACTGTGATTGACGTATTCAGCGATCGGCCCAGGGATTGAGTGATGGCGGAGTTGACGACTCGGCGGAAGTCCTCGCGCGGATCGAGCAGCAAGTTCTCGCGGATTCGGTCGAACACGACGATGGTGTCGTTGACGCTGTATCCAATGATCGCCAGCAGCGCCGTGATGAACATGGCGTTGACTTCAAGGTCGGCAAAGCGTCCACCGATGGCGAACACCCCGGCGACGATCGTGACATCGTGCATCAAGGCGACAATCGCCGCGGCCCCGTAGAGCATCGGGTTGGGCAAGCGACGGAACGCCAGCGAGATGTAGATCAGAATCGCAACCGCAGCCACGGCGAGAGCGACGCCGGCATCGCGGGCGATCTCCACCGACAGCGTTCCCGAAACCGACGAGCTTTGCAGGACGACGATGGGTCCGACTTCACTGCGCAGCGATTCGTTGATTCGCTGGCGCAGACCCTCGAGATCACCGTCGGATGGCTGCTCGACGCGCAGGCGGAATGCGGAATCCGCGGTCGCCTGGATCCTGGCGCCTCCGAGACCAACGGTCTCGAGCGCGGACCTGACTTCGTCCTGCGAGACATTACCAGGGAACCAGAACTCGCTACGGACTGCGGATTCTTCTACGTCCAGATCGAGGCTGACGCTGGCCGGTAGCTCCGCGCCAATGGTGTTTCCGATCAAATCAGCGAGCGCGAACCCGTCATCCAACGACGGCGGACTTAGTGTCGCGCTGACTACGAACGAACCATCTTCGCCCTCGATGACGTTGATGGTTGCGCTCTCCGGAGCACCCTCGACACCGTCAACCGCTTCGGTCACGTCCTCGAGGTCGGTGTCGCCGAGGAACCGCACTTCGGTTTCCAGTCCGCCGGCGAAATCGAGTCCAGCCTCGAACTGCCAGAGGGCAAGGCCGATCAGCGACGGGATGATCAGCAACAGCGAGAACACAGCATAGAAGCGACGGCGTCCAACGAAATCAATCATGTGGTCGCCCCTCCGCCGCCGCTGCCTCGCGGCCGGATGGTCATCTGTCGCACACCGAACGGTCGCAAGCCGCGCACCCAACCGGTGCTGGCGGCGATAGTCATGAAGTTGCGAGTCACGAATATCACTGTGACAAAACTGAAGCCCGTGCCGACCAGCAGCGCCAGCGCGAACGACTTAATCAAGTTCTGGTTCAGCGCATCGGCGAACAGCCAGAGGATGGCAACGGTGATAATCGTGGATACGTTGCCGTCGCGAATCGCCGGCCAGGCGCGAGCCCAGGCGGTCTCGACCGCGCCGGTCAGACTGCGCCCGAGACGCAACTCTTCCTTGAGCCGCTCGAAGATCAACACGTTGCCGTCAACGGCGAAGCCAATTGACAACACCAGGCCAGCGACACCAGCGAGGGTCAGCGTGATCGGCACGAGCTTGAACGTCGCCATGACGCCGGCCGCATAGACGATCAGCGCCAAGGCGGCCACGACTCCAGGGACGCGATAGTAGATCATCATGAAGACCACGATGGCCAGGAAGGCAACCACGCCGGCTTGCACCGTGTCGATCACCGAGTCTTCGCCCAGCGTTGCGGCGACTTCGGTGCTCTGCAGGACGCGCAGGTTGATCGGCAAGGCGCCGGCTCGGAGCTGTCGTCGCAGGGTGAGCGCATCTTCCTCTGACAAACCATTGATGATGCCGCTGTCGGAAATGACTGCATTGACCGACGGGCTGGAGATCAGCCGGCCATCGACGAAGATGCCCAGCAGTCCGCGGCTCTCGAACAGGCGGCGAGTGATCTGCTCCATCAACCGCGCGCCTTCGTTATCGAACTCAAAGGTCAACGCCGGCGAACCGCCCTGGTCGATCGTTCTGGAAATCGAATTGGCAATCAGGTGCCGTCCGGTGAGTTGCACCGTCTCACCTTCGGCGTTGATTCCTACAGCGGGTAGCCAGCGCAAGCCCTCACCGACGATCACATCTTCGTCCGGTGGCGCGATGAAGAATGGGTCGGCGCGCCGAACAAAGCGGTCGTCATTGAGTGGGAGCGTGGTATCCCAGACATCGTCGATTGCTGCGCCAATCTGCAGCCTGTCCAGTTGTCGCGGCGGCTGTGGCTGCGCCTGATCGATGGAGCGGAATTCCAACAACGCCGTCGAACCAACGAGGTCCGAGGCTTCATCGGCGTCGACTCCAGGAATCTGCGCATTGATCCGGTCCGTGCCCACGACCGTGACTTCCGCCTCGGAGATACCAAAGCCGTTGACGCGCTCTTCAATCACGCGCTGTGATTCAGCCACCGCTTCCTCGAGCGAAGCATCGTCAACATCGAGCGGCAACACGATCTCGGAAATGTTGTCAGGCAGCGGCAGATCGTAGGATTCCGCGTCGAGATCGGCCAGGCGTGGGTTCAGGTCGAGGAGCACTTCCAGCTCGACGCCCTCGCGCTCGAGAAACTGGTTGAGTGACTCTCCGCGTCGAACGGGCGCGGCCTCGCCGGCGACTTCCAGCGTGATTGAAACGCCGCCGGCCAGGTCGAGACCGAGCCGGAATTCGTCGCGTGTCCAGTCGCCGACGCTGACGCCACCGCCCTCGGGCCAGGGGATGAAGCTGGGCAGATAGCGCTCAGGATTGCCCGGCCAGGATGCCGCAACGGCGAAAGCAGTCAGGATGATGATCAGCGCGAAGACATAGACATCGCGGAATTTGAAACGTCTGATGAAATCCATCGCCTAAACGGCCACCCATCAACCGCTGTTGCCCGACGCCATCGGAGCGCGGAGCATTTCTGATCGCTTAGCGAACTGTATCCCGCTTATGTCGATTCAGCATAGGTGTCAGGGTCGTTGTATTCAGCCAACCAGTGTCCGTGGAGGTCAAGCAAGCTGATCGGACCCCGCAAGGCCGACCGTCCGTCATCCCCGCGTCACGACAGCAGGGAGCCACGCCACCAAGTGATGACGGCGGCCTCTCTCCGATTCCGGCCATTGTGCACTACTCGGCGAGATTCCCGCGTCGGAGCGCGGGAATGACGGAAGGAGTTGGGGGCGGAGTTACCGGGACTCCTGATCGGCAACATCGTCAGGATCGTCGTCATCCTCATCAGGCTCCGGGCGATCAATCCGCTCCGCAACCGCTCCCGTCCTTGCCCTCACAACGACGTTCTCCGAGAGCCTGAGCAACACGACCATTGGTCCGTCCTCCGGTGTCTCCACGCCTTCAACCTCGGCGATCAGACCGCCTCGTGTCAGGACGGTGTCTCCGACACGCAGCTCATTGAGGTCCCGCTGACGCTTACGCTCTTCTGAGCGGGTCGGACGGATGAAAAACAGATAGAACAACGCCACCACGAGCAGCGTGATCAGAATGACTTCGGTCATTTCATCGTTCTCCTGGTGGTACCTGGTGGCTCCTCGTGATTCCTAGCGGCTGACCGTCAGGCTGAGTTGCTCGGCCAGTCGGCGAGCCATCTCGCGGGCCTCATCGACATCGGCGATGTCGCCAACTGCAGCGGCCTCGTCAATCTTTGCACGGATTTGCCCTACCAGTGGTCCCGGCTCAAGACCGGTTGCCGCCATGATCGCGTTGCCGTCAAGGATTCGACCCGTCTTGTCAGGCCGCCGCGGCTGCCAGGCAATGATTCGTGCGACATGAGCGGCGTATGCACCCCAACGCGGCAGCAAGACGTCAGCGCCGGCGGTCGCCAGCGAGTCTGCCAGGAACAGCCAACACAACGGGATCGCCGCCTGGCCCAGCGCCAGATGGAATCGGTGCAACGCACGCTCGGTGGGCGGCTTGCCCGGCGAGTTGACCTGACCGGGACGCAGGTGTTGTTCAATCAGGATCTGAACCTGTTCGACAGTCCTGGTCGGCACGCGCAAAGCGCGCAACCGACCCTGCGCCATTTCCGCCCCAAGCTCCGAATGACCAAAGAAGTGGGTCGACCCATCGGCATCCACGGTCCGAGTCTGTGGTTTGCCAATGTCGTGCAAAAGCGTCGCCAAACGCAACGGCAGTTTCCACTCGTCGAGTCGATCCACGATTTCCTGAACACGGAACAGAGGATCCAACTCGGCCCTCATCACAGACGCTCTCTTGGCTCGCATTGAGGGTGGCCCTGTTGGGGCTGTCAATCTCGTCAGCCAACGGACCCCGTCAAGCTGATGCCAGAACACGTCACGACGGTGAACAGGTCGCTGACTCACGGCGCGGCACAGCACTAGTTCAGGAACGATCACGTCCAGTAGTCCACTCTGCTCCAGGCGTCGCAGGGCCCAGGGCAATCGGTCGCTGACAAGAATTCGTTGCAATTCATCCCACTGCCGCTCAGCCGCCGAGCTGGAAATCAAGGCTGAGTCGCGCCGCATGGCCGATCGAAGCTCAAAATCGGGTCTCCAGTCGCGTTCCGCTTCCAGCCGGACAGCGCGAAGCATGCGCACGGGATCTTCGCGCAACGCATCATCCGTCACAAGTCGCAGCCGTCGTTCCTCGACGTCAGCGCGCCCACCAAACGGATCGATCAGGTGAGCGGCAATCTCACCGCGCCGAAACTGGACCAGCGGGACAGCCATCGCATTGACCGTGAAATCTCGACGACGCAGATCGCGGTCGAGATCATCGGCGTCAAGATCCCAGACATCAATCTGTCCATCTTCCAGCGGGATGCGCCAGATGTCGAAGTGGGCGCTGATCTTCGCTGCAGACGCGTTGAGCTGTTCGGCTGCGCGATGAGCCCAGTTGCCGGCGTTCGCAACTGCGATATCGATGTCGAATCGCTGGCTCGTGTCTCCGGCCAACGCGTCGCGAACCGCGCCTCCGACCACCCACGCGCCATCCGCGTCCAACCCGGACAGCGGCAAAGACGAGTCATTCGTCGTCATCAAGTTCCTCTTCGTCGTCAACGTCCTCTTGGTCACTCTCGATCATCTCGTCCAGCGTCCAGAGCTCGTCTATTGACTGCACATGGTCGATGTAGACACGACCGTTGACGTGGTCGATCTCATGCTCCAGACACTGCGCCAAGAGATCATCCTCAGCACGGACACGAATTTCTCGACCGGAGATGTCCTGCGCCTTCGCCAGGACCCGCGTCGATCTTGTCACTCGTCCGCGATAGCCGGGCACGCTCAGACAGCCTTCGATCAACTCCCGCTCGCCACTGCGCTTGACCACCTCGGGATTGACCATCACAAAGGGCCGTTCGCCAGGCATGCCGATTACGATCACGCGCAGTCCAATGCCAATTTGCGGCGCGGCGATTCCGACGCCGTGTGCGGCGTTCATCGAGTCGATCATGTCGGCCACCAACGACCGCAACGATGCGTCGAAGTTGCGCACCCGCTTGGCCGGCGTACGCAGCACAGCGGCGTCGCGAGGAAGCGTCGTGATCTGATGAACGGCCATCGGACTCAATCCGGCTCAATCGAGCGTGGGATGCGGTTGGCTCAGTTGATCTTCGGCGCGGCTCTGGCGGTCGCGATCTACTGCGGCCGCAATCTTGGGGTCAGAGAGTGCGAGAATCCGCCCTGCGAGCAGGGCCGCATTGACTGCTCCGGTGCGGCCGATTGCGACCGTCGCCACGGGCACGCCGCGCGGCATCTGGGCCATCGACAGCAAGGAGTCGAGGCCGTCCGTGGCCCAACCCTTGACCGGCACACCGATCACCGGGATCGGCGTCTTGGCCGCGACCGCGCCCGGCAGTGCTGCCGCGCCGCCCGCAGCGGCGATGATCACTTTGATCCCGCGACCCTGAGCTTCGGCCGCATATTCAGCGGTTTCGTCGGGCGTGCGGTGCGCCGAGAGCACACGCGCTTCCCACGAGATACCGAGTGACTCCAGGGTCGAAGCTGTGTTCTTGATCGTGTCCCAGTCCGAATGCGAACCCATCATCACGCCGACCAGCGGTCCGTCCGTCATATGGCAAATTTCCTGTTCTCGGGTGCGTACTTGCCTACGTTTGTTGGTCAAATCACAAGATACCGCTGTGTAATCTGTGGCTATGACGACAACGACGCAGATTCCCACCTACGACCCGTCCGAGATAGAGCCGCGCTGGCGCGAACGCTGGGAGATCGACGGTCTCTACCGTGTCGACAACGACGATCCCCGCCCGCCTTTCTACTTCCTCACCATGCTCCCCTACACCAGTGGCGACCTGCACATCGGTCACTGGTACGCCATGGCGCCATCGGATGTGGCTGCTCGCTGGCATCGAATGCAGGGCAAGAATGTGTTGTTCCCGCTCGGCTTCGACGCCTTCGGCCTGCCCGCCGAGAACGCGGCGATTACCAACAATATTCACCCCAAGCAGTGGACCTACAGCAACGTCGAGAACATGACGAGTCAGCTCAAGACGATGGGCGCGTCATTCGACTGGAAGCGCGAGTTCGCAACCTCAGATCCCGAGTACTACCGCTGGACCCAGTGGTGGTTCCTGAAGTTGTACGAGCACGGCCTGGCTTACCGAGCCGCTGCCGACTGCAATTTCTGCCCCGGTTGCGGCACGGTGCTCGCCAACGAGCAGGTGCAACGCAACGACGAGGGCCTGGGCGTCTGCGAACGCTGCGACTCAATCGTCGAGGCGAAGCAGATGGAACAATGGATGTTCCGCACCACCGCCTATGCCGACGAGCTGCTCAACTTCGACGGAATCGACTATCCCGAACCAATCAAGCTGATGCAGCGCAACTGGATCGGCCGCTCTGAGGGTGGGGAGATTTCCTTCCCGTTAGGCCAGGAAGTTGCCGGTCAAGACCGGATCACTGTGTTCACGACGCGTCCCGACACGCTCTTTGGCTGCACGTTCATGGTGCTGGCGCCTGAGCATCCACTGGTCGCCGAGCTAACCACCGACGAGCACCGCGCCGATGTCGAGGCATACATCGAGCAGGCCCGCCGCCAGAACGAGATTGAGCGTCAGTCAACGACCAAGGAAAAGACCGGCGTCTTCATCGGCGCGTACGCGAAGCATCCATTCACCGGCAAGGACATCCAGATCTGGATCGCCGACTACGTGCTGCTCAGCTATGGCACCGGCGCGGTGATGGGTGTGCCTGCGCACGACGAGCGCGACTTCGCCTTCGCCAGCGAGCGCGGGATCCCGATTCCCGTGGTCATTGCCCCGCCCGACTGGGACGGCAACGACCTGTCCGAGGCCTACACCGGTCCAGGTCCGATGGTGAACTCCGGCGAGTTCGACGGCACCGACTGGCAAGCGGGCAAACTGGCAGTGGCCGACGCACTGGACGAGAAGGGTCTCGGCGGACGCACGGTCTCATACCGTCTGCGCGACTGGTTGATCTCACGTCAGCGTTACTGGGGCGCGCCGATTCCGATGGTGTACTGCGACTCCTGCGGCATCGTCCCTGTGCCTGAGAGCGATCTGCCGGTACTGCTACCCGACGACGCCGAGTTTCTGCCGACCGGCGCGTCGCCGCTGGAGCGGCACGAGCAATTCGTCAACACCGATTGTCCGCAATGCGACGAAGCGGCGCGGCGCGAGACCGACACCATGGACACGTTCATGTGCTCCAACTGGTACATGTACCGCTATGTCGATCCGCACAATCACCACGCGGCAATCGGCCCCGAAGTGGCGAGTCAGTGGTTGCCGATCGACACCTACACCGGCGGCGCTGAACACGCCGTGATGCACCTCTTCTACGCGCGATTCTTCGCCAAGGCGGCCCGTGACATGGGCATCCTCGAGATCGACGAACCGTTCAAGCATCTGTTCAACCAGGGCACGATCACCAAAGACGGCTTCAAAATGTCGAAGTCGCGCGGCAACGTGGTCAACCCCGACGACTGGGTTGGCAGGTTCGGCGCTGACACTGTCCGCCTCTACCTGATGTTCCTCGGTCCCTGGGAAGCCGGCGGCGACTGGGACGACAGCGGTATCTCGGGACAATGGCGCTGGCTCAATCGCGTCTGGAATCTCGTCCTCGGCGATGTCGAGACCGGCGGGGATTCGGCCGGCGCGATCCGTCGGGCGACGCACGCCATGATCGGCAAGGTCACGCACGACATCGAGCGGTTCCGATTCAACACCATGATCGCGGCAATGATGGAGTTCACCAACGAACTGCAGCGCATCCGCGAACAGGGCCCGGTTGACGCTGAGGCCTGGCGAGAGGCCATTGAATCGCTCCTGCTCTGCCTGGCGCCGTCCGCGCCGCACGTAACCGAAGAACTCTGGCATCAGCTCGGTCGCGACGGATCGATCCACGAACAGTCATGGCCCGAGTTCGACGAGAGCCTAGCTCAGGCTGAGACCGTAACCGTCGTCGTCCAGGTCAATGGCAAGCTGCGAGAAAAGCTGTCCCTGACCCCCGGCACCTCGCAAGACGACGCCGAAGCGGCCGCACGAGCCTCAGCCCGCGTCACCGATCAACTGGACGGCAAAGCGCTGCGTCGAGTGATCTGGGTTCCAGACAAGCTGCTCAACTTCGTCGCGAACTGACGACTAACTCCGCTGCTTCTCGAGCCCAGATACACTGAGCCCGAGGAGTCGGCGATGCCGTTACAGACCATCCGAGCCCGCTATGCAAACGGAGTGCTCACTCCGTTGGAGCCGCTCGACCTGTCAGAGGGCTGCGAGGTCACTGTTGATGTGGCGGATGACAGCGACTCTGGCAGCACGGGTGCGCCCGCGCATGATGGCAAGCCCCGGCTCCTCGAGATCATCGATGAAGTTGCCTGCGAGTTTCCGCACGCCTTCGCCGACATGCCACACGACGGGGCGAAACACTACAAGCATTATCTGTATGGGCATCCCAGGGACGAGGACTGATGCCTGTCGCCGGGCGCATCGCAAGACGACGCAGAGTCCTCCACCCGAGCTTCCGCACGTCACGGATCAACTGGACGGCAAAGCGCTGCGTCGAGTCATCTGGGTGCCAGACAAGCTGCTCAACTTCGTCGCGAACTAGCGGGCTAGGTAGTACCAGGTCCGTCATTCCCGCGCTCCGTCGCGGGAATCTCGTTGAGTGCTGAACTGGCTTCTATTGCCAGAGACTCTGACGTACTACTCGAATAGGTTTCGCTTAGCTTTCGTGTCGCGCTCCGCCCGATACCCGCGACGGAGCGGAGACCTTTGAAAAACTCCCCTTCTCCCCCCTTGCGGGGGAGATGCCCCCTGCCTACGCAGGGGCAGGCTCCGGCAGTGGGGGGCGCTGTTTGGGAGCCATATCTGGTCGTCGCCAGCCGACCCCCCCTCTGTCACTCCGTGACATCTCCCCCCGCAAGGGGGGGAGAGGGGATTCGGAAGTTATTCAAAGGCTTCCGACGGAGCGCGGGTATGACGGAGGTAGGGGGCAGAAGGGTCGCGAGACAACGTCGGGCTTGTAAAGGAACCAACGGATTCAGGGCCATACCCTGATCAGGAGGATCGCAGTATGGTCCAACTCCATCTCCCCGCCTACGAGGGCCCGCTCGAACTCCTGCTTGAACTGATCGAGTCGCACAAGCTCGACATCTCCGAACTTTCCCTAGCCCAGATCGCAGAACAGTACCTCGCCCAGGTTGCCGGGATGTCGCATCCCGACGGGGAACTCAGTTCAGATCAGGCCGATGCGCTGGCTGCGTTCATCAGCATTGGGGGCAGGTTGGTGCTGCTCAAGGCTCGGCAACTGTTGCCGCCGAGCCAAGAAGCGCTCGAAGATGACGAGTCGGCAGACGACGCGCGCGAGCTGGTCGAGATGGCGCAGGCATACAAGCGCTATCGCGATGGCATTGCCCAACTCGGTGAACGCGACCGCGAACGACTACGCTCCTTCACGCCGATCGCGCCCCCGCAACTTGAGCAGACTCTTCCGGTTGGCATGTCCGACAGCCTCACGCTGGAAACGTTGGCGCGGATCGCGCAGGAAGTCCTCGATCGGGCGGCAGAACGACAGGCGCAGGAAGATGAGGCTCACGACGCCGCCATCGAACGGCAGCGCATCACCGTGCGTGAACGCGCTGCCGATCTGCGCGCGCGGCTGTTTAGTAGTCACGCGGTCTCGTTCCGTGCCTGGATCTCGACAGCGCAGTCAAGACTGGAGCTGATTGTCTCGTTCATGGCCGTCCTCGAATTGCACAAGTCGCTGGCGATCGAGTTTGAACAGCAGGAAGACTTCTCGGACATTCTGATCACCGAGCTGCCCGATGCGCCCGACTCTGCCTGGGCAGCAGCAGAAGCAACCTCGTTCGACGAATGAGCCGTTGCCGTCATTGCTGCTGATACCCTGAGCTTCCAGGCTTGAGCGTGCGAGAGAGACCGAACAGGGCGGTGAACGGGTGGTGACTGAGCTCGCACGCTGGGAATTGCGCAGAGCCGCGCTGGGGCGACCAACTGCCGTCACGATCGGCGTCTTTGACGGTGTGCACCTCGGGCACCAGACCGTGCTCAAGCATGTGGTTGAAAGCGCCAACAGCCACGGTCTGGCCTCGGCGGCGATCACCTTCCATCCACATCCACGACAAGTGCTGCGCCCCGACCTGACGACCGAGTACGTGACCTCGCTGGAGGATCGCCTGTCACTGATCATGCGCACAGGACTGGACGGCGTTGCCACCGTCTCATTCACTTCAGAATTCGCACAGACCGACGCTGGCGACTTTGTGCGAATGTTGGTCGAAGAGTTTGATCTTGCCCGTCTGATCATCGGCGAAGACTTCGCGCTCGGTCGGCAGCGAGGCGGTGATCCCGAAACGCTGGCCACACTAGGCCAAGAACTTGGCTACGAAGTCGAAGTCATCGAACTGCTGACCAACGACGCGACGACCAAAGTCTCTTCCACCGAGGTTCGCAACGCCCTGAGCGACGGCGATGTCACGCTCGTCAGCGAGTTGCTCGGGCGTCGCTTTGCCTTGCATGGTCCGGTTGTGGTTGGATTCGAACGAGGCCGGTCGATCGGCTTTGCGACGGCCAATGTCGCGATCGGCAACGACCGCGCGATTCCGGCGCCGGGCGTCTACGCGACCATCGCGCATCTCGAGTCGGGACCGATGCCGTCGGTCACCAACATCGGCATGCGACCAACCTTCGACGACGGTGGCGGACTCTCGATCGAGTGCCACATCATTGACTTCGACGAAGACATCTACGGTACTGACCTACGCGTCGAGTTTGTCCAACGCTTGCGCGGCGAGCGCAAGTTCGACGGCATCGATGCGCTGGTCGAACAGATCGGCAACGACCGCGACACCGCTCGCGAGCTACTGGCCAACATGTCTATCGGAACAGACCAATGAGCGAACACATCCCCACTGAAATCGCCGCGGAAGTCGAGCGTCAACATGCGTTGATCATGCGCGGCACGGCCTATGGAGACGAAGGCACGCGACGGGTGATGGATCGCGAGCTACGCCAACGTTTGACCGAGTCATTGATGGAGAAACGACCGCTGCGCGTCTACCTCGGCGTCGATCCAACTTCGCCGGATCTGCACATCGGTCACTGCGTCACGCTGCGCAAGCTGGCGCTCTTTCAGCAACTTGGGCACCAGTCGATCCTGCTGATCGGCGACTTCACCGGACTCGTCGGCGACCCGTCGGACAAGGACTCGCTCAGGCCCATGCAAGCGGCGGGGATCCTCAACCGCAACGCCGCCACGTATCGGGAGCAGGCCTACAAGCTGCTCGACCCGGAGCGCACCGAAGTCCGACGCAACAGCGAGTGGCTGGGCGAGATGTCGTTCGGCGATGTCGTTCACCTCGCCTCGAACTTCACGGTCCAGCAATTCACCGGCCGCGACACGTTCAAGAATCGGATCGACGGCGGCCAACCTGTCTATGTCCACGAGTTCATGTACGGCTTGATGCAGGGCTACGACGCAGTTGCGCTCAAGGCGGACATCCAACTCGGCGGCACCGACCAGACCTTCAACATCATGTGCGGTCGCACCCTGCAGGAGCGGCAAGAACAGAACGCGCAGATTGCCGTGCTCACGCCCATCCTCATCGGCACGGACGGCAAGCAGCGAATGTCCAAGAGCACCGGCAACTACATCGGCATCGACGAACCGGCAAACAGTCAGTACGGAAAGGCGATGTCAATCCCCGATGAGGCAATCGTGCGATTCTTCGACTACGGCACAAACCTCGCCGACGACGAAGTCGACCGGATCGAAGCCGATCTCAAGTCGGGCGCACTCAAACCCATGGACGCAAAACGCCGCCTGGCTAGAGCCATCGTCTCAGAATGGCACGGAGAAGAAGAGGCGGTCGCCGCCGAAGAGCGTTGGACCCGGACGTTCTCGCAGCGCAGCGTCCCCGAAGACATCCCCGAGGCCGCTATCGACTTCGCCGGCGCCGACCAACTCGAAGTCTCGCTGCCGATCTTCCTCCACGAAATCGGCGCTGCAGCAAGCCGCGCGGAGGCAAAGCGACTCGTCACGCAAGGCGCAATCCGCATTGACGACAAAGTGGTCAAAGAACAGGCCGTCGAGGTTCGCAACGGCGCGGTGCTGCGCGTCGGTCGTCGCAAGTGGTACCGGATCATCCCAACCTGAGGCGTCTCCCCGTCCCCGCCCCCGAGCGGGGACCGGCTTGGGGCCACCGCGCGCCAACGAATACCCTCCCCACATGGAAACGTTCGAGTACCCGATCAAAATCGCCGACCTCGACCTGGTACATTCTCGTCGAATCGAAGCAACCGTTAACTCCGGCGTGTTCTTCACAATCGCGCCGTCAATACTCCTGCAAGAACTCACCATAGAGCCGACCGGAACGCGTCCGTGCCAAATGGCCGACGGCAGTACGCGTGAGATGGCCATCGGAAATGCTTGCGTGACGATCGACGGCGGCAGCGTCTTCACAGTCGTCGCATTCGGCGATGACAACGGACCATTGCTGCTTGGCAAGTACACCCTGATCGGCCTCGCGCTCGCAGCGGATCCCGTCGGGCGGCGTCTCGTCTCCCTCGAACCGCTGCCGCTGTTGCGCCCACCACCCATTACCCTCCGACCACAAGCATCGGAGGCTTCCCATGACCGTCACCCTAGATTGGCTCGGCTGCGCGACCTTTCGACTTCAGGTCGATGACACCGTGATCATGCTCGACGCCTACATCGACCGCGTCCCTTCTGCTCCTGATGTCGGCCTGACTGCTGCCGACATCTCCCGTGCCGACGCGGTGCTGGTCGGACATTCACACTTCGATCACATCGCCGGCGCGGAGGTGATTGCCGCCAACACCAGCGCTGCGGTGATCGGCTCCAACGAGTCCGCGCGTGTCCTGATTGAGGCAGGTATCTCCGAAGACCTACTACTCCGCTCCCAGGGCGGCGAGCGCCACCGCATCTCGAAGGACATCGCCATCGAGGTGTTCCCCAGCCTGCATTCGTGCATCTGGACGCAGGGTTCGTGGGATCCGGGCAAAGTCGTCCTCGGTCAATACGGGCTGACTGAGGAGGAGCGCTGGGGCAATCGACGCACGATCGACATCGGCGGTTCGCTCGGCGAGCGCTCGCAAGACCTTGGCGATGAGGTCCAGGCCCAGATGGTCGATCACGTCTCCACCTGCCTCGGCTCTAACGACACTGGCGGCGCACTGGCCTACCTGATCGACACGCCCTACGGCTCGATCTTCTATCACGACACCTCGGGCTGCTGGACCGGCGTGGTGCAAAACATGCGACCAGACGTCGCAATCGTCGCCATGGCCGGGCGGCCCAACATCGACGGCGAGCCGATCCAGGGATCGCTGGCCCAGTTCGTCGGACGCATGTCTGACATGTTGCGCGCGCCGAGAATCGTGCTTGGTCATCACGACGACTGGATGCCGCCGATGACGCACGACATGACCGGCCCCGACTCCCTCGCGCCGGTCAAGAACGAGCTCAACCACGTCGCTCCTCGCTCCGAACTGCTTGACATTCCGCTCGGCGGAAGGATCGGGCTCTACTGATGGCCGCAAGAACTCCCAGATTCGGTCTGATCTACGACTTCCGCAATCCGCCCCAATGGCGCAAACCCTGGGCCGAGTTCTACGACGAGATCCTGGACGAGATCGTGTACGCCGAGGAGCTGGGCTACGACCACATCTGGATCACCGAGCATCACTTCATCGACGACGGATACACGCCATCCGTGCTGCCTATTGCTGCAGCAATTGCCCGTCTGACGAAGCGAGTCAGAATCGGCACCTGGGTCCTGCTGCTGCCCTTGCACAACGCGATCCGTGTCGCCGAGGATGCCGCCACCGTCGACATCCTTTCCAACGGACGCCTCGATCTCGGCGTCGGGCTCGGCTACAAGATCGAGGAGTTCGAGGCGTTCGGCGTCAACCGCCGACATCGCGCGAGCATCATGGACGAGTCGCTCGAGATCATCACTCGCACGATGACAGGCGAATCAGTCACGCTCGACGGCCGGCATTACCAGGTCAAGGACGTGAAGATCACCCCGCCGCCGATCCAGCAGCCGTTCCCGCTCTGGGTCGGCGCGCGCTCCGAGGCTGCCGCCCGCCGCGCGGCCCGATTCAAGGCCAACCTGATGATCGTCGCCGACCGCCCGGTCTACGAGGCCTGGGCCAACGCGCTACGCGCGCAGGGCGACGATCCGTCCGAGTTTGAAGTGCTGCTCTCCGCCGGTGGCTACGTCTCTGACGATCCCGAAGCGCTCTGGGAAGAGCTGAAACCGCACCAGCGCTACCTCCGCGATACCTACGGCAAGTGGTACAGCGACGCCTCCGACCTCGGCGAGCAGGACCCGCTCGGTCAGTTCCTCAACGACACCGACGAGGATCTACGCGCGCGTTTCGTCGCCGGCACACCGGACGACGTAGCGGCGTCGATTGAGCGGACTCTGGATTGGATCCCTGCTGACCACATCATTACATCGCCAGTGCCGCCAGGCGCATCAAGGGAGTTGGCGAGACGCAGCATCGAACTCTTCGCCCAAGAGGTGATGCCCAGATTTCGCTAGCGAGGGTTCGGTAGAATGAGTCAAACTCAATCGACGCGACCAGTCATGAGGAGGCCAAGATGAAAGTCAAGATCGACACCAGCCTCTGCGAGGGCCACGCCAAGTGCATGGAAGCCACCGAGGTCGTATTCGAAGTCCGAGACGACGATCTCTCCCACGTCCTCGTCGACACCGTCCCCCCCGAAGAAGAAGCCAACGTCGCCAGAGCCGTCAGAACCTGCCCAAGAGCGGCAATCTCCGTCGAGGAGTAAGCGACTGAGGCGGCGCACGCACGTTCTAGGTGCACTACACTCTTGGCATGGCTGATTCGGCGCTTATGACAAACCCCCGTGAGTCCGAACAGTGCTCACCTCCGTCAGAGTCTCCTAACGGAGGAGCAATAGCCGAGCGTCGCGCCCTACACGATCGTTTCGCCTCACGACTCGTCGTCAACCCTGAACTCACCCGCAAGATCGTCTCTCACCAAGGAAACAAGACTGTTCCAGGGTTCCGCTGGTTGAAGTACAAAGAGAGCTTCTCCCACACTCTCGTCGAACGCTGTCTCAACGAGATAAATCCGACAGCTGTGCTCGATCCGTTCGCCGGACTGGGTACGGTGCCGCTGATCGCGGCGGGACGCGGCGCCAACGCGCGGGGAATCGAGATTAGCCCGGTAGGCGTGGCCGCAGGAAAGGCCATGGCGATTGCCGCCAATGGTCTGGAACGGACAACGTTCGAGAATGCTGCCGGAAGCCTGCAGGATTTTGTCGCCTCTGACAGAGAGGCACCGCCCGATTTCGCGTTCCCTCATGTGCGGATCACCGAGAAGGCTTTTGCCGATGGGACCGAACGTGCCTTATCACGCGCCCGCCAGTATCTCGCTGGTGTCAGTAATCCGCAGCTCAAGGCGATGCTGAATCTCGCCTGCCTGAGCGTGCTCGAACAAATCAGCTATACGCGCAAGGACGGTCAGTACCTCCGATGGGACAATCGGTCAGGACGGCCTTTGCGAGCTCGGCTTGACAAAGGTCACATTCCAACGCTCCAGGAGGCGCTAGCGGCGCGCTGCGAGGAGATTGCGGACGACATTCTGCCCCTCAAAGAACGCTTCGGCGGTGGCCATCCAGACCTTTTGGTTGGATCTTGCCTCGAACTCCTGTCGCGGTTGGAAAACAACTCGCGCGATATGGTTTTGACCTCCCCGCCGTACGCAAATCGCTATGACTACACGCGCACCTACGCCCTGGAACTCGCCTGGCTTGACTACGACCAGACAAAGTTCGCATCGCTCAGACAACGTATGTTGTCGGCGACCGTCGAAAATCGATCAAAACGTACCGCGCTGTGGGACCGATACAGCGGGGGGTCCACGATCAGCGCCGCTCAGAGAATGTATGACCAGCAGGGGGCGCTACATGAGGTCCTCGAGATTCTACGCGGAGCGGTCGATGAACTGGGTAACCGTCACGTCATTCGCCTATTGGAGGGCTACTTCTTCGAAATGGCGTTGGTGATCGCAGAGCTCGGCCGCATCGTCCGGCCAGGCGGCACGATCGTCATGGTCAACGACAATGTGCGTTATCACGGAGAAGAAGTACCCGTCGATTTGATCCTCAGCGACTTCGCAGAGAGTGCGGGTTTTCGCTGCGATCGTATCGACGTCTTGCCACGTGGAAAAGGCAACGCGAGCCAGCAGATGGGCCGCTTCGGGCGCAAGGAAATCCGCAAGTGCGTCTACTGGTGGACGAGAACCAATGGCTAGTCGCAGAGACGCCATCTTCCGATCAACTCTGATGGACGAACGAATTCGCCAGCGCACCGACGTGGTACTCAGGAACTGGCTTGACGAGTATGACGGAGTGCTTGACTATCTTCCACTTGATTCCCTGATGATCAGCGAAAAGGCGTGGGAGCATATATGCAACTCCAGCACGGAACCTCGAATGGTCTTTGCGCATCCCGCACTCTTGCGCGAGAATCCGGCGCTTTCCGCCTACTACCGAGGAATCGCGTTGTTATCACAAAAGCGAGTCAGCGACCTGGCGACAGCGGTCGCCAACTGGGAGGATCCTGACAAGCATGTGCGCGTCAACGAGGAGAGAAGCATTGCCGTCTCGTGCTTGTACAACGCCGTCATTTCCTCCATCATCGAAGGCACGACCGATTGGTCCGTCGAGAACGGTTATCGCAACATCATTGCCACGATGGGTTTCGGCCTGGACGGCACCATGCGCAATGTAGTTGGGCGTGATGCTGAGCGGAATATCAAAGACAGAATCGGGGCTTGGCTCGTAAGTACCGACCTGATCGAGACGTATGACAGCGATGAGACAACTTACGAGCTCCCCAACGACTATTTTATGAGATACAGTTCCGAGCCCGACATCGAGTTCAGCCGCGCCGTAGAAGGTGCGCGAAGGGTCATCGCCACAATAGAGATTAAGGGTGGCAAGGACCGGGCAGGCGCATTGGAGAGGCTTGGCGCAATTCTCAAGAGCTTTGAAGAGACCCCACCGGGATGCACGAACATGCTCATCGCTGGAGTAATCACGTCCGTAATGGAAGAACGGCTGATCCAAGCAGGTATCGTCTATCGCTTCTTACTTGACGACCTCATGCACGACAGCAAGAGGTGGTCAGACTTCCTGAACGAAGTCTTTCATCACACCGTCCGAATCACCGATGCTCCGATCACCGAGGAGCAGGTGAGCGAACTATCTGGCAGTTGAAGAAATCCAGTCGCACACGAGAACCCCTTGACCTGATCCGACGCAAGCTTGCCCGAGAACCACTGATCCGTAGCGGTATGCAGTCTCGCGTCGTCATCACAGACGCGGGCGAGATATCGGTCAGGCGCACCGACCGCGATTAGGCGGATGGACCCACTACTTAACAGTCGCAGGAATCACGAAACAGCTAGCGCACCGTTACGACCACCTTGACCGGCTGGCCCTCTTTCACGTTGACTCTCCAGCCCCAGACGTCGGAGTCGGCGAAGTCGTGGTCGTCGTACCTCGGCGTGTAGCGCCGACCATCCTCGTTGTAGACGCGCACGTTGAAGTCCTCGAAATCGTACTCACCTGTATTGCGCAGTTTGAAGTAGTGTGTCGAGAACCAGCGAGTCTCCTCGAGCGACGATAGACCGGGGCAGTCATTGCGCGGGAACTCCCGGGCGAGCAGCAGCGCGACGCCTTCTGGCGCTTCAAGTTCCCACTCGATCGTTGAAACAGGAGAAAGAGGGCGACGCGGCTCGATGCAGACGGCTTCCGGCACTTGGTTGGGACGGTACTCGACGATGAAGATCTTGTCGCCAAAGTCGCAAGTGTCCGGACGGTCACCGTCCTTCTCGTAAACCCTCCAGACATCTGGATTGTCGACGTTGGACACATAGACGGCGAAGTGTTGAGGATGCCGTTCCGACGGATGCACCAGGCATATCCTGCCGGAGAAACCAGGCGGGATCGGTCCGGCGTACAGCGGCTGGTGATACGCCGCGGCGGAACCATGCGCCGGCGGGCCGTCCTGCGAGTAGTCCGGCCGCACCGCGCGGTCTCGCATCTCAGCCAGCGATACCTCGACGACCTCCGCTCTGAGCAAGTCGTCGCCGCCAATCGAGACGCCAAGCAGCTCACTGGTGCAGAGGTCCACCAACGGAGCGCCATGCCGGCCAATGCCGCTCGGTTCGGCCCTGAACACCCGCTCAGTCACCGCGCTGACATTCAGCACGCCGAGGTTGAAGCGTTCGGCGCGGCCGCTGGGATAGGAGAGCAGATGCACATTCGTGCCCAGCATCGCTTTGGCGGTGCTGCCGAACACTGCCGACGCGCCAAGCTCAACCTCTTCATCGGGATCAAACACTTCAACCAGCGCGATGTCATTGCGAGGATCATCGGCCACGCGAATCACGGCAACGGATGTCTCGCCCCGGGAAATGACTGCCCACGGCGCGGTGTCGGGCAGCCGACCTCGGTTGACAAGGAACTGGCGCTCGCCCACGTAGACGGCAGTTCCAGTGCCGGCCAGGGAGTTGATTTGCCAGGCATAGAGTTCGGCGGGGTCCCGGTACGCGCAAGACAACAGCGGTTGGCTGAAATGCTCGGCAATCGGCGTCGCTTCGATCGAGATCGGAGAAGTCCAGACCACAGGTGCAGATTCGCGCCATCGATTCTCAACACCGGGATAGGCGACAGCGCCACTCTCGGCCGGACAAGCGATCGTGCCGTCGATATTCAGACACGCGGAAATGGCGCCGGAGCTACCGTCGACGCGGACCGCGATGCGAACCCGTTGGTCCAGCGTCAGTTCGGGAGGCGGCGTTCCAACCAACGGCGCATCAGTGAGCGAAATCAATCGACGCTCGCCACCCAGGGCGAGCCTGAGCGCGACTGGCTCGAAGTCGGCGGGGGCGATCCAGTCTTGCCAGAAGCTCACGACCAGCGCATCAGGAGCGTCGGTCACTCCCTGGTACGACTTGCCCCGCCAGTTGCCTACCAGCAGGGATCCATCGCGGCCAATCAGCGTCGCGCCCAGGTCGGTTCCAGAAACCTGCGGAGAGGCAAACGTCAGACGCAATCCAAACTCATTGCGCTCGGGACAGTCAGGAATCGGCTCGCTGGCCAGCAGGCGGACATCGCCGATGTCCAACGCCGATTGATAGATCACCGATTCGGTTTGTCTTGCCGGAGCCAGTACACAATTGAGGGGGACGTGTTGATATTCGGCCAGTGGCTCGAGGGCGGCGACCCAGGTCCGGCCGTTGTCGAAATCTTCGGGACCGGCGGCGCCGCAGACGCCGACCTGACGCCATCCCGCTCGACCGAGATCGGCGCGAACACTCGCTTCGTCGGCGACACCGGAGACGCCAATCCACCAATCGCCGTCCAGCTCTGAGCAATCAACTCCGGGCGGCGGTTCGGCGTCGTAGTACCAAACGAGACGGTTGGCCGCCTTGAGCGATTCGGGCAGCGATTCCGGCATCCGGGGCCAGCTCGGCCAGCGTTCATTGATTTGCCGCAGTGATCTCAGAACGGCACGGCCAGAGTTGGTGTACGCGAAGGAACTCCCGCCGGCCCAAACGACGCCAATGACATCGCCACAAGCGTCAAACAACGGCCCGCCACTGTTACCGCCGCGCACGGCGCTCGAGGTCTGAATGTTGTCGTCCCAGACCTGCGTGATCACGCCGCCGCCGGACAGGCTGAGCGCCTCGCCGCCGGGATATCCGACCAGGTACACAGGTTGTCCGACATCATCCTGGTTCGGCGATCGCATGCTCATCACTGGCACGTCGTGCAGCAATTCAGGCGTCTCAACCTCGAGCAACGCCAGGTCGTGTTGCGCATCGAATCCCAGGACGGCAGCGCCGATCGTGCGCTCGCCATGAATCAGCGAGACAAATGGTGGCCGCCGCTCAATGACATGATGCGCGGTAATGAAGCGACCATCGCCGATGTGGAACGCCGTGCCCAGGCTGCGACTCGTTTCGACTTTCCATGTCGCGGCAAGCATGCGTTCAAAGTCGGGTGCGCAGGTTGAATCGTCTGGTGGTGGCGTCAATTCTGGTGCGGAGTAGATGATGCGATCTACGTCGATGGTCGCCTGCCAGGAGATCTCGCTGCTGCGCAGCCAGCGATCCCGTTCGACCGTTTCGGGCCGGAGATACCGATTCTCCGGGCACAAGACTTCGCCCTCGTTGGTGCGCAGACAAAGTTCCACCATGCCACTCGGAGTGACACGAGAGAGAATCTGCCCGCTCAACTCATAACTGGGCTCAGGCAGCGAGGGATCCTGTGCAGACGCTGAGTTCACGAACAGGTATGCGAGGCCACCAATCAGGCCAACAAGTGTGATGCCGAGCACAGAGGCGTGCCTGATGGAGAACAGCATCTCCATCACTGTATGCCAGAGAGTCGGCGCCTACTGCGCGCGGTAGCGCACCATCTGTCGCTTGATCCCACCAACATGAAGCGAACTGGGAACCATCTCGGGCTCGCCGGCCAACTCAAGATCGGGCAGGATCGGCAGTAGCGAGTGGAAGATGGAGCGCATCTCCCAGCGGGCCAGGTTCGCACCGAGGCAGAAGTGCTCGCCGTAGCCGCCAAAGGCGAAGTGGTCGTTCGGGTCGCGGCGGATGTCGAACTTGTAGGGATCCGGGAAGACCTCTTCGTCGCGATTCGCCGAGGGATACCAGATGACAACCGAATCGCCCTTGCGAATCTGTTGGCCGTGCAGTTCAAGATCCTGTGTGGCCGTGCGCTGGAATTGAATCACGATTGATGTCCACCGCAGAATCTCCTCGACGGCCGAGGGAACCAGCTCGGGATTGGCCACCAGATCTTCAAGCTGATCGCGGTGGTCGATCAAGGCCTTGATCCCGCCGGTAATGGAGTTTCGCGTCGTTTCATTGCCGGCGCCGAGCAATAGGCGGAAGTATGAAGAGATCTCGCGCGGAGTCAGCTTCTGTCCGTCGATGTCGGCGCGGAGCAGGTCGCTGAGCAGGTCATCGCCCAAGCCGTTCGCCTGTCGATCCCTGACGAGGTTCTCGTTGTACAGGTTGAACTCAAGATTGACGCGACGGATGGTCTGTTCGCGATCTTCGCCGGGCAGGCGGAACTCAGGATCGGCGGCGCCGATGCCGGCTTCCGTCCAGTGGAAGATCTTGTCCCAGTCATCCTCGGGCACGCCGCCCATGTCGCAGATTGCAGCGACGGGAAGTTTGGCCGTCAGTTCGTGGACGACATCCACTGCCGATCTAGAACCGCGGTCGGTAAAGTCGGCAACGATCGAGTCTGCGAAGTCTGAGACGTAGTTCTCGGCCATCTCGCCGAAGTGATCCTCGAGTTTCTTCATCATCCGCGGCGTGAAGTGGTGCGCCACGAGCTTGCGATGCTGCCGATGCTCGGGCGGGTCCATGAAGATGAAGTCGGGCGGATCGGATGGGTGTCCGCCGTAACGGTTGGCGTTAATCTCGCGACCACGCTCCCCGATACCGATCGACTCGGTGTCGTTGATTCGCAGGATCTGCGTATTGGAGAAGAGTTCCGGGTGTGAGGAGATATAGCGGATGTCGGCATGCTTCGTCACTGCCCAGAACGGCTCGAAATTCGGCCGCTGATACCAGTAGACCGGTGCCTCGCGTCGCAGGATGTCCCATGCCTCCCACGGGTAGCCATAGTCGACGTACAGCGACGTATCGGTGATGTTCAGGGTGTCAAGCGTCAACGCGGGTCGTTCAGCGGTAACCATTCGAGTCCTCCATGGTGATCCCTGTCCCAAGGATCACTGTGAAGATACCCGCTCCGAGCCAGCGAGTGAAACTCACGCAGGGCGGTAGCGGACCATTTGACGCTTGATGCCTCCGACATGGAGGAACCCGATCACGTGCTCAGGCTCGGCGGTGAGCTCGAGTTGTGGCAGAATCGGTCGCAGTGCGTGGAAGATGGCCAGAATCTCGCAACCGGTGGATTTTGCTGACATACCAAGACGCCTACGGCGCTTCAGCGACGATGACGAACTCAATACGACGCAAATCCTCGTCCAGTTCGAAGAAGACCAGGACAGGAACCGGCGACAGTATGCGGGTACACCAGAGATTTACGATCATGTGTTCTTGTGGCCAAATCGCCTGAGGTCCACCATCCGCCGTGAAAATCAGACCCTCGATCTGCTCGTCCAGTCGACCATGGCTCTCTGCCAAAATGTCTACTTGCGATTGAAACTCCTCGGAGACAAGGACTTCCCATCCCTCTCCATACGCCATTCTTATTGGCGCTCCTGGCGTTTCGCGAGGTACTCTTTGGCAATCCCCAACGCATACTCTTCAGTTTCTTGGTCGATTGGCTCGGGATTCATCCACGCTGTCTCATACGGGATCTGCTCCCGCTCTCCTGCGGCCAGCCAACCTGGCTCGCGATGGGAGTAGTCCGAGACCTCACGAGCCGACTTCCCCCAGAAGAACCGAATGACCTCGTCAATCACGTTCCGCTCATCCGGTGAGAACATCTCAGGATTCGATGCTTCTCCACTCGTGAGGCTCAAGCATTTCTGCACCCGATTGAAGTAGGACTTCTGCTTCAGAGCTATGCGACCTTGAGTGATGAGTTCTTCTCTCGCTGGCAACAGCTCCTTCGGAGCGGGGCCTTCCGAGAGTCTCCGATACGTGGCGCCACTGATCGGTTGACCGAGCAGCCGATAGGCGTCGAAGTCTGAGTAGTAGAGGATCTTGTTGAGCTTCACTGCGCCGAACGACGGGTCTTCTCTGCAGCGCTCGGTGATGTAAACGATGAGTTCCTTGAACCTGTCCGCATCAAAATCGAAACTCCTTAACTTGGGTTCGCGCTTCACGTCTACCTCCTTCCACTGTGAGACACCATGGACCGTACCTCGATTAAGCAGGACGGTAGCGGACCATTTGACGCTTGATGCCTCCGACATGGAGGAACCCGATCACGTGCTCAGGGTCGGCGGTGAGCTCGAGTTGTGGCAGGATCGGTCGCAGTGCGTGGAAGATGGCTCGCATTTCCCAACGTGCGAGGTTTGCACCGAGACAGAAGTGTTCGCCGTAGCCGCCGAACGCGAAGTGGTCGTTGGGGTCGCGGCGGATGTCGAACTTGTAGGGATCCTCGAAGACATCCTCATCGCGGTTGGCCGACGGGTACCAGAGCACAACCGACTCGCCCTTGCGGATCGTCTTGCCGCGCAGCTCGACATCCTCGACGGCTGTGCGTTGGAACTGGATCACGATTGAAGTCCAGCGCAGGATCTCCTCGACTGCCGACGGTACGAGCGACGCGTCATCCACAAGCATCTGCATCTGCTCGGGATGATCGATCAGAGCTTTGACGCCGCCCGATATCGAGTTTCTCGTTGTCTCGTTGCCGGCGGCGAGCAGCAGGACGAAGTAGCCGTGAATCTCGGCCGGCGAGAGCTTGCGTCCATCGACTTCGGCGCGCAACAGGTCACTGAGCAGGTCATCGCCCAGATTCTTCCTGCGCTCTTCAACCAGATTGTTGTTGTAGTGGAACCACTCGACCGAGATCCGGGTCGTGGCCTGGCCTGGCGTCTCTCCGGGCAAGCGGTACTCGGGGTCGTCCGCGCCGACCAGCACTTCGGTCCATTCGAAGATCTGATCCCAGTCTTCCTCGGGCACGCCGCCCATCGAGCAGATCGCCGCAACGGGCAGCTTGGCCGAGAGTTCGTGAACGACATCAACAGCCGACTTGGAACCGCGCTCCGCGAAATCGGCGATGATCTTGTCGGCGAAGTCGGAAACGTAGTTCTCCGCCATATCGGCGAAGTGATCTTCGAGCATCTTCATCATCCGCGGCGTGAAGTGTTTCGCCACCAGACCGCGATGCTGTCGATGCTCCGGCGGGTCCATGTAGATGAAATCGGGCGGATCGTCGGGATCGCCGCCGGTGCGATTGGCGCCCTGCTGACGCTGACGCTGCGCCGAGCCTAGCTTCGAGGCTCGATTGAGGCGCAGCATTTGCGTGTTGGAGAAGAGTTCGGGATGCGAGGAGATGTAGCGAATGTCAGCGTGTTTGGTAATCGCCCAGAACGGCTCGAATCCCGGCCGCTGGTACCAATAGACAGGCGCTTCCGCACGCAGGACGTCCCATTCGGCCCAGGGATAGCCGAAGTCTCGGTAGCGATCCGAGTCGGTGATGTCGAGCGTGTCGACGCTTAGTGCTGGGGCTTCTGCGATCACCATGTTTGCTCCTCCACGAGGTGTGGCTCTGGAAATGTGACTTGAGGCACAGAGTAACGTTGTCGCTCTAGAATCTGAACGATTTGAAGGCGAGCGCTGTTCAATCAGGTAATCAGGCTCAGAGACGATGCAGGAGGCGACCGATGGCCGATGTCATGCGACCTGACGGCACCACGATTCACTATGAGGTCTTTGGCGAGGGCAACAGCGAGATTCCGCTGCTGCTCTTCGCACCTGGCGGCGTGAACTCGGAGATTGGGTTCTGGCGGCGCTCGATCATCAATCCGATCGAATCGTTCGCGGACGAATTCACCGTGATCGGTATGGATCAACGCCACTGCGGTCAATCGAAGACCGGTCTCACCGCATTCAGCTACGACGAGGCAATGAAGGACCAGATTGCCGTGCTGGACGATCTCGGGGTCCAGCGAGCTCACGTGATGGGCGGCTGTATCGGCTGCGCTTACGCGCTACGCATTGCCGACCAGGCCCCAGCCCGCGTCGCCGGCGTGATCATGCAGGATCCGGTCGGACTCGACGAGACCAACTCGCCCGAGACGTTCTACGACATGTTCAACCCCACGATCCGGCTGTGTCGGGCCGAGGGCCTGGAAGCAGTGATCGAGGCTGCGCAGCGAGATCCAATCTTCATGCAACACAACGAGGGCGGTCCCTTTGCGCAGCGCATCCACGACGAGCCGCTCTTCGCCGACGCGCTGCGCAGCATCCGTCGCGAGGGCTATATCGCACTCGTCGTCGAGTTTCGCGACGGCATGTGGCCAATCAATCCGCCCTACTTCGCCGTCAACGAGGTCGCGGTGCAGCGGACCTACTCGCCAATGCTCGTGATTCCGGGCGCCGACCCATTCCATCCCACAGGCATCGGTCAGCGAATCTGCAACGAGGCCCCAAACGCGCGCTGCCTCGATGTCGACGCCCGCTCTCCGGAGAAACTGCCGTCCACACTCGACGCCATTCGCCAGTTCATGCGCGACTGTAGCTAAGTCCACTCCACTTCTCCCCCCTTGCGGGGGAGATGCCGTAGGCAGAGGGGGGGCTGTCCGCAGCTTCTATCTGGTACTGACCGACCGACCCCCCCTCTGTCCCCGCATCAAGTGCGGGGCGGGCTACTCCGTGACATCTCCCCCCGCAAGGGGGGGAGAGCGGAATTGGAGGTTACGCGTCAGGCGCGGGTATGACGAGCATGGCTTGAAGCGACTCCGTTAGCGCATGAAGACATAGAGTGAATCACACACCCTACAACGCAAAGGACTATGACAAGTGCAGTACGAAATCCTCCACCGACCCTCTTACGCTCTCGGCCGCATCGAATTGGCCTCAGGCGAGAAGTTACAGGCAGAGGCTGGAGCGATGGTCTCGATGTCGGCCAGCATCAAGATCGAAACGGAGATGAAGGGCGGGCTGTTGGGTGGACTCAAGCGGTCGGTGCTGGGCGGCGAGAGTTTCTTCATCAACACGTTTACTGCTGAGCAGTCGGGCGAAGTCACGATCGCGCCAGGACTGCCCGGCGACATCCAGGCGCTGGAGATGAACGGCGGCTCGGTTCTGGTTCAGTCCGGGTCGTTCCTCGCGGCGACGACCGATGTCGAGGTTGACACTTCCTGGAGCGGCGCGAAGGGGTTCTTCTCCGGTGAGGGTCTGATCCTGCTCCGCTGCAGCGGACACGGTCTGCTCTTCCTTTCCAGCTACGGTGCCATCCACCTCAAGGAACTCAATGTCGGCGAGGAATACACCGTCGACTCGGGGCACATGGTCGCGTTCGACGAGTCGGTCAAGTACAGCGTCGGACGCTCGGGCGGATGGAAAACGACCCTGCTTTCGGGTGAGGGCCTGGTCTGCAAGCTCGAGGGTCCTGGCCGCTTCTACATGCAGACACGCAGCCAGGATGCCTTCCTCAGTTGGCTGTTGCCGAAAATTCCGAAGCAGTAGGGCTCGTTTGGGTGTTCATCTCTGTTCCCAAGCCCGTCGTAGCCTGCGTGGATGGAGCCTCTCACCTTCGTCGCGCTGATTGGCGTCGGTATCGCCGTTGGCGTCTATGCGACGGCGGTGGGCGCGGGCGGCGGCTTCCTGTTTGCTCCGGTCCTCCTGACAAGACACGTTGAATCGAGCCCGGCTGAGGTCGCGCTGGCCTCGATGTGCCTGGTACTCGCCTCTTCGGGGCTAGCAACCGTGCGGCTGGCGAGAGAGAAGCGAATCGACTACCGCGCTGTCGGTATGGCGGCGGCGATCGCGGTGCCTACCGGTCTGATCGGCGCGACGGGAACAGCCGAACTGCCGCGTGAGGTGTTTGCGCTCGGATTCACGGTGCTGCTGGCCGGACTGGGCGCGTATCTGATCTGGCGACCGACCGGCAACGCCGGCACCGTCGGACAACGCGGTTGGAGACGGATGATCCGCGATGGTCGCGGCGAGCGATATCTCTATTGGATTCCCGTGCGGCGGTCACTGGGCGTAGTCGGCTTGACCTCAATGCTCACCTCTTTGGCCGGTATCGGCGGTGGATTGTTCTTCGCGACGATCACGATCCGCGTGATGCGCATGCCCGCCTGGCTGGGCGTGCCGGCATCGCATGCGATTGTGAGTTCCATCGCCATCGTTGTAGTCATCTACCACGTGGCGACCCAGCACTTCGGCGACCCGCTCAACGATGTCCCGCCCTTGCTGATTGGCGCCATGATCGCTAACCCGATCGGCCTGAGAGTCGCGTCGAGGATTCGCGAATCCGTGCTCTCACGACTACTCGCATTTGGAATGCTGATCGTCGCCGTCAGGGTTGCCTTCGAAGCGTTCTAGTCAACCGGGTCAACATCGACGGACCACCCGCGTCCAAGGTCCAACTTTGAGAGCAGCACTGCCGGATTCTCTCCCTTGAGCAGGACCTGGCGTCGCCACTGGTCGCGGCGGCGCGCAGGATTGGCAGGGGCCGGTCCTATCACATCGGCGACCGCCCCCGGCTCGCTTGCTCTCAGGGCGACGAGCTCTCGGACGACTCGGTCCGCCTCCTGAATTGCCTCAGCCGCTGACGATCGCGACACCGTCAGCCGTGCCAGTCGGCCGTAGGGCGGATAGTCCAGGGTCGCGCGCAGGCTCATCTCATGTCTGTAGAAGGCTTCGTAGTCGTGCGCGGCCGCTGCGACGACGGCGAAGTGGTCCGGCGCATAAGTCTGCACGATCACCCGACCGCCCAGCGCGCCTCTTCCTGCGCGACCCGCCACCTGTGACAGCAGCTGAAACGTCCGCTCCGAGGCCATGTAGTCCGACTCGCGCAACGACAGATCAGCATTGACCACTCCGGCCACGGTCACGCGAGGCAAGTCGAGTCCCTTGGCGATCATCTGTGTGCCGATCAGAACTTGCGAGCGTCCCTCGGCAAATTCCTTGAGCAAGGACTCATGCGACCCGCTGGACGAAGACGTATCGCGATCCCAGCGTGTGATTGGCACCTCGCCCCAACGACGACGTACTTCCGCCTCAAGCTGGGCTGTACCAAAGCTCATGGCGCCGATCCGTGAATCGGCGCATAACGGACACAGAGCAGGTACCGATTGTCGCTCGCCGCACTCGTGGCACTGGAGGAATGGCCCGGGTCGGTGCAGGGTCATGGAGATATCGCAGCGCCTGCATCCAACGGCCTCACCGCAGGCGCGGCAGACGAGCGCCGACATGCCGCGTCGATTGAGAAAGAGCAACACCTGCTCGTCGCGCACCAGCGCCTCCGAGATTGCCGCATCGAGCTCGCGGCTGAACACCGAACGTACGCCAGCCACCAACTCATCGCGCATGTCGACAACATCGACAATCGGCTGTGGAATGACGATTGGTTCTCCGGCGCCCGATTGGATGCGGTCGGGCAACTTGAGCAGCTTGCTATGGCCCGTCCGAACTGCCGACATCGAGACAATGTCGGGTGTCGCCGAACCGAGCACTGTGACCACTCCCCAGCGGTGCGCCATTTCTCGCGCAACGGCGCCAGCGTGATATCGCGGTTGCGGATCGGTTTGCTTGTAGGTCCACTCGTGCTCTTCGTCGACGATGACCAACGCCAGGTCCTGCATTGGTCCAAACAATGCCGAGCGAGCGCCCACGACGACACGTTTCTCACCCGTCGCCACTTGCCGCCACTGTTCCCGTGCTCCGCTGCGCGACAGCCCCGAGTGGCGCACGGCGACTTGTCCGGGGAATCGCGCTTCGAATCGAGCGATGGTCTGTGGCGCGAGCGCGATCTCGGGAACGAGGACGATCACTCCGCCGCCGGCCGCAAGCACATGGTCGGCGGCTGCCAGATAGACCTCCGTCTTACCGCTTCCCGTGACCCCGTGGAGCAGCAATGTCTCGCCTTGACCTGCTTCCAGAGATCGAATGATGACGTCGGCAGCGTCCTGTTGGTCTCCGGTCAACCTCGGTGCAGGGATCGGCGAGGCGGACGATTGCATTGCGACCACAGCTCGGCGCCGGATCACTCCCATGTGCTCGATTGCGGCGAAGTCAGCTTCCGCTGCCTCACACACTCGTTTCGCTTCGGCTTCATCCACATCACCCGAAGCGAGAAGTCTCAGCAATGCAAGTTGCCTTCGTTCCGCTGCCGTACGGCGCAGCGAATTCGCAGCTTGCCGAGCCTCGTTCGGATCGATGGCCAGACGAACAACCTCGCCATGGCGGATGGCCAACGACGTTGAATCCAACCACGCATTCAGCGCCCTGGCGCCACCGAGGGTCCGTGCGGCGTCGGCGATCGCCACGTCGCCATCGCTCAATAGCAGCAGAAGTTGCGCAGGTCGCGAGGGTTTGCTCATTGGCCATGTACCGATGAGTTCCCGAAGCTGCTGATCCGTTATGGAAAGTTCTAGTTGCTTCGGCACTGTCGGCGCCGCTGGCATGATCGGTCGAAACGTCGATGCCGACTTGCGTGGTCTCGTCGGGGTGCCCGGCGGCAGAAACAGGGATACGCATGCGGAAATCGGGGCCAGGTACTCAGCAGCAAGCCACAACGCGAGTTCGAGCTGCCGCTGGCTGAGCAACACCGACGCATCGAGCACGTGGCTGATAGGTCGAGGACTGGTCACTTCCGACTCGGAGGTCACCTCAAGCACGATGCCGAGAGCCCACTGCGTGCGCCAGGGCACGACAACCGACATGCCGCGCCGGATCTTCAGGTCGGCAGGGACAGCGTAGGTGAACGCTCCGCGCTGCGGACTGCCATTGAGCACCGCGATTTCGGCGTATCGGATCTCATCGGTCATAGTGCGTATTGTCGCGCCGGTGCTAGCGTCACTCCCAGCGCGACCAGTCAACGGTGGATGAAGGCGAGTACCGGATGCCCAGTGATGTCTCAGAGGATGCAGTCAGCGAGCAGCCATTCGATGGTATTCGGGTCGTGGAGTTTGGACAGTTCGTCGCCGTGCCGTTCGCGGCGCAACTGCTGTCCGAGGGTGGCGCGGAAGTGATCAAGATTGAGTCGCTGGAAGGCGACCCAACGCGTCGCCTGGCGCAGCTCGCGCCGATGGAGTCGCGCATCTACCTCTCGCGCAACCGTGGCAAACGCTCACTACCATTGCACCTCCGCCACGACGACGCTCCGGCGATCATCGACGCACTGCTGAGTCGCGCCGACGTGGCAATGATGAACTTCCGGCCCGGCCTGGCCGCTCGTATCGGTCTCGACGCCGACACGCTGCGCGAGAAGTATCCCCGACTCGTGATTGCCACAGTGACGCCATTCGGCCGCTATGGCCCCGACGCCGGGCTCGCCGGGATGGACATCGTTGTCCAAGCGCGTAGCGGCCTGATGGTCGCCAACGGCCGTCAGCTCGACGGTCGCCCGATGAGCGGCGACCCGGTCAGCGCCGACTACATGGCGGCGATGTCGCTCTCATTTGGAATCGCCTCGGCGTTGCTGCGACGCACGAAGACCGGCAAAGGCGGCGAGGTGCATGCATCGCTGATGCAGGCCTCGATGACACTGAACAACAATCAGATGATGCGCGTGGAATCGGTCGACGGACCAATCCATGACGAATCGAGAGACCGGCTAGCCGGTCTACGCGAACGAGGCGCCGGCTATGACGACCAACGCGCGGCGCAGCCGTCGGCGCGAGCGCGGACGATGGCCGACATCTACTTCCGCACCTACACGACGGCCGACGGCTGGCTGGCGATCGCCTGTGGCAGCCGCCGGCTGCGAGCGTTGTTCATCGAGGCGATCGGCCTGTCCGACCCGCATGCCGGTGACGAGGTCGATAGCGAGGACTACTACCCCAATCTCCAGAGATCCGCCGAGCAGCGCATGGCGGAGCGCACAACCTCCGAATGGGAAGCGAACCTGGCCGAGGCGGGAGTCCCGGCGTCGCGAGTGCTGCTGCCCTTCGAAATCCTCGATGACCCACAGGCAGCCGCCAACGACATGTTGTACGACTTGGAACACCCGCAGCTCGGCACGGTGAGGACACTCGCGCCGCCGGTCGCGCTGGACCAGAGCGGATTCCAGCAGCCCTCCGCCACGAAGCCGTTTGCGAGTGAGACGCGTGAGATTCTCGGGGAACTCGGATTCGGAGCATCGGAGATCGACGGGCTAGTGGAGTCGGGTGTCACGCGTGACGCGATCTGAGTTGCTTGGGAACTTGTTTCCGACGCCCCGTGCCTGACACGGGGCCCAGAGCACGACGCACAGCCCGCAAAAGAGGCTCGAACGCCTAACCCAGGAAATCAGGCACGAGCCCTCTCGCGCTACGGCTGAGTTGAGCACAGCCAAAGAACACCGTGCATACATAGAGGTCTAGGCCCCGTGTCAAGCACGGGGCAACGAGTGCTGAGACCAGTTCGTCTGTGTCCGCGGAGTGTCGACCGGTCAGGAATCACTGCCTCACTGCCGTGCTTCGGCGCTCGTGCAACCAGCGCCTAGCCCGACAGCTTGCGCATCTGCGGGAAGAGGATCACGTCGCGGATTGACTGTGAGTTGGTAAGCAGCATTGCCAGGCGATCCATACCCATGCCCAGACCTCCGGTTGGCGGCATCCCGTGTTCGAGCGCGATGATGAAGTCTTCGTCCAGGAGTTCGGCCTCGTCGTCGCCGGCGTCTTTGAGCTTGAGCTGTTCCTCGAAGCGCTGACGCTGATCGACGGGATCGTTGAGCTCGGTGTAGGCGTTGGCCAACTCCCAGCCCCCGACGAAGAGCTCGAAGCGCTCGACCAGCGTCTCGTCGTACTCGGTCCGCTTGGCCAGGGGCGAAATCGCGACTGGGTAGTCGAGCAGGAACGTCGGTTGCTGCAAGTGCGGTTCGACCCGCTCTGAGACCAGCTCGTCGAAGAGTTTGCCCCACCCGGCGTCGGGCGGAATTCCGACTCCGTGCTCGCGCAACAGCCCTTCCATCGCATCGACGGTCGGATAGTCGCGAAAGTCGACGCCGACGTGTTGCTTAACAGCGTCAACCATCTTTACACGGGCAAACGGCGGCGTGAAGTCAATCTCGCCGTCGCGCCAGGGAACGATTGACGAGCCAGTGACCTCGGTGGCGACAGACGAAAGCGCCGCTTCGACCATCTCGGCGACGCCGTGGTAGTCGGTGTAGGCCTCGTAGCTTTCGAGCATCGTGAACTCGGGGTTCCAGCGATTGCCGACACCCTCATTGCGGAAGACGCGACCGATTTCGTAGACGCTGTCGAATCCACCGACGATCAGCCGTTTGAGATGAAGCTCAAGAGCAATCCGCAATTGCCGCGGCTCGTCCAGCGCGTTCAGATGCGTGAGAAACGGACGCGCCGCTGCTCCGCCGGCCTCGGACTGCAAGACTGGCGTCTCGACTTCCAGGAATCCTCGATTGTCCATGAACCGTCGCATCGCCGAAACGATTTGCGAGCGTGCGCGGAGAATCTGCTTGGCTTCGTCGTTGGCAATCAGGTCGAGATAGCGCTGGCGATAGCGAGTCTCGACATCCTGCAGTCCGTGATACTTCTCCGGCGGCGGCCTGAGCGTCTTGCCGAGCATCGACACCGCATCGGCCTGGACCGAAATCTCACCGCGCCTGGATCGAATCAGCGGTCCGCAGGCTTCGAGGAAGTCCCCGAGGTCGAATGCGTCAAGCACTGACCAGGAATCGCCGAGCGCCTTCTTGCTCGCCAGGATCTGGATCTCGCCCGAGTCGTCTTCGACATCGATGAACGCAATCCGACCCATGTTGCGTATCGCTGCGATTCGTCCGGCGAGGGTTACTCGCGGACCGTCTGTATCGGGCGTCTCGGCTTCATGATCCTCGAACATGGCGATGGCTTCGCCGATGGAATGCGTTCTGCCGGTCCGCGGCGGATATGGATCAAGACCCTCACCTCTCAGCGCCTCTGCCTTGCGCTGACGTTCGGAGATGATTTCGCGCAGACGGCGGCTCTCGGCGGCAGCCGATTCCGGCGTGTCGACCGTCTCAGGTATGGGTTCGGAGTCTGTCGCACTCACTTTGGACACTCCCTCAATGCCGGAGCGCTAGGCGCACCGACGCCTGTCGACGGTCTCCCGACCGCCGTTCTGAGGTTGAACAGAGGCTGCACGGGGAGACCGCACGCGGTTACGAAATTGCCTTGACCTTGAACTTGCGCACACCGGTCGGCGTCGCGACTTCCACGGTGTCGCCGACCTTCGCGCCCAGCAGTGCCTTGCCCACGGGCGACTCGTCGGAGAGAAACCCGTTCTTCGGGTCCACCTCGGCCGGCCCGACAATCCGATAGTCCACGTCTGTTCGTTTGGGCAATGGACGGACCGTCACGGTCGAGCCCAGCCTGACGACATCGGAGCCCTGAATCTCCTGCTCGTCGATCACCTCGGCGGCTGAGATAACGGCTTCAATCTCGCGAATTCGTCCTTCAATGAAGGCTTGCTCGTTTTTGGTCTCGCTGCCGTCGCCCTCGTCGCGAGCACCGGGCGAGTCTTCGCGAGATTGCTGGATCAGCTCTGCCGCCTCCCGGCGGCGTTCTTTCAGCGTGACCAGTTCGCTTCGCAACCGCTGCAGACCATCTGCTGTGATTGGCACCGACCGTCTGAGTACCACGAGTCCTGCCTGACCGCTCAATCCTACGCAAAGTCGAACAACGTTATGGCAGGCTACGATAGCATTCATGGTCGAGAAATTTGCCTCACGCACTCAGGCATCGATGTAACGTGCGTCACACTTTCACAATCATCGTCGTTTCGGCCTTGGTCGGCGCAATCTGTGGCGCCGTCGTTGTGTTGATCGTTGGTTCTGACGACCAAACTACGGATGAGGAGTTGAACGCAGCCGTCGTTTCGGCCATGGAGTCGACCATGGAGTCGGCGGTCGCCGAAGCGGTCGAACATGCGATGCAGCAGTCGGCCGCAGCACTCGCTTCGCAGTTCGACGACACAATGTCGACCGAGCGCCGTCAAGTCGCCGACATCTTTGCCCGAATCTCCCAGTCGGTTGTCGTGATTGACGCTGAAGGGCCGGAGCGCACGAACGATCAGGGCGTGGTCGTGGTCTCGGCTGCTCTGGCGACCGGATTCGTGCTGGACGAGGCGGGGCACATCGTGACGGCGGCCCACGTCATCGAGGGCATGACCAGCTTCACCGTGATCCTGCCCAACGACGAACGCCTGCCTGCCCAGCGCATTGGCGATGACCGTCCATTCTCGGATGTGGCCGTGCTTCGTGTAGACATTGAAGGGACGGACACAGAACTGATCGTGCCCAGTTTTGGCAGCACGGAATCCGTTGACGCCGGTGAGACGGTGATCGCGATTGGCAATACGCTTTTGGGAGAAGAGATCGCCGTGACGGTCGGCGTGGTCAGCGACCCTGACACGACCTTTTTCCGAGAGCGCTATGAGCAGGACAATCTGATCCAGACCGACGCGGCACTCAATCATGGCAACTCGGGAGGCATCCTGGTTGACCTGGACGGCAAGATCATCGGTATGACCGCAGTCATCGCGCGCGAGACCCATGATGGCGACTTCGTCGACGGCGTTGGGTTTGCCGTGCAGATCGATCCGGTGCTGGAAGTGGCGCGCGCCATCGCTGAGGACGGCTTCTATCCGCGACCCACGTTCGGTGTCATCAATGAGCGTCTGCTGACACCGACCGCCGCAGTGCAGCTCGATCTGGAAGTCAGCGAAGGATCATTTTTGATTGAGTTGGAACGCCTCGGCGCATTCGCCCGGGCAGGTATCAGGCCTGGTGACGTGCTGCGCAATCTCAATGGAGTGGCGATCAACGCCGAAACTCCGTTCCTGAACGCGCTCAAGACGTTGCGTCCCAACGTGCCGGTCATTGTCCATGTCCACCGCGGCGGCGAGGAGTATCGACTCAGCATCGCCCCCGATTTGCGAGCGCCGTGACGACCCCGTCAGGCGGCGACTGGCAGCCGCGACCGGTACGACGGATCGGAGAGTCGCCGCAGCAACCGGCGAATCGTCCTCGAAGGGCCCGTCGTCCACCGCAACCCGCGCCATTCCAACAAACTCCCGAAGAGCCTCCGCCTCCTGTCCCGACGCCGGCCCGACGTGTACGGCAACCTGGCCCTCCAGGGTCGGGAATGGGTCCTCCTGGAGCGCCTTCAGGCGGCCGTGGTCTCGGCATCATGCTGATCCTGCTTATGGCGGCCCTGCTGGTCGCTGTGGTGATCGTGTTGTTCTTCGAGCCAGGACTCATCGACACCAGCTTCAATACCGAAGACGATTCGCAGTCACCCACTCCAGGTGAAACCGCCGAAGCGCCCGCGCCAGTGTTGTTCGAATCGCGCCTGATGGAGCAAGCGCCGCCAATTCCCGACGTGCTGGGTGCGGCCTCGCCGATCTATGAAATCAATGCGCCGGACGGCCGGATTGGGCCATTCGAGTTCCAGCTCAGCCTGACCAATCCAACGCAGGATGATCGCAATCTTGGTGTGTACACATGGAACGGTGAGGACTGGATTCGGCTCGGCGATGCCGTGCTGACCAGTGATCGCAGCGCCGCCCGCATCGCACTCAGCGAGGTCCCTGAGAACCTGGCAATCTTGCGGCGTCTGCAGTTTCGCGACGTGATCGCCGGGCGTGTGCCTCGAGGGGAAGAGCCTCAGTCAATCTTGTCCGGATCACTGACGATCGTGCATCCGGACGGTTGGCAACCGGGTGGCGACGGATCGTTGCTGGGATTGGTCGACCTGCCGGCGGCGGCGACCACACAGAGTGTCTGGCCAACAGTCTCGGCGACAGATGATCAGACAGAACTAGTCAACGACATTCTGGCTTCCGACAACCTGCGACGACAGCACATCGCCAACATTCAACACGCGATCAAGAGCGGACTTCACGATGGTGTTGACATTCACTATCTGAACGTCTCGCCTGCGCTGCGATCGCAATTCACGTCGTTCATCAGTGAACTGGCGGACCGACTACACCGTGAGGATCGCGGGCTGGCTGTTCACATCCCGATTAGCGCCTCCGGTGGGATCGGTGAAGGCGCCTATGACCTGTCGCAGCTCGGAGCTTCTGCCGATTTCATCGTGATTGAGCCACCGCTTGATCCGACGATCTTCCAGGCTGCGATCGATGCATCGTTGCCCACGCTGTTGCAACGGGTGCAATCGAACAAACTTCTGCTGGCGCTTCGATCCAATGCAGTGGTGCGGACATCAGCCGGATTCAGTCAGACCTCACAGCGAGACGCATTGGGCATCGCGTCGGAGCTCAGCATCCGCAAGCCGGGGCCCTACCGGCCGGGCCAACGCGTGACGCTCCAGGGCAACTCGATCATGCTCGACTCGCTATCCGGCGGCCTGCGCTGGGACAACGTTAATCGCATCATGAGTTTCACTTACCCCGACCAGACGGGAGCGGCGGTAACCATTTGGCTTCACAATCGCTTCAGCGCCGCCTTCCATTTGCAGGTCGTATCGCAATATGAGCTGGGCGGCGTGTACGTCAGCAATGCATCCGCCGACCCGGCAAATGCGAATCTCTGGCCGGCGATCGCTGCCTTCTTCGAAGCAGGCATTCCCGACCTGCGCCTGCCCAACGCGATCCTGTTCGATCCCATCTTCAGCGTCGAAGCAGGCGAGCTTTCCGGAAACAGCGGTAGTGGCTGGCAGTTCTGGGACCTGCCCAGGACTCCTGGCGACTATCGCGCGCAGCTCGTCGTGTCGGATGGCGACGTCCGCGTGGGACACGTGATTACCGTGCCGGTGCGAGCTGAAGGCGTGGAAGAATAATGGCCCAGTCGCACGCCCGGGTCGTCGGCGGAGAGCTGGCCGGACGACGCCTGCGCTCTCCGGCCAACGGCACACGTCCGGCCACGGCGATCATCAGATCCGCGATCTTCGATCGACCCGATATCGGCAACCTCGTCGAGGGCGCGCGCGTCCTCGACTTGTACGCCGGAGCCGGATACCTGGGGATCGAAGCCCTCAGCCGAGGCGCAGCCTCGGTTGACTTCGTCGAGCGCAACGGTCCGGCCTGCGCCGTGATTCGCCGCAACCTCGACGAACTCGGCCTGACCGAACTGGCGCGTGTGCATCGACTGCCGGTCGAGCGTTGCTTCTCGCGGATTCCGCTGGACCCTGACTTGATCTTCATAGATCCTCCGTACCGGGTGGACGCTCGGCCGGTGATTGAGACGTTCGCAGAACGGGCCGACCTCACGGTCGGCGCACTGGCCATCTGGCGGCGCCTGACTCGGGCTTCCGGCGGCGTCCCTCCTCCACCGGAGCGGATCGGGACACTAGTCAGAGTCGATCAACGGCGCTATGGTGACGGCGCTATCGACACTTATCGCGCGGAGGCACAATCATGACGATCGCGCTCTACCCCGGCGGCTTTGACCCCATCACCAACGGACATCTCGACATCGTGCAGCGAGCGGCTTCGATGTTCGACGAAGTCGTCATGGCGATTTATCCCCGTTCCAGCGAGACATTTGGCGTCGATGAGCGCCTGGCCATGATCGAAGGCGCCACGGCGCACTGTCCCAATGTTCGCGCCGCCAAATTCACCGGCCTGGTCGTGAACTTCGCCGACGAGGTAGGCGCCAGCGTGCTGGTCCGTGGAATCCGCGCCGTGACCGGCTTTGAAGCCGAGTTCGACATGGCGTTGATGAACAAGAAGATTGCGCCGCAGATTGAGTCGGTCTTCCTGATGGCTGGTCACGAGCACCTGTTTATCTCGGCTAGCCGAATCCGCGAGCTCGCATCCCTGCGGCACCCTGTGGACGATCTGGTGCCGCCGAACGTCGCCAAGATGCTTGTCGAGCGGTACGGCCCACCGGTCCGTTAGGGTCTCCCAACCCCAGGGGGTTGTTGTTTAGTTTTCCCTGCAAAGTCGACTTACGAACCACACAACTTCTATAGCCGTCATACCCGCGCTCCGTCGCGGGTATCTCGCTGTTGGGTGCACAACGATCGCCGCCAGGGAGCGAGTTTGCTGCCACTGAGAGTCGTCAGGTTTCGGCACCATCGGATCGCTCCGCGAGATTCCCGCGACGGAGCGCGGGAATGACGAATCAGGGGAGTTGGCCGCCGGACAATGCAGCGGACAGGCAATGAACGGGCTAGCCAACATCTGCGCTACAGTCGAAACAGTTCAAACAGGCGGTGCAATAGGCGGGAGTTCACCATCGACCTCCTTGAATTAATCGATCAGATTGAAGCAGCGGTTGTCGCCGGTCGGCGCAGCCGATTCGGCTCCGGTTGGACCGTCGATCGCGAGCAATTGCTCGACCTCATCGACCGATTGCGCATGGCTGCGCCGGCATCGGCCGATCAGGCTCAACGGTTGCTGGAAGAGCGCGAGCGCTTACTCAAGCAGACGCAGGAAGAGGCCGCTGTGCTGGCTCAGCAGGCCCGACAAGACGCCGAGCAACAGATTTCAGTGCATGAACTGGTCCAGGCTGCCGAGTCGCGGGCACAGAGTATCGTCGACCAGGCGCATCACTCCGCGACCGAGACCGTGACCCGCGCAAATCAAGAGGCAGCCGCCGTTCGCGGTCAGGCAACGACCGAGGCCGTTTCGCAGGCACTCGAAGCCGACCGCTACTCGATGGAGATGCTGCGACGACTGCATGACCAGTTGAGATCAATGCAGACGTCAGTCTCCGGCGCGCTTGATCAGCTCGAACTCAAGGTGGAGCAGGGCGAGAACTCGCAAGCCATCGACGAACGTGACGAAGCCGCTCGTCGCGCACTCTCGAGCGAGTTCTAGTACGACGAACGGCTTCGACTGACGTTGTTTGACGTTGTTCCGGGAGCGTCCGCGTTAGTCGCCGACGGCGGCCATCTGCGGCTGCGCTGCGAGCGGATGTCCGACCGCTTCTCCGACTCTCTCCAACGATTGCATCAGCGAATCGAAGTTCTCGAGCGTCAGTGATTGCGGACCATCCGACAACGCGTGGTCCGGGTTGGGGTGTACCTCAACCATGAGCCCGTCCGCGCCCACGGCCATCGAGGCGCGAGCCATTGGCTCGACGAGATACCAGTGACCGGTGCCGTGCGCCGGGTCGCTGACAATCGGCAGATGGCTTAGTCGCTTGACGACGGGAATTGCGGAGAGGTCGAGCGTGTTGCGTGTCGCAGTCTCGAACGTACGGATACCGCGCTCACAGAGGATGACGTCGCGGTTGCCCTTGGCCATGATGTACTCGGCGGCGAGCAGCCACTCGTCAATCGTGGCCGAGAGGCCGCGCTTGAGCATGACCGGCTTGCGTGCCAGGCCAACCTCGTCGAGCAGCATGAAGTTCTGCATGTTGCGTGTGCCGATTTGCAGGATGTCGGCGTAGCGGGCCACGAGTTCGACGTCGCGCGCTTCCATGACCTCGGTGATCACCGGCAGACCGGTCTCTTCACGAGCGGTCGCTAGGTGCTGTAGTCCTTCTTCGCCCAGTCCGCGGAAGGCGTAGGGCGAGGTGCGCGGCTTGAATGCGCCGCCGCGCAGAATCTGTGCGCCCGACGCGGCCACGGCCTTGGCGGTCGTGACCATGTGCTCTTCGTTCTCGATCGAGCAGGGACCGGCCATGACGACCATCGTGCCGCCGCCGATCTTCACGCCGCCGACGTCGATGATGGTTTCTTCTTTCTGGAACTCACGACCCGTCAGCTTGTACGGACGTGAGATTGCGATCACTTCCTCGACGCCGCTCATCCGTCCCATCTGGTGGCGGATGTCGGGATCACCGATCACACCCACTGCGCCAATCACGACTCGTTCCTTTCCCGGGGAGAGGTGTCCGTCGAGATCGAATTCCTTGAGCCGTGCGAGCACGCCGCGAACCTGCTCGTCGGTCGCGCCCATTCTCATGACAATCAGCATGTCGTCACCTTTTCAGTCAATCGCTGTTCTGATCGGGGTTCCCTCTGAATCTTCTCAGCAGTTCCCCGACTGAACGTGATGGTTCTGTGTTAACTGTTAAGTCTGTTCGCAACACCCTTGCGCCACGCAAGTAGACGTGCTGGACCTGGTTCTGTCGGAGCGGAGTGTTGACATGCAACAGGATCCGCAAACAGGACGGCAATGAACCCGGTACTTGCATCTCGTGCCCGCACATCAAGGCGGCATGACTCCACTTGAACGTGAGCCGCGCCGCGACCGCCGGAAACTCTGCGTTGAGATCCGGAGTCGTCGTGAACCAGGCTGAGGCCACTTCGCTCGACTCGATGTCGTTCGCGACAATCATCTCGGCGAGCAACTCTTCGGTCGCCTCGATAATCCCAGCGCGTGTGTTTTCCTCAACGGTCGTCGCGCCGCGAATGCCGCGTAGACGCCAGACAGGCTCGATATCGCTTGGGGCCATTGGTCAGGTGCTCAGCAGTTCCCTGGAGATGGGAGTCGGCGTGGTGGATGATGCAACGGTGCGATCAGCGCTTCGACGGTTCCCGTCGACACGCGATCTAGCGACCGGCTTCAAAGATGCCGGCCGCGGAGATATAGACGCAGTCAGCGAATAGCGGCGTTCCGGACGGGCGGCGGCTGTTCATGTTCTGGTCTCTTCGCTCCGGCGGCCGGTAACCACCTCAAGATATCGTTCGACGGCCGCAGCACGGCCATCAACCGGCGCCGACGCAATCGTCGAGGTCAGCGCTGAGCCGATGATAGCAGCCGGAACCAGTGTTCCTACTTCCTCGACGTGGGCACGCTGACTGATGCCAAATCCAACTGCCAACGGCGTGTCAGTTAACGACCGCACGCGTGAGACAAACGCCGCGAAGTCGGCAGCGACCTGATCGCGAGCGCCTGTCACACCCGTCAAGGAGATCAGATAGATGAATCCCGAGGCGCGCTCCGCGACGGCCGCGATGCGTTCCGCAGTCGAGGTTGGCGCGAGCAAGTAGACCATCGAGATGCCGTGTCGGGCGAACACCTCTCTCGCGGCATCAGATTCTTCGACGGGGAGATCGACCACGATCACGCCGTCAACGCCCGCCTCGGCGGCCCGTTTCGCCAGTGGCTCCATCGGGTGTCCAACTGCGGCGCCGGGATCGTCGGTTGTGCTGTCACTCGCCGTCCCGTACGAGAGGAAGGGATTGAGATAACCCATCAGTGTGATCGGGACATCGGGCGAAGTCTCGCGCGCCACGCGGACCGCTTCGAGCGCCGTCTCCAATGTGGCTCCGGCAGCCAGTGCCACGGTGTAGGCCTCTTGATGCACTGGACCATCCGCGATGGGGTCCGAAAAGGGCACGCCAATCTCGAAACCGGCCGCACCGCCGCGCAGTGCTGCTCGGACCAGGTCGGGCGTTTCTTCCGGCGTCGGAAATCCAGCCGTCAGGAATGGGAAGACCAGCGGTCCATCGCCACTCGCGGCAGCGGCCGCAAATGCTTCAGCGAAGCGTTTCCCAAGTTCAGTCATCCCACACCCTTCAACCAAGCCTTCAACCAAGCCTTCAACCAAGCTGTTGGTACAGCGTCGCCGAGAATCCGATTACGTTGAAGCCGAAATGCGCCATTGACGCAGCCGTCAGCGACTCGGTGCGCAAGTACACGATCCCCAGTATCACCCCGGCAATCGCAAACGGAATCAGGCTACCCAGGTCGGCGTGCAATGCGGAGAACACAGCAGCCGAGACCACGAACGCCGGGATCATTCCCCAATAAGGTTTCAATCCGCCAAGCACGAAGCCTCGCGCAAACGCTTCCTCGTAGATCGGCGCGCAGACAGTCACCAGGATGCCCAGCGCAACCATGACCGAGGTATGGACGAACAGGCGGTCATCATCAATCGTCGACTGCGGCTCTAGTGATTCCAAGCCGGCCGCACTGACGATCGCGATGTAGGCATACAGGACGGCGTAGATCGCAATCAATCCGCCGACTGCCCAGCCTACGTCGGCAAAGGTCGGCCGTCGCCATGTGATGATGTCTGTTCGCAGCTTGCGGCGCAAAATCAGACGCGGCAGCACCAACCAGCCGATCAGACCTGCGGCGCCTTGCCCGATCACGAACGCGAGCAAGCCAGCCTCGCTGATCGCCTCGCTCGAGTCATCGATCATCCCGACGAGCACACCCGTCACCAACAGCACCACAAACCAGGCCAGGGTGCATAGCAGTCCCCAGCCAACCAGCTTGAACCCCTCCAGGCCGCGGTCAATTGACTGCTCGTCCGGGAGTTGGTTTCCCTGAGCATCGATGTCGTTTGGTTGAGTCATCCCACGCCGTATCTCACGATCCATAGCACGCTGACGCCGAGATTCCAGCCCGCGTGCGCCAAAGCCGGCGCTGTCAGGTGCCTGGTTCGAAGGTACAGAGCGGCCAGGATCAAGCCAAACAAGGCGAATGGGATCGCCACATACAGATTGAGATGCATGGCCGAAAAGAGCGCAGCGCTGACAATCACCGACGGGATAACCCACCAGACGCGATTGAGTCCGCCGAGGATGAAGCCTCGGAAGAATGTCTCTTCGATGAACGGCGCCATGACGACCGAGCCAACGAATACTGCGGCCGCGACCCACCAATTGGGGAACGCGTTCCAGTCTTCCGGCGGTTCAGTACGCACCGTCCACCACCAATTGCCCCAGTCGGCAATCTCGACGAACACGATCCATGTCACTGCCATCAGCGCTAACCCGCCGATCCCCCAGACCAGGTCGACTCGTTGGGGGCGTCGCCACTTCACCACCTGGATGGAATCGTGGCGGCGCAGAATCCAGCGTGGCAAAGCGACCCAGAGCGCAACGAGCACTATCTCCGAGACCGCAACAGTGACGACGAAGAACCAGGTAGCACCGAGATCTTCATCGATGTTCGAGAGTCGGAGACCGACGATCAGGCCCACGATGACGAGGATGCTGAATAGGACAAGAAACAAGACCCGCACCGGCATCCGAACGCGGCCCAGGCTGCGAGGCGTGGGTTCGACAGCTTCTGGTTCGAAGGTGACCGGCGCCGGAAGATCGAGCCATGTGTCGGGTGTGTCGGGTGTGTCGGGAACGTAGGAGATCGGCGCCGGGCTCGATTGACCGGCTGGCTGAGCGACCAGCGTTAGTGTCGACTGTTGGTCGGCAGGCTGCGCGATGAGCCGCAGCGCATCCTCGGGCATCAGTCGTCTCGCGATGCCAGCGCATCGCGCACGATCTCCACGTCCTTGTCGCCCCGTCCGGATAAGCCGAGCAACAGTGTCTGATCAGGGCTCATTTCGGGCGCGATCTTGGCTGCGTAGGCGATGGCGTGCGCGGTCTCGAGTGCGGGAATGATGCCTTCGGTCTCGGACAGCAACTTTAGTCCGTCGAGCGCCTCATCGTCGGTCACCGATACGTATTCAGCGCGCTCGGTCAGCATCAGCCAGGCGTGCTCGGGTCCCACGCCGGGGTAGTCGAGACCAGCCGAAATGGAATGCGCCTCGGTGATCTGTCCATGCTCATCTTGCAGCACATAGCTGCGAGTGCCATGTAAGACGCCGGGCGCTCCGGCGGTCAGCGTCGCCGCATGACGGGCATCCAATCCCTCGCCGGCGGCCTCAACCCCAATCAACCGCACCGGGTCGTCCATCAGTGGATGGAACAACCCGATCGCATTGCTGCCACCGCCGACACAGGCCACCGCGACATCGGGCAGCTTGCCAATCTTCTCCTGCAGTTGCTCTCGAGCCTCACGACCGATGCAGGACTGCAACTCGCGCACGATAATCGGATACGGATGCGGACCGATCGCGCTGCCGATCAGGTAGTGCGTCGTGCGCACGTTGGTTACCCAATCCCGGATTGCTTCGTTGATCGCATCTTTGAGCGTCTGCGCGCCCGAGTTGACAGGAACGACTTCCGCTCCCAGCAGGTTCATCCTGAACACGTTGAGCGCCTGGCGTCGCACGTCCTCGGCGCCCATGTAGACAATGCACTCGATGCCGAATCGCGCGCATGCGGTCGCAGTGGCGACGCCGTGTTGCCCGGCGCCGGTCTCGGCAATGATCCGCGGCTTGCCCATCCGTTTGGCCAACAGGACCTGTCCCAGCGCATTGTTGATCTTGTGCGCACCAGTGTGTGCGAGGTCTTCCCGCTTGAGCCAGATCTGGGCTCCGCCAAGCTGCTCGGAGAGTCGTTCGGCATGGGTCAGCGGCGTCTCACGTCCGACGTAATCCCTGAGCATGCCGTCCAGCTCGGCTTGAAACTCTGGATCGGCCTGAGCGTCCAGCCAGGCTTCTTCCAGCTCGGCCAGGGCCGGCATCAACGTCTCCGGCGCGAACTGTCCTCCGAATGGACCGAATGCTCCGTTTTCCTTGACCACTGCGCTACCCACCCTTCGCCGCGGCAATGAACGCGCGGATTTTGTCTCGATCTTTGACGCCGTCGGTTTCGACACCTGAAGACACATCCACCGCCCAGGGACGCACGGAACGAACGGCGTCCCCGACATTTTCAGGATTCAGTCCGCCGGCCAGCACGAACGACCGCTTGGCGGCCAGCTCTGCGGCTACGGACCAGTCGATCTTCTGTCCGGTCCCGCCTCCTTGTTTCGACTTGGCATCGAGCATGGTTACGGTGTTGGGCGCACGATCAATCTCTCGGCGCACGGCGTCAGCGTCCATGCCATCGGCCACGTGGACGGCACGCACGACGGCGCGCCGGATCCGACTGGCAAGCGCCGGATGTTCTCCACCGCTGAGCTGCACGAGGTCAAGGTCGACCCGATCCAGCACGCGTTCGATGTCGTCTACCGACTGACGAGCAAACACCCCGACGAGCAGCGGCTGACCGGCGGCTTGCCGTTCACGCTCGACGGTTGCAGTGCTCGATTCCAGGATTTCGACTCGCGGCCCGAGTTCACGCCTCACCGCACGGGCAACCTTGATGTCGATCCGCCTGGGCGCGTCGGCGAAGATCATGCCGACCAGATCCGCTCCTGCCTCGCGGGCCCAGACGGCATGTTCGACGGCGCGCACTGAGCAGATCTTGACCAACGTCATCGTCCCAGCAACTCTCTCGCTTTGGCATGTGGATTTGCCGCCGAAGCCAATGCTTCCCCGATTAAGACCGCGTTGACGCCGCAATCTTCCATCCGCTGCATATCCTCTCGCGTGCGCACGCCGCTCGCGGCGACGACCGGCACCGAGGCTGGAATCTTGTCTCGCAATCGTTCAGTCGTGCCAAGGTCCTCTTCAAATGTATGCAGATTTCGGTTGTTGATTCCAATTGCCGCAGCGCCTGCGTCGAGCGCCATCGCAGTTTCCATCTCATCGGTGACCTCAACAAACGCCGTCAATCCAAGCTCCTCACCTGCTCGCAACAACTCCGTCAACTCCTCAGCAGTCAACGTCTTGGCAATCAACAGGTACGCGTCGGCGCCGAGCGCGGCCGCTTCGGCGACCTGGTACGGATCGACATGAAACTCTTTACGCAGCAATGGAAGCCCACTGCCGGCGAGCGCCTGCGACGCGGCGCAGAGGTCATCATCGGTGGCGAAGAATGCGGGCGAGGTGAGCACAGACACCGCGATCGCCCCGATCTCTCGATAGGTCTGAGCGAGTTCCGACGGCACAAGATCGGGAGCGAACAGGCCTTTGGAAGGTGAACCGCGTTTGATCTCAGCCATCAGCCCGACGCCCGGCTGCTGCAGCGCCGCGACAAAGTCGTTCCGCGTCGCACGCTGAACCGCGATTCGTCGCAACTCCTCAACCGGCGCGCTGCGTTTGCGCTCGGCGACCGAGGCGCGAGTGTCGGCCACAATGCCTTCGAGAACGGACGCCATTATGTCGCCTTCTGCGCTTCGGTTGCAATGGCAATCGTCTGTGATCGCTCAACCCACAGTTCCAGCTTGCGCAATGCGCGCTGGTCGTCAATGCACTCCGCTGCTCTGCTCACGCCCTCGGCGAACGTCGGCACTTCCTCGGCGGCCAGCAGTCCGGCTGCTGCGTTGAGCGTGACGAACCCCGTCAGCGCCGATGTCTTGCCGCCCAACACCTCGCGCATCATCTGAGCCGACTCGCTAGCAGTCTCGCCGCCGCTTACGGCGAACAGAGGCACAGGACGAATCTGGAAGTCTTGTGGTGAGACCGTGAACTCGGTCAGCTCGCTGCCGTCGACTTGCCAGCAAGTCGTCTCGCCAGACGGCGAGACCTCGTCCAGTCCTTCTTGACCATGGACGACCAGGCCGCGCTTCACGCCGAGGCGTCCCAGCGCCGTCGCCATCAGCGGACCGAGCTCGGGACGCGCCACTCCGATGAGTTGATGCGTCGCGCGGGCGGGATTGGTTAGCGGTCCAAGCATGTTGAACACTGTGCGAACACCGATCCGGCGCCTGACCGGGGCGACGAAGCGCATCGCGGGATGAAACGCCTGGGCGAAGAGGAATCCAAAGCCAACCTCTCGAATCAGGCTCGCGGCCTGGTTGGGACTGACTGAAATCTGTCCGCCCAGCGCCTCAAGCACATCGGCGCTGCCGACGCTCGAGGACATCGCCCGATTGCCATGCTTGGCCACGGGCACGCCGCAGCCTGCCAGGACGAATCCAGCAGCGGTCGACGAATTGAACGTGTGCTTACCCGACCCTCCGGTACCGGCGGTGTCGGCCAGCCGAGGCAGATCCGATAGATCGACGCGCAAGGCATGCTCACGCATCGCACGGGCCAGACCGACGACTTCGTCGACGGACTCGCCCTTCATTCGCAGGCCGGTGAGCAACGCCGCAGCCTGGATTTCGTCAGCCTCACCCGACATCAAGGCATCCATCGCGTCTGACGCTTCGGCGTCGGACAGGCTGCGACCTTCGTCGATCACAGCAGCCAACGCTGGACCCAGGTCGCCACTAGTCACGGTGGTACGCCTCGGACTGGTCGAGGAAGTTTTGCAGGATGGCGTGGCCGGTCTTGGTCCGGATCGACTCCGGGTGAAACTGCACACCCTCGATCGGGAATGTGGTGTGGCGCATGCCCATCAGAATCTTGCCCGAGCCGTCGATCCGCTCGCACCAGGCGCTAGGAACGATCTCCTCCGGCAAGGTGTCGGGCTCGACGATGAGCGAGTGGTAGCGCGTCGCTTCGATCGGATTGGGCAGACCGGCGAAGACTCCGTCGCCGTCATGTTCGATTGACGAGACCTTGCCATGCCGGATTTCGCCAGCCGGTCCCACCGTCGCGCCGAATGCAGCGCCCATCGCCTGGTGTCCCAGACAGACTCCGAGCGTGGGAATCGTTGGACTGAAGCGCTGCAGCACGGGAACGCTGACGCCGGCCTCGACCGGCGTCTTGGGACCCGGTGAAATCACGATCCGGCGCGGCTCTAGCGCTTCGATTTCGTCAAGCGTGATCATGTCGTTGCGGTGCACGACGACATCGGCGCCCAACTCACACAGATACTGGTACAGGTTGTAGGTAAACGAGTCGTAGTTGTCGATCAGTAACGTATCAACCGCCATTGGCGCCCACTTCCTATGACTCCCGTTCGCGGAGAATGCGGCGCAATGTGCGATAGCCCTCGACCGCACGCGGGAATCCGCAGTACGGCGCGGCTGTTGCCATCACGCCTTCGAGTTCGGTTTCGGTGACGCCGTGGTTGAGCGCCCCGGGGATATGGAATTGCAACTCGTCGGGCTTGACCAGCGCAACCAGGATCGAGACCACGACCAATGATCGGTCGCGTCGCGAGAACTGCGACCGCGACCAGAGGTCGCCGAAGGCAAACTCGAATGCGAGCTTGCCTACCGGCCCGATCCTTTCCATGCCGGCCAACGCCTCGGCTGGATCCTGCGCTTCCTCACGACCAGCGAGTGTGCGCTGCACATCGACCGCGTCTCGATGACGCTGTTCATCGTCCTTGTACTCGGCCGGAGGAATGCGGTACGGCTGGCCGTCGGCGTTGCTCCACATCTCGACCAGGACGTTAACCATCTCGTTTCCAGCCGGGAATCCGGAGTAGCCGGCGATTTGTAGCGCGATCTCAATGATCTCTTCGCGGCTGACGCCGTTGGCCGGTCCGAAGCTGGCGTGGAACTGCACGGCTTGCAAACGCTCCAGCGCCCCGAGCATCGCTAGCGCCACGATCGTTCGGTCACGTCGCGAAAGCTCTTCGCCCTGCCAGACCTGGCCAAAGATGTAGTCGACCACATAGCTACCGAATGCGCCCGTGCGCTGCTCGGCTGCCGAGGCGAATCCCACCGGCTGACCGGTCATCTCGGCCAACAACTCGCTGCCTGCCTTGCGTCGTTCTGCGTGGGTCGGCATCTCAGTTCCTCATTCCCGAAGTCTGTTTGCGGGTCATCTGTTGGCCCGCATTCTAGGAATCTCAGCTCGATTGGCCGCGCAGCCGCTGTAGGCTGCGCGCCGCGTCAGAAGCGCGAGGTAGTCCGCAGAACGCAGAAGCGATTGCGATCACGCCATCGAGCTCGTCCCACGTGCATCCAAGGCGATTGGCGGTCTGCAGATCACGTTCCAGTTCACGTTCTCGACCCATGGCAAGATGCATGGCAAACACGACCAGGGCGCGGTCGCGCAGCGAGAGCTGGTCGCGGCTCCAGACATCGCCCCAGGACCAGTCCACGGTTAAGCGTCCCAGCGATCCAAGTTCGCGCTGCGCTTCCTGGGCGATGCTTCCTGCACTCAGTGGTCGTCCCAACAACGTGTCAGCAACGGACGTGGCGTCAACGCGTCTCTGTTCGTCGTTCTTGCCGACTGCCGGTGTCGGCTGATACGGATCATCTGAAGCGGCCCAATCCGAGAGCACCTTCGTCAGGGCGAGATTGCCGAAGGGGAAGCCGCACTCGACCGTCAGTTGGACACAAACTTCGACGATTTCGTCGCGCGTGACGCCATTGCGTTCGCCGATGCCGGCGTTGAACGCGAAGCCGTCGATCTGCATCAGCGCTCCGGCGGCGGACATCGCCGCCAGGCTGCGATCACGTCGTGAGAGCAACCCATCTTGCCAGATGTCGCCCCAGATGTGATCAACGAGGAACGAGCCGAATGATCCCATCCGAGCTTCAATCGCTTCGGCAAAGTTCTCCAGACCGGAAACCTCCGAGAGCATGGCCTCACCGGCTGCTCGCCGTTCTGCATGAGTAGCGTTCGGCACCGACACCTCGGAATCCTCATCGTCACCGAACAGCGCTTCCAGGCTGGAGTCGGCGTTGAAGTCCCAACCGGACTCGACGCGCTCAATGATGGCTGTCAACAGCTCCGATTGCTGCTCGGGCAACTCGGTGATGGCGGCGGATACATCCCGCCATTCCATCGCGTCAAAGGGATTGGTCTCATCCGCCGGCGCAGAGTCCAGCGCTTGCTCCACGGTCACGACGTATCCGTTGTGAATTGTGTGTCTACCGCTCGTCGGTTCCTCGCCGTAGACAGTGTGGGCATATGAGACTCGGACGCGTTGGCGCAGGAGGTGTTCGAAGATTCGAGGGACCGTGTCATCCGGCTCTTCTTCTAGCGGCGTCACATCGCCTGGCAGCCACCATTCGCCCGGCCAGAGCTGCTCGCTCTGACGACGGCGCAGCAACATCACCCGACCGTCGTCGTCAAAGACGACTCCATACCCGATGATGAGTGATTCGGCCATCAGTAGCCCCGAGACCCCTCGGCGCCGACCGTTGCGCGTGAGCGTTCCTCGGCCAGATCGAGGGCAGTGAACATGCCCATCGCCTTGTTCACGGTCTCATCGAACTCATCGTTCAACTTGGAGTCGAAGACGATCCCGCCGCCGGCCTGCACCGAGGCGACGCCGTCTTGCATGATGATGGTGCGGATCGTGATCGCCGTCTCCATGTTGCCGCCGAAGCCGAAGTATCCCAGAGCCCCCGCGTAGGGTCCGCGCTGATCCTCTTCCAGCTCCGAGATGATCTCCATCGCCCGAATCTTCGGTGCGCCCGAGACCGTACCCGCCGGGAATGTCGCCCGGACGGCGTCAAACGATGTCGCACCCTCGGCAAGCTCCGCCTCGACGTGCGAGACCAGGTGCATCACATGGCTATAGCGTTCGATATCAAGCTCTTGCGTCACCCGCACCGTGCCTGGCTTGGCCACGCGGCCGATGTCGTTGCGGCCCAGGTCGAGCAGCATCACGTGCTCGGCCACTTCCTTCTCATCGTGCCGCAGTTCAGCTTCGAGCGCCAGGTCTTCGTCGTTGTCGAAGCCACGGCGACGCGTGCCGGCGATCGGATGCGTGGAGACTTTGCCATCCTCAACAATCACCAATAGTTCCGGAGATGTACCGACGATTTGGTGATCGTCCATTTCCAGGTAGTACGTGTACGGCGACGGATTCACTGTGCGCAGCGTCCGGTAAACGTTGAACGGATGCACAAACGTCTCTCGTGAGAACCGCTGCGAGTAGACGCACTGAATGATGTCTCCGGCGACGACATAGTCGATGATCTGCTTCACATCGGAGAAGTAGCCTTCGCGCTCGATGTTGGAGCGAATGGCGCTGGAGTGACCGATGGGTTCTGGCGCATCTGCAGGAGGGATTGGCGGGCCGGACTGCAAGCGCTTGACCAGTTCGTCGATTCGGAACTCGGCCGCACGATAGGCAGCTTCGATGTCTCCATCGAGACGTGCGTGCGTTACGACCTTAATCACGTGCTTGAGATGGTCGAAGAGCAGGACAGTATCGACAAACTGGAACAACGCCTCGGGCAGCCCGTGGTGGTCATGTTGCGCCGGCTTGACTCGAGGTTCAAAGTGCCGAATCGATTCATAGCCCAGGTAACCGACAGCGCCACCGTGGAAGGGTGGCAGGTCGGGGTTGGGCACGAGGTTGTATCGGTCCAGTTCAGCCTCGACCTCGTCGAGCGGATCGACTGCGCCGCCTGATGGTGCGCGGAAGACCCGATAGGGCTCAGTGCCGATGAAGGAGTATCGGCTGGGACGCTCTCCGCCCTCGACCGATTCAAGCAGGAACGAGTAGGCACCACGCTTCACCTTGAGGAAGGCGGAGACTGGCGTTTCCAGATCCGCGAGGACCTCGCGATAGATCGCGGCGTAGTTGCCGCTGCCCGATGCCTGTGCATCGGCAGCGAGCTGTTTGAATTCTTCAAGGCTGGGGGTAGGTTGACCGGCTGAGGGCATGGGAACAGGCTCCAGGGGATGTGGCGCAGTCCAGGCAGAAATTCGATCCAGAGGGACTGCGTCGTCACTGCGTCGTCGTGGCGACTCAACTTAGAGTTGGCCGCGCCAAGCCCCTTGCCCGCCCGAGGTGTGGCAGTGCGCAGTGGGACGCACACGCATCCCCGATTCACCGCTGTACAGCATGGCCGACATCGCGCGCTCCCACTTCTGAGCAAATGCTACGCCAGTTGAGCCCGCAGTCAAACATCAACGCCGACACAGACGCAATCCGTGTTCTCGTCATACCCGTAGCAAGCGGAGGCCTTTGAAAAACTCCCGAATCCCCTCTCCCCCCCTGCGGGGGGAGATGTCACGGAGTGACAGAGGGGGGGTCGGCGGGTTATGACCAGATAGGGTTCCTGAACAGCGGACCCCCCTCTGCCTTCGGCATCTCCCCCGCAACGGGGGGGGGGAGGGTGAGTTTTTCAAAGGTCCTCGCTTGCCGGAGGCCTTTGCGTAAGTCTGATTCCGGTCCCCTCTCCCCGCGGGAGAGGGTTAGGGTGAGGGCCGGGAGGCAAGCGACAAGTGGTCACTTCCAGATAGTGACTCAAGGCCGACCCTCACCCCAGCCCTCTCCCAAAGGGAGAGGGAGTACGCACCCTCTCGCGCTGGGCCGACTTACGCACAGGCCTCCTTGCCGCGGGTATGACGGCGGTGTGGCGGCGCGCAGTTGGGCAGCTACTGGCGACGTCGCCGCTCCGCCTCGATCACGTCAACCAACCTCCTCGCCGATTGGTCCTGACGACCATCCGTGTTGACAATCACCTCATCAAACCATGCCGACTCCGCCATTTCCGCTTCTGCCTCTGCCAGTCGCACCGCAATCTCCTGCTCGCTCTCGGCTCCACGCGCGCGGATTCGTCGTTCCAGAGCGTCTATGTCGGACACGGTGACGAAGACCAGCAACGGTTGATCCAACTGCTGTTTGAGCGTCTCTGCACCTTCAACGTCGGTCCGCAGGATGACTGTGCGACCCTGAGCCAACAGCTCGCTGACCGCTGCTCGTGGGACTCCACTGCGGTGGCCGTATGACTCGACGTGCTCGAGGAATGCGTCCGCAGCCACCCAGCGTTCGAATTCCTCGTCGGACAGAAACACATGGTGTATGCCGTCGACTTCTCCGGCTCGAGGGGGTCTTGTCTTGGCCGTCGCGACTTTAGCCAACGAGGCGTCCAGATCCATTGCCTGGTTAATCACGGTGTCCTTGCCCGCTCCCGACGGGCCGGAAATCACGACCACCAATGGCACGGACTCAGACGGCGTCGACATGACGCAACCGATCGAGGTCCCGCCAAAAGGCCGGATATGAAATCTCGACCGCAGTGGCCCGTTGAATCGTGGTCGGACCGGATTCTGGATCGGCCGATAAGGCAGCCACGGCGGCGGCCATCGCGAGACGGTGATCGCCGAACGAATCAACCTCGCCGCCGCGCAGCGAGCCAGGAATGATGCGCATCCCGTCGCTCCATTGCTCTACGTCGACGCCCATCGCAGTCAGCATGGCCGAAGTCGTCGCGATTCTGTCGGACTCCTTCACGCGCAACTCGGCCGCGTCTCGAATCTCGGTCGCGCCTTCCGCCACGGCAGCAGCGACCGCGAGGACGGGAATCTCATCGAGCGCGCGAACGATCATGTCGCCGTCAATAGTCGCGCCGCGCAACCTGCCACCACGAACGATCACGTCTGCAACTGGTTCCCCCGACATCACCCGCCGGTTAGACAGCTCAATCTGCGCCCCCATCGATTGGAGCACATCAATCACGCCGGTGCGTCGTGGATTCACGCCAACGTTAGGCATGACGATTTCGGAACCGGGCGTCATCGCCGCTGCAACCATCCAGAAGGCCGCCGCGCTGATATCGCCTGGCACATCGACGTCCTGCGGAGTCAACGTGGCGCCCGGCTGCACGGCGATCGTCGCGCCATCAACGTCGATCGACGCGCCCATCGCCGAGAGCATTCGCTCGGTGTGATCTCGCGACGGACCGGGCTCGACGATCCTGCTTGGCTGTTCAGCTCTCAGCGCGGCGAAGACGATGCAACTTTTGACCTGCGCGCTGGCGACAGCCAGCTCGTCGTCGAATCCGAGCGACAGCCCGGCGGAACCATCGATCCAGAAGGGCGCGGTTTCGGCCGTGTCCACGGTTGCGCCCATCGAAGCCAGTGGCTCAAGGACTCGTCGCATGGGACGCTGTTGCAGCGACTCGTCTCCGTCGAACTGGCTGCGAAACGGCAAGCCCGCCGCGACGCCGCTGAGCAAGCGAATCGATGTGCCACTATTGCCGCAGTCAAGCACGCCCAACGCAGATCGGAACTTGCCCTGCCCTGGACTTCTGACTACGACACGGTCGCTGGTCTCTTCAAACTCGACGCCCCACTGACGCAGACACGACATCGTCGAGCGACAGTCGGCGCTGTCGAGCAGGCCGGTGATCTGCGCTTCGCCCTCTGCGAGTGCATTGCAGATCAGGGCGCGATGCGAGATCGATTTGTCGCCGGGGACGTTCAGTTTGCCGCGTAACGGCCCGCTCGGTTCGACCGTGACATCCGTCGACATGAATCAACCGCGACCCCAACGACGACCGCGAGACTCGCGCTGCTTTTCTTTCTCTTCGCTGCGCTTGGTCATCGTGCGCACCTTGTCGTACAGGCGCGGACTGACGAGCAACGCCGCCATTTGCGATGTCGCGTCGGGAATGTCCGGTTGCGCGCCGGCGTCGGGATCGAGATCGTCTCCGCCGAGGAACTTGGCGTGATTAATCTGCGCCGCCGCGTACTCGCGGAAGACTTCCTCCTCCGGCTCGTCGAGCAATTCGCGAACCCGACTCAACTCGAGCACCAATCGGTCAATCCAGTGCTGGACCTGCTCCTTGTTGGTCACTGCGATCTCGGTGGTCATGCTGGGATCGCCCGAGTTGAACGCGGTCATGGCGCGGAACGTGTCGCCGGCCGCGCGTCCGAAGTCGGGCCAGCCATCCGAGCTGCGCAGCATCGTGAACAGTGCCGAAGAGACCACCAACGGCAAATGCGAGACTCCGGCCATCACGTAGTCATGCTCGGCGGCTTCGAGAAAGTGAGGCGTCGCACCGAGTTCGCGGACCATGCCGAGCACGGACTTGACTGCGCTGTCGGATGCGGTCGGCGACGGGCTGACAAACCAGCGCTTGCCCTGGAACAGGTCGGGACTGGCGTTGTCGATGCCGAACGCCGACGCATCGCCGGCCATCGGGTGTCCACCGACGAACGACACGCCAGTGGGGAGGTGCTGCGAAGCCCATGCCTGAATCTGCGTCTTCGAAGCTGCGGTGTCGGTCACCGCTGCGCCGCGACCGAGGGACGGCGCGATCTCCTCCAGCAACTCCGCCGTTGCGGCGGGCGGCGTGGCGAGAACGACGAGACCCGCGCCGTCGACCGCTTCGCGTGGATTGCCGACCACCTTGTCAACGGCGTCTTGCTTGCCGGCGGCGTTGCGCGCCGAGCGCCAATCGTCGAACCCGACGATCTCGGTGTCGCGCAGTTTCGCTGCTCGCAACCCCATCCCGATTGAACCACCGATGTAGCCCAATCCAATAATCGCAATGCGCGCCATCGGCGCCTCCTGTTCTCGCCCTGAACGGCCTGCGCTGAATCGCTCGTCGATGCCGCTTGAGTCTTGAGTCGCGGCCGCAGTGACCACGCGCCTGTTGACGCTCACAGTATCGCAGCGCAGATCGCAGCGCAGCAGGAGCCGCGCCTCTCCGTGTCGGTTGACGCGACTTCGAGCTGGAGACATCGTGGTAGAGTCGGAACGCGTGTGAGCGCACGACATGGTGGGGCCTGGCGGGGCCGACGGGTCGATGCTGCGAGTGGATGCGTCAAGCTTCAAGCCACGCGGGCGGCGACGCCTGATTGTCTGGCTGCTATTGATCTTGCTCCCGATCATCGGGCTGTTGCTGGGGCTATTGATACCTCAGGGCGGAGCGACGATTGAGCTCGGCAGCGGCGCTCTTGAATTCTCAGGTCACGTGGTGGAAGAGCAGTACATGCTGGGCGAGTCTTCGCGTGTTGGATGGTGGGTGGGGTGAGAGCGCTGCGAGCCAAGACGCTGCTGATCATGCTGCTCGTTCTCAGCGCAGGGCTGGCCGTGGATCAGTTGCTTGAGGGCGGCTCGGTCCAGGCGGCTCCGTCGAGCTGTCCATATAGCGGCGGCGGGCCTCCGTTCTCGCTGGAGGCGTATGAAGCAGCAGCGTCTCGACTGACGTATCTCGACACGCTACGTTTGGCGGCCGCCAACCAGCTCTTTCCTGAGGACGAGGACTTTCAACTACCGGCGTTGACGATCGGTGAGGATCGAATCGAAGTGCCATCGGCGGCGATTCCACCGCAGATTCTGTACGCCATCGCCTGGGTTGAGAGCAGAATGGCGCAGGCTGCGTACGAGGTCGACTGGGGCACACTGGGAGCGCCCAACCTCTCGTTCGACTGTGGCTATGGCATCATGCAGATCACGAGCAGCATCAATAACGACGGCGGGCTGCCTTCGCGGTATGAGGCGTTGGTGGGGTCGCACTTTGCCTACAACATCGCGGCCGGTGCGCGGATCCTGGCCGAGAAGTGGAACGACGCCTTTTTCCCGATCGTCGGCACGCATGATCCGAACTTCATCGAGTCGTGGTATTACGCGTTGTGGGCGTACAACGGTTGGGCCGGGATCAATCATCCGCAGCATCCATCGAAGCCGCCGGGACGTGGGATCTACGGCTGCGACGAGGAGCGACGCTGGGAGTTCACTTATCCGGAACTGGTGCTGGGTTGCGTGATCAATCCACCCGTGGTGCTGGGCAGCAGGCTCTGGGATCCGCTGTTGATCTCGCTGCCGAACCTGGCCGCGCTGAGCGCAGCCGGGATGCCCCTAGACCTGGATGTGTTCTATGCCGGTCTGGATGCGATCTATGTAGAGATCAGTGCGGACTCTGCGTTCGCCGAAATGAACATGGCGCTGCCTGGCGGGGCGCAAGCGCGCGCGACGTCCGGCGATCCTTCGGCGGAGGCGACGCGGGCTCAGATCCTGGGTCAGCCGGCGCCGCGTCTCGACGAGAAGACGCTGGAGATCAGTTCGTCGCAGCTGGAATCGGGTGACGTACCGCTGTTGATTCACAACGACGGTTCTGGGCTGCTGGCCTGGCGTGTGGTGGAGACACCGAGCTGGCTGAGCATCAACGTGAGCGGCGGCGTCGCGCTCGGGGATGGGCATGGATTTGCGCCGCAGCCATCGCGGCTAAGCATCTCGGCGGCGGCAGGCGGCGTGCCCGAAGGGTCGCATCGTGGTCGAATCACGTTGGAATTCCACCACCCGGACGGGAGGTCGGAGACGGCGTCGGTCGACATATCATTGGACAAGCGCGGAGCGGCCTTCTACGAGGCGGGCCGTCCGCAGAGCTGACCCCCCGTAGCTCAACCGGACAGAGCAACGGACTTCTAATCCGTAGGCTGGAGGTTCGAGTCCTCCCGGGGGGACCACGCGCCGAACTGGGCTTGTCAAGGGTGCGGAAGCAGGGATTTGGCGGGGGCATGTTCGGCTCGCCGCTGCGCGGAAGTGACCAGCGGTAACTCCGCGATATTGCGAATGAGCGTTCACTGATACCGTTAAGCAAGACGTATGGATCATCTTTGAATCCCCACACAGGATCCGAATTTCATTTTTGCTTCAATTGGCCCGCTCACCGGCCTCGATTCACTCAACCAACACCGTCCCCTGAGGAGTCTCCTGACACATGCCTTCAGCATCCGTAGCCGCTCGACGACGATCGCGGGCGCGCAAACCTCGACACTCGGTCACCTGCGCAGACTGCGGCGCTTCAACCAGTGTTCCATTCCGTCCTCGCGCCGACCGGCCTGTGTATTGCAAGTCGTGCTACGCAGGTCGCCAAGGCAACACCAGGTCGGCACTACCGTCTGACAACCTCCAACGAGCCAAGCCGGCAGCGAGGCCGGCGGCGCCCGATCGCGCCGACGAACCGATCGGCGACGGTTCAGGAGAAGTCGGTCCGGTCTCGGCCTTCTCCGAGATGGGGCTGAGCCGCTCGACTATGACGGCGCTGGCCGCGATGGAGATCTCAGAACCCACGCCGATCCAGGAGCAGACGATTCCCCTGCTGCTCGGCGGTCGGGACGTGATCGGGCAGGCGCGGACCGGCTCGGGCAAGACCCTGGCGTTCGCGATCCCGTTGGTTGAACGCTGCGACCCCTCCGTTGACCAGGTCCAGGCTCTGGTGCTCACACCAACCCGGGAGCTGGCAATCCAGGTGAGCCAGGTCACTGACGCCGTCGCCAGCGCAAACGGGCTGCAGACGACCTTGCTCTATGGCGGCCGCTCAGCGCGCACCGAACAGCAGGCGCTCAGGCACGGCCCGGAGATCGTGATCGGCACACCGGGTCGCACCCTGGATCACATCCGACAAGGCACGCTCGACCTCCGATCTGTGCATTTCCTGGTGTTGGATGAGGCCGACGAGATGCTGGACCGCGGCTTCGCTCGCGATGTCGAGGCGATTCTTGATCACACACCTTCCGACCGCCAGACCGCGATGTTCTCGGCGACCCTGCCCGACTGGGTGGCAAAGACCGCAGCCAAGCACCTGCGCCAGCCCGCCACGGCAGAGGTCGACGCAGACCTGCAAACGCTGCCCAGCGTCATGCATCTGATCTACACAATTCAGCGGGAGCATAAGATCGACGCACTGAGGACACTGTTGGACGAGCGCGATGACGAGGCAGTGATTGTCTTCGGCAAGACCAAGCACGGGGTCAAGAAACTCGCCCGTCAGCTCGATGCGCTGGGTTACCCGGTGGGCGCGCTGCAAGGCAACCTGCGCCAGAACGCTCGCGAGCGGGTGATGCGCGAGTTCCGCTCCGGCGAGACGCCGATCCTGGTTGCAACGAACGTGGCCGCGCGTGGGCTTGACGTCGAGGGCGTCGGCCAGGTGATCAACTACGACCTGCCCGATTCCCCAGAGCTCTTCACCCATCGAGTTGGCCGAACCGGCCGGATGGGCCGCGAAGGCGAAGCAATCACGTTCGTCACCCGCGAGGAAGAGTCCAAGTGGCGAGAGATCGACCGAAACCTGGGAGTCCGCTTCACCCGTCAACCCTGGAACGAAGCCAAAGCCGCCGGAGAACGCTCAAGAGCGAGGCGAGCGCGGTAGGGATCGTCGGCTGGAGGTTCGGGTCCTCCCTCAGGGACCACTGTCGAGTTCATCCCTCGCCGATTCCCGTGTCGCGCTGATCCAGAGCGAGGGCGATAGATCAATCAGTGCTGTCAGTCCGCATCCAGCGCCACCACGTGAGGCTGTCTCAACATTCGCAACGCCGGATCTCTCGCGCCCTGTTCCGTCATACCCGCGCTTGCCGGAGGCCTGTGCGTAAGTCGGCCCAGCGGGAGAGGGTGCATACTCCCTCTCCCTTTGGGAGAGGGCTGGGGTGAGGGTCGGCCTTGAGTCGCTATCTGGTAGTGACCACTCGTCGCCTGTCCTCCGGCCCTCCCTAACCCTCTCCCGCGGGGAGAGGGGACCGGAATCGGACTTACGCAAAGGCCTCCGCCGGAGCGTGGGAATGACGGGGGTCTGGACGCGAACGCCGAGCAGACCCCCGCGTGAAGCGGGGGATAGAGACTTTTGAGACGGCCTCACGTCAGGGTGCAGGTTGCGCCTTCAGAGTCTGCGCTAGGTTTGTCGTTCAATGGCGTCGAGCACTGGCAGCAGGAACTTCACAAATTCCTTGGGGTTCTCCTGCATGGGGAAGTGGCCAACGTTCGTCATCACCGTGTGAGTTGAACCCGCGATCGCGTCATTTGCGGCCTGACCGAGTGCGACCGTTCCCGACCAGTCATACTCTCCGGTGAGAATGTGAACGCCAACGCGATCAGTATCAATCTCGTGAGCCCGTTCAGTGATATCAAAGTCGACCAGGTAGTAGTACAGATCACCGAGAAACGCCGCCGGCCAGCCGGCCGAGTAGACCTGCGAAACTTCCTTCACATAGACCTCAGGCGAAGATGGCGCGCAAAGCGTCTCCATCATGCGAGCCTTGGACTGATTACTGACTTGCGGGCTCCAGAACCCTGTGAGGGCGTCCGGGTTACCGTCGATCTTCAGCGCGCCCTCGAGCGAAATCACCGATCGGAAATCGTCTGGATGATGCAGCGCCAGGTCCAGCGCCATGAGGCCGCCGATTGAGCAGCCCAGGAAGACGGGACGGTCAAGTTCGAGCGCTGCGGAGAGCGCCAACGGCACTTGCCGCAGGAACGAGCCGCGCAGCTGGTATTCCTCTTCCCACCAACGCGGACCGACGGGTGGAAGCGACTTGCCGTGGAAAGGCAGGTCGTAGGCGATCAGCCGGAACCGCTCAGTGATTGCGGGCTCCTCGAACAGGTGCCGATACTGCGCGCCATGTGCGCCGGCGGTGTGTTGCAGCAGAAGCGGGATGCCCTCGCCGGCTTCCTCGTAGTACAGGCGATAGTCCTGTCCATCGAGATCAACGTGCACGTAGCGTCCGACCGGACTGTCATGACGCGGCGTCACGCCCGACTCGATCGCACCAGGGCGATCAGGCAATGGCTCACTGAGCAGCTCGGCGGCGCGCTCGACGGCCGGAGAATACTGCCAGTACGAGATGTTGTCGGAAACCGACCGTTGCAGTCCCGCCTCCCCCAGTCCGACCATGACGGTGAGCTGACCGAACGGCGGTGAGGGCGACATCAGGATCGGGGCCCAGACCTCAGCCGGTCCAGAGACCTGAATGGTGTCACGACCCATTTCCGGTACTTCAGCGCTGATCGCGCCGTCTACAACCGTGAACCCCAGCCAATGGTCTCCGATACCGAATCGAAGTCCGCCAGTCCAGTGCCGTGCTGCGAGGCGCAACTCGGGGTCCGCCGCGCAGCGAGCGCCGAACTCCTCCTGTGATGGCGGTGCAACGAAAGCAGTAGTCATGATCCAAGTAGTTTCGCACTGCGGCTATACCGGCGGACTGTCTGAGCACGCCCCTGGCTCGATTCCTGCCTGCGGAGAGCTTTGAAACATTCCCCTTCTCCCCCCTTGCGGGGGAGATGCCGAAGGCAGAGGGGGGGTCCGCTGTTCGGGAGCCATATCTGGTCATCATCCGCCGACCCCCCTCTGTCACTCCGTGACATCTCCCCCCGCAAGGGGGGGAGAGGGGATACGGGAGTATTTCAAAGGTCTCCCTGTGCGGGAATGACGGGATGAGCCGGCTACTGGGCGTAGACGCCGGCTCCGGGGCCTTCGGCGGTGGCCCAGAACTTTGCTGAGATCTGGTCGATCAGATCGATCAGTTCTTGGCCCTTGGCGATGTCGTTGGTCTTCTTGGCTTCACCGGCGACCTTGGTCGCGTTCCACATGAGCTCATGGATTGAGCCGTCGGCCTCGAGGTGGTGCGGCTTGAAGAAGTCGGTCCAGAGCACCCAGAGGTGATGCTTGACTTCCTCGGCGCGCTGTTCCTTCACGATCGTGCAGCGGGCTTTGAAATCGTGGTCGTCGGAGTCGTTGTACTTCTCCATCGACTTGAGGACGGACATGGCTTCGATCTTGGCCTGGGCGGGGTCATAGACGCCGCAAGGCAGGTCGCAGTGGGCGCTGGCGTTCTCGAACAAGGACATTCTGTGCTCCTATTGGGTTCAATCGGTGTTCAAATGCAGTTTGAGGCTATCGAGTGGCTGGAAGTCGGGCAACTGGGGGGTGTTCCTAGGGCCGGTCAGTCATTTCCTGGTCATAGCTGGAAAGGTCTTGGAGTCCGTACGGGGGACCCCCTCCGCCTTCGGCACCTCCCCCTGCAAGGGGGAGGAAAGATTAGGCAGAGAGTTGGGTGTGTGTCCGCAGTTAGTCGGCGCGGGTTCGGGCTCGGAGGGCGAGGGCGGCGATGGTCAGGGTGAAGACGCTGAAGCCGGCGAGGGAAACGAAAGCCCAGTGGAGTGCGGGGGGATCCTTGGTCTTGGGCAGGCCGTCTTCTCCAAAGACGATCTGGCCGCCCTCGGTCACGGGCCAGGCGTAACCCTCCATGACGAGACCGCGCATGCCTTCCATGATGTAAGTGACGGGATTGATCGTGGCGATGATCCGCAGCCAGTCGTCGAAGACGGCGAGCGGGGCGAACGCCGGAGCCATGAAGAGTAGGGGGAAGAAGAGCAGGAATCCGGCTTGCGCGGCCTGGGCGTTCCCGGTTCGCATGGCGATGAAGATGCCGATGCCGCTGTACGCGCCGCCGAACAGTCCGGCGATGACGAGAATGAGGATCGCGCCGGGGACGCCCGAGGCCATGCCGGAGCCGGCGACCAGGGCGGCGATCAGCATGATCGAGGCGAAGAAGATGGCGCGCACTGCATCGGCCCAGACCCGGCCGATGATGATCGACCAGCGCGAAGCGGGGGTGAGGAGGAGCTTGTCGAAGTAGCCGCGCTCCATGTCCAGCACGATGGCGATTCCGGATGCTGCGGATGAGCCAGCCACGGCCTGGAGCACGGCGACGGGCAACTGGAATGCCAGGTAGTTTTCGACGCCGAAGCCGCGCTCCGAGAAGTTGGCGATTGCGCCGGTGGAGACGGCGAGGAAGAACAGGGGGATGAACACATTGGTGATCTCGACGCCCGGCTGGCGGACCGACTCGCGAATCGCTCGGACGGCCAGATAGCGGGCATCGGTGAGGACGCGCAACGGTCCAGACTCTTGAGAGGCTGAGGTCTGCGGCGGGTCGGATGCCTGCGCGGCGCTCATGCAGGTCCACCTTGGGCTGGCTGGCCTGGCTGGGCTGGTTGACCGGCCTGATCGCCGGGCTCAATCCGGTGCCCGGTGGCCTTGAAGAAGACGTCGTCGAGGGTCGCTCGCGCCAGGCGCAGGTTGCTGAACGGCAGCTCGTGGTCGTCCAACGTCCGCACGACGAGCGGCAGCGTGTCGTGACCGCTGCGGGTGTAGATGGCAATGCCTTCGTTGAAGTCCCAGCGCGCATCCTCAATGTTGGGCAAGGGCAGCAGCGCGCTGACGGCGAGTTGCTGGGCTTCCTCATCGCCGTCGACCTGGACATAGATCACGTCGGCAGAGACGGTCGATTTGAGCCCATCGGGCGTGCCTTGCTGGACGATTTCACCGGCATCGAGGATGGCGATCTCGTCGCAGAGCTGGTCCGCTTCTTCCAGGTACTGCGTGGTCAGAAAGAAGGTGACACCGTCTTCGCGGTTCAGCCGAACGATGTAGTCCCAGAGGTTCTGGCGCGAGATGGGATCGAGACCGGTGGTCGGTTCGTCGAGGAAGATGATCGATGGTGAATGGACGAGGGCTGAGGCGAGATCGAGGCGTCGCTGCATGCCGCCGGAGTAGCCGCCGATGCGCCGGTCGGCGTCTTCGGTCAGGTCGACGACGTCGAGGAGATGTGCGACGCGATCTTCGATCTCGCCTCGTGGCACGTTGTAGAGCCGAGACTGAAGACGCAGCAGTTCTCGGCCGGTCTGCAGAATGTCAAGACCGGCTTCCTGCAAGGCGACGCCGATGGCTCGGCGTACCTGGCGGTCGTCGGTTAAGACGTTGAATCCGGCCACGCTGGCTTCTCCTGCGGTTGGTCGCAGGAGCGTGGTCAGCATGCGCACGGTCGTGGTCTTGCCGCTGCCGTTCTGGCCGAGGAAGCCGAAGACCTGTCCCGGTCGGACCCGCAGGTCGATGCCGTTGACGGCGTGAATCTCGCCGAAATGCTTGACCAGTCCGCTCGCCTGGATCGCGAGCGTTGCGTCGCGATCATGCTGTGGCGCGGCGGCAATGAGCTCGTCGCGCAGGCGATCAGCGATGGTCGGTGGGCGACTGGACATGGACGGGAGCGTATCGGTTTAGTCGGCTGACATGGGAAACGCAGGCCGTTCCATTATCAGAACATGACATCTACGTGACATTTGTTCGTCATACCGGACGGAAGACCGGAATCGGGTACGCGCCCTCACCATCCTGCTCTTCGAACTCAACCTGGACGCGCTGTCCGATGTTGATGTCGGTGGTTGGGTTGTCGACGCCGACGATCGTGCTCATCATGCGGAAGCCTTCGTCAAGGTCGATGTATGCCACGGCGTAGGCGCCCAACTCCTGGAAGCCGGGCATGCGGTTCTGGCGGACGACTGAGTAGGTGTAGACCGTACCCAGACCTGAGGAGACGTTCCAACTCAAGTCGCGGTCGCCGGTGACGGTCGAGTGTCCGCGCGGGTAGAAGACGACGTTGCCGTCGGAGTCGGTCTGGTAGCGAAGCTCGCCCTCTTTGCAGCCTTCCCAGAAGTGCTGAGTGTCGGGCTCGGGGAAACTGGGCTGTGGTCGGTTGGCCATTGTCATTTCGTCTTTCGTACTGAGGCTGTCGTGGCTGAAGTAGTCATACAGGGAGCCCCCTTCAGCCTTCGGCAGCTTCCCCCCAGAGGAGGGAAGCGGGGAGGTCGGAGTCCTGTTAGTCGGCTGCGAGGATGACGGTGCCGCCGGTGTGGGTGCCGCCGAGGAGTCCGCCGTTGCCGTGTGCGACGGCGAGCTTGGCTCCGTCAACCTGGCTGGTGGATTCTCCTCGAAGCTGGCGTACGGATTCGAGTAGCAGGAACAGTCCGCGCATGCCGGGGTGGTTGGAGGACAGTCCACCGCCATCGGTGTTGAGCGTCAGGCCGGGCTGGTCGAAGGCAAGGTGGCCGTCGTCGATGAACTGGCCGACTTCGCCCTTGGCGCAAAATCCAAGGTCTTCCAGCATGACGGCGACGGTGATGCTGAACGAGTCGTAGATCATGGCGATGTCGATCTCATCCGGCGTGACACCGGCCTGTGCGAATGCCGCAGGGGCGCTCTGCGCGCCGGCCGACGTGGTGATGTCGCCGCCGTTCTCGCGGTACTTGGTCGCTTCGCCGGCGCCGATGATCCAGACGGGCTTTTTCTGGATGTCGCGCGCGATCTCAGGTGAGACGAACACCGCCGCGCCGCCGCCGTCGGAGATCATGCAGCACTCGAGCAGGTGCAGCGGGTCGGCGATGATTCGCGACTCGAGCACGTCCTCGACCGAGATTTCGTCGACCTTGACGAACTGCAGGTCGGTCATCGCCTTGACAGCCTCAGGATTGCGCATCGCGTGCTTACGCGTTGCGACCGAGATCTGGGCGAGCTGTTCGGTGGTCGTGCCGTACTCGTGCATGTGACGATGGGCGACCATCGCGTAGTTGCTAATCAGGGTGCCGCCGTAGGGCGTTTCCATGTTCTGCTGCCACGATGCGCCGCCGCGGCCCATGCCGCCGGTGCCGATCGGCACCCGCAGCGATGCGGCGGTCGAGCCGTACGTCGTCACAGCGACGTTGCAGCGACCGGCGGCAATGTCGCGCAGCGCGTGCGAGGCGTGGAACTCGTAGGACGAGCCGCCGACCTGCGTGGTGTCCAGCAGTCGCGGCTTGATCCCCAGGTAGGCGGCCAAGCCGAGACCACCGCCGCCTTCGCCGTCGAGCGCGTCGTAGAGACCATCAACGTCGCCCCAATCGAGTCCGGCGTCCTCAAGCGCCTTCTTCATCGAGTCGGCCTTGATTTGCATCGACGAGACGCCTGGGGCGACCCGCAATGGGTATTCGTGGATGCCGGCAATTGCCGCTAATCGTTCCTGAGCCATCTCACAACCTTTCCTCGTCGTCGTTCCGCTTCGTGTAAACGCGACGTGTGGACGCGACCTGTAGTCGCGACGTGTGGACGCGACCTGTAGTCGCGGGCGGTCACAGGCTAGCGCCGATCCCTGCTCAGGCGTAGCCTGCCTGCATGCGCATCGGCCTGATCTCCGACACCCATCTCCCACAACTGCTGCACTCAATGGACGAACTCGGCTCCGATCCGGGCGAAGCATTGACCGGCATGGACCTGATCCTGCACGGCGGGGACATCACCGTGCCGGCCGTATTGGACTGGTGCGAACAGTTTGCGCCGGTGCTCGCCGTGCGAGGCAACAACGACATCTTTGACGATCCAAGGATGAAGGAGCTGCACTTCCTCGATGTCGAGGGCTTTCGCGTCGGCATCGCGCATGAACTGCGGCCCGAGTCGAGACCGATCGGCGAGATCCTCGCGGCATCGCTCGACGGTGAGTGGGTGGATGTGCTGATCGGCGGCGACACGCACGTCGAGCGGCTGGAGTATCGCGACGACGTGCTGCTGATCAATCCCGGTAGTCCTTCATTGCCGCATCACCTCTCGACTCGGCTGGGCGCGATTGGGACATTGACTATCACTCCGCACCGATTGGAAGCCGAGATCCTGGCCCTGGGACCGAGCGAGGGTCATCGCAATCCGACCCGCCCACAGCATGTTGTGATCGAGTACGGCAAGGTCGTCGAGGCATCGCTCGACGGTCACTCCATCGATCCCACCGAATTCCTCAAAGCGCCGCACGAGCGCGTCGTTCCCACGTCTGAGCCGAACGGAGCCTGAGATGGACCTACAACTACAGGGCAAACGAGCACTGGTGACCGGCGGTAGTCGGGGTATCGGCAAGGCGATCGCACGTGTCCTTGTCGAAGAAGGATGCGACGTCGCCATCTCAGCGCGTGATCCCGAGCGTCTGGCCGCCACCGCGGCTGAGGTCGGCGCTGCTTCATGGTTTACTTGTGAGATGTCGGACGACGACTCTGTCGAAGCGATGGTCAGCGGCGCAGCGGAGGCGCTGGGTGGGTTGGACATCCTGGTCAACAACGCCGCCTCCCCGGGCAGCGTCCACGGACCGATGAAGCTGGCTGACCTGACTGCCGACCACGCCCTGGCCGACCTGCAGGTCAAGGTCCTGGGCTACCTGCGCTGTTCGCGAGCGGCGGCGCCATACATGCAGGCGCAGGGATGGGGTCGGATTGTCAACGTTTCTGGTCTTGCAGCACGAGGCAGCGGCAACACGGTCGGTTCGATTCGCAACGTCTCGGTTGCTGCGATGACCAAGAACCTGGCCGACGAACTGGGCCCCGATGGCATCAACGTGACCGTTGTGCACCCGGGCCTGACCCGGACCGAGGCAACACCCGATCGGATCGCTCAGATTGCCGAGTCGAACAACATCTCACTCGACGAGGCTGAGGCGCGGATGGCAGCCGGCAACTCGGTGCGGACGATCATCGATTCCGACGACATCGCCAACATCGTCGCATTCCTGGCCTCGCCGAAGTCGATCGCGATCACAGGCGACACGATTGCGGCTGGTGGTGGTGTCGGTCGGGGGATTCACTACTAGACCAGATCGCGCTGGTCACCCTTGTTCGTCATTCCCGTGCTTGCCACGGGAATCTCGACGCGTACAGCAGCGACGATTGATGGCCCGGACTCCAGACCGTACAAGACGGCCGGCCAGGTCGCGACGTCGGTGCCGAGCGCATCGAGATACCCGCGGCAAGCGGAGACCTTTGAATAGCTCGCTATCCCCCTCTCCCCCCCTTGCGGGGGGAGATGTCGCGGAGTGACAGAGGGGGGTCGGCTGATGATGACCAGATAGAGCTCCCGAACAGCGGACCCCCCTCTGCCTTCGGCATCTCCCCCGCAAGGGGGGAGAAGGAGAGTCTTCAAAGGTCTCCGTCAAGCCCGGGTATGGCGGAATTCTCTTGTTCCTACAGAATCCGATACTCGTGTGGCCGTCGGAGGAGTTCGTAGTAGGGGGTCACCGTCCAGCCGGGTGGGCCTGACTGAACAAAATCAAGAACCGATTCTTGATCCTCGGTCGCTCGATCAGTAGGCATGGGGATGCTGTACTGAATCGACACCTCATCCCCGTTGACCTTGATTCCTTTGACGAAGTTTCTGATCAGCGCCTTGCGCTCCGGGATGGTGCCCGCCTGAAGGAAATCGCGGAAATCGGCGACGTACCGCTTGATCTCGGGCGTGGACGGCAGCTCGGCTCGGCGCTGCTCAAGTTGGCGCACTGCGTCATCCCGCGCTGCGGCCAACTGATCCTCCTGGTGCCTCAGCTTGAGGATGCGCGGCGACAGCGCCTCGTAGGTCAAGTCGCTGTTTTCCAAGGCGTCGTACAGCTTCTCCAGCCGGCGTCGGACATCGTCCAAATCGGACTCGACGATCGCCAAGTCCGATGCTCGCTCTTCGGCCATGGAGTCGACTTCCTCGGCGACCAGTTGGATCAGCTCCGTGATGGTCTGTTCGTTGAGGATGCGACCCATGATGTTGGCAACGATCTGGTCTTCGAAACGCGGCGCATTCAAGTAGCGACCCTCGCATGCTCCAGCGCCGCTGCGATGTAAGGTGCTGCAAACGTAGTAGGCGAACTGCCCGCTCTTGGCGCTCTGCCCAAGGTATCGTTTGCCACATCTGCTACAGCGCAGGAGACCGCTGAGCAAGAACTTGCTACCGGTGCGCCCAGGCGCCTGCACTTTCGGAGCGCGAGCGTGCAACGCGGCCTGCACGGCATCGTAGGTCTCCTTCGAGATAATCGCCGGCCAAGCGTCGGAGACACGAACGGGATCGGGCTCTTTGCCGTCCTTCGCTGTTTTTCCCCACACCGCAGTACCTGTGTATGCCTCGTTCTTCAGGAGGTAGTGCAGCCGCCGTTTGTACCAACGATTACCCTTGTACAGGATGCCGCGCTCGTTGAGTTGATTACAGATTTCCTTGAGTCCAATACCTCGCAACGACAGCGCAAAGACCTCCTTCACGATTGGCGCGGTGTCAGGGTCGATTTCGAGCGTGGGTCGCTCTTTCGCACCGTCCTGCACCTTGATTCGGTTGTAGCCGTAGGGTGCCTTGGAGGCGAGAAAGAAGCCACGCGAGGCCGCCTCGCGCATTCCGCGAGTGACTTCTTGCGCCAGATTTTCGGAGTAGAACTCATCAACGCTCTCGATGATCGCCTCCATCAGCTTGCCGGTCGGAGTGTCGTCGGCGTGCTCCGTGATCGATGTGACTCGGATCCCGCGGCGACGCAGCATTGACTTGAACGCCACCGCGTGCTCCCGCTTGCGAGTGAAGCGCGAGAACTTCCAGACCAGGATTTCCTGGAAGGGCGCGTTGGCGCCGCTGGCTTCATCGAGCATCTTGCGGAACTGTGGTCGATCGGATGATCGCCCGGATTCGGCTTCGTCGATGTACTCGCGCGCAACGACATAGCCGTTGCGCTCGGCGAAGTCTCTGAGGGCCCGTAGCTGAGCAGCGACGGAGAGGTCGACATCCTGCCGGTCGGAGGAGACTCGGGCGTAGAGGGCGGCTGGGATGAGGTCGGGTTGGTGTTTCATAAGGTGCTCCAATCGAAGGGCAGGCGACGGTAAGCCGCGTTCCTTGTTCGAAACAAGGATACCTTGTCCCAGCGCATCGCCTTCACTGGAAAGCGACAGATGGCCGCTGCAACCGGGTTGTGAGGCGGACTTGGAAAAGTCTGACTGAGCCTATGGACGCCCAGATGCAATCGCCGGCACGGAAAGCATGGGACAGAAGGCTCGCTTGCCAATGATCCTCGAGTGCCTATTGCTCGGCTGCCAGTACCGTGCATACAGATAGAGCCATACGGGAGGCGTAACGGAGTGCTCAAGCTCGAAGACCTCAAGCAATCCGCGACGATTCGCGGCGTCGTTCCCGACGGTCTCGCTACTGTCGTCAACGTCCAGTGGTTCGGCTCGGACGCGATTGAGCTCACCTACAAGGATGCCTCGGGCCGTCCAGACAGCGTGCTGTTCTACCGGGACGACGAGGAGCGGCTGGAGTTGGTCGAGGAAGGCCGAGCCTGGAGCTTCGATGGAGACGGCGCCCTCTTTCGGCTTGTTTCCGAAGCCCAGCGGATTCGGCTTGCCCACCTGTTTGATCCGTTGCTGGCCGTCCATACCTCCGACATAGATCCCCTGCCGCACCAGATCACCGCGGTCTACGAGGCCATGCTGCCGCGACAACCGCTTCGATTCCTTCTGGCCGACGACCCCGGCGCAGGCAAGACGATCATGTCGGGCTTGCTGATCAAAGAACTGATTGCCCGCGGCGACCTCAAGCGCTGCCTAATCGTCTGTCCTGGGAGCCTGGTCGAGCAGTGGCAGGACGAACTCTCGCGCAAGTTCCAGCTTCCATTTGAGATTGCGACCAACGACAAGCTGGAGGCGGCACGCACTGGCAACTGGTTCGCCGAGACCGACCTTTCGATCGCTCGGCTGGACAAGCTGGCCCGCGATGAGGATGTCCAAGCCAAGCTGCAGGCGCCCGATTGCCGCTGGGACCTCGTGGTTTGCGATGAGGCGCACAAGATGTCGGCGTCGTTCTTCGGTGGCGAAGTGAAGTACACCAAGCGCTACCAGCTTGGTCAACTGCTGTCGCAGCTGACTCGCCACTTCCTGCTGATGACCGCGACGCCGCACAACGGCAAGGAGACTGACTTCCAGCTCTTCCTCGCGCTATTGGACGGTGACCGCTTCGAGGGTCGCTTCCGCGACGGCGTGCATCGCGTCGAAGTCGACGATCTGATGCGTCGGATGGTCAAAGAGAAGCTGCTCAAGTTTGACGGCCGCCCGCTCTTCCCTGAGCGGATCGCCTACACGCTGCCATTCGAGCTCACGCCGCCCGAGGCTCGGCTCTACACGGAAGTAACCGACTACGTCCGCGAAGAGTTCAACCGCGCAGAGAAGCTCAACAACGATAAGCGAGCCGGCACGATTGGATTCGCGCTCACCGTGCTTCAGCGACGGCTCGCATCCTCACCCGAGGCGATCCTGCAATCGCTACGCCGCCGGCGTGAGCGGCTTGAGAGTCGCCAGCGAGAAGTCGAGGTGATGAAGCGCGGTGCCGAGACCCTCGACCGAGCAATGCCATTACTTGATGACGACGATCTGGACGATCTCGACCAACTCGACGATGCGCCGGAGGAAGAAGTTGAGGAACTGAGCCGGACCATCCTCGACCAGGCGACAGCCTCGCGCACAATCAACGAACTCAAAGCTGAAATCGCCACATTGCGACGACTGGAACGTCTTGCTGGGGAAGTCAAGCGCACCGGCGATACCAAGTGGAAAGAGCTCGCCTCGACGCTCTCATATCTGCTTGACCTGTCCAGCGGGCTAGGCGTGGCTGAAGACTCCCCTCCATATGGCTCAGGACCCATCCCTCCGCCGAAGCCGTCGCGGAATCAGAAGATCGTGATCTTCACCGAGCATCGCGACACCTTGAGCTACCTCTACGACAACATCGCCAACCGACTGCTGGGGCGCAGCGAGGCGGTGGCGGTGATTCACGGCGGACTTGGCCGTGAGGATCGGCAGAAGGCGCAAGAGCGCTTCCTCCACGACACCGATGTCCAAGTGCTGCTCGCCACCGACGCCGCCAGCGAGGGTATCAACCTGCAGCGTGCGCACCTGATGGTCAACTACGACCTGCCCTGGAACCCCAACCGGATTGAGCAGCGCTTCGGACGCATCCACCGGATCAAGCAGACTGAGATCTGCTACCTCTTCAACCTCGTCGCCAATGAGACGCGCGAGGGCGATGTCTATCGGACGCTGTTGGAGAAGATCGAACAGGCTCGGACGGCGCTCGGCGGGCAAGTCTTCGACGTGCTGGGCAAGCTCGACTTCGAAGGTCGACCGCTCCGCGAACTGCTGATTGAAGCGATCCGTCACGGTGAACAACCAGAGGTCCGCGCTCGGCTCAACACGGTTATCGAGAACGCGATCGACCGGCCGCACCTTGAACAGCTCATGGACGATAAGGCGCTGGCGCCGGAGATCATGGACGCCAGCCGCGTGGCCAGTGTGCGCGAGGATATGGAACGGGCCGAGGCGCGGCGATTGCAGCCGCACTACATCGAGGAGTTCTTCCGCGAGGCCTTCCACCGGCTGGGCGGCAAGATGAGCGAGCGCGAATCGCGTCGCTACCAGATCACCAACGTGCCCGCGCCGATTCGCGACCGCGACCGGATCATCGGACTGGGCGAGCCGGTCTTGCGCCGCTACGAACGGGTCGTCTTCGAAAAGGACCTGATCTCACCCCAGGGCAAGCCGCTGGCGGCATTCATCTGCCCCGGACATCCGCTGCTAGACGCGACCCTTGACCTCACCCTCGAACGCCACCGCGACCTGCTGCGGCGCGGTGCGATCCTGGTCGATGAGCGAGACCCCGGCAGCGAGCCGCGGATGCTGTTCTACGCCGAGCACGCCATCCAGGACTCCAGCGTGCTCGCCTCTGGCGAACGGCGGACGATTTCCAAGCGGATGCTGTACGTCGAACTCGATGCTGAGGGCAACGCGCGTCACATCAACTACGCGCCCTATCTGGACCTTCGCCCGCTTCGCGACGACGAGCCGGGCGTGGACGACTTCCTCGCACGTGAAGAGTGCGAGTGGATCACGCGCGAGCTGGAACAGCGGGCGATGCAGCACCTGATCTCGGAAGTTGCGCCTGGACATCTGACTGAAGTACGCAGCCGGCGGGTGCGCTGGATCGATAAGACCCGCGACGCCGTCAAGGACCGCCTGATCAAGGAGATCAACCACTGGGACTATCGAGCCGCGCAGCTTGAGGAGCAGGAAGCGGCCGGCAAGGTCAACGCCCGCCTCAACGCTGGAGAGGCGCGGCGTCGGGCTGACGACCTGCAGGGACGCCTGCGCAAGCGACTGGAAGAACTTGAGCGCGAGTCCGCGATTAGCGCTTCACCGCCTGTCGTGATTGGCGGACTCATGGTTGTGCCCGCTGGCCTGATTGCCGAAATGACCGGCTCGCAGGCACCCGCTGCGACCACTGACACGCAAGCCGTGGCGGCTGAGGCAAGAAAGATCGCGATGGAAGTCGAACGCGGACTCGGATTCGATCCTGAGGACAGGGAGTTCGAGCAGCTCGGTTACGACATCGAGAGTCGTGATCCCTCGGGTGGACAAGGACTGCGCTTCATCGAGGTCAAGGGACGCCGCGCCGACGCGGACACCGTGACGGTGACCAAGAACGAAGTCCTCTACTCGCTCAATCAGCCCGACAACTTCATCCTCGCACTGGTCGCGTTCGATGAGCACGGCGGCCACGATGTGCGCTACCTGCGTCAGCCCTTCCAGCGCAAGCCCGACTTCGGCGTGACGAGCGTAAACTACGACTTCACGGAGCTGATGCAGCGGGCCGGCCCGCCGAGTTGAGCGCCTGCGAGGAGGCCGATGATGCAGCGAATCGTGGCCGAGCCTGAGGCAATGACACGCCTGGAAGCGAGCATGAAGGAGTCCCCAATGGGCGAAGTCCGAGTCCCCGTGCGCGTCTCGAATCCCTTCGATTCCGACCGCTTCTGGGATGCGGAGTTCCTCGTCGACACCGGTTCCACGATGAGCTCGGTCCCTGTCGATGTGCTCAATGGAATCGGAGTGGACGCCGTTGAAATCGTCCGCGTCTACATGGCCGACGGATCGTCGGCACTCAGGCGCGTTGGCTTGGCGACACTCAGCCTGGCTGGCGTCTCACTGCCCGTCCAGGTGATTTACGCGCCCGAGGACACAGAGCCGCTGCTGGGCTACCTGGTTCTGGAAGCGATGGGGTTCCTCGTCGACCCTCTGAAGGAACGCCTCAGGCCGCGCTCGCACCTGTCCGTCGGTGTCGACTAGCGAGCCCAACGCCAACGAACTGGACACCAACCATGACCGACCATCCCGTGGTCGCCAAGCGCAAGCTGATTGAGGTCGCTCTGCCGCTTGACGCCATCAACAAGGCGTCGGCTCGAGAGAAGTCGATTCGGCATGGGCATCCCTCGACCCTCCACCTCTGGTGGGCTCGACGACCTCTGGCGGCGGCTCGGGCGGTGATCTTTGCTCAGATGGTGGACGACCCGTCGGCCAATCCCGACCTCTTCCCGACCGAGGCAGAGCAGGAGAAAGAGCGGCAGCGGCTGTTCAAGATCATTGAGGACCTGGTCTTGTGGGAGAACACGACCAACGAGGTGGTGCTGGAGCGGGCGCGCAAGGAGATCTGGCAGTCGTGGCGTCGGACCTGCGCCGCGAATGCCGACCATCCCCGCGCCGATGAGTTGTTCAACCGCAACAAGCTGCCGGCCTTCCACGACCCCTTCGCCGGCGGCGGCTCGCTGCCGCTGGAGGCGCAGCGGTTGGGTCTCGAGGCTCACGCCTCCGACCTCAACCCGGTCGCTGTGCTGATCAACAAGGCGATGATCGAGATTCCGCCTAAGTTCGCAGGGAAGCCGCCTGTTCACCCGGACGGGGACCCTCACCCTAGCCCTCTCCCAGCGGGAGAGGGGACCGGAGAGGGGACCGCAGAGGGGTCTTCTGATTCCCTCTCCCCGAGGGAGAGGGCTAGGGTGTGGGCCTCCCGCGACCGCCTCATCGACAAGACCTGGCGCGGCGCTGAGGGCCTGGCCGAGGATGTGCGCTACTACGGACAGTGGATGCGCGACGAGGCCGAGCGGCGCATCGGCCACCTCTACCCCAAGGTGCTGGTGACCGAGGAGATGGCCGCCGACCGGCCCGACCTCGAGCCCTACGTCGGCCGCGAGCTGACGGTCATCGCCTGGCTCTGGGCGCGGACGGTGAAGAGCCCCAACCCCGCCTTCGCCGATGTCGACGTGCCCCTCGCCTCGACCTTCATCCTGTCCAAGAAGAAGGGCAAGGAAGCCTGGGTCGAGCCGGTGATCGAGGATGGCGGCTATCGGTTTGAAGTGCGGTCGGGTGTGGCGCCGGAGTCGGCGAAGAATGGGACGAAGCTTGCTCGTGGTGCGAACTTTGAATGCTTGCTATCCAGCACTCCACTGAACGGTGACTACATCAAGGCAGAAGGCATTGAAGGAAGAATGGGCGCGCGTTTGCTTGCAGTTGTCGCCGAGGGAGATCGGACGCGCGTCTATCTCCCTCCCACCGACGAGCATGAGGAAGCGCCTCTCAGTGCCATTCCCGATTGGAGACCGGAAGCCTCTATTGCCCCAGATCGGCGCTCGATGTTTACCCCGTTGTACGGATTGACGACCTTTGGTGACCTTTTCACCGACCGACAGTTGGTGGCGCTGACCACCTTCTCCGATCTGGTCTCGGAGGCGCGGGAGCGGGTACGAGGTGATGCTATTGCTGCTGGTTTGACGGAAGAAGTCTCAAATGAGTATGCAGATTTAACGAAAATTTTTTTCGCGCTATGCGTAAGCAAGTCGTCCGACAGCAGTTGCACAATCTCCCGCTGGCAAAGCGCCGGCGACTTTGTCGCCGGCGCTTTCTCTCGTCAAGCCTTGCCAATGCTCTGGGACTTTGCAGAGGCCAACCTCTTTTCCAGCTCGACACAAAACTGGATGGGTCAGGTCAAATGGGTAGCGAAAGCAGTAAAGTTCCTGCCATACCATCCGATTCCGGGCTATGCGTTTCAGGCGGATGCGGCCGACCTATCGGAGAACGGCGGCAAGGACTCACTCCCGTCAGCGGTAGTTTCGACTGATCCTCCGTACTACGACAACGTTGGATACGCCGACCTGTCCGACTTCTTCTATGTGTGGTTACGGAATATTCTCAGGAATGATTTGTCGGACTTGTTTGCCACACTAGCGGTTCCCAAAGAGCGAGAGCTTGTCGCAACTCCATATCGACACTCGTCTAAGCATGCTGCCGAGAAGTTCTTTCTCAGCGGCATCTCTGACGCCCTCTCTCACCTCGCGAACAACGATTTGGTATCGTTTCCGCTCACTATCTATTACGCATTCAAGCAAGCCGAGGCTACCGAAGAGGGATTGACCAGCACAGGTTGGGAGACGTTCCTAGAAGCAGCAATCAGTTCAGGTCTCACCATTACCGGTACATGGCCGGTCCGCACGGAGAGAGGCGCTCGTACAATGGCAATCGGCACCAATGCTCTTGCTTCGAGCATTGTGCTCGTCTGCCGACCTCGCGCTTTTGAAGCTCCAACAGCCACGCGCCGCGGGTTCCAGGACCGCCTTCGCACTGATTTCCCCGATGCCCTTATTCACCTCCAACGATCCAACATCGCACCCGTCGACCTCGCTCAGGCATCGATTGGACCCGGGATGCGCATCTTCACCGAGTACCGCGAGGTGCTGAACGCGGACGGCTCGGCGATGACCGTGCGAGAGGCGCTGGCCTTGATCAACGCCACGCTCGACGAGGTGCTGGCCGAGCAGGAAGGCGAGTTCGAGCCCGACTCGCGCTGGGCGCTGACCTGGTTCGAGCAGCACGGATTCGACGAGGGCGAGTACGGCGACGCCGAGCAGCTCTCGAAGGCCAAGAACACCAGCCCCGACGGCCTCGTGCAAGCCGGCGTGATTGCGTCGCGTCGCGGCAAGGTCCGCCTCTACCGGCCCTCCGAACTCGACCCGGAATGGGACCCGCAGACCGACCGTCGCCCAACCGTCTGGGAGATGACCCACCACCTGATCCGTCTGCTGGAGTCTGAGGGCGAGTCGGCAGCAGCCGAGCTCGCCGCCAGTCTCGGCGCCCAGGCCGAGACCGCTCGAGACCTCGCCTACCGCCTCTACGTGATCAGCGACCGCAAGAAGCGAGCCACTGCAACGCAAGATGCCCGCCAATACAACGGCCTGGTCCAGTCCTGGCCGGAGATCATGCGTCTCGCGCAACTCCCATCCTCCACGGCCCGCCAGGCCGGCTTGGAGTTCGCGGAGGAGTAAAATGGGAGCGGACCCTCACCCTAGCCCTCTCCCAGAGGGAGAGGGGAAGCCGGGAGAGTTGAGTCATGGTCATAGAGGCGAAATCGGCCGTCGAAGCCAGTGAACAGCTGCTGTGCCAATTGTCAGATCGCATTGTGACGCAATTCCAGCCTGAGCGTGTCTTGCTGCTCGGCGGTACCGTCACCGGAAGAGGCGCGTGGTGCGAAGTTGAGTTGCTGATCGTGTTGTCCGGTGACTGGGATTATCGGGAGCAGGCAGTGGCGATTGGCAAGAGTGTGCAAGTCCCGGGAATCACGTTCGATGCATTTCTGACCACGCCGCAGCGGTTCGAGCAGTTCAGGGAACACGGCCATTACCCGCCGCACTTCGATCTCAGCGAATCCCGCGTGCTCTATGAACGGCGGTGACAGCGACCCAACGGAGCCGCAACGCTGGCTGCGCTACGCGGAAGACGAGTTGCAGCTAGCGACGACGCCCAGTGCACCATCGAGCATGGCCGCTGTCCGTGAATCGTGTTGGCATTCCCAGCAGGCAGCAGAGAAGGCGCTCAAAGCGCTCTTGCTCCTCACGACCGGCCAAGTCGAGCGGTTGCACGTCAGCCGGCCTAGAGTTCGCGGGGGAATAAGATGGGGTCATGACGACCACAGCACGCCCCCAGGCAGACGTACCGGAATTGGTCGATGACGTGATCGCGACCATGGTCGAACGGATCGCCCAGGCTGTTCAGCCGATCCAAATCTGGCTGTTTGGCTCGCAGGCGCGCGGCGACGCCGACGAGTGGAGCGATGTCGATCTGCTGGTCGTGCTGGACCACGATTCGGACCGCCGAGCCTGCCGCCTGGCGGTCAATGACCTGTTCAACGACATACCGATCCGCAACGACATCCTGTTCACCACGCCGGAACACATCCTACGTCGCGGCCGCGTCGGCGGCACGGTGCTCAACAACGCATTGGAGGAGGGCAGATTGGTCTACGAGGACGAGGATCCGCACATCGCGACGGCAGTCGAGTGGCTGCAAACGGCTGAAGGAGACTTGGCGGGCGCAGAGATGGTTGCGACCAGATTGGATGAGCGCGCGGGCTTCGCCAATCAGGTGAGCTCGGGCGCGCAACAGGCATTCGAGAAGTCTGTGAAGGCGGCGCTCTTCCTCGAACACATCCGCTTTCCGCGTTCGCATATGTTGGACGAGCTAGCCGAGCTGCTGCCGGATCAGATGCGGGAGTGGACAGCAGGCATGGAGCTCAGGAAGCTGACCAATCGAGGTCTGGGCGGACGCTATCCCGACTGGGGCCCGAATCCGACGGTCGATGAAGCGCGCCAGGCACTGTCCGACGCTCGACAGTTCTATGATCGCGTCGCCGCAGAGTTCAATCGTCGCGGTCTCATCGACGCATAAGCCCAAAAGGCTCAATCAAATGGCGATCACTAATCGAGACCGAGTCGGCAAGGCCCTGGACCTGCTCAAGGATGGCCTCGGGCCGTTCGTCGAGCGTGAGTTCCTCCGCGTCCATCGCAAACGAGCCGACGACCAGGCCAGAAGCTACTTCAACGACCGGCAACTGCGCACTGATCGGTCGATCCGCGAGTGGGACGCGGCGGCGCTCCTGGGACTCATGTCAACGCGCGCCTGGGGAGATGTGTTTTCCCAGGTCCTGGGCCAAGTCGAGCGGTCACACGTCAGTGAGCTACGCGACGCCAGGAATAAGTGGGCGCATCAGGAGCAGTTCAGCGGCGACGACACGGAACGCACACTCGACACTGCCGCTCGCCTGCTGACCGCCATCTCAGCCGAGCAGGCCGCGGAAGTCGCGAAGATGCGGCAGGAGCTCCGTCGGCGGGTGATCGACGAACAGACTCGAAGCGCCACACGCCGCGCCGGCGGCTCATTGATCGAGCCGACGGCGGCCGAATCGCTGACGCCCTGGCGCGAGGTCGTTAGTCCGCACGTGGATGTGGCCAGCGGTGGCTTCCAGCAAGCAGAGTTTGCCGCCGATCTGTGGCAGGTCCACCTCGGCGAAGGCAGCGACGAGTACCGCGATCCGGTCGAGTTTTTCCGTCGCACCTATCCCACGGAGAGCCTGCAGAAGCTGCTCGTCGGCGGCATCGAGCGCCTCACCCAGGGCAACGGCGACCCGGTCGTGCAACTGCAGACCAACTTCGGCGGTGGCAAGACCCACTCGATGCTGGCCCTCTTTCACTTGTTCTCCGGCGTCGCACCTGCGTCACTGCCGGGCATCGAATCCCTCCTCGCGGAAGCCGGTGTCACCGAGTTGCCGCCGGTGCGTCGTGCGGTCTTGGTTGGTACCAAGATCTCGCCGGGCAGCCCGGCGCCGAAGCCCGACGGCACCGTCGTTCGCACCTTATGGGGCGAGATTGCCTGGCAGCTCGGCGGGGCTGAGGCATTCGCACGCATCGCAGGCGATGACGAGCGCTCTTCCAATCCGGGCGACCGCCTGCGCGAGCTATTCAACGACTACGGCCCCTGCCTCATCCTGATCGACGAATGGGTTGCCTACGCCCGACAGCTGCACGACGAGGCGGATCTCCCGGGCGGAGATTTCGAGACCCACTTCACCTTTGCCCAGGCCCTCACGGAGGCTGCCAGATCAGCGCACAAGTGCTTGCTGGTGATTTCATTGCCGGCCTCGGACGGCCCTGGCTCCTCCCACTCGCAGGCGGACGACATCGAAGTCGGCGGCCTCCGCGGTCGGGACGCGCTGCAGCGCTTGCGCAATGTGATCGGGAGGATCGAATCCGCTTGGCGACCGGCTACGGCTGAGGAGAGCTTCGAGATCGTGCGTCGTCGCCTGTTCAATGAGCTCAGTGGAGACGAGCAGCATCGATCACGCAATCTCACCGCCCGCGCGTTCTCTGAGCTGTACAACAAGGAACGCGACGAGTTTCCCGACGAGTGTCGTACGTCCGACTACGAACGTCGAATCCAGAACGCGTACCCGATACATCCGGAAATCTTCGATCGGCTCTACTCAGACTGGTCGACGTTGGCAAACTTCCAGCGCACCCGAGGGGTCCTGCGGCTGATGGCCGCAGTGATCCACAGCCTCTGGGAGAAAGGCGACCGAAATCCGCTGATCCTACCCTCGACGATCCCGATTGACGACGCACGGGTGCAATCGGAACTCACCCGGTACCTCTCCGATAACTGGACTCCGATCATCGCGGTCGATGTCGATGGTCCAAACTCGCTGCCGCTGAAGCTCGACAACGAGGTTTCGAACCTCGGCAAACTGAGCGCGACCCGCCGCGCCGCCAGGACAATCTATCTGGGGTCGGCACCCACGTCCGATACCAGTCAACGGGGTATCGAGGATCGTCGTGTCAAGCTTGGCTGCGTGATGCCGGGCGAGTCACCGCAGGTGTTCGGAGACGCGGTACGCCGTCTCGCGGCCGGGGCGACCTACCTCTATCAGGACGGTCCGCGCTACTGGTACGCGACCCAGCCGACCGTCACCAAACTTGCGGACGACCGCGCGCACCAGCTTGAGCGTGACCTCGATGCCATTCATGCGGAGCTCGAGCGACGGCTGCAGAGGGACCTGGGCCTCAGCCCGCGAGACGAAAAGAGACGCGGCGACTTCTACGCCGTCCACCTCATGCCGCAAAGCGGCGGTGACGTGCCGGATCAACTCGAAACGAGACTCGTCGTGCTCGACCCCGAGCACGCCTACACGAGGGGTGAGAAGAACCAAGCTGAAGCTGCGGCTCGGGCGATCCTGCAATCGCGGGGAACAGGTCCGCGAATCTACCGCAACACTCTCGCGTTCCTAGCCGCAGACAGTGGGCGTCTCCAGGACCTTCACGAGGCAATCCGCCGTTTCCTGGCATGGGAGTCGATCCTCAGCGACCGAGTCGAGTTGAACCTCGATCCACACCAGGTGCGGCAAGCCGAGAACCAACGCGATGCCGCGAACGGAGCCGTCGAGGCGCGCTTACCCGAGACCTATTGCTGGGTGATGGTCCCAACTCAGTCGAATCCCAGCGCCGAAGTGCGCTGGCAATCCTCCCGACTCAGTGGAGGTGACAATCTCGCGGTCAGGGCAAGCCGAAGGCTCAGCCGCGACGAGCATCTCGTTGGCAAACTAGGTGCGACCATCGTGCGCAAGTCTTTGGACGAAGTGCCGCTCTGGCGCGGGAAGGACCACGTCCCTATCAGGACTCTCGTCGACGACTTCGCGCAGCAACTCTATCTGCCGCGATTGGCCGGTCCTGGAGTGCTGATCGAGGCGCTGCGCTCTGGTGTCGCAACGCTGACTTGGGAGCTCGACACCTTCGCATACGCTGAGTCGTTTGATGAGCAGAGTGGACGCTTTCCACGCTTGTTGGCCGGATCGCAGGTCGCTCTGTCGGCGGACGATCCCGGAGTCATTGTCAATCCGGCGGCCGCCCAGAATCAGTTCAAGCAAGAAGTCAAGGCCGTTGAACCGCCTACATCCGAGGGAGATCCTGAGCAATTGAGTCCGACTCCGACTCCGACTCCGGAGACAAGGCCGCAGCCCCATCGCCGGTATCACGGCACAGTGCAGCTTGATCCATCGCGGGTGGGCCGCGACGCAAGTCAGATCGCACAGGAGATCATTGCGCACCTCGTCGGTTTGTCGGGTGCTGACGTGACGGTGACGATCGACATAGAGGCGAGTCTGCCGGAGGGCGCGTCGGAGCATGTGGTAAGGACCGTCACGGAAAACGGTCAGACGCTGAAGTTCGAGCCTGGATCGGGGTTTGAGCGGGACTGAGCTAGCAATAGGGCGAGCGCCTGAGCCACAAGACGCGCGCTCAATCCGTCGTGGGATCACTCTCCTGCCAAGCTCCCGGAAACGGATCTTCATGTGGGACATCATCGTTCCAATATCCATACCGGGCGGCAAGAAGTCTCTCGATGGCAGAGAAGTCCGGCGTCATCTGATGGCATTCCAAGTCCCAGTGATTCAAGAGCGCCAACATGGAAAGCTTCCTGTTTTCATCTAGCGTTGGAAGCGTTAAGCGGGCAACGGGCAACGGACTAGCCGTGGCGCTCTCTAGCCCGAATGCCATGCTCTTCATTTTTCTCTGAGTTTCCTCTGACAGTCGGTCAAACCGGTCCTCAGGAAATCGATAGTTCATCACGAAATTGTGGACGGCCGTTAGAAGATGCCAATCGAGCCAGCGCTTCTCGCGAAGAACTTTGATGGTTGGCTGAAACTGGGGCGAGTACCTAAGCATCACAGAAGTGATCCGAAGACTCTTGGCGAGATTGTCGTATCGAGTGTGAAGAAGCTCGTCGGCTTTCTCCTTCGAGTAGGTAGGCCCTGGCCCGTTCTGCCACTCAAGTTCCTCGTGTGCGCCATACCTGCCCTCGTCGCTGTTCCAAGGTGTCTCGCTGGTTCGGTCCACTTGATCGTCCAACTCAGTTGAGAAAGCCGCCAAAAGCTCGTCGAATGGACGCGCAGGAAAGAGCTTGTGTCCCAATCCGCGCTTGTGGGCTCGCTTCATGACCGCTGAGAAGTCGTCCTCTGGGAGAAGCGATGCCTCTCTGAGAATCATGGTGAGCATCGTCAAGAGTTCGAGTTCCATCTCGCTCTGATCTGAATGGCCCGGAACTCCGGCAGGCTGCAGTCGGGCAACCCATTGTCGTCCGTCGTTGCTCGGGAGCGCTTCAATGACCTCTGACGAGTCGCCAGTCGAGTCCTTGTTCAGTTCGACTCTCACGGCGATCTTCACCGGGACAAGGCAGATGTCCTCACGAGCCAGTGCCGCGAGCATGACTTGCGCTCCGGCCGCGAACCGTTCAGCTGCTCTGGTCGAGTCACGGTTGTTTGCGCACTCGATTCTCCAGTCTGTGCCCAGGGCCGAGAATCTAATGCAGATCGACGCCCCCAGGTCCGAGAACGGTGGCCCAGTCAATTCGTCGCGCGCAAAGGAAGCCCATGAGTCTTTGAAGGGTCTCTCTGCTTCCTCAAGAACAATGTCGATGACCTCGTGAAGATCAAATCGAGCATTCGTCTCTCGAATGGCATCTGCGAGCGAGCCATCCACCTCACGGGCGCAACCGGTGATGTATGTGAGCTTTAGTAGAGCGTCTTGGACCTCGTCGCGTTGATCGAAATCGACATCCTCCTTCGCGAATACGCGCAGGCTTTGCAATCCCAAGTCAAACATCTCCACAGCATTACACCATGCACCGGAGATGAAGTCGCAGTTCGCAGCAGTGAGAAGTCCTTGCGGAATGAGATCGGCGAGATCATCATCGCCCCGCGACCAAGCCACATACGATGCTGCCAACGCGTGAGCCTTTGCGGCGAGAGGTAAGCGCAGGTCCAGATAGATGCGCGAGATCATTAGCATCGCCAGGAGTGAACCGCGTACGGTCTCTCCCGCCCACCAATCGACCTTGACTTGATGAAACTCTTCCAAGGCGTCAAGACGGCGATCGGCCTTCAGGAGTTTCATGGCCCTGTCTCGTGCTCGAGCGGCAACGGCACTCCTTCCCGAACGGCCTTCGACCTCTTGGTCAACGAGATCCAGCAGCCTTCGCCATTCGGCTTCGGTGCTCCAGAGTGGTAACAGTAGCTGTAGCAGGTCCGCCATGCGTTGAATCGGGAAGAGCGGCGTGGTGTCCAGATTCTTCACAAGCTCTGTCCATGCGGAGAGTGTTCGGTCATTGTCAACGAGCACAAGGTCCGCCGGTAAGGCGATATCGACTAAGGCATGGTTTTCGCCATTCTGGATCCGACGTGCCTTTGCACGTGATTCCGCCGTCGGTTCCTCAATGTCGTCTTCCTGAAGCGCGGGATGAAGGCCTAGGTGGCCAAGAGCGAAGAGCAAACTTGCTCTACGATGCGGTCTCTCCGCAGGAAGGAGTTCTTGTGCTCTGGATGCGAGGCGGTCGTTCCAGTCCGTGAGGTCAGCCGGCGTGATCGATGTGAGTCCAGCCCTCACGGCTGTATTGGTGTACATGAGCAGGGCGCTCGCGTCTTCTAGGCGTGCTGGCTCAGTCTCCATCAGAGCTTCTTCGAAGTACGCGCGAGCGATATCTTCTACCGTCTTGAATTCACCAGTGCCTCGGAATGTTGCCACCACGAGTTCATAGCGCGCGCATTGCTTTATGTGAGAGGACAAACCTGCAATCGATAGGAGTGCCCGAAACAAGTCCAGCCAAAAAGGAAGATCGTTGCGGGCCTGAGCGTGAAATGTAGCGTGGCGAAGACCCATCTTTAGGTCCACGAAATCACCGAGGGTAGGGATCGGGACCCTCTTCTCTCGCCAACGGTGCCTACGGTCTAAGTACTCCTGAGGGAGGTCTTGATCGTTGGGTGGTGGGTCGGGACGAATCTCGGCGGGCAAAACAAGGAACTGCTCTGCAATCCAGAAGCCTTCGTACTCTGCTAGCAGGGCTGCGATGGAATTCGCGTCATGGAACTGAAGGTCCACGTCGTAGCGATCTCGGGACTCGGTCTCAAGCGCGTGTCGAGCAGCAACGGGTACGGGCGCTAGGGTGAACGCCCCAATCTCCTGAACTGTGTGTCCAGAGCCGCAAACCCTTGCAATGTCTCGACTCAGTTTTGATCGCAAATCTGTGGCCTGGATGGTGCAGACAAACGCGAGCGTGCCTTCGCTGACGCGTCCCAGAAACCAACCGTGTGGGCCGAGTTCTTCGCGTAGGTAGGTGCGAAATGTCTCGAAGTCGCGTCCCTGGTCGCCGCCTGCCCCCACCGGTCTAGTGGCGGGGAGGACATTCGAGCAAATGAACTGCTTCGTGAGGTGGTAGCAAATCTCCTCAAATGCATGATGCGCATTACGGTCGGGCAGTTGCGACAGAGCAAAGCGCACTTGGATTGCGAGTTCAGCAGGATTCACCACGGATTCCCCAGACCATCACGCAGATTGGATGTTCCAGAAACATCGTAGCTCGGTTCACCGATGGTGCACTCACGATTCCTAGGGTCCTGAGTCGGGAATACGGTTGATGTATCCGGCGAGGTTGTTGAGGATCCGGTCGGCGGTCTTGTACCAGACGAATGGACGCGGATTCTTGTTCCAGTCGGCCACTCAGCGCTCGACGACGTCGGTCAGGTCGGCCACGCTTCGGTGGGCGCCGCAGCCATTTCGTGGTCAGTTCCGCGAACCAGGGCTAGACCAGGTTCATCCAGGGGCTGGGGCTGTAGGTCGAGGTTAAGTGGAACGTGTAGCGGGGATGGCGCCGGAGCCAGCGCTTGATCTCCGCGGTGCGGTGGGTAGCGACGTCGTCCAAGACGACATGCACCGCGAGGTCGTCGGGCACTTGCTCGTCGATCAGGTCGAGGAAGCGCCGGAACTCGCGGGCGCGGTGTCGCGGAGTCAGGTCGGCAATCACGTGGCCCGAGGCGACCCCGCATCCCCTGTTCAAGCCAGGGGGGCGATCTTGGCCCTGTGCAGCAATCACAGGAATCCAAGTGCTCCTTGGACGGACTCGACTGCCATGACGAATCGCTTGGCGTGGAGGCATTCGCATTTCCTGGGAGTCTCGCAAATGTTGGAGCAGGTAGTGGAGAACCGGCCGCTTCGCACTCCGCATTTTGGTGTCCGCGCGGCTTTCGAGTCGGAGCGCGATCTGAGCAAAGAGTCCTTTGCAGGCGATCCGCATACCTTGATGATGTTGTTGACAAGACTCATATGCTGCTGCGAGAGCTGCCGACCTTTCAAGTGGTCATGAACATCTCACAAGAGATTCTCTGCGATCCCGAACAACCCACTGACGAGGAATGTCCATGCCACTCCTAGTTTCCGGTTTTGCCGAGACCCTCGCTCGATGCCTGGAGTTCCATGGAGTTGCGCTGGAGAAGCTTGAAGGTGTGCTGGAAGAAGCATCGTCGCCATTGGAGATGCGGTTTGCTGAGCCGTCGGCTGAGGTACCGCTGATTCGGTCTGGGTCGGCGTTTTCGCACCTGGTCTTTGTCCAGCATGGCGTCGTGACGCCCTGGCAGTCGCCGTACTCGGAGCTGGCGGCGCCGTTTCTGATCGGCGTGCACGAGTTCCTGATGGGCGCCGAGCGCTGGTCGGCGAGCTACTCGGCGATCAGCGAAGCCGTCATCGTGCGGATTCCAAAGGAAGTGATCGACCTGGTCACAGAGCGCCTCCCTCAGGTCCGAGAGCGGATGCACGAGCTGGTGATGCGTCGCTTGGCGCGGTTCTACTGGGTGTCGCTGGCGACGGGCGGCGGACCGGCCTCTCGGGTGGCGGCGGCGTTGGTGTCGCGGTTGGCGTTAGATGATCTGGATTTTGGCTCAGAGCGGGTCATCGCGATTCGACAGAAGGACCTCGGACGGCTGACGACGCTGTCACGCTCGGCGGTGGCGGCGGGATTGACAGAGCTGGCTCAGTCCGGCGCGATTGGCTGGGGAGACGGTCCAGGCGCGCGATTCCGAGGTGAGGTGCGCGTACCGGGTGTCGATGCGCTGAAGGATCGCGCCTTTGCCGACGTTCGCCGTGAGATCCAACCGCTGTTGACCGACTCCGACGCCGAGTAGCTGCGGCTCGGCGCGTTCCCGTTTGAACCAACCCGGACTGAGCGTGCGGTTGTGTGGACTGGGCGTCGTTTGGGATCGCGAATAGATTGAGTTTTCCACATCGCCAGTTATGACGTCATGACGACATGAACGATATCGGCCCACCTCGGATACAATCGCCTTGTACAGAACTCATGTTCTTCTGAAGGAGTGTGCATCATGACCTTCCACCGATTCCACACTATCCAGCTTGTGCAGTGGAGGGATGACGGTCATGCGAACAGAGGAGATGACCGAAGCGGAACAGCAAGTGCTGCGCGAGGGCCTGCGCATGGTGGCGCGGCTGATTGCGCGGCATCATCTGGTTCAAGTAGAGGCGGCCTTGGAGTCCTGCGCGCCACGAGCGAGCGCCGATCGGGACATCAATGCCGTCGAGACCGAAGGAACAGGATCATGAGGAGACCTTCCAGAGTTGACCAACTGGATCTGGTCGAGGGCGAGGCCCAGCTACCGGGCAACTTCCCTGAGCGGCTGCTCGGACTCAAGGAGCGGGCAGGCCTGACCTGGGACGCGATGGCGTTCGCGCTCGGAGTTGATAGCCGCCAGCTGCTGCGCTGGCGGCGCGGCACCACGCCCAACGGCGCCGCGATGTTCTCCTTGGTGCGGCTCGCCGTCCAGGTACCCGGCGGGTTGACCGAGCTGATCGGTGATGAGTACGTTACGAGTCAGAAGCCCGCAGCGGAGTAGATCGATGCTGCTCAATTCCGAGTCGTTTGTTGGCTCAAACAGATCTGGTTTTCCCGATGACTTCCCGCGTCGCCTGGAGCGGCTGCGGGAGGCGTTCGGGACTACCTGGAAGGGTCTGGCCCAAGAAGTCGGATTCAGCTTGCGCGCGATTCATCGCTGGCGGAGAGGCACGAAGCCCGACGCGACGCACCTCTTGATGTTGTTGAATTTCGCCGCAGAGCACGATGCGTTGGAGTGCCTCTTGGACAGGCCCCGTTCGTGCGACCGTCGTCAAGGCATCCTGTTCGACGATGAGACATGGAATCAGTTAGCCCACGGCGACGCATCCATCGCGAACCCACACACTGACTTGACGGGCCAGGACAACCTTCAGCGACCGGCCTGACTCGCAGAGAGTAGAGCTAGTGTCGAGCGGTCAGGCAGGGAGCACCAGGAATCTGCCAACGGACCGCTGCGTTCCAATTCCTCTCTGGATGAGACCATGAGCGGCAAGTTGACGCCGCGCCTCGACTGTTCCCGCCCAGCCAATCCAAGGAAGTGATCCACCGAGAGCTCGTCCTCGAACACGACCAGCACGCTGGGGATGACGCCGTGGTCCTCAAGCGGTCGGCGGGTGGAGTAGTAACGCAGGTAAGGAGCGAGCCGGTCGCGCATGGTAGCTGGACGGTCAGCGCGGCGTTCGTACTCGAGGAAGAACGCCTGCCGCTTGTTGGACGTCCGCAATTCGAAGTAAGCGTCCGGCTGGATAGAGCGGACCGCGCCATCGAAGCGGAATTAGCGCGAAGCCCGATGTGGCGGGTCGAGCTGTAGCAGTGGCACACCCTCGGCAGCTGCCTGCTTCGCCAACTGAGCGAAGAACCAGTGCACCGACTCGGTGTGCTCCAGGTGACGGAGCAACTGGCGCGAGCGGGCGCCGCTGATGTTTCGCCAACTCAAGGGATGGTCTGGTTCGACTGGCGCGACGCTCCAGCGCTGCTTGGCGATGCCCACGGCGGCGCGGTCTCGCCGGGCGACGTAGATGATGCCAGCGTCGCTGAGCGCCAATCTCGGACGGCCGCCGGCGTTCTGGCGGCAGATGAAGTTGGACGTTGCCAAGCGGCTGAGGATCTGGCTCGTGCGGCGCCGACCGCAGTCGAGCAGCTCCGCGAGATCGGCGGGCCGCAGCCAGGGCCAGTCGCCGATCAGGTCAAGCGCTTGCTGCTCAGTGCCTGTAAGTGACACGCATTGCGACTCGGTGAGTGGACGTGGCATCGACACCCGGCTGAGCGGCTGCTCGATGATCTGATCCGACCGCGGGATCGCGTAGCTGAGCACCTCATTCAGCGTGAACCAAGCATGGCCAGAAGCGATCCGCCAGGCAGCGGCGTCCGCGTCCACGTTGATGACATCGCGTTCGACGGCCAAGAACGTCATCGCAGTGAAGCCGGCGACGATGCGTCGGGCGTGGCGCAAGCGAATCTCATCAGGCAGGATGATCAGCGCTGCTCCCACGCCGAGCGTTTCCTCAAGCCGGCGCAGACGCTTAGCGAGCGCGGTGCGATCGGCTGTGCGTCCGATCCGCACCAGCGCGAGGTTGCGCCCGTCCGGCAGTTCGATGACCGCGTCTATCGCTTGGGCGCGGAACCAGCGAAGTCGCAGCGGATGCCGCGACCCGCCGATTGCCGTCGTCAACCGGTACAGCACAGCGGCGGCATCGAGTCGCTCTAGGAGCAGCCGTCGCCACTCCTGCGAGACCGGCCAGCCTCGCAGTCGTCTCGTCACTGGCTCTCGGTTGTCCTGCACAAGCTGGCGCACACCATCAGCAGTGAGGCAGTAGCGGCGGGTGGTCGGCATCAGCAGAGTTGCGTGAGCAAGGTGTTCGACCAGGCCAGCATGCTCCATTGACGCCATCTGACGGTACACGGCTGACTGCGACCAACCGCTCAGTGCCGCCAACTCAAGGCGGTCAGCGAACGGCGTCTGCGCGAGTTGGTGCAGCAAGTCGGACTGACACTCAGTAAGAATCATCCTGGCTGCTCCATCCGACGGCTGCGGACGCCCTTACGCTTCCTCTCGGGTTCTGATGTAGGCGTCTCGGCGGCCTCCCGTGCTGCTGCTCCCTCTTGAAACCGCTTCACCTGCCGTTGGCGCTCGATCTGTTGAGCCTCAAGCTGCTCGGCCGAGGAGACGTAGTCGCGGGCGCCCTCGCGGATGCGCTGGGCTCGTTCCGGATCGCCCGGTTCCGGTTTGCGCACAGTCATTGAGAACGCAGGCAGTCGCTCGGTCCCAACCGAAGCTCGGATGTAGCAGTGATGCGCCGGCTGACCGACCAGGTCCTCTTCAGACAATCGCTCGCGACCCAGCTCCCAGACCAGTTCGCGAGCGTCGGCGCCTGAGACCTGGAAGACGGCCAGACAACCGACGTTGGCCAACAGCGTGTGCCGCATCGTCGGCGAGAGATCGTCGAGCTTGCGCAGGCTTTGGGTGGCCAGCACGAATCGTGCGCCGTACTTGCCGAGCTCGGAGAGCATCGACTCGAACGGGACACCGGGAATCGTTTGCATCTCGTCGACCACGACCAGCGCGCCGCGTCCCTGGGCCTGCGGCAACCGCTCTTGCTCGCGGATCACGGCATCAACGAGGTTGAGCAAGGAGGCTCCGACCAACGCGGAGACATCGCGACCGACCGTGCCTTGCGCAGTCGATACCAAGAGGATGCCGCCGTCGAGGATGGTCTGGCGCAGGTCGATCGTGGAGCGCGACTGACCCAGAATGGCCCTCGCCCGCTTGGAGGATGCGTAGTAGTTGAGCCGCGTCTGCACCGGCGCGAGCGCCTCGGCTCGGTACTCCTTGCGCCAGCCGCCGAAGTCGCGCGCCCACCATTCCAGGAGGTACGGGTCGCTGACCCGTGTCAGCACGGTGTTGCGGTAGGGATCGTCCGCGAGCAGGCGCAACCCGTCGATGATCGTGTGTTGATCCTCGCGCTCGGTCAGGGCATGACTGTTGGCCTCGTGCAGCGTCTTGACCGTCTGCTCCAGGATCGACTGCATCCGAGGCCCCCACTGTTCCCAGAGGCCCCGCGCGACGCGGACCACGGCATCGGCGGTACGGTCGCGATCGGTGAAGATGTGAGCGTCAAGCAGGTTGATCCCGACCGCGCCTCGGTCGTCGGCGAGGTCGATCAGCTTCACCTGATCGGCGAGCGACTCCGGCACCTGCTCCAAGATGTCGGCGACCAGATCAGCGTGCGGGTCAACGACGACCACGGCGTCGGAGTTGAGACCGTTCGCCTTCTGCTTGAGCTGATGCTCAACCAGGTGCCGCATCAACGTGGATTTGCCCATCCGCGTGCGAGCGACGTACATGTGATGTCGCCGGGTCAGGTCCTCGGGGAAGTGCACCGAACGCGGCTGGTCGCTGGTCGTCAGACCGACGTTGGCGCCCTCCCGGATTTCCTGCTTGGGCGGTAGCAGCACTTTGGAACGGCTGCGATCGAGCTCGTGCGTCTCGTCCGACGCGCCCGGTGGATGCCAAAGCGACGCCACCTCGCGCACGCCAAACACGCTGCGTTTCCCGAACAGACCCTCGCTCGCCGGCGCCAGCATTGGCGTGAGCGATTCGGCTTGCCTGACGGTTCCCGATTCGAACCGAGCCCCGGCTGGATGGTCGTAGTGGCGGTAGGCCAAGGCGAGTCCGTCCAGTAACTTCGCGCCGCGAGACTCTTGCGAGCCCTCAGGCAGGACGGCGATCAGCTCCAGTTCACCCTGGAACGCGACCCGCGAGATCTTCTCCTTGATCAGGGCCGGGTCCCAGACGCGGCGGCGACGCGACTTCCACTTGCGCCAGAGCCATCCGCCACCGATCAACCCGATGGCCGCGCCGGCGCAGAGCGCAACCAGGTTCCAGATATCGCCGGCCTGCAGCCAGGAGTAGCCGCGGAAGGCGGCGAATCCGACCAGCGCCAGCACGGTCAGCGCCAGCGGGTCGGCGTTCGACTTCGGTTGGCTCGGGTGAGCGCTCGGCGCCGGTTTCGGCGGCGAATCATCCAGCATCGCTTGATGATGGCGCGACCAGTCGGGACCGAGCGGCTGCAGCTTCAAGCGGGTGATCACTCGCTCCCGCTTGGCCAGACCACTGAGCGCGCCTAACGGGGCCAACAGCGGATCGGAGCCCGGATCGAGCAGGTCGCGATCACGGAACAGGCGCAGCGGCAGGAACTCCGGACCGGACGAGCGCAGCCGCGTCGTCCAGGCTTGTTCCTGCTCGCCCTCCCGAATCTGCACCGGATCAGCTGCTTCATCAATGGTCTCGACCCGCGCCTGCGGGTAGTGCGATGCGATCTGTCCTCGTACGAGGTCGGGCTGTTTGGTGCGGATCATCAGTCGAACGCCGCCGCTGTCTGCCGTCAGTTCGAGCGCGAACGGTTCATCCGAAGCGATCGCTTGCAGCAGGTTCTCGATGCCCAACAAGGTGCGTTCGCCGGTGCGCGGCGGGGTGATTTGGAGGAGCACCGGTTCGGGCTTCGGTGCTCGTCGGAAGGGGTTGAGTCTCATTGTGAGGCTCCTTTCTTGGTTGGTGTTGTTTGTTGGCCGGGGCGCCATTCGATCAGTTCGGTCTCCTCGGGCGTGGCCTCGATCCGGATCGGAAAGCGTTGGCCTTGGGCCAGGAGGAGACCGTCGCCGCGCGGGCAGGACAGGAGCCAGCGCTGGAGGTCTTGCGGGAGGTCGAACGCGTCGCCGACGGTCGAGATGGCTGCGGCGTCTTGTTGCAGCAGCAGCTTGAAGGCGGCGTTCTGGAGCAGCGCTCGGCCTGAGTGGCCGGTGATCGTGCGGCTCGTGTCCTCCGACAACAGGTCCTGCACGTCCTGGGTGATGAACTGCAATCCGAGTCGGTGTTTGCGGGCGCGCTTGGCCATCGAGACCGTGAACGCGGCGCCCTCGGGGTGCTGCATGATCGACCAGACTTCGTCCACGACCAACAGGCGGGGCCGTGGATCGCGGGCGGCTGCGGCCCAGACCGTCTCGGTGCAGACCATCGCCGCTGCCGGACGCAGTTCTGCCTCTAACAGGTGCAGATCGAACACGGTGACGAGCGCCTCGTGCTGGAGCAAATCGTCGCCGTCGTCTGAGAGCAGGTGCTTGAGGCTGCCCGACTCGAACGGTCTCAGCAGTTTGGCGAGGGCTTCCGGATCGTTCGCTTCCAGAAAGCGGTAGAAGTCGCGAAAGCCGGAGCGTTCGGTCGGTCGGGCGTAGTACGAGGCGAGGGCGTGATCCAGAGCGGCTCGACGTTCGGCCGAGAGCCGCTCACCAACCATCACCTCGACCAGTCGCCTGAGCGAACCGATGCGTTGCAGCAGCTCCTCGGGATCGGCCCGGCCGACGACGAAGGGATTCATCCCCTGTCCCGGCACGCCAGGCGAGAAGACGCGACCGCTTGCGGCTCGGGCCAGGTCGGCGTACTCGCCTTCGGGGTCGATTACGTAGCAGACCACCCCGCGCGAGATGCCCCTGAGCACGCCGAGCTTGGTGGCGAACGACTTGCCCGAGCCGGAACGGGCCAGCACCGCGGTGTTGGCGTTCAGGTGCGTGCCGTCCCAGGGGTCGTAGACGATCGGCGCGCAAGCTCGCAGGTCGATCCCGTAGAGCGCGCCCGAGCGCGTGTCGAGGTCGGGCGGCGAGAAAGGGAAGCATCGCGCCACCGATGAGGTGTCCAATGTGCGCCAGGTCGCGACCGAGTTGAGCGCCAGCGGCAAGGTCGAGAGCTTGCCTTCGCGCTGTCGGAAGGGCAGCGGATCGAGCTTGCCCAGCGTGGCGGCGAAATGGGCCGAAGCGCGCTGGGTCTGCTCGGCGAGTTCCTCGCTGTCATCCGCGTGGAGCGTCAGCGAGAGCGAGGCGTTGAACAGCCGCTCGCGACCGCGCTGCACATCGTCGCGCAGGCGGGATACATCCTCCAGCGCGATCTCGGCCTCCGGCGAGAGCGACTTGCCGCGTCTGAGCGACATCGAGCGCGCCGATTCGAAGCGCACCTTCTGCCACTCGAGCTGACGCGCCGCCTGCGCTGGCGGCACTGGACCGAGATGCAATGACAAGTCCATCGGCGCGCCGGTCGACATCAACTGCTGCAGGAATCCCGGCGCGAGCGAACGGGGCCACTTGGTCAGATGCAGTGAACGCTGCAGGCGACCGTCCACGTCGAGCTCTGAGCGGTTGATCTCAACAGAGGACTCAGAGTCCGCATCATGCTCGCTCGGCGTACCGCCCAAAGCTGACGCGATCACGAACCTGCGCAGCGACTCGTCCTGAAGCGAGTGAATCACCAGCCCGGCGCGAGCCAGGACGCCGCGCAGTTCGGCGGCGTGCTCGGACTCGCAGATCGCATAGAAGCGCCGATCGAGGATGCCGGGGCGCGACTCCAACTCGCTCAGCAGTCGTCTCGATGAGTCGGCCGCCTGTTTAGTTGCTTCCGGCAAGTTGTCGGGTTGAGCCGACTTCAGTTCACTCCGCAAGCGACGCAGGTCAGGCGGATGCTGACGTACCAGGAGCTGCAGCGAGAAGTCGCAAGCGTTGAGCGCGCCGGCAAACGCTCCAAGTTTTGCCTCGTCCAGTTCCAAGCCCATCAGTTCAGTGACACTGAGTTTGATTCCGTCCAGTCGCACGGGACCGTCATCTTCGACATGCGAGAGCATGAAGCAAAGCGGTAACTCAGGTGCCGGCTTGGGAGGGGACTCTTCACTGACTACAGGTTCATTACTGAGTGGTGAGAATGTGGAACGGCGAAGTCGTTGGCTGAGAAGTTTCATGAGGGATACTCCGTTCGTTAGGGGACGGGAATTGGGATGGCGCCGCTTGACATCAATGCCGCCAGACCTTTGGCCGACAGCGCGATCGCGAGACCGGCGAAGGTGAGGAAGACCGCGGAACGGGCGCGTCCGCCGCGCTCTCCGGCGCCGTCGGCCATCAGCAGGAAGCCGGCCCAGACCAGGCCGAACACCGCGAGTCCTGAAGCGGCGTAGACGACCGCCGTGAGCGCGGCGTCGAAGGCGTCGAGCATGGCCTGCTCTTCGGGCGAGTCGGCCGCCGTCGTCACGAACGCGACGGCGGCTAGTGCAATGATCGTGAAGATGCGCCGCATCAGTTGAGCTCCCATCCGAGCAGGGACAGGAGATCGGTGAGTTCGCTGCCGCTGACCACGGTCTGAGTCGAGCCGGTGTTGATCGGTTCGGGCTCGTTAAGCGACTCGTACGATGCGTCGGCGGCGATGCTGGTGCTCAACGTCAACTCTTCTGAGCGCTGCTTCTTGAGCGGTGAACGCTGTACGATCTGCGCTTCGACCCGTGCCGGATGCACGACCTGAAACGTGACCGTCTGGGAGACGCTCTCGCCCGATTCGGGGTCGGTCAGTGAGACGGTCTCGGAGAACGTTTCGGTGCGCTGCGGTACATGGGTGAGTTGCACCAGTGGCGGCAACGCGATCTGCAGGTCGGCAGTGAGGGCGGCGCTCACGGAAGTCGCAAGCGTTGCCTCTTCGCTACCCAGCACGAGTTCGAAGGTCGTAACACCGTCCGCGACAAAGCTTGCGCTGTTCGTCCGGTCGCCGGCGCGTACCTGTATTGTTCCGCTGACAGCGTTCACCTCAGCGCTGAGCACCATGTCCTGACTCAGGTTGTGATGACCCGACACCGTTTGCAGTTGGACTTGCTCGTCGAGCGAATCGACGCAGTCGGACTCGATCTCGCCGGACAGTCTGCCTGGCTTCCACTCAAGCTTCGTCAGCTGAAGGTCGCAGAGATCACCTTCCACGTTTGGCAGCGGTAACGGCAGCTGTTCGCCCCCAAGCGTCACGGCGCCGGCCTCGTCGTGCTCGTCCAACCAGGCGAATGTGAACGACGGGTTCTCACCGCTGAGTGGTAGGACTTGCGTGGTTCGCTCGCCTTCTCTGAGCTGAACCGAACGGTTCACTACAAGTAGTTGACCGTCCCTACCGCCGAAGGCCTGGACGTTGAGATCGAGGTCGGCAGCCGCCTTGAGTAGTACGGTTGCTTCCGACTCCGTGACCGACAGCCGATCGACGAATAGCCGCCGGCCCTCAATCAATGGCGACGGCTCGAACTCGATCTCCTCAGGAACGCTCGGTTGGAGCGAAGGCTCCTGCGCGACCGTGAGTGGCGGCGTGCAGATAGTCACGCTCATCGCCGCTAGTATGCCGGCCCCTCCGACGAGCGCCTGCCACCGCCCCAGGAATCTGGGGCGGTGGACTCGGCTCTGGCGAACGAAGCTCTGCTTCGCCTCGTCCAGCTCACGCTTGGATGGACGCTTGCGGTCGCGCTTGCGGAACCAACCGAGCGGGACTCGCGGCATTCGCTCGCCTCGCGTACGCGGACGGCGGGCCGACTGCTCATTGGTCGCCGGCGGAGTCGGCGGTTCAGCACGGACCAGTTGCATCACCGGTCCCGTGAATCGCCGCGCGCCCACGCCGAAGCGGAGCAGGTCGGCGAGCACTGCCGGCAGCGGTCTCCCGCCTACCTTGCCTGTGACCATCGCGATGCCGGTCGCGGCGACGGCTGCGCCCATCAGGACGCGGACCACCTCCGAGCCGATCGGCGCGTAGTGGTAGACGCCGTAGCCGAGCGCCGCCACGACGGCCAGCGCAATCAGCTGCGGGAACGTGAACCAGAGCAGCACGCGGTCCTCGGCCTGGACGTGGGTCGGCACTTCGTGTTCATGCATCTGACACCTCCTCTCCAGAGGTCTGAGACGGCCTAGCTGCCGGTGGTTGGGTCGGGCGGCGTATCGACATCGACGACCGGGTTGACGACGGCGTCGATCACGAGCTCGACCACGCCGAATGCGACGAGAGCGAGCACGATGCCCGCGAGCGCGGTGAGCATGGCCGACTTGCCGCGCTCCATCTGGTGTGGCGCGCCGGAAGCGGTGAGGTACTGGTAAGCGCCGAAGACGAAGTAGCCGGCGCCGATCGCGCCAACCACGCCGAGCAGGATGCCGACGAGGTTGGATATGGTCTGAATCAGATCAGCCATTGGGTGTGTGTCCTTTCCAAAACGGGTTGTGTTTGGGGTTGGCGGCAGTCCTCGATGGGACGTGGTTGCTACTCAGCACATGAGGTGTTCGCTCCTCTCCGTTATTCGTTCTGGCTGCGCAGGCCGCGGCCCGAAGACTCGGAGCCGCTATTCCCGGCAGCGGGTGATGAGAGCTGGGCTGTTGACTGAGCCGGCGTGCTCGCCGCGACGGCAGCGACCGCTTGGCCGCTTGGCGCTGCTCGACCACCGTCGCCCACACCGCTGAACGCGGCGAAGGTGGCGGCTGAGCGGGCCATGTTCATCGGCAGCGAGAAGGCGAAGTAGAGGGTCCGCAGCCAGGAGTCGAACGGTCCCGAGTTGCCCAACATTGACGGCACGCGGGTCGCCAGATAGACGAATCCGACCGCCATCAGCAGCTTCCAAACCAGATCGCGGGCCGGCTCAAAGGGACCGATCTCTGCCAGCTCCGACAGGAACCCGATGCCCAGCGCTAGCGCGATCAGTTGGACCGCCTGCTGCGCCACGGTGGTGGTAAAGAAGCGCAGCCACTGCCGACTCCACCCGGCGGTCTGCGGCAGAATCCACAGGCCCATCGCCGCCGGCGCGAGCGCCAAGAGCAGGTCGATCAGCGCCAATCGGAGCACCATCTGCAAGAGCAGGTAGAGGCAGAAGAATGCATAGATGAGATAGATCAGCGCGAGTAAGAGCGCGATGCCGACGGAGCCGGACTTGACCGCTGTGAGCAGCGTGTTGACCGGGGCAAGCAGGAGATCAGCGGGAGTGACATCGAGTGTGGCTGCGATGAACCCCGAGACCGCGTGCGCCAAGTCGATAACCAGCGCGCACCACCAGAGCGATGCCGCTGCCGCGACGAGTCCGAGCAGCAGGCGCGGAATCAGCTCGCGCCAGCTTGATCCGCGTCCGCCGAGTGGCTCCTCAAGGATCAGCGACAGCCCGATCCAACCGATGATCAGCGCGAGCGCCGCCGAGGTAATGATCCAGACGGCCAGCCAGGCTTCCTGTACCAGCGCGTGTTCGTAGGTGAGACCGGCGGGTGTGCCAGTGATGATGTCCGACATCTGGGCTACCCCTCGCACTGCGTGAGGCCGACGCCCGCGAACTGCTCCAGCACTCCGCAGAGCAGCCCGTGTACGCCTTCGATTACCCAGACCGCCGCGGCACGGGCCCAACGTTCGGGGTTGAGCGCGCCCAGAATCTTGTTGAAGATGCCGCCCGGCTGGTGCTCGGGGATCGTCACGTAAAACGTGGTCGGTGTTGGATGGCCAACCGCCTGCGCCGCGATCACCAAGAGGTAGCGCTGCTCCGGATCGAGCTCCGGTTGCTCATCGAGCGCGGGATAGTCGAAGTCGTACTCCCAGCCCTCGTCCCGCTCGTCCTCCCCACCGTTGACGCGGTAGATCGCCGTGAGCCACTCGCCCGAATCCGCGTCGCGAATCCCATACGTCAGTCGCGACAGCCGCTGGTTGAAGATCGGTCGAGCCCGGAACTCGCCGTTCTTCTTGCGCTCGATGAAGGGTTTTTCCTCGTCCTCGTTGACGATCACCAGCCGCTCAACCACCGGAGGCGTCTGTGCACCTACCCGTTGCAGCGCCGGCATCGCCACTGCGGCCGCCGTGAGCAGCGCTGCAACCGCCAACTTCAGTCGTCGTTTCCAAGTCGGTGTCACGCCTGAGCCCTTCTAGGAACATCTGTTCTCTATCGATGACTCAGAGTGTGTCTGATGTCGAACCCCTGGCGCTATGGCGCCCAGGCCATGTCACGCGTGACACTGTCCTCGGCGTCAGTGCTTGCCGTTACAGATGGCCGATTAGAGGTGTGGGGCGTGTACAGGAATCTGAGCGGTTGGATCGTTGGACAAACTGACCGAACGACCAGTGTTTTCTGCGGCGAACGCTGGACAAACGTGGCTCAGCGGCGACGGACTGGGTGGAATAGCTGGTTCCACGCTCTGTTGGACAAACTGGCCTGTTTTGTCCACCAGGGGACCGGCGTCTGGGTAGGTTGAGGGCATGGAGACGACCGTGGATACCCCCAATGCGACCCCTGAAGCGGCGTCTGCCGAGCCCGGTGCGGAGGAGGATGGGCGGCTCGTGGCCCTCCTACAGGACCTGGTCACACGTGAAGGTCGTGAGGTAGTGGCGCGTCGATTTGAGGTCAGCGAACGGACACTCAGGCGCGCCCTCTCGACCGCTCAGCTCAGCAAGCGTCTGACAGAGGCGCTGGAACGTGAGTCGAGCGGTTCTGCCGACGTTCAGTTGGGTCTGCTTCGACAACAGATGAAGGGGCTCGAATCACGACTGGCTGAACTGGAGCGGTTGAGCAGCGAACCGGCTCGCGACAATGGCGCTGAGGAGCTGCAGCAACAGGTGGAGGGGTTGCAGGACCGCCTACAGGACATGGAGCGGCAACTTGCTCAGGTCGCGGCCGCCCTTGCCAAACTGCGGGAGTCTCAACGGCCTGCTGCTCACTCAGTCGTGGCTGAATCGGGCCGGCCCTACATTCCCAATCGCATCTACCCCACGCTGGTCGAGCTGGAGCCGCAACCCGACGACGAGGAGGTCTATGGTCCAAAGGCGTTCGTTCTCATCACCGAGTGGCGCCAGCAGCACGCCGAGTTCAAGGCGCACTGGCCATCGGTCAAGGGTTACGTAGCAGAAGTGCGCATGGTCGAGTTGGAGCTTGAGCTGATCAGTGAGCACGAGCTGACCATGCCGCCCGCCGACCTCCCCTGGCAGGACTGGCAGCGCAAGCGTGAGCTGCGACAACGCCACGAGAGGCTAGAAGAAGCGCGTCGCAAGCTCAGACGAAAGCGGATTCGTCGGTTCTTCGTGCGTCTGCTGACACTGGGTCTGCGGGGGGAGTAGTCGACCCGACGGAACACCGGCGTGCGCGGCTCAGCGGGATACCCGTACCACCTCGGTGCCGGCGGCGATGTCCCACAAACAGCGGCGTCGGGCGTCCCAGACGCACCACAGCGCGGCGACCACGACCAGCAGGCCGTAGATCGCGCCGCCCGCCGCTTCGCCCACGACGGCGATCAGCACCCCGTTCACCGCCCCGAACGCGATGATTCGGATGGCCAGGTCGCGAATCAGCATCCAGCCCAGATTGGCGACCTCGCCGTCCCGCACGACTCGCATGCCCAACAATCGCTTGGCCGGACTCTGGCCGTTGCGCGCGGCGACCAGGTACCAGACGATCCAGCCGATGCCCAACGTCAAGACGAACAACACCAACTCAAGTAACGCTCCGGCCAAGCGTCGACTCTGGCTGGCCAACTCCCGCGACGCTGCGCCTGGCTCCGGCGTCGACTCGATCCCGATCTGGCGCTGTGTTTGCTCCCCCATGATCCGATTTTAGCTGTGGACCACCTCGGTCGGCATCGCGGTAGCCGCCACCTGGTTCTCAGCCTTCTGCCGAGGCAAGACCCGCCAGGCCGATTGCACTTTTGGGGCGCCGAAGAGGTACGGGGCGTGAACAGGAATCTGACTGCGATTGCATTCTGCAATCGGGCTGCAATCCCTAGCAAAACACTTGGTTTGCTGCCGCTCAGAGAAGTCTCTGTCAACTGCGCGCATGGAATAGCTGGTTCCACGCCGATTGCAGTTTGATTGCACTCAGATTGCACTGCTTGATCACATGGACGGGTCCCGGTGGGTGGATAAGGGCAGAACAAGGCGGGTGGTGGGCAGCAAGACGCCCGGTCGGTGATGCCACCGTGCGGTGTCTTCAAGCCGCCGTGTGGAGGTGGAGCTGCTGGCAGTCAGGGTCGTCTCCGAGAGGGTCTGACGCTGGACACCTGATGACGAGGCATCCCCGTTCACGCGGCAGGTGGATGGATGGGAGCATCGAGCCCTCTACAGGACGTGGAACAGCAACTCGCCTGACCACTGCTGGGTTTGGTCGACCCGCGTGGCTCGCAACGGCTTGCTGCTAGGCGCCCACCAACTTCCCCGCGTGCTTCCGCTGTCCCACAGTCATTTGCGTGAGCCGGTCGAGCTCCCCTGCTCAGAGTCCGGTGTTTCGGACTGCACACACATTCGGCAAATCGGACGCCGAGGACATGGTGACGTGACGGCAATCCGTGTCTAATGACGGTGGTTTGCGGTTTCAGCCAGCGGTTCCTCCTCAGAACACTGGTGGGTTTTGTCTCTGGCCCGAACCTGACCCGACGGATTGAGTCTTGCTCTCCTGACGGCGGTTTGCATAGAGAGACAACCGCGCACTCCTGCAGCGCGAGGTCGGTTGACGGGTTGAGTCTTGCTCCCCTGATGCGCGACCTGAGATTGCAGGAACTGGCATCGCGGTTGGGTGAAGGCAGAACTGCCTCCCAATCGCCCGATTCGCCTCTGATCGAGCTCCCTGGATAGGCAGCTCGGTCGCTTCGTGTCCGCGCGAGTTTGCCAATCAGGCCTGATTCGACTCGCGCCTCCCCCATTTCCGCGCTTCGACTCCACGTGTCACGGCATCCAACCGTGGTCGAAGTGCGTTTGCCTGTCCCCTGTTCCAATCACCAACTCTCGCTGACTGCGCGTCTCGATGCCGACGCCGGTCTCCACTTCCAACACCGATTCACAGTCCACCAACCCACACACTCTCGTCACCCACGACACCAAACGGAAAGAGTTTTCGATGAGAGATTTCCACACACCCACTGCCGCGCAAGGTCGCTACGTCGGACCGGATGCCTGGCAGATTGCCGGACGACTGCCGCACCGGGTCAGGTTCGAACGCGGCTGGTTCCACACGGCGGCGGTTTGCCATGGCTCGCTCGACGACCGCTTGTCGTTCCGACAGCGGCCTGACGGCGGCGCGATCGACGTTCGTTGCCACTCGGTCGGTTGCTCGAGGCAACGAATCGTCACGCGACTAGAAGAGCTGACCGGCGAGTCGATCTGGTCGGCGTACGAGCAGGGGGACACAGTTCCACCAGCGAACGAGCCTCCTGCGACGGGTCAGCGCCAACGCAACTGGATCGACCTCAGGTTGTTCGTCGTCGGCGCGCTGATCGCGATGCTCATCGCGCCTCTGGCGTTCGGCTATGGACTGGAGGTCGTGGCGCTCAACGCGTTCGGCCTCGGCTGGGCGGCGATGCTGGGCTGGCGGTTTCGACAGGCTCTTCGGCAGCGCCATCATCGGCGTCAACGCGCGAGAGGCGGCGCCTCGTGATGGCCACCGTCAACATCCCCGCGCTCAAGCAGCGCTACCAGCTCGGCGATGTCGTCGAGTCGAGCGGAGTCACGCTGCGCGGTCGAGGCCGTGTGCGACAAGGCGTCTGCCCGTTTCACGAGGAGAACGAAGGCAGTTTCACCGTCTACGCCGACTCGCAGCGCTGGTTCTGCTTCGGCTGCGGGCTCGGCGGCGACGTGCTCGACTTCATCCAACGGCTCAATGGCGTCGACCTGCCCGAGGCGATTCGGCGACTGCAAGGAAGCTCCTGGGAGCCGGTCGAACGACCACACGCTCAAGTCGACCACCAGTCGGTCGAGCCACTGTTTGCCCGTGACCTGCGACTGCTGACGGCGGCGACGCATTTCCACGCGACGCAACTGCGCAGCTCGCCCGAGGCGCTGGACTACCTCGCCTCACGCGGCATCGACCTCGACGCGGCTCAGCGGCTCGGTCTGGGATTTGCCACCGGAACCGGGTTGCGTGAGCACTTGCGGTCGCTGGGTTTCGACGATGGTCGGCTGCGCGCGAGCGGTCTGTTCAGCGAGCGTGGCGAGCGGTTCGACGGGATGATTGTCGTTCCCGAGGTTGTTGCTGCCTGCCCCGTGCCCCGACACGGCGGTCGCGTTCACTGGCTCGCCGGTCGTGCCATCGCGCCGGAGGCCAAGCTCAGGTTCCAGGCGCTGCCCGGTCCTAAGCCGGTGCTCGGACTCGGTCGGCTGCCATGCCCGACTCCGTGGATCGTCATCACTGAGGGACTCTTCGACTGGCTGACCTTGGCCAGTTGGGGCATCCCCGCGGTGGCGGCGCCGGGCGCCCAAGGGCTGGAGAAGGTCGCAGCTGCGCTTCGGGGACAGCCGCGCATCTTCCTCGCCTTCGACTCGGACGACGCGGGCAAAACAGCAGCCGTTCGACTGCGCGAACTGCTTGGCGAGCATCGCTCGCGGACCGTCGAGATGCCAGCCGGAGTCAACGATGTCGCCGACCTCGCGACGCAACCGGACGGTCGCGCAGTCTTCCTCGATTTGCTGAAGCGAACCGCACGCGTTCGCTAACGCATCCACCCACCCAGCCCACATTCACGAATGGAGGGTCACCAGACCCAAGCCTGATCGTGCCACTGGCACGACATCCAACCCCCACCAAACACAGCTCAACGAAGGAGCAACACCGCTATGAAGAATGGCACCCACATCCACACGAACGGCAACGGCAACCACAGCAACGGGACGCGCCCCGCGAATGGATCCGCGCCCATCAGCATCAACCCCACCGACTTGCGCTGGGACGCGCTGTCCCCGTCGGTCAACGACGCCTTGCGGCAGCCGCTCGACCCCGCGCTGGTCTCCGAGCGCAAGGGTCGCGGCGGACGACGGTTCTCGTACATCGAGGGCCACACCGCGATCGACCAGGCCAACCAGGTCTTCGGCTACGGCGGCTGGGGCTACGAACTCGTCGGCGAGGTCAAGCTGCGCGAGTTCAAGTCGGGCGCGGCCTATTCGGCCACCGTTCGCGTAACCGTGCCGGGCGCGCCGTCTCGCACTGATGTCGGCTTCCAGCCGGTCTCGGATGAGTCGGCCGAGGGTCACGAAACGGCTTACAAGGGCGCGGTCACCGACGCGCTCAAGCGCGCCCTGCGCAGCTTCGGCGACCGCTTCGGTAACGGCCTCTATGGCGACCCGCCGACCTCGACGGGTCAGAACCGAACGCAACCGCAGCGTCGTCAACCTCGCCAGGAACCGGCGCCCAACCGCAGTGCTGCACCGTCGCACGGAACCCAACCGCGCACTGACGACTCCGACACTCGTAACCTCCGCGCTCAGCTGATCGACCTCAGCAAACAGCAGGGTTTCTCGGAGGAGCAGGTGCGAGCCGCGGTCTTACGCAAGACCGGTCGCGACCTGGACGAGCTGAAAGTCTCCGACCTGACGCCGCTGATCGCGTCGGCAGTCGAGAAGCTACAGCAGCGCCACGGCTAACACCTTCCGTTTCCGCAGCGAAACACCCACCTGAGCGGGGCAGCCTTCAAAGCGAGGGCACCCCGCTCTCTTCTATTGGACAGAAAGGAACGAACCATGTCCGACCCCAACACCAATCCTTACAACCGACCGATGGCCCGAATCACCGAGGAAGGGAAGCTCGAAGTCCGCGCCTCGGCGCTGGGCCGCTGCCGACGCGCGCTCTGGTACGCGGCCACCGAGCAGCCAATCACCAACCCGACACCGCCTGAGTCGCTGACGATCATGGAGTCCGGCAACGCGCTGGAGCCTGTTGTCATCCGAGCGATGCAACGTGCTGGCTGGTCGATCCAGCCCATCGACCGCGAGGCACCGACAGCCGTCTCGGTCGAGCTGGGCGACCGCCTGGTCGTCAGCGGTCACCCTGACGCGACAGGATGGCTGCCCAAGACGCCCAGCGCGATCATGGCCATCGAGGACTTCCTCTTCGACGGGGAGCTCACGCTCGTCAGCGATGAGGACCCGGTCGTGATCGAGGTCAAGACTCGTGGCCCGGAAGCGTTCAAGCGCTGGCAGACTCTGGGCGCTGAGCGCAGTCATCCCGACTCGGTGGCGCAGGCGGCCTGCTACTCGCAGGGACTGTTCGGAGAGCACCGCGATGTGGTCATCGCCACGCTTGATACCGGCTCTCGCAAGTGGGACTACGAGGTTATCCCGGCTGAACGCGTCGAACGCGCTTGGGATCGTGCAGGCGATTGGCTCAGTCCGCTGGCCGACCATCTCGACGGCAACGGACCCGATCCCGATGTCCTGCCGGAAAGGGACTTCGAGGCGTCCGACTGGCAGTGCCGCAGTTGCCCGTATCTCGACATCTGCCAGCCGGCTCTGCATAAGCCGTCGACGACCGACGAGTCTGCTGTCACGGCGGTCGAGCCCGTCTCCGATGATGACGCCCAATCGGCGCTGTGGCGATACGAGGAGTTGTCGGAGCTGATCAAGTCGCTCAACGCCGACAAGCGGGAGTCGCTCGACGCCCTCGAACGTTGGCTCCAAACGCAAGGCGTTCCCAGATCCCAACTCGACGGTCGGGACAAAACCCGCACGGTCGGGATGGTCTCGACCAAGCGCTACAAGGTCGACCACAAGCGGCTCAACGCGCTGCTCGACCCTGAGCAACGGGCCGAAATCGTCACCGAAACCCACTCGGAATACCTCCGGGTGAGCTAACCGCAACCCAACCCGGTTGCACCACAGAGGCCGCGCTCCCACTCCGGGACGCGGCCTCTTCACTTCCCATTCCAAAACAGACGAGGGACGTTCCCTCGTCGCAACACGCTCTCTGAAAGGAGCACTACCGATGGCACGCACCATCAACCAGGTCAACCTGTTGGGCCGAGTCGGGGCCGACCCCGAGCTGCGCAGCACCAAGAACGGAACCGCCGCCGTCCAGCTCAGGCTGGCCACCGACCGCTACAGCAAGTCGAACGGCGGCCAGTCCGAGACCGAATGGCACACGGTCGTCTGCTGGGGCAAGACCGCTGAGGCCGTCGCCCGCTACGTCCACAAGGGCGACCGCGTCCACCTCTGCGGTCGACTGCAGCAGCACAGCTGGCAGACCGATTCCGGCGAGCGGCGCAGCAAGGTCGAAGTCCACGCCAGCGAGGTGATCTTCCTCGATTCGCGCAACGACCGCTCGGACCGAGACGAGGGAGGCGACGCTCCCTTCTAACGGACTGCCGTTACCGAGTTCTGCCTGTCTCGCACGGGCACAACAGAGGCCGCGTTCCGTCCGGGACGCGGCCTCTTCACTTCCCATTCCCAAACAGACGAGGGAACGCCCCTCGTCGCAACACGCTCTTGGAAAGGAGCACCACCGATGGCACGCACCATCAACCAGGTCAACCTGCTGGGCCGAGTCGGGGCCGACCCCGACCTGCGCGGCGCCAAGAACGGAACCGCCGTCGCCCAGCTCAGGCTGGCGACGGACCGCTACAGCAAGTCGAACGGCGGTCAGACCGAGACCGACTGGCACTCGGTCGTCTGCTGGGGCAAGACCGCCGAGGCCGTCGCCCGCTACGTGCGCACGGGCGACCGCGTCCACGTCACGGGTCGGCTGCAACAGCACAGCTGGCAGACCGACTCGGGCGAGCGCCGCAGCAAGGTCGAAGTCCATGCGCACGAGGTGATCTTCCTCGACTCGCGCAGCGACCGCTCGGACCGAGACGAGGGAGGCGACGCTCCCTTCTAATGGACTTCCGTCCGCAATCTGGACCGTCTAGAGCGGACACAACAGAGGCCGCGTTCCCACTCCGGGACGCGGCCTCTTCTCGTTCCAAATCCAGAAAGGAACTTCCCGTGACCACCATGGTCCAACCCGACCTGTTTGCCAACACGAACGACGACCCCGTCCAGCAGCGGCTGGTCGACAGCGAGCGGCAGGAGCTGCTCAACGCCCTACGCCAGAACGTCTCACTGCTGAACGAGCTCGCGATTCGCTACGAGGTCGAGACTCGGCCGGAACGCTCGCCTGACCGTGAACAGATCGCGACATCAAAGCAGGTCTTCGACTTGCTCCGCGCGGAAATGACATCGCTCGCGCAAGAGCAAGTGCGCGTCCTGCTGCTCGACCGCCAACTGCGGATCGTCGGTCAGCGCACGATCTATCAGGGCAACGCCTATTCGGCCTTGGTTCGGGCTGCCGAGGTCTTCAAGCCGGCCATCGTCGAGTCGGCGCCCAGTCTGATCGTCGCGCACAACCATCCCTCTAGCGACGCCACACCGAGCCAGGCCGACATCAATCTGACTAAGGACTTGGTCGAGGTCGGCAAGCTGCTCGGCGTTGAGCTGCTCGACCACGTCGTGATCGGCGACGGGAGCTTCGCTTCGATCAAGAACGGAGGCTTCCTCGACTGACTCCGTTCGCAACTCACAACCCAACCTGTTCACTGGAAAGGACGAGCACCATGCTCGACACCAACCTGGCGTTGGCTGAACCCGACGCTGTATCCACCCAGCTCTACACGATCACGGCGGGCGGCTTCTCCGCCACCTGCGACGCGTTCGCCTCCGACCCGGAGCAGAACCAGCTCTGGTTCGTCTCGATGGTCGGCGCTCAGACCTCGCTCAAGGCGATCTGGGCGGCGCTGCTCAACTCGCCGCCCAGCCCGGCCTTCCTGATCCAGGGCGCCGTGGACGACCTGCACGAGGGCGGCTACGAGCGCTGCCAGATTCCCGAGCAGAGCATCGGCACCTGGAAGACCAGGATCGCCAAGCTGCCGCAATCAGGCGCTCATCACGCCATGGTCTACACGCAGATGGCGGAGCTCTCGTTCGAGCGCGACGCCTTCCTGCTGCTGACCCCCGACGCCTCGGAGGCGCCGGCCCTGCACCTGCGCTTCCTCAACCAGCGCAGCGAGCTGCCGCTGCACCACAGCTGGGTCGATTGGCTCTGGCAGCAAGGGCTCCAGAACGAGGCGATTCGGCCGCTCAAGTCGGTCGGCCTCAACGCCTGGGCCTGCTACCACGACCCGCAACAGCTCGAGAGCGAACTCTCGGCGGCGATCAAGTGCGGCGCGCTCAAGCTGCCGCGCGACCTGAACGGAGGCCCGGCATGACCGACCGCTACGTGACCGTCACGGTCGAGACCCGAGCGGGCGAGGACGACATCGCCGGCGAGGAGATCACCGCGATCTACAACTTCGACCTCGAGGAAGACGGATCGCAGATCGAGGAAAGCGTCCACGAGGACATCCACGACCACCTGCTCAACCTGCTTGAGCAGTATCGAGAGGAGCACCGATGACCGAATCGACGGACGACCAGATCATCGTCGGCGTCCGCCAGGGCGCGGACGGGACGGCCCGCTGGCGGCTCCAACCCGAGGAGTCCGGCTGGCAGATCGCCCGGATCGCCGAAGACCTCGAAGACCACCTGGTCGGCCTCGTTGAGGCCGACCACGAACGAAAGGAAGACAACGAATGAGACTCGCCGGACAACTGAAGGGCGGCTACTACCCGACGCCGCCGCGCGTGGTCGACTACATCCGCTCGCTGCTGATGGCGCCGATCCGCTACGGCCGAAACCGAGACGACATCGCCCGCTTGCTCGACCCCTGCTGCGGTCCGGGCGACGCCCTGTCGCAGTTGGCCGGGTCGATGAACCGCCACGTCCCGATCGAGACCTACGGCGTTGAGCTGCACACCGAGCGGGCGCAGGAGGCCGCCGAGCGGCTCGACCACGCGCTCTCAAGCGACCTGTTCCGCTGCTCGATCGCCAACCGCGCGTTCAACCTGCTCTGGCTCAACCCGCCCTATGACCACGACCGCGAGGACAAGCGGGTCGAGCACGCGTTTCTCACCCATTGCTCGCGCTACCTGGAGCCGGACGGGGTGCTGGTCTACATCATCCCGCGACCTCAGATCGCGACCTCGGCGCGCTTCCTGACGACCAACTACCGGCGCGTCCGGGTCTGGGCCTTTCCCGAGCCTGAACGCGAGCGGTTCGACCAGGTCGTCGTGCTGGGCGTACGCAAGCCGCAACCGCGGCCCGACGCGCGAGCGATGAACGATCTGCTGGCCAGCATCGAGGAGCTGGAACCGCTGCGCCACGACCTGCGACCCGAGTACGACGTCGGCATGTCGGCGCCCGGTCCGGTCATGTTCACGACCCGGGTGATCGACTACCGCAAGGCAGTCGCCGAGGCTCGCCGGCGCGGGCTCTGGACCCAGGACGAGATCACGGACGCGTTCTGGCCGCCCACGGACCGCTCGACGCGGCCCTTGATGCCCTTGCGCAAAGGGCACCTGGCGATGCTGGTCGCAGCCGGTTTCCTCGACAACCTCGAACTGGAAACACCGGACTCGCGCGTCCTGGTCAAGGGACGCACAACCAAGGAGATGGTCCTGGTCGAGGAGGGCGAGACGCACGACGTCTACCGCGAGCAGCTCTGCACCAGCGTGGTCACACTCGACCTCGACTCGGGCCGGATCGAACGGATCGAGGCCTAGCGGGACCGAACGAACCCAAGCTCACGACCTCAGCGCGGCCGGGCGGACGCGCACTGACACCCTCATCGCCCACACCTGAATGGAGACCCATCTTGCCCCGACTCAGAGTGCACTACGCCTGCGAACGCTGCGGGCGCCAGTCGTCCGCCGAGTACTTCGATTATCGGTACCACGAGACCGAGGCCGTCCGGGCGCCCTGCGGCGGTTGCGGCTACATGACGCAGCACACGCCCCAGAGCGCTCGGCGGATCACGGACGACGAACCGCGCCGCCGGACCTGGCGGCAGTTCTATCAGCACGGATTCACCCGCTGGGAATGTTCGGGCTGCGGCCGGATCGAACAGTCGCTGGCGTCGCCCGACCCCTGCGATTGCAACCACTGAACCAAGCGAGCGAGCGAGGGCTGTGACCCCTCGCTCGCTCTAGTCAGACATGGAGTGACTGACATGACCCAGACTACCCAGTGCGGCTTCTGCCGCGAGAGCTACGAAGTCGGCGACCAGACCTACACGCCTGACGCTGATGCCCTGCCGCTCAACCGCTGCGCGACCTGCGCCCGGCAGGAGGCCCGCGGGGGCCGCGAGCGCGAGCGCCCAATGTTCGACTGGCGGCCCGACGACCGCGTCGAACTGGTCGACTGGCAGCCCAGCGACCTGGTCTGGCTGGCGGCCGATGCCTGAGCGCACACCGTCGCTACCGGACTTCAACGGCTACGTCACGATCGGACAGGTCATCAGCGAGCTGCTCGCACTCGAGTGGATCGACCCTGATGACCTGGCCGACCGCGCGGACGCCCGGCTGCTGGCCGAGCGCCTCAGCGCCGCCGCCGAGCGACAGCTCAGGCTCGCGCTCACAGCCTGACCACTACTACGCCCGACCTGCCGCCTGTGCAGGTCGGGCTGGAACGGAACCGCATCCATGAACCGCTGGATCAACGACCGCGGCTGCCACATCTACTTCGACAAGACCGTGCCCATCGACGAGCACGGCAACGAGACCGGCAGGGGCGCCTTCTCCTGGTGGTGCACCTGCAACCGCAGCCAAGACGACTACGAGAGCCTGCCCGATTGCGTCCGCGACGCGCGGGCCCACATTGAGGAGTAACCGTGAACCTCTCAGAGTTCATCGACACTTACCGCGAGGCGATCACGAAGCGGATCGTCCACAGCTACCCACCCAAGTACCGCCCGGCGGCCGACGACCGCCCGATGCCCCAACTCAAGCGCCGGCCGATGGGCGCCCAGGAGACCGCGATCCGCGGCGCCGCGCTGAGCCTGACCGAGCAGCGCGGCACGACCGTGGTCGGCGAGATGGGCGTGGGCAAGACGTTCATCGCCATCGCCGCCGCCCAGCTGGCCGGCTTCCGGCGTGTGCTCGTGCTCTGCCCGCCGCACTTGGTCGGCAAGTGGCAGCGCGAGATCGAAGAGACCATCCCGTTGGTCCGCACCGGCATTGCCGACTCGATCACCGATTTGGAGCAGCTGCGGCGCCAAGAGGGCTCCGGCCCGCAGTATGTGGTCATGTCGCACTCGCGGGCCAAGCTCGGGCACCGCTTCCGTCCCGCCTACTGGATGCGCCGGCTCAAGGATGAAGACGGCAACCTCGTCCACGACGAGGAGACCGGGGAGTTCATCATGACTCCGGCCTGCCCCGACTGCACCCAGCAGATCGTGGACGCCGAAGGCGTCCCCGTCCCGCACAAGCAGTTGGACAAGAAGCGTCACACCTGTCCTAACTGTGGGACGCCCCTGTGGACGGCGGAGGCGCGGCCGGCGCAGACCGTGAGGACCGACGACAACGCCGGTCTGATCGCCCGCCGAACACCCGGCCAGGGTCCGCGCAAGTACCCGCTGGCCGACTACGTCAAGCAGCGCATGCGCGGTTACTTCGACCTCTTGATCGTGGACGAGGTGCACGAACACAAGGGTCGCGGTTCGGCCCAGGGCGTCTCGGCCGGCATCCTGGCCGACGCCTGCGGCAAGTCGCTGGCGTTGTCGGGCACCCTGATGGGCGGCTACGCCTCCACCCTCTTCCACTTGCTCTACCGGTTCTCGCCCGAGATCCGCTCGGAGTTCGGACACGCAGAGGAGCGCAAGTGGGTCGAGCGTTACGGCTTCCTCGAGCAGCGCGTGCGCAACGACCGCGACGACGACCCGACCGAGGACGGTACCGTCTCGCGCCGGCGCAACTACCGCAAGCAGGTCAAGGAGCGGCCGGGCATGGCGCCGGCGGCGCTGTTCCACATCATCGGCCACTCGCTCTTCCTGCGGCTCGCCGACGTCGCTTCGGGACTGCCCGCCTACGAGGAGCATATCCAGGTCGCCAGCATGGACACCGAGGAAGGCGTCCTCGGCCTCTCCCAGGCTTCCGCCTACCGGCTCCTGGCCACGGACCTCAAGCGAGCGTTGCTGCAGGCGATCGAGCGCGGCTCGGCGCGGCTGCTCTCGACCTACCTGCAGGCGTTGCTGGCTTATCCCGAGGGCTGCACCCGGGGCGAGTCGGTGTTCGACCCGGACACCGGCGACCCGATCGTGCAACTGCCGCCGCTCGACGCCGAGCGTGTCTACCCCAAAGAACAGCAGCTGATCGACCTGGTCGCGCAAGAGCGGTTGGCCGGACCGCGGGTGCTGGTCTACGCCACCCACACCGGTACGCGCGACATCACCGAGCGGCTGGAGTCGCTGCTCACGCGGCACGGGTTCAAGACCGCCGTGATGAAGGCCGACCGGGTGGAGCCGAAGCAGCGCGAGGCCTGGGTCGCGAAGCGGGTCAAGGAGGGTATCGATGTCCTCATCTGCCACCCGCGCCTGGTCCAGACCGGGCTCGACCTGATCGCGTTTCCGACCATCTGTTGGTACGAAACCGATTACTCGGTCTACACCATGCGCCAGGCCTCGCGCCGCAGCTGGCGGATCGGTCAGACGCGGCCGGTCAAGGTCGTGTTCATGGCCTACCGCAATACGCTGCAGGCCGACGCGCTCAAGCTCGTGGCGCAGAAGCTGCAATCCTCGCTCGCGGTCGAGGGCGAGCTGCCCGAGGACGGGCCGGCCGCCTACGGCGACACCGGCGACGACCTGATGATGGCGCTGGCGCGCAAACTGGTTTCAGGCGAGACCGACGACGAGCCTGTCGAGGCCATCTTCCAACAGGCGCAGCAGGTCGCGGCAGACGCTGATGCGCTCCTGGTCGACGACTCTTGGCGTCCGGTCGAACCAACGCCGGAACCGCTCGCGCTGCCGGTCGGCGCAACGGTCGACGCCGAGTCCGCCCTCGCGGTCATCCCATGCGAGCATCACACGGTTGACGCGCCCAAGCAGCGAGACCTGTTCAGCTGGGCCGAGTTCCTCGCGGACGAGCCGACGCCGACCAAACGTCGCAGCCGCAAGCGAGTCGAGCCCTCAGTCTCACTCTTCGAGTGGGCGCTCGAACGCGAGCAGCAGTCCGGACTGGTCGCCGCGGGCGGATAAGGAACAGGGGGAGCTCGCCCCCGACTTGATCGGGGGGGGGCGTCGCATTACGCGACGACCCTCCCCTGAGCCCATATGTGACCGTCTTTTTTCGTGCCCGCCGATCAACGGTGAAGGAAACACACCCAACCATTGCATCCCGGCTCACGCATCTTCCTGGTCCTCATGCCAATCTACATCCTGAAACGCCGTTCTGAGCACACCAATGATGGCATGCAAGCCCTCCCACTGGTACATCGAAATGCGTTTGGGATCCGCTTCACAATCGGCAATCTTTTCTTCGAACCGCCTTTGGATGCGACCTTTATCAGCCTTTGAGAACGAACCCTGATACTCTTTCACGGAGTCCGAAAACCCTGTCCACCGAATAGCAACAAACCCACCGTCGTCTGGTGCCAGTACTTCCTCTCCGAGATAGAGTTCAATGCTACCGGCCAAACCGTTGACGTCCATTCGATCCACTCCAGATGGCCCCAGGGCCGGATACCTTTCAGCCAAATCTAGGTTGGGTAGGCGACGCACTGCAATGTTCTTAGGCAACGAAGCCACATCAACTCCTCGAAGTGCTTCTGTGGCGGCCGTATCATTGTCGAACAAGGCCACCGTTCTCTCCCGAATGCCCGCAGCCGCGAAGGCGCTCACCAGCTTCGCGAGCTGCCCTACTCCTCCCTCAGATTTCTGGGCATCGAAATCGAAAAAGTGAAAGTAGTCCGCCAGGTGCGGATAGAGCAGTCCTATAGAGCGCTCGAGGATACGTCGGTCAGACTTCCCTTCCGTGAGGACGATAGTCCTTCGGTGCAACAGAAAATCCTGAGATGCCAAATGTTCGGCACTTGCAACTAGGTCTTCACTGTCGTCTACCCAGCCACCACCAACCAGATCGGTTAGATCGTATTCAAGTTCTTCTTGCGCAGTTGCAGTCTCAAGCGCGCAACGTATGTAGAGCAACCATTCTTCTACAGGGAACGCGTATTGATTGCGGTAGTCGTTCACCATGTGCGCCAACAGGGTGAGCTGTGGATCATCATCTGGAATCTCTTCCAATCGCTCCCGATCGATACCCTGTGTTCTGATCCGCGAAAACGCCTGGTACCAACCGTCAAAGTTCATTCCCTGCCAAACACGTTCTTTCTCCCGATAGTGAGCTGTGAGCGTTGATGGCACTTGGTGTTTGGTGTGGCTGGCCAAATCCTCCAGTTCACTGTCCAGCGCTTTCTGAAACTCTGCTTCAGCTCGCTTAAGAGTGAAGCCCAAGAGTTCGAGACGATCAATGGCAGCGTCTCTCATGCAAGAGTACTTTACGACAGTCAGTGGGTTCGATTCGTCGTACTCTTTTAGCCAGTCCTCGTGGACATAGTGGGCAAGTTGCTCCTGATCGCTATTGGTTATTTGCCTAATGTGCTTGTCTGAAGGTCGAAACAGCCACATGATAGTAGGATCGATGTAGTCTTTTGTAGAGCCAAGTTCAAACGAGCCGAGGAGAACCTGTGCGTAACTGCCCATGTCAGTATCCCTTCAGAATGTCTCCGCCAAACAGGTCGACTCGAGTTGCCCACGGTAGGAATGGTACCGCGTCCTCAACGTAGATCATTGCATCTACGATTGCCAACTGATTGAAGTAACTTGCTACCGCTCACTCGGCTGAGGCGAAGGCATGAATCAGCGGTGTTGGCCACGTACGTGAAGTCTAGCAGGCTGCTGAAAATTGAGTGTGAGACTATAGGAGAGGTTGCTTAGCCGATAGCTTAGGGAGGTCTGCGATGCGCAGCGAGACTGAGCGTTGGCTGATGACGATGTTGGGGCTGAGGCCAGTCGCCTGCGTCCCCAAGGTCCGCCGATTGCCCCGCATGTCGCCGCTGTCGGACGAGTTCTGCGCGCGCCGCTGGCGACCCTCAATCCCGTACAACCACCCGCTCAAGTCGAGGACATTGTCCCCCAAGCCCAGCAGGTTGCGGCAGACGCCGAGGCACTGTTGGTGGACGACTCCTGACGACCGGTCGGTCCCGGAATTCAGCCGACTGTCGTGGTTGACATCGGGCCTGAACCTGCCCTCGTAGTGATTCCATGCGAGCATCACACAGGCAACGCACCACAGCAGCGAGGCCTGTTCAGCTGGGCCGAGTTCCTCGCGGACGAGCCGACGCCGACCAAGCAGCGTGGTCGGAAGCAGGCGCAACCCTCGACTTCGCTCTTCGAGTGGGCGCTCGAACGCGAGCAGCAGTCCGGCCTCGCCGCTGCCGGCGGGTAACGGAACGGGGAGCTTGCCCCCGACTTGAGCGGGGGGGCGTCGCATTCGCGGCGGCCTCCCCCGGCCCATATGTAACCGCGTTTTTTCGTGCCCGCGACCGACGTGGAGGTTCCGTCCAGAATCCTCGTCGGACGCGAATCCGACTCAGCCGCATGCGTCTCCTTCGACTGAGGTCCCCTCGGTTCCGGCGATTCCTTGCCTACCCAGTCGGCGACTCGCTATCCTTGGGCTGCTACTGAGGTGTCTGATTCGCCTTGGCCGAAAGTTGAGAGGGTGTGAACCATGACCCGTCTACTCGCAACTCTGACAGTCGTCGCGATGATGGCGCTCGCCGCCGGTCTGTTCGCCGTCGTGACGACCGAACACGCGTTCGCACAAGCGGGGGGGGGGGGTAGAGTCCGAAGCGGTTGAATGCACCGGCCGATCCTCCGACCCCGATAGCTGTAAGGAAGTTCGAGAGCACGGCAATCCCCGGATAGTTGCGACCCACAACCCATCCGACCAGCGGCGGATCGAGTCGATCCACGCCCAGATGGATAGCCGCAACGAGCGCTACGTTGACGACTACGCCCGACGAACTGAGGAACTCGCCGCACTCCTGGTTACGGATGCCGCACTCACATCTCAGTTCTTGAACAGCAACCCAAGCCTGGCGGAATCTGCCGTCTACTTCCGCGAAAAGGCCAGGCTGGAACGGCTGATCACAGCGAAACGGACGCAGATCGATAATCTGGTCGAAAGCTTCAACGACGAGATGGCGCGTCTGGTCGAACAGGTTGGCTCAATCTCCGACCGAGCCGCCGAGAACTTGGCTCGACAGACCGCCGTCTGCGAGACCACGCCCGGCCAGGGTTCTGGACCGGATGAAGATAACCCGCTGACCAGGTGGTATGTCTGCACATACCTCGACTCAGATGGGAACCCACTCCCGTGGTACCCGCTCCTCGATAAATTTGGGAACGAAATCACAGGCGAGAGCGCCCATCAGGATGCAGTGAGCATCTCCGTCCAGGAGTACCGACGCCTCCCGATTCCCGTGGACCAAGCTGAGCGGGAGACCCGGCCGACTCCGCCACTCGATGACGGACAGTACCACTCGGAAGACTTCTGCGAGTTCTTCGAAGACGAGTGTCGAGAGGTCCGCCGCGGTCACTACAGCTACTGGGTGAGCACGAGTCCGCCGGAGCCTGAGCCCCGCTTCCGCAGCAGCCGCACGTACGACACCCTCGCCGAGTGCGTAACCATACACGGGCAATGTTCCACCCACGACACTGAGATTGAGCATTCCATCAATAGTTTCGGCAACCCCGCAACTAGCACCAAGAAAACGGTGGCTGTACCTACTGCCTCTAGTGAGTACCTGTCAGCCGAACAGTGTGAGCAGTATCACCGCACCTGCGAGCCGGTGCGGACTCCGAGTCACGTGGGCGGCGGAGAGGAAACGCTCTACGTTCCCACCATCACCGGTGGCGTTTACACCGATTCGGAACAGTGCGGTATGGATCACGAAGGCTGTGAGCAATACCGGCGGGACAGCAACGATGACGGCGTTGTCGATAGCGAAGACGATATCGTCTACGTCCCCCACGGCAGCAGCGAGGTCGTGGTCACAGTCACCAATACAGGCACCCTGCCGACGGGCACAGCGTCGAGATCACGGGAAAGCATTCCGTCCAGCGACAGCCGCGCCCCTGATCGCTCGGAGCCGGACACCACTCCTGAGCCGGATCCAATCCCGCACAGCGCGGTGCATGTGGATGATGAGACAGGTGTGACTAGCACGCCGAGCGAAGCTCAGCCAGCGACCGGATACTCCACCGGCAGTGCATGCCTGGGCATGGAGCAAGGCGTCGTCTGCGGTCAGGGCGACGACGGCAACTGGTACCGGCTGCGAAGCTGGAAGCCCCAATAGACGAGTCGCGGCACCGCTCGCCGTCAGCGTGACCGCACTACAGGGGCTTCCTTCGGGAAGCCCCTGTTTGTGATCGTGCGGCGATCGGCCTGAGGCCCATCGCGCAGACGCGGTCCGAGGCCAATAGCGAGGGATGCCGTCGCACTACGCGACGGCATCCCTCGGCCCATATGTGACCGTCATTTCTCGTATCCGCGACCGACTACGGTGTGTACGACAACCCGCACTGGAGGGCATCGCCGAGGCGCTCCAGTACAGGATCGCCTACGACGTCGGCACGCTCGTGTCGGCGACGGCAACTCCGGAGATCACGATCCGCAGCGGCGCTAGGATCACCGAGGGCGGCACGGCCAGCTTCACGATCAGCGCCAATCCAGCGCCGACGAGTCCGATCACCGTCGACGTGGGGGTCAGCCAGACCGGCGACTTCGGGGCGACGGTCGCAGCCACGATCAGCGTCAGCCGCGCATCGACCACTTACACTATCGCCACCAGCGACGACACCGTGGCCGAAACCGACGGCTCGGTCACGGCCACCGTGCAGTCGGGCAACGGCTACACCGTCGGCGCGATGTCGACGGCCACGGTCGCGGACGACGACTACGACACCGCTCCTCTGGTCGTGGCGGAAGACCCGCTGGTCAAGTACGCGACGCTGATCCAGTCGTTCTACGACCGGATCACGGCCAATGCCCAGCACGGCGACGACGCCTCGGGCGGCTGGAACAAGCGCTTCCTCAAAGCGATGGGGCATCCCGAGTACGTCAACTACCCGCAAGCTGCGGTGACGGTGACGCGAGCGACGGAGCTCTACAACCACGGCGGTCCCGGCGCCAACACGGCCTGGGCGGGCACAGCCGAGGCGATCCAGTACAAGCTCGATTACGACGCCGGGACGGTTGATCCCGTGACGCTGCCGCCTACCGCCGATCCCATGATCACGATCACGGGCGGCTCAGGCATCACTGAGGGTGGAACCGCCAGCTTCACGATCAGCGCGAACCCGGCCCCGACCAGTCCGATCACGGTCAACGTGGGCGTCAGCCAGACCGGCGACTTCGGGGCGACGGGCGCGGCCACGGTCAGCGTCAGCGGCGCATCGACCACCTACACCATCGCCACCAGCGACGACAACGTGAAAGAGGACGACAGGTCCGTCACAGCGACGGTCCAGTCGGGCACGGGTTACACGGTCGGCAGCGCGTCAACGGCGACGGTCGCCATCGCGGACAACGACTTCGACCGGTCGCGGCGGAAGACCCGCTGGTCAAGTACGCGACGCTGATCCAGTCGTTCTACGACCGGATCACGGCCAACGCCCAGCACGGCGACGACGCCTCAGGCGGCTTGGAACAAGCGATTCCTCAAGGCATGGGTCATCCCGAGTACGTCAACTACCCGCAAGACGCCGTGACGGTGGCGCGAGCGACAAAGATCTACAACCACGGCGGTCCCGGCGCCAATACGGCCTGGGAAGGCACCGCCGAGGCCATCCAGTACAAGCTCGACTACGACGCCCGCACGGAGTGACACCACCGGACCCGGACCCCGTGATCACGATCTCGGGTTGCAGCGGTATCACCGAGGGCGGCACAGCCAGCTTCACGAACAGCGCGAACCCGGCCCCTGCGAGCCCGATTACCGTCAATATCAGCGTCTCGCAGAGCGGTAGCTGGGGCGCGAGCGGCGCGGTCACGGTCGAACTGAACGGAGAGCGTCGCCGGGTCTGGAAGTTCCTGGTCCGGCTGATGTACTGGGGCCGCGACTTCTGCTGGCTCTATGAGCGCCAGGACCAGCTCGCCTTCCTCGACGGTCAAGCGCAGATCCTGACCACGATGGTGCGCAGCGAATCGCTGGACGAGCTCTCGGCCTGGCTCTTGCCCGAGATGTAGCAGGGCTGGTGCGGAGCATCTAGCGACAGCAACAATGACGGCGAACTAAAGCCAGTTCAACCGTTCGGCGTTATTCGTATGCCTCAGTATCCTCGCTGGATTCTCTGCGTGGCTAATCAATCGAAGTTCCACATCAAGCTCGGGCCAGTCGCCTGCCAAGTCGGCAAAGCGTTGAGTGTCTGCCTCGGCTTCGATGTAGAGATCGACTTGGTTGCTCTCGGTTGTCTTCGAGTCACAATAGTGAAGCACTTCGCGCGCAATAACAGCTCGTGTCTCATCTATCGTTTGATGCGGCTGATCAGGCTTGCTGTTGCCTGACCACGAATTGCGATCACTTGGAAGGTAAACTGCGCAACACCATGCGTCGCTGGATGCTCGGTCCAGACTGGTGTCATATGCGACAAACGCTCGCCATGCACCTTGACGAGGGCGTTCAGCGCCTTGAATGTTGATCATGCCCAGCGCTCCTCTTCGTTTGACTCGCCATACGCTCTTGAAGATCTATCGGTAAGAGCTTGTGGTTTCATATTCAAGTCACTGTAATCGAGCCGCTAATGTCCAGGCTCTTGCCGCCTCGCCTGATTTTGCGGCCCATGGTTTTGGCCAAACTGGCTCTTCCAGATCGACACCTGCGAGTACATCGGGCGCGGCGAGGACGTCGTAATCGTCGGACCGGTCGGCACCGGCAAGACCCATCTCGCGATCGCACTCGGGGTCGAGGCCGTCCAGCGCCGCCAATGGGTCGCCCTCGTCCGGGCCGCCGACCTCGTCCGCGAACTGGTCGAGGCGCGCGACGAGCGCACGCTCACCCGCCTGCATCAGCGCTACCTGCGTGTTGCCCTGCTGATCGTCGATGAAATCGGCTTCGTGCCCTTCGACCGGGCCGGCGGCGAACTGCTCTTCAACCTGCTCGCCGACCGCTACGAGCGGCGGTCCATGATCGTCACCACCAACCTTGCGTTCTCCGAGTGGTTCCAGGTCTTCGGCGACGAGAAGCTCACCACCGCGCTGCTCGACCGCCTCGGCCACCACGCCCACATCCTCACGACCAAAGGCCAGTCCTACCGGACTAGGCACGCGCGTCCAACAATCATTTCCAACGGCAGGTAGGAGGTGAGGCCTAGCTGTATTGACTACACACCTGCGAGACGGCTGACAGCGAGGTCGAAGTCCTGACGATCACTGGAGACGCGGGCGTAAAGGGCGACGGGAAGATCGCAGGCTTTTCGCTCATGGTCGTTGCACTTCCTGTCCAGCCTGTGCTACTTGGGAGATCGGCAGCTGATGTCAGTTGACTCACGAGATGTTCGAAACAACATGACGAATAAGTAGATTATCGGAGCGACGTGCGAGGCCCGAAGAAATGGAATGTGTCGCTCTACCCGTTCGGACTGCGCGCAGCTTCACCCCGAATGTCCCGAAGCACCATGTCGATGAGAATTGGGCGCAAGACCCTCGGGATTCCGCCAGTTGCCCGCGCTGCCCACCGCCGCGAACGCATCCGAAGGCCGACACACTTCGTATCTGCTGATGTTCTGCAGGGACACAGACAGAGATACCCGATATCGTTGATGGAGATGATCAGTTTCGATACACGGGACCTTGAGCAATGGGCCGGCACGCTGGAGGCCCGTGGTGATCTTCCCGCGCTTGTCCGGAGATTGATCTTGGCGACTACTGAGCGAAAGGAGCGCCAAGAGCTTCGCTTCCGCAGCGGTAGTTCCATAGACCTGCAGGGGTGGGACGGCCGTGTGAATGTGTCGGACGGCAACACGTGGGTGCCAGCAGGTCGCTCCGGGTGGGAGGTCAGTTGCAAGAGAGGTGTGAAGTCGAAGGCTCAGAGCGACTATGCAAACCGCACAAAGAAAGCCGATCCCGAAGATGCCAAGGACATTGAGTTTGTGTTCGTAACTCCCCGGCGGTGGGACGAGAAGGAAGACTGGGCGAAGGAACGTCGTGGCGAAGGCGTATGGGCCGATGTCAGCGTGATCGACGCCGACGATCTGATCGCCTGGCTGGATGACGCACCGGGTGTAGCCGTTTGGTTTGCCGCCAAGGTCAAGAAAAGTGTCGACGGCGTTTCAGCGCTGGACCTCTTCTGGGAATCGTGGTCAGGTGCGACGAGACCCCAGATTGCGCCGGAGCTTGTCGTGGCCGGACGGGCTCGTGAGCAAGAACGCGTCGGCCAATGGAGCAACGAAAGCGCGGCATTGATCAACATCAAAGCGGACACAAAGTTGGAAGCAGTCGCTTTCATTGCCGCTTGTGCTTGCGCGCAGTACGAAGAGTGGGGGAGCGAGGTGCTCGCCAACGCGGTCATCGTCGAGACTCTCGACGCCTGGCGACGGCTTGAGCAACTAACCTCCCCGATGATCTTGATACGTGCCTTTGATGCCGAGTGGTCGAGCAGGAGAGCTACAGACCGGGGCCACAGTGTGGCCGTCGTGCTCGACACGAGCCAACCGACCCGAGAATCGGTTACGACACTGCCGAGGCTTGGGCGGGCTGAAGCCATTGCCGCGCTGCAGGGGATGGAGCTGTCAGAGAGTGCTGCACGATCCCTGATACGCCAGACGGCACGACGTTTGGTATTTCTTCGAATGCGGCTCACGAAAGATTCGAGTTACACAGCGCCCGATTGGTGCTCAAAGACGGAACCGGAACAGATTGCGATCCTGACGCTAATCGGGAAGTGGGACGGCGACAACGACGGTTCGTACAGCTACCTGAACGAATCTGGAGAGTTTGTACCTCATATCGGTGAACTTGGTGAGGGTGATATCGGTGTCGTCGAGCGAATCACTGGTACCTCATACGAGGAGGTTGAGAACGCAGTGATCGCGCTCACTTCACAACCTGCCCAGCCGTTCACCAGAGTGGGGAATCGCTGGCACGTCGACTCCCGTGAAGAGGCGTGGTATCTGGTTGGCAACCGCTTGAACTCGCAGCAAAACCGACGATTCAAGGACGAGGCAATCAAAGTTCTGTCGGTCTTGTCCCCTGCGCTTGAGATGGACGCGGACCAACGCTATATGGCAGCCGTTGTTGGCCGGGATTTAGCACATAGTGACGTCTTGCGCGACGGCATCGTCACGACCTTGGCCTTGATGGCTTCCCAACCAGACGGTTGTCCAGCTATCGAGACTGACCGGCTCGCTCGGGAATTGGTACGTGCAGTTCTGAGCCCGGTATCGGATTGGCGTGTGTGGGCATCACTAGGTCGACTCCTGCCGCGATTGGCGGAGATCGCGCCCGACGAGTTTCTTGACGCACTGGAGCGCGCGCTTGCGTCAGAGAGGGAACCTTTGGCGGCGCTGTTCGGCGAGTCTGGAAACGGAGTCCTCGCGCCGAATCACTACGCTCCGGTGCTGTGGTCGCTGGATTTGTTGACATGGTCGGCCGATTACTTCGGACGGGTTGCATTGCTGTTGGCAAGATTGGTGGAAGCAGCGCCCCTGGGACTTGTCGATGGACCTGGGCGCCACCTGGAAGAGTTGTTCGTCCCTGATCTTCGATTCACTGACGCGACCGATGAGGATCGGCTCAGCGCGCTCGAAGTGCTCCTCGCGAGGCATCCGCGAGTCGGCTGGAGCGTCCTGGTCAGTGCCGCCACACGCGCGCGCAGCTCGATGAGCCATCGCCACCCACCAGATTGGCGGCCCTGGGGGCAGGACGTTGACTCCCGATCTTCGATGGCCGAGGTACTGGTATTCCTCGGCCCAACCTACGACCTGCTGCTCAAGTACGTCGATCACGACATCGGCCGGTGGCTCGACCTGCTAGGTGTTGCTACGTACTCGAAACTCCCCGCTGACATCTTGGAAGCTGTGGCTGATCGACTGCTCTTAGTGATTGATGTGCTGCGCGCACTGCCTGATTCGCGCGACCTGTGTGACGCGTTGCGCCGGCTACTTCACATGAATCGGAAGTACTGCGATGCGCCGTGGTCGATGGATCCGGCAATCCTGAACAAGTTCGAGGACGCGTATTCGCTGCTCGCCCCCGAAGACCCCGCTGAGGCTTGCGCATGGCTATTCGGGCCCTCTCCCGCGATACCGAATCCCACGAGCACAGGTGATGCCAAGTCGCGTTGGCGACTCGATGACGAGCAAGTCTGGACGGCGCGGCGAGAAGCGATATCAGTCCTCTGGGCAAACGAGGGACCTAACGGAATCAATACCCTCGTCAATCAAGTTGCAGAGCCAGCGACGCTCGGGCTTGTGTGCGCCGAAGTCCTCGACTTTGAACCCATGCTCGAACTCTCTGCACCCCACTTCGGGTCTCCGAGCGAAGATGCCCGTTCATTCGCCAAGGGCGTGCTTCGCAAGCTGGCCAGTATGAAAGGGTGGGAGGCGCTGGATCCCTGCCTCGAGATGGCACGGGAGTCGAAGGAGCCATCGGCAGTATGTGATGTGTACCTCGCGGCTGACTCCAATCGTGAGACATGGGAGTACCTCAGGCGCGAGGACACGACCGTCCAGGCCAAGTACTGGCGGAACGTCGACCGGCAACTGGTCTCCATCGAAGGCGAATCCGACTCCGTATACCTGGTGTCCAACTTCCTGTTGGCGAAGCGCTCGTGGGATCTAGTGCTCCTTCGCGACTCTGAAGCGTTGCCGTCTAAGGAAGTCATCGACGTCCTTCGAAAGCTCCCACAAGACACAAACCCGATGGATTCGGAACTGGACTGGGCAGCATTCAAGATTGCCGAGCTCCTAGCGGTGCTCGACGTTGACGATTCGGTCAGTGACGAAGTGATTGCGGGTCTAGAGCTCCCCTTCATCAGACTCTTGGAACACTACCGTTCGGACTTGGCTGTGAGCGGGCTGATCGCCGGCAATGCTGCGTACTTCGTCGAGTTCGTTTCTGCGGCCTACCTGCGAGATGACAATTCAGCAGACGATGATGCGACGGACACGGTCACGCAAAACCGTGCGATTCTGGCCCATGCAGCGCTCGACAAGTTCGACGTGTTGCCAGGAGTGAGCGGGGAGGATTCCATTGACCACGAGGCTCTCGCGTCGTGGGTCTCTGAGGCTCGACGGCTGTGCCAGGAGCAGGGACGGCGCGAGATAGGCGATACCAAGATCGGGGAATTGCTGTCAGGATGCCCAGCGGATCCCGACGGCCTCTGGCCCTGTACCGCTGTTCGTGATCTGCTCGATTTAACTTCCTCGACGTCGATGGCCAGGGGGTTCAGTCTCGGCAAACTGAACCGGGAGGGCGTCACACTCCGAAGTCTCGATGACGGCGGAGAGCCAGAAAGAGAGAATCGCGACGGATTCTTGGCCGATGCCGAGAAAGTCCGCGCCACTCACCCGTTCACAGCAAGAGTCCTTAGGCAGATTGCGGAGTCATATGAAGGCCGAGCCAGATATCAGGATTCTGAGGCGGAGTGGCGCGATCTGTCTGGCTGAACCCGTTGTGTCCGTAGATTGACTTGGCCCACTTGCCTTAGACGTAGTCGCAGACGCGGGTGCCCGGACATGATGGCCAATGATCTCTGATTCGCTAATGGTGGGTGGGAGCAACTGGAATGAATGGCCGCATCTGCAATGAGGGAATCCACCAGGTAACAGCCGCCGACCTTGGATTTGCCATCGGAGTTCTTAGACGACGCAGACGCATTATGACGACGGCAGAACATGCGACTTCCCTTGTTGTCGTCGACTTGCAGGCGCGGGAAGACGCCAAACCCATCGTTGCTCCCGCTCGCCGGCGGGGCCAGCGTCCTCTCGTCCCCGACAGGGTGCACCGGGATACGCGACCATCGCCGACTACTCGCCGGAGGAATTCGTGAGGTTGGTTCATTGGATTGAGTCCGACACGCTGTTGCGCACCGAGGATGAGCTACGGCGAGAGTTGTTGGACGAGTAGGGGTTCAAGCAAGTGGGTTCCCGAACCAAACGGGCGTTGACTCACGCGATTCAACAAGCGCGACGTTGATATCAGGAGTCGATTGGAGCGCTACCGACCCGCGAAGAGGCCGAGGCAAGAGGGTCATCATCGCACTTCGCAGCGTCGGCGCTTTGAGACAACTTCCCCACTCCTGCGCTGAACGGGCCTGACAGGGATGAGACGTGGGACAACCACGGGACATCCTTGCCCGTCGAAGGCAGGAAGTCCAGCGCAGGACGGCGGTTCTGGGCTGGACAGCGGCGGGGCAGGGGTGGGGCCGGCTCCTACAGGAAACGCTCGGGCCGGGTGCAATTGCACTCTGTAACACGTCCGCGGACAGCCTGGACAGCGTGCAAGGGCGCTCGCTCGGCAGGGTGGGGAGGCGGCAGGTGCCAGGATGGGCCCAGCCCCCCCCCGCTCCGTCAGGTCGGCAGGTTGCTGCTGACGAAGGGGGCGTGGCTAAGCCGGGCGGCGGTTTGGAGGAAGGCCGCTTCGGATTCGGCGCTCTCGAACAGGAACTGGACCAAATGCTCGGCTCCGCCGTGGTCTCGCTTGACGTAGTCTCTGTGGAGGTAGCGTCGGTAACCGCGCAGGCGCTCGGGCACACGCTTCGGGGTGACGGCACGGCTCTTGTACTCAAGCAGGCACCAGTCCCAGTCGTCCTGGCGACCGAGCTGGAACGAGGTGTCGGGGTGCAGGACGTAGCGGCTGCCGCTCTGCCAGTACGTGATCTGCGAGCGTTGGGTGGAGAGCAGGTCGAGCAGCTCGTGGTCGGCGTCCCGAGCGACCTCGGCCGTAAGGCGGGCTGCGAACTCGGTGACGCCCCGCTGGTGATCCGATTGGGAGGCGAGGGCGCGCAGGGCCGTGCCGATGTAGGTCCCGTCGTCCGACTGCTGTGGCGTCCAGCGATCGAGGGTGGGGCCGACGGCGGCGCGGTCGCGGCGGGCGAGGTAGGTCAGCCCCTCGTCCGCGAGCACGTAGCCGTCCGGCTCCTCTTGTACCACGGTCCGGGTGCGAAGAGAGCTGAGGACCTGGTTGGTGCGCCTGCGGGTGACGCCGCCCATCAGCCCTGCTAGGGCCTGTTCACTCTAATCGAGGCTTGTGTCAGAGTTGGGGGACGGTCTGGCGGCTGGTTCAACGGAATTATGCAACTGACCGACGCACAGTGGGCGCGGATTGCGCCGCTCATGCCGACTCCGCGTGGCAACTGCAAACTGCCCTCGCGACAGGTGCTGGAGGGCTGGCTGTTCATCACCAAGGAAGGCTGTAGCTGGCGGGCCTTGCCCGAGCGCTACGGCCCCTGGCACACGGTCTACATGCGCGGACGGCGCTGGATCGACAAGGGCGTGCTGGAGCGCGTCTTCGCCGAGCTGCAACGGGACGAACTAGAGGCGCAGCTCGAGCAAGCTGGTCCGGACCGACCGTTGCGGGTCTCGCTCGACAGCACGATTGTGAAGGTCCATCAGGACGGGACCGGAGCGCTGAGCAAAAGGGGCCCAAGCGATCGGCCGCTCGCGTGGGGGGCTGACGACCAAGCTGCACGCCGTCGTGCTGGAAGACCGTCTGCCGCTGATTATGACCCTGACGCCGGGTCACTGGGGCGATGCGCCTTGGGGACGCTGGCTGCTGGAACAGCTCGGTCCCATCTCTGGTCAGCCGCAACTGCTCGCCGACCGCGCTTACGAGGGCGATGAGCTGCGCACCCTGGCCGCTGAACTCGGCTGGGAGTTGATCGCCCCGCCGAAGGCGAATCGCCGCAAGCCCTGGACGCTGAATCGTGCGGCCTACCGCGCCCGCAACGCGATCGAACGCTACTTCGGTCGCATCAAGCGATTACGCGGCATCTCCAACCGCTACCACAAACTCGCCCATGTCTACCTCAACCAAGTCCTCCTCGCCTGCATCCACTTCATGACGAAATAGAGTAAACAGACCCTAGTTGCTCAGTGGTGCGGAATGGCCACGCAGCCATGACGTCGAGCGCTTGCTTTTCGGCTCGCGCCAGTTGCCCAGAGAGGGCGGCGTCGAGCTGCTCTGAGCGCTTTGGCATGGTTGCCCTGACCTTGCTGCGGTAGAGCGTGTCTGGGTCGGGGTTTGGCTCCATAGAACCTCAGCTCGCGTAAGCGGCGACCCGCCTGCTGATCCAGCCCAGGATCACGGGCAAGGAGACCTCGGGCCCGATCGTCGGGGTGTTGGGATAGCCGTAGCCGCCCTGCTGGAACACTAGGACACGGAATCCGCCCGCGATCAGATTGGGCGCGCAGGCGACAAACGTGGTTTCGTGCTGCGAAGGGTTGGCCAGCGCCCGCACGGCGCGGCGGGTGTCCTGCTCAGAGTCGGTCAGGACCAGCGTGGGCCACGGACATCGGCGAACGTCCATCCGCTCGATCGTGCGCAAGCGGAAGCGCAGGTTGGCGGCGGACAGCGGGGGCCTGAGTTCTGCGCAACAGGACGGGAGGCGCGCGATTACCGGGTGGGGACGCGAGAGGCCTCCCAACGACGGGTGCTTGCTGGAGGCGCTGGTCTGGTTGGCCAGGGATGAGGACGTGGCCAAGGCAAGGGAGCGGCTAGAGTGAACCACCGCGCCGCGTCCAGTTGCCACGAATCGCGGCGGGTCAGCCGGCGGATGGGCGGGGCGCTGGAGAAGTATCTGCACGAACAAGGAGACGAGCAGGGGGAGGAACAAGAGGCTGATGCAACCACCACCAACGCGAATCAGACGGATGCTGAGCCGGAGCCCAGCCTACAGGAGTCTGCGCACGACCTGCGTCAGGCAGTCGAGGGTTGGCAGGACCGAGAGTCGGCATACCTTGACACCGGCGCCGATGGAACCGACGTGGATGCGGAAGTCGACGGCGAACAGCCGCGGTCTGCGGTCGCATCCCGCCGCGTCTTCCCCCAGTTGATCACCGAGGAGGCAGAGTCGGTCGAGGAACAGGTCTACGGCGCTGCCGCCGAACTGGTCGTCGAGTGACGCGAAGCGTGGCGGAATGCAAGGCGGCGCGACACACCCTCGCCTGGCTGCAAGGGGAGCGCACACAGTTGGAGCTGGAGCTTCGCTCGATGGAGGTTTTCGGGCTGACCCCACCTCCAGCCCCGGGAGGCCGCATCCCCGGCCGCGCTGTCGCCACGCGGGCGGATGCGGCGCAAGCATGCGACCAAACGCGGACGACGGCTCTACGAACAACAACGCTGGATGATCGAGTCAGTCTTCGCCGACGTCAATGAAGAACGCTGCATCCCCCGCTTCCAACGGCGGGGCTTCGACGCCTGCGTCAGCGAGTGGAAGCTGATCGACACCACGTACAACCTTCCAAAGCCCTACCGGCATCACCTCAATCAACCGTCGCCCGGACTCTCTAGTCGCCCGCTCGCCCAATCGCAACGGGCTCCCTATCTCTTCCGCCGAGCCAGCCTACTCTCTACCCGACGCCCGGCCCACGATCGCCAAACGAGAGCATTCAACCGAAAACCCGCTGTTGGTGACGGCGACGAAAACCAAGGCGAGACCTTATGCAACAGCCTCGGCTGGCGCCGTTGTCCTCACCGATAGTCCGGGTCCGCTTCATGTGGGCTACAAACACCCTCTCCATGTCTCCTGCCTTTTCTCTCACTTGCACATTGCTATCTTGGCGGTTCATTGCTATCTTCGAATCCTGCCGGTGACGCGACTCAAGGAGACGTCCCGTGGTCAAGCGAGCGACGTTCGACGGCGCTTCATTCTATGCCGCCCTTGATGGCGAGAGGCAGGCGCGCCGATGCACATGGAAGCGCGTCGCCGACGAAAGTGGCGTCAGTGCATCCACCTTGACTCGGATCTCCCAAGGTAAGCGCCCGGATGTCGACAGCCTTGCCGCGCTGTCCGCGTGGTCCGGGCTTGAGGTGGACCGGTTCGTCAAGGGTCGCTCGGCGAAGGCCGAACCGGAACCCCTGGCCGTGATTTCCTCGTGTCTCCGGTCCGATCCTCGATTGAACGACGATGCCGCGGCGGCGCTGGAACAGATCGTCAAGGCGGCGTATAGAAGCATGAGCGGCCCAGAGAGGTCGGGATGAGCCCAAGACTACCCTTCGACCAAATGCTGGAACCGTACGGACCGTCAACCTTACAACCCGGTCGGAGCGGTCTCATCACGACCACGGGGGCGACCTTCGCCCCTGATGGCGAGACTTTGACTTCGTTTCCACACACCTCCAACGGGAACCACATGCGTAAGGAGCCGATCAAATGGTCCCGGGCGATAGACGAAGACATGACGACCCGCGAAGACTGCCCCATCTGTCGGGCGGATGCCTCGATCCTGAGGTCCGTCGACTCTTCTGCATCCGAACCTTCTTGGCCCGCGTTGACCATTGCCGACCTCTTTTCGGGCTGTGGCGGTCTATCGCTTGGGGTGCAGAGGGCGGCGCACGAGGCCGAATTCTCCCTCGACGTCAAGCTTGCCTTGGATTCGGACCGCACGGCGATGGACGTGTACAGCGATCTGTTTCCGACCGCAACGACTATCTGCGAGCCCATCGAAGACGTACTGGATGGAGAGGTGAACTCTCCATTTTCGGCGACCGAAGGCGAGCTTGCGGAAAGGGTGGGGCAGCTGGACTTCATGCTGGGTGGACCCCCGTGTCAGGGCCATTCGAACTTGAACAACTATTCCAGGCGTGACGACCCCAGAAACGGGCTCTACCTCCGTATGGCAAGAGCGGCGGAGGTGCTGAGGCCTTCGGCGATCATCGTAGAAAACGTCCCCACTGTCACCTATGACGTGCAAAACGCCGTCCAGCGAACGATCGAATGCCTAGAATCCCTTGCATACACCGTGGGAGCGGGCGTTGTCGACTTGTCGAACCTGGGCGTGCCCCAAAGGCGGCGGAGACACATAATTATCGCCCTAAAGGAGGCCGAGTCCGATGCGCAGGAATTGGTCGACGGCCTGGAGTCGCCGATCTGCGGACATGTCCCAAGGACGGTTCAATGGGCCATCGGGGATTTGGAGGATGCTCCTAGGGCACACATCTTCGATACCGCCTCGACGCCGTACCCCGTAAACCAGTCACGGATCGACTGGTTGTTCGACAACGACGAGGACAACCTGCCGAACGAGTTGAGGCCTCCATGCCACAGATCCGATCACAGCTACACCGCCATGTACGGTCGAATGGATTGGGATCTTCCCGCACAAACGGTGACCACAGGCTTCAATTGTATGGGACAGGGCAGATACGTTCATCCATCACGCAGACGAGTGATCACACCACACGAGGCCGCCAGGCTGCAAACGCTGCCGGACTTCGTGAATTTTAGAGCCGTTCCGGTGCGTAAGCATCTTGCGAAGCTGATCGGGAATTCCGTGCCGCCCTTGCTCTCGTATGCCATCGGTAAGTCCGTCATCCCGCTCTTGAGAAGTATGCCGCAGCCTTCAAAGGAGACTGGAGCGCCGAACCGAAGCACAATGCCACAGGGTGTCTGAAGTGCGGACCATCAACTTCACGGTGGACTCGGAACTCCTTCGCGAACTCGGAGAACGATTGGTAGGGCGCCAATACATCGCCCTCGCCGAGCTGGTGAAGAACAGTTTCGACGCGGACGCGACGAAAGTTGAGATTCGAGTAAAGGACGACTCAATAGAGGTGTCGGACAACGGTCACGGCATGACGGAGGACGACTTTGTGAAACGCTGGATGCGGGTCGGCTCGACGCACAAGGTCCACGAAATGACTTCACCCGTATTGAAGCGCAAGCTCACCGGATCAAAAGGCGTGGGCCGTCTGGCAGTGCAGTTTCTAGCTGGTGAGATGGAGCTCACGTCGGTGCCGAAAGTGAAACGAATGCAAAAGGGGTCGTCGGACCAAAATCTCTTCGCGAAGGTGGACTGGGATAAGGCTGTTCAGGCCGGAGACTTGACCCAAGCGACAGCCGCGTACGAGTTCCGGAAACCCGATGACTTCGACCTTCCGCTTGACGGGATTCATGGAACAACGGTCACACTGAAGCGGCTCAAGCACAAGTGGGATCCCGAGGAGTTTCAGAGTCTCGCCAAGGAGATCTGGTTTCTCCAGCCTCCCTTCCGGTCATTGACCGGTGCATCCAACGACAACGACGGCGGCTTTGAGGTCAGCTTGAGTTCACATGATCCTGCCGCGGTAGCGTCATTTCACACTCAGATGGGGCGAATACTCGACCTTTACACGTCGCGGATTGAAGGTCGACTCCTGCCTTCCAAAGATACTGATATGCCGGAGGAAGGATCAGATGGCAGGTTCCCAAAGCGGGAACTGGCACTGTCATTGGAGCTTGAAGGCCGGCGCATGCAACCGTACAAGCTGTCAGTCCCCGTTCGCGGCGAAGGCTCCTGCCTGATCGACAGCCTCGATTTTGAGATCCGCATATTCACTCTGCAACACCGGCAGCCCTATGGCATAGCCGTGCAACAGGCGCGGGAGTACATGGCGCAATGGGGTGGTGTCCACATCTACGACGCGGGTTTCAGAATTCCTTACGCTGGGCCCGCCGCGGATTGGTTAAGGCTGGAGTTCGACCACGCTCATCGACTGACCCAATCCCAGCTTCTTCCATCCGACTTGAATGTCCCTTTGGGGCTCAATCACCTACCGACCAACTCGCGGGTTCTCGGTGTCGTCAACATCGATACGAGCTTGGAGGCGAGGATGGCGGTGGTCAACAAGGTGCCTCAGGGGCAGCACCTTCAGATACAGGTCTCCCGAGATCGACTGGTCAGCAACGAGGCATTTCATCAACTTCAGGATGCCGTGAGATTCGCGCTGGATTACTATGCCACCCGCCTGGCCGCTCGACGGCTGTCCAAAAGGGAATCCGAACGCAAAGTAGGTGCGTCCGGATTCCTCGTAAAGAACGTGTGGGATGTGTTGGAGAAGCACGAAGGCGAGATTCCCCCAAGGGTGGCCAGCGAACTGAGGGCGGAGCTGGACAAGACCGTCGAGTCCCTCCGCGAACAGGCCGATTGGACGAAGAGTCAGTCTGGCCTGCTCGGGGCGATGGCGACGGTGGGATCTACGGCTATGGCTTTCGATCATCAGCTCAACCAACAGCTCAGCCTATTGGAGCGCCACGCCGAAACATTGGACGCTCTCGGCGTCATGAATCCGGAAGTCAACGAGGCGATTGCTCCCGTGGCGGCGAGCATCAAGGACTGGATCCAGGGAGTCCGCGAGACACGCGCCATCTTCTCTCCCATTACGGATGAACGTAATCGCACGACGATTGCCCGATTCAGGGCGAAGGCGCTGGTGCAGAGCATGACGGACGACATGAGAGCGATACTACGAGGGGTGAAAGTCGATGTCTCAGCGATAGACGAGGACATCCTACTGCCAGACGCAAGCTATCCGATCTGGATGGCAATCTTCCACAATGTGTTGATGAACGCCTCCAACGCGATGCTCGACAGCGCAATCAAACGCATAGCGGTGTCGTCGGCCGTCTCCGGTGAGAGTCGCGCCATTCGGGTTCAAGACACCGGGGTCGGCATTGACCTGAAAGGGGCGGAAAGCCTATTCGAGCCTCTGAAGCGAGGACTAGAGATTTCCGCCGAGCGACGCGCACTTGGATATGGCGGGACCGGATTGGGCTTGGCCATCGTTCGGCTGCTTGCCACAGACCTTGGAGCAACCGTCCGCTTTACGAGGTCCGACGCACCGTTCAGAACATGCTTCGAATTGGCCTGGCGGGAGGAGACATGAACGCTATGCGAGTGTTGGTTTACGACGATAACCCCGAGATCGCGGAACGCTTGGCGACAAGGGTCCGGACAGTTTGCGGCGATGCGAACGTTGCGGCGGTCAAGCGAGAGACCTTTCAGGAGTCGATCGGCCTACTGAACCGCCGAAGAGCCGCGTGGAGAGCCGGCGAGATAGGCGCGGCCCAGAGCGAATCGGCTGATGTCGACAAGGCGGACGTGATCGTCATCGATTACGATCTCCTGAGCTACTCCGATGAAGGAGATACCACGGGAAGCAGGCTGGCCTATCTCCTCCGCTGCTTCAGCACGTGCGGTCTGATCGTTGTCCTGAACGAGTACGGAACCAATTCCTTCGACCTGAGCCTCCGCAGTCCCTCGGCGAGTTTCGCCGACCTGCACCTAGGCGACATCCAAATCGGCAATCCAGGGCTATGGACGCGTTCGTTTGAAGGCTACAGGCCCTGGCATTGGCCCTCTCTCCCCGAGGCCAGGTCGGACTTTGAAGAGTGCGTGAAAGATGTTCAAGAGAACCTGGAGGAACCCATACTCGAGTTCCTCGGACTGAATCGCTTTATCGACTGGTTGCCGAAGGATGCGCGCGACTTCTTCCACGGCAGCGGAAACATGGAAGCTGTTCGATTCAGCGACTTCGTGAAGCGTGCCCGGGGCGGCGTCGAGTCGAAGGACGAGCTACCGCCCGAAAACATGGCGCGCGTGGCCGCGGCCCGGCTGCTCGCCCTGTTGAACAGTCTCATTCTTCCTGAACAGAGCATTATGGTCGATGCGCCGCATCTCGCGTCGAGGTTTCCCAGCCTCGTGAGCGAGGACTACGGCGACATCCATGGTTGGAATCGCCTGTGCGATCCGGTCAGCGAACAAGTCGACGCCCTGTTGGCCGATGTCGTGAAGGAGCACAGATTCGAGAAGCGGCACTGGTTCTGGAGGCCCGTTTGGTTTTGGCCGGACATCAGCAGGGACGAGCGCATCGCCGAAGTGAAGGACCCCTGGTCGGTCGACGACATCGATTGGGTCTTTTGCGAGAACGTCTCTCGATTCGTGCCCGCGGAGAGCGCCGACGACTTCAGAGCGGACGTCTCGCCACCCTTCGACAAGCGATTCGTCCTGAAACAGGAATCTCCGGAGGCCCTCTCGTTAGTGGGCAAGATCGGCTCCGGCGGGGCTCAAGATCCCCTAGTGGTCGAGTACGTCCCCCAAGCCGCGTTCAGCAGGTAGCAAACGCCATGCCCGTTAAACCGGCAGATCAAGCAGTCCGGCTCGCCATCTCGGACATCCTGTCGAAGTTCTTGAGCGATCACAGATGGATAGACGGACCTCTCGCGCCGCTTGCGCAGCGAGTCTACGAGAAGTACAAGCCCGGATACGTTGACGCTCAAGCGCTCAGAGGCGTGCTGGGCAAGGCCTCAGAGCTTGGGCTAAGGGAACAGAGTAGATTTCTTTACCTTGAGCCTGTGGTCGACAAGGGGATCCTTCCGTTCCTGACCCTTGAGACATCAAGGGAGTGGGTCAACTTCAGAGCCTACGTACTGCTTACGATGCTCGACCAGTCCGATGAGTTACAGGCTCTTGCAATGCGATTCGAAACGGACGAGGGATCTCGCACTAACGGCGTGATTGGATCGCATGACTTTTGTCACGCCCAACTGTGTCGGTCAATCAATGACTCGATGAGAGCGACAACGCCGACTTGGTTGCCGGAATCCCAGCCTTCGCTGCCACTCGATGCGGAGGATCAGATTGGACTCGTTCTGTGCATGCTGACATCGTTGTACGGCGGGCGCCATGTGGTTGAACGACTCAACGCGGACGGCGATAGGAACCTCCGCAAACACCTGAGACAGGTTCGGGCATTGTCTTGAACCGGTTTGCGTGGGCCCTCATCGATCATCCAAGGCACTATGGCCCCTGAAGCGCGTTTCAGACTGTCGTCTTGAGTCCGAAGTAGGGACGCCCGACCGCAGTTTTGCGTAAGGCATACCTTCTCCTCGGAAGGACTCAGGTATTGGTCGCGCATCGGAAACCTGCCCTCGCTGCTCGAAGTTGCTGTTGTCAAGCAACTTCGTGGATGCTCGGCCAGTCTTCAACCAAACCCATCACGTCGCGAATGGCGCGCAATCCTCCATTCCGTTGGAGCTCTCTTCCCGCAGCGTCCGCATACCAGAAGCTGCTCAGTTCGCGCGGCACTCGATCGTCAACGTAGGGATTCGAATAGAGGCAGGCGCTGGCGTTGGCCACGATCCAGGGAGCGAGTTCGTGAACCATCATCAGCGCTGCTAGTGTCCTGAGTCGGGAAATGGTTGAGATATCCGGCGAGGTTGTTGAGGATCTGGTCGGCGGTCTTGTGCCAGACGAATGGACGCGGATTCTCGTGCCAGTCGGCGCCCCAACGCTCGACGGCATCGGTCAAGTCGGCCACGCTGCGGTGGGCGCCGCGCCGAAGCCATTTCGTGGTCAGTTCCGCGAACCAGCGCTCGACCAGGTTCATCCAGGAGCTGTAGGTCGGAGTGAAGTGGAACGAGAAGCGGGGATGGCGCTGAAGCCAGCGCTGGATCTCGGCGGTGCGGTGAGTGGACACGTTGTCCAACACGACATGCACCGCGAGTTCGTCGGGCACCTGCTCGTCGATCAGGTCGAGGAAGCGCCGGAACTCGCGGGCCCGGTGTCGTGGAGTCAGATCAGCGATCACGTGGCCCGAGGCGATGTTGAGCGCTGCGAACAGATTGGTGGCCCCGTGACGCACATAGCCGTGGGTCTGACGGCGCGGCAAGCCGGGCAGCATGGGCCGCGTTGGCGCGGTGCGGTCGAGCGCCTGGAGCTGGGTCTTCTCCTCCACGCACAGCACGACGGCCGCCTCGGGCGGGTTGAGATAGAGGCCGGCCACGTCGCGCACTTTGTCGATGAACTGCGGGTCCGGCGACAGTTTGAACTGCTCGACCAAGTGCGGCTTGAGCCCGAAGGCGCGCCAGATCCTGGAGACCGCGGTCTGCGACATGCCCATCTCGGCGGCCATCGAGCGGGTCGACCAGTGGGTCGCGTTGCGCGGTTGCGTTTCCAGCGTCTTGACGATCACCGCTTCCACCTGCTCGTCGTCGATCGTGCGGGGTGCGCCAGGACGCGGCTCGTCGCTCAGACCATCGAGCCGCTGTTCAGCGAAGCGCCGCCGCCACTTGCCGACCGTGACCGGATGGCAACCGAGCGCCGCGCCGATCTTCCGGTTCGTCTGCCCGGCTGCCGCCGCCAGCACGATCCGGCTGCGCAAGGCCAGGGCCAGGGCCTGCGCCGTGCTCGGTCGTCGCGCCCAGCGCTCCAGGGTCTCGCGTTCCTCCGCAGTCAGCACGATCGTCGCCGTCGGACGGCCCCGTTGGGTACGCATGACACTCCAAAGAAAGCCCCGGACGGCCAAACCAACTCCATCAACACCATACCTCTTTGTTCACCGCATTAGCGACTCGGGACACTAGCAGGGTGCTGATAAACGCCCTGTTTCGCTCTGGCATGCTCTCTGTCGCTCGATCGGGCGATCAGCTCCTATCTGGTCGCAGGTTGGCCGAGCGCTGTCTAGTCGCTGCAAAGGCATCGCTCATGACTTTTTCAGCAGCCTGCTAGGGCCTGTTCACTCTAATCGGGGCTTGTGTCAAAGTCAGGGGACGGTCTGGCGGCCGGGCCAGCGGGATCATGCAACTGACCGACGCACAGTGGGCGCGGATCGCGCCGTCCATGCCGACTCCACGCGGCAACTGCAGCTGCCCTCGCGACAGGTGTTGGAGGGTTGGTTGTTCATCACGAAGGAGGGCTGTAGCTGGCGCGCCTTGCCCGAACGCTTCGGTCCCTGGCACACGGTCTACATGCGCGGACGGCGCTGGATCGACAAGGGCGTGCTGGAGCGCGTCTTCGCCGAGCTGCAACGGGTCGAACTGGAGGCGCAGCTCGAGCAACGTGAGCCGGAGCGGCCGCTGCGCGTCTCGCTCGACAGCACGATCGTGAAGGTCCATCAGGACGGGACGGGAGCGCCCGCCAAGAGGGGCGCCAGGCGATCGGTCGCTCGCGCTGCCTGTCCCCGGCTTGACCGGGGAGAGGCTTGATGACCAAGCTGCACGCGCTCGTCCTAGAAGACCGTCTGCCGTTGATCCTGACCCTGACGCCGGGCCACTGGGGCGATGCGCCCTGGGGACGCTGGTTGTTGGAGCGGCTCGGCCCCATATCTGGTCAGACGCAACTGATCGCCGACCGCGCCTACGAGGGCGATGAGATGCGTGCGTTGGCCGCCAAACTCGGCTGGGAGTTGGTCACCCCGCCGAAGGCGAATCGCCGCAAGCCCTGGGTGCTGAACCGCGCCGCCTATCGAGCCCGCAACACGATCGAACGCTACTTCGGACGCATCAAGCGACTGCGCGGCATCGCCAACCGCTACCACAAACTCGCCCACGTCTACCTCAACCAAATCCTCCTCGCCTGCATCCACTTCATCACGAAAGAGAGTGAACAGGCCCTAGATGCCTAGAGCTGGCCCTAAGAGAGTGACTCGACCCAGTTGGTGTAGTCTTGGATGTGTTGGTGGAGCCGAGGGGAATCGAACCCCCTACCTTCCGGGTCTAAACCGAGCGCTCTCCCAATGAGCTACGGCCCCACTAGCCTTGAAGGTCGGCCATCTGATACATGGCCGACCTTCATTCATTCTCTTCCGCCACATGCAACTCCTTTTCTACCGACGTCTCGAGAAAAGTAGCCTGACCTCTTATCAGGCTGGCCCATGGCTCTTTGACTCCGTATCGGCTCTGGCGGCCTTCGCCTACTTGCTCGATCATGTCTGCATGAACGAGTTGCCTGAGATCATTCCGGGCCATCGGTATCGAGCAGAGGTTCAGTTTCGCGTAAGCCGCCGTCGGCATGGGACCGAGATCGGCCATGTAGAACAATCCAACCACTTGGCGGTCCTCCAGAATTCCTTGAGCCGAATTCTGGAGATCGTCCCTCACCCGAGCAAAGGCAAGGACTTTCTCTTCTAACACGTCAGCTGATTGATTGGCGATTTCCGCGCTGAACTGAACGAAGGGCCGAATACTACCCTGATTCTTGAAGTCTGTGCCTTGGACCTCCGACAGCACATCGTAGTAGCGGCCCCGGTTATCCAGGAGTCTAGAGCTAATGGAGAGCATCCCGTCAGCGGCCAAGCCGTGCATGTTCAAAATCAAGTCTCCTAGGAGCCGGCCGGTCCGCCCGTTGCCGTCCCAGAACGGCTGAACTGAAATCAGCCCGTAGTGGGCCACAACAGCGGCATAAAATGGCCCGTCTTCTGACAGCGTTTGATTGAGGAAATCGATGAAGCTCTCCATCAGTGCTGGCACGTGGCGTGGAGGTGGCGCACTGTACCGAACAGATCTCGTTGCTGGATCCTGAAACACCCTCCCTTCCTTGCGGTACATGCCTCGTTGGGACTCGCCTCCACCGGGCAGGCGCCTCAAGAGAATGGCGTTCAGCACTCGAACCAACCCTTCATCGATTTTCAAGGTCGGCTCTTTGGCCAAGTGCTCCACAAACTCGTAAGCCTCAAGACAGTTCTCAGTCTCCAGAGCCATCGGATAGTCGTCATGGCCTTGGATCATCACGAGCCGAGCTTGTCGTTCTGCTAGCCCACCTCCATCGATTGAGGCGGAAGAATGGGCGGCCCAGAATCGCGCCTCGTTCCTGAAGTAAAAGGTGAATCCTCGCGGAACGATTTGGCTGGCCACGTAGGCCTGTCTCTCGTAGCGCTCGACTTCAGGGCTAAGCGGCGGGTATCCAGACCAGCGGAAGTCCATCGTCGCCATCTGTTCGATCCATGCTCTGCATCTAGTGTAACCCGATGTTAGACACACTATCAGAGATGTCCGGTTTCATCAATGCAATATTGGTGCTCACGCATCCAGAATGTAGGAGACTGACTCTCATAATCCAGATAGGAATTCACCTCGATCCCGGTTTCAGATTGTACCGGAAGCGATGTGAGGCCCTAAGTGCAGTCAATGTCGAAAAGCAGCGATTCGGGCGGTAGCCAACCGTCCGGCAACTCTGTCAGTCCTGAACACGCATGCGGGAGATGATCGACTGTGACGCAGTCGGAAGAGGCGCGACGTTGCCTGCTTGAGGGTGTGAACGCGGGAGAGCGGCGGAGGCCAGCGAAGTTCTGGGCCCGAGCGAGCGCCATGTGTGGCGGCTGCTGGCGGCCTACCGGGCGCGTGGGGCGCCGGCGCTGGTCCATGGCAACCGCGGCCGCCGGCCGCAGAACGCCGTGCCGGCCAGAGCAGCCGCTGCCGTAGTCCGCTTCGCCTCCGAGCGCGACCCCTGTGGCCAACCACACCCATCTGAGCGAATTCCTCTGGGAGCACGAGGGTCTCGACTTGAGCCGCTTCACGGTCCGCCGCATCCTCCAGGCGGCCGGGATGCCCAGTCCGCACCGGCGTTCGCCCGAGCGCCGCGTGCGGAGCGCGTTGAAAGCACAACCTGCGCGAGAGTCCCAGCTAAAGGCTAAGCCGGAACGTCAACTCGAAGGTTCTTGATTTTGTCCAGTTTGGTGGGTTGATGGCGTCGATTCGATCGCGGTCTTCGTCGGTAATGACGATGTCAGCGGCGCCGAGATTGTCCTCTAGCTGTTCCATGGTGCGTGGCCCGATAATCGGGCTGGTGACTCCGGGCTGCTGCTCGCACCAGGCTAGGGAGAGCTGTGAGAGTGTGCAGCCCTTTTCCTCTGCCAGAGGAGTGAGTCCTTCGATCACATCGAAGACGCCGTCGGTGACCCGCTGTTGTTGTCGTGGATTCAGTGCGTAGCGACCGTCTTCCGGCAATGGCTCGCCTCGTTGGTAGCGTCCGCTCAGCAGTCCGCCGCCGAGCGGTCCCCAAGGGATCACCGCGATACCGAATGTGCGGGCAGCCGGCAGCAGTTCGCTCTCGACTCTTCGGTCGAGCAGGTTGTAGGCGGGCTGCTCGCAGACGACGCGGTTCAATCCCAACTCCTTCGCCACCCAGAGCGACTCGACCAATTCCCAACCACCGAAGTTGCTGGTGCCGATGTAGCGCACCTTCCCGTCGCGGATCAGGTCGTCGAGCGCGCGCAGCGTCTCGTCGATGGGAACGTCGGGTTGCGGGCGGTGGAGTTGGTAGAGGTCGATGTATTCGGTCTGCAGACGGCGCAAGCTGGCCTCGCACTGCTCAATGATGTGCCGACGGCTGTTGCCTCGGGCGTTGGGATCCTCGGCGTCCATCTGGCCGTGGACCTTGGTGGCGAGGACGACGTGATGACGCTGTCCATTGCGTTTGAGCGCTTCGCCCGTGATTTCCTCGCTGCGGCCCAGGGCGTACACGTTGGCGGTGTCGAGGAAGTTGATCCCCGCGTCGAGGGCGCGGTCGATGATCGCGTAGGACTCCTCGGGCTCGGTGCGTCTGCCGAACATCATGCAGCCGAGACACAGGCTGGAGACCTGCACGCCGGTCCGTCCGAGAGGTCTGATTTCCATCGTTGACTCCTGAAACTAGATCTCGACCAGATGGATCAGCTCAGCCGAACATCGATCGACATGTCCGCGCTTGCCGTGGATGTGAGGGAGCGAACGCGGGCACTCGGGCGTGGACGTGAAGGTGCACAACTAGTCGGCCGCCGAGATCGTCTCCTGAGCAGCATCTCGGCGGTAATCGCGTTCAAGAGTCATGAGGTACAACGTGGTCCCGTTGGCCCAACCTTCATGTCCTGTGTCCAACGCTCGTCCGATGTCGTCTGAAAGAGCTTGATCGATCAACGCTCGTTCGGTCACAACCGCCAGAATCTCCCCCAGCGAGCGATTCGTCAGCGCGGCGAGATCTTCTGCCGTCATTTGTCTTGCCTCCAGTTCTTCTCGCAGGAAGAGGCCCGGATGCACGGGAAAGCCCGGCAAGTGGCTAGGGACGAAGTCAGACATGGTAATCCTCCACTTCGATGATAATGATCTGGTCGCGTTCAGCGCCTGGCTGGACTTTCAATCGCCATCCCCCGGTCAGTCTCAGTGCGAAGTCTCCCGCGCGTCCGCCGTGCAACGGATGCAGATTGAGCGTTCTAACGCGGAAGAGTTCCTCCCACGACGGTTCCAATTCCAACCGCGCGAGGCGCTGCACGAATTGTGGCCCAACGACAGCCCCCCACAACCGTGTTGCCCTGCGCGGTTCCTGATACGCCCGCTCAAGCTGTCGAGTGCGAAAGATGAGCTGCACGCTGGCGCCTCGCCACTTAGACCGCTTTGACGAGGTTTCGCATGAGCCTGATGGCTTCGTCGTGGGGGACTCGTCCGACTCCGCAACTGGTGGAGACCAGCAGCCGCTCAGCCGGAATCACTTCGACGAGTTGCTCGATCTTCTGGCGCAGTTCCGTCACTGGCGCTGGCTTCGATTTCACGTCGGCGATGCCGGCGATGATTTCCATGCTCTCGGGCAACTCGGCCAACAGCGCGTGTTCTTCCCATTGACCCGAGTAGGAGCACTCGACGTGGACGCGGTCGACAATGCCTTCAAGTTTCTGGATGAAGGGGATCAGTGAGCGCAGATTCTGCACTTCGATTGACGGCTTGCGGGCGATGTCGCCGAGGCAGAAGTGGATTGTTCTGGTGATCTCGGAGGCCGGCGCGAGCGGCTCGGCCACTAACGAGTACAACGATTCCGCCGAACGAGATTCGGAGACCAGACCGATGGCCTCACCGGGTGCGTCCAGTTGGATCTCCTGCAGTCCGTTGGCGACCATATCGGCGATTTCGTCCTGGACTACCTGAATCAGGTCACCAAGGTGGGCCGACTCGTCACTCTCCTTGGGCACGACGAAGCCACCGCCGATTGTCAGGGGTGAGGGCACGGAGGCCTTGTCCAGTCGCGGTTCGATGGCGCGTTCGCGACGCCAAGCCTTCGCGTGTCCGGTGCCTCGCGGAGCAGTCACAGTTCCTGCAACCTGGTAGCGACCCACTCCTTGCTGTCCGCGACTGGTGATTCTCGGAGCCAAGGTTTGCAGGCCGTCGAGTCGTGGCGGGATGTGATGGAGGAAGTCGGGCGCAAAGACCTCGCCGCCCATGATTTGATCGAGGCCGCAAGCGATTTGCTCATCCATCGCGATCCGCGCGGCGGTTTGCAGGACATCGTTGGCTGCCTCATCCGTCAACTCGCCAGCGTAGTAGCGCTTGAGTTCGAGACGCTGTCCAAACGGGATCGGCCATGATCCCACAACAGTGGTGCGGATTAGCATCGGGAACGCTCTCAATCATTCGGCGTCGGCGTAGATGCGGAAACCGTAGTCGTTGTAGCGATAGTTGGGCGACAGGCTCGAGCGAGCGCTGACTCGCGTGAACTTGATCCGGTGTCGCCATGAGCCGCCACGACTCGCACGCCGCACGCCGGAGACGGGACCAGACGGCGCGACCTCGGGTGAATTGGCGTAGTAGTTGCGGCCGTACCAGTCCGAGCACCACTCGTGCACGTTGTCTGCGGTGCAGTAGAGACCGAACGCATTCCGACAGGCTTCGATTGGAACGTGTGGGTGCTCCGCCTGAGCAACCGGTTCTCGCACCTGATCGGTGGGCCAGGATTCTGTGTTCTCGGGCCAATCGGCGCATTCGAGGCCGCCGCGTGCTGCATACTCTCGTTCGGCCTCGGTCGGCAGCCGGAATGCGGTCCCGGAGACATCGCTCAGCCAGTCGCAGTAAGCCACAGCGTCGTGCCAGGAGACTCCCACGACCGGAGCTTCGGGTACACAGAAATTCCGCTGCGTCCAGAAAGGCGGGGGCGAGGCTTCTGTCCACTCAACGAATACGGCGTATTGGTCGTTGCTGACCGGCCGCTCGGCGGCGCGGAACGGAGCGACGATCACCTGATGCGCAGGGCGCTCGTCGCGGCGACGATCATCGGCGCCCATGATGAAGGCGCCGCCGGGGAGCATGACGAGGCCCAGGGCGGCGGCGGATGGGCTGATCATGAGGGCAGTGTAGGACTTGGGAGATGATGCTGAATGATAATCATTCCCTCCGTGAATGATTATCATTCACGGATTAGCGGAAAACCATTCTTTACCTGAATGATTGGCATTCATGTCGTGAATGATTATCATTCATCACATGACCCCGGACACACTCCCCCGACTCATGAATGACAGCCTCGCCGAGCACCTGCGACTGATGCCTAGCATCGTCGTGACCGGCGCCCGTCAGACCGGCAAGAGCACGCTCGTACGCCAGCTCCAGAGCGCTGAGCGGCGTTACGTGACGCTGGACGACACGGAGGCGCTCAGCGCCGCCCGCACAGAGGCCGAGCTGATCCTCAGCGGACCACTGCCGATCACGATTGACGAGGTGCAGCGCGAACCGCAGCTGATGCTGGCGATCAAACGGGAGATCGACGAACGGCGCACCGCCGGTCGGTTTCTGCTCACCGGATCCGCCAATCTGCTGCTCATGAAGAACGTCTCGGAGACCCTGGCCGGGCGCGCCAGCTACCTGACCCTTTGGCCGATGACGCGCACTGAACAACTGGGACTCGCCCGATGTGGCCTGTGGGATCGCTTCTTCGAGACGCCCCAGCAAGACTGGATCGACATGCTCAACGCGGAGCGCCTGCCGCGAGAGGACTGGCGCGACCTGGCTCGCCGCGGCGGCTTCCCGCCGGCGGCGATCCAGATGCAGACCAACCGCGAGCGCGCGATCTGGTTTGACGGTTATGTACGCACCTACCTGGAGCGAGAGCTGCAGAGTCTCTCGGCCATCACCGCGCTGCCAGACTTTCGTCGTCTCATGCAGGCCGCTGCGCTGCGCGTCGGACAGCTCCTGAACCAGACCTCGCTAGGACGCGACATCGGCATGGCCCAGCCCACGGCGCACCGCTACCTCAATCTGCTGGAGACCTCGTACCTGCTGGTCCGGCTGCCCGCCTTTGCGGTCAATCGCAACAAACGACTGATTAAATCGCCCAAGATCTATTGGAGCGACACTGGAGTCGCCCTACATCTGAGCCAACAGCCCGAGCCACAGGGCGCCCACCTGGAGAACGTCGTGCTACAGGACCTGCTGGCCTGGCGGGACAGCGGCATCCGGACCGCCGAGCTCTTCTTCTGGCGCTCAACGCTGGGCGAAGAGGTTGATTTCGTAGTCGAGTCAAACCAGCGCGTCCTGCCGATCGAGGTCAAGTCGAGCAAGCGAGCCCGGCTCAGAGATACGAAACATCTGCGTACATTCATTAACGAATACCGCGATCGCAGTCTGCCGGGCCTCCTGCTGCACGACGGCGAGCGGGCTGAATGGATCGCACCCAACGTCCTTGCCGCGCCCTGGTGGATGGTGTTCTAAGCACGGCCAGGACAAGCTCAGCAACCGGCGATGCTAGAATGCGCGCGCCCAGACCGACGATGTGGGTCTGTGGGCTCGTGCAGTGCGGACACAGAGATTTGGGGGCTCGGCCATGGGATTGCTGGACGGACGTAAGGCGCTGGTCACGGGATCCAGTCGCGGCATCGGCGCCGATATCGCACGAGGATTGGCCGCTCATGGCGCAGCAGTGGCTGTGGCGGCGCGGTCGGATGAAGCCTCGCCCGACCCACGCTTGCCGGGCACGATCCGCACGGTCTCAGAAGAGATTCGCAGCGCCGGCGGGCATGCGGTTCCGGTCGTGCTCGATGTCCGCGACCCGGAGTCGATCGTGCGGGCCATCGACACCACAGCTGCCGAACTGGGAGGTCTCGACATCCTGATCAACAATGCCGCCGTGCTGGTCCCGGGCACGTTGGAGTCGGTCCAGGACCGCCACATCGACCTGATCTGGCAGCTCGACCTGCGCGGTCCGGTATTGCTAGCCAAGTATGCCGTTGAGCATATGAAGGAGAGCGGTGGAGACATCATCAATATCTCCTCCGGCGCAGCCGACTTCCCCGGCCCAGGTCCGTACGACGATGTGCGCGAAGGTGGTCAGTTCTACGGCATGGTCAAGGCCGGCCTTGAACGCATCACCCAGGGCTGGGCGATAGAGCTACAGAAGTATCAGATTGCCTGCAACATTCTGACCCTGCGCTACCTGATCAAAACGCCCGGCCACTGGTACGCATTGACGACGCCAGACAAACCGCAGACCGAGTTCGAGTCGGCCGACTGGATGGCCCGTGCGAGCGTTTGGATCGCCAGTCAGCCTTCGTCTTACACGGGCAACATCGTCGACGACCGCGACATGCGCGACACGCTGGCCGCGCTGTAGCTGCGAATCAGGCGCCCTGAACAGCCGAGGAGAGATCGATCGTGCCGGATCTAATCTACGAAAAGTTTGATCACTACGCCATTCTGACGATGAACCGGCCGCATCGGCTGAACGCGCTGGGCGGCGACCTGCGCCGACTGACGCGCGAGGCGGTCGCCGATCTGGAAGCCGACCCGAACATGCGGGCGGCCATCGTGACCGGCACTGGAAGGGCGTTCTCCGCAGGCGCCGACCTCAAGGAAATGAACGAAGGCAATCAGCGGCGTGAGGGTCTGCGCAACACGATGGGCTACGACCTAGATGAGTCGATGCCATTTGCGCGGGCGCGCAAGCCGTTCATTGCTGCGATCAACGGGCTCTGCCTGGCAGGCGGGCTCGAGCGCGCGCTGGACTGCGACATTCGCATCGCGTCGACCGAAGCCTATTTTGGACTGTTTGAAGTCAAGCGCGGGATCATGCCTGGCTACGCGATTCATCACCTAGCAAGAATGCTGCCGATCGGTGACGCCCTGTACATCATGTTGACCGCCGATCGGATCGAGCCGGAAGACGCGCTGCGCATGGGTCTGATTCGAGAGATCCTCGAACCGGAGGCGCTGTTGCCTAGGGCGGTCGAGATTGCCGAGATGATTGCGGCCAACGCGCCCTTGGCGGTCGAGGGCACCAAGTTCATGGCTCAGCAGTGGCGACAACTACAGATCGACGAGTCTTACCGTGTCGGACAGTGGGTGGGCCGAACGGTCCTGAACTCGGAAGACGCGAAGGAGGGTCCGCGAGCGTTTGTCGAGAAGCGGCCACCGAGTTGGTCTGCTCGCTAGCTGAGAGGTGGGCGTGCTGAGAAACGGGACGCTGTGCGGGCGCTGCGCGGTCGCAGGCCTCCACTTCTACTGTTAGCGGCACTAGCGTTCGCAACGCTTGTTGGACTCACGACACTGAGGACCTACACGCAGTCTCCGCCGGCGGTCACTGCAGCCAGTGTGGAGGGCGCGCAACTCACAATCTCCTTCACCTCCGCACTCAACGCTGATAGCACGGCTTCGGCCTCAGATTTCACGGTTCGACTCGGCGAATCCACACTCGCAGTCCAGTCCGTCACGGTCGGCGACGACATCGTGCTCACACTTGAATCCTCCGTGCCAGACGTCCAGTGCACCTCGGATGTCATCAAGCTCAGCTACTCCGCGGTCAATTCATCTCTCACAGACAGCGACGGAACGCCAGTGGCGGCGTTCAGCGACCAGGCCGTAACCAACAACACGGACGCTCCTCCCGAGATCGTCAGTCTGGAAACGGACTCGGCGGGGAGATTCATCTACGTCACATTTTGCGAAGCCATTTCAACAGGGGAGAACGGTTATCTGACAATCGCGGCCTTCGCGGTCGAGGTCAATGGGCGCTCTAAGACCATTAACGATGTGCAGATTCAATCCGAACCATCATCCAGGCTCGATATCGATCTGGGACGGAAGGGCAGCTTTGATGAACTCGATGACATCACGGTGGCTTATGACAGTGACGACGCAGATGATGGCGATCCGCCGCAAGATGCGGACCAGGGCAACAAGCGGATCGAGAGCTGGGCGGCGCTCGCGGTGACGAATCGCTTCGACAGCCCTCCGACCCTTAACTCGATTACGGCCAACTATGACATCGTTACGCTGACCTTCAGCGAGGAACTCGACGAGAACAGCATCCCTGCCGCAGATGCGTTCGCAATCGGCGGCATCCAACACGCTCCGAGTGTGGAAGATGTTTCCGTGTCGAACACAGTTGTGACGCTGGCGCTCAGCGGAATCCTGCACAATCGCAACTCGCCGACGTACACCCTCGAATACATCGAACCCAACCAGAAGCCGCTTCGTCAGTCAGACGCAGCGCACAACGTGGCGGACATTTACGCCTTCAACTTCCAGAGCAGTACGCCAACGGCTAAACCCGCTGTGACGAAGGCTGAGGTGAATGGCGCGAAACTGAAGCTCACTCTTGATCTTCCGCTCAAAGCGGTCGCGCCTGCGGGCGCATTCTCGATTGGCGGCCAGGCCGGAGTAACGATCAGCAAGACTTCGTTCGCCAATACTTCGCTGACGGAGTCCACAGTGACACTAACTCTGTCATCGGCCGTGAGCGCCGGGGCGACCATCACGGTTACCTATGCGAAGCCCGACCAACCACCAAGGATTGAGGGCCGCAACATCGTAGATGCCGATTCGTTCACGGATCGGTCAGTCACCAACAACACCGTTGCCCCTGCTCCTGAGTTTAGTAGCGCTACCGTCTCAGCAGATGGCTCGACCGCGACTGCCACATTCACGCTTGCGCTCGATGCATCTGCGGCACACACACCCAAGGCCTCGACGTTCTCGCTCACAGGAAGCGGCGCCTCGGTGGATTCGGTCTCGATTGTCGGTTCGGCCGTGGTGTTGTCTCTCGATCCACTTGCCGATGTTGGCGAGACGATCACACTCGGCTACACCCCGCCGGCAGACTCAATGGCCGCGCGCTTACAGTCGGCCGCCCACGCCCAGCCGGTGGCGGCATTCTCAAACCGTGCAACGACCAACAACGCCGACGGCAAGCCGCGTCCGATCTCGGCGCAGGTTGACGGCGACAGCCTGACGATCGCATTCGATCGACTCCTGGAGTCCAGCTCTACTCCGGCTCTGACCACCATCTCAGTGGCGGGCACGTCGGCAACAGTGACGACGTTGACTATCGATGGGAGCGAGCTACTCGTGACGCTCAGTTCAGCCGTCGATCACACCGAGCGCATCAGCGTCTCTTACACCGCTCCGATGGAATCGCCGCTCAAGCGAGACGGCGAGGAGATCGGCGTCGACTCCTTCGTCTCCCTGACCGTAACCAACCTGGCGGAAGATCCAACTCCGACGTTTGACTCAGCGTCTATCGATCCGACAGGCCGCACGCTGACGATCGTCATGTCCCACCCGCTGCTCGCCACAGCCGGCGGGACTCCCGACAATACAACCTTCACGTTGGCCGGCAGCGCCGAGGCTGCGATTGCATCAGTGTCGGTCAGTGGCTCCCACCTGGTGCTCAACCTCGATCCGGCGGCCGATGTCGACGAGACCGTGACCATCAGCTATCAGCCACCAACAGGCGACACTTCGCCGGCGTTGCAGAGCAGCGACGGGATGTGGAGGGTGGCGCCGTGGACCGGCGAGCCAGTGACAAACAACGCCGACGGTGTGCCTCGTTTGGTGTCGGCGGTGGCAAATGCCGATTCGATCGTGCTGGATTTCGACCGGACCCTGGATCAAGACTCGAGTCCGCCGATTTCGGACTTCAGCATTACGCCGGCCGGTTACTCAGTCACTCAGCTATCGATTGACGGCGCCAAATTGACATTGACGCTCTCTGAGGCGGTTGCGTTCGGCGACATCGTCACTGTCGCGTACACCGCGGCTGGGAGCGAAAAGCTAAAGCGCGACGGCCTGGCGCTGGATGTTTCGGCGTTCTCGGAGTCTCGCGTCGTGAACGAGACTCCCGAGCCCCTTGTTCGATCGGTGGAGGGTGATGGCGGAGGGATCGTCGTCAACTTCTCAGTGAATCTGGACACCGACTCGACGCCGGATGCATCGGCGTTCTCCCTCGGTTCGGGGGAACCATCCGTCTCGAGCATCTCCGTCTCGGACATGGCGGTCACCTTGACGTTGGATGACTCGCTTGTTGAGGGAGCACGCTACACGTTGACGTACTCCACGCCTATGACCTCACCCTTGCAGCAGTCCGATGGAACTGCGATTGCGAACCTCTCCGAGGCCGTAACCAACAACACTGATGTCGCACCGACTGCCATATCGGCGACGGGTGACGGCGACGCAGTCTCGATCGAGTTTGACCAGTCGCTCGACTCGGCTTCGGCGGTCCCAGCCAATTTGTTCAGTATCACGGCGGACCCGGAGGTGAGCGTGACTACCGTTTCCATCGACGACGATTCGCTGGACTTGACGCTCTCGCGAGCGCTCGCAGAGAACGAAACTGCTTCGATCGATTATTCGATACCGACTGAGGCAGGTATCGCTGACTTGAGTGGTAACCGCGCCGCGTCGTTCTCGCTGGTGATCGACAATCTGACCGATACCGCACCTGCTCCCGTGTCGGGAGTGGTTGAGGTCGAGACGATCACCGTCATTCTCGATCAGGAGATATACGACGACCCTCGATTCGGCGGCGATGACGGATATCCGACCGACCACTTCACACTCTCGGGCACGGACGCCGTTCTTACCTTCGTCGCAGTCTCAAATGGCGGACCTGATGGCGTTGGGATGGTGGTGTTGACGCTGTCGGAACCGGTTGAAGCGGATGAATCCCTGTCCCTCACGTATTTCCCCGTATCCGGGACGATTCGAATCCGCGATGACGACGACGGGCAACATCGAGCTCAGATCAACAACCTTCTTCTGATGAACCTGACGCCGAGAACCGTTGAGGTCGATTCCGCAGAAGTTGACGGCGCTGTGCTGCGTCTGCTGTTTAGTGACAATCTGGACGAGAACACGCAGCCTCCAATAACCGCGTTTTCGCTGTCGAACAGTACCGGGATTGAGTCGGTCGCCATGATGGGTTCCAGCTTGACGTTGAAGCTCGCCGTCGCGGCAGTCGAAGACGAGTCGATCTCACTCAGCTATACGCCTCCTGCGACCGATGCGTTGCTTGATACTGATGGCAACAGGATCGAGGCGTTTGTTCAAGAAGTTGATAATCTCACGGACTACGCACCGTATCCAGTCGAGGTGATCACGGACGAGAGTGGACAGGTCGTCACACTGAGTTTCGATCAAACGCTGGATACACGGAACCCCATTGATCATTCCTGGTTCTCGTTCGATCCGCTCTACCCGATCGACTCGGTGGTGATCGACCCAATGTCGGAACAGCAGCGTCGTCTGATTATCACGCTTGAATCCGGATCAGCGGTGACTGAAGGGGTTGCGCTGTCCTTGCAATACTCGCCACCTGACACCGGTGGACTGCAAGATGATGATGCTCCCAATGCTGTGCTGGGATTCACGATGACGGTGAACAATGGCGTCGATGTGGCGCCGTCAATTGTCCAAGCGACGGTGATTGACCGGAAGCTTGCGATTGAATTCGATCAGCCGCTCAATCCGAGACATATGCCTCCTCCAAACTGCGAAGCTCTCGAAGAGCAGGTTCCCGACTTCGACTGCGACCTGCATCCAGATGTGCAGTGGTTTGAAGTTCTGCGGAACAACGACGAGCTCGTGACGATCGAGTCGGTCGCGATTGGCGGCCCAACGGTGTTTCTCAACCTGGCCGAGCGAGTTGTCCCAGGCGAGCAGTTAGTGGTGGCTTACAGTCCTGAATCGATCTTCGATGGCCGATTCAACCTTCGCGACACCTCGATGCCGCCGCACGACGTAGAAACTATTGACCCAATGCCGGTCGCCATCTTAACTGCAGCGGCGCCGCTCGGGGGCGCACTGGACCGCAAGGAGCCTGAGCGAATCGTTGTCGAGTTCGATGCTGAGATGGGGACGGCCATGCAACTCGAGGCGAGCTCGCTTCGCGTCGCGGCGGACGACGAGTTACAAGCGATTGAGCAGGCATCAACACGGGATAGAAGCCTGATTATTCGTTTGACCGACCCAATCCCCGAATGCGCGTCGTTGTCGGTGGCGCATGCTCCGGCGGAGAATGCACTGCGTGATGCGTCGGGCAAGGAGATCTCGGCGTTTGATCTCGATGTGCCCAACCTGATCGATCCTGCCTGGGGACTGCAATGCGTGACTTCGGACTTCGGCGGTCTCACACTGACCTTTCTGGCGGAACTGCAGACCACTCCGCTCGCAGACTACGAATGGTCTCTGCTGATCGAGGAAGAAGAACGTGTCGCTGAGTTCTCGACTCAAGGGTCGGTAGTGGCGCTCAATCCCGAGTCGGCCATCTGCGTTGGTGATCTCGTGACGGTTCGACGCAACAGAGCAGGTGAATCGCAGTCACAGATGTTCCAGCGCGAGTTGGTTCAAGCAGCTCCGTGCGCTGTGAGCGCTGTAGCAAATGGGGTGTCGCTGACCCTGATGTTCGACCAGGTGTTGGAACCAGATCTTCCTGATCCGAATCAGTTCACGATCAGCGGTGACGCATCGATCGAAGCGGTGACAGCGATTGATGACAAGTCGCTCCGGTTGCTGTTGGCTGCACCCGGTCTTCGCGCGGAGCAGCCCGCGCGGTTGAGTTACTCGGGCAACTCCTTGCGCGGCCGAGAACGGACGATTGCGCCATTTGACCTCGATGTGGTCGATGTCACGGCAGCGCCTCAGTTCGTTTCGGCGTTTGCTGTTGGGTCGGCGGTATTCCTGAAGTTTGACCAGCCACTGGTTGATCGGCATATTCCCGCCTCACGGTTTACTCCGCTTGGACCAGGTGTTGAGGCTACGACTCGCACAGTCGATGTGGGCGGAGACTCGATCTATGTGGAACTGTCCAACGATTTATCAGACGACCTGGAGCTATTCGGCCTGGTCTATCGGTCGGGTCAGCGAGGTGGGATTGCCGGATTGACCGGAGTGAGGCTGACAGACACCGTCTTCGTGGTTCGCAACTTCACCGAGACGGCGCCGATGGCCAGTGCGGTCGCGGCCAACGCCCGCGAAATCGAAGTGACGTTCAATCAGCGAGTCGACGGCAGCTTCGCAGTGCCATCGGATTTCACAGTGACCGCCGGCCGTCGCAGCATCGAGGTTGCATCACTGGACTGGTCAGCGAACACCGTGACTCTCATGCTGGCAGAGCGTGTGACATCGCTCGATTCGGTGGCGTTGTCGTACTCGCCGGGCGACCAGGGATCGGTTCTCGATCTCTCTGGAATCGAGCTTGCAGCATTCCGGATGAGTGCGACTAACGAAACGTCGCAGCCCAGGCCGATCGATCAGAGAATCGAAGATGCCAGGTTGCGTTCCTCGAATGGTGAGACGACGTTCGCCCGTGAACTGGCCCGGGGATTTGCATCCAAAGATGGCATCGAGGTTGTCGTGACAGGAGGAGCAGGATGGACGACGGTCGTCCGGGCGGGGTTGCGTCTGTTGATCGATGCCGAGCAGTTGGGAAACCAGACCATTCGCCTTCACGCGCGTCGAGTCGAACACACTGCGGATGTGCTAGAGCAGATTGCTTCGGTTCCCGCCTCCTGTTTGCATGCCGCCGACGGGCCAGACGCGAAGGTCTGGTGGGTTGGATCAACGGACCTTGAAGGTGTCCCGACGGACGTCGAGACGCGGATTGCGCTCTCGGGCGAAGAGATTGGCGGTCTCTGGACGTCGCACTGCGTGCTGGACCTGATCTCAGGTCAGTGGCGGATCATGAGACCTGGCGACCCGATCGGCGGGCCGTCACTGATCGTGCAACGGGACCTCCGATTGCGGCCTACTGCCGAGTTGTGGCCGCTCGTAAGGTGACTTCCCCGGCGATAAACGTGCGTTGCTGCCCCTCTTCGGTTTCGAGGATGAGCGCTCCCGCTTCATCGACCTCGACGGCTGTTCCTCGAATCGCTTCTCCGCTTGCGAGCGTGACTGTGACTTCCTGGCCCAGCGTGTCCAGTCGAGACGTCCAGGCCTCGTGCAACTCGGGTGATGCTGCCTGATTGAAGCGGTGCTCGAAGGCATTGAGCAACGCTGCGAACACCGGCTCTCGCTGCTGGCGGGCGCCGAGTTCGATCATCAGACTGGTGGCCGGGCGGTCAATCTCGGAGGCCCAAGGTGCAGGGTCAAAGTTGACGTTGAGGCCGATGCCGACCAGCGCGTAGTGCGGTTGACCGGCTCCCCAGTCGGCTTCGATCAGGATGCCGCCCATTTTCCGATGTTCCATCTGGATGTCGTTGGGCCACTTGATCGTCGGTTGCAGCGGCGTCGTCTCGCGAACGGCGTCGGTCGTGGCAACGGGGCTGACAATGCTGAGTCGCTTGAGTTGCTCGATGGTCGGGCGAACGATCAACGTGGTGTGAATGCTCTGACCTGGCGGCGAGACCCAGATGCGTCCCTTGGTCCCGCGACCAGCAGTCTGCTCGTCGGCGACGACCACTGTGCCGTGCGGCGCACCGTCGTCGGCGAGACGGCGCGCGTCGTCCATGGTGGATGTGGTCTGGACCAGATAGTGGAGGTTGTTGCCGAACTCAGACGTGTTGAGGAGCGAGCGGACGAGGTCGATGTCGAGGCGCAGGTGGGGCGGCAGAAGATCGTGGTCTGACATGGCAGAAGGCTAGCGGGTTAAACGGCACGACCCCGAGCTGGGCGGCCCGGGGTCGTCGTTGTTCGCCCAGGGATCGGGCGACGGTTCTGAATGCGCTTAGGAGGCGCCCACCTCCACTACGCTGCGTCGTCGATACCTGGGCGAAAGTTGACTATGTCCCAAGTTGCATCACCTCCTTTCCTGCCTCAAAGGGTAGCGAGAGTCGGCAACGGTGTCTAGCGCCAAGCCGAAGAATCGCCGTCAGCGGTCGATGAAGCTCAAGGGTTCGTTAGAGGATTCTGGGCGACTAGGGGCCGGCTGCCGACTCTGCCTGATCCAACATGGCCCAGATTGGGGCGAAGTCGAAGCTGAATCCGGGAAGGGTTTCTTCTCCACTGAGTTCTTGCGGGCGCACCAACTGTTCTGGTTCCTGATCGGGACGGTAGACCCAGACGCTGAAGTTCTGCGGATCGACGAGCCAGCCGAGCTGGGCGCCGAAGCTGATCCAGTCGGCAACCCGGCCTTGCTGGTACGCGAGGGTGTCGTTGGGCGAGCGGACTTCAACGACAAATGCAGGGCAGAGATGCCAGAATCCTTTGCGTGGCGGCGCGCCGCCGGCATCGGCGAGCTGTTGCGAAGTCATCCAGGAGACATCGGGACCCCAGAGCGGCTTGCGGCTGCGGTCGTCGCTGAGGTCGAAGCCGGCGCTGGACTCCTGGACCAGACCTCCGGTGCGTGCATCTGACCAGATCATGAGAGGTGCGATGATTCGTACGCCGATGCTCGAGCTTGCTCCTCCTGCGGGCATATTGATCTCCAGCTCGCCGTAGTGGCCGCGTTCCAGGCGGAGGTCCTGATTGAGGCTGCAGAGTTCTTCCAGGCAGTCGTTGCTGAGGGCCCAGTGCTCGGGCAGGCGGATACGAATCGGCCAGACGTTAGCCGGGAGGATTGAGAGCTCAGTCTCTCGGGGGAGCGTGGTCGTCACGGCCGAACTCCTGTCGGTCAACTGACCTTACTTTAGTCGAACCGCATGATTGACCACTCATGCCATGAGCGGTCGGAGGCCGTAGCGCTGGAACTCAAAGTTGGCGCTCAGGATGTCGGTCGAATCAGACTCTCGCAGCAGCTGCACGGCGATCACATCTTCGAGCGTCAGCGCCGAATCGCGAAACTCGCCGCGGTAGGCGTCGAGGGCGATGGTGAACTGGGCGAAGTCGACCGATATCACTGTGCCTGGGCGGAGGTACATGGCGCGCGCTATCTCGATCGCGCGATCCCGCATGAGTGGCCCACGGTCGGACCAACGGCGCAAAAACTCGGAGATCATGCCTTCCGTGGTCATGAATTCCGCATACGCGAGTTCTCTGGCTGCCCTTGCTGCCTCCCCGATTTCGACTTGATCGGCAGTGCCTATCGCGTCGAGGTAGTCGGCGTGTATGAAGACGGGCATAGACGATGGACCTCCTCAGGCTGGATTTGGTGCTGCTCCAACACCGAGAGAATGTAATCTCGCCGTTCGTCGTCCCGTCGCCGAAATGTCAGACTCATACGCATGAGCTCACCAAGCGCGTTGTCAGGCAGCAGACCCTCGTACTGCTCGAGGTCGGTTTCCCCGCTGCTGAACAGCTCTTGCAATCTCGCATTGCGCTCTGAGTCGCTGAGGTGCGTCGTCATGATGGAGCCCTCTCTGTTTGACGGCCTCAACCCTATAGCGCCGACGTCACTTCGCGGACGGAGTCCTCGACGATGTTGAGGATTTCGTCGACCTGTTGCTCGGTGGCGACCAACGGGGGTGCGAGGAGGTAGCCGTCGTTGCGAACTCGGCTGATCAGACCTCGGCGCTGGCAGGCTTTGAGCAGCTTGGCTCCCATGCCGTCCGAGGCGGGGAAGGCTTCGTCGGTTTCGGGATCCTTGAGGATGTCGAAGCCGCACATGAATCCGAGACCTCGGACGTTGCCGATGTGTGGGTTCTCGGTCAGGCGTTGCAGACCGGACAGCAGTTGCTCACCGCGCGCGGCGGCGTTGTCGACCAGACCCTCGTCCTCGAAGATTTGCAGGTTGCGCAGGCCGACGGCGGCGGCGGTCGGATGACCGGCGTTGGTGTAGGCGTGCATGAACTTGCCGGGACCCTGTGTGATGGTCTCGTGGACTTCCCGCGACCAGACCGCAGCGCCCATGGGGACGTAGCCGGATGTGATCGCCTTGGCGATCGACATCATGTCTGGCTGCACATCGAAGTGCTCCAGCGCGAACCACTTGCCGGTGCGACCGAAGCCGGTAATCACTTCGTCGGCGATCAACAGGACTTCATAGCGGTCGCAAACTTCGCGCAGGCGGGGGAAATAGTCCTCGGGCGGCGGGTAAACGCCGCCGGCGCCCTGCACAGGCTCGGCGATCACGGCCGCGACAGTGTCGGGGCCTTCCATCTCGATTGTGGCGACGATGTTGTCAATCAGCAGGTTGCCGCTGTCGATTCGGCCGCCGCCTGTGGGGGTGGCGTCGGGCGTGGTGGCATTGATGATGTCGGGCACTGGTCGGCCGAACTGCGGCTTGAAGACCTGCATGCCGGTTGCGGCGGTCATCGCGACGGTGTTGCCGTGATATGCCTCAACGCGGGTGATGATCTTCTGCTTCTCCGGGCGACCCTTCTGGATCCAGTAGAAGCGGGCGGCTTTGACGTTTGTCTCGTTCGATTCAGAGCCGGAATTGGTGAAGTAAACCGCCTGCATGTTGTCGTAGGCGAGATCGATGACCTTCTTGGCCAGGCGAATGGCTGGTTCGTTGGTGTATCCCTCGTAAGAGTTGGAGAAGCCGAGCTTGGACATTTGCTCTTTGGCAGCTTCGCCGAGTTCCGAGCGTCCGTGGCCGACCGCGACATTCCAGAGTGCGGCGAGGCCATCGATGTACTGCCGGCCGTCAGTGCCGTAGATATAGACGCCCTCTCCGCGCTCGAACATCACCGGCTCCTGGTGGAAGTCGGGGTGGAAGAGCGGGTGCACCCAGTGATTGAGGTCATCCTCGACGAGTGCGCGGTATTGGGCGTTGTCCATTGGTGGGCTCCGAGTGGTTGAGCGCGGCTATAGGCGAAGGGTATGCGCTGGCTTGTTAGTGCGGTAGGCGCTCAGACATCAGTCGTCGCAGCAGATCACGGGCGACAAACCGATCGTCCCACGGTTCAATGCGATCGGCGTAGATCATCGTGGGTTCAGCGCCCTTGCCCGCGATCAGGACCAGGTCGCCGGGCTGGGCCAGTGAGATCGCGCGCTCGATTGCCTGGCGGCGGTCGGGTTCCTTGTCGAAGTATTGCCCGCCTGCGGCCGCGAAATGTTGCGCGATTTCCTCGACCATGGCAACGGGATCTTCTGAGCGTGGATTCTCGTTCGTGATTACGGTGTGGTCGGCATATGTGGCTGCGGCTTTCGCCATGCTGGATTTGCGCACGGGGTCACGCTCTCCAGCGACGCCGAAGACGAGTATCAGTCTTCCGACTGTGTGCGGTTTAAGCGTTTGCAGGGCCAGGTCGAGCGCAGGTCCGGTGGCGGCGGCGTCGACGATGACGGTGAAGGGTTGTCCAGCGTCAACGGACTCCATGCGTCCCGGTACAGGTCGGAGATTATTGAGTGCGGCCTGCATCGCAATCGGCCCGACTCCGAGCGACCAGGCAGCGCCGGCGGCGAGGGCTGCGTTGCCGAGGTTGTATTCGCCTGGCAGCGGAAGTCGGGCGGCGAGGGCGCCGGCTGGCGAGATAACTCGGACATTCGATCCGGTGGCGTCCTGTGATGTCGGGAGGATGCTGATGTCGGCCTTGGTGTCGGGGGTTGCGGTCACGATCGTGGTTGCTTGGTGATGGGCGGAGACGATCGCCTCTCGGTGTTCGTCCTCGGCGCGGACCACAGCGGTGGGGCGCGGCGAGATTCCCGCCTGCGCGGGAATGACGGTTGTGGGCGCGGGCGTGGTGGTGGTGGGCGCGGGCGTGATGGTGCGGTGATGGTCGAGGGACTGGAAGAGCTTGAGCTTAGCGGCGAGGTATTGCTGGCTCGTCTCATGGAAGTCGAGGTGATCGTCTGCGAGGCCGGTGAAGACGGCGACCTGTGTGTTGATCTGGTCGGCTCGGTGGAGTTCGAGGCCATGGGAACTGACTTCGAGGACGGCGTGCGTGTCGCCGGCGGTGACCATTTCAGCGAGTTTTGCCTGGATGATGTCGGCCTCGGGGGTGGTCTCGCCAGTTTCGTTGCGAGTCCACTCGCCTCCGATGTGAAACTCGACGCCGTTGAGCAGCCCAGTCTGGTGTCCCGCGGCGGTCAGCATGGCGTGGGTGAGGTATGTCGTGGTCGACTTGCCGTCGGTGCCCGTGACTCCGACGACGGTGAGTGTTCGGGCCGGGAAGTCGTGGAATGCCGCGGCGATTTGCGGCAGAGCCGCACGGGTGTCCTCGACATCGATGATGGCGATGTCAGGGTGCCCGTCGGCGATGGATTGCCAGATTCCCTGCCGATTGGCTTGGACGATCAGCGCAGAGGCTCCATTGGCGATTGCTGATTCGAGGTATTCGTGACCGTCGACCGAGAATCCGGAGATGGCGACAAAGACGTTGCCGGGTTGGACGGCTCGGGAGTCCTGGGTGACTCCGGTGATGACCATGTCCAATGACGATGGGTCCTCGGCACTTGTAGGCAGATCGATGAGATCGCGGAGTGACTTGTTCAACATTGCGAGTCGTTCGCCTCAGTGGTTCTCCTCAGGTCAGAGCTTCGTTCCTTGCAGTTCACGTGTCGCTCCATCTCCCTGAGGAACAGTGGGCATACGTGTGGGTGTCTCAAAGGTCGCAGGTTCACTGCGCGAACCCATCTCTCTCCATCCCCCGCTTCACGCGGGGGTCTGCTCGGGGTCCGGTCGCCTATGGCAAATGAGGAATTCCTCTCCCCGACTTGATCGAGGGCCCGCTTCTTCTCCGTCCCAAGAGGACCAGACCCCCGCGTGAAGCGGGGGATGAGATACAAGTGAGACAGTCTCACGTGAGTGCGGTGCGGCAAGGCGATTACCCCCTCTCCCTCTGGGAGAGGGCTGGGGTGAGGGTTCCCCGGCCAATCTGTCTCGTGGGAATCGCTCTTGTCCAGACCCAGCCCTCACCCTAACCCTCTCCCTCGGGGAGAGGGGATCGGAGGTATGCGGTTTGCCAGGCCGCCTGTAAGCCGGGTTCTGTTCGCGATGCTCCGATTGCTCGGGGCATCGGTTGGCGACCATCCATCTGGGACGACGGTTACCCGCCGCCTCGAGCGACCTACCCGGAGACGGCCCGGGACAAGCCGCTGTCTCCCTATTTGGTCTTGCTCCGGGCGGGGTTTGCTCAGCCGGCCGGTCACCCGACCGCTGGTGCGCTCTTACCGCACCATCTCACCCTTACCGCCGGTCGCCACAGAAAAAGCGTGGTCGACCGGGTAGGCGGTGTGTTTCTGTGCACTATCCGTCAAGTCACCCTGCCTGGGAGTTACCCAGCGCCCTGTCCCGCGGAGCCCGGACTTTCCTCGACGCCCGTACGAGACGCGCGCCGCGGCCGCCCGGCGGCCTGGCGAGGTTCACTGTAACGCGGGAGTCCCCCTTCAGTCGCTCAGCGACAGTTTCCCCGCAAGGGGGGAAGCGAGGGACTAGCGGCGATCCAGCGCCTCGTTCGCCATCGCGTCAGCGCGTTGATTGAGGTGGCGGCGGACGTGGGTCGGTTGAAAGGTGTCGAGCTGGTCGATCAGAGCGTTGAGCTGCTCGAAGAGCGGTTTGAGTTGCTTGTTCTTGACTCGGTAGCGGCCCTCGAGCTGCCGCACGATGAGTTCGGAATCTAGGCGCAGCTCGAGGGTTGTTGCGCCCATTTCGAGCGCCCCTTCGACGGCGGCGATGGCGCCCTGGTACTCGGCGACGTTGTTTGTGGCTCGTCCGATGGGATTGCCCCAGGCGTCGAGTTCCTCGCCGTCGGGGGAGCAGAGGACTACGCCGTAAGCGGCTGGACCGGGATTGCCTCGAGACGCGCCGTCGGCATAGGCGATGAGGTGCATGTCGGTGAGCTTAGCGCTGCCTCCACTTCCGTCATTGCCGCGCTCCGTCGCGGCAATCTCGCAGAGGATGGCACGGACGTCTGTGCTCGAAGCAGCGAGATACCCGCGGCAAGCGCGGGTATGACGAAACTCCAGCTAAGCCTTGAGCTGGGTGGTGACGGAGTCGTCGAAGACGATGACTCGGTCGACGAGGTGTTCGATCAGGTCTCGTTGTTGGGGGAATGTGAGGGAGTCCCAGTGTTCTCGGACTCGTTGCAGACGCTGATCTCTGCGGCGGCGGCGGTCGGCTTCTCGTTCCTGGGCCTGGGCTCGGCTTCTGAGCTGGGCGAGATCGGCGCTGGCCGATTCCCACTCGGCGATAATGTCGGCTCCGGCTTCTTGCAGGCTCGCCGGCGGTGGATCTCCGGCGGATGCGTCATCGAGCAGTTGGCTGAGCTTGCGGTCGATGGCGCGCAGCCGCGCTTCGGCGGTAGAGACGGCGACGGCGGTCTCGGCGGCGAGTGCGGTGTCGTTGCTGCCGATGTTGAGCACAGCAATCTCTCCGCCTTGCCGCTCTCCGCGGATGTGCGAAAGGACTTCGGCCTCAAGGTCGTCGGCTCGACGTGTGTGATACCCGCCGACCGACTGGTTGGTGCGTGCCTCGGACTGGTAATAGCGATAGGTCGCCGTGGCAGTGTCGCCGCTGGCTTTGCGCCACTGCTGACGACGGGTCACGCCGATCATGCGTGTCTGATCCTCGGCACACCAGACCAGTCCCGCGAGTAAGAAGTCGGAGGGATGACTGACGCCGGGCGCGGTGCGTCGCTGGGACATTTGTTGAGCGACGGCCTGGAAGTCGGGTTCGGAAACGATGGCGTGATGGTTGCCCGGCACGCTGACGCCGAGCTTCTCGTAGCGGCCGATGTAGACGGGGTTACGCAGCAGGTCGCGAATACTGACCATGCTCCAGTTGCGTCCGCGGCGAGTCTGAACGCCTTCTTCGTTGAGACGTTGCGCGATCCGTCGGATGCCGAGTCCGTCGTGCAAACAAAGGCTGAAGATGCGCCGAACCACGGCCGCTTCCTCTTCGTCGATCTCGTAGCGGCCATCCTCGCCGACGCCGTAGCCGTATGGCGGGCGGCCGATGGCCTGGCCGAGTCGGGCGCGCTCTTGCAACCGTTCCCTGCGGCGGTTGGCATCGGGGTCGGGATCGCTGTGCAGACGCCAGAGATCGATCAGCGATGATTCGTCGATCGGTCCGTCCTCGAGAGAGACGAGTTGGACGCCCCGAGCACGGAGTTGGAGCACGGTTCTGACGGCATGAGTGGCGTCGTGGCCGAGATTGATAAAGCTCTGGGTGACGATGAAGGTGAAGCCGCGCGCCTCTTCACTCAGGTGGCGCAGCAGTTGCGTGAGACCGGGGCGCTCGCGGTCGTGCGCGGTGTCGGCATCGAGGAATGTGGCGGTGGGCTCGAAACCGTGCTCGTGGCAGTACTCGAGGAAGTTGGCGTTCTGGACGACCAACGAGGGATCGTCGCCGGCGTGGTCGGTCCGCGGCGGGCGTTCACTGCGCTGACTGAGATATCCGATGGCACGCACAGATTGATGCTATGCGTCTGGCTGCGGCAGGACTAGGTCACGCGCAGCAAGCATCCACATGATGGACATTCGACGGCGCGAGTTCCGCGCCGAGCTCGGGTGACCACAATGGTCGGCAGGGTGAGGCGGCACTCGGCGCAGACTCCGCCTGCGACGGTCGAGACGACGCGCGGCCGGCGGCGACGATATTGGTCGTAGGTCGCCAGATCATCCTGGGACAGTTTCTCGCGCAGGATTTCGACCTGGCGGGAATACTCATCAACGCGCTCCTGTGCGTCGACGCGTTCGACGTCAAGCTGGGACTGGCGGGCATTCCAGACATCGAGCGCACCGGTTCTCAGGTCTTGCAACCAGGTGGTGGCTTCCTGCGCGAGTTGAGCTTCGTACTCGGCGCGTGTCTGCGCCTCTGAGAGAGGAGGTAGTTGCTGGCGCTGGCTGTAGAGGTCACGCTGGAGCTCTTCCAGTGTCCGGTGATCGGTGATCGAGCCCGAGTAGAGACGCTTGTCGGTGACTTCAATGCGGCGTTGCGCAGTCTGAACGATGGCGTGCGCTTCTCGGACAGCTTGTTCGGCCCGGCGGGCGTCGTCTTCCTGAGCCGCGATTTCCGCTTCGAGCTGGTTGATGAATGGCGGATCGGAGATTTGGTCGAGAACGGCCTGCAGTTCGCGCTTGGCCTGGTCTCGCTGGATGTCGATCTCCTGGAGCTGCTGCAACCCTTCAAGGTCCATGGGGGCGGCTCGTTTTCGTTACTGCTGGTTGGGAGAGAATGGAGGGGTCGGTTGGTTCGATTGATTGAGTGTATGCCCGACAACTGCGATAGCCAATACAGAGCGGCATGGAAAGATTGATGAATGTGTTGCGCTGATAGGCTGACCTGACCATGACTGCTGAGGGCGGGACCGCACCGGTCGGACAACATGTCGGACTTGCGCAGGTCCGACGGACCACTTCCTTGATCATCAATGTCTCGACGCTACTGCAGGAGCCGATCGGTGCTCTGCGGCGGTACGAGATTGATGATGCTCGCGCGGCCGGACTTGACGGTGGTGTGAGAGGTGCACTGCGCCTGTTGCGCACCGACCAGTCGATCCTGGCAACGGCGAACCTGGCGACATCGTATGCCGATGTCTGCGGCAACTGCCTTGAGGACGTGGAACTACCCCTGGACGTGTCGTTCGACGAGGAGTTCTGGCCCGCGTCGGATGCGATCCTGGGCATGCCGATCGAGCCTCCGCCGGAGCGGGTGGGCTTCGCGGTGATTGACGGTCAGATCGACTTGTCGGAGGCCGTGCGACAATATGTTGATATGGGACGTCCGATGAGTCCGCGCTGCGGGCCGGATTGTCCGGGACTGGAATCCAGCACATCGACGGAAGCACCAGTGGATGACCGCTGGTCGGCGCTGTCGGCGTTGAAGATTGAGACCGAGGGAGACTGAGATTATGCCCCCGCTTCCAAAGCGAAAGTATGCGAAAACTCGACAGCGGCTGCGACGACAGCATCACAAGATCCAGCGTCCGAAGCTGGTCACGTGTCCCGAGTGCAATGAATCGCACCAGGCCCACCGGATTTGCTGGGCTTGCGGCATGTATCGCGGACGCACAGTGATCGAGCTGGAGGACTAGCGGTGTCCGCTTCCCCGGTGTCTCCATCGACCGCCCCATCGACTGCATGGCTGTTTCCCGGCCAAGGCGCGCAAGAGGTCGGCATGGGACGCGACCTGCACGATGCGTTTCCCGAGGCGCGTGAGATCTTCGAGGAGGCCGATGAGGCGCTGGGGCGTTCCCTGTCGAGCGTGATCTTCGAGGGGCCCGATGAGGTCCTGCGCGAGACGGTGAATACACAGCCGGCGATCCTGGTGACCTCGCTCGCTGCCTGGCGCGCCGCGACGGTGGCTGGACACGAAGCATTGGATACTGCGCCGACATGTACGGCCGGTCACAGCATGGGTGAATACTCAGCGCTCGTCGCTGCGGGATCGCTGACGGTCTCGGAGGCCGTGCGCTTAGTCGCCAGACGCGGCGAGTTGATGCAGGCCGCGGGTGAACAGAATCCCGGGACGCTGGCCGCCGTGTTGGGTATGGACGAGGCGGAAGTGGAAGCAGTCTGCGCCGAGGCCGGCGCAGAGGTTTGCAATCTGAACGCGACCGGACAGATCGTCATCGGCGGCCAGGTGCCCGCAGTCGAGCGTGCGGCCAAGCTGGCCGAAGAAGCTGGGGCTCGTCGCGTCGTGATGCTGAATGTCGGTGGCGCGTTTCATACGTCGCTGATGTCGCCCGCCGCTGAGGCGATGGCGCCGATCATCGCCGCCGCCGACGTGTCGGATCCTTCGACTCCGGTGATTGGCAATGTCGCAGCCGAGTCATTGACCACGGCCGATGACGTGCGAGCGGACCTGACGGCGCAGATTCGCTGTCCAGTGCGCTGGCGCGACACGGTACTGCGGATGCATGAAATGGGTGTTGAGCAGTACGTCGAAATGGGACCGGGCAAGGTGCTGACGGGACTGGTACGCACGACATTGCGACCGCTCAAGCTGGCGACCTCGCCGACCCTGGTCAATATCAGCGATCGGGAGAGCGTTGGCGGATAGCGATCGCCGGAACTCAAGACTGTTGATTCGTCCGGACGCGGAGGACAACGCACGGGTGAGAGCCTTTTGCGCGCTGTTTGAAGCAGAGTTTGGAGTGATGCCGGCGACGACGGCGCTGCTGCGCTCGCATGAGGTTGTGCCGTTGTCGGGCGAGAAGGCAGAACGAGCATCGACGCTCGTGGGCGGAGTCATCAGCCGACGCGATGAGATTGACGCCTTGATTGCAGAACTGGCCGACCGATTGCCGATGGATCAGATGGCGTTGGTCGACCTGACCGTGCTGCGGATTGCGCTGTATGAGATGCTCTTCGATAATGGCTCGGTACGCCCGAACACCGCGGTTCGACATGCGGTGTCGTTGGCCAAGCGATTTGGCGACGATGGTAGTCGCCGATTCGTGAGCGGCGTGCTGGGCGCGGTCACACGGAACCGTCTGCAGGCTGGGACTGCGGAGTAGCTGGAGGTTGGCAGAATGGCCCTGTTTGATCGAATCAAGGACATCATCGTTGACCAGTTGTCGGCGGACCCAGACGATGTGGCGCCGGCGGCGTCGTTCGTCGACGACCTGGGCGCCGACTCGCTCGATCTGGTCGAGTTGATCATGTCGTTTGAAGATGAGTTTCGCGACGAGGTGCCGGACCTGGAGATCTCGGACGAGGATGCAGAGGGCATCGGAACGGTGCAGGACGCGATCGATTTCCTGGTCTCGAAGGGCGTTTCCGACGAATAGCCACGATTCAGCTCGAAGCCGCGTTATGGGAGCGGCCCGTATCCGGGTCGTTTGACTGCCGGCATTGGACGGCGGATGTGGTGTAATCGGGTACGCTGACTGCCGATGAACATCTTTGGCGTTGGCATTCCTGAAATCCTGGTGGTGCTGCTGCTTGCGGCGGTGATCTTCGGCCCCGGCAAGTTGCCGGAGATCGCGGGTCAGTTTGGTCGTGCGATCCGCGAGCTGCGCGAGTATGCGCGCGACTTTCGCGACGAGTACCTGACCGATTTTGAAGAGGTCCGCGAGGAGTTCATCGAGCAGCGATTCGAGTTGCAGCAGATCGACGAAGACATCCGCGCCGATCTGGAGCAGGCGCAAGCCGATGTGCGTGGCGCCGTGCGGGATGCCGAAACGATGACGGAAGAGGCGATTGAGGCGGCGAAGGACGGCGACGTATCGGCTGAATCGGCCGCCACGGCAACGCAGACGGCAGAGCAATCGACGGCCGAGTCCGAGGAACGCCAGACACGACGTGTTCGACGGCGGCGACCGGTTGTACGTCCACGCCGAGTCGCAGCGGCAGCAGGCGCAGGTGACGCGGATGGGTCGGATGCCGCTGAGCCGGCCCGACCGTCGAATGTGATCTCGTTGAACCGCCGACGCCGCGATGTTGATCGCGATGCGCAGTAGCGGCGTCGCCATGTTCGTACATACTGAGCGCTCGGTGAGTTGTTGATGGCCTCACGACCGGTCCCCTCGCCGTCCGACATCCCGGAGCCGCCAGAGCTCTCGGAGTTGGACGTGGTCGCGGACGAAGTCGACGACGGTCTGCCGCCGGGCATGACGCCGGATGGTCCGCTCGATGGTCCACCAGATGGTCCGCCGGGAGCACCGCCCGATGAGCCGGACGAAGCCGAGCTCACACTCGGTGAGCACCTGAATGAGATTCGTCAGCGGCTGACGGTTGCCGTACTCACCATGGTGCTGACGACGGTCGTTGCGTTGATCTTTGCATCAACGATCCTGGACTATCTGCTGGAACCGGGTCGCGTGGCGCTGCCTGAGTTCCGCCCGATCTACACCGAGCTGCTCGGCTTCATCGGCGCGTACATCAAGATTTCACTGATGCTTGGCCTGGCCGGCGCGATGCCAGTGATTGTGTACCAGATCTACGCCTTCATCCACCCCGGACTGACGCGGGCTGAACAGAAATGGGTGATGCCGATCGTGGGTCTGGCGACGGTTGCGTTTGCTTGCGGCGGCGCGTTCGCGTTCTTCATCGCCTGGCCACCGGCGCTGACGTTCCTGTTGAACTTCGGCCAGGAGATCGCCGATCCGCAGGTGCGGATCAACAACTACATCGACATGCTCACGCGATTCGTGATCTGGACGGGGATCGTGTTTGAGTTGCCCTTGTTCCTGATGGGTCTGGGTGCGATTGGGATCGTGACCTCGAAGAAACTCCTGGGCATGTGGCGCTGGGCGATCATCGGTTCGTTCCTGTTGGCCGCGTTGATTACACCGTCGATTGACCCGGTCACACAGACCTTTGTCGCGGTACCGACGATGGGGCTCTACATCCTGGGCATCGTGCTAGTGCGACTGGTGGAGAACCGCACGGTGATCCCGGTGATCGAGTCGGACCTGGACGACGACGAGCCTGACGGTCAGCCGGCGTAACCGCCGCCATCCCGTAATTCCCGCGCTCCGTCGCGGGAATCTCGCTGAACGCTGTCGGGACGCGATGACCTGATGAAACGTGGCTCGGGCGAACTGCGACGCTGGATCCTGGCGCGGTCGGCTGGCACTGCGAGATACCCGCTACGGAGCGCGGGTATGACGGAGTGGAGGAGCGCGGGTATGACGGAAGTGGGGGAGCGCGGGTGTGGCGGAACAAGGGAGTGCAGAGTGTGCGTTGAGATTGTGCTGCTTGGTCGTAGACTGATTTTGTGGATGCCCAGACGCTTACCTCACTGAATGCTCGGATTGCTGGTTGTACGGCTTGCCGTCTGCATGAGACTCGGACCTTGACGGTCCCAGGTGATGGTGATCCCGAGGCTGAGTTGATGTTTATTGGCGAAGGTCCGGGGGCGAATGAGGACAAGCAGGGACGTCCGTTTGTCGGTCGCGCGGGACAGTTGTTGGATGAGTTGCTGGGCGAGATTGGCTTGAGCCGTCCTGAGGTGTTTGTGGCCAATGTGGTCAAGTGTCGACCTCCAGGGAATCGCGATCCTCAACCGGACGAGATTGGCTGCTGCGAGGTCTATCTGCGTGAGCAGATTGAGGGGATTCGGCCGAAGCTGATCGTGCTGCTAGGTCGGTTTGCGACTCAGTACTTTCTGCCCGACGCGAAGATGGGCGATGCTCGCGGGCAGCCGTTTCAGGCTGGTCCGTGGCTGATCTTGCCTGTCTACCATCCGGCGGCGGCGCTGCGGAACTCGAAACTGATGCAAACCATGCGCGACGATTTCGCGATCATTCCCCCGCTATTGGCCAATGCCGAGCGTCCTGAGATTGCCGCTGTGCATGTCGGGCACTCGCATGGAGAGCCGATGCCGGGCGAACCCGCGCAAGACGATGATTCTCAGCGGTCGCTGCTCTAGCGACCGAGACACAGAATGAGGTAACCGTGGCAGAGCTGTCCGATGTGGCGGAGGGCGTCTTACGAGTCGTACCGTTGGGAGGTCTGGGGGAAATCGGCCGCAACATGATGGTCTACGAGACCACCGATGACCTGCTCATCGTTGACGCCGGCCTGCTCTTTCCCTCCGACGACATGCACGGCGTCGACTACATCATTCCCGATGCGTCTTATGTCCTGGAGCGTCGGAACAAGCTGCGCGGCTATCTGATCACGCACGGACATGAGGACCACATCGGCGCGTTGCGCTTCCTGATTCCGCAGTTGCAGGCGCCGATCTATGCCTCGCCGCTGGCGCTTGGGTTGATTCGCTGGCGGCTGGAGGAATCGGGCATTCTCGATGCCAAGATGATCGAAGTAACGACTGGATCGTCGTTCGACTTCGGCAGCATCACGGCCGAGTTCTTTCCGGTGGCACACTCGATTCCTGACGCATTCGGCATTGCCTTGCGTACGCCTGCGGGTCTCGTGGTTCACACGGGCGACTTCAAGATTGATCACACTCCGGTGATGTCGGAGCCGACGGACTTGCAGCAACTCGCCGCGTATGGGCAAGAAGGTGTGCGGCTGTTGTGCTCGGACTCGACCTACGCCGACAAGTCCGGCGTAACGCCTTCGGAGACGTTGGTCGGCGATGCGCTGGAGCAGATTCTGCTGACGGCGCCGGGTCGGGTGATCATCGCCACGTTTGCCTCGCAGATCGCGCGGATCCAACAGATCATTGATGCGGCGGACGAGTCGGGTCGGGTCGTGTTCGCGACGGGGCGATCTATGGAGAAAAACATCGACATGTCGCGCGACCTCGGTTATGTGCAGACGGATGACCGGCGCTTGCGACCGATCACCGATCTGGGCTCGGCGCACGACGAGAACACAGTGATCATCTGTACGGGCGCGCAGGGCGAGCCGATGGCGGCGTTGTCGAGAATGGCGACCGGTTCGCACCGGGACGTGAATCTCAAGCCGGGCGACACAGTTGTGCTGTCTTCGTCGCCGATTCCGGGCAACGAGTCGGCGGTCAACAACACGATCAACAACCTCTACAAGCGGGGCGTCGATGTGGTGTCGGTCGGATCGGGACACGAGCACGTCCACGTGCGCGGTCACGCGGCGCAGGAGGAGTTGAAAACGGTCATCTCATTGACTGATCCCCAGGCGTTCGTGCCGATCCACGGCGAGTATCGACATCTCGTGATGCACTCGAATCTGGCGGCGTCAATGGGTGTGGCCGAGGACGCCAGGCACATCCTGCTCGACGGCGATGTGCTGGAGCTGACGGCGGACCAGTCGGCGGTCGTGGACCAGGTGTCGGCAGAGTATGTCTACGTCGATGGGATGAATGTCGGCGGCGTGGATCGATCGATCATCCGTGATCGGCAGAAGCTGGCCGGCGACGGATTCCTACTCGTTGCGATTCCTGTCGAGGGAGAGAGCGGCCAGCTCTCGGGCAAGATTGAAGTGACGGCGCGCGGGTTTGCAGAGATTCGCGCGACGGAGACGCTAAAGGCCGGAGCGGCGCAGGTCGCGCGCGACGTGCTCAAGGCGCGCGCGAATTCGAATCGACCGGTGGCCTGGGAGAAGCGCGAGCGCCAAGTGCAGCAGGAAGTCTCGGCCTACCTTCGACGCGAGACCCGACAACGTCCTATGGTGGTAGTGGTGGCGGTGCAGGTCTGATTGGCAGCGTCGGACTTGTTCGCGGGCGGTTGCACTGACCAATGGCGAGTAGCAGAGCCTCGACCACGACTCGGCGTGCGTTACCCGACCGCATTTCAATGTGGGTGGCGGAGCATCGCCATGTGGCGATGGGCAGTCTGATTGCCGCGGTCGCGGTGGCCTTCTCCATATGGGTGACGATGGCGTCGCTGCCGTTTGGCGACCAGCGGACCAACGTGATTCAGTTGTTCGGCGGAGGCGCCTACCTACTTGCGGCGTTCGTTGCAGCGCTGGGTGTGTTGACCGGAGTTCAGCGAGTGCGCACGACGGTTCGCCAGGATCGTCGAGTGATACGCGTGGGAGCCGGCGTCGGCCTGGCGCTGCTGGCCCTGTGGGGTGTCGCCGGGTCAATCACTCCCGATGCGTCGCTCGGCGGCGTCTCGTTGGCGCGCTATGGCGCGGGTGGACAGGTGGGCGGTTGGTTGGATTCGCCGATCGGCTGGGGTGTGATTCTTCTGGGTCTGGTGACATCGTTTGTGTTGATCGCTCCTTCGGCTGCGGAATCGTTGATCAGTGCAGCAGGACGTTCCATGCAGGACGGCATGCGTTACCTGGGCCGCGAGACCAAAGCACGTGGACCCGGCGTGCTGGCTGCGCTCGCTCGCTCGCTTGGACGCGGAATTCTGGCGCTGTTGCACGGTCTGTGGGACCTGACGAAGTGGTCAGGGCGGGAGCTGCGCTTGGCGTTTGTCGTGGTCCGTGCCCAGTTGAAAGAAACCACGGGCAAACAGCCGGTCCTGGAGCGTCCCCTCCCTGCGCCTGTCCCGGCACAAGCAGGGCAGCAACCTGCAATAGCCACCGCGCTCAATCAAGCGGAGGCTGCATGGCCGCCGATGGCGGATCCCGTTGTTGGTTCGGATCCAGTATCTCCAGAACCTGAGCCGCAGAAATCATCGAAAGCCAAAGCAACGGCGAGCGACACGCCTCCCTCCACGCTGCGCACGCTTGACCGGACGGCGGCCGATGGTTGGCGGTTGCCGCCAATTGACCTGTTGGACGAGGATCCGGCAACGACGCTGCGCTCAGGCGCAAAGGATCAGGCTCGAGTCATCGTGGAGACGTTGGCATCGTTCGGTGTCGATGCCACGGTGACGCAGATCAACGAGGGTCCGGCGATCACACAGTTCGGCGTCGAACCGGGCTGGGAAGTCAAGACCCGCGAGGTGCAGGTCAAGGATGTGTCGGGCGCCGCCGTGCTCGATGAACACGGCCGAACGCTGACCCAGACCGAGGAGGTCTCGCGGACTCGCGTACGGGTCAATCGGATCACGCGCCTGGCCGACGATCTGGCCCTGGCGCTGGCTGCGCCGTCGATTCGGATCGAGGCGCCGGTACCGGGTCAACCGATCGTTGGTGTCGAGGTACCGAACGCCGACACACGGATCGTGGCGTTGCGCGGATTGATCGAATCGGAAGCGTTCAACCAGATGGCCGCCACCGGCGGACTGCCGATCGCATTGGGTCGTGACGTGACCGGCAATCCAGTGATCGCGGACCTGACGCGTATGCCACATGTGCTGATTGCAGGGGCGACGGGATCGGGTAAGTCGGTCTGCATCAACACGATCATCTCGTCGCTGCTGATGCAGAAATCGCCCGAGGAAGTCCGCCTGATCCTGGTCGACCCCAAGCGGGTCGAGCTGACCAACTATGGCTCCGCGCCGCATCTGGCGTTCTCGCATGTGGTGACCGAGCCGGATGAAGTGGTCTCGGTGCTGGGCGTGGTCGTCGCGGAGATGGACCGCCGCTACCGGCGGCTCGAGGAATACAAGGCGCGCAACATCGTTGCGTACAACGCCTTGCCGTCGGTGGACAAGCGCCTGCCCTACTGGGTCGTGGTGCTGGACGAGTTGGCCGACATGATGATGGCGGCGGCAGCCGAGGTTGAAGGGCAGATTGTGCGGCTCGCTCAACTGGCGCGTGCGGTAGGTATTCATCTTGTCATCGCGACGCAGCGACCGTCAGTCGATGTGGTCACCGGTCTCATCAAGGCGAACTTCCCCACCCGGATTGCCTTTGCCACGACCTCGCAGACGGATGCCCGGGTGATCATGGATCGAGCCGGGGCTGAAAAGCTGATGGGTCGGGGCGACATGTTGTACATGTCGTCGGACTCGATCAAACCGCGTCGGGTGCAAGGCGCGTACGTCTCGGACGCCGAGATTGAGCGCCTGATCGAGTCGTGGGCTGCACCGACCCAGGCTCAGACGGAGCGCGGGTCATTGGATGAAGTACTGGAGGAGTTGGCTGAGGACTCGACAGCGGCTGTGACAGAAGTTGAGGCTCGAGCGGCGCAGGCGGACCTGCGGACGTTGACATCGACGTTGGAAACTGCACTGGATGCTACCGACGAACAGGAAGAGCCCGACATCGTCGTCGAACCGCCTCCTACGGTGGTAGCGGCAACTGATCTGGACACGAGGCTCGGTGAGGCAACCGAGTTGGCCCGCGAATACGAGCGCGTATCGGCGACGCTGCTGCAGCGCAGGATGCGGATCGGTCGTCCTCGAGCAGAGCGACTCATCGATCAGTTGGCAGATGCGGGTGTGATCGAGCAGTCAGATGGTGCGCGGTCTCGGCGGGTGCTTGCTCGGTCGAAGTAGTGACCTGGACTCATCGGCGCTGGTAGGCCTCACTCGACTTCGTCATACCCGCGCCTGACGCGGGAATCTCGACAGAAGATGCACTTTCGCTTCATTCTTCACAGTTGCCCAGGTCTGCGCGCAGTCTCAGTTGTTGCGCCGTTGTAGGGGCCGCCGCGAGATACCCGCGTCAAGCGGAGGACTCCCGAATCCACTCTCCCCCCCTTGCGGGGGGAGATGTCACGGAGTGACAGAGGGGGGGTCGGTCGGTGAGTACCAGATAGAAGTTGCGGACAGGACCCCCCCTCTGCCTTCGGCATCTCCCCCGCAAGGGGGGAGAAGGGGATTTTTTCAATGGCCTCCGTCAAGCGCGGGTATGACGATCCATGTTGGAGCGAGACTTCTATGTGCGAACAGGCTCTAACCCTCAACCGTGGCGGCTCCGGTTTCGATCAGGATTGGATCGAAGGGATCGACGGCATCGTCGGGAAGGAAGATCATGTGATCGGGGCCGGAGTGCTGCTGGCTGGCCTCGTGACGAAGGTATTCGGGCCACTTGAACAGGTACATGCGCTCTCGGCGGTTGAGTCCGCGGACTCGCCGAGCTCCCATGTCGATCCAGAAGTCCGGAGTGATCCGCCGGCCGACGTTGTCGCGGAGGGCCTGTGAGACGACGACCGAGCCGCCGCGTCCCTTGGCCATGATTCGCGCCGCCATGTTGACGGTTCGTCCCAGGATGTCGCCCCCGGGTCGCAGGATGACATCGCCACGATGCACACCCATCCGGACTCTGACCGGCCAGTCGGCGCCGAGGCGATCGGCGCGGATGGTGACCTGCGCCTGGATCCGGGCTGCGCAGCGCAACGCCTGCATTGGGTCGGCGAAGACGATCAGGAATCCATCCCCGGTCAGCTTGACTTCGAATCCGGCGTGACGATGCAGCTCCTCGCGCACGATGTCATTGTGCTCGTCGATGATCGACTCCCACTGGAAGTCGCCCAGCCTCTCGGTCAGGTGGGTGGAGTCCTCGATATCGGTGAACAGGACCGTGGCAGCCTCACCCTGCTGAGGCATCAACGAGGCCGTGACGGCTCGTCCGCAGTTGGGACAGAAGGAAGAGGCGGGCGGCGGCACCCGGCCGCAAAATGCGCATGCACGAACCTCTTCCTCCTCGGCGCCACCGCCCAGCCAGGATGGCGGCGCATCCACGTTTGAGCGCCGCCAGCGTTCGTGCTCGGGTCCGTCAGCCACCAGATCACACTCTCACAACACCTGCCACAGCAGGCGCGCAGATCATAACAGCGCGAGCGTGGAACCGTCGATTTGACGGTACCAAGCTGCGCCCAACGCGGCAAAGAATGGGGCCGCCCGTCCCAGACGTTAACGCTGGCGTGACACAGGCTCTTTGCGCTTCAACGGACGACGGCGCCGGCCAAAGGCCTGATCGCTCCACTCCTGGAGATCTTCGCCGAGAGCCGCCTGATCTCGGCGCAACTCGACAATCTGGTCGCGGAGCGCGGCAGCTTTCTCGAACTCGAGGTCTCGGGCGGCCTGCTTCATCCGGCTCTCGAGCTCGCTGATCATCCGGGCAATCTGATCGGGCGTCATGTTCTCGGGGATCGTCGCACCCAATCCCTCCTCATAGCCTGGCGCATCTTCAGCGACCGCGCGCATCTCGAACTCGTCGCGGACCTGGTCGGCGACGTCTGCGGCGATATCGCGGATTTCCTTGGTGATGCCGACCGGCGTGATGTTGTGCTTGAGGTTGTACTCGTGCTGCGCGGTGCGCCGGCGGTGGGTCTCATCCATGGCTCGACGCATTGAGTCGGTGACACGGTCGGCGTAGAGAATGGCGTGCGAGTTGACGTGTCGGGCAGCGCGACCGATGGTCTGCACCATCGACCCCTCGTTGCGCAGGAAGCCTTCCTTGTCGGCGTCAAGAACTGCGACGAGGGAAACCTCGGGCAGGTCGAGGCCCTCGCGCAGCAGGTTGATACCGACCAGACAGTCGAACACACCGAGCCTCAGGTCGCGCAGGACTTCGACACGCTGGAACGCATCTTGCTCGGAATGCAGGTAGTAGGTGCGAATGCCGACCTCGCGCAGGTAGTCGGCGAGATCCTCTGCCATCTTCTTGGTCAGCGTCGTGACCAGCGTGCGTTCGCCTCGTTCGGCGCGGGTCTTGATTTCGCTGACGAGGTCGTCGATCTGCCCGTCGGTGGACCGAACTTCGACCTCAGGATCAAGCAGTCCAGTCGGGCGAATGAGCTGTTCGACGACCTGTTGCGAGTGGTTTTGCTCGTAGACAGCCGGTGTCGCGGAGACGAACACGACCTGATTGATATGTCGCTCAAATTCGTCGATGTTGAGCGGGCGGTTGTCGATCGCGGAAGGCAGCCGAAAGCCGAAATCGACCAGGGTTTGCTTGCGCGAGGTGTCGCCGCCGTACATGCCTCGGACCTGGGGGATGGTCATGTGCGACTCGTCGATGAAGAGCAGCCAGTCGTCGGGGAAATAGTCGAGCAAGGTCCAGGGAGTGGAGCCGGCGGCGCGGCGAGCGAGGTGTCGTGAGTAATTCTCGATCCCGGGGCAGTAGCCGGTCTCGCGCAAAGTCTCGAGATCGTAGCGGGTGCGCTCTTCCAGTCGCGCCGCTTCGAGGATGCGGTCCTCGCGCCGCAGCTCTTCCAATCGCTGATGCAGTTCGGCCTGAATGTCTTCGACGGCGGCCGCCATGCGGTCGTCGGTAGTGACGAAGTGCTTGGCCGGATAGATGTCGACACGATCGCGCTCGGCCAGGATCTCACCGGTCAGCGGGTCGAGCTCGACGATCCGCTCGACCTCGTCGTCCCAGAACTGCACGCGGACCGCCAGGTCTTCGTATGAGGGATGAATCGTGAGCGTGTCGCCGCGAATCCTGAACTTCCCCCTGCTGAGGGTCATCTCGTCGCGCTCGTACTGCTGGTCGACGAGACGACGGAGGATCAGGTTGCGCGAGTACGACTTGCCCTGCTCCATGCTCAAGACCATGCCCTGATAGTCCTCGGGCTCGCCCAAACCGTAGATGCAGGAGACGGAGGCGACGATCAACACGTCACGACGCTCAAACAGCGCCCGGGTTGCGGCGTGGCGGAGCTTGTCGATCTCTTGATTGATGTCCGACTCTTTGGCGATGTAGGTGTCGGAGCGGGGAATGTATGCCTCGGGCTGGTAGTAGTCGTAGTAGGACACGAAGTACTCGACCGAGTTGCTGGGGAAAAAGTCGCGGAACTCGGTGCAGAGTTGGGCTGCCAATGTCTTGTTGTGGGCCAGGACAAGCGTCGGCCGGTTGAGCTGGGCGACGACGTTGGCCATTGTGAAGGTCTTGCCCGAACCGGTCACACCGAGCAGCGTCTGGGCTCGGTGTCCGGCCTCGATGCCTTCAATCAGCTTCTCGATAGCGAATGGCTGGTCGCCGGTCGGCTGATAGTCGGCGCTGAGTTCGAACGGCTTCGCGTTGCGGATCGGGGCTGAGACGGTAGTCATGGCAAAGAGCTTAGCGTGATTTCAGCACTAATGGGCTTGTTCGGAGGTGTCAACTACGGCCCGGTGCCGATGTGTTCGAGCACCGCTCGCAGCAGATCTTCGGTCGTCTGCGGCGAAGCCAGATCGGGCGCGCTGAGGACGGCCGCGATCCAACGGTCGGCGTCCCGTCGCGTGTAGCCGAGACCAACAAGGGCCTCGAGCGTATCGGCTGCGACCTGATCTGTTGGCCGAACGGGTCGTTGCGCCTTGGCGTCGAAGCCTTCATCGACCAGCAAGGCTTCTTCGACGACCTTGCCCTTGAGGTCGGCGATGATCCGGTCCGCCTGCCTCGGGCCGATGCCCGGGAGTTGGGTCAGGGTGCGCCGGTCTTCGGCTTCGATCGCCTGTGCAATCGTCGAGACGGAAGCAGCCAGCGCCTGTTGCGCCTTGCCCACGCCCATCTGCGGCACGCCGATCAGTTTTCGGAAGAAGTCGCGCTCTATCGGACGAAGAAAGCCGATCAACACCGGCACTGGAGCTCGATCCGGCACGTGATAGTGGGTGTAGAGGTCGAGCAAGTCGGTCCGGTGGTCCTCTAAAGCCATCCAGACGGCAGTCGGCAGCCGCACTTCGTAGACGAGCCCGCCGGCCTCGGTGCCGGTGTCGATTTCGACGCTCTGCGTGTCATCGTGCCAGTCCAGCGCGCGTCCGCGGATGCGGGAGATCATGTCAGCTCCAGCGCAGCGTTGGCGCCGGTCATGAGGTAGTGACAGTAGGCGACGGCGAGCGCGTCGGCGGCGTCGGCGGAGGCGTCGATCTCGCTCAGACCGAGTCTCGCGATGAGCGCATCCTTCACCGCAGCTTTCTCCGCAGATCCCAATCCGGCCACCGCTTCCTTGACCTGACGCGGCGGATACTCGTGGACCGTCATCCCTGCCGATGCTGCAGCAATCATCGCTGCTGCCTGCGCCTGGCCGAGCAGCACGGCCGTGCGGACGTTCTTGTGCACGAAGGGGCTCTCAATCGCCACCTCGTCGGGTCGGTGACGTGCGATCACATCCTGAATCTGATGGTTGATGTAGGTGAGGCGCTCTGCAAGAGGTCCGTCGGGCGCCTGAATCGTGTTCCAGCGCAAACTGGCGGCGCCGTCAGAAGCGATCTCAAGGAGGCCCCATCCTGTGGCTGTGAGGCCTGGATCAACGCCAAGGATGCGAGCCATGAGTCGAGTCTACGCCTCAACCAGGGCTGCGTCGGGGAAGTCAGCGTTCGTAAACACGCGCTGGACATCGTCCAGATCCTCAAGCGAGTCAATCAGCCTGAGCAGCTTGGCCGCCTGATCGGTGTCGACCGGCACCATGTTGGTTGCGCGCATGACGACCTCCGCCGATGCAATCGGCGCGCCGGCCTCCTCGACGGCATTGCGTGCAGATTCGAGATCAGACGGCGCAGTAATCACTTCGACCAGGCCCTCGTCGATCTCGACATCCTCCGCGCCGCCGTCAATAGCGGCCAGCATGATGTCGTCGGCGTCTCCGGATTGCTCAACGTCGACGGCGATCACGCCCTTCTGCTCGAACAGCCAGGCGACTGCACCGGCCTCGGCCATGCTCGTGCCGGCGCGGGTGAGCGTGGCGCGAACCTCGGAGACGGTGCGATTACGATTGTCAGTCAATGAGTCAATCAGCAGAGCCGCACCGCCCGGTCCGTAGGCTTCGTAACGGATCTCCTCAAGCTGTGCACCGTCGGCGCCTCCGGTCGCGCGGTCGATGGCGCGTTGGATATTGACATTGGGCATGTTCGAGCCTCGAGCGCGCTCGACCGCCAGTCGCAAGGCCGAGTTTTCCTCTAGCTTCGGCCCGCCGGCGCGCGCGGCGACGGAGATTTCGCGTCCGAGCTTGGTGAAGAGCTGGCCGCGCTTGGCGTCAGTGACGCCTTTCTTGCGCTTGATTTGCGCCCATTTGGAATGGCCGGCCATACTCGAACTCCTGTGCGATCAAGTGGCTGATGTCGGAGTACTCAGTTTACATCGCTGTCAGCGCGCGCATCCGTACGTTCGGTGGTCAGGGAATCGCGATCGCCAATCAGCGTCGAGGTGTCGGAGAGCGCGCTGTGCAAGGTGAAGTCGTTGTGCAGCGGCGTGACGGCGACGGCGCCTTCCATGATCGCGGCGACATCGGTATCGGGGAGCACGTCGACATCGGGCAGGAACTCCAGTTTGCGGCGGGTGGAGCCGTGCTCACCGGTGATATCGACGACTCGCGACACGGCCATGTCCGCCATCGCTGCTACACGAACGCCCTGATACTCGGAGATATCCAAGTCTGGCGCGTTCACGTTGAGTAAGTGATGTTGTCCGCTGGCTAGCAATCGTTCGGCGATGCGTCCGGCAACGATGGCCGCATCGAGCAAGTGCTCATCATCGAACGACGACAGTGATGCGGCGACGCTGGGCAAGCCGCGCAGGTATCCCTGCATCGCGGCCATGACCGTACCGGAGTGCAGGATCTCGCGCCCGACATTCGGTCCGGGATTGACGCCGGAGACGACCATGTCGACATGGCGAGGAGCGAAGTGCCGGAGTCCATGGACAACGGCGTCGGTTGGCGTGCCGTTGACCTGCCAGGCGTCAACGCCGGGCAATCGCGAATAGGCCCGTTCGGACTCGAGGTCGCGCCTGAGCGTGACCGCGGCTGACATAGCGGATTGGTTGAATGCGGGCGCGACGATGATCACGTCGGCGAAGTGCGAGACCGCCTCGGCCAGATGCCAGAGGCCGGGAGCTTCAATGCCGTCGTCGTTGGTTGCCAGAACCAGAGGTCGTTGAGTCATGGCGGGAGCGTATCAGCCGCTGCGACTTCTGCCGTTGCCGGCTACGACGCATTTACTCTCAAACACACTCTCAACTACTCAAACGTCAGATTTGAGAGTAGATGCCAGCTCCCTCGTCTGCACATCCGGACCAAGGCACGGGCTGCTCTCAAGCGTCCTCTCAACTACTCGAACGCTGGACTTGAGAGTAGATTTCAGCGCCTACAACTGCTGATCCGTGGCGAACCGCGGGCTACTCTCAAGCACACTCTCAACTACTCGAACGCCAGACTTGAGAGTAGATTTCAGCTTCCACAACTGCCGATCCGTGGCGAACCGCGGGCTACTCTCAAGCACACTCTCAACTACTCGAACGCCAGACTTGAGAGTGGATTTCAGCGCCCACAACTGCCGATCCGAGACGAACCGCGGGCTATTCTCAAGCACACTCTCAACTACTCGAACGCCAGACTTGAGAGTGGATTTCAGCGCCCACAACTGCTGATCCGAGACGAACCGCGGGCTATTCTCAAGCACACTCTCAACTACTCGAACGCCGGACTTGCGAGTGGATCGTTACTGTCCGGTGACTGTCCAGTAGGCAGTGGGATCCTTGGGACTCGACCCAATACGAACAATGAGCTTGAGCGAGGCCAGATCGCCGAGATGACGTAGAGCTGTGGGCCGTGAGACACCGGCGAGGCTGGCAATCTCCCCAGTTTGCATCTGACCCGAGCGCTCAATCCAGCCATAGATCGATCGTGCAATTTGGGGCAGCGCGGACAGCTCATCGGGAATGTCGAGAGCGCCGTACAGCGCCAGGCTGACCCCGCCTGGGGTCTCGGTCAGCAGCGGACGCGCTTGGCCGCGCGACTCCATCGCATCGACCATTCGGCGCAGGCCCTCGCCTAGCTCTTGGCCGTAGTCGAGTTCGGCCATGACCCGTGCGATCCGCGGATTTCGAGCATAGCGACGCACTTTCGTCAGATCTTTCGGCGAGCTGAGACCGGGAAAACGTCCGGGACTCTCAATCTCGATCCGATCGTCGAACACAACCAGACGAATGTGATCGCCGAAGTTGCTGTACGCGCGATGAATCACGGCGTTGACCAGCGCCTCCAGCCAGGCTTCGTCGGGCACCAGCCCGAACCAGGCGAATCGGCCGTCCTGACCCAGCGCACGGTACTGCGGCACGATCTCACGCATCGCGTCTCGCGCGGCGTCGATCTGGGCAGGCAACGGTCCCTCGAAGGCCCGGTCATAGACGAGGTTTTGACTGGAGCCGGTGCGCCATTCCGTGCCTGCACAACGCAGCACCCGAACCCGCGCATGGGGAAACACCTGTTGCGGGTCTTGGCCGAACAACAGCACTCCCGCGGTTGAGGGCACACCATCGGCGGTCATCAGATCTCTGGCGTGCAGCAGGCGCTCAGGGTCGTGTCCTAACTGATCTGCGTACGCCGAGACTGCGGACCAATCGAGATCCGCGAGGCCGAGTTGCCGGACGGGATTCACTTCGAATGTGGTATCGCCGCGGTCATAGCGCAGCTCGATGCGCTGGTCGAATGACAACTTTCGGTTCTCATCGCCACTGCGGATGTATGCCTCGTCGGAGGTAGTGGTGTAAACCTCCTGACCGGGAGGCACATCGATGAGCAGCGTCTGATCAAGTTCATCACTTGAAGTGACGCAATTGAGCAGATGTACGTCGAAGCGAACCGGAGGCTCGGTGAAGTCAAGCCCGGTTTGCCGCCACTCGTTCTGCTTCTTGATCAGTCGGCTGACTCCCTCGCACTTGCCGTCGCGAAAGCCGATGGCGATCAGGCCGCCCTCGGCGTTAGCCATGGCAACCAGGGATTTGGCCAGTTCGCGAGCCGCGATCCGGGCGCTCTTGCGATCGAACCACTGACCCTCGGGCTCGGTCAGGAGCGCGTCGGTGACCTTCGCAGCCGTCAGCGATTTGAGGCGCTCAACTGTCAGGACCATGGCGGCACTCTACATTACTCTAAGATTTTAGAGTATTTGAGAGCCATTCCGAAACGGCCGGCGTTCCGGATAGAGAACTGGCCTCGAGCACGCTGCGCAGCGTCGCGCGGGCGACCGCCTCGGCGGCCATGGTTCCAGTGAGTGTGAGCAGGGTGGGGATACTGGTCACATCGATGTCGCCGGTAGACAGAGTGAAGACAGTGTCGCCGTCTCCTGGGGTGAAGACGGGGCTGATGGTCCGGGCGAAGCCGGCTGAACCCATGATCGAGATGCGCTTAGCGGTGCCTTTGTGCAGCCTGGCGTTTGTCGCGATGACGCAGAGCGTGGTGTTCGCCCCGGTGTCTTCGCTGGGCGCGGGCGCGCGGGCCTGGAGGAGCGCTGCAAACTCTTCAATGGATCTGTTGAGCAGAGCCTGCGACGAGCGTTGCATCTCGCCTTGTTGTTCGCCTCGAGGACCGGCGACGAGCGCTCCGCTGTTTGGGTCGACGATGTCGCCGACGGAATTCGTCGCGACCAGCGCTCCGACGGCGAGGCCGGACTCGTGGACCAGCGATGCGGTTCCGACGCCTCCCTTGAGCGACGTGTTTGGTTGGCCGGACTTGGCGACGGTACAGCCGGTCCCGACGCCAACTGTGCCTTGTGCGACTGCCCCGCTTGTAGCGTTGGCTGCGGATTCGTAGCCGCTGTCAATCGTGGGGTGGGAGTAGCTCCCGATCGGGAGATCGAAGACGACGGCCCCCATGACGATCGGCAGCGGGGGTTGAGCGGGCAACAGCGGCAGTCCGACGTCCTGTTCCTGGAGGCAACGGCGAACACCCGCTGCCGCTTCAAGTCCGAACACGCTGCCGCCGGTCAACAGCACCGCGTGGACATCCTGGACGGCGTTCTCGGCGACGGCGAGATCGGTGTCGAGCGTTCCCGGCGCTCCGCCTGGCTGAAAGACGCCTGGGCGCGCTCCATCTCGGGCAATCACGACCGTGCAGCCGGTGGCGTTGTCGCGGTCGGTGAAGTGGCCAACCTCGATCCCCGGCACATCCGTGATGGCGTCGTGAGGACCAGCCGATGTCATCGGAATCTACTCACTGTCGATCACAAGCGGCGGCTTGGGCTTGCGATTCCAGTGCAGTTGGAACACATCCGGCCGTGCGTAGTGTCCAGCCGAATCGACCCAGCGTTTCGATTCGATCGTGTCTTCGAGGTCGATCTCTGCGTAGATGATCGTTTCTGTGTCCGTCACCGGTTCGACGAGGTACTTGCCGCCCGGTGCGATGATCGCGGAACCGCCCGATGCGTGCCAGAAGGGTTCCTCTCCGAACGGCGTGCCGGTCGGCAGGAGGTCGGGCGACATCGTCTCGCGTGCGACGACCACGTAGCAGGCATTTTCGTATGCGAGATGACGCGTCGCAGCGTCGATCACGGGGTGCAGTTGATCCCAGCCAGGCCAGACCGAGGCATGGACCTGGATGCCGAGCGTTGAGAGCGCGTAGCGAGCCGGCGCCATCTGGTGCTCGTAGCAGATCAGACCGCCAAGGCGTCCAACCGACGTGTCGTAGACGTCTAGGTCCGAGCCGTCACCGTAACCCCAGATCAGTCGCTCGGACAGAGTCGGAACCAGCTTGCGGTGTTTGCCCAGCAGCGCGCCGTCGGGTCCGATGTAGGCCAGCGTGTTGTAAATCGTTCCGGCGTGAGGTTCGCGCTCGTTCACGCCGATGACGACATGCGCGCCCGCTTCAGATGCGGCCTGCGCGATGCGGTCCCATTCGGGCCCAGGGATGGCGATGCTGTTCTGGAACGTGTGTTGATAGTTGGCGGCGAAGGCCTGTCGGTCGGCGGCGCGTGAGTGGTAATAGGGGTATGAGGGGATCCAGGTCTCGGGAAAGACGACCAGGCTCACGCCCTCGCGCGCTGCTTCTCCAATCGCAGCGATCGCCTTCTCGACGCCGTGCTCCAGTGTCAGTCCGGGCGCGCGTTGGACAGCGGCGGCGAGGTACGACATGACGTTGGCCTTCCAGCCTTCCGAGATGCGTCTCAGCGCGGATCAAGCGACCAGAGTCCGTAACCGCCGGTGACCGGTACCACGGTGCCGGTGATGTAGCTGGCTGCGTCGGAGAGCAGGAAGGCGACCGCGCCGGCTACTTCGTCGTCTGCGCCCAGACGACGCATCGCGGTGTGGGATTCGACGCGCTGCCGGTACCAGCCGGGCATCGGCTCGGTCAGCGGCGTGTCGATGAATGCCGGCGCGACGCAATTGGCGCGAATCGGCGCAGCAATCGAGTGAGCCCACTCAGCGGCGAGTGTACGCGTCATCGCCTCAACGGCGGCGCGGGTCATCGCGTAGGCCGCCTGTCGCGGCAGCCCGTATTCCGCCCCGACGCTGGAGATGGTGACGACTGAGCCGCCGCGCTCCGCGTCGATCAGACGCGCTGCGAAGTTTCGCGTGAGAAAAAACGTGCCGCGCTGATTGATGTTCTGGATGTGGTCGTAGTCGTCGGGTGTGATCCGTTCGCCGCGCTGCAGGATCGGTGAGATGCCAGCCACGTTGACCAGGCCGGTCAAGGGACCAATGGTGTCCTCGACATCGTCCAGCAAGGATTCGTGATCCTCAATCGCGGCGACATCGGCTCTGAATGCCCAGGCTTGCCCGCCGTCGTTGCGGATGCCTTCCGCGACTTCTTCCACCTGCGTCATGGTTCTGGACGTGATCGCGACCTTGGCGCCCATCTGGGCAATCAGTTCGGCTGCTGCTCGACCGATGCCTCGTCCTGCGCCTGAAACCAACACCACCTGACCGTTGAGAGAAAACGGAGATTGGCTCATGCTCGCCCCCTCAGTTCCGGTGTCATGCTCTGCCCCATTTCTGACCTTGTTGTGGGCCTCGTTGCGGGCCCGAAGCGGTGTCGGTTTGCTGCTCTTCCAATGCGAGAGTGTCGCGAACGTGAAGATACAACCAGATTAGGTCGCGGGATGCAGCCGTGATCTTGTCGATCGCGTCGATGAAGACCTCAAGCTGAGGCTCATGGATGGCCAGCGCGTGTGTCATCAGCAATCGCCGACGTTGGTTGAGCACCACGAGCGCCACCTGATCGGGATTCATAACGCGATCGGGCAACCACTCAAGCTTGTGCGTCAGCGCTGACGACTGTCGCAGCCCATCGGCGAGTTCGAGCAACACGCCCTGGTCGACCTTCTGCACACGTCCAATGCCATCAGCGACGGCGGTCACGGCCCCCGCGAACTGTCGCCAGTCCTTGCGCGGGATTTCGCCGCGGGCGGCGTCGACATCGGCCAGGGTTGGCAACTGGAGGTCGCGCAACAACTCGTCGGCGGAACGGCCAGTGGTCAGGATGCGGAATGCTGCGACGGAGGGGGCGTTGAGTTCGAAATTGGTGAATGTGGTCAGCAGGGGTTGTTCGTGTCGTCGTCGCAGGGCAACGTAGAGCGCCATCAGTTCCTGCGCCGCGTTGAGATACTCCTCAACGATGCGCATACCGATCACCTTGCGGTCGTCGGGATCGGCGAGCGCCTGTGAGCGGAACAGCGCTTCAGCAACTGTGCGATGCGCCTTGGCGCCGAACTTGGCGTAGTTGTCGAGGAAGGCGGTCTCAACCGCTTCGAGCGAGCGATCCCAACAGGGAGCACAGACTCGGGTGCGCGGGTCGGAGTGCGCAAGATCAAAGTCGTCGCCGCACTCCTCGCAAGTAGCAATCGCAACATCGTGCCGTGCACCGGCGTCAGCCTGATAGGGCTGGCGAGGATACGGCTCGGAAGGTTGTCGCGAGGTCATGTCCGCTTGAGGGTACCGCTCCCCACGAAGGATGGAAGGTGAACGACGCCCTAGAGTCTGGTCAACAGCACGACCAGCACAGCGCTCATCAGACCGATGACGGCTGAACTGCCCAGCGCGAACATCCACTTCAGAAGCTTCATTTCCGCTTTCAGCGCCGCTACGTCCTGTAGCAACTGCCGGAGCTGCCCTCCGTGGTCAGTTCTCAAGTCGCGTAACTCTGTCCGGAGTTCGGTCCGGAATTCGGTCCGCAGTTCGCGCAAGTCAGACTTGGTTGCCATGGAGAGCATGAGGCGATCGACGATGCGCTCAAGAGCTCGACGGGTAGCTCGAGCCTGGGGCGGCGGTACACCCTCATTCACCAAATCCTGCTCGTAGTCGGTGTATGCCGATTCCGGAACGGGAGGGTCGGTTTGCGTTTCGGTCACCATGCGCTGAATCCTCTGTCGTTCATTCTATTGCTTCGGCCGTGTCGATTTGACCATCCGCGTCCGTTGACGCACCGGTTGGCACGTTGGACAGAAGTGCGTGGCTCGTCCACCCACCACGATGCGGCGAATCGTCGTACCGCATTCGTCGCATGGCTCGTCGGTTCGTCGGAAGACACGGACGAAGTACTGTTGCTCGCCTTCGGAACCGTCGACATCGGTGTAATCGCGGAAGGATGCTCCGCCGTGACGGACTCCGTCCTCAAGCACTTGCCTGATTGTCGCGTGTAGCAATCGGCGCTCGGCGGGACGCAGCGAGCCGGCTGGCGCTTCGGGATTCAACCGAGCCAGGAACAGCGCCTCGTCGGCGTAGATGTTGCCGATTCCGGCGATGTTGCGCTGGTCGAGCAACGCAGCCTTGAGCGGTTGCTGCCTGCCTCGCAGCGCGTGCCAGAGCGCTTCAGGTGTGAAGTCGTCAGAGAGTGGCTCCGGACCAAGTTCGGGCATTGTTTCGGTCAGTTGGTCGACGAGATCGATGGTGCCAAACTTGCGTACATCGACGAATCGGAGTTGGTCGCCACCATCGAGATTGAATACCGCTCGCGTGAATGATTCCTCTTCGTGGCCCGACGATCTGAAGCGCAGTGATCCAGTCATACGCAAATGCACGACGATGACCTGGTCGTTATCGAGATGGAGTGCGAGGTACTTGCCTCGGCGACCGACCACCGTGAACGCGCAGCCGATGAGCTGTGCGTTGATCTCCGAGGCGGAACGTCCGCGCAGCAGTCGTTCAGCGCCGGGCATCACAGTGAATCGCGTGATACGCCGCCCGGCGATCAGCGGTTGTAGCTGACGCCGGACGGTTTCGACCTCTGGCAGCTCGGGCACGGCTGGTCGCTAGTTGCGATGCATGTAGGCGTCGGTCAGGAGCTGTCGGTCGAACCACTCGCTGCCCTTGCCCTCCGAGACCCATTCGTACAGCGCCGCCTTGAAAATGCCTTCCATTGCCGCAACCGAGGCCAGTGCGATCCCGCCGAGAATGACACCGACGATGATCGCTGCCACCGGCGCGATGAAGACGAGGATTACGACCGGAATAGCAACGATCAGCAACGCAATCAGATAGATGATGAAGAACGAGAAGCTGGCCGTGAGTTGCTCGCCCCAAGTGCGTCGCAGCAGGCCGCCTGAGTGCCGGATCGCGGTAATTGGGCCAACCCGTTCGACCACGAGAATGGGAATCACGAAGAACGTGATGTAGGCCCAAGCGGTCTGGAGCAAGGAAACGAGGATGATCGCGACAATACGCATGACGCCATGGCTGTTCTCGCGAGCCATGCTCTGCAACGCCTGCAGGATGAGTCCCACGGTTCCGGTGATGATCGTCCAGCCAAGAATCGCCAGCCACATCCCGCGCACGGCGCGGATGCCGGACATGACGTTGGGATCGCCACCTTCAAGCCGCTCGCGAGCGGCCGCGATCAGCGCCGCGTTGCAAAAGATGACCATGTACAGACCGCCGAAGTAGGCGGCCAGCGTGATGATCAGATCGACAATATTGAACTCGGCTTCGCCACCCCCAAGGCGGTCGAAGGTGCCGGTCCCGGCAAACACTCCGGCGGCGATCACTCCGACGATGACCGCGCCAATCGTGCCCATGATCGGAAAGAAGATCAGTTCGCGGTCGAGTTGCAGCACCTTCCAGGAGAGCTTGGTGATCTGCCAGGTGTTACCGATGGTGCGAAACATGTGGCTGTCCTTCCGTAGGGTCGTCAGACTTCGATCAGTGGGGCCGATACCATTCCGTCATTGCCGCGCTCCGTCGCGGCAATCTCGCCGTCTACTGCACTGACGCGTGTGCTCGAAGCGGCGAGATACCCGCGACAAGCGCGGGTATGACGAATCTATAGGTGTCACTCCAACGGCGAGATAATCTTCTCGCATCGTCAGTTGACCTCAATCGGCTCTAGATCGCGCCAGTTGAGGGCGCTCTTCACTTCGATTTGCAACGGCACGATGAGATTGAGCGACGCCGGCATGATTTCTCGCAGCAGTTGCGCCAACTGGTCGACTTCCTCCTGTGGCACTTCGAAGATTAACTCGTCGTGTACCTGCAGCAGCATTCGTGAACGCAGTTCGCGCGCGCTGAGCGCCTCGTCGACTTCGATCATCGCCCGCTTCATCACGTCGGCGGCGGTGCCCTGGACGGGCATGTTGACGGCCATGCGTTCAGCGGCGTTGCGCCGTTGGAAGTTGTTCGAGCGGATTTCCGGCAGGTAGCGGCGGCGTCCCAGCAGGGTTTCGGCGTAGCCGAGTTCCTTGGTCGACTCCTTGGTCTCCTCGATCCACGTCTGCACGCGCTCGAAGCGGCCAAAGTAAGCGTCGATGAACGCCTGGGCGTCCCGACGCTCCATGCCGCTCCGTTGCGACAGGCCATGCGCCGACAGACCATAGATCACGCCGAAGTTCATCATCTTCGCAACACGACGCATTTCCGGCTGGACATCGTCAATCGACACTCCGTACGCGCCAGAGGCCGTGGCGGCGTGGATATCCTCTCCGTCGCGGAAGGCCGTAATCAGGCCCTCGTCCTCGGAGAGATGGGCAAGCACGCGCAACTCGATCTGCGAGTAGTCGGCCGAGACGAAGCAGACATCGTCATGGGCCGACATCTCGTCCCACGGTCGAGCGACGAATGCAGCGCGAATTTGTCGGCCCTGTTCCGTGCGGACCGGAATGTTCTGCAGGTTGGGCGACTCAGACGATAGCCGCCCGGTCGCGGCGACCGTCTGGTTGTAGTCGGTGTGAATGCGTCCCGTCGAGGCATGCACTTCATCGGGCAGCGACTCCACGTAGGTGCTGCGCAGCTTGGTCAGTTCTCGCCACTGAAGCACGTGATTGACGATCGGGTGTGCGTCAACGAGCCGCTCCATCTGCTGGGCGTCGGTCGAGTAGCCCTGCGATGTTTTGCGTGTCTTGGGCAATCCGAGCTGGTCGAACAGCACGCCGCTGAGTTGCTTGGGTGAGCCGATATTGAACTCGTGCTCGGCATCCTCAAAGATCTGCGTTGTGACAGTCTCAATCTCGCTATTGAGCTGCTGATCGAGTTCGAGCAGGATGTCGGCGTCGAGCGTCACGCCTGCCAGTTCCATGTCTACGAGGATCGGGATCAGCGGTAGCTCAAGCTCTCTGTAGAGCTTTTCCATGGTCTCGTTTTCTGCGAGCTGTGGGAGTAGCAGATTGGCGAGCCGCAGGGTGATATCGGCGTCGGAGGCTGCGTACTTGCCCGCATCCGCGGCCGGAACATCGACCATCGAGACCTGCTTGCGTCCCTTACCGATCAAGTCCTCAATCGGCGTCATCTCAATGCCCAGCTCGTTGAGGGCCATCGCCTTCAGGCCAATCGGCGACTTGTTCAACAGGAACGCGGCGACCATCGTGTCGTCGCGAAGCCCGCGCAAGGTAATCCCATGTCGGCGCAGGACTTTGATATCGAACTTGGCGTTGTGCAGCAGCTTGGGTACCGCGGAGTTCTCAAGCACCGGCCGCAACGCCGCTTTGACCACTTCGTGGTCAAGCTGATCCTCGTCCGTCTGATGGCCCACCGGAATGTAGCAACCGGCGCCTGTCTTGTCGGAGAGCGCGTAGCCCGCGATGTCGCAGTCGATCGTGTCGATGGATGAGGTCTCCAGGTCGACGGCGAGCAGTGCTGCGTTCATCGCGCGATCGACCCACTCGTGCAGGGCGGCTTCGTCGGTCACCAGGTCGTAGTCGTCGAACGGCGGTTGCTGCACGCTGGGAGCCGCAGCGCCGTCATCGCCGGGGATCTGGTCGACGAGCGTGCGGAATTCAAGCTCCTCGAACTTTGCCAGGACGGCGTCGTGGCTGAAATCGGTCACATCGGCCGCGGCGACATCAAGCGCCACTGGTGCGTCGTGGCGAATCGTGGCCAGGTCCTTGCTCATGAAGGCGTTGTCGCGGTCGGCGATCAGTTTCTTTTGGGTGCCGGCCGGCTTGACGTCGTCGATGTGGTCGTAGATGCCTTCCACCGTGCCGAACTCGCTCAGCAGTTTGACCGCGCCGACCTTGCCGACGCCCTTGACTCCCGGGATGTTGTCCGACTTGTCGCCGACGAGGGCCTTGAAATCGATGATCTGAATCGGGTCAACCTCGTAGCGACCGCGAACAGCGTCGGGGCTGTCGTAGGCGGTGTACTCGCTCTTGAACGGGTTGTAGAGATAAACCGAGATGTCCTTGTCCACCAACTGCAGCAGGTCGCTATCCAGCGTGCAGATCCATGTGTCGAAACCAGCCTCGACTGCTTGATCGGCGAGCGTGCCGATCACGTCGTCGGCCTCGAATCCGGGCTGTTCGTATACGGGCACAGAAAATGCCTCGGCGATCTCGCGGCAGCGCTGAATCTGCGACGGCAGGTCTTCCGGCATTGGATCGCGGTGCGCCTTGTAGTTGGGGTCGATCTCACGCCGGAAGACGGTGCTGTCATCGACATCGAACGCGAACGCAGCGTGCGTCGGGTTCAGGGTGTTGAAGATGTAGAGCATCGTGGCGGTGAATCCGCGCACGGCGCCGGTCGGCTCGCCTGCCCTGGTCTGCAGATTGGCTCGCTGCATCGCAAAGTACGCACGGAAAATGAGTGCATAGGCGTCGAAGATGACGATGCGCTTAGGCGTCGACGAATCCGTTCCCGCACCCTGAGAGAGCGATGTCATCTGGGATTGTTGGTCAGAGTCGGCAGTGTTGGTCGGCATGAATCGAGTATACGAAGCCTCAGCGACGACAACTTCCTGCTTGTCGTGAGATACGCTAGAGCGGCTGACAGTGTTCGGAATTAGGAGCGGGAACTTTGCCGGCTGATCGAATCCTGGTCCGCGGCGCGCGCGAGCATAACCTCAAGGACATTGATGTCGAGCTGCCCCGCGACCAACTGGTCGTGATTACCGGGCTCTCCGGCTCGGGCAAGTCATCGTTGGCATTCGACACCATCTACGCCGAGGGCCAACGGCGTTACGTCGAGTCGCTCTCGGCCTATGCTCGCCAGTTCCTGGGCCGGATGGAGAAGCCCGATGTCGATTACATCGAGGGGCTCTCGCCGGCTATCTCGATTGACCAGAAGACCGGCTCTCGCAATCCACGCTCGACCGTCGGTACGGTGACGGAGATCTACGATTACCTGCGTCTGCTGTTCGCCCGCGCCGGCCGACCCCACTGTCCAATCTGCGGCGACCCCATCGCCCAACAGACCGTGCAACAAATGGTTGATGCGGTGATGTCCCTAGGCGAGAAGCGACGCTTGATGGTCATGACGCCTGTCGTGCGCGACCGTAAGGGCGAGCACAAGGGTGTGTTTGAAGATGCTCGCAGCCGAGGCTTCGTCCGAGTCCGTGTCGATGGGGAAGTGTTGTCGCTGGACGACGAGATTGAGCTAGAGAAGAACAAGAACCATCAGATCGACGTCGTCATCGACCGCGTCGCGCTTCCTGCCGACGACGTCGACGAGGACGATCGCAACACGCTGGCCAACCGACTGGCCGAATCGATTGAACAGGCTCTGGGTCTGGGTGACGGCATCGTGCGGATTCGCCCGCTGGACTCGGACGACGACTTGATCTTCTCCGAGCAGCTCGCCTGTCCACGCGACATGTTTGCGCTAGGCGAGATTGAACCGCGTTCGTTCTCGTTCAACTCGCCGCACGGCGCGTGTGCCGACTGCACCGGATTGGGCGTGACGATGGAGGTCGATCCGCTGCTGGTGTTGCCCGACCGATCAAAGTCCTTGGACGGCGGCGCGGTCGCGCCCTGGTCCCGATCGACGACGCAGACTGGCTGGCATCGTCGGATGCTTGAAACGATCTTTGAACAGTTCAATGCCGACACCGCCGCGCCGTTTGAAGAGCATCCGGAAGATCTGGTAGATGCCGTCCTCTACGGATTGCCGGAGCCGATCGTGGTTGACTTCGTCAATCATCGCGGCCGACACCGCCGCTACGAGACGCAGTTCGAGGGCGTGGTCAACAACCTCGACCGACGCTATCGCGAGACCGACTCGGAGTGGTCGCGCACCGAGATCGAGCGCTACATGACGGCGGTGCCCTGCTCATCCTGCGGCGGCGCTCGGCTCAAAGCGGAGTCGCTGGCGGTGCGGGTTGACGAGCGCTCCATTGTCGATGTGACACGAATGTCGGTCGCAACGGCGTCCCTCTGGGCGAATCAACTGAGTGGCGATGAGACGCCGCTAACCGCTCGCGAGATGGCGATTGCCTCACAGATTCTGAAAGAGATCCGCGAGCGCCTGACATTCCTGGTGGATGTCGGACTGGACTACCTGACACTCGACCGTGGCGCATCAACCCTCTCCGGCGGGGAGGCGCAGCGGATTCGCCTGGCGACGCAGATCGGCTCCTCCCTGATGGGCGTGCTCTATGTCTGTGATGAGCCGTCGATTGGCTTGCATCCGTTGGATGACGAGCGGTTGATTCTGACGCTCAAACGTCTGCGCGACCTGGGCAACACCGTGCTGATCGTCGAGCATGACGAGGCGACGATGCGGGCTGCCGATTACATCGTCGACATGGGTCCCGGCGCAGGAGAAGCTGGCGGGCGCGTCGTCGCCGCCGGTCCTCCGTCGGCGATCATGGATCACACCGAGTCGATGACGGGGGCATATCTCAGCGGTCGGCGCAGCATTCCGATGCCGCCCGTTCGACGGCCCGGCAATGGCGATGTGCTGAAGGTCCTGGGCGCGACCGAACACAACCTGCGCGATATTGACGCTGAGTTCCCGCTCGGCACGTTCATTTGCGTCACGGGCGTCTCCGGGTCCGGCAAGAGCACGCTGGTCAACGACTTGCTGCACAGGTCGGCTGCCCAACAGTTGCACGGTGCTCGGCAACGGCCGGGGGCGATGCGCGGTTTGCAGGGCCTGGACTCGATTGACAAGGTGATTGACATCGACCAGTCGCCGATTGGCCGCACGCCTCGATCGAATCCCGCGACATACACGGGCCTGTTCACACCGGTGCGCGACCTCTTTGCCTCGGTGCCGGAGTCGCGAATGCGCGGATACAAGCCCGGCCGGTTCTCGTTCAACGTCAAGGGCGGACGCTGCGAGGCATGCAAGGGCGATGGCTACAACACGATCGAAATGCAATTCCTGCCCGATGTGACCGTGCCCTGTGAGGTCTGTCACGGCGATCGCTACAACCGCGAAGCACTGGAGATTCACTACAAGAACTGCACCATCGCCGATGTGCTGAACATGACCGTCGACGAGGCGGCCGTGTTGTTCGACGCCAATCCCACTGTCTCACGCAAGCTGCGCACGCTGCAGGCGGTGGGCCTGGGTTACATCAAGCTGGGACAGCCTGCGACCACGCTGTCGGGAGGCGAGGCGCAGCGGATCAAGCTCTCGACCGAGCTGTCGAAGCGCTCTACGGGCCGAACGCTGTATCTGCTCGACGAGCCGACAACCGGCCTGTCGTTCTTCGATGTTGAGGCGCTGCTGCAGGTCCTGCAACAGCTTGTGGACGGCGGCAACACCGTCGTCGTGATCGAACATCATCTGGATGTGATCAAGAACGCGGACTGGATCATCGACCTGGGACCACTGGGCGGCGACCGTGGCGGACGCATCGTGGCTGAGGGCACACCAGAGGATGTGGCGCTGGTGGAAAGCTCGTTCACAGGTCGATTTTTGCGCGATGTGCTGTCCCTGCATGGCTGGCGAGCGCCCGCCGACGCGGTCGCTGCCTCGTAGAATTTGCCTCTGGTCAAGAGGTCGTTCTCGCGGATAAACGTCAGTGTTTGCAGCAAACTCATCTGGCTATTGCGAAGAGGGGAATGCCGTCCTATAAGTAGTGTGGTAGTCGCGAAAACGTCGGTGGCGGCGTCGCGCAGGTTGAGTGGACGAGAGGATGGATTCATGACCTACGTAATCGCTGAGCCATGCATCGACGTGAAGGACCAGTCCTGTGTCGAGGTCTGTCCGGTGGACTGCATTCACGCGGACGACGACGACCGCATGCTCTACATATCGCCAGATGAGTGCATCGACTGTGGTGCCTGCGAACCGGCCTGCCCGGTCACCGCGATTTTCTCCGAAGACGACGTCCCCGACGAGTGGCAGGCCTTCACCGAGATCAACGCCGAGTGGTTCGAGGACAAAGACTCGGCCCGAGGCAAGGTCGCCGAACTCGCCCCATAGCCCGCCGCCAGCGGGCTTCCGTTCCCCAAGGCCTGGACATACAGGTCTCCTCCCCGTAAGTCGCGTCTGTGCGTGCACGGACGCAGTTCGGAGTGCCCGTAATTTACCGACACGGGATCAGCTACCCAAGCACCTGAGCTGATCGATACACTGCGCGAACCCCCTGGGACGAAGAGGTGGCGGGAGCGTGACATGGCGAAGCAGGCGTCGAGATCGGTGAAGAGAAGCGCGAGTCTCACGGCGCTCGGTTTGATCGCGGCCGTGACCGCGTCAATCATCTGGGGCATCTGGGGTGGAAGTGTGTTCGGCGCCCTCGGCGGGAGCGCATCCGCCGCGGAAACGACGGGACACCCGGTCCAGGTCAACTACGTCACACAAACCACCGTGGCGCTGAACTGGTCGGCCCAGGCCAGTACTCGCTGGTACACCGTCTTCTGGTGGCACAAGGGCAACGAAGACGGCAACGACGACAACTTCGAGCGCGCCGTCACGCCGATCTCGAGCTACACCATCACCGGTCTCACCAGCGGCGAGACCTACGTGATCCGCGTCCAACCCTTAGACGCCGGCTCGTTCGAGGTCAGTACCCGCCTAGTCACATCGCCGCAGCAGACGGGCACTTGTCCTGACGAGCTCGTCAAGTCTGTCGTCGGAAACACGCACGACTACGACTCGGACGACGACGGCCTGATCGATATCCACTGCCTCCAGCACCTCGACGCCATCCGCCACGACCTCGATGGCAACGGGGAGCCCGATCCACTCGTCGCCCTTCGCCTCGACACGGCTGACTCGGTCACCGCCCGCCAGACCGCCTACCAAGCAGCGTTCCCGAAGGCCGTCGCCGGCATGGGTTGCCCGTCGACGGGCTGCACAGGCTACGAGCTCATGGCGAACCTCGACTTCGACACCGGGACCAAAAGCGATCGCACTGACGATCTCTACTACAACGCAGGCAAAGGCTGGGCGCCCATCGTCGGTCGGGTGTATCCGTCGACGGGATTTGCGATTGAATATCGGACATTCGAAGAGTACGAGAACACCTATCGTTCGATCGCTTTCACCGGTACGTTCGAGGGGAACGGGCTTGCGATCGCCAACCTGCTCATCGACCGAAGCCAGTATTACGTCGGCCTGTTCGGGTTGGCCTATAGCGGCTCCGTCATCCGCAACGTCCGCCTCACCAAATCCAGCGACGGCTCGATGGTTCGCGGTTACAAGTTCGTCGGTCCACTGGCCGGCCTCATCTGGGGCGGAACGGTTAGCGGTAGCTACTCGCAGCTTCCCGTCGAAGCCACGTACTCTAGAGCCGGCGGGCTCATCGGCGGGACATATGCAATTGGAACACCATTTGCCACAGTACAAGAGAGCTACGCGACCGGACGCGTGACAGCTCACCGGACCGCTGGCGGGTTGGTCGGCCGGGCTCACGGGACCAGAATCATCGCCAGCTTCGCCACCGGTGACGTACATGTCACCGGTTACCATTACCGCAACCTCGCCCTTCCCTGGCCCGCTGGTATCACCGTACTACCGTGCATCAGTGGTGGTGGAGGCTTGGTCGGTGAGTTGATGACTTCAGGCGGCGTGATTGCGGCGAGCTACTCCACGGGTGATGTCATGACCGACTCGGACGTCGACTGCGATGTGACGGCTAGTAAGTACCATTACGGGAACGGCCCGTTGGTTGGGCTAGCGTACGGTGGCATGCAACGCACGATGCGCACGCAAGGGACATACGCGACCGGTTCCGTAACCGACGCCAATGGGTCTGCCAGAGGCCTGTTCGGAGAATGTTGGGAGAAGCCATACCACGACGTTTTTCCGGACGATAAATTCCACCCGATCATTACCGCTGACATTGGATTCGCCCGTGACCGTTTCGTCGCGAGCTACTTCAATAGCGAGAGGCTCATGGCCCAGAAGGAAGAGCCAATCTGCGGCGAGGGCAAGACGACCTCCGAGCTTCAGTCGCCCACCGACGATGCCCCCGGCATCTACTCGACCTGGAACGGCCCCTACTACTACGACCGCCAGCACAGTTCGCAAACGATTCCAGGGCTGACAAATCCATGGTCCTTCGGCGACGCAACACAGTACCCCAAGCTCATTGCTTGCTTCGATAAGCCTGGGATCGATGGCGGCGGTGTGTATTGCCCAGTGCGAGGTGGTCCTCAGCCGCGGCAGTGATCGCGAGGCTAACCAATGACTCCGAGAGCGTGAGGCTCTCTCAATAGTCTCCATCCCCCGCTTCACGCGGGGGTCTGCTCGGCATTCGCGTCCATACCCCCGTCATTCCCGCGCAGGAGCGCGGGAATCTCGCCGACGTTGGCATCAACTGTCGCGCGGAGTGGATGGAGATACCCCCGTTCAAGCCGGGGGCAGGCTCCGCGGCAAGCGCAGGTATGACGGAACAGGACGCGAGCGGTCCGGCGTTGCGGCTATTGAGACATCCTCACGGGCCTGTGACTAAGGCCTGTTCACTTAGGGAAGCGAACAACCGTATGGGTGGCTTATGGAATTGTCGATGGGGAGTGGGACCCCCTCAGCCTTCGGCAGCTCCCCCTGCAAGAGACCGATGCATATCCTCCGGTTCTCCTCTCCCCCCCTTGCGGGGGGAGATGTCACAGAGTGACAGAGGGGGGGTCGGCTGGCGACGACCAGATAGGGCCATTAGGCAGGGAACCCCCCTCTGCCTTCGGCATCTCCCCCGCAAGGGGGGAGAAGGGGAGTTATGCATCAGTCTCTGCAAGGGGGAGCGGGGAATCCGAGTGCGCCATGTACGGGTTCTCAGCATCCATGTGAATGGCCCCTAGAAGCCCAGACGCGCCCGCAACGCATCGACCAGTTCCTCAATCGCGACTCGCTCCTGCTCCTGCGTGTCGCGGTCGCGGATCGTGACCGCGCCGTCCTCGAGCGAGTCAAAGTCAACCGTCACGCACAGCGGCGTACCGATCTCGTCCTGGCGGCGGTAGCGACGACCGATTGACTGCGTGTCGTCGTACTGCGTGGTCCAGAGCGGGCGTACCTTTGACCACACCTCGTGTGCGAGATTGGCCACCGGTTCCTTACGGGAGAGCGGCAACACGGCAACCGTCACCGGTGCGACCCTTGGGTGGAAGGCGAGGACGGTCCTGTCGTTGCCTTTCTCATCAGGCGTGACGGTGTAGGCATCGCAGAGCAGGGCCAGCATGATCCGATCGACGCCGGCAGCGGGCTCGATCACGTGCGGGACAATGTGTTCGTTGGTCTGCGGATCGAAATACTCCAGCCGCTTGCCCGAGGACTCACCGTGTTGCGTGAGGTCGAAGTCGGTGCGATTGGCGACGCCCTCAAGCTCGTCCCAGCCCCAGGGGTACCTGTACTGCAGGTCGGTCGTGCCGGCCGAATAGTGCGAGAGCTTCTCGGTCGGGTGGACGTCGCGACGGATGTTGGCTGGATTGATGCCGAGATCGACGTACCACTGCTCGCGCAGGTCGATCCAGCGCTGGTACCACTCGTTCGACTCGTCGGGCGAGACGAAGAACTCCATCTCCATCTGCTCGAACTCGCGCGTGCGGAAGATGAAGTTGCCCAGCGTGATCTCGTTGCGGAACGACTTGCCCTGCTGTGCGATGCCAAACGGCAAGCGCCGCCGAGTCGAGGTGAGGACGTTCTCGAAGTTAATGAAAATGCCTTGCGCCGTTTCGGGTCGGAGATAAGCCTCGGAGCCTTCCTCTGCGACCGGGCCGACCTGGGTGCGGAACATCAGGTTGAACTCGCGGGCTTCTGTGAACGATTCGGATGCGCCACAAGTCGGACAGTCGGGGCCTTCGAGATGGTCCGCTCGGAAGCGACCCTTGCACTCGAGACAGTCGACCATTGGATCGTGGAAGTTCTGGACGTGTCCGGATGCCTCCCAGACGCGCGGCGACTGGATGATCGCCGAGTCAAGGCCAACCACGTCGGAGCGCTCGCGCACGGTAGAGCGCCACCAGAGGTCCTTGACGTTGCGCTTGAGTTCAACGCCGAGCGGCCCGTAATCGTAGGTCGAACCGAATCCGCCGTAGATCTCGGACGCGGGAAAGACAAAGCCGCGCTGCTTACAGAGCGAGACGAGCGTGTCGAGCGAGACGTCGGTTGAGTCGGTCGATGCGGACATGGGCGCGCCTTCCTGGAGGGGCTATCGGCGGTCGTATGGTGATAGTGAAGTCAGCGTATGGGGGAGGCGTCTTATGAGGTTCCTGATCGGTCTGTTGCTGGGACTACTGCTCGGCGCGGTGTTGACCATCCTGGCGACCGGGAACGCCGGTCAAGCGCTCATGGAGCAGATTCGGGAGCAATCGGAGCGAGAGCGGGCCAAGCGCTCAAGTGGCGAATCAATGAACGACTAAGGTCTGTTCACATGGATGCCGAGAAGCCATACATGGCGCACCCGGATTCCCCGCTCCCCCTTGCAGAGACTGATGCACAACTCCCCTTCTCCCCCTTTTGTTCTCCCCCTTTTGCGGGGGAGATGCCCCCTGCCTACGCAGGGGCAGGCTCCGGCAGAGGGGGGTCCTGTCCGCAACTTCGATCTGCTGCTCACCGACCGCCCCCCCCTCTGTCACTCCGTGACATCTCCCCCCGCAAGGGGGGGAGAGGGGAAAAGGAAAGTGGCTTTCTGGCTCCCCGCGAGGGGGAGCCAGAATCGTCCTAGAGGAACAGCGGACCGAATACCACCGCGACGATTGACATCAGCTTGAGCAGGATGTTGAGCGACGGTCCGGAGGTGTCCTTGAACGGGTCTCCAACCGTGTCGCCGACGACTGCGGCCGAGTGGGCGTCGGAGCCCTTGCCGCCGTAGTGGCCCTCTTCGATGTACTTCTTGGCGTTGTCCCAGGCGCCGCCGGCATTGGCCATCATCAGTGCCAACATCGCGCCGGCTGCAATCGAGCCAATCAGCAGGCCACCAAGCGCCTCGGCCGATATCACAGCGCCGACGAAGATCGGCACGACTACGGCGAGCAGCCCGGGCAGGATCATCTCGCGTAGCGAGCCGTCGGTGGAGATGGTGATCGCGCGCTCGTAGTCAGGGTCTTGCGTGCCGTCCATGATCCCCGGCATCTCGCGGAACTGTCGGCGGACTTCCTGGACCATGGCCTCCGCCGCGCGTCCAACAGCGCCCATCGACAAGGCTGAGAAGACGAACGGCATTAGAGCGCCAATCAAGATGCCAATCATCACGTTCTTGTCGAGCAGGTTGAAGATCAGCGGTTCAGCGCCGGCGGCGCGGATCGTGAACTCGTATGTGGCGAGCAGCGCCAGCGCGGTCAGCATCGCCGAGCCGATCGCGAAACCCTTGCCGGTGGCTGCGGTAGTGTTGCCGAGTTGGTCCAGTGCGTCGGTGCGCTCGCGCACCTCCGGGTCGAGTCCGGCCTGCTCGGCGATGCCGCCGGCATTGTCGGCGACAGGGCCGTAGGCGTCAGTGGCCAGTGTCACGCCAAGTGGCGCGAGCATTCCAACCGCAGCCAGGGCCACACCGTAGAAGCCACCCAGTTCGTAAGCGAGAACGATCGCAACGACGATGGTGATCAGCGGCACGGCGGTCGACATCATGCCCAGCGACAATCCCCCGATGATGACCGGGCCCGTCCCCGATTCTGCCTGAGCGGAAAGATTGACGGTTGGTGAATATCGGCGTCCAGGTAGGGCGAAGCCCTCTGTTGAGGTAAAGCCCTCGGTGACCGTCCCGATGATCTGGCCGGCGACCAGACCAACCAGAATGGCGAAGAAGATGTTGGCATCGAGGCCGAGAATGGCAATCGCGATCCCGCTCCCCAGCAGGACGAGTCCGGACGCGCCAAAGACGCCGGCGCGCAGCGCCCAGAGCAGCCGGCCTTGATTGGCCTCTTCGCCGGTGCGAACCAGGAATGTACCGAGGACTGCGGCGAGGATGCCGATCCCGGCAATCAGCATCGGCAAGACGAAAATGTTGTCCTTCCAACTCAGGTCGTCGCCTGCCGGCAGGCCGAACAGGGCCAGGGCAGAACCGGCCAGGGCCATTGTCGCCACCATCGAGCCGACATAGGACTCGAACAGGTCCGCGCCCATGCCGGCGACATCGCCGACGTTGTCGCCGACGTTGTCGGCAATAGTGGCGGGATTGCGCGGGTCGTCCTCGGGGATGCCAGCTTCAATCTTGCCAACCAGGTCAGCGCCCACGTCTGCAGCCTTGGTGAAGATGCCGCCTCCGACGCGAGCGAATAAGGCGATCGATGAAGCGCCGAACGCGAAACCGGCGAGCGGCTGGTATGTCCCCCAAATGATGTACATCAGGACGAGTCCCAGCAATCCGAGTCCTACGACGGTCATGCCCATGACGGTGCCGCTGCCAAAGGCGACGCGCAGCGCAGGGTTGAGCCCCTCACGCGCCTTAGCCGCGGTGCGGACATTGGCGCGGACGGCGATCAACATACCGAGGTAACCGGCAGAAGCCGAAAGAATCGCGCCGACCAGGTATGAAACCGACGTCCAGCGAACGACATCGTCGAACTTACCAAGCACGTCGAAATCGATAAAGACCAGCAAGACGACGAAGACGACCGCGACAAACACCGCGAGGAAGGTGTACTCGCGTTTGAGGAACGTCGACGCGCCGGCCTGGATGGCCCGCGCGATGGTTTTCATCACATCGTTGCCCTCATCGACGGCCATGACGTCGCGCACGCGCAGGGCCGCGAAGCCCAGCGCCACGACGGCGGCGATGATGGCGAAGATCAGGATTTCCATGCAGTTCCTCTCAGGTGCAACTCACCCCATGCGGATACCGGTACACACGAGCTAAACGCCCGGATGATGACAGGCGGACAGACAGCCCACCAATCGGCAGGCTATCGCTCCCCTTATGGCACGGCAATTCAAGCAATTTACATCGCAGCGATCTTATCAACGGCCTCATACCGCTACTCCTCCGTCATACCCACGCTCCGACGCGGAGCCGGCCCCCGGCCTGAGCGGGGCATCTCGAAGCGCTCGGCGGGAAGGCAAGGAGCGACTCAGTCCTGCTCGGTTAGATCCGGAATCCTACGTCAAGCGGTCACACGTTCCCCGCTCCCCCTTGCAGAGACTGATGCATATCCTCCGAGTCCCCTCTCCCCCCCTTGCGGGGGGAGATGTCACGGAGTGACAGAGGGGGGGTCGGCAGGCGACGACCAGATAGCGGCAACAGGTAGGGAACCCCCCTCTGCCTTCGGCATCTCCCCCGCAAGGGGGGAGAAGGGAAGTTATGCATCAATCTCTTGCAGGGGGAGCTGCCGAAGAGCCTGCCCCCGGCTTGAACGGGGGCTGAGGGGGTCCCGCTTCCCATTGACAAGACCGCTAGGCAATCAGCCATCACTTCACTACCTGATGTGAATAGGTCCCGGTAACGGGAAGTCGGCGCTTTGCCCGAGATACAACCGTTGCTCCCGAAGCCGCGAGATTCCCGCGTCAAAGCGCGGGAATGACGGAGATGTTCATTCGCCCTACGTCACGAGGACGGGCCCTACAGATCCTTGACCGGATCGGGCAAGTCGCCATCTCTGGCGGCGTCGATCATTTGCTTGGCCTCGGCTGGCATCTCCACACCCATCTGGTCGAATCGCTCTTCCGCCCAACGACCGATCTGCCGAGGATCGCGGTAGGCATCGGGGCCTGCGCCGGGACCAGGTGAGCCATATTGTTCCAGCACCTGCGATTCGGTCTTCGGCGTGGCGAAGCGGGAGATCACCCGTTTCATCTCGTCCGATGGACAGGACTCACAGGCGGGCGCAACGGCACGCTCCAGCGACCGATGGAACTGCTCCTGGATGTGGCCGCACTGCTGACAGCGGTATTCATAGATCGGCACGCGACGCCTCCTCTAACTGGCTCTAACCGGAAAAGTGAACTAGGGCCTGTTCACATCAGCCATTTGCTTACCTAGAATTCCGTCATTGCCGCGCTTGTCGCGGCAATCTCGCCGAGTTGTGCACGGACAGTGACGCTGAATGCAGCGAGATACCCGCGGCAAGTGCGGGTATGACGGGAACTCCTGTTCTGAACGACCCCATGTGAACACGTCCTAGGCAAGGTCGGCTGGCAGCTCCGGCGACGCGCCGGCGGACTCGCGCCAGGCGGCCACCGATTCCGGGTCGGCGGCGTCAACATCGTCGAGCGTGTCGAACCCGGGGAAGGTCAGCTCCGTCTTCGAGCGAAACCTCGAGAATCGGGTCTGCATGTTGCCGCCGCGACACTCCGGACAACCGGGCGACGGGTCGGCCTCCGAGCGGACGCGACGCTGGAAGACCTCAACGGTCCGGGCGCAATCGGAACAGTAGTACTCGTAGATCGGCATGATCAGTTAGCCAACTCCAGCGTTGTCATCAGCTTAGTCGTCAACCGGGCCATCTTCGACGGCGTCCTCAATGTGGGCCACGACGACGAGTTTGCCCTCGCGATCCGGCGCCACGACCATGACATCTACGCGGATGTCAATCTCGGTCTCCTGCTCCGACATCAGGCCGTGAGCGAGTCGCCGAAGCTGCTGTTGTTTGCGCGGACCGACCGATTGCGCCGCCTCAACCACATAGCGCCGATCGCTGCGGCTGCGCACTTCAACGATCACGTGCGTGCCTTCGGGGTCCAGCGCGATGATGTCCGCCTCACCCCAGCGGCGACGGTAGTTGCGCTCAACGATTCGGTAGCCACGCGCCTCGAGGTAGACGGCAGCCAATTTCTCACCTGCAGCGCCGAGCGCACGTCGTCGATCCAGGGGTCGGTCAGGAGGCGGCGGCATCGAAGGCGAGTTGCGGTTGGCTAAGCGCAGCAACGGGCGCGAACGATCGTCGATGCTCGGGACATGGACCCAGGTCTTGTAACGCCCGCAAATGTTCGGCTGAGCCATATCCCTTGTGCCTGGCAAAGCCGTATCGGGGATATCGGCTGTCTAATTCGATCATCCAGTCGTCGCGAGCGGTCTTGGCGATAATCGACGCGGCGGCAATCGAGGACACCTTCGCGTCTCCCTTGATGATCATCTCGGTCGGATATGCCAGCCGTAAATCGTCGCGACCATCCGCGAGGACGACATCGGGCTGCTCGCCAAGCTGTTCGATCGTGCGCCGAAATGCCAGGCGCAGGGCAGCGGTGAGTCCCAGTCGGTCCAACTCGACCGCATGCACCCAGCCGATTGCCCAGCAAAGGGACTCCTCGCGAATCAAGGGAGCGAGTCGCTGTCGTTGCTTCGCAGTGAGCTGCTTGCTGTCGCGGAGCTCAGACAACCACTTCGGTCTGCTATCCAGTGGCAATGAGACCGCAGCAGTCACGATCGGCCCGGCCAGCGGCCCGCGTCCGACCTCATCGACTCCCACGATGACCCGAGCGCCATTGCGCCTGTGATGCATCTCTCTTCGTCGTGTCGGACGTTGTGCGGTCACGTCGCGAGGGTAGGGCAGTGTGTTATGTCGCGCGAGTTCGCAAGTCCGAATGATGTTGGAGTTGAATGATCTTGGAGTTGGCTTGCCGCCGACACGTGAATCTGCAACTTCGGTCGGACTCACCGCGCGGAGGACCAGCCGACCTGACGTTTCGAGACGGGGGCGGCAACATGGCTGGCGATATGGCTGACGATGTAGAAATTGACGTACACCTGACCTGGATCTATGCGGCGTTGCGATATGCTCGAAACTGACTGAACAGGTAACCGGCGCAGCCGTCGGTGGACAGGCTGCGCTGATTTTGAGGGATGGCGTCGATGGGTGGCTCACGATTCAAGCGCAGCTTTCTGATCTACCTTTTGATCTTCGTGGTGTTGATCGCGGTAGTGTTTTCGGTTTTCCCTCGGGGCGGCGGCTCGAACGAGATCCCGCTGGCAGGCGGCACGGAGTCCTTGCTTGACCGAATCGAGAACCAGGCCGCGCTGATCGAGACCATCAAGGTCTCCGCGTCGAAGGTCATTCTCGACTATCGCGACGGCGCGGAATCGTTCCAGACCAACGTGCCGGAGACCGGGTTTGACTTCTTCGAGTTTCTCTCCCGAGAGGGTGTTGACGTCGGCGGACAGGGGTTCCCCGACGTTGAAGTCGGGTCGGGCGGCGGCTTTGGTTCGACCATCGCCAGCGTGTTCTTCAACCTGCTCCCCTTCCTGCTGATTTTCGGTCTGATTTTCTTTTTCCTGCGACAGGCGCAGGGGCAGGGCTCGCAGGCGATGTCGTTCGGCAAGAGCAAGGCGCGCCTGGTCACAGCCAATCGCCCCTCAGTCACCTTCAACGACGTGGCCGGCTGCGACGAAGCCAAGGAAGAGCTGCAAGAGGTCGTTGAGTTCCTCCAGTTCCCCGAGCGCTTCGCTTCACTCGGTGCGCGGATCCCTCGCGGCGTGCTGCTGGTTGGCCCTCCTGGCACCGGCAAGACGCTGATCGCCCGAGCCGTCGCCGGCGAAGCCGGCGTGCCCTTCTTCTCGATTTCCGGGTCCGAGTTCGTTGAGATGTTCGTCGGCGTCGGCGCCAGCCGCGTGCGCGACCTCTTCGAGCAGGCCAAGCGCAACGCGCCCTGCATTGTCTTCGTTGACGAGATCGACGCCGTCGGACGCCAGCGCGGCGCCGGTGTCGGCGGATCGCATGACGAGCGCGAACAGACCCTGAACCAGATCCTGGTCGAGATGGACGGATTCGACACCAACTCCAACGTAATCGTTGTCGCAGCGACCAACCGGCCCGATATCCTCGACCCGGCCCTGCTGCGACCTGGCCGATTCGACCGTCGCGTCGTCCTGGACGCGCCCGATGTCAAGGGTCGGCAAGCGATCCTCGATGTCCATGTGCGCGGTAAGCCGCTGGCCGAAGAGGTCGACCTGCGCACAATCGCCAAAGAGACTCCCGGGTTCTCCGGAGCCGAACTGGCCAACCTGCTCAACGAGGCGGCGATTCTCGCTGCACGCCGGCAGAAGAAGCACATCACGCAGGCAGAAGTCGAAGAGGCTGTCGACCGCGTGATGGCCGGTCCGGAGCGCAAGTCCCGGTTACTGGTCGGACGCGAGAAGGAAGTCGTCGCGTTCCACGAAGCGGGTCACGCGCTCGTTGCCTCGCACATTCCCGGCCACGATCCCGTACACAAGGTGACCATCGTCCCACGCGGCATGGCCGGTGGATACACCCGCTACCTGCCCGAGTCGGAGCACCGGCTGGCCGGTAAGTCCTACTACGAGGGCTTTATGTCATCGGCGCTGGGCGGACACGCCGCTGAAGAGATCGTCTTCGGCGAAATGACTACCGGCGCACACGACGACCTGAGCAAGGTCACGCAGATCGCCCGTGCGATGATCACGCAGTGGGGCATGTCCGAACGCCTGGGAGCTCGCACGTTCGGCAAGAAGGAATCGATGGTCTTCCTCGGCCGCGACATTTCCGAGCAGCGCGACTACTCCGAAATGGTTGCAGAGCAGATTGATGAAGAATTGCGAGAGATTATCGACCGTGCACGCGACCGCGCGCGGACCATCCTGCGTCGCAATCGCGAGCAGTTGGATCTGCTGGCGACGCGGCTGATGGATATCGAAACGCTCGAGGGCGACGACCTGCGCGCCATCCTGGCCTGGCAACCGGGTCAGGCGGTGCCCAAGCCGACGCCTCCACCTCCGGTGCCTGAGCCAACCGCTCCACCACCTACCTCTTCCGACGGAGAAACCGGCGAGGAACGTGAGCCGCTGATGCCGCCGAAGCCGGGCCTTGCCTGGGGCGGCAACCAGAATCGGAGCTCCCTCGACTAGTTGTGATCCCTGCGCGGGGTCAGCTCAACGAGACAGCTCAGCGAGTCAGCTCAGCGCGATTTGTTCGTTAGTCGCTTGACGCCTGACAGCGGCTGGCTAGGCTAGATACTTCAGGAATAACGATCCGATCACCTTGAGATCGATGCGAGACAGCTATGCCCACTGATGTGTCCGACGTGTACGCCGTGATTCGCAGCGGCGGAAAACAGTACCGGGTGTCGCCCGGCCAGCGAATCAAGCTGGAACGCCTCGACGGCGATGCGGGCGACCAGGTGACGTTCGACGATGTCCTGCTGGTCAACGGCGAAGGCGAACTGGCGATCGGCTCTCCCATTGTCGAGTCGGCTAGTGTCACTGGCGAGATCCTTGAGCAGGGACGCGGTCGCAAGATCACCGTCTTCAAGTACAAGAACAAGACTCGGTATCGCCGAGTCCGCGGACATCGGCAGTTGCAGACCTCGGTGCTGGTCAATGCCGTCAACCTGGGCGAACAGAGCTGGACCGCTCCAGAACGGGTACAACCAGCGGCTACGGCGGCAATTGAAGCCACTGACGAGACGGCTGATGAAGCTGCCGACGTTGCGGCGGCATCCGCCGAGACTGAAAACTCAGAAGAGTAGGGAGAGCGTCATGGCTCACAAGAAAGGCGTTGGCTCGTCGCGTAACGGTCGCGACAGCAATGCGAAGCGGCTCGGCGTCAAACTGTTCGACGGCGAGGTCGTGCGTACCGGCGGAATCATCGTCCGTCAGCGCGGCACTCGCATCCACGCAGGCGACAATGTCGGCGTCGGTCGCGATCACACCTTGTTCGCCCTGTCGGACGGCAAAGTGAAGTTCGCACCCTACGCCCGCGGACGACGCAAGAAGGTCTCGGTGATTCCTGCCGAGCTCGAGGAGGTGGGCGCGTGAAGGCTGAAATCCATCCCGAATACGTCGACGCAACGATCACGTGCGGCTGCGGCAACTCTTGGGAGACTCGCGCGACCAAGGCCGAAATCCGGATCGAAATCTGTTCGGTTTGTCACCCATTCTTCACGGGCGAGCAGCGAATCGTCGACACCGCCGGCCGCGTTGAGAGATTCCGCCGCCGCTACGGCATGCTGGACGAAGAAAACTAACACGCCCTGATCGCCTCCGGCCTGAGACTCAACTTACCCCTCAGTTAGGGATAGAGCTGTGTATCTTCCGCGACCGCCGGCGTCACCGAAGGAACTTCGTGCCTAGTTTCGTGCCTGGTTTCGTGCGTGGTCACGTCGAGACGAAGACCAATCGCCCCGAGCGCAAAGTCCATCTGCTCGAGTCTTGAATTGTGCTGGACGTTGAGCGCTCTGTCGACTTGCGGCAGGTGCCAGCCCAATCGCCGAGCCAACTCAGCTTTGCCAACACCGCGATCTCGCATGCCCTGGTAGAGCATCACTTTGACCGCGGTCAACGTGGGCAACGTTGCGTATACGGAGCCGGTCGATGGCGACGGGATGTCAAGGCGGCTGTGCATCCGGGCGGCGACTGCTTCCTCAAGCGCATCCACCGCCCGCGCGAGGGCCTCTTCGCGATCCTCACCGAACGTGGTCAACTCTGGAAAATCTGGCGAAGTGACGAGCAGCGTGTCCCCGTCCTCTTCCAGGATGAGTGGATAGGAGAGCATCATTTCAGATCCAAATCCTTCTTGATCGCCCTGCAACGATCTGAACTGTTCAACCACATTTCTTCAGCAAGCACGGGACCTCACCGCCATCAGGTCAGCAATCGTATGCAACAGATCTGATGACGTCAACAGCTTTGTTGACACCACCCCGGTCTGGTGCAAACCAGGAACTCTCAATGCGTCATTGCCGCGCACCGACGCGGCAATCTCGAAGTGATGCCCACGTTGTGCCGAGTTCAGCGAGATACCCGCGACAAGCGCGGGTATGACGAAGTTGGATTGGCTGAGGTGTCGGCAGTGCGAACGGAAACTTAGTCCTCGGCGAGGTCGCGGTAAAAGCAGGAACGCTCGCCCGTGTGGCAGGTTGGTCCGTGAGGAACGGCACGGACCAGCAGCGCATCGACGTCACAGTCCTTGCGAATGCTGACCAGCTCGAGCACGTTGCCGCTCGTCTCGCCCTTGGTCCAGTACTCCTGGCGGCTGCGGCTCCAGAACGTCACGAGCTGCTTGTCCAGAGTCATCTGCACTGACGCCGCATTCATGTAACCCAGCATCAGGATGTCGTTGCTCGCGTCATCCTGGACGATGGCAGGGATCAGGCCGTCAGCGTCGTACTTCAGCTCCGGCAGGTCGCTGATTGGAGATTCAGAGGACGTCGTCATAGTCCGCGTGTTCCATTCGGATGGGGATGCCGGCGGCCTGCATTTGCCGTTTGACTTCCATGATCGGGTGGGTGCCAAAGTGAAAGATCGAGGCGGCCAGTACAGCGTCTGCATGGCCTTCCGTGATCGCGTCGATCATGTGCTGCGCGTTTCCCGCGCCGCCAGAGGCGATCACCGGCACGCTGACGGCATCCGACACTGCTCGAGTCAACGAAAGGTCATATCCGTCCTGGTGACCGTCGGTGTTCATCGAGGTCAGCATGATCTCGCCCGCGCCCCGCTCGACCACTTCCCTGGCCCAATCAACCGCGTCGATGCCGGTCGGTCGTCGGCCTCCATGGGTGTAAACCTGCATTGAGCCGTCGGCTTCCGTCCGTGCGTCGATTGCGACGACGATGCATTGTGATCCGAAGCGATGAGCGCCCTCGGAGATCAACTCAGGACGCTCGACGGCGGCGGTATTGATCGTGATCTTGTCCGCGCCCGACTCAAGCATCAAGCGCATGTCATCATCGGAGCGCAGCCCGCCGCCCACGGTGAACGGGATAAACACGCGGTCGGCCGTGTGACGAACCATGTCGACCACCGTGTTGCGATCCTCATGCGAGGCGGTGATATCGAGGAAGACCAACTCGTCAATGCCCTCGTGGTCGTAGAGCGCCGCCAGATCGACCGGGTCGCCCGCATCGCGCAATTCGACGAATGAGACCCCCTTGACCACCCGCCCGGCGTCCACGTCGAAGCAAGCGATGATCCGTTTCGTCAGCATGTCCGCTCGCGCATTCCCGCTTCGGCTGCCTCGAATGCTTCGGCCAGTCGCAGCCGTCCGTCGTAGATCGCTCGCCCCAGCACGACGCCGGCTGCGCCGTTGGCGGCGAGGCGGCGGATTTGCATCGGGTGCGCAATCCCGCCGGCGGCGATCACCGGCGATCGGGCGACTCCCGCCACCCGGGCGAACTCGGCCTCGTCGTGGCCGCCGAGCATCCCGTCGGAGGCGATGTCTGTGTAGATAAATCGTCGCACACCGAGGTCTTCAAGCTGCGGAATCAGAGCGACGGCAGGTAGCTCCGATGCCTCGGTCCAACCGTTGAGCGCCACCCGCCCGCCCTTGGCGTCGACTGACACGGTTAACGCGTCGCCACAGAGCTCGACGGCGTTTCGTAGGAACCCACGGTCGGTCACAGCGGCCGTTCCGATAATGATCCGCGACACACCCGCATCGATGTAGCGGCGAACCGTGTCGAGATTGCGTATGCCACCGCCAACCTGCAGCGGTTTGCCCAGAGCCGCGATCCGCTCGACAAACTCTGCGTTGGCCGCGTGACCCTCGCGAGCGCCGTCCAGATCGATCACATGCAGCATCTCTGCGCCCTCGTCGATCCAGCGCTGCGCCGGCGCAGTCGGATCGTCATCGAAGACGGTCTCGCGTTCGTAGTCGCCCTGGACCAGACGGACGCAGCGTCCGCCGCGGATATCGATCGCGGGCAACACGTCAATCATGTTGGGCGTCATCTCGATACTCCTTTGCCGGAGTGCTCGAGCAGGAAGTTGCGATATATCCGCAGACCGTACGCGCCGCTCTTCTCCGGGTGGAACTGAGTCGCCGCCAGATTCCCGCGCTCCACGACCGCCGTGACGTCGGTGCCGTATTCGGCGACCGCCACCACATCCTCGGGCTGCGCCATGTCGCAATAGTAAGAGTGGACGAAATAGAAGTGCGAGCCATCGGGAATTCCGTGGAAGAGCGGCGTCGGACGCCGTTGATCAACCCGATTCCAACCCATGTGCGGAATCTTGCGGCCCTCCGGCAGACGGACGACGCGGCCTTCGAGTACATCGAGGCAAGGATGCTCGCCGCCCTCTTCCGAGACGGTCATCAACGCCTGCAGTCCCATGCAGACGCCAAGGAACGGACGGTCGGCGGCGATGTATTCGCGGATTGGTTCAATCAAGCGCAACTCGCGCAGATTGTGCATCGTGTCCGCAGCCGCGCCCACGCCAGGCAAAATCACCACGTCCGCTTCGTCCATTGCAGCCGCGACAGACGCCACTTCAGGCTTCGCGCCAACACGCTCGACGGCGCGGACGACCGAGCGCAGGTTACCCGCGCCATAGTCGAGGATGATTACGTCAAGATCGGCCAGCTCAGGATCGCTCACGGGCTGAGCGTATCAGTAGGATTGGCCCGCCTTCCCTTTCTATAGTGAACTCGATGTCAACTCCTCACGCCTCCGGCGACGCCGAACAGATCGCAGCCCGCGACCGGGTTGAGCAACTGCGCGCCGAGATTCTGCGACACAACCATCTCTACCACGCACAGAATTCGCCGGAGATCAGCGACGCCGATTTCGACGCCCTGTTCGCCGAGCTGCAACGCCTGGAAACAGACTTCCCCGAGCTGGCCTCGAGCGAAAGCCCCACCCAGACCGTCGGCGCACCGCCCGGTCGTACGTTTGCCGTCGTGGAGCATCGCCGGCGCATGCTCTCCTTGGGCAACGCATTCGACGCCGAGGAACTGCGCGGCTGGCAACAGCGAGCCGCCGATTTGTTGGACCGCGAGGAATGGGCATTCGTCACCGAGCCCAAGATCGACGGCCTCGCCATTGCCCTCGTCTACGAACGAGGCCGCCTGGTCCAGGCCGCCACACGCGGCGACGGTCGAGCTGGAGAAGACGTCACCGCCAACCTCCGAGCGATCGAGGCTGTGCCGAACGAACTGGAGGGTAATCCGCCGCCCTTGTTCGAGGTCCGCGGCGAGGTCTACATGCCCAAAGCAGGCTTCGACGCGATGAACGCGGAAATCGCCCTTGCCAACGAAGAGCGCCTTGCCGAAGGTCGCGCCGCGCTCACGCTGTACGCCAACCCCCGCAACGCTGCAGCCGGCTCGGTCAGGCAGAAGGATGCTTCGGTAACCGCGACCCGACCGCTCAACATCGGCATTTACCAACTCGGCTGGTGCGACGACGCCATCACCCCCGACACGCACTGGGAGACACTCGGTTGGCTATCTGAGTTCGGCTTCCCAACCACGCCCGAGGCAGCGCGGCATAATGGCATTGACAACGCGCTGACCGCTTGCGAGCGCTGGACCGAGCGACGGGACACGCAGGCCTTTGAGATGGACGGCGTGGTCGTCAAGGTCGATGACCTGCGACTTCAAGCCGACCTCGGTATCGTCGGGCGCGAGCCACGCTGGGCGATCGCCTGGAAGTTCCCGCCGCAGGAGGCATCGACAGTCGTCGAACGAATCCTGGTCAATGTCGGACGCACCGGCAGCATCAATCCGTACGCCCGCTTGAAGCCCGTGCGCGTCGGCGGCGTCCAGGTGACCAATGCGACCCTGCACAATCTCGACGATATCCACCGCAAGGACATCCGAGAGGGCGACACGGTCGTCATCCGTCGTGCCGGCGAGGTCATCCCGCAGGTCGTGCGACCGGTGCTCGAGCGCCGCCGGGACGACTCCGTTCCCTGGACGATGCCTGTGACCTGTCCGGTCTGCGGGTTCGACACAGTGCGCGATGCCGACGACGCCATGCACTACTGCTCAAATCGCTCATGTCCTGCGATCCTGCAACGCAGTCTCGAGCATTTCGCCAGCCGTGGCGCGATGGACATTCGCGGTCTTGGTGAACGACAGATTGCCTTGCTCTTGCAACTTGAGCTTGTTCAAGACGCAGCCGACATCTACACCTTGCCAGGCAAGCGAGAGGTACTGGGGCAGATTCCCTCGCTGGGGCAGAAGGTCAAGCGGGGCGGGGAGGAGTTCTACGAGGCCGGCAAGCGCATCGAGAATCTCATGGCCGCGATTGAACGGTCGAAGTCACGCGGTCTGGCATACCTCATGGTTGGGCTCGGAATCCGACATGTCGGCGGCGAGAACGCGACGCTGCTTGCCGAGGAGTTCGGCTCGCTGGACGCGATCTTGCTCGCTCCGAGGGAAGCGCTGGCCGACGTTGACGGCGTCGGTCCGATCATCGCTGAGAGCATCGTCGACTGGGCCATGGACGGCGAGAACTGGTCCCTGGTGCATCGCCTACAAGCGGCTGGAGTGGACGACGAGATTCAACGCACTGACACGGAACCTACCGAAACACCGTTGGAAGGTTATCGCTTCGTCCTCACCGGACGGTTCGCGGAGATGACTCGCCCAGAGGCTGAAGCCCGGTTGAAGTCGCTGGGAGCCGGCGTAGGCTCGTCGGTGAGCAGGAACACGACCGCGCTGTTCGCCGGCGAAGCGGCCGGATCCAAGCGCAAGAAAGCCGAGACGTTGGGCCTGCCGATCTGGGATGAAGATCGTCTGGTTGAGGTGCTGCAAAACCCATCGCTGCTGTCGGTCTGGTTGACGGAAGCGGAACCATCCGAGGCCAATTGACGTTCTGCTAGTACAGGTATCGAGGGGTTAACGGGTACGCTGATCTATGTCGACTCGGCGCGGCGAACCGTGCGCATCGCTGACGAGCGCCCCCTATCGTTCGGCACACACGTTGCCGGATCCTGAGGAGTCCTGATGGGTTGGTCCCCGTTCGGCTGGTTGGCCCGACGTTTCTCACCCGATGTGGGCATCGATCTGGGCACCGCCAACACCTTGGTGTCCGTGCGCGGTCGCGGAATCGTGGTCAACGAGCCGTCGGTGGTGGCGATCAACCGGATCGACAACTCAGTGCTCGCGATCGGCAAGCAGGCCAAAACGATGGTCGGGCGCACGCCCGCGCACATCGTCGCGACCAGGCCCTTGCGGGATGGCGTCATCTCCGACTTCGACGTTACTTCGAGAATGCTCAATCACTTCATCCACGAGGCGCTGCAACGGAGCGGGATCGGCATTGGACGACCGCGCGTGATGGTCGGCATCCCCGGCGGCGCGACCGAGGTTGAGAAGCGCGCCATTTTCGAAGCCACGCGCTCGGCTGGCGCTCGCGAAGTACATCTGATTGAAGAGCCCATGGCAGCTGCGATCGGTGCCGGGCTGCCGATCTTTGAGTCCACCGGCAGCATTGTTGTCGATATCGGCGGTGGCACCACTGAGGTCGCCGTCTGCTCGATGGGCGGCATGGTCGTCAGCACCTCAACCCGCGTCGCCGGCGACGAGATTGACCAGGCGATCATCACCTATGCGCGCCAGGTCCACAACATTCAGATCGGCGAGGCTTCGGCCGAGAAGATCAAAATCGCTGGCGCGTCGGCCTTCCCGCTGGAAGAGGAACGCGACGTCACTCTGAGTGGCCGCGACCTCTCGACCTCCATGCCCAAGGTGATCACGGTGACGACGATCGAGCTACGCGATGCAATCTCTTCGGCGGTCTCCTCGATTATGGACGCCGTGCTGAAGACCATGGAGATCACGCCTGCGGAGTTGATTCCCGACATCATGCAGCAGGGCATCGCGCTCGCCGGCGGCGGGGCGTACTTGCCCGGACTTGATCGGCGCATGTCGCAAGAGACCAAGTTCCCGGTCTACAGAGCGGATTCTCCCCTCACCTGCGTCGTACGCGGCTGCGCTGAGGCGCTCACCGAGACGCGCGCCCTTGCCGCGACCGACGGTCAGGTGCTGGCCGGGCGGCGCTAGCGCCGCGAATGCGATTGGCAGGTTCTCGTGCCAGTAATCGGCGCACTGGTTCGCCTACTGGGAGCGCGCATTCGCTGGGTGCTGGTGATCACACTCGTGGTCGGCGGACTGGCCCTATTGGGACTGGTTGGCTGGGCTGCGACGATTGAGGACCAGGCCGCGTCCGCGCTCAATCCTGTCCAACGCGTGTTCCGCCAGGCAGGTGAGCCGATCGCCAATCTGCTGTCCGACCTCGATGACTTCGGCCGCCTGAACTCCGAGAATCGAGCGCTGCGTTCGAGAATTGAGCAACTCGAAGCCGACAATTCGCGTCTGCGCGAACAACAGATCCAAGTCCGAGCCCGGCAGGCGCTGCTGGAAGTCCAAGCCGAGACCGACGCCGTCACCATCACCGCGAATGTCACAACCCGAGACCTGACCGGACTGCGCACAGTGATCGGCATCGACCGCGGATCGAATGACGGAATCCGAGTCGGCCTACCTGTGCTCGCCGCTGGTGGCACGCTGATCGGGCAAATCTATGATGTCCGTCCACACACCTCGTTTATCCGCCTGATCACCGATCCCGACAGCGCCGTGCGGGTCTTGCACCAGCAATCGCGCAGCGAGGTCGTCGCCACCGGCGACACGCTGGGACATCTGGAGATCCGCATCCCGTGGGAGTCCGAAGTCGAGTTGGGTCACATCTTCGTCACCTCCGGGCTTGACGGTCAACTGCCGCAGGGTCTGCCGGTTGGCCGCGTCTCAGCGGCGGAGGGCACGGTCCAGGACGCCTTCCGCTACGTCGTGCTCGATCCGATCGCACCGCTCGAACAGCTCGAACAGGTGCTCGTCCAGCTCACGATTCCACCACCCGATCTGTCGATTCTCAGCCCGGAATCAACGGACGCTGACGGAGGGTAAGCAGTGAGCGTCATCCGTTGGGTCTTGCTGCTCGGAGGGTTGTTCGTCCTGGTGGTCTTTCAGACCTCGACCGGTTCTTCATTCGCCATCTTCGGCGTCGGGCCGCAGGTGGTGCTGGTCGTGCTCTGTTGTTGGGCGATGGTCCGACCACCGATCGAGACCCTGGTGATGATTCCGCTGGCCGGGATCGGGCTCGGACTACTCGCATTTCAGGGCATGCCCGAATCAGTCGCAGCGTTGGCTCCTATCGGCCTGGCTGCGCTGACCTGGCGCGCCAGGTCAGTTGACCGAGGCCCTGCTCCGATAGCGCTGGAATGGGCGATGACGATGGTGTTGATCGGCGCTGCGTCAATCCTGCACTTCACGGCGCACGCGATCGCCGTTGAGCAGACAACGACCGGCGTAAACTGGCTGGCCGCGTTGCGCACGATCATGCTGGGTGGGGCCCTCGGGAACATGATGCTCGGCGCCGTCGTCTATTGGTTTGTGAGGATCCCCACGTCAGGCGCCGCCGCAGTGTCCGCACCATCGAGATCGGCCGGCTTCTAATGCAACGGCGACCAAGGCCGGGTAAGTCGGAAGGCGTTGCGCGCGAGTACTCGCAGCACATCGAGCACGGCGAAGGGTTTCCAGTCCGCGCTAAAGTCTGGGTGCTGGGTGGATTCATCCTGTTGCTGTTCGGAATCCTCACCGTGCAACTGGTCCGGCTGCAAATTCTGCGCCACGATGAGTTCGTCGCGAGAGCCGCAAGCAACCGTGTACGAACAATTGAAATCGCACCCTCCAGAGGGTTGATCTACGACTCAAACGGCAACTTGCTGGTCGAAAACGCCCCGACATATCGGATCACATTGATCTCGGCCAACGTCTCCGACTACGAAGTGACGAATGTGTCGGAAGAACTGGCCGAAATGTTCGATGTCCGCGCCTGGGACATTGAACAGCAAATCTGGGACCGCAAGAATTCGAACGACCCGTTCCTGCCGCTGCTGATCGATGACGATCCGTCGCCGGCACAGGTAATCGAGGTCACCTCACGTCGTTCGACGTTGCCCGGCGTGCAGGTCGAGACCATTTCAACTCGGCGCTACGACCACGGTCGGCTGCTCGGGCACATTCTTGGTTATGTCGGCCAGATCTCGGAGGAGGAATACGAAGAGCTATCCGAATCTCGCTACCTGTACAGCGATCAGATCGGACGAACCGGTATCGAGGCCGCCTACGAACGCCAACTCAGAGGCACCGCAGGGCGGCAACTGGTCGAGGTCGACGCCGTCGGCAACATCCTCCGCACCCTCGACAATCGTCCGCCAACGCCGGGCCTGAGCGCAGTGCTGACCATTGACATCGACCTCCAGCGGCGGGTCGAAGAGATCCTCTTGGATCACCAGGGGGCGTCATTGTTCGCCTCGGCGATCGTGCTTGATGTCAACACTGGCGAAGTCCTGGCGATGGTCTCCGTGCCCAACTACGACGTCAACATTTACGAGGAGATCACAACAGCCGAGTACCAGACACTGCTGGAGGATCCTGGGCAACCATTGATCAACCACTCGATCCAGGACCAGTTTCCACCCGGATCAATCTTCAAGATCGTGACGGCGGTCGCCGGGTTGGCCGAAGGCGCGATCACACCCGAGACCGAGATTTACTCGCCTGGCGTGTTGGAGGTTCATAACGAACTCTCTCCTGGCATCATTTACCGATTCGGCGACACGACGCAAGGGGTCTACAACATTCGCACAGCGCTGGCCGAGTCGTCGAACGTGTACTTCTACTACGTCGCCGGCGGCGAGCCGTACCGCAACCCTGAGAATCCTCCCCGACACCCCAGCGAACAGCAGCGACTCGATGCTCTGGCCGACGAAGGCATCGTCGCCGGAGATGTCGAGTTTGCAGGCGCAGGCAACGAGGCACTGGCGAGGTGGGCTCGTGAGTTGGGCTTCGACGCCCAGACCGGCGTCGATCTGGAAGGTGAAGCAGCCGGGCTGATCACTTCGTCCCAGCAAAAGCTGGAGGCATTTGGGGAAGAATGGCGAGACGGTGACACCTACAACATGGCCATCGGTCAGGGGTTCACGACCGTCACACCGCTGCAAATGGCCGTCGCCACTGCCGCAATCGCCAATGGCGGCACGGTCTACGAACCACGAGTCGTGCGCGAGCTGATCGACACTAATGGCAAGGTCGTGCAGCCCTGGCAACCCATCGTGCGAAACCAGGTTGACGTCGATCCTGAAATCCTCAGGATCGTCCGCGAGGGCATGGCGCTCTGCACGCTGGCCGGTACGTGTCACGACGCACTGGTCGAACTTCCTGAGATGCTGATCGCCGGGAAGACCGGCACGGCCGAGTTCAACCAGACCGGCACGGCGGTGTCGGGCGAGGAAGAGGGACCAACGCACGGCTGGTTCATCGCATTCGCTCCGTTCGACGACCCGCAAATCGCGATGGTCGTCTTCTTTGAGTTCTCGGCCGGCTACCTGGCCGCCGGCGCCGGAGGTGAGATTCTCAGAGCCTGGGCCGAGACGACTGGCGCGTTGTCGACAGCATTCCCTCCGCCGTACGCCAGAATCGCGTTGACCGAGGAAGAGGACCAACGGCTCTACGAAGCAATTCGCGAGCGGTCGCAATGAACTCAAGCGTCATCCTCAGTCAGATTCATGTGAGGTCGCGCTGATGGTCGGACATTCGTGGCGACACTTTGATCCGCTGATCCTGCTCGCGGCCGTCGCTCTGGCCGGATATGGGGCACTGGTGATCTATTCCGCCTCTCTGCCGCGAGGAGCAGAGGGAATCGTCTTGTCCAGCGCTGTCCAGCGACACATCATTTTCGCCCTGGTCGGCGCGGTGCTGATGGTTGCGATGACCCGCATCGACTACCGGTTGATCGACGCCCTCGGCTGGCTCGCCTACGGCTTCGGGATCATCGTGCTGGTCGCAGTGCTGTTCGTCGGAAGCGAAGAGTTCGGCTCGCGGCGCTGGTTTGATCTCGGCTTCACTGTCGTTCAGGCATCGGAGATCGGCAAGCTGATGACGATCATCGGCCTGGCGAAGTTCCTCACCGACTATCGCGATCGCTTACAGGAGTTCAGAATCTTCCTGCTTTCCCTCGGCATCGCCGTGCTGCCGGCGGCGCTGGTCTTTGTTGAGCCAGACGCGGGCTCGGCGGTCGTCTTCATGGCGCTCTGGTTGGTGATGACGTTGTTCGCAGGGGCCAGGCTCCGACACTACGCGACTCTGGCCGCGATCGGCATGTGTCTGATACCCGTGGGACTCGCCGCGGGTGTCCAGGACTACCAGCGCGACCGCATCCGTGCATTCATCGATCCGGAGTCCGATCCACAGGGCGCGGGATTCAACGTGATTCAGGCCGAGACCTCGGTCGGCTCGGGCGGCCTCTGGGGACAGGGCTTGACCGAGGGCACGCAGACACAACTTGACTTCGTCCGCATCCAGACCACCGACTTCATCTTCAGCGTGCTCAGTGAAGAGTTGGGCTTCGTCGGCGCCATGGCGCTCTTTGCTCTGTTTCTGCTGCTGCTCTTTCGCATGCTGCGGGTAGCCAACAAAGCTGGCGAGCCATTAGGCCAGCTCCTCGCCGTCGGTTTGCTGGCGATCATCGCGATCCAGGTCTTCATCAACGTCGCCATCAACATCCGTCTGATTCCCGTGACCGGCATCCCATTACCGTTCATCAGCACGGGTAATTCGTCGCTGTTGGTGTTCTTCGCCGGCCTGGGCCTGCTGCAAAGCGTCCTTGCCTGGCAGGATGACGCGCGCCGCGGTCCAGTGCATTGACCAATTGTTGGAACGCATAGGTCAATAGACACGCGCCTCCAGTTCAGCCACCTTCGTCATTGCCGCGCTCCGCCGCGGCAATCTCGCCTTGAACTGAACAGAGCGACATTCCTGCCGCAGTAGCAAAGCGCCCCTCATTGCTGAGGGGCGCTTTGTTGGCTAACCGATGAGTTGGCGGATCAGGAAGTGGCTACTGCTTCGCCCTCTTCCTCGCCTGTCTCGTCGCTGGAGGCTTCCACAGCGGCAGCTTCGACCTCGGCCGCAATCTCTTCAGCTCGCGAGAGGCCTTCGATGCGCTCGTAGTGCAGCATCTCTTCCTCGGCGCCGTTCTCGTTGAGCTCCTTGACGAGGTCAACGCGAATCGTGTCGCCGGCCCGGAAGTCGCCTCGCAGCAACGCCTCGGAGAGCGAATCTTCAAGCCGCTCCTGGATCACACGGCGCAACGGCCGGGCTCCGAAGACCGGGTCATAGCCCTTCTCTCCGAGCCAGTCACGCGCCGCTTCAGTCACGTCGAGCAGGACTTCCTTCTCCTTGATCCGGGAATCCACCTCGTTCAGCATCATGTCGACGATGCTGCGGATGTGCGCCCGGCTCAGCGGGTGGAAGACCAGCGTCGTGTCGACGCGGTTGAGGAACTCGGGGCGGAATACGCGCTTCATCTCCTGAAGGACCTTGTCCTTCATCTTTTCGTAGCGCTGCTTCTCCGACTGTTCGTCGTCATTGATGGTCGAGAACCCAATCGCAGACTCGCGGCGAATCAGGTCGGAGCCGACGTTCGAGGTCATGATGATGATCGTGTTGCGGAAGTCCACGCGCCGACCCTTGGCGTCGGTCAGATGACCGTCGTCGAAAACCTGGAGCAGCATGTTGAAGACTTCAGGGTGCGCCTTCTCGATCTCATCGAGCAGGATCAGACAATAGGACTTGCGCCGCACGGTGTCGGTCAACTGACCGCCGTCGTCGTAGCCGACGTAGCCCGGAGGCGCACCGACCAGTCGTGCGACGGTGTGACGCTCCATGAACTCCGACATATCGAGTCGGACCATGTTGTCGTCCGAGCCGAACATGAAGTCGGCCAGGGCCCGCGCCAACTCGGTCTTGCCGACGCCGGTCGGCCCGAGGAACATGAACACGCCGATAGGCCGGCGCGGGTCTTTGAGGCCCGCGCGGGCGCGCCGCACGGCCTTGGCCAGTGCAACGATCGGCTCTTCCTGGCCGACGATGCGCTCGTGGAGGTCTTCCTCCATGCGCAGCAATCGTTCTGATTCTTCGGTCGCGATCTGCACCAGCGGAATGCCGGTCCACATCGAGACCACCTCGGCGATGTCCTCTGCCAGCACGTCCGACGAATCGCGTTCGCGCTGCTGGTCAAGGTCTTCTTCGAGCTCGGAGATGCGCTGCGTCAGCTTGAGTTCGCGGTCGCGCAGGTCGGCGGCGTACTCATACTGCTGCTGGTTGATCGCCTGCTCTTTCTCCTTGCGAATCCCCTCGAGCCCCACAGTCGCTTCTTTCAGTGACGGCGGCGTGTACGAGCGGCGGATGCGCACACGCGACGCAGACTCGTCGATCAGGTCGATTGCCTTGTCCGGCAGCGCGCGGTCGGAGATGTAGCGCGACGACATCTCGGCAGCGGCGACCAGCGCCTCGTCCGTGATGACGAGCTTGTGATGCTCTTCGTAGCGATCCTTGATGCCGCGCAGGATCTCGACGGTCTCCTCGACCGACGGCTCCTCCACGACGATTGGCTGGAAGCGTCGCTCAAGCGCAGCGTCTCGCTCGATGTGCTTGCGGTAGTCGTCCAGCGTCGTTGCGCCGATCGTCTGCAGCTCGCCTCGAGCCAACGATGGCTTGAGAATGTTGGCCGCATCAACCGCGCCTTCAGCCGCGCCGGCGCCGACCAGCATGTGCAATTCGTCGATGAAGAGGACACAGTTGCCCGCGCCCTTGACCTCTTCGACGACTTTCTTCAGTCGTTCCTCAAACTCGCCGCGATATTTCGTGCCCGCGACCAGCGACCCGATGTCGAGCGTCAACAGTCGCTTGCCCTGCAGCGTCTCGGGCACGTCGCCTGACGCGATGTGCTGCGCGAGACCCTCGACGACGGCCGTCTTGCCAACGCCCGGCTCGCCAATCAGGACCGGATTGTTCTTTGTGCGTCGCGAGAGAATCTGGACGACGCGCTGAATCTCCTTGGAGCGCCCAATCACCGGGTCGAGCGTGCCTGCTCGTGCCGCGGCGGTCAGGTCGAAGCCGAGCTGGTCAATCGTCGGCGTGCGAGTCGCGGAGCGCGATCCCGAGCCGCTGCTCGCGCCCGCCCCGGCGCCAGCCGTCGCCGGACCGCTCTGCGAGAGAATCCGCGTGGTCTCGGCTCGCACCCGCTCGAGGTTGACACCGAGCGATTCGAGGACGCCGGCGGCAATGCCTTCGCCCTCGCGCACGAGTCCAAGCAATAAGTGCTCGGTCCCGATGTAATGATGATTGAGCCGGCGCGCCTCGTCGACGGCCAGTTCAATCACCTTCTTGGCGCGCGGCGTCAGACCGATCTCGCCGAGCACGGCGCGGTCGCCACGACCGATGATGAACTCAACCGCGGAACGAACCTTGCCCAGCTCGACACCAAGATTGGAGAGCACCTTGGCCGCGACGCCATCGCCCTCGCGCACCAGTCCAAGCAACAGGTGCTCGGTGCCGATGTAGTTGTGGTTGAAGCGCTGAGCTTCTTCCTGGGCGAGGGTCAAAACGCGGCGAGCGCGTTCAGTGAACTTGTCAAATCGGTCTGCCATGGCAGTCTCCAGTGCACGACGCGACCCCAGCCGGGCCGCTCGCGAGATACGGTCAGCCTATCAGAGCAAGCGCTACGTAACGCCTGCCAACATTGCATTTGGGCACCGGTTGTATCGCGACATCTTGGGTTCGCGCTCCCCCTTGCAGAGATTGATGCATCACTCAGTATCCAGTCCCCGCTTAACGCGGGGACCCGCTTTGGCCCGCACACGGCAGCACCGACTCACTCCAGGTGACCAGATGCAGGCGACCAGGATGTCCTTCGTGCAGGGGCAGGAGAAGGAGCGGGCCCCCGCTCGGTGGCGGGGGCGGTTGATAGGTTGTGCATCGGTCTTTTGCAGAGGGAGCGAACCAATCGACTGAAGCTCGAAGAGCAAATCCCTATCGATTCCCGCCAAAGTCCTGCTCGGTGACGCCGGCGCGCTCGAGCGCTTCCTGCATCGCCGAGACGGCGCGAACCGGTTCGGCCGCGGCCTCGGGCTGCACTTCGTCGGCACTGCGAGGCTGCTCAGGCGTCGGCTCCGGCTCGGGCGGCGCGATCGGCGCAGCTTCTTGCTCGATGCTGAAGCGCTCAGCGACCTCCTCCGGCAGGCGGACGATGCCGCCGTCCTGGTTGAAGATCCAGCCCAATCGCTCAGCATCGGTGCGCGCCTGCCGCAGGGACAGTCCAAGGCGGTGCCGATCGCGCTCGATGCGCACGATCTTCGCCGGGATGATGTCGTTCTCCAATACGACCTCACGCGGATGCGTGATCCGCCGGTCGGCCAGCTCGGAGACGTGAACGAGACCCTCGACCGGACCTTCGAGTCGCGCAAATGCGCCAAACGTGACCAGCTTGGTCACGACCGACGGCACAATGTCACCGACCTCGAACTTGGCCACGACTTCGTCCCATTGCTCGGGCGAGGCGCGGCGGACCGAAAGGCCAATCTTCTTGGACTCTTTGTCGATCTTGGTGATGTAGACATCGATCGTCTGGCCGATGCTAAACATCGACTCGGGGTCGACATCGCGCTCCCAGCTCAGCTCGGAGAGGTGCGCCAGGCCGTCAGCGCCGCCCAGGTCGACGAACACACCGAATGATCGGATGCTCGTAATCCGGCCGGAGCGGATTTCGCCTTCCTGGAGCTCTTCCAGCAGGCGATCCTTCTGCTCGGCGCGCCATTCCTGGACGGCGGCGCGCTCGGAGAGGATGACACGGTTACGGCGGCGGTTGATTTCGATGACCTTAAACCGCAGCGAGCGGCCTTCGTACTCGGTCAGTTGAGCAATCGCCTGGTCGCGGTCGCCGGTGATCTCGACAATCTGCGAGAGCGGAACGAAGGCGTTGACGCCCTCGACGTTGACCAGCAGGCCACCCTTGTTGGAGCCGGTCACGCGCGCATCGAAGACTTCGTTCTCGTCGAAGCGTCGCTGCAACTCATGCCAGCCCTGCTCGCCGCGGGCACGGTCGATTGATAGCTCCAGCGAGCCGCCTTCCGACTCGGAGTCCGTGACGAAGACGTGAACGGGATCGCCGGTCTTCAGGGCCTCGCGTTCGGTATCGGTCAGCGAGCGCATCTCCTCGAAGTGAACGATGCCCTCGGATTTGGCGCCGACATCGACGATCAGGGCCGAACCGGACCAGTGCACGACGATGCCTTCGACAATGTCGCCGCGTCTGGGGTTCAGCGGCTCCCGACCGGGTTCGGCGAGGAGCTCGTCCATGGTGGTGGGTTCAGCAGGAGTGGTGCTGGCCGCCGCCGGCGGTTCGGGTACTTCCTGGGTTGCTACCGGGGCGGTGGTGGGATCGATGTCTGTGCTTGGTGTCGTCAACGGTTTGGTGGGTGGGGCAGGGTTCAGTGGTGCGCCTCACGCCCAATCTGGGGGGCGTCGCGGGCGCTGAACACCGGCCCGTCTCCTTTCTGGGGTTTGCCGAATCGTACCACAGGCAATCAGGTCGATCGGCGCTGCTGGGTGAAACGAAAACCGCCCGACGCGAGGTCGGGCGGGAAGAGGAAGAGAGCGAGCTGGCGATGGCCTATTTTCCGCAAGGGGTTGCCCCCCCAGTATCGTCGGCGCTGCGGCGTTTCACTTCCGTGTTCGGGATGGGAACGGGTGGTGCCACCGCGCTCCAATCACCAGCTCGTGAATCAGCTTAGCACGGCCACTCGCGCCTAGCACTCAGACTTCGTGGCCTGGATTACGCTCGGCAACGCGTTTAGCCAGCGTGTCGAAGAACGCCTCGAAGTCATTGGCCCCTTCACGAATCCTTGCTGAATCCTCGAAAGTAGCTTCAACAAGCACATGTGCCTCGAAAGTACCTGGAGCCCAGGCAGGTGCTCGGCGACCAGACAGACCAGTAAGGGAAGTCTTGAGGCGTTGCACCCATCTGCCGTCCTCTGTGTCCTCACTACTGTTGAATACCATCACGTAGCCCAAGACGATTTCCGGCGAAACTAACTGCACATTGGCGACCTCTCCCATGAGGTCGTCAATGCGGTTCGGGACAGTGCCTGGGATGTTTCTCAGAATGGACTTCAACGAAATGGCGAGCCGAACCTTGCCGTCGTATCTCCACACCACATCCCACTGTTTCGTACGGCCAAAGCCGGGAATCCTGCCTTCCTTTTCTGCGCCTGTCAAGCCACGTGATTCCAACTCTTGGACACAAAAGTCGGCCAGCGTATCCAAGCGGGCGGGCGATTGCCGCTTACCTTCGACGTAGGCGATCCGGTGCAAATCATTGACCGCATCATCGATAGAAATCATGAAACGACGCGAGCCGTCGGCACTTCACTCAGTCGTTTTCGCGCATACTCGACGTACTCAGGCTCAATATCAATGCCGATCCCGTGTCGCCCTGAACCTGCGGCCGCCAATAGGGTTGTACCGGTTCCCACAAACGGATCGAGCACGCGATCTCCGACAAAGCTGAACATGCGGATCAAGCGCTCCGCCAATTCCACAGGGAATGGCGCGGGATGGTCCTGGGTTGAAGCTCCCGGTGGTCCATTCCAGACTTGCCGGAACCATGCGTCATGCGAGGCCTTTGGAATAATGCTGAGAATTCGATTCTCGATCGGCACCGACCGATATCCTCCGGGCTTGCGTTGCATCAGGATGTACTCGATATCATTCTTGATCACCGCATTCGGCTCGTAAGGCTTCCCAAGGAAACCAGCGCCATTGCCTTTGGATTCGAGGCGAGCATTCGCAATCTTGTACCAAATGATCGGCGCCAGATTATCGAATCCAATATCACGACATTGCTCTTGGATCGAGGCGTGAAGTGGAACAACAGTATGTCGCCCACGATTCTGTCGCCTAGATAGGCAAACATCGCCCACCACGATGATCAGTCTGCCGCCAGGCACCAGAGCGTCGTAGCACGCCTCCCAGGCCGGCCGAAGCTGAGCAACAAAGTCGTCGTAGTCGGCGGTCCAGCCAAGTTGACCGTCACGTCGTGGGTACTCCTTTAGATTCCAGTACGGCGGAGACGTGACCACGAGATCTACGGTGCCGACTGACTCCCGCCACTGTTTGGAGTTGGTAGCGTCCCGCACCAAGATCTGGTGTTCTGTTGGCAACAACTCGATCGTCCGCGTTATCCAAGCGGTAGTCAACTCATCCTTGGCAAGCCTTGGAAGATCGCGCTGAGGATCCTTCAACTCACGAAGCTGGTCCGGCAAAATCTCGGCGAGAGCATGTTGCTGGACCATCGGATTTCCTCATCCCGCTTTCCTTCGCTTGTCGTGAATCTAACACATTAGTGCCAACAAAGAAATCTCTTCCACACGGTCCAACAGGTCAACCTCGGCCAGCTCGCTGCACTTGTCCTCAAACTTCCCGACCGATTCCCGCTGCGCGCCACCATCAGCCCTACGACTCAATCAACCCACAGACCGCACCTGCAGGGTCTCGGATTACGCAGAACCGACCCTCTCCCATCTCCCGAGGCCCATCCACGATCTCGCCTCCTAGGGCCAGCACGCTCTTGACGCTGGCATCCAGGTTTTCGACGTTGATGTAGACAAGCCACTGTGGCGGGATGTTGGCGTTGACGCCTCGGGCGTGGCAGACTCCGGCGACACCGGCTACGCCATTTGGGCCGTCGGGGCTGAGCATCACGTAGTCGTCGTAGCCACCCATGTCGAGCGGCATCGTCTGCCAACCAACGACCTCCGAGTAGAAGTCGCGCACGACCTCGGCATTGTCGACGGTCAGGTCCTGCCAGCCGATCCGGCCGGGCCGCTGGTCTGGTTGATTGGGCTGATCGGCAGATGCATCGTCACTCATGGCGCCGCTTCAATCTGATCGAATCGTGAAGAAGTGGAGTGGTGGGCCTAGCGAGAAGATACCGCGAACTCTGGTGATGGAGATTGGGCCTTTAGGGCTTTGAGCGGCCTGTTCCTCGGTCGTTCCTTGCCTCCGAGTACCTAGACGTTGGCTCGAATGAACAACGATCCACCGGCATTCGAAACCACAAGCATCAGGGAGGTTAAATCTACCGCTCCTTCGCCAGCGCCGCCAAATCCTCGCCGTGTGCCTAGAAACACCAGGACGCGCGATCGGGAGAGTCCTCGCAGAGTGCCTCGACCCCATTAGACACATACGGTGCGCCGATAAGCCGGGATCGAACAGCAAACGATGGCAAGCCAGTGCTTCGCCGGGCGAGGTATCTCGCCACTCGATACTCTCTGGTGCGTTGAATCGCCGTGATACCCCTAGAGCGACATCGGAGCTGAACGGAGGCTGCGTGACGGGGCGGCGGTAGGTCAACTCAACAGGTGCCGTCTCAGGAATTCACCCACAAGTTGATTGAAGGCTTCCGGACGTTCCCAATAGACAGAGTGGCCGCAGCCTTCGACCTCGACGTATTCAGACCCCGGGATCTGTTCGTGCACCATCCGGACGACCGCCGGATAGACGATTTTGTCATCATCCCCGACCAGGAACATCGTCGGCACCTTGAGTGCCTCGAGGTCCTCCGGTCCGATGCGAATGCCGGTCGGCGTGTACCTCAGATTGGAACGGGATTCGGTCAAGTTGAACGACAACCACTCCGGCAGCGGGAAGTTCTCCGAGTTGAGTCGTATGCGCATCAGTAGCGCCATCGCCGGTTCGCGAGCAGTAAAGTCCTCCGCATAGGCCCGGTCGAGACCGGGAATATCGCGGGTCCGTTCGTCGTGCTCCTCCATTACGCTGTGCAGCTCGGGCCAATCCAGGTCCCCGACGCAGTCACACATCACCAGAGCGGAAGTGCGGCTGGGATTGCGAACCGCGAAACCCAGAGCGGTCCATCCGCCCATCGATTGCGCGATCAAGGCTGCGCGTTCGATGCCCAGTCTGTCCAACAGCGCTTCCAGGTCGTCGACGAACCGGGTCGGCCCCTCTTTGTCCGGATCGGTCGACGTGCCAAACCCTCGATGGTCGATGACGATGCAGCGGTAATGTTTCTCGAAATGGGGGATCTGCTGAAACCAGCCGACCTGCGTTCCACCGCCTGCCCCGTGTAAGAACACGACAGTGGGACCTGTTCCGTACTCTTCGTAGTGAAGTTCGATCCCGTTGAGCTGTTCGGTGGGCATGGCTGAGTGTCTCGATCTAGGAAGGAATCAGACTCCGAATTGGACCAGGAGTCGCAATCCCTGGATCAGTGCACTTTCGGCGAGTCTCGTCCAAGTGCGGCAACATGGTACTCGTCCCGATTCGCCCTCGTAAGGCCGGAAGGCTCGTTGACCGGCTATTGGCCTCTGGTTCGCACTAAGGTATGAATCGAGATGACAGAGCCAATTCGCAGCATGGTCGTCGTGGGCGGCGGAAGTGCCGGATTTCTTGCGGCGCTGACCTTCCGACGGATGTTGCCGCAGATCAAACTGACGGTTGTCCACTCGCCCGACATTCCGGTCATCGGCGTGGGGGAATCCACCACCGGCCGTGTACCCCTGCACCTGCACGAGACGTTGAAGATCAACCGGGACGAATTCCACAAGCAGGTGCAGCCAAGCTGGAAGCTGGGGCTGCGCCTGGAGTGGGGCGCGAAGGACGTGCCGCACTTCAACTATTCGTTCGATCGCTATCTCGAGAAACACGTGCCCGGCCTCGACAAGCGCGCTGCCTACTACTGCCTGGCCGATCCGAAGGATGCCAGCGTCTTCAACGCGATGATGGATCGGGCCCGGTCCCCCGTCACGTTGGAGGGGCGTCAGTTTGCTATCGATCCTCGCGCGGCGTATCACCTGCCGAACAAACGCTTCATCGACTACTTGCAGAGGCTGTCTCGCGAATCAGGCGCCACGCTGATCGAGGACGAAGTGCAGAATGTGGTGCGAGCGGAGTCGGGAGATGTCGAGCGCCTGCGGCTAAAGAGCGGGCGCGAGGTCGCAGGTGATCTCTTCATCGACTGCTCGGGCTTCCGCTCGTTGCTGCTCGGCGAGACTTTGGGCGAGCCTTACCTGAGCTACGCCGACACGCTCTTCTGCGACCGGGCGGTGATCGGCTCCTGGAAGCGGGATGACCAGATCCTGCCATACACGACGGCCTCCACGATGAGTCACGGTTGGGCCTGGCGGATTGACTTCCCTGACATCGTTACGCGCGGCTACGTGTTCTCATCGGCATTCTGCTCCGATGACGAGGCGGCGCAGGAGCTGCGTGAGCAGAATCCTGAGCTGGGCGACGACCTGCGCGTGCTCGCATTTCCCAGCGGTCGCTATGCGCGTCACTGGGTCCGCAATGTCTTCGCGGTAGGCAATGCGTCTGGCTTCGTTGAGCCATTGGAGGCGACCGCGCTGCACCTGATCATCGAGCAGCTCTACAAGCTGGCCGATGGGCTGATAGATACGGACGCGGTCCCAACTCCGGGCCTGCGCGATCTCCTCAACACCGCCTTCCAGATTGGCTGGGACGATGTCCGCGACTTCCTCGCCCTGCACTACAAGTACAACCACCACGCGGACACGCTGTTCTGGCGTCACTGCCGCGCGGAGACCTCGCTTGGTGCGGCCTCTGAGTTGGTCGAGACTTACGAACGGGTCGGGCCGTCGCGCCTGCTGAGTCGCCTGATCCAGGGCGAGTACTTCGAGTATGAGGGCTACACATCCATGCTCCTAGGCCTGCGCGTCCCCACCGCTGCACGCCGGGACTTGTCTAGCGACGAGGCCAAGGCCTGGGCTGCATATCAGAAGGGAGTCCGCAACTCGGCCATCAGAACGATGCCGATGCGCGAGGCGCTGGAGCGAGCCCACGGGACGGCGCCCGTCGCGCGTTCCCGGGCTGAACGTCGCCGCCAGGCCCGAACCTGATTCACCCGGCCTGCCTCAAGTCTGGCGTTGGCGACGCCGGGAGCAGGTTTGACAAGCCAGATTCCACTCGTGATACTTGCGCCTAACAAGTCACTGCGCTAGCCGCTCATGGCTTTCAACAGATAGCAGGAGGTATGTCATGAACGAGCGCAACTACTGGACCAAACTTCGTCGGAGAAAGCTCTCCCGTCGGACGCTGTTGAGAGCCAGCGCCAGGGCAGGTGTTGGCGCGGCGGGACTGATGTTGGTCGGTTGCGGCGATGACGATGATGACGACAGCGCACAACCGGTCACGGCCCAGGCTCAACAGCAGCGACAGCAAGAACAACAGGCGCCAGCCGCGCAGCAACAGACGCAACAAGAACAGCAAGCCGAACAGGCAGCCCAGCAAGCCGGGCAACAGGAACAGCAACAACAGAGCGCTCAGCAGCAGACTGCGCAACAGCAGGAGCAAGCTCAGCAAGCTCAGCAAGCCGTGCAAGCGGCGCCCAGCGTGCCTCGTGGCGGGATCGTCAAATACGGCGCGGCGTATGACATTATTGGCCAGAGTGGCATGGATCCAACGACATCCCTCACACAGTCCGGCCTCTGGCGCTCGATCTACGACCCTCTGATCGCGACCCGAGCAGACGGCATCGTCGACCTCGATGCATCACTCGCGGAATCCTTCGAAGCAGTAGATGACGTGACGATCGTGTTCACTTTCCGCGATGGCGTGAAGTTTCACGATGGCACCAGCTTCGATGCCGAAGCTGCCAGATTCAACCTCGATCGAGCGGTCGATACAAGCATTCCCGCCGGAGGCGTGTTCGCTGCGGCATATTCGGTCATCGAGTCGAAGGAAGTGCTCGACAATCACACGCTGAAATTCAACCTAAGCAGTCCCAACGCCGCGCTGCTGACCAACCTCCAGGAGCGCGGCGGCATGATGACCTCCCCCACCCACGTGGAGGCTACCTCACTGGAGGATCTACGCATACAACCGGTCGGTACCGGCCCGTATCAACTCCAGAGCTGGGAGAACGAACAGTCGACCGTGCTGGTTCCATTCCAGGACAGCTGGCAGCGACGGGAAGACGGGGGACCGTACGCTCTGCTGGACGAGTTTCAGTATGTCGTCATCCCTGACGAAGTCGTCCGGGCCGCAGCAATCGAGTCAGGCGACGTAGACGCGTTCATCGCACCGGACAGCCAGGTAGGGTTGCTGCTCGACAACGACGATCTGACCTCGGTGGTGCGCAAGGGATCGCTACACCTCTCCTATTGGGTGAACCATGATCTGTATCCGGTGAGCAACGTTGATTTCCGACGAGGTCTCATGCACGCCTGGGACAAAGAGGGCGCCAAAGAGGTCTTCTACGAAGGACGCGCCGATGTCGGCGCCGCGATCCTGTCCAACGGCAATTGGGCGCATGCGCCGCAGGAGCTCTTCCCCACCGAATTCAACATGGACAAGGCCGAGGAGTTGTTGGTCCAGTCAGGCGTTCCGGAAGAGGACTGGGAGATTCCGATCACTGCCAGCTGGGCTGGCGCCGAGCCTATGTTCCAAGCCCTGGCCGGGAGTTGGGAGCAACTGGGCGTTCGCATCATCCCAGCCACTTATGAGGAAGTACAAACCCGTCCGTTTGCCAACCGGGGACATGCGGCAGATCTCCACTTCGTTGGCCAGGGCGGCGACCGCGGCGAGCCAGACACCTTCATGCAGTTGGCTCTGACCGAGAAGGGCACCTGGAACCTGAGCGGTGGGGCGGTGCCTGAAGTCGAAGGCCTTGTCCAGGACGCGGTTTCCACATACGACACCGAGGAGCGACGCAGGATCTATGCCGAAATTCAGGAAATTCAGGCCGACCTGCTGTATAGCATCTTGCCGGGTCTTTACACGCATCGCTTCTATTTCAGCCGCAATGACATTGGCGGTGCACAGTTCGACTTGAACGGATTTGAGTGGTTTAAGGAGCTGCACCGGATTACCTAGCCAAATCTCAGCCCCGCATCTCTCCCGATTTCGTCGGGGCTAGGCTCGACGAAATCCACATAGAGGTTGAGTGTGAGCAAGTTCATCCTGGCTCGGCTCCTTCAGGCACTGCCCGTCCTGGTCCTGGTGTCTATCCTGACCTTTGCCGGACTTGAGCTGGTCCCCGGCGATCCGTTGGTCGCGGTGATTGGCCCGGCGCAGGAAGGTACCCAACTCAGCGTCGAGGACATTGAGCGGATCAAAGAACAGTTCGGTCTGCATGGATCGCTTCCGGAGCGCTACATTCGCTACGTTGAGCAGGTCATCCTTCGCTTCGACTTCGGTACCTCGCTGCAATCGCAAGAACCGGTCACCAAGGTCATTGCCAATCGGTTGCCGGTCTCGCTCTGGCTCAACGGTCTCGCGCTCGGGCTGAGTATTGTGCTGGGATTGACGCTGGGGCTGATCGCTGGCGTGCGACCGGGAACTCGCAGTGATCTGGGAGTCACCTTTCTGGCCGTCGTCGGGGTAGCCGCTCCGAGCTTCTGGCTCGCGATCGGATTGATCATCCTGTTCTCCGTCGAGCTCGGATGGCTGCCCACCTCAGGCTGGGTCGATCCACTTTCGGACCCCTGGGAGGCGGCGAAGCACCTGGCCATGCCGGTCTTCGCGCTCTCACTCGGTGGCGTCGCTGTGATCGCGCGACAGACACGATCCTCCGTGTTAGAGATACGCCGACAGGACTATATCGTGACCGCGCGGGCCAAAGGCTTGCCCGGCGGCGCAGTCCTCTTCCGCCATGTGCTGAAGAACTCGATGCTGCCAGTGGTCACCATCATGGGCCTGCAGATCGCGGCGCTATTCGGTGGCAGTGTGATCATCGAGCGACTCTTCGCACTTCCAGGTCTGGGCCGGCTCGCGTTTGACGCCACGCTCTCGCACGACTTCAAGATTCTGCAGGGAATCGTCTTCATCGTCACGCTCGCAGTTGTGGGAGCCAACTTACTGACCGATATTGTCTACGGCCTCCTCGATCCAAGAATCAGATACCAATGACCGAGCAGGAACAGTTAACTGTGTCGCATCCCAGGCTGCGGGGCATGCGCGTGCCCACGAGCATCAGGGTCTTCCTACGCGATCCCAAAGCTCGGGTGGCAACAGTCATCCTGTTGATCGTCGTCTTTTTCGCAGCCTTCGGCCCGACGATTGCGCCCTTCGGCGAGAACGAGCAGAATCTCAGGGCGAGTCTCGAGGGACCGTCCTGGACCCACCTGCTGGGCACTGACCAGTTGGGGCGAGACATTCTGAGCCGCGCCATGTATGGCAGCCGCGTCTCGGTCAGCGTCGGACTGATCGTCGTCGCGATTGCCGCCGCTGTGGCGCTCCCGATCGGGTTGAGCTCCGGCTACTTCGGAGGCTGGGTCGATGCAGTACTCATGCGCTTCGTCGACACCTGGATTTCAATCCCTCCAATCATCCTGATCCTGGCCATCGTGGCGATCGCAGGCACAAGTCTCGGGAACGTCATGCTGGCGATCGGGCTGGCCAGTTTCCCCGTCTTCTCGCGTTTGCTGCGGGCACTGACGTTATCGCTCAAGGCGCAGGACTTTGTCGTGGCAGCCCGCTCGTTGGGAGCATCAGACCTGCGCATCCTCATATGGCACATCCTGCCCAACACTGTCCAGCCCCTGATTGTGCAAGGCACACTGCTCGTGGGAGTTGCGGTCCTGGCCGAGGCCGCACTCAGCTTCCTCGGCTTCGGCGCGCAGCCGCCGCAAGCCACCTGGGGCAATATGATCGCCGAAGGCTTCCCCGTGATCCGCAACAGCTTGTGGCCGACGATCCTGCCCGGGGCGCTGATCATGCTGTTTGTGTTGGCGGCCAACTTCATGGGCGACCGCCTGCGGGACGTGCTTGACCCTCGCCTTCGTGGCAGCCTCTAGCGACCAACTCACACCGAGAAGAGACAGGAGCCAACAATGCCCAAGACCCTCAATGTCAACGGCGCCACGCTGATCTATGACGAGTTTGGAGAAGGTCCCGACACGATTGTGTTCGTCCATGGGGCCGGTGGAAACCATCTCAGTTGGTGGAACCAGATTCCTCTGTTCAGCCAGCGATTCCGCTGCGTCACCTATGAAGTTCGTGGCTGGGGACAGAGTCAGGACTTGTCCGGCGAGGGCCGGACTGCATTCGCCCGGGACCTGGGAGAGCTGATGGACCAACTGCAGATCTCCGAGGCAGCGCTGGTCGGTCAGTCGATGGGCGGTTTCTCAATCCTGCCCTTCGCGGCTCGCAATCCCGATCGGGTGACAGCGTTGATGATGGCCGACACCATGCTCGGCATCGGCGATCAGGGCTTGCTCGATGACATGCGGACGGCGACCGCGGCTGCGGCCGAGAATGCGCGGCTTGGCGGTATGACTCGAATGGTCGGCAAGGCCTATCTTGAGCGTTCGCCCGAGGGCGTGTTCCTCTACAACCAGGTCCGTGCGCTGAATCCGCCGCTGGACCTCGATCGACCGTTGTCCTTTGGCGTCGAGGATGGCGCGATCGCGGTGGACGACCTGTCCGCGCTGACGATGCCGGTGTTGTTCCTGGCCGGCGCCGAAGACGCAATCATCCCCGCCGCCGTGATCGAGCGAGCCGCTGCGATGGTGCCCGGAGCGCGATACGTCGAGATCCCCGAGGGCGGACACTCCGTCTACTGGGAGCTTCCCGACCAGTTCAATGCCGCACTCGAAGAGTTGTTGGCCGAGGCCTACGCCTAGCCCTGTCACCGAAGTCGCTTGGTGCGCGACCCACAAGCAGCGTCTCTGCAGTCTCCCGGTGTCGATCAAAAGAACGCGCACGCAGTTGGCAACCCGGGGCGTAGACGTGGAGAGCAGATCATGCGCGTTACCGCATTCAACGCTCCAATCGCGACCGACTTCGTAGATCGGCATCAGACGGCTGTGACGAGTGGAGCCGAGGGGATTCGAACCCCTGACCTCCGCCGTGCAAGGGCGGCGCTCTCCCGGCTGAGCTACGGCCCCGGGATGGTCAGCGTAACGCCTGGCGACGCTCTGGGCCGCCGAACGCGAAAAACTCCCGCTTCGGCCTGGTTGGGCGTGGACGGGAGTTTGCTGGTTGGTGGGCCTGACTGGACGAAATCGAGAACCGATTCCTGGTCTTGCGTGGCGCCGTCGGAAGGCATGGGGATGGTGTACCGAATCGATACCTCATCCCCATTGACCTTGATGCCATTGACAAAGTTGCGGATCAGCGCCTTGCGCTCAGGGATCGTGCCGGCCTGGAGAAACTCGCGGAACTCGGCGACGTACCGCTTGATCTCGGGCGTCGAGGGCAACTCGGCTCGACGCTCCTCTAGTTGGCGAACTGCATCGTCTCTGGCTGCGGCCAACTGATCCTCCTGCTGTCGCAGCTTGAGAATGCGCGGTGAGAGCGCTTCATATGTGAGGTCGCTGTTCTCGAGCGCGTCGTAGAGCTTCTCCAGCCGGCGGCGGATGTCGTCCAAGTCCGACTCGACGATCGCCAAGTCCGACGCTCGCTCTTCGGCCATGGAGTCGACTTCCTCGGCGACCATCTGCACGAGCTCCGTGATCGTCTGCTCGTTGAGGATGCGTCCCATGATGTTGCCCACGACCTGGTCCTCGATGCGCGTTGCGTTTAGGTAACGAGCGTCGCAAACACCTGCGCCTTCTTTCAGTAGCTTGTTGCAGACGTAGTATGCGAACTGGCCGCTCTTGGCGCTCTGACCGGTGTACGGTTTGCCGCAGACACCGCAGCGCAGCAGACCACTGAGTAGAAACTTACTGCCGGTGCGCGCCGGCGACTGGACCTTCGGCGCTCGAGCGCGAAGACCAGCTTGGACCGCATCGAACAGCTCGCGAGATAAGATAGCTGGCCAGGCATCGGAAACCCGCACTGGATCCGGCGTCTGCCCGTCCTTCGCCGTCTTTCCCCAAACAGCAGTGCCGGTGTAGGCCTCGTTGGTCAGCACGTAGTGCAGCATGTTCTTCTGCCAGCGTTTGCCGTTCTTGGTAATGCCACGCTCGTGCAGGTCTTGACAGATCTCTTTCAGGCCCTGCCCGCGAGCCGAACGCTCGAACATTTCCTTTACGATTGGCGCTGTCGCCTTATCGACCTCCAAAGTGGGCCGCTCCTTGCCTCCGTCCTGCACTTTCACTCGCTTGTAGCCGTATGGCGCGCGCGAGCCGAGGAAGAATCCGCGCGCAGCCGACTCGCGCATTCCGCGGGTGACCTCTTGCGCGAGGTTCTCGGAATAGAACTCGTCAACGCTCTCGATGATCGCTTCCATGAGTTTGCCGGTCGGAGTGTCGTCGGCGTGCTCGGTGATTGAGGTCACTCGAATCCCGCGACGTCTGAGCATCGACTTGAATGCGACCGCGTGCTCGCGCTTGCGCGTGAACCGGGAGAATTTCCAGACCAAGATCTCCTGGAACGGCGCGTTCGCTCCGCTGGCCTCGTCGATCATCTTGCGGAACTGCGGACGGTCGGCCACGCGGCCTGACTCCGCCTCGTCAATGTACTCGCGGGCGACGACATAGCCACTGCGCTCGGCAAAGTCGCGCAAGGCGCGAAGCTGCGCCGCGACGGAGAGGTCAACGTCCTGCCGGTCGGAGGAGACTCGGGCGTAGAGGGCGGCTGGGATGGGGTCGGGTTGGCGTTTCATGGGGTGATCCTCTCGGGCTGCGGGCATCGGCGTTCCGCGCTCCTTGTTCGAAACATTCTACATTGCAGCGGCACCGAGAAGGACACGGGTGTGCCACCGCGGGATCGAGCTAATCGGGTTCTTTGCGTTCGCTCGGATGCCTTGCTGCGAGGTCGGCGGTCGCGTCGTCGCACGGGCCCTGTTCCTGAGCGCAAATGTGATCCGCTCAATCCGTGATCCTGCGAACTCGGCATCGTGGTTTGCGGCGCTTTCATCTTCGCGACGACCCAAGCGGCCTGACGCCACGCGAAGTCCCGAAGATACTCTGTAAACTGAGAACGCTCGAAGCAGCATCCGGGCCGTAGAACTTGGCCGCACCGACCAACCGACTGCACCCCTTCAGGGGAACTTGGCAGACTCTTGGGCCGTTGATGTCGCCGCGAACCGGCGCATGATCTTTCGACCAGAAGGGGAAGATGTCACCGACATCGACCTGCTCGATTACCACTGAAGGAGAGTCCAATGGCGATGAAGAACCCTTGTCATCCAGGTGAGTTGATCCTGCACGATTGGATCGGCGGTCCTGTTCAGAACGTGGCGGCGGCGGCTGAGCATATGCAGGTGTCAGCCGAGTCGCTCGAGGACATCTGCCAGGGCAAGGCGCCGGTCACGACGGAAATGGCCGTCCGCCTTTCCAAAGCGCTCGGCAGCACACCTCGATTCTGGATCCAACTACAGGCCAACTACTACGCGGCCCGGGTCGAGGAAATGCTCGACCAGTTCAACATCAAGCTGATCGAGCGGGCGACTTAATCTCCATCCGGCCCACCGAGTACTCGATCCACGAGCGCGAGTTCTTTTCCCAACCCGTTGCACAAATGCTCATAATGCGCGGCGTAGCTGCCATGTTGCTCTAGTGCGTCCCCTGTTGCCATGCGCCCCTTGCTGCCGACTCTATGGGCGCTACCGCCCAAGTTCCTTAGCTGATTGACTTCGCGCAATGCTTCCAGGCGCATATCGCCCCTAATGACGTCATGTGCCTGAAGCAACCGTTCCAATAGCGAAATGCTACGCTCGTCTTTGGAAAAGCGCAAATCTGAGTCTGTTAGCGCTTCGCGAATTGTTTGAATCCGAAATCCCTCCAACACAACATTCGACAGCGCACCGAGTGCACGAGCCCATTCGTCGCGACTGTCGCCATAAGGAACAGCCAACCGGCGGTGAGCGAGATCTTCCGGTGGTTTCCACCACTCCACTTCGTCGCTCTCCCACTTGTCAAGCAGGAGTTCCAACTTCTCCAAGGGAGCGGCTTCTTCTGCCCACTTGCCCAAGAAATCATTCTGAAACGCTCGCCTCGAGAGTCCTGACTTGGGCTCTTCATTGAAGGCCTTCCAGTAGATCTGTTCCTCATACGGTAACTCGCGCAGGTAGCAAATGTACGCCGCAACCTGACCCGCATCATTGATGCTGTAGTTTCTAAGGACCCAAGCGCCGCGGCAGACGATCCAACCATCCGACATGTCATACTTGTCTCTGTCGGCTCTGTATTTTGACAGCACCTCTGACCGAAAGAAGGCAGGGGAAGTTTCGTAGGGCAGCTGATTCTTCGCTGCTTCAAAGTAATTTGTCGTTGAAGATGGATCAGTTGTAACAGTTGTGACTCGCCTGTTACGCATATCGTACACGATGAACTCCACTGGTTCTGATTTAGATGGATCGATTATCCGGCCATCCACGACCAACTGCTCAACTTGCTCCGGCGTGAGCCGAGGTCGAATGACTTGCGCCCCGCGAATGCGGTTGAGCTGACCTTCAATGAAGAGTTCCCGGTACTGCAAGTCTGCTTCACGTGTTGTGACCCGCTTTATCGACCTGTCAAAGTCAAAGTGCCGTCCGAGCGGCACCCTGCTCAGGTCGAACTCGAACACCCTCACCAGCACCGCGCTCACCGCGACGAGGTGAAGATCGAGAGTCTCTCGGTGCACTGTAATCAGATCGACGGGAGCGGAGTCATCGCGAGACGATTGTGAGACCACATCAAGCCAATCTCCGCGATGGTCCAGCTTGGAGTAAGCCTTACGCTCACGGTGCCAGAAAATCCCCGAGACATGAACGAAATCTTGCGCTACTTCTCGACTCACGTGGCCTACTCCTTCGGCGCTGCGAAAGAAGACGAGAGACGATCCCTCGGATGGCAACTGTCCACCCATCCCTCTGATCTCGAACGAAGGCTTGACCCCATCACTTCCCCGGCCCCAGGAATATCGGGCCGCGCTCCCGTGATAGGGATTCGGGGACCACCCGGCAAAGGACAAGGTTCCCTCTTGCAGCTTGGGGAGATTCATAGGAACGATGTACGAATTGAGACAGGTTGGTCTCGGGACGGCGGTAAATCCCGCAACCATCAATTCCGATCCTCTTGCGTCGTCGCGCAAGAGCTTCAGGTGTTTGTCTCCACGCATCCACGAAGCGACTTCCGACTCATCGCCCGGTACTTCGTCCATCCCGGCAAGACGCTCGATCAGACGCTTGTGCTCGAAGCTCACCATCGCTCTGCTCTTTCTGTAAATGGGAGTAAGCCGTTGCCCCAACCAGCTTATCCATATCACTCAGCGTCGGAGCCAACTGTCCACAGCACCGCGGCCACCCGCCGAACCACCTCCGACCACCACGCAACCTCCGACACGCTCAACCCTCTTCCCAGCACCTTCGACTCCCGATAGCTGAGCCACTTCTTCAACACCTGATACCCGCCTAGCCGATACTCCCAGACCTCGATTGGCACGTCTTTCCAGTACGCCCGATCGTTCAGATACACATCTACCATATCTCCCCGACGCTCGACTTTGCCCTGGCCGGGCATGACGGCTTGGTTGGCTCCGAAGTGGCCCCAGCCGGCGCTGAGGTTGAAGTCGTTGGGTTGCATTGGTTGGCCGTCGATGGTGGTCGGGACGGCGATACTGGTGTCGAGCAGGTTTGTGACGTCGGACTCGGTGTCGAGCAGGCGGGCGAGGCGGCGGCCGGTGGCAGCGGACTCGGCCAGGGCGTCGGCACTCTCGGGCAGGGGGATGCGAGGTCCTTCCGCTCGCAGCGCATCGGAATTAGCACCAATGTAGGAAGGATCGTGCAAGGTAGCCAGCACGTGATGAAACAGATCGGCAGGCTCAGCACCTTGTGACTCGATGTAGTCGAACGCAGTCTGGCTGAGATTGGGAACCCGCTTGACTCCGTAAACCTCTTCGCCAAACTGATCATCCCTCAGCCAGAGAGGGACACTATAGTTTCCGCTGTTCATCTGATTCAGATCGCCCAGGTGAGAAATGACCATGGGCGGTGACAAGTTGGGCCTGGCCTTTGTTTGGAAGACGAGGCTCGTATTCCCGTGGAAGACATGAGGAAGATACTCCGGAGTCGGTCGCGCAAGGAGTCCTGTGTCGGGATACCAAAACAGCCAACGTCTATCAAATGGGCGGTAAGCGTAGGGGACGTAGCGTCCGGCACCCTCGCCGCGTGCAAGCGAAGCGTTACGTACTGAGGGTCCATCACCGGGAAAAGACTTCGAAGTTCTCATCGCCGAAGGCCACCTATTGCCTATTGCCGCATGGCTCAAGTCTTGCTCGAAGTACCGTCCAATTCGCTCTCTCAGTTGGTCTAGTCTCGCATCGACGAGGAACGCGTCGCGCCCCGTCTTGACACCTGGGAAGAACGCAGGAAACAGATCCACCAGCAACGGCCAGTGGAACCAGTCATCGCTGATTGCAGTAGGCGCGAACGTCAGGCCAAGACGTGCGATAGGGGTCAGGGTCTCGTATTGATCATCACGTCCTGCGATTGTGGATTCCCGCAACTCAATGAGCTTGTTTGCGCCCCAGAATTCACGCCAGTCGAGTTTGCCGACCGCTCTATGGAGCTCCTTGCGCACCATCATTGCTATCGCCGTACCCACCTGAATGCCAACCGGATCGTCCTTCGTCGAGAACACGCTTGGATCAGGATCACCCTCCGGTGTGAGTTTCCCGGTCCGATACTTGTCGCCGTTGAGGTTATCGATGCGGATGATGTCGAAGGCGTCGAGGTAGCGCTGTCTCATGCCGGGGAAGGAGAGGCCATCGAGCCATGAATAGTTGCTGATGAAGCAGACGATGCCCTTGCCGGTCTTCTCGGCGATGCGGCGCTCGGCCATGCGGAAGAAGCGCACGTAGAGGTCGTTGAGTCCCTGACCCTGCGGCTTGGGCAGGTCGGGGCCGGAGACCTTGCGGTAGGCGTCGGTCAGCTTGCGCTCTTCCTCCACCTCGGAGACGCCGGGGAAACCGTTGTAGGGCGGATTGCCGAGCACGACCAGAATCTTGCGCTCCTGCTTGACTTCGTTGGCGTTCTTCCGTTCCTCCTCAAGCTCAGTGAATGGCAGCTTGGCCTGATCCGTTGGCTCCCAGCCGGTTAACGCGTTGGTCAGGAAGACGCCGGCCCGCTGGTCGGGCGCCAGTCCTGCGCCCATCTGTTCCAGCGCCAGCCCGATCTCGAGGTGCGAGACGACCAGCGGCGCGGGCATGATCTCGAAGCCGAAGACGCGGGTCGAGGCGGCCTGGCGGACCGACTCGGCCCAGGCCGCGCCGCCGCCCGACGTCTGTTCCGTCTCGGCGATACGGCGCAGCGTCTCGACCAGGAACGCGCCCGTCCCACAGCAGGGATCGAGCACGTACACGTTGTCGTCGGCGAGTCCTTTGGCGATACCGAGGTCGTCGCGCAGCGAGCGGTCGACCCGCGCCACCATGTAGCGCACCACCTCGCGCGGCGTGTACCAGACGCCCAGGTCCTTGCGCAGGTCGGGATCGAACGCCTCCAGGAACGGCTCATAGAAGTACTGCACCGCCTCGCCCTCCGAAAAGCGCTGGAGGAACGCCTCGCGGTCGACCCGCTCCAGCGCCGCCTCGGTCCAATCCAGCACTTCGCTCAGATCGAGTCGTTCCAGGCGGCCGGGGTCGGTGATCTGGTGGAACAGCATCCGCAGCACCGGCGCGCGCAGCTCGTAGACGGTGTCCTTCCAGCCAAAGCGCCCCCCAGATTTGCTTGAAGCGCCTGCCCGCGCCCACAGCACCCAGGCGGCGAAGACGCCGTAGAACAGCGTCTGCACCAGCGTTGAGCGGAAGAACTTGCCGCCGTCCGCACCCTCGAACGACATCCCCAGCGCCTGCTCGATCGCATCGCGAATCGTCGCAAGCGAGTCCTCTTCCTCCGTCGCCTGCTCGACCCGCTGCAAGGCGTCGCGGGCGTAGGAAGCCAGCAGCCGGGCTAAATCGCGAGGCTCGGAGATCGTCGAACGATGCGACATCACGCGCTGCAGGTACTCGCCCAGCGACACGCCGTGTCGGTTGGCGGCTCGCGTGCGATGTTTGAGTACTTCGTCGAACGCCGCGTTGGACTCGGCGAGGCTGTAGCGCTCCAACGTGTGCTTGGCGCCGTCACTGTCCTGACCGACCAGCGCAAACTCGCGCAGGTTAGTCGCCAACACGAGCTTGTGCGTCTGCCAGTAGGCATCCACCTGATCGGATGCGATCAGCACATCAAGGTCGTAGTCCGCGCCCTTGACCTCGACGACGCCCCTGTCGGGATCGGTGTTCTCGCCGGAGAAGAACCCAAGGTCCGGCTGTCCGGGATTGGTTTCGCTGTAGTGGACGACGGCGCGGACCCTGGGAGAGAGTTGCTCGCCGATGGCGTCGAAGAGGTTGTCGAGGGCTGTGTAGTGAGACAGCTCCGGCGTGCCGACGCGGCTGACGCCGGCGATGGCGTCGAGATATGCCTTGATCGCCTGCTGCAGTTCTTGCACGCGCACCTCACAGCTCGGTCGAAGATCGTCGCTTGATCCATTATCCGCGATCAACGGGCGTGGCGGTCGCGCGTCAGCGGTTCCGCTTAACATGAATCCTAACGAATGGAGGGAACCGTGGCCAAGACCCCAAGAGGCGCGCGCAGCCCTGACGAAGAGCACTTCTTCAAACAGCCCATGTCCGATCCTACGATCACGCCTGACAGGATCACAGCCGCCGTTGAAGGTTACTTCCGGCTTCCCGCGATATGGGTAGGTGAACGTCCGGAGGATAGCACCGTACAACGGCTGAATCCCATTGTCCACCACGCCGAGGTCATCACGAAAGAGCTGAACTGCGGCATCACGGTGCGCGTGCTGCGCGACGGAACGTTCTTGTTTGACTTCTCAGATTGGCCACCCGCCGAGAGAGTGGAGATACCTGGCTATAGAACTCCGGGTCCACAAGTGCCGCACTATCCAGCCAAAGAGCACGAAGAGGCAGAGCGGCGGGCTGAGCGCATCGCCGCGTTTCGAGCTCAAGTGATGAACGTCCACCAAGCCTGCCTGGCAACATCGCAGTGGCTTCTGAGGTGCAACAGCACTGGCGTCGGCCTACCGGTCACGTCTGCAGAGACTCTAAAGGGGTTGACCTTCGAAGAGGCTTTACTGTACAGGTACAACGCCGGCAACAATCGAGACATCATCCGAAGTGTGATGAATAACAATGCAACCGTCCCTGAAGTTCCGACCTTCCATCTTCATGTATTGGAAATCGATGCCGTGGAACATGCGATGGACCTGTTTGACGACATTGTGAGTTCGAAAGAGTCAGCAATGGTGCAGATGGTCGAAGCCGTCTATCTCGCAGCCTACAGGTGTCAAGAAGGCCGGTTTGGTGAAGCGATCGTCTTGGCCTGGGGTGTCTGCGAACAGCTCTTGGCGGCTGCCTGGGCAAGGTTACTTGACCGTGATGGTGTTTCTTCGGATCGGCGTAAGAGGCTACAAGGTCGGGACTATTCAGCTTCTGTGAAAACTGAGTTTCTGCAACTTGTTGGAGCGATCGAGCTTCCGGTCTACCAGCAGCTTGAGCAAGCTCGGAAGGCGCGCAACAAGTGGGCCCACGAGATGCGCGAACCTTCACCTAACGATGTCCGCGATGGTGTTAAAGCGGCCCAAGATCTATTGGAGATGTTGTACGACTTTCGCCTTGCCATTCCATTGATAGAGGCCACACCAAGCGTACCTAGCTGGAACGTCTGGATTGGGCAGCAATAGTCGGACGGCGCTGCTTGGGGGTACCCACGCCGGCGCGATTGTCCCGGGCGATGCCCGAGATGCAGTCGTCGCTGAGCGTGCCGACGAGGGCGATGCAATGCGCGCCCTGGCCGCTGAACCGCCTCGCCTACCGCGCCCGCAACGCTACCTCGGTCGGAATCAAGCGACTGCGCGGCGTCGCCACCCGCTACCACAAACTCGCCCACGTCTACCTCAACCACATTCTCTTCGCCTGCATCCACTTCATGACCAAGTGGAGTGAACACACCCTTGCTCATTCGAGCTCAGGAGGACAAGACCAAGATTAGCCGAGCGCATCCCCTTTCGCACCAAAGCGTTGAGATGCTCTGTTCCTACCCTGGTTAGAAGTCGGTCGTTGGGATTGCTGACATGACTTGCAGGTTTATCGGTGGAGAGGTTCGTCCGCCAACTGTGCTATCTCGTGGTTCCCGACCTGATGACGAATAACGAACGGCGACACGCCATATTCTTCAGCCAGGTCGTCAACCTCGTCGGCGCCAATTTTCCGACGCGTGACCCTTGCCTTGAGACCTGAAGAAGGAGCAAGGAACTCCGCAGCAAACGCCCGGTTGCGTTGCTGCCGCTCTGTGTTACCCCGCGTTACCAAGGCGTCCGCGTTCGAGGTGATCGCCTCGCCAAGTGCCCGACAGAAAGTAAACCTCTGGCCGGACTCTCCAGCACGTCGCAGTCCGAATGCGTAGCTCGCCTGTTCTCCGCCTGCAACGACCCCGTCGATGAGCTGCAGTTCACCGAGAGTGTTGAGTGGTCGAAAAACCTGATTCAGCTCTTCCCCATCCGCGCCCAGTATCTCGGCCAGAGCGTCCACGGTACGGATGGGCTGGCCATCCAGTTCCAGTGCGTGTCTCGCCTGACGAGCTAGATCGTAGCCCAATTCCCAGGAGCTCCCATGTAGCGGCTTCTTCCCGATGCTCTCGGCAAGTGGCCGAAGCCGTTCAAGGCGCAGCCGGTTGGACCTCGTAGTCTGCACAGCTGACCGTATACGTTCTGCATCCTGGAGAGGATCCGTTGTGTCGATGATGGGGATTGCCTCGCTGCGAAGCCCGCCCAACTCCTCAGCGAGACGCAGAACCTGCTGCTGCTGCCGCTTGCCCATATCGTATGGATCCCAGCCCAGTCCTGCGGCGACTTCGCAGAAACTCGATTCATCTGCATCCGAAGCCTGAATCGCCGTCCACTCTTCTTGGAGAAAGGTACCGTGTATTTCGAACTCCGCGAGTCTTCGAACAACCCTCTCAATTAAGTCGCTACAGACCTCCAGGAACTCCGCGCGGTCGACTACAGCACTATCCCGGTTGAGGAATTCGATTTTGGTCCACGCTGAGGGACCGCTACCCCAAGCTAGCCGCGTACGGGCACCCGATGAGGTAACCGTCAGATTGGGATAGGCGTAACCATCAGTGTTCACCCCTAGCGAGTGGCGGCGGGTAAAGTCGGGCTCCCCTGACTTGATTGGATTCTCAGACTCGAATGCCAGAAACCACCAGTTGGACACCAACCACTCCGCCAAGGGGTAGAGAGGCACGAAGATGGACTCACGCGTCGTTCTCGCCCTCCGATCGATGATCTCGGTGACGGATCGCCCTCCAACATCCATTCGCAAGGATGCGAACGTCGCCGACAACTCCGCGCCATTCATCCCTTCGCCGTCCAACCACTCAGTATCAAGGCGAAATTCAGGCACTTTTGTCCCCAAGTCCCTTGGGCCACTCGCCATCGTGGAGGGGATACCCCTTGTACGAGCCGCTGGCGCGGTTCACCAATCTGGCTTCGAACATGGTGTCGCCTTCCCAATGCCAAACGTAACGAGGAAAACCGCCTTCCCAAGGCGCACCGGTAACGCCCGCACGTATCGCCGAGCGTAACCAACCGGTGACGACTGTGGCGTCTCTGATATCTCTCGGGCAGAGCGACGCGTCACCGCGCAGCTTGGGCTGGCCGGCGAATGAGGGAAAGTCCTTGTGCTCGGGGCTGCCCTCGTACGTGACCGTCTCCGCTACGTGCCGCAGGTCGGCATCAGGGGGAACGTACATCTCACGCCTTCTTGGCCGGCGTCGCTTCGGGGCACGCACGATTCGGTTTCCGATGCTCTCTTGTCTTTCCTAGACGGGGCCTCGCTGCTCGGGGTCAGGAAACCCCACTCGCTGAGCGTAGGCGTCATGTGAATCCATCGTCAACATCGGGGAGTGCAGCGAGAGTTGCGATGCGCTCCGGCTGGGCTGATGTGTGCGACGCGGCTGTGCCCAACGGCTGTGTCTCACATGAGGCTGTCGGACCCGTCTGGCACCCGCTGATGACGGCCTGAGCGTGACAGCGGGACAAGGAAACCCGACGCGCCTCAATCCCTTTGAGCCTGTCGTCCTGCCGACACTCCAGTGATTGCGAGAGTACTTCACCACATGCGCACCCCGCTGCCAGCCGTCCTCCGGAAAGACACCTACCTGCACTCGGGTTTGTGATTGTCGAGGGTCGTGGTCGATGTTTGTGCAACAGTGAGAAGAGTTCTTGTCAACATTGTTGACAGGCAGCGAATCTGTCAGTGCCGGGTCGCTCCCATTAGCATAGAGCAGCGCTAGTGCTGCTCCAAGCACGTCGTGGGTGTGGACGTAGTTGCTCACGGTGACGCGCGAGATCCCGAGCATGCGAGCGGTCGCCCGGATCGAGAGCTCTTGCAGCTGCGCTTGCTGGATCGCCTTCCAGCGAGGTAGTTGGCGCGGGGGGTGGGCAGCGGCAGCGCGCGGTCTGTTCGCGGCCGCCTGGGGCGTCGCGCCGTTGTTCCTCTCTACGGCGGCCTTGCTGGGTAACGCGCCGCCGGAGCCTCGGCCAGAGACGAAACGTTCGTGGTCGGGATGGCTGGCCAGTTCGGCCTGGGCCGTGCGCAACGTGCCGGCCAGCGGAGGGGCCAGGCGCATCGCGATCGAGTCGCCGTGGTGACGGATCGAGAGAGTGCCGTCGGCTCGCTCGACTACTTGGACCTTTGGGCCCGCATAGCTGGTCCGGGCCGGGCAAGAGCTGGAGCGGACGCCAGCGGTACTTGGCCATCTTGTCCCGAGCGGTCGTGCGCGGGTGCGGCAGACGAGGTTCAGGCCCAAGTCGAGCGCCGGGTCGAGTGCTCTTTGAGCCGGCTCGGACTGCCCCGCCTCAAACCGGAAGCGGGCATTGAAGCGGGGCAGGCAGCGGTCGGGTACAGCCTGGGACTCGGCGATCGTAGCGGCCGCGGCGTGGCGCACCTCTGTCACGAGCCAATCCTGGAGGGTCCCGCGAGCCGTTCAACCCGCCCCTTGGCCTGCGGTGAGCGGGCGAAGACCTGGTTGATCCCCAGTTCCGTCATCGCCCGCGCGAACTGGGTTGGGGGCGCTGCCCCTCCCGTCCGGGCGGCGCCTGGAAGACGCTGTGGCGGTCCGTGTAGGGCGAGATCGGCAAGCCGCGGCTCAGGATGATCTGCTCCATCAACGTGAAGTAGCCGAGGGCGTCCTCGGCCGGCCGGAACAGAACGTAGGGCACATCGCCGGTCGCGTCGTCGACCGAGAGCAGCAGGGTGAAGCCCCGGACCCGGTCGTTCAGCCCAACCGTCGTCGTGCGTGATGGCTGCCGTCGACCTGTAGCAACATCCCTTCGCGCGGCATCCGCGCGCATCGCACGCGGTGCTCGGGCGGCCGCTGCCGTTGCGGGCCGGGCATCCCGGCCGACTGCAGGATGCGGCGGACCGTGAAGCGGCTCATGTCGAGACCTTCGTGCTCCCAGAGCAGTTCGCTCAGATGAGTGTGGTTGGGGCCCGGATAGCGCTCGGAGGCGAAGCGGACCACGGCGGCGGCCACCCTGGCCGGCACGGCGTTCTGCGACCGGCAGCCGCGGTTGACATGGACCAGCGCCGGCGCTGCCTGCGCGCGATAGGTCGCCAGCAGCCGCCACACGTGGCGCTCGCTCAAGCCCAGCACTTCGGTTGCCCGCGCCGCTCGCAGGTCGCCTACGTCCGCACTCTCCAGCACGTAACGTCGCGCCTCGTCGACTACGTCACTGTCCGCCCCTCCCACTTGCATGTTCAGGACTGACAGAGTCGCTGCACGTCGACATCCACGTCGCTCGGAATGTGATCTACCTCATCGGTGAAGAGGTGATCCACTTGGGGTGGTGGAAGTGGTCGGGTTGAGGCTGGCTTCACCTCCATTCAGGCTGTGGTTCGACGATGAGTCCGGTAGGACTGGCCTTTGGTCGTGAGAATGTGGGCGTGGTGGCTGAGGCGGTCGAGCAGGGCGGTGGTCAGCTTCTGGTCGCCAAAGACCTGGACCCGCTCGGAGAACGCGAGGTTGGTGTTGACGATCGCGGAGCGCCGCTCGTAGCGGTCGGCAAGCAGGTTGAAGAGCAGTTAGCCGCCGGTCCGCTCGAAGGGCACGAAGCCGAGCTCATCAACGATCAACAGCGTGACGCGCAGATAGTGTTGATGTAGGCGGGTGAGCGTGTGTTCATCGCGTGCCTCGACCAGCTGTCGGACGACATCGGCGGCCCGGACGATGGCGACCCGTTGGCGGCGCTGAACGGCCTCGACCCCGAACGCGATCTCGAGATGGGTTTCGCCGGTGCAGATCGGTCCGGCGATCACGACGTCCTCGCCGCGCTCGATGTACTCGCAGGTGGCTAGCTGGGCGAGTTGCGGCCGCTCGATCCCGCGCAGCACATCCTAGCCGAGCTGGTCTAAGGTTTTGAGATCGGGGAAGCGGGCCGCTCACGATGCGCCTCGTTCCAGCAGGCGGTCGTAGTCGGCTGTCGAGGCGGTCTCCACCTGTTAGCCGCGCAGCGCCTCCGGGACCGCGACCGGCGCGGGCAGATCCTGATCGGCGAGCAGCCGTGCCAGGTCGCCGGGCTCGAAGAGCGTCGAGCGGTGCGACATCACGCGCTGCAGGTACTCACCCAGCGACACGCCGTGTCGGTTAGCGGCGCGGGTGCGATGGTTGAGCAGCTCGTCGAACGCCACGTTGGATTCGGCGAGGATGTAACGTTCCAACGTGTGCTTGGAGCCGTCGTTGTCCTGCCCGACGAGGGCGAACTCGCGCAGGTTCGTCACCAGCACCAACTTGTGCGTCTGCCAGTAGGCATCTACCTGCTCGGATGCGATCAACACATCGAGGTCGTAATCCGCGCCCTTGACCTCGACGACGCCCCTGTCGGGATCGGTGTTCTCGCCAGAGAAGAACCCAAGGTCGGGCTGCCCGCTGCTCGATTCCTTGTATTGGACCACGGCCCGGACCTTAGGCGAGAGTTGCTCGCCAACGGCGTCCAAGAGGTTGTCGAGCGCCGTGTAGTGCGAGAGCTCCGGCGTACCGACGCGGCTAACGCCGGCGATGGCGTCGAGGTATTGCTTGACGGCCTGCTTGATTTCATTCACCGTGGTGATCCAGCTTCCTTACCATCAACGCCATTGGTTACGTTACTCCCGGCCAGGGCGCGTTCGCATGGATGCTCTGCTTGGTGCGATCAACGGTCATCAGGGGCAAACACGAGCTCAGGCAGCACGACTTCCCACTCATCACACCTGACTCCCGACCGATACTCCAGCTCGGTCCGCTCGCGGCTCCATGTGGCGATTGCAGACACGCTGGCCGAGACGCAGCGGGTACCTCTAGGAGGCTCGAACTTGCGAGCCAGTTGTCCAACGACGACATCGCCGCGATCCAGAAGGCGCCATCGGCCCTCCATATGCTCAAGCGAAAGTGTGTCTCCGGGAGCGAGCCGCGCGATGGATTCGTGCACGGGATGACTGCTTGATCTCCAGCCGGCGAACCCGATCACGACGTCGCGGAGGCCGAGACTGCGATAGCGGTATGACAGTTCTCGCGGCGCTGAGGTGAGTGCGGCTGGCGATGCTCGTTGAATTGTGGCAGGGCCATGCCGAATGTCGGTAAGGAATGGATTCTGTGCGCCCATGGCGGCGAGACTGAGCGTCTGCCGGGCGCGGGTCATGGCGACGTAGTAGAGACGGCGAGCGGCGTCAGCGTCTTCGTCTCGGCCGGTTCGGTTCCAACCGCCGTCGAGCAACGCGACATGGTCGAACTCGAGGCCCTTGGCTCGGTGCGCAGAGAGCAGCAGCATCCCCTGCTGGCGGCGTCGCGCATCGCGGCTCCATTCGGCCAGCCACTCCCTGAAGTGGCCGAACGGCGCTTCGCCGTCGCCGAACTCAAGCTGGAACTCCGTAGCCGCCTGCCCGAGCAGTTCCGTCCACTCGTTCTTGCGCTGTTTGCCGATCCACCCAGCGACATCGGCGCTGCGGACCAGCGCCGCGTCGCGCTCCTGCAGCCACCTGAGCAGCGACTGGGTCTCGCGCAGCAGCCAGATGGCCGATGAGTCCTCATTCGCCATCTGGACAGGGATACCCTCCAGCTCACACAGGCTGCGAACCGGATCGAGGTAGTCCCACTCACGAGCAATCGCCGCGCAGTTGGGCCAGGACCAGTTGGACGCCAAGCCTGAGAGTCGCTGCAACTCTGCCATTACGACCTGAGCCTGCGTGATCGGAGTCTCGCCCGCAGGCAGGATCTGCACTCGCCCGCGCCCGACCGGATCCAACTCGCTCCACTCTCCGCCCCAGGGCTCCTTGGCGCGGCCGCGATTGACACGAATCGGATATCCCTGTTTCATCCGCTCCGAGGATCCTTCAATCACCACGTTCGCGGCTTCGATGATGTTTCGGTTCGAGCGATAGTTTTCGGTCAAGTACTGGGGACGGGCCGAGTAGTCTTCCTCAAACCGTCGGATGAACTCGACGGACGCCCCAGCGAAGGCGTAGATGTTCTGGTCGTCGTCGCCGACCGCGAACAGGGTGAGCTTGCGCTCGTCATCGGCCAGGGTCCGCCCGGCCAGCGCCGAAATCAGCGCATACTGGTCCGCTCCAATGTCCTGATACTCGTCCACCAGAATCCAGCGAAAGCCGGCGAGCACTCGCTCGCGACGATCGTCGGCATCATCGGGCGTCATGCCTTCGCCATTGAGCAGCGCCGTCGCCTCGCGTAGCACGGCTGTAAAGTCGCCATCACTAAGACGATTCGAGCGCCCCTCGAAACTGGCGCCAACTAGTCGCATCGCCAGTCCATGACAGGTGAGCACGGTGACTGGGTGCGCGTCGTCGCCGATCAGCTCCATCAGTCGTCGGCGAATCTCAACCGCGGCGTGGCGGTTATAGGCCAGCGCGAGAATGCTGCGCGGGTTCTCGCGCCTGACCCGCACCAGGTATGCGATCCTGTGGACCAACACGCGCGTCTTGCCTGAACCCGGTCCGGCCAACACCAGCACGTTGGTCTGTTCGCGGTCGTCAGCGACGATGCGGCGTTGAGCTGGATTGCCGAGACTGTCGACGATCGCTCGCCATGACTCCGGCGTGGTCGGACGCAGGCTCTCAACGCTCGCCTCGGGGATCCAGCGGCCGAGGAACTCGATCTCGGGTAGGACGAAGTAGTCCATCGCCAATTGCAGCGCGCCCGACATCGAGCGCAGTCCCTGCTCGGCGTAGGCGCTCATCACATGGATTTGCAGCACTTGCTCGGCGTAGTGAATCTCGAGCGGCGTGAAGTCGGCCTTCGTGAACCCACGCCGCTCTGGCCGCACGCGGATGGTCATCGCGGGTCGCAGCACCGTGAGGCCTTTGTGCAGGCGGACGACTTCCTGCTCGTGCAGCCATAGCAGCGCCCGCGCCATCAGTTTGGCCGGATCGCCGACCCGGGTGCTAAGAAACAGATCCGAAGTAATCGTGGCGAGCAGCTTGCCCATGGTTGTCTCGACCAGCAGGTCCGCGCCACGGCTATCCGGTGGCAGGCAACTGAGCAGGTGATCGAGGAGTCGCGCAGCCGCTTCGCGCCGGACTTCCGCTGTGCGTTCCAGCATCTGCCATTCGCGCTGCAGAGTCACACGCACGGTCTCGCGGTCAGTCCCGCGCACGCCGATGCTGCCGCTGCCGCCCTCCTCGCCACGGCCATCGGCGGCGATGCTGCGCAGGAGCCTGCGCAAGTACTCGGGCACTGCTTGTTCAGAACCTTCATCCTTGAGTCGCTGAGTGGCGAGTCGCAAATGGAGTTGGGATGTATCGCCAACAGCCATATCGGGTGCTTGCTCGCGCATCAGCTCGATCAGCGATTCCTCCAGCGCCGCCGCCTCCTTGAGTCGTAGTTGGGACGATCGCGCGACCGCTCGATGGACGTAGGCTGTGAGCGCCGTGTCATTGGTGGCGATGCCGTAGCGTTCCAGGTCGAACAGCGCGGCGCGGACCTCCTCCGAGGTCAGCCGCGCGCGCTGCATCAAGTCGTCCGTGGATATGCCGTCGTCAGGATCAGCCTCGATCATCGCCTGCGCGATGGTCAGCAGCTGGCGTCGATAGTCCTCGCGGATTTCCTTCGCGGCCAATCGATCGCGAGCTTCGTCTACCGAGTTGATGCGCAGGGACGATGGGAAGATTTGCACGCGGTTCTGTTCTCGGGTCAGCAACTGGGCTTCTTCCAGCCAGGCGACCGCAGTTCTGACACGGGTGTCGTCGGTCGCCGAGTCCCGCTGGAATGACTGCTCCTCATCGTCGCTGAGGATCTCCCCGGCCGTGGCGACGACTTCTCCAGCACTGCGTGTTCGCCGTTTGAGCTTGCGCAACGCTCGGAGCACGCCCTGGATCTCCCGCTGGGTCAACTTGGAGCGTGCCGACAGGCTGAACTGACGCTCGACATCGGCTTCGGAATAGAGCAGCACACAACGCGCTGGCTGGCGATCTCGGCCGGCACGTCCGGCCTCCTGTAGATAGTTCTCCAATGAGCCTGGAATGTCGGCGTGAATCACCAGGCGGACGTCGGGCTTGTCGATGCCCATGCCGAAAGCGTTGGTCGCTGCGATCACCCGCAAGTCGCCGGCAATGAAGCGCTGCTGCACGTCTTTCTTCAGTTCCGGCGTCAGTCCGGCGTGAAAGTGCTCGGCCGGCGCGCCCTTCGCTGAGAGATATTCGGCCACCTCTTCCGCGTTGCGGCGGGTCGAGCAATAGATGATCGCGCCGCCTGGTTGATCGGCAGGCAAGTCGTTGATCAAGATCTCGTGGATGTCGGACAGCTTCTGGGCGCGGGCCGTCTGCACCACGACGAACTCCAGGTTCGAGCGCTGCGCGCCGCCATCGAAGAGTTTGAGCCTGATGTCGAGCTGGTCGAGGAAGTACTCGGTGATCTCTCGAACGACCTCCGGTTTCGCCGTGGCCGTGAGACAGATGATCTGCGGCTGCTCGTCCTCGGTTGAGCGCTCACGGATGAATCGGCCGACGTAGCGGTAGTCGGGCCGGAAGTCATGCCCCCAGCGTGAGAGGCAGTGGGCTTCATCCAGCACCCAGGTTGCCACCTCCCGCTGCTCCAACACCCTCCGCACCGACAGGCTGCGCAATTGTTCTGGCGCGATCAGCAACATTGATGCGTCTCCGAGCCGCACCCGGTCGAGCGCATCGGCGCGCTCGGGCATCGAAAGCAGGCCATTGATCGTCACGCAGGAGTCGATCCCGCGCGCCTCCAAGCCAGAGACCTGGTCGGCCATCAAGGCGACCAACGGGGAGATGATCACGGTCAGCGCGCCGGTCTTGTCGTAGCGCGAGAGCGCCGGAATCTGGTAGCAGAGCGACTTACCAGCGCCGGTTGGCAGCAAGGCGAGGAGATGCTCGCCGGACATCCCAGATTCGACGATGGCCTGCTGCATCGGCCGGCCGTCGTCGTCCTCGGGCTGAGCTCGAAAGCTGTTAAACCCAAACCAACGTTTGAGCTCTCGCTCAGCATCGTGTCGCTCTCGGCACCAGCGACAATCGTGTTCGTGACACGGCGTGTCTCGAAGACGGCGGACGAGGCGTCCCGCCTCGGGAAACTGATGCCGCACCCACGGCGGCATCACCGAGTTGCCGGCGGAGACGGATAGCCAGGCCAGCGCATAGGCCAGCGACCATCCCTCCAGTTCCGCGCTCTCCAGGACATCCCGAACCTGAACCTGGCAAGCGACCCCCTTCAAGAGTGTGCTGATTGCAACGAGTGCCTGCGTGTTGGATGGACGGTCTGAGGCGCGCACCTGTGCGAAGACCGTCGCGAAACCAGGATTGTTCTTGTTGCCGGTTAACCAGTGCCAGGCGGTCAACAGCTCGGGCTTGGCGGAGGCAAACGCCTCAAGCTGATCTGCGAATACGGTCAGGGTCAACCTGGCGTCCAATTCCGGATCGTTTATTCGTCCGCGCTTTAGCTGTCCATCCTGATAGTGCTTGACAAGGTGGTGATACGGGTTGCGAGGAAAGGCCAGGGGGTTGAGCCAGAGCGTATCGACCACCGGCAAGCGCAACATCTGCAGCATTGGATCAGCGGCCTCCAGGTGCGGTCGATCGTGATCGATGAGGTTATGTCCAAGCAGGACATCTGCGCCCTGGGTCAGACGGTCGAGTCTCGCGAGCGCCGCGCTCGGATTTCCGCGAAGACCGGCGAATGCATCGACTTGGTCAGTATCGGAGCGCACTGCCGCGCCAGCGTGGATACGACCATCGCGCATGGTGATCTCGAGGTCGACGGACAAGCAGCGGAGCGGGAGCCGAGTCGGCCCGCTCGGAACAGATTCAGGTGAAGCAGTTCGGAGGGGCGCTAACGCTCGATTTCCTCTGTTCCCGATCGTGTCCCTGCGTGTGTTCTCTATCACGAACCTCAGGGTACCTGTCACGCGCCTAGCCTGATGAGATACGGCTCAAGTACGTGTCACTGCGATTGGTCCACCCACGGCGCGCAGGCCATGTCACGCGTGACACTGTCCTCGGCGTCAGTGCCTGCCGTTACAGATGGCCGATTGGAGGTGTGGGGCGTGTACAGGAATCTGACGGTTCGTACAGTTGGACAAACTGACCGAACGACCAGTGTTTTCTGCGGCGAACGCTGGACAAACGTGGCTCGGCGGCAGCGGGCTGGGTGGAATAGCTGGTTCCACGCTCGATTGGACAAACTGGCCTGTTTTGGCCACAACAGGACGGGCGTCTGGGTAGGTTGAGGGCATGGAGACGACCCTAAGCACCCCCAAAGCGACCCTTGAAGTGGCGTCGGCCGAGCCCGGTGCGGAGGGGGATGGGCGGCTCGTGGCCCTCCTACAGGACCTGGTCACCCGTGATGGTCGTGAGGTGCTGGCGCGTCGGCTCAAAGTCAGCGAACGGACACTCAGGCGCGCCCTCTCGACCGGTCAGCTCAGCAAGCGTCTGACCGAGGCGCTGGAACGTGAGTCGAGCAGGTCCGCCGAGGTGCAGCTTGATCTGCTCAAGCGGCAGGTGAAGGGACTCGAATCACGTCTGGCTGAACTGGAGCGGTCGAGCAGCGAACAGGCTCGCGACAACGGCGCTGAGGAGCTGCAGCAACAGGTGCAGGGGTTGCAGGGCCGCCTACAGGACGTGGAGCAGCAACTCGCTCAAGTCTCTGACGTTGTTGCTGAACTGCGGGAAACGCAACGGCCTGCTGCTCACCCCGGCGTCGCTGAACCGAGCCGGCCCTACCTCCCCAATCGCATCTACCCCACGCTGGTCGAACTGCAGCCGCAACCCGACGACGAACTGGTCTACGGACCAGAGGCGCTCGTCCTCATCACCGAGTGGCGCCGGCAGCACGCCGAGTTCAAGGCGCACTGGCCATCGGTCGAGGGGTACATCGCCGAGGCGCAGATGGTCGAACTGGAGCTTGAGCTGATCACCGAGCACGAGCTGACCATGCCGCCCGCTGACCTTCCCTGGCAGGACTGGCAGCGCAAGCGGGAGCTGCGACAACGCCGAGCAAGGCTGGAAGAAGCGCGTCGCAAGCTCTGGCGAGAGCGGATTCGACGGTTCATCGTGCGGCTGCTGACACTGGGTCTGCTGGGGTAAGTTGAGCAACGAAGACGACCAATGCTGTGACGAGCGTGACGCATTACCATTGACGCAGGAACCAGGTGGAGGCGTGTATGAACCCCTTGGCAGAGCTGCAGACGCAGATTCAGCGCCTCAGTGACGACGAGCTGGTGACTCTCTGGTTGGCGGAGGCACAGCGTCCCGACCGAGATGCCGGCCGCATTCTGAACGGCCTGGTCTCGAACTGGGATGGTTCAGAGACGGGGCCAGTTGTCGTGCATGAGGCAATAGCAACATGGACACAGCGTGAGGCAGTTGCCGCCATCTGGCAGGAGCCGATGCTCACTCCAAGGGCAGCGGCGGAGGCGCTGGGCGCCAAGCCGACGAACCGCGAGAAGGTGCGCCGCTTGCGCGAACGCTCGGAACTGCTTGGCTTGCCCCATGAGCGCAGTTACCTGTATCCCGCCTTCCAGTTTGACGTGAACCGCCGCCGCATCTTCCCAGAAGTCAAAGCGGTGAATCAACTCCTTGATGCTGCGCATGATCCGTGGGGGGTGGCCTCCTGGTGGATCTCCCAGCATGACCGATTGGACGCTCGGCCCGCGGAGTTGGTCTGCGCTGACCGTGCAGCTGACCTCATCGCTGTCGCGGAGGCGATGCTCGAGCCGATTGGTTAGGCGGAGTTGCGGTGGTGCGGGCCGAGCCACCCACTCGCTTCGACGGTGAGCCGCACGAGTACCTGCTCGCTGCCGGCACTCGACTTTCTCGGGTACACAGCAGCCAGTTCGGCGCCACTGAGTTCAACCGCGAAATCGCTCGGCACGAGTTGCGGGGCGGGCGCTTCGACGCCACAGAGGACGATCCGTTTGCCTTCCTCTACGCCGCTTCGAACGATCGCACGGCTGTCTCCGAAGCATTGCTGCGGGACCTACCGCCGACGCAGCGGGGCGCCCGGATGCTTCCACGAGCGCAGATCGCCAATCGCAAGATCGGCTGGTTGGCTTCGACAGTCGACTTGCGACTCGTCAACCTTCGCAGTGGCGCAGACCTGGCTGCAGTAGGCCAAGACACGTGGCTCACCGCTGGCCCCGCGTCCGACTACGCGCTCGCACGACAATGGGCGGCGGCGATTCGTCGCTGGGCGCCGTGGTCTGCTGGTCTCACCTGGCGCTCACGTCGTGAGCCAGACGGCTTCGCGTTCATGCTATACGCCGATCGTGTTCCGGCAGATTGCTTGGTCGAAGTCACGGATGATGTGCAGTTACCTGTCAACCAGCGCAGGCTCGATCTGGGTCTCGGCCAGGCCTACTTGCAGCAGATCTTGCTCGACTACCGTGTCGTAGTTCGGTAACCGCCGAGCATCGCGGAATGTGAGCAACCAAACACAGTCGCGACCAAATCGGACGCCGAGGACATGGTGGCGCAGCGCCGATCCGTGTCTAATGACTGTGGTTTACGGTTTCAACCAGCGGTTCCTCCTCAGAACACTGGTGGGTTTCGTCTCCGGCCCGAACCTGACCCGACGGATTGAGTCTTGCTCTCCCGACGGTTTGGTTCAGACAGAGAGACAACCGCGCACTCCTGCGGCGCGAGGTCGGTTGGCGGGTTGAGTCTTGCTCCCCGGACGCGCGACTTGAGATTGCAGGAACTGGCATCGCGATTGGCGTGAAGGCAAAGCTGCCTCCCAATTGCCGGAATTGCGTCTGATCGAGCTCTCCTGACGGGCAGCTCGGTTGCTTCGTGTCCGCGCGGGTTCGTAGATCGTCCCTGATCCGACTCGCGTCTCCCTCCTTCCACGCTTCGACTCCCACTGGTCAACGGCATCCGACCGTGGGCTAAGCGTGTCTAACTCCCGTTTCCAATCACCAACTGCGCTGACCGAGCGTCTCGATGCCGACGCTGGTCTCCACCTGTCAACCTAGTTTCCACCCACTCAATCACGCACTCTCGTCACTCAACGACACCTCAGAAAGGAGTTCTACCGATGAGAGATTTCCACACACCCACTGCTGCGCAAGGCCGCTACGTCGGGCCCGACGCCTGGCAGATTGCAGGACGGCTGCCACACCGAGTTCGGTTCGAGCGCGGCTGGTTTCACACGGCTGCGGTCTGCCATGGCTCGCTGGACGACCGCTTGTCATTCCGACAACGGCCTGATGGCGGCGCGATTGATGTCCGTTGCCACAACGCGGATTGCTCGCGGCAACGGATCATCAAGCGGCTCGAAGAGTTGACCGGCGAGTCGATCTGGTCGGCGTACCAGCGAGGCGACACGGTTCCACCAGCGAACCAGCCTCCTGCGACGGGTCAGCAGCGACACAGCTGGAGGGACCTTCGCTTGCTGGTCGTCGGCGCCGTCATCGCGATGCTCGTCGCGCCACTGGCCTTCGGCTACGGAGTCGAGGTCCTGGCGCTCAACGCGTTCGGAATCGGCTGGGCGGCGATGCTGCTCTGGCGGTTTCGACAGGCTCGCCAGCAGCGCCGTCGCCCCACAAGAGGCGGCGCCTCGTGATCGCCACCGTCGATATCCCGGCCCTCAAGCGACGCTACCCGCTCGGCGATGTCGTCGAGTCGAGCGGTGTTGTTCTCAAGGGACGAGGCCGCGTGCGACAGGGCGTCTGCCCGTTTCACGAGGAGAACGAGGGCAGTTTCACGGTCTACGCCGACTCGCAGCGCTGGTACTGCTTCGGCTGCGGACTCGGCGGCGACGTGCTCGACTTCATCCAACGATTGGATGGTGTCGACCTGCCCGAGGCGATTCGTCGGCTGCAAGGCGGTTCTTGGGAGCCGGTTCAGCGGCCCGGTCGCCCGGTTTCCCATCAACCACCGGCGCAGCCGTTCAACCCCGACCGGCAGTTGTTGACTGCGGCGACCGAGTTCTACGGGGCGCAGTTGAGCCGGTCGCCGGAGGCAATTGGCTACCTCGCTTCACGCGGCATCGACTTCGCGTCGGCCCGGGGACTTGGCTTGGGGTACTCGACTGGACACGGTCTGCGTGAGCACTTGCAATGCCTCGGCTTCGACGACGCTCGGCTGCAGTCCAGCGGCTTGTTCACCGAGCACGGCGAGCGCTTCACGAGGATGATCGTCGTCCCCGAAATCGTCGCCGCCTGCCCCGTGCTCCGACACGGGGGACGCGTGCATTGGCTCGCGGGTCGAAGCATCCAACCCGACTCCAGGCAGCGATTCACCGCTCTGCCCGGTCCGAAGCCGGTGCTCGGCCTCGGTCGATTGTCATGCCCGTCGCCGTGGATCGTCGTCACCGAGGGACTCTTCGACTGGCTCACGCTGGCCAGTTGGGACATCCCTGCGGTGGCGGCGCTCGGCACGCAAGGGCTGGAGAAGGCCGTGGCTGCGCTTCGAGGACAGCCGCGCATCTTCCTGGCCTTCGACTCTGACGACGCTGGCCAAACGGCAGCCGATCGATTGCGAGAGTTGCTTGGAGAGCATCGCTCGCGGATCGTCCAACTGCCCCGGGGCGTTTGGGACGCCGCCGACCTCGCAACGCTCCAAGACGGACGCGCAGTCTTCCTCGATTTGCTGAAGCGAACCGCCACCGTTCACTGAGGCAACCATCTACCCGGCCCCAATCAACGAACGGAGGGTCACTGGACCCAAGCCTGATCGTGTCCGTGACACGACTCCAACCCACCCCATCTCACCGCTCAACGAAGGAGCAACAACGCTATGAAGAATGGCACCCACATCCACACGAACGGCAACGGCAACCACAGCAACGGGGCGCGACCGATGAACGGCGCGGCGCCCACCAGCACCAACAGCCTCGGCAGCGAGTTCCACTGGGACGCGCTCTCGCCCAACGTCAACGACGCCCTGCGGCAGCCGCTCGATGCGGCGCTGGTCTCCGAGCGCAAAGGCCGCGGCGGTCGCCGGTTCTCGTACATCGAGGGCCACACAGCCATCGAACAGGCCAACGAGGTCTTCGGCTATGGCGGCTGGGGCTACGAGCTCGTCGGCGACGTCACGCTGCGCGAGTTCAAGTCAGGCGCGGCCTATTCGGCCACGGTTCGCGTGACCGTGCCCGGTGCGCCGTCGCGGACCGACGTCGGCTTCCAGCCGGTCTCGGATGACTCGGTTGAAGGCCACGAGACCGCCTACAAGGGCGCGGTCACCGACGCACTCAAGCGCGCACTACGCAGCTTCGGCGACCGCTTCGGCAACGGCCTCTACGGCGACCCGCCGACCACCAACGGGCAGTCCCGGACGCGATCGCAGCCACGGCAACCACGCCCGGACCACCGGCCGGAAGCGAATGGGACCCGACCGCGCGCTGACGACTCGGACGCTCGCAACCTCCGGGCTCAGCTGATCGACCTGAGCGCCCAACAGGGTTTCTCGGAGGAGCAAGTTCGCGCCGCGGTCCTGCGCAAGGTCGGCCGCGACCTCGACGAGCTCGGCGTCGCAGACCTGACGCCGCTGATCGCCTCCGCAGCCGACAAGCTGCAGCAGCGGCACGGCTAACGCCTTCCGTTTCCGCGGCGAAACACCTACCTGAGCGGGGCTGCCTTCCAAGCGAACGCAGCCCCGCCTTCTTCTATCGGACAGAAAGGAATCGACATGTCCGACCATACCAACCCGAACCCGTACAACCGGCCGATGGCGCGGTTCACCGACGACGGCCAGCTGGAAGTCCGCGCCTCCGCACTGGGCCGCTGTCGGCGTGCGCTCTGGTACTCGGCGACCGAGCAGCCTGTCACCAACCCGATCTCGTCCAAGTCCTTGACGATCATGGAGTCCGGCAACGCGCTCGAACCCGTTGTCGTCCGCGCCATGCAGCGAGCTGGTTGGACGATTCAACCCGTCGACCGCAACACGCCAACAGCCGTCGCAGTCGAGCTAGGTGAAGGCCTCGTCGTCAGTGGCCATCCTGACGCGACAGGCTTCCTGCCCGTCGTCGGCGCGAACACCATCGACAGCTTCCTCTTCGATGATTCGCCGCCAGCCGAAGGCGATGAACTCGTCATCGAGGTCAAGACTCGAGGTCCAGAGGCGTTCAAGCGCTGGCAGACACTCGGCGCTGAGCGCAGTCATCCCGACTCGGTGGCGCAGGCGGCCTGCTACTCGCTGGGTCTCTTCGGCGAGGTCCGTGACATCGTCATCGCAACGCTCGATACCGGGTCGCGGAAATGGGATCACGAAGTCATCCCGGCTGAGCGGGTCGAGCGCGCTTGGCGGCGCGCCGGCGATTGGCTCGGCTCACTCGCCGACCACCTCGATACCAACGGACCCGATCCTGATGTTCTGCCCGAACGCGACTTCACGGCGTCCGATTGGCAGTGTTGAAGCTGCCCGTATCTCGATGTCTGCCAGCCAGCTCTGCCTGAGCCGTCGCCAATCGAGGCGTCCTCCGACTCGAAAGTCGAGCCCGTCTCAGACGAAGAGGCGAAGTCGGCGTTGTGGCACTACGAGGAGCTGTCGGAGCTGATCAAGTCGCTCAACACCGACAAGCGGGAGTCGCTCGCGACGCTCGAAGGTTGGCTCAAAACGCAAGGCGTTCCCAAGTCCCAACTCGATGGACGCGACAAAACCCGCACGGTCGGGATGGTTTCGACCAAGCGCTACAAGGTCGACCACAAGCGGCTCAACGCGCTGCTCGACCCCGACCAGCGGGCCGAGATCGTCACCGAAAGTCACTCGGAGTACATCCGAGTCAGCTAACGCCGTCCTCTATTGGACGCACCAGAAGCCGCGTTCCCACTCCGGGACGCGGCCTCTTCTCGTTCCCAAACAGGCGCGAGCGTTTCGCGCCACAACACGCTCTTTGAAAGGAGCACCACCGATGGCACGCACCATCAACCAGGTCAACCTGCTGGGCCGAGTCGGGGCCGACCCCGAACTGCGCAGCACCAAGAACGGGACGGCGGTTGTCCAGCTCAGGCTGGCCACGGACCGCTACTCCAAGTCCGCCGATGGCCAGTCCGAGACCGACTGGCACACCGTTGTCTGCTGGGGCAAGACCGCCGAGGCTGTCGCCCGCTACGTGCGCACGGGCGACCGCGTGCACGTCAGCGGTCGGCTGCAACAGCACAGCTGGCAGACCGGCTCCGGCGAGCGCCGCAGCAAGGTCGAAATCCACGCGCACGAGGTCATCTTCCTCGACTCGCGCAGCGACCACGCAGACCGAGACGAGGGAGGCGACGCTCCCTTCTAACGGACTCCCAGTCCTTCCACCCGTCTCGCACGGGCACTGCAGAGGCCGCGTTCCGTCCGGAACGCGGCCTCTCACTTTCCCATGTCCAAACAGACGAGGGACGTTCCCTCGTCGCAACACGCTCTTGGAAAGGAGCAACCACGATGGCACGCACCATCAACCAAGTCACGCTGCTGGGCCGAGTCGGGGCCGACCCCGAACTGCGCAGCACGAAGAACGGCACCGCCGTCGTCCAGCTGCGGCTGGCGACCGACCGCTACTCCAAGAACGGCCCCGCCGAGACCGACTGGCACAACGTTGTCGTCTGGGGCAAGACCGCCGAGGCCGTCGCCTGCTACGTCCGCAAGGGCGACCGCGTCCACGTCGCGGGTCGGCTGCAGCAACACAGCTGGCAGACCGACTCGGGCGAGCGGCGCAGCAAGGTCGAAGTCCACGCCAGCGAGGTGATCTTCCTCGACGCGCGCAACGACCGCTCAGACCAGGACGAGGGGGGCGACGCTCCCTTCTAACGGACTCTCGTCCCAGCTTCGCCCGTCTCGCACGGGCATCCACGAGGCCGCGCTCCCACCCCGGGACGCGGCCTCTTTCCGTTCCCAAACCTGAAAGACACCCCATGACTACAAGAGTCAAGCAGCGGCGCGATCCTCGTGGCGCGAACGGTGACTCCAGGCGAGGACTTCGTCGTAGGGGGTCTGCGAGCGGAGGCACCCGTGCAGGTAGCCGACGAGGCGGTTCGCCAGGGCGCGGAGGGCCTGGTAGTGCGGGTCGCCGGCGGCGCGACGGCGGTCGTAGAAGTCGCGGCAACCGGGGCTCGCGCGCAACGAACACATCGCCCACTGCATGGTGGCGTCGCCGAGCCGCCGGTTGCGGATGAAGCGCGCCCTCACGGTGCGCTTGCGGCCCGATGCTACGGTGAGCGGCGAGGTGCCGGCGTAGTTCCTGCGGGACTTCGCCGACTCATAGCGTTCGGGGTCGTCCCCGAACTCGCCAAGCACCCGGGCGCCGAGCACGACACCGAGACCGGGCATGGAACGGTAGATGTCGGCGTCCGGGTGCTGCTCAAAAGAGGCTGCCAGCTCGGCCTCGAGTTCGGCGATCTGTCCGTTGATCGCGTCGATCTGGGTCACGGTCGCCCTGGTCGTCGCGGCGAAGGCCTGGCTGACCGTGGCAGGCACCTCCAGCTGCTCGACTCGGAAGGCCTGACGGAGCTCGGCGGCGCGCTGCTCGACGTTACGCTGACGGCCGCCGCGGCGCAGCGCCGAGCGCATCTGCGACGTGCTCAGCCGCGCCGCCTCGCGCGGCCCCGGTGCGGTCGCCAGCACCCCCACGGCGTCACCGTGCGCCAGGCTGGGAAACGCTTGCAGGGCCCCGGGAAAGTACTCCCTGAGCGCGTTGCGGAGCCGGTTCGTCTGCCGGGTGCGGTCCCAGACGAGTTGTTGGTGGGCGCGGGCGAGGATACGCACGGCGGCCGCCTCGTCGCTGTCGCCGGCGACCTCGCGGTGGTTATGCCGGTCGGTCCGCACGAGGTCGGCGAGCAGCTTCGCGTCCCCGGCATCGGACTTGGCGCCACTGACCTGGTGGCGGTCGCGGTAGCGCGACGCCGAGCGCGGGTTGATCGCGTAGACCCGGTAGCCGACCGCCACCAGGGCCATCACCCACGGGCCGCGGTCGGTCTCGATGCCGACGACCACCTCGTGCGGTCCCGAGGCGTGCCCGGCAACCAGTTCGTGCAGGGCGGTGATGCCCTCCACCCCTTCGGGCAGCCGCCGGGCGGCAAGCCGCTCGCCCGCTTCGTCCATGAGATGGACGTCGTGGTGGTCCTCCGCCCAGTCATCACCCAAGTACAAGGCCATCGTGTTTCGGTTCCTCTCCAGTTCGCGCTTTCTGGTGCGACCCGGTGGGTTGGTCCCGCGACGGCCTAATGAATCGGTGCTCTTGGGCACGACACCCCATCAGTGCTGCAGAACAACCCAGACATGCCGGCAAGGGCTCAGTCTTTCTTCAGCGGTCACACGCCGCAGGAACCGAGAGAGCTCACCGGCCAGCAGGGTCCAGGACCAGTCTGCCAGAGGACCTCCGGCGACTGATCTGACCCCATTAGGAACTCTCAGATGACCACCATCCAACCCGAACTGTTCGCTCTCGCGAACGACGACTCCGACCAGCCGCGGCTGGTCGACAGCGAGCGGCAGGAACTGCTCAACGCCCTGCGCTCGAACCTCTCGCTGCTGAGCGAGCTCGCGATTCGCTACGAGGTTGAGACTCGGCCCGAATGCTCGCCCGAAGCAGAGCAGATCACGACATCGAAGCAGGTCTTCGACCTGCTCCGCGCCGAGATGTCGCCGCTGGCGCAAGAGCAAGTGCGCGTGCTGTTGCTCGACCGCCAACTGCGGATCGTCGGCCAGCGCACGATCTATCAGGGCAACGCCTACTCGGCCTTGGTGCGGGCTGCCGAGGTCTTCAAGCCGGCGATCGTCGAGTCGGCGCCAAGTCTGATCGTCGCGCACAACCATCCCTCTGGCAACGCGACGCCCAGCAGCGCCGACATCAGCTTGACCAAGGACTTGGTCGAGGTCGGCAAGCTGCTCGGCGTTGAGCTGCTCGACCACGTCGTGATCGGCGACGGGACTTTCGCTTCAATCAAGAACGGAGGCTTCCTCGACTGAATCCGTTCGCAACTGACAACCCAACCTGTTCACTGGAAAGGACGAGCACCATGCTCGACACCCCAACCACGCCTCTCGACGGAGGCGACCAGCTCTACACCATCTCGGCCGGCGGCTTCTCGGCCACGGTCGACGCGTTCGCCCGCGATGAGCGGACCGAGGGACTCTGGTTCCTCTCGATGCTCGGCTCGCAGACGGCGGTCAAGGCGATCTGGGCGGCGCTGCTCAAGCAACCGCCCGAGACCGCGTTCTTGATTCGCGGCGCCGATGGGCTGCCGCACTCGGGCGGTTATCAGCGCTGCGTCGTGCCTGAGGAGACGATTGGCACCTGGACGACCAAGATTGCTCGCCTGCCATCATCAGGCGGCTGGCAGGCGATGGTCTACAGCAAACTCGCCGAGTTTCGTTTCGAGCGCTACGAGTTCCTCTTGCTCGCACCAGATGAGGAGGCGGCGCCAGCCTTGCATCGACGCTTCCTCGACCGACGCTCGGACCTGCCCTTGCCGCCCGACTGGGCCGACTGGCTCTGGCGGACCGGTCAGCGCAACGAGACGATCGTGCCGCTCGAGTCGGTCGGCATCGCCGCCTACCGATGCGCGCCCAACCACGATCTGCTCCGCGAGGAACTCTCGCGAGCCGTCGCCTCCGGGCGACTTTCCCTTCCCAAACACACCGAGTCCGCTATCACGAACGGAGCATCCCGATGAGACTCGCCGCCCAAGCCAAGGGTGGGTTCTACCCGACCCCGATTCGCGTGATCGAGCTGATCCTGCAGCTGATCGCACCCCAACGTGCCAGCCTCGTCCGAGGCTCGGCGCCGCAGACCCTACGTCTGCTCGATCCTTGCTGCGGCGCCGGCGAGGCCCTGAGCCTCGCAGCCCGCGCACTCAAGCGACGCACCAGCCTTGACGTCGAGACCTTCGGCGTCGAACTGCATCAAGAACGGTCGCAGTTTGCTCAGCAAGCCCTCGACCGCACGCTGGCGGCGGACATCTTCCGCTGCTCGATCGCCAACCGCGCCTTCAGCCTTTTGTGGCTCAACCCACCGTATGACCATGACTCCGAGGACCAGCGCACCGAGCACGCGTTCCTGACGCAATGCTCGCGCTATCTCGCGCCGGACGGCCTCTTGGTCTACATCGTGCCGCGCAAACGGCTTCGAGTGTCGGCCAGGTACCTCGCCTCGCACTATTCGCGGCTGAGCTGCTGGGCGTTTCCGGAGCCTGAGCGTGAGGTGTTCGACCAGGTCGTCGTGATCGGCGAGCGCAAACACGACGCGTTTCCGGACGCCTACGCCGAGGGGCAGATCGCTCGCTGGGCCGACGGCGAGTTGGCGTCGCTGGACGAGGTTCGCTACTCGGAGTTCAACATCCGCGCGGAGACGGCGGGCGAGGTCCTGTTCACGACTCGAACCATCGACCCGGTGGCTGCCGCGGCCGAAGCTCGACGCTCTGGGCTGTGGCAGAGTCCGCAGATCACCGACGCGCTCTGGCCGCAGGAGGACGCGCGCACTCGACCGCTGATGCCGCTGCGACGCGGGCATCTGGCGATGCTGGTCGCAGCCGGCTTCCTCGACAACCTCGAGTTGGAGGCAGGCGGCTCGCGAATCCTGGTCAAGGGTCGGACGGCCAAGGAGATGATCCTGGTCGAGGAGACGCCCGAGAAGGAGGTCTACCGCGAGCGGATGCGCACCACGGTCGTCTCGCTCGACCTCCAGACCGGCGAGATCACCGACATCGACGCCTGATTCACCCAGCCCGCTCATCTCTACAGGTGAGCCGTTCTCAACTTCGAAGCCCCGTCGTTCTCTCTGGACGACGGGGCTTCGTCACGTCCATCACCACCAATCAGTCCACGGAAAGGACAACTCACCATGAACCACGAGGAAGTCGTCAACTTGAACGACTTGGATCACCACACTTACGAGCAACTGCTGGGCCGCGCCCTGCACGACCTCCGCGAGTCGCTGGATGAGCGCATCAGCCGCGAGCAGCTCGAGCGCGTCTTGCTCAGCAGCGAGGCGCATCCCTACGAGCTGCTCGAAGCGATTCAGCACTTGGCGCTGATCGTTCTCGCTGACGAACCGTGCCCGTGCTGCGCAGACTTCGACTGCACAGAGCATCCCCACCTCCCGATTGAGATCGGGAGATCAGTCCGAAACGGAGACTTGCCATGAGTCTGACCACCCAATGCGGCTTCTGCCGCGAGTTCTACTCGGTCGGCGACCAGCGTTTCACGCCTGACGCTGACGCGCTGCCGCTGAACCAGTGCGCGACTTGCGCTCGGTTGGAGGCTCGCGGCAGCCGCGAGCGTGCCTACCCGATGTTCGACCGGCGGCACGACAACCCCGCCACCGCTATCGAATAACGGAGCAGCGTCGCCTAACCAACACCCAGCCAGCTCACCTTTATCGGCGAGCCGTTCTCAACCACGAAGCCCCGCCGTTCCCACTGGACGACGGGGCTTCTTCACGTTCATCGCCACCAATCAGTCCACAGAAGGGACAGCCAACCATGAACCTCGGCGAGTTCATCGACACCTACCGTGACGCCATCACCGAGCGTGTGATCGCGTCCTACCCACCCGTCTACAGCCCCGCCACCGACCAACGCCCGATGCCTCGACTGCTGCGCACGCCCTTGGGCGCGCAGGAGGACGCCATTCGCGGGGCGGCGCTCTCGCTCAACTCGCAGCGCGGCACGACCGTCGTTGGCGAGATGGGCACCGGCAAGACGTTCATCGGCACCGCAGCCGCGCACCTCGCCGGCTTCCGACGCGTGCTCGTGCTTTGCCCGCCGCATCTGACCCGCAAGTGGAAGCGCGAGATCGAAGAGACGATTCCGATGGCTCGCGCGGTGATCGTCTCCTCAATCACCGACCTCGAACAGCTCCAGCGGCTCTCAACTGTCGGTCCGCTCTATGCGGTCATGTCGCGAGAGCGGGCCAAGCTCTCCTATCGCTGGCGACCGGCCACGATCGAACGGCTCGCCGTTTCCGATGGCAAACTCGCACGCGATCAGGAGACCGGCGAGCCGATTCGCGTCCCATGCTGTCCCGACTGCTTCGAGCAGATCGTGGACAAGCACGGCGTGCCGCTCGCCGAGACCGCCCTCAAACGACGCAAGCTGCGCTGCCCGGAGTGCGGCTCAGCGCTCTGGCAGGCCGACCCGACTGGGCCGAAGCGCTTCCCGTTGGCCGACTACGTCAAGCTGCGCATGCGCGGCTTCTTCGACCTGCTGATCGCCGACGAAGTCCACGAGTACAAGGGCCGCGGCTCGGCGCAGGGCATCGCCGCCGGCGTGCTCGCCGATGTCTGCGGCAAGTCGCTGAGCTTGAGCGGCACGTTGATGGGCGGCTATTCGTCGACGCTGTTTCATCTGCTCTATCGGTTCTCGCCCGAGATTCGGTCGGAGTTCGAGCGCACTGAGGAGTCACGCTGGATTCAGCGGTATGGGTTCTTGGAGCAATCGATCGGCAAGTCGGACGACGATGACGCCGCCGACGGCCGTTCGAGTAAACGTCGCAGCTATCGCAAGGTCGTGCGAGAACGCCCTGGCCTCGCGCCATCAGCGCTGTTCCACCTGATCGGCAACACGGTCTTCCTCAGGCTCGCGGACGTGGCCTCAGGACTGCCGAGCTACGAGGAGCAGGTAATGCTGTCATCGCTCGACTCCGAGCCGGACCCGAAAGCCAAGTCGCCTGAGGGTGTTTCCTACTCGCAACGCTCGGCGTATGCCGACCTCGAAGCGACGATGCGCGCCGCGCTCTTATCGGCGCTCGCGCAAGGCTCGAAGCGGCTCTTGGCCGCCTACCTACAGTCCTTGCTCGCCTACCCCGACGGCTGCACGCGCGGCGAGACCGTCCTTGATCCTGGGTCGGACGAGGAGAACATCCTCGTCCAACTGCCGCCGCTCGACGGCGACCGCCTCTATCCGAAGGAGCAGGCGCTGATCGACCTCGTGGCACAGGAGCGGATGGCCGGTCGGCGAGTCCTGGTTTACGCGACCCACACAGGCACGCGCGATATCACTGGCCGGATGCAGGCGTTCTTGACCAAGAACGGCTTCCGTTCAGCCGTGATGAAAGCCGACGCCGTCGCGCCGGACAAACGCGAAACGTGGGTCGCCAAGCAGGTCGAGCAGGGCATTGACGTGCTGATCTGCCACCCCAGGCTGGTTCAGACCGGGCTCGACCTGATTGACTTCCCGACGATCTGCTGGTTCGAGACCGACTATTCGGTCTACACCATGCGTCAGGCGTCACGACGCTCGTGGCGAATAGGCCAGACACGCCCCGTCAAGGTCGTGTTCATGGCCTATCGGAACACGCAGCAGGCCGACGCGCTCAAGCTCGTCGCGCAGAAGCTGCAGAGCTCGCTCGCGGTCGAGGGCGAGCTGCCCGACGACGGTCTCGCCGCCTACGGAGACGACGGCGACGACCTCATGCTGGCGCTGGCAAGGAAGCTCGTCGCTGGCGACGAGGACGACCACGAGTCGGTCGAGGACATCTTCGCCCAGGCGCAGCAGGTCGCGGCCGACGCTGAGTCGCTCCTGGTCGACGACTCCTGGCGACCGGTCGAACCAACGCCGGAACCGCTTACGCTACCGGTCGGCGCAACGGTCGAAGCAGAGTCCGCCGTCGCGGTCATCCCATGCGAGCATCACACGGGCACCGCACCTCAGCAGCGAGACCTGTTCAGCTGGGCCGAGTTCCTCTCGGACGAGCCGCAACCGACGAAGAATCGTCGGCGCAAGCAAGTCGAGCCCTCAGTCTCGCTCTTTGACTGGGCGCTCGAACGCGAGCAGCAGTCCGGCATGGCCGCTGCCGGCGGGTAAGGAAAAGGGGAGCTTGGCCCCGACTTGATCGAGGGGTCGTCGCGCATCGATTGATGCGCGGCGGCCTCCCGAAGTCCATGTGTGACCCTCTTTTTTCGTGCCTGCGGCCGATACGAATAGTCGGTTGCTCACTCTTCGTCGGACATCAAGCCGCCTTCTGTGCCCACGTTGTTGGCTTCGCCGTCAGCACTTGGTTGCATTTGTGCGTCCGCCGCGCCGTCTTGGGCGCTCTCCACGCTGAGAGCGGACACTCGCAGCGGCTTGAATGTGACCGTGCCTGTGTACAGCCAGCGGTCTACGGTTGCCGTCTTGTAGTAGAAGTTGTTCTGGGACGGACAGATGCGCCGACACCGCGTTGGCCGATTCCTATCGCCGCTAAACCCGGATTGCTCATTCCCGCTTGGCAGCGAGACGACGGGCGTTGGTTGGCTGGTCTCGGCCCTCGTTGTCGCCGGTTTGCACCTCTTCCAAACGAGCGAGGACATAGCTGAGAAGCGTCAACACCGCGTCGGCTACCGCAGGATTCGGCGCTGCGTCGTTGTGAACGACTGGATTTCTACTGACCGAATAGAGGCCGCGAAGGAGACTCAAGTAGGCCTCGCAGTCCTTGTCACTCAACGAGTCCCTGAGGACGCCACTACTGCCGAACAGTTGGACTGCCAGTTTTGCTCCATCGATGTTTCCGGAGAGATCAAAGCACCCGACGCTGCGGGTCTTGAAGGACGCCCAACCCTCTCTGACCGCGCTGTTGACGTGTGCCAACTGAGTGAATGCCTCAAGCCGCTGCAGCAGCTCAGGGTCGAGGCGCGACTGAGCCAGGTACCAGGCGTCGAAGCGCTCAATGAGCAGAGGCAGGTCGTGGTGCAGAATATCGTCAGCATCGTGCGCACATCTGTCAGGGGATTTCTTCCGCAGGTAGTCCCGTGTGAACTCTAGGTGCCGTCCAAGATTGCCAGCATTCCTCACCTCTTCAGGGAGAACGGCGCGCAATGCCTCGATTGCCTGTTCCATTTCCCCAAAGGCGTCCTCAACTGTCCGGAGTCCCTCATCAAAGGCTTGCTGCTCATCGTCAGGAGTCTCGACAGCGGTAAATCGAGCTCGCATAGGTGGGGGAGGACATTTGGCGTGGCTCAGCACCAACTGAACTGCCTTGCGGTGTGCAGCATGGAAAAGGTCGTAGACGCTAACTCGGTACGAATACATAGCACCGAGCCTACCAACACCGTGCGTCCTATAGGGAACGGACAATCTGCTGGCTTGCAGCCTCTCGACCGGAAAAGCTGATAGGGCTCTAGCGGCCCAAGCCCGCCGAACTGGACAATGTCGAGAACTGTTGCAATCAGGTTCAAGCTAATGGTGTTGTCCGGCGGTTGTTGCGCCTGCGGGGTTGCGATCTGCGGGGCGCTATCTGCTAGGCCGATTCGCGCGGAGAGGGAGCGGGGCCTCGCTCGGGGACGGTTGGGTGGTTATGCTGAATGTTCTGTCCCCTCGTTGTTGTTCGGTCGGCGGATGTTGGTACGCTCGTGGGTAACGGTCATGTAGCCGCTACCAGGGCCCGAGCCGTCGAGGAGGCAGTTGTGTCGTTCCTGAATCTCTTTACCCCCCCCCCCCCCGCAAAATGAGCGCCGCATCCCGATGGTCGGAGTGGGCGCATCGCTGGCGGGCGCGTGACAAGCGGCGGCTGCGCCGAATTGCGGCGCTGCCGCTGTTGGCGGTCTTCGTCGCGCTGCTGACGCTCGGCGGCGGCAGCCCGCCTGACGCCGCGGCGCAGACCTCGCGCACGATCACGATGTCCATCGACGGCGCCGGCCCCCCGGCCGGCTTCACCTACCCCACCATGGCCGAAGGCCTGGCCGGCGCACGGCAGCTTCGCTTCACCCTGGACAGCCCGGCGCCGGCCGGCGGCATCGACACGGGGACCCCGGGCACTGCCCAGAACGGGAACACGCAGGTCATCGGCACGCTGATAGCCGAGGGTGACACCTCTATCGCGTATCGAATACATCCCAGCGACGACAGCGTGGACAAGCCCAACTACGCCTACGTGCAGATCTATCCCAACACCCCACCCGGAGGCGCGTTTACCGTCGTCCCCGCAGACCGCACGGTCCTGCTGACCGTGGTCGATAACGACCCGACGGTGGTCACCCTGACGCGCACTGACACCGGCGGGGGCACGCTGGACGAAGGCGGCACGGCGCGGTTCGAGGTGAGCCTGAGCCGCCCGCTGGTGGGCGCCGGGGACCACGGGCCCGCCGAGGTCATCGCCGTGCCGCTGCGCATCGACCAAATGGCTGCCGCCGTGACCACGTCGGATTGGTCTATCACGCTGGACGCAGACTCGCCCAATACCGGGGTATCCCTGGGTCTGCCCGTGGTCGGTAGCGGGGAGGCGTTCGCGCACCAGGTCGTCACCTTCAGCGGCGCGGGCGCGCAGACTGCCGTCCTGGAGGTCGCCGCCGAACTCGATGACCTCTCGGCGGAATCAGACGAGGCGATCACCATTAGTCTGGCGTCAAACGCCGAGTTCGATGGGACGCTCGGGTCCGCCACCAACGTGGGCGGCGGCGCCGACCCGCATGCGGCCGGCTCACCCCCACAGACTGACCGTTTCAGTTTGACGATCCGCAACGTCGAGAACGTGGTCGTCGTCCCTCAGGACTGGGCGCTGATCCCCAGCGGGGTCCAGCCCGGCGGCAAGTTCCGGCTGCTGTTCATCACCACCAACCTGATCCCCGCGACCTCCGGCGACATCGCCACCTACGACGCCACCGTCCGAATGCGGGCCGCCAACGGGCACACCGCGATCCGGCCCTACGCCCAGCAGTTCCGGGTGGTCGGCTCGACCGCGTCCGTGAGCGCCCGCAACCACGCCGGGTTGACCGGCGGCGGCGTGCCCATCTACTGGCTGAACGGCCCGCAGGTGGCGCCGAACTACGCTGGCTTCTGGAGCGACCGCTGGCAGAACTGGAGCCAGTCGGACCGCAGAACCCAGTGGGGCAACCCAGACAGTCACTCCGACTGGCCCTGGACCGGCACCGCCACCGACGGCGCCAGTCACGCCAACTATCTGGGCCACGCCACCCATGCCCGGCGGGGACGATTCTCCGTGGGCCCGAGTACCACCGGGCCGATCAGCGATAACAACGCCCCCGTCAGCCAGTCGCATACCCTGTACGGCATCTCCCCGGTGTTCCAAGTGGACACCGGTGCGCCGTTCGACGTCAACTACAAGTGGTTGTACGAAGGCGAGCGCAAGACCATCGTCGTCAGCGGACTGAGACTGACCGAGGGCATGGTAACGGTGAGCGTCGACCCGGCCCCCTCCGACAGCGAGTACAAGATCTACTACCCGGCCGGCGGCAGCGCCGCCGTCAGCAGCGCGTCCTTTGACGCCGCGGTCCAAAACCGTATCGCGCGGTTCGATATCGAAGCCATCGAGGACACCGTAGCGGATGAGATGGAACTGGATCTCGAATTCACCCAGTCGGGGGAACGGGTCGGGAAAGCGGTGATCCAGATTCGCGACGACAGCCGCGGGGGCTCGATCCTCTTCCGCACCTGCCCCAACGGCGGCTGCATGCCCGACAGTGACGTCGGCTGGGTGGAGTCGGACCGCCCGCTGGTCCAGTTGGTGGAGGGCGGCGGCACGGTCACGTACCAGTACAAGCTGATCGGACACATGGACCAGGACGAAGCGTTTGGACAAGCCTCCGTCCGCATCGAGGACACGGGCAAGAAGGGCCCGCACAACGTCGGCGCCGGTCTAGCGGATTGGGACCGGATCCAGTGCCACCGGACCGAGGACCATGGGACATTGACTCCGTTGGGCGGGAGCAGCAGTTACGTAGTCACTTCGACCAACTACGTTTCCACCACGCAGTGGCATGACCTGTTTGGCGGCTGCCCTTACCACGCGAACGGGGTGTCATGGGCGGAGCGCAACGACTGGCAGACAGTCACCTATTCCGCCGGTCACGACGCCGACGCCCACGATGAAGCCATCGTGCTGGAGCACAAGGTGCGCACGACCGCGCCCGGCAGCGGCTACGTGTACGACGGCCCGCCCGGCCAGGAGGGGATTGGTCCGACCCAGCAAAGAAAAGTTACGCCGCGGACGTTCAGCACAGAGTACGTGGATCTCCGCATCGTTGACGACGACAGTTGGGATCAGGAGTTCCTCTACTCCGGCGACGGCGGGGTCACCTGGACCAAGGCGAGCGACGGCGGCCTGCAGAAAGCCATCCCGGACGAACTGGAGGCGGGCGCTACCCACGACGTGCACATCAAACTGTTGAACCCGTCGCTGGCTAGCCATTCGAATCAGGATTACATCTTCGTCAAGGTCGGCGGCTGCGGCGACCGGTATATTGACCCGCCTTGCGATATCGGGTTGTCGCCGAACCTCTACGGCAATGACACGCCATCCTCCTTAACCGATCTCGACTGGGGCGCGGGCTTTTATGCCGACGCGGCGGCCACCGACTCGGTCAGGCTGAGACTGCACGTCAGGCAGGATGCGGCGCCGGGAACCAGGAAGGCGCTCACCTTCTGGAACTACGCCTGGTTGAGTCGGACCGACACCGACCTGCCCGACCCCAGCCTGCGTCAACCCGGCCCCAACCGGAACACGGCCAGTCGCTCTATCGGCAAATCGCTCTACGAGGAGACCCGCGTGGTCGAGATCGTACCCGCGACCTCGGAACAGGAGCAGGCGCTGCCGCCGACGCTGACCATTGCCAGCGCGGCGACGTCGGTGACCGAGGGCGGCGACGTGACCTTCACCATCACCGCCAACCCGGCGCCGCAGTTCGACGTCACGGTCAACCTGGCCGCGGATGAGGAGATGGGTTCGGGCGAGGACCTGGTCGCCAGCTCCCTACAGACCACGATCATCATCCCCGCCCACCAATCCACGGCTAGCTGGAGGCACACGGCCTACTCCGACGAGCTCGATTTGGCCGACGGCACGGTGGTCGGACGGATCATGCCCGACCACATGACACCGAAGGGGTACACGGTGGGCTCGCCGTCCAGCGTCAGCCTGACGCTGATCGACGACGACGATCCAGTCGATTCCGACGGCCTCGACAGTGAGGTGCTGGATTCGACGTACACGGTGGATCCTGCGCTGATCGCGGAGGTTAACGCGCACATCGCCGACTTCACCGCCCGCAACCACGCGAACGGGATCCGCGATTGGACTGCGGTCCTCAACCGGCTCCAGGACCTGCCAGGTGGCATGAGCGACGCGCGGATCGCCTCCTGGCTCGCGCTCTCACGCCAGCACAGCTGGTCGGATGGCGTCGTCACGCTGCCCAAGGTGCAGGTGGCGCTGGCGGAGATGGCGGCCCAGCAGACCCAGCAGACGCCGCCGCCTGAGGTGAACATCACCGCAGCCGCCGGCGGAACCGAGGGTTCCAACGTGACGTTCACCGTCACCGCGAGCCCCGCGCCGACGGCCAACCTGGATGTCAGCCTGGCGATTACGACCTCGGGCGACTACGGCGTCAGCGCCGGGTCTCAGACGGTGACTATCACAGGCGGCACGTCCAGCGCCACACTGACGTTGGCGACGACCGACGACTCGACGGACGAAGCCGATGGTTCCGTCACGGCGACGCTCGCTGCCGGCAGCGGCTACACGATCGGCCAGTTGTCGTCGCAGACCGCGCAGGTCGCCGACGACGATGACGCGCCGCCACTCGAGCAGGTCGCGGTTACCCCGGTGGTCAGCATCGCAGGCGGCGCCGGCGTCACCGAGGGCGGCAGCGCGAGCTTCACGCTCACGGCGACTCCGGCTCCCGACAGCGCGATCACGGTCAGCGTGACGGTCAGCGCCAGCGGCGACTACGGCGCGACGACCGGCTCGCGAACCGTCAGCATCGGAACCGGCGGCAGCGCGACGTTCACGGTCTCGACGACCGGCGATTCAGTGGACGAAGCCGACGGCTCCGTCACGGCAACCCTGGTCGACGGAACCGACTACGACCTCGGCGCGAACAAGGTCGCGACGGTCAGCGTGGCCGACGATGACGATCCGCCGACTCCGGTGGTCAGCATCACAGGCGGTAACGGCGTCACCGAGGGCGGCAACGCGAGCTTCACGCTGACGGCGAATCCCGCGCCGACGAATGCGATCACGGTCGACGTGACGATCAGCGCTAGCGGCGACTACGGCGCCACCACCGGCTCGCGAACCGTCAGCATCGGTACCGGCGGTAGCGCGACGTTCAGCGTCGCCACGACCGGCGACTCAACGGACGAAGCCGACGGCTCCGTCACCGCGACGTTGGTCGACGGAACCGACTACGACCTCGGCGCGAACAAGGTCGCGACGGTCGGCGTGGCCGACGACGACGATCCGCCGCCGCCGGTGGTCAGCATCACCGGCGGCGCCGGCGTCACCGAGGGCGGCAGCGCCAGCTTCACCCTCACAGCGACTCCCGCGCCCGACAGCGCCATCACGGTCAGCGTGACGGTCAGCGCCAGTGGCGACTACGGCGCCACGACCGGTTCGCGAACCGTCAGCATCGGTACCGGCGGCAGCGCGACGCTCACGGTCGCGACGACCGGCGATTCGGCGGACGAAGCCGATGGCTCCGTCACTGCGACGTTGGTCGACGGCAGCGACTACGACCTCGGCACGTCCTCAGCGACGGTCGCAGTAACGGACGATGACGATCCGCCGCCGGTGTCCCTGGTCACCGTTTCCATAGAGGACGCTTCCGCATCGGAGAGCGCTTCGGACCTGGTGTTCCGAGTGACCCTCTCCGAGGCGTCGAGTGAGGACGTCACCGTGCAGTGGACTACCAGTCATTCGTACAGCGCGGACCGTGCGCGCGGCGGTCAAGGCTACAGCTACGACTTCTGGCACGCGAGAGGAGAGATCCGGATTCGGGCGGGTGAGACCGGCGGCACCGGAGCCGTGTGGCTGAATCAGGATTCCAGGGACGAACCGGACGAAGTCTTCACGGTGAGGCTCTCCTCCCCGAACGGCGCCACGCTGGAACGCGAGGCAGGGACCATGACCATCATCGACGACGACTAACTCGGAACTCCCGTCACAGTCGGGGCGACAACCAACAGGGGCGGTCCGTGGACCGCCCCTGTTCGCGTCTCCGCCGCACCAGTGGCCTGTCGTCAGGGTGAGAATCAGCGGCAGACGATCTTCTAGCACGACTGCGTTTGTAGTGTGGGCGGGGGCCGAAACGCTCCGGCAATGCGCGCCATCCACAGCCCTCCTTGGTTGGGAACAGCCAGTCCTCAAACACCTGTCGTAAGGGCAGCTTGCAGTTGCTGCGTCGTTTTGATCGCTCTTGATCTAGGCCAGTTGATCGTTCCAAGACTAGGCCACTCGGAGGGGGTCGTGGTTTCTCCCGTCGGTGGTTGCTCGGAACGCTCTGATCAAGGTCTCTGATTGACGGTTACGATCCTGACGGAGAGAGCCGAAGGGAGCGATCTGATCCAGGAACCGAGGTTTGCCAGCCTGGAGTTCGAGCAGAAGAAGCGCAAGACAAGACGCGAGCGGTTCCTGGAGCGGTTTGACGGGCTGGTGCGCTGGAGGCGCGGGTCGAGCCGGTCTACCCCAGACCGAGACGCGGACGCCGGCCCTACCCACTGGCCGTCATGCTGCGCGTGCATTGCGTGCAGCTCTGCTACAACCCCCGCCTTCGCGGGGGCAGGCTCTCAGCGACCCGGCGATGGAAGACCTGCTCTACAAGTCCGAGTCGGTGCGCCACTGCCGTGGGCTCAAGCTCAACGGTCCGATCCCGGACGAGCCGACGATCCTGCACTTCCGCCACCTATTGGAGCGGCATCAACTGGGCGGGGCGCTGCTGAAGACGATCAACGCCCATCTCGCTAGCCAGGGACTGCGGCCCTTCGCGGGCAAAACGTTCTCAGATCCGCACGGACGCCAGCTGATCGACGTCCGCTCGCATCACCTCCGAGATCTGGTCCAGCGAGTCGCCGTGCGGCAGCGATGTGAGCACTTGCCAGCGCATTGAAACGCTCGGTCTACTGTCGTCGAGAGGACTGTAGCCGCCCTCGTTCAAGCCGGTGGCATCCAGTAGGGCTACCGAGAGGTTGTTGTAGACCATCCGCTGCGGCACGCCGCCGAAGTGAGCGAAAGCACGCACGTGACTGTTGAGGAAGGCCAGCTGGTCCTGGCGCTCATAGAGCCAGCAGAAGTCGCGGCCCGAGTGCATCAGCCGGACCAGGAGCTTCCAGACCCGGCGGCGCCCTCCGTACAGTTCGACCGTGACCGCGAAGAAGTCGACCTGGCCTCATCGCCCGGACGGTGGACCAGCGGAATGTAGACCTCGGCCCGCTGCCGGCGCCACTCGCGCAGGTAGTGGCCCTCCGTAGTCACACCGACTGTGTAGCCCTCGTCGCGCAACTGCCGATGCAGCCGCGTCGCATTCAGCCGCTGTTTCGGCGCGGTCCGCTCCAACCACTGGCTCAGCAACGCATCCAGCCGCGGCCGGACCGCATCGAAGACCTGCCGGCTTCTCGGTATCCGCTAGCAGCGCACAGGGTTTGGCGCCTCCAGGTAGCGCCGTAGGGTGTTGCGGCTGATCCCCAGGTCGCGCGCTACCTGCCTCCGGCTCCGGCCCTCGATGTGGACCTGATGCCGTACCACGTGCACATCCTGCGTCCGTAGCATCCTCTCTCCCAGCGTCCGGCCCGCCGCCGAACCTGCCGGGTAGTGTCCCTCAGTGGATCACGTTCCGAGCGATGACTGGATCAGTTTCTAAGCGATGAACTCACGGAGTCGGGAATGCAGATGAAATGTCCGTCAAGGTTGTCGAAGAACTGTTCGGCGCTCTTGCGCCGAACGAACGGGCGCGGATTCTCGTCCCAGTCGGCGGACCAGGCGTATCGATTGGCGACGGGTCAAGAAGAGCCGGATAGACAAATGGCCTCTGTATGAGCCATTGTCGTGATCGCCATGGGTCGTCGGTCTGCTATCGATGCAGGTGTTGACTGACTATCCGAGCCGAGCGCGTGTCCGGTAGGTTCGCCAATCGAGATAGGCTCCGATAATCCCGAGTGGTGTGGCCACCTCGACAACTCCGAGTGCGGCAGCGATGATGGCTGCGGCGGTCAGTGAGAAACCGATAAAGCAGATTCGTCGGTTGAGTTCCGGGACCCGATTGACATCTCTCGCCATTATCGACCGGGTTTCGAGGGATCGGCTCTGTTCATCGTCCCAGCAGAAGTGGTCGCAGTTGTCACCACCGTGGCGGACAATTCTGTAAGTCATCAGGAGCCAGTATCGAATCTCCGCCACCAGACTAGAGATGGCCTCCAGCAACATGGCGGAGCGATTCACGCCTGCCCGAGGAAGAGCGTTCGTTCCTTGTAGCCAGCCACTTCAACGATCGTCCTCATTCCACCTCTTCTGTCGGTTGTCACGAAATCAAGATTGTGCGCCTTCGCATGGCTGACGATCCAGAGGTCATTCTCCTGGATGCTGAGGAGATCATCGGTGATTTCATCTATCAGCCTTGCGGCCGAGACCCCTTTGAGTTTCTGTTTCGCGAACCGGTTCGGCGACCGTTCGGCGAAAATGTTGGCGCGAAGCTCCCCATACGCCTCCGCCACGTCCTTGCCGACGTCAAGCACCCTGTAGTCATTCACGAAGTTGCTGGGCGGCACAGGCGGCGGTTCCTCGTGCTTGATGCGGTAGCATACCCCACCGAATTCGAGTTCAGCCTGGGTCACAACGGACACGTACAAGCTGTCCGGGTCGAGTTCGTCCAGCCATTGCTTCATCGCCGCGTGATTGCGATCGTTTTCCTTTTTGGCTGCGATAGCAGCACTCGTGTCGAGCAAGAAGCCTCTGATGGGAGGTGGCGCCACTGATCCGCTCAATCTACGTTCGAGAGCATCTCGTCGATTTCTGGAGACCCAGGAATGGTCTGAATTCGCTCACGGGTCTTGGCAGCGCTCGCCCACTCGATGTCGCCGGAGACGTGCATGTGCAGGGGAAAGTGCGGTACGAAGCCGATCGGGATGTAGTCGGTGAACTCCACCGGACCTGGGCGTTTCTGGTCATAGAAGAAGTTGACGAGGTCATGCTCGATCCGCACTGGCAGATCGTATGCCAGGAGCACCTGTGCGTCGATTTGCATCAACAGATCCCGGCACAGATCGTGCGCCGCCTGGTAGCTCATCGCCCCGTTCTCCCACTTTCTTCGCACATCGGTGTACTGCCTGACCAGCCCCACAATATCCTCCTGCTGCCGCTCACCGCAGTCTGGCATGGGCACACGCTTGAGAGTGCTCCATCGGATATCCCGTTTGTCATCTCTGACTGAGACGAATGCGTTTGCGACGGGACCATTCAGCACGGCTGCCAAAACTTCCAGGGGAATGTCATTGTTACACCACACGCCATATGCGTCTGTCCATAAGGTCGATCCCTCCCAGTCGATGGCAGCATTCATCACCCAAGAGCCACCCCTGCGATACTTGTTGACCGCCACCTTTGGCTCGCGCCATGCGACGTGGGGTGCCATCTCAGGGATCACGAGTTCTTCCTCTTCGCCTGAAAGCAAGAAAGGCTCAAGCACCGACTTCTTGATCACGACAGTTGGCGATTTTTCAATCGGCATCCTCGGCAAGGCGGCACTCTTCAGGTCATCATCGGGACTGCCTGCCGTCTCGATCTTCTGAACGCCACGGCGTATCTTCGCCATATCGCTCAGTCGATTGAGGTGTTCCGTTGCCTTCCAGACCTCTCGCAGTCTCACCAGGCCAATGCTCTCAGACAAAGCACCATGCGGATCGCTGATGTGCTCTTCATAGACCGGGCCGACGGATCGAGTCGAGACAAACTCTCGCTTATCTTTCACCCGGCCCGACCGGAGACGAACTGTGTTGGCCTTGCGACCTGATCCCATGAACATCACCGTCTGAACCTTGGAGTGACTGAACATTTGATCTGGCATTTCAACGACCTCGATTGATGAGTAGTTGCGGGCAATCTCCCCACGAAAATCTCGGTAGGTTGGACCGCTCAGAAAAGGTCTGGGCAAGACTAACCCGAGTTGCCGCGGTGGTCTGCGAAGCACCATTTCCAGCAACTTGAGTGGCTTCCCTGGACGTCTGAGATTCTCATACTTGCTCCGGTCGTCCGGGCTGAACCTCTCGAATGGAGGATTGCAGAGGACGATGTTGGCTTGGTCGAGTTCCTGATCAATGGAAGGACTGGTGAACACATCATCCTGAATCAGTCTCCAACCATCCTTGTTCGGATAGTCGGCGAGCATCAGGGACAGCTTGGCCACTTCGAGGGCAAAATCATCGATCTCCATTCCGCAGAGCATCGATTGGAAGTATCTGTGCTTCTCCGCTGGACCCATCTCGTTCGGGAGCAGGTTCCGCAGCCGCTGCATTGCGGCCACCAGGAATACCGAGTGGCCGGAAAACGGCTCAAACACCCGCCGTTCGTCCTGTGCCAGATCCTCGAACGGCAACTGGTTGACGATGTATTCGGCTACTTCTCTCGGAGTGGCGTGCGTGCCGTAGATCTGTCTCGTCTTTCGTGAGACAAACGTGTTTTCGTACACGTAAGCCAAGGAATCCACAGAGAGGTTCTGAAAGTGGAGACGAGAACTGATGACTTCCCAGGCCGCTTCTTGTGCTGCGATGTTGTCCAATAGCGGCTTGCGCAAGAAATCTTCCTCGCCGTAGAATCCTTCTGCAATCTCCAATGCAGAGATCGGATCGGGAATCGTCGCGATGTCAGTTTCCGGGGAGTCCGCAATCACCTTTGCCGTCAGTAGCCGGAAGATCATGCGGTAGAGCAGCGGTTGGTCATCATCCTCTAGCGGTTGGCATTGAGCACTAGAACGCTCCACGGTTTCCTTCAGCAGACCATCCAGTTTGGTGCGAATCTCGTGGTCAAGGAGCGGAAGGAAGTCCGAATCGAAGAAATCAAGCTGTGCGCCTAGAGTCTGCCCAGTTCGGGCGCTACGCACGCTCTGAGGCGACCAACTCTCCTTGTTGGCTTCAAAAAGGCCAGGGATGCGTTCAACGTCGACCGACTCCAACTCAATCGGTTGGCCCTTGCCTGTGATCTTCCAACGGACGACATTGTCGTCGACGATCTCAAAGATCAGGGGCGCTCCGAGGGACCTAAATCCCCGAACGTGGTCCGCACCCCTGCTACCATTCGCGACAACGACACCAATTGCAGCGTCTCGATACGAGGGCGGATCTTGTGTGAAGGCTGCAACAGGAATGGTTTCCTTCCCGACCCCGTCCATAAGGGCCAGATAATCTGCGAAGGCGTATTGTTCCTGCAAAAGTCCACCGGTGTATCCAATGTCGCCGAGTGCTGCCTTGATTCGGTCAAGGGCCAGCGGATATCCATTATCTGACACCGGACCAGGCTCCTGATTTGCCGGTTCTGTTTCATCTAATCTACTGCATGGCCATTATCCATGCCGCTGCTGGGTGCCAGTGGCCCAGCAACGTGAACCGATCTCCTAACTCCCGCGTCGAGTCCCTTTACCTGGGCTACTTCTGACGCGTAGGGCGGCAGGGACTGATAGGTGAAGACCAGTCATCTCGAAGCGAATGCGGTATCTTTCCACAGTCTCAACCGGCGTCTCTTGAGAGTCTGATGTGTTGCGCGGCAAGCCGGCTTATCGCGCTGCGGTGCTCGTGTCGCCGTACGCTGGAGCCGGACTTGAGCCTGAGGTGTGGAATGCAGGAGAAATTGGGATCATCGTGAGCGGGAGAAGAGGATCGAAAGGTAAGCGACGCCGCGATCTGAGGCAATGCCGCGGGCTCCAATCACCCGACCAGGCAGTCCCGCGTCCTCGGCGCCAGAGCACGGGGGCGAGGGGTGACGGGCAACAAGCGGAAGGACACCCAAGTGCCGGATCAGACGACGAGTCATGGCTGCCAACCGCCTGGAATACGTCTCGGTCAGGTGCCACAGCAGGACGAGGCTTCCATTTCCAAGATGTTGTCGGTGCTTGGGTGGCTTCACGGGTGGCGTCGGCTGACCTGACTGTCGAAAGCCTCGTCCCGGAAGGACTCGACGATCTACAGGTGGAGGGGGCTGATCCGGCTCAGGTCGAGGTCAAATCGCGGCAACTGCGACTCGGACCGTTTCCGGTCGGAGATAGTGCGCCGACAATCTGTGCTTCCCTGGTGCGGCACTGGCATCGATTTGGGAGCGCGCGGAAGCTGAAGATCGTCTTTGAGCAAGGTCTAGTCGGCCTAGACGCCGCGGCCGACGAAGGAGTCAGATCACTCCCTCTGTTGGATGTACTTGAGGCTGTGCCCCGTTTGCGCAAGGCAGTCGCGTGGCGAATCGAGAAGTGCGAACTCTCTTCGTCGGACTTTGAAGCGCTCGCAAAGGTTACAGAAGTCATCACTGGCACCTGGGACGACTTCCTTCGAGAAACTGAACGCCACATATTCGAGGTCGCGGCACTCCCACCAGCCGCCCTGAGCAAGATTTCGCTGTCGCTTCGATTGCTTTTCGCCCAAGCGGCCGATGCGAATGCCGGGTTGGCGTTTGAGCACCGAGCCAAGTTGGATAGAAGCTCAATCCTCGACGCGATCAACGAAACAGCATCGTTGATGGACATCGACGCAATCGAGGTGGCGTTGAGTAGAGGGATCTGCAGCCCGCTGGAGAGATCTCCTCTCGCGACCGGAGATGCGTACTACGAGGGCCTCGCCACGCAACCCGGGCACGTTGCTGCCGGCCTGGTCGTGCCGCGTCCCGATGTGACCGAAAGGATCCTGAACGGACTGCAGGCCGACAAGGCCGTTCTGCTGACAGGACCCTCAGGGGTGGGCAAGTCGGCGGCGTTATGGACGCTCCCGTCTGCACTCCCGGGAGTCGTCTGGTTTCGCCTCAACACATTCGCAGACGAAGATCTCGCATACGTCGAACGATTGGTCCGAGCATATGCCACATCTTCGAGGTGGTCGGTCGGCTTGTTGGCCGACGCCGTCGGCCGCGGACAGTTTGGAGCCTGGTCCCAGTTGCGCCAGAGGATCGCCGCCATTCCGGGCGCCATCCTGGTTGGCACTGCGCGCCGCGAGGACCTGTTCACGCTCGACGAGCTAGCCGACTGCCACGTCGTGACAGTTGCGCTCGACGAACAAGCGGCCGCGATTATCCACGCAGGTCTGCTTCGCCGAGGCGCCACGATCATTCCGCACTGGCAAGAGGCATTTGAGCAATCAGGTGGTCTGACGATGGAGTTCACGTATCTGCTGACACGAGGTGCGCGGCTGCGCGATGTCATTGCCGATCAGGTGGCCGACCGGGTGAGCCAAGGTCGCGAACTCGAACTGCAGATTCTCGCGCTTGCTTCCACTGCCGATCAATGGTCCGCCACGGTACCCACCTTCCAGCTGCAAGAGCAACTTGGGGTTGATGCATTTGGTCTCAAGACCGCCATGGCGCGCCTTGTTGAAGAGCATCTCGTCGTCGATCACGGCGGCAGCATCGCCGGGGTGCACCAGGTCAGATCTCGCGCGATCTCGGAGGCGATCCACAATTATCCCCCTCCGCTTTTGAGCAACACGGTGGACTCGGTCTTGAGGATGCTTCAAGGTGACGAACTCTCGCGTTTCGTCTATGAGGCTCTGCGGGACGCTCCAGACCTGGATGTCCCTGTGCTCGGCACCCTGAAGGACGTGGCTCAGGAGGACATTGGGCAGTTACTCTCCGGTCTCTTGGCTCTGGAGATGGTCGACTTCCACCGACAGGCGTCGGCCTGGGCCGAAATCACCGAGCGGCACGCAATACCCCCGGCGCATCGGCCACTGGTGTTGGAGTTCGCGACGGCCGGTTTGGATTTTCCGGATGCCTTTCCTCAGTCGTTCGTTGCAGCGAGCGGAGCAATTCGCGCTCTACCCGAGCAGAGCAACCTGCGAGACACTCTGCTTAAGGAAGTTGGGTTGCAGGTGGTCGCTGGCGCTTTGGACACGGCGTCCGACCCGTTGGAATGCGTGCCTCTGCTACACGCGGTACGGGGCACGACGCTGGAATGGGACTTGCTGGCTGGTTCATTCGTGCGGCCGTCAGCCTTGGCCAGCGCGCTAAGCCAATGCGAAACGATTCTGCTGAGCGAGTGCATCGAGGCTGCCCGTGCGGTGTCGGCACCTCTGGCGGAAGCGGTCGTGGATGCGGCCGGTGGCGTCGACGCCATGTTGCAACGGATTCGCATGGACGATCCATGGATCGTTGAGCTTCAGATCGAACAAGTAGAAGATCGGCTTACAGGAGTGGCTCGGTACCTCTACCTATCGTCAGAGGAACAAGGCGATGCACGTGAACGCTCAGTCGCGCTCGGCCGCCAACTGCTGAGGCTCTTGCCGTCGATTGAGCAAGTCGACGTCAAACCCTTGGGCCCAGACGGCCAAGTGTTGACGGTCGCTGGCGACGAAATCGCCTCGTCCGGACTGCTGCGTCGCTACGACCACGGTCCGGCCGCAATCGACTGGAATCGTCGACGGTTCCAGCTCGTGCAGTCGCAGCTCGGCGTTTCGGAGACGGAACGACTGGGTGAACTGGCGAGGTTGCTCAATGAGACCACGGCACTCTGCAGAGAGTACGGCTCGGAACTTGTCAGGCCTTCAGGTCGTTTCGTTGAGTCGCAGAAACTGAATGAGCGCCGTCTGAGCATCGACACAATGGCCCGCCAGATTCCTCCCCCATTCGGATCCGATCCGTTCGACGAACCAATGAACAAATGGCTCAATGGGGATCTCTCCGCCTTTGTCACCAACATCACGAACAAGTCCCTGCCCAGGCTCCACGAGCCAGAACAGTGGAACGCTCTCTCGGCCTGGCTCAACGACACTGTGCTGGCCAGGGACGTCGAGAAGTGCCGAACCCTGGAGTGGCGGCTGATTGGCTTACACGCTCCTCCTGACGCATTGACGGAGATTGCCAACACATTGAACGACATTGATGCCGTGCTGCGGGAACTGGTCGCCGATCCGCGATCTGGCCGTGCGATTCGAAACGAGGCACGCCGAGGCATTCGCAAGAACGCGCTGGCACGAGCTGCTGAGGCCGCACGACGGATGTCCGATGAACGAATGGGAAAACGACGGGACAAGATTGAGGCAGAGTTGCGCTCGGTCGTGCAGAGGGTCGATATCTCTTGGATTGACGGTGGTCGGCGTCGCGGCGCAGCCGGCAACTTCGCGGTCGGCGTCCCAGTGGACTCACTGGTTGAGTGGAATGCCGCTCTGAATCTGCTCGTGGACAAAGTCGAAAAGCTCCGTCAGCCCGTCGAGAGTCCGCTCTTCGTGCCGATTCTGCGAGGTAAGACGGTGTGGAAACTGGCGATGCAGTTGGTGCAACAGCTCTGGCCGGTCACAGAGCCTGGTGAGTTCCAGCAGCTCTTCCCTAGTCCGATCGAGGAGCGATTGACAGAACCAGTCAGCAGGTGCTGCTCGGCCTTAAGTGACTTGTCAGGGCTTTCAGTCTTAGCAGTTGGCGGCGACCTCGACACGCGGTTGAGCCCCGTTGTGGAGCGTGCAAGGCAGGACTTTGAAACGGCCAGTGGAACGATTCTGGAGCTGGGCGACGACTCAGTGATAGCGACGATTTCTGAGTGGCTGCTGGAAGTCGCCGAGCAAGTCAACGCCGAATGGGAAGGGCGGGCCGAACCAGGGGAGTACGCGGCGAATGTCTGGGCGGGTGCATTCGGCACTCCATCCGCCGATAGCGGGGCGCTCGATGTCGTTGTAGCCCTTTCTCTCGAATGGGATGCCGACCCTGCCGGTGCTCTCGAAACTCTCGATGCACTGATCTCCTGACAAATGCTGCCAATGCGGTGTCAAAGCAGCTCAAGTCCATTTCATAGCCGAGCGCCAGTCCGCGATGCAATGGCGCCACCGTCGACTTCGTCAGGTGGACTTGGCGGCCTCTATTGAGCCACGGCCCTGCTCTCTGTTTGTCTATACGAACCTTGTGAGGATTCTCAATGCTTCGCCCTCGGCGAGATCAGCATCAACCAGGTTGATGTCCGCGAACTTGTGCACGCAGCCCATGCTTCACAAGTCCAACTCAAATGCCAACTCGAAGGTTCTTGCTTTTAGGAAGTTTGGTGGAGTCCCTTGAACAGACTCTGGATGGGCGAGCTGCCCTCGCGTGATACGCTCGCACCGAAATGCAAATCGAGGGTATTGACTTCCCAGAACAGATGATGTCGGCGCTGCGAGACGATCGCCTGGTCGTCTTCGCGGGTGCCGGCGTGTCGATGGGCGACCCAGCTCGACTACCAAGTTTCGATGAACTGGCCATCGCCGTTACGCGCGGTACGGGACAGATTCGTGTCGAGGGCGAACCGATCGACCGGTTTCTGGGGCGGCTTGCGTTGCGGGACGTGAACGTTCATCGCCGAGCCGTGAGAGAGCTTTCAGGCAATCACACCCTCGAGACTCCGCTCCACCGGAGTCTGTTGAAGTGCTTCCCGGACGATCGCCCCGTCCGTGTTGTCACGACGAACTTTGACCTTTTGTTTGAACAGGCTGCTGAGAACGCGTTGCCCGACGTTCCACAGGTGTACACCGCGGCCACCCTACCTCCGGGTACGGACTTCCGCGGCATCGTTCACATTCACGGCTCAGTCCAACGCCCGGCGAACATCGTTCTGACGGACTCGGACTTCGGCCGCGCCTATCTCACAGAGGGCTGGGCGAGGCGATTCCTCGTCGACCTGTTCAATGCCTTCACGGTGCTGTTTGTCGGATACAGCCACGATGACATAGTGATGTCGTATCTCGCACGGGCGCTCCCTGCCACAGATCCTGCGCATGACGATGCACCTCGTCGATTCGCCCTCACTCCGGAGGTGGACGACGGACGTTGGGAGTTCCTCGGGATCACGCCGATCTGGTACCCCTTGTCCGCCTCTGGGGATCACTCAGCGCTTGGAGCAGGCGTGGAGGGCCTGGCGAGCTACATGCGTCGCGACTTCCGTCAATGGCAACGTACCATTAGCGATATCGGGCATCGGCCGCCGCCCTCCGATCAACAGTCTGCCGACCTAATCGCGGATTCCTTGACCGATCCGGTTCGCGCCCGGTTCTTCACTGAGGCGGCCGATGATCCTGAATGGGTCGATTGGCTTGACGAACGCAAGCTGTTGGATCCCGTCTTCCAAGCTGAACCATCAGGCGACGCTCGTCGGGTTCAGTGGGTGCTGACCCGATGGTTGTGCGCCAGCTTCGCTAAGAATCACGCTGAAGTGCTTGATCGACTCTTGGCAAGGCGCGGAATGTTGTTGACGGGTGAGTTGTGGCTAGAACTAGCACTCACAGTTTCTGCGCGGGACGAGCGAAACTGGGACCACGACGTATTGTCGAAGTGGGTCTCTCTCCTGCTTGAGCAAATCCCCGCTCGCGCTTTGAATCTTGAGATCCATCTGCACAACATCGCGCTGGTCGCGGGTCGCGCAGGATTCGACGAGGCCCTATTCATGGCGTTTGACGCCCTCGCACGCATGTGCCTCTCCGAAGGAGCCTCATCGAATCAAGACAACTGGGCTTTAGACGAGGTCTGGAGACTACAGGTGGCGCCTCTTATCGCCCGTGCAGCAGAGCGCCTTCTCCAGTTAGTGCTGCACCTATTGCGCGAACGTTATCGACTGTTGAGGAAGGCAGGTGGCGCAACCCGAAACTACAGCGCCGACGCTGGAGGAAGAGTAGCGATTGATGCTGAGTACAACAACTCAGAGGAAAACACCGCGATCGACGTGCTCATCGACGCATGTCGGGACTGCTTGGTGCATCTCTCAGAAAACAGCCCAGATGTTGCCTCGACATACATCGATCAGTTGATCAGGGATGAATCGCCGCTACTGCGACGGATCGCGCTGCACTGCGCTGGCAAACGGGCCGATTTGTCAGCAGACCCGAAGATGGACTGGCTGCTCGAACACGTTGAACTTTACGATGAACCCTGCAGACGCGAGCTGTTCCAGTTCCTCGAGCGTACATACCTTGAAGCATCCGAGGACCGTCGGGAATTGGTCCTGGCGGCTGTCGAACGATATCCAGACGACGGTCCTGAGTACGAGGGGCGCGACCGGTTCATTGTCTATACGAAGCTGAACTGGCTCACAAGGTTGGGTCAGTTCCACCCACACTGCTCAGCGACGAGAAATGCTAGAGAACTGCTCCAGGCTGAGTTCCCGGATATCAGAGCCCAGGACTATCTCGATGATCCGTATGCGAACAGAGAGGTTAGGACGCTGGAACTGCAGAGTCCCTGGAGTGTCGACGAGTTGCTGCGCGAGCCTCCCGCCGCCTGGATGCCGCAACTGGTCGACTTCAAAGGGGATGATCCGTTCGCACCAAGCGCTCAGGGCTTGGTGAATTGCGTGCAACAGGTAGCCACTCGAGATTTCGCTTGGGGCCTCGCTCTAGGAGATGCCCTAGTCGCAGGGCAGCACTGGGATACCGAACTCTGGCGCGCGCTGTTCGGTGCCTGGACTGGGGATCTTGGCGAGGTTCGGTATCTCAAGATCCTGGCGATCTTGGACAATGCCGGGGCTTTCTGTTACCACACGAACGATGTCACTCGTATGTTGGTCGGGTTTGTGCGAGACGGAAATCAAACATACGCTGCCCCGCACCTTGCTTATGCCAACGACTTCGCGGTCCGGCTTTGGCCGCATGCTGCCGTAGATGTGGAGATCATCGAGACGCGGGACTGGCATTCCTTGGCGGTCAGTCATGCCGCAGGGCAGCTGGCCGAGTTTTGGCTCTACAGCCTGTCGATCGGACTGCGAGAGAATCAGCTCGAACCTGGTCAGCTAATCGAACCGTACCGATTGGCGTTGGACACGATGCTTCAGGATGATGGATCAGCTGGGGCAATGGCGGTCGCAATGTTGATGTCTGGATTTCAGTTTCTGCTCCATGCCGACAGAGACTGGACCGAAGAGCATCTCGCACCCCTTCTGACGCAACCCTCTGAATCGGAGCAGCATCAAGCCGCTTGGTGTGGCCTGATGCGCGGTGCCCTCAGCAGGCGGACCATCGAGTCGATGGAAGGGACATTCCTCATGGCGACTGGCTGCGTTCGAGGTCTCCCGGATCCCCGCACCCGCGAAGAGTTTGTCGACTGCTTGGCGGCCATGATGATCGACATCATTGACGATCCAATCGAAGTCTGGATCCCGCTGTTCATGCTCAACGGCGGCAGAAAGGAACGCCGAAGATTCACCTGGGCGATCTGGAAGCGCCTTGGTGAAATGACGGACGCCGAGCAACAGGAACTTTGGAAACGCTGGCTCAGACGAAACTGGGAGAACCGGCTTGATGGCGTGCCCGTGCCTCTCGAGGACTTCGAAGCTGAGTGGATGCTGAATTGGCTAGGACAGCTTCACAGCCTCTTCGCGGAAGCGGTCGAGTTGGCTCTGCACTTGCCGGTCAACGGAGTGCAAGTGTCGATGCTGATGCGCGCCTTGAGCAAGGGCCACCACTGCGAACAAGAGCCAGATGCGGTCACAAACCTCTTGATTTACCTTGCGGACACCGAGGCCGCTACACCCCCCTTCTTCGACTGGCAGGAACTGATTGAACGGCTCTTGGGAAACGATCTCTCCCAAAGTTCAAGGGAGTCCCTCGAAGAGCTTCAAGTTCGATTAGGAATCTCATAGCGCCGGCGAGTGCCGGTGCCCTATTGCCTTCAGCTTTAGAGTCCACTTATTCACAGCGTTTCAGCCGGCCTTGGCTGAAATGCCCGCAATTCAACCTGCCAGGCTGAATGTCAGCTCGAAGGTTCTTGATTTTGTCCAGTTTGGTGGGGTTTGTGTTGAAAGGCGCGAGTGAAGTGGCGAGGACACCCGCGGGCGATGCCTGGTCAAGCAGCCTCATTCCAACCAAATGGCTCCTCGGTCATCTTCAGCGTCAGGGACAACGGCTCGGAGGCTATCTCTTAGCGTCCTGTTGCGTGATTCGATTGAGCTATCGCAACTCAATCTCGGAGAGTCGCTATGCGGCTGGCTAGTTCAGGTTTGGGCACAGGGCACCTCGGATCGTTGAGCATTGCTTCCAACACGACCAAGGCTTGAGTACCAGGCAGCACACCCGTGTCAAGCATCCTGTCGACGACCCAGAGCGCGTCCAAGTGTGCAATGCTCTTCGACTCTGCGAAACGACGCATGGTCCTGTCTTCGGTCAGGATGCGCCATCCGTGAGTTCCGGCAAGCGCCAGCGCAAATGCGTCTACCAGGCTGAGTGCTGCTCGTTCGGCTTGGTAGCCAACGGCCATTGCCACGCCGTCCGCACCCAGCGCTTCCACCCTCAGTCCGAAACCCAGCAGGTCTTGTCGGCTGTAAGAACCGAGGTCAATCAACTCCTCGTGGAACAGCAGATCGGGCACGGCGAACTGAAACCCAAGCTCGAACATCTTGTGCAAGATTTCCCGCTTCGAGAACTCGATCAAGATTGAACTGTCGCTGACCAGGACCTTCATCGGTTCGCCTAGACGTTGGAGCCGGCCATGATCTTCTCGATCTCGCTGACCTTGAGCCTCAACAGCTCCGCAGCCTTGGATTGCGAAATCTCATTCTCTGCAAGAGCTCGTAGACACAGGCGCCGGAACCGTGAATGGCTTGCGGGTTCCTTAAGTGGAGCTGGCTCATCGGTTCTCCAACTGCTTCCGATGCCGTTGAAAATGGCGGTGACGGTGGTGTCCGTGATGATTCGCAGGTCCCGCATTCGCATGACAAGCGCGGCGGCGCTGATGCCGAACATGTGCTTGATCTCGATGAGCTCGCCGAATCCGAAGTTGTGCCGGTGGCGTCCGAGCTCGCGAACCAACTCCTCCGCGGGCGCTATGAACGCTCCGGCAAAGCGCTGACAGGTTCGCTCCTTGTCCAACGAAGACGGGATATCCAAGACCATGTGACCCAGTTCGTGCGCGATCGTGAATCGTTCTCGTTCGAGGGAGGTTCCCGTCGAGTAGACCACTGCAGGAATGTCGTCTCCGTCCGCTTGACGCACTCGGCAACTGAGGCCATCTACCGATCCAGGCAGGTCCAGCCTGAACACCTTAATACCGCGTTCCTCTAGCAGCTCAGGCATATCCGGGATCGGTCCGCCACCAAGATTCCATGCGTCGCGAAGACGCTGGGCGGCCATTTCCACCTCTTCCACGGAGGCGATCGGAAATGGAGCACCAACTGGGTTGTCGTGCCGGGAGGTGTCAATCCCGAGGATTTCCTCGACCTGCAAGTAACGGTCCACCTGATCGAGGACCTTTGCCTCCACTGACGCGCCCTCTCTAACCTTGATTGAGGTCGGCTTTCTGAACTCGACCGAGTTCAAAGAGACTTTCGTCGGACTCAAGAGATAGCTCACGGGTACGTCGAGGGCTTCCGCGAGGGCGATCGTCACGGTCGAACTCGGCATCATCTCTCCCCGCTCGTACTTGCCGATTGCTTGGGCCGAGACGATGCCCCCTGCGACCGAGGACAGTGCGCGTAACGACAGGCCACTGCGTCTTCGGGCGAGCTTGAGACGTTCACTGAACATTGGAGTTCCTCCATTTGGTTTACAGATCATGGTACACTCTCAGCATGTGTAAACCCATCGAGCCCGCCCGTTCTCTGGATCATGTCGGAATCACCGGATTCTTGCCGCGATCTGCCCAAAGTAGAAGAGAGGAAGAACCTTCGTGGGTGCGCGGCCGGCGGGCGACAGCGAATCACAGAACGAGCGGCTCGTGATGCGACCCGACGACTCGTTCAGCATCCTTGCGTTAGACGGGGGCGGCATCAGAGGAGTGTATGCCGCGCACGTACTCACGAAATTGGAAGACGCGCTCATGGCGCCCGTGAGTAAGTGCTTCGACCTCATCGCGGGAACCAGCACCGGATCGATATTGGCGGGCGCAGCAGCGACGGAGATCCCGATGCGGACTGTCGTCGAGCTCTTCGAGAGTCAGGCCGACCGCATATTCAAGACGAAGAAATTCAGCTGCTTTCCCTTCCTGCGCAGCCGCTACTCAACAGAACCCCTTCACAATGCAATCGGCGAATACCTGCCGTCAGTCACCATGGGGGAAATCACAACCCCTCTGATGATCACCAGCTCGGACATTTCGACCGGCAAGGTGCATGTTTTCAAGTCTCGGTACCTGAAGGACTTGGGCGGTCCCTACCTGCGGGACGGTGATGTTCGACTGAGAGACGCAATCTTGGCGTCCTGCGCCGCGCCAACATACTTCAACCCCAGGCAAGTCGGTGACTACCTCCTCGCAGACGGCGGACTCTGGGCCAACAACCCCACAATCATTGCGGTCACGGAGGCGTTGTCCAAGTTCGGCCGGCCTCTCGGGCAGATTCGCGTGCTTTCTCTCGGAACCGGGCGCACTGCCAGCTTCTTCTCTTCGGCTAGATCCTGGGGTTTGCTGACCGGCTGGGGCGGCGTAAAACTGGTCAGCTACGTGCTGGGCCTGCAGTCTCAGGCGTCAACCAATATGGCAAAGCTGCTACTTGGCGATCGCCACATACGGCTCGACCCAGAGATTCAGTCCTGGAGGCTGGATGACACGACGCACCTGCAGACTCTCAAAGCGCTGGCGGACCGGGATTTCAGCTTGTACGGCGAGACCATATTGACCAGTTTGGAGGACAACGAATGACAAGGCGAGTCGACGACTTCCGTCAATTCATGAGCGGACACGTGAATCTCAACCCTACTCGGTACGAGCGGTTGAAGAGGAGCGACAAGGCCGTCAGCGATTACCTGGCCCAGCATCTGGTCGGGTTCGAGACGACCGAGAGGCAAGGCTCATACGCCCTCCGCACAACGATCAGACCGGTCAAAGACAGCGACGAGTTCGACGTGGACCGCCTCGTCTACTTGGAGTTCGATGAGACCAAGTCAGCGAAAGACTACATCGACGACGTGTACCAGTGTCTCAAGGACAACGGCAACTATGCCGACAAAGCTCAGAAGAAGACCAGGTGCATCACCGTCAACTATGCAGACGACTTTAACATCGACCTAGTCCCCTGCATCACCCTCAACGGCAACCACTTCATCTGCAACCGCAAGACCAACGGATTCGAGCCAACGGACGGTAACGGATACCGCGACTGGTTCAACCAGAACAATCAGATCACCAACGGCAATCTCAAGCTCGTCACGCGGTTGCTGAAGTATCTAAGGGATCACAAAAGAACCTTCACGGCGCCGTCGATCCTGCTCACCACGCTGATTGGCAGCACGGTCCACGACTGGGAAGATGACACAGAGTTCAAGACAATTCCCGATGCGCTGCTGACCGTGATCACCCGCCTCGACAGATATCTCCAGTCTCATCCGATCATGCCCGATATCCGTAATCCCGTTCTGCCAAGCGAGACCTTCACGCGGCACTGGGACCAGGACAAGTACGACCGCTTCAGGGACATGATCTCCAGCTACGCCACGAGAATCAGGGAGGCATATGAGGACGTTGACGAGCAGTCGAGCGTCAGAAAATGGCGAGATCTTTTCGGGGAAGGGTTCGGCAGCCTGAGCACCAAAGCAGGCCGCTCCGTATTGAAGACGGCGCCGAGAGTAGTCACGCCGAGCAGGCCGTATGCCGCAGCAGACGCCAGTCCATCCCGAGGTCGGCTCAGCTTGAGCCAAGCCGAGCTTGAGTGGTTGGCATCGGAATTCCCCGGCCTCTGTTACGACTCGAAGGCCGCGCTCATCGAAGGCGAGTTGGAGTTGCGTGCCGCGTTCGAGGGCGAATCGGGCAAGCTACTGATCGGCAGCGACGATGCAACCGCGAGCATGGAGTCGTACCTCTGCGATTCATTCTCGATCAGAATCGACCTCGACTCCCTCGACCAGAACGGTTGGCCGAAGGTCTATGAAATCGGTGGAGAGCATGAGCGGATCGCTGAGAGAGAACGCATCGACAGCTTCGATCTGCACTTCTATCCGGATAGTTCTTGCTGTCTGGGCCTTCAGCTGTTCGCGGACCGTCGCACGACGCTCAGGGAGTTCATGGACGAAATGGTGATCCCGTTCTTCTACCGATTGGCGTACACCGATCGCTACGGCATCCAGGCTTCCAGGCAGCACCTCTGGGACGAGTACGGCCATGGCGAGCTCGGTTTCGAGCAGTACCTGTCCGTCGTTGCCGATATCGCCAAGCAGGGTCTGCGTAGGAATGATCCCTGCGCCTGCGGCAGCGGACGAAAGTACAAGCGATGCCATCTCGGGGAGGTCGAGCGATTCAAGCAAGACCCAAGGACCCGATATCGCGTTCAAGGACATCCAAGGTAGGGCCGACGCCTGGAGAGAGTCGGGCTATCTCGGGGGACCTGTATTGAGGAACCGTCGCCCCACGATCGGAGCGCCAACCCGCACAACGGGAGCGAACTTCCCCTCCAGACCGCGGTACCACTGCACAGGAGGCGTCTCGCAACGCGTCCCCATCGCAAGTCCATTCAGCGGCGCGCGTGGAGCGCTGGGCTTACCCCATTTAGAACTTGTCGGGGCAACTGCGGTTGGTCATGATTGGTGCCGTCACGCGGTTGTCCGAAATCAGAAAACGCCTCTGACTTGGTGCGCGGGAACATCCTCATTCCTGCACGTCCTATGAGAAGCTTGCTTGAGTGGCGAAACTCAGAGATCGTCATTCGCTTGAAGCCGACTAAGGTGGTCGTCCAGCCCGGCGAGCGTCTTGATCGCCGACACTTCTCTGCAGGTCAACAGTCTGGCGAGGAGGTTGAGTGCAATTGCATGCAGCTCCCGCCTGTCGGTCTCCGAGACTTCCAAGCTGCCATCGTGTACGAGCTCGTTGCGGACCTTCCACAGCTGCCTAACATCATCCGGTTCGACGAAATCACGGAGCAGATGTGCTGCGCGCTCAATCAGCGTTCGCGTTGGACGTTCAACTGGCTTCATCATGCAGTCAACCGCAGTGGCGGAATACATGATCCCATCCTCCGTCGTATGCGCCGCTGCTGCGCGCCCGACCCAACGTGCCCCACGCAGGAGTAGATTCTCGACCTCCGACAGCTCATCCCGCTTCAGCAGATCGTCGAGTCTCAAAGCCGCCTCGCCGGCGATTCCGGTAAGCTCCCCAAGACGACTCATCGAGTATTCCCAAGGAACCGGTGCCGCCGGCTTGAGCAGAACCGAGCCATCGTCGGCAAAGGAAACGCGAACGCTAGATTGCCTGCCGGGTTGACGGTAGGCGACTTGCAAGCGTGCACCGTTGTACGGAATGGTCTCGGCGAAACAGTTGAGACACTCGAGCGTTGCTGCGACTTCTCGGACCGCAAGCGCAATCGCCGCCTTCTGATTTCGGGCTTGCACACGTCGAATCGCGACAATCCTTCCATCAATGGTGCCGCTCCACGCCGGGAGGGTCCATTTGACGGGATCTAGATCCTTCGTTTGGTTGCTTCTGCGGAACATGTGCAACCGAGCGATGTGTTCCGAATCCAATGCGACGAAATCCGTTGCCCCGAACCGGGCGGGCAGGGAGGCGCCGTCGAATCCCTCCACCTCAACCCAACACTCGAACGCTTGCAGTTCGCCTTCCAAGTCCCTCCGTGCCTCCGCCAACGCCCGCGATATCTGCAGATGGAGATCGTCGGCACCTGAACGCTTGGCCTGCGCCAAGATGAACATCGTATCCTTGAGCACCCGGTCGATGTTAGCTCTGGAAAGCTCGTCATGCGGGGCGAGCAGCTGTCGACCCCTGCGCAAGAGCCTGCGATATCTCTCGGTCTCTTCACGGTCAAACGGGAGCCCGCTCTGACCCTCCCGCCACCAAACGCTGGCAGTATGGTCGTCGCTCAATCGCTCCAGCGGCGTTAGATTCTCCAGGAACAGACCCAGGAAATCTCGGAACTCCGACCAGAACGGGTTGTCTCGTCGCGAGGGCAATGGTCACATCCTGTCAGTGGCTCGCAAGACTCACGTTACGGCGTCACAACGCTAGAGAAGGTCTGCTTTTGCGCCAGACTCCCGGCCAAAAGCTACGCCCCCCCTACTCCAGATCGGTACCGAGATATGGCAGTTCTTGGCTCGTGTCCGATTTGCCGCGTAACGCGACCCAATTGCGCAGAAATGAAACGATCTGTGAGTTGGTGGACGGCCTTTGTCGGCCTTGGAGGCCAAGACAATCCTTGTTTGGACGGTCTATTCCTGCGGAACCGGACAGCAGTCATGATTTGGCCAGTCAACAGCGGGCCAGGCCGCTAAGGAGTTGCCGCATCGTTTAGAAGGTGCGTGGGACATTCATAATCAGGAAATCTCGCATTTGCGCTGCAGAAGCATTGGCAGATTCTGAATGGACGAACAAGGGCGTAAACTACATTCGGCACCGCACTTGCCGCGAACCGGCTTGTGATGCCACCGCCTAAAGCGCGACTACTGGTTGATCAGAGCTCCAACGTGAAGATCAACTCGAAAGGTCTCGATTTTCTCCAGCCTGGTGGGCCCGGCTTCAGATCTCCAACGCGAAGGTCAACTCAAAGGTTCTTGCTTTTAGGAAGTTTTGTGGGCGTAGTCTGCTCCCGTGAATCTGTACGTGATGCGTCACGGCAAGGCGGAGGCGCGCGGCGTCGAATGGCCCGTGGACAAGCTGCGTCCGCTCGCGCCGACAGGCCGCCGGCGCACGCGAGACGGCGCGGTCGGCCTGCGGCGTCTGGGCGTGCGGCCGCAGCGGACTCTCTGCAGCCCGCTCGTCCGCGCCCGCCAGACCGCGGAGATCGTCCGCGAGGTCCTCAAGCTGGAGCGTCCCATCGAGTTCGTCGACTCGTTGGCCGGCTGGCGGCTCTCCGCCATCATCGCGGACGCGTCGACGGCCGACGTGGAGTCGGTCCTGCTTGTGGGTCATGAACCGACTCTGAGCGAGCTGATCGGTCTGCTGATTGGCGGCCGCGAGGCGTCGATCTGTCTGCGGCCGGGCAGCATCGCGAGGCTGAATGCGCCGGAACTCCGGCCCGGCCACTGCGCCGAGCTCGAGTGGCTGCTGACGCCGAAGCAGCTGGCGGCGATCGGTCGCTAGCCCGGCCAACCTAGGGAGATGCCCGGCTGCTCTCCTCCAGACGGGCCGAGGCGATGGCCCCGGTGCGCCAGCGATTTCCTGCAGCGGGGTCTCAGGCAACGTGATTGTTGCGTGGACGCGCTCTGCTTTGCCTCGGTACAAGGAAGGACCGCTGCCTGAACGGGATAGTTCACTCGCACTCAGAACCCGCTGGTCCGTTGACAGCCGCGTGACTGGCGGCCGCCGGCCCGAGACCGTGTGCCGCAGCGAAGAGTCGGACTGTCTCCGTGTCAACATCGCTCGGAAAGTGATCCACCTCATCGGTGAAGAAGTGATCCACTTGGGGTGGTGGAAGTGGTCGGGTTGGGGTTGGTTTCACCTCCGTTCAGGCTGTGGTCCGACGACGAGTCCGGTAGGACTGACCTTTGGTGGTGAGGATGTGGGCGTGGTGGCCGAGGCGGTCGAGCAGCGCCGTGGTCAGCTTTTCGTCGCCGAAGACCTGGACCCACTCGGAGAACGCGAGGTTGGTGGTGACGATCGTGGAACGCCGCTCGTAGCGGTCGGCGAGCAGGTTGAAGAGCAGTTCGCCGCCGGCCCGGTCGAAGGGCACGAAGCCGAGTTCGTCCACGATCAGTAACGCCACCCGTAGGTAGCGCTGGTGCAGGCGCGCGAGCGTGCGTTCGTCGCGCGCTTCGACCAGTTCGCGGACGAGGTCGGCGGCGCGGATGAAGGCGACCCGCTGGCGGCGCTGCACGGCCTCGACCCCGATCGCGATCGCGAGATGGGTCTTACCGGTGCCGATTGGTCCGGCGATGACGATGTCCTCGGGGCGTTCGACGTACTCGCAGGTGGCCAGCTGAGCGAGTTGCGACCGTTCCATCCCGCGCAGCACATCCCAGTCGGGTTGATCCATGGTCTTGAGGTCGGGGAAGCGTGCGCCGCGCAGGAGCCGTGCCACGGCGCCGTCGCGGCGGACCAGAACCTCGGCTTCGAGCAACTGGAGCTGGAACTCCTCGTAGTCCCAGCTGTCATGGGCCGCGTGGCGAACGAGCTCGGGCTACTGGCGATGCACGGTCGGCAGCTTGAGCTCGCGACAGTGTGCCTCGAGCACGGCCTGTCGCGCTGCGTCGCTCACGATGCACCTCGTTCCAGCAGACGGTCGTAGTCGGCCATCAAGGAGCTAGCGCGTCGGGCCTTCGCAGGCCTTCGAGCGAGCGCCGCGCCGTCTTACAGGACCTCGAAGACGACGCGGTCGGCCTATCGAGGGACAGAATTCCCGCTCAGGGACCGGCATCGCGCCCGTCCTGTTCCGCCAAGTCGGGGTGATAGCACGAAAGCGAGTATGTCTAGCGGACTGATTATCGGGGTCGGCGGTGCCGCTCGCGCAGCTCGGTCACGGTGGGGTCCAGCAGCACCGCCCCCGCGAACGCCACCCAATCGCGCAACGTCTCGATCTGACTCCTGAGGTGGCGGCTGTCCACTTCGGCGGCGTTGATCCCCAGGCGCTCAGCGATGCGCTCCAGCACGTACGCCTCAGCGTATTCGTCACGCGGGACGGGCTCGCCGGTCGTGATCAGCAGCTCGGCGAGCGCGCCGATGGTCACGTGGTGTTTTCTGACGTAAGCCACGTGATCTCGCCTCCGAATTCTCACTCGCTCGGCTCCGACCAGGTGCCCTGGTCGATCAAGTCGGATTTGCACAGCATAGCCGCCCGGTATCGAGACTCTTCCACCTCGGCGATCTTTGCCATCACTTTTTCCTGGACCGTCCACACATCTACATAGGAGTACAACACACCGGCCAGGTCTTCTGCGTCGGTGGGAGATAGCCGCCGCACGTTGATAGTTGCCATCAACCTGCCGGTCTCGGTCAGATGCTCGACTGCTGTTCGAATTTGGTCAACGTTCAGCAGGTAGGATTCCACGAGGCCAGCCCCTGTACTGACCGCCGTTTCAATCAGGATTGAGCAGGACGCAGGCGGCGCGGCCGGCATTGGTACCTCGACGATCTTCTCGACCTCGACAATCTTCTCGACCTCGACGATCTCCGGCTCTAGCGTGCATGCGGTCAGCAAGAGCGTGACGGCGATCAGGACGGCGATTCGACGCATGGGGTAATGGTAGACGACGGCCTACGCCCTCACGCCCGTGCCCGATCAGGGTCCGGTTTCAAGGGCCTGGATTCGAGCTCAGGCGCGGGCCCTGAGCGCCGTCTGGCAGGGCCTCAAAACTCGCGCTGGTGGACCAACAGGACGTAGACCTCGGCCCGCTGGCGGCGCCACTCGCGCAGGTAGTCGCGCACCGTTGTCACACCGACGGTGTAGCCCTCCTCGCGCAACTGCCGATCCAGCCGCGTCGCCGTCAGCCGCTGCTTCGGTGTGGTCCGCTCCGACCACTCGCTCAACAACGCATCCAGCCGCGGCAGGACCGCATCGAAGACCGGTCGGCTTCTCGGGACCCGCTCGCGGCGTACCGGCTCCGGCGTTTCCAAGTAGCGCCGAACCGTGTTGCGGCTGATCCCCAGCTCGCTCGCCACCTGCCTCCGGCTCCGGCCCTCGATCAGGACCTGATGCCGCAGCACGTGTACATCCTGCATCCGTAGCATCCTCTCCCCCAGCGTCCGGCCCGCCGCCGAACCTGCCGGGTAGTGTCCCTCAGTGGATCACGTTCCGAGCGATGACTGGATCAGTTTCTAAGCGATGAACTCAGTCTCCGGAGGCAACCACCCGCAAACACTCCGAGCTAGAGTTCCAACTCGAACGTCAACTCAAGGGTTTTCGATGTTGTCCAGTTTGGTGGGCCACTTCGGGAAATGGAAGAGCCGTCGAACAGGAGACTCCGACCCATAAGGTGATACGCACTTGATGCGGGGTGCGCCTCGGCCTATCGTAGAGCCGAGGCGGATACGACGCCAAGAAGTCCTTCGGCTCGCTGGACGCCGGCCGGAACGCTACACGGGCGATTTCGCCCGGACTGGCCCGGTGACAGGTTCCCAACAGCGCCTCGTCCAGGCGGGCAGCCCGTAGCCCATTGGGTGGACCAGCGGTTGAATCTCAGACAGCGTGAACAGCAAGGCCAAGCCGCGGTGGCAGTCAGATGCGCAGTTTCGCCGATCCTTAGGGTCAGGGCATCGTAGGCAACCGTCACGCATTCGACCCGATGCAGTCAAGTTCCGGCGCTCTTCATCCACCGACGCCACAACTCGCGAAACAGAGGATTACTACAGGAGGCCATCATCCGATCTGTAGAGTCAAGCCATCCGCGCCGACGCGCCATCTCACAGCCGAGTACAGCCAACATGTTACGGAACGCTTCTGGGCCTTCGCTCCAATCAGCAGTCTGTTCCAGCCGGACCTGACTCAAGCCGGGTTCGATCATGTGCTCCATTCGCCTTGTCAACTCTAGAAAGGCCGCCTCTGAGTCTTCCTTAGGGAGCGCGAGCGAGTCTGCATTCCTTGGAAGCTGCTCCTGCGGCGCTGAGTTTAACACTCTCACTGCATCGCGTTCGTACAGGTGGAGGCTGTCGCTAACCTGGTGGTACGTCCCACACTCGACTCCGAGCCACCCCGCCATGACCTCTTGAATGGTCATGAACTGGACGAAGTTGTACGGCATCCCAAGAAAGAGGTCATTGCTTCGTATGATCTGAAGCCAATCGAGCTTGCCAGCCCGGACCTTCAACAGAGACATTAGGTTGCAAGGGACATCTTGGCTGGCTGGGGCCCCGTCTGCCTGTGGAAGGTCGATAGACGAGTCCCAGATTTGCAGGACTACCTGACGAGTGTCCGGAGCATTGCTGAGTGCCAAGTAGGCCTTCGTGAGCTGGTCTCCGCTCAGGTGATTGCGCAGGCGGTACCCATAGGCCCCATGCAATAGAGGCCCACTCCCTACATAGTCGGGCAGCTTTGAGTTCCAAGGCTCGAGGAACGCGAGATCGTTCCTGCCGGCCATGATCCAGACAACCTCAGCAATCGCGAAGGCAGCGTTCAGCGGCGGGATACGTGAGGCAGCCCATCGCTGCCTGGGGTCATCTACCGAGATTGCAACGTGGAGGAGTTCCTTGGTGGCGCCCGCCCTACTTGGCTGCACAACGACACCATCGTCCACACGGAACGCCTCCGCGAGCTGTTGCCAAATCTGATCTGCGGTCGGGCCTTCGAAGATCCTAAACATCTGAGTCCCCTGAAGATGCGATGGAGCTGTTAATGCCCCACTTGGGCGGATACCAGGGTTTCAAAGGATCGGCGGTGTGACGAAAGACCTGCTTAATGCGGGTGCGCCCGCTGACCCCCTTGACCTCAGGGTGCTTGACGCGGGAGTATTTTGAGACTTCGCAGAAGAGATTTTGGCAGTCAATAAGCTGGAGCCTTCTGCCCCACAGGCTACGGAACTGAAGGCCGAGCCGCTCGAACTCCTCCTCCTGCCGGTCAGCGACCACCCGGATCAGGTCAGCCTCTGTCAATCCTCCCAAATCAGTGAAGCACTTGCGGATGCCATCCAAGGCTCCGGGGCCAGGTACGACGAATTCCATCTCTGAGAACTCGGTTATCTCGCTGTAGTTCAAGTCGGTTACAAACTGGTACGCGAGGAAGTCACCGATCGAAGGGTAGGATCGGAGCACCGTAAAGGCATCCTGCATCGTGTGTGCGCGCGCGACCATCCACGGGACATCATCAGACATCATCCGCTCAACCAACTTGAGATGATTGCTGTGCTTCCTGTCATACCCGAAGGCGCGACCAGCTGACGGCATGATGTAGGCCGCAGAGTAGATCGGTCGGCCCTTGGCCATTGCCCTGGACAGTACCCCGTCGTAAGTGTCGAACCCGTACGACGAATACCTGATCTCGCCAATCGATTCTTCAAGGAGTTCCCAAGTCTCGATCTTGTTGAATATCTTGAACAGGAGGGTGCGAAAGAAGACCTCTTCTGGAGACTGCGGCCCTTCATATATGACGTTCCGGATCAGGTACTGGCTGACCCGGTCTGAAGCCCGATAGGCGTTCGTGAACTTGTAGTGCGCCAGTACCGAATCCTGCGTCCACGGTGGCGAGCAGCCCTCAAGGCGTCGAAAGAACACCTCTTGTCGCTCCGCGGCGAAGCGCCAATAGCTGTCATACACGGCAGTCGGACTGGCGGGTGACAGACGGGACCGATTTGCCGCCCGAGTCGACTGGCCCTCAGGAAGCGTCAGTTGGATGCTCTGGTCGCCTGCAACTGGACGGTCCCGTCCTGTCGTCAGTTGCTCAACAAATGGAGCGACTGACTTCCATGCCATGGCCAGTGCATCCTCGACAGAGTCCACATTGCCAAGAACAACCACGCTAGTACGAGACTTCTCCCGCTCAACAAGGGCTCGGTATCCATCCAGCAACTGCTTGTGCAGCTTATCCACGTCAGCTGCAGCGCCAACCTCTCGTTCGACCACGAACAGCAGATCCGGCTTCACTTCCCCCCAGTGAAGCTTCTCGAGGTCAATCATGTTCTCCAATGAACGCTCCGGGACCCCTTGAGCGGCGCCATAGACCCACGTGGACCACCAGAACCGGTCGAGAATGATCCACTTCCCTTCTCGGAGCGCGGGCAATATCTCTCCTTCTATTGCGTCAACATGAGCGGCAATGTGCAGCAACTGAAGACTCGTGGCGTCAATCTCGCTCAGGCCAAGTGAGCGTGCATCGTGATGAAGATCGTAGACAAGGCGACCCAGGGAGCCAGGTCGCATTCCGGGAAACGCCATTTGCTCGCACGGAATACCGGAGTGGCGCAAACGACTCACTAACTGCTCAGCAAGGGTTGTCTTGCCTACTCCATCGACACCCTCGAGTACGACAAGCTTGCCCGGCGCTGTCTGCTCCGTCACGAAGCCACCTCTGCCTGCTCTAGAATCGCCCGAATGCCATCGACGAGCGGCAGGAGGGATGTTTTCGACCCTTCGCGAACTGCCGGGCTCGCAACACATGTGACCTGCGTGAGCCGCCGTCCCATTCCGTGGGCGACGAAGTGCCCAAGCCTGCTCAACCCAAGGTAGTTGCCATACGCTCGCTGAAACATGTACTGGGTGGCGTAGAATCCTGTCACGCCCAGTCCACTAGAGCCTTGCGGGGCGAACGCCACCTGCTGTAGGCACGGGAAGCCTCTCTGACGTTGATGAGAATGATCCTCTCTCGGGTCGAAGATCGCTGCCTGAAGTGCAGACCGACGATGGTTGCCTCCGTTCCAGGTCTGAATGATGTGTTCCAGTTGATTCACGCCACCTTCGTACTCCGAGTCGTGACCGAACGCGATTAAGCGCTGGAAATAGACACCGTGCCGGTTCCGGCGCTTGCGGAGCACACGAGGCATGATGCGCAGGTAGCGCTCGTAGAGCTGCCTGCGCTCTGCCTGCGGATTCCACAGTGAGATCGGGAAGATGGTGTTGGCAACCTCGTCACAGGAGAGAGGCTTCTTCACAGCACCCAGTGCGTCATCGAGCAACCGGCGTATCGCCGGCACCTCCACAGGATTTCCTTCAGGGAAGTCCCGAATCACTACGGTCAGAGTTGGAATCTCGTCTGCCTCAAACACCTGGAGGAATGCCTTGGCCCAGGCAACCTACAGATTGTCTTCTTCAATGGTCAGAGATCTATCCATCAGCCGCCTCCTCCCAGTGCCGATACAGGGCGCGCCCGACGTAGTTGCGTCGGGAGACTCGGACGAACGCCGACCGGCTTGGCCCTCTCTCTAAACGCCCTATGCCCGGCCGAGCCGCCAAGAAGAGGGCTCCTTGCTTGACCTCCGTGAACGGCTGAAGACAGGAGCCCTCGAACCCTGCGTGGCCTCGGACCAGGATGTGGTCGCCCACCTCCGCATCGACTGGTCTGCCGGTCCAGAGGTCGTCGACCAAAACGACATCGTTCTGCGTCTCCCAGCCCAGGAGTAACGATTTAGCTTTGCGAGGAGGAACCTTCAGGAGCGCTTGTGCCTGTCGGTCCGGCAACAGTAAGAGCGCGCTTCGCAGGTGGTGGATCAGCGTCGTGTACCCAACCCCGAAACAGCCAGCCACCATGGAAATCTGTGCTGGCGTGGACTCTTCGATACACCATCCTCGAATAGCGAATGCCTTGGAAACGGCCAACTTGGGCATGAGGAGGGTGCCTGCAAAGCAATCCGCCCAAAACTCCTTCGGGTCGTATCTAGGCCTGCCCCAATGCTCGACAAGCTCGTCAATCGCGAGACCGTCACCACTGTGGTGGTGACCGAGCTCGTGAGCGCACGTGAACGCACGGCGACCCGACGGCCGCAGCGAGGACACGATGATTGACGGAGGTAATCCTGGCGCGTACACACCCTCCATGCTGGGCAGGTCTAGGAACCGGACGTCTACTCCAAGCTTTTCGGCCAGGTCATAGACGCAAATCGGCTCTTCAAGCCCATAGCCCGAAGCCAGACGTGTGCGAAGAGCCGCTGACATCGCCCTCCGGGCCACCGAGCGCCGGTCGTTCATTCAGAAGCTCCCCTAGAAGCACGAATCGCCTGAACCAACTGGAGAACTCGGTCGAGATCCTCTTCCCTGAGCTTGCTCAGCTCCCTCGCCGCGAGCTTCACCCGGTCTGCGGCCAAGCTCGAACCGTCATCCTCTTCACCTACGACCCAAGCGACGCTGACCCCATAGAGCTTAGCCAATGTTTTGAGCTCTTCAGCGGAGACTCGTCGCCGACCGGCCTCCAACTCCGAGACTGTAGGACGGTGCCAACCGAGGGTTCTTGCTACTTGACCCTGCGTGAGCCCAGCCATCTCCCGAGACAGACGAAGGCGCGACGAGATGGCCTGGCGCTGCTTCTCGAGTTCAGTCATCGCGCCACAGCGTTCTCAGGGGGTACCCGCACAGAGCATCCGCTACCTCTTCGATCGACGGCTGCGTCCTGCTGCCGGAAATGAAGAGGTTGAAGTCCTCGGGTAGGTCGACACCCAATGACCAAGCCAACGTGAGGGTTGCTTCTTCACCATTGATGCTGTCGAACCCCTCCAGGTCAGCGACCGGGGAAGTGGATGCGCCGATTCCTTCGGTCGATCGACCACTCATCTCCTGAATGCGAGTCACAGTCTGGACCACCTGACCAACAATCTCCTGCTTGTCCATGGCTGGCTCCTTACCTGCGGTAAGATAAGCTTACCTACCGCTCGCGAGGGAGTCAAGAGGTGTTCGAACTTGTGACTCCTCCGAGGAATCGGAGCGTCAGGCGGCGTGGGAGATCTGTGCAGTGCCCCACGCAGCCGGGGCAACGCCAGGCGCTTGTGAAGACCTTTGTGCCTTGAGCAGTACAGCGGGTACGGCGAGGTCTCACTCGCGGGACTGGATTGTCAGATGGACAATCTAGGCACTCTCGCGATTGCTGTTCCTGCTTCACAGCTCTATCGGGAGTGTCGATTCATTGACGCAAGCTCTTCGTGAAGCTGAGTGCCTCACCGGTCGCAGACGCACGCCCCCATTCGAATTGTGCAGAGAATCCCCGACCCAATACCCTCAACTGAGAGGAGTGGTCCCATGGACGACTGCCTTCACTTCGGTCAACCAACCGAACGAATTCTCATCAGCACCGATGCGAATCGGCCGGGGAGCTAGACATCCAGCCTGAATCGCAACTCGAAAGTTCTTGATTTTGTCCAGTTTGGTGGGCCATCCTGGACTCGAACCAGGGACCTCAGTCTTATCAGGACTGCGCTCTAACCTGCTGAGCTAATGGCCCGGGATGGCCTCGGCCGGCTGTTGGGCCTTAACCGTTGGAGAGCGGAAGTCAGTGCATCTGAGGAGCCGGATCACGCCGTTGACTCGTCGGCCTCGGCCCGGGTTAGGGGCGTCAACCTCGGAGCGCCGGCCTCATTGCTGAGGTGGCTGGCGGATCGACCTGGGAGCTCAATCGATGATGGAATCATCGATTGGCGTTCTCCCTAGAAAGGAGGTGATCCAGCCGCAGCTTCCGCTACGGCTACCTTGTTACGACTTCGTCCCAGTCGCGAGTCCCACCTTCGGCGGCTGCGTCCCTAAGGTTCGCGCACCGACTTCAAGTGTTACTCACTCCCATGACGTGACGGGCGGTGTGTACAAGGCCCGAGAACGTATTCACCGCAGTATGGCTGACCTGCGGTTACTAGCAACTCCGGCTTCAAGCAGGCGAGTTTCAGCCTGCTATCCGAACTGGGGCCGGTTTTGAGGGATTCGCTCCTGCTCGCGCAGTGGCTGCCCGTTGTACCGGCCATTGTAGCGTGTGTGTCGCCCTGGGCGTAAGGGCCACGCTGACTTGACATCGTCCCCACCTTCCTCTGCGTTGTACGCAGCGGTCTCGCTAGAGAAATACAACTAACGACGAGGGTTGCGCTCGTTGCGGGACTTAACCCAACACCTCACGGCACGAGCTGACGACAGCCGTGCAGCACCTGTGATCCGGCCCCGAAGGGAAGCGGGCTTTCACCCGCGGTCCGGACCATGTCAAGCCCAGGTAAGGTTCTTCGCGTTGCATCGAATTGAACCACACGCTCCGCTGCTTGTGCGGGCCCCCGTCAATTCCTTTGAGTTTTAGCCTTGCGGCCGTACTCCCCAGGCGGGATGCTTATTGCGTTAGCTGCGTCACAGAGGGGGTCGATACCCCCCACGACTAGCATCCATCGTTTACGGCGTGGACTACCCGGGTATCTAATCCGGTTCGCTACCCACGCTTTCGTACCTCAGCGTCAGGATGCGTCTGGCAAGCCGCTTGCGCCACTGGTGTTCCTCCCGGTATCTACGCATTCCACCACTACTCCGGGAATTCCGCTTGCCTCTACGCCCCTCGAGCGCCACAGTTTCCATCGGCCGCTCCCGGTTGAGCCGGGAGATTTCACGACAGACTTATGGAGCCGCCTACGTACGCTTTACGCCCAGTAAATCCGGATAACGCTCGCCACCTACGTCTTACCGCGGCTGCTGGCACGTAGTTAGCCGTGGCTTATTCGCCGGGTACCGTCAAAATTCTTCCCCGGCAAAAGGGATTTACAACCCTAAGGCCTTCATCACCCACGCGGCGTTGCTGCATCAGGCTTTCGCCCATTGTGCAAGATTCCTCGCTGCTGCCTCCCGTAGGAGTCTGGGCCGTGTCTCAGTCCCAGTCTGGCTGATCATCCTCTCAGACCAGCTACCGATCGCTGCCTTGGTAGGCCGTTACCCCACCAACTAGCTAATCGGACGCAGGCTCCTCCCAAGGCGCCGGAACATTTCCCCACCGGGCTGAACCGGTGGGCGTATGGGGCATTAGCTCGCGTTTCCACGAGTTGTTCCCCTCCTCGGGACAGATCACCTACGCGTTACTCAGCCGTTTGCCACTCAGTCACCGACCCGAAGGCCGGGCTTCGTTCGACTTGCATGCGTAAGGCACGCCGCCAGCGTTTATCCTGAGCCAGGATCAAACTCTCCATTGGATCAGCCGATCAAGTCGGCTGCAAAAGTAGAGATTGTTCGGACATCGCGACCACCGCCACTCCCGAAGGAATCGCGACGATTTTGTGTCCGGACTTGGGGGGGCTCCCCAAGCACACTGGACTTCCGCTCTCCAATTGTTAAGGCCTGGCTCCTGCGGGACGCCCATCAGGCTTCTTGCCGAGTGGGGCGCTCTGCATTTGCGCAGAAGACAATCTTAGCCCGGCGCGATCCGAGAAGTCAACCGGTCGCTGTGTCCGGTGGACTACTTCGCTCAAACGTCACCATGCCTCCGGCCACGCGCAGATAAGCGCCCTCCGGCAGCTCTACCACGCCGTGCCCGTTGTGAATCACCTGCAGCGCCGACGCGGTGCGCTCAGACGACAACGTCGCACCATGCGTCTGAGCCAGTGCCCGGACAACCCTGACCTGCAACGGACCGGGCAGCGACATGAACATCCGACGAGGCGCCCGGCCGTCCGCGTCGAGCATCTGCCCCAGCGCCTGCTGCCCCACCAGATCGAGCAGTTCCCGGTCCGAGCCAACGGCTCGGGCCAACTCGGCCAACCGTTCCGACACGTTCGGATTGATCTCGTGCATCGCGGGCAGCAGCGACTGACGCACGCGATTCCGCGTGTGGCCGAGGTCATCATTCGTCGGATCATGCACGGGTGTCCACTCGTACGCCCGACAGACCTGCTCAGTCTCGGCCCGGCTCACATCGAGCATCGGCCTCACTAACGTCACGTTGTCGCTCAGTGATCGTGAGCGCGGCATGCCACTGAGCCCGTCAAGCCCCGATCCGCGTAGCAAATGCAGCATGACGGTCTCAGCCTGGTCATCCTGCGTATGCGCCACTGCCACCGCCGGCGCTCCCAGGCTGAGGGCTAGCTCAGTCAGCGCGCGATAGCGAACTCGGCGCGCTGCGGCTTCGAGTCCATCGGATGACTCATCGGCCTCAGTACCTGCATCCGCCTCTACCAAGTGCAGGGGCACGCCGGCAGTCTGCGACAGCTCGGCGGCCGATGCGCGGAATTCGCTTCGAATCGAATCGGATTGAATCAGATGGTCAACGTGCGCCGCCCGGACGCGCCAACCGTGTCTTGACTGCGTATCGGTCAGCAGCAACAACAACGCCGACGAATCTGCACCGCCCGAGACCGCGACGACCAGCGATCGTCCCGCGCCCGATCCGAGCTGCTCCACCACTTGCCGCGCAATGCCTCGTCCGACTTCACGGATATGTCGGTCCGTCGGCAGCGTCACAGCGGACCTCGCCCTGGTTGGATGCTCCGGAGGACGAGACTACTCGGCCTCTTCAGGAAGCAGGTTCGCCCACCAGGGGGAGCGGTTGATTTCGAGTTGCCCCCGCCGGGGCGCGTGAACGCCGAACGCTTCTTCGCCGGGCCGGACCATGCCCAGGTCTTCACGTGCGATGCGTTCGATGTATGCATCAGAATCCAACCAGGCGACTAATGCGGCGAGCTGATCGGCGTCACGTTGGAGCTCGACGATCTCTGCTCGGGTCTCGATGATTCGACTATCAAGGCTATTCGCTTGCAACAGCCCCCCGACGCCGCTGAAGACGACGAATCCCACGAGCAGCATTGAAGAAATGAAAGCGACGCGACGCAGCAACCAGGCCAATACCGGAGGCGCTGCAGAGCGCCCGGCCCGCGGCGGCAGCGCTTCTGCAGGATCTGTCACTAGCTCGACCGATCGGTCGACCGTTGTCTCAGCCATGATTCGTGATCAACGCCGCCGCCGCTGGCACTCTACACCCGCAACGAATCGATGCGGAGCGCTCAGAGGCCGTTGAGATGGTGACGATCGTTTAATCGTTCCACAGCCGGTATGCCGTCGGCAATGCGAAATGACGTGATGCCGGCCAGGCCCGTATCGATTCGACGCCAGGCATGGTGCGGCATCGCCAAGGCATGCACGACCAGCATCTTGACGACAAAGTTGTGGGTCACAAGGAGTCCAGTGCCTTCAGATGGATTCGCAACCAGCGCGTCGAACACGGGATGAGCCCGCTCCAACACGTCGAGTAGCGACTCACCGCCTGGCATCGGGGCGCTGACCGAATCATTGCCGCGCCAGTTGCGCAGGAACTCACCGAAACGCTCACGCACGATTGGCCACTCAACGCCTTCGAGTTCACCCACATCCAGCTCGAGCAATCCATCATTCGGCATCGCAGCGACTCCGTGTGAGTCTGCGATGGCCTCTGCCAGGCGCCGGGCACGTGAGAGCGGACTCGTCACGACGCGCGTGATCGGTTCACTGCTCAGGGCGTCAACGGTGGCTTGCAACTGACGCAGTCCAAGTTCAGTCGCCGGAGAATCAGTCCGACCCAAACCGACGCCCGATTTGTTCGCTTCCGATTCGACATGTCGCAGAACGATGATCCGGTTCATGCGGTCACGGCTTGGGCTTTGGAATCCGCCGACAACTCGATCGCGGTTCGGTGAATGGACGTCGGCTCCTCGCTGGCGCGGAGTGCCAGCGCCACCTGTTCTGGTCGTCCTGCGCCGCGTTCATCGTTGCGCAGACGCATATGCAACGAGGCCACGCCGTCTGAGACGTCACGAACCTCGATGTCAAGGATCAGCGGCCGCAGGTCATACGACTTCGTTTCCTTGCCGCGCTGGTGACTCCAGGGGATCTCGTCACGGGTGAGAAGTTCGTCGACGGCCTGTTGCCATTCCTGTGCTGAGCGTTGATCAGGAATCTCAACGTCGTAGCAGGCCGCTTGCAGCATCGATTGCAGCGAGGACTGCTTGAGTGGGCTCTCGCGTATCTCAAGCAGACGCAGTCCCGGGGTGAGTTCATCTGAGAGGTCGCTCATCGTCGATGTCAGATCCACGCGCTCTGTCAGCAACACGTCGAGGATCTCAGCCTCGGAGGTGGCTCCGACAGCCAGCGGCGCTGCCAGTGCAATCTTCGGCCGAGGTGAGAATCCGTGCGATGTCGCCAGGGGCAAACCAGCCCGTTTGCAGACACGCTCCCAGACACGCATCAGGTCGAGGTGCGAAACGTATTTCAGCGGACCTTCCGCCGCGAATCGAATCTGCAGCCGTTGCACTGCATCGGACTGACTCATGATCCCGCGAGCCATTCGGCAGCGGCGGTGTGTGGATCGGAACTACGAGAAGCCACGTCGCTGGCCAGCGTTGCGAGACGTTCTTCGCCCGCCTCGGTATTCAGTCGGTGCAGGATCGAGGCGCGTGCGAGGGACGTGATCTGTTGGCGGGCCCGATCAAGCTCTGCCGTCTGCATCTTGCCCGAGGACTCCAATTCCTCGAAGTGTGCGTCGCAGGCTTCGGCCAGTTTCTCGATCCCCTCGCCCTGTGTGGCAACGATGGGAACCACCGGAGGATCCCAGCCGCGATCGGGATTGAGCGAGAGCAGCGCCTTCAGCGCCGAGACCATGCGGTTCGCGCCGGGCAAATCGGATTTGTTCACGGCAAGCACATCGGCGATCTCCATGATGCCCGCTTTGAGTGTCTGCACTTCGTCGCCCATGTTGGGCGTGTTGACCAGAATCGTGGTCTGCGCCGCGCCGGCGATATCGACCTCGTCCTGTCCCGCGCCGACGGTCTCGATCAGAATCACATCCTTGCCATAGGCATCGAGCACATGAACCACATCCTGCGTCGCCGCCGATAGACCGCCCAACGCGCCGCGCGAAGCCAGTGATCGGATAAACACGTCGGAGTCCGAGTACAGCTCAGACATCCGCACGCGGTCGCCAAGGATGGCGCCCATCGTGTACGGCGAGGACGGGTCGATGGCGACAATGCCCACCGTCTGCCCTCGGGCGCGAAACGCCTTCGCCAGTTCGTTGGTGACGGTGCTCTTGCCGGCGCCTGGCGACCCGGTTAGCCCGATAGTGCGTGCGCGTCCGCTACGCGGATAAAGCGCGCGCAACATGTCGCGACCGCGCTGATCGCCGCTTTCGACCCAGCTGAGGACCCGCGCCAGGGCACGACGGTCGCCCGAGAGCAATCGCTGCTCAAGCTCGGCCAGCCTGCCGCTGAGTTGTGACGAGGCACTCGTCTCGGTCGTCTCGGTCGTCACGACCGGTCGAGCTCAGGCACGTGGGCGCGGACGTACTCGGCGATATCGCCGGTGTGCGCGCCCGGTCCGAAGACGGCGGAAAAGCCGGCGCCCTGCAAGACATCGGCATCCTCATCGGGGATGATGCCGCCGCCCAGGAAGAGCGTGTTCTCGGGTGTAATCCCACGTTCACGACAGGCGTCGACGACACGAGGAAACAGTTCGAGGTGAGCCCCTGAGAGCACAGACAGCGCCACCACGTGGACATCTTCCTGCAGTGCCGCTTCAGCGATCATGTCCGGCGTCTGTCGGATGCCGGTATAGATCACTTCCATGCCCGCATCGCGCAGAGCGCGGGCCACAATCTTCGCCCCGCGGTCATGCCCGTCAAGCCCAGGTTTGGCGACCAACACTCGGATTTGGTCTGTGCCAACTGCAGATTGCGTCATTGCATCACCTACTCGCTCGTCACGCGACCTCTAGCTTAGAACGTCGGCCAATCGGATTCACCCGCTGTCAGCTTCGCGGCTAGAATCGACGCGAGTCGAATCTTCAGGACGGCGTGCAGAAGGCAGAGTCCATGGAAAAGATCGAGTACCAGCAGGTGACGTTCAGGCTCAGGGGGCTGCTGGAAGATATCAAGATGGGGAGCATCGGCCTGCCCGATATCCAGCGGCCGTTCGTCTGGAAGAACGCCAAGGTTCGCGACCTGCTCGACTCGATGTACCGCGGCTACCCGATCGGATACCTGCTCCTCTGGCAGACCACCCTGGACGACACCCACCGCACAATCGGTGATGACCAGAAGCAGTTGGCCCCGGCGTTGGTGATTGTCGATGGACAGCAACGACTCACATCGCTGTATGCCGTCTTCACTGGCACTGCCGTCGTCCGCAATGACTTCTCGCACGAGCGGATCCGCATCGCGTTTAACCCGCTTGATGAACGCTTCGAGGTCGCCAGCGCCGCGACCAACAACGACCGCTCATTCTTTCCCGACATTACCGTCCTCTTGAGCCGCGAAAAGAGCCTGATCGCCGTCTTCAACGAATACATCTCTCGCCTTGGGAGATCGCGCGAAGTGACCGATGCGGATCGGGAAGCTGCAGAGGCAGCTCTAACCCGACTGCAAGCCCTCGCCGACTTCCCTCTCACCGCGCTTCAGCTCTCCACGTCGGTTTCCGAGGAAGATGTCGCAGAAGTATTCGTCAGAGTCAACAGCAAAGGCAAGCCGCTCAACCAGGCCGACTTCATCCTCACTCTAATGTCCGTGTTCTGGGACGAAGGACGGACCGCACTGGAAGACTTCGCTCGGCAGTCCAAACAACCCGACCTGGCCAAGCCGTCGCCCTTCAATCCCTTCATCGAGCCGACGCCCGATCGCCTGTTGCGAGTTGGTGTCGGCCTGGCCTTCCGTCGCGCCCGCCTGGAGTATGTGTACTCGATTCTGCGCGGCAAGAACGCCGAAACCGGTGAGTTTTCCGTTGACTTGCGCGATAGGCAGTTCGGGCGACTGCGTGAGGCTCAAGCCAAGGTGCTGAACCTCACGCACTGGCACGATTTTCTTCAGTGCCTGACCCAGGCCGGATACCGCAGCAAGCGTATGGTCAACTCAGAGACCGCGCTGTTCTTTGCCTACACGCTCTATCTGATTGGGCGTACAGAGCTGAAGGTCCCGCCCAAGTCGCTACGCACGGCGATTGCCAGGTGGTTCTTCATGTCATCGCTGACAGGCCGCTACACGGGATCCCCTGAATCAGCCATGGAATCCGACCTGGCAACGATTCGCGCAGCCACGTCGAGTGATCAATTCCTGGCGGCTCTTGAACATGCCTGCGGCATCGTGTTGACCAATGACTTCTGGACCGTCACTCTGCCTAACGAGCTCGCCACCTCCACAGCACGCAGCCCATCGCTTACCGCCTACCACGCGTCACAGGTCCTACTGGGAGCGCCGGTCCTGTTCTCCGAGACAAACGTGTCGGACTGGCTGGATCCATTCGTGAAGCCGCTCAAGTCGATCGAGCGACACCACTTGTTCCCGAAGGCTTATCTGTCCAAGCAAGGCGTCGTGGGTCGCACCCAGACAAACCAGATTGCCAACTACGCATACGTTGAATGGTCGGACAATATCAAGATTGGGGCCGCGGCCCCCACCGATTACGTCCCCCAGTTTGAAGCAGCGATGAGAGATGCAGCCGTTGCCGAAACGACGATACGCCTCATGTATCGATTACATGCATTGCCGATCAGATGGGAGACGATGGAGTATGCGGAGTTCTTGTCGGCCAGGCGAGAGCTCATGGCGGCGCTGATCAGAGAGGGATTTGCACGGATCGGCGCACTGGAACCATCGCTCGCACTCGCGCGATCGGATCTCGACATCCCAGCGCTCGTTGCTGGCGGTGAGGGCGACGACGTGGAGTTCAAGTCGACGTTACGCATGAACCTGCACACGGGAAACAAAGACGCCAAGATGGAACACGCCGTAGTCAAGACGATCGCAGGGTTCCTCAACCAGAAGGGAGGAACGCTGATCATCGGAGTTCACGATGACGGGACTGCGGTCGGCGTCGAGGCAGACCAGTTCGACTCCGAGGACAAGATGAACCTGCACCTCACCAACCTTGTCAATGCGCAACTCGGCGAAGCAGTCTGGGCGTACATTCACGCGAATTTCGAAGACTTCGGCTCGGCCCGGGTGATGACCGTACGGTGCGAACCCGCCAGTCAAGCCATCTACGACAAAGCGAAACGGCTATTCGTCAGAACCGGCCACGCCACACATGAATTGTCAGCGCAAGAGGCCGTGCATTTTGTGCACGAGCGATTCGACTGAACGCCGGCAGGAAAGGCTGTGCCCGTCCAACTACGCCTCGGACAGCCGTAGCCGTGCACCATACGTGTGCTTGGGTGAAATGAATGCTCCGGCGTTGGCGTCGGTGACGGTCCAGCCTTCGCCTCGCAGATGGTCAACCGACTCGGCGGCGTTGCGCACGGTCAGCGCGAGCATGAACATGCCCTCGCCCGAGGTCTCGAGTTTGCGCGGCAACGGACCGCCACTGCCGGGCAAGGGACGCACGAGTTCGATCGCTGTTGGGCCGATGTCCAGGAACTGACCCTCCAGACCCAGCGCCTCGGCGCTGAACGGCTCTCGCCCGACCAGACCGTAGCGCTCAGTCCACGAGTCCGTGACCGGCGCCACTTCGTTGACCGCGACCGTCATGTGATGCAGCGCGTGTGGGCCGGGTCCCGACTCCGGACCCGTGTGCTGAGGCGCGTCGTCCGGCGGCTGGGCATATTCGATCAGCACACCGTGATTGGCGCGAGGATGGAGGAAGCCAATCATCCCGGTCAGACCAACACGCGGCTCCTCATCGATCATCTGGATGCCAGCCTCTTTGGCCGCAATCAGGTCGCCGGCCACATCGGTGGACTCGAAGCAGATGTGGTGAAAGCCCTCGCCGTTCGTCTCCAGATACTTGGAGATCCCGGTGTCCTCGCGCGTTGGCTGGAGCAGTTCAATCTCGCAGTTGTCGAGCGGGAAGATGACTCCGCGGACACCCTGTGATTCCAGCTCGGTGTCCAGAGCGGTCTCGAGACCGAACGTGTCCCGCCAGACCTCAGCCGTTTTGTCCGCGTCATGCACGGCGATGCCGATGTGGTGAATCCGTGTCAGTGCCATGTTGCTCCCTGCTCGCTCAATGGAGGATCAATCTTCGGCCAGCGCGCCGAATCGCGATTCGAGCTGCCGGCGATGTTCACGGTCATGTTCCAGCGCAACGCCGAGCAGGATCCGGGCTGGATTGCCTTGCGCGTTGAGGTGCTCATCGGGCAAACGCTCGACGAGCATCGCGGTGCGCTCGCGTAGGTCCTGCAACGCGCGAATCAGGGCGCTCAGTCGTCGGTCGCCGAGTGACGCGACCGCGGCCGCGTTGGTTGAGTCGATCCGGCGAGTAGGAAAGTCGAGCAGTGTCGGAAAGGTGTCGCCGAGGTGTTCCTCGATCGCAGCACGTTCTTCGGCTTCCCAGAACAGGCGATGCGCGGCCATGCCTTTCGGCGACCAGCCGCCTTCTTCAATCTCGATATCGACGGCGTCATCCGGGACAGCCGCGAGCGTCTTCAATAGCAGTTCCCGTTCGGCCTGCCACCAGTAGCGCAGGCGACGGGCATCAGACCACGCCTGATCGGAGCGGCCTCCGGAGCCGCCATCGGCATTGCGCCCAACTGCTTTTCTTCCAAATGGCACGTCGCCTGAACTTTCGTCGCCTGATCTTTCCTCGGCTGATCTTTCCTGGCCTACACGACAATCCGCTCGCGGTACTCGCCCCATACCTTGCGTAACGAGTCCGAAATCTCGCCCAGCGTGGCCGATTGCTTGACGGCGTCGAGCATCAGCGGCACCAGGTTTTCGTCGCTATCTGCCGCCTGTTGGATCGCATCAAGCGCAGCCGAAACCGCCGATGCGTCACGGCCGTCGCGAAGACGCTCGAGCTTTTCCACCTGCCGCTCACGCACGGTCGGATCGACGCGGACAATCTCAACGTCGGCATCATCATCGGTCTCGAACCGGTTGACACCGACGATCACGCGCCCTCGAGTGCCAGCCGTGCCGTCGCCAGCGCGCGCGGCCTCCGATTCGGTTTCGACTTCCCGCTGGAAGCTGGACGCCGCCTCGAGGATTTCGGCCTGCTGGTAACCCTGCTCGATCGCCGAGACCGCACCGCCGAGCGCGTCGATCTGGTCGATGTAGTTGCGCGCCTCAGCCTCAAGCTGATCCGTGGCTTGCTCGATGTAGTACGACCCACCAAGCGGATCGATCACATCGGCGACACCGGACTCGTAGCCGATCACCTGCTGCGTGCGCAAGGCAATCTCAACTGCGTGTTCGGACGGCAATCCCAACGCCTCGTCAAGCGAGTTGGTGTGCAACGACTGCGTCCCACCGAGCACGGCAGCCAGCGCTTGCAATGTGGTGCGGATCACGTTGTTGTCGGGCTGCTGCGCGGTCAGCGTCACGCCGCCGGTCTGTGTGTGGAAGCGAAGCATCTGCGCCCGCTCGTTCCGTGAGCCGAAGCGCTCTCGGGCGATACTCGCCCACAGACGCCGTGCCGCCCGGAACTTGCCAATCTCCTCCAGGAAGTTGCTGTGACAGGCGAAGAAGAACGAGAGCCTGGGGCCGAAGCTGTCAAAGGCCATGCCCTGCTCCAACGCCGCCTCGACGTAGGCAATCGCGTTTGCCAGCGTGAAGCCAATCTCCTGCGCAGCCGTGCAGCCGGCTTCGCGCATGTGGTAGCCGGAGATCGAGATGGTGTTCCAGCGCGGCACCTCGCGCGTGCAGTAATCGAAACTGTCGGTGATCAGTCGCATCGACGGCTTGGGTGGATAGATGTACGTCCCACGTGCGACGTACTCCTTGAGAATGTCGTTCTGGACCGTGCCACCGATCTTGTCGCGACCAACGCCTTGTTCTTCAGCCACGGCTGCATAGAGCGAGAGCAGAATGTTGGCCGTCGAGTTGATCGTCATCGACGTGGTCACGCGATCGAGCGGAATCTGATCAAACAGGGTGCGCATGTCGTCGATCGAGTCGATCGCCACGCCGACCTTGCCGACTTCACCCTCCGCCATCGACGCGTCGGAGTCGTAGCCAATCTGGGTCGGCAGGTCGAATGCGACGGAGAGTCCGGTCTGCCCCTGATCCAGCAGGAATCGATAGCGGCGGTTCGACGCCTCGGCGTCCTCCTGGCCCGCATACTGGCGCATCGTCCAGAGCCGGCCGCGATACATCGTCGGCTGGATGCCGCGCGTGTAGGGATACTCGCCCGGAAGCGGGTCGGAGTCGCCGTTGACGTAGATCGGGGCCAGCGGATCACCGGACGAGCGATGAAACGATTCCCGACGCTCGGGAAAACGCCCGGTCGCCTTGGCGTACGGCCCGTCCAGCCATTCCTGTAATCGTGAGGTCATCGCACCCTCCCACGGTCGAAATCACCATCAGGCGCAGCAAGAGGCGCACTCACCTAGAGGCTACTAGAGGCCAATCCGCAGCGCAGCGGCCGTGCTCAGGCCGGAGCATGCGTTCACGCCGGAGCAATCGCTCTCAGGCGTTCGAGTCGATGATTGACAATCGATGCCCACTCGCCGTCGCCCATCTCCACATCCGAGACTTCGCCAACGAAGGCGCTCGGAAGTACGACATCTGGCTCCATGTCGCGCAATTTGATCAAGCTCTGCTCCATCGCTTCGAACGTGCCTCCGTACTGGTCAACAACAAAGGTCGCCCACTTGCCCAGACTGGGCACGATCGTGTCGCCGGTAAACAGATAGCGTTTGCCGTGCGGCGACTCGTAGCGGAAGCTGATGCTGCCGTCGGTGTGACCTGGAGTGTCGAAGATCTCAAGACCCGCCAAGGCCGGATCGTCGCAATCCGGACCAACGATCAAGTCAGGCTCGGCGTCGACGCTGATCGACGACACTTCGAGATCGCTGCAAGCAAGTCGCGAGCCAAACCGGTCGCGAACCTGATTCAATGCCGGGCTGGTCTCATCGCGGTGGCTGAGCACCTGCACTGCGACGCCGCCCAGTTCCTCGATGGCATCCAGGTCTGCGTCCTGTCCCTCACCGATGCCGTAGAGCAGCAGATTCCCCGTCGGACGAATCAACAGATACGCATGGGTCGCCACCATGTCGTCGATCACTCGAGGAGAGGTCTGCCACAGGTCAGGTTGAATCTGTTTCATGGTCGTCTGCCTCCGTGACTCTCAGACTAGGGCCTTGTTGTGCTGAAGCTTCTGCACGACGACACCGTCATACCCGTGCTTGTCGCGGGTATCTCGCTGGTTTCAGCAAGGACGCCGGTACCAGGAGATCCGGCGAGATTCCCGCGACGGAGCGCGGGAATGACGGGCAGTAACCCGTGGAGCGCTACTCGCTCAGACGGTCACGCAATTCCTCGTCCTGCTCGACCAGTTCCGGCGTCATCTCGTCGCCGAAGTCTTCAAGCTCATAGAACGGACGAATCTCGATCTCGCTGGGGCCGGGCATTGGGTTGGGGCAGCGCTTGACCCACTCGACCGCCTCAGCCAGGTCCGCCACTTCCCAGATCCAATAGCCCGCGACCAACTCATTGGTAACACCAAACGGCCCATCAATCACGGTCCGGGAGGCGCCGTCGAATGCCACACGCTTACCTTGTGCCGTCGGCGTCAAGCCGTCGGCGTCCTTCATGATTCCCGCGTTGACCAGTTCCTCGTTGTAGGCGCCCATCGCCTCGAACATCTCGGTCGTCGGCATGACGCCCGCTTCGCTGTCTTCGGTCGCTTTGACCAGAATCATGACGCGCATTGAGTACCTGTCTCAATCTAGAAGTGGTGGGCGATGGAGGACTCGAACCTCCGACCTCCCGGGTGTAAACCGGACGCTCTAGCCACCTGAGCTAATCGCCCCAATCCCGTCCCCGCCACCGAGCGGGGACCCGTCTTCTCTCTGCGCTATTGCTGCGTATCGATCACACCTGACAGGTTATCGGCGGCTGCGTCGAACAGCGTGTGGAAACTGTCGTAGAGGGTGACAGCGGTAGTCATGCCGTCGGCATTTGCTGCCTCAATCGCGTCGCGCACCAACGGACCGGCAGCGTTCGCGATCTGCGCCAGCGAATCTGAGACCTTCTGATGCAACTCCGACCACTGCTCGGGGGGAGTCAGACCCGAGAACTGTTCAGTGAGATCCGACCAGACCCGCGTCTGGGCAACCATGTTTCGTTGCCAGCCGGGGTCGCTCATCACATCAGGGTTGTCTCGCCAGCGCTGGATCAGTTCTTCGGCGGTCGCAAAGTTCGCCTTCGCCGAGTCGATGATGTTGAGCGTCGCTTCGCCGTATTGCTCAGGCATCGCTTGCTCGGAGCCGGCGCCGAGGTCCTCGCTGATCAGCTCGCCAACCAGTGTCCGCATCTGCTCAATGTTCAGGATGCCGACCCAGAGATCCTCGATGATCCCGTCCGCTCCTATGAAAAACGTCGTCGGACGCCCGACCAGCGGATACGGACCGCTGGTCATCGAACTGGTCGGATCGAGCAGGACGAGGTAGCTGACACCTGTGACTTCGTAGGCGAACTCGCGCGCGGTCTCTACACTCTCACCGTCGTTGACGCCGATGAATGTGACACGACCAGCCGCCTCCTGGCTAATGATCTCGAATTCGGGCATCTCCTCGATGCAGGGCTCGCACCAACTGGCCCAGAAGTTAAGCACGATTGGACCGTCAATCTCCGAGAGTCGATGCGGTTCGCCTTCGAGATCTAACAGGCGGAAGTCGGGAGCCAATGCGCCCTTGTCGGAGGCGTCGCCGTCGCGCTCCAGGTAGCCGAGCCTTGTCGCGTCTTCCAACTGTTCAATCCGCGCATCGAGTTCGTCCGATCCACCGGATTCATCTCGCTCCAGACGCGCTTCCTCAAGCTCAGCCAATTGAGCAGAGAACGCCGCCCCTGCGCCTGCTGTCGCGTCACCGCCGCCCCGTCCGATGAAAATCGGCAGCACGATCGCGGCGATGATCGCTGCCGCAACCAGGCCTCGATTCGCGGCATCACGGATTGAGTACGGCTTTCTCAGGAACGTGAACAGGATGTAGGACTGCTGCTTCTCACGCAGTCGGCTCAAGATGCTGTTGGCCATCGCGCGATCCTCCCCTCATCCCTGGCTACCGCTGCGGTGCGGAGCGGTCGTCAACTAGTTGTTCTGCACCGACGGCCCATCGCTGGCCCTGACTCCCTGTCCGCTGGCGGCCGCGCTTGAGGCTTGATTCCAGAGCGTGGACGGATCGCTGGTTAGTGGATCGAATCCCTCGTGATCAAGAACCAACCAGCCGCCCGCCTGGATCTCGCTTTCAAGTTGGCCCGCACTCCATCCAGCGTATCCCGAGAAAATCCGCAGATCACGAACCACCCCGACCAGCGCTCCCGGTTCTGCACTGAGATTGACGATTCCCACTTCCCAGCCCGGCTCGGCGATCGTCAGGGAGAACGCCGACTGCTCAGGATCAACCGAACCGTCAGGACGCGCCAACCCGATGGCCGCGGTGCGTTCGACCGGTCCACCGTGGAACACCACTGGCGGCTGGGCGATCAGATCCTGCCAGTCCGGTACGACGTCGGCAATGGTGATCACCGTCGGCCGATTCAGCACGACGCCAAGCGCGCCCTCGCGGTGCTCCAGGATCAGGACGACCGTGCGGAAGAAATTCGGGTCGGCGAGGTGTCGCGAGGCGACAAGGATCTGTCCGGCCAGTGAGGAGAATGGGTCGTTGGGGCGCCACTCGAGAGCCATTGCCGCCGCCGTTCACAAGGTGAGTGAACCAGGGTCACTTCATCTGCGTCAGAGTATGCGATTGGGCGCGAAGGGCGGGTCGGAGAGCTTTGACGACAGGACCTGGTCGCGATAGCGTGCGTTAGCCTGATTGGAAGTGGCAGCGTAGCTCAGTTGGCAGAGCAGGGGACTCATAAGCCCCGTGTCGCAGGTTCGAGTCCTGCCGCTGCTACCAACGACAGCAACTGGGGCGATTAGCTCAGCTGGCTAGAGCGTTCGGTTCACATCCGAGAGGCCGCAGGTTCAAGTCCTGCATCGCCCACCAGCACTTGCCAGTATCGGACGATATCCCACGGACACAGATTGCCAGATACGCTTGAGAGGGTTGGCAACAACAACGAGATTCGAGGAGTCGAACCAGACTTCGGATCACTGCCGACGTGGCGAAACTGGCAGACGCGCTACGTTCAGGGCGTAGTGGGCTTAAGCCCGTGGGGGTTCGAATCCCTCCGTCGGCACCATCACTCCGAATCTCAACCACTTCCAACCCTTGCCGTTCATTGCGCCCGTAGCTCAGCGGATTAGAGCGCTGCCCTGCGGAGGCAGAGGTCGCAGGTTCAAGTCCTGCCGGGCGCGCCACCCTTCCCTCGTAGAGACTGACGCGAAACCTCCCCAAACGAGACCTGCGCATCATCCTGTTTCCGGTCGTTCTGAGCTCCTGTAGGGGCGACCCTTGTGGTCGCCCGCTTTCTCGCTCGTATCTGGTCAGTCTTGCAATCGCCAACACGGGCGACCACAAGGGTCGCCCCTACAACGCGGTCGAACGCTCGTCCGCCGACCTATGCACAGGTCTCCCAACGCGGGAGCTCTGTTGCATCCTTGCGAGTGAACACACTTCGATACCCTGAATCCCGTGACCACCGACGCACCCGACCAATCCACTCCCACCTCTCCCGAGCAGGCGCGCGCGCAGCTTCAGGCTCAGGTCTCCGCGCTGCCAGCGAAGCCTGGCGTCTACACATTTCGCGACGGCACAGATCGAGTCATCTACATCGGCAAAGCGGCCAACCTGAAGTCCAGGGTGCGCAGTTACTTTGGCTCTCCGCGCTCGATGGAAGGCAAGACGCGAGTGCTTGCCTCGAAGATTGCGCAGCTCGCGTACGTCACCACGCACACCGAGCAGGATGCGCTCCACCTCGAAGCGACGCTGGTCAAGCGCCATCAGCCCTTCTTCAACGTCCGACTCAAGGACGACAAGCACTATCCCTACCTCAAAATCGACGTCGACGCGCCCTGGCCACGCGTGACGATCACCCGCCGCGTCGCCCGCGACGGCGCACGCTACTTTGGTCCCTACGCGTCGGCAAAGTCGGTGCGCACGACGCTTGATCTGGTCAAGAAACTCTTCCCCTGGCGCTCCTGCGACAAGGAAATCACCGGTTCCGACCCTCGGCCCTGTCTCGAGTACTACATCCGCCGTTGCATCGCTCCCTGCACCTCCTTCTGCACGCCGGACGAGTACCAGGAGGTGATCAACCAGACGATGCTCTTTCTCGATGGCAAGAGCGAAACGGTGGTGACGCAGCTCAAGACATCGATGACCGACGCAGCGGAGGAGCTCAACTTCGAGCGTGCGGCGCAACTACGCGACCAGATCACGGCAGTCGAGCGGGTGACTGAGACCCAGCTCACCGCTGACACGTCGGCCGCCGAGATCGATGTGTACGGTCTCGCCGTCGATGGCGACGAAGCGGTCGTTCAGGTGCTCTTCATTCGCGGACAGAAGATGGCCGGCTCCGATCATTTCAATCTGGCCGGCGTCAAGGACGAATCGGCCGGTTTCGTCATTTCATCCTTCCTCAGACAGCACTACGAAGGTGGGCTGCAGCCGCCGAAGCTCGTGCTGATTCCCGACGAGATCGAAGATCTGGGCCTGTTGCAGTCGTGGTTAACGGAAAAGCGGGGAACAAAAGTTGAAGTTAGGCATCCACAGCGCGGCGACAAGCGACGTCTCGTCGCGATGGCCACCGAGAACGCCTCGGAAACTCTGGCCATGTCACGTGTCCGCTGGATGGCTGATCGTGGTCGCACCGACGCTGCGTTGACAGAGCTGGAAGAAGCGCTCAGCCTGCCAACACCGCCGAGTCGGATTGAGTGCTACGACATTTCAAACACGCAAGGGTCCAACGTTGTCGCCTCAATGGTGGTCTTCCTCGACGGGCGGCCTGTCACCAACGAGTATCGCCGTTTCAAAATCAAGACCGTTGACACCAGCGACGGTCCGAACGATTTCGCCTCCATGGCCGAAGTCATCCAACGACGATTCAAACGCCTCGGAGAACAGCGGCGAGCTGAACGGGCCGAAGGGTTCGATGTCCCTGATGAACCTGATTCGGGAGCGACGGCAGATGAGGAACGAGAGACGCAGACCGAGTCTGAAGGTTGGGGCGCGATTCCCGACCTCGTGATCGTCGACGGGGGACGCGGCCAGGTATCCGCAGCCCACGATGTCATGCGCAATCTCGCCGTCGATGACATTCCGCTGGCCGGCCTGGCCAAGCGCGAGGAGCTGCTGTACCAGGTTGACTCGGCGGATCCGGTCCGACTCGATCGACGCTCGCAAGGTCTCTACTTGGTGCAGCGCATCCGCGACGAAGCACATCGCTTCGCCATTTCCTACCACCGCCGCCTTCGTGCGAAACAGACATCGCAAAGCACGCTCGACCGAATCAAAGGCATCGGCCCCAGGCGAAAGAAAGCTCTGCTGAGAAAGTTCGGTTCCCTGCAAGCCCTGCGAGAAGCCGACGTCACCGACATCGCCTCAACCCCAGGCATGACTCAACGCCTCGCAGAACAGCTCAAGCTGGAGCTCTGAACAAGAGATTGGCTTGCCCTCCAAACTCCGTCATACCCGCTCTTGCCGGAGGCCTTTGCAAAACTCCCGAATCCCCTCTCCCCCCCTTGCGGGGGGAGATGTCACGGAGTGACAGAGGGGGGGCGGCTGATGATGACCAGATAGGGCTCCTGAACAGCGGACCCCCCTCTGCCGGAGCCTGCCCCTGCGTAGGCAGGGGGCATCTCCCCCGCAAGGGGTGAGAATGGGAGGTTTGCAAAGGCCTCCGCTTGTCGCGGGTATCTCGCTGCATTCAGTGCACACGTGGAGCCGCTGCGATTCGGTTGCAGCGCAAGAAGGCTCTCTTCGCCAGGGCCTGTCGCCTTTGCACGACGCCGCGAGATTCCCGCGACGGAGCGCGGGAATGACGAGGAACTGAAACATGAACTCGTCAGACCAACCGCGACGCCTGTGGAATCGCATCCATCCCGGCGTAGACCGCCCGATCACCCAATTCTTCGGCGATTCTCAACAGCCGGTTGTACTTCGCGGTTCGCTCACCCCGAGCAGGAGCGCCCGTCTTGATCAGCCCCGCATTCGTCGCCACCGCTAAATCAGCGATCGTCGTGTCCTCGGTCTCTCCCGAGCGATGGCTGATGATCGCCGTCCATCCGGCATCCTGCGCCATCCTCACCGCCTCCAGCGTCTCCGACAACGTGCCGATCTGATTGACCTTGATTAGGATGCTGTTCGCTGCGCCGATTTCGATGCCACGCTTCAGGCGTTCGGGATTCGTCACGAGCAGGTCATCGCCAACCGTCTGCGCCAGGGAGCCGATCTCGGCGGTGAGCGCCTGCCAGCCTTCCCAATCGTCCTCGTCCATGCCATCTTCGATCGAGACAATCGGATAGCGCTCACACCAGTCACGCCAGAGCGCCACCAATTCGGCGCTACTCAGTGATCGGCCTTCAGTGTGCAACTCATATCGCCCGTCCGACCAGAGTTCGCTGGCCGCAGGATCCAGGGCGATGGCGATGTCCCGCCCTGGTTCGTATCCCGAAGTGCGGATCGCGCTGATGATCAGATCAAGCGCCGACTCATTGCTCGGCAACGACGGCGCGAAACCACCCTCATCGCCAAGTCCCGTCGCCAACCCCTGAGAGCGCAGCTCGGCCGCGAGTGAGTGGTACACCTCAACGACCATCTGCAAACCGCGTGCAATCGACTCAGCGCCAATCGGTGCAACCATGAACTCCTGAAAGTCGGCGCCGTCATCGGCATGCGCGCCGCCATTCAGGATGTTTGCCAATGGGACGGGCAAGACGACGGCTCCGTCACCGCCGATGGATCGATATAGAGGCGTTCCGAGCGCGTTGGCAGCCGCTTTGGCCGAGGCCATCGAAACCGCCAGCATGGCATTCGCGCCAAGACGACCCTTTTGCGCCGTGCCGTCAAGCGCGATCAGCGCATCATCGATTGCCGATTGTTCTGAGGCGTCGTGACCGTGCAGCGCTTCATTGATCTCGTCGTTAACCGAAGCCACCGCATCCTGCACGCCGCGACCGAGATAGCGGGCGGCATCACCGTCGCGACGCTCGACTGCCTCGTGCGATCCGGTGCTCGCGCCCGACGGCACAGCAGCACGGCCCAACGCGCCGCCATCGAGGGCGACATCGGCTTCCACGGTCGGGTTGCCGCGAGAGTCGAGAATCTCGCGCGCACGGATGGATTCGATCCTGGTAGAAGCCACATTCGCCTCCGGTCAGACTCGGATACGCCGGCTGGTTTAGCTAGCTGGCGCGGGGATGAGCCCGATCGTAAACGTCCCGCAGGTGTTCATCGGTTAGCTGGGTGTACAGCTGGGTCGTGGAGATGTTGGCGTGGCCCATCAGCTCCTGGACATTGCGAAGCGGCGCTGAGCCGCGCAGCAAGTGAGTGGCGAAGCTGTGACGCAGCGTGTGCGGCGTGACGCCGGAGATTCCGGCTTCCTGCGCGTAGTTCTTGATGATCAGCCAGACACCCTGGCGCGTCAGACGCTCGCCGCGCCTGTTGATGAACAACGCCACTTCACGCCGACCGCGGGCCAGCTTTGGTCGCGCCTCTTGCAGATAATGATGCAGTGCGGCGACAGCGGCAGAGTGAATCGGAATCAACCGCTCACGCCGACCCTTGCCCACGCAACGCACCGACGCCCGCTGTCCCTGGAGTTCAATCGACGACAGGTCAAGCGAAACAAACTCCGACACACGCATGCCGGTCGCATAGAGCATCTCCAACATTGCCTGGTCGCGAGCCGCCTCCGGAGTGTCCCAACGGCCTGGCTGCTCAAGCAGTGCGTCGACCTCCTGGATCGTCAGCGTGCGCGGCAGACTGCGACCGACACGCGGGGACGAGAGCTGTTCCGCCGGGTTGACATCGATCCGACCCTCGCCGTGGAGATAGCTGAACAGGCTCTTGACCGCAGCGACCTTACGCGCCACGGTCGCGGCGGCGTACTGCTGTTCCCGTAGGTGAACGATGTACTCCTGCAACTGCTCCGCATCGATCTCTTCGATCGGAGTCACGCTCGCAGTGTCGTCATCCGGCTTCGACTGATGTTCGACGAAATAGGCCCGAAGCTGGGCCAAATCGTTGCGATAGGCGGAGATGGTATTCGCCGAGGCGCCTCGCTCCGCCGCCATGTAGGTCAGGAACTGCTGGATTTCGTGTTCCATATTGCCGCGTCGCCTCTTTCATGCTCGCCATCGTGGTAGGAGTTGCGGCGCCGATAACAGGCATCGGCGCTGGATCCGCTCTAGCAAGCCGCTCAGTGACAACGCGTGGGTGATCGGTAATGGCAGTTATCAGTTATTCCACGTAACGTTCAGACAACAGAATCCGCCGTTATCCGCCGACAGAACTTCCCGCGATAACCCCTGAGATAACCCCTGAGAAAACCTAAGCCCGTGCCCTCATCTACCTCCCCCGAGTCCGATACCACCCAGCTCGCCCAACCGCTGACAGATCCTCGCCATGAGCGTCTTCGCGCCTGGTGGGAATCCGGCTCGGGCGGCGCCATGGTCTACAGCGAACTGCGCCGCGTCCCGGCGAGTCACTGGGCCGATGCGCTGGAGCAAATGGCCGAAGACGACGGACCAGAACCGGTTCCACCACCCGACCGGCCGCCGGCGCGGGTCGTCGATCTGCCCGAAGTGCTTGCCCTGCGCGCGCTACTCATGGACCGCCGCGTCGCGTTCGACACGGTGGAACGATGGATCCGGGCGCTGACCCAGACCACAAGAATGCTCGACTACGAACGGCCACTGATCTGGAATGCAAACCATGTCGCCTCTCGTCTCGTCGAGATCGCGAACGGTGGCGAGGGCAGCACGTGGTCGACGCTGGAAGTCGTGCGAGAACTATGGGACTGGCATCCCGACCGCCCTTACATCGAATCCCAGACTGATCGCTTGCTGCTCTGGTTAGAGGCGGTGCTCGCATCACGTGATCAGGGATCGTCGAAGCCATGACCGCTGACCCTGCTGATGCTCCGGGTCCGCCCCGTCAGCGGATCTCGCCGATCACGTTCCCGTCCGAGACGCCTACATTGGCCAAGCCACGCGACGATGAGCCACAAGTACGCCGCGACGCGTTTCGCGAAACCTCATTCGCGTTGCCGCTCGATCTTCGCTGGCTTCACGACGCCTTCACCTTGCAGCGCAAGATCGTCGAACAGTCTTATGGTTCCTCATTCCGCAACCGACGTTATGCCTCTGCGCTCATCTTCTGGTCCCGCGTCTACAGCGCCGGACTCGAGGCGCGCGGGCTGACGGCGCGCGCTTCCTACTCCGCCGCCTTGCCGATCTTGAGAGCAATGATGGAATGGCTGGGCGCAGAACAAGCCGTGGTCGGCGACGAACAGGTGGAGTTCGAGGATTGGCTGCGGGACGCTTGGTCAAACAACCAGGAACATCACGCCACCGAGGTCGGAATGGGCCAATACATGGCCGGCCAGCAGATTGCCATGGCTCCTGAGACCGCCGACGCCTATCGAGCCGTCTCCGAATTGTCGCGATCACACTTCGGCGCTTCAGCACTGCTCAGCGCCGACGGATCTCACGACAAGCGCTTCCTCGTCAACTGGTCCGACGAGGCGTTTCATCTCGGCTGGGCGCAGCTCCTGATCGGCTGGCAGATCGTGATCCAGGATCGGCAGTGCCGCTTCGCCGTCGGCAGCGGGCTCTTCGGTGTGGAGCCCGAAGATCGGCAGGAGTATCAGCGCCTGCACCGCCAAACTCAGTCGCTCCTGGGAGATGCAGCGCGATGTCGAGGCGAGTGGATCATTGAGCGGGGTCGGCAGCGTCTGCTGATTAACAACTATCGCCGCCAGCCATCGGGCGCGCCGAAGCGAGTGCTGCTGTAGCTCGCGTCCCAGACCGAGAGGATGCGAATCTGCTACCGTGACGGCGGAGCCCGGCGTCGATGGTTGCATGGACGCTCGGAACCGGGGGCGGGCAGACCGCGCAAGAGGGTTCGCGATTCTGCGCTGACTGCCCTAGCGCGGGTTTGCTAGGCCCGCGCTCGCCCCATCTTAACGGCTGCTCCGCTGTCAACAATCGGATTCGCTTGTGCGGGATCCGTCCGAGCAGCGCAGTGACGCGAGACTGTCTCAGTAGCCGCAACGCCGGACCTCTCGCGCCCTTTTTCCGTCATACCCGCGCTTGCCGCGGGTATCTCGATCCTCTCCGCGCGAAAGTTGATGCCAAAGTCGGCGAGATTCCCGCGCAGGAGCGCGGGAATGACGGTGGTATCGACGCGAACGCCGAGCAGACCCCCGCGTGAAGCGGGGGATGAGGAACAAGTGAGACAACCTCACGCGGGTACTGTTGTCGTGCTAGTTGAGAGTACGACCCCACTGTGACGCGTTCTTGAGGGGGCAGTACTCGGTCGCGCCAGTTGAAGTCAAGTCGAGGCCGTCTTTCGGTCCGCAGTACTGCAGGATTGGGTATTCGTCCGATGCTCCGAAGTCCCAAATGGGATAGCTCGTACCATCAATGTCCACAGGACCCCAGCCGTGGTAAATTTCACCGACCGTCGTCGGGGGAGATGTTGGCATTTGTAGTTGGTCTGTCGTCCTTGGTGCGATGAGTGTGCCGCTTCCGGTGCAGGGGGAGCTTGTCTTGCCGATGACGCTGGAGTCCCAATAGGAATCCCAGACCGGACCGCTGTAACTGCCTGCTTCGAAGGCGCAGTATCCGACGACGGCGCCTTGGTTGTATCCGGGAGCCAACAGTTTGCCCGTCACGTATGTGTTCTTGAACAACCGACGGGACAAATGGTAGGCCGGAGTCACAAAGCCTGCCAATCCGCCATTAGATTGAGTGGGGAATGTGCGAGCCTTTGGGTCGCTGGCGTCCACGCGCTGAAGCGAACTCGTGGTGTATGAGTTTTCGATCCCCGATTGGTTGAGGAACCCGGCAATACCGCCGATCCACTCACAGCGCTTTGGACCACATCTGATCTGGACGGAGGAGAACATATGCTGCACGTGCGCTTCTACTTCGGCGCCTCTGACCTGAAGTCCGGTGATGCCTCCAACCTTGACCTGTCCGTTGACTTGACCCGTCACATAGCCTTCGGAGACCAGCGCGCCATCTGAAGAGATCATGCCGACGAGCCCACCGACAGTGACGTAGCCGCGCACGTCTGCGTTCCTGGCGTAGCTTCCGCTAATGCGACCGTGTACATTCCAGCCGACCAACGCGCCGACATACTTCATGCCGGTGACCCTTGGCGAGAGCAAGCCGACGTTGCGAATCTCTCCTGGCGGACCGAGCACGCCAAAGAGGCCTACGTTGAGGGTGTCAGGTCGGTTGATGTGCAAGTTGGCGATGATATGGCCGTTGCCTTCGAAGGTGGCTGTGAACATCTTCTTGCGAACAATGTCGTTTTGATAGTTGCCATTTCGGTTCAGTACCCACAATTCCGCCGATGTGTTGGGGTAGAAGCGCACGTCCAGATAGGTATATCGATTCGCGACTGCCACTGGCACCTGGGTCGTGTAGGTCTTGCCCATGATTGGTTGCCAGCCGGCGCCCGTCCCGTGATCGGTATTGGTTGCGAAGTCGAGGTCGGCTGCTAACTCATAGCCCGTGCATCCGCCCGTCGACGGGCAGCCCATGCTGGTCGCGGGGTTGGGGAAGGCAAGGTCGTAGAGCTCCATCCGCCTCGCGTCTGAGAAGTCGCCGCGGTAGTAGATGTACTTGCCGGCGTAGTACTCGGTGTCGCCCCAGGCGAAGTCGGCAGGCAGGTTGGCAACGTCGGGGAGTACCGCCTGGTCCGGCGTTCCGTCCCCATCGAGGTCGTGGCGGATGGCGTCGAGCTGTTTGAGGTTGCAGATTTCGATCAGGCCGTCGTTGTCGGCGTCGTAGTCGAACGTGCCATCATTACTCGCGACCTGAGGACACTTGTCGCTCGTGCGCATCGGCGGATGCGCTGTAGTGGCCTCGATTTCGGCCGCCGTCAGCTTCGTGCTGGTCATCATCGGCTGGACGTTGATGATGTACGTCCTCGTGTGCGCGAGGCCGGTGATTTGGGTCGTGAGATGCGTATGGGCGCTGGTCGGAGGCACGACGGGCTTCATTTGGTACTGACGTCGATTGCCCTGCTCTCGCCAGATGACCATGTAGCTGTCGGCCTGAGAGATCGCTGTCCATCGCAGCGAGATGGTGTCGACGGTTTGCCCAGTGACCTCGACGGAGGGGGCCGTTGGAGACTGGGCAGAGGTCATGGAGACGGCTCCGCCGAGCAGCGCGGCGAGCACAGCCAGGGCTGCGATGAGCCGCTGAGTTGAAGTTGTTGTCCTCGTCATGCCGTTCTCCCAAGGGCGCGCCGTCCCGAGGATGTCCCGCGAGGATAGCGACCTTGGCCTCTGGCTGGAACTCGATTTGGCCGTTGCAGGGCGGGATACAGGGCGGGATGCTTGAGTGGACTGCCTGAACCTGCGATCCTGTTTGGGAACGCATCACATTCACACATTCAGGAGCATGTCGTGACGAAAATTGGCATCAACGGCTTCGGCCGGATCGGTCGGCAGGTGCTCAAAGGCATGCTCGACTTTCACGGCAACGATCTCGAAGTCGTCGCGATCAACGACCTGACCGACTCCGAAACCAACGCCCACCTGTTCAAGTACGACACCAACTACGGCCGCTACCCCGGCGAGGTCGATGTCGTCGATGGCGACCTCGTGATCGACGGTCAGCGCATCGCCGTCATCTCTGAGCGCGACCCGGGACAGATTCCCTGGGGCGACCACGGCGTAGAAATCGTGGTCGAGAGCACCGGCATCTTCACCGACGCGACCAAGGCCGCCGGGCACCTCAACCGCGGGCCGTCCAAGGTCGTCATATCTGCGCCAGCCAAGAACGAAGACCTGACCATCGTGCTCGGCGTCAACGACGACGCCTATGACCCGGCATCACACCACGTGGTCTCCAATGCCTCCTGCACGACCAACTGCCTGGCGCCGATGGCGAAGGTGCTCGATGACACCGTCGGCATCAAGAGCGGCATCATGTCGACGATCCACGCCTACACCAACGACCAGGCGATCCTCGATACCGTCCACAGCGACCTGCGCCGCGCCCGCGCCGCAGGGATGAACATTATTCCAACCACGACCGGCGCGGCCAAGGCCGTCGGACTTGTCCTGCCGCACCTCAACGGCAAGCTCAACGGCATGGCCTACCGCGTCCCGACCAGCACCGTCTCAGTCGTTGACCTCGTGATCGACGCCGAGCGCGCCACCGACGCCGAAGAGATCAACGCCGCCTTCGAGAAGGCCGCCAACGAACTCGAGTCGCCATTGCACGGCATCCTCGAGTACGAGACCGACCCGCTGGTCAGCAGCGACTTCAAAGGCTCACCATCCTCGTCGATCATCGACGCCCTCTCAACCATGGTGCTCGAAGGAACCCAGGTGAAGGTCGTCAGCTGGTACGACAACGAGTGGGGCTACAGCGTCCGCGTCGGCGACCTCTGCGTGCGCATGGCCGAGGCCGGTCTCTCGTAAGGCGTTAGCTTGTGGTAGGCAGCCAGTAGGGGCAGCCCTTGTGGCTGCCCTTCCCCGCGACGGAGGCGCGCAGCCGATGGCGATGTTCGATGCCCTAAGCGGCAAGCTGCAAGGCGTCTTCGCGACGCTCGGTCGTCGCGGTGCGATCTCAGAAAAAGATCTTGAGGCTGCGCTGCGCGAGGTCCGTCTCGCGCTGCTCGAAGCCGACGTCAACTACAAGGTCGCACGCGACTACATCAAGGCCGTCCGCGGACGAGCCAACACCGAAGAGGTCATGCGCTCGCCGACGCCGCTCAATCGCATCGTCGAGATCATCAACGAGGAATTAATCTCGTTGCTTGGCACGGACTCTCCCAGCCTCCAGCGAGCCTCGCAGGGACCGACCGTCATTCTGATGGTCGGCCTCCAGGGTTCCGGCAAGACGACTACCTCAGCCAAACTCGCACTCCGTGCCAAGAAAGCCGGCGACCGTCCGCTGTTGATCGCCGCAGATGTCTATCGTCCTGCGGCAATCGACCAGCTCCAGGCGCTGGGCAAACAACTCGACATTGAAGTCTTCGAACTTGGCGCAGACGAGAAACCGGTCAAGATCGTCGAACAGGGACTTGATCGCGCTTCACAACTTGGCGCTGCGACCGTAATCGTCGACACCGCCGGCCGATTGCACATCGACGAAGACATGATGTCCGAGATTACCGAGCTGCGTGACCGCTTCACGCCGACTGAGGTGCTGCTTGTCGCTGACGCCATGTCCGGACAGGACGCCGTCAATGCGGCCGCATCGTTCGACGAGGCGGTCGGAATCACGGGTGTCGTGTTGTCCAAGATGGACGGCGACGCTCGCGGCGGCGCGGCGCTCTCGATTCGCGCCGTCACCGGCGCGCCAATCAAGTTTCTGGGCGTCGGAGAGCGGCCCGATGCGATCGAGCAGTTCCATCCGGACCGCCTGGCCGGGCGCATCCTCGGTCGCGGCGACATGTCCACCCTGGTTGAGCGCGCTCAGGAAGAGTTTGGCGAACAAGACTCGAAGGTTTGGCGACGCCGTCTCCAGGACGGCGAGTTCGACCTCAACCACTTTATCGAACAGATCAGCAAAGTCCGCCAAATGGGGCCCATTTCGCAGATCGTCAACATGGTTCCAGGGCTGAACTCGATCAAGGACAAGATCAACGTCGACGAGATCGACGACGACTTCTTCAAGCAGTTCGAGGCGATCGTGTTCTCGATGACGCCAGAAGAGCGTCGTAAGCCCGAGACGATTAACGGATCCCGCCGGCGGCGGATCGCGAAAGGCAGCGGCACGTCGCCGCAGGAAGTGAACCAGTTGCTGAACCAGTTCAAACAGGCCAAGGGCATCATGAAGGACCTAGCCTCGGGCAAGGTGCCAGGCATGCCCGGCGTGCGCACGGCGACGGGTCGTCGCTGACACGACAGCGCAAATCGCCCAATGCGTCTACGCTGGATCGATACGGACTGAGGAAGATCAGGCAGAGCACAACACATGCTGAAAATTCGACTCGCCCGACACGGGCGCAAGGGACGGCCCTTCTACCGCGTAGTTGTTCAGGATTCGCGTAAGCCGCGCGACGGGCGATTCGTCGAGAGTCTGGGCCATTACGACCCGTTGACCGAGCCAGCGACCTTCGAGATCGACAACGAACGCGCGAAGCACTGGCTGTCGCACGGCGCCAAGCCCAGCGAGACGGTGCATCACTTCCTGGCCAAAGAAGGCCTGATTGAGCCGTGGAAGGCCAAGCCGCGTAGCAAGCGGGCCGACGCCAAGAAAGCCGCGGCCGCAGCGGCTGCCGCCGCCGAATAACGCGCAAGCCTGACGACAACACAGGGACTCTGATGGAAGATCTGATCGAATACGTCGCCAAGTGGATGGTCGACGAACCCGACGCCGTCAGCGTTGAGCGCACGCAAAACGGCGACCACGTCGCGATCCAACTCAATGTCCACGAGGACGACATGGGCCGAATCATTGGCCGTGAAGGTCGTCTCGCAATGGCGATGCGCACGCTGCTGTCCGTTGCCGGACATGCTCGCGCCGTGGACACGTCGCTCGATATCCGCTGACCGACCAATGGCGCTCCGCCTTGGACGCAACGCTCCAGAAGATCGCATGCCGCGCGACGGCTTCCGTGCGGTCGGCGTGATCGAGCGTCCACGTGGACTCAAGGGCGAAGTCAAGGCGTTACCGCTGACCGATTTCCCTGAGCGCTTCGATCCCGGCGCTCGTGTGTTCATCGCCGGAGAGCCTCGCCAGGTTGAACACAGCAACTGGCAAAAGGACCGTGTCTACCTGTTCATCAATGGCGTAACCGATCGCGACGCAGCCGAAACGCTGCGAGGCGAACTGATTGAAGTGCCCGAAGAAGAGCGGCCCCGCACCCATGAACCCTTCTGGTACATCGACGAAATCGAGGGCCTGCGCGTAATCGCCGATGATGGGCAAGAGCTGGGCATCATCCGCGAGGTCCTGCAGACCGGGGCAAACGACGTGTACATCGTCGACCGAGGCGAGCGGCGCGATCTGCTGGTTCCAGCCCTGCGCGACGTTATAGTCTACGTCGACACCGCTGCCGGAACGATGGCCGTTGACCTTCCCGACGGCTTGCTGCCCGACGATGAACCGGTTGATTGAATGGCCAAGCGTCACGGCTGTACGCTGAGGGCGTTCGGCTACTGCGTGGGGATATAGCTCAGCTGGGAGAGCGCGTCGTTCGCAACGACGAGGCCGGGGGTTCGAGTCCCCCTATCTCCACCAACAAGCGCCCGCGACCATCCTGACACACAGATACGCTGCAAGCTCGAACACTTGGCCCGCTCCGTCTCCCAGTTCCGTCATACCCGCGCTGGCCGCGGGTATCTCGCCGAGTTGACGACTACCGACAGGAACCAAGCAAGTGACCAGCCACTCCCAGGGCAGTTCGCGGAAATTCGCCTCCGGCACGGTCTGGACGGGCGACTGCCTCGAAATCATGCGCGGCATGAACTCCGAGACGGTCGACTTGATCTATCTCGACCCGCCGTTCAACTCGAACGCCAACTACGCCGCGCCGATCGGCTCGGCCGCCGCCGGCGCCGCGTTCAAGGACACCTGGTCGCTCTCCGACGTTGACGCCGAGTGGATCAACCTGATCGAGCAGAGATACCCCGCCGTGCACCGCGTGCTGTTGGCAGCGTTAACCGACTCGGACAAAAGCTACTTGGCCTACATGGCGGCGCGGCTGCTAGAGATGCCCCGCCTGCTCAAGCCGACCGGCTCGATCTACCTGCACTGCGACCCAACGATGAGCCACTACCTCAAGCTGCTCATGGACGCCGTGTTCGGACGTCGGAACTTCCGTAATGAGGTAGTTTGGGAGCGTACTACAGGACGCAAATCAGTCTCGCAGTATGGACGTGCGCACGACACGATCCTGTTCTATGCATCGGCTGGTCAGACGTGGAACGCTCCAACCGTCCCTCAAACAGCGGAGACCGTTCGCGGGCATGACTTGATGAGCGACGAGCGTGGCTTGTACCGAGTGTCCGATTTGAGTGGTGCTGGAAGTGGACCGCCGCGCGTATTCGACGACCGTGAGATACATCCGCCTCAGGGCCGCCACTGGATGTTCGATCAGCAAGGGATCGACCGTTTGATACACGACGGTCGGATTGTCTACTCCCGCAATGGCAAGCCAAGACTGAAGACGTATGTGGAGGACCTTCCCGGCGTCTCCGTTCGAGACATTTGGATTGACATTGCTCCAATCAATTCAGCGGCAGCAGAGCGCATCGGCTACCCGACCCAGAAGCCACTCGGCCTGCTGGAACGCATCATCAAGGCCTCGTCGAACGAGGGCGACATGGTGCTGGACCCATTCTGCGGCTGTGCGACGACGCTAGTCGCCGCCGACCGCCTGCAGCGCGACTGGGTCGGTATCGACCTGTCGGCCAAGGCAGCCGAGTTGGTCGTCCAGCGCGTCGAGGCCGACCAGGGGCTGTGGCGCAGCATCGTGCACCGCGAGGACATCCCCCAGCGCACCGACCTGGGGCCGCTGCCCGCCTACAACTCGGCCGCCAACAAGCAGCAGCTCTACGGTCAGCAGGGCGGCGACTGCGCCGGCTGCGGCACACACTTCCAGCCCCAGCACCTGACCGTCGACCACATCATCGCCCAGTCCAAAGGCGGCACCGACCACATCGAGAACCTCCAACTCCTCTGCGGCCACTGCAACAGCATCAAAGGAGACCGCGGGATGGAGTACCTGAAGTCGAAGCTGCAGCTGGTGAGCTAGGGAAGAACACCAGTGCCACTTTGGGGTAGACTTCTCGTCATAACGAAGAACGGCCACCGTTGGCGTGATCGCCCGTCTTCGCAATCTCGCGCGGCCGACAGGTGCCGCGTTTAGTTCGCCTCATTCCGTCGCCCGCGGCGGGCATGCTTCCCGCGAAACCAATGCGAAGGTTTCGAGGGAAGTTGCCTGCGATCGTTCCTGTTACTGCCTCACCCCGGCGATTCGTTAGCCTGTATCGGGACGGTCCCGGCTATCGTGCGCGCGTGTCGTGCGCGTGTGCGGGAACGCAATAAGTCCGAGCGACACGAAGGGAAGCAACGGTGTCAACTTCTGCAGACTTTTCCGAGCTGCCTGGTCGGCTGATCGTGGTCGAGGGCATTGATGGTTCCGGCAAGAGCACCCAGCTCGACCTGCTGCACAAGTGGCTGCGCAGCGAGGGATATGTCACTGTCTTCACCGAGTGGAACTCGTCGCCTATCGTCCGCGACACGACCAAGCGGGGCAAGCGCAAGCAGTTGCTCACCCCGATGTCGTTCAGCCTGGTTCACGCCGCCGATTTCGCCAGCCGGACGCACGAGCAGATTCTGCCCGCATTACAGGCTGGAGTGATCGTCCTCGCTGACCGCTATGTCTACACGGCGTTTGCGCGTGACGCCGCGCGAGGCGTCAACCGCAAGTGGGTGCGGGATTTGTACTCATTCGCGCCGCCGCCCAATCTGGCGCTCTATTTCCATGTGTCGCTCGACGAGTCGATTCGACGCATCGCCGCGGCACGCGCTGAAATCAAGTTCTACGAAGCGGGCATGGACCTCGGACTGTCCGATGACGTGCATGAGTCGTTCCGGCTATTCCAGGGCAGAATCCTGGACGAATACGAGGCACTCTGTAAGGAGTACGACATCACCCGAATCGATGCCTCGGAGTCGCTCGTCAATCAGCAGGTGTTGGTCCGAAAATTGGTTGAACCTCTGCTTGAGGGCATGCCCAAGCGCGAAGTTTCCAATGTGCCAGTGCACATCCAGACCGGATACGCCGCGCTGGCGGCCGGAGGTGGCCTGTGACTGAGGTCAAGTTCTACGGCGAACCGCCGCCAGGCATCGAACAGGACTGGCTGCCCGGCCGGTTAATCGTGATCGAAGGCACCGACGGCGTCGGCCGCTCCACAATCATCTCCATTCTGCGCGACTACCTGGAAGCGCAGGGCTGGGGTGTGGTCGATAGCGGCCTGCGACGTTCGCCGTTGGTCGGTCCCGGCATCGATGATGCGAAGCAGGGCCACACGCTCGACCCAATCACGCTGAACTTGTTCTACGCGACCGACTTTTGGGACCGCTTTGAACGGATTATGTTGCCGGCGCTGCAGGCCGGGATGGTCGTCCTCGCCGACCGCTACATCTTCTCACTCATGGCCCGGGCAGTGGTTCGTGGGGCCTCACGTGAGTGGCTGGAGCAGATCTACGGGTTTGCGCTCATACCGGACCAGGTGATCTATCTCGACATTGACGCCGAAGACCTGGTGCTCCGAGTGCTGGAGCGGGGGTTCGACTTCTGGGAATCGGGCGGCGACTATCTGCACGACCGCAGCATCTACGACGGTTTCATGCAGCACCAGCGCGAGCAACTGCAAGAAATGTCGGCGATGGCGGAGCGATACGAGTGGGATGTGGTGGACGCCCGAGGGACCATCGAAGAGGTGTTTGAGCAGGTCCGTCGAGCCGTACTGCCAACCGTCGAAGTGATGCCGTAGGACAGTTCCCGACAGCAGAATTCCCGCTCGCGGAGTGTATGCTGATTCAGCTATCGCGCCGAGGTAGCTCAGTTGGTAGAGCACACGACTGAAAATCGTGGTGTCGGCAGTTCGACTCTGCCCCTCGGCACCAAGCCCCTACGATTCACTCCCGCGAAATCAACGCGTCTGCCAGGTACTCGACCACGTGTCGTGGTTCATGGTCGGTGAAGTGACCGATCTGCTGCCGGCACGAGACTCCAGTGATCGCGACTGGAGTGTCTGCCGCTGCTTCCAACGCTGGGAAGAGCCGCAGCGCGCCCATGCGTTGCGACATCTCGTAGTGTTCGGCCTCGAAGCCAAACGACCCGGCCATCCCGCAGCAACCACTATCGATTGCCTGTGGCTTGAATCCCGCTCGGTCGAGCACGTCAAGTGTTTGCTCAAATCCAGCCAAGGCCTTCTGATGGCAGTGCGTATGCAACATCAGCGGGCCGCGGTCGCCGATGAATATCCGAGGCGCGTCTTCTGCGTCAAGTTCTCGGGCTAACCACTCATCGAAGAGCAACGCCTGCGACCCCACGAGCGAGGCGGACTCACTGCGAAGCAACAGCGGATACTCGTCCCGTAATGTCAGCAGGCATGACGGTTCGGTACCAATGATCGGCAATCCCGCATCGGCATAGGACAGCAACGCGGCGACGTTACGCTCTGCCAGATCGCGCGCATCGTCGAGCAGTCCCTTGGAGATCGAGGGGCGGCCGCAACATGCGCGATTCTCAATCCTGATCACCCGATATCCCAGGGCTTCAATGATTCGTGTCGCCGCGATTCCAACTTCGGGATGGACGAAGTTGGTGAACGTGTCGTCGTAAAGGACGACATCGCCACGGGTGGCGATTGACGAGGATCGCCGTGCGAACCAGCGAGCGAACGACTGTCTCGCCAACGACGGCACAGGCCTTTGAGGATGCACGCCCATTCGTCCCAGGACACGTCTCGCTACCTGCGTCGAGCCGATGAAGTTGGCGATCCTTGGCGCCAGCGACCCGAGTCGCAACAGCGTCGCGATGTTGGCAAACGCTCGATCTCTGAGAGGCACGCCGTGCGTTTGATGTCGATGGGCCAGCACTTCGTACTTGATCTTGGCCAGGTCAACGCCCGATGGACACTCCGCTTTGCAGGCTTTGCACTCCACGCAGAGATCAAGCGCGTCATGCAGCCGGTCGCCCGACAGCTCCTCGATCGGCATGGCGCCGTTCAGTACCTGACGCAGCAGGTTGGCCCGTCCACGAGTCGAGTGTTCTTCGTCCTGTGTCACCTGGAACGAGGGACACATGCCCCCGTCGAACTTGCGGCAAGCGCCCTGTCCGTTGCACATCTCGACTGCACGGGCGAGTCCGCCCTCGGAGGAGAAGTCGAGCCACCCCGATGGATCAGCATTGACCGTCTCAGGACTCAGGCGCAGGTTGTCGCGGAAGGGCGGCGTGTCGATGATCTTGCCGGGATTGAGCAGACCGTCAGGATCGAAGACCTGCTTGGCCTCGCGGAACGCGTCGACCAACTGCGGTCCGAACATCTTCTCCATGAATGCGCCGCGCACGATCCCGTCACCGTGTTCACCGGAAAGCGAACCGCCGAACGCGACCACGAGATCAGCAATCTCCGATGCCAGCGCCTCGGTCTGTTCCAGGCCGTGTTGGTCCTTGACATTGACAACGGGCCGGATGTGCAGGCAGCCGGCCGCCGCATGTCCGTAGTAGCCGGCTCGCAGCCCGCGTGCTCGGACGGCGGCGTCGAATTGTGCGACGAATTGCGGCAAGCGTTCCGGCGGCACCGCGGTGTCTTCAACAAACGCGCCTGGTTTGGGATCGCCGTGCATTGACATCAGCAGGCCCAACCCTGCTTGTCGCATCTGCCACATCTTCGCTTGCGCAGCGGCATCGGTCTCGGTCACATAGGCATAGCCCATGGCCTGCGATTTAAGGTCGGACTCAATCGTTCGTAACTGATCATGCAGATCACCGTCGGTGTCGGCGAAGCACTCGATCAGCAGGATCGCGCCGGGTTCTCCGACGACGAACTCGGCCAGCGGCGCGTAGCCGACGCTCGATCGGCAGCGGTCGATGATGATGTCGTCAACCAGCTCAATCGCCGCCGGCTTGTGAGCATTCACTGTGACTGTCGCTTCGGCAGCTTCGATCAACGTGTGAAAGTGGGCGGCCAGGATTCCGCGCCGCCTCGGAAGCGGAGCAAGCTGGACCGTGGCCTCGGTCACGACGGCAAGGGTCCCCTCAGATCCGACGACCATGTTGGAGAGATTGACGCCCTTCGGATCTAGCAGTGTGTCCAGGTTGTAGCCCGATACCCGTCTGGGAATGTCGGGGAATCGCTCACCGATTTCCACTCGCTCGCGCTCAGCGAGTTCGCGCAGGTCGCGGTACAGCCGACCTTCGCGTCCACCCGAGTCAATCAGAGCCCGCAGCCGGCGCTCGTCCACGTGGTCGAAGCGCAGGTTGGCGCCGTCGGAAAGCACCACGTCGACTGAATCGACGACGTCAATCGTCTTACCGTAGAGACCGCTGTGTGTGCCGCACGAGTTGTTGCCGATTCCGCCACCGATCGTGGCCCGATTCGCGGTTGAGGGGTCAATGGGATAGTGCAATCCGAACCTTCGGGCTGCCTTGTTCAGCTCCGACAGCACCAATCCCGGCTGAACCCGCGCAGTGCGGGCGTCGGCATCGATGTGCAACACCGAGTTCATGTGCCGGGTGAAGTCCAGCACGACGGCGTGATTGACACCCTGTCCGGCGAGGCTGGTGCCGCCGCCGCGCGGCAAGACCGGTACGCCGTGCGTGCGCGCAACGTCAACGGCAGCCGCGGCGTCTGCGGGCGATCGGGGAAAGACGACCGCGACCGGCTCCATCTCGTATAGCGAGGCATCGGTCGCGTAGAGCAGCCGCGACGGTCGGTCGATCAGGACATCTGAAGCATCCGACACCGCCTCCGCCAGGTCCGAGGCGAGTGCGGTCAGCGCGTTGGGTCCGTTGTTGAGCATTGCTCGGGCGCGGCGAACCGAGGAGAAACTCGATTGGGAGCTGCCTTCGATTACCGCTCTGAGCGGGGCGTCGGTCGTCATTGCGGCAGGCTACTGTGCAGCCGATATGCCGCCTCGGAGGGATCGTCCGCTGAGAGGATGGCGCTGCGCACGGCGACACCCCAGGCGCCGGCTTGGATCGCCGATGGAGCGTTGTCAACGGTGATCCCGCCAATCGCGTAGCAAGCGATGTTGCCCATCAGCGCGCGGATGTCCGACAGATGAGTCAGCCCGGCGCCCGCTCGACCGGGATGCGAATTCGTCTCGAAGACTGTGCCCACAATGGCGTAGTCCACTTCGTCGCCGAGGGCGACGTCTGCTTCTTGTGCATCATGCACAGAGCGGCCCAAGAGTTGGTACTGACCACGCGGCGTGTCGGCAGCAGCAGGCAGGTGAAGCCCAATCTCGATTGTTCGCGCGATGTCCGGACGATTGTTGACCATCAGCACAGTCTGGGGCGGCACACGGCGCTGGACGGCGCGGATCAGAGACATCACTTCGACATCTCCCAGTTCACGGTCCCGGATTTGCACCATCAGTCGACCGCCGACACCATTGGCTGCGCGGACGATCACGTCTGCCAGCGGTCGACCATTGGTTCCTTCTCGATCGGCGATCAGCATCAACCGGTGCAGAATCATGATTCACGCCTTAGGAAATGCCAGGGGATCGCCCGTCGCTCAATCAGTACGACGGCCAGGAACAATAGATAGCTCAGCAGCGCAACGACGAATATTGCGCCGAACACCAGGTCAGTCCGAAACGATAGACGGGATTGTTCGAGGAAGATACCGAGCCCATCCGTTGCGCCGGCGAGCTCGCCGAAGATTGCGCCCAACACTGCATAGATTGCCGCAATTCGTAGGCCAGTGAACAGGTCGGGCAATGCGGCGGGAATCTTGACGTAGCGATACGTCTGCCAGCGTGAAGAACCGAACGTACGCATCAGATCCAACGTCGGGCGCTCGGTCGAAGCCAGTCCGGCGGCGAAGCCGAGCACGATTGGCACGAAGGTGAAGAGGCCAATCACGATGATCTTGGGCAACACGCCGAAGCCAAACCAGACAATCATCAGCGGCGCAACGACTGGAATCGGCACCGTCTGCGAGGCGACGATGATCGGGTACACCGCACGTCGGAGCGGAGTCGACAGATCAAGCAGCAACCCCAGCGCCAGCGCGCAAACGATGCTGATGGCAAATCCCGCCGCGACCTCTGACATCGTGACCAGCGCGTGCGCCCAGATGGCGCCGGCCGACTCAACACTCTCCCGCACGATCCGGATCGGTCCGGGCAGCACCTGGGGTCGGATGTCGGAGAGCCAGACGTAGATCTGCCAGCCGGAGAGCACGAAAAGCGTGAGCGCGAGCGGCGCGACCACGTCGAAGAACCATCCGCGCAACCTGGGGAGACTGATGACCCACCGCATCATGAGTCGATGCCAACGCTCTCGGTCTCATGGCGTAACACGTCGATCAATCGATGCGCGGCCTCGGTCTCGGCGGCGCGTGCGGTGCGCGGGCGCGGCAAATCAACCTCGAGCACGTTGGTGATCCGGCCCGGTCGTGGCGACATGACGTAGACGCGATCCGCTAACGCCACCGCTTCGTGTGGGTCGTGCGTAACCAGCAGCGCCGAACCGCCGATCCGATTCCAGGTCTCTGCAAGCCATGTCTGGAGTTGTCCACGGGTGATGGCGTCGAGCGCGCCGAACGGCTCGTCCAGCAACAGAAACGGACGGCCGAGCAGGTATGTGCGCAGAAAACTAGCCCGCTGACGCATGCCGCCCGAGAGTTCATGCGGCCGTCGATGTTCAAATCCGCCCAATCCGAACTGAGGAAACATCTCGGCAGCGCGGGCGCGAGCATCTGCGCGATTCATGCCCTGAACTTCGAGTCCCAGCGACACGTTCTCAAGCACCGTGCGCCAGGGAAACAGCATGTCCTGCTGCGGCATGTAACCGAATCGAGTCAAGCGCTCCTCCGCCGGCGGCGATGCGCCATCGATCAGGATGCGTCCCGCATCGACATCGTCCAGTCCGGCAATCAGGTTGAGCAACGTTGTCTTTCCGCAGCCGGACGGCCCAACCAGAGCAGCAAACTCGCCATCGGCCACGGTCAGCGACACGTTGCTCAGCGCGACGACTGCTCCTTCATCAGAGCCGTAGCGCTTGCCAACTCCCACGACCTCCAGCATCGAGCGCCGCTACTCTCGCGCCGCTGCGATGATCTCAGTGTCGAAGTGCGCCGACCAATCCGGTTCCGATTCCAGCGGATCTCCGTCCCCGTCGGTGAGCAGTCCATTCTCGTAGAGCCATCCGGGATAGCCCGACCACTGCGCCAGCGTTTGCGTGCCCCATCGACCGTCGGCGGCCCGGTAGTACTCGTCCGCCAACAGCTGAGCTGACGCATAGACGAGGTCCTGGTCCGGGAACGCGTCTTCGCCTGCAGCTTCGATCAGCAGACGTCCCGCTTCGTCAGGGTCCTCGAGGGCGAACTCGTACCCGCGCAGGGTGGCTCGCATGAATCGGATCAGAGCATCTTCCTTCTCATCGAGCGCTTCTCCGGACGTGACGAGCAACACGGCCGGGCGGTCGGGCACTCCGAACTCGGCGTGTCGCCAAGTCCGGTACTTGATGCCCTGCCGATCCCAGTCGAGACCTTCCCAGGTGACAAAGATCTCCACGGCATGCACTCGGCCGGCCAAGAGCGCCTCGTAGGCTCCGGTGTCGAGGACCACCAGTTCAGCGGTGCCTTCGCCACCATCGGCCTGGATCACGGTGCGCCACTGAGGGAGTTCATAAGGCAGCCCCCATCCGGCGTAGAGCTTGCCGTCCAAATCCCGCAGACGCTTCACCGGCCCATCCTCGAGGACGGCAATCTCTGTCGGACTCTTCTGCAACACGGCGGCGATGCTAACTACGTCAAGTCCCTGCGCTCGTGAGAAGGGCACGACCGTGGCGAAGGAGAAGGCAACGTCAGCTACTCCTTCGGCGACCAGTAGATCGCCTGACGTACCGCTGTATGGCAGAATCTCGACTTCAACACCTTCTTCCTCATACCAGCCCTCTGCCAGGGCTACGTACACGCCGGTGTGGTTAGTGTTAGGTGTCCAGTCAAGTTGGACGCGAATGAGTTCCGGGTCGTCCTCCCCACACCCCGCTACGAGCAAGGAGATGATGAGCAACGACGATGCGATGACAATTGCGAGTAGTCGGAATGGCACGGTTACTTCGCCTCCCCATTCACCCAGGCGGAGTCGAAGAAGTTGTACTCGAGCTCCATCGCGGTACGGAACTTGATCGCTTCCGAACCGGAATCATCGCCATGTTCATCCAGCAGTCGCTGAATGATGTCGACTTTTTCCTGATAGTCGGGGCTGGAGTACATGTTGATCCAGAAGCCGTACTTGTCGTCGTACGGTTGATCGGCGAGGCGCAGTCCTAGCCATCCATACAACTTGGCGCAAGGCGCCATGGCCGCGAGATGCTCACCGACCGTTCCCAACGACGCCGTGGCCAGGAGAAAGTCGGTGTACTCGCGAGCAGCAGGCAGCGGCTGGACATCTTCGAGCGAGACGCCCAGATCGGGCGCGGTCTTCTCATGCAACGTGCCCTCTGTGAGAATGCCCGACATCAGCTCACCGAATTGACGCCGCGTCGACCAATCCTGGGCGCGGACCGCCCCCCATGCGTAGGAACGGGCATAGGCGTCGAGGTAGAAATGGTCCTGCTGCGCGAAGAGTCCGTAGCGGGACTCGGACAGGGTGCCGTCGGCGAGGCCGACGATAAACGGATGCTCGAGACAGGCTTCGGCCAGGTCGCGGTTTTCATCCCAGAGGCGTTGCGATAGCAGTTCAGACACAATCGGTCTCCTTGTCTCACTGATTGATCGGTGGGTTGATCGGTGGATGGTTCACTTACGAAGTGTCAAGGGGCGAGATCATCCCCTCGGATGGCGATGACGCGTCGGCGTAGAACTTGCGTGGCATTCGGCCAGCGAGGAAGGCGTCGCGGCCGGCGCGAGCGGCGGCGTTCATCGCTCGCGCCATCTGCACCGGATTGCGGGAGCGTGCTACTGCGGTGTTCATCAGCACGGCGTCGCAGCCGAGCTCGAAGGCGATGGCGACATCGGAGGCCGTGCCGACGCCGGCATCGACGATCACGGGCACGCTGGCTCGCTCCTTGATCAACTGAATGTTGTGCGGATTGCGAATACCGAGACCGGAGCCAATCGGCGCTCCTAGTGGCATCACGGCCGAGCAACCCACATCCTCGAGCTTGCGCGCTGTGACCGGATCGTCATTGGTGTACGGCAACACCTGGAATCCGCGACGCACCAGCTCCTGCGCACCTTCGAGTAGTCCTTCGGTGTCGGGCAGTAGCGTCTCTTCGTCGGCAATCACTTCCAACTTGACCAGTGAGACACCGAGCGCCTCGCGCGCCAGTTCTGCCGTCAGGATGGCGTCGGGCGCCGTGAAACATCCGGCGGTGTTGGGCAGCAGTCCATAGCCGCGCTCCGTCAACAACGTGTAAAGGTTCGTCGGGTCGGTGCCGTCGGCGGAGCCGACGTTGACTCGTCGCAGCGCCACCGTGACCAGCTCAGTGCCAGACGCCTTGAGCGAGTCCAGAAGCGTCTCCTGCGACGGATACCTGGCCGTCCCCAAGATGATCCGCGAGGACATCTCACGTCCGGCCAGCGTCCAGGTGTCGTGGTTGGTTACGTCCATAGTTGCGCTCTATCGCTATCCACCCTGTTTGGCGCCGACGATGTCGACTCGGTCGCCATCGGACAATGTGGTTTGCGCCCACTCGCTGCGCGGCACGACCGACATGTTGATCGCGACTGCGATTCCCTGCTGCTCAGGGTCGTAACCGATCTCGCAGAGGGCCTCAGTCAGAAGTTCGTTGGACAGCGTTACGGCGTCTCCATTCAGGGACACTTGCAACGTCGTTTGCGGCTGGGTCATGTGGCCGCCTCCATGTTCACCGATGACTGTCCCAGCCGGTCGATGCCGTATGGCTTCAGCATGGCTGGCACGTCTCCGGACTCGATCGCCTCTGCCAACCAGTGGGCGGTCGCGGGCGCAAGCAGGATTCCGTGCTGAAAGTGGCCGGTCGCGATCCAGAGTCCCTGCCGGCCTGCCGGTCCGATCACCGGCATGTGATCCGCGACGGCCGGGCGCAGACCGACGCTGTGCTCCTCGACCTCCAGTTCGCGAATTCCAGGCAGCAGACCGTCGGCCCGATCGAGCAGTTCCTCGCGTGCCTCGGCAGTCGGCTCAAGGTTCCAGCCAGCTTCGGGTTCCTTGGTTGAGGCGACAATCAGTTCGCCGTCGCGGCGTTGGGCCAGACTCACGGTCGTCGACCGCACGACACGGTCAATCACACGTGGACCACGCAATCGCAGCAGTTGTCCCTTGACCGGACCCACGCCGGCAGGTGAGAGGGGTGCGCCTGGCTGCCGGGAAGTGTCGACAATCTGATCACACCACGGTCCGGCGGTGAGCAGCACGTTGCGCGCCTGGAACAATGGATTGTCGGTGTCTGCCTGCTGATTGCGCACTTGGACGGTCCAGACGTCCTCAGACTCGTCAAAGTCGCCGCCGATGGCTTCGTGCTCTGTGAGCACATTGACGCGCGTCATGTTGACTGCGCGCGTCAGCCGTTCAAGCAGCCGTCGTGGGTCAACCTGAACGTCTTCATCGATCCGTAATCCGCCGACGAGGCCGTTCGTCAACTCAGGCTCAATCAGGAAGATTTCATTTGCCGCGATGCGCACAGACCTGAGTCCGAGTTGAATCCGTTTGTCGTGCAACGCCTGGAGCTGTTCATCCTCATCGGCATCTCTCGCCACCCAGAGCGTGCCCTCCAGGCGATAGCCGGCGCTGCCCCGACCGATCGATTCGACCTTGGCGATGTACTCGGGATATCGGCGCAGGCTGTCGAGCTTGAGCGGAAAGATGTTGTCGTCCTCTCCGACCGGCAGAGAGGCCGTGCCCAGTAATCCGGCTGCGACCCGGCTGGCATGTTGTCCCGGTTGATCACGCTCGATGACGAGCACCTTATGTCCGCGCCGCGATAGCTCGAATGCGCAGGTGAGCCCGATGACGCCGCCACCAATGATCGCCACATCCCAGATCTGTGCTTCGCTCATCCCGCTGCCTCCTGCTGGGCTTCGGCGCTGAACCGATCGATGCCGAACGGTTCAATCGGAGTTGGAACGTTGCCGGTCGTCATCAGCTCAGCCATCCAGTGCGCGGTGCTTGGGGCGAGTAAGACGCCTCCGCGATAGTGTGCACCGGCGATGAAGATGCCCTCAGTGTCCGTTGGGCCTATGACGGGTTGGTGATCGGACACCGCCGGACGCAGCCCTACATCGATTTCGCTCACGTAGCAGTCATAGATTCCAGGCAGGATTTCGAAGGCGTAACGGAGCAAGTCGAGCGTGCCTCCGGCAGTTGGCTCCATGTTGAAGCCCTGTTCTTCCTCAGTCGCGCCGAGGAGTAGCTCACCTTCCGCTCGCGGAACGATGTAGACATCACTGTTGCGCAGCACGTGATTGATCAACGGCTGTCCGCTGAGATGCACAATCTGACCCTTGATCGGTCGCATACCGATCCTGGGCAACGGAGTGATCAGGCCGTCTTCCAACCAGACTCCAGCGGCAAGCAACACTTGGTCCGCGTGCAACGTATGTTTCTTGCCTTGCGATTCGATCGATAGTGCAATCCGGCCGGCAGAACGCTCCACGGCACTGACGCCTGCCTGCTCGACTAACTCAACTCCAACAGCCAGGCACGCGGCACGCAGAGCCGTAGACAACAGACGGCTGTTGACCTGGTGGTCTGTCTCTACGAGCAGGCCGCCGATGATTCGGGGTGACAGATACGGTTCGATGCCTCGGGTCTCGCGGCCGGTTAGACGCGTTGCCGGCAGGCCACGGTCTTCCTGGATCTGACACAGATGATCGAGCTCGAGCTCATCATCACGGTGGCGCGAAACCCAGAGTGTGCCTTCGTCCCGGTAGTCGCAGGACAATCCTGAGGCAGCCTCGACATCGGCGACGAACTGCGGATAACGACGCAAGCTGTCGAGCTGAAGCTCGACCAGCTCCGGCGACGTCATCTCAACTTCGAACGACGGCGTCAGCATGCCTGCGGCCACGGTCGATGCGCCAAATCCCGTTTGCTCGCGCTCGATCACGGTGACCGACTTGCCTCGCCGCGCCAGCTCGAACGCGCAGGACAATCCGATCACTCCGCCGCCGACGACAACGATGTCCGGCGATCCGAACTTGATCGTCATGCGAGTGCCCTCGCAATCTCGTTCGCGAACGCTCTGCATGACTCCTGCGGATCTTGCTGGCAGACAACAGCCGAGAGCACTGCGACGCCGTACGCCCCGACGGCGAGGACTTCGCCGACGCGATCGACAGTGATGCTGCCGATCCCGATCACCGGCTTGTCTATCGCCGCGCAGATCTCGGCGAATCGCTCGAGACCCAGCATCGGCGCGGCGCGACTGCCCTTTGACGTGGTCCCGAAGACTGGACCAACACCGAGATAGTCGACCGGCTGCTTCGCCACCCTGACCGCTTCCTCAACCGAATTGGCCGTACCCCCGATGATCGCGTCGGGACCTAGAATCTGCCTGGCGACGTCGGGCGGCAAGTCTTCGCGGCCCAGATGGACGGCGGTCGCGCCGACCGCAGCGGTGACATCGACGCGATCATCGATCAGCAGCGACGCACCGCGATCCTGGCAAGCCAGGCTCATCAGCCTCGCAACGCGGATCATCTCACGAGTCGATATTGGCCGTTTCTCGCGGTACTGGATGATGTCGGCGCCGCCTGCGGCTGCGGCGGCGGCAAGCTCGGCATGGGTGAACTGCTCCTGGAGGACCTCGTCGGTGATCACGTGAAGGCGACCTACGTGTTTCATAGGCATCAGTCGTTCCACGGTCCCCACTCTTGCCCCCAGAAGGGCTGCGTGGGGCCGACGCCGTGTCCGAGGTCCAGGCCGTATCGAATCGCCTCGGTCAGCCAGTACTTCGCGTCCTCGACGCACTCGAACAGGTCCCAGTCCTGCGGATAGGCCATCCTCGCGGCAATGGCGGAGGCATAGGTGCAACCGGTCCCGTGCGTGTGCTTCGTCTCGATCCATTCACGCTCGATGAGGTGCGTTTCCTCGGGTGTGACCAGTACATCGGTGCCGGGCGACTCTTCCAGATGCCCGCCCTTGACCAGCGCGGCGGAAGCGCCCAACTCCAGCAAGGCTCGACCGGCACGCTTCGCGTCTGCGATGGTCTTCACGGAGACGCCCGTGAGTCGTTCCGCTTCGTGTGTATTGGGCGTGATCAGCGTTGCCAGGGGAATCATTCGCGACTTGAATGTCTCGACCGCCTCGTCGGCGAGCAGCGGGAAGCCGGTTTTGGAGATCATGACCGGGTCGATGACGATCTTCGGCGGCCGGCGCTGTTCCAGTTCAACGGCGACGGTGTTGATCATCTCGGCATCGCCGAGCATTCCGGTCTTGACCGCTGCGACGTTGAGATCGGAAAAGACCGACTCGATCTGAGCGCGGACGATTGCGGTGGGGAGCTGATAGGCGTCCTGGACGCCAAGCGTGTTCTGTGCGGTGACAGCCGTGATGACGGTGGCGCAGTAGCAGCCGTAGAACTGCGACGCCGCCTTGAGGTCGGCTTGGATGCCGGCGCCGGCGGATGAATCGGAGCCTGCGATGGACAGGACGACGCGCACGCTGGGATGCCCCTTCGCTGCAGTTGACGCACTGCAGACTGGGGTGGTGTGTTGGTCGCTGCGGGCGGGTCAGAGGTCGGTGCGCTCCCTGCGCCGGCATTACCCGGATCAGGTTCAGCGGGTGTGATCTCAGGCCCGGCTCCGTCTCGCGACGGCGGACCACCCCGGCTTCGTTGGCATCAGGTTAACACAAACCGCGTCTCAGGCGGGATCGAGATCGGGGCGATGGATTCGCGGGTTCCACGTGAACAGCGTCGCGCTCCAGATGTTGATTGGGAAGGCGTAACTGTTCACCCCGCCGATGGTAATCAGGCCGGTGGCGTTGTAGCCGCCGATGGCGATCAGGCCGACGCTGTTGACGCCGCCGATCGCTACGACCCCGACGGAGTTGACCAAGCCCAGCGAGATCACGCCGATAGCGTTGATGCCTCCGATGGCGACCAAGCCGATCGCATTGACGGTTCCGGCTGCCAGCGCCTCAACCTGGCTGGAGACGAGGTCTCCTGCCACGTCGCTGCCGGCAATCACCGCCACAAGGACCATCATGGCGATCAGCGCCAGTGCCCAGATGAAGGTGATGCCTTGTTTGGTGTTGTGCATGTGCTCTGAGGGTGCGTCGGACATTTGGTGACTCCTTCTTGAGATTTGGTGTGGGTCTAGGGTCTGTTCACATGGGGTGTAGAGCTGCGGACGGAGGTTACACAGGTCTGCCGATGGGGAGCGGGACCCCCTCAGCCTTCGGCAGCTCCCCCTGCAAGGGGGAGCGGGGAATCCAGGTGCGCCATGTATGAGCTCTCAGCATCCATGTGAACAGGCCCTAGCAGGCAGCAAACGAGCCCGTTCTCCGGGGAGAACGGGCTCGTGCTTGGCTTTGGCGCGTCGTGTTAGTCGGAGGTGAGCACCAGGGTGCCGGTTGTCGAGAGTGAGCCGCCGGTGCCGTTGACGACGCAACTGCGTGCGCTGGTCTGCTTGCCCGGGTCGCCCGAGAAACCATCGTCTTCGGCCGTGCCGGAGAGCTGGCGGTAAGCCTCGACCAGCAACTGCATGCCGTACATGCCGGAGTGATTGAAGCTCAGGCCGCCGCCGTTGGTGTTGATTGGCAGGCGTCCGCCCGGCGCCGCGTGGCGGTCCTTCCAGAGGCTCGGACCTTCACCTGCGGGAGCGAGACCGAGCATCTCGGCCGTGATTCCGGCAGTGACCGTGAACGAGTCGTAGATCATGGCCATTTCCATGTCTTCGGGACCCATGCCAGCCATCTTGTAGGCCGCAGCCGCCGAGCGGCCGGCCGAGGTCTTGGTGAACTCGCCCATCTCGAGCATGTTCCAGTGGGAAATGCTCTCGCCGGCGCCGGCGATCCAGACTGGCGGAGTCTTGGAGGTCTTGGCCAGCTCCGGACCGGTGATCAATACCGCGCCGCCGTGGTCGGTGACCAGGCAAACGTCGAGCAACTTGATCGGCCAGGAGATTGGTCGCGAGTTCATCACGGTGTCGACGGTGATCGGACCACCGAAGGTGTGGCCGCGCTTGCCGCCGCCCCACTCGCCCTTCTCCAACGGCGCCAGATCGCCCTCGCCCGCCTTGCGGTACATGACCGCGCGCGGGTTCAGCGTCGCCCACTCGCGGGTGACGACGGCGATCTCGGCGAAATCTTCCTGCGTCGTGCCGTAGCGCGCCATGTGACGGTTGAGCGCGTGCGAGTACGCGGTCGGCGCGCCGCCCAGGCCGTAGGCCGAGGTGTGCTGCGTGCCCGGGTCCCAGGGGTCGCCGCCGCCGAAGGGGCGTCCGGTGCCCTTGCCGCCGGTGAACCGCTGGCTGAATCCCATCTCGCCATGCGTGACCAGCGCGACGTCGATCACGCCGGCGTGAATTGCGGCCAGGGCGTGGTGGACGTGCATTTCGAACGAGCAGCCGCCGACGGCGGTCGTGTCGATGTACTTGGGGTGCAGACCGAGATACTCGGCGATCTGCGGCGACCAGCCGGCGGAGAAGATGCCGTCAATCGCCTTGATTGGGATACCGGTCATCTCGCAGACGTTGTTGATCGCTTCGATGTGGAGGGTCAGCGACGACTTCGGGGTCTGCGGGTAGCCGATGTCGTTCGCTTCGGCGGCGCCGATGATCGCGGCGGCCTTTGATGCTTCACCAGGCATAATGCGCTCCTGTGTGCTCCTGAATGATGTAGATCGGCAGTGCCTAGACAGGCCGCCAGAAGGGGATGTGGACGTCTTCGGAGGCTTCCTCGAACTCGATCTGCACGGCGCCGCCGATTTCGATCGACTCGGGGTCGTTGGGGTCGACGCCCTTGAGCACGGTCAGCATTCGGTCGCCCTCGGCGAGGTCGATGTATGCGCTGACGTACGGGACTTCGTCGCCCCAGCCGCGCGCCACGAGGCCCTTGTTGTGCTGGACGGCGAAGGTGTGGATGGTGCCCTTGCCGGTCGCCTCGACCCACTCGATGTTCATCGAGTGGCAGAACGGGCAGATCACCCGCGGATACCAGTGGACTCGGTTGCAGTCGGAACAACGGGGGAGCATCAGCTTCCCCTCTTTGGCCCCGTCCCAGAAGGGCTGTGAGACCGGGTCGGGACTCGGAATGGGCTTGGTGTACTGATTGGTGTTCTCGGCCACCGCGCTCCCCTCTCAACAATCGTTTGTTTGAGCCGCACCGCAACGCGCGGCGCGTGCATGGCTTGACAACGTGATTTGATTCACGCAGCCCGCAGTGTACCAGCGACCGTCCTGGTCCCCGAAGCTTGTCGCCATGGCGGGGTTGGGAACATTGCCGCCGTGCCGTAGGTCGCTGTTCGAATGAGAGTCCTGTGTCGTTGCGGTACGCTTCTGCTCGCGACGTCGGTTCATGCGCGCAGAGTCGGTTTCAGATGCGTAGTGTTCGGGGTGTACGGATGAAGGCAATCCACGAGAGGTTGTCTCACTTGTTCCTCACCCCCTGCTTCACGCGGGGTCTGGTCCTCTTGGGACGGTGACGAAGCAGGACCTCGATCAAGTCGGGGAGGGGAATTCCTCGTTGCCACAGGCGACAGGAACCCGAGCAGACCCCCGCGTGAAGCAGGGGCTGAAGAGAGATGAGTTCGCGCAGTCAACCTGCGACTGTTGAGACAACCTCACGTTCGTGACTTACCCATAGAGAGCGCCGCAAGACGGTCGCCGCTCGTGCTCCGCAGCGAAGAAGTTGTCGACGCGCAATTCAACATGGCTCGCGTCTTGTGGATCGAGGATTGGCATTGCTCGTTCCGGGAGACTGCGCCTGATCGAGAGAGTGATCCGCCTGCCCTGGAGTGCACGATTGATATTCTGCAATATCGATGTCACGATCGTGGCCGCGCTGCGGTGGCGCGGCCGGAGTGGGGAGGATCCGATGCGACGTCTCAGTGTTCGTTCAGTCATTGGCCACGGCGCGGCGGACAGGCGGCGTGGGCGTTTGCTGGTCATGGCGATAGCGCTGGCGCTGCTGGGCGGCTTCGGTGTCGTTGCCCTCGGGTCGGCTCAGGATCCTGTGATTCCCGACTCCGAGCGTGTAGTAAGGAAAGCTGGCAATTGGGAGCGGTACGCCAACGGCGACTTGTATTGGTGGAACGAGATCATCGTCGAGGGCCGGGAGCGGACTCTCAAGGTGCCGTGGCTTGAGAACTGGAAGGACCGCAGCGCTACGCCAATAGTGGAGTCCATCACCGGACCAACTGGCAACAAAAGAACATCGGACTTGATGTGCCCAGAGGCAACGCTCACTGAGGCCGATCTGCCGCCTGCGCCAGCTGAACTCTGTGTCCGCAGGCTGACCGATCGCTATCGCAGTGTTGGTCCGCATTTCTTCGGGCTCGTTGTGTTAGGCATTCTCGACAAGGAAGTTGAGGAGGATGAGAAGGTGACCATCACGTTCGTAGATGGAGCCACCAGCGGTCGGAGCGATGCCGAGATCCGGTTCGAGATTGAGGTCATTAGCGCGTCGCCGTTCGTGCAGCTGGAGGTGACAAATCCCACAGCCGCAGGCGGAAGCGGATTGCAGGTCACAGAAGGCGAGTCTATCGAGTTCAAGTTCCGATGGCACTCGCCCGTGCGAGGAGGAACTCCCGCGGTTACCGTACACTACTACCTCGGCGGTGGCGGCGAGACGCGGTACATCAACGGACAGTACTTTGGATTCAAAACAACCTCGATTGCTGAGAATATAGCCGAGAGCGCAGTGGTGAGTATACCGACGAATGTGAACGTGAGGAATGGCGGGGACGGTGAGCTGCTGATCTGGATGCGGACGGTCATTGCGAACAGCAAGTGGGCAGGGGGTGACGAGATTGTGAATGTTCGCATCGTCGATGGCGGTGACACGGACGATGTGCCTACGTTCAGGATCCTGAATTGGCCGGATGGCCGTGCGATCGTCGAAGGGCAAGCTGCGTACTTCTTGATCGAGACGGCAAACAACTTCTGTACGAGGGCTGATCCCCGTTGTGCGTTCGAGCAGCAGACGTTCTGCGTCAAGGTCGCAGATGCGTCGGGATCCGATTTTCTCGCGGACGAGGAGGAAGGGAACCGCACGGTGACGGTCGGACCAGGCAACGACAGCCGTAGCACGTTGGTCATGGTGCGGACGACCGCAGATCAGGTCGACGAGCCGGACGGAGACATCTCGGTCACGCTGTACGAAACCGGTTGTCTCACACAAATTGGCTCGGCCAGCATCAGCGTGTCGGACGACGATCCCTAAGGTCTGTTTACATGGCGTGTGGAACAACGGACGGAGGTTACATAGGTCTGCCGATGGGGAGTCGACCCCCTCAGCCCCCGCATCAAGTGCGGGGCAGGCTTTCGGCAGCTCCCCCTGCAAGAGACCGATGCGTAACCTCCAATTCCGCTCTCCCCCCCTTGCGGGGGGAGATGTCACGAAGTGACAGAGGGGGGGCGGCTGGCGACGACCAGATAGGGCCAATAGGCAGGGAACCCCCCTCTGCCTTCGGCATCTCCCCCGCAAGGGGGGAGAAGTGGAGTTATGCATCAATCTCTGCAAGGGGGAGCGGGGAATCCAGGTGCGCCATGTAGGGGCTCTCAGCATCCATGTGAACAGGCCCCAGGCTAGGGGCCTCGGAAGACGGAGTCGTTGAACATGTTGTAGACCGGCGAGAGGGAGTTGGCTACGGCTCGGCCTGGTCGCAGGCGGCGAATCTGGACGACTAGGTCGGCGACGCCGGCCAACCTGCTGGCGGCGGGGCGAGGCGGGGGTACGAATGGGTGTAGGGGCGCGGTTATGAGACCGCGTATCCGCGACTGGTCAACCCGGCGGCTACTGCGTCGTAGAGGGCCTGCGCGATGTCGATGCCCCATGCCGCGAGGGAGTCGGAAAACTCGGCGGAGGCGCTTGGGTACCTTGATTTCGCGGCCCACCCGCTCAGGCGCTCCAGGTCTTCGGCTGCGGCTGGTATCTGCCACTCCAGCGGCAAGAGATCTCTTAGTTCGTTGAGATCATGCGTCCGCGGTGGATCAATCCGCTCCGCGACCAACGCCGCTTTGAGCGACTTCTCCGCTGCCTGTTGCGCGTGGAAACAGCCCAGCAGCGGCTCGGTAGGATCGGCGGTCAGCCAATGCCGAACAGCGCGAAAGTCCACTCGCGCGTGCTTCAGCCAGTCCGACACGGTTTCAGCCACGGGGTCTCCTCTGCCTCGGACGTGCAGCGTCCTACCCTCGACCATCGCAGCGCGCTCGATGGTGCCGGCTACGGTCGCTTTGCGTACGACCTCCGCCGGGGTTGCGAGCTTGACATCCCGCCGGGTCTTCGTGCAGTCCAACGCTCGCTCGATCTCCGATCTCAGGGCCGGATAATCCTCGACCTCGTCCATCACCACCAACAGGTCAATGTCGCTTTCCGCGTGGTGGTCTCCCCGCGCGCGCGAACCGAACAGAATGATCTGCAGCGGGTCCCAACCGGCGGCGATGATCTCCACCATCTGAGCGATAGCTGCGTCGACCTCAGCCTGGGAATGGACCTGCGTCGTCATGGCTCAATCGTAGCCAATCCCTCACTCCCGGAGAGACTGATGCACAACTCCACTTCTCCCCCCTTGCGGGGGAGATGGCGAAGGCAGAGGGGGGGTCCTGTCCGCAACTTCTATCTGGTGCTCACCGACCGACCCCCCCTCTGTCACTCCGTGACATCTCCCCCCGCAAAGGGGGGGAGAGCGGAATTTGAGGTTGCGCATCGGTCTCCCGGAGGCGTAGAGGCGCCGTAGAGACAACAGGGGTTCATCCCAGGGTGTGGGCTGGGCTAGCGGTCTCGGAAGATGGAGTCGTTGAACATGCTGTAGACCGGCGAGAGCGAGTTGGCTACGGCTCGGCCGGGTCGCAGACGGCGAATCTGGGTGACTCGGTCGGTGACCCTACCTAGCTGCTGGCGGCGGGCTTGCTTGCGGGCCTGCGCCTGCTGGTTGACCCATCGACGCCGGGCGATTTCGCGCATGTACGACTCATTGAGCTGCGGCTGAATCCGCGCGTACGGGCTCGATTCGGGCATCGCGTTCGTCACGTCACACTCCACTGAACTGTTTGGAGTCCGGCGGGCTGCCCTGTGCCGCCCATCCGTTGCCTCCATTGCCGACGTTATGCAGAACGATGCCCGCTGGCGTATCCGCAATGTCAACGGACGATAAAGCGCATACTTGCCACATCTCCGCTGACAACCACGAATCAGACTGGCGGTACCCTGCTCGACAGACCATCAGAACCGGCCCGCGGACACGTGCAAATGCCGCGGAGCGCAGCCCTGGAGCGCCGCCATGTTGAAGCAGTTCGCCGTCCCTGAAGAGATCGCCGTCCGCATTCCCGGCGACGTGATGCGCGGCGCCGTGCACGAGATCTTCCTGAAACTGGGCATGCCCGAGGACGACGCGGCACGCAGCACCGACACGTTGCTCTATGCCGACCTGCGTGGGATCGACTCGCACGGCGTCTCCAACATGCTGCGCGCCTATGTGGCCGGCGTGAACTCAGGCGACATCAACCCGACACCGAACTGGACATTGGAGCGCGACGCCCCGGCTGCGGCGACGATCGACTGCGACCGCGGTCTGGGACTCACGGTTGGACCGCAGGCGATGGAACTGGCGATTGAGAAGGCGCGCAACTGTGGTGTCGCCACCGTCGTCTGCAACAACGGCCGACACTTCGGCGCTGCCGCTTATCACGCGCAAATGGCGCTCGAACACGACATGATCGGGCTCTCGATGACGGTCGGTGGGCTACTCGTCGCCCCGACGCATGGTGCGCAGGCGATGGTTGGACTCAACCCGCTCAGCATCGCCGCACCGACCAACGAGGAGCCGCCATTCATATTCGATGCTTCGATGTCGTCGGTGGCGGGCAACAAGGTCCGTCTCGCGCAGCGCCTCGGCGAGGACCTGCTGCCCGGATGGGTCGCCACGGCGGACGGCACGCCGATGATGGAATCGGGGCCGACGCCTGATGAGTTCCTCATGCTGCCGCTGGGCGGTACGCGCGAGATCGGCTCGCACAAGGGTTACTCGCTGGCCATGTCGATCGACATCCTCAGCGGGATCATGGCCGGCGCCGGTTCGGCGCTGCACCGATTCAAGGGCGTCGGACACCACTTCACTGTCTTCAACATCTCGGCGTTCACCGACGTGGACGAGTTCAAGGCGAATATGGACCAGTATCTGAAATCGCTACGGGAGACCCCGACGGCGCCGGGTGAAGAACGCGTAATCTACGCGGGCTTCGAGGAGCACGAACAGGAGATTGATCGTTCCGAGCGCGGTATTCCTTATCACCCCGAGGTGATCGAGTGGTTCCGCTCAGCGTTCGCTGACCTCGGAATCCGCGACCACTTCGCTGGCGTCGCCTGAATCGGTCGCGTCGAGCTGGGAGTGCTCCGCGCGAGCGGCCTCGAGCGTCAGACGATCTCCCGCCACTTTGAGTCGCTGGATCGTCCAGAGGAACAGCACGATGTTGACGCCGCCGCCGGTGACAGTGCGCAGCCAGGCCCAGTCTGATACGTCCCAGGTGCCCAGGATCCAGACATCAAGACCGCCCTCCAACACATCGAGAAACCAGAGCCGGAAGAAACCGGTGGCCACGATCTTGACACCCCAGACCAGCGTGATCAGGGTCCAGACACTGTGACGCGCGGGCACACGCTCGCGCAGGCTGGGGAACAACTCCCGAACGACTGAGCTCACGATCGGACGACCGACCAGCACGCTGACCAGGAAGATCCCGCCGACGATGAAGTCCTCGATTGGATCAAATGTCCAGAACGTCTTGTCGCTGTCATTGATCAGTCCCAGCACGCCGGTGATGATCATCAGGATCGCGCCGAGCACGCCGAGCAGGAAGACGACGCTGGTGCGAGGCAGCTTGCGTCGCTGGTAGAGGAACACGGCGATCGCGGAGATGACACAGACCGCGATCGCCGGACGTGTGTCGATTAGCCGATCGACCAGGATGTAAAGGACGGTCGGCGCGATGCCGAGCAGCACAACCGGGTCGGCCTGGGGGATCTTGTCCATCCAGGCCGGCAATTCCGGTTCGGGACGTTGGGGCTCGCGTTGCATCACGCGATCAACGGTAGAAGACGCTGTCGAAAGTGGTGTTGTTCGTGCGTCTAGTGCTTCCAGAGTGGCGAGGCGACGTTGAGCGAGACTTCGGCAGCGGCCTCGCAGACCGCCTTGATTGTGACCGTCTGTACAACCTCAGCCTCGGGCGAGGTGCGAGCGTGCTGATCGGGGTACCAGTTGACCTCGGCAATGCCCCACTCGTCCGAGTCGACGGTCCGCTCGCGACCACCGGCCGAGGCCAGCGTTCCCGGACCGTCCTCAATCGTGAATGTCACCGGAGCGCCGGCGAGTGAACCCTCGCGGCTGCTGATTGACGCCGACACCATCCGATAGCCGACCTCTCCGCGATCGGCCATGCGCACGCTTACTTCAATGCTGTCTTCGGGCATCGCCCCACTCCTGAACTTGTTGAGTGATCTCAGACTACCAGCGACTTGCGGAATCAATGCCGTCATACCCGCGCTTGTCGCGGGTATCTCGCCGAGCGGTGTAGAGACGTCACTGCACAACACTGCGAGATTGCCCCCGCATCAAGTGCGGGGCGGGCTGCGTCGGAGCGCGGCAATGACAGATCATCCCGATACTGCGAACTGCCGCGATTCGCTATCGTCAATACGTCAATCGAATCCAGCATCAGTCCCGGAGCCCCATCATGGTCCGAACCGAAGACATGCACCCCGACATGGCCAAGAATCTGCTCAGTCTGCCGCTGCCGGAGATTGAGCCTCAGCCTTGGATTACTCCCAAGCCGTTGGCTGAATCGACCGTCGCGATCGTCACGACTGCCGGTCTACACGCGCACGACGATCGCACGTTCAATCCTGGCTCGGTCGAGTACCGCCTGATCCCCGGCGACATCGACTTCGACGACCTACGCATGTCTCACATGTCGGTCAACTTCGACCGCTCCGGGTTCCAACAGGACATCAACACCGTCTTCCCGCTCGAGCGGCTGCGTGAGCTGGCCGAGCAGGGTGTGATTGGCGGCATCAGCCGATATCACTACTCCTTCATGGGCGCACAGCCGGAACCGACTCGACTGGAGAAGACGGGCGAAGAGATTGGCCGTCTGCTTGCCGAAGATGGCGTCACGGCTGCATTCCTGACGCCTGTTTGACCGTTCTGCACGCGCTCCGTGTGTGCGCTCAGCCATTACATCGAACGCGGCAGCGAAGGCCGCGTCGCCACGACAGGCGTCTCGCTGATTCGGGCACATCCAGAAGGGATGAAGCCGCCGCGCTCCCTGTGGGTACCGTTCCCCCTGGGTCGACCGCTCGGCTCGCCCGACCAACCCGACTTCCAGCGCGATGTGCTCAAGTCGGCCCTCGATCTGCTGGAAACTGCGACCGAGCCGACCATCGCCGACTACCCGCACGATGCTCCGACCTCGGGCGACGACCCCTGGGCCTGCGCTGTTGCGCTGGCTCCGCCTGAGCCTGCCAATGAATCGGAAGCGCTGCGCGATCAGCTCGTCGAAGAGATTCGACAGCTCGCTCCGTGGCATGCGGAGCAGGTCAAGCGTCGTGGCCGGACCACGATTGGGATTAGCGGCGCTTCTGTGGAGCAGGTCGAGGAGCTGGCCAGGTTACTAGCCGACTTCGCCACTGGCGCGGAGCCGTCGGACGGCGAGATCGGCTGGAAGCACCCGATGCCGCTACGGCTGAAGTTCGCCTCCGACGACCTGCGAGCGTTCTACCACGAAGCCGCCACTGCACAGCCCGGCGCCAGCTATCCCACCGACGCCGACCTCAACGACTGGCTCTTCAACCAGACCCTGTTGGGAACGGTGCTGCGCCAGATCGTCGGCCGGATGCGAGCAAGCGATGATCGCCGAGTGTCAGGCCTGGTGATCGGGATGATTCCGGCCGGGTTTGCTCGGGCTCGTTAGCAGCAAAGAGCTCCCCCTCTGGGGGAGCTGTCACGAAGTGACTGAGGGGGCCGTCCCCGACGCAGAGAGCCCCCTCCGCCGCTACGCGGCACCTCCCCCAAGGGGGGAGGTCTCGGACATCAGCTGTCTCCGGTGTTCGGCCGCAGCGGGTCATCCTCATCAAACGGGTCGGTGAACCTCGTTCCAACTGCCGACAGGTCGCCTTGTAGATCGTCGCCAGCCGGCGTGAAGCCCGGTGAGTGCCAGGTGATAATCCCGGTGAAGGCAACCAGGGCTTCGCGCTCGGAGAACGTGCAGTGGCCGGCCCGACGCACGGTCTGGACGACCAGGTGTTGATCCCAACCTGATTCCTGCAGCATGCGTTGGTAGTCGCGATCGAGATGAATCGGCGTGAATAGGTCTCCCGTGGTCTTCATGGCCAGCATCGGGACCTGGAGTTGTCCGGTGGGAATACCGACTCCTGGATCGTGACGCCGGTCGGGATCGGATGCGACGCGGATCACCTCTTCATTGAGCTGCTGCAAGTCGATGCCGGCGGCGGGATCGGCCCTGTAGATGTGCTCCCTGGTATCGGCCGGCGGCTGATCATTTGAAACCGAGACGGCCGCACCGCTGGACAAGGCATCACCAACAGTGATGTTTGGCCAGAAGGTCACGCCCAGACCGAAGGCGATGTTCCACTGCTGTCGCAAGCCCTCGTCGAAGCCCCAACGATCGCCGCCGGTGAAGTCCTTGATCAGGGCGGCAAACTGCTCGCCCGTTGGCGTCAACCGCAACCCATGCTCGTCGGCTTCTCCCAATGCCCGAGCCCAGGCAATCATTCCGGCCGGGTCCATCTGATCAGGTCCTTCGCCGATCAGCCAGTGGGCCAGTGCGTGCCAGGCGACGGTGTAGTCGACCACCCAGACGTTGCCCATCGCGGGACAGAGCGCCAACGCAGCGGTGACTTCCTCGGGAAACTCCTGGGCCATGAGCTGCGCGGTTGCGCCGCCCATGGAGCCGCCGGCGATGTAGGTACTGCGAGCCGGCCGGGCGATTTCAGCCACCCGATCTTTGACGCGAAGTAGGTCGTCGACGCCAACTCCGGGTACGTAGCCATTGACTCGATAGGTCGATGTCGCCCAGCCGTATCCCTGCCCGATGATCACGTCGCGCGCGGGTATCTCGTCGAATGTCAGGCGTCGACTGAAGCCGGTGCCCTCGTCATTGAGCCCGCGAAATCCGTGCGCCCAGAGGACCAGTTCGCCGTTCCACTGCTCCGGTAGCTCGATCCGGTACCCGGCGCCCTCAATCTCGCCGAAATCCGCGCGAGCGCCATCGATGGGAGCGAAGTCGGGATCTTCCAGCTCGTATCCGTCGCCGACTACCCTCGGGACCAACAGCCGCCGTTCCGCCGCTGGCTCCGGCTGCTCAGCCTGTTGCACTTGTTGCGACTGTGGCTGAGCCACTTGCTCAGGATGTGACTCTGGTTGCGAGGGCGATTGTTGAGCAGACACACCTGCAGACTCTTCTGATTGCTGCTCGGTCCGCTCTGCCGCGGGCTGCTCAATTTCCGGCTGTGGTTGCGGCTGGACTATCTGCTCGTCAACGCCTTGTTGCGCTTCTTGTTGCGTTACCTGGCGAGACTCCTCCAGTTCGAGTTGCGCTGGCGTTGGCTGCTCGTCATCGTCGTTGACGCAGCCGACCAATGCCAGGAACAGTGCGCCTCCGCCTGCCATTCCCATCCTGCGCATGAAGTCTCGGCGGCTGAGTGTCATGCGCAATTGCCCAAGTACCTATGCGCGGCTATGTTCGGTATCGACGGTACCGATAATTCCTCCCGACTGCGCACATCTGGCTGGCGACAATGAACATCCACGAGTATCAGGCAAAGCAATTGTTCAAGGCGCACGGCGTCCCCGTACCCGGCGGCGGCGCGGCGACCACCGAGCGTGAAGCTCGGGCGCTGGTGCAAGAACACGGTCCCGATGTGGTGATCAAAGCGCAGGTCCATGCCGGAGGGCGCGGCAAGGGGCGGGTCGTCAAGCGAGACCGCGCCAGCCGCATGTACAACGACCTGACCCGCGAACCGGAGCGCAGCGAGGGTCAGATTACCGGTCGTCGCCGTGGCGGCGTCCGGCTGGCCAGCGGCGTTGAAGAAGCGCTCAAAGAGTTCCGTCCAATGATGGACACAGACAGCCGCCTGGTCAGTATCCAGACAGGTCCCGACGGTGCGCCAATCTCGGCGGCGCTGATCGAACAGCAGACTTCGATCGCCAAGGAGTACTACTTCTCGATTCAGGTCGACGGAGCCAACGGACAGCCACTGATCGTCGCTTCGGCAGAGGGCGGTCAGTCGATTGAAGAGGTCAACAAGACCAATCCGCGGGCCGTGCTGCGAGTCCCCGTCGATCCGGTCGAAGGCTTTCCCGCATTCCGGGGACGTTCGCTTGCCAGCCAGTTGGGTTTGCCCTCATCGGTGATCCGACCTGCCGGCGACATGTTTGCCAATCTCTACCGAGTCTTCTCGGAGATGGACGCCTCGCTCGTTGAGGTCAACCCGTTTGTACTTACGACCGAAGGCACGGTCGTCGCCATCGACGGCAAGGTCGGGCTCGACGACAACGCATCGTTCCGACACGGCGGCTACGAAGAGTGGCGCGACCGCTCACAGGAGAATCCGACTGAGATCGAGGCCGAAGAGGCCAACATCGGTTCCTACATCAAGCTCGACGGCAACATCGGCTGCGTCGTTAACGGCGCCGGACTGGCGATGGCCACGATGGACACGCTGATGCTGCACGGCGGTGAGCCGGCGAACTTCCTCGACATTGGCACCGTCAACCGCAAGGACCGCGTGATCGAGGCGCTGCGAATCATCGTCAACGATCCTGATGTGAAGACCATTTTCATCAACATCTTTGGCGGGCTGGCGCGCGTCGACATCGTCGCCGAGGGCGTCGTTGACGCAGTCAAGGAGCTCAACATCAAGCAACCGCTGGTGGTCCGGCTGAACGGATCGAACGTCGAGGAGGGTCGTCGCGTACTGCATGACTCTGGCATCGACATTCAGACGGCAGACGAACTCGGCGACGCCGCCGAACTGGCGGTTGAAGCGGCCAAGTCGGGAAAACGCCGAGCACGCTCGACTAACTAGCCAACAGCATCGAACAACTCCGAGCCAGACCGAACACTCCCGAACGAGGAACCGGCGCATGAGCATTCTTCTCAACAATCGCACCCGACTGCTGATCCAGGGCCTGGGTAACGAAGGTCAGAACCAGATCCGGCGTTCGCTCGACTACGGCACCAAGGTGGTCGCGGGCGTCCACCCAGGCTTCCGCGGCGGCGAAACCTTTGCCTACGGCAATCACACATTCCCGGTCTACGCGACGGTCACCGAGGCAGTCGAAAAGACACAGGCCAACTGCTCAATCATCTACGTGCCCGCGCCCGGCGCCGCCGACGCGATCCTTGAGAACATCGCCGCCGAGGTGCCGTTGATCGTCTGTATCACCGAAGGTGTGCCGGTCCACGACATGATTCGCGTGCGCACCGCGCTGGCCGATTCCAAGAGCAAGCTGATCGGGCCGAATTGTCCGGGGATCATCCAGCCGGCATCGAATTGCCGCGTCGGGATCCATCCACCGGATGTCTTCATGGCCGGCAACGTCGGCGTCGTCTCGCGCTCGGGAACGCTGGTCTACGAAGCGGTTGACCAGTTGACCCGGGCCGGCATCGGCCAATCGACCTGCGTCGGCGTCGGCGGCGACCCGATCATTGGCGAGCAACAGCAGGCCATTCTGCGCCGCTTTCAGAATGACCCCGATACCGATGCCGTCGTCCTGATTGGCGAAATCGGTGGACTGGCCGAGCAGGCGGCCGCTGCATACATCAAACGCAGCATGACCAAGCCGGTCGTCGCGTTCATCGCCGGGGCCACCGCACCTCCAGGACGGCGCATGGGGCACGCGGGAGCGATCATCGAAGGCGAGGCCGGAACGGCGGAGGCCAAGCTGACAGCCCTGGAAGCAGCCGGTGCGGTGATCTCACGCAGCCCGGCAGAGATCGGCTCGACGATGCGCCGTGTCCTCGAAGAGGCTGGCAAGTACCAATCGCCGGGCGCGGCAGAGTAGGTAAGCTCGATGAGCGACGACCCGCTCGACCCACCCGGCCCGCCTCTCAGTCCGAAACAGCAGGGTCAGATCGCGACGCTGGCTGGATTCCTTGCCCCGCTGTTGGGAATTTTGCTGATGGTGATCTTGAGCGTGGTCGTAGATGTCGTGGTCGGGATCATCGTCGGCGCGGTCGCAGTGCTCGTGCTGGTGCCAATCACGCAGCGGCTGCTCAAGCGACGCGCCAAGTCCTGAGCGAGAGAACCCAGTTCGCTCCTTTGGAGCGGCTAGCCGACTGCCGGGTAAGTGTTGTCGTTGGTGACAAGAAATGCAAGCTCGGTGGCAATAGCTAGTTCGTTGACCTGCGACAAAGACATACCGGAGTGAGCCGGGTCATTGTCGAGCGGCATGTGCTCGAATCTCAGGTCCAAACCAAGTATGTTCTTGGCGACGGCTTTTGCTTCACCCACTCGCAGCACTGCGAAGCGCCCGTTTTGGCGCAGTGCAAATCCTGACTCCGTCATGCTCTCACGCACCTGAGCCACTGCGTCTGCCTGCGCGGTAGCGGCGAAAAACTCTAACCAATGAAGCGAAAGATGGTCTTCACCTGGTCGCAAACGGAAGGCGTCCGGCTTCACCCGTCCGTCCTCAACCACGCTTGGCCGACAATACCTGCTCACGTGATCTTCATCGGGAAGCGGATCACCAGTCACCCCACGACTGCCTGCGACAGAACAGGAGCGATCCTTTCGAACGTGTCCTCGATACCTGCGCTTCCACTGAAGCGGTGGTGGTCTTCCTGGTCAGCCCTTGCCGGAACGATAGCGGCGTAGTTGACCAAATCAGTGGACCGGAAGGAGAGTGCGATAAGTCCAGTTGGCTGCAAGCGCCAGTCAAATCCAACGTTTCCATCCGGACCAACCCCGATCCCAGGATGGGGCATGCCCGGGTCACACAACAAGAACTTGATCGCCGACCGAAGCGACTCGATGTCCATCGTCACCTCATCAGCCTCTTCCACAGGGAGCTCGATCAAGTAGCTGATTCGCGCCGCAATCCAGTCGAGGCCCAATTGACGTACGACGGCGACGATCTCTTCGCGAGTTTGAGCCGCCTCAAGCGCCACTCGACAGTCTGTCGCGAGTTGTCGGGGTTCGGTCGTCACTTGAGACTCCCTCGTCCGTTCCGAATGTACTCAGGATATCGCGTCAGCCGTCTTCGTCCTCGTCGTCCTCAGGCGGCCAACATTCGAGGTCGGGATCGGCGTCTGGGGCTTCGTTTCGCTTTTCTTTGCCGATGATTCCATCTGGATCAGCGAGGAAATCGACGACCTCCTGCACGGCATCGGGACCGATCTCTTCGTCGTCGAGGATCTCCGTGCCGTGCAAATCGGTCTCGTAGATCACAAAACGCACGGGCTCGCCAGCACGCTTGAAATAGCGATCCGATTGCAGGTATGAACATTGATTTCTCGCGCCCGCCATGTAGAGCTTAGGCACCTGGATATCCCCGACTGTGCTGAGACCATCGATCTTGTCGAATCCATCTTCACGGGCGCGGTCGGAGTCCTTAGGCGGCTTGTTGGGGAATACGTTGGGGCTGGATATTGCGCTGACTGCGACAAATTCATCGCGGTATGCGGCGACCTGCATCAAACTCGTGCCGCCCATGCTGACCCCGATGCCATAGATATTCTTCGCACCCTCCTCGACCGCGTAGTCGATCGCTGCTTCCCACTCCAGATAGATGTCAGGCACGTCCTCAATCGGTCGCCCGCTGTACACGCAGGGAGTATCACCGTGGCAGCGAAAATCCCAGCGCAGCACGCGGTATCCCTCGGCAACCAGCCGCTCTGCGAATCTGTCCCAGATCCCACGATGGGTAGGCTTGGTCCGTTTCGTTGGGAACATGTGACCGAGCAACACCCAGTCGTCGCCCGATCCGTTGACCTCAGCCACGAATCTTGCACCGTCCTCGGCCTTAAGAACGAATGGATCGTTCTCGTCGCTCTTCGTGCCAAATGCCAACGGCACGGCGACGGCTAACGCGACCACGACGGCGAGCAAGGCGCCGATCATCGGCATCCAGTGATTCGACATCAGGACCTGCAACTGCTCCTGGTCGGGAATTCCGATCGAACCTGACCGACCCGGAAGGAGCTTGCTGAGTCGTTCCCGCATCGCCAGACCGCCAATCGTGCACCGTCCAATATGCAGTACTCAGCGCAGCATATGGCGCTCGCGCTGCTAATCTCGTAGGTGGAGGGTTCGCATAGTGGCCTAGTGCGCCCGCCTGCTAAGCGGGTTCGGGGGAAACTCCGTCGAGGGTTCGAATCCCTCACCCTCCGCCAGCGTCACGCCACTCCGCTTCACAGAATCGCGCCGTGAAATCATGCCTCAGTACCACATCTGGACCGTCGGTTGCCAGGTCAACACGGCCGACTCGGCCAAGCTGGCCGCCGGCCTGAGACGACTGGGCATGGATCCCACCGATCAGCCGCGCGACGCCGATCTCATCGTGCTCAACACCTGCGCGGTGCGGCAACATGCCGAAGACAAGGCGCAGGCCAAGCTGGGCTCGCTCAAGCATCTCAAGCGAGCCAATCCCGACCTGCGCATTGCCGTGATGGGTTGCATGGTCGGACCGCACACCGCCCGCGGCGACGATCCGATCACTAAGCGCTTCTCCTTCGTCGACACCTGGGCGCAACCTCAACGATTCGATCAGATTGTCAATCTGCTCGATCTGCCGGGACTGCCCGGCATTCCCGAGCCCGAAGACGATGGCGGCGAGTTCTGGCCGGAGATTTTCCCGGTTGAGTCGAAACCAACGGCCTATGTCCCAGTGATCGAGGGCTGCGACAAGTTCTGTACGTACTGCATCGTCCCGCTCAGGCGCGGACGCGAACGATCCCGGCCGATTGATGAGATCGCCCGTGAAATCGAAGCGCACACCCTGCGTGGCGTCCGCGAAGTCACGTTGCTGGGACAAACCGTCGAAGCGTACGGCAAGGACCAGCCTCCAGTTGACATCAACACCGAGCACGCCGACCTGTCGGACCTGATGCGTGCGATCCACGACCTGCCCAATCTCCGACGCATTCGCCAATTGACCAGCTATCCGCCCGACATGACCGACCGCATCCTCGAGGGCATGGCCGAACTGCCGAAGGTCTGCGAAGCGTTCTCGCTGCCGGTCCAGGCCGGATCGGACGATGTCCTCACCAACATGCGGCGCGGCTACAGCGTGGCGCAGTTCCGCAACCGCGTGGACAAGGTCCGCTCGCTCTGGCCGGATGTGAGTATCTCCACGGACGTCATCGTGGGCTTCCCGGGAGAGTCTGAGTCCGATTTCCAGGACACATATGACCTGCTGGAGGACATGCGCTTCGACAAAGTGCATGTCGCCGCGTACAGCCCGCGCACCGGCACATTCGCACAGAAGAATCAGCCCGACGATGTGCCGCACGAGGTCAAGATGGAGCGGCTGCACCGAGTCGAGGATCTACAGCGTGAGATCTCGTTCCAGATCAACAATCGCTACCTGCTCACCGATGTGGACGTCCTGCTGGAATCAACCAAACCCTCCGAGACCGAGGGTGTGGAGCGGCACACAGGTCGCACCCGGACGATGAAGCTGGTCCACTTCGACGCCCCGATTGGCGCATATCAAGCGGGCGACATGTTGACCGTCTCGGTCACTCGCGTCGGCGCTTGGAGCTTGCAGGGCCAGCCGGCCCTGGGGAGCTTGCAGGGGCAGCCGGCCCAGACGTAGCCAGATGACCACCGAAACCGCGAGTACGACCAACAGCACGACCAACAGATTGTCCACCGAGGCGCGACGGCCTGCCGTCGCCGTCCTGGTCGTGATCTTTACTGTGGTTGAGGGGGCATTGCAGGTCCTGTTGATCGAGCGCTCAGCTCCGCCGGAGGAAGGCCAGTGGGCGATTCCCGGAGGCGCGCTGCAGCACGGCGAATCGCTCGAGCAGGCAGCCGTGCGCAAGCTGGCCGAAGAGACCGGCGTCACTGATCTGTTCCTCGAACAGCTCTACACGTTCGGCGATCTCGATCCCGCCTCCGAGGACGGCAGTGTCGGCGTGGCCTGGTTCGCGTTGGTCGACCCGTCGCGCGTGCGCCTGGCCCAGCGCACCGCCTGGCGCCCGGCCTGGTGGAATCTGGACGATGTACCGCCGCTCGCATTCGACAATGAAGAAGTGCTCAATGTCGCCCGGACGCGGTTGATCAACAAGTTGCAATACACCGACGCCGCATACTCGTTGCTTCCCGCTCAATTCACCATGCGCGAGTTACAAGAGGTCTACGAAGCCATCCTCGGCCGACCGCTGGACAAGCGAAACTTCCGCCGCCGCCTGCTCGCAACCGACTTCATCAGCGCCACGTCCGAGATGCGCACCGAGGGTCGGCACCGACCGGCTCGTCTCTACCAGTTCGCTAGCCGTCCTTGAACGTGCCAATTCTGTCGTTCCCCTCGGTTCGTCATACCCGCGCTTGTCGCGGGTATCTCGCTGAACCGTGCACAGACGTCGGTGGTGACACAGCGAGATTGCCGCGACGGAGCGCGGCAATGACGGATCTGAGAAGTTCTGCATCGATCTCTGCGAGTGGGATCTCGGAATGGGGACGTGCCTACCTTTCGTTCAGTTCATTCAAATGAACAAGACATGCCATCACATCTTATGTCGAGACCAGATTGATCCACGATTCGATTAACCACCTCTTGACAACCAACGCTCAGGTTTGCAACACTATTCCCCATTGATAGTGTCAGTCTGACACTAAGTAACCGGTCTGAGAGCCAGCCATGACTGAAGCCACCGTCGTCGAGACCAACTTCGTCCCAGAGATTCTCCCGCCGAACTTGCCCGACGAAGCCTGCGAAACAGACATCGCCACGATCCCGCTCGCTGCCGAGCCGCATCTGCCCGACTGGCAGCCGGAGATTCCACAGCATTATCTGAAGCTGTCGGGGGACGAGCTGCGAGAGCGCATCCGGGCCGCGCGCGCTGAGCTCGGCGACCGACTTGTGATTCTTGGCCACCACTACCAGCGCGACGACATCATCGAGTTTGCCGACTTTCGCGGCGACTCCTTCAAGCTGGCCCAGCAGGCGGCTGACAACTCCGAGGCCGACTACATCGTCTTCTGCGGCGTCCACTTCATGGCCGAGAGCGCCGACATCCTGACGACTCCCGAGCAATCGGTGATTCTACCGAATCTCGCTGCCGGTTGCTCGATGGCCGACATGGCTCAGCCGGAGGATGTCTACGACGCCTGGGAAGACCTGGGCGAAGTCGTCGACACCGACCGGGTCATCCCGATCACCTACATGAACTCCGCCGCATCGCTGAAGGCCTTCGTCGGCAAGAACGGCGGCGCGGTCTGCACCTCGTCCAACGCGACCGCCGTGCTTGAATGGGCCTTCGAGCAGGGCGATCAGGTGCTGTTCTTCCCCGACCAGCACCTGGGACGCAACACGGGCAAACGGCTGGGCATCGACCCACGAACACAGACCGCCGTCTGGAGTCCGCGCAAAGCCCTAGGTGGTCTGACCGAGCAGCGAATCACTGATAGCAAGATCCTGCTCTGGCAAGGTCACTGCTCGGTCCACATCCGATTCCGCGTCGACCAGATCGAGCGAGCGCGGCAGGAGCATCCCGGCGTCCGCGTCGTGGTCCATCCCGAGTGCACCGAACCGGTCGTCGCCGCTGCCGACGCCGACGGCTCTACCGAATTCATCATCAACTACGTCCGCAACGGCCCGCCTGGCGTTTACGCCGTGGGAACCGAAATCAACCTGGTCCACCGACTCAACGAAGAGGTCGCACACGAGGGCAAGAGCGCGTTCTGCCTGGACCCGGTCATCTGCCCCTGCGCGACGATGTACCGGATTCACCCGGCTTATCTCGCCTGGGTGACGGAGTCGCTGGTCGAAGGCCGTGTGGTCAATCCGATCACCGTCGACGATGAGACTCGCAAGTGGGCTCGCGTCGCCCTCGACCGCATGTTGGCGATCACCTAACGCGAACGATGCGAATCCTGATCATCGGCAGTGGGCTGGCCGGCATCAATGCCGCGCTGTTGGCGTCGGAATTCGCCGATGTCACGCTGCTCAGCAAGTCCGCTCTGGACGAAACCAATACGCAGCGGGCCCAGGGCGGAATCGCCGCCGCCGTCACCGCGCTCGACGACCCAGCCATCCACGCCGCCGATACTGTTCGCGCCGGCGCGGGACTCTGCGACCCGATCGCCGTCGAGACGCTGACCGCAGACGGCGCCGCCGCCATCGAGCGATTGCTCAACCTGGGTGTCGAGTTTGATCGCGATCCGGACGGCCAGTTGGCGCTCGCCAATGAAGGAGCGCATTCGATACCGCGTGTTCTGCACGCCGGCGGCGATCAAACCGGGTTGCACATTCAGTCAGCGCTTTCGAGACGCCTGTGCGAAGCGAATGTCGAGGTCCGCACCGATGTCGCCGTGACCGATCTCGCGATCGAGGCAGGTCGTTGTGTCGGTGCGACCACTGACGATCGAGAAACGTTCCGCGCAGACGCCGTCATCCTGGCGACCGGCGGCGCAGGAGCGCTCTATCGCACAACGACGAATCCCGCCAACGCCACCGGTGACGGTGTCGCGCTAGCGTTTCGGGCCGGAGCGCTGGTCCGCGATCTTGAGTTCGTGCAGTTTCATCCAACCGCGCTAGTCAGCAATAGCAGTGCGTTTCTGATTTCCGAAGCTCTGCGCGGAGACGGCGCGGTGCTGTTGGATTCGGCCGGTGATCGCTTCATGCCACGCGTTCATCCCGATGCCGAGCTGGCGCCGCGATCTGTGGTCGCGCAAGCGATCACGGAAGCGATGCGGCGAACCGGCGCGGACCATGTCATGCTCGATATCTCGCATCGCGAGCCTGAATATCTGCGCCAACGTTTCCCCGGCGTCTATCGCGGGGCCCTGGAACGCGGACACGACCTCACAGCAGGCCCAATTCCCGTCGCGCCGGCCGCCCACTACCACATGGGCGGCGCCTTTACCGACATTGATGGCCGAACCACGGTCCAGGGACTCTTCGCTGCCGGAGAGTCCGCCTCCACCGGCGCACACGGAGCCAATCGCGTTGCGTCCAACTCGCTCCTGGAGGCCGCGGTGTTTTCGACACGGGCTATCGAGGCGATTCGGAGCAACGGCGAATCGGCCCCGGTTCCTTCGGTCGACATTTGCACAACACGTTGGCATCGCGAGAGTGCTGCGCCTTCGTGGGATGCGTTGCGCTCGACGATGAACGACTTTGTCGGCATCACCCGCACGGCCGACCGGCTGCAAACTGCGGTTGACCACTTTGAAGAGTGGTCAGAATCGGATGATGCGTCGGCCGACCCGTCACTCCCGCTGGCCACGCTTACTGCTCGCTTGATCGCCGAGGCCGCACTGCAGAGAACAGAAACACGTGGCGCACACTTGCGACTCGACCATCCACTCACCGACGAGACATGGCAACGTCATAGCTACTGGCAGTTGGCACGCGAATGACCGCTCTCGATCTTGCCAATGTCCAACGCCTCGTCGACGCGACACTCGCCGAAGACCGTGCTGATCTCGACGTCACGACCGGATCGCTGAGCAAGTGGATCGATTGGCGCCAGGGAAACGCCCACCTGACGGCTCGCGCCGATGGTGTGGTCTGCGGACTCGATTTCGCGCTGGCGGCCTTTGCCGCGCTGGATCCCGATGTCCGCTTCCTGCCCGAAGTCAGCGACGGTGACCGGGTCGCGGCTGGTCAGCAGATCGCGGTCGTCGGCGGGCAACTCGATCCACTGCTCAGAGCCGAGCGCACGGCACTCAACTGGCTGCAACGCCTGAGTGGGACTGCGACACTGACCGCGCAAGCGGTAGCTGCGGCTGGGACCCGGACCAAGATTCTCGACACTCGCAAAACGACGCCAGGTCTGCGTCCGGCCGAACGCTACGCCGTTCGCTGCGGCGGCGGCCTCAACCACCGCGACTCGCTCGCCTCCGGCGTCCTGATCAAAGACAACCACATCGCCGCCGTGCGACAGGCGGGTGGAACTCTGGCCGATGCTGTTTCAGCGGCGATTGCCAATGTCGGTCCAGCCACCGGCGTCGAAGTTGAAGTCACCAATCTCGAAGAAGCGCGCGAAGCATTGGACGCAGGAGCCACCGCGCTGTTGCTGGATAACTTCGCGATCGACAATCTGCCACCCGCCGTCGAAGTCGCGCGCGTCTACAACGCCAAGACCGAGGCCAGCGGCGGTATCACCATCGAGCAGATTCCCGACATCGCTCGAGCTGGCGTTGACTATATCTCCCTCGGAGCGTTGACCCACTCCGCTCCGTCACTTGATATCGCATTGGATATCGCACTCGAACTGGCGTCGGACTAAGGCACACTCGCGAGGCTCCGGCAGCACAGTCTCCTGACCCCGCCACCGAGCGGGTGTTTCAGAAGTCCCATTGGTTGGCTGAATCCTAGTCCCCGCTTTACGCGGGGACCCGCTCTGGCAGCAGGGGATATCTGGTGGTGGAGTTCCCTACAGGGAGGGAGCAGGTCCCCGCGTAAAGGAGACCTTTGCAAAACTACGCTTACCGTCATTGCCGCGCCCCGACGCGGCAATCTCGCCGCATCCTGCACCAACGTTTGTGCCTGAATCAGCGAGATACCCGCGACAAGCGCGGGTATGACGAGGTGGGATTAGCCCCTGCGAGGTCGCTCAAGGTCGGCTGAATCAATCACGATGGTGAACGGGCCGTCATTGGTCAACTCCACCGACATCATCGCGCCGAACACGCCGGTCTCGACTGGTGTTCCCTGTGCCCGGAGCGTTGCGGCAAAGTGATCGACGAGTGGCTCGGCGACCTCCGGCCGTGCCGCTTTCGTGAAGCTCGGGCGACGGCCCTTGCGCACGTCGGCGTGCAACGTGAACTGGCTGACGACCAACGCTGACCCACCGATGTCCTGAATGCTCTCGTTGAAGCGGCCATCAGCGTCGGCGAAGATTCTCAGTCCCGCCACCTTGCGCGCCAGAGCTTCGGCCTGCGTTTGCTCATCTCCATCCGCGACGCCGACAAGGATCAACAGACCGTGCCTGATAGCGCCAGCCACGCTGTCGTCGACAGACACCGACGCCTGCGTCACGCGTTGCAGGACGATCCTCATATGTGAGGCCTTGAACCACCGCTCGGATGGGAGGGGCTAGTCCGCTGTCGCGGCCGAAGCTTCGCGTTCGCCGGAGTCGGACTCTGACTCGCTGGAGGACTCACCGTCCGACTCGGAGTCGCCGCCCTCGGGACGGTCTTCGTCGCGGCGGGACTTCCAATTGCTCTTCCTGCTATCGGTCGAGTACCAACCGGAACCCTTGAAGACGATCGCGGGCGCACTGGGAATTCGCTGGAGCGTATGCTCACACTCCGTGCAGGGTTGCTGCGCGGGTGCGCTCCAACCCTCCAGCTTTTCCACCGTGTGGCCGCACTCAAAACACTCGTAAACGTAGCGGGGCACGTACTTCCTCCGCGCAGATCATCAGACAACATCAAGTAAGTTATCACGTAGTCCGACTCAGTGCGCGTACGCCGACCACACCCCTATACTCGATCCATATGCCCGCCTGCGGGGCGGGTTCGACGTGACTTCACGAGCCAACCTTCTGAGGAGCCGGATGACGACATCGATCTCAATGCGCGACCTCCTGGAAGCCGGAGTGCACTTCGGTCACCAGACGGGACGCTGGAATCCAAAAATGGCGCCGTACATCTACGGCGCGCGCAACGGCGTACACATCCTCGACCTCGCCCAGACCGTAACCCGGCTGCAGGACGCCACCGAGTTCGCACAGGAATTGTCCGGCTCGGGTCAACAGATCCTGTTCGTCGGAACCAAGCGGCAAGCCCAAGATGTGATCCGCAACGAAGCAGATCGCGCCAACATGCCCTACGTCGTGACTCGCTGGCTTGGCGGCACGCTGACGAACTTCCAGACGATCCGCAAGCGCGTTGACTACATGATCGAGCTTGAGCGGCGCGAAGAAGCCGGTCAGCTCGACCTCCTGCCCAAGAAGGAAGCGCTGAAGCTGCGGGACAAACTGACGCGGCTGCATCGCTACCTGCGCGGGCTGCGCGACATGACCTCGCTGCCCGGGGCCTTGTTCGTCGTCGACGTGCCGCGCGAGCACATCGCAATCGCCGAGGCGCAACGGCTGAACATCCCGATCATCGCTGTCTGCGACACCAACTCGGACCCCAATCAGATTGACTACCCGATCCCCTCGAATGATGACGCGATCCGCGCCGTCCGTCTGCTCACCGCGCAGATTGCCGACGCAGCACAGTCGGGCGGGATGATGCGTCAGAATGCGGTCGAGAGCGAAGAAGCCTACGACGAGATGACCTCCGCGGAGCCTGTCGCCGCGAACTGAGTCGCAAGACACACATCACGCCACTTGCATACTCAGTGGCTGTCCAAGATCAAGCCCAACCAACGACCAGAGGAGCCACCAACGTGCCCGTAACGATTGATCAAATCAAGGAGCTTCGCGCCGAGACCGGCGCCGGCGTCATGGACTGTCGCCAGGCCCTGACCGAGTCCGATGGCGACATCGAACGCGCCCGCCTGCTCCTGCGTGAGAAGGGCATCGCTACCGCCAACAAGCGTGCCGACCGAACTGCAGGTCAGGGTCTAATCCATAGCTACATCCACGGCGGCCGGATTGGTGTGCTCGTTGACCTGCGCTGCGAGACTGACTTCGTCGCCAAGACGCCACAGTTCGAGGAGCTGGCGCACGACATCGCGATGCAGGTGGCCTCGATGAACCCGGCCTCAGTCAGCGCCGACCATATGCCCGACGATGCCGAAGAAGGCGCAGTCGCACTGCTCGACCAGGAGTTCATCAAAGACGGCTCACAGACCATCGCCGACCGAATCAACGACGTGATCGCCTCCATCGGCGAGAAAATCGAAGTAGCCCGCTTCACCCGCTACGAGATGGGGGAGTAAGCCAGGTTGACGTTCGACTTCGCAACCAACCAACCAAGCGTCGGCGTCAGCCCAACAATCGCTCCCCCTAGCAGGGGGAGCTGCCGAAGGCTGAGGGGGTCCCGCCCAACGCCATTCGGTAACGGAGGTTGGCGCCGCACCGCGCCAAGCGAGAAGGCGCTGGGTAACTCGTGAGCGACCAATCGACCACACGTCGAGTCGTCCTCAAGGTCTCTGGTGAGTCGCTGCAAGGACAGCGCGAGTCCGGAATCGACTCTGCCGCCCTCAACGAGATCGCCCGGCAGATTGTCGAATGCCGCAATCGCGGCGTTGAGATCGGCGTCGTGGTCGGCGGCGGCAACCTGTTTCGCGGCAGGCTCGCCAGCCAGTTAGGTATGGCCGAGGCGACAGCTCACTACGCCGGGATGCTTGCCACGGTGATCAACGGGCTCGCCTTACAAGATGCGATCGAATCGGCCGGCGCAGAAGTACGCACGATGTCGGCGCTCCAGGTGCGGCAGGTAGCGGAAATCTTCATCCGCCGCCGAGCGCTTCGTCACCTGGAAAAAGGGCGCATCGTGCTTTGCGTCGGCGGAACCGGCAATCCGTATGTCACCACTGACACTGCAGCCGCGCTTCGGGGGATTGAACTCGATGCCGACGAACTTCTGATGGGCAAGCATGGCACCGACGGCGTCTACACAGCCGATCCGGCCCTGCATTCCGACGCCAAGCGATACGCCCGACTCAACTATCGTGAGGCGCTGCAGCAAAATCTTGGGGTCTTGATGGACGCTTCGGCGCTGGCGCTCTGCGAAGAGCATTCGCTGCCGATCGTGGTGTTCAACATCGAGGCGGCTAACGCTATCGTGAGCACTGTGATCGACGGCCCCGACCTTGATCTGGCCGGCACGCGCGTCGATCATGGAGTCACCGTCCTGGCTGATTGATCACAGCGCCGAAGTTTCCACAGGAGCGCGACATGTCCGAAAACGAGCTCCTCGACCTGGCATTCGACGACGCCAACTCGCGTATGGCCGGCGCACTCAGCGCGCTGGAGCGCGACCTGATGGCCGTGCGCACCGGCCGTGCGCATACGTCGCTCGTCGACCAGATGCGAATCGACTACTACGGCACGACCATGGCGCTGAACCAGCTCGCCACGATCTCCACGCCGGAAGCGCGTCTGATCGCCATTCAGCCGTGGGACAAGAACGCCTTCGACCCGATTACGAAGGCCATCCAAACATCCGATATTGGCATCAATCCGCAGTCCGACGGCATCCTGATCCGGCTGGCGTTGCCTGAGCTGACGGAGGAGCGCCGCCGCGACCTGGTCAAGGTCGTGCACCAGAAGTCCGAGACAGCGCGCGTCGCAATCCGCAACGTGCGTCGGCACATTCACGACGACCTGCGCCATATGCAACGGGACGGCGATCTGTCACAAGATGAGGAACGCCGAGCAGAAACTCAACTCGACACTCTGACCAGCCAGTTCATCGCTAAAGTTGATGCTGCGGGCAGTCAGAAGGAGCAAGAGCTCCTCGAGGTCTAGTACGTGTCAAACCGATCCGGTTCCACCATCACGCTGCCAGCCAGCCACGCCGTCATCGCACCTGCCATCAATGGCGTCCATGTCGCCGAGAGCCTGACCGAGGCTCAAATCCCCGAGCACGTCGCGGTGATCATGGATGGCAATGGACGCTGGGCGGCCCAACGTGGGTTGCGCCCGACTGATGGCCATCGCGCGGGCACCGAGAACATTCGCGCCGCGATTGAATCCTTCGCCGAGCGCGGCGTCCGCTGTTTGACGCTGTTCGCGTTCTCTACAGAGAACTGGAAACGTCCGCGACCGGAAGTGCGCGGACTAATGCGCATCCTCTCTTCGACCATCGATCGCGAAGTCAAGCCGCTGCATGAGGCGGGAGTCAAGCTGCGCTACATCGGACAGATCGACGCGCTCAACGCCTCGTTGCGGCGCAAGATCGACGCTGCAATCGAGCTGACGCAGCACAACAACCGGATGACCGTCTGCGTAGCGTTCAACTACGGTGCACGCGCGGAGCTCGTGGATGCAGTCCGTCGCATGGTCGCAGACGGCGTTCCCAGCGACGACATCACAGAGCGAACGATCTCCGATTACCTCTATACTTGCGAGCTGCCCGATCCAGACTTGATCATTCGCACGGGTGGAGATCAGCGCATCTCCAACTTCCTGCTCTGGCAAGCCGCCTACGCGGAATATGTCTTCTCCGACACCTACTGGCCCGACTTCGGCGAGCGAGACGTCGATCAGGCCCTGGCCGAGTACGCGAATCGAACCAGAAACTTCGGCGGACGACCCGCCCATGCCGAATAGTCCTCCAAATGCGCGTCGGCAAAGAATCATGGCGCCCGGCCCAGGAGGTTGTTACGCGCTGATCTTCACATTGATCAGGATCATCCTGGGCCGGGGCCGGTCTGAAGACGACGAAACTGAGAACGAGAACGACGGCGATGCGTGAACGCCTGCGCGGCAGCAGCCTGGGTCTCCGGCTCGCCAGCGCTGCCCTCGGGATGCCGATCATCATTGCCGCCATCTTGATCGGCGGACCCCTGTTCGCCGCCTTGATGGCGCTCAGTTTGGTCATTGCGCTCGGCGAGATTGCGGTGATCGTCAGACTCCAGATCCGCAGCGCGCTGTTCCTGGTCGCTGTCGCTGCAACCGGCGCCATCATCGGCGTGGTCGCAGCGAACGCCGACCTCCCGCTGCAGTGGCCCATCCTGGCAACAGTGCTTGGCATTGCCTCAGTGACGACCATCGTTGCCGTCCGTACCGTCGAACAACCACGCGCCGAACAACTGCAACCAATCCTCAATCGAGGACTGGCGATGCTCGCGGCGACCGCCTATCTCGCCATTCCCGGCGCGACGTTCATTGCGGTTCGCGGTTCCGAGCAGGGCACCGATTGGATGCTCCTGGCTGTGCTCGCAATCATGTCAACCGACGCCGCCGCGTATGCCGGCGGTCGCCTCCTGGGTCGGCGCCAACTCGCCCCCTCGGTCTCGCCCAACAAAACCATCGAAGGCGCAATCTTCGGTTGGCTTGGCGGATTCGGCGCAACGATTGCACTCGACCAGATTCTCAATCTCGACGCCGAGATCTGGCCGCTCGTGATACTCGCCGTCATCTTGCCAGTTGCCGGTCAGATCGGCGACCTGGCAGAGTCCCTGTTCAAGCGAGCGATGGATGTCAAGGACTCCTCCAACCTCATTCCAGGACACGGTGGCGTGCTCGACCGGCTCGATTCGCTCCTCTTCGGATTGCCCGTCGTATTCTTCTTCTTGCAATGGACGACATGAACAGCACTAGCGAGCAAGCGACCAATCTAGTCCTGCTGGGCTCGACCGGCAGCATCGGCCGACAGACGCTCGACGTCGTGCGCGCCATGCCAGGACGGTTCAAGGTCCTGGGGCTCGCCGCCGGCCGCAATCTCGATGCTCTCGAGGCGCAGGCTCACGAGTTTCACCCTGAATATGTCTGGGCTGCCACCGAAGACAATGAACGTCTGACCCGGATCGCGTCCGATAGCGGCGCGACCGTCACGCCAATGGACGACATGGCTGCAGATCCAGATGGAGATGTCCTCGTCGTTGGTACGGCCGGTCGCGCCGGACTGGAGCCGACTCTGACATCGCTGGAACGCGGCGGCGCAGTCGCCCTGGCCAACAAGGAAGTCGTCGTGATGGCCGGACAGCTCGTTCGCGACGCCGTCGATCGCGGCGGAGGACAGCTACGGCCGGTTGACTCAGAGCACTCCGCCATTTGGCAGTGCTTGTGGGGCGAGGACGGCCACGAAATCCGCCGCATCCTGCTGACCGCGTCGGGCGGAGCGCTGCGTCACCTGCCCGCCGACGAACTCGCCAATGTCACGCCCGAGCAGGCGCTCAATCATCCAACCTGGAATATGGGAGACAAGATCACCATTGACAGCGCCACGCTGATGAACAAAGGCATGGAAACGATCGAGGCCAAATGGCTATTCGATGTGCCCTACGAACGCGTCGAAATCGTCCAGCATGCAGAGTCCATCGTGCATTCGCTCGTCGAGTTTGGAGATGGATCAGTCAAGGCGCAGCTCGGCTATCCCGATATGAAACTCCCCATCCAACTGGCGCTTTCCTATCCGCAACGGCTGGAACCGACCGTTGAGCCGCTTGACCTCGCCTCAGTCGGCACGCTCAATTTCTCGCGCCCAGACCTGGATCGATATCCCTGTCTGAAGCTCGCGCAACAGGCCGGTCGAGCGGGCGGCACCTATCCCGCCGCAATGGCAGCCGCAGACGAGATCGCTGTCGAGGCATTCCTGGAGCGCAGAATCGCCTTCACCGAAATCGCCGACTACGTCAACCAGACCATGGACGCCCATCGCAGCACCAAGAACCCCGACATCGAAGCCATCGACGCCGCCGACTCGTGGGCTCGTGGCTTCACGACTGGGAGAATCGCTGCGGCGGTGTGATGCCGCTTCCCCTCCCAGTCCCCGCTTTGCGGAGACCTTTGAAAGGCTCCCCTTCTCCCCCCTTGCGGGGGAGATGCCCCCTGCCTACGCAGGGGCAGGCTCCGGCAGAGGGGGTCCGCTGTTCGGAAGCCCTATCTGGTCATTGTCAGCCGAACCCCCCCTCTGTCACTCCGTGACATCTCCCCCCACAAGGGGGGAGAAGGGAATGAGGAGCTTTGCATCAATCTCTCGCGGGAGGAACTCCCGAAGGCAGCGAGATTCCCGCGACCGAGCGCGGGAATGACGGAGGTAAGAGGGGCAGCTAGTTACTCAAGACAGAGATCAAGCCGCCTTTCATTTCCGTTCTCACTACAGAACGATCATCATTCCCAGAACCAATCGACATCCCCGATCCACTAGTACGCTGAGCGCATGGTCCTGATCGACACGGTGCTTCCCTTCATTGGCGTCCTGCTGGGGCTCGTGGTTCTGCATGAGCTGGGACACTTTGTCGCCGCCAAACTGGCGGGCGTCCGGGTCGAGGAGTTCGGCGTTGGCTTGCCGCCGCGAATCGGCAAAGGATGGCAGTTTGGCGAGACCTTGTACTCGTTCAACTGGCTGCCGATCGGCGGGTTTGTCCGGCTCACGGGTGAGGAAGCCTCAGGCCTCTTGATCACCAGGGTAGATCCGGAAAGCCGACTCTCCGAGCACTTCGTCGCCGGCGACCGTATCCACAAGGTCAACGGCAAGCGCGTGGTCAGTCCCGACCAATTCCTCGACCAGGTGCTGCGCAGTTTTGGACAACCGAAACTGGAAATCGCTTACGACCACACCGAGGACGACGGACGCAAGACCTCTTGGAATTTCAGCCTCACACCGCGCGACGACGACATCGATGCGCCGCCGCGCGACAACTACAAGACAACCGAAGAACAACGCAAGTCGCTGCTCGACGACAACGGCGAAGCGTCGATTCTTGGCCTGACCGTCGGCATCGACCCGCGGTCGCTCGGGGCCAAGTCACGCCTCACTCGAATCGGAATCCTCGCCGCAGGCGCTGGAGTCAACGCCGTTTTGCCGCTGATTCTGTTCGCCGTGGGCGCATTGATCCCCGACAACGTCTCTGCCGGACCGGCCGTGGTCACCAGCACGATCGAACATGCGCCGGCGCATCAGGCGGGCATTCGCGCCGGCGACCGAATCGTCGCGATCGATGGGGAGCCAATTCGCAATGCCCAGGAACTCGCGCGCGCGATCCAACTCAACCTCGGCGAGACGCTTGTCGTTGGAATCGAGCGGCCTGTCGCGGGATCGCTCACGTCCAGCCGCGCATCGCAGGAGCCGGAGCGCTTTGAGGTCAACGTGCATGCCAGGCTCGCGCCAGAGCCCCTCGTGCACGTCGTCCAACCTGGTGATTCAGTGATCGAGATCGCAGACGAATTGGGTGTCACACCTTCCTCCGTGATTGCGGCTTGGGGAATCGAGACGGAAGTACTCAACGAGGGCCTGGAGCTGGAACTGCCCGGTGGCTTCACTTACGTCACCGAAGAGGGCGACACGATGCTCAGCGTCGCGATCGAAGAGGCTGTGCGCATGGCCGCGATCTACCGCGCCCTCGAGATTGACCCGCTCCATCCTCCGCCCGGCATTGTGATCGAGGTCCCGCAGGGAGCCACAGGCATCAGCATCGCCAATGCCTCATTCGTCGTCGCCCGCGAGAGCCCATCGGTCGGCGAGTCAATCGCTGCCGGATGGACTCAGACCCGCGACACCTTCGTCCTCGTCCGCAACCGCATCCGCTCGTGGATTGCCGGCGGCGAGCCGATCGAATTGTCTGGACCAGTGGGCATTGCGCGAGTCACCGGCGAAGTCGTCGATCGAGCCGGCTGGACACGGCTGATCGAGCTAGCCGCGCTGATTTCGCTCAACCTGGCAATCATCAACATCCTCCCGCTGCCAATGCTCGACGGCGGCCGGATTATGTTCGTGCTCATCGAAATCGCCCGGCGCGGCAAGAAAATCAGTCCCGAGCGCGAGGGCCTGGTCCACATGGCGGGCTTCGCAGCCTTGTTGGTGTTCATCGTCGTGATCAGCTACTTCGACATCATCAAAGCCGTCTCAGGCGAGCCGGTGATTCCTTAGAGCCCCTGCCATTGCCGCACTCCGTCCTAGCCACCTAAATGAGCCAGCGTCACTGGGGCGTGTTCACATGGATGCTGACATCCCATGCTTGGCGCGCCCGCATTCCCCGCTCCCCCTTGCAGGGGGAGCTGCCGAAGGCTGAGGGGGTCCCACTCCCCATAGACAATGCCCTAAACCACCGACACGGTTGTTCGCTCCCCCATGTGAACAGACCCAAGCAAAGGGACCGTGCAGAACGCAGCGAGATTCCCGCGTCGGAGCGCGGGAATGACGGTAAGGAGTGGCGCGGCAGTGACGGTGAGGAGAAGCACTGAGTCTGCGACAAGGACAACTCACTGTTTCCCCCGTTACAATGTTCACAATCTGCATCCGTGACCTGATCTGAAGGAGTTCGCATGGCGTTCCAGACATTTATCGACGCCGACACCCACATCACCGAACCTGCCGACCTCTGGACTTCCCGCGTCTCCTCTAAGTGGGGCGACATGGTGCTGCACGTCAAGCAGGACGACAGAGGCATCAACTCTTGGTTCGTCGGTGACGAGAAAGTGGCGGCCGCGCCCTCCGGTGTCTTTGCCGGTTGGAAGGGCAAGTTCCCCAGCTCGCCTCCGACCTACGAAGAAGCCCACCCTGCCTCGTTCGATGTCCACGAGCGACTCAAGCTGATGGACGAGACCGGCGTCTACGCGCAGGTGCTTTATCCCAATGTTGCCGGCTTTGCCTCGCAGCGGTTCCTCTCGCTCAAGGATCCGGAGCTGATGCTCGAATGCGTCCGCGCCTGGAACGACTTCCAGATCGACTGGATTTCCGTCGCGCCCGAACGCTTCGTCGCCAACGCCTCGATTCCCTTCTGGGACATCGAAGAGTCAGTCAAGGAGATCGAACGCGTTGCTCAGAAGGGCATGCGCGGCATCCTCTTCACCGGCGACCCGCAGTCGCACGGCCAGCCATTCCTCGGCGACCACCACTGGGATCCGCTCTGGAACGTCGCCACCGACACCGGCCTGCCGATTTCCTTCCACATCGGCTCCGGCGACTTCACCGATGGTTTCACCCCGGAGCGACTCGCTGTTGACGGTCCGGAAGTCACCTACGCGCGTACCTCGACCGTCCTCTTCATGGCCAACGGCCTGCAGATGACTGACCTGTTGCTCTCGGGCGTCCTGCCGCGATTCCCTGAGCTGAAGTTCATCTCGGTCGAATCCGGTATCGGCTGGGTTCCGTTCTGCCTCGAGAGCTGCGACTACCACTTCCTCGCCGCCGACATTCGCAAGGCCCGACCCGAGTTCGAGATGATGCCGTCGGACTACTTCCGCCGGCAGGTCTACGCCTGTTACTGGTTCGAGAAGATTGCCCCGCGCAAGCTAATCGACGACATCGGCGCCGACAACATCCTCTTCGAGACCGACTTCCCGCATCCGACCTGCCTCTACGGCAACGTCCAGGAAACGATCGAGGACGGCCTTGAGGGACAGAGCGAAGAAGTCCGCCGCAAGATTCTCTGGGAGAACTCGGCCAAGCTCTACAACATCGACATCCCCGAGGTCATGCCCGAAGGCCTCGCCGCAGCCGCAGCAGCCGGCGGCGGCTAGACGATCTCAGACCTCCCCCTCTGGGGGAGGTGTCGCGAAGCGACGGAGGGGGCTCCCTTTGTGGGTGCCCGTCCATGCCTCTCCGTCATACGTGCGCTTGCCGCAGAGCCTGCCCCCGGCTCGAACGGGAATGTTTCGCGGAGTCAAGCGCCAACACCAACGCCCGCTCTGGATGCAGCGAGATTGCCGCTGCAAGCGCGGCAATGACGGAGTTCTGATGGACATCAACGGCAAAGTCTCAGTCGTCACCGGCTCATCATCAGGCGTCGGAGAAGCGACGGCAAAGCTGCTCGCCTCGCTTGGCGCATCAGTCGTCGTCAACTACTTTCGCGGCGCCGAGTCGGGACAACGAGTCGTCGACGAGATCCAGGCAAACGGTGGCGCAGCCATCGCCGTGCAAGCCGACACCCGCTCCGACCCCGACTGCCGCCGGTTGATCCAGTCCGCCGTCGACGAATTCGGTCACCTGGAAATCCTGGTCAACAACGCCGGAATGACGCACTTCATCGCTCACGACGACCTCGAAGCGGTCACCGACGACGTCTGGGACGACATCATCGGCGCAAACCTGCGAGGTGTCTTCAACTGCGCCCGAGCCGCAACGCCTCATATGCGAGCCTCGGGCGAGGGAGCGATCGTCAACGTCAGCAGCGTGGCGGGGGCCGGTGGCGGAGGCTCCAGCATTCCCTACGCGGCAAGCAAGGCCGGCGTCAACGTGATCACGAAGTCGTTGGCCCGAGTCCTCGGTCCGGAAATCCGGATCAACACCATCGCCCCCGGCTTCATCGAGGGTCGCTGGCTCCGAGGCGGTCTCGGCGAGGACACCTACGAAGCCGGCCGCAAGCGCCTGGGAGAAACCGCACCGCTGAGGGGCGTAGCAACACCCGAGACCTGCGCCGACGCCATCGTCGCCCTGATCGAAAGAAACGTCTTCGTCACCGGTCAAACCATCACCGTCGACGGCGGCGCAACGCTGTAGCGCGACCTCTACCCCCGTCTCTCTTGGACTCCCGTCCCCGCCTCCGAGCGGGGACCAGTTCGCCTGCCCTACCGGTAAACGCACGTCAGTCTTACCTTATCCGAGGACTGGCAAACTGCTTGCCTAGGAAGGGCATACACCTCCATGCCGAATGCAGAAGAGCGATACAGCAGAGCGGCGTTCATTAGCTTCGCCAGTAACTACAACTCCGCCGCAGAAGCGATCATGGAGCTCGTAGACAACCCGATCGATTATCGTGGCCATGACCCACTCCACATCGAAGTCGACGTTGACTTCAACGCAGAGAATCCCGGTATGCCTAACGGTCGTATCTCAATTCGCGACTGGGGCGGTCAGGGTATGAACCTCTCTGATCTCAGAAACTGGTTGTATTGGGGCGCTGGCGAGAACCACGACGAGACGCAAATCGGGCAGTTCCATGTCGGAGGAAAATTGGCGGCGATATACCTCGCCGAGAAGTTACAGGTTACTTGCCGCCGCCAAGACGAAGACCAGATCTGGTACTTCGCGGACGAGCACTGGGGCAGCCGCACCCAGTTCGCAGCGCGTGACCTTGATTTCGAGCCGCTGCATCCCCGGGCTCAAGGTTGGATATCTGAGCTTGAGCCAAGCACGGGATTTGTGCAAGTCACGCTCAGCGGCATCAAGCATGGGCACTTCACACTGGATGAGTTGCGCTCAACCCTAACCGACACCTACGAAACTTTGCTGGAGAGCGGGGAGCTCGTAATCCGTGTGAATGGCGAGCAGCTATCTGCATACACCCTGCCATGGCTATCAGGTTACACCTTCTACGAACTTGACAACCTAGAAGTTGCAGACGGAGTGATCCTAAATGGCCGCATCGGTGCGCTCAACCGCCGGGACTTAGCAGCGGGAATGGCGGGTCGTGTTCTTCCCGGCATCCGTACCGATTTCAACGGACGCAAGATCACATCGGGCGAGAGATTCGGTATCAACCTGCATGGTCGCGGTAGGTCGCAGCGAGTGTTCGGTGAAATCAGCATTACAGGATCAGGGTTCAGACCCAACCAAAACAAGACCGGTTGGGATGTGAATTCAGCCGAATGGGCAGCCATCAGCAGACGGGTCAAGCCGTTGATTCAACAGGTAGTGAGGGATCTAGAAGACCAACCCAACATTGGCGCAACTTCTACGAATACCAGAAAGAAAAACGCTCTCGTGTTTCAGATGAGGTGGCTCAATGATGATGGCGCTGAATCCCATGAGGCAGAACGTATCGAGCGCGCGGCAGCTGCCATGCACATGCTGCCGAAGGAATGGGTGCGCTACATCGTCCGTCGGGCTCTTGCCAGCGAAGATGCTGAAGAACAGGCATTTGGCTCAAATGCCTGGTACGAAGACGACATTGTCCAGTGACTCTTCCTACACCACCCGATAGCTCACCGGCAGACGCTTGATCCCTCCGATCAGGCCTGAGCTGAGCCTTTCCACATCTCCCTCGCTCTGGAAACAATCCAGCTTGCCGATCACGTGACGGAAGACTGAGCGCATCTCCAGGCGCGCCAGGTTGGCTCCCAGACAGAAGTGCTCACCGAAGCCTCCGAAGGCCAAGTGCTCGTTTGGCGTACGGGCGATATCGAACACATTGGGATTCTCAAAGACATCCTCGTCCCGGTTGGCCGAGGGATACCACATCGCCAGAGTCTCGCCAGCCTTCATCGGCACGCCGCCGACCTCGGTGTCTCTGGTCACGGTCCGGGCGAAGTGCACGACCGGCGATGTCCAGCGGAGCATTTCCTCGACGGCGCTATCCAACAACTCTGGCTGATTGCGGAGTCGGTCGTACTGCTCTGGATGCTCGATCAACGCCTGCAATCCACCAGAAGTGGCGTTCCGCGTCGTCTCGTTACCGGCCAGAATGAGCAGAACAGCGTACGAGACGATTTCGTGATCCGGTATCGGTTCGCCGTCGATTTTAGCCTGCACCAACGTGGTCATTACGCTGTCATCCGGCTCCTGGCGCTTGCGCTCAATGTGGGCCGTGAAGTAGCCCTGCAAGCCGCGCATCCCCGCCTGCCACGTTTCGCGGCGGGTGCGGCCTTGCTGATACTCCGGGTCTTCGGAGCCCAAGAATTCGTTGGTGAAGCGGAAGATATCCTCCCACGAGTCCCGCTCGACCGCTAGCAACTCGCAGATCGCCGCCATCGGCATCTTTGCGGCGACATCGCGCACGAAATCGGCTGAGCGTCGATCAGTCAGTTGATCGACTAGATGCGCCGCTGCCTCGTCAACCACTTCTTCGGCGATCTCGTCGATCCGGTCTTCCAACAACCGCATCCCTCGCGGCGAGAAGCGCCTGCTGGCCGCGTTTCGGTACTTGCCGTGCTCGGGCGGGTCCATGTTGATCAGATTGGGCACCGTCAGCGACGGATCATTGGCGCCGCCGTCGCCCGATCCCGCGGAACGAATGACCAGTCGCTTGCTGCTGATGAAGGTCTCGGGGTCACGCGAGATGTGCTGGATGTCGTCGTACTTGGAGATCGACCAGAAGGGCGTGACGCCCGGCCGGTCGTACAGGTAAATCGGTGCTTCGCGGCGCTGAATCGCCCATTCTTCCCAGGGATAGCCGCGCGAGCCATAGAGCTCGGGAGTGACCAGATCGATCTGATCCAGCGTCTTTGTCATCGTTGTCATGAGCTTCCTCCCGCATACGGTCGGCGGCGCGGATATCCTCATTCCGAGCCTATCAATCTGGTGTGGCGCGCATGCGTCTGGCGACGAGGAACAATCATGTCGAAGAAGCGATCACTGCTCGGCGTCTATGACGGGTTTTCAGAGCAAGTCGCCGATGGCTACGCACGAGAATCCCGCTACCTGACGATGAAGGACGGCTGCCGTATCGCCATTGACGTCTTACATCCGACAATGAACGGACAGGTGCTGAGTGGGCAAACACCGGCGGTCCTGCATTCAACTCCCTATCGGCGAGCGTTCCTCCGCACGATGGACGGCGTATCCACCGCTCGCTACACGCACGAACTGCGACATATCGAGCCGGGCGAACTGGTGACGCAATACGAAGAGCGGCCAATCGCGCGTGATCTGGTCCACCACGGTTATCGCTTCGTCTCAGTCGATATTCGCGGCACCGGAGCGTCATTCGGCGCGGAATATGGAGATTCATGGCTGGCCGGCCAGGACATGGCGGCGGTCATCGATTGGATCTGTGAACAGCCGTGGTCGTCTGGCCGGGTCGGGATGGTCGGCATCTCCTATGAGGGGATGATGCAGTTCTTCACCGCCGCCCACCGGCCCAAGGGACTGACTTGTATCGCACCGCAATACCCGGGCCTGCCGCAATGTTATGTCGACGGCGGCCTGGCGATTAGCAGCTTCGCCCGGGTCTGGGAGCGCCTGCACAAGGGCATCTCCGAAAACGAACCGGCCGCGCCGGTCGATGGCTCGGACGGTGAGCAGCTACAGGCCGAGGCCGAGTCTGAGCGATCGCCGGATCGCTACCGCTGGGTCGAAACCTTCTCGGAGATGGACCCCCGCGATGTCACACGGATGTCGTCCTTCGACGGACTGAATCGCCGACGTCCTCGTCCTGATCTCGGTCTGGGCGAAGTGGCCAGCGGCTGGTTCGACTCCTGCGACCTGATCAACGAGAGCGGCGTGCCGACCTACATCGTCACCGGTTGGTGGGACCTCACCTTCCCCGGCTACCTGATCGACGCATTCAACCGCCTCGACGTACCCAAGAAGCTCATTGTTGGCCCCTGGAATCACGGCCAGGGCGGCGATCCCGAGTTACGGCGCTGGTTCGACTACTGGCTCAAGGACATTAACCACGGAATCATGGATGAGCCGCCAGTCCACTACGCCGCGACCGAGCCATCGGGCGCAACGACCTGGAAGTCGGCCCCGCGACTGCCGCTGCCCGAAGCCCAATATCGCAGCCACTGGCTGGCCCCTGACCGGAAACTCTCTGAAGCATTCCCTGCCGAAGCCGAATTCGTCGAATATGAGGTCAACCACGACGTCAGCCTGGGACCGATGACCCGACACAGCTACTACGTCGATGACATGTTCATCAACACCACCGACCTCAACGCCCGGGCCGAGCAGTGTCTCTCCTTCACGACTGAGCCACTGTCCGAAGACATCGAGGTCACCGGCTGGCCGGCGTTGGAGCTGGAACTCTCAACGGATTCCGACCGCGGCGCGATCGTAGTCACGCTGGAACAGATCTCCGCGGATGGTGGAGCGGCGTACCTCTCGGAAGGCTTCCTCAACTTCGCATATCGCCGTCTCGGTGATGACCCCGGAGGGCACGAAGGCCCGTACTGGCATAGCTGGAGCAAGGCGGACCTGAGCCCAGTCACCCCCGGCGACCCGATGCGCCTCAGCCTCGAGCTCTACCCAGTCTCCGCAACAGTCCGAGCCGGAGATCGTCTGAGACTCACCATCAGCGGCGCCGACGCCGAAAACCTCGTCGTGCCCACGCAGGGAGACGAAGCCACGCTCAACATCCTGCTCGGAGGAGAAGGAGCCGCCCGCCTGCTGCTGCCAGTGGTCAACCAAGCAGTCAAACCAACCGCATCAGTCGTCGAAGGAGCATTCGACGGAGGCCCCGGAGGCTTCGCCTTCCGGAGACCAGGGGATCCTGTGGTGTCGGAGTAGTTGAGCCTCCCAGTACCCGCTTTACGGATACCTGTGAAGAACTCCCCAATCCCCTCTCCCCCCTTGCGGGGGGAGATGTCACGGAGTGACAGAGCAACTGTCTTGGCAGTCAAGCGTGTTGAGGTGCTTGCCAGGGGGTGTCGCTCTTGAGGATGGCGTTGAGGATGACGAGCAGTTTGCGCATACAGGCGGTGAGCGCGACCTTCTTGGGCTTGCCCGGTCGAGCAGGCGCTGGTAGTAATCGCTGATCACGGGGTTGTAGCGGGTGGCGACGAGCGCGCCCATGTAGAGCGCGGCGCGGACCGTGGCGCGACCGCCCCAGATGCTGCGTCGGCCGCGCCAGTGGCCGCTGTCGCGGTTGTAGGGGGCGACGCCGACCAGGGCCGCGACCTGACGCCGGTCGACCTGGCCCAGTTCGGGCAGTTGGGCGAGCAGGGTGCGCGAGAGCTGCGGTCCGACGCCGGGCACGCTCTGCAGGAGTTGGTCCTGGGCGCGCCAGTGGGGACTGTCCTGGATGGCGGCCTGCAGTTCGGCCTCAAGTCGCTCGCGTTCCTGCTCGAGCCAGGCGATGTGCGCCTCGATGCCGGCGCGCAGGGCGGGTCCGGCGGCGCGCAGGCGTTGGCCCTCGGCGACCTGCATCGCGAGCAGCTGCCGGCGCCGGGCGAGCAGCTCACGCAGCTGTCGGGTCTCGGCGTCGGGCAGCGGACGCAGCGGCAGCGGCACGGCCTCGGCGAAGTGGGCCAGGACGGCGGCGTCGAGCGCGTCGGTCTTGGCCAGGCGGCCGCTGGCGCGGGCGAAGTCGCGCACCTGGCGCGGGTTGACGAGCACGACCGGCAACCCCGCCGCGGCCAGCGCCGCGACCAGCGGCTGCTCCAGACCGCCGCTGGCCTCCAGCACGATCCGCGCCGGCCCCAGCGCCTCCAGCCGCGTGACCAGGGCGTCGATCCCGGCCGCGTCGTTGGCTACCCGCTGGGCGGGCCCGTCCGCCGGCCGGATGCCGACATCCAACCACTCCTGTGATACGTCGATGCCGACGTAGCGACTCGTCTCCGTCATCTTCAACTCCTATCCTGCGCAGGCCCGTCCTTGCAAGATGCGGGCTCCAGGGCCCTGGCAACTGTTCGGGCTCTTTCGCTGTCGCGCTGCGGCGACCCAAGCTCTGTCACGGCCTCGCAGGCCCAGGGAGGATCGGTCTGCCGCAGCGCACTTCGCCTCGGGAAACATCTGCTCCCGGGGCGACAGCGAAGATACAAGGGGGGGCGGCTGACAATGACCAGATAAGGATCACGAACAGCGGACCCCCCCTCTGCCTTCGGCATCTCCCCCCGCAAGGGGGCGAGAAAGGTAGATTCGAAGGTCTCATTAGCGCGGGGACTGCGACTCAAACAGCCAGAGTGACTGATGAGACGCCCTCCGAAGTCGCGAACAATCTCTCAATCTCCGTCATTCCCGCGCTCGGTCGCAGGAATCTCGACGAGTACTGGACAGACGATAGAAGTTCAGTAAACGTACTATTGCCATCCTCTCAATCGACTCCTGACGATCTTGCCGTGCGCTGCGAGATACCCGCGACGGAGCGCGGGTATGACGGAGGTTTGCTCGCGCATCAACTGACTCGACTATTCGCCGACAAACGCCGGCGGTCGACGCTCGAAGAGCGCCCTGATGCCTTCTTTCGCATCCGACGACTCGCGTGTTGCCTGCACGAGCTCGTCGACATCTTCATGCGGAATGTGATCGCGGAAATCCATCTCTCGCACGATCAGCGCCTTCATCGCTATGAGGCTGAGCGGAGCGTTCTTGCTCAGGCGATCGATCAGTGCGTCGGCAAACTCTTCCAACTCACCCTCCGGTGCAACTCTCGCAATCACGCCCCACTCGTGCATCCGCCATGCCGGGATGCGGTCACCAAGCAGCAGGATCTCCCTTGTCGCAACCGGACCGGCGACCTCGAGCAGCTTCTTGGCCAGGAACCACGACGGCGCCAGTCCAATCTGCGCCAGCGACATACCGAACTTCGCCTGTATGTCGGCGATGACAAAGTCACAGTGCAGCGCAAGCTCATTGCCGCCGGCGATGGCGTCACCCTGAACCACCGCGACGACTGGCAATGGCCAATGCTGAATCGCATCCAGCATTTGCTCGATTGACACGTCGCCGCCGGGCAATCCTTCCTCGCGCTCGCGCAAATCGAGACCAGCGCAAAATACGGGTCCATTGGCACGGATCACGGCAACCCGCTCCTCAGCCGAAGGCTCGCCAGAGAATGCGGCGTGCAGTTCAACGAGCATCTCGCTGTTGAGCGCGTTTCGCTTTTCTGGACGGTTCAGTGTGACCGTCCGTACTGCGCCCTCGACGGCGACTTCGATGATTTCGCTCACGCTCCGGCTCCTCTTCAGTTCACTCAGTCGGTGGGGATGCAGAGCTCCCTCACCCTAGCCCTCTCCCTGGGGGAGAGGGAACGTGTGTCTATCCGCTGCTGCCGCGACCCAGCAGGTCGCGGGCCATGATGATTCGCTGCACTTCGGATGGACCTTCGCCGATTCGACGGATGCGCATCTCGCGATACCAACGCTCGAGCGGCAGGTCCTTGGTCACGCCGATACCGCCGTGAATTTGGATTGCGCGGTCGACGACACGGCTCGCGCCCTCAGTCGAGGTCAACTTGGCCATCGCCGCCTCGAAGCGGAACGGCTCGTCCTGCTCGGCCTTCTCAGCGGCGGCGAGGTACATCATCCTGCCCGTGCGGATGTCAATCTCATTGTCGACGATCATCCACTGGATCGCCTGTCGAGATGCGAGCGCCGCGCCGAACGTCTCACGCTGCTGCGAGTACGAAATCGCCATCTCCTGGGCGGCGACAGCGATGCCAATGCAGGTCGCCGAATAAGGAATCCGTTGACGTGTCAAGTTGGCGTTCGCAAGCGAGAACCCGCCGCCCTCCTCGCCCACGAGATTCGCGGCCGGCACTCGGACATCATCGAACGACAGCTCGGTCCCATAGTTCGCAGAGCGCAGCGTATGCACGACGCGGCGGACCTCGAAGCCGGGTGAGTCGGTGTCGACTAGGAAGGCGGAGATGCCTCGTCGGCCCTTGGCTGGATCGGTACGCGCAAAGACCAGGCCAAAGTCGGCCCGGTCGGCGCCCGAGCTGAACAATTTTGATCCGTTGAGGATCCAGTCGTCACCGTCCTTGACCGCCTTGGTCTGAATGGCGCGCGCCGGGTCCGATCCTCCCGAAGGCTCGGTCAGACCGAAGAAGGCGCGCTTCTCACCGTTCAGCATCGGATACAGATAGCGCTCCTGTTGATCGTCCGACGCGGCATACAGTTGAGCCAATCCGGCCGATCCGAACGCCCCGTAACAGGGCAAGTACAGACCAGCGCGATGCTGTGACATTTCCTCGGCCACCAGACCGCGCGTGGTCAGCTCCAGGCCCGGTCCGCCGTAGTCCTCGGGCACGTCGATGTGATAAAAGCCCATCTGCTGGACGATGCCCTTGAGCCGGTCCAACTCACCTGGCGGCAGCTCGACGGCATCGGGATCCAGATCGCGCTCCAGCGGTTGCACCTCTTCGCGCACGAATCGGCGCACTGCGCCGGTGATCATCCGCTGTTCCTCCGACATCAACACTTCCATCGGATTCCTCCTTCAACCGATCTGTTGCGATCGGCGTAGCCGACCAAGTTCCGGCGTGTCTCGCCAGTCTCCCGCCGGATGCGCAGGCGGCCATTCAGCGCCTTCGTCGCGCTGGAACTGCATCAACATCTCGAGTCGCTTCGTCGTGTATTGCTGATTCGCCTCCCAGCGAAACTGCGAGGCTCGTTCTCGGAGCACGGGATTAGGATCATCACCGCCAAAATGCAACGCCATCCTCGTGCGCAGGCCGAACGGCTCGCGACCGCCAGCCTGTCCGATGTAGAGCAAGTTGCCCTCGGCATCCGCGATTTCATAAACACCGACGACGGCGGGAATCGCGCGAATCGACTCTTCGCTCGGCTGAATCCAGGGCTTTCGAATTGGCATCGACCCTCCCTCTCAAGTCCGCTAGCGCGGACGCAATCGATCACTGGCTGCTCCTGATTCGATCAGTTCAGCGATTCGCTCTTCGGAGTATCCCAAGATCTCCCGCAACACGGGAACCGTATCGGCCGCAAACAACGGCGCAGCACTCTTGGGCGGCGTCGGAGTCTCTGACAATTGAAACGCAGCTTGGGGCGCCGGAGATAGTCCGACTTGCGGATGCTCGAGACCACCAACCGAGTGCCGCGCTTGCACCTGCTCGTCACGCAACAACGTTCTCGCGCCCATCACCGGTGAAGCTGGCACTCCTGCTTGCTGAAGGCACTCGGATAGTTCAACCGGATTCCGTTTCGATGTCCAGACCCGAAGCAAAGCATCCAACTCATACCGGTGTCGCCAGCGGCGCAGACCTGTTGCGAACCGGCGGTCGCACGACACAGCTTCGTGTTGCCAGATGCTGAGCAGAGCCTCCCACTCGGAATCGTCACGACAAGCGATGGCAATCCACGAGTCCGAATCGTCCAGAACCGGCTGCGCTGGATACACACCATGCGGAGCGGCTGACGTATGTTCGTTGCCAATCCGTGTGGGTTCTCGACCTGAGAGCTGCTGACCGACCATTGCCTCGCCAATGAGTTGCAACTCGCCTTCCAACATCGCCAACTCGACCGTCTGTCCACCTACTCGACGGCGCGCCATGATCGCGGCCACGGTCGACAGCGCCGCGTGCAAACCGGCGTTCTGATCGCAGTAGAAGTTGCCCGGCTTGAGCGGCGAGCCATCAGCGTATCCGGTCAGCCAGGACATCCCACTCATCGCGTCAATCCCAGGCCCATAGGAAATGCGGTCGCGCCAGGGACCAGACTTCCCGAACGCCGGCATCGCCACATAGATGATGTTAGGATTCCGCTGGCTCAGGGTTTCCCATTCAAGGCCGAAGTTTCCCATCACCCGCGGTGAGTAATTCTCGAGGACAACGTCAGAGTGTTCGACCAGATCGAGGAAGATCTCACGGCCCGATTCCGTGGTCAGGTTGAGCGCCACGGAGCGCTTGCTGTTGGCCAATTCGTTCAGTCTCGCTTCACGATTCCACGGCTGATCAAGGCCTTTTCCACGGTGCGGTAATGCGGATGCAGGATTCGCAGGTCGCGCCCAGGGAGTCTCAATACGTAGGACCTCTGCCCCTAACGCTCCCAAGAGCAGGGCGGCAACAGGCCCGGCGACGGCAGTCGTGAGGTCGAGCACGCGTATCCCGCCCAAGGGACGGCAAGGTGAGTCCGGATACGGCACCAACCGAGGCTCAGGCAACACCAGCGCGCCTCCATCGAACCCGATCCTCGAGTGACCCAAGCCGATCGTTGTTCTGACCCAGCAGCGGCGCTGTGCCATCAACCCACTTCGTCTTGCCAAACCGTACCGCCGGACCCGATGCCTGGTACTCGCCACCTCGAGGATGCTCGGTCGCCTGCCAGAAGTCTCGTGAAGCATGATGGCCATCGGCATCGGCCATCACCTCCGACGGGGCCAGCACTTCTGTGAAGGGAATCCGCAATTCCTGCGCGCGCTTCACGACTTCGCGGCGCGGGGTCCGCATGAGCACTGGGGCCATCAGTTCGTCTACTTCGTCTGCTCTACCCATCAGCTCAGCCAGGAGCTCCGGCGCGGCCAGACGCGGCTCATCAAACAACACCGCCATCGCCTCGGGATAGCGATTGTTGCAGTGCGCGTGGACCCAGCCATCAGCGCAGGGTCGGATAGTCGATGGATACAGGTGTCCAGGACCAAATCCCACTAGGCGTGCGCCATTCCGCTTCGGCTCGGAATCAGCAAACCAGGCGTGTTGATAGCCGCCGCCGAGCAGAAACGCGAGCGCCTCGTAGACCGCCGTATCGATTTGCTGTCCTCCGGAATCGGCGTACAAGGCCGAGACGATGCCCAACGCCGCGTGCAGTCCGGCCTGCTGATGACCTTGCTCGCCCCATGCTTTGACCGGCTCACGATCCGGCTCGCCGCCAATCCGCAGGTATCCCCCCGAGGCGTAGAGCGTCAGCTCCGAACCGAGCCATTCCGCTTTGGGTCCCTCAATTCCGTACGGAGTGATCAAGCAGACGTGCAGGTCGGGCTGCTCGGCGCGGAGCGCGTCCGGATTGATTCCGTAGTCATCCCACCGCCGCCGATCCACTTCGACAACAACCACATCAACCTCACCCAAACACGCATCAAGCAGCCGACGACCAGCAGCCGTGCGCAGGTCGATTCGCAATGAACCCTTCCGCCGATTCAGGTGCAAGTGTGTCGCTCCGCCCTCCATGTCGGGCATATCGTCTCGAAACGGCCCTCGACGTCGGAGCGGCGACCCTCCAGGTGGCTCGATCATCGTGACTTGAGCGCCGAGTCCGGCCAGCAGTCGTCCGCAATATGCTCCTGCTGCCGTTTCCGACAACTCCAGCACGCGGACGCCGTCCAACGTCCTTGCTGCAGACATTGCTTCAGGAACTCGCTCGCTCACCGAGGCAGGATACCCCTGCCATCCTCCAGAGCCTGAAACCTCGTATCGTGGTGACTGCTGAGAGATGGAGCAACAACATGACCACGACGGAGCCGATCGAAAGTCACGCGGTCCACAGCCAGCGCATGCTGGACCACGCGGCCGAGATGATCGAGCAAGGCGACCGGCTGCAAGCCTCGGAAAAGATCTGGGGAGCAGCGGCGCACAAGGTCAAGCAGATCGCCACTGAGCGCAACTGGCCCAACGACAGCCACACTGATGGGTTCTCAATTGTGCACTACATCGCTCGTGAGGTCAGCAGCAGGCGCATATCCGAGCTGTTCGGTGTCGCAAGCGATACGCATCAGAACTACTACGAAGACAGGCTCCAGTTGGACATGATCGACGAGCGACTTGAGGCCATCACGGAGTTCGTTGCCCTCATGGAACGTGCCCATCAGTCCCTCCCGTCCGACTTGCCCATGCCCGACGACCGCCATTACCGCAACCGCCACGCCTGACGCGACGTTTACCCTGCAAGTCCAACCCGAGCGCGACTACCAGAGAGGAACACTCTATGTCGGACGTTGGCTTCATCGGCGTAGGCAACATCGGCAACCCCATGTGCGCGAACGTGATCAAGGGTGGACACCGGGTCGTGGTCAATGACCTGGTCGAGGAACAGGCCGCCAACCTGATCGAACTCGGTGCGACCTGGGCAGATTCTCCCGCCGAAGTCGCCGCGCAGACCGAAGTCACGCTGTTATCGCTGCCCGGTCCGCCAGAGGTCTCGAGCGTCTTGCGCGGCGCGGATGGCCTGTTGGAGGGAGCAGAACCGGGATTGGTCTGCTTCGACCTGTCCACCAATCTGCCCTCGACCGTCAAACTGCTCGCCGAGCGCGCCGCCGAGCAAGGGGTAACGTTCCTCGACTCCCCAGTTTCAAATGGCGTCCAGGGCGCAATCGACGCGACGCTGGCGGTCATGGTCGGTGGAGACAAGGCCGCCTTCGAGAAGTACAAGCCCGTGCTTGAGTGCATCGGCGACAATGTGTTTCACATGGGCGACTCGGGCATGGGCGCGCTGACCAAGATTGTCAACAACATGGTCAGCATCTCCTCGATCCAAGTAGTGATCGAGGCACTGGTGATCGCTGAGGCTGCCGGATTGGAAGCCGAACGAGCCTACGAGGTAATGAGCGTCGCCTCGGCCCAGCACTACGTCCACAACGTGCCGACTCTGCTGGAGCGCAACTTTGACGACGCATCATTCTTCCTCAAATGGGCGGCCAAGGATGTCTCCCTGGCAGTCCAGGTCGCTCGCGAAGCTGGTATTCCTTCGCCCATTGCCTCAGCTTCCAGTGACACACTGAATCGAGCCAAGAATCGCGGCCACGGCATGAAGTCGGTAATGGCGACCTTGCTCTCCGCAGAAGAGGACGCGGGAGTTTCACACTAGTCCCCGAAATGCTCAATCATCCCATGTTTGGCGTAGACTGAGCGTATGGCGATCGCAACCGGGGCCGTTGGCGGACAGACCACTGCACGACGAGTCGTGTTTCTGCACGCGGCGTCCTTTGTACTTGGATTCAGCGTCGTCTTTGTCGCGCTTGGGGCGTTGCTGGGAGCACTCGGCTCCGCCTTCCAGGACGAACTGATCTGGTTCCAGCGTGTCGCAGGCGTTCTGCTGGTGATTCTCGGGCTGCACCTCGCAGAAGTAATCACGATCCCGCTGCTGTACCGCAGCTTCCAGGTTGGCGGACCTGGCGGACCATCAACCGCTTCGCCTGGCGGCGAGGTGTCCCGCACCCGGGCCGCCGCAGACTACGGACGTTCAGTCGTCGTCGGTGTGGCATTCTCCGTCGGTTGGACACCGTGCGTCGGGCCGATTCTGGCCGGCATCCTCGTCCTTGCGCTCGATTCCGCCTCACTCTTCCAGGCGATCATCCTGCTGATCTGTTACGCGGCCGGACTCGGCATCCCCTTCCTGATTGTGGGCGCGACCTTTGGCGCGTCGACCCAGTTCCTGCGCAAGCTGAATCGCTGGATGCCGCTAATCGGCGTCGTCTCCGGTGTGCTGCTGGTCTTTGTCGGGATGCTGATCGCCCTTGACCGCGTCGTGGTGCTCAATGAAGCGTTAGGCAGCTTCGGTGTTGATGTACTGGCCGGTTCCGACGGCTCATCGACGGAAATGCTCGACCTCAACGCCGGCTCAGCAGCGATCGCATTCGCGGGCGGGTTCGTCAGCTTCATCAGCCCCTGCGTCTTGCCGCTCGTGCCGATCTATCTCGGTCATCTCGCCGGAATCGGCTCCGAGCAGGCGCAGCAGCGCTAACGCCCTGCAGTCAGCTACCAGACGACCACTGCGTCGGCGCGAGCGGCAGCCTCGTGCCGCGATCTTGTAACGTCGCGCTCACCTCCGCGACCGCCGCCGGCTCTCCGCCGAGCGTCACATAGTCGCCTCGCATGAGCACAGTGTCGCCATCCGCGACCATCGACTCACCTTTCCGTCTTACCACCAGCACCCTCACGCCGCCGGCGAAGCGCAGTTCGCGCAAGGCCCGACCATGGATGGTGAGATTGCGCATGGCCACTTCGACGACCCCAGACTCGGCGTCGCTCAACGCGTGATACAGGCCGGGACGCAACAGCGCGCTCTCCAACGCACCCACTTCCGACTCCTCTTGCAGGATGCACTCGACTTCCAACTGTTCCAGCCGGGCATTTCTCTCCGGCAGCCAGGTCACGATTCGCAGATCGTGGTGGTTACGTCGTATCGCGGCGGCAATCGCTTCGACTTGCTCGATGGGCTCGAAATCCGCAATCGCCACTGTCTCAGCAACCGGGATCCCGGCCAGCCCTTGCACTCGCTCGTTCAATGGATCGCCTGGAATCAGCATCACGCGGTCTGGTCTCGGCACATCGTGAACATCCACCTCTGCGGTGCTGATCACCGACACCAAGCGACCAGCCGAGGCCAATCGATGTGTGATCGACTGGGCCAGGACACTACTCCCAATCACGACGATGGGACCCTCCGACGGCTCTGGCGCGCGCCCGGAGATCGCATTGAACAGGAGCGGGGCGAGCACGGTTGAGAGCAACGCCATCAGCAGTAGCGCCCCGTACATCTCATTGTCGATGATGCCCAGATCCTCGGCGATCGCTCCTGCTGCGATCACCAGACTCAGGTTGGCGCTCAGCAATGCGCCTCCACTCAGACCACTACGCAACCCATGCGCAGGCGAGAGCGTCAGCACCGCGGGCAGCATCTTGATCAGGAACGCCAAGAACAGGAACACCGCAGCGATGATGAAGGCGTCGAGCGACTGAAAGGCCACACCAAAATCGAGCGTCGCGCCTGCGTGGATAAAGAACAACGGGACGAAGAAGCCGTAACCCATCGCGTCGAGCCTGACTCGCACGGCCGAGCCATGCTGAGGTGAGATCACGGTCGCCGCGAGTCCCGCCAGGAACGCGCCCAGGACCAACTCGGTTCCAACGACCTCTGAGAGCGCCACAAAAGCGATCATCACGACCAAGGCGGCTCGAATCTTTAGCTGCGCCGACGTGTCGGCCAGCTCCTGCAGGGTTCTGGCGACGATTGGGAATCGGACGCCCCCGCTCTTGGCGGACCACACGAGGAATCCCAACGCGACGGGCATCGCCACCAGCAACGCCATTTCAAGTCCCACGCCGGTTCGCTCGAGCGCTGCCACAATGCCCACACCGACGATCGCCACCAACTCAACCAGAAATCCACCCATGAGAATCGCCTGGCCCACGTTCCCGAGATCCGGTCGATCCTTGAGCACCGGCACCAGCACGCCAACCGAGGTGGCTATGAAGATAAAGACGAGCATCAGCGTCGATGGAGCTTCGATCACACCGATCTCTTGAAGCAATCGCAGCGCGATGTAGGTCACCGCGATCGTGAGCACGGTGAACAACAACCCAGACACCAGCGGATGACGCAATGCGACGCGCGGGTTATACCAACGCGGTCCCAGCGAGGTCGTGAGGAGATTTAGGTTGATCTCAAGTCCCGAAAGGAACATCAGATAGGCGAAGCCGAACAGGGCGAGAAAGTCGAGCCACTCGCTAGGAGTGATCACGCCTAAGACGTGCTCGCCAAAGACAATGCCAATCACCACCTCGCCCACCACCGCGGGCAACATCCCACCGGTCAAGCGAAACGTGAGAAACGGCACCAGAACCGCAAACACAGAAATGATCAGCAGGGGGAGAAAGCTAATCTCCTCATGCATGTCTACCTCCTGTGCAAGAAACTTATGGTTGCTGTGCCTGTCGTCGTTCAAAGAACGCTAGCGCGATTCGATTGAAGTCATCGGCGGCGCTGATGTTGACCGCGTGCGTTGCCGAGACACGCTCAACTCGGAAATTGGCCGCATTGGCCTCCACCCATTCGCGCGCAGGTGTGAAGCCTTCTTCGCGATCGCCGGCGATCAGTAGAGTCTGCACCGGATTCGATGGGAGCCGATGGCGCAACGGGGTATGTGGCGATGTGTGCAACATGGTTCGAGCGATGCCGGCCGGTGTGCTGAGCAACATCGCGTCGTCGAACTGCAATCGACGTTCGGCATCAAATGCTCTGGCTCGCCGCGGGTTCAGCGGATGCTTCATGATCGCGTCGATTCCGCCATCGATCATCAGTTGCGCCCGTTCCTGCGCTGCCTCCGGGTTGCCGATTCGGTTCGGTTCACCGAAAGCCGAATGTGAGTTGGTCACGACATGCGCGATGACCTCATCGGGACGTGTCATTGCGTAGTTCAGTGTCAAGGCAGCGCCCAGTGACTGACCCACCACAAACCATCGCTCCGCAGCGACGAGTTCGCGCAGAGCGCTAAAGCGGTCGACGTAGCGGTCCGGGTGGTAAGCGTCCTCGTCCTCGGGCGCAGGCGAGGAACCGTGCCCAAACAGTTCGACGGTGACACTGCGAAATCCCGCTTCATGAAACGCGGGAAGGTTGAGCAGCCAGTGCGCGCGACAGGTCAGGATGCCGTGCACGAACAGCACCGGCCTGCCGTCGGACGGGCCGGCAATCTCGTAGTTCAGCTCGATCGCTGGGGAACTCACGGCGCAATGATACGCGAGAACCTGGCGTCCGCGATTGGCCGGACTCAGCTAGTCGCGGTCCGTCGCCGTGGTGCCTGCTGTCGCTCCCTCGGTCAATGCCTCGGGAGTGAGCGCCTTGAGCAACGGGTCCTGCGTAGCCAGACCGAGAATGCCCGCGGCCTCGCCGATCCGGTTGAATCCGTGATCGTGCAGGCGATGCAGGTAATCGTGGTACTGCTTCTCGCGCAGCTTGCGCAACTCTTCGACTCCCGCATCGAGTCGTTCGACGCCATCGGCATAGAGCACCGCCAGCGCTTCGCGCTCGATCGGCGACTGCGCCATCTCAGAAGCGAGACCGCTTTCGGCCTTGATGAAGAAGATCGGCAACTCCATCTCGGCGCGTTCACCATAGCGGTTGTACCACTCGAGGTGCTTGAGACCATACTCAAGGTGTCGCTTGCTGTCCTCGGCCAGCCGGGCGAAGAGGTCCCGGTCGAAGTCGGAGCGCGCCCAGTCGGTCGCGCACTCGAACGCGGTCAACTCGTAGGACTTGTAGACCACGTCCAACGCGATGATCATGTCGGTGAAGGTCAGCGCGTTGTACCAGGACTCGGAAACATCCGAGAGCGGCGCCTTTCCGATAATCCCCGAACCATGCAACGCGCGCTTGCGCAGCGCTTCGACCTTGCGGCCGGCGTCATAGACCTGAGTCGCAAGGAACAACTTGACCTCGTGGAAACCGTAGGAAATCTCCTCCAGCCACTTCGAGATCACCTTTTGCTCAGCGATGCCGTAGGTCGAGTAGACCGCGCAGATCTGTCCAGTCGCGCGCTCGACCTCGGGAGCCAGTTCTTCGCGATTCTCCCAATCGAGATCGGTGGCCGGAATCCAGCGGTCGCGAATCGCGTTTTCGTAGAGGTCGGAAACGCCATCCGCCCAGATTTCCGTGCGGTCGTAAATTGCGTATCCGGCGGGCATGTACATGCCAGGCACTGGCTTGGTCCCCCGTGGAAGATCGTTGCGGTAACCCCAGACATCCGGCACGTGACCATAGGAGCCAATGTCGACATCGCTCAAGCGCATTCCGTCTTCGGACGCGGTGGGCTTGAGTCCAGTCTCGCCACCGTCCTCGAACATGATTAGCTGAGCGCCCGCGAAGGGGTGCTCCGGATTGTCGTCGACGAACTCGAGCCACTTGCTGACTCGGTCGGGCTCGATCGAGATGTTGAGGATGTTGTCGATCTGGCGGCCCGAGGTGCTCGAACTCTCAACTCGCTCGATCAAATCGGCTGGCCAACCGCGGACTTGGGCGCGCATCTTCTGCGCTGGTGAGAGAGGCGGCATGTTGGTTCCCGTCTGTTCCGGGGTCTGGTGGTCGTATCACGTACTGCCGGTCGGCTCCGACTGTTAGAGGGTGATCAACTCGCGCAGCTCTGGCGCCATCCGGTCGAGCCGGTCGCCGAGTCCGACTACCTGTAGACGGTGGTAGTACTCGTTGATCTGCTTTTTGCGCATCAGCATGACCAGGTTGTAGCCCTCGTCGAGGTACTCGATGCCGCCGCCGGCGAGCACGGCCAGCGCCTCACCCGTGATCGGGTTCGTCGTCAGGCCGGCCTGGGTGTTCTGCACGGTCTCGTTGATGTCGAGGTAGTGGTGCAGTTCTTCCTTGCGCCAGGGCTGCGTCTCGACCGTGTACTTGGTGTGCGTGACGCCGAAGGCCAGGTGGCGCGACTCGTCCTGCGCCGAAAGGCGGAACATGCGCTTCTCGGCTTCGTTCTGGCCGATCAGCTCGCCCATGCGGAAGAGCGACTGGACCAGGCCCTCGGCGAAGAGGTGCAGGATCGCGGTCATCTCGGTGAAGTCGTCAATCGCGAGCAGGCCCACCGCGCCAAGGCCGGCTGGCGACATCCCGCCGCCGTTGACCAATACGCGCTTGCGGAACACGTCGAGGTGACGCGCTTCGTCCATGAGCTGCGTACCGAGGAAGAGCTGCGACTCGAAGAAGTCGGGGTGGACCGACTCGAGGAAGCGGCCCGGAACGTCACCAGCGATGAACTCGACCTGGGTCAGGAACGTACACAGCGTGCACATCGCCTTTTCGATGTCGTCCGGCTGGTCGCCGATGGTGTCCCAGGGAATGTCTCGCGCTGAAGACCACTGCCGCTGCAGCGCTTCTTCGTAGAGCAGCATCGCCGACTCGGACCAGACATCGCCCTTGTCACGGTACTGGCGAGCGTGCGCGTTGGAACGCGGGTCGGCCTCAATGCCGCGTGGTGCGAACGAGCGCCAGTCTGCCTGGTCAACACCGTCGGCACCGGCCATCCGCTGGTTGATCGACTGCAGCGTGACACCCTTACGACCCGCTTGGATCTCGAACTCTTCGTCAGTTTCCAGGTTCAGCCAGTCAAGGTTAAGTCCCGGGTTCTCTATCGCGGTGACCATGTTCTGTTCCTGTCAAGGGGAGGCGACACTACGAGAGCGAGTAGCGTTCGTCTCAGTCGGTTGGCTCCAGCGTATCAGTTGACCAGAGTTCATTGGGCGCCCGGAACATCAAAACTGGCCCGCAAGAAATTGACGAGATCCCAGCGCTCCTGGTCGGACAGTTGCGGCGACCAGGCCGGCATCCCGGTGCCTCGAATCCCGTCCGTGATCCAGGCGAACAGTACGCCGTCGGGATGGAATGGCACATGCACTGTGAAGTTGGCCGGCGGCGCAGGCAACGAATCCGCCAACGGACCATCGCCGGCTCCGGTATCCCCGTGGCAGGAGGCGCAATTGGCGGCAAACAGGCCGGCGCCACGTACGACCGACTCAGCCGTCCGCTCGACCGGATTGGCCAGCGTGCGTCCCGGCTCGACGTGCAAGCCGGTCAGCAGCACCACGGCGACGATCAATCCCAGCAGTCCCGAAACAAACGCGCCGTCAGCCGCTCGCGGACCGAACGCGGCTCGCAGGCGAGGCCGATTGATCCAGGCCAGTCCGCCAATCACGAATGCCCACAGCGCGCCCACGCCGTTCCAGTCCATCTGTGTCAGTGGCAAGGCCAGCGCGCCGCCACGGTCGGCGGCAAACGGCGACGCCTGGAACCCGGACTCCACATCGCTCAACACGGCGACCACGAAGTCATCGCCCGACGCGCGGCGCAATTCCATCTCGATCGTCCACTCTCCGGGCAGGCCAAAGTAGGCGCCGTCGAGCCGGAATCGGCCATCGCCAAGAGGCTCAGTCCTAACCGTCACCGGGCCTACGCTCGGATCCTGGTAGCGGAAGCGAAGCAGTAGATCCTCTACCGGATTGTCCGCAGGATCCTCGATCGTCGCGGTCCAGGTGTTGAATCCGACCAGATTTGGCGAGACCTCGAGCGAGGCGACAATGTCGCCCCGAGCGACCGTCTCGACAATCGTGTTGTCCTTCTGTTCAATCTCCGGCTGAGCGCTGGCGGGCGACGGAAGCTGAGTCAACACAGCAGAAGCCGCGATCACCGCGAGACCCAACACGGCCTCGACCCGCATCAGCATCGAGAACCGTCTGGCGAGGCCGGAATCACCTCCCGCCTCCGCAGCGTCGCGAGGCCTCAAGAGGAACGCATTTGCGCCTGCGGCAGCGAACAGCGCAAGTAAGACAACAATCTTTATCAGGAACGCCAGTCCCCAATCGGTCTCAAGCAGACCGCTGACTTGAGGAATCTGGATCAACGCCGAAATCAGACCGGCGGCGGCGAGGATGGGCACGGTCGACACGGCCAATATCGAGAATCGCCGGACCAACTCCACGCGCTCGTCGGGGCGGGACCGCAGCGTCAAGAGCAGACTGATCAGACTGCCAATCCAGACCGCTGCAGCAGCCAGGTGCAAGGCATCGAACAGCGTGCCCCAGATCCATCCTGAGCCGACGGCCGCGCCGTGAGATATCGCCGCGGTCGAGGCCAACCACGCGACAGCCAGCACAAACAGCAGTGCCCGCAATCCGTTGTCACCCAGCGCCGCCGGACGAATGAACCGCAAACTGACCGCCAGAGCCGCAACGATCAGCACATACCAGCGCTGCTGCAGCCAGAGCCCGTTCCGAGTATCAAACAGGACGTCGCCCAGGAAGCCAATCTCACCGAGACGCAGCGCGCCGGCGATGGCTTCATAGCCGGTAGTCGCGACACCGAGCAAGACCATCGTCGCCATGAGTGGCAACAGTGTCGAGAGCGGAGACGGTTTCAGCACAAGCGACATCACCACCGCCCCCACGAACACCACCAGCGCCACAAGCCCGATCGCCTTGACAACAGCATCGGCCGCAATCGGCGGACCAGGACGATTGAGGTCGACAACCACACCGCTGCCCGCCGGAGCCGAACCATCCGGATTCAGCACCGAGAACACATACGACCCGGTCCAGGTATGACCGTCAACTTCGGACAGCGTCTCCCAGACGACTGTGTAGACACCAGGGTCGAGTCGCAGCACGCCGACGCTCATCTGCGTGGGGACGGCGTCGGAGAACTCAGTCCCGCCAATGTCGCGCCGTTGGCCGGCGCTATCGAGAATCTGGACCGAGCTGTGGCTGCGCTGTAGCTGCTCGGTCATGAACAACGTGATCCGGGTCGGCGACTCACGCAGCGAGGCGTTGATCGGCGGATCGGCACGAGCGAGCAGAGCATGAGCATCGGCTGTGCCAGTCGAACTGAGGATCCCCACCACCAAGCCGATCGACGCTGCGACCAGTAGAGCCAGCAGACCCAGCAGACCCAGCCGTCTCATTGCGAGGAATCCTGAATCTGGAACACCGACTCGCGAATCGCCGCCCACTCCTCGTCATCGACGACGCCGAGCCAGTCGATGCCGCCATGGAACTCTCCGGGCGCAATGGCATACGGAGGATCGGTCGCATCGGTCGTCACGAGATAGATGCCGAAGGCTCCCATGACGAGCACATGACGTCCATCGTCCGACATCGCAAAATCAGGTTGATCTTCGCCAATCGCCGCAATCTGCAGAAGCGCTCGAGTCTCGAGATCGACCACCCACAAGTCTTCAGGCCCATTCAGACCGAGTGCATTCACCGAAACCTGCGGCAGAAACTGCCCGGCCGAGAACACCACGGCGCTAGCGTCAGGCACGAATCGAGGAATGCGATACGGTCGAGGCTGCCATTCGCGCTCGGGATCGAGCACAAGTTCCGAGCCGTCCACAAGGTCTCTGGCGACCAGGTGCGGATCGCCGCTGTAGGGCGCACTGACAAACACGATCCGTGAGCCATCCGCCGAAATGTCGGCGTCGCGGGCATCCTCACGCAGAATGTCAACCACACCGCGTTGCAGATCAAGGCGAGCGATCCGAATCAGCAGCTCGCCGGGTTCGTGAGTAAAGATCAGCGATCCGCCATCGGGCGACCAGCGCGGATTCCAGATGAACTCCGCCTGTTTCGTGTGTTCGACTACAATCTGCTGTTCAGGATTTCTGAGATCGGCAATCGCCAGATCAGTGCCAATCGTCGCTCCCTCAGCTTGCGTCAGTTGGAACACGACGTAAGCCACGCGTACACCGTCGGGTGAGATGGCAGGATGCAACAGCTGCTGATCCTGGCCCGCTGCCATCAGCAAACGAGCTCCATCTTCGTCCTGGATCCACAAGTCGACGCCTTGCGTATAGACCAACGTCCCAGGCGCGGGAATGCGTTGTTCAACGACCCGTTCGCTGCCGCTGCCACAAGCGCCGAACAACGTCGCTAACGGCAACAATGACAACAACGACAAGACGACGATTCGCAGTTTCATTCGGCTCGCCTCTGCCCAGCTCGCCTCCACCGCGTCCGCCGAAGCACAAGAGTCAATCCAAGCATGAGCGCTGCAGCAAGTCCAACAATCAACCAGATGACAGGTCCGACACCCAGACTCACATCGTTCGCCGACTGAGTCCGCACGACTGTCGGGGAAGCCGACGGATTGGCAACCTCAGGCTCCGCTTGCTCGACGTCATCTCCTGGATAAGCGATCAGGAGCTCAGCAGCGATCAGCCGGTCCAGCTCGATCTCGTCATCCTCCGGTTGCCTCGATACGTAGAACGGATACGACCCCGAATCCGAGTCCCCGTCCTCGGCCGACAGGTTGGTCCATGACACCACATAGCGACCCGGTCTCAGTTCCACATCAACGATCAGTCGCATGACGTGACGATCTTCGTTTCCGATCTCTGGCTCTGGAAGATCCCATTCGTCGACAACATCTCCACGAACTTGTTGCAGTGTCAGAGAGTTGGCGCCGGCTCGACGGAACAGCTCTTGAGTGAAGCGGACACTGATCTCGGACGGAGACTGCGTGAGGACTTCTCCAAACAACGGACTCGATGACTCATACGCAGCATGCGCCGAGACGTCGGAGACCTGCAGCCAGCAGGCTGCGACGGCCAGCGCCAGCGCTGCCCACAAGCGCTGCCAGCAGGCTTTACTCGCTATGCGCGTCGTGTTGAGCATTGCCGTTCTCGCCGTGCGTCGGAGGCTCAAGTCCAGCTAATGCTGGAACATCGGGGAGAGACTCGTTGCTCAGCCAGGCTTCAAGCGTCGACTCGAAGGTATGGGCGAGCGCGTGCGTAATTTTCGATGGTTCGGACGCCGCCATTGCATCGTCCTCGCGGAATGCGGCCAGGAGGGAGTCGAGCCATTCCGCGTATTGCTCAACGTGGCCGTGGAGTTCGTGTGGCCAATCGACCCAGGAGAGCACCTCTCGAGCCCTGGTCGCCCAGACTACGGCGTCCGCCGGAATCTGGTGTTCCTCGCGGATGATCCGGTCGAGCTGGTGGTATCGCAATGGATTCAACGGCTCCAACGCCGCTAGCACCTGCGCTCGCTGGCCAGCCTCGGTGGCCAGCGCCGCGTCAGTTCGAACTTCGTCAATGGCGTCGCTATCCGTTCCAGTGCAGGCGCTGAGCCCAATCGCGAACGCCAGCATCGTCAACACGCTCATCACTGCCAACAGCATCTTCACAGAGTCACACTTTCATCGCACGGCAAATGCGTGCTCGGTCCGAGAAAGCGACTAGACAACGGAAGACGCGGGAGGCGGACGAATCGTGATCCGGAAGGACTGGTGTTGAGGTCGAGGAACCGTCGCATCGGCAGGCGGCGCAACAGCGTTCGTGCGCGCATCGGCAATCCGCGATACAGCGACGTCGGCAATGCCAACTGGCGCCGCCGGGACCGGCTGCGCCGCGTCCGACGACGCCAGTTGCGGCGCTTGTTCCGGAGTGATCGTGCAGTCGTCGATCAGGGCGACGGACAGTTGCTCCTGGTTGCCTGCGCCTTCTGCAACTTGCGCTGCAGGGCCCAGGTTTGGCGAGGCCGTGCGCAACAGAACCGCCACGGCGACCGCAGCAGTGAGGCAGGTGAACAGGACAATTTGGCGCTTCATCTAGACTCAGTCTATGCGCCGATCGGACCCTCGACGCGGCGACCATCCGTTCATCTCTTACAGAATTCGAGCGAACCATGTATCTGGCCATGAACCGCTTCAGTGTCAATGTCGAGCGCGAGTCCGAGTGGGAACAGATCTGGAAAGAGCGAGAGAGCTACCTCCAGGAAGTCCCGGGATTCGTGCAATTCATGCTGCTCCGCGGAGCAGAACCCGGTGACTACATCTCCTACTCAGCCTGGGAAGACGCGTCAGCCTTTCACGCCTGGACCCAGTCGGAAGCGTTCCGAAAGGGCCACGCCCAGGGCACCCTCGCCGGAGTCCTGACCGGTCCGCCCCAGCTCGGACTGTTTGAGCCGGTCATCGAAGAGACGCCCGGCGCACGAACACTGTCCGATTCCTCGCCCGACCCCAATCGTCGTGGTCCCCGGCACTAGAGGCCCGGTCAGCCTGGATCCCTGTAGGGGCGACCCTTGTGGTCGCCCGCGCTGTTGGCCTTATCTGGTCAGTGTTGCCATCGCCAACGCGGGCGACCACAAGGGTCGCCCCTACAGGGTGGGTGACACTTCAACGACTGCGTTGCGCGCAAGTCGCCCATGGGGTGAGAGCAAATCGGCAGAACTGCTCGGACGGAAGCTAGCGATCCACGATGGTAACCTGAGTCCACCTGTGAAAATTTTCCCGCGAGCTTCACTGAACAGCGCCGCGGGCTGAGAGGAACACCACATGGGGATGCTTGACGGCCGAGTGGCGATTGTCACCGGCGCAGGACGCGGAATTGGGGCCGAAACGGCCAAGTTGTTTGCTTCGCAAGGCGCGAAGGTCGTGGTTAACGACCTCGGCGGCGCCGTTGACGGCTCCGGCGGAGCCGCTGCGCCAGCCGACGAAGTCGTCGCAGCGATTCGCGACGCTGGTGGCGAAGCCGTCGCCAACTACTCCTCGGTCTCCGACTACAACGCCGCCGAAGGCATCGTCAAGGATGCCCTCGACAACTTCGGCGACCTCGACATCGTCGTCAACACGGCCGGCATCCTGCGCGACCGCATGGTCTTCAATATGACCGAAGCGGAATGGGACGCCGTCGTCGCCGTACACATGAAGGGTCACTTCAACCTGACCAAGTACGCCTCGATCCATTGGCGCTCCGAGCGCAAGGGCCACTACCGACTGATCAACTTCTCCTCGGTCTCCGGCATCTTCGGCGCTCCCGGTCAACCCAACTACGCGGCGGCCAAGATGGGCATCGTCGGCTTCACCTATAGCTGCGCCAACGCGCTCGGTCGCTACGGCGCGACCGCCAACGCGATCTCGCCCGGCGCTTCGACCCGCATGACCGACACCGTGCCGGAAGAGCGACGCCGCGCCGGCAGCGACGTCGGCGACTCGGCAGAGGAAGACCCGCAGCGCTCGCCGGCCAACGTCGCCGTGCCGCTGGTCTACATGGCCTCTGAGGAGTCCGACTGGCTCACAGGCCAAATCGTCGGCGCGTCCGGTTACGAGCTGCAGCTCTTCAACAAGCCCGCTGTGATCCGCCAGGTACGTGGCACCCAGCGCTGGACCCCTGAAGGCGCCGCCGAGCAGATCGAAGAACTGTTCAAGCCCGCCGTCACCGGCGGCGGATTCTTCGGCTAGCCCCCTCCGTCACGTCGTGACACCTCCCCCCCAACGGGGGAGGTCTGGGAATCAGGAAGGAATCAACATCATGGCATTGCTTGACAATCGTGTTGCAATCGTGACCGGCGCCGGTCGCGGGATCGGCTCGGAAGTCGCCCAGTTGTTCGCCGCCAATGGCGCCAAGGTCGTAGTCAACGACCTTGGCGGTGCGGTCGACGGCACAGGCGGCGAAGCCGGTCCGGCCGACGACACTGTTGCGGCGATTCGCGACGCCGGCGGCGACGCCGTCGCCAACTACAACTCGGTTGCCGACTACGACGCCGCAGAGGGCATCATCCAGCAGGCGCTCGACGAGTACGGCCGCCTGGACATCCTCGTCAACGTCGCCGGCAACCTGCGCGACCGCATGGTCTTCAACATGACTGAAGCGGAGTGGGATGCCGTCGTCGCCGTACACATGAAGGGCACCTTCAACACCACGAAGTACGCCTCGATCTACTGGCGCGCCAACCGCGAGGGTCACTACCGGCTGATCAACTTCACGTCCGGTTCAGGCCTGCACGGAGCTCCCGGTCAGCCCAACTACGCGGCTGCCAAGCTGGGCATCGTCGGCTTTACCTATAGCTGCGCCAACGCGCTCGCACGCTACGGCGTCACCTCAAACGCGATCGGCCCAGGCGCATCCACCCGCATGACCGACACCGTCCCGCAGGAGCGCCGCAGCCGAGGCTTCGACGAGGACTCCGAGGCGATCGTCGACCCGCGCCGCTCGCCCGCGAACGTCGCCGTGCCGATTGCCTACATGGCTTCCGAGCACTCGGACTGGATGAACGGCCAGGTCATCCGCGCGATGGGCTTCGACATAGGCCTGTACAGCCAGTACAAGCTGATCCGCGAACTCAGCGGCACCGAGATGTGGACCGTCGAACGCGCCGCCGAGGAAATGGAACGCATCTTCCGGCCCGCAATCGAAGCCGGCAACGTCATCGGCGGCTAGCCCGTCGACCACACACAGTGCACCTACGCTGACGGCGGGCCTCACAGCCCGCCGTTTCGCGTTGCTATGCACATGGATGCTCCCATGATCGACGATCTCACAATCCGCTCCGCCGTTGACGCCGACGTCCGTCAACTCGCCGATCTGTACAACCATTACATTCTCACCACTCCGGCAACCTTCGACACCGAGCCGCACACGGTCGAGACCAAGCGACAATGGTTCTCGCAGTACTCCGATAGCGGACCGTACCGCGTGATGGTGGCCGTCGAACCGGATGGCAGAATCGTTGGCCACTCGTACTCCAGCCCGCTCTATCCCAAGGCCGCATACAACAGCAGCGTCGCGACGAGTGTCTACCTGTTGCCGGACGAAGTTGGCCGTGGCCTGGGCACAAGACTCTGGAATGCGCTCTACGACGAACTGCTGAAGGTCGACGAACTGCACCAACTCTTCGCCCTGATCACGCTGCCCAACGACGCCTCAATCGCCATGACCGAGAGTCGCGGCTACGAGCTGACCGGCGTATGGAGAGAAGCAGGCCGAAAGTTCGACCGCTACTGGGACGTGGGCTTTTGGCAGCGTCCGATACGATCAGATGGCTAAGCTGCTCCCGAAAGGGGTACCACATGGCTCTCCAGACCGAGTCCGACACCTATCCGGCCCGACTTCAGGTTGACTATCCCGAACACCTGGGTCGGCTCAGCACACTGCTGCGGATCCCGTTCAGCATTCCGATTTGGATCTTGTCCGCGCTGATGCCGATCGCGCCAGTGATCTTGGTCTCACTCGCAGCCGATGGATTGATTGACGAAAACTCTGTCAACGGTGCGGCCGCGGCCGCCTTCTTCCTGCCGCTTGTGCTGATGCTGCTGATCCGACAGAAGTACCCACGCTGGTGGTTCAATTTCTCGCTCGAGCTCATCCGCTTTCAATATCGCATCGGCGCGTACGGCGAGCTGCTCACTGACAAGTATCCATCCACCGACGAAGAGCAGACGGTTCATCTTGATCTCGACTACCCGGATGCCGAGCATCTCAACCGTTTCCTGCCGATCATCAAATGGATCCTGTTGATTCCGCATTACGTCGTCGGCATCATTCTGGGCGTGCTCAGCCTGGTCGCCGTGATTGCATCCTGGTTCGCGATCTTGGCGACGGGACGCTATCCGCGCCCGCTGTTCGATTTCGTCGTGGGCGTGGGCCGCTACTGGCTGCGGATCAGCGCTTACGGATTCCTGCTGATTACTGACCGCTACCCACCGTTTAAGCTGGGCGAGTAACGTACGCACACCACCGGAGGAACCGACCATGAGTGACCGGATTGGAATGGGACTGGCCAATTTCCCCTTCTCCGACGTTGACACCATGTGGCGCTGGATTGACCTCTGTGAAGAGCACAACGTCGATTCGATCTGGCAGACAGACCGCTTAATCTCGCGGGAGCCGATCCTGGAATCGATGACCTTCATGGCGGCCTTGGCTGCGCGCACCGAGAAGCTCAAGTTCGGCATGAATGTGGTCGTAGTTGGATTCCGCGACCCGCTGGTGCTTGCCAAGCAGTGCGCGACGATCGACTTCCTTTCCAACGGCCGCATGTTGCCGGCCTTCGGTGTCGGCGGCGCCTTTGCCCCCGAGTGGAACATCACTCACCGTCAGCTACGCGGGCGCGCACCGATCGCCGACGAGATGCTGGACATCATCCACGGGCTGTGGAACGAGGAATCGTTCACGTATCACGGCGAACATTTCACCTACGACAACGCCACCATCTCGCCGCGCCCGGTACAGAATCCACTGCCGCTCTGGATCGGCGGGCACAGCAAGGCCGCCATACGCCGGACCGCGAGGATTGGCACAGGCTGGGTCGCAGGGGTCCAGTCGGCGCCAGAGATCGGACCAATCATTCAACAGATCCGCGCCGCGCTCGCCGAGGCCGGACGCACCGACTACGAACCCGACCACTTCGGCGCAGGATTCGGCTACCACTTCGGCTCGTGGGACGACCCGGACGTGCAGATGACCATCAAGGGCATCAAGGCCAGACTGCCGGAGGTCAATCCCGATACCTATTTCGCTGTCGGCGCCGAAGAGGACATTCTCAAGCGAGTCAATGAGTACCGAGCTGCAGGCGTCAGCAAATTCATCATGCGACCCATGGCACGCGGCGACGATGCCATCATGTATCAGTCGCAGCGCCTCTTCGACGAGGTGCTGCCAGTCGTCCACGCCTGACCACGATCCTCGAACTCTTCGTCATTGCCGCGTTCCGTCGCGGCAATCTCGCCGACTGGGCGATCAACGCCGCCTTCATAACACATCGAGATACCCGCGGCGAGCGCGGGTATGACGACGCACGGGCAATTTCAAGACGACAGCTTACGGATACGAGGGCAACGGCAGATTTGGAAACGCCCTCTTGACACTCTTTACGGCGGCGCGCTTCGCAGTCGCGGCGACGCTTTGCTCTCTCTTCAGCGCTGCGGCTGAGTCCGGCAATACTGAAGCGTCGCCCGCGACCAGCGGATCACTCCACTTGCGTAGCTGCTTCATATTGACCGGACCGTCGATCCTGTCACCAAACCTTGTAAACGGACGCCAACGCTCTTCGCTGCCCCTGCCCTTGGTGTAGACGGCTCGCCCTGCCGCGATACAGAGGGAGACGCCACCGGCGACATCCCAGATCCGAGAGCCGTCGAACAGCGCCATCTGCACCGATCCCTCAGCAGCCAGCGCCAGTTCGGTCGCCGTGCTGCCGAATGTGCGGGCGATGCCAAACCGGCGCCCGGCGGGACCAGTCACTCCGCCCGTTCCGGCGGGAACGGTACTCAAACGTGACGCAGCCTGGAGCGCCGGCGCACCGCAATCCAGCGCGTCGCCATTGAACATCAGTCTCTCACCGGCTTTCGAGTGATACACGCCGGGAACCAGGAATCGATTCGTTGGCAACCACAGCGCTCCCGCGATCGGCGTTCCTCTGTGAAGGATGCCAATCGAACAGGCAAACATGCCAATCCCATTGATGAAGTTTGAAGTGCCGTCGAGCGGATCAATCACCCAGACGATGTCGGCATCTAGCGGACCGCCGTTGTCGCGTTCTTCGCCAAGCACTCCATGCGTTGGGAATGTCCGATGTACCTCATCCCGAATCATGTCCTCGATCGCATGATCGACTTCGGTCACAGGATCGTGTGCGTTCTGTCCCTTGAACGAGATCTCGATCGTGGCGTGGAAGCGATCCATCAGGATGTCGCCGCCACGTTGGGCCAGAGCTCTCGCGGCCTCAGCAATCTCGTCGAGATCGTCGCCGGAACGCGACATCATATGAGGCAAGTCGGATAAATCTGATTTGTCGGATGGCTCGGAAGTATCAGGTATGTGAGTCATACCCGCAGGTTACCCTTTGAAATGCTAGCCGCACCCTCAGCGAACGGAACGTTCAGATGTCTAACCAACCGTCAACCACAGACGAAACGGTCCGTCGCTCGAGCGGTCCGGGACAGGCCACAGTACAGACGACGACTGCCGGAGCATCGGCTGCAGTCGCCTTTGAAGCAGAGTGGGAAGCAGCCTGCGACTCTGCCTTACGTGGCATGGATCTCACGGCGACACCAGACCTGTTGCTCGTCTTCGTCGACTCTCGATACACAGGCAACTATGCAGAGATTATCGCCCGTCTCAAAGAGCAAACAGGCGCTCGCCATCTGATTGGCGCATCGGGTCAGAGCGTAATCGGATCGTCACTCGAGGCGGAAGAGGGATCGGCGATTGCCATCCTGGGACTGTCTCTTCCTGGTGCGGAGCTGACACCGATTGCCGTCGATCCACAATCCATGCCCGACGATCTGTTCTCACCGATTGAGGACGGACCCAGCATCTGGCTGCTGTTCAGCAATCCGTTCACGATCATGACCGACCAGCTCGTCTCACACCTGCAAAAGTTGCGTCCCGAGATCGTACTGCTGGGCGGCATGGCATCGTCTCATCGCCAACAGCAAGGCTGCGCCGTGTTCATCGACGACCGCGTGCTGATGGGCGGTGCAGCAATGATGGGGCTGCAGGGAGTCTCGGTGAGACCGGTTGTTGCACAAGGTGCAGAGCCGCTGGGTCAGCCGTGGATCGTGACCGAATGTGAGGCCAATACGGTTAAGTCATTGGGTTCACGCCCAGCATTGGAGGTCTTGCAAGAGACGCTCTCCGAGTTGGACGATGCCACTCGCGAGCGAGCCGTGCGTAATCTGCTCGTTGGCCTCGCCATGGACGAATACAAGGAGTCGCACGAACGCGGCGACTTCCTGATCCGCAACGTGATGGGCGCCGACCGCGAACAGGGCACCGTCGCGATCAATGCAATACCCAGGGTCGGCCAGACCTTCCAGTTCCAGTTCCGCGACGCCCAGGCAGCCGACGACGACCTGCGAACCAGACTCTCGGACTTGCGCGACGCCCTGGCTCCAGAAGAGGAAGTCCTCGGCGCGCTCCTCTGCTCTTGCAACGGGCGAGGCCGTGGGCTCTTCGGAGAGCCGGACCACGACGCAGGAGCGCTCAGCGAAATCTTCGGTCCCGTGCCAACCGCCGGATTCTTCTGCAACGGAGAAATCGGCCCCGTCGGAGGAGAAAACTACCTCCACGGCTTCACCGCCTCGATTGCGGTACTGACCGCAAGTCATCCGGAGCAACAAGCCTCCAGCTAGCATCGGCGATGAGGAGTTGAAGACATGGTCACCTCGAAGCGGCCAGAACAAGGCGTAGAACGAACACCTCAGGAACTGTTGGACGAATGGGACTCGATGCCCATATGGACATTGGATCCAGAGTCTTCTCAGTTTTCCCAAGAGATGGCCAAGCAGTACGAAGCGCTGGCGCAACGTCCCACGGCTTCGGAAGACCAGGATTGGGTCGACTCAGTTTCCATCTGGGTTGAGGATCCCGAAACTGAATGAAGCGAGCCGAGATCTGGATTGTTGCTGGTGGAGGCGATTACATGAGTAAGCCTCGGCCTGCCGTGGTGGTACAAGGAGACATCGCGGATACGAACGAGTCTGTGACAATCTGCGGATTTACTACCGCGTTTGAAGTCCCAACATTCACTCGCGTACTTGTCTTGCCGAATGACGAAAATGGCTTAGAGAATCTCTCCGAAATCATGGTTGACAAGATTCAAACCGTAAAGCGTCACCGACTACGAGTTCAGGTCGGGCGCCTCGGCGTTCGGGATGCGCAACGATTGGACCAGTCGCTGAGATTGTTCCTCGGGCTCGTGAACGTTAGCCCCCGCTGATCTGGGGCACGATTGCGATTTCGGCTCCCTCGGGGACCTTTGTGATCAGACCCGTCGAGACTACGTCTCCGTTGATTGCCAGCGATATACCTCGGCCGATCTTGCCCCCATCGACGAGGCGCTCAGCCAGCTCCGGGTAGTCCGGCGCGAGGTTGCGAACGACCGCCCTGATGTTATGACCCTCAGCCGTCAGGACCGACTCACCGTTGGTGAGGGTCCTGAGTGGCTGGGGAATGAGGACGGTAACCATGTGCCGCCTGCGTGGGTCGCTACTCGTCGAGCACCGTCGCTTCGAGGATGGCGCGCGGGGACATTGGCAGCTCCGACATGTGTACGCCGATTGCGTTGGCAATCGCGGCCCGCACGGCCGGGGCCGGCGGAATGATCGGCACCTCACCGACGCCGCGGACCCCGTAGGGGTGGCCGGGGTTCGGTACCTCGACGATGATCGGCTCGATCATCGGCAGGTCGAGAGCAGTCGGCATCCGGTAGTCAAGCAGACTGGCGTTCTTGAGGTCACCCGAGTCGTCGTAGTAGTACTCCTCGTTCAGCGCCATGCCGACGCCCTGTGCAACGCCGCCCTGCATCTGTCCTTCGACATATGCGGGGTGAATCGCCGTGCCGGCGTCCTGCACGGCGGTGTAGCGCAGGATGTCAACCTTGCCCGTGTCCGGGTCAACCTCAACGTCGACGATGTGCGTCGCGAATGCGGGACCGGAGGAGGTCTTGTTCACGTCGGCGCGACCAACGATGTGACCGCCGGTCGAGGCGAGCTGAGCAGCGAGCTCTTTGAACGTGAGCTGCTGGTCGTTACCATCCTCGTCCGCGGGACCGCGGATGATCGCGTCATCGCCATAGGTGACATCAGATGCGTCGCACTCCCAGATCACGGCAGCGCGCTCTTCCATCTGGCGACGGATGTCCATGGCGGTCTCGTAGGCGGCCCAGCCACCAGCGAAGGTGGTGCGGCTGCCGCCGGTGACCTGCGTGTAACCAACCGAGTTGGTGTCGACCACGTGAGGTCGAACTTCCTCGGCGGAAATGCCGAGCGTTTCAGCGAGCTGCATCGCCAGTGAGGCGCGAGTGCCGCCGATGTCGGTCGAGCCGAGGACCAGCGGAACGGTACCGTCGCCGTTGACCTGTGCATAGGCCGAGGATTCGAAACCGATGTTGAACCAGAAGCCCTGGGCCACGCCGCGACCGCGGTTCGGTCCTTCAAGCTCCGACTGCCAGTGTGGCGACTCCTGGGCGGCGGTCATGCACTCGACGTTACCGACCACGCCGTAGGTGAAGCCGTCGGCGCGCTGCGCGCCTTCTTCGGCCGCATTCTTCATCCGGATCTCGATCGGGTCGATGCCGAGCTCTTCAGCGAGCTCATTCAACACCGACTCGGTCGCGAACTCGGACTGCGGCGCGCCCGGCGCGCGGTATGCAGCGGTCTTCGGCTTGTTGACGACCACGTCGTAGCCGTCGATCCGCTGATTGGGGATGTCATAGGGCGCGAGGGCGCACATCGCGCCGGCACCGACTGGTGAGCCGGGATACGCGCCGGCCTCAAACGCCAGGTGGACGTCGGCGGCGATCAGCGTACCGTCGCGCTTGGCGCCCATGCGAACGCGCATGTATGTGCCAGAGGTCGGGCCGGTCGCGAGCAGCACTTCCTCGCGGTTCATGGTCAGCTTGACCGGGCGGCCGGTCTTCTGCGAGAGCAGCGCTGCCAGCGGCTCGAGGTAGACGGGAATCTTGCCGCCAAAGCCGCCGCCGATTTCCATCGGCGTCACCTTGACCTGCGACGGCGAAAGCTGCAGTAGCGGAGCGACCGAGTCGCGAACCACAAACGCGCCCTGCGTCGAGGTCCAGATGTCCAGCGTGCCGTCGGCGCGGTAGTAGGCCGAGCCATTGTGCGGCTCGATGTAGCCCTGGTGCGCCATCGAGGTCTCGAACTCTCGCTCGATGACCACTTCAGCCTCAGCAAAGCCTGCGTCCAGGTCACCCTTGGTGAACTGCAGGTGAGACGCGGTGTTACTGGGGTTGTCGCTCTTGGAGCCATCCATCGAGCCGGTGTGCAGGCTCTCGTGGAGCAGAGGCGAGCCGTCAACCATCGCGTCGCGCACATCCAGGACCGGCGTGAGCAGTTCATACTCGACATCGATCAGCTCAATAGCGTCTTCGGCGATGTGATGGTCGGTCGCGGCGACCGCGGCCACGGCGTGGCCCTTGTAGAGCACCTTGTCCGAAGCGATGACGTTGTCGAGGACCCAGTTGAGCTGGGCAGTGCCTTCGCCGGTGTCGATCACCTCGTCGGAAGCGCGAGGGAAGTCGGCGTTGGTGATCACGGCGAGGACGCCGTCGAGCGCCTCGGCCTTGGACGTGTCGATGCTGACGATCCGCGCGTGCGCGTGCGGGCTACGTAGCACGCGACCGGCGAGCATACCGGGCAGGTTCAGATCTGCGCCGTATTGCGCCGCCCCGGTGACCTTGTCGACACCGTCGTGCCGGATCGGTCGCGTCCCGATGACGTTGTACTTCTCGGTTTCTGCCGACTGTGGTTGCGACTGAGCGGTAACCATGCGAAGAGTCCTCTCGTGTGATTCTTGAGATGAGACGGCATGCAGCCGTCAGGATTTAGACGACGCTCTGTCCGGCGGCCTGCTGGACCGCCTTGATGATCTTGTCGTAGCCGGTGCAACGACACAGGTTGCCAGCCAGCCAATAACGGATTTCGTGCTCCGACGGATCGGGGTTCTGCTCCAGCAGCGACTCGGCCGCGACCAGGAAGCCCGGCGTGCAGATGCCGCACTGCAGCGCCGCCTGCTCGAGGAAGGCGTTTTGCAAGGGAGAGAGCTGGTCGCCGGAGGCGAGTCCTTCAACGGTCCGAATCTCTGAGCCTTCGCACTCGGCTGCCATCACCAGGCAGCTATTCACGATCCGGCCGTCCATGTTGACGCAGCAGGCGCCGCAGTTGCCATTGTTGCAACCCTCTTTGGCGCCGGTCAGTCCAATCCGGTCGCGCAACGCTTCCAGCAGCGAATCGCGCTCGTTGGCCAGGAAGACTTGCTGCTCGCCGTTGATGGTGCAGTTGACGACAATGTGCTCGGTGGTGGTCATGAACAATGTTCCTCCGTTGATCGATCAATTCTGATGGTCAGGCAGCGCGCTCAGCGGCCTGTCGGATCGTGCGTTCGGTCAACACGCCGGCAAGGTGCACTCGCTGGCGGATACTGCCACGCATGTCCGTGATCGGGTTGGCCGCAGCGCTCGATGCGGCGGCGGCGGCGGCGATCGTTTCTTCGTTCAGCGGCTGACCGACCAATGCGTCGGCGGCCTCCGAGACGAGCAGCGGCGTCGGCGCGATCGCGCCAACGGACACACGCGCCCAGGTCACGGCGCCATCAGCAGCCAGGCGGACCTGCGTCGCGGCATTGGCGACGGCGATATCCATCTCGTTGCGCGGAATAAAGCGCAGGAATCGCGCGCCTGATCCCTCGGCGGGCGCCGGGAAGTGCAGCTTGACGACGAACTCACCGTCGCCGAGGACGTTGCGTCCTGGTGAGGTGCAGAAGTCCTCAACCGCGACGGTACGGCGACCGTTCGGGCCGGCAATCTCCACCTGCGCCTCGAGCACGATCAGCGACGGAATGCCGTCCGCCGCGGGCGAGGAGTTGCACAGGTTGCCGCCCAGGGACGCGCGTCCCTGGATCGCCGTGCCGCCGATCAGCGAGGTCGAGTCAACCAGCGCCGGATAGAGCTCCGAGATCGTGGAGTCGCCGTAGAGCTGGTAGCACGGCGTCGCTGCGCCGATCGTCAGACCGGAGTCGGCCGAGTATTCGATGCTGATGAGTTCGGGAATGTGCTTGATGTCGACGAACAGGCCGATATCTCGTGTGCGCTCCCGCGCCTGCACGATGACATCGGTTCCACCTGCCAGCGGACGCGCAGTATCGCCTCCGTCTTGCAGGAGGCTGACCGCCTCTTCCACGCTGCCGGCGCGGGCATATTTCACCGCTTGCACGAATTCCGCCTCCTCTTGGATTGGCGCTCTCTGGCGCTCTTTCTCATTTCCGTCGTTCAGGGCGACGATGCTGACGCGCACAACAGCGCTTCAGGCATTCTGCCGTCGAAAGTGTAGCGCACTACTGATCGGCAGCTCCGCTCTCGACCCCGAGCAGCGATTCCTCATCCTTCGTCCGTGGGCCCGTCTCAGACTGGCCGGTTCGCGGATCAAAAGCGAGGCTTGACGCCACGCAGGATTGCGTAGCCTAGCACCGCCGCCACAATTGACGCCGCGAAGATGCCGATCTTCGCGGCTTCAAGCAGTTCGGTCTGCTCGGCGTCGAAGCTGAGATTGGCAATGAAAATCGCCACGGTAAAACCGATGCCAGCCAGCAGCGATGCGCCGGCCAGGTGCGGCCAACGCAGTTGTTCGGGTTTGAACGCGATGCCCAGCCTGATCGCGATGGCCGAGGCGCCGAGAATCCCAACGAACTTGCCCAGCAACAGGCCCAGGAAAATGCCCCAGGCGATGTTGGAACTGAGCGCTGCTTCGATGCTCTCGCCGGTGATATGGATTCCAGCATTGGCCAACGCGAAAATGGGGACGACAACGAACGCCGAAATCGGCGCTATGCCTTCCTCCAGGCGTTCCAGCGGACTGAGACCCTCCCGCGCGACATGTTCGATATTGCGCAGCGCTTCGTGTGAGTCATGCTCGCGCACCGCCTCGTCAGGATCCTCCTGGACATAGCGCAAGCGTTGCAGAAGATAGTCGATCCTGCGCGAGACCCCCTCGTCCCCATAGAGCGCGTCGGCTGGCACGATCAGGCCAAGAATGACACCGGCCAGCGTCGCGTGGACTCCTGCTTCCCAGAGCGTGAGCCAGAGAAACACGCCGCCAATCAGGTGAATCCCGAAGTGACGGAATCCATACTGTTTGAGCAGCAACAGGAAGGCCACCGCCCCCACCATGCCCAGCAGCCATTCGAACTGGATCGACTCGGAGTAAAAGATCGCAATAATCAGAATGCCGCCGACATCGTCGGCGACCGCCAGGGTGAGCAGGAACACCTTTAGTTGGATCGGCACGCCGCGTCCGACCAGCGCCAGGACGCCTAGCGCAAAGGCGATGTCGGTGGCGACGGGAATGCCCCAACCGGAGGAGCCTTCGCCGCCGGTGTTGAGAATGGCGTAGAGACCGGCCGGAATCAGCATGCCGCCCAATGCGGCGAAGATCGGCAGTGCGGCCTGGCGAGGACTGCGCAGCTCGCCGTGAGTCACCTCGCGCTTAATCTCCGCGCCAACGACGAGGAAGAAGACGACCATCAAGACGTCGTTGATGACGTGTTGCAGCGACTGGTCGAAGGACCAGATCGCCAGGTCCAACTTGATGTGCGCGTGCCAGAAGTCCCCGTAGGAGCTGTAGTCGACGTTGGCCCAGATCAACGCCACGGCGGCGGCGAAGACCAGCACGATGCCGCCGGCGGCTTCGACCTCCATGAAACGCATCGTGGTCTGGACGACCAGCCGGCGAAACGGGTCGTTGCCCTCGCGCCAACGCGGTCGAAAGAGGTCAGCCATGCGGCGCCTGCGTCATCAGCCTCGAGCCCTCTCTCATGTCGAGTTCAACCGAACGCATCCTATCGCGCCCACGGCCTAGATACTGAAATATCTCGCTTCAGGATGATGCACAATCAGCGCCGACGTCGACTGCTCCGGATGCATCTGAAACTCCTCGCTCAGCCGGACGCCAATCCGTTCCGGATCGAGCAGTTGCCAGAGCAAGGCCTGGTCCTCAAGGTTGGGGCAGGCGGGATAACCAAATGAGTACCGCGCGCCCTGGTAGTTGGTCTTGATCAGCTCCTCGGGCGTCGCGCCGTCCGAACCGTCAATCTTCAGCTCCTGGCGGATCCGCCGGTGCCAGTACTCGGCTAGCGCCTCGGCGATCTCGACTCCGAATCCGTGCCAGTAGAGATAGTCCTGGTAACGGTCGTCGGCGTACAGCTCCTGCGCATATGCGCCGACTCGAGGGCCCATCGTGACCACATGGAAACCAATCACATCCACTTCGCCGGAGTCGACGGAGCGGAAGTAGTCAGCCAGGCAGCGACCCTGCTTGCCCTGTTGTCTCGGGAAGCTGAAGCGAACCGCTTCGGCGCGTGCGTCCTCAGCCTCGTAGACGATCAGGTCGTCACCGTCGGACTGAGACGGGAAGTATCCATAGACCACTGCGGGCTCGAGGATCCCGTCGCGCAACGCCTGTTGCTGAATCTCGGAGAGCGCGAGTTCCGCTCTCGTCGCTGTTTCGACATCACGACCTTTGAATCCCCATTGGCCGCGCAGCAGCGCCGTTCGATTGAGATAGGGAAAGACATCGGTCAGCGGAAGTCCACGGATGACCCTTGTCCCAACGAATGGAGCGACGGGAACCGTCTGGGCCGGCGCAAGCGTCGATCGCACGGCGGTTGCGGTCGGAGCTGAACCGCTAGCCGCAGGGGTAGCAACCGGCTCAACCGGCTGAGCCTCGAGTTCGATGCCGTCGCTCAGCGCGTTCATGATGCGCAGGCCGTCGAAAGCGTCAGAGCCGTAGAAGACATCGCCGTGGAACGTATTGCGCAAGTCCCATTCGACGTACTTGCGTGTCAGCGCCGCGCCGCCCAACAGGACTGGCCAACGATCTGAGAGTTCTCGACGGTTCAGTTCTTCCAGGTCTTCCTTCATCACCAACGTCGATTTGACCAGCAGCCCTGACAGACCAATGGCGTCCGCATTATGTTCGATCGCCGCCTCAATGATGTTCGAGATCGGCTGTTTGATACCCAGGTTGATCGTCGTGAATCCGTTGTTGGACAGAATGATCTCGACCAGGTTCTTGCCGATGTCGTGGACATCGCCGCGCACCGTGGCCAGCACGATCGAGCCTTTACTGGTCGATTCCAGCTTGTCCATGTGAGGCTCGAGATGGGCGACGGCTCGTTTCATCGTCTCGGCCGATTGCAACACAAATGGCAACTGCATGTCGCCGGCGCCGAACAGGTCGCCGACCTCTTGCATCGCCGGTAGCAGCAGTTCGTTGATGATCGGTATGGCTTCACGCTTGCGCAGCGCGTCGTCGAGATCGTCTTCCAGTCCTTCTCGCTGACCGTCAACGATGCGCCGGTGCAAACGCTCTTCCAGCGGCAGGTCCGAGAGACTCTCACGCTCCTGCGTCGCCGCCTTCTGGTCTTCAAACAGAGCCATAAACGCCTGCAACGGATCGACGAGACCGTCAGCGCTTGGAATCCACTCATCGAAGATCAATCGCCGTGCGGCGTCGAGTTGCTCGTCCGGGATCCGATTGATCGGCAAAATCTGCGCTGCGTGGACAATTGCTGCTTTCAGCCCGCGCTCGACGGCGTCGTGCAGGAACACCGAGTTCAACACCTGTCGCGCGGCAGGATTGAGACCGAAGGAGATATTGGAGATTCCCAGAATCGTCTGGGCTCGCGGGAACTCGCGAGAGATCGCCTCGACCGCGTTCAGCGTCTCCAGTCCGTCCTTGCGCAGATCCTCCTGGCCCGTGCTGACGGGCAACGTGAGCGCATCGAAGAACAGGTCCTCAGGCGCGAGTCCGTAGTCCTCGGTCGCAATCTTGTACAGGCGACGCGCGATCTCCAGCTTGCGATCACAGGTTCTCGCCTGTCCCTCTTCATCGATCACTAGCGCCACGACACCAGCGCCAAAGCGAATCGCAGAGGAAAGCGTCTGGTCGAGGCGCTTGCCGCCGTCCTCGAGATTGATCGAATTGACGAGCGCCTTGCCGCCCAGCTGCTTTAGTCCAGCTTCGAGCACCTGCGGCTCAGTGGAGTCAAGCATCAGTGGCAGTGTCGACAGCCCCCGCGCTCGCGAGACCAGCTCGGCCATGTCCGGCGTGCCGTCGCGACCGACGAAGTCAACGCAGACATCGGCGACATGCGCGCCCTCAGCAGCCTGGTCGCGGATGACATTCGCCATCTGCTCCCATTCCTCGTTCTGCAGCAATCGCTTGAACCGTCGCGATCCGTTGGCATTGGCCCGCTCTCCGACGATCAGGAACGAGGCGTCCTGGCGATACGGCGTCGAGACAAACAACGAGGCGGCGCCAGGTTCCGGCTCCGGTTGTCGTTCCGCGGGCGTCAGACCATCCATCGCCTCCCGCATCGCACGGACGTGCTCGGGCGTCGTGCCACAGCAACCACCGACGATCCCCACGCCGTATTCACTAACAAATGTCCGATGCGCCTCAGCCAACGCCGCCGGGGTCAGGTCGTAGATCATCTGGCCGTCTTCAGTCCGAGGCAGACCTGCGTTGGGTGAACAGAGCAGCGTCGTCTCGGCATGAGCTGACAGATGTCGCAGTGGCTCGTGCATCAGGTCGGGACCGGTCGCACAGTTCAGCCCGACGCCATCCAAACCCAGCGGCGCGAGCGCCGTGAGCGCCGCGCCAATCTCGCTGCCGACCAGCATCTGTCCAGTGGTCTCAATCGTCACCGTGGCAAACAACGGCGTGGAGCTCTTGAACTCTGCCAGCGCGTCTTTGCAGGCCAGGATCGCGGCCTTGCCCTGCAGGAGGTCATACACGGTCTCGACCAGCAGCGCATCGACGCCGCCTTCGAGCAACCCGCGCGCCTGCTCGAGGTAGGCCGCATGGATCTCATCGAAGCCGATGTGCCCTAGCGTTGGCAGCTTGGTCCCGGGCCCCAACGAGCCCAGTGCATAGCGTGGTTGTTCGGGGGTCGAGAATCGGTCGGCCACGCTCCGAGCAATTCGCGCCGATTCACGGTTGATCTCGCGAGTCCGCTCGGACAGGTCGTACTCGCCCAATGTGACCACAGAACCACCGAAGGTGTTGGTCAGAACGGCGTCGGCGCCGGCTTCGAGATACGACTCATGCAGCGAGGCCACAGCGTCAGGTCGCGAGATATTCAGAATCTCATTGCAGCCTTCGAGACCGTCGAAGTCGGACAACGACAGGTCCAGAAGTTGCAGGCCAGTACCAGTCGCACCATCGAGCACAATGACACGTTCAGCCGCGGCAGCGCGAAAGTCAGGGCGTTGCATCTATTGATCGTAGCCATCAAGCCAAGGATCGGCAGTATCCCGCTAACACATCAAGGTCCCGCCGACAAACCAACTCCGTCATTCCCGCGGCAAGCAGAGGGTATTGAGATACTCGCTTTCTCCCCCCTTGCGAGACTGATGCATGACTGAGTTTCCCGTCCCCGCCCCCGAGCGGGGACCCGCTTTGAGCTGGCCGTGGCAGCACGGATCAGTTCCTGTTGAACAGATACGAGCGACAAGCATGACCGCCGAGCAGAAGCCGGGGAAGGAACAGGCCCCCGCTCGGAGGCGGGGGCGGTTGAGAGGTTGTGCATCAGTCTCCTTGCGGGGGAGATGCCGAAAGCCTGCCACGCACTTGCCTGCCCCTGGCTTGACCAGGGGATGCGGGGCGGAGGGGGTCCGCAGCTCGGGATCCATATCAGGTCATTGTCAGCCGACCCCCCTCTGTCACTCCGTGACATCTCCCCCCGCAAGGGGGGGAGAGGGGATATGGGAAGGTCGAAACAGCCGCTTAAACTGAGCGATTCCTATCCACCGAACCGGCGCCGTAGCGCCCCACCGAGACCGCGGCTGGACTCCTCTATCTGCGCCTCAAGCTGCTCCACCTGCTTTTGCAGTCGCTCATTCTCGCGGCTCAGGCGATTCCGCTCTTGCCGGAATTCCTCGTGCCGTTCATCGAGGGTGGACTGCAACTCTGTCGCCTTGCTTTCCGCCGCCACTTGCGCCGCCGATGCTGCCGACAACGAGGAGGCTGACTCCTTCGCTGCCTGCTCGTAGAAGGTCGACTTCTCCGTTAGGGCCTGATGGTCCGCGCGCAGTCGACCGAGCTCCTGCTCCGCTGCTTCCGCTCGTTGCTTCAGTCCGGCAAGCTCTGCCTGCGCCGCCTCCGCGGACTCAGTCGCAGCCGCGGCCTGCGTGCGCAGCGACTCTAACTCCGTCTTTGCCTCGCGCAGCTCATTGCGCAGCGGCTCAACTTCCTCGCCCGCCTTCGACAACCGGCCGGCAAGCATGTCGAGATGGCCACGCAGGTCGCGGGCCTGCTTCTCGGACTTCTTTGCGCGATCCTCGAGTGCATCCGCCCGGGCGACTGCCGTCTTGCGACCAGCCTCGGCACGCTCCGCACGGGCTCGCTCGACTCGAACTGAGTCAGCCATAGGTAGACCTGTGATCTGTTACGCCGACACTACGCGCCGGCGCGGACGGCCTCAATCGCCGCCGTCCAGCGATCGTCGAGAGACGAATCGTTGACCGTTCCCAGCACGTAGTCGCCGAATGCGGCAGTTGTCGCGCCGCTGTCGCGGCCGGTCATCACGAGTTCCTTCTCGTACTGGCCGCAAAGGTCCATGGCCTTGTCGAGCTTGCCACCCAGCTCGGGGAAGCCAATGTGGGAGAGCAGCATCGCTCCGGCGCGCAGCATCGAGGACGGGTCGGCGTAGATGTCGCGGCCTTCACGCACCATGCGCGGCGCCGAGCCGTGAATTGCCTCGAACATCGCGGTCTTTGTGCCAATGTTGGCCGCGCCGGCCGTGCCGACGCCGCCCTGGAACTCGGCCGCTTCATCCGTCAGGATGTCGCCATAGAGGTTAGGCAGGGCAAAGACCTGGAAGTTGGAGCGGCGCTTCGGGTCGACGAGCTTGGCGGTCATGATGTCGATGTACCACCCTTCCCATTCGATCCCTGGGTAGTCCTCGCCGACCTTCCTCGCGGCGTCGAGGAAGGCGCCGTCGGTGGTCTTGATCACATTCGCCTTGGTGACGATCGTGACGGAGTTCTTGCCATTGGCCTGGGCATAGTCGAACGCGGCGCGAATGATCCGCTCGGATCCGGGATTCGAGAGAATCTTGAAGTCGATGTTCAGGTCGCCAATCGAGAATCCCTCGGATCCGACGGCATACAGGTCTTCGGTGTTCTCGCGGAAGAAGGTCCAGTCGATCCCTTCGGCAGGGACGCGGACCGGACGCACGTTGGCGAACAGATCCAGGACCTTGCGCATCGCCACGTTGGCCGACTCAATGTTGGGCCAGCCGTCGCCCTGCTCCGGAGTCGTGGTCGGACCCTTGAGGGTGACATCGCACTCGTGGATTTCCTTGAGCACGCCCTCGGGAATCGCCGCCAGTTCGTCGGCGCGACGCTCAATCGTGAGACCATCAATGGTGCGGAACGTGACGCGTCCCGACGAAACCTGGTCAGCCAACAGCGCCTCAAGCACGCGCTGTGATTCATGGGCAATCGACGGTCCAATGCCGTCTCCGCCAAGCACGCCGATCTCAATATGGTCGAGCGCGGTGAAATCGGTCGGTTCGCCTTCAGCCTTGATTCCATCCACCCGCGTCTGCTGAGCCTCAAGCAGTTCGCCAAAGCGCGTCTTCGCCAGCTCAATGGTGTCAATCGTGGGCATGGTCAATCTCCTCGCCAATCAGCCGCGTCGAAGTTCCGTCGGCAGTGTACCTGCTGCTGCCACGTCGCATCGAACAAGCAGGGCGCAAGGCTCTGAAGAACACAGCGATCAGCCGGGCGCGTTGTCAGCACTATCAGATCGCCTGCTGCGTCGACTTGCTGATTCTCCTCTGCACAGATTCAGAAAGGTCAGAGACTCTGAACCTTCCATCGGAAAGCGCTGAGTTGAGAAGCGACTTCACAGCCGACCGGGTGTAGGTGCGGAAGTGGCCCTGTGAGACCGCTAGGCGTATCTCAAGCGCCAATGCTTGCCTGATGTTCTGGTTGGCTACCCTCGCGGTGACGTGCAGGCCCTGCAGTGCCTTGACCGGCGTCCGTCCGGCTGTTGGCTCCCAGTCAATATCGAGCTGTTGCAGCCGATCCTCTTGAAGTAGGACTATCTGAACTCCGCCGAAGTGTTGCATCGCGGCCGCAAGCGCCAAGGCCACTTCTCGACATTCCTGTTCTCCACCAGCGCCGCACTGCCAGAGCGAAAGTTGACCTGCATCGATCCGCAGGTCGGAGTCGATCGCCAGACGCAGAGCTTCATCGTCAGTGAGTCCGTCGATTCTTCCCCACTTGGCCAGGGCGACTTTGCGAGATAGGACCACTGTTAGGAAGACAGATCGGAGATCACGTCGGAGATATAGCCACGAAGCCACGGCTCCGATTCTTGGTGACCCTGCAACAGTGGCAACAGGGACGCATCTTCCCAATCCTCTACAGCCTGCACTGCTGCATCACGCAGAAGGATGTTGCCAGTCCGGAGCGAGATGTCGATAAGCTCGTGTCGCCAAATTGAGGCCGAACCAATGACGGGACGCCCATCTTCGTTGACGGAATCTGGGAAGCTGCCAGAACGGCACTTCCATGGATAGGCGCAGCGACCCAGCGATTTAACTACCGAAGATGGCAACAGCGGCTCACACTTTGCCAGAGCAACAAGGAGATCTGTCGGGGTTGTCTCGACCAAGAGATCGAGATGATGCTCGACAATCGAGTCGGCAGGGTGAGACAGCCCATCTTCTATGGGTTGAGCCTCAAACTCCGACGACAGCCGAGCTATCAGCTCCCCGAGGTCGATAGTCCGGTCGGAAGTCTGGCTGTCCTGAGTGACATTTCGAAGCACCATTGCGAACCTCGCTGCTCCAATCCTATCCGTTCAAGTTGGCGTGTGACCGTCCTTCCGCACAACCGTTAGGACAACTCAACTCAACCCCAGCTCGCGCAGGAATGCGTCGGCGTTTGGCTCCCGACCGAGGAACTGCTGAATCAGATGCTCCGCGTCTGCGGTTCCGCCGGGTTCGAGAATGCTTCGGCGATACTCGGCGCCCACAGAGGCGACCGACGTGCCGGGCGCTTCGAATCGGGTAAACATATCGTCGCCGAACACACGCGACCAGAGGTAGCCGTAGTAGCCGGCGTCGTATCCGAAGAGGTGTCCAAAGCCGGCCTGGAAATGCGTGTGCTCGGGGAAAGGGAAGCCGGTGATCGGGTGCAACTCTCGTGCAATCTCGTCGGTGCTCTTGCCCGACTCCGAGTGATACGCCAAGTCCAACCGCGAGAAGTACACCTGCCGCAGTGTGGCAATCGCGGATGACGTATGTTTCGCCTCAATCATCCGATTAATCAGCGAGGTCGGCAGCGGATCGCCCGATTCGTAATGTCGGCTGAAGCTGCCCAACATCGCCGGCTGCCAACACCAGTGCTCGAGCATCTGCGACGGCGCCTCGACAAAGTCACGCTCGACACGCGTTCCGCTGAAACGCGTGAATCGCGAGGTCGTCAAGGTCTGGTGCAGAATGTGTCCGAACTCGTGGAAGAGCGTCACCACCTCCGTGTGTCGCAACAGCGACGGAGAAGTCTCGGTCGGCTTGGTGAAGTTGGCCACGATTGAGGATATCGGCCGCTGATACTCATCACACAGCCGCCGACCGCCGCGCAGCGTGAACGCCGCCGCATGTCCAAACTTCCCCGGTCGCGGATAAAGGTCCATGTAGAAGCGTGCCAGCGCTTCCCCGGAGGACGGATCAACGATGTCAAACGGTTGCGCGTCCCCGTGCCAGGCAGCATCCGTTGCATCCGGACGTGCGACAAACCTGACGCCCACCAACTCTTCGTAGATCCTGAACATCCCGTCCAGTACGGCGTCGAGCGGGAAGTATGCGGCGACCTCAAACGGATCGACCTGGTACTGCTCCTGGACAACCTGATTGGTGTAGTAGCGCCAGTCGGCGATATCTACTGGCCCCTGTTCGCCGGTTCGCCGCTCCTGCTCCCGCGCGAGTCTGTCCAGGTCGGCCGCCAGCTTCGGTTGCAACCGCTCTTCGAGGTCGGTGAGGAAGTCGAGAACGGCATGGGTCTGCTTGGCCATCTTCACTTCAAGCGCGTACGCAGCCCATGACTCGAATCCCAGTCGTTGCGCCATGTCGGCGCGAACGCCGAGTGCTTCCTCGAGAATCTCAATGTTGGCATCGGACGCCTTGTTGTGGTTCTTATGAAACAGCTCCCGCCGTCGTTCGGCGTCGTGGGCGCTGTCCAGGAAGGGATGCAACTCGGGATAATCCAGCCCGACCTTGTAACGGACCGCCCCATCGACCTCGACCGTCCGCAACCGCTCGATGTATCCATCGGGCAAACCGTCGAGTTCGTCGCGGCTCAGTTCGACGAAGTCTTCATAGTCATCGATGTTCTTGCGAAACTGAATGCCCAGGCCGACAAGCCGCTCTTGCAACCCCTTAAGTTCGTCGCGCGTCTGCTTGGGCAGCTCGAGTCCGTTGCGTCGATAGTCGCGCAGCGCAAACTCCAGCAGACGTCGTGCGTCATCGGGGAGCGCCTCCAGCTCGGCCCTCGTCGCATAGGCCTTGAGCGCACGATCGATGTCCTCGCGAAACCCGATCCCTGCAGCGAAGACGTTCAATCGCTCTTCGTGCCGATGGGCGGCGGCCCGCAGGTCATCGTCGGCTGCGACCCGAGAGAGAAAGCCGAACCGTCCCGAGGCCTGGTTCAGCACATTGCCAATCTCATCGAGCGGCAGCACAGTGTTGTCGAAGGTGCGCTGACCATCGGGGACAGAGACCAGTTCATCGGCCAGGCGGTCCACGGTCCGCATGGCATCATCGACGCCCCGCTCGATGTCCACTGCCGTCGTCGTAGCCCAATTTGGTGTCTCGATACTCATCAGCGCTCTCCTGTTGCGGCTACAGTACCCGCAGTCTTGGACAGTGCGTATGATCGTGCGAGCGCTGAGTCAACACTCCACCCACTCGCGTACTCATACGAGGGTTGCCATGACCGACCTCACTCACTCCCAGATCGATCTCTCGACTGGCATCAACATGCACATCGCCGAGGCCGGCGTTGGCCCGGCCGTCGTCTTCTGCCATGGCTTTCCCGAGCTCTGGTACTCGTGGCGACATCAGATTCCAGTGGTCGCCGAGGCTGGATTCCGCGCCATCGCACCGGATATGCGCGGCTATGGCGGCACCGACTCGCCTCCCAACGCCGAGGATTTCACCCAGGAACTGATCTGCGCCGACATGGTCGCGTTGCTCGACGCATTGGGCATCGCCGATGCCGTCTTCGTCGGCCACGACTGGGGCGGCGCAGTCATCTGGAACATGGCCAAACATCACCCAACCCGCGTCCGCGCCGTCGCCGGGATTAACACGCCGGCTGGCCGGCGGCCGCCGATCAACCCACTCGATGCGATGAAGATGGATCCGGGCCGCTTCGACTACCAGCTCTACTTCCAGGACGAAGGAGTGGCCGAGGCCGAGCTGGGCGGCAACGTCCGCCGCACGATGAAACTGATGCTGCGGACCTCCAAGCCCGAGGACCGGCTCGATGTGATCGGTATGACCTCGGGCGTCCGCGATCGAGGCGGCCTACTCGTCGGCCTGCCCGACGACGCCGAGCGCTCGATCATGCTGACCGAAGAAGACCTGGACACCTTCGTCAGTGCGTTCGAGCAGACCGGATTCCGGGGCGGACTCAACTGGTATCGCAATCACGGGCGAAACTGGGAGTGGGACGCTGCGGTCGACGGCAACGACATTGAGCAGCCGGCCTTGATGGTCACGGCCGGCAAAGACGGAGTTCTGCTGCCCTCAATGACCGAAGGCATGGAGGAGTGGATTCCCAACCTCAGTCGAGGCCACATCGAAGACTGCGGCCACTGGACCCAGCAGGAAGAACCGGAAGAGCTGAACCGCATCCTCGTGGGGTGGCTAGAGACGCTGTAACAGCTCTGCCGAATCCCATACGGGGCTACCTGAGCGCCAAGCCCCAGATTCCGTCATTCCCGCGCGCCGTCGCGGGAATCTCGACGCACTAGGGTCTGTTCACATCAGCCATTTGTTTAGCTAGAATTTCGTCATTGCCGCGCTTGACGCGGCAATCTCGCCGAGTTGTGCACGGACAGTGGCGCCAAATGCAGCGAGATACCCGCGGCAAGCGCGGGTATGACGGGAACTCCTGGAGGAACGGCCCCATGTGAACAGGCACTAGGCTCCAACCGCCTCCTGCAGGCATGCGGTTTGCCTCCAGAGGGACTTACTCAGACAGCAAAGCGCTCCCAACCGATTCCTTCATGTCGATGCTCATCAACATCGGGATTGATGATCTCCGCAATGATCTCCAGCGTCTCCACGACTTTTGGGCCAGGTCGATTGACGTACTGATTTCCGTCGATCAACGCGATGCGATCATCGCGCACTGCTCGGAGCTGTCGCCAGTCCTCACGCTCGTGAAGCAGCTTCGCATCCTCACGCGTTCTCTCCAGGTCGTAGCCGCATGGTGCGATGATGATCACATCCGGGTCTGCCTCAGCCAGATCAGACATCTCGAAGTGCAACGACGGGCCAGCAGGTTCGCCGATCACCGGTACACCCCCTGCTCGCACGATCAGCTCCATCGTCCAATGACCCGCGGTCATCAGCGGATCGGCCCACTCCACGACTGCGACTCGCGGTGAGTTCGACGTTGCCGGAACTTGTTCGATCCGGCGTTGCAGGTCCGAGACCAGCGCCGTTCCACGCTCGGCAATCCCAAGCGCATCGGCGGTTCGCTCTATGTCGTCGTAGATGTCATTCAGTGAGTTGGGAGCGAGCGGAATCAGTTTCGTGTCGAATCCGGTGAGTTGCTCAACGGCTCGCTCCACGTCTCGCAGGCTGACGGCGCAGACCTCGCACTGAGTTTGCGTGACGATGTGCGTCGGCGCAAGCTCCTGCAAGAGCCTCATGTCAATCGCGTAGACGCCTAGGGCGTCCTCGGCTTTGGCCGCGAGCGCCAGCTCATGCACCTGCCGATCAATCTCTCCGCTGGCAGCGGCAGGCGGAAACCTGGGACTGGTCAGCACAGGCAGATGTTGTGCCGCAGGCGGATAGTCACACTCGTGCGACCGACCTACCAGATCTTCGCCGGCGCCCAATGCGCAAACGATCTCGGTGGCGCTCGGCAGTAGCGAGACGATCCGTGCCATGTCTCGTCCTTACTCCGTCAATGGTTCGATATCCCGACTTTGACCCGTGTTCCACGACTCCCAGACGGCGTCGGTGAAGCGCATGTAGCGAACTCCGTCGGCGAAGCTGGTCAGCGTGATGGGGGCTCCGTCTCGGATTGAGCGCATGAAGTCGTATTCGACCTGCCAGTCGTGCGCGGTGCCGGGATCGGCGACGATTGGGGCCACGTCCGCGCCGTGCTTGCCCCACTCGCCGGTGTCGCCGAAGCGCCAGTGCAGCCGACCCTCGGAACCGTAGATGTCGATGCTCGGCGGCTGCGGTGCGCCGGCAGTCACGGCGCTGACCCGATATGTGCAACGCGCTCCATTGGCCATATCGGCGAAGATGCCCAGGCTGTCGGGGATCACGATATTGTAGCGCTCGCCGGACTCCTCGTCGATGCGGCTGGGGACGAACGTCCGCGCATGAGCGGTTACGCGTGTCGTATCGCCGAGCCAGCGCTGGATGGTCTCGTTGAAGATGCCGAGCTGCATCATGTTATGTCCGGAGTAGTCGCTTCGGTGACGCCAATGCAGCGGGCCCGACTCGTCCAGACCTGAGCCGTTAAGCAGCGTCAGATGGACCTCAATGATGCTGCCCAGCGAGCCGTCCTCGCAGAGCCGCTTAATCGTCTTGCCCAGACCGAAGTCGAACGGCGCGGGCACGAGCTGCGCGACGAGGTCGGGATGCGCGCGATCGAGCGCCAGCATCGCCTCAGCTTCGGTGGCATTGGTCGCCATGCGCGCCTCGCAGAGCACGTGCTTGCCCGCTTCGAGCGCCGCCTTCGTGTACTCAAGATGCTTGTAGGGCCAGGTACCAATGCTGACTGCATCTACGGCCGGGTCGGAGAGCAGTGCCTCGACCGATTCCGAGACCTTCGGAATGTCATACTCAGCGGCAACTCGCTCACCCGATTCGCGCGATCGATTGACCACGTTGACGATCTCCACGTCGTTGACCTCGCGGAAGCCGGGAATGTGTCGCAGCTTCTGGTTGCCGCCTGCTCCGATCAGTCCGATTCCAAAAGCCATGTCCGGTTCCTCCCGTTACATCACTCGTCGTTGAGGTTGGTGATCCCTGGGTCAGGGTAGTCGGGGGCTGCCCTATGCTGCCCGAAGACCCTCATCAACCAGACCCCAACCAAGGAGTACACACTATGCCGACCGCCGACGAACTGCGCGCAGGAATCCACGGGGGCGTCGCCGCCCTCCGCACCGCCATCCAGGTGTCCGAGGCCAACTGGGAAACCCCAAAGGGCAGCGCTGACGATGGCGAAGCAGGCTGGTCGCCGCGACAGGTCGCCGAGCACGTGATTCCGTCGACGATGATGTTCGCCAACGGTATCTGCGCCGCCTGTGGCTACGACGGCCCCGAAAACCCGCTGAGCAGCACCGAAATGCCCACCGCCGCGGACGCTCTGGCCGCGCTTGACGCCGTCGTCTCCGCCGCCGAGAGCAAGGTCAAGCACGTCCAGGACGATGAGCTTGGCAAGTCGGCTGGCGGCGAAGGTCTCGGCGCCGCACCGGTCGCCATGCTGATGCAGGGCGCCATGTGGCACTTCGTCGACCACGCCGCGCAGATCAGCAACCCCTTCTAGCCTTTCTAGACCGAGGACGAAGACTCACATGTTGCGAACCGCAACCGTTGCCCTGGCACTCATCAGCGCCGCCCTCCTGGGCGGCGCGGCGATGGCTGCCGGTGGCGAAAGCGGGGGCGGCGGACTACACGTCGGACAGATCGTGGCCATCGTGGTCGGTATCGCGATGGCGGCGATCCTGCTCGGCCTCTCAGCCGCCTACATCCTGCCCAAACCGCCAAAGTTCTGAGCGGAACCCTCACCCCAACCCTCTCCCAAAGGGAGAGGGAGCAGAAGAGTTGATCCCCGTACTTCTGGGGAGTGGGTGCATCCATCCCCTCTCCCTGCGGGAGAGGGTTAGGGTGAGGGGCGACGCCCATGCCCGACCAACCGACCGATCCGCCCTTCGAAGACGCCCACTTCCGACGTGTCGACGAGTCTGCCGACGCCAACTTCTACGTGCAGCCGAGACTCGTTACCCACATCGATGACGCGGCGATCGGCGCGCTGCGCGAACATTATTCCAGGTTCCTACCGAAGCAGGGCCGCCTGCTCGACCTGATGTCTTCGTGGATTTCGCACTACCCCGACGACCTGGAGTCCCAGCGCGTCGCCGGCCTCGGCATGAACGCCGAGGAGTTGGCCGAGAACCCACAGCTCACCGAGTGGGTCGTCCACGACCTCAACGCCGACCCCATCCTGCCCTACGGCGACGGCGAGTTTGATGTCGTCACCATCGCAGTCTCTGTCCAATACCTGAAGAAGCCGCTTGAGGTCTTCCGAGAGATCGGCCGCATTCTGCGTCCCGGCGGAGGCTGCATCGTCTCCTTCTCAAACCGCTGTTTCCCGACCAAAGCCGTCCGGCTCTGGCAAGGAATGGGAGATGAAGGCCACGTCCAGCTCGTCGGCGCCTACTTTCACTACTCGGGAACCTTCGACCCACCCCAATGGCACGACATCTCCCCCGCCAAGGGCCAGAGCGATCCAATGTACGTAGTCCAGTCTCGGACGCCTCAGGCCTGATCGAAGTCCCGCTTGTCGATCTCTAGATCTCGGAGGATCTTTCGCATGGTGCCCGGCTTGAGATCCTTGCTGCGCCAGTTGGGAATCGTCGCCCGCTTCTGCGTTGCGGGGTTTCGCCAGGTCTCGTGCGAACCGTATCCCTGCTCGTCAAAATAGCAACCGAGTGCCCGCAGCTTCTTCGTCACCTGCCTGTAATTCAAACCGACACCAGCAACTCGCCTGCCTGAACGATCTCAGGAGGCAGAGGGTCGCCATGCTTGATGTGGGAAGCGATGAACGCCTCGGCGACGCCCTCCAATATCCAGAGCGCTTCCTCCGGCGTCTCGGCCCAGGCGCAACATCCTGGAAGACTGGGCACTTCGGCCAGGAACATCTCCCCGGTGTCCTCGCACGGCTCTCGCATCGTGTAAGCGAGTCGGAATTGCTTCGGCATTATCTTGCTGTTCCTCACATCGCACGGTCAATGGGTCAAGGATATCGCGGGCGCCTCAGGCCTGATCCAAGTCGCGGCGGTCGATTTCCAGTTCCCGCAATATCCGCGCTAACGTCCCAGGCTTGAGGTCTTTCCTGCCCCAACTTGGAATCGTAGTCTCCTCACCGGTCTGCAGATTGATCCAAATCTCGTGAGAGCCTTTGCCTTGGCGGTCGAACTGGCAGCCCAGTTTGCGCAGCTTGCGTGTCAACTCCCGATACTTCACACCGCCACCACGAACTCCCCAGTGGCGATGATTTCCGACGGCAGCGCTTTCTCTCGCTCCAGATACGACTCGATGAACGCCTCAGCGACGCTCTCCAGGTACTCGAGCGCGAGTTCGGGTGTCTCGCCCCAAGCGCGACAGCCTGGCAGGGCCGGGGCCTCGGCCATGTACATGTCCTCGGTGTCCTCAGAGGGACCTCTCATCGTGTAGGCCAGTCGGTATGGCTTGGGCATGATCTTGCTGCTCCGTAGACAGTTCGGTCGATGGATTTAGGGTATCGCCGCGGCGCTAACTGCGGTCGGCGCGTTTTACCGATTTCTCGCCCTCGTCAGTGAAGACCACGCGAGACTTCTTGCCGCCGTGGATCTGGGGTTCTCGCGCGAGCTTGCGCCGGATCAGGTCGATAGGACCGCCGTCCTCGACCAGCGACTCGGGCAGGCCTAGGACATCGACGAGGATGGCGCGGTCGAGCTTGGCTCGGGCGGGGTCTTCGTCGATCTGGTCGAAAGGCAGGAATCGTTCGTCGCGAAGGAGGTCGAACTGTCGCTTGGCCTCGGCGTGCTGTTCATCGGTGAGGGCGCGAGTGTCGAGGGTTGGGATGTTGGGGATGCCCTTTACGGAGGTGGTTCCCCGACCGTCTTGCGATTTATTGCTCGCCCACCAGTGGGCGAGCAGGCCCAAGGTCGAGTTACACACCAAAGACTGAATGCATACTCGTGTTCTGGCTCCGGAAAGATTACGGACGGCCATGCCCTTCCACCGATACATTCGCGGTTCGTCATGGCGACAACTAGGGATTGCGAGTTGAAGCGCAAGTCGGCGCAATAGTGGGCTCTAGAGGCGGTCGACCAAATCTCGGCCGCCTTGCTATTCAACCTTCCTTGGTCCTGCGGCCACTTCTTTATGAGACCTTCAGAGTCTGGTCGGACTACCATCTGTCGCTCGAGTTTTGCATCGTGAGACCAGAGCATGGGATACGTAGGGTGAGGAGATTCGATTGGAGAGACGACTTTGAATGGACCTTGCGGGGTGCCATCGAGCGAGTCTTGTCGGATCGACAAGTGATAAGGACCTGGTTTGGCGTACGAGCCCAACTCCTCGATCGGAATCGCGATTGCTTGCCCAATCGGTTGGCCCATAGGAACAACTGTGCCTCTTGCCAATTGAAACGCCGCGTGTGCGAGCGAAATGTCGAGTATTCCTACAAGTGGCCATGATCCTGACGCTGGCATCGGCGCTGAGATAGCTTCAAACTCAGTTGCTGCGCCGAGTCCAACTTCCACTCGGCTGACCACTTCATCCTCGATGGACGAAACTTCACCTGACCGAACGGCACTTGCCAGTCTGTCACCAATAAGAGACGACATAGTGCTCGATTCAACTTCTCTGCGGAGCATCGCAAATGTCGCTGACGACTGTTGTCCTTTGACATCGCCACCGGCCATTACGCTTCGCCTCTTCTTCCTGGTTACTAACAGGCACTCTGCCATGCCGGTGTCTGCCGAAAAGGACCTCTGCAATGTCCCTGGTTCAGCGACAGTGATGACGATTGTGTCCTCACAGTTCTCGGCTATTGCCTTTCGAACAGGCTCCCACGAGATTCCACTCATGCTGCTCAACGGCAACACGAAGGCCATCACCCCGCCCTCCCGCACCTTTCTCAAAGCGAGGTCAAAGAAGTGCGCCGCCATACCGGACTTTCCAGAACCGAGACGATCCCTGCCCGATGCAGATCGCAGCTTCTTTTGCATTTCATCCTGCGTCCGCCGAGATGTCTCAAAGGCCGCGAAGGCTGCATTGCCAGCGCCTTTCCTGTCCCCCTCTAGTCCACCTTGTCGAGTGAACGGCGGATTCATGATCACCAGATCGAAATTGCCGTGACCAACGCGTGTCATCAAATCGACGACATCGTCCGGTCGTCGCCCTCCAGAGGTGACAGCCGATGCTTGCTGGATCATGCTGGACTGGACGTGTTCGGCAAGCAACTCAAGCGAGCCGATGCTTACCCCCCCCCCCCGGCGAATCAGAACTACCGTACGGCATGGTGAGGAGGCATTCGCCGTCGAAGGGGACGTCGGGGTGGGCTCCGGCGAGCGTGGCGGCGGTCAGATGGACGGCGATGTTGAGGACGTCGAGGCCGACCAGTCCGTTCTTCATCATGGGGGCGTGGAGCTTGCGCGGGTCGCCGCCGTTGAGCTCGTGCAGTAGCGAGATGCGCTGGTAGGCGGCGGAGAGCAGGGTGCCGGTGCCGCAGGCGAAGTCGCCGATCTGCAGCGAGGCAATGGTGTCCTCGTCGCCCCACTCGGCGCCGCCGGGCGCGCGGTCGGCGGGGATCGCAAGTCCGGCGAGCAGTGCGGCGGCGGCCGGTCGGGTGTAGAAGGTGGCGAGGAACTTGCGGTCGGCGATCAGGCGCTGGAAGATGACGCCGGTCAGGTCGTGCGACTTGGTCACGCCGCGTTGGACCAGTCGGAGTGCTCCGCGACGCAGCGGGGTGAGCACGGCGGCAGCCGTCTCCTCGGAGAGCTTGAGGATGATTTCCGAGGCGGTGGCGAAGATCGGCCAGTAGTTGATTTCGAGGACGGCCTGCCATTCGGTGACGAGCGCGTCGATGTCGAAATCGCCGGGCGGCAGGAGTTCGCGCAGGTGTCGGAGTCGGCGCTGGGACCCCCCTTCAGCCTTCGGCAGCTTCCCCCCAGAGGGGGGAAGCGGGGAAGGAGCAGTAGCAGCTTCCTCAGAGGAGGGAAGCGGGGAAGGAGCAGTAGCAGCTTCCTCAGAGGAGGGCAGTGGGGAAGGAGCAGCGGCAGCTTCCTCAGCGGAGGGCAGTGGGGAAGGAGCAGCGGCAGACTCTCCCGAGGGGGGAAGCGTGATGAAGAACTCGGCTTCGGCGAGGGCTTCGTGGAAGATAAGCGCGTTGATGACGACCGTCATCGCCATCCTGCGAGTCTGGCCGGCCTGATCGTCGGACTGGCCAAGCAGGTCGGCGATGTCCCCGCCGAGCGATCCCGGCTGATGCGACGCGTGGCGGGAGGTGAATGCTGAGGCGGCATCCTCGATGCTTTGCTCGAGGATGATTCCCATCCGTTCAACGCGGGGCGATGGAATCGAGGCCCGGTGGGCGAGCATGGCCAGATCACGGGCGGAGCCCATGAGCCACCCGCTCTCGGGCAGTCGCTCGACTCCGCCGCCGAGCGTGCGTGTGAGCAGCGCGTACTCCAACGCCTCGGTGGTTCTCAGTGCGTCTCGCAGTTGTCGGCCGTCGACTTCCGCCACTTCTGGCGGATAGACCACTGCGATGGCGCTCTCGACGGGCTTGCGAGTCTCGTTGACGATTCGTCCGAGTCGCTGCTGGGCTTCGAGCTCCGCGCTGTCGTGATCGGATTTTTCGGCCTCGATCACGACCGGCCACTGGGAGGCTTCCTCGATCAGAATGTCGGGGCGTCCGCCGCCGCGGAGTTGCCCCTGCTGCTCGGAGACTACGCGCCAACTGTGAGGACGGAGGTCGCCCAATACCTCGCCGAGGGCGACGTTGATTGTGTGTTCATGGGTGGTCATCGGGGGATAATCGGCGGTTGGAGTGAGGACGGCGAGATACCCGCGGCGGGCGCGGGTATGACGGAGCTATTGGGTTGCGAGGGTCTGTCCGGAGGCCCTCACCCTGACCCTCTCCCAGAGGGAGAGGGGACGAGAAGGGACAAGGGACTGAGGCTAGCGGAACTCGGGGATGACCGTTTCGGCGAACATTTGGGCTGGCTCGATGGTGTCTCGGCCGAAGAATTCGATCATGAACATGTCACAGCCGAGCTCGACGTGCTTTTCGATTCTCTCTTTGATCATCGCCGGGGTGCCGGTCAGGGCCATGTCGCCGGCTGGGTTGCCCATGTGACCGCCGAAGATCTTCTGGGCTCGCTCGACCATCGGGCCGACCTTGGCGTCGTCCTCGACGATGGTGACCAGGCACTGCTGCGAAACGCGCAGCTCGGAGGGGTCGCGACCCAGTGCGTTGGCGTGGCCGTGAAGAACCGAGACTTTGTGCTCGAGGTCGTCCTGCGATCCGGCGGAGTTGTTCCAGATGTCGGCGTACTGCGCGGCGATGCGCATCGTGACCTTCTCGCCGCCGCCGCCGACCAGGATCGGCATGTCGCGCGGTGGCTTGGGCTGGGTGACGAGGTTCTCGGTGTGGAAGAACTCGCCCTCGAAGGAGAACTCGTCCTGATCGGCGTCGAACATGCCCTTAAAGATCTGCAGGCCCTCTTCGAGCTGTCGCAGTCGATCGCCAGTGCTGACGAAGGGCATGCCGAAGTCGGTGAACTCGCGCGGCATCCAACCGGAGCCGAAGCCGGGGATCACGCGACCGCCGGCGATGTTGTCAACGGTGGCGATCATCTTGCCGGTGTGGGCCGGGTTGCGCATGCCAACGGGCGTCACCAGCGTGCCAATCTCGGGCTTCTCGGTCGCTGCGGCGATGCCGGCTGCCAGGGTCCACGCCTCGAGCATCGGAATCGCAGGCGACTGCGGGCCATAGAGGTGGTCGTTGACCCAGAGCGAGTCAAAGCCCATCTCCTCAAAGGCCAATGCCGCGCGCCGCGTCTCCTGCCAGGTGCGCTTAATCTGGGGAACCATCACGCCAAAGTGGGGGCTGTTCGTCACGGGAATGTCCTTTCGCCGCCGGAGCGGTCAAATGTTGCAACAAGTGAGGGCAGGGTAGCGCAGGGTCAGTCGCAGAGGCTGGCCGGGTCATCGGGGACGACGAACTCAATGCCGGTGACGTCCTCGTCGGCGACGGTGATCGGGGTGGCACGGTGCCAGTCAATGGTTGCGCCCGATCTCGCCCAATGGACTCGACAGCCATCTACTCCGAAGCTAAGCGAGTAGCTGCCCGCGTCTGGGACTGTGATCTTGAACTTGCCATCCGCATCGGGGTAGGACCCACATGATCCGGTAGTTGAGTTAGCGGTAACCCAGATCCTGGGAACTGGCGCACCGTCGTCGATGACAAGTTGGCCGCCGATGGAGTGCAAACAGAGGTCAGGTGGTATACGCATCTCGATCCAGATAGCCTCACTGGTCAGGTCGATCAACTGAGCCTCATTGCGTGTCGCAACCAATCGGTCTGGTGCGTACCACAAGTCACAGTATCCGTATCGAATCAGCACGTGATACTCACTCGGTTCTGGAGGATAAGCTACGAAGCTTTCACCTCTTCGCGAAGTAGCCCACGTGAACGAGTCATTGCCACGTATACCGACCTCTACTCTTCGGTCTTCTCCGTAGCGGGTCTGGACACGCACACGAAGATCGTTCTCGCAGGCACCCTCGGGCAGAGTTAAGTTCAAATCGGGCAAGTTGCGTGTGTCGAGGTCGCGGTATTGACCTGGTTGCGGCCTCATCGTTGTCAGCCCATTGTGAGCGAGCCAGAGCGTGCATCCTTCTCGGTCGAAGTACAGCCTCTGTACGGTGCGTTCTCTCAAATCGAGTGAGAACGTACCGTCTGCTCCGACCTCCGCCCTACGAAGTCGACCAGCCTTGTGCTCGCCCTCGTACGGGGCTGCATTGACCCAGAATCCGATCGCCGGGGTGCCCTCGGAGTCTTGAAAACTACCGATGAGTTTCGGCTCGCCCGTTTCGCGCACCCGCCGACCAGGAAGAGCGTCTCGCCACTCCCCGAACTGCGTGTAAAAGTCATCGATTTCGATGCCGAACGCGGCACTGAATGCTTCGCTCAAACCTGGCGCCACCTGCCACTGACGATCTGTGCCGATCGCCTGCGGATGCTGTTGTCGGAAGTATTCGACGATTGCATCGGGCCCGCTGCGCTCGATCAGCAAATCGACCGCGAGCAGTCCGAGTTGGTATTGCCAGGGAGTATTGCGTTGCTCCGCGCTTCGTAACGTAGCAGCAGTCCCTTCCGCCCTCTCCCGGAACGCCTGTCGGGTATCTTGGAACGATATGTGGCCCTCTGCAATGCGAATTCCGAAGTCACCTGACCATATAGCCGTGCCCTCAAGCATCCATTCCGGTGGTTTACCGGCACTCTGCCAAAAGTCTGTGAATTGGATTTGTAAGTAGTGAAACCACTCATGGGTGACGTGAGTCTTGAAGATTGACCGTTTTGGATTGGAATTCCACCAACTCGATTTGAGATGCATTCCCCACGAAGTGCCCCCGCCTTCTGCATCTTTCTCAAGGTACACGCGCAACCCTTCTCCACTGAGATGAAACGGGTACTGTGGGTTATTGTCCTGGTACGCCACGGCGTCTTCGGCGGTATCCCAGATCAGAATCGTCGTGTTTGAGAAGTCGGTTTCCACTGCGTGTGTGTCGGCAAAGTAATCGACCAAATCGCCAATGTCTGCAGTCATGTTGTCCTTGAGTGACTGGGAGATATCTCCCACAAACTCGATGTTGGGCATCATGCCGGTTGGTTGGAGCCAGCGGAGGTCTCGGTTGACGGTGACTCGGAGGGCGTCGCCGCGACGGATCTTGGTGTCTCCGCTGAGCGGACTGATTGCGTCTGCGATGTTGCTGTTTGATTGGTAGGCGAGGCCTCTTACCTCGATGCTGACCAACGACGTGCCGATGCCTCGCGCTACCTCGTCGAGCGGCCACTCGTCGCGGCCGTTCCAGGCGACCCAGTTGACTCCTGAGTAGAGGGTCACCATGCCCTTGGCCGGCGTTAGCGGTCGCTCCCATTCGACGGGTTCGCTTCCGCTGATCCGAATCATCGCGGCCATACCGGAATCGAGCGTCTCGAGGTTGCCGTCGACCTCTCGGATGGCGTAGCGGTAGGTGCGGGAGTCGGCGCTCCACGAGTAAATCAGGCTCGCCGAAGGGAGGTCGGCGAAGATATCGGCGACGGCGATCGGTTCCGCCACCCAGCCGATGAAATTGTCACCTGGCTCAAGTTTAATGGTCTCGGAGTCCACATCGGCGGCTTGGGCGACAGTTGTCGCGATGAGAATCGTGAAAACGATCGCACCGAGCGCTAGGAGCGAAATCAGCAGACGCGGGCGCAATCTCATCTCACTCGCACGCAGGTGGAAGTCAGCCATCGGACAATCCTGTCGAAGCGTTGCATCGGCGGCAAGAAAGCGGAAGGATGGTTCGACTCAGTCGGCGGCCTCAATTGGTGGTTGGGACTGGCGGGCGGCCTCGGCGTCGGCGGCTTCGAGCGCGGCCTGTTTGATAAAGCGAATGAGCGGTCCGCGGGGATGTCTCGCCTTGAGTCGATTAATCTCGTCCCGATTGAACTCGATCTCAAGACGCATGATCCCAGGACCCTTCTTGGCGGGGTCGTAGGGAATCTCTTCTAGGTCGTCGATTGGCGTATCAATATGTACTGGCGATCGTGGTCTAGTCATCGAATGCGCATCCTTCCTCCTGGTTGATGGTAGTGAGTTTGCTCGCCAGGAGTCGATATCCACCCTGTGACGACATGGGACAGTTGGTCATGACTTGGTATCTCGAGGATGAAGGTCAGAAGACGACCACGAAGATCCGGGCCGACCATCTTGACTCGTTCAGGTTGAACACCCTCGTTTCCCAAATCGTCGAATCGAGGTCTGGAAGGTTGAGGAAAGTACTTGGCCGGACCAGTCCAGACGTCATTGGCATCGTCAAACGTCAGGCCGTGCGACGACAAATGCTCGTCACTGACATCATTGCCAGTGACACCGCGATACGGGATTTCAGGCATGTCGAATCACAACACTGTGACGACGAAGCCCCGCCGGAGCGGGGCTTCGTGATTGCTTTGCTGGGTTGTCAGGACTAATGCGCGGCGACGGCTTCCTCGGTGAACTGGGCGGCCTCGGTCGAGCCGCTCAACGCCGTTGTTGCGGCGTCTCCACCGGTGACCGTGAGCAGGACCTCGTCGAAGTAGGATGTGCCCGCTTCGCGCTGGTGCTTGGTCGCGGTGTAGCCATAGGCCTCGGCCTCGAACTCACCTTCCTGCAGCTCGACGTAGGCGGCCATGCCGCGGTCGCGGTAGCCGCTGGCGAGGTTGAAGGTGTGGTAGTTGATCCCGTGCCAGCCGGCCAGCGTGATGAACTGGAAGCTGTAGCCCATGTCGGCCAACTGTTCCTGGAAGTTCGCGATGGTCGAGTCGTCGAGATGGCGCTTCCAGTTGAAGGATGGTGAGCAGTTGTAAGCGAGCATCTTGCCCGGGTACTCGGCCTGCACCGCCTGCGCGAAGTCACGGGCCTCGCCGATGTCCGGCACCGAGGTCTCGCACCAGATCAGGTCTGCGTGCGGGGCGAAGGCGAGACCACGAGCGATCGCGGAGTCGATCCCGCCGGTGACCGAGAAGTAACCCTCGGCCGTGCGCTCGCCAGTGGTGAACTCGCGGTCGCGCTCGTCAATGTCGGTAGTCATCAACGTCGCCGAGAGGGCGTCGGTTCGCGCCATCAAGATGGTGGGAACGTCCATGACGTCGGCTGCGAGGCGAGCCGCCTGCAGCGTGCGAACGTGCTGAGCCGTGGGGACGAGCACCTTGCCGCCCATGTGGCCACACTTCTTCTCGGCCGCGAGCTGGTCCTCGTAGTGGACGCCGCCGGCGCCGGCTTCGATCATGTTGCGCATCAGCTCGAAGGCGTGGATCGGACCGCCGAAGCCAGCCTCGGCGTCGGCCACGATCGGCAGGTAGTAGTCAACGCTGGCACGACCCTCGAGTCGGTCGACCTGGTCGGCGCGCATCAGCGCGTTGTTGAGGCGCTTGACCAGCGAGGGGACGCTGTTGACCGGGTAGAGCGACTGGTCGGGATAGGTGTGACCCGAGGTGTTGGCGTCGGCAGCGACCTGCCAGCCAGAGACGTAGATGGCCTGTAGTCCAGCCTTGGCCATCTGCACGGCCTGCGCGCCAGTGACAGCGCCAAACGTGCGAACGAAGTCGGTGTCCTGCATTGCCTTCCAGAGTCGGTCGGCGCCATTGCGGGCGAGGGCCGATTCGGGCAGCAGCGAGGGGCGCAGCTTGAGTACGTCGGCGGCCGTATAGTTCCGCTGTACTCCCGCCCAGCGCGGGTTCGTCGCCCACTCGTGTTCGAGTGCGGCGGCGGCGCTGTCCTGGGGGTTGCCCGTCCCGTTCGTGCCGTTCGTCGTCATCAGGGATCCTCCGTGGCTGTACGTGGCCGAACCTTGGCGTCGGTTCACGTCTCTCAGCGGCTTGGTCTAGCCGTTATGCCTGTGGTTGGGTGCTCGCTTACTTTGACCTGTTATGGCCTCTTGGTCTAGCCGAATGGCCTAGTCGAGGTATTCGTAGGCGGGCAACGTGAGGAACTCAGGGAACTCCTCGGTCAGTACGAGTTGATCGAGAATCTCGACCGCGTCGCCAAAGCGGGATGCTTCCGAGCCGCCCAGCGAGGCCAGTTCCTCGTCGCGCAGCGTTTCGTACAGGTCCGACGTGATCGAGCGGCCATCGTCCAGCTCGGCATTGTGCTGAATCCACTGCCAGAGCTGTCCCCGGGATATCTCCGCCGTCGCTGCGTCTTCCATGAGGTTGTTGATCGCAGCCGCGCCGACTCCGTTGAGCCAGCTATTGATGTACTGCAACGCAACAGAGATGTTCAGTCGCAATCCGGCTTCCGAAACCGAACCGCCGGACTGATCGAGCGAAACAAGGTCGCTGGCGGCAACGCTCACGTCCTCGCGCATCCGCTCGCGTTGGTTGCGGGCGCCGTTGAGATTGGTTTCGAAGATGTCACGGGCAACGTTGACCAGGTCGGGATGCGCGACCCAGGTGCCGTCGAAACCGTCGGTTGACTCGCGCTCCTTGTCGGCGCGCACGCCGGTCAGAGCGATCTCGTTGATCTCAGGGTCGCGCCGAGAAGGGATAAACGCCGCCATGCCGCCCATCGCGTGTGCGCCGCGCTTGTGACAGGTGCGTACGAGGAGTTCGGTGTAGGCGCGCATGAACGGTGTCGTCATGGTCACCTGGACGCGGTCGGGCAGGGTAAAGGTCGGTTGCGACTTGAAGCGCTTGACCGCCGAGAAGATGTAGTCCCAGCGACCGGCATTGAGTCCCGCGGAGTGATCGCGCAGCTCGTAGAGGATTTCTTCCATCTCGAACGCGGCGGGCAGCGTCTCGATCAGCACCGTCGCGCGAATGCTGCCCTGGGGCACGCCAAGGTCGTTCTGGGCCTTGACGAAGGCGTCATTCCAGAGGCGCGCTTCCAGGTGTGATTCCAGTTTGGGCAGATAGAAGTAGGGACCGGTCCCACGAGCGACGCGCTCGGCGGCGTTGTGGAACATGTATATGCCGAAGTCGAACAGTGAGGCGGCGACCGGTTCGCCGTCGACCAGCACGTGCTTCTCGTCCAGGTGCCAGCCGCGCGGCCGAATCAACAGCGTGGCGATCTGCTCGTTGAGCGTGCGCACCGAGCCGTCGGGGTTCTCGAATGTGATTTCCCGGCGAACGGCGTCGCGGGCGTTGATCTGCCCATTGACGACGTTGTCCCAGGTCGGCGACAGGGAGTCTTCGAAGTCGGCCATGAATGCATCGGCGCCTGAGTTGAGTGCGCCGATCATCATCTTGCGGTCGACCGGGCCGGTGATTTCGGCCCAGCGCTGTTGCAGGTCTTCAGGTGTCGGTGCGACTTGCCAGGAGCCGAAGCGGACTTCCTCGGTGTCAGAGAGGAAGTCGGGCAGCGCGCCCTGGTCAAACTCGGCCTGGCGCACCATGCGGCGCTCCAGCAGTTCCTGCCGGCGGGCGTTGAACATCCGGTGCAGACCCGCGACAAATGCCAACGCGTCCTCGGTCAGAATCGCGTCGAAGCCGTCCTGTATGGCTCCGACGACTTCAACGCCGTCTGGAGTACTGATTTCGGTGGTCTGGGTCATCGGAGTGCTCAGTCCCTGCTCGCGGTCTCTCTGCCGCATGGTGGTTTTGAGTGGTTATGACAGGCTTCGCACGACGATCGTGGGAGCCGTTGGTGAGTATCCTTTGTGAACGTTTGATTAAGGTACGGATGATGCGGGTATCGTCAATAGTTAGCGGTATTCACGATAGATGATTTTGATATCGCAAGTAATCCAGTCGATAGAAATGGCCTCCAGCCCACAATCGCGCCTCGCCATTGCCAGACGAGTATCCTGGGAGGCCACCACAGACCGAGGAGCGTGACCGATGACGACCAATGACGCCCAGCCGACCAAGTCAACGGTTGGCAACTTCAACGTCTCAGGGATCAACCATCTGGCGCTCGTCTGTCACGACATGCAGCGCACGGTCGACTTCTACAGCGGGGTCTTGGGTTTCCCGCTGGTCAAGACGATCGAGCTGCCTGGCGACATGGGACAACACTTCTTTTTCGACATCGGCAACGGCGACTGTCTGGCCTTCTTCAACTTCCCCAATGCGCCCGAGCCGGCGCCGGGAATTGCGTCTCCCGATCCCAATACGTTCTTCGATCCGTCGGCGGAGCTGGTGACCGCCGTGGCATCGATGAACCACGTCGCCTTCAATGTCGACGCGGACGAGATCCAGGCCCTGAGGGACAAACTGATTGACTCCGGCGTGCGTTGCACGCCAATTCTGAACCACGACGATTCGGCGCGCGGCATCGCTCGCGAGAATCATCCGGGCGTCTTCGTGCGCTCCGTTTACTTCTACGATCCCGACGGGATCATGCTTGAGTTCGCGGCCTGGACGCGTGCGATGCGGCCCGACGATGTGCGACACGCTCCGGGCAAAGCGGCGGTCAAAACGGCGGATATGGCGGCAGACAGAGCAGCAGACCGGGTCGCCGCTGTGGCAGACTGACGAAGACTCCGTTCTCTTCGCCACATCCCGACTGTCACTTTGTGACGTTGACGCCGCGTCGGTGACGGCGGGCTCACTTCTCCCGTACAGCGCGACGCAGTTGCTTGCAGGTTCGGGAACAAACTCGCAGCCATTTTCGTACTGTTGGAGAGCGCGCTGGAACCCTGCTGCTTGGAGCAGCAAGAACAGCCAGTAGCACTGAACGAAAGGGGGATCGGATGACGTTCGAGCAACGACTCGACCACGATGGCGCTGACATTGAGGTGCTGATCGAGGAGCACAGCGAGGTGATGGGCGATGAGCGACACACTGCACCGGAGGGGACCGAAGACAAGCTGATCCCGCTTGACGGATTCGACATCGCCGCCACGCGAGCGCCGACCAAGCACGTCGCCGCCGCCTGGCGGCGACGAATGAGCGACGCGCCGCGTCCGACCGTCCGCTTCAGCGAACTGACTCCAACCTGGAGCTTCGCCAGCGATCCGGATGCAGCCGAAGCTGCGGCGCCCAAGCGCAAGTCTCGTCGCCGCCGAGCTGCCAATCCGGATGCCGACCCGGACATCGACGCCACGCGCGCCTACTTCAACGAGATCGGCCGCCGGCCGCTGCTCACTGCCGAGCAGGAACAGGAGCTGGGCGCCGCGATCGAGCGAGCTCGTTGGGTTGACGCCCTGGAGCTTGGCTTGGCCGATGAGCTTGGCTACGCACCGAAACCGATGCAGGTCTGGGCCGAGTTGCTTCGACAGCTCGGAGAACTGAATCGCATCACCGAGATCGCAGCGCGGACGCTGTACCTGCACACCTTGCCGTTTGACGAGCTGATCGGGCACGAACGCTTCCGTGAGGCCGTCGATGGCAAACTCGAACCGCAGTTTGCATCGCGGCTCAGCGCCGAGTGCGGACTGGAACAGGAGTACGTCGCTGACCTGGTGATCGCGCTGTCGATTGTCTCGTCGATCGTCATGCCGCGCCTGTACCGGCGCTCAGCCGTCGCGCTGGGCTGGAAGTCCCACCCGGAGGACCTACAGAGCGATGCCGAAACACTGCTGTCACTTGACGAGGGCCTGGTCCGGCGAGCCGAACGACGACTGACCGAGGCCAAGTGGGACGGCTACGACGCTGAACGGACGATGTACATCTCCAACCTGCGACTGGTCGTCTCGGTCTCGAAGAAGTACCAGAAGAAGGGTCTGCACTTGCTGGACCTGATCCAAGAGGGCAACGTTGGTCTCTTCCGTGCAGTCGAAAAGTTCGACTACCGCAAGGGCAACAAGTTCTCGACCTACGCGACCTGGTGGATTCGACAGTCAGTCACACGATCGTTGGCCGACACCGCGAACCTGATCCGCGTGCCGGTGCACACCACGGAGCTGATCAACAAGCTCAAGCGAGCCGAACGACGACTGCGTCAGGAGTTCCAGGCGCAACCGACCGCCGCCGCACTCGCCCTGGAGTTGGACGAGACCGAGGATCGAGTGCGGACGCTGCAGCGGATCTCGATGACCCCGGCTTCGCTCGATAAGAGTGTGTCGGATGAGGACGATGATTCCGACTTGACCCGCTTCCTCGCCGACGAGGACGCGCTCTCGCCGGAGGACGAAGTCCTGCATCAGGCGCTGACCGGGATGACCCGTGAAGCACTGGGACGGCTGGAGCCGCGTGAAGCCGCGGTGCTGGCCATGCGTTTCGGTCTCGAGGACGGCAACGAATACACCCTGGAGCAGGTCGGAAATCGCTTCGGCCTGACCCGGGAGCGAATCCGTCAGATCCAGAGCAAGGCCTACCGCGAGCTGCGCAAGGACCCTGAATTGCGTCAGCTCCGGGAGCGGTAAGCAAGCGGCCGCCCGGGCTCGTTGAGTCCGGGCGGATGGCCGCTAAGCTGATCTGGGCAAGCGGGGGTAGCTCAGGGGTAGAGCTCCTGCCTTCCAAGCAGGTGGCCGCGGGTTCGAATCCCGTCCCCCGCTCCACTCGGCCCGCCAGTTTCTCAGCACGTGTAGGTAGGGGCGTCCCTTGTGGGCGCCCTTCCCTTTTGGACCCAGCACCAACGCCAAACGGGCGCCCACAAGGGGCGCCCCTACGGAACACCAACACTACTGCAGCGGCAGAAGAATCTCCGTGTGCCACTTCGACTGATCCGGCTCTGCCTCGGGATCGGTGATGTAGCGCTCGATTGGGCCGCTGCTCGGTGCCCGGCCAAGCTTCTCGACGAAGGGCCAAATTGACTCGTGGGTCTGCGCGAGCTGATCGTACGGGCCGAAATGGTCGGCCTTGACGGCGTCGCAGGCTGGCATCTCAAGCAGCTCCAGCGGTTCCGCGAGCTCGACAACGTCGCCAACTTCGATGCCCGCCGAAAGCGACATCTGATTTGCGTCCATCGTGTGGTAGACGGCAATCACGTGACCCATCTCAGTCACACCCTGCTCTGTCAATGCGGCGTACACCGCCGGGAAGATGCGCGCAAATGTGGCGGGCAGCTCCTCGGTCGATGCGTTGGCATGCATCACAGCAGCTCGTCTGGCGGCTAGCTGAACAACTTCGGGCATTGCGGTCCTCCGTTTGTGACTCTGTGTTTGGGGTGTTTGGAGCAGACTACGACAGCAGCAGCCAGATCTCGGTATGCCACTTGGATTGATCCGGTTCCGCGTCGGGCAACGTGAGATAGCGCTCAACTACTATGCCGCTCGGAGTGCGACCTTCCGAGTCCAGTTCCGCCTCCAACTGAGCCTGTGTCTGTCGGAAGTCGGCAAACAGGTACGGTCCGAAGTGATCAATCATTCCGGCCTCGCAACCGCCCAGCTCAAGCAGCGCCAACGGTTCCAGAGGCGAGAAATCGCCCTGAAACTCGAGCCCCGCCGACAATACCAACTCTTCCTCCCCGATTGAGTGATAGACCGCGACCACTTCTTCCAGTTCGGCTCCACCTTGATCCTGGATTGCATCCCAGACCGCCGGATACATCTCTGCAAATGTTGCAACCAGATTGTCTCGTGCGGTGACCGCGTGAAACACGGCAGCGCGACGCGCAGGCATCCACTGGATCATCGACACTTGATCACTCGCATTTCGGTCACAATCAGATCTACCGGCTCGTCATGGTTGACTCGCGGGATCGTATCGACCAATTGCATTTCATATGCCAGAGCGATCCGTAGGTTCTCGCTCTGCGAGAGAAATCGGTCGTAGTAGCCGCCGCCCATTCCCAGCCGATGTCCGTCGGCGCTGAATGCAACACCCGGGACGACCACAATCTCCGCCGAATCCGCATCGCCTGGAGCGCACAACTCCGGATCCGGTTCTTGCAGACCAAACGCCGAGTCAGTCAACTGGGACAGCTCAGTCACCTCTCGATGGTCCAACTGTCCGTGGGGGCGGATACGAGGACAGATGACTCGCTTGTGATCGCGCAATGCACCTTCAATCAAGCGCTCTGTACGAACTTCACCGGGGAGCGCGCCGACATAACAATGCACGATTTCGGCCTGGCGCCACTGCACCAGAGCGTTCACCCGAGCACAGATCGCCGTCGACCAACCCTCGACCAGTTCAACTGGCAATGAAGCCCTTGACGCTCGAAGCGTCCGTCTCAAACCGGACTTCGACATGGCGTCGACTGCGGATTCTATGGCAGACCTGCCCCGCCGACCTCGACATCGAAGGCTCGAATGCGTCCCCGTCGCGGATCACCTGGCTGAGGATTCGATGTCGGCGCTTCAAGCGAGAACAGCGTCTTGCGTTCCTCGCCGCCCAGCATGCAGGCGTAGACGCCCATGTCCGGCACGTCAATCCGTTCCAGGACTTCGCCGCCCTCGGCGACACGAGCCAGTGCGCCAGGATTCGTCGGCACCGCGACCCAGATCGCACCTTCAGCGTCTAGACAGATGCCGTCTGGAGGCCCAACGCCGCTTTGGGCCAGGTCAGCCCAGACGCGCTGATTGGACAGCGATCCATCCGACTCGACGTCGAAGGCGGTCAAGCGCTGACCCCAGCTCTCGCCGACGATCAGCGTGCCGCCATCAGGTGTGATCACCGTGCCATTGGGAAACTGGATGCCGTCGGCCACGATGGACGATTCACCATCGGTCGTGACCTTCACAATCGTGGTCGCACGAGGCGCGGAGCCATCGGTGATGTCAAAGCCGAAGTTGCCGATGTACGCGTTGCCGGCAGCGTCAACCACCATGTCGTTGCAGTGGTAGGGCGCTTGATCGGAGATGTCGGCGACCTCGTACAGGCCGTCGGGATCGAGGCGCAGCAGCTTGCGGTCCGTCATCGAGACGATCAGCAGGCGTCCATCGGGAAGGAAACCAAGCCCTGAAGGCTGATTGGGCACTTCGACAATCGTCTCGCGTTCACCATCGGAGGTGACAGCAACGACTTCATGCGCATGCATATCGGAGAACCAGAGCCGGCCCTCGTGCCATCGCGGCCCTTCGGGAAACACGAGATCGTTGAGTATCAGTTGAGCTTCTGACGGCACGGTGTCTCCGTAAAACTAGTCCGCCTGGGGCACTTCTTCACGCTCAGCCGCAGCGGCCAGCCGATCCGCTTCGGCGAGCGCGGCGTTCTTGATGAAGCGAGTGACGCCTACTGGTCCCCTCGGAATTCCGGCTTTCAGTCGGTTAATCTCCGCACGGTCAAACTCTACCTCGATCTTCAACGCGCCCGGACCTCTCTTTGAGGGGTCATAGGGAATCTCAACCGCATCCTCGATCGGCGGGTCCATCGTGTGCCACTCGTCACCGTGTTCATTCATCGACGCCGCATCCTTCCTCCCGGTTGATCGTACCGAGTTTTTCTCAGCTCTTGTGGATGGCCAACCTGTGACGACGTGGGAGAACCCTCCTTCATCGGGTGGATCGAGAATGACGGTCAGCAGCCGTCTGCCCGCGTCAAGGCCAATCATGACAAGTCGGTCGGGACGAAGCCGCAGGTTGCCATTGTCGTCCGTGAAGTACTTGGATTCCTGGTCGAAGTACTTGGCTCGTCCTTCCCAGACTTCATCAGCGTCCCCGTAAAGGAGTCCATGTTTCCATAGATGCGCGTCACTGGCGTCGTTGCCAGTCAGGCCGCTGTAAGGAATCTCCGGCATTGGATGCTTGCGTTAGCCGTTCGGGTAGACATCGAGCAGCTCAAACCTCGGACCGTCCTTGCAGCAGAGCTTTACGCCTTGCTTGGTGAAGACGGCGCAGCCGTAGCAGATGCCGGTTCCGCAGGCCATCTCGGTTTCCATCAGGATTTGGACCGGGCGATTCATGCCGTCTTGCCGGATGATCGGCGACATTGCGCGGAACATCGGGACCGGGCCGCAGGCGAACGACTGGTCGGCCCAGGTCAGGTACTTGGCAAACAAGTCTGTCACGAATCCCTGGCTGCCCATGGAGCCATCCTCGGTCGAGACCTGGTACTCGACCTGCGGCGGCAATAGCTCGGCCGGATAGACACCGTCGGCGCTGCGCGCACCGAAACAAAGGACGATTGATCGCGATCGCGATGACCGTTCGGATTCCGAATCCGCCAATGCCACCAGCGGAGCAATCCCCACGCCGCCACCAACGAGCAACAGATTCGAGGCGGTACGTCGCACGTCGAACCCTCGGCCCAGCGGTCCGGTCATCCAGACACGGTCACCTGCCTGCATCGTCGCCATCTGCTCGGTGACGCGACCGATGACGGTGTACAGCAACGCGAACTGGCGCTCGGAGTCCCTCGCCGAGGCGAAGCGGAATCGATAGTAGGAAAACGCTCGGGGTAGGAGCGGATCGAAGGTCCCGTGCTCGCTGCCGGGGTCGACCATCACAAACTGGCCTGGCTGCGCATGCTGTGAGAGCGACGGCGCGTCGTACCAGGTGATGAACGTGCCGGGATAGATTTCTTCCGTCTCGATCACCCGGGCGGCGGCGCGGCGCACCTGATTGACTCTCCGGTTCCCTAGATCCGGCCGCCCGTATAGTCGGGAAGCGGTGCGATGTTGTAGTCCGCGCCACCTTCAAGCATCGCGCCGACGGCATGATGCGCCGTATCGATGGATGTGAAGCAGGGGATCCGCTGCTCGGCGGCGGCGCGACGGATATGGAACCCATCGCGGATGTTGCTGCTGATCTGCTCGGGCGTGTTGATCACCATGTCGATTTGTCCCGAGCGAATCAGGTCAATCACGTCAGGATCGCCGCCGACTTCGCGCTTGGGAGCGTCGTGGACCTCATACCCGAGACCACGAATCAGGTTCGCCGTGCCGATTGTGGCATGGAACTCGTAGCCTGCTTCGCCCAACTCTCGAATTAACGAGAGGGCGGCCGGCTTGTCCTGGTCGGCGATGCTGAGCAACGCTTTGCCCTTCGCCGGGACAGCCATACCGGCCGCGATCAACGCCTTGCTCAGCGCCTTGTCGTAGTCGACATCGACGCCCATGACTTCGCCGGTGGATTTCATCTCCGGCCCCAAGTGCGTGTCCACACCAGACAGCTTCGACATCGAGAAGACCGGCGCCTTGACGGCAACCAGCGGTGTCGCAGGCCAGAGTCCGCCGGGATAGCCCTGTTCGGCCAACGTCTCACCCAGCATGGCGCGCACGGCGACTTCGACCATCGGCACGCCGGTGATCTTGCTCAGGAATGGCACGGTGCGACTCGCGCGTGGATTGACCTCAAGGACGAACACATCGCTGTCATGATCATCCGACTCGCGCATGATCACGTACTGGATATTCATCAGTCCGGCCACGCCGAGTCCGATGCCGATCTCGCGGGTGTAATCGATGATCTTCGCGACCTCACTCGCACGGAGATTCGGCGCCGGATAGACAGCCATCGAGTCGCCCGAATGCACGCCAGCGCGTTCGATGTGCTCCATGATTCCCGGGATCAACACAGCATCGTCACCGGGGCCACCGCAGATCGCATCAACTTCGACCTCAATCCCAGCCAGATACTTGTCAATCAAGATCGGCTTGCCGGGTGCGGCGGCCTGCGCCTGCACCACGTAGCGAGCCAGATCGCCGACGCCCTGCACGATCTCCATCGCGCGTCCACCGAGGACGTATGACGGCCGCACCAGCACCGGATAGCCAATCGCATCCGCCGCCAGCACGGCCTCATCGACGTTGTTGACCGCTGTGCCCGGAGGTTGGGGAATGCCGAGGTCGGCGAGGAATCGTTCGAATCGCCGACGGTCTTCGGCCAGATCGATGACATCAGCGGAAGAGCCAAGAATCGGACGCGCAGCACTGGTCAGCGGGCCGGCGAGATTGATCGCCGTCTGTCCACCGAACTGGAGGATCGATGAGACTCCGCCATTGCCGTTCTGCGAACCGTCTTCGTTCTCGAGGATGTCGCGGACGGCCTCTTCGTCGAGTGGTTCAAAATACAGGCGATCTGAAGTGTCGAAATCGGTCGAGACGGTCTCGGGATTGCTATTCGCCATCACCGCGCCCCACCCGGCAGCGCGCAGCGCTTGCGCGGCTTTGACAGACGCGTAGTCAAACTCGATGCCCTGCCCGATGCGGATCGGACCCGACCCAACCACGAGAGCGCGATTGCCTTGCTGCGGCTCGGCCTCGTTCTCATCTTCATAGGTCGAGTAGAAATAGGGAGTCACCGCGTCGAACTCGGCCGCGCAGGTGTCGACCATTTTGTAGACCGGCTTGATGCCCCATCCAACACGTTGCTCTCGGATGCGTTCATCGACGCTGCCAGCCAGGTTGGCAATCTGCTCATCGGCAAAGCCCATCCGCTTGGCGCGACGCATCAATGTTGGCGTCAGTGGTTCCGCGAGCAAGCGACGCTCCATCAGCACGATCTTCTCGAGCCGTTCCAAGAACCAGGGATCAACGCCTGAGCGTCGGGCGATCTCGTCCAGAGGAACATCTGACCGCACCGCGGCGAGCAGGTGCCAGAGGCGAATGTCGGTCGGGGTCTCGGCGGCCTTGACCGGCTCCGCCTCGGCCTCTGAGTCCTCCCACAGCACCGACTTACCGCCAACTTCCAGCGAGCGGATCGCTTTCTGCAGCGCAGCCTCGAAGGAACGGTCGATCGCCATCACCTCGCCAGTGGCCTTCATCTGCGTGCCGAGCACGCGGTCGCCGGCCTCGAACTTGTCGAACGGCCAGCGCGGAATCTTGACGACGCAATAGTCAAGCGCCGGCTCGAATGCCGCCTGCGTCCGGCCCGTGACCTGGTTGGCGATCTCGTCCAGTCGCTTGCCGGCGGCGATCTTCGCGGCCACGCGAGCGATTGGATAGCCGGTCGCCTTCGACGCCAGCGCAGAAGATCGGCTGACGCGCGGGTTGACCTCGATCACGTAGTACGGCAAGGGTTCGTCGTGCGGGATGCCAACGCCGCCGCCTTCGCGCATCGACTCCGGCGGCCAGGGAACCACATCCTGTCGCGGCGCCAGCGCGAGCTGGACGTTGCAGCCGCCCTCGATGCCCAGCGAACGAATGATGTTCAGCGAGGCAGAGCGCAACATCTGATAGTCCTTGTCGGACAGCGTCTGCGACGGAGCGACCACGATGGAATCGCCCGTGTGGACGCCCATCGGGTCGAGGTTCTCCATGTTGCAAATCGTGATGCACGTGTCGGCGCCGTCGCGCATCACCTCGTACTCGACCTCTTTCCAGCCCAACAGTGAGCGCTCGATCAGAATCTGCGTAATCGGCGACGCGTCCAGTCCGGTCTGCACAACGCGCTCAAACTCATCCATCGTCCGGACGAACCCGCCTCCGGTGCCGCCGAGCGTGTACGCGGGGCGAATCGCGACCGGCAGTCCGATCTCTTCCAATGCCTCGCGAGCTTGGTCGACCGTAGTGACGACTGCCGACGGAGGCGTCGGCTCGCCGATATCGCGCATGGCCTGGCGAAACAGCTCGCGATCCTCGGCGCGGCGAATCGCGTCCAACGGCGTGCCGAGCAATCTGACGTTGAATTCTTCCAGCACGCCCGCCTCATGCAGATCGACAGCGAGATTGAGTCCCACCTGTCCACCAAGCGTGGGCAGCAGACCCTCGGGACGCTCTTTCTCGATGATTCGCCTGAGTACCGGAACGGTCAGTGGTTCGATGTAGACCTCGTCTGCGACGCCCTCGTCGGTCATGATCGTGGCGGGGTTGGAATTGACCAGGATCGAACGCACGCCTTCCTCAGTCATGGCTTTGCATGCCTGCGTGCCGGCATAGTCGAACTCGGCCGCCTGGCCGATCACGATCGGACCGCTGCCAATGATCAGGACGGATTCAGGCTTCTTCACGTTCACCTCAACCACAACACTCCTCCGTCATTCCCGCGCAGGCGGGAATCTCGATTCTTGGCAATCTGCGGGCCTGCCGGCGGCGCGCCCAATGAGTCCGAGTCCAAGCCCGAACGGCAAGAGCACGAACGGTCCCAGCAGCCACAGCTCGCATTGACCGCCGATGATGTCGAAGATGCAGCACATCGCGAGCGTCAGGCTCGTGATGCCGGCCATCCCGCACAGAGCGGCGCCGACGAACATCCAGCCTCGAAGCGTCAAGCGAAGTTCCCGTCACAGTGGCAGCTCGAATCGTGAGTCTGGATTGATCAGCGGCGCGAGCGCACCGATGGCGCTGAGGAATGAGAGCGCAGCTTCATTGTTGTCCGGCACTGATCCGACGACGCGCTCGAAGTGCTGTTCGCGGGCATGCGATAGCAGATACTCCGCGAGCACTGTGCCGATCCCGCGCCGTCGCCACTCCGAACGCAGCCAGACGCCGAGTGTGGCCGTCTCAGGCTGCCGCGTGTTGTAGTCGAGCGAACCGAAGCCGATCAGCATGTCGCCCTCCACGGCGACGTAGATTGCGCCGCTGTTGCCCAGGCGACGCCGCCACATCGAGACTTCCTCGACGCTCCAGGGCCGATCAAAGACGACCGGATTCGGCCCTTCAACCACATCGCGGATCACGTCGGCAATGGCTGTCGCGTCGTCGGCCGTTGCCAATCGGTACTGAGGTTCGGCGCCGTCGCCCGGGCCGGTTGAGTGCGTCATGTCAGTCTCCCTGGGCCTCGCCGATCAGGTCGAGGAATCGGTCGAAGAGGTGTCCGTTGTCCAGTGGACCCGGTGACGCCTCTGCGTGGTATTGAATCGAGAACACTGGCTCGGTGCGGTGCGCTAATCCCTCGACCGTTTGGTCGTGCAGATTGATGTGCGTCACGTCGACATCGGCCGAGAGCCCGTCGGGATCGACGGCGTAGCCGTGATTTTGGGCGGTGATCGCGATCCGTCCGGTGGGAACCTCCAACACGGGATGATTTCCGCCGCGATGACCGAACTTGAGCTTGAACGTATCTGCGCCGAATGAGCGGCCCAGCACCTGATGTCCCATGCAGATCCCCATGATCGGCAGCTTGCCGATCAACGATGTCGCGGTCTGCACCTGCAGCTCTCGCAACTGTGGATCGCCAGGCCCGGGCGAGAGCAACACGCCGTTTGGGTTGACCGCGAGGATGTCCTCGACGCCTGAGTTTGGAGGCATCGCGGTGACCTGGCAACCGCGTCGCCGCAGGTTGCGCAAGATGTTGAACTTCAGCCCTTCATCCAGGACCACGATGTGCGGCCCCGGTCCGCTGTTGCAATTGACCAACGTCTGCGGCGCGCCATCATGCCAGCTGTATGGTTCGTCGGTGCCCACGCTGATGAAATCCTGCGTGTCGTAGTCGGGCAGTTCCGAAAGCCGACGCTGGGCATCTTCGACCTCGTCTAGAGGAACGATCATGCCCATCATCACGCCTTCGTGACGGATCCGCCGGGTGATCGCGCGGGTGTCGATGCCCGCGATGCCTGGAATCCCGGCTGACGCCAGATAGTCATGCAGCCGCATCCCTCCGCGCGGGTGCGAGGGTGAATCGCACTCTGAGCGCACGACCAGTCCGCGTACCTGGATCTGCCGCGACTCATCGATTGGAGGGTCGATGCCGTAGTTGCCGATCAGTGGGTATGTGAGCACCAGGATCTGTCCGGCGTAGGACGGATCCGTGAGCATTTCCTGGTAGCCGGTCATCGAGGTGTTGAAGACGACCTCGCCCCACGTGTCGCTTGCGGCGCCGAGCGCTATGCCGCGGAACACGGCTCCGTCGGCCAGTACCAGCGCCGCCTCAATATGTTCTGACATCAGTGCTCCCGACCGTCCCAGACGATGCGTCCCTGAGATATCGTCGCCGCGACCACGCCGACCAGCGTGTGACCCGCGAGCGGTGTGTTCTTGCCCATTGAGGCCCATGACGCAGGCTCGACTCGCGACACTGCGTCGGTCGACAACAGCGTCACGTCTGCCGGCGCGCCGACCTGCAACGTTCCCAGTCCGGTCAAATCGCCACGGTCAAGGTTCCAGGCGCGCACCGGACCAATCGTCAGTCGCTCAATCGCCTCAGACAGCGTTAAGCGTCCGGAGTCGACCAGCGAGTTCACAACTCCCCAGGCCGATTCGAGTGCCGAGATACCAAACGAGGCGGCGTCGAACTCACATTGCTTATCAATCGCAGCGTGAGGCGCGTGGTCGGTGGCCACAGCGTCGACAATGCCCGCGGCCAGCGCGTCGATGCAGGCTTGGACATCCGCCTCGGTACGAAGTGGTGGGTTGACCTTGGCGTTGGTGTCGTACAAGAGGTCATCGCCATGGCCCGCGACCGCGTCATGCGTCAGACAGAGATGATGCGGCGTCACTTCTGCGGTGACATGCAGCCCGCGCGCTCTGGCATCAGCCACAGCTTGCAGCGCCGGCTCGGTCGAGAGATGGCAGCAATGCAGTTGAGCGCCCGCCGCTTCGGCCAGTGCGATGTCGCGCTGGACGATCGACAGCTCGGCGGCTGCCGGCTGTCCGCGCAAGCCGAGTCTGGCCGAGACTGCGCCGTCGTGCATCACGCCACCCTGCGCAATCGCCGGATCCTCACAATGCTCGGCCAGTGGAATGCCGATGTCCGACAAGTACTCAAACGCGCGCCGCGCCAGCGATGTGTCCGCCACGGCATCGCCATCGTCCGAGACTGCGACGGCTCCGGCATCTCGCAAGGCCGCCAACTCGGTCAACTCGTGACCCTTGCGCCCCTTACTGACAGCCCCAATCGGCAGAACCCGACAATCAACATCGCGGGCGCGTTGCAGGACGCCATCGATGATCGCCGCCGAGTCCATCGCCGGATCGGTGTTGGGCATCGCACAAATGGTGGTGAAGCCGCCACGCGCCGCTGCTCGTGCGCCCGAAGCGATCGTTTCCTTGTGTTCCTGTCCCGGTTCCCGCAGATGCGTGTGCAGATCGACAAATCCCGGCGACACTACCAGGCCATTCGCCTCCACCACTTCCACACAATCCGTTGCCAGTAGTTGCGCGCCGACTTCAGCGATGCGGCCATCGACGATCCGTACATCGAAGATCTCATCAACACCCGACATCGGATCGACCACTCTGCCGCTACGAATCAGAAGCGATGTCATGCGCCGCCTCGAATCAATAAGAACAACACGGCCATCCGCACCGCCAATCCGGCCGAGACCTGTGCCTCAATCCGGCTCTGTGCGCCATGAGCCACGTCAACGGCGATTTCCACACCCTCGTTCATGGGTCCGGGGTGCATCACGATGGCTTCGGCCGACGCTTTCGCGATCCGCTCTGCAGTCAGTTGATATCGACGCGCAAACTCAGCCGAGGAGGGCAACAGCTTTCCCGTTAGGCGTTCATTCTGAATCCGCAACGCCATCACCGCGTCGGCGCCTACGATTGCCCGGTCGAGGTCCGATTCAATCTGAACCGAGGGCAACGACAGCGGATGCTTGCGCTCAGTTGCGCCTGGCGCCAGCGCGGCCGGGAGCAGTGGACGAGGGGCAACCAGGGTTACCTCAGCACCCAACGTCGTCAGAGACCACAAATTCGATCGCGCCACGCGTGAGTGGAGAACGTCGCCGACAATCACGACCTTGCGTCCGGCAAGGTCGCCAAACTCCTGGAGCAGGATGTACGCGTCCAGCAGCGCCTGTGTCGGATGCGCATGTTGACCATCGCCGGCGTTGATGACGTGACCGTCAATCGTCCGCGACGCCAACCAGGGCGAGCCCGAGGCGTGGTGTCGCATCACGACGGCGTCTGCGCCAACGGCCGAGAGCGTGTTCAGCGTCTCGACCAGCGACTCGCCTTTCTCGACGGAGGATCCTGAACCGGAAACGTTGATCACGTCGGCGCCAAGAATCTTGCCCGCCAGCTCGAAGGAGGATCGTGTCCGCGTCGATGCTTCGTAGAACAGATTGAATATGGTCACTCCGCGCAGCGCCGGTGTACGCGCGACCGAACGGTCCAAAACCTCGGCCATCGCGCTGGCCGTCGATAACACGCGCAGAATTTCATCCTTGGACAAGGTGTCGACGTCCAACAGATGTCGCTGCCGCCAATCGGTGACCGGCTCGTCGAACGGCGCACGCGACGGCTGAGCGATCCGCTCGGTCGCATCGGTTGCATCTGTTGCAGTAGGTGGCATCGCCGTTTCAGTGGCTTGTTCAGCGACCACGCGACATCCTCTCTTCGTACACGCCGACGCAATCCTGCCCGTCCGATTCCAGCAGCGACACGCGTACGTCGTCGCCGCGTTGCGTGGGAATGTTCTTGCCGACGTAGTCGGCTCGGATCGGCAGTTCGCGATGGCCGCGATCGATCAGGACCGCCAGTTCAATCGCAGCGGGGCGACCGTAGTGAATCAGCGCGTCCAGCGCCGCCCGAATCGAGCGTCCGGTGAACAGCACATCGTCGACCAGCACGATCACTGCGCCGTCGATGTCTTCCGGGATTCTCGACGGCTGCATACGCGCATGCGGCCGTTGTGCCAGGTCGTCCCGATACAGAGAGATGTCAATCGCGCCGACCGGAACGCGTCGCTTGTCGATGCCTTCGATTCGCAAGGCCAACCGTTCCGCCAGTGGGACGCCGCGGGTTCTCATCCCGACCAGCATGAGCGGTTCGGGGTCGGGGTGTCGCTCGACAATCTCGTGCGCAATTCGTGTGATGGCGCGGTCCATCGCCGCAGCCTCCATGGAGGTCATCATGATTTGACCTCGACAGGGAACACTGCACGGGAAGACGAAAAAACCAGCGACAAGCGCTGGTTGTGCGGCTGATACGCGTGTACGTCAGAGGAGGGAAGCAGATACTTCAGATACATCTCGTTGACCTTCCCGGCCTCACGGGACCGGATTAAAGTCCAACTGCTGTTCAAACGAGCTTACATCGCACGACCGGAGATCGCTGTCTATCGCGACACCGTGTGCAACGTGTGGATGCTGCCTTTCCCTTCTCCCCCCTTGTGAGACTGATGCGCAACCTCAGATTCCGCTCTCCCCCCCTTGCGGGGGGAGATGTCACGGAGTGACAGAGGGGGGGTCGGTCGGTGAGCACCAGATAGAAGTTGCGGACTGGACCCCCCCCTCTGCCTTCGGCATCTCCCCCGCAAGGGGGGAGAAGGGGAGTTATGCATCAGTCTCTTGTGGGGGAGATGCCGAAGGCGGAAGGGTCCCGCGCGCATACTGCTGTCATTCCAGCGCAAGCAGGAGACTCGTCGCGAAGAATCCGAAGTTCAGCATCCGCGAGATTCCGGCCTACGCCGGAATGACGAGGGCGCTGAACGCCTACACCGACTCACCGGCCCGGCGCTGCATGTCCGGGGGCAGCAGGTTGGGGATTCCGTCCTCGATCGGATAGCGGAAGTTGATCCGTTCCGAGACCAACGCCCCTTCCAGGACATCGCCGTTCTCGTCCTCCCGCGCGACCTCCAGCTTCAGCGGATCGCGCGTCACCGGACAGACCAGTTGCTCAACCAGTTCCCGTCTCATGGTTCTTCTCGCGTTCTCGTCGTGCTCGCCGTTCTTACCTGATGCATATACCGAGCGCTGCGGCCATACTGCAATACTGTACGCCAGCACGAATTGATTTCGGCAGCGCGCACTACTGAGCCAGAGACGAAGAGAGCGGAGAAGACAACCATGGCCGATGTGAAGTCGCCGATGGCCGGCACCATTTTCGAGCTGATCGCCGCAGTCGGCGACGCCGTTGAAGAGGGCGACGAGCTCGTCATTCTCGAGTCAATGAAGATGGAAATCCCGGTCGAAGCGCCCAGCGACGGCAAGGTCGCCGAAATCCACATCGCCCAGGGCGACCAGGTCCAGGAAGGCGACGTGCTGGTCACGCTGAGCGACTAGTTCAACAAACGTAACCATGTTTCAACGCGTTCTGATCGCCAACCGCGGCGAGATCGCCGCTCGTGTGTCTCGCACCTGCCGACGGCTCGGCATCGAGTCGCACGCTGTGTACTCCGTCGCCGACGCCGACGCCTTGCATGTCCGTGAGGCGGACGGCGCTACGCACATCGGCGCTGCGCCGGTCGCTGAGTCGTACATCAACGTCGACGCCGTGCTCGACGCCGCAGTCGAGGCTGGCTGCGACGCCGTCCATCCCGGCTACGGTCTGCTCTCTGAGAACGGCCACTTCGCCCAGGCTTGCGATGAACGCGGGATCACCTTCATCGGTCCCGCGGCAGCGCACATGGAGTTGATGGGCAACAAAAACCAGGCCCGTGCGACGATGCGCGACCTGGGCATGCCGGTGATTCCCGGCTCGGCGGCTACGGTCGACGATGAGGACGCTGAAGCGGTCGCGGAAGAGGTCGGCTATCCGCTGCTGATCAAAGCATCGTACGGCGGCGGCGGGATCGGCATGGCGACTGTCAAGCGACCCAACCAGTTCTCCCGCTCCCTCCGCCGCGCACGCTCATCCGCTCAACGCGCGTTCGGCTCCGGCGAAGTCTACCTCGAGCGACTGCTGGTCGAACCGCATCACATCGAACTCCAGGTCTTCGGCGACGGCCACGGCAACGCCGCGATCCTCGGCGACCGCGAGTGCAGCGTCCAACGCCGACACCAGAAAGTGATCGAAGAGGCGCCCGCGCCTGCCCCGCACCTGACCAGCGATCTGCGTGAACGGCTCTACAGCAAGGTCCGCGATGCGGTCGCGGGACTGAACTATCAGAATGCCGGGACGGTCGAGTGTTTGCTCGACGCCTCAGGCGAGATCTTCTTCCTCGAAATGAACACCCGACTCCAGGTCGAGCATCCCGTCACTGAGATGGTCACCGGACTCGACCTCGTCGAGTGGCAACTGCGCATCGCTGCTGGCGAGCCACTGACGGAGCTGCCCGGCTACGGAGACCCGCCGCCAATCTCAGGGCACGCCATCGAGACGCGCATCTACGCCGAGGATCCCGAAACCTTGCTGCCCAGCCCCGGCTCGATCGACCTACTCGAAGTGCCGGACGAACCGTGGCTGCGCCTCGATGCCGGCGTCGCCTCGGGCGACGAAGTCTCGCATTTCTACGACCCGCTGATGGCCAAGCTGATCGTCTATGGCGACGACCGTCCGCAAGCGCTCGATCGGCTGCGCCAGGCACTGGACGGCTCACGCATTGAGGGCCTCAAACACAACATCCCCTTCCTCCAGAGAGTCCTCGACACCCAGCCCTTCATCGACGGCAACTACGACGTCACCCTGACCGACGGGCTGCTCAAGTCGTAACCTGCCCGAGTGCGCCCAATCGCCAACACAACGTCCCGCCTCCGAGGAGACCTTTGAGAAACTCCCGAATCCCCTCTCCCCCCCTTGCGGGGGGAGATGTCACGGAGTGACAGAGGGGGGTCGGCGGATGCTGACCAGAGAGGGCTCCCGAAAAGCAGACCCCCCTCTGCCGGAGCCTGCCCCTGCGTAGGCAGGGGGCTTCTCCCCCGCAAGGGGGGAGAAAGGGAGTTTTCCAAAGGCCTCCTCGGCGGTGGGGACTTAAGAACGTTGTTCGAGAATTGGAGCGTGGAAATGAAACTCGGCATATTCAACATGGGTACGGGCATCTCCGATCCCGGAGCACTCCGAACGATCGCAGAGGCCGCCGAATCATCTGGCCTGGAGTCACTCTGGTGCGGCGAGCACGTCGTCCTGCCCAAGCCCCGCGTCGCGCCGTCGCCGGCTGACCCGGAGCACGACTTTCTGCATCCATCGGTCGTCCTTGCCTACCTCGCTGCCTGCACCGAGACCGTCAAGCTCGGCACGGGTATCGTCCTGATTGCCCAGCGCAACCCGCTCGTTCTGGCCAAAGAGTTCGCCTCGGCCGACGTGCTCTCCAACGGACGCGTCATCCTCGGCATTGGCGCCGGCTACCTGCAACCGGAGTTCGATGCCATCGGAGCGCCATTCCGAGAGCGCGGACGCCGAACCGACGAATCAATCGACGCCATGCGCGCGCTCTGGAACGAGGAAGACCCGGACTTCGATGGCGAATTCTGGCAGTTCAGCGGCATCGACGCTCACCCAAGACCGACCAACCCAGGCGGCGTGCCGATTCACATCGGCGGTCACTCCAAGGCCGCACTCAAGCGAGCCGCCCAGCGAGGTCAGGGTTGGTACGGCTGGATGCAGGATCCCGAGCAGACCGCCGACTACGTGCAGCAGCTCAAAGAACTGTCAGCGCAAGCCGGCCGACCAGACAAACTTGGCGATCTGGAAATCACCATCACGCCCCCAGCCCGCCTCACTGCCGAAGCAATCGACCAGTACGCCGAAGCCGGCGCCCACCGCCTCGTCTCGTTGGCGACGCCGAACGAACGCAGCATGTTGCATGGCGTCGAGCACTTGGCGTCGCTGAGTAGATGACTACAAGACCTCGCACGTGAGGCTGTCTGACTTGTTCCTCATCCCCCGCTTCACGCGGGGGTCTGCTCGGCGTTCGCGTCCAGACCGCCGTCATTCCCGCGCTTGCCGCGGCAATCTCGCCGACTTTGGTATCGACTGACGCACGGAGAGGATCGAGATACCCCCGTTCAAGCCGGGGGCAGGCTCCGAGGCAAGCGCGGGTATGACGGAAACAGGGCGCGAGAGGTCCTGCGTTGCGGCTATGGAGACAACCTCACCTGGGTTCAACACTCGGCGAGCTTGCCGCGGCAAGCGTGGCAATGACGGAGTGGAGGACTAGCAATTGGCGCGGCTATGCGCCCAGATACGACAAGGCACGCTCCGAGACCCGCTCAACATCCGCCCACGAGTACCACGGCGGCGCATCGCCAATCTCCGACCAGATGCGATGTATCACCGCCAACTTGTACATCTGATGCAGCATCCAGTAGCGCAGATCGCGCGCATCCCGGCCTGATCGCTCGAATGCCGGCGCGGTCAGCGGGTGAGTCTCCGGCGGCGCGTCCATGCCCTTGAGCGATCCTAGCGCGGTGATCAATCCCCAGTCCGATAATGGATCGCCAAGCTGCGCCTGTTCCCAGTCGACCACGCCCGCAATCATCCCATCTTTGCCGATGAGGTAGTTGAACACGTTGATGTCGCCGTGACAGAGGCGCGGCTTGGGACTGTCAGGCAGATTTTGAGTGAGGACCGCGCCGATCTCGGCAATCAGGTGATCGTGCTGACAATTGAACGCGATTGCCCGCGCGCGCACGGCGTCGAGGTCGCGCAGCGCCGCCTCGGGCCCTGGTGACGGTGGATCGAGGAAATCGAGTCCGTAGGATTGCCATTCCAGCGCATGAATTGACTCAACCATCGAGCGATAGCTGTCCACGACCTGCGCTGTCATTGGCACCATGCCCATGTGCGGAAAGTCGAGCCATTCAAGAATCACGTACGGCGACTTGAGCGGCGAGTCGACATCGGCTGTGCCCAACACGTTCGGCACGGGAATTGGAGACGCTGCCAGGCATGCAATCACTCGCGCCTCGCGGATAACGTCATACGGCTGAAAGATGCCGTGCTCACGCTGCAACCTGAGCACGACGGGTTCGTCATCCTTGCGTCTGATCCGCCAGGTCAGGTTCGAGACGCCGCCGTCCAGCCGCTCGGCCGAGACAACGTGGCCCCTAACGCCGCCAGCCAGCAGCGACTCAGTCGCGAGCGCCGGGGTCAGCTCGATGTCCATCGGTTCAACCCGTTTGCGTAATCGAATACGTGACCCGCGCCTTGGCGATCAATTTGCCCTGATCGCTGAGCAGGTCAACATCGCCAACCGCCAGCGTGCGTCCCTTCTTGATCACGTTCGATTCCACCCGAACCTTCGAGCCCACCGCCGGCCGCAGGTAGGAGATGTTCAGCTCCGACGTCCCTTGCATCGCCTCGCCAACCCGACAGGTCGAGAGCACCGCCGCAACCACGCCAATATCGGCTAGCGAGGCCAGCACGCCGCCATGAACGCCACCGCGAGCGCCGCCAGCCGTATGCCGAGTGATCGGCATCTCCAACACCGTCCGGCCACGCGAGATCTCGGTGAACTGCTCCCCGAACAGAGAATGAGTCCCATATCGAGACTCAATCTCAGGAAGCGGAACCAGATACTGAATGTCGTCAGGCATAGCAGGAGTGTAGAGGCAGCGTCATCACGAGCGTCTCACTACTGTTAGTCCCCACTCCCGCAGGCTGAGACAGGATTTCGGTTTCGTCATTCCCGCGCTCCGTCGCGGAAATCTCGCTGAGGTCATCACCGACCGTCGAAACCCGAGGAACTGCGTCCTAGTCGGCTGTGCTTCCAGGTCAAGGCGATCAAGCCAGTCGCTGCGAGATACCCGCGCCGCAGCGCGGGTATGACGGTAGCTTCGGTCGCACTTCCTCTGAAACGTTCTCTGAAGAGCCAACCTCACGCGCTGAGCAACCGATCCGTCGGCTCCGTGTACATCGCTGCGATCGAGTTGATGTCCCAATTGTGGATGACGCTGAGGGCTCCGGTGGCTGAGGAGTGCTTGTAGAGCTGATGCAGCGTCCAGTAGTGCAGATCGTCGTCGCTACGGCTGTAGCTCTCCAAGGTTGTTCCCATCACTTTCCGTGCGCCTTCCGACAGGTCGAGATTGCCGAGCAGGTCTTCCGCCGCCAGACGCCCCCAGTCCGACAGCGGATCGCCCAGATGCGTCTGCTCCCAATCGAGCACCGCGGCGATGCCCGGCGAATCCCCTACGCCGTGGTTCGGGCTGAGGATGAAGTTACCGAAGTTCACGTCTCCGTGGACGAGCATCGGCTCCACGCTGTCAGGGACGCGGCCGTTCAGGCCGTCGCGCAAGCGCTTGATGTGCGGCAGATCGTAGACGCCGAATGCTTGCAGCCGCTCGGCGATTTGCGAACGCTCGTGCATTGCCGGTCCAGTCGCGGGAGGCAGCGGTAGCCAGTCGAGACCTGCTGCTCTCCAGTTGAGCGTGTGAATCTGGCGCAGCGTCTGGCAGTAGACGCGAGCGTCCTCTGCCTCCGCTTGACGTTTCAACATCACTTCGCCATCCACCCACTCGACAACCATGCAGCCTCGCCCGACTTCGCCAGACGGATTGAGGTCGTTGGAAACACCCAGCACGGCTGGGACAGGAATGCCCGCGTCGGCCAGACCACGCAACAGCCGCGCCTCAGATGGCAGATCGTATGGCGGCAGGATTCCCCGCCGCGGTTCCATTCTGAGCACCACCGGAGCGGCATCAAGTCGCTCGACTCGCCAGCTCAGGTGCGACCTGCCCTTGAGTCGCTCAACGTTGGTGACGACGCCATCCACGCCGCACGCCGCCAGTGTTTCCCGAACATGGTTAGCCACGTCGTTCACAGCGAGCGGTGTCTATCCCGCTCCCCCTCGCAGGGGGAGCTGCCGAAGGCTGAGGGGGTCCTTTGCCCTGTTTTGGTCGCCCAACCGGGCAACTCACGTGTCCAATACCGATCGTGAACAGGCCGTTTAGCCCTGGCGCTGCTTGTTGCGCGGGTTCTTCTTGTTGATGATGTAGATGCGTCCCTTTCGGCGGACGATTTGATCGTCGCGGGAACGCTTCTTGACCGAGGCTCTGACCTTCATGAGGGCTCCGATTGCTGATACTGACCGAAATCGTACCACGAGGCCCGCTTGTTCAGGCCTGTCAGCTCTGTGGCAAACTCGTCATCGCTGGTCGCTATCATAAGATCGATGCTTCCGGAAAACTACATCCGCGTATGCCGTTGAGCGACGCGATCGCTTACGAATCAGCAATTCGGCTGCTTGAGCGACACGAAGATGTCGCAGCCCTTGCTGATCGCATTCGCGCCGTGGGCATCATGGGACTGGACACCGAGTTCGTCTCCGAACGCACTTACCAGCCCCAGCTCGCTCTGCTCCAGGTGGCGACGCCGGACGAAATCTGCCTGATCGATCCGCTGTCCGACCGCATCCAGAAAGCTCCAGATCAGCCCATCTGGGATCTGATGACCGATCCGAGCGTCCGCACGATCGTTCACGCGCATGATCAGGAGGCGCAGTTTTGCCTGCAACGAACCGGCAAAACGCCGGGCGACCTGTTCGACGTGCAGCTTGCAGCAGCGTTTAGCGGTCACTATTTCCCCATCGCCTACGACAAGCTCGTCGGGCGTGAGCTGCGCCGTAGCGTCGGACCCTCGCAGTCGCGGACCAACTGGCTGCAGCGACCCCTGACGGAAGCCCAATGCCGCTATGCCGCCGACGACGTGCGCTGGCTGTTCCGTTTGCACGATCGCTTCGTTGAGCGCATGTCGCAAGACCCGGCCCAGGATCGGTTGTCCTGGCTGCGCGAAGAGACGAATGCGCGACTGAATCGGCTCGGCCGCCGAGAATCCGACCGCTGGCGCCGGCTGTCGGGCGCCAACAAACTGTCGCCGCGTTCATTGGCCGCCTTGCGCGAGTTGTCGAGCTGGCGAGAGCAAGTCGCCAGCCGCCGCAACGTTCCGTTTCGCAGAATCGCGTCCGACGGTCTGCTTGTCGCTGTGGCCGCCAGCCGGCCCGAATCGCGCGGAGAGCTGTCGAGCGTGCGCGGAGTTGGCCAACTCAAACAGAACTATCACCAGGACGTACTCGATGCGGTCGAGAACGCGCTGGCGGTGCCGGAAGATGCGCTGCCCAGCCCTGTCAGCCGCCACAACCGCGGTAAGCCGTCGCGCATGGTGCTGCTCTTCCTCGAGTCTGTGCTCGCCGCTGCTTGCGCCCGACATCAGATCGACTCCGAGCTCGTCGGCAGCAGTTCCCAGTTACGCGCGCTGGTCTCGTGGAACGAAAACGGTCGTCCTGCCGACGACATGCCGCCGCTGCTCGTCGGCTGGCGAGGCGAGGTCTGCGGACAACCGTTGCTCGACGCGCTAGAGGGCCGAATCAGCCTGAGTATCAGCGATCCACTCTCAGCCAATCCCCTCGCCGTCGCTGGTCTGGGAGTCACGAGCTAGAGTCCGTTGAGATAGGCGTAGCGAGCCCAAGCAACGCGCATCGTCGTTCCGCGCTCCCCCTTGCAGAGCCTGATGCAAATCCTCTGGTTCCCCTCTCCCCCCCCCTTGCGGGGGGAGATGTCACGGAGTGACAGAGGGGGGGTCGGCTGGCGACGACCAGATAGGGCCAACAGGCAGGGACCCCCCTCTGCCTTCGGCATCTCCCCCGCAAGGGGGGAGAAGGGAAGTTATGCATCAGTCTCTTGAAGGGGGAGCTGCCGAAGAGCCTGCCCCCGGCTTGAACGGGGGCTGAGGGGGTTCCGCTCCCCATTGGCAGTCCGACACACTTCCGTTGGCCATCTTGCCCCCTCTGTGAACAGACCCTCTGCAGAAGTTCCGAACTGCAATCGGCTGGTCAGTCGGCAGGTGACCCAAGCCCTCGCATCCCGCTAAGATGACTGAGGCGATGCCCGGTAGCTCAATTGGTAGAGCGGGCGGCTGTTAACCGCTAGGTTGCGGGTTCAAGTCCTGCCCGGGCAGCCATACCGCGCCAAGGATGGAGCGGTACGCTGAGTCGCCATCAACGACTGCTTCGACAGATCCTGAGCGGCCAAGCAGACGCCAACATCCGCTTCCGCGACCTCAGAGCGTTGATGTCGGCCCTCGGTTTCGATGAGCGAATCAGAGGAAGTCACCACATCTACGAAACTCCTGACCTGCCCGAGGTCGTTACCCTGCAGCCACAGGGTCGAGACGCCAAACCCTACCAGGTGCGGCAGTTGCGCAAGCTGTTCATTCAGCATGAGGCCTTCAAACTCCTGGAGGACGACTGATGCACAAGTACGAGATCATCATCTATTGGAGCGACGAGGACGACGTGTTCGTGGCAGACATCCCGGAGTTGCCCGGGTGCATGGCGCATGGGGAATCGCACGAGGAGGCGCTCGCGCAGGCGCAGGCCGCGATCGGTTACTGGCTCGAAGCGGCCGTGAGGATAGGTCGGCCGATTCCACCGCCCGCCGGCGAACTTGTCGCGCCGAGCAATTGAAAGTGCAGCCGTCCTCGGAGGTAAGCCCTGTTTATCGATCCGGCCGCCTGCCACGCCTTCTCGATTCACTCCACACTTAGCGGCGCTGCCCCTGTTGAGGCACCGCTACAACCGATGCACAGATACGCGATCACGATCTTCTGGAGCAACGAAGACCGTACGTACGTAGCTGCCGTCCCTGAACTTCCCGGCTGTTCGGCTCTCGGCGACACCTACGAAGAAGCCCTTCGAGAAGAACAAGTCGCCATGTCTCTCTGGATCGACACGCGAAGGAGTTCGGGCATCCAATACCAGCACCGGCCTACGAGTGTGACCTCTTCCGAGAAACATCGTGAGGCGGCGGATCCCCACTCTGCCACCGCAATTGGGCGGAAGAGACAACAACAGGCTCCACGCCTGGGGGAACAGGTCAGAGCCGATTCTGTTCGTGCTCTCGATTCCAGGCAGTATCTCTTATGTGGGATTGATCAGGCTGTCCGATCTCCCGGAGGTTCACTATTCTTTCTTTCTGTGGGGAGCATGTTCCATAGTCTTCGCTGCCGATCTCATTGCCCGAACGTGGTTGACGGAGAATCGACTAGATTTCCTGAAGACGCACAGGCTCGACATGCTGACGGTCCTGTTTCCGTTGCTGAAGGCATATCGAGGAATCGAGTATGAACCACATCCGTGGCTGGTGGCCTTCTTCAACTCGCGGCCAATGCTGCCCGGTGGGATCGTCCCGGTGGCAGGTACCGGGTTTGTTCTTGTCTACTTCGTATTGTCGTTCCTTGTTAGGGCCGAAAGAGATGCAGGTGGTGAGATAGACGACTACTGGACCGCAATCTGGTGGGCTATTGGCACACTTACGACTGTCGGCTACGGAGACTTCGTTCCGATTACGACCACTGGGCGTGTTGCCGCTGGCTTTCTCATGCTATTGGGCATCGGAGGATTCAGCCTACTCATCATCAGAATGGGGCGGGTGCTGTTTCAACAGCAAGGCGACACTACACAGAAGGAATTGGTTAGCATTCGGACAGAGCTTCGGAGTCTCCGGCGAGAACTCCATCAGCATCACAGATCAACCCACCAACCTCCAACGAGCACTACGGAAGATCGGGAATAGCCCTAGTAGCAAACCATTTGGTAGTTACGGTGATGAATCCCAGTAGTAATAGTGCCGGACACAGCAGTGGCTCTACGCGATTCGATCCACCTGTTCCTCGGTCGTTCTCAAGATCGAACAGAATGAACAGCATCAGCGCGTTCCCTGGAAACCATCTAAGGGCCATCGGCCACCAACTAGCCGAATCCGCTACTTTCCGATGCAGTTTCCTATTGAAGGCCACATGAAGTTAGCAACTTGACCTTGTACTTACAGGTACAGACGAAGTGGCTGCCGAGCCAGGATTCGAACCTGAACTGAGGGATCCAAAGTCCCTAGTGCTACCGTTACACTACTCGGCAATCTCTGGTACCGAGGGCCGGACTCGAACCGGCACGGGCTTTACGCCCAATGGTTTTTGAGACCATCGCGTCTACCATTCCGCCACCTCGGCAGGCTGTCACCAGTTTATCAGGACTCTCCAGGCGCGTCCGGCACATCCGGGCGAGGCCGTCTGATACCCAACTTACGGAATCGCACCAGAAGGATTCTTCGGTTGTCCGACTCCACCACGGTCCAGCGATAGCCGTAGAGGTCGATGGACTCGTCGGGCTGCGGGAAGCGGCGGAAGCGCTGCAGCAGCATGCCTGCGACCGTTTCCGCTTCCTCTTCCGAGAAGTCAACTTCCAGTTCCGCGCCGAGATCGGTCAGGCCGCGGCGGCCCTCGACGAACTGCTCACCGGCGATCCGCACTGGAACCGGCTCCGAGCCTTCGCGCGTCTCGCTGCGGATGTTGCCCACGACCAGTTCGAGAATGTCTTCCAGGGTGACAAGACCAGAGGTCGCGCCGAACTCGTCGATCAGCAGCATCAGGTGATGCCCGGTCGTCTGCATCTGTGTCAGCACGCGCTGCACCGAGGCCCGTTCCGATTCAAACGGAGCCTCACGCATGACGTCGCGCACATGCCGCTCGCGATTGCCCTGGCCCAACTGGGCCAGCACGTCGGAGCCGTGCAGATAGCCGATGTAATGGTCCTCGGTACCCGAGCGGACCGGCAGACGCAGGAACCCGGCAGCGCCAAATGCCCGGCCCGCCTCTTCCAGGGTCGCGCCTGAGTCGATCGAGGCGATCTGCGGCCGACCGGTCATAATCCTTCGGACCTGCGTCTCGCCCAGGCGCAGCGCACCGAGCAGGACAGACGTGTCCTGCACCTTGAGCTCGCCCTCTTCGCGCGCCTGCACGATCGCCGTGCGCAGCTCGCCCATCGAGAGCGCGGTGCTGGCTTCTTCCTGTCCACCGACCACTCTGAGCCAGATGCGCGAGGTCCAATCCAGCGCGATCACCGCCGGACGTGTCAATCGCGCCCACCAGGTGAGCGGGATCGAGTAGTACCGAGCCACAGCCAGGTTGTGGTGCAGCGCCACCGACTTGGGGCCGATTTCGCCGAAGATCACGAGCAGAATGGTCACGGCAACCGTGGCCACGACAATGCTGAGTCCGCCGCTGCCGCCGAATAGCTCCTGAGCGATGACCGCGCCGACGGTCGCCGCGCCAGTGTTGACGAGGTTGTTGCCGACGAGGATCGAAGCGAGCAGGCGGCGCGGCTCCTGCAGCAATGCGGCTGCGCGGTCGGCGCCAGGCAATTGACGCCGACGCTCATGCTCAAGCCGCACGCCTTCAATCGAGAGGTAGGATGTCTCGGCGCTGGAAAAGAATGCCGATAGCGTCAGCAGCGCCGCCAGTAGGATGAAATACTCAATCACGGACCGACTCCCTGTCCCGTCCGACACATAGCGGACGGAAGCTGTCCCCTGTTCGAGGCAGGGGCTGTGAAACCCTACGCTACTCTTCGGACATGGTGACACCGACAGAAACCCTCAGCGTTGTAGACGCAGCCGACATCCTGAATGTCGATTCCGATGCGCTGCTCAATGAAATTCGCAGCGTCGCAGCTGCAGCCGAGCGACCCTCGGCTCGTGATTGAACGATTCCCGGACCGGCGCTCAGTGTGAGCGTCTTCTTCGGCGGGAAGCTCGCAGTCTGCGAACGGGACAAGCCCGGCTCGGACGATTGGCGCGTCAGGCTCCCATGAGCGCAGCCACCAACGCGGCAACGGCGCGGTACCGTTCGGTGATCTTCGATCTCGACGGAACGCTCGCCGACACCGAGCCGCTGGTTATCGGTTGCATGCTCGAGACGATCAACGCGCACGGCCATCCCGTCGACAAGGAGTTGCTGCTCAAGTACATCGGACCCCCGCTGCCAGTGATGTTGTTCAACATGCTCGGTCTCAACGCCGAACAGGCGCAGCCGATCTACATGGACTACCTGAGGCGCTACGAACAGACGTACATGCCGCACACACTTCCCTTGCCCGGTGCAGAGGCGCTACTCGACGCGCTCTGCGAGGCGGATGTTCCGATGGCCGTGGTCACGAACAAGCGTGAGGATGCGGGTCGCAAGACGGTCGAGCTGCTTGGCTGGACCGACCGTTTCGAAACAATCATCGGCGCCGACACCGCCAGCGACCCAAAACCGCACCCTGCTCCACTCATGCACGCTCTGGACATTCTCAAGGGAGAACCAGAGACATCGGCAATGGTGGGAGACACGGAATCGGACATGGGAGCGGGCAAGAACGCCAACTTCGCCGGTGTGATCGGCATTGTCGGCGTGCGGGATGACGAATACCTCCGCCGATTCGGAGCCACCCATACGGCTGGAAATCTAGCTGCGGTGTGCCGATTGCTGTTTGCTACGGACTAGGGCGTGTTCACATCGATGCAAGCAACCCATGCTTGGCGCGCCTGCATTCCCCGCTCCCCCTTGCAGAGACCGATGCATAACCCGCAATTCTCCTCTCCCCCCCTTGCGGGGGGAGATGTCACGGAGTGACAGAGGGGGGGCGGCCGATGCTGACCAGATAGGCGAGCAAACAGTGAACCCCCCTCAGCCTTCGGCATCTCCCCCGCAAGGGGGGAGAAGGGGAGTTATGCATCGTTCTCTTGCCGGGGGAGCTGCCGAAGGCTGAGGGGGTCCCACTCCCCATCGACATTGCCCTAAACCGCCTACACGGTTGTTCGCTTCCCCATGTGAACACGCCCTAGTCGGCGGCAGCCACCGATGGCGCCGTCGCTGACTCTGCCGCGCTTTCTTTCGGTCGCAACCGCGTGATTTCAAGAATGATCCAGGCCATCCTTGAAACAGCCTCAGGGATCTCCGTCAGCTCGAGGCCGGGAATAAACACGCGTACCTGATCCGCTTGCGCGCCGGCTCGTAGGGCGATCTCCGTTACCCGCTGCTTGGTTTGGTCGCTAATCGGGTTCTCTAGCCAATGAAGTCTCCGTGAGGTGTCCCAGCCATCCTCTGTGACTTCAAGACCATCCTCGGTGATCAGCACGGTGACGTTGATTCCGTCACCGTCGTCTGCCCACCATTCACCGAATACTTCGATTGAACCGTCCGGAGATGGCTCCGAGATGCTGTAGCAATCGGGCAGCACCTTCAGCAACTTGCGTCGTAGTTCATCCGGGCTCATCGTCACGCTTTGTCCTTGTCGGGCGACAGCATCTCGCCTAGATGCACGATACCCAATAGATCACACAGCCATATCCAAACCTCTACCGGTTGATTCCAGCCAGGGGCGCCACGGGGAAGAGGATGTGCTTCCGCTGCACCGGCGGCTGCTGACCACAGCTGTAGGTGAGCACCCTCAAATCGCGTACCGCTCACGTTGCGATGGCGGATGTTGGACCCGAAGTCGATCCCGGCAACTCTGTGACCGACGACGATTAGCGATATCGCGAGTTTTCTCTTGCTAGGGCGAAAGTATCCCTCCAGCACGAGATTGTCATTCGCATTCGACAACACGGAGGCTTTGAACGACTTCGCATCCGAGTAACCGCCTACGGCAACCCACACAATGTCGCCAAGGATCCGCTTCGAATCGTCGGCGAGGATTTCGTCGAACTCAGCCTGTGATAGCGACACTACCTACTGATTGAAGACCGGTTCACGCTTCTCGAGGAACGCCGTCACCGCCTCGGTGTGGGATGGCAGGCGACGCGACTCCCGGTCTCGTGCGCCCTCTCGCTCCATCACTCTCATGAGGTTGGGCTCGGTCACGTTGTCGTTGAGCAGCGTCTTGATCTTACGTACGACAGCGGTTGGATTGTTGGCCAGTTCTTCGGCCTTGGCCATCGCGCTGTCGAACAACTCTTCCTTGGGCACGACCGCTGAGACCAGGCCGATTCGCGCCGCCTCGTCCGCCGGCACCATCCGGCCCGAGAGACAGATGTCGGTTGCGTGTCCGAGACCGACCAGTTGCGCCAGCAGGCGGGTCGAGCCCAGTTCGGGAACCAATCCGACCTTGACGAAGCGAATTGAGAGTTTCGTGTTCTCCGCCGCGTAGCGGACGTCGGCGGGCAATGCGAGCGTCAGCCCGACGCCGACGGCGTAACCGTGAATTGCGACGATTACGGGCTTTGACTCTCGGATGAACTGCGTCCAGTTGACTTCGCGTCCCGAGCCGGCGCTGGCTTCGGGATCGTCGGCCAGCCGTTGGTTGAAGCCCTGCAGGTCGGCACCGGCGCAGAAGGCGCGACCCTCACCAGCCAGCACAATCGCGCCGATGCCGTCGTCGTTGTTCCAGGCCTCGATCTGATCGGTCATCTCTTCGGCCATCTGACTGGTCCAGGCATTCAGCTTCTCGGGCCGGTTCAGCCGGATCACTCCAACGCGTCCGATCGTCTCGGTCAGGATCTGTTCGTGTGCCATCGAACTCCGCTCTCTACTGGTCTGGGTTGGATTAGGGCAAGTCTATAGGCGTCTTCCCTACGTATTCGAAGCAGCAAGCGCCTACCCTGCCCAAGTGAGTGCATCGCCCAACCTCAACGGAGTTGATCAGCGATCGAAGTGGCGACGCAACCTGCGTCTCTATCCGATCTTCTACTTCTTCCATGACCTGCACTTCTGGATGCCGGTCTGGATCATCTTCGCGACCGACGAAGTGGGTCTCACATTTGCCCAACTTGGCGCCATCGGTCCGGCGTTCTATGTGATCACGTCATTCGGTCAACCCCTGGCTGGAGCGCTGGCCGACCGATTTGGCCGCGTGCGGACCATCCGGGCATCGCTGATCATCTTTATGGTCTTCACGGCCTGGTTTGCCTTCTCGGACGGGTTCTGGATGATAGCGGTGGCCTGGTCGCTATGGGGACTGGCGATGGTGGCGATCACCGGCACCGACAGCGCGTTTCTACACGACTCGCTACAGGCGTTGGGCCGAGAGCGCGACTTCGAGCGTCAGGCGGGACGGGCGTTCGCGGTGCGATCGGTCGCACTGGTCCTGGCGACCCTCACCGGCGGAGTGATCGCCGGCGAGATCGGCGGTCGCGGAGCGCTGTTGGCCGGGACTACGGCCACAGGGCTCGCCCTGATGATTTCGCTGTTGTTCAGGGAGCCGCCCAGACACGACAGCGAACTCGCTTCGCGCGGACCGTCGTACATGCAGTTGCTCAAGGAGACGCTGCGGCTGGCCGGAAGTACGCCGACGATCCGTTATTCGCTCCTCTTCAGCGCGATCCTGATCGCGTCGATGGTGCCTGAGTTCTACCTGCTGCAACCATTCCTCAAGGAACAAGGAGTGGAAGTCGGCTGGCTCTTCTCGGCGCTGCAAGCGCCGGCGCGGATTGCCACAGTCTTTGCCGCTGCCCTGGCATTCTGGTTGGCAATCCGCTTCGGCATCGTGCGAACACTGGCCTCGATGCCGTTCTGGGTTGTGCTGGTTTACCTCGGCGTCGGACTCATCGATCACCTGGGCGTGGTTGCGTTGTTCATCATCCTCGGACTGGCACGTGGCGCACAGATGCCGCTGATGGAGGGTTACCTCAACCGGCGCATCCCGTCCCACCTGCGAGCCACCGCGCTGTCGCTCAATCACATGGGCTGGGCCCTGATCATGCTGCCCTTCCTGCCAATCTTCGGGCGCGTTGTCGAGGCAAACTCTCTGCCCAGCGTCTTCCTCGGCCTGGCCGCATTCTTCGGACCACTACTGCTGATCGTGATGATCCTCTGGGTCCGCGCCGACCGCAATGAAGGAGGCCGGTTCCGACTCCCGCCAGCAATTCCGCAGCTGCTGCGTGAGGTCCTGTGGAAGCCGCAACGACGCTCCGAACCGATTCCGCGCCCAGTTCACTTTGACTAAGCAGCTTGACTAAACAGCGAAAGGACTGCGCTCATGCCCGACCGACTTGCCGGCAAATCCGCCATCATCACCGGCGCTGGTTCTCGCGCGGAGGGGATTGGCAATGGCCGCGCCACTGCCATCCTCTTTGCGCGCGAGGGCGCCGACGTGTTGCTCGTCGACCGCGATGAAGAAGCGGTGCAAGCGACCCTTGACATGATCCGTGCCGAGGGCAACGACGCCGCCATTGCGGTCGCCGATGTCACCGCTACCGAAGACTGCGCCCGAATCGTCGCCGACGCCGTCAGCCGCTACGGCAAGCTCGACATCCTGCACAACAATGTCGGCATTGGCGGACGCGGCACCGTCGAGCAGATTTCCGAGGTCGAATGGGACCACGTGCAGCGGGTCAATGTGACCTCGATGATGCTGACCTGCAAGCACGCCATTCCTGCCTTGCGAGAGAACGGCGGCGGCGCAATCACCAACGTGTCCTCAATCGCCGCGCTGCGACCTCGCGGCCTGACCGCCTACAGCGTCAGCAAGGCGGCAGTCGCTACGCTCACACAGGCGCTGGCGGTCGATCACGGTCGCGACCACATCCGCGCTAACTGCATCATGCCCGGCCCGGTCTACACGCCGATGGTCTACTCCTCCGGGATGTCAGACGAGCTGCGCGAGCGTCGCAAGAACGCCAGTCTGCTCAAGCAGGAGGGCGAACCCTGGGACATCGGCTGGGCCGCAGTCTTCCTCGCCAGCGACGAGGCCAAGTATGTCACGGGTGTGATCCTGCCGGTTGACGGCGGCGTCACGGTTCGAGGGCCTGACCGCTAGACGGCCGTTCTGGGCGAGACCTTACTTGAGCGATGACTCGTCATTCCGGCGTAGGCCGGAATCTCGACGCGTTGATTCGAGCGTGCCGAACCGGCGAGATTCCGGCTTGCGCCGGAATGACGGATCTGGGGTGCTTGAGAGTCTTCATCGTTTGAGACTGAGACCTGACCATCGAGCCGGCCAAACTCGTAGCCCCTACTCTTCGTCCTCATTCGGCAATTCGTAGACTGCTGCGGCGCCGGCGTCTTCTCCTGCTGCGGTGTCGGCCAGCCATGCGCCCACGACTGCTGTTGATCCGTCGATCTCGGTGACCCAGCCGAACTCTGCTCGTTCGCCGGCTTCGATGGCGTCGACCGGACCGAGCACGCCGACCTCGACCCACTCGTCATCGATCAACTCAAAGGCATAGGCTGCGCCGCTTCGGTAGGTACCAGACTCGGGATGTGCGCGATGCGGCGCGCCAATCACCATCCGCTCGTCCTTGATGTCGACCGAATAGCCGAACCAGTCTCCCGGCTGCATATCTGATGCTTGGAGTTTGGCGTGTAGCTCCCAGAGAGTCTCGAGTTTCCAGACGTAGGTCGCGCCGGTACTCCAGATCGGGTCGTCGTGGTCGTAGGAACCTGCGGCCAGCCAGGGCTTCTGTAGCGCCACTTGCGATCCGAGTCGGTCATTGGCGATGCCGTCCGAGGCCACCAGTTTGCCGGCGAAATTCCATTCATCGTTGTAGAAATGCCAGACATAGACCGCCCCGGCGTCTTCGGCGATCGTGTCATCGCCAGGCGCACCGACGACCAGAACGTTGTCGTGCAGATCGATGTCGCGACCGAACATCATGCGCTCGCTGGCCTCTGAGGGCTGGAGCACGGCCTCGGCCTGCCACAGTCCCTTGTACAGCCTGAACGTTGTGACCGAACCGGTCTGTATGCCGGAGAGCGAGTCTTCCCAGGCCGAGACGGCGATCCTGTCGCCGGAGATAGCCACACTCCAACCAAACGATGCACCTGCGGTCGGAACTTGCGGCAACAGCGTGCCTGTTCGTTGCCAAACCTCATTGACCTTTTCATAGACGTATGCCACGCCGGAGTCATCGATCCGCTGGCCGTTCAGACCTCGTCCGTCTTCATAGGGCGCGCCGATCACGATGCGTCCGTCGTCGATAGCCAACCAGCGGCCGAACCAGCCCAGCGGATCCGGGAAGGGCGGCAGGATGTACGCGGTTTCTAACCACTCGCCGTTGACTCGCTCGAAGATGAAGACGGCGCCTGTATCTTCACCCACGACGTCGTGATAAGGCGCTCCAACGGCGATCACGTCGCCCTCTACCACTGCCGACCAGCCATACTCGTCGCGTACGGCGGGCACACTTGGAGTCAGGGGAGTCCCGGCAGCGAGCCACTTGCGAATGGGGGCGACGGGAGGCGCGGACTGCTGGTCTGCGGTTTGATCCTCAGCAGAGCCGTACGGATCGGACGAATCGTATCCCTGATCCTGCTGTTGTTGCTCCTGGTCGTTTCGACTCATTGCCTGGGCCGCAGAACCATCGGCGTCCTGAGACTGTTGCGCGACTTGAGCATCAGGCTGCGGTTCTTGCGCTTCGACCTCCGCTGTCGTCGCGGCTTGCGATGCCGATTCCTGCTCTGCTCGTGTTTGCTGGTCGCCGGCATCTTCGGCCTGCGCCGGATCGCCATCCGGTTGCTCGATTGAGTCGTTGCAAGCGGCAAGTCCAGCAAATGCCAGGAGCGCCAGCAAAGCGACGAACGTCGTGAACCACCCGGTCGTCAACACCCCGCGCAGGGGCAGCATCGGACGAAGCAGCATATGAACAGGCCTGCCAATCAACGATGTCTATGCCCGGCCGCGTCCATGCCCAAGCGACGCGACGCACCCCGCACTACAGGTCAGCCTATCGATGATTGGCGATTCAGGGTTAACGCCGATAGCTCGGCTGTCGCTTCTCGCGGAACGCCGCTTGCGCCTCGGACGCATCCGGGCCGGCCATCGTCATCTCTTCCATCGAGAGCGACAGTGGCAGGACCATGTTCGAGACGTGCTTGATCCACTTGTTGATCGGCACTTTCGACGCCGAAATCGCGCCCAGCGGACCATTCGACAGCCGCTCGGCCAGCGCCAGCGCTGTTGACATCAACTCGTCGTCCTCAACCACATCCTGGACCAGTCCCATTTCCTTGGCTTGCTCTGCTCGGACATGCTCGCCGGTCATCAGGAAGTACTTGGCGCGGGAGGGTCCGACCAACATGGGCCAGATCACACCGCCGCCGTCGCCGGCGCCGATACCCATGTTGACGTGCGTGTCGCCAAGTACGCCAGAGCGGCCGATATAGACGACATCGGCCAGCAAGGCGACGGTCGCGCCCAGGCCCAGGGCATAGCCATTGACCGCGCTGATCACCGGCTTCTCGCAGTCGAGCCAGTTGTCGACGATCAGCCGAGCCTCATTCATCCGGTTCAGATAGTGCCCGCCCATCGGCTCGTCACGGTTGGCCGAGAAGTCGCCCCCAGCGCAAAATGCCCGACCGGCGCCGGTCAGCACCAGGACACGCACCTCAGGATCGCGATTGGCGTCAACAGGCAGGGTGGACAGCTCACGATGCATCGCCGAGTTGACAGCGTTGAGCTTCTCAGGACGATTGAGCGTCGCCACCGTGACGCCGTCAGAGCGCTTGTCGATGTCGATGGTGGTGTAGGCGTCGGGGTTGAGGGTCATTCGGTACTCCAGTCAGATGCGTCTGAGGTCTAAAATCTGCCGTCACTCAGCAAGCCGCGACGACCAAGCTCGGCCAACAGGTACTCCTGAGGTCGGTCGCCCTTGATTCGATTGCAGTTCCCACAAAGTAACTGCAAGTTACCGATGTGATCGGTGCCGCCTCGCGATGTTGGAACGATGTGGTCAACCTCGAAGTGGCGAAACTCGAATGCGGTCTGGCAACCGTTGCAGCGACCTTCTTGCTGACCGAAGAGCACGTGCTTGTTCTGTCGATAGTTCTTCGGTGCGTCGATGTCGGTGCGTTGAGGAATGTCGGACCGATTTGTCACGAGACGGTTATGGAACAGACTGCCCATGGTTCGCTGAAGGCGCACGTTGACGAGTTCGGCGGCCTTCGGGGAGATGTCAATCCCGACCCACTCACGGCCGAGATTCTCGGCGGCGACACAGGCCGTCGCACATCCACAGAATGGATCAAGTACCACATCACCCTCATTCGATGATGCTTGGATGATCCGTTCGAGAAGCTTCAGAGGCTTCTGGGTTGGGTAACCGACGCGCTCGCGTGCGCGGGGAGCGATGATTGAAATGTCCCAGACGTCTCGCATTGCAGCGCCTGGACTCTTTGAGTCGGTTGTGCTGCTTCGCAATCGTCTCCCCGAGGAGTCAACTACGGCTTCTTGCCTGTTCTCTCCCCACTGCTCGAGTGTGGAATCAGCCAGAGGCTCGTACATCTGATTCCATGTCACTTGATCACCAATCGCGTAGCGAAGCAAGACGTCATGCATTCGCTGAAAGTTTGGATGCCTGGCCGGCCAGCGACGGTAGGCCCAAATGATTTCGTTGCGAAAGTGTTCTTTCCCCAGAACGGCGTCCAATAGCTGTTTCAGATAGTGCGATGCTGTCGGATCGCAGTGCAGATAGATAGTGCTGGAGGCTTTGAGTAAGCGGCGTATCTCGAGCAGACGCACCGCCATCATCGTCAGATAGGCCTGCATGCCATCGGAATGGGCTCGGCCAGCGGCGTTGAGCATGTGCGCAACAGATGGTTCATCCTCTGCGATGAGACCGCTCCAGGCGACATCCAAGTCGGTCAGCGTCCAGACATCCTTAAACTCGGCACCCTCGGCTGGCGATCCGAGCGGCGCCTGATAATGACTATTGGAGTTGAACGGCGGATCGAGGTAGACGAGATCGACTGTCTGGGAATTCATTCCCCGCATGATGTCGAGGTTGTCACCCGTCCACAGGGTTCGATTCGCCCAGTTCTGCGCGGCCATACAATCCAGCCTAGCTCAGCAACCGAGCTGCGCTGCGAGGTCGTGGAAGTCGGTTGCGACGATGTCGAAGGATGGGTCGGGAGTGAGATCGACTGGGAAGTTTGGCCCTGACTCATGCGGTCTCGGCACGAATGCGGTTCTCATGCCGGTTTGGGCAGCGGCAATGAGGTCTCCCTGGTGCGCGGCAACCATCATCACCTCATGCGACTCACATCCGAGCAACTCGGCCGCTCGCCGGTAGCACTGTGGCTCCGGCTTGAACGCGCCGGTGACTTCTGCCGACAGGACACAATCCCAGGGCAGTCCACCGAACTTGGCCATATTGACCAGCAACTCGATATTGCCATTGGACAAGGTCGAAACCACGAATCGCGAACGCAGACGTTGCAGTCCACCTGGAGAATCAATCCACGGATGCAGACGATGCCAGGCGCGATTGAGTTCAATGACTTCGGACTCCTCAGCATCAATGCCGAGCTCCGCCAGCAGCATCCGCAGCATCCGCAGATGCAACCCATCAGCCGTCTGGAAGGGCAGCTCGCCGTCGCGGACGAGCCGCATCCCACCGGCGTAGCCCTCGCGACGCCAACGGTCGGTGAACATGCCGGCGTCGGCCTCGACGCCGTGCCGGTTCAGAAACGACGCCACCTCGGCCGAGACGGAAGAGCGCCAGTCGACCACGGTGCCAAAGACATCGAACGTGAGCGCCCGTACCTGACTGAGATCAGCGGCCATTGGGCGTGCCTACAGAATCTGGCTGAGGAACAGCTTGGTCCGCTCCTCGCGAGGATTTGTGAAGAAATGCTCCGGCGTGCCCTGCTCAACGAGCGCGCCCTCGTCGAAGAAGACCAGTCGGTCGGCGACCTCGCGGGCGAAGCCCATCTCGTGCGTGACCACGATCATTGTCATGCCCGACTCGGCCAGTTCCTGCATGACGTCGAGGACTTCCTTGATCATCTCAGGGTCGAGCGCTGAGGTGGGCTCGTCGAACAACATGATCTTGGGCTGCATGGCCAAGGCGCGCGCGATCGCCACGCGCTGTTGCTGGCCGCCGGAGAGCTGCGAGGGGAATTTGTCGGCCTGCTCTGGGATGCCGACACGCTCAAGCAGTTGCATTGCCAGCGCCTCGGCCTCGAGCTTTGGCATGTGGCGCACCCTTTGCGGCCCAAGCGTGATGTTGCTGAGCACGGAAATGTGCGGGAACAGATTGAACTGCTGGAACACCATCCCGACTTCCGAGCGAATCGCCGCCATCGCGCGGACGTCCTCGTTCAGCTCGATTCCATCGATCACGATTCGTCCTGCGTCGTGCTCTTCGAGCCGATTGAGGCAGCGAATGTAAGTAGACTTGCCCGAACCTGACGGCCCCAGGATGACGACGATCTCATGCTCCTTGATGCGCAGCGACACATCGTCAAGCGCCTGGAAGTCGCCGAACCATTTGTCCACGTTCTCGGTGATGATGATGTCGCTGGAACCGGCGAGACGAGGCGAGAACACCTCGGCGTCCGGATCGGGTGCGACGGCAGCCGCCGATGCAGTCTTCGGCCCGGCCGACTCGGCGATGATGCTTGCTGGCGAAATTTCGTCTGCCATGGCGCTCACCTCATCCTTGCAACGCTTGTTGAGATGGTAGCGGTACGCAGTGCGGCACGCGAGATGTAGGCGATGTGGAACGCCCCGCTAGCTGGTACCGTCACAAGTCAATGCCGAAAGTACATCAGGCCATCAAGCTGATCGAGCGCGACGGCTGGTATTTCGTCCGAATGCGAGGCAGCCACCGGCACTTCAATCACAAGACCAAACCTGGCACCGTGACCATTCCTGGCCCGCCGTCTGAGGACCTGTCGAAGGGTCTATGGAACGGTATTCTGAAGCAGGCTGGCCTGAAACATCGAGGTCTCAAGCAATGAACATTCCCGTAGTCATCGAGCAACAAGAGCAGCACTTCGAAGTGTTTGTGCCAGACTTTCCCAACCTCAACGTCACCGCGCCCACTGCCTCTCAAGCGATAGCGCTGGTCCGAATGGACATTCTGGATCAAGTAAATCGCATCCTGAGTGAAGGTGGCGAGTTGCCGGATGGGACCGCTCGAATCGAGACCATAGAGGTCACACTCCATCCTTCGCTGGGCAAGTCAGCAGATTCCTATGAGGTCATTATCGATAAAGCTCCCGGCAACTATTGCGCCTGGGTCCCCAACTTGCCGATCTGCGTCGCGGTAGCAGACACCCTCAAGGAAATGCGAGCGATGATCAAAGAGGCGATGGAGTTCCACGTCGAAGCGCTGGTGGAGAAGGGCGACCCACTTCCGCCGAAGATCTGTCTCGTGGAAATGATTGAGATCGAAGCGGCAGAGTCTGCAAATGTCGCCGAAGTCGCCGACTGAGGGTCAGCGCTCGCCGATTCCTTGTGCTCGCTCTACTCGCTGCGAGACCCTCGACATCATGAAGGCCACCACCCAGAACACCACGGCGACGAACACGTAGGCCTCGATCCGGTCGGGAATGAACTCTGACTGGGCGATCGCCGAGTCGGCGTTGCCCTTCAGTTCGCGCAGCGTCAGGATGACCGTGACCAGGGTCGTGTCCTTCCAGATCGCGATGGCCTGACCGACGATCGGTGGAATTGAGATTCTCAGTGCCTGCGGCAGGATGATCAATTGCATCGACTGCAATTTGTTCAAACCAACAGCCTGCGCTGCCTCGTATTGACCTCGCGGCAGGGCCTGGAGGCCGCCGCGGATGTACTCAGCCATGTAGGCGCCTGTGAACACGGCCAGGACGACCATCGTGCGGATAATCAGGTCGCCGCCCATGATGTCGTCGAGAATGAATAGCGCGACGAACAGCCAGCCCAACAATGGCGCTCCACGCACGATCTCGATGTATGCCGTGCAGGTCCACTTGATCGTCTTCATGTTGGACGCGCGGCCAAGGGCCAGTGGGATTGCCACGACGAGTCCACCAACGATGCCCACCGGGGCCAAAATCAGGTTGAGCACGAAGCCATCGAACTGGCGAGTGTTCGCTCCGCCAGCGACCATCAGAATCACCAACACGAGTGGTAGCGAGATCGCCAGCAATCCTCCCACGATCCGCTGTTGCAGCACGCGTCGCGGGGAGGTCTCGCGCGGCATCCAGACTGTCAGGTAGTAGCCGAAGTAGAGAAACCCGATTGCGGCAAGGAACCAGATCGATGACCAGATGGTTGCATCGCCGTGGGCCATCAAGAAGATGACGAACGCGCCGGTCAGGACGATGAAGAGCGAGTCCCGACGTCCGAGACTCGACCAGGTGCCGTAGGCGAGGCCAATCAGGAACATCACGACAGCGATGCTGGTCCACAGCCGCCACGCCTCCTCGCGCGGGAAGGATCCAGCGAAGAGCAGCCAGCGGTTAGCAGTGATCACGCTCCAGTTCGCGTCGAAGAACACGAACCAGACGACGCCGATGAACAGGACGCCCAGGAATCCAGCGGACACGAGTGTCAGAATCGTGCCAGTCAGCGATGGGAAGAGGTTGCGGTTGACCCACTCGCGAGCCCGGACCGACCACGGGCGTCTCGCACGTTGACGGTGCGGCGGCAAGACGATCTTGCGCGGGCCGCCTGCGGGCGGCAACGGAAACTGCTCGGGGCGGGGGATTGGAGGAAGCTCTGACATTAGCGCCCCCTACAACCGGTTCGAAGTGACACGTGCATTGAACACGTTCATCACGGCGGAGATGGCGAAGGAAATGATCATGTAAGTCACGATGATCACAAAGAACATTTCAAGCGCGTGGCCGGCCTTGTTCTGGATCACCGTAGCTACACGGAACAGGTCGTCGTACAGGACTGCATACGCCAACGAAGAGTTTTTGTTGACGTTCAAGTACTGATTGGTGACAGACGGAATCATCTGTCGCAAGGCCTGCGGCAGGATGATGAGTGTGAGGCGCTGATATCCCGACAGGCCGATGGCGTTGGCCGCCTCGGTTTGTCCACGCGGCAACGCCTGGATGCTGCCACGTACTATTTCGGCGATGAACGCTCCGGTGTAGGCAGTCAGTCCGAGCACCAGCGCCGCGAACTCAGGCTTGATCACCATGCCCTCGGCGTACTGTGTGCCTTCGAGAATCGGACGGTCGATTGAAACGACCACGCCGAGCACCAGGAATGAAATCAGTGCGGCGCCGGCGAAGATCGAGAGCGCCCAGCGATTCGGATAGTGCGGCTGTCCGGTTTCGCGCTCGATTTCCTGACGGGATGCGCGCACCCTCATCGCGACCAGCGCGGCCGCAATCAATATCAGGACCCAGACGCCTACGAACCAGTCAGGAACACCCCACAGACCGCCCGAGGGCACCGGCCAGGGAATCGCGATGCCGCGATTGGAGAGGAAGAAGAAGTCGCCAACGTTGACGACATCCTGGATCACCGGAGCGCCCACGAGCAGGACCGCGTACCAGAGCACTACCTGGACGAGCAGCGGCGTGTTGCGGAAGATTTCGACAAACAGCGTTGCCATCTTCGAGAGAAGGAAATTCGAAGACAGCCTCGCCACACCGATGAAGACGCCAAGGAGCGTAGACAGGAATATGGCCACGAGGACCGCGCGCAGCGAGGCCCACACGCCGACGAGGTAAATCTCCAGTCGCGAACTCGTCACACCGTCGACTTCAGTGAGCCACTGAGAGCCGACCGCGAACCCGGCCGGCTCGCTCAGGAAGCCAAAGCCAAAGTCGCGCAAGTCGAGCGAGGTGTACACGTACCAGGCGACGATGGCCGTCGCTGCGACGTAGATGGCCTGCTGCAGGACATTGCGGAACCCGCGCCGATAGAACAGCGGCACTTCCCCTGTGGAGGTCGGTGGTCCACCGGGGGGCGCTGATGATGGAGGCGCTTGTGCGGACATACGCTCCTGCTCGATGTTCAACTCAAGGCGCGTTGGTTGCGCAACAGGTTAACGGAGACTGATTGGATGGGTTTGGATAGCAAAAGGGGCCGCCCCTGTGGGCGGCCCCTCCGTTGAACCGTTGAGTGACGGTTTAGCGGTACGGCAGTGCGTACTGGATGCCACCGGTGCCTGGCGGACAGTTGCTCTTGTCCTCAGACGCCAGGGCGTTCAGCGAGCAGGCTCGCGGAACCGCGTCACCGACGTTGTTCTCGTAGATCTCGCCGTAGTTGCCGACAGCGATGAGCGCGCGCTGGATGAACTGCGCACCAACCGAATCGAAGCCCAGGGTCGAGACCTCGCCGCCCTCGAAGGGGACGCCGAGCAGACGCGCGACGGCGGTGTTCGGCGGGTTGGCGGCATTGGCGGCCACGTTGGCCTTGTTGATGCCCATTTCCTCAGCAGCGATCAGGCCATGCACGACCCAGTTCACAACATCCTTGAATTCGGAGTCGTAGTCGCGGACGCCAGGAGCCAACGGCTCCTTGGAGATCAGCTCACCAAGAATGACGAAGTCGCTGGCGTTCTCAAGGACGCCGACGCGGGAGGCGAGGTTGGACTGGTCGGCGGTCCACACGTCACAGCGACCGGCGAGGAACGCGTCCTGCGTTTCCTGGTCGGAACCGCCCAGCGGCGTGTAGCTGAGGCGGAGGTCGGTGAAGTGGTCAGCCAGGTTTTGCTCGGTCGTCGTACCGGACTGGACGCAAATGGTTGCGCCGTCCATGTCGGCTGTCGAGTTGATACCGGAGCCGGCGTGTACCGCGAAGCCCTGACCGGTGTAGAACGTGGTCTGCGCGAAGTCGACACCGAGTTCACGGTCGCGCGACGCGGTAATGGTGGTCGTGCGGATCAGCACGTCGATCTGACCGTCTGCGAGCAACTCGAAGCGAGTCGAGGCGTCGGAGGCGTCGATCAACTCGAGGTCAACTTCCAGAGCCTCAGCAATGGCCTTACAGAAGTCGACATCAAAGCCAACCACGGTGCCATCTGGCTCGCGGAAACCGAACAGCGGCTGCGTCTGCTTGACACCGCACTTGAGGATCCCACGGTCCTTGACTAGCTGTACTGTGTTGCCCCGAGGATCGCCGGAAACCTGGGCCTGCGGCTGATCCTGTTGTTGCTGCTGTTGCATGACCTGTTGTTGGTCGCCCGCCTGCGCCTGCTGCTGATCTTCATCAGACGTACAAGCGCCGATGACAGCGCCGGCGATCAGTGCTGCTCCTGCAAACAGCAGTGCACTGACAAGTCGGCGCCCTTTCAAACTTGGCCATCTCATGGTTCCAGGTCCTTTCATCGTCCACTCGTTATGCGAGCAAGACCAGTCCGCTCATGGCGGAGTATACACAAAGTGTCATGACTGCCATGGTTCTCGATCAAGAACAGCCAGAGGCTACCGCTTCGAGTCAGGCACGTCGAAGTTGAACAGACGGGCGGCGTTCAGGCCGAGGATTTTGGCGCGCTCGCCGTCGTCAAGGTCGCCCATGGTGCGCTCGATCGCGGCGGCCGAGTGCGGCCAGGAACCCTCGTGGTGCGGGTAGTCGTTGGCCCAGAGCAGATTGTCGACCAAGTCGTACTTCTTGGCCAGGTCAATGCCCGGTGCATCGTCCTGGAAAGAGCCGAAGCAATGCGATCGGTAGTAGTCCGAGGGCAGCCCTTCGAGCTTGGGGAAGGCCCACATGTGGTGCTTGTGGTAGGCCTCGTCCATAGCGGTCAGGGCCCATGGAATCCAGCCGATGCCGGCTTCGATCGTGCCGGCTCGCAGATCGGGGAAGCGCTGGAACACGCCCGACGCGCACATGTTGATGATTGGTTCCATCGTCATGGCCAACGAGTGGAAGACGTAGTTGGTGACGGCACCGCCATTGCCGCGCGCGCCGCGCGGGTCGCGGCCGGTTGAGACGTGGAACGTAACTGGCAGCCCTGTTTCTTCGACGGCCGCCCAAAGCGGGTCGAACTCAGGCAGGTTGTAGTTGCGAGAGTCCTCGCCGGTCGGTCCCCAAACGGGCTTGGCCGGGAACGAGAAGCCGCGGAAACCGCGCTCGGCCGATCGCTGGATTTCAGTAATCGCGCCGGGGATATCGCCCGTCGCGACACAGGCCAACGGCGAAGACCGGTCATAGGTGTCGCCGAAGGTCTCCCAGGCCCAGTCGTTCCATGCGCTGCACATGGCGTTGGCAAAGACCGGGTCGTCAGTCGCCCACATCGAGAGTCCCTTGTTGGGGAAGATGATCTCGGCGTCCACGCCGTCACGGTCCATGTCGCGGAAACGCTCTTCGGGGAAGGCGTTGCCGTGCTTGTCGCGGACCAGGTCCTCGCCGGCCAGCTTCAGGTCGCGAATCTTGGTCGGGCGGTGACCCTCGGTCACCTGCCAGCGGACGCCGTCCTCGTCAATCTCAATGCGAGGCAGCCGGTGCCGGTATTTCTTGTCGATTCGGCGCTCCCAGAGGTCAACCGGCTCATGCACATGGCAGTCGGCCGAGACCATGAAGTACTTCTTCGGGTCTTCCGGTCGCGCCGTGCGGGTCCAGCCCTCAGTGCCTGGGGTCAACGTGCGATGTTGGGGAATCTCATATCCGACAGGATCGGCGGCGGGACGTTCAGCGGTAACCATGCAAATTCCTTCCAAACCCGACAAATCAGGCCATCACTCGACGGTTAGTGAGAGTCTAACTGACGCATTGCTGGTCGGCGGCAATCCAAATCCGATTTGCTCCCCCTCGTAGAGACCGATGACGAGGGCTTCGAGTTCTCTAGCAGTCGGCTACAACTGGGACGGATCCAACCGCGAGTGCGGGCCTGGATGGTCGTAATCCAGCGAGATTGTCTCGATCAGCCCGCTTTCAGGCAGCGGCAGGTCGATGTACTCCGGATCGAGCCCCTCCGACGGCCAGAAGCGCAACCGTACTGCGACCGCGTCATCGGGCGGTTCGTGTGAGGTATCAGCCGCTCCGCGACCGGAGTGGAACCAGTCGCCCTCGGACTCACCGTCGCCCACCAGCCAGGAACCGAACCAGGGCATCGGTTCGCCGAAGTCCGATGTCTGTTCGTGCCAGACAATGCGTAGTGTTGTGATCGTCGTCATGGCCTAGGTATCCGTGAACTTTGGGCGGCGCTTCTCGGAGAATGCCTTTGGACCTTCAACGGAGTCGTTCATGCCTTGCAGATTCTGCTCGATCGCGGAGCCGAACTGCTGGGCCATGATCGGCTCCATGTAGTAGCCGCGATACAACGCCTGTTTGATGTTTCGCACTTCGCGAGGCGCCAGGTACAACATGCGACGGGCGTACCGCAGCGCGGTCTCTAGCAGCATCTCGCGCGGCACGACGCGTTGCACCCAACCAAGCTGATAGCAACGCTCGGCGTCGTACTGGGTGTCGCCCCAGAGGGTCAATTCCATCGCCGAGCCGAGGCCGATTTGCCTCGTCAACGGAGCCATCCAGCCGGCCCCGCCCATATTCCAGCGGGTCTCGGCGATCCCTATTTTGGCTTCTTCCGACATGATCCGAATATCGCACTGCATCGCGTACATGAATCCGCCCGCGACGGCCCAGCCATTGATCGCAGCGATCGTCGGCTTCCATAGGCCGAGCGTTTCGGAGAGCGGCACCGGATTCTTGCGCCGACTGATGATCGGTGCATTTCCCGTCCCACCATCGCGTTCGGCTTCGCGGGTTTCAGCCGTGTTGATCAGGTCGGCGCCGGCGCAGAAGGCGCGCCCAGCGCCGGTGAGCACGGCGCAGCGAGCATTGGGATCGTCGCGATACTCGACAAAGGCGTCGTACAGAGCGTCGCTCAATCCGTCGCCGATCGAATTCAGTCGGTGTGGTCGGTTCAGCGTGATCAGGTAGATTCCGCCGTCCTCGAGCTTGTCCACCTTGACCACGGGACCAAAGATCTCCTGGGGCGTCGAGCGGTTGTGGACTGCCGGGTCATACGTTTCATACTGTTGCTCAGCCATCGTTCCGTCCTCGCGAGGTTGTCGAATTCTGTGTTCGCCTGTGCGGTAACGCTCAGCAATCGCACGATAATCTACCGCTCAATCACGATTGCAGCGCAGGAACGGGGCGCAACGATGACGCCAGACAATCTGGGACAGGGCCAGTCACCGATCGATATCAGCGACTGGGTGCAGTCGGATGCAACGGCGCCGGACCTTTCATACGCCAGCGAGGCCGCGCGCGTTGAGCGCTCCCCGGGCTTCGTCATGATCCATTTCTCTCGTGGTAGCGGGCTCCAAGTCGGCGACGAGTCGTACCGCCTGCTGCAACTGCACTGGCACACACCGGCCGAGCACACCGTTGATGGCGAGGAGTTTGACGCGGAAATGCACTTCGTCCACGTCAATGAGAGCGATGAGTTGCTGGTCGTAGGCGTGATCTACCGCCTCGGCCAAGCGGACGACGGCCTGCAACGGATCATCGATGAATCGCCGCCAAAAGGTGAGGAGGCAGGCGTCGTGCCGGCGCTGTCGTCCGCCGAGTTAGCGCCTCACTCGGATGCGTTCTATCACTACGTGGGTTCTCTGACCGCCGCGCCGTTCAGCGAGCCGGTGCAGTGGTACCTGGCTCGAACGCCCGGGACTGTTTCGCAGCGGCAGGTCGAGCAACTACAGGAGCTCACAGGGGGTCCCAACGCGCGTCCGCTCCAGGATCGAAATGGACGCACGATCCGGTGTGTTGGCTGCAGTAGCTGAATGGCTAGGGTCTGTTCACGTGGGGAAGCGAACAACCGTATGGGCGGTTTAGGGCATTGTCGATGGGGAGTGGGACCCCCTCAGCCTTCGGCAGCTCCCCCTGCAAGAGACTGATGCACAACTCCCCTTCTCCCCCCTTGCGGGGGAGATGCCGAAGGCAGAGGGGGGTCCCCTGCCTGTTGGCCCTATCTGGTCGTCGCCAGCCGACCCCCCTCTGTCACTCCGTGACATCTCCCCCCGCAAGGGGGGGAGAGGGGATTCGGGAGTTTTCGAAGGTCTAAACAAAGCGGGGACTGGATCGGTGCTCAAGGTCGCAACTTGAGCGCAGGTATCCAGAAGGGAATTCGATACCCCGTTACCATCGATCCATCTCACATCACTAGCCATGGGCGATTCTGATGCCACCTCAAGCCAACACAACTCTAGGCAAACTCCAGGGCGCGGAAGACGACGGTTGCGTTGTGTTTCGCGGCGTTCCCTTTGCTCAGCCGCCGGTCGGCGATCTCCGTTGGCGTCCGCCCGAGCCGATGCAGCCCTGGGACGGCGTTCACGATGCGACCCAGTTCTCGGCCTCCGCAATGCAGCGGCAGCTTCCCGGAGGCATTGGCGACCTGATCGGGATTCCCGCCCAGACCCAATCCGAAGATTGTCTCTATCTCAACGTCTGGACACCTGCCTGCGACGACCGCAAGCGTCCGGTGATGGTCTGGATCCACGGCGGCGGCAACACCGTTGGTTCGGGCACGCAGCCGAGGATCGACGGCAAACATCTGGCGATGACCGGCGACGTGGTGGTGGTCACCTTGAACTATCGCCTCGGCGTCTTCGGCTGGATGCATGCTCCGATTCTGGGCGCCTACGGCAATGAGGGGTTGCTCGACCAAACAGCGGCACTGTTCTGGGTGCGTCGCGAGATCGAAGCGTTCGGCGGCGACGCCAACAACGTCACTGTCTTCGGACAGTCGGCCGGCGGATTCGATATCGCCCACCTGATGGCCATGCCGGCAGCGACCGGAGCATTCGACAAAGCGATTCCGATGAGCGGTTCGCTGATTCCCACGATCACCAAGGTCGAGGCGCGCGCCGTCGCGGAGAAGTTCCTGCTTCGGTTCGGCGGCTGGGACGATCCGGAGCGGATGCGGCGAGTCGACGCTGGCGACATTCTCGACTACCAGGTGGAGCTGACCGGCGGCGGATTCGGCGGCGCGCGTTTCGGCCCGGTCGCCGACGGATACTCGCTGGGTCTCGACGCCGAGGCACGCATCGGCGCGGGCATCCAGACCAAGGGCATGCCGCTCTTGATCGGCCATACGAAGGACGAGTTCAATCTCTTCAATCCTTCAAGCACTGGCACAGCCACGATGTCGGACAACGATTTGCTCGCTGCTGCGACTGCACCGTTCGGTGGGATGCGCGCCGCTGAGGGCGTTGACCGCTATCAGCGGTCGCGGGGCGCTCGAGGCGAGCCGACAGACAACACATCGGTCTGGAACGCGATCATGACTGACTCGATGTTCCGCATTCCTGCCGTCAAGACTGCTGAGGCACATGGCCGCCACACTGATAGCGTCTGGAGTTATCGCTTCGATTACCCGTCTCCAGCCTACGAGGGCAAGCTGAGTAGTTGCCACTCACTCGATATTCCCTTCATCTGGGGTACGTACGAGGCTGAAAACATGAAGCAGTTCTGCGGCGACGCATCGCCGGAGTTGGAGTCGCTCTCCAAGACGATGATGCAGACGTATCTCGCGTTCGCCAAGACTGGAAATCCGAGCAATGAGCATCTGCCTGAATGGCCGACGTACAACACCGAAGAACGCCCAGTGATGACCCTCAATCACGACTGTGAGATCGTCAACGCTCCCGGCGACGAAGAGCGAGACTTCTGGGCGTCGCTGGCGCCGCGAGAGTTGTCGAGGGTAGGCGGTTAGTCGTTGAACAGCGGAACGCCTGACCTCCGCGCAGCATTCGCAAGATCGCCATCCAGCGTTGCCAATAGCAGCCGCCTGCGCTGGGCTAGTTCCAGGTATACGGCGTCGTAGAAGGTCAGTCCGTGCTCCGACGCAAGATCAAACCCTGATGCGAAATCGCATGTGACATCCACCTGAATTGACAGATCGTTCAGCGTCAGGAGTCGTCGCTTGGCTTCGCCGGACAAGAGACGATTTCTGCGTTCAGCGAAGAGCAGGGCGTTGGCGACCTCGAAGCGCCAATGCTGTGGCACGACCGCGCCCTCACGAATCACCGTGGCCAAGACTGCCACTGAATAGGGATCACGTTCATCCTCAAGCAGCCAGCCGGCCGTGACCGACGCGTCGAGTACTAGTTGGCTCACAGGCGGTGACCCTCGTGTCGCCAGGCAAGAATCTCCTCACGCGTCACGCCCGTAGGCCTGCCACCTCGCAACTGCTGTACTCGGTCGAGAAACGCATGGGCCTCAGCCATGGCGTCATCGAGCGAGAGGTCTGACGCGGGCTCCGGTCCCGGAATCAGCTCCGAGACAACGCGCCCCTCGCGCATGATCGCGATCGTCTGGCCACGCTCCGTCCGATCGATCAGCTCAGACAGGCGAACGGCAACCTCGTCCTCATCAACAAACAGCCGGCGCTCAATATCTTCCGTGACCATGACATCCCTCGATTCACGTACTGGCACGTTCAGGCTACCTATGGAATGTCTGCAGTGTGCGGACGCAACAGACGCCGTCTGCAGAGCCCAGTTCTAGACTGTGATCACGTTCACAATCACAACGACGAGCATTCTCGTCGGAAAGGGTTCTCCCATGAAGATCGAAACAGGATTTGGCGGCGGCTGGCTAGGCGGCATTGCTGATCAGGTGAAAGCGCTTGAGGCGCGTGGCTTCGACTCCATCGTCGTGCCCGAGACCAAGCACAACTCGCTCTTCCAGATGATGATCGCTGCGGAGCACACCGAGCGCGTCGAGATTTCCTCGTCCGTGACCATTGCCTTCCCGCGCACGCCCATGATTATGGCGCAGGCCGCCTGGGACATGCAGGAACTGTCCAAGGGTCGGATCAACCTCGGCCTCGGCAGCCAGGTCAAGGGACACAATGTGCGCCGTTTTGGCGGTACCTGGTCGCCTCCGGCCAAGCGCATGGAGGACTACATCAACATGATGCGCGCCGTCTGGCACTCCTGGCAGACTGGCGAGCGTCCTGAGTTCATCTCCGACAACTACACCTACACGCTGATGACGCCGATGTTTGACCCGGGCCCGATCGAGTACGACCCGCCGAAGATCTCGTTGGCCAACGTCGGTCCGCTGATGGCACAGGTCGCCGGCGCTTGCGCCGACGGTCTGCGTCCGCATGGGTTTATGACTCACAAGGTGATGATGGACACCGTCATTCCCAACGTGAAGAAGGGCGCCGAGCGCGCCGGCCGCAACTTCGAGGACATCGATCTCGGCGTTGGTGGTTTCATGGCCTTCGGCGAGAACGAGTCCGAGGTCGAGCAGTCGATCGACGGCCTGCGCCGTGCAATCTCGTTTTACGGTTCGACCCGCTCCTACCACCACGTGTTCCGTGCTCACGGTATGGAATCGCTGGGCATGCAGTTGCATGAACTCTCGCTCAAGGGCGAGTGGGACAAGATGGCCGACGCGGTCAACTTCGAGGTCGCAGCCGAAATGGCGCACGCGACCACGTGGGACGACCTGCCCAAGTACGTGCGCAACAACCTGAGCTACGCCAGCCGGATCGGTTTGGGTCAGTACGTCCGACAGCAGAACGAGGGCCGCAGCAGCTTCGGCTACCCGGGCTCCCGAGACGGCCAGAAGTCGGCATCGCTGAGCGAGGAACGCCTGACCTGGCTGATGGATGAACTCCGGCCGCTCGGTGCGACTCCGGTCGTGGACTAGTCATCTCCCAAACTTCATCATACCCGCGCTTGCCGCGGGTATCCCGCTGTTTCGAGCACAATCGTTGGTGCAGGACGCAGCGAGATTGCCGCGGCGGAGCGCGGCAATGACGAACATAGAGCGATCACAGATGTTGAAGTCTGGATAGGAGCCCATGGCCGATCCCTACCAACAACTCATCGACGATCTCGTCGCCGAACAGCGCTATCTCGACGCCCAACTCGCAGACCTTCCTGACGAGCTCTGGCAGCATGACACGCCCTGCCGCGGCTGGATGGTGCGTGATGTGATCTCGCATTTGGCAGAGGTCGATGAGTCGGCGACCGCTGTGGCGACCGGCGCTGCGCAGACCATGTCGAGTGGTGAGCGCTCCGAGGACGGTACTCGATCGGGGTTGCAGGACAGCTCGCGACATATGACGCGGACTCAGCTTGTCGATTGGTGGCGAGCCGCACGGGATCGGATGGAAGTCGCGCTTCGCGCCCACGATGGGCGTGATCGTCTGCCCTGGGCAGGGCCGCCAATGAGCGCTCGATCGTTCGCGACGGCGCGGTTGATGGAGTGCTGGTCGCACGGACTGGACGCGCTCGACGGCGCCGGAATCGAGCCGGTTCACTCGGACCGGTTGCGGCACATCGCGCATCTGGGCTTCATCACACGCGGATTCGCGTATCAGACACGTGGAATGGAGCCCAATCAGGAACCGCTCAAGGTGGTGCTCACCCTGCCCTCAGGAACTTCCTGGTCCACAGGGAACGACGACGCGCCGAATGTCGTTTCCGGCGCCGCCTCCGACTTTTGTCGGGTCGTCACACAGCGCATTCACTACATGGACACCGACCTCAACTACACGCCGGGACCCGCCGAGGAGTTCCTCCAGGTGGCGCAAGCGTTCGCCGGTCCGCCCGGCGAGGGTCGGCCGCAGCAGAGCGACTGACGATCTGGCGTTACCCTGCCGCTCATGCTCTCTCCTTATCGCGTCATAGACCTGACCGACGAGCGTGGTGTGCTCGCCGGACAGATGCTGGCCGATCTTGGCGCGGATGTAATCCAGGTCGAGCCTCCGAGCGGGTCATCGGGTCGCGGCGTCGCGCCATTCTTTGCCGAGCATCCGGACGAGTCAATCTATTGGGCGGCTTACACGCGAGGCAAACGCGGCATTACTTGCGACCTTGAGCATCCGCGTGGACGCGATCTGCTTCTCCGGCTGCTGGAGACTGCCGACTTCCTGATCGAGTCGTCGGACGTTGGCAGAATGGCCGAGCTCGGTCTTGACTACGCAACACTCCACGAGCGGTTTCCCGGCCTCATCTATACGTCGATCTCCGCCTTCGGACAGACTGGGCCGAAGGCGGATTATGTCGGCTCAGATCTGGCGATCTGGGCCTCGGGAACTCCCTTGCTGATGACGGGCGACGACGACCGCGCACCGATTCGCGTGTCGCAGCCGCAGTCCTGGGGACATGCCTCGGGCGATGCTGCGGGCGGCTCAATGCTGGCGCTGCACGCTCGGCATCGGAGTGGGCTGGGACAGCATGTGGATGTGTCGGGTCAGGTCTCCGTCGCGCAGGCGACGCTTGGTCAGGTGCTCGCCTATCAACTGGGCGCATCGGAACCTGAGCGCTACGCCGGCGGCGTGAAGCAGCGAGGAATTGGCTTTCGCGTCTCGGCTGAGGTCAAGAACGGGCACATCGTGCTCAACATGGCGCCTGGGCCCGCCGTCGGCCACTTCGCCAACCACGCGGTGCAATGGCTGGTCGACATCGGCGCAGCGGAGCCGGAGTTGCTCCACGAGAATTTCAGGACGTACGCCGACCGCGTTGCAACTGGTGACGCAGACCCTGAGATCTTCCCGCGAATCCAGCAAACAATGACCAATGAAGTCGCAAAGCGGACCAAGGAAGAGATGCTTGAGATCTCGATCGACTACGACCTCTTGCTCGTTCCCGTTCTCACCGTCGTTGATCTGGCTGAGAGCGAACAGCTCGAGGCACGGGAATTCTGGCGCGAGCTTGAAGACGACGAAGGACGGTGGGTGACGTATCCAGGACCACCGCTGAAGATGTTCGTCGATGGAGAACAGTGGGCAAACAACTATCTGCCTCCGCCCTTGCTTGGTCAACACAACGATCAGATTTACACAGAAATCGGTCTGACCAACAGCGAGCTGGCATCGCTGCGGTCGGGTGGTGTCATATGACGACTGTTCGGGGACTACCCGAGGGCGACGGCCCGCTGGCCGGGGTGAAGGTGCTCGATCTGAGTTGGATCGTCGCGGGACCGACGGTCGGTCGCGCGCTGGCCGACTATGGCGCGACAGTGATTCGAGTCGAGTCGCCGATTCGCGTCGATACGGCTCGCGTCGTGGGTCCATTCCACGGCGACCTGCCCGGCGTGGAGAACTCGGGCCTCTACGGAAACGTCAATGCCGGCAAATGGGGGCTGACGCTCAGCCTCAATGTTCCAGAAGCGCAGGACATCTTCAAACAACTGGTCCAGTGGGCGGACATCGTGAGCGAGTCGTTTACAGCCGGGATCCTGGCTCGCTGGGGCCTTGCCTACCGGCATCTGCGCGAGTTGAAGCCTGATCTCATCATGCTGAGCAGCACCTTGCTTGGGCAAACCGGCCCCTACAACCGGGTCAGCGGATTCGGCAGTCAAGGGGCGGGCATGTCGGGCGTGCAATATCTGACCGGCTGGCCCGATCGCGCACCAGCCGGTCCGTTTGGTCCGTACACCGATTATCCGGCCCCGCGATTCGCCCTGACCGCACTGTTAGCTGCGCTGGACCATCGCAATCGCACGGGCGAAGGCGTGTTCATTGACCAGGCGCAGGCGGAAGGCACGTTGCAACTCCTCGCTCCGGCCGTGATGGACTATCTGAACGGCGGACCAGCGCTCGAGGCTCGAGGCAACGACGATCCGCAGATGTGCCCACACGGCGTCTATCCCTGCTCGCCGACCGATGGCCGCGCGGAGTCGTGGATTGCCATCGTCGTGGCGTCGGACGAACAATGGCGAACCCTCGCCGGACTGGTCGACATGGAGGCATCGCTGTCGTTCGACGAACGAAGACAGCAACAGGCCGAGATCGAAGACGCGCTGATCGCCTGGACAGCTCAGCGATCCGCCGACGAGGTGGAAACAATGCTCCAATCGAAGGGAATCTCTGCGCATCGGCTTGCGACGACCGAGGACGCCGCCAACGATCCCCAACTGGCGCATCGCAACCACTTCCAACGACTACCACACTCACTGCACGGTGAAACAGTACTTGAGGGTCCGCGATACCTCCATTCCGAGACCCCGGGCGCACCCGCCCGACCTGCGCCCCAATACGGCGAACACAATGAGCAGATTCTCAAGGGTGTGCTTGGACTCAGCGACGCCGAGATCGAGGACCTGGCTGCGTCCGGGGCTCTGAGCTGAAGGCGGCATCCGACGTATCATTGTCAGCACTGCGGAGACGTATCGATGTCACCTCGCCCAGATGAGCATTTGACGGCACCGACCTACACCGTGGCCGAGACCGCCGCGCTAGCCGCCATTTCCGGTCAGACGGTTAGCAATTGGTTCCGTGGTCGGCGCGGTTCAGGGCAAGTCCCCTTGTTTGCCGAGCGAAGGCGTGACAACGAGACAGACATCAGACTCTCGTTCCTGGAAGTCAGTGAGACGATTGTGGCTGCGCTGTTGCGCAGGAACGGCGCAACCATGGCAAGATTGCGCACTGCTCGTGAGTTCACCCGGGAGTTCATCGAGACTGAGCACCCATTAGCCACGGAACAGTTCAAGATGTCGAGCCGGCGAATCCTGCTGGAGTTTGAAGAGGCAGTGCCGAGCTCAAGCAAGAGCGATCTGCTCGTGGATTTCAATGAGCAAGCTGGCCAGAAAGTTCTGCCGATCTACTTCACTGCGGCGCTTGATCAGTTCGACTATCGCGACGACAGCGACCCCGCATGGGCGCACCGCTACCACCCCCACGGCCGTCAAACACCGCTAGTGATCGATCCGCAGTTTGGTAGCGGCAGACTGACGGTCGAAGGAACAAACATCCGCGCCGAGTCGGTCTTTGCTCGTGTCGCGAATGGATACTCAGCAGAGGACATCACGGACGACCTTCGTCTGCCAATTGACCTAGTGAGAGCGGTGTTGCAGTCGCGAACGGCCGCTTGACCCTGTTCTTCGATCCGACGATGGGTGTCAGAGTCGCCCGCGCGTTGGGAATCGTCAAGGCTCCCGACTTAGATTGCGTGACCTTGACACAGCACTACCGTGACACTCCGTCCCATGGCCTGGCGATACCGGATGAACGATGGCTGCGCGATGCGACACCGGCAGGCTGGTTGGTCTTGACACAAGACATCCACATCCTCGAACGACCGAGGGAGCGCCAGGAGATCATCGATCACAAGGTGGGTTTAGTGATCCTCAGACCGGCCGATGCAGTGAACTACGACGTGATGTCATTCATCATTCGCCGAATGGACTGGCTCAGGCAGATCGATCTGGATTCGAGACCGTTCGTTTACCTGACTTCCATTCAAGGTCGTCCATCTAAAGTGGATCTGGCGTCCTCCTGATTGGCTGCCTAGCCCTCCTCCGACATCCACTCGGCGATTCTTTCTCCCATCATCATGCAGGTGAAGTTGGTGTTGGCTCGGATCAGGGTTGGCATGATTGAACCGTCGACGACTCTCAGACCCTCGACCCCGTAGACGCGACCTTCACTGTCGACGACGGCTCCATCTGATGGATCAGGTCCCATCGGGCATGTGCAGGTGGGATGAGCCATGCTGGTTGCGGCGGAGTGGATCCACTCGTCCAACTTTTCGTCGTCGTCGATGATCTCCTGCGTGATGTCGAGCGCACCCGTGTGATACGGCGCTAGCGCTTCGGACTGTGCCAGTTCCCACGCGATCCTTGTGCCTTCGCGCAGCCGGACGCGATCGGCCTCGTCCTCATCGAACTTCAGGTCAATGCTTGGGTGTTCCTTGTAGTCGGCGCTTGCGAGCGTGACCGAACCATATGAGTTCGGGAGTTGTACTCCGGGAGCGATGCCGAAGACCCAGCCTGCGTCAAGATTCTCAGCACTCTCGCCGACCCATGCCCCGAAGCGCGCTTCGGGGCCGACCAGGATGTGTCCGAGCAGGTAGACCTGCATATCGTTGAACTCGCCCGTCTCCGACGTATAGCGAAGCAAGGTCTGTGCTAGCGGACGGTCGGGATCGACGGTTCCTGGGGTTGGATTGAGCAGCAACGGCGTCATTGGATGATCCATCAGGTGCTGACCAACGCCAGGCAGGTCGACGACTGAGGGAATCCCCAGTTGGGCCAGGTCAGTGGCCGGTCCGATGCCGCTGCGCAAGAGAATGGCGGGACTCATGATCGCGCCGGCCGAGAGCACGATCTGCTTCCCCCGTACCTCTTGCAATTCGCCGTCGCACTCGACCGACAGGCCGACTGCCCGTCCACCTTCGAATATGACCCGGTCGACCAGGCAGTGTCCCCTGACCGTCAGGTTGAGGCGGTTGCGGGCCTGCGCGAGGAAGCCCATGTTGGCTGACCAACGAGTCATCAGCTCGGGGCCGTCGCGGTTCATCGCCAGGGGTGAGATACCAGTCGACTCGGGGTCGTTCTGGTCGTTGGTTTCTTCGAAACCGTAAGCGACGCAGGCGTCGTAGAAGCCGCGTTGGACGGGCTCCATCTCGTCGCGCTGCCAGCGACGCACAGGGATCGGGCCTCCCTGCCCGTGGAAGTCGCCGCCCTCGTCCTTGTCGTCCTCGATGCCGCGGAAATAAGGCAGACACTCGGACCAGGCCCAGCGCTCGTCCCCGGTCATCTCTGCCCAGACGTCGTAGTCGCCGGGTGCGCCGCGGATTGCGACGCCGGTGTTGATCGCCGAAGAGCCGCCGACCAGCTTGCCACGCGGCAGCGGCGCTTCGCGGCCGGGCACGAATGTGGCGTCAAAGCCCCAGTCGTGATTCGTCACCGACGGTTCGTGAATGCTATTCACGTCGGGCGGCAATTCGCCGATCGTGCGGTAGTCGGGACCGGCATCGAGCAACAGGACCGACCTTGAACGGTCCTCACTCAGCCGAGTCGCCATGACTGCGCCTGATGAACCGGCTCCCACAATGATGACGTCGTATTCCATCGGGACCTCCTCAACTGCGAGCTTGAGGGTACGACATCGCCGGATTGGGCCCATCCACATCGGGTGGTTCGGGGGGTTCGTCTGGCAACTTCGGTCGGCTGGCCAGGGCCAACCAGATCAATCCACTGGCCGTGCCGATGCCGGCGACCAGGAACGGCAGTCCCCAGCCGTCGCTGAGATCGCGCAGCGCGCCGGTCAGTAGGCTGCCTCCGGCCGAGTAGATCATCATCACGACACTGGCCCAACCCATGATCAGCCCGATGTTGGCCGGGCCGAAGTAGTCGGCTCGCAGCGTGTTGATGTTTGGACCTCGTCCGCCCCAGGCGGTCCAGTGCAGGACTGCGCCCAGGATGATCATCGGGAACGAATCGGCATACGCCAACACGACCGCCGCCGCCGCGTGGCCGGCCAGGCAGACGGCGATGATCAGGCGTTTGGAGATGATGTCGCCGGCGTAGCCACCGATCAGTTGGGCGGCGATCTGACAGACCGTACCGATCACGATGGCGATCGCCGCGTGTCCTGCTCCGAGGCCGTCGATCTCGCCGACTCGTAAGACGAAGAATCCGCTCACCGCGGCGACCATCAGCAGAGGCGATCCATGAGCAAAAGAAAGCGCCCAGAACGAACGTGTGCGTAGTGCTTCCCGCGCCGTGAAATCTCTTTGCTGACGGATTGGTTCCGCCGGCACAACTGGACGTGCGACTGTCGCGGCTCGGGCCGGTTCTGGGGATTCGCCGCGATCTGACGGACGGACAATCAGGGTGGCGATCAGTTGGCCCGCGATCAGAAGCAACACTCCTGAGCCAATTGATGTTGCCCGCCAGCCGACGCCGTCGATCAGGAATGCGATCAGCGGCGCCATGAAGCTGCCGAACGCCAGGCCAGTCATCAGGTAGCCCATCGCGCGCGCTCGGGTGCGCTGGAACCAGTGCACGACCGCGACGGTGAGCGTCATGAAGCCGCCCACGCCGGCTCCAATCGAGATGATGAAGTAGAAGATGAAGAACGTCGCCTGGCTGTCGATGAAGCCGAACAGGACCAACCCGATTGCGGTCGCGGCGATGCCGAAGCGCATCATCATGCGCGGGCCCCAGCGGTCGATGGCCCAACCCTGCAGCGGTCCTAGTGCGCCCGACTCGATCCGCGTCATCGCCAGGGCGATGCCAAACAGCGTCGCCGACCACATGAACTCTTCCTGGAGCGCCGCGACGTAGAATCCGGTCGCGTGCATGACCAGTCCTCCGAGCAGGAGCTGCACGACAATCCCGCCGGAGACGATGTACCAGCCAAAGAAGACGCGACCAGTGACGTAGCGTCGCAACACTCGGAACAACGTAACGCGTGGACGTCTGGGGCTTGGCGCATGGCTCCGCGGCCTGTCTGAGTCACAGATGCTTGTAGGGGCGACCCTTGTGGTCGCCCGCGTTGGCGATGGCAACAACAACCAGATAGGGCCTAAAGCGCGGGCGACCACAAGGGTCGCCCCTACAGAGACTGATGCGAAACTCAGCTTCCCGTCCCCGCCCCCGAGCGGGGACCCGCTTGGGTTACGCCTGAAGCGCAGATCGGTTCAGGTTGACCAGGTACGAGTGGCAGTATCGCCGCCCTGCAGAACCCAAAGCAGGAGTAAGCACTAGCCGCCGGCGGGGCGATTTGGTCGGGTCGAGACGACCATCCTGGCGGTCGGTGGCAAGGGTGGCATGATTGGCAGTCTTGGCGGACCGGGCAATCGGGGACGGGTTGACATCATGATCCAGAGCACGCCGCTGCCTGCGCCGATGCTGAAGATGATGAAGGCGAGGTCGTAGCTGCCGAAGATGTCTCGCATGATGCCCGAGCCGAGCATGCCGATCGTCATGAAGGGCATCATCACCATCGAGGTCCAGCCCATGATCCGCCCGAACTGCGACGCGCCGAAGTAGTCGGCTCGCAGCGATGTGATCAGCGTCCCACGGGCGCCCCAGGCGACGCCATTGAGCACGGCGAAGGCCATCAACACAAGGGGTAGTGCTTGGATTTGGCATAGTGTCCAGTAGGCCATCGCAACGGCCTACTGGACGCCTAGTCTGTGGCAATGAGTCCGAGCACGGCCGAACGGCTCGGCCGGTCATGGGTATCACTGCGTAGCTCCGCGGTAGAGTACGTGGGCGCATCAGAATCCGAAGCGCACTAGCTTACTCACACTTTTCGTCACCTTGCTGATGCCTGACTTGACAGCATCCACTGCGCCGTCAATGGCATCCATCGTCAAGCGGTCAGCTTCTGCGTTAGCTTCCTGGCGAGCCTCCTTGGCCCTAGTGCCAAATCCCGGGTGAACGATGTCGGTAAGACTTTCGGCGGTATCACTGCCTCCAGCTCCTTGATCCATCTCCAATGGCGTCTGCTGCGCCTGGGCCCACGTTTTGATGGCTAGGTTGCCTCCCTTGGCCGCTGTACTTGGCTCACTTCGATTGCCGTCTTCGGATCCGGCGTTTTCCCTGGGACCACAGAACATTTGCGACTGGCCGGGTTCGCAGTCAGCGAAGGCAGTTCCCGTCACCGCCGATGCGTAAGTTGGCTAGTAGCAACACTAACTTCTAACCCTACTCCCCGCAGTTAACTGAGCTTGTCAAAAAGTGAAGACGTACAGTAGCTAAAGAGGTGTTGCTACTAGCCAACTTACGCATTGGCGGTTCCCGTCACCGCCAATGCCCCTACTATCAAGCCCACGAGGGCAGCCAGGACAACAAGTACGCGCACAGAATCACGCCCTCTTTCCAACAGCGCAGTTGGTTAAGCTGCTTGTGGAACCGTTCTGATAGTAATGAAGTTTGCTTGCCGATGCAAGTCCAAGTGTGCTGTCATCACGAGGCACGCATAGCGAAAGCGTAGCACCCCCCTATCTGGCTGAGCGATTCGGCCGAGACGAGGCGACCATTCGTGCAGAATCAAGTAGCACCGGTGTACCTATCAGCTGTCGCCCTGGTAAACGCGGTCTGGCTGCAATTGCTACCCAAATGACGCCACTTCCTGCGCCCAGCCCCAAAATCAGGAACGGAATCTCGTAGCTCCCCAGCAAATCCCGCAGCACACCACTTAGTAACCCGCCGACGATCATGAAACAGGACATGACGAGAGATGACCAGCCCATGATCTGGCCGAAACTTGATGCGCCAAAGTAATCGGCACGTAGAGCGGTGATCAGCGGTGCTCGCGAGCCCCAGGCTAGGCCGTTTATGACGGCGGCGAGTAACACCATCTCGTAGGACAGCGCGAAACCCAAGAGGATGGCTGCTCCACAATGACCGAACATGGCCGGAATCAGCAGCGCTCGTTTCGAGAATCGATCTCCGAGGTAACCCATCACGAGTTGGCCAGCGAGCTGCGCAGCGTTCATCACGGTGTAAGCGATGCCGGCGTGAGCGACGGTGAGTCCTTCAATCTCGACGACCAACAGCGTGAAGTGGACGAAGACCCCGGATATCACTAATAGTGGTGCGCCGTGAGCCAGCGCCAAACCCCAGAAGGCTCGCGTGCGCAGAGCCTCCCGCACTGTGAAGTCTCGGTGACGATAAGGGTTTTGGACCGCTTGGGGTCTTCCGGACGGTCCGGATGTGGCCGGTGAGGCGGATGGGTCGCTTGCGCCGTCCTTGACCAATCCCCGATCTTCCGGCCGGCGCACGAAGAGGAACGCCAGAATCTGTCCGACACCGAACAGCAAGAGAGCCGAGAGGAGTGCGGTATCGCGCCAGCCGATTTCCTGGATCACGTAGCCGACCGGCAGCGCCAGGAATCCGCCGAATGCGAATCCGGTGGACATGTAACCCAGGGCTCGCGATCGTAGTTTCTCGAACCACGTGACGACCGCGACGGAGACGGTCATGAAGCCGCCGACCGACGCACCGATCGCGACGATGAAGTAGAAGCCGATGAAGGTGGCCTGGTTATGGAGTTGGGAGAACGCAACCAAACCGATGGCGGTGGAAGCGATGCCGAGCCGCATCATCGTCTGTGGCCCGAAGCGGTCGATCAGCCAACCTTGGATTGGTCCCAGCACGCCGGATTCGATCCGCGTGATCATGAAGGCGAGGCTGAAGATTGTGGCAGGCCAGAGGAATTCCGATGTGAGTTCGGCCACGTAGAAGTGAAAGGCGTGCATAATCAGCCCGCCCATGAGCATGTTAATCACGATGCCCGCGCCGACGATGTACCAGCCGTAGAAGATCTTGCGGTTCGAGCCGAGCAGTGCGGGCAGCACCCGGATACTTCCTCCTGAAGCCTCCTGATGCCCGCTGAGCGCCGTCTGGTTCGCGTTGTCGCGCTGTCGGTCGGCTCGGATCGGAACAGGTGACCGAAGATCACTCTATCGGCAGCGCGCCGGATGGTCTGCGCTCTGGCATACTGCCACCCGACAGAAACCGTCGAGCAGACCAACGAACAGATCAACCAACAGATCAACTAGTGAGGCGGATGCGATGGCTGAGCAGCAGGGAACCCGAGCCGATGTCGATGCGATGGCGCAGGAGCTCTCCAACTGGGGTCGCTGGGGACCAGACGACGAGCGCGGCGCGCTGAATTTCATCACGCCTGAGGTCTCGGCCGCCGCAGCGGCGTTGGTCTCCGAGGGTGTCACGGTGAGCTGCGCTCTGGAGCTGGCCAAGACACCGGCCGCCGACAATCCGACTCCGGTGATGCACTTCATGACGGGTGCGGGCGATGTCAGCGATCAGGGCCGTCTGCGCGGACTCGAGGCCACCGGCGACGGCTTCATGATCTCTCCTCATGGAATGGCCAACACGCACATCGACGCGCTCTGCCACATCCTTGACCAGGGCAAGATGTACAACGGCTTCCCGGCCTCGGATGTGCTCTCGACCGGCGCGACGAAGAACTCGATTCTGGCCGGTGAAGCGGGCATCGCCACGCGCGGGGTGCTGCTCGACATTGCTCGACTGAAGGGCGTCGATTGGCTGGAGCCGGGTGAGGGAGTATCGGTCGCAGATCTCGAGGCGGCCGAAGCGGCGCAGGGCGTCACAGTGCGTTCGGGCGACATTCTCTTGCTGCGGACGGGTCGTGACACCCGACGAGAGTCTGAGGGCGCATGGCCGCCGTTCGATGGTTTGGCTGGCTTGCTGATGGAGACGTTGCCCTGGATCCGCGAGCGTGAGGTCGCCATCCTTGGATGCGACGGCGTCTCGGACATGGTCCCGTCCAATGTGGCCGACTCGCCATTGCCGATTCACCACATCATCATCACGTACATGGGTATCCATCTGATCGACAACGCGAGGCTCGGTCCGCTGGGCGAGGCCTGTGCGGCGAGGAATCGCTGGGAGTTCCTGCTGACAATCGCACCACTGCGTCTCGTCGGTGGGACAGCATCGCCGATCAACCCGATTGCGATGTTCTGAGACCCTGTCCATGCAGCTCCGATACGCAAGGCTCTCAGTCGCGTTGTTCGCCTTGTTCGCCTTGTTCGCAGCACTGGCCCCCATCTCTTCCGTAGCACGTGCCGACGATGGGGCGACCGAGACCATCGAGCTGCAACCGGGCAACAACTTCATCGGCTGGGTGGCCGAGCCGATCGCCGTCGCCGACATCTTCAAGCAAATCCCCGAAGCGAAGCTGATTTACTCGTGGAGCGCCGACTCCCGCAGCTGGCGGTACGCGATCAGTGAAGTCGGCGGCAACCTCGATCGGGTCGACCCTGGCATGGCTGTGAACATCCGCGTCGACGGCGACCGGTCGGTGGAGTGGGACCGACCGCTGACGCCGGCGAAGGGCGGTATCACTCTCTACGCAGGCGTCAACTGGGTCACGTGGAATGGCCGGGACGAGTGGCCGCTTGTCCAGGTGGCACGCGGTATCGGCAAGTCATTAGTCAGCCTTGAGGTCGGTGGTCAGATCTACGAGCCTGATACCGAGTCCACCATCCCACCAATCCGCCGCGGCGACGCGCTGCGAGTGACTGTAAACCGAGACCTGCGCTGGCTCCAACCGACCGGGATGATGCCCAAGACCGTCTGGGTCGGTGATATTCCTGAATCGCTCAGGGACGACATCAACACCGACATCCGACACGTCCTCGATTTCTTTGCGGAGCAGTTCGCAGTAGAAACAGATTTCTCGGATACGACCATACTTGTCTGGAACGGCGTTGATGCCGCAGTCGAGTATGCGGAATCGGGAGCCGAGCCGCAGTTTGGCTATTCGCCACACACGCTTCGCGTGAGACTGACATCTGGGAGGACTGCGCAGACCAACCCCTGGGGTTTCTTCTTCTCTGCATGCGGTTGGCCGCCGAGTCCGCCGAGCTGCGGTGGACGTAGGTTAGAGACACTAACGCATGAGTGGTTTCACCATGTTCAAGGGCAACTGTCAGATCAACAAGATTTGATTGTGTCGCCGGTTTGGATGATTGAAGGAACTGCCACTTGGGCGGAATGGCAGTTGTCCTCCTGGCTGACGAACGCACCTGACGCTTCCGAACTCGATGAGAGGCTCGATACTGTGGCACGAACGCGCGCAACGTTGGTAAGCGTCGAATCACCTTATACGGAGCTAGCGTATTCGCTGGGATCCTTGGCAGCAGAGCGGTTGGCCCAAGCTAGCGATCCCAACGCGCACATTGAATACAACCGCCAACTCGCTCCACAGTCCACCGACAGCACAAGACGTTGGGCACTGACGCCCGACTGGAGAGCAGCGTTCGAGGAAGCCTTCGGACTCACTGCGACTGAGTTCTATCGAGAGTTCGCTGCGTGGCGTGACACCCTGCCAACGCCTGCTAGGCAGTACAACTATAAGCTCAACGACGTGAGCTTCACTGGTACCCTTCGCTATAGCGACGGAACTCCAGCATCGGGGTTTCGAATCGAGGCTACCGAATACCTGGATGGGACCCATATCGATCACGCTCGCACCGCGATCGTCGACGATGCAGGAAGCTTTTCAATAGAGGTTACGCCGCAAACAACTCAACGCATTCAGGTTACGCGAGAGGCTTGCAGACTCTGGCTGGCCGATGATGGGCTGAGGACATCCTACCCAGAGGCTGGACATCATCGGGAACTGGACACTCAAAGCCTCACCGAGTTGAATCTGAGGCTGCCTGAGGGCGTCTGCGAGAACGAGCTTCGGATCGACGTCATCAGGCTGCGCGACGACGAGCGCCAAGCCCAAGTCTTCTTGATCGAAGAAGAATCTCATGATTTCACTCCGGCGAGGCTTGGACCTTCTGGGACGTACATTGGCTATGCGCCGACGCCGGGCAGGTATCTCGTTCGGTTAAGACTCGATGGTTGCGGAGTCTTCTGGAGCGAAGACGGAATCGTCGCCTCGGGGCAGGACGGCGACGTGCTCTCCTTATCTGACGAACCGATGACAATCGATGTCCGTATTCCGTCCAACCTGTGCGTACTGCGAATCGTTGGGCATATACGTTATGAGAATGGCGCCCCTGCTAGTGGTATCGGGTTATACGTTGCCGATGGCGGTGTGTACAGCAGCACAACGACAGATGCGAAGGGTCAGTTTGATGTCGCCGTTGGCGACTCCGGTGACTATATGCTCAGCTTCGGCACCGACGTGGCAGGCTGCAGAATCCGCTACAGCGAGTCTGGCGCAACAACCGACTGGCACCATGCAACCCCAATCACCGTTGCCGACGAGGACGTGACCGGGATCGAGTTTGTCGTTCCCGATAACCCGGCCAGCCTCTGTCGCTGAATGGGCTAGAGCACGTCTCGTCCGCGCTCGCCGGTGCGGACTCGGACGGCCTCCTCGACATCGGTGACGAAGATTTTGCCGTCTCCGGTTTTGTCGGAGCGGGCGCCATCGATGATGGCATCGATGGCTGGCTCGACGTTGAAGTCCGAGATGACGGTAATGATCTTGACCTTGGGAATCATGTCGACGGTGTAGAACTGCCCACCGCGTCCGGCCTGGACCACGCCGCCCTGGTAGCCGTGTCCGGCAACCCGCTCGACGTGGAGGCCGGTGATGCCCGCCTCAATCAGCTTGCGCTTGACTGGTTCCAGCGACTCGGGCCGGACGATTGCTTCGATCTTTTTCATGACAGCAACCTCTTCAGCGCTTCAGTTCCTGAGGGGATTTGCTCATCGATCGCATCGCTGGCATCCCAGCCGAAGCCGATCTCGTCGTACTCGTAGGCCGGCTCGTTATGCGTACTGCGGTCGAGTCCGATCATCTCGTCGGTCTCTTCAACGCGGAGCGGCATGAACTTCTGGACGACCCAGAAGATCGCTGCCGAGAGCGCGAACGACCAGGCGAGCGCGGCGACAATGCCGACGATCTGCTTCCAGAGCAGGTCGGCGCTGCCGCCAATCAAGCCGTCCACGCCGCCAATCTCGCTGACGGCAAAGATGCCGGTAGCGAACGCGCCCCAAATGCCGCCGACACCGTGGACGGCAAAGACGTCCAGGGTGTCGTCCATGTCGCGCCAGTTGTGCAGCGCGCGGATGGCGAAGAATCCGAGGACCGACGCCACGACACCGATACAGAGCGCGGGGAAGAAGTTCAGGTAGCCATCGCTCGCCGGCCATTGACCGACAAATCCGGCCGCAGGCGTGATCGCGACGAGTCCGGCGACAGCGCCGGTTGCCGCGCCGATGATCGAAGGGTGACCGGTGTAGCGCCAGGACAGGTAGGTCCAGGCGACCAGACCGCCGGCAGCGGAGATTTGTGTTTGGACGAAGGCGTTGATTGCTCCGCCGTCGGCGGCCAGCGCAGAGCCCGCGTTGAAGCCGAACCAACCGAACCAGAGCAATCCCGCGCCGATCACGACCTTGGACACGTCGTGCGGTCGCGTCTCGGCGACGGAGTCGCGGCGTCGTCCAACAAACAGCGCGCCGGCCAATGCCGCTGCGCCTGCGTTGATGTGAACCACGGTGCCGCCGGCGAAGTCAGCCGCGCCGAGATCGAGCAGCCAGCCACCTTCAGCCCAGACCCAGTGACAAAGCGGGGCGTAGACGATGGTGATCCAGGCGACGGTGAAGACGAGCAGCGCCTTGAACGAGATGCGCTCAACGAACGCGCCGGTGATCAGAGCCGGCGTGATGATCGCGAACATCAACTGGAAGGCCATGAACAGCAGGTCGTCGCCTTCGAGACCACGTAGGCCGAAGACGGTCAGGTTACCGACGAAGCCGCCGATGTCAGTGCCAAAGGCGAGCGAGTAGCCCCACAACACCCAGACGACCGTGGCCACGCCGATCATCACGAACGACTGCATAATCGTCGCGGCGGCGGACTTGGTGCGAACCAGGCCCGAGTAAAAGAACGCGAGGCCCGGCGTCATCAACAGCACTAACGCCGCCGATGTCAACAGCCAGGCAGTATTTCCAGAATCCATGCGCAACTCCCCGTCTCGGGCGCTGTCGACATCGGCAGACTAGATCAACCGAAACGCGCCCGTCCGCAGTACCAGTACATGCAGTGTCGCCGGGCAGCTCGGGCCACTGGTTACGGATAGATGAATTCGAGCGCGGGATCGGTGATAGCCTCGACCAAATGGCTGACTCCGACGCGCTCCCGTTATCTGGCGCGGTCGCCCTGGTGACCGGGGCGTCGCGTGGGATTGGCCGAGCCATTGCCCTGGAGCTGGCATTGCAGGGCGCAGACATTGGCGTGAACTACACGGCGTCGTCCGGTGCGGCAGAAGACGTGGCAGAGCAGATTCGCGGCCTGGGCCGTCAGGCGCTTGTGGTACAGGCCGACATCTCCGACGGCGAGGCCGTCTCAGCAATGACCAAAGCGGTCACAGGCGAACTGGGAGCTCCGACGATTCTGATCAACAACGCCGGGATCACTCGCGACATGCTGGCGATGCGGATGAAGTCGGCCGACTGGGAAGCAGTTGTCGGGACAAACCTGACCGGTTCGTTTCTCACCACCCAGTCGGTGCTGAGGGGCATGCTGCGTGCTCGCAAGGGTCGGATCATCACGATTGGGTCGGTGATCGGTACCGTCGGCAATGCTGGTCAGGCGAACTATGCCGCAGCCAAAGCTGGACTGGCCGGGATGACACGCTCGTTGGCGCACGAGCTTGGCTCGCGCGGGATCACCGTCAACCTGGTCGCGCCCGGATTCATCCAGACCGACATCACTGCCGACCTCTCGGATGAAGTGATCGGCAATGTCATGCAACGGATCCCGTTGGATCGCCTGGGCAATCCAGCGGACGTGGCGCCGTTGGTCGCCTTTTTGGCCGGCCCAGGCGGCGCCTACATCACTGGACAGATCATCCATGTCGACGGCGGCATGGTGATGGGATGAGTGATGGGATGACATATCCGTTTGCTTCCGCTGAACGTATTGTTCGCTGAATCGCATAGTGCGATACCCAATCCGACATGGAAGCGGCAAGAGTCGGTAGAATTAGTCATCACCCACCAACACAGCGTCGATTGACCGACGCGGTTGGTCGGCAGGAGCCGAGATGGAAACGCTCACCGAACCAGAAGAAGCTGCCGATGATCCGCCAAGCGGCGAACATCCGGCGCTGACGGACGACGAGTACGCGCTGCTCTTCCCAGGACAGGGATCGCAGTCGGTCGGCATGGCAGGCAAGGTGCTGCGCGTCTACCCCAATGCCGAGCAGTGGTTCGAGCGTGCCAACGACGTCCTCGACTATGACCTGTTGCATCTGATCGAGCACGGCCCGACGGATCAGCTCAACCAAACCACACATTCACAACCGGCGATCTTCGTCGCCTCGGTCGCCTGGCTTGAGGCGCTGCGCGACAAGTGGGAGCGGGCGGGACGAACTCTCTCACCGACGGTCGTATCCGGACACAGCATGGGCCAGATCACCGCAATGCTCGCTGCGCGCGCCGTCGACTTCGACGAAGCGCTGCGACTGGTGCGCCGTCGCGCCGAAGTGATGCACGCCGCCGACAACCTGCGGCCGGGCGGCATGGCGTCGATCATCGGTCTGCGCGACCGCGTCCTAAGGCGGCTGGTCGGGGAAGCCTCGCACGAGGGCACGCTAGTGGTCGCGAACGACAATTGCCCAGGACAGACGGTGGTCTCGGGCGACGAAGCGCCGCTGCGCAAAATTATGCGACTGGCGGACGAGCAAGGCGCGCGCCGTGTTGTGCGACTGCCCATCTCGATCGCTTCTCACTCGCCCTTGATGTCCGATGCCCAAGCGCATTTCTCGGAAGCCGTGCACGCGATCCAATGGCGCGATCCGGTCGTTCCAGTGGTGAGCAACATTAGCGGCGGATTGCTACAGACAAAGGATCAGATGGCGCAAGAGCTCTCGGAAGCGCTGACCGCGCCCGTGCAGTGGCAGCAGGCCGTGAAGACGATGGCCGCGCAGGGCTCAACCCTGTTTGTCGAAGCGGGCCCCGGCGACGTGCTCTCCAAGCTGGTCCGGCGCATTTCTCGCACCTCCTGGACGTTCCCGTTGTCCGACGACGACAATGGCCTGTCGCAGCGCGATTACCCGGACAAGAGCGACGGGATCCCCAAGTAGTGGCCTCGAATTCGTCCACTTCACCACGCCGTGTCGTGATCACGGGCGTTGGAGCCGTCACACCTGTCGGCAATGACATGCCGACCACGTGGCGCAATCTGCTCGGCGGCCAGAGCGGCGTCGGCAGGATCCAACGATTCGACCCCGAAGCCTGGGGAGTCAAGACTCCAATCGCAGCAGAGGTGAGGGACTTCGACGCGGAGTCGGTGCTGCCGGACGTCAAGGCGTTGCGGCACATGGATTTGAACACGCAGTACGGCATGGCTTCGGGGCTTGAGGCCTTGGCCGATTCCGGTCTCGAGATTACGGAAGACAATCAACATCGCGTTGGAATCATCTTTGGCTCGGGCGGCGGTGGGATGGAACTGGTCACGCGCTGGCAGGACACCCTGGTGCAACGCGGCGCACGACGAGTTTCACCGTTTGCCATGCCCAACCTGATTGCGGACGCCGCGTCCGGTCACCTCTCGATTGCCACCGGAGCGACGGGTCCGAACTACTCGCCGACCTCGGCCTGCGCGACGGGCGCCAATGCCGTCGCCGATGGGATGCTGCACATCCAGTCGGGCCGCGCCGATGCGCTGTTGGTCGGTGGCTCGGAAGCGATCATTCTGCCGCTGTTCCACATCTGCTTTGAGCGAATGGGCGTGCTTGCGACGCCGGCTGAGCCGTTGACGGCCTCTTGCGCTCCGTACGACCTGCATCGCAACGGGTTCGTTCCCGGCGAAGGCGCGGCGGCGATGATGATCGAGGATCTGGACCACGCGCTCGAGCGCGGCGCGCCCATTTATGCCGAAGTGGTCGGTGGTGGATCGGCGAATGACGCGCATGACATCGCGCAACCCGAGCCTCACGGCCGTGGCTTGATGGTTTGCGTACAACAGGCGATGTCAGAGTCTGGCATCGATCCTGAGAGCGTCGGTTATGTTTCGACACATGGCACGGCGACGAAACTGGGAGACCTGGTCGAAGTGACGGCCCTTAAGCGGATGTTCGGAGCGCACGCAGACGACCTGTCGCTCTCCTCGATCAAGCCGGCCACCGGTCACATGATGGGCGCATCGGGCGCGCTGGAAGTGATCGTCTCAGCGATGGTGTTGAAGAACGGCATTGCACCGCCGACCCTTAACTTCGAGACCCCCGATCCCGAACTGGACATTGATGTGATTCCCAACGAGGCGCGCGAACTCGACATCGAGGCTGCGCTGTCGTTCTCCGTCGGCCTGGGCGGCCACAACGCCGCCGTGTTGTTGAGGCGTTTTGACGAGTGAGTTCCAGCAACCGACACACTGAGCGTCCGCCAGAAGAGCGCATCGTGATCACGGGAATCGGTCCGGTGACACCGATCGGCGTGGGCGTCGACGCCTTCTGGGAATCGCTGACACTGGGTCGTTCAGGCGCACGTCGTGTGCCTGAGCTGGTTGAGGCTGGTCTCAAGGTCCAGATTGCCGCCGATATCCCGGAGTTCAACGCGTCTGACTACATGGAGAACAAATCGGCGCGACGCATGGCGCGATTCGCCCAGTTGGGTGTGGCGGCGGCCCGGCTGGCTGTCGAGGATGCCGGTCTTGACCTGGAGGCGCACGATCCAGAGCGCATCGCGGCGGTGATCAACACCGGCGGCGGCGGCGTGACGACTATCTCGCAACAGACGGAAGTGCTCAACAGCAAGGGTCCCGGACGCGTGTCGGCGATGTTCGTGCCGATGATGGCCGGCAACATGGCGTCCTGCCAGGTCTCTATCGAGCTGGGACTCCGAGGGCCGGCGCTGACGTCGCTGGCGGCCTGCGCCGCGAGCATCTACGCCTTTATCGACAGCAGACAGGTCTTGCTCGGCGGCGAGGCTGATATCGCGTTGACCGGCGGGACTGAGTCCAATGTCTCAGCGCTGGGCATCTCCGGACTGGCGAACATGCAGGCGCTTTCGCGCCGCAACGAGGACCCTGAGGCGGCCTCTCGCCCCTTCGACGCCGACCGAGACGGCTTCGTCTTTGGCGAGGGCGCCGTCGTGTGCGTCACCGAGTCGTTGGCTAGTGCTCGTGCCCGTGATGCTCGGATCTATGCCGAGGTGCTCGGTGGCGGGCGGACAGCCGACGCGTACCACATCACGGCTCCCGATCCGGCCGGCGACGGGGCGGCTCGGGCGATGGCGACGGCCTTGCGAAACTCGGGACTAAATCCTGAGGAGATCGGCTACATCTGCGCCCACGGCACGTCGACGCCGCTCAATGATGCGATTGAGACACGCGCAATCCGAACCGTGTTCAGGGCGCACGCCGACGACCTGGCGGTCTCCTCGGTGAAGTCCATGACCGGACACCTGATGGGTGCGGCCGGTGCGCTTTCGGGCGCTGCAACAGCCCTGGCGCTCTACCACGGGGTCTTGCCACCTACGATAAATCTGGAAACGTCGGATCCTGACTGCGACCTCGATTATGTCCCCAATGAAGCCCGCGACTGCGAGTTATCCGCGGCGCTGGTCAATGGCTTCGGCTTTGGCGGACAGAACGGTGTCGTGGCACTCTCACGGTTCGCGAACTGACCGCTACCCTCTCCCCCATATCCGGCAGACATCTGACAGCCCACCGATTCGCTAGATGGGAGCCGCCACATGTCCAATGACAACAGCCTGCAAGCTCGTATATGCCAGCTCGTAGCCGATCAGCTGCGTCAGCCGCTGGAAAAGGTGACTGCGGAAGCTCACCTGATCGACGATCTCGAAGCAGACTCGCTCGACATTGTCGATCTGACCATTGCGGTGGAGGAAGAGTTCTCGACTGACGAGATTCAACTCGAGATCCCCGAGGAAGATGCGGCGGACATTCGAACCGTGCAACATCTGCTCGACTACCTCTCGAATGCCGGGATCGCGTAACCATGACGCTGCGTCGCATCACCGCCAGCGTGGGCGGCGCGCTCAGCCCGACAAACTCCAGCCTCGCCTCGGAGGCGATCCGCCTGCCTGCCGGTCAACGTGCGCTCAATCGGCAGACCACGGGTCCAACGGCACTGATCATTGCCGAAGGTGAGGTGGCAGTCGGCACGCTCGACGACAACGCCACACTCAAGGCCGGCGAAGGTGTGTTGCTCGAGGGCGACGCCCCGTACTCGCTGATCGCGGAGGAGGATTCTCTGGCGTTGCTGTTCTCGGTGCCGACGTCGACTTGAAACAATCATCTCCAAGGTTCCGTCATTCCCGCGCTCCGACGGAGACCTTTGAGACACTCCCGAATTGCCTCTCCCCCCCTTGCGGGGGGAGATGTCACGGAGTGACAGAGGGGGGTCGGTTGCTGAGTACCAGATAGAAGCTGAGGACAGGACCCCCCCTCTGCCTTCGGCATCTCCCCCGCAAGGGGGGAGAAGGGGAGTTGTGCATCAGTCTCTGCAAGGGGGAGCGAGGAAACCCAGATGCGCAAGGCATGTGTTCACTGAGCTTATGTCAAGGAGCCTAGCCCGCTGCGAGGACTTTTTCGGGTTGCCAGGTGGCCGCGCTGAGTTCGTCTCTACGGAGCACGGCTGCGACATGATTGTCGGCGTTGATGGCGAGTGCCTTGTCCCAACCATCGACCGGGGCGTGTCGGATCTTCTGTCCCCGTTTGATTCTCTGGAGCTGTTCTCCGTGTAGATGGAAATGCGGCCAGTCGGGAAACAGGTCGGCTGGCGAGATTGCGAGCGCCCAGACGTCGCCGTCGTCGGCAGCGGCCTGAAGCTCCTCCGGCGTGTGACCGTCGGCTGCGGACTGGTCACCGATTTCGGTGCGGCGCATTTCGGTGACATGCGCACCGCAGCCGAGGGCTTCTCCCAGGTCGCGGGCGATCGCTCTGACGTACGTTCCCGTGCTGACCGACATGGCAAGCGCGACAAATGGGAGTTGGATCGCGGTGGCCGTCAGCTCATGCACGGTGACTGCACGTGCATCGATTTCGACGTGCTCTCCGGCGCGGGCAGAGCGATATGCGGCGATGCCGTCGCGCTTGATGGCGCTGTACTGAGGCGGTACCTGTTCGATTTCTCCCCGAAACTGTTCGAGCGCTGCGTCAACTTGCTTTGAGTTCAGCGCCGGAACTGCGGATTCGGCGATGACTTGCCCTTCGCTGTCGTCGGTGTCGGTCGCCTTGCCTAGGAGGATCGTCGCTTCATAGCACTTTCGGTAAGGGGTCAGATACTCATTCAGGCGTGTCGCAGCGCCGACGAAGATTGGCAGCAGACCGCTGGCCAGTGGATCGAGGGTGCCTCCGTGACCGACCCGGCGCAGGCCGGTCCAGCGCCGGACATCTCGCACGATGTCGTGCGATGTTGGACCCTTGGGTTTGTCGACCAGGAAGACTGCTCCGGGGTGATGCCGCTCCCGGCGTCGGCGGGTCACGAGGCGCCCAATGAGCGGATCCGCTCCTGGATCTCGGCCGCTCCGGCGATGCGCAGGTCGAGCTCAAATGTGGGCCAAGGGACTCGCTTCATGTGCAAACGGCGACGAATCGTGCGATGAATGAACGGCGCGGCGTTGCTCAAGGCTTCGACCGCCGCCGTTGCCGCCTCGGACTGTTCGGCTTCCGTGTTGTTGGGAGACGACAAAGCCGACACCATCACGGTCGCGTTGCGCAGATCGCGCGAGGCTCGCACCTCAGTCACGCTGAGCAGCGCCAGATCGAGTCGCGGATCCTTCAGTTCACGCGAGACAACCTCGGCGATCGTGTCGCGTAGCAGATCGTTGACGCGTTCCATGCGGTCAACGCCGCCGCCGTCTCGGGTGGCGGCGTAGGGACGATTGTTGCGTGCCATGGTCTGAGTCACGCTTAGCGGGTCACGTTGCGGATCTCGCCACCCTGGACAATCCGCGACTGGGTCTCGATGTGGAAGAACTCAAGCTGATCGCCAGCCTGGAATCTGTCGTAGCGCGACAGTGCCACACCGAATTCCTGTCCCGCGTCGACCTCCTGCACGACATCCTGGAAGCGGCGCAAGCTGGAGATGTCGGACTCGGCGATCTGCTCGCCGTTGCGATAGACATGCACCTGCGCATCGTTGCGAATGGAGCCGTCCAGCGAACGGCAACCGGCAACGTTGCCCAACCCGCGAATCGGGAAGACCTGCAGGACCTCGGCGTGTCCATCGACCACTTGCATCTGCACAGGCTCAAGCAGACCGCTGATCGCCGCCTCGACCTCTTCGATGACTTCGTAGATGATCGAGTAACTGCGGACCTCGATGCCCTCTTGCACGGCTAGCCGTTCGGCGCCGGGCTCGACGGGTGTAGAGAAGGCAATCACGAGTCCTTCAGAGGCGAGCGCCAGGTTGACGTCGGCGACGGATACGGGACCAGGTGCGGCGTGAATGACTTTGACTGTGACTTCCTCGTTGGACAGTTGCTCCAGTGAGTCTCGCAGCGCTTCGACCGAGCCGACCACGTCGGTCTTGACGATCAGGTTGAGCGCGGAAACGTCGCCTCGTGAAATCTCACCGAAGAGAGCGTCGAGGGTTGCCGAGTGTTGAATTTGGGCTTCTCGCGCTTCCCGCTCGCGGCGCGCCTGACCGTAGATGCGCTTGGCTTCGCGGTCGGTGCCCACGGCGCGGAAACTGTCGCCTGCGTCGGCGACATCCTGCATTCCGAGAACGACAACGGGCGATGACGGGCCAGCTTCGCCGATGCGTTTGCCGACGAAGTCGGTCATCGCCTTGATTCGCCCCCAGGTCTGACCGACCAGTACGGCGTCACCCTGCTTCAGCGTGCCCTTCTGGACCAACAGCGTGGTCCTGGGGCCCTGTCGACGGTCGAGTTCAGCCTCCAACACGACACCAGAAGCGGCGCGGTCGGGATTAGCCGAGAACTCGGCGATATCTGCGACGAGCAACAGCGTGTCAAGCAAATCGTCCATCCCGTCGCCACGGGTGGCCGAGACCTGGACGAGCGGCACGTCGCCGCCGTATTCCTCAATCTGGACGCCGACATCGGCCAGCGCTGCTTTGACGCGGTCGGGATTGATGTTGTCCAGGTCCATCTTGTTCAAGGCGACGACGTAGGGAACGCCAGCGGCATGAATGTGGTTGATCGCCTCCCGGGTCTGAGGCATCACGCCGTCGTTGGCGGCGACCACGAGGATGGCAATGTCGGTGGCCTGCGCGCCGCGCGCGCGCATTTCGGTAAAGGCGGCGTGACCGGGAGTGTCGATGAACGTGAGCAGGCGATCGTTTGCCTGTGCCTGGTACGCGCCGACTCGTTGTGTGATCCCGCCGGCCTCGCCGTCGGCGACCTTGGCGTCGCGGATGTAGTCCAGCAGCGATGTCTTGCCGTGGTCAACATGGCCGAGCACGGCCACCACCGGTGGACGCTGGCGCAGGTTGGCCGGATCTTCCTCTTCCTCCTCGGCTGCTCCGAGAATGTCGATCGTCGATGGCGCTTCTTCTTCCTCGATGACATCGCCGGCTTCTTCCGGATCGAAGCCGCGATCCATCGCGACGATGGCCGCGGTGCCATAGTCGAGCGTCTTGGTGACGTCCGCCATGATCCCGTTCGTCATCAGGGTCTTGATGATGGTGACGGGCGTTTCGTCGAGCAGATCAGCGAGTTCTCGCACGGTCAATGTGCGGGGAATCAGCACTGATCCCTCAGCCTCGGCCACTGGGATAGATTGCCGAATCGTTTGTTGTGTCGTCATGGGTACTCCGAGCTGTGAGTGTGAGCTTGTGTTAGCGGTTCGTTGAGTCAGTTCAGTACCAATTCAGCGATTTGATGCAGAATGTCGTTCGGCGGCGGTCGACGCAGCGCCCGTGCGAGGAGTTTGGGCGCCGACGCTGTGGTCGTCAGACACTCCGAGCCGCGATGGATGTATGCGCCTCGACCCTGCTCCCGTTGCGACAGGTGAACCTCACCGTCGGGCAATCGCACCACTCGAAGCAGGTCCGACCTGGGCGCAAGCTCGCGACAGGCGACGCAACGTCGGATCGTTCGATCAGATGGACTGACGCTGGAGCTGAGAGGGGACATCGAAATCTTTCGTACTGCGCGGGGCTGGAACCCGCGTTGTCGACAGACGGGTGAGGAAGCGGCAGGTGGTCGGCCTAGAAGTCTTCCTCGTATTCGCTGTACTCGGCGTAAGGGTCCTCTTCCAGGCCTTCGTCGCTCTCGTGGTAGCGAGGTCGGCGACGGCGTCGGTCACGTTGTTGCTGCTGTTCCTGCTCGCGGCGCAGGACATCCTCGGCGAACCGGATTTGGCCATCGTCGCGTGCGGCGGGCGCAATCTCGGTCGCTTGCAGCACAGGTTCGAGCTCGGGCTCTTCTTCGACGGCATCCGGTTCCGCAACCGGCTCGGATGTCGGCGTGGGAGCCACTTCAACGACGGGCGTCGAAGGTACCGCAGCCACCGGCTTCTCCACCTGGGGAGCGGCTCGCACTGGTTCAGGCTCGGGAATCGGGTCGGGCTCGATTTCGATTTCATCCTGCGGAGCGAACGGTCCGCGGCCTTCTTCCTGCATGCGCTCGGCCACGGTCTGCGGCTTGATGTCAATGCGGAATCCGGTCAGGCGCGCGGCCAGACGTGCGTTCTGTCCTTCGCGTCCGATCGCGAGGCTGAGCTGCATGTCGGGCACGGCGCACTCGGCGGTGTTGGTCTCGCGATCAATCCGCACGGCGAGAATCTGAGCGGGGCTCAGCGCATGCTCGACGAACCGGCGCGGGTCGCGATCCCATTGGATCACGTCCACTCGTTCGCCGTGCAGTTCGTTGACGATGTTCTGGATCCGCATCGCGCGCATGCCGATGCAGCTACCTACAGGATCGATACCAGTTTGCCGCGACCAGACGGCGATCTTGGTCCGGTGCCCCGCTTCACGCGCGACACCACGGATTTCGACGATGCCTCGGGTGATTTCGGGAACTTCAAGCTCGAACAGCCGACGGACAAAGTCCGGTCGAGAACGCGAGATGACGATTTGCGGTCCCTTGTTGGCCCGCAGCACCTCGACCATGATGGCTTTGACGCGCTGGCCGGTTCGGTAGCGCTCCATGCGCACCTGCTCCTGGGCCGGCATGATGGACTCGGTGTGGTCGCCCAGTTCGACGATGACCTGATGCGGCTCAACACGTTGGACATCGCCGCTGACGACTCCGCCTTCCTCGCCGGAGTACTTGGCGAAGACGGCCTCGCGCTCGGCTTCGCGCAGGGCCTGAAGCACAACTTGCTTTGCCGTCTGCGCTTCGATTCTGCCGCCGACATTCTCAATGTCGTGCTTTTCGCGGAGTGTCGAGCCGATGTGCATCGTCGCGTCGGCGAGACGCGCGCGCTCCAGCTCGATCTGCAGGTCGGGATCGGCGATGTCTTCCTCAATCTCGACGACTTCGCGCTCGGACCAGACCTGCATGGCGCCGTCGTAGCGATCGATGTTGACGATCACATTGCCGGGCAGCTCATAGCGACGCTTGACGGCCGCGGCCATGCCGCGCTCGACCGCGTTGAAGATCACCTCGTCATCGAGATTCTTGTCGGAATGGAGCTGCTTAATCGCCAGCAGGAAGTCGGTTTTCATGGGCAGTCTTCTTGAAGGGAGACCCTGTGAAGCGTTGTGTCGGTGGATCTGTGCGAGTCGCGCAGGATCAGACAAGGCAGCCCGACCCCCACCCGACATCCGCAATATTGACTATACACGCCGACGCGAATTCTGAACGGTCCTTCAGCCGCTCACAGAGCCGCCAGTATCAAGCGCGTATCAGGACGACAGGGATGCCAATGCTTCTTGCGCCGCCGCGATCGCCCTGTCCAACGGGACCGATGACGCCTCAGCGTCTCGTCGCAACTTCAGCTCGATCTGTCCTTGTTTGAGGCCGCGGGCGCCGATCGTAATGCGTAACGGCGCGCCGAGCAGATCGGCGTCATTGAATTTCACTCCGGCGCGTTCATTGCGGTCGTCGGTGACCACGTTGAGACCTGAGCTGGAGAGCTCTGACTCCACGTTCGCAACGGCTGTCGCGACCTCGTCACCTGCGCCGAGCGGGACGATGTGGACATCGAACGGAGCGACGGAACGGGGCCAGATAATACCGTGTTCGTCGTGATTGGATTGAACGACAGCAGCCATCAGACGCTCGACGCCAATCCCGTAGCAACCCATGATCGGCGTAATCCGATCACCGTCCGCGTCGAGGAATGTGGCTTCCATCGGGTCGGTGTACCGGGTACCGAGCTTGAAGATGTGACCAAGTTCGATCCCACGCTGCATGTCGAGCGCCGCTCCACACTGCGCGCAGAGATCACCGGATTGGGCCATGCCGATGTCCGCGACGGTCGCGGCGCTCCAGTCGCGTCCGTACGTCACATTGCGCAAGTGGCTATCTACTTGATTCGCCCCGGCAACGAGTCCTCCCGCGTCGACCACGCTTGGATCGGCCACGACTCGCGCGGCATCGACGCCGATTGGCGAGGCATAGCCGGCGACCCAGCCGGCCTGCTCCACTTCCTCGGGCAACAGCGGACGAACCTCGGTCGCGTCCAAGGCGTTAAGCAGTTTGAGTTCGTTGACTTCCAGATCACCACGGATCACCGCAAAGGTCGGTTCGCCGTCAACGAGAAAGAACGCCGCTTTGGCTGTGGCTTGCTCGGGGACGCCGAGGAACTCGGCGAGACCGGCAATGGTGGCCACGCCGGGCGTGTCCACCTGTTCCAGCTCACCGTCGGCGCCGCTGCCTTCGCCGCGGGCGAACTCTGCGCGCTCCTGGTTGGCGGCGTATCCGCAGGACGGGCAGAGGACGATGTTGTCCTCGCCGATCTCGGTGAGAAAGATGAACTCCTCCGACTGTTTGCCGCCAATCGCTCCCGAGTCCGCCTGGACGGCGACAACCGGCACGCCGCAGCGTTCGAAGATGTTGTAGTAGGCCTGTCGCATCGCGTTGTAGTTGAGCTGGAAGGCGTCGTCGTCCACATCGAAGGTGTAGGCATCCTTCATGATGAACTCGCGCACACGGACGAGTCCGCCGCGCGGTCGTGGTTCGTCGCGGAACTTGGTCTGCATCTGGAAGACGCTCTGAGGCAGATCGCGGTAGGACTGCACGATCTTACGGAAGAGGTCGGTGACGGATTCCTCGTGGGTGGGCGCCAGCACCATGGTGCGGTCGCGTCGGTCTTTGAGGTTGAACAGCACAGGGCCGTAGGAGTCGGCGCGCCCCGATTCCTCCCAGAGTTCGCGGGGCTGAATCGCCGGCATGCGCAACTCCTGCGACCCGGCAGCTTCCATCTCCTCGCGGATGATCTGCTCAATCTTCAGCAGTGTGCGCCAGGCCGGCGGCAGGAATGAGTACACGCCTGCGGCGAGCTGAACGATCAACCCGCTGCGCAGCAGCAGCTGATGATTGGCCGAATCGGCGTCGGCTGGGGCCTCACGCAGGGTGCGGCCGAACAGTCTGGACATATGGGTGACAGGCATAGAGCGGTTCCAAATGTCTGCTTGCTATTGCAGCGACGATATCAGCGGTCTCGACGAGCCCAGCGCTCGAACCTGGATCCCAGGTTGAAGGCGTCCCAACTCTTAAAGGCCATCCAACAGCTCAGTGCCGAACAGACCAGCGCAGCGACCATCGATATGCCAATGCCCAGCTCATTGTCCAGACCCGCAAGCGGGACCAGCGCGCCACCGCCAACCCCTCCGAGTCCGGCGAACGGCGCGGCCCACAACGCACCTCTTGCGCGGCGAGGGAGACTGAGCGCAATCCAACTCAGCATTGAGATGAACAGCCACGCGGTGACGAAGAGGATCAGGAAGATCGCAGTGAACAGCACGCATCAACGGTACGATGCAGATGATTGGAAGTGGGAGAGGGCGTACTGATGGCGGAGACGATCCAACTGACCGGCGACCTGCGTCGCAATCCAACTCGGCCGGTGAAGGTCCGCGATGTCACAATCGGCGGCGGCAGCCCGATCGTAGTGCAGTCGATGGCGGCGACGCGAACGCAAGACATCGAAGCCACGGTGCGGCAAGTCAAGCTGCTCGAGGCTGCAGGCGCCGACCTGGTTCGAGTGGCTGTTGACTCTCGCAAGGATGTCGAGGCGTTGGCTACGGTCCGTGAACGGACCGAAGCGCCGCTCTCGGTCGACCTGCAGGAGAACTACCGTCTTTGCACGCAGGTCGCGCCGCATGTCGACAAGATCCGCTACAACCCTGGACACCTGCACCACCATGAGAAATCGAAGCGTGTCCGCGACAAGGTCGCGTTCATTGCAGAAACGGCGGCCGACAACGATTGCGCGATACGTGTCGGCGTGAACTGCGGCTCGATCGATCCGCGGATGCTGGAGCGCTACCCGAACGATCACATCTCGGCGATCGTCGCTTCAGCGACGGAGCACTGTGGACTGTTGGATGAGTTTGGATTCGACCGCTATGTCGTGTCGCTGAAGGACTCGGACTGGAAGCAGGTCGTCGAGGTCAATCAGAAGTTTGCGTCGGAGCGTCCTGATGTTCCGCTGCACCTGGGAGTGACCGAAGCGGGGATGCCGCCCGAGGGCGTGATTAAGACGCGTGTGGCGTTCGAGCAGCTTGTCTCGCAAGGCATCGGCGATACGGTGCGCGTCTCATTGACCGTCCCCTTCGACGACAAGGGCATGGAGATCGAGGTTGCCCGCGACATCCTCGGCGACATCGCCGCGGGCAGGTTCCGCTCGGTGCCACCGAAGTTCGACGAGGGACTAAACATCATCTCCTGCCCGTCCTGTTCAAGGGTGGAGAACGAGAAGTTCGTTGACCTGGCGCAAGATGTGAAGGCGATGACCGAGTACGCCTCGGAGTACGACATCACCATCGCCGTGATGGGCTGCCGGGTGAACGGACCCGGAGAGACCGACGACGCCGATCTCGGCCTCTGGTGCGGCCCACTGGCCGTCAACCTGAAGCGAGGCGAGGAGTCGTTGGGTCACTATCCCTACGACGAGATTCTGCCTCGGTTGAAGCAGGAGTTGGACGCGATCATCGCAATCAGCTCGAAGTAACTTTCGCATGGTGCCGAAACCGCAGGAATTGTCGTGGTCGGACGACACAATCGACAAACTGGCTGATCACGGGCTTGAAGTTGCGGACGCGTTCGCAGTGTTCGAACGAGCGCCAGTGTTCCTAACGCAAGAGTCCCGACCAGAGCCTGCCTTAGGCCGAACCAAGACGCGACCTCGGCGCATCCGGATGATTGGTCCGGGGCGAACACGACTCATCCTCACGTTTGTGATTGAGTACCCTGATGCACAAGAAGTCTCGTTCATCGTCACGGGCTATCGCTCTCCACGACACGACCGTGACCGCTATGCGCAGGTGAGAAGGTTGCAAGGATGAGCAGAACGCCGACGGGGCCGACGCCTGAAGAAGAGGCCGAGTTCCCGTATGACCCGAATGCTGAGGTCGTCGACTGGGAGGGTACCGAACGGATCGGCGGGGGGCCGCGTGTGTTTTTCACCCCTTCTCAACTCGATGATCTGTTTGCGGCGTGCGAGATGGCGAACGAAGACTCAGTCAGTTTCGTCAAACGGGCAGCGCTCGAACGCGTCGCTTCAGTTCTCGGGCGAAATCGTTCCGACGTGTCAGCCGCCGGTGGTAGTTAGCTATCGACGTCGCCGCCGAAGGGGACGCCGCTGAGATCGCACCCGAGCTGTTTCGACAGAAGGCCAAGCTGGTTCTGCGCCGCGACGGAACATCGTATCGACAGCCCGCACGCCTGAAGATCATTGGACCAAACCGCGGTGGTCGACTCCTCACGTTGATTGTCGAGTACCCTGACTCTCAGAACCAATCGACGATCGTCACTGGCTACTGGTCCAGTAACGGTGAACAGAGCGCGTACCACCAGCGCAGAGGTGGCAATTGATGACGACTGAATCGATCGAACCAGCGACGACGGAACCCGAAACCGATTGCTTCACGTTGGTTCTTGACGAGCGCATCTCGGGCATGGAGATAGACATCACCCGAGATGAGCTGCGCGACCTCGTCCAAGCTAGCCAGATCGCAGGCGTCAGTCCGGTCGATTTCCTTCGCGAGGCAACGCTCGCGAAAGCACATGAAGTGATTCGGTCTGAGAACAATCGCCGCGCCAGCCCAACCAGCGCCGCCGATTAGCTGCCGACGTCGACGCCGAAGGGGACGCCGCTCAGATCGCGTCCGACGGCTGTGAGCGCTGCGCGGATTTCTCGTTCCGTTTGCTCGTAGCCGCCTTCGCCGATGCGTCGGTAACGCAGACCCATCGCCGCCTCATCGGTCGGACCGATGAGATACTTCGCGGGCCACCAGCGGTTTCGATACGCGCGCCAGGTGCGAGCGTCATCGTCCAGTGGTACCGAGTACTCGATCCCGTACTGCTCAATGGCATTGAGAATGCTCTCCGGCACTGCCTCGTATGCGAATTCCGGTCTATGTACGCCCAGGACGACGAGGCCGTGATCACGGTATCTCTCGTCCCACGCCGTGAGATAGGGCAGCGTGTTCTGGCAGTTGTAGCAGCCGAACGTCCAGAAATCGATCAGGACCACATTCCCCTTGGCCAGTTCACGTGCGATTGTCGTCGGTTCGCCATTGAGCCAGCCGACCAAGCCAGTCAGATCCGGCGTGGTGGCTTCGGCGCGGATTGCCGCGGCGCGGGCCAGCAGATATCGCTCGTCGATCGAGTCGGGATCTTGCAGGTGTTCAATGACGACGGACCGGGATTGATACCAGCGCCGCGCTGCGACCGATGCGGGGAGGATCGAACTTGGCGGCTTGACGTTCACGCCCTCCAGGCGCAGGACAAACTCGGTGCGCCCGTCAGCCAGCCGACGAGCGACCACGCGGGTCTCAAACCCATTGACAGCAATCGGCGAACTTTGCAACCAGCGACTGTGATCGACGTCCGCCGGGAGGAAACGCGCCTGAGGATATCTGGCGCCGTGCTCGGTCTGCACACCGAACTCGACACGGCCGCTGTCATGCAGCCGCGCCCGTACCTCGAGTGTGAAGGTAGATAGAGGTTCGGCTGCCGCGCCGACTCCGAGCAACGCCGCTACACCCAGCGAGGCCGCTACGCCCAGCGAGGCCGTCAGAATCGCCAGCAGCGCGGCTACGGCCCGACCTGTCATTGCTTGGTCCCCCCTCAGCTACCCGCCAAACGTCTCGCCATCAAACGTATCGATGCTGGCGAAACCTGATACCTCGCCGCGCTTGAGCCTTGTCAGTTGCTTGACTGGCTTGCCGATTGGCAGGAACGCGGCGATGGCGTAGTGATCGGGCAGGCCGAGGATGGGCTTGAGCTCGGGTTCGTTGGCGATGGGAATGGTCGTGAGGGTTCCGCCGAAACCCTCATTGCGGGCCATGAGCAGCAGACTCCAGACAAATGGATAGATTGAGCCGCCGGAGATCACGCCGACACGGTCCAACTCCTTGTCGACAGAGGCCACCACGCCGAGGTCGACGCAGACGGCCAGCAGCACCGGCGCCTCGATGTATGGATCCATCAGTCGTCTTGGTGTGGGCACACTGGCTGCGGTCTCGTCGGTCACGACCGATGGGAAGGCGGCGTTCCAGGGACCTTCACCGGCCTGGGCCATGGCGACGTAGCGTTTGGCCGGCCGCTCGGCGGCCGCCGCGATGGCGGCGCGAATCTCGGGGTCTCGCACGACGATGACATGCCAGCCCTGACGGTTGCCGCCGGACGGCGCAAAACGCGCGTGCTCGAGCATTCGCTCAATCACTTCGTCGGGGACCGGGTCGTCGGTGAAGTTTCGGGCGGCGAACGTGGTGCGGATGACCTCGGTGATGTCCATGACGGCTCCTAGAGTGACTGTGTGAGCGAGTCTAGATGAGCATCCTCGAAGCGATTGTCCTGGCCATCGTCCAGGGACTGACCGAGTTCCTGCCGGTCTCGTCTAGCGGACACCTGGTCCTGGCGCGCTGGCTGTTCGGCTGGGAGGATCCAGGACTCGACTTCGATGTCGCGGTGCATCTCGGTACCCTTGCCGCCATCCTCTGGGCGTTCCGCCGTGAAATTTGGAGCGTTCTGCAGGGTCTGAGAGCCGATGCTGGTGCGGTCGAAGGACTCAAGCCGCGCCGTCTTGTTTGGCTGGGACTGATCGGCACAACTCCGATCGTGATTGTCGGCGGTTTGCTGTATGGGTCGCTGGAGCACCACCTGCGTGACGCGACATCGGCGGGCGCATTTCTGGTCGTGACCGGTCTGCTGATCGCCGGCGCCGAGTGGCGTCTTCGTCGCGTGAACGACGAACAGGCGCTCGGCGCGGTGAGTGAGCGCAGTGCGCTGGCGATCGGGGTTGCGCAGTGCCTGGCGATTCTGCCGGGCATCTCGCGGTCGGGGATCTGCATCGTGGCTGGGATGGCGCTGGGTCATTCGCGAGAGGCGGCAGCACGATGGGCATTCTGGTTGTCGATGCCGGCCATCGCCGGAGCGGGCATACTCGCTGTCGCGGCTCTGGCTGATCAACAGGAATCGGTTGATGCTGCTGCACTGATCGTCGGAGCGCTCGCCTCGTTCGCGACGGCTCTGGTAGCGATCAAGGCGTTGCTCTGGCTGGTCAGGGGACGGTCGTTGGTTCCGTTTGCGCTGTACTGCGGTCTCGCAGGGATCGCAGTGCTGATTGCTCGCGGAGCTGATGCTTAGAGGGAGGCGGCAGGCGGCGAAGAGACGCGTGCGCCGGTTCCTTTGCGTGAGGCTGTCTCAAAAGTCTCTATCCCCCGCTTCACGCGGGGGTCTGCTCGGCGTTCGCGTCCAGACCCCCGTCATTCCCGCGCTCCTGCGCGGGAATCTCGCCGACTTTGGCATCAACTGTCGCGCGGAGAGGATCGAGATACCCGCGGCAAGCGCGGATATGACGGAAAAGGGCGCGAGAGGTCCGGCGTTGCGGCTATTGAGACAGCCTTACATGCGGTGTGAAGGCTGGGATCCCCTCAGCCCCCGTTCAAGCCGGGGGCAGGCTCTTCGGCAGCTCCCCCTGCAAGGGGGAGCGCGGAAATGCGTCGGCTTGTCTGGACCTTTCGGGGGCATTGACTACGGCCTCACCCCGTAGAGCGGCTTTTGCTCCAACTCGTAGGGCAGCACCTTGTAGGCTCGCTCAACGAACTGCTGCAGATAACTGCGAGTGGCTCTGGGATCGATGATCTCCTCGATTCCGAATGTCTCGGCCGTGAGGAAGACGTTTCTCAGTTCGCGTAGTTCCGCTTCGATCTCTTCACGTTTGGCCTCGGGATCAGCGGCGTTGGCGATCTCGCGTCGGTAGGCGGCGTCGACGCCTCCCTCGATCGGGATCGAACCCCACTCACCCGACGGCCAGCCGAGCCGGTAGTTGAGCTTCCTGGGATTGCCGGTCGCCATGCCGGCCATGCCGTAGCACTTGCGGATCACGATCGTCAGTTGCGGCACGGTCGCCTGCAGCCCCACCCAGACGGCCCGCATCCCCGAGCGCAGCGTGCCCTCTTGCTCGGCCTGCTCGCCGATCATGAAGCCGGGCACGTCGACGAGGTAGACAATTGGAATGTGGAAGTAGTTGCACAGTTCGAGGAAATGAGTCTGCTTGTCCGAGCCGTCGCGGTCGAGCGCGCCGCCGTTCTTGAGCGGGTTGTTGGCCACAATGCCGACTGGCAGACCGTCGATCCGAGCGAAGCCGGTGATGACTGCCTTGCCCCAATGCGGTTTGATCTCGAAGAACTCACCGCCGTCGACGACCGAGCCAATCAGCTTGTGCATCGAGTAAGGACGCCGGGTGTTGCGCGGAACGAGGTCGATCAGTTTCTCGCCAGCGCCTTCAGGCGCATCGACTGCGGGAGCGGCCGGGGGTAACTCGTTGACGTTATCGGGCAGGAAGGACAGCATCGTGCGGATTTGCTGGAAGGCGTCAAGTTCGTCCTCGGCCTCGTTGTCGATACAGCCTGATGTATGGACGTGTACCTGCGATCCGCCCAACGATTCGTTGGTCACCTGATGGCCGATGCCGCGCTGGACGACGGGCGGTCCGGCGGCGAACATCGCCGAACGGCCCTTGGTCATCACGCTCCAGTGGACCATCATGGCGCGACCCGACGGTCCGCCGGCGATCGCGCCAAGAACACCCGCCAGGACGGGCACGTTGCGCATCGCCTCGATTGAGGTGACGAAGTTGGTGCCGCCGTTCGGCAGGTAGGTGGTGCCCATCTTCTTGGTCGCGGCGACATTGGCGCCCGCACCATCGATCAGAAGGATCAAGGGGACGCGGTACTCAACGGCCAGTTCCTCGCAGAAGCCACCAAGGCCGCCCTTGGAGCGCTGCATCGGGAAGAGCGCCGAGCCGCCCTGGATGGTGAAGTCCTCGCCACCGACGGCAACCGTGCGCCCGTCGATCTTGCCCAGGCCCATGACGTATGAGGCGGGAGTGAAATCGACCAGCTCGCCCTCGTCGTACTCGCCCAGACCTGCGAGCGCACCGACCTCATGAAACGAATCGGGATCGAGCAGTCCGTCGATCCGCTCGCGTACGGTCAGCCGGCCGAGGCGGTGTTGACGCTCGATGCGGTCCGGCGTGCCGCCACGTGCGGACAACTCGGTGCGATGCTTCAGTTCCTCAACCTCGGGTTCCCAGACCATGCTTCACTCCAGACCTTGACTTACGCTGCGCAGAGTCTACGCCGCACTTTGCGGCCAACCAAAGGTGTAATGGCCATGGCCGGATTCAAGAACCGACTGCACGAGCAGCTCGCACGACGCACCGCACGGGACGCCTTTCGGGGCGTCGCCAACGGCGCCGGTCCCGTCGGCGTGAGCTGCGATCCGTGCGAGGCACAGTTCTCGGGCGCGACCGAAGATGCATTGCGCATGGTCCTGGTCGAGCACTACAAGACGCCTGAACATCGAATGGCCACGCAGTTGCCGATGAACAAGCAGCGCAGCGGCAACTGACCAACCAATCTCGCGGCAAACGTCTGAAGCCGCCTCACAACCCGCACGTCTCCTACTTCCGTCATTCCCGCGCTCCGTCGCGGGAATCTCGCTGAGAGGTGCACAGGCGTTTGCACTCGAGGGATTTGCCCGTTCCCATCGCTTCGAAGGTTCCTGAACCTGGTTCAGCTCACGACGAGATACCCGCGCCGGAGCGCGGGTATGACGGGACCTGATTCGTTGAAAGATGCTCATCTACCCTGCACTGGCTGAAGCGATCAACGAGACGACAGCGACATCTCATGTCGGAGTGGAACACATGACAACAGCGCTGGACGGACTGAGAGTCCTCGATATCTCAGAAGGGCTGGCCGCTCCATTCGCGGCGAAGCTGCTTGGCGACCTCGGCGCCGATGTAATCAAGCTGGAACCGCCCGAGGGCGACTCAGCGCGCCGGCGCGGTCCGTTTGCAGGTTCGGAAGACATTGAAGCCTCGGCGCCGTATCTCTATGCCAACACGTCGAAACGCAGCGTCGTGGTTGATCCGTCCAACCCGGACGACCTGACGCTGAGGGACCAATTGCTCGGCTGGGCCGATGTGGTGATCTCGCACGAGATCGAGCCGTCCTTGGCCGCTCGCGGTCTTGGATACGATCACTTGGCTGCCCGCAATCCTCATGTCGTACTGACGACTGTGACCGGTTTTGGCTCGGATGGTCCCTACGCCGACTGGCAGTGGAACCACCTGATCGCAGGCGCATTGGGCGGGTTTTCGTATCTCTGCGGTCGCGAGTGTCATGAGCCGCTGCAACTTGGCACGTCGCTGACCGAGACCCTAGCCGGGGCATATGCCGCTGTCGCTTCGCTGATCGCTGCCCATGGGGCGCGGGAGCATGGCCGCGGCGACCATGTAGACGTGTCGGTGATCGAGGCGGCGATCAACGCGGCGCTCTTGCCGGTGCAGCGCTACGACTACACGGGAGACAGTGGTGTGCGACGCGCCGATATCGGCCCGTCGCCCTCGTTCATTCTGCCCACATCCGACGGATATGTCGGCGCGAACACGCTGACCCAGGCGCAGTGGGAGATGATGTGCCAGTTCTTTGGCCGACCTGAGTTGATCGACGATCCACTATTCGCTGACGGCTGGGCTCGGATGGCGAATTCTCGTGAACTGGCAGGCGAGCTGGCGGAGATGACCTCGTCGCGAACGGCGGAGGACGTGTTTCACGAGGCTCAGACCTGGCGCATTCCCTTCGGCCTGATTCCGACCTTGTCGGATGTGGTCGATCTGCTGCCGCATCGCGAGCGAGATTTCTTCTTTGAGTTTGAGCATCCCAAGGCGGGTCGGGTGAGAACGCCCGGTGTCCCCTGGATGTACGGCGACGATCGTCCTGTCGGTACGAGAACGCCGCTGCTCGGCGAACACACCGACGAAGTGAAAGAGGAAATCAACGCATCCGCTCAAGGTGGTGCCTCTACTTTCTCCCCCCGCGGAGCGGGGGGAGATGCCGAAGGCAGAGGGGGGCTCCCAGAGCGCCCACTCGAAGGCCTGCGCGTGATCGACCTGTCCATGTTTATGTCCGGTCCGATGACCTCGCTGATCTTCGCCGATGGCGGCGCGGACGTGATCAAGGTGGAGTCGGTCCAGCGGATTGACGGCTGGCGTGCCGGCGGGTCGAGCGACGATTTCTGGTGGGAGTGGGCGCCGCAGTTCAACTGGGTCAACCGCAACAAGCATGGGATCACGCTCAACCTGACCGACCAGCGTGGCTCGGACATCATCCGGCGCATGGTCAAGGATGCCGACGTCCTGGTGGAGAACTACACGCCGCGCGTGATGGGCAACTTTGGTCTGAGTTACGACGAGTTGCGGGAGATCAATCCCGAACTAATCATGATCTCGATGCCCGGCTTCGGGCTGACCGGGACCTGGTCGCACTACACCGCGTTCGCCAACACGACGGAGCAGATGTCAGGTCTGCCGCATCTGACCGGCTATCCCGACGACCAGCCGATTTTCAGCGGCACGACCGGCGGAGATCCGTTGGCCGGAGTGATGGGCGCGCTGGCGCTGCTCTCGGCGCTGGAGCGCCGGCGTCGGTTGAATGCGCAGGGCGAGCCGGGCGGCTGCCACATCGATCTCTCGCAGACCGAGACCGCGACCTCATTCACGGGTGAGGCCGTCACGGCCTATTCGATCTCGGGCGAAGATCCCGGTCGGCGAGGCAACTACCATCCGCGAATTGCTCCACACAACACGTATCCCTGCAACGATGACAGTTGGATCGCGATCGCCTGCGAGACCGACGCGCAGTTTGCCGACCTATCGCGGTTGATCGGTCGTGAAGACTGGATCCAGCGATACACCGCATTCACAGACCGCGACGCGGCTCGTAGCGAGATCGATGCCGTAATCTCGGGGTGGACTGTGGACCAGGATGCGAGAGCATTGATGCGCGAGCTTCAGTCGCTGGGTATAGCCGCCGGCGCGGTGTACGACGGTCGCAGTCTGCTCGAAGACGAACATCTTCTGGCCCGAGACTTCTACGTCACCCAGCAACACACATACGCAGGCACAAAGCGGTACCCGCTGCAGCCCTATCGCTTCGCGAATTGGAGCGGTCCGGAGGCCGATCGGCCGTCGCCGACCCTGGGTCGGGACACTCGTGAGGTATTGGCTCGCCTGACGACGCTGAGCGAAGCAGAAATCGACCAGATGGAAGCGGACGACGTCATCGGCACGATTCCGCTAGCGGCTCGGGGTGACTGAGGCCTAGTCCTATCTGCTCCGCCCTCCTGCGGTCGGGAGCGTGCACCCGTCGATTTCATCCTGCAGAGGTGTACCGAAGAGACGCGTGAGATCGAAGACAACGGGGTCCATCTCCGAGTCCGCCAGCATGATCGTTAGCGTTTTCGCCGATTGCAACGGCTCGTACCAGCGGGAGTCGTCCAACTGAGTGGATGCCTGTTCGCCGCTAGGGTCGTCAGGGCCGTATGTGGTGTAGCGATAGAGAAACACATCCTCCGTACGGGATGATTGATCATTGAGGCTGATCAGTAGCGTGGCTCGACTCTGACCTGTCCAGGGCAGCCTCGAGAGCGACAGGGTTCGCACTGTTCCGTCCACGCAGCTGAGTGTGAAGTCCACGCCGTGCCATGGTTGTCCTCCAGCAGAGTTGACCGAGTAGGACACATAGACAGACCGCAAGCCGGCGCTCTGCTCGGACACTCCCCAGTTCAATATCGCGCTTGGCTGTCGGTTACCAGGAGTCCAGGGCCAGTCTGAGTTGGAGTCGGGCACTGGAGCCGCGGCCGACCGGTCGGTATCGCGCTGGACGGGGATTTCGTCGTGGCAGGCGGCGAACAGGGTGATGAGTATGAGGGCGGCGACGATTGCGGGGATCCTCGCCATTCCCGTTCTTGTTCGCATAGTACCGATGGTACCCTTTCGGCAATTCACCAGACGAACCATGAGGAATTTTCATGCGACTGGCCAGTTTCTCCTTTGAAGACACGACGCGGGTCGGCGTCGTTGTGGACGACGAGATCGTCGACCTCTACCTCGGAGCTCCGGATGCGCCGACGGATATGTGCGAGTTTCTCGCCATGGGCGAGGACGCGCGGGTCATGGCCGAGATGGCCGTCGAGCGCGGCGGCAATCGACGACCGCTGTCCGAGGTTCAGCTGCTCTCGCCGGTGCCGAATCCGAAGAAGTTCCTCGCGGTCGGACTCAACTACGGCGATCACATCGCCGAGACCGGCGCCCAGACGCCGCGCATGCCGACGATCTTCACCAAGCAGGTGAGTTGCGTCCAACGGCCCGGCGGCGGTGTGCAGATTCCGTTGGCATCAAAGGCAGTGGATTACGAGGGTGAGTTGGGCATTGTGATCGGCGAGACCTGCCGCCACGTGTCGGCTGCCGACGCCTCGTCAGTCATTGCGGGCTACACGATCGTCAACGATGTCTCGGTGCGCGACTTCCAGCGGCACACACCGCAGTTCACGATGGGCAAGTCGTTCGACACACATGGTCCGGTCGGACCGATGATCGTCACCGGCGACGAACTCGGCGACCCGCACGTGCTCGACATTCAGACCTCGGTCAATGGCGAGCTGCGTCAGAACTCGAATACGAAGCACCTGATCTTCGACTGCTACGACATCGTCGAGTACGTCACCCAGGCGATGACGCTGGAGCCGGGCGACATCATCGCCACGGGCACGCCCTCAGGCGTCGCAGCCGCGATGACCCCACCGCGCTGGCTGGTCGCGGGCGACGAGGTGAGTATCACGATCGCCGGCATCGGCACCCTCACCAACACCTGCGTGCCGGAACCTGAGGCGTCGCACGACGACGACCATCACTAGGCCAGCCTGGAAAGAGCTCCCCCTTTGGGGGAGCTGCCACGAAGTGGCTGAGGGGGCTACCTGCCCGATGAAGTAGAGGCCTCTGTCGACGGCCGAGCCCCCTCCGTCGCTTCGCGCCACCTCCCCCAAGGGGGGAGGTCTTCTCAGTCCTTGGCGAGCGCCTCCGATACGGGTGGCCACATCCTCGACAGCGCTGGCGTTGAACCTGGCGGGGTTGGGCGGGCGCTGTAGAAGCGATCGGCCGGCCTCGTGTAGAGCTGGATCAGCGTTGGACCCTCGGCAGCGAGGAGCTCGTCGATGGCGGCGTCGAACTCTTCGGCGTCTCCGAAGGTGGCGGTCTGGGCGTAGCCCGCGCCTTCGGCCATCTGAGCGAAGTCGACCTGTTGCTGCGAGGGCAACGGCTGCGACCCGCTGGTCTCGTAGACGCCGTTGTGGATCACGATGTGGAGGAAATTAGACGGCGCAGCGCCGGCGATGGTGCCCAACGAACCGAGCTGCATCATCAGCGAACCGTCGCCGTCGATGATCCAGACGTCGCGCTCCGGCTGGGCCAGCGCGACGCCGAGGCCGAGCGCCGATGCGCCGCCCATAAAGCCAATGCAGGCCAGATTGAGGTCGTGCGGCGACTTTTGCCGCCAGGCGCCGTTCGCGGTCATCGTGCCAACGACGATCTGCTCCTCACGGCGGCGCGCCAGCACGTCGAGCGCGGCGTCGAGCGACATGCGCTGCGCTTCGTTGTTGTTGCGCTTGCTCATGGTCATGATGTTGTCGTTCCTACCAGCAGGGCAACGGGCCCGTTGCGTTCTGCGGCTTCGTCAAAGGCTGCGGCGACATGGTGCAAGTCTTCGGGTCCGTCCAGCAGGTGCGAGGGAATGTCCAGTGTCTCCAGCAACGGCCGGCAGAGCCGGACCATTGAGGATCCATCCTCTTCCGGCTCGAGTTCGGGATCACGGCCCAGCAGGCCGATCAGGAGCACGATCGGGAAGTGCCCATCGAGTCCCACGCCGCGTAGATTGTTGACCGAGGCGTACAGACCGGCGTGCTGAATCTGCATCATCGGGCGTCGTCCGCCGATGATCAGACCGGCCGATACGGCGACTGCCTCGTCTTCGGTCGAACAGTGCACGGTGCGGATCTCGTCGTCGGCCATCAGCAGGTCGAGCACCGTACGCTGATGCGTGTCGGGCACGAGGACGATGTCCTGCACCCCTGCCTCGCGGATTGCCGACAACAACTGATCCGCAGGAATCGACTGCGCCGTCATAGGCTGCCTCCAAGTGCGCTAGCCGCTCAGCGAGTTCTCACCAAGCGTCGAGTCGAACGCCATGAATGATACCGACGAGTCCAACGAACGATCAGTAGAGCAACCCGTCGATCAACCCGTCGATCAACAGGGCGAACTGCCGCACGAGAATCCCAACCGCCCGCGCGAGTATCACGGGGCACGTACAGTCATCGCCGGTGCGGGTGTCGTGCTCGCGGTCGCAGCGGCGTTGTGGTTGACGTTGTTGCAGCCGTCCGGCGGCGGCGACGGTGGCGTGGTCGATTTGCCGGCCTGGCTGCCGAGCGAAGGTCGGGAGGTCGGCTCAAGCATCGGTCAACTCGCGCCGGACTTCGACCTGGAAACGGTAGATGGCGGTCGATTCCGGCTCTCCGACTGGCGAGGACAACCTGTGTTGATCAACTTCTGGGCATCCTGGTGTGGTCCCTGCCGACGCGAGGTTCCCGCACTGATCCGCGCTCAGGAAGCTCTGGCAGCCACCGGATTCACGGTCGTCGGTGTAAACATTGAGGAATCGACTTCGGTGGCACTCGACTTCATCGGTGAATTCGGCGTCGAGTACACGATTCCAATGGACTTCGACGGAGCCGTCTTCCGCGCTTACGGCGGAGGAGGACCGAGCGGCCCGCCGCGATCGTTTTTCATCGATTCGGACGGCGTGATTGTTCGCATCTGGGCAGGGCAGGCGCCGGATGAGGTTGTGGATGACGACACGCAAGATTTCGCCGAGTCCTACGCAACCAATCGCGTGGGTGCGCTTCCCGGCTTGAAGTCTCCTCCACCGGTCGATACCGAGGACGAGCTCTCGGTCGGCATCGAGGTTGGCTCAATCGCCCCCGACATGCTGTTGTCGCCGAAGCTGGAGCCAGACGGTCGATGGCTGCTGAGCGGCGAGCGCGGGCGGGCCATCACAATCGCCATCGTGCCTCCGGGTTGCATGCGCTGTGGTCGCGCGGTCGGCTCCGAAGATGACGCAACGGAAGGCTCGATCATCCTGCTGGGACAGCCGGGCGGCTCGGAAGATGAGCAGGGAACAGAGCGGCTGGAACTGACCTGGTCGACCGAAGTCGGACAGCTCTACGCGCCTCAGGGCAACCTACAGTTGATAGAGATAGACGCCCGCGGGGTGATCATCAGCATTTCAGGAATGCTGGAGTAGCCGATTGCGAGGTCACGAATGACCCAGTTCCGGACAGTAATCAAGCACGGATTCGAGGATGTCGCTCTGTGGCGCGATCCGGACGCCGAGCTAGAGGCGATCTGCGCGATCCACTCAACCGCTCGCGGACCGGCGATTGGCGGGACTCGCTGGCAGCCGTATGAAGATGTCGATGCTGCATTCGATGACGTCCTGCGGCTGGCTGAGGCGATGACGCTGAAGTCGTCCGCCGCCCGGCTGCCATTCGGCGGTGGCAAGGCGGTTGTGATCGGCGACCCAACGAACAAGACCGAAGCTCAGTTGCGCAGCTACGCCGAGTTCATCAACGAATTCGAGGGTCGATACCTGACCACGACCGACGTGGGTACGACCACCAGCGAAATCGATCAGATCTCGCAGTGGACGCCGCATGTCGTCGGCACATCGCCGGAGCTTGGCGGGTCCGGCGACACATCGGCGCTCACCGCCGTGACCGTCTTGAGTGGCATCTACGCCACGCTTGAAGCACTCGATGGCGACCCCAGTCCAGCCGGCCGCAACATCGTCGTCGTTGGCGTGGGCAAGGTGGGATCGAAAGTGGCACGGTCCCTCGCAGACGACGGAGCTCGCGTGATGGTTGCCGATATCCGGGCAATTGCCGCGGGCGTCCTGGCCGCCGAGATCGGTGCGCGGACCGTCTCAGTCGACGAGGCCTACGTGACACCTTGCGACTTGCTCTCACCCAACGCCCTGGGCGGCGTGTTCGGTCAGACATCGATCCAGGCGCTCCAGTGTCGCGCAATCTGCGGCGGCGCCAACAACCAGCTTGTCCGCGACCCCGTAGACGCTGCATTGATCGCAGAGCGAGGCATCCTCTACGCACCGGACTACGTCGTGAATTCGGGAGGCGTGATCTCTGTGGCGCAGGAGGTCGCCGGCTGGAGCTACGAGCAATCGGTCGCCCATGCCGAGGGCGTCTTCGAGACGACGCGCGAGATTTTCGAACTGGCCGAGCGGCGCAAGATCACTACCGCCGAAGCCGCGAGGGACTTCGCGTTGGCCCAGATTCCAGCCGCGACGACCTAACTCAAGTGCCGGTCACATGGGGAGCCAAGCGACAGGATTCCGAGTGTGCGGACGAGGTTTTACACGCACTTTGGGCCCGCCGCCAAACTTAACTCCGTCATTCCCGCGCTCGACGCGGGAATCTCGCCGAACGATCTATGCCCGCTGCCTAGAACGCGCCTGACTCTGCACGCGTACGGTCTTGGTCAAAGCGACACTGCCGAAGGCAACCACGAGATACCCGCGGCAAGCGCGGGTATGACGATCCTGTTGTCCTGGCACACGATTGTGTGAACAGATCGGACTCCATGGAGAGTGGTTCCTCGCGCGGATGCGGGGACGGAACCTGACTTGCGTTTTGCACAAGATGACGGCTCCATACCGACCAAGCACAAGCGGATACCATGCAGTGGAACCATCCGGAGCAGACGCAGGAGCCCCGACATGTCCCTCACCGTTCATGGCATTCCCGTCATCGACATCGACTCTCACTACACCGAACCGCCCGACCTCTGGACTTCGCGCGCGCCGGCCAAGTACAAGGATGCGGTGCCGCACATCGTGATCAACGATGAGGGCCAGCAGCGTTGGCAGGTCCTCGACGACATTGACTTCGGCCCTCCGGGGTTCACCGTCGTCCGCGACGATGGGCAGAAGGAGTACGGCACGATATCGCTGGCCTCGTTCGATGAAATGAGCAAGGCCGCGACCGAGCCGAAGGCACGACTGAAGCTCCTTGATCAGCTCGGTATCGCCCAGCAGATCGTCTATCCCAACGTCGCCGGATTTGGCTCGCAGAACTTTGTCAAGATCGAAGACTCCGAGCTGCGCAACGTCTGCTGCACCGTCTACAACGACGCTATCGCCGAGTTCCAGGAGGAAGGCGCCGGCCGACTCTTTCCGCAGGGACTGGTGCCGTTCTGGGACATCCCGGCGGCCGTCCAGGAACTACAGAGAATCAAGGATCTCGGCATGACCGGGATTACGATGTGTGACACGCCGGAGGCATTCGGTCTGCCGCACCTTGGCGATCCGGCCTGGGATCCGTTCTGGGACGCCTGTCAGGACATGGAGATGCCGGTCAACTTCCACATCGGCGCCGGCGCCGGCGTCGCGGACAAGCTGATCTGGCCCGGCTATGGTCCACAACGGCAACTGGCGTTGATCTCGATTGGCCTGTTCATCACCAACTTCAAGGTGGTCATGAACCTGATCTTCAGCGGCCTCTGTGAGCGCTACCCGAACCTGAACTTCGTCTCGGTCGAGTCCGGCATCGGCTGGGTTCCGTTCCTGCTTGAGGCGATGGACTACCAGTTCGAAGAGACCGTGCCGACCGAGCGCGAAGGTCTGACGATGAAGCCGTCGGAGTACTTCCGCCGCCAGATCTTCGCCTCGTTCTGGTTCGAGGACTTCGGACCGCGCGCAGCAATCGCCGAGATCGGCGAGGACAACGTGATGTTCGAGACCGACTTCCCGCACCCGACCTGCCTCTACCCAAGGGCGCAGGAGCACATCACCGAGGTCCTGACCGACCTCGACGAGGGCATCCGCGAAAAGGTCCTACGGACCACCGCCGAGCGCATCTACCACCTGCCGCCGCCGCCTGCCGAGATCTACGAGAGCGCCGCGGCCGGCGGTTAACAGCAGGAGATTGGCCAACCGTCTACACATGCAAGGGCGGCCCTTGTGGCCGCCCTTTGGCATGTTGCCTCAGAGGAGTGAGACCCGGAACGGGTGGCCACAAGGGCCGTCCCTACAGCGGAACACGGACACAAGAACTGGAGACCTCACATGCCAGGAAGACTCGAAGGTAAAGTCGCAATCGTCACCGGCGGTGGCGCCGGGATGGGCGCTGCTGAGTGCCGGCTGTTTGCTCGTGAAGGCGCTGCGGTAGTGATTGCCGACCTCTACGAAGAGGGCGGGCGCGAAGTCGAGCAAGAGATTCGCTCGTCCGGCGGAGTCGCCAACTTCGTCAGCATGGATGTCACGGCCGAGGAGGAATGGAACGCACTGCTCGCTTCCACTCTGGAGTCGCATGGCGGACGCCTCGACGTGCTGGTCAACAATGCCGGTCTGTCTTCGACTGTGGTCGACGATCCAAATTCAACCGAGGGCTGGCACCAGATCATGAATGTCAACGCGACAGGCGTCTTTCTGGGCACCAAGCTGGCATCGGCGGCGATGATTGCCGCCGGCAACGGCGGCTCGATTGTCAACATTTCCTCGATCTATGGGTTCGTCGGCTCCGACGCCGGACACCCCGCCTATCACGCGTCGAAAGCCGCAGTTCGCAACTTCTCCAAGGCGATGGCGGTCAGGCTTGGACCTCAAGGCATCCGCGTCAACACCGTGCATCCGGGCTTCATGCCGCCGATGCGCTCTAGCGTCGGCATGTCCGCGGAAGCGCGCGAGCGGCTCGTACGCGCGATTCCACTGAGACGGACTGGTGAGGTTGACGAAGTCGCGAACGGCGTCCTGTTCCTGGCGTCCGACGAGTCATCGTATGTGACCGGCTCGGAGCTCAAAGTCGACGGAGGCTTTCTCGCTCGGTAGCGCGCCGTGATCGTCCCCGCTGTCTAGTTGACAAACGCGTTATCGCTTGCCAAATTGGCGAAAGCAGATTCGTAAGCCGAGCGCAAAATCGGCAAACGAGCGTGGAACGTGTGCAGCGACAATCGGAGTCCGCGATAAGCTAACGTCAACTAACTCCCACCACGGCGGGCGTGGCACAAGGAGGAGCCGGGAATGCGAAGCATCTTGTTTGACGGAACGGCAAGGCGTTGGAGCCTGGGCGTGGCGCTGGTGGCTGGCCTGGCGACGCTATTGATCACGCTGGCGCCGTCGCTCGACGCACAGAGCCAACCGCTGCCACCCCAGTATTTCTGGGGAACCGATGCCACAAACTACGTTGGAGCAGAGGTCCAGGTCTTCGACCAGAACGGGAACGAGCTGCCGGCCTGTCCGGTGAGCGCCCAATGCGAACAAGAAGGCATCGTCTACAGCGATGGCGGATGGCACGTGGCCGTGGACCCACGGGAAGCAACGAAGGTGAGACTGCGCATCGTCTCGTCGTCCGAAAGCCGCGAGACCAGCTTGCTGGATGTCGTTGGCGGAGATGGCCAGGGCGTTTCGATTAGGGAATTTGTCAATGTGGTCCAGGTCGACACGGCCCCAACTGAGACGTTGCCGATCCGGATCATTGTGCGGCTGCACCCGACCCGAGAGTCGAGGACGCTGGAATTCAACATCCGCGTCAACGACGTAGACGTCAGCCCCGCGCCCGCGAAACGCTATCTCACGCCGGGTTTGTCCACCGACAGATGGTTGCAGAGTTCACCGATTGACGCCGGCAATGGCTATCAGGTCCGAGTCATCGCCTGTAAGCAGGCTGATGACGACGTGCTCTTTGGCGTCCGGGTTGCAGGCCACGACGACATCATCCCACGCCTGCATCGGATGCCGAGCAGCGTCACCGACAACAACTGGAAGCGCAGCAATGAGTTCGAGATCGAGCTCCCGGGCAGGAGCCAGAATGTCGTCCGGCTGGGCGCAGATGCCGACTGCTCTGGAAGCCCGATCAGATAGTACTGCGAGAGTCCTGGTAGGCAGTCACAGAGCCCGTCGCGCTGACGCGACGGGCTTTGTCGTCCTCACTCAGATACCCGATGCTTCTGCGCAGCCGCTCGCACGGCCGGATGTGTCGATGGCGTGATCAGCGCCGCGACCCGGCGCATGAGCGTTTCCAACGGAGTCCGCCGCTTGGCGGGCAACCGGAGCATCAGACATAGAAGAGCAGATCCAGCCCAGAGGCCCGAACACGTGTAGAAGGCGACGGCATAGGAACCCAGCAAGTCGTACGAGAAGGCGACCAGCACAGGTGTGATCGCATTGATCCCCATTGCTACCGGAAAGCCGATGCTGCGCACGGCGCCGAGGTAGCGGCGGCCAAAGTATTCGGCCCAGAACATGTCCTGAATCGGGATGTTGCCGCCGATGCCGAGACCCATCAGCGCCAGAGCCGCGGCGATGATCCACCAGTTGCCCGTCGGCGCAGCATTGATCACCAGAACGAATCCGATTGCTCCGACCACAAACGACAGGAATCCCACAACACGGGTGTCGAAGCGATCGAGGGCCCATCCCCATGGCGGCTTCGTCAACATGGATAGCAACGAGAAGGCAGCGATCGCGGCTGCGGCCTCTACTGAGCTGAATCCGTGTTCACGCAGAAAGAGAACCCCGTTCAGCAGGATCGCAAAGATGCCGACTACAGAGATACCGAAGATCAGGACGATCAGGTAAAAGCAAGTAGTACGCAGCGCCTCCCTGCGCGTCAAAGAGGTCTCTTGATCCCGCCGGGAGGCGTCAATCTGCTCCTGAGTGAGCTGTGTCGGTCCGCCGTCGGGCAGCATCCCATGGTCTTCGGGTCGGCGGCGCATGAGCAGCGCTGACGGGATCAGGATCGCGGCCAGACAGGCGCTTAACACCATCCACGCCGTGCGCCAACCCAGCGGCTCGATTAGGACGGCCGCAGTGAATGTGGGCCAGAAGAAGCCAGCCATCGAGACGCCCATCGACGTCCAACCCAGGGCCTGTCCTCGCTTGGCCACGAACCATTTCGACACAGAGATTGAGACAACGAGGAAGCCAGCGACCGAGGCCGACGTGACAAGGAATACTCCGCGCACCACGAGGTAGTGCCAGTACTCCTCGACCTGACTCATCATGAACAGAGCCGGGATACAAACCACCGCCGCCGCGAGCATGATCGGTCGGGCGCCGAAGCGGTCGATCCGCGGTCCCAGAGCGAAGCCAATGACCATCAGAAAGGCTTGGCCCAAAGAGTCAGCAGCGAAGAACTGAGTGCGCGTCCAGCCAAACTCCTCGATCAACTCAGGAGCAAAGACCGCGACAACCGATGTCTGGACGCCGACGGTGACAAACTGAGCCGTAAACGCAGCAGCGACCACCACCCAGCCATAGAAGATCTGGCGACCAAAGATTGTCATTAGATTTGAGGCGGTCCAGGCATCAGGCTGATGTCTTCTGATGAGCTGAAACGAACCTTGTAGGTCTGTCCGGATAACGTTGCCAGGCGCACCCTGGGGTCATCTATCAGTCGCGATTCGATCTCTCGCCAGCGCCAAAGCAATGCGCGGGCTTGTTCGAGCCCGTCATCAGGCTGACTCGAGCTGAAGCGCAGGCGGATCACACGCACGGCATCTAACATGGCCCTCCGCGACGCCCACCATTCTGTGAACTGGCGGTGCAGGTCGATGGTGATGAAGAGGTCGTACTCCCTCGCTGCCTCGAAAAGGGCCATATCAGACTGCCCACTCAACCCCACGTCCTGCACGTGTTCCGATGGATGACCCAACTGGGTGAGCATCACTGCAAGAATGGGAGCTGTGTCCTCATCCAACAGGCAACGCACTCACTGATCCCTGTGCTTTGATCGCTTCCTCAAATGCAACCGCGCTGTGCACTTGCGCTTCAGAGAGATCGAATCGCTGGGCGATCGTCGGGGTCCTTTGAAATCCCTTGGCGTGAATCGCTGCGATCATAGCCGTTTCAAGCCGAGTACCAATCAATACAGGATTGCCTCCCACCACAGCAGGATCCATCGTGACGTGATGCCCGAATGTGCGCATTACCCCCAGGGGCCCTTCATGCTGCATTGCCCTCACTGCCCGTATTGCGTGATCGAAATCGTCTTCGACTGCAGAGTGGCGTCTCAGATCAGCACCCTCAACAAGGTCCGTCAACGCTGCTTGTTTGTCTTGGATTGTGTAGCCGATGCCGTCATCCACAGGGACGATGACATGCTTCTGGTAAGCCAGCAGCGGCAGTCGGTACCACTCTGGCAACTCTTGTTCCAAGAGCAGAAGATTCGGTCTGAGTCGACTTCGAGGAAGACGCTGTTCGAGGAGTTTGACTGCGGCCCTGACCTTTGAGTACTCGATCCAAGAATAGAGTCGCCGAAGTCCGCGGCCGCCAGGCAGCACAGATGCAACGATTAGACCACTACGGTGCCACCTGCTGAGTTGGGCCGGCGAAGTTCCGGAGAGTTTCGCAACAAGATGACTGCGGAGTGCGCCGCGCGCGTAGATGCTGGTTTGCACCCTGCCTCCTTCCTGTTCCATATTATTCGCAGTTGCTCGGCTCATTCCTGTGGAATCTCGATGCCTAGGGCGTCGAACATCCGCTGCATGTTCTCTCCGAACTCGTCCTGTCGTGGACGACCCAGAGTGAGACCGCCGTCGACGATGAGCGCGTGTCCGGTGACGAATGTGGAGTCGTCGCTGGACAGCCAGAGTGCGGCGTGCGCGATGTCTGACGGGCGGCCCGAGCGCTTGATTGGCTGCGCCTGACCCATCACCTCCGCCATGGCCTCGACGGTCTTGTCGGCGTCTTCAGATGAGAGCCCCAGCGACTTGCCGAAGATCGGCGTGGCGATGCCGCCCGGGCAGATGCAGTTGACACGGATGTTGTGCTCTCCCAGCTCGTAGGCCGCAATCTTGGTCAGGTGCATGACCGCGCCCTTGGCGACGCTGTAGATCGCCGGGCCATTGCCCGCTCCGACACCGGCGATGCTGGCCGTGCTAACGATGGCGCCGCCATCGCCCTGCGCGACCATCGCGCGGGCCGAGTGCTTGATTCCGAAGAAGACGCCCTTCAGCAGGCCGCCCATGGTCTGCTCGTACTCATCCTCGTCGACCTCCAGGATCCCGCCGAGCGCGCCTGCGTAGCCGGCATTGTTGAAGATCGCGTCGATCCGGCCGTAGCGATCGATGGCGTGCGCGACTGCGCCCTGCACGTCGGCCTCCGCCGAGACATCGGCGTGGACGTAGCTGGTCTCGCCACCGATCGACTCGACCAGCGCATGTCCCCGCTCATCCTGGATGTCGGCCACGACGACGCGTCCGCCCTCTTCGGCGAACAGTCGCACCGTTCCCTCGCCGATGCCACTGGCGCCTCCGGTGATCACCGCCACCTTGCCGTCGATACGTCCTGCCATGATTCAGCCTCCGCCTGGTTAGAACTGGTTGAAATGATTCGCGTCTGCGTAGGATACGCACCGCCTCGCTTGTGGCGTCGCTTGTGGCGCGTCATGAGCGAGTCTCTAGACTGCGCAAGCCACAGCGGACAAGGCAGGAGCAGGATGATGGTCGACCGACTGAAGGACAAAGTTGCACTAATCACCGGCGGATCGCGCGGACAGGGCGCCGCCGAGGCGGAGTTGTTCGCTGCCGAAGGAGCAGCAGTGGTCATTGCCGACGTGCTCGATAGCGATGGCGCGCGGACCGCAGCCGGCATCGGCGACGCGGCAACGTACCACCACCTCGACGTGACCAACGAAGTGGCCTGGCACGCGCTGGTCGCCGAAATCGTCGAGCAGCACGGCAAGCTCGATGTACTGGTCAACAACGCCGGCATCTATCGCAACGCGCCGATCGTCGAGATGACAGAGGACGTCTACCGCCAGGTGATCGACATCAACCAGATCGGCGTCTGGCTGGGGATGAAGGCGGTCGGTCCGCAGATGATCGCTCAGGAGTCGGGGTCGGTGGTGAACATTTCCTCAACGGCCGGCTTCCGCGGCGGAGCAGGCTCGATTGCCTACACGGCTAGCAAGTTCGCCGTGCGAGGTATGACCAAGGTCGCCGCGCGCGAGTGGGGTCGGTACAACATCCGCGTGAACAGCATCCATCCCGGCCCAATCGACACGATGATGCTGCACCAGGTCCCCGGCTTTGAAGCCGACAGCGATCGCTTCCTCAGAAACACCCCACTGAGAAGGGCCGCCGATCCGTCAGAAGTCGCCTATCTCGCGCTCTATCTGGCCAGTGACGAATCCAGCTTCAGCACCGGAGCCGAGTTCGTCGTAGATGGCGGTGGTTTGGCTTAGTGGCGTTCGAGGATTCTAAGAAACTCCGGCGCCCTGACAATCCGCACACCCTCAAGCTCACCAACGGGCAGAAGGTGCTTCCGATCGCCCGTGACCAGATAGTCGGCGGAGGCGTGAACTGCGCACTCAAGAATACGGTTGTCGCCATGTTCGACCTCAATGAGCGAGACAAAGCGCGGTGGATCGATGATGCTCGCTCTGTCTTTCAACTCAGCCAAGGCCACGGCAGCGCGGTCGTAAGACCAATCGAGCTTGTGCAACAGGACTCGTTGGACCTCAGCTAGTAAGAACTCTGAGAGGATCAGGTCAAAGGACCGTTGAGCCACCAGCGCGAGCACTTGCGCCTCGCTTCCGGAGTAGTTAAACCCCGAGACGATCACATTGCTATCGAGGACAACCCTCACGCACGCTCGGCAGCCATTTCAGCGCGGACTTCCTCCACTAGTCGAGGTACATCCTCAGGACCGTACCCCGACGCACGGCCCCGCTCGTGACCGTACGCGAAGATCTTGGCCCAACGCTCCTGACGCTGTGTGTGGAGATATTCGGACAGTACATCGAGCGCGAGCTCACCCGGGGCGATTCCCCGGTCGCGGCAGGCGCGGTCGAGATCAGCGCACATGCCTTCGGGAATCGAGATCGTGATGGTGTCGGAAGCGTCTGTCACAGCAAGTTCCTCTGCGGCCGCTTGGCCTCATGGTCTACCGACCAGCATTGGATGTCAACGCCTGCGACCTCAAGCTAGCAATTGGCGGGAGAGGTCGGCGAAGTCGGTGGCGTTGACGGTGAAGGATGGGTCGGACGACATGTCTGGGTCGTTGCCCTCTCCGCGTTCGCCGACGACTGGCACGTACGCAGTCGGCATGCCTGCTCGGGCGGCTGCCTGGAGGTCGCCCTTGTGGGCGGCGCACATCATCACTTCGGAGATGTCGAGCCCGAGATACTTTGCGCTGGCCTGGTAGGCCTCCGGCTCTGGCTTGTAGTGACCGAGGAACTCGCAGCTTAGGATCCCATCCCAACTGATCCCGTTGTGCTTGCTGCAGTCGACGGCAATCGCCCATGACATCACGGTCAGCACCGTCACCTTGTAGCGCGAACGCAGTGCCTCGAGGCACTCTGGTGAGCCGGGCCAGGCGTTCATCCGGTGCCAGACCTGGTTCAGCTCGTCGCGCTCGTTGATGTCGAGCTTGAGCTGCGGGTGCGCGTCCATCACCTCGTCGAGCACCCGGCGGTGGAGTTGATCGGCGTTGAGCCAGGGCAGGTCGCCGCGGCGCACCAGTTGCAGCCGCCTAAACATGGTGAAACGCCACTGGTTGGTGAATGCGGCAGCGTCCAGCTCAACACCTTGCGCATCGGCGATGGCCGAGACTTCGCCCTTGATCGTGTTGTGCCAGTCAAAGATTGTGCCGCCGATGTCCCAGGCGAGCGCCTTGACGTTGCTCAGGTCGGTCATCTCGAGCTCCTTGCGAATGAAGACTGCAATCTATGAGAGCGCAGCGAGTTGCTCGCGCACTGCGGGCAGAATCTCACGTGCGACGCGAACGGTATAGCCATCATCTGAATCATCAGGCGAAGGCGGATTTGGTATCGGGTGCAGGACGACGTGTTCAAACTCGATTCCGGAACGCGCCGCCTTGGACAACACTTCAACGAGTTGTCCGGTGACCTGCTCTGCCGTGCCATGCAGCGAGAAGGCGTCGGCGTGAGCTTCGCTCAGAAAATCTACGGCTCGACCGGCCTTGAGCAGATCCGGGTCGTGATGAAAGTCCGGCCAAACTCCTCGGTCGTGCTTGAGGATTTCAGGGTCTGGGCCGTCCCAGGTGAGACCAGTTGGCTCGAACAACATCGGCGAGTACTCGTAGTAGCCGGCGGCCATCGCTTTGCCCATGGTCAGTGCGTCGTCCGGATCGTCGACAAGCACCGTGTGGAAGATGATGGCAAGAGGAATCGAGAGCGGATCACGCCCAGCGTGCTCCGCTCCGCGCCGAATCTTCGACACGGTGTCGGCAATCGTGGCCTGATGTGTGCCAACGCGCATGAAGACGCCGTCTGACACTCGGCCGCCCATCTCCAGCGTGCGCGGTCCGCCAGCGGTCAGCCAGATGGGCACCGGTCGGTGAAACGGCAGAAACGACGGCCGTTCCGCACCAACCTCGACCTCTTCACCAGCCAACAGTTTGCGCATGAGGACGATCGCGTCCTCCATCTCGGCAACGCGCGCCGGTCGCAGACCGCTGAGACGCACCGCAGTGTCGCCAGCGCCGAAGCCAAGTGAAACCCTGCCGGGCGCCAGTTCGTCGATGGTGGCGATTGACGACGCCGTGACCGATGGATGTCGGGTGATCGGATTGACTATCAGCGTGCCCAGTTGGATTGATTCAGTCGCAAGAGCAGCAGCAGCCAACAAGACATAGGTGTCACGACGCCGAAGTTGAGAATCTGGCAGCCAGACGCAGTCCCAGCCGAGCGTTTCGATCCGGGCCACGTCCTCGGCAAAACGTGCCGGAGACTCGGCGTCCTGTCGATTGATACCGAACTTGGGAATGCGCACCGTGTCACCCCTCCGTTCCTCATGCAAAGAGTCGGGCACTTCTGTTTTTCCTCCCCCTCGCAGAGATTGATGCACATCCTCCGATTCCCCTCTCCCCCCCTTGCGGGGGGAGATGTCACAGAGTGACAGAGGGGGGGCGGGGGGCGACGACCAGATAGGGCCGACAGGCAGGGACCCCCCTCTGCCTTCGGCATCTCCCCCGCAAGGGGGGAGAATGGGAGTTATGCATCGGTCTCTCGCAGGGGGAGGTCGAGTTCGCTAGGCCGAAGTCAACACCTGACCCGAGGTCACACCGGTCGGCTCGCCGTCGCGCATTGTGATGCCGCCGCTGACGATTGACATGTGATAGCCCTTCGACTTTTGCACCAGGCGGCGCTGGCCGGCTGGCAGGTCGTGCTCGACCGTTGGACGCTCGGGGCCGACGGTATCAAGGTCGAAGAGGATCATGTCGGCCTTGTAGCCGCGACGCAGTAGTCCACGGTCACGCAGCTCCCAGGCGGTTGCCATGTCCCAGGTCAGCATCTTGACGGCCTGTTCGATCGTCAGTTCGCCGGTGCGTCGCACCCAGTGCGCCAGCACGTGCGTCTGCAACGACGAGTCCATGATCTGCGAGACGTGGGCGCCGCCGTCGGAGAAGGTGACCAGCGAGCGCGGCTCGCGCATGATCTCGAGCACCGTCTCCTGATGCTCATTCGCGAGCGGCACCATGTAGAGCGTCTCAAGATCCTGCTCGACGCCAACGTCGATCATCGTCTTGACCGGATCTTCCTCGCGCTCACGAGCAACCTCGCCGACTCGGCGGTTTGGAGTGCCGTCGACGTGGTCGAGGATGAAGACCCAGTCCCAATCCGATGGCTTGCGCGCCTGTGCCGGCATGACCTTCGAAAAGTCCTCTTCCTCCGTGTTGGCGATATGAACGAGCTGCGCCACGATCTCAGGGTCGCGCAGCAGCTTCATCTGCTCGTCCAGCGGCTGCTTGCGAATGTCGCGCCACATCGAGAGTCGGTCGAACGGCATCTCGGTCCGCCACGACCAGTTGGTCGCGAGTTCTCGCGAGTGGGCCTGACCGAACATGCGCCCACCTTGATCGGCGGCCTGCTGCGCGTGATCGAACAGTCGCTTCCAGCTCTCCGGCTGTGCGCGACGGCTGTGCAGCGCCGGGAAGAACATTGGACGGCCGGAGTCGACCGCGAGGTCGCGGAAGCGGCGCTCGTAATGGTTGGGGTCGTCCGGGTCCTGACCCATCGTCGGTTCGCCGCTGATTTCGACGACGCCGCGATTGATCTCGCCCATCGCCATGACCAGTTGACGGACTTCGTCCCAGGTCGCCAGCCGCGACGGCACCGGTGCGCCTTCGCGAGTCTTGTGCGCGGGCGAGCGTGTCGTCGAGAAGCCCATCCCTCCGGCTTGCACGCCCTCTTTGAGGATTTCCGCCATCTCGGCAATCTCGTCGTCCGAGGCCTGGTCGGTGAAGGCGCGCTCACGCATCACGTAGGTGCGCAGCGCGGTGTGGCCAACGTAGCCGCCGTAGTTGAGACCCTTGGGCTTGTCCTCGAGGAACTGCATGAACTCGGGGAAGGTCTGCCAGGTCCAGTCGACGCCGGCGCGCTGGGCATCGGCGGGAATGTCCTCGACCGCTTCCAGCGTGCGCATCAGGATGTCCTGGTCATCGGGATGACAGGGCGCCAGCGTGAAGCCGCAGTTGCCCATGATCACCGAAGTCACGCCGTGGTAGCAGCTCGATGTGCCATACGGGTCCCAGGAAATCTGAGCGTCAAAGTGCGTGTGGCCATCGATAAAGCCGGGCGACACGATCAGGTCGCGAGCATCGACTTCTTCCTTGCCCTGCTCGGCAATCCGCCCAATCGAGGCGATGCGGTCGCCCTCAATGGCAATGTCAGCCTGGTACCGGGGAGCCCCAGAACCATCCACAATGGTTCCGCCCCGGATCACGATGTCGTAGGTCATGTCGTTCTGCTCAATTCCGTCGAGTGTTCAGTCTTGATCGCATGCTAGCCAATGAACGACCTCGCCGACCTAGGCTCGCAGCATTGGCCTGTCTGGTGACTCTGGTCGCGACGTCAAACGCTGGTTGAGTGAGTCGGCGATCAGATCGAGTCGCTCCAACACAATCTGTCCAAGCAGCGGATCGGTCCCCGTCGGGATGACCAGCGCCTCGGTCAGCATTTGTCGATTCCCGATCTGGATAGAGACCGGCCCAAGGACCGGCAACTGGTCACGCCGGCCATCGGCATATGTCGTGGCAATCCGACTCACTTCCCGCAGACCCAACCGGTTCACGACGTCGCTCGGGAGCGCCAGCATCACGGCACCGGTATCGGCAACTGCAGATACTGTTTCCTTGCGAATGTCCGCTTCCGCACCGTGGCCACGCTCAAAGAGGTCGCGATCGACAGGGTTCTCCAACTCGACATCAACGATGATTTCTCCCATGTCGCTCTCTCTGTCCTGCTACAAACAGGTCAGCCTGCTATCGATCAGAGGCGTGCGAGTGGGTAGTCGGGAGATTCCGGACGCGGGCCCAAGGTTTGATTTCTCGGATCGAGGATCAGATCAAGCGCCTCCAACACCAACTGCCCCACGAGCGGTTCGACGCCGGCCGGGATTACGACACATTCCGCCGTTGTCCTGCGTCCCGCGATCTCCACAGTCAGGTCGCCTGCCTTGGGCACTCGGTCGCGACTGCCATCGGCGTACATGACCGCTTCGTCGCCAAGATGCGACAGACCCAGTGCGGCGACGACATCCTGAGGCAGCGCCATGAACAGTGCGCCACTATCGGCCACTGCTGTAATCGTCTGACGTCTGATCTCGTGCTCGGGCGCGTATCCACGCCGGAACAATCCTTGGTCGAGAGAGTTTTCTAGCCGTACTTCGACACGAATCTCACCCATTGGGAACTCCTGCTCATGGTTCCGTCATCGGTCGAGATTCAAATGTAACATCACACGTGAGTTCTGATTAGCAAGCCGGCCGCGTGTGCTATCGAACTACAGCACGTTGTCCTCGTGTGGGGTGACCATGATCTTGCAGTGCTCTTCGGGATCTCCCAGCGTCTGGAAGGCTCCCTCGACACCGTCCAGGCCCACTCTCCCAGTAACGATTGGTCCCGGCTTGATGCCTCCTGACGTGATCGCTCCGAGGGTCTCGGCGTACTCGTCCGGTGTGTAGCCGAGGACGAACTTCATCTGGATTTCCTTCTCGATGCCGGCCATTGGGACGATCGTGTCCTCCTGCATGCAAACACCGACGATCACCAGACGCGCGCCTCGCGAGGGGGCTTCCTTCATCAGCAGCGCGATCGTTCCCTTGAAACCGATCGCGTCAAACATGACGACCTCGCTGCCGGCCGTGTACCCGCGTTGCTCGAGCGCCGAGATTGGCGGCGTCTCGCGCGGGTCGACCACCACGTCGGCGCCCATGATTCCGGCCAGTTCTCGGCGGCGTGGAGAGAAGTCGGAGGCGATGATCATGCCCGCGCCCTCGTTGCGTAGGCTGGCGATCGTGGCCAGGCCAACCGGTCCACAGCCGTAAACAACCGTCGGCTCGCCGCCGCTCAGTTGTCCTGCGCGAACCGCGTGCATACCGACGGCCATCGGCTCGGTCGTGGCGGCGTGTTCGGTCTCGACGCTGTCTTCAACGGGCAGCAGCATCGATGCGTCGAGCACCATGTACTCGCTGTACCCGCCCGGATATTCGTTGCTGTACGCGCCACGACTGGGAACCGAGGTCACACGGTCACCGATTCCAACTGGGCCCGTCGTGTTCGGTCCGTAGCCAACGACCTCGACGCAGAACTCGTGGCCCATGATGATGTCGCGGCTGAGGTCGGGCGCGAAGCGCGCGTTGCCGGAATCCATCGATCCCTTGACGATGTCCTCGCCGAACCTGACGAAGTGCAGGTCGGAGCCGCAGATGCCGCAGGCCAACACTTTGACCAGTGCCTCTCCCTCAATGGGTTCGGGTTGGGGAACGTCGGTAACTCGAAGCTGGCCATTCCGTGATGCGACGGCGCGCATGGCGGTCTCCTCTCCCGTCTTCCTGGTTGTTCAGGGCTGAGCAATCCTCATAGATTCGTGCTCAGGCTAACCGCTAGCCTGACGCCCAGCCGACACCTAGCCTGACACCAAGTTGAAGCACAGTACAGGAAGACAGCAATGGCGCACTTCGACGCATTGCAACGCGCCTACCGCGCGACCGACGGTTGGATGCATCTGACAATCACGACCGATGAAGAATGGCGCCGTCTGCGCGACACGCTGGGCGAGGCGGCGCTCGCCGATCACATGTGGGACCACCACGAGCGTCATCCGGCCGACGGAGAGGCTTACCTGCCCGAGTTCCAACTCCAGATCGAGGACGATCCGCGCTTCGCCACCGTGGAACTACGTCTGCAAAACGCCTCAGAGCTATCCACCGTCATCACCGAGGCGCTGCGCAATCGCACGCAGAAGGAGTGGGTCGATCTGTTCGAGGCCCGTGGTGTGCCGCATGAGATCAGGACGCCAGCCGGGGCTTGAACGGAGCAACAAGTGACCACTCTGAAGACATTCACTTCGGAACTGGCGGACGCGAAGCTGCGAGAGCTGATCATCTACCTGTGCGAGCGCCGGATCACAGCCCGTTCGTTCGGGACGAGCCAACTGAACACCTTGCTCTGTCTGAGCGACTTCCTCCACTTCCGCCGCCACGGAGACTCGATTACCGGCGCGGATTATGTCGTTGGCGAGCATGGGCCATGGCTGGTCAAGTTCGAGCTACACCTTGACCCGTTGATCGACAACGGCAGTATCGTCATCCAGTCGTCAGATCTGGGCGGTTTCACGCAGTACCGCCCGATGCCTCTCTCCAGCGCCGACCTGTTCGGCTTCAACGGAGCAGAAATCGCTACGACGGAACAAATCCTGCGTGCGACTGAGGGACAGTCGGCCACAGAGTTGGCCGACCTCGCGCATTCGCTCACCCACTGGCGAGATGGAGCCCTGGGATCCCCGCTGCCCTACGATCTGGCGCTGGACGAGTAGCGGAAACGTTCCGGCGAAGGTCAGTCCGAAGGAAGTGAACGCGGATCTGCTTACCCTGCTCGTGCAGTTCTATGATGGCCTCGACAGCGGCGCGATTCCGAGAAAGCCGAACAGATGCTACTCACCAGAGCCGAGCCCGAAGTGCAGGCGCGCTGGTTACGTCTGCTGCTTGAGGAGATGCCAATAGGCGAGGTACGGGTGCCGGTCAGAGTCATCAATCCATACGAACCGACCCGTCACTGGGAAGGCACCTTCCTCGTCGACAGCGGGGCCACAAGCTCCCACGTGCCGACAACAATTCTGGAGTCCATCGGCATCCAACCGACAGGCGTACGCGAGGTCTGGCTGGGCGACAATCGTCCGATCCGACGTCTGATCAGCTTTGCCGGATTCACCGTCCTCGGCCAGACGGACTACTCCACAGTCTTCTTCGCAGGTCAAGACATCGAGCCGATTCTCGGCCTGACCGTTCTGGAATCGCTGGGCCTTCTGATAGATCCGGCTCGACAGCGGCTGCTACTTACCAGCGCGGCAACAGACTAGGGTCTGTTCACATAGATGCTGAGAGCCCATACAAGGCGCACCCGGATTCCCCGCACCTCCTTGCAGGGGGAGCTGCCGAAGGCTGAGGGGGTGCCGCTCCCCATCGGCAGACCTATGTAACCCTCCGTCCGCTGTCCACACTCCATGTGAACAGGCCCTAGTCGGCCTCTTCATTTAGCCACGACATCATGCCTCGGAGTTCGGCTCCGACCTCCTCCGATGGATGCCTCGCGGCCCGGGCTCGGAGCTTGTCGAAGCCGGGACGGCCGGTCTGGTTTTCCATGATCCATTCGCGGGCGAACGTGCCATCCTGGATGTCGGAGAGGATCTGCTGCATCTTCTCCTTGACCGACCCATCCACGATGCGGGGGCCACGGGTCAGGTCGCCGTACTCGGCCGTGTCGGAGACCGAGTAGCGCATGTTGGCGAAGCCGCCCTCGTAGATCAGGTCGACGATCAGCTTGACCTCATGAATCGTCTCGAAGTACGCAGACTCAGGCTGGTATCCAGCCTCGACCAGCGTTTCGAAGCCGGCCTGCATCAGGGCGGTGACGCCGCCGCAAAGCACCGACTGTTCGCCGAAGAGGTCGGTCTCGGTTTCCTCAAGGAACGTCGTCTCGAGCACGCCGGCGCGGGTGCCGCCGATGCCCTTGGCGTAGGCCAGCGCGACCTCTTTGGCCGTCTCGGACGCATCCTGGTAGATGGCCAGCAGCGCCGGGACGCCGCCGCCTTCTTCGAAGACTCGTCGGACCAGGTGACCTGGTCCCTTGGGCGCGATCATGGTCACGTCGACCTCAGGCGGCGGGGCGACCTGGTTGTAGTGAATTGCGAAGCCATGAGCGAACATCAGCGTTTTGCCCTCGGTCATTGAGGGAGCGATGTGCTGGTCGTAGATCGACTTCTGCACGTGGTCGGGCGTCAGCACCATGACGATGTCGGCTGCAGCAGCCGCGTCGGCGACCGTGTCGACCTGGAGGCCCGAGTCCTGCACCTTGTTCCAACTACGCGATCCGGGGTAGAGGCCGACGATCACGTCGCAGCCGGAGTCGCGCAGGTTCAACGCGTGCGCGTGACCCTGCGATCCGAAGCCGATCACGGCAATCTTCTTGTCCTTGAGCAGGTCAAGGTCGGCGTCCTGGTCGTAGTACATCTGGGCGGGCATACAGGTCTCCTGCAGGTTGAGTATTCAGATTCAGGTGTTCTCGCCTGAGTGTAGGCGTGTATCTCAGTTCAGAGTGATCATCAGTCGCTGGCGAAGGGCAGGGCACCCTCTGGCCGCCGACCGAGCATGGCTCGAATCGCGGCGGCTGCCTGTTGCGAGTCGGAAATCGCCGGAGGCTTGGTCGTGGTCAGACCGCGCCGCATGGCCACGCGTCCGGTTCTGACCATCTCGAGGACGCCGAACTGTTCGAACATCCTGACGGCAGCATCGACTTTGCCCTCGTCGCCAAGCACCTGCACGATCAAGGCTTCAGCGTGGACATCAACCACGTCTGCGCGAAAGACCTCGACGACATCAAGCACTTCGCGTCGGTTGAAATTGGTCGCCGAGACTTTGATCAGGGCGAGCTCGCGGTCGACCATTGGCGTGTACGTGATGTCCTGAACGGAGATCACATCGATCAACTTGAATAGCTGGCGGCAGACCTGGTCGACCTGGTGATCGTCGCCGTCGACGACGATCGTCATCCGGCTCAGGCCCGGCTCTTCGCAGTGACCGACAGTCAGCGACTCGATGTTGAAGCCGCGGCGGCGAAACAGCGAGGCGACGCGTGCCAAGACACCCGGACGGTCCTCAACGTGGGCAACGATGGTGTTACGGGAAGCCATTCGTCCGAACCCTCCTATGTCATGTCCTTTGTCGTTCCTGTTGGCATCAGATTTCGTCGGCGGACTCGATCGTCTCCGACAACGCAGCGCCGGCCGGCACCATCGGCCAGACATTCTCGTCGCGCTCAAGCTGGAAGTCGATCACGACCGGTCCGTCATAGCCTTCGAGGTCGCGGAACAGTTGGGTCGCTTCGGCGCGCGTGGATACGCGGAGGCCCTTGATTCCATACGCTTCGGCGAGTTTGACGAAATCAGGCTGCCCGAGGTCCACCGAGTGGTAGTTCTCCTCGTAGAAGAGCTCTTGCCACTGACGGACCATACCGAGGAAGCCGTTGTTGAAGATGGCAAAGCGGACCGGCAAGTTGTGGTCGGCGACTGTCTGCAGTTCCTGTGAGGTCATCTGGAAGCCGCCGTCGCCGCAAAGCGACCAGATCGGCTCCTGCTGCGCAAACTGCGCGCCCATTGCCGCCGGAACCTCGTAGCCCATCGTACCCAGTCCGCCCGAGGTGACCCACTGTCGAGGCTTGGTGTACGGGTAATACTGCGCGCCCCACATCTGGTGCTGTCCGACGCCGGTGACGATTGTCGCCTGGCCCTCGGTCGCTTCGGCCAGCGCTCGCACCAGCCAGGGACCACCGAGTCCGGTGCCCTCCTCGATGTAATCGGTCGGGTGCTGATCCATGATCTGATTGATCTCGGCCCGCCACTCCGGGTGTGAAGCATTGTCAAGCTGTGGAATCAGCCGGCAAAGCGTCTCCTTGACGTCGCCGTTGACCGGCGCATGCGTCTTGAAGTTCTTGCCAATTTCGGCTGGGTCAATGTCGATATGGACGATCTTGGCGGTCGGGTTGAAGTCGCTAAACCGACCCATGGCGCGGTCGTCAAAACGCATACCGATGCCGATCACGACATCCGCCCGGTCGGCGGCCATATTGGCGTAGAAATGGCCGTGCATACCGAGGAAGCCGTAGGACAACTCGTGATCCTCGGGCATACCGGAGATACCGAGCAAGGTCGTCAACACCGGTGTATCGGAACGCTCGGCAAACTCGATCAACTCCTCCTGCGCCTCAGACTGAACCACGCCGTGACCGGCGATCACGATCGGCTTGCGCGCCGCATTGATGATCTCAGCGGCCTTGTCCACTTCCTCCTCGCGCGGCACGTCCATGATCGGGTAGCCGCGCAGCGAGACGCCCTGGGGATAACCATCCCACTCGGCCTCTTCGATGAATACATCCTTGGGAATGTCGACAAGGACCGGACCCTTGCGACCCGTCGAAGCGATGTGGAACGCTTCCTTGACCGCCGGCGCAATTTCCGAGGCGCGCATCAGTAGGTAGTTGTGCTTGGTGATCGGCAGCGTGATACCGGTGATGTCGGCTTCCTGGAAGCCGTCGCGACCAATCAGATCGCGCGCGACGTTCCCGGTCAACACCACCATGGGCACCGAGTCCATGTAAGCGGTGGTGATGCCGGTGACGAGATTCGTCGCGCCGGGACCTGAGGTAGCCAGGCAGACGCCGGTGCGTCCGGCGACGCGAGCGTAACCGTCGGCAGCGTGCGCGGCGGCCTGCTCATGGCGGACAAGGACGTGTTTGATGTCGGGGTACTCGCCCAGCGTGTTGTAGAGCGGCAAGACCACGCCGCCGGGGTAGCCGAAGAAGACTTCAACTCCCTCCGCACGCAGACATTCCATCAGAATTCGGGCGCCGGTCAGACGCATGGCAGTCTCCTCAACCGTGGCTCGGCGCTGTCTCCGAGCCTTGTCGACTTATTGATCATGTCGTGTGGTTAGTCGCGATGGTTCGGCGGTTGCGGTGGGGTCAGAGGCGGCGGCGCTGGTTCCGTGGCTGTTCCTCGTGCGCCGAATCACTCAGGCGCGGAACGCTGGGCCGCCGGCTACAGCGACCTGTACCCAGCGCACACGCCGCATAATCAGGCCCGATACCGTGGGGCGTCCAGACTCACTTGATGGTAATGGCGCGCACGTTGTCATGATTGACCATGACTCTACTAGCTGGCTCACATTACGTCTGTAACCGCAATGATCACGTTCTCGCCTTAGCGCCCTCGATCACCTGGAGTTCGTAGGCTTGCTCGATCTCTGGGTAGTCGTAGTAGCGCTCACGCAGCAACTTGTTCATGTCGCGGGGCGGGAAGAATCGGCGCGCCCACTCGGTGTCCTCGGCCAAGTCATTGGGCTCACCGGCTTCAGCCATCACGACCATCTCGTAGCGCCGCGATCCTACCTCGACCTGATCCTGCAGCTCTCGCGCAGTCATCTGGACTCGAGTGTGCTGCGACCATTCGACGATCGGCACTTGCCAGGTGTCCGCAACGACCGCGGAAATCGTCTGCGTCAGAGCAGCGCGCCGCGCATCCTGATCTAGCTCCGGATCCAGTGGCTCGGGCCGCGGGTCGATGTCGAACTCAAGGATCGGCAGCGCCCAGGGCTGGTGCCGGTCGCCATGCCGGACGGCCAGACAGCGCTCGCCGCGCCTGATCACCAGGAAGATGCGTTCGACCAGATCGGGCTCGGGCAACTCTTCGGTCTTGTCGCGGTACTGGAGGTAGACGTTGTCGACCAGCTTCTCCTGCCGCCAGATCTTGCGCCGCGGCTTGGGGATGTGCTTCATCACCTCGGCAGGATCCATCTCCCCCATTCCGCCGCCGAGCGGGTGTTCGCCAAATGCCATGTGCTTGTCCTCGTACGCTCTCTTGAATTGCTTCCCTAGTCGGTTCCAACTGCGTCCCGAAGCTCGGCCACGGCGTGCGGCTCTTCCGAGGTCCACACATTGCGACCGCGCTCTCCGGCGCTCATCCGACCGACACCCGGAAACGGGTTATGTACAGCTACCAGCAATGAACGATTCTTGATCGCATCGGCGATCAAGCGCTTCTTGGTCTCCAGGTTGATCAATGGCAGGACGTCAAATGCAGACAGCCAGGCGACTCGCTCAAGCTGCACCTGATGCTGGATCATGTCGCCGAGATAGACAGCCGACTCTCCGCCGTTGGCAATCACCACAGAGGCATGCTCGGCAGTGTGGCCTGGCGTCTCGATGACGGTGATATCTGAGGTGACCTGCGTCTCGCCATCAATGAATTCGATCTGTCCAGCCGCCTCGACCGGCAGCAGATTCTCGGGCAAGTAAGTTGCGCGGGTGCGTTCGTTGGGGTGCATCGCGTCTTCCCATTCGCCGCGCTGGATGTAGTAGCGAGCATTGGCGAATGTGACTGCGAGTTCGCCGTCGCCGTGTTCAATCGTGTTCCACCCGGTGTGATCATTGTGCAGGTGCGTATTGATCACGATGTCAACATCGGCCGGCTGCACACCGTTGCGGGCCAGGTCGTCGATCAGCTTGCCATGATCGGGCTCCCAGCCTCGACGCCGGGTTTGCTCGAAGTCTTTGTTGCCCTGTCCGGTCTCGATCAGCACGGTCTTACCGTCGGATTCGAGCAGGAGGCAGTTCAGCGCTAACGGGATCTGATTGAGTTCGTTGGTCTCGCCCATCACGCGTTGCCACATGACCTTGGGCACGAGCCCAAAGACGGCTCCGGCATCCAGCCAGATCACGCCGTCCGACAGCACGCGCACCTCGCGTGATCCCACCCGATAGATTGGCGTAGCACTCATGGCGTGACGTTATCACCACCCGCGGCTTTGGTTCACTCGATGCCGCCAGATCGGAAGGATCGGCCAATGACCGACGCACCAGGCCTGGATGCGGATCCGTTCCAACGAGGGTTTCGCGGCCTCCTGCCGGAGCATCTGGGCGTTCGTCTCGTATCCGTCGCACCCGACCTGGTCGTCGCCGAGATCGATGTCACGCGAAATCTCTGCACGGCCCCAGGCCTCATGCACGGCGGAGCGATCATGGCCTTCGCTGACACCCTCGGAGCGGTCGGCACCAGCGCAAATCTGCCGCCGGGCGCGGGCACCACGACGATCGAGTCAAAGACAAACTTCTTCCGCGGCGGAGTCGAGGGAACCACGATCCGAGGCGAATGCCGCCCGATGCATCGAGGCCGTCGCACGCAGGTCTGGCAGACGACAATCTTGAATCCGGACGGCAAACTGGTCGCCCAGGTGACGCAGACGCAGATGGTCCTGTGAATCCGGCGCGAGATGGAGACGATCGGGTTAGCCTAGGTTGAAGAGTGATCCTGATGAACTACCCAAAACGTCAACTCACAATTTCTCTGGACCACGAACTGGCGAGGAACGCCCTCGGCTACGCGATGGTGAACGAGATAAACCTCGACGATCTTGTCGCAGAACTTCTCCGCGAACGGGTCGGCGAGGGACCGTACCCAACGATCGGGGAGTACTGGCGCGGTAAATTCAATCAGGACCAACGCACCGACGAGGAACTGCTCGCAGCGAGCAACGAGCCTCGGTACCAATACCTGATGCGCAGATACCTCGCGTTGGACTCGCAGTCCAGTGATTCTGATTGACTCGGACGTCCTCCTAGACGTCGCGTTTGAGCGGGTGCCTCACGTGGAGCCTGCCAATCAGCTCCTGGATCAAGTGCAGCTCGGCCCAGAAAGAGCTTCAATCGCCTGGCACACCGTCTCCAACGTCTTCTATCAAGTCTCGAAGCAAGGGAATCGCCACGAGGCCCGTCAGTTCATTGTCATGGTGCTCAACATCTGTGAAGTGGCAAGGGCGGGAACCTCCGACATGCACTTCGCTCTGCAACTAGATATGTCCGACTTTGAGGACGCGATGCAAGTCGCCGCTGCGCGTGCGAGCTTCGCGCGATTCATCGTGAGCCGAAATGAGCGCGACTTCAGGAAATCACCCATCCGCGCGTATCCGCCGAGTGAGGCCCTGTTTCGTCTGCGCTGAACACTTCTCAATCCGGACCTCGCGTGTATCGTGACGGATAATGCTTTCGCACTGACTTCATGTTCCCGAGGAGCGCGCGATGTCCGGCACCGAAATGGCCTACCTCAAAGGGGAAGTGATGCCCTTGGCCGACGCCAAGCTCAGCGTCATGACCCATGCCTTGCACTACGGCACCGCCGTATTTGAGGGAATTCGCGCCAACTGGAACGCCGAGCACGAGCAGCTTTACCTGTTCCGCATGCGCGAGCACTACGAGCGCCTACGCAAGTCCGCCCACGCACTGATGATGGACCTGCCATTGTCGGATGACGAGCTCTGCGCGATCACCGTCGACCTCGTCCGCCGCAGCGACTTCCGCCAGGACGTCTACATCCGGCCAATGGTCTACAAGTCAGCAGAGGCGCTGGGCGTGCGCCTACACGGCATTGAGGATGACTTCCTCTGCTTCCTGATCCCATGGGGCGCATACCTGGACACAACCGGCGGCGTCCACGTTGTCACGTCATCGTGGCGGCGAACCGAGGACCAATCCATCCCGGTCCGGGCCAAGGTGACCGGTGCGTACATCAACTCCGCCCTGGCCAAGACCGAGGCCGAAACCGCCGGCTTCGACGAAGCAATCATGCTCAATGAGGACGGACACGTCTCTGAGGGCTCGGGCGAGAACATCTTCATCGTCAATGACGGCGTGATCTACACGCCACCCAGTTCCGACAACATCCTGGTCGGTATCACCCGCAACACCGTGATGGAGCTGGCCGACACCGAGCTGGGCATCCAGACGGTCGAGCGCACGCTCGACCGCTCCGAGCTCTGGTTGGCAGACGAAGTCTTCATGACCGGCACAGCAGCCCACGTGACACCGATTTCCTCGGTAGACCGGCGAACAATTGGTAACGGCGAGACTGGGCCAATCACCGCGCAGCTCGAGCGGCTCTACTTCGACGCAATCATTGGCAACCGCGACGCCTATTCGCACTGGCTGACGCCCGTATACACAAACAACAGCAGCGGCGACTAGCCGTCTGAGCCGCCGCCAAAGGAGCAGTTATGCCCGAGGCGGTGACGCTCATCCTGGCCTACCTGCTGGGATCGCTCCCGGTCTCCTGGCTGGTCTTTCGCTGGCGCACCGGACGGGACCTGCGCCTCGTCGGCGATGGCAACGTTGGTGCAGCGAACGCCGCTCGCGAGGGCGCCGGACACTTCATGGGCGCCGTGATCATCGTGATCGACATCGGCAAAGGCTTGCTGGCCGTCTCGATCGCCAGGTTCTGGGGACTCGAACTCGGTTGGTGGATGGCGGCAGGCGGCATCGTGATGGTCGGTCACATGTGGCCACTGTTTCTGCGATTCAACGGTGGTCGCGCTGCGGCGACCGGTCTCGGCGCCGCCGGAGCATTCCTGCCCTGGCAGTTTGCAATCACGTTCGTCATTGGCGGGTTGACCTACCTGGTGACCAGAATCGCCGAGCTGGGCATCCTGCTCGTGGCCGCGCCGCTGCCCTTCCTGGCCATCGCATTCGGTGAGCCAATCGAATCAATCATCTTCTGCTTCGCTGCACCGATCGCGGCCGGACTCAAAACTGGATGGGACAAGTGGCAAGAAGCTGGGACGTCATAGTCGTCGGTGCGGGTCCCGGCGGTTCAACCGCGGCCTACGATCTCGCACAGGCCGGGGCCGAGGTGTTGCTCCTCGACCGCGCTCAGTTTCCCCGCGACAAACCGTGTGGCGGAGGCGTCCTGCTATCAGCGGTCAAGCTGCTGCCGTATTCGCTCGATCCTGTCACCGAACAGACCATCACCTGCTTTCGTGTCCGCTACAAGCGCAGATGGGAGTTTGAGCACCAATACCATCTGCCACTCGCGATCATGACCCAACGAGCCCGCCTCGACGCTTACATGGTCGATCAGGCCGTTGGCGTCGGAGCTGAGTTCCGCGACGCTTCCGCCGTGCGAAGCATCGACCACACCACTCTGACGCTGGCCAATGGCGACACCCACAACGCCGGCGTGATTATCGCGGCTGACGGTGCCAATGGCATCGTCCGGCGGGCACTTGGTCTACTGCGCTTACGGGGCGCTGTAGCGCTCGAGGGCAATGCGGCGAGGGCAGCGTCCAACGGCATACCTGATCCCGGCGATCGCTGGACCGACGCCGTCGGATTGGAGCTTGGATCCGTGCCAGGCGGATACGGCTGGGTCTTTCCCAAGGGCGACCACTGCAACGTCGGAGTCGGAGGCTATCCGGCGGCCGCATCGACGCTCAAGCGAGAGCTAGGCCTTTACGCGGCTAGTGAGTCGTTCGACGATTCAACCCTGACCAACCTCCGCGCCCATCACCTGCCGTTGCGAGACCCCGACAGCACTCTGATTCACGGTCCAGTGGCATTCATCGGGGACGCCGCCGGCCTCGTTGATCCACTCTCGGGAGAGGGCATCGGCAACGCGATCCGCAGCGCACAGTTGGCAGTCCAATCCGCTCTGGAGCTCCTACATGGGGACGCTTCAAATCTGTCGGGCTACGAAAACGCCATTCTCGCAGAGATCGAGCCGGAGCTCAGAGTCGCCCGACAGCTTCAAGCCCTCTTCCAGCAGACACCCTGGCCCTACGTCCAACTCCTCCGCCGCTCAGAAAGGTTCTGGGGAGCCTTCTGCCGAATTGTGAGAGGCGAGTCGACCTACACCAGCTTCCAAAATCGCCTGGGACCTGGAAAAATATTGGTTGACACGGCCGCTTCGGTTGCAGAGCGACGCGCCAGAAGGGCAGCCAGGTGGCAATAGACTCAAGGACATGCTGACGCAGTCGGAGTTTGAGGAGATTCTCTCCGATCAGAGCAAGCACATCCTTGGAGACATCAAATGGCGCGAAGACGACGAACATTCACCAGCGTTGGAATTTCGAGTTCAGGTTAGATCTGCGCCGGCCTGGCCGCTCACCGCGCACGGCACATGGAATCCGGCCCGCGAAACACTCTCCTTTGTGTCGGGTCTACCGCAGCGCCGGTAGAATCGTCGGACTCTGTTTGGGATTTCCGCCCCATCGGAATCCTGACGGGGAGTTGCTGGGCGATCCACACAAACATCGCTGGACGGCCGCAGTAGGTGACAAAGAGGCCTACGAACCGGATGACATCACCTTTGGCTGGAGTGACCCTGCCAACGTCTGGCAGCAATTCTGCACGGAGGTGCATATCCTGCATGAAGGTGTGATGCTTACACCTGAACAACAAGGGGAGTTGACGCTGTGACTGCGACAGATTTGTACGCGACATTGCGGCACAACCTGCCCCTGCTATTCGACTGCAGTCCACGCAATCGTGGGGATGTCAGAATCCGTACGCCTTTCGTCCTTCCCGACCGTGATCTTGTCGACCTGTTCGCCATCCATCAGCAGGGCGAGTATCGCGTCACCGACTACGGGCTCGCAATTGGTTGGCTGAAAAGCCAATCAGCATCTGGAAAATTAACTCCCCCTCTAACGTCGCTAATCGACGATCTGCTGCAGAGCCTTGATGTAAGCCTGAATCGAGGACAATTGGAGGCTTCCTGCATTGGTGAACGTGACCTCCCCACTGCCGTTCACTTGGTAGGCCAGGCGGTCGTGCGCGTAGCCGACTTGAGGCACTCGATGCAAGGGCGCGTCGTTCGGTCGGTCGCGGACGATGTTGACGAGTGGCTACGCCAGCGGGAGTTTCAGGTGCAACGAAGAACCAAACACCGCGGCTTGAATGAACTGTGGCAGGTTGACTTCGAAGTCAAGGCAGGCGTAAGAACATCACTGGCGTTCCTCCTCAGCAGCGGATCCCGTGCTGGCGCCAGAGATGTGCGCCACAGGGTCTATACGGGATTCTCCGATCTCCGCTCGAATCCTGCGGGCCCGCCAGAAGACGCTCTGATCTCGCTCATTGATGACACCAATGACGTCTGGACAGGAGAGGATTTCGCGCTCTTGCGTCAGGTTTCGCGGCTCGTGACGTGGTCGAGGCCGGACGAGGTAGAAAAGGCCTTCACCAACCCCGTCGAACGCGTATCCTCCCCTTCCCCGCTGCCTCAACTCTTCACTGCTCAGTGATCTGCCGTCACCAGCGCTTCTTCCCACGTGGTCCGATCTCTGATCATCCCCTGGTATCGACGCAGCATGCGCGGCCAACCAACTGCGACCACGCCGCTCAGGTATCCGCGCAAACCGTAGATGGCCGCGAAGCGATTCGACTCCAGCGTTCCATGAACAAGCTGGAAATTGTCTCTCGGCGCAGTGATGCCCGACGCCATGATGCTCAGTCCGTGTTGGTCGGACCAGAAGTAGGGTACTGGCGAGAACGGCTCCAGCGGCGCGCCGCGCGATTCCAGCAACAGATTCCTGGCAGCCGCCATGCCCTGTTCGACGGCGTTGGTCCAGTGCTCAATCCGCATCGTCCGTTGCGGTTCCGAGTAGGCGAATGGGCCAAACAGGCCGTTGGGCCATCGAGCGACATCACCTGCCGCAAAGATGCCTGGAGCAGCGCGGCAATACTGGTCGCAGATCACGCCGTCGCCAATAGTGAGTCCCGAGTCGGCCAACCACTCAACATTCGGTCGCACACCAATGCCAACGACGACAGTATCGGCTTCGATTCTTGTCCCGTCCTCCAGTTCAACGGCTTCGACCTGTCCAACGCCGACCAAGTCCGACACCATCGCGTTCATCCGCAGGCCGACTCCCGCGCCAGCGTGCAACTCGGCGGCCCAGCCAGCCAGTTCCTCGCCCAGCGGACCGACCATGGGCGCTGACAGCGCTTCGATCATCGTCACGTCGAGACCTCGTGATCGAGCCGAAGAGGCAACTTCGGACCCGATAAACCCCGCGCCGATCACCGCCAACCGAGTGCCCGCCTGCAGTTCGTCGCGAATGCGTAGGGCGTCGGCCAGCGTCCGCAGCATGTGAACCCCGTTGAGTTGCTGACCGAACGGCAGCCCCAATGCCCTGGCGCCGGTAGCGATGATCAGGCCGTCGAAGTCAAGCCGCTCGCCGTCGCTCAGCAGCACCTGCCGGCCGGGAACATCAAGACCAGTCGCCGTACGCCCGTTGCGGAAGTCGAGTTGCAGCGCATCAAACTCCGCAGTCGGACGCAGTGCCAGACGGTCCAAATCCCATTCGCCGGTCAGCAGTTGCTTGGACAACGGAGGCCGATCGTACGGTCGTTCGGGCTCGTCGCCGATCAGCGTGATCTTGCCCTGGAACCCCTCGCTGCGCAGTGACTCGGCTGCGTTCAATCCGGCAAGGGATGCGCCAACAATGACAACCCGGTCCATAGGACGTTCCATGCGCAAAGGCTACTGCCGACTGCTCGGAGTCTCGTTTGTGAAATCCTTCGCTATGATGCTTCCAAACACAATCCACAGAACCCAACCACCAGACTGGAGTACACCATGGGCAAGATGGACGGCAAGGTCGCCATTGTGACCGGCGCGAGCCGCGGTATCGGCGCAGCTATCGCAGAATGCTTCGCGGCCGAAGGCGCGAAGGTCATCGCGACCGCTCGCACGGTGCAAGAGGGCACGCACCCGCTGCCCGGTTCACTTGAGATGACGATCAAGAACATCCGCGAGGCCGGTGGCGAGGCCACTGCGGTCGCCGGCAACGTGTCCGAGTACGAAGAGTGCGCCAGCATTGTTCAGGCTTGCATCGACACCTACGGCGCGCCCGACGTGTTGGTCAACAACGCGGCGCTGACCTACTTCATCCCCGTCAAGGACTTCCCGGTCCGCCGTTGGCTGCGCTCGACCGCCGTCAACTTCCACGGACCCTTCTACATGAGCCAGCTCTGCCTCAACGAGGGCGGCATGATCGAGCGCGGCTCCGGTGCGATCGTCAACGTCTCCTCGGCTGCAGCCATCGGCCCAGGCCGTGGACCGTACGAAGGCGACGGCGGCGGCGGCACGCTCTACGGCGCCGAGAAAGCCGCGCTCGAGCGCTTCACCCAGGGTCTCGCCTCTGAGGTGCATCAGCATGGCGTCTCGGTCACCTGCTACAGCCCGTCTCAAATCGTCCCAACTCCAGGCGTGGTTCATCACCGCCTGATGGAGGGCCGTGACCCCAACGACGCTGAAGGCGTTGAGATCATGGCACAGGCAGCGTTGCTGCTCGCGACTGAGCCGCTGGACAAGGTCTCCGGCCGCGTCACCTACTCCCAGGAAATCCTCAAGGAGTTCGGCTGGGACATGGGCGACAAAGAGCCGGCTGGCACAGGTGTCACCTCGCCAGGTTCGGGCTACTCTCAGATCTAGTCGCCGCCTGCTCCTCATCCTCAGTGGGGAGCCGCGTCCAACTCCCTGTCTCCCCCCGCTCCGCGGGGGGAGATGCCGAAGGCAGAGGGGGGAAGCCCTCTCTGCGCATCTCAATCGGAGAGACGACCTGGTGGCCTCCCCTGACGTAGAGCGTCTGGAACGCTGGTTTCGCGACGGAGACCTATTGCATCCGTTCGAGGGCGGCGCGCCGCCCTCGACGGTCGATCTGGCCCGAGCCATCGCATCAATTGGCGGAGCGCCACTCGCCGACACGGATGACAGGGCAGCCGATCTCGCCGAGCAGATTGGTCGAGATCGTCCTCTGTTGTTCGTACTCGTCGACGGTCTGGGTTGCATATTCGAGGGCCGCACCCGACCCGAAGGTCTGCTCGGCCGGGCCGAACACGTGCAACTGAGGTCGGTGTTTCCGTCGACGACCGCCGCCGCGCTGACCACCCTCGCGACCGCCGTGTGGCCGGCTCAGCACGGCGTGCCAGCCTGGTACACGCACCTACACCGCAACGACATTACCGCCACAATCCTGCCGTTCGTTGAGCGAGATTCCGAGCGACGACTACAAGACTTCGGTGTCCGGCCCGAAGACGCCTTCGCGCATCCCTCGCGCATGGCGACGATTGGCGGATCGTTGCGCACCTACCACCCGCGCAACATCTCAACCAGCGAGTTCACCAACTACCAACGAGGATCAGCCGCCACCGACCCATACGATCACTTGCGCGACGCGGTGGAATCGGTCGTCTGCCGGATGGTCGACCAGGGCGAACGAGGCATCCACTACCTGTATCTACCTATGGTCGACGCAGCCTCGCATCGCGACGGACCCGATGCCGGTTCGACACTACGGGCGCTCGAAGCCGTCGATGACGCTCTGACGGCGATCGCGGAAGCGGTCGATGGCAGAGCGCGAATCGCGGTCAGCGCCGACCACGGCGAGCTGCAAGTCAACGCCGCAGAAAAGGGTCTGTTCCTGCCCGACGATGAGATCATCGACGACCTGCACACGCCTCCGCATGGAGAACCCAGAGTGCCGATGTTCTGCGTGCGATCGGGTCGTGAAGATTCGTTCGCGGGCGAGTTCCGAGAGCGCTGGGGTCGCAACTGGGCCCTCTTGACACAGGAAGAGGCCGGGGACCTGAAGCTCTTCGGACCTGATCCGCTCAGCGATCTCGCCGCCGAACGAATCGGCAGCCACATCGCCGTCTCGGCCACACGGAACGTGCTGGTCTACGGAGAAGCCGGCAACCGCGTCTCAGCGCTCAACGGCTACCACGCCGGCATGCGCTCCGAGGAGATGGAAATCCCGCTGCTGTTGGCTTGAAGCGATTCCTGTAGCGTTGTTTGGTGAGAGAGCGTCATCCGAAAAGGGAGGTCGAGCGCGTGCTCAGCGCTGTTGAAGGCGCTGGATGGCGTATAGAATTGAGCCGTCGAGGCCACCTCTGGGGTCACTTGCTTTGTAACGAGAGAAGTCGGTCGGGGTGTCGAATCAGAATCGATTCAACGCCTCGGAGTCCCGGAGATCATGCCAAGGACATTATGCGAGCCTTGGCGACCTGCAGTCACGGATGGGCCACAACGCTGAGATGACCACCTGGCACTTTTCCTTTGCCTTGGAGTTGCAAGACGTGGACGTAGATGCCGCGTTCGACGATCTCCACAGTGCTGGCTGCGACGATGCCTTGTTTAGTCGAAGAGACGACCAAGAGTTCGTCACATTTTCGCGACAGGCGGGAACTCTCGAAGAGGCCGTCCTAGGCGCAATCGCGGAGCTGGAAAGTGTTGGAGGCATCATCGTCACTGATGTCTTCGATCAGTCTCTCGTCACAGTCGAAGAGATTGCCCGACGCAGCGGGCGAAGCGAAGAATTGCTTCGCGAGCTGATCGAGCAACATCGCGTTGCAAGACCGTTCCCTTCGCCACTTGGTTGGAGTGACGATGAGCTTCAGGAGTGGGAATGGAGTGCTGTTGTCAAGTGGTTCATCGGCGAACTCGGGGAGCACTTGCGAGACCCCAATGCGGTAATGTTCGCGGCAATTGAAGACACCCTGCACGCCCGCCGCAGCTGTGGCAGGTTGCATCCGGACCAGCGCCGCAAGATCAGCGCACTGCTTGCCACTGACTAGTCGTCGAACTCCATGATCGCCCGGCCGAAGATCTCTCCCTGCTCTAAGGCCGCCGTGGCCTCGTTGATCTGACCGATCTTGAAGCGCTCAGTGACCATTGCGTCTAGGTCCAGGGCTCCGTCATCAGCCCAGGCGAGGAACATCGGGAAGTCTCGGTCCGGCCGGCAACTGCCGCCGATCGAGCCGATGTACTTCTTCTCGTTGATCAGCAGACCGCGCATGTCGGCGTCGGTGAAGCTGACGCCCGATTGCGGCACGCCGACCAGCACCGCCGTGCCGCCGGTCTCGGCGCCGAGGATGCCGGGTCGGACGGCACGCAGAATCTGGTTCATCGTCACTTCGCGCCCGATGCAGTCGAATGCGAAGTCGACGCCCGAGACGGGCTCGCCGAAGCTGGTCAGTCCGCCACTCTGGGTCAGCGCGTGAATCTGTTCAATCGCGTCGCCGCCCGACGCATTGACACCGATCGTCGCACCGAACTTCTTGGCAAACTCAAGCTTTTCCTCATCCAGGTCGACCGCGATGATCGGGTCAGCCTTCACGACCGACGCCGCCACCACGGCAGAGAGTCCCACACCACCGACACCGAAGATCGCGACGCTCTGGCCCTCGCGCACGGCGGCCGTGTTGTAGACCGCGCCCGAACCGGTCAGTACGGCGCAGCCGATAATCGAGGTCACGTCGCGGCGCGTGTCCTGCGGCACCTTGACGACGTACTTCTCGTCGGCGATCGTCGTGTCGGCCCAGGTGAAGACATTGCGCGTCGTCGCTGTGCGGCCGTTGGGACGTTCGACCACAATCGCGTCTACTTCACGCGTCGCAGTCTCCGCGTTGCGCGGCACCCAGGTAACGAACACGACGTCCCCGACCTGCACGTTGGTCACCTGCGAGCCGACCTTGATCACCTCACCGGTCGCTTCATGGCCCAGGATCTGGTCGCCGTTGCGAGGATTGTGCATCTGGTGCAACTGCGAGTGGCAGATGCCCGACGCGTACTGCCGCACCACCACCTGGAAATCGGTTGGGTCCGGGAGATCAACGCGTTCAATGGCCAGCGGCTCATCTGCCTCGGGAAGAAAGATCACGCGCGCGGGGGTCGGCATGGGAACATCCTGTTCAGCACTAAAGCGCTCCCCCAATGGGGGAGCTGTCGCGGAGCGACTGAGGGGGCATCGCCGCAAGTCTACCCTGAGCGTTGCAATGGCCATCCAGATCATCACCCGCCGCGGTCCGCATCAGATGTCGCAAGACCAATTCGACGAGTTACGTGGTCGATACTCCTCCACGCTGGTCGACCTCGGCACCGGCGACGGCGCCTGGCCGCGACGATTCGCGCGGGAATATCCCCAATGCCTTGCGCTCGGACTCGACACAGACCGCGATGCACTTCGCGAGGCCGCAAAGATGGCGGAACGCAAGCCTGTCAGGGGCGGTGCGCCAAATGCGCTGTACGTGGCCTCGTCAGCTGAATCGATGCCGACCGAACTGCGTGAAGCCGCCGACTGGGTGACGATCTACTTCCCTTGGTCGGCGCTGTTGCGGATGATTCTCGACGGCGACTCCATGCTCATTGACGTCCTGCAACATCTTTGCGGACCGAGAGGGCGACTGAGCATGGTGCTCAATGCCGAAGCGGTGCCCGATGGCTACTCGTCGCCGACACCCGACTCGTTGCGCCGAGCGTTGGAAGCTCCGCTGGCCAGTGCCGACTTCCGCATCGCCCGCGTCAGTTGGCTGGATGCAAATCAAGCACCAGCAACGACGTGGGCAGGAAGGCTGGTGAAAGGATCAGGCCGAACGATGCTCGGGCTCGACGCATTGCGCTAGCTCGTCGGGCCTAGACTGGAGGGCAGGAGTTGACATGTCGGATCAGCGATCTATCGATCTCGCCTCTTGTGGCTGGCTATCGCGGAAGCTGATTGCTGCCTTGACCGGCCTGCCGGCGCGAAGGCTAGCTGCATGGCATAGAGCTGGCATTCTGCCGGCGACCCTGGTTCCTGGTGGCCGCGGGGTGAACGCCGTCTACACGTGGGACGACTACCGCAAAATTCAGCTCGCAGAGCGACTACTGTCCAATGGGCTCCATCCGCGCCGGCTACGCGTCGTCATGGAGGAGTTCTGCTCCGTCATCGAGCCGGGGAAGTACACGAATCTCACTGTTCTTAACCAGCGCCCTGTCATCCAAACTGCTGATGGCCCAGCCCGGACAGCGGAACGCGAACCGCAAGGAGTCAATTGGCCTGTCCTCGATCAGGCAGCGCTCGACACCGATCTGTTAACGTCGCGTCTTGCGCAGTATGTACCCGCCAATGTAGATATACGCAGCGTGTTAGCAGCGTGGATGTCAGGGGCACGCCTGGGTCAACTCAGTGAATTTTCGGAGTACGTAGACATTAATCCTAGAGTACACGGCGGATCACCGATTGTTCGAGGAACACGACTAGAAACCGCATTCATCAGCAGTGTGAAAAGCGCGGGAATGTCACTTGCCGAGATTGCGGAGGAGTACGATCTCAGGCTAGCGCAAGTGCGGCAAGCGATTCGCTTTGAAGCACGATTGCAAGGCGATGTCTCTCCGATTGCTGCTTGAATCTCATATCTCGCGGCGAACCCAGAAGGTGCTTCTCGACGCCGGACATGTCGCCGATCGGACGAACGACCTCGGGATACAGGACGCCGATGACGCTGAGTTATTCGATCGTTGCATCGCAGATGCGTATGACTTACTCCTGACGCGTGACCAGTTCTTGAATCAAGCGTCCCGACAACCATCGCTACAGGCGATGGCTCGCGGTCTGACGCTGTTGGAAATTCGCTATCAACGCCATTCCGGCGATGCCACTGAGGAATCTGAAATGATCCGAGCCATGCTGCCCGTGGTGGAGACTCAGCTGATCGAGAATCCCGCCGTGAGACGTTGGCGCATCGACGGCAACAAGCAGCGAATCGCGCCGGGTGAGACTGATCAGGACATCAACAGACTATTGGCCGAACGCCGATGGGATTAACCGACGTCACCCCCTCCGACCCGTATGCAACGCGACCGCTCCCATTGACAGCCTTTGATAGCTGACATCCTCTAACCCCGCCGACTTCATCATCTCCGCAAGGCGCTCTGCCGTTGGATACCCCTCGAGCGAATTGGGCAGGTAGCGATACGCCGAGCGGTCGCCTGAGACGAGGCCCGCGACACGTGTCACTCCTTGCTCGAAACCCAGCCTCATCAGCCGGCCGAACGGAGTGTCCGGTGGGTGTGTGATGTCAAGCGCGACTAATCGGCCTCCTGGCCGCAGTACCCGTGCCATCTCCTCCAGCGAGCCAGCGAGGTTGGGCAAGTTTCTCAAGACAAAGGCCGAGGCGACGACGTCGAACGACGCATCCGCGAATGGTAAGCGGTGTACATCGGCCTGCAACCAGTTGATTCGCTCCAGGCCGTACTTGTCCTGCGCCCGGAGCAGCATCGCGTCGGATACGTCGAGGCCAGTCACCTGACGCGCCCCCTGCCGTCGAAACTCGGCAGAAAGATCGCCAGTGCCTGCGCCCAGATCGAGCACGTCCACGCCTCGCGGATCCGAGGCTTTGACCGCCAGCGTGCGCCAATGACCGTCCCGACCAGCCGTCATCAGCCGATTCATCCGGTCATAGTGCGGGACCAGACGGCTGAACATCTGACCAATGTTGCGAGTGCGCTCCTGAGTTATCGGATCGTCGGGCATGCTGACCGTTTCAGTGCTGACCATTCTGCTCGCTGGTGGTACGTTACAGAAACCGACCGGGGCGTCGGATTTATGTTGCCTCGGGTGTGCTTCTGGGGAGCGATCGATGACCACGAGCCCACCGCGTCAGGCCCGAGCCGTTGAGCGGCGTGAGATGCTGCTCGACTCCGCAGCCCGAGTCTTCGCCCAACGCAGCTTCGCCGAGGCGCAGATGGACGAGATCGCGGCCGCGGCTGATACTTCCAAGGGCGGTCTCTACTTCCACTTTCCGACCAAGGAGGCGCTCGTCGCCGCCGTGATCGGTCGCGCCGGCGACATCCTGCGACGCCGTGTGAAGAGGGCCATGACCGCCGCCGGAGACGACCCGGTCACTCGCGCCGATGCTGCGCTGGCGACACTGATTGAGACGCTATCGGCGCATCGTTCCCTCGCCCGCGTCCTGGTCAGTGAAACGCTTGGCGGTTCAGCAGCGGCGCGCGAACGGGTGGCGGAGATCGAGGACGAATTCACCGATCTTGTCGCCCTTGAACTGCGCCGAGCGCTCGACTCAGGGCAACTGACGCTGCTCGACGCGCCGCTCGACCCCGAGCTCACCGCCCGAGCCTGGGTCGGCATGGTCCAATCGACGCTTGCCGCTTGGGCCGCCGGCCGTCTCAATACGCCAATTGACCGCATCTATCCCGAACTCCGCCGACTGCTGCTACGCAGCGCCGGCGTGCCGCTTCCGACTGTCAATCGCCCTCACGCAACGAAGGAGTAGTCATACGTGTCACGACCAACCGTCACCATCGAGAACACCGGTCTACCCGACTGGCAGCGCTCGGACGACTACGGCGATATCCACTACGACGTCGCCGAAGGCATCGCCAAGATCACCATTGCTCGACCGGAAGTGCGCAACGCCTTTCGGCCCAAGACGCTTTTCGAGCTTCTCGACGCGTTCAAACGCGCCCACGAGGACATGTCCGTCGGCGCAATCATCCTGACCGGCGAAGGCAAGGAAGCCTTCTGCTCTGGAGGCGATCAGCGAATCCGCGGAGACGGCGGTTATGTCGGTGATGACGGCGTGCCTCGGCTCAACGTGCTCGACCTGCATCGCTACATGCGATCAATTCCCAAGCCGGTGATTGCCATGGTCGCGGGCTACGCCATCGGCGGCGGCAATGTGCTTGCCACTGTCTGCGACCTGACCTACGCCGCCGACAATGCCTGGTTCGGACAGACCGGACCAAAAGTCGGATCGTTCGACGCCGGCTACGGCACGATGCTGCTGGCCCGTCTCGTCGGACACAAGAAGGCCGCCGAAATCTGGATGCAGTGCCGCCAGTACAGCGGCGCCGAAGCGGTCGAGATGGGCCTCGCCTGCGAAGTCTTTCCCGTCGATGATCTCGAGCTCAAAGTCGTCAATCGCTGCCGAGAGATACTCTGCATGTCGCCAACCGCCCTGCGCTTCATCAAGCGAGCCCTCGTCGCCGACACCGACGGACTCTCCGGCATGCAAATGTTCGCCGGCGACTCGACCCTGCTCTACTACCTCTCCGAAGAGGCCAAAGAAGGCAAGACCGCCTTCCTCGAGAAGCGCAAGCCCGACTTCTCCAAGTACCCCCGCTTCCCGTAGGAAAGAGACCTCCCAATATCCCCTCTCCCCCCCTTGCGGGGGGAGATGTCACGGAGTGACAGAGGGGGGGCGGCCGATGGCGACCAGATAGGAATTGAAGACAACCCCCCTCTGCCTTCGGCATCTCCCCCGCAAGGGGGGAGAAGGGGAGTGATGCATCGATCTCCGCTGGGAGCCTTCGAGTAGGTGTGGCGAATGACGGCAGCAATTCCAACACCAAGCAAACGACGAGCCTGGCTGCTCGCTGTCCGACCGCCGACTCTTCCGGCGGCCATCGCTCCGGTCCTGGCCGGTACCGGCATCGCCGCTGTAGACGGCGACTTCGAGGTCGGCCGGTTCTGCCTCGCTATGATCGGCGCGATCCTGATCCAGATCGTCGTCAACTTCGCCAACGACCTCTCCGACTTCCGCCGCGGCGCAGACACGCCCGACAGACTCGGCCCACCTCGAGCCGTCGCTCAGGGCTGGCTGTCGCAGCGCGAGATGACCATTGGCATTGCCCTCGTCACCGCCGCTGCGATGGTCGTGGGCATCGTCCTGACGATCATCGTCGGTTGGCCCATCCTGATCATCGGCGCAGCCTCGCTGATCGCGGCAGTGACTTACACCGGCGGTCCACTGCCCTACGGCTACCGAGGCCTCGGCGACATCATCTGTTTCCTCTTCTTCGGCTTTGTCGCCGTGATGGGCGCCGGCTACGTCCAGATTGAGGAGCTGACCTGGGAACTCGCCGCAGCCTCGGTGCCCGTCGGCTGTCTCGTGACTGCCATTCTGGTCGTCAACAACCTGCGCGATATCGAGACCGACCGAGCCAGTGACAAGGTGACCCTCGCCGTCATTCTGGGCGATCGCAACACGAGAATCGAGTACGCCACCCTGATCCTCGGCGCATTCGTCAGCATCGCCATATTCGCGGCAGTCGGTCTGATTCCCTACTACTGCTTGATCGCCTGGATCGCCCTGCCCCCCGGCATGTGGCTGGCTAGAGAGATAGTCAACGGGCGCTCAGGCGCAGCGTTAAATCCGATGCTGAAGCGCACAGCGCAGTTACATTTGCTCGTCGGCGCATTGCTCGGTGTAGGTGGAGTTCTGGGTACCTTGTAAGCAGAAGCTGAGCACATGCCAATCTTCCGGCTCGAAGCGTCCCAGACCCTGTCCACTGACCTGGCGACCGCCTGGGAGTTTTTCTCCGACCCCAACAACCTTGCGGTGATCACTCCACCCGAGATGCGCTTCCGTGTCACCGGCGAGCCACCCGGGACGATTCACCCTGGCCTGATCATCACCTACCGCCTGACTCCGCTGCCAGCCCTGCCGCTGCGGGTTTCCTGGGCGACCGAGATCACCCAGGTCAACCCGCCCCACTACTTCGCCGACGAACAACTCGCCGGGCCATACGCGCTCTGGCATCACGAGCACCACTTCCAACAGTCCGATGACGGCGTCTACGCCACCGACCAGGTCCATTGGTCGCTGCCGCTCGACCCGCTCTCCGCCCCAATCGCTCATCTCGCCGTCGTGCCCCAGTTACGGCACATCTTCAACTTCCGCGCCAGGAAACTCGAAGAGATCTTTGCTTCGCCGGTCGCCAACACTGCCCGATTGCAGATCCGCGCGCTCTGACCATCCCAAAGGCTGTGATCAGGGTCCCCAGCCCCAACCTCCCCTCCGTCGTTCCTGCTCCCTTTCGTCATTCCTGCGCAGGCAGGAATCACGAACCACCTCTGCCCATCAACGGCGACACTCGCCAGCCATCCCGCACCCATCGCCACGCAGTCTCCCCTCCGTCATTCCTACCGGCCCCTCCGCCGTTCCTGCTCCCTTCCGTCATTCCTGCGCAGGCAGGAATCACGAACCACCCCTGCCCATCAACGGCGACACTCGCCAGCCGTCCCACAGCCGTCGCCACGCGGTCTCCCCTCCGTTGTTCCCACCGCCCCCTCCGTCGTTGCTCCGCAGGCAGGAATCAAAACCCACTCGACGCCGACCGCTAAACGAACGAACTCCTCCAACAAGTCCCCGCACTCACAAGACCCAAGGGGCATCTCCAGATCATCACCAAACCGAGAGGGCAAGACACCCCCTTGGAGAGAACATTGATCGACCAGATTGACACTGACCCATGTCGTTCAATACCTTGCCCCAGAGACCGCCTGCCGGACGGGCGCTGAGCGTGCGTGAACTTCCTCGCACTACCCTGACGACGGAATTGAACGGAGTTGGCGATGAAATTTGAATTCTTCCATCTAATGCCTTACCGAGATCTCCCGGCGGACTTCGCCGAGACGAACAACTCGGTCTGGGTTGACGTCGACTCGAAGCTGTTCGACCCGGCCAAAGCCCACCAGATGTACAACGACGGTCTTGACGAGCTCGAAGCCGCTGCTGCCGCCGGCTATGACGGCATCTGCGTCAACGAGCATCACCAGAACGCCTACGGTCTGATGCCGTCGCCGAACCTGATGGCTGCCAACCTCTGCCGTCGCACCAAGGATGTCGCCATCGTTGTGCTCGGCAACTCGATCGCGCTCTACAACCCGCCGACCCGCGTGGCCGAAGAGTTCGCCATGCTCGACTGCATCTCCGGCGGTCGCCTGGTCGCCGGCTTCCCCGTCGGTACGCCGATGGACGACTGCTTCTGCTACGGCGCCAATCCGTCGCACCTGCGCGACAAGTACTACGAGGCCGCCGACGTCATCACGCAGGCCTGGACGCGACCGGAAATGTTCTCCTACAACGGTCGCTATAACCAACTCCGCTACATCAACATCTGGCCGCGACCGCTCCAGGACCCGCACCCGCCGGTCTGGATCCCCGGCGGCGGCTCGGTTGAGACGTGGGAATGGTGCGCCGACCACAACTACGTCTACTGCTACCTCTCCTACGGTGGCTACAAGGCCGGTCAGAAGAACGTGGACGGCTTCTGGCGAACGATGCAGCAGCGCGAAAAGCCGCTCAACCCGTACCACGCCGGTTTCCTCCAGCTCGTCGCCGTCGGCGAGACCGAGCAGGAAGTGGCCGACAAGTTCGGACCGCACGCGGAGTACTTCTACAACAAGATGCTGCACATCGACCCGCGCTACGCCGACCCGCCCGGCTACCGCACCGTGCGCACCATCGAGCAGGGATTCACTCGCAGTCAGGGTCTCAAGCCCGTCTTTGGTGAGTCCAAGAAGTTCGAAGGCGAAAAGACCGCCGAGAAGATGGTCGAGTCGAAGGCCAACTCGGAAATCACCTGGAATGACCTGATCCGCGAAGGCAACATCGTTGCCGGCACGCCGAGCCAGGTCACCGAACAGCTCGAGGAAGTGATCAAGACGCTCCACATTGGACATCTGATGATCCTCAACCAGTTCGGCTCGATTCCGAAGGAACTGGCTATCCCGAACATCGAGATGACCGCCCAGCAGGTGCTGCCCAACCTCAAGCACATCTGGGACGACGAAGGCTGGGAGGACCACTGGTGGCCGCAGGGCCTCCCCGGTGGCCAGGCCCAGCCGGCGGCGCTGAAAATCTAGCGACGCTCGCTATCCAGCGAACTGTACAAGGGGCGGAGCCTGAGCTCCGCCCTTTGCCATATGATCAAACCAAGATGATCAAACGAACCGTCCTGGCCGCCTTCCTGAGCGTGGCGACGCTGATCGCCACCGCGGCGCTCGCGGGCCTCTCCCCTGTGAGCAGTCACGACGGCCATGACGGCGAGACCGTTCGCATCATGGCCAGGCTGCGAGCCACCGGTTCAATCGAGTTCGGCCTCCGATCTAGCCAGGGTCCGCAGCTCCCCAGACTGCGCTATCTGATACAGAGCGTGAACGATGGAAAGTGGAGGCGAAGCTCTCCGATCGAGCTGCCCAACGGCGCTGTCGTACGAATCATCGTGCGTCGTGCGACTGGCGAGAGAGCCGAGTTCGGTCTACGAACCGACGATCCATCCCAGCAGTTCCTGCCGCCCCAGCGCTACTTCCCGCGCGACGCCACAGTCGACAACGAGTGGCTCTTCAGCACGCCAATGCTGATTCCGGCTCCTGAGCATGAAGACGAAGCACACGAACTAGCGCCGCTGCCGGAAGACGCAGAGACCCAGGGCGACTCGGACCCAAACACTGAGTATGAAGACAACCCCAATGCAGCGGATCCTGACGTCACGGGCCAAGGCGTTCCCGCTGATCCAGACGTAGAGCGCCTGGTAGGTGGCCACCGCGATGGCCTGATCGTCGAGGGCAACATCATTGGCGACCCGGATGCGCCGGTGCTGATTGTCGAGTATGGCGATCCGTTTTGACCAAACTGCCGAAGGATCGCGACTCAGGTTGAGCCGCGCTTGATCGAAGACTACGTCAGGACTGGCATCGCTCGGTTCCAGTTCGTGAACATCGCCTACCTCGGTGCAGTGTCTGAACGGGTCGGTTACGCGATGGTCTGCGCCGTCGAGCAGAGCGGCGCTGCGTTCTGGCGAATCCACGATCGCTTCCTGGTGGACGGCAGCCGTGCCGCATCGCGCGGGCAGCTCATCGACTACGCAAGGGAAATCGGTCTCGACGCCAATAGCTTCACCGAGTGTTACGACGATCCTGCTACTCGCCAGGCTCACAACAAGATCGTCCGCGACGCCGCGGCGATCGGTGTCACCTATGGCCCGCGGGTTCATGTCAACGGAGTGAACGCCGGTACGACGTTTGATGGCATCAAGCGACGAGTCGAAGCCGCAACCCCGTAACCCGGCGCTACGCTGACTTCATGAAGCCGAAAGTCAGCATCGTCACCCTGGGCGTGTACGATCTCGCAGCGTCTGTCGCGTTCTACCGCGACGGACTCGGATTCCCCGCGCCGAACTACAACGACGGCGACGACATCTGCTTCCTCGAGATGGAGGGAACCTGGCTATCGCTCTACCGGCGCGAGAAGTTCCCCGACGAGGCCGACGTCGAGTTCGCCCCACCCTCAGCAGGTACACCGACGATCACACTCGCCCACAATCTGCCCTCGGCAGAAGCAGTCGACGCAGCCATGAGCGAAGCCGTCAACGCCGGCGCCACGCTGGTCAAACAGCCCGAGGAAGTCTTCTGGGGCGGCTACAGCGGATACTTCAGCGATCCCGACGGTTACCTCTGGGAGCTCGCCTACAACCCCTTCACGGACTTGACCTGATCATGCCGAAGGTCACCGCACTGAGCGCAGTCACGCTCGCGGTCGCCAATATGACAGCCGCCACCGAATTCTACGAAGCGCTCGGCTTCGAGAAGATCTACGGAGGATCCCAGGCCGGGTTCACCTCATACCGAGCCGGCGCAAGCTATCTCAACCTGATCGCCGCCGAACCAGGATCTGGATTCTGGGGACGAGCAATCTTCTACGTCGACGACGTCGACGCCTTCCACGCGCAAGCGATCGAAGCCGGCCTCACACCAGAATTCGAACCACGAGACGCACCCTGGCGAGAGCGCTACTTCCACATCGTCGATCCCGAAGGCAACGAAATCTCATTCGCCAGGCCGCTGTCCAGCGACTAAGGCGCAAGACTTCTGCCCACAGGAGTCTTGCGGCAGCCCGATACTCAGATTGCTCTGAGTTCTTGTTCTTGTAGGGGCGACCCTTGTGGTCGCCCACGATGGCTAATGAAAGACCAACCAGATAGGACTTTGAGCGTGGGCGACCACAAGGGTCGCCCCTACAGGCTTGTCGAATCAGGCGGACGGGACTACGCCAAGGGAGAGGCGAAATCTAACCCTAGTCGCCGACCTGAAGCGTCCGCCCAGCGGTCAGACCGCCATCAATGACAAACTCAGACCCCGTGCTGTACGTCGCATCCGCAGCGATGAATAGCATCATCCTCGCCACTTCGTCAGCCCGCCCGAAGCGCGGGATCGCGATGTTCACACCAATCTCACCGTCGGCGCGACGCGGAATGTCGGGAGGCGCGGTCATTGGGGTGTCAATCGGTCCGGGATGCACCGAGTTGACCCGGATGTTGTAAGCAGCCAACTCCAGGGCCGCCACTTTCGTGAGTCCGCGCACAGCGAACTTCGAAGCGACATACGCGCTGGAGTCCGGATAACCTTCCAACCCGGCCGTTGACGACGTATTGATGATGCAGCCGCCGCCGGCTTCCTTCATCGGCTGGATCGCCGCCCGGATGCCCAGCCAGACGCCAACCTGGTTGATCTGGATCACTTCCAGGTATTCCTGCTCAGTCATGTCCTCAATCGACCCGTTGCGCAGGATGCCGGCATTGTTGAGCAAGATGTTCAACCTGCCGAACTGCTCTGTCGCGGCATCGACCATCTCCGCCCAGCTCGACTGGTCGGTGACGTCCAGCTTGCGGAACATCGCCTGGTCGCCAGTGTCGTTGATGCTCTCGGCGACTCGATTGCCGTCCTCCTCCAACACATCGCCGATCGCGACCGCGGCTCCCTCGCGCGCAAAGAGGCGCGCCTGCTGTTCACCTTGCCCTCGCGCGCCACCCGAAATCAGCGCTACCTGTCCATCGAGCTTGCCCATGTCGTTCCTCCCAGATGCCAGACCTAACGCCCAGCGCGTGTCGGTTCAGTCTTCCAACCGCGCGATCATTGTGCCGGCCGTGACTCCGCCGTCGATCACAAACTCCGCGCCCGTGCTGTACGTGGCATCCGCGGCGATGAACAGCATCATCTTCGCCACTTCGTCAACGTGTCCGGCCCGTGGAATCGGACCGTTGAACGATACGTCGCCGGGCTCTCGCGTAGCGATCTGCGGATCGCGGATCATCGGCGTATCGATCGGTCCGGGATGGACTGAATTGACTCGAATGTTGTACGGCGCCAGCTCCAGCGCTGCAACTTTGGTCATACCGCGAACGGCGAACTTCGATGACGCATACGCGCCCAACCCGGAATACCCTTCGAGTCCAGCCGTGGACGAGGTGTTGACGATGCAACCGCCGCCCGCCTCCTTGAGCGCCGGAATCGCCGCCTTCATGCCCAGCCAAACGCCGAGCTGATTGACCTGGATCACCTCGATGTAGTCCTCCAGCGAGGAATCCTCGATCAACTTCACTCTGGCAATACCGGCGTTATTGATCACGATGTCGAGCCGGCCAAACTGCGCCAGCGTCTCGTCGACCATGGACTGCCAACTGGAAGCCTCGGTCACATCCAGCTTCTGGAACATGGCCTGACCGCCGGTGTCATTGATGCTCTCGGCAACCCGCTGGCCGTCCTCCTCAAGCACATCGCCAAGCGCGACCGCCGCGCCCTCACGCGCAAACAGTCGGGCCTGAGCCTCTCCTTGCCCTCTCGCCCCGCCGGAAATCAGCGCGACCTGTCCATCCAGTTTGCCCATGTCATTCCTCTCCCGTCAGATGCTGTCATGTCCGGCAGACGCCAACTACTCGCTGACCGGAACCGCCCGGCCCGACATCTGGCCGCCATCGATCTGGAATTCCGCACCGGTGCTGTAGGTCGCGTCGGCGGCGATGAACAGCATCATCTTCGCCACTTCGTCAGGCCGACCGGCACGACCGATTGGGCTGTCGACCGGGAGCTCGCCTTCAGCCCGGCCGCCGATGCGCGGATCTCGCACCATCGGCGTATCGATCGGTCCGGGATGAACCGAGTTGACGCGAATGTTGTACGGGCCAAGCTCCAGCGCAGCCACCTTGGTCATGCCGCGTACCGCAAACTTCGAGGAAACATAGGCGCTGAGTCCTGGATAACCCTCGTATCCCGCAGTTGACGACGTATTGATGATGCACCCGCCGCCGGCCTCGCGCATCGGCTTGATCGCGGCCCGCATACCCAGCCAGACACCCACCTGGTTGATCTTGATGGTCTCCAGGTACTCCTGCACGGTCGTCGTCTCAATCAACCCAACGCGCAGGATGCCGGCATTATTGACCAGGATGCTGAGCTTGCCGAACTGCTCAGTCGTGTGCTCGACCATCTCCGCCCAGTTCGACTGGTCGGACACATCGAGCTTGCGGAACGTCGCCTGCGCACCGGTGTCATTGATGCTCTCGGCGACGCGGTTACCATCTTCCTCCAGCACATCGCCGATCGCGACCGCCGCGCCCTCTCTCGCGAACAGCCGAGCCTGCGCCTCGCCTTGACCACGCGCGCCGCCGGAAATCAGTGCGACCTGTCCATCAAGCTTGCCCATGTCGTTCCCCCTGTTGCCAAACTGACTACCGAGCCTCAGTCGTTTGCTCGCGCGATCATCGAACCGGCCGTGACGCCGCCGTCGATCACAAACTCGGAACCGGTGCTGTAAGTCGCATCCGCGGCAATGAACAGCATCATCGCCGCGACTTCGTCGACATGCCCCACACGAGGAATCGGCGCATTCAAACCGAAATCGTCTGTGTCCCGTCTTGCGACCCGCGGATCGCGAATCATCGGCGTGTCAATCGGGCCTGGGTGCACCGAGTTCACGCGGATGTTGTATCGCCCCAGCTCTTGTGCCGCGACCTTGGTCATCCCTCGCACGGCAAACTTTGAAGACACATATGCGCCGAGACCCGAGTAGCCCTCGAGTCCGGCCGTCGACGACGTATTGATGATGCAACCGCCGCCCGCTTCCTTGAGCGCCGGGATGGCCGCCTGCATCCCCAACCAGACGCCGACCTGGTTGATCCGGATCACTTCAAGGTATTCCTCGAGCGTAGATTCTTCGATCAACTTGACCCGAGCGATGCCTGCGTTGTTGATCACGACGTCCAATCGGCCAAACTGGCCTACAGTCTCCTCAACCATCGACTGCCAGCTCGAGACCTCGGTCACATCGAGCCTCCGGAACATCGCCTGACCACCAGTGTCATTGATGCTCTCGGCGACGCGCTGACCGTCTTCCTCAAGCACATCGCCAAGTGCGACCGCCGCGCCCTCGCGGGCAAACAAGCGAGCCTGCGCCTCGCCTTGTCCTCGCGCGGCGCCGGAAATCAGCGCCACCTGTCCATCGAGCTTGCCCATCAGATCCTCCCGACGTCCTCTTGATTGTTGGGCTGTTACTTGGCGCCCTGTGCGCTGGCCAGTTGTCGCCGCGTCCGCATCCCGAACGGTTCGACTTCGCCCGTCTCGAGGTTGAAGCGGTAGCGCCACTGCCTCAGCAAGTCCAAGCCGTACACGTGGATCGCCAGGGTCTTGCCCTGATTGATCTCAACTGCGTGGATATCCGCCGGAGGCTCGCGCAGATAGGTCGTCGTGCCGGCCGGCACCAGCGACGGCTCCAACTCCTCCAACTCCGCTCGCCAGGGCGTTAACCCATCGTCCACGCGCTGGTAGTTGCGGTTGAACTCGACGCCCGAGATCACGCCCTCCATCGCCCAGCCATTGTGATTGTGAATCGGCGCGCGCGAGTCGGGCTGCCAGACAACCGCCGAAACGGTCAGATTGTCGGAGCGATGAATGACGAATCCCTGCTCCGGATCTGCGTCGTCGCAATCCGGCAGGTCGAGCAAGCAATCCTTGCGCAGGATCAACCGCTCCAGCGGACCCGCAATCTGAGCAATCTGCTGATCGCCGGAGTCGCCCCGGTCAGCAATGCGCTGAGCATCGCGAACAAAATCCTGGACTGTGTACGTCGCTGTGGTCATGGCACAAGCCTCTCTTCCCACGAGGGTTCTGGCGTCGAGTATAGGTAGTCCGCTAGCGCCCACGCGCCACCAGCCAATTCAGGAACTCGGTAGAATGGGGATACGGGAGGCGGAGTCATGTCGTGCGAGATCGTAGAACAGCGAACAGGTCAGCGGCCGAACATCAAAGTGCTGCCACCGCGTGAAATGACGTCGGAGGAGCGTGCCTCTTGGGCGGCGTATCGTCGGAACAAGGCGTATTTCCTGGAGCATCGCGAGCGGATTTTGAGTGAGCATCACGGCGAGTACATCTTGGTCTTAGAAGACTGTGAAGTGCGTGGATTCGACAAGCGTTCGGAGATGATCACGTTTAGAGAATCACTTGAGGAACGGGTCAGCAGCTCGGTATACGTCCCTCATCTCGTGTGGCGCGACCAGAACGTGCACGCCACCGGGTATCGACGTGTCGTCCGCACGTGAGAGTCTTTCCCGGCGCGTTTGTCAATTTTGACCTCAATGCGGCTCCCGTGCCGACCGAGCGTTACGCTCCCTCAATCGAAGTAGCATTGCGGTGGGAAGATCACACCCGAAAGTTCGAGTTACTGATCGACACGGGGTCTGAAGTCAGCATCCTGTACCCGCATCAGGGGACGGCTCTGCTACGAGAGCAGTTTGGCCGGGTGGTTGCACGCGCGAGGGAGGATCGAGAGTATGTGGGCGGGGTTGATGGTCATCTGAATCGCGCATTCCGCATCCCAGTGGAGATGACCTTGTTTGACGAAGAAGGCCTGCCGTTCCCGTTCGACACTACAATCCTCGTCGCCGAGCCGAGTTCCGCTGTTCAGGACGATTCCGCCGCCGGCGGCAACTGGGACACGCCCTCTCTACTCGGGCGCGACCTGCTGCTTCACTTCGACCTCTTCGTTTCCGGCTCGACCAGCGAGGTCTATCTGTCATTGCCCGAGTAATCCTCGCTTCCTGCGCTAGCCTGCCCTGACGACTGAGTGAGCTGGAGCGGAGAGTGTCGATGACAGGTGAACGCGCCGAATTTGGCCTCTTCTTCCAGCTTCCCCAGGCCGACGGTCAGGATGTGCCTCAGAGATACCGCGACACGCTGGCGCAGATTGTCCACGCCGACCGCATCGGCTGGGATGCCGCCTGGCTCGCCGAGATGCACTTTGTCCGCGAATTCTCTGTGCTGCCCTCACCACTGGTGACGATGGCCGCCGCTGCGGCGCAGACCGAGCAGATCCGGCTTGGTACCGGCGTCGCCTTGCTCGCGCTGACCGACCCCATTCGCGCCGCCGAAGACGCCGCCACGGTCGACATCATCTCCGGCGGACGGCTGGAGTATGGCGTGGGTCGCGGGAGCATTGCCGAGCACTTCGCCGGCTTCAACGTCAACATGAGTGATCGCGCCGGGCGATTCAATGAAGCGCTTGCCGTGATCCAGCAGGCCTGGGGCGATGGCCCGGTGAACTTCGAAGGCGACCACTTCAGCTACCGCAACGTGCAGGTCGTGCCCAAGCCGATCCAGCGTCCGGGACCACCGTTGCGGATGGCTGCCAACAGCGATGAATCATTCGTCCGCGCCTGCAACGAGCAGTGGCGTGTCTTCGCCAGTCCGATCACCGCCTTCGAAGACGACCTCGACCGCCGCTTCGCCATGTACCAGCAAGCAAGACCCGAGGCCCCTGCCAGCGACGCTGGTCTCCTGTTGCCTGTGCACGTGCACGAGTCGTCGGAAACTGCCAAAGATGAGCTCAGGACCAGCCTGATAAGCTACATGAAAGTCGTCAGCGACACCGGCTTCAGAGGCTGGACCAAACGCGGCGGCGACCCTAATGACCTACCGCCACTGCTGGCTCGAAATCGCAACGCCAGCTACGAAGAGGTCATTGACACGCTGTGTGCAGTCGGCAATCCCGACGAAGTCACAGTCAAGCTCACGGAGTTGGGCGCCCGCTACGGTGTCGGGCACTTCCTAACCTGGTGCAATGCGGGCGGGATGGTCCCCAATGATCAGGTGACCAGGTCGATGAGCCTGTTCATGAAGGAATGCGCACCCAACATCACTGTCTGACGACATCAGCGTCGGGCAAGCGCCGCTCCATCACTTCGATCGCCTCCGGGTTGCTGTCAATCAGCAGGTAACGTCTGCCCAGCGCCAAGGAGGCTTCACCCACGGTCCCGCTTCCCGCGAATGGATCCAGTACGAGTTCCCCTTCATCGCTTGACGCTCGAATGATGCGCTCTGCCAGCGCGAGCGGCTTCTGCGTGGGGTATCCGGTTCGCTCCTTGGCGTTCGTGCCGACAATCGTGTGCCACCAGACGTCTGTGGGTAGCTTGCCGCGCGCCGCCTTTTCTTTGCCAACCAGTCCCGGTGCCATGTAGGGAATACGATCGATCTCATTCCGGTTGAAGATGTATCGCTCTCTGTCTTTGACATACACCAGGATGTTGTCATGCTTGGCTGGCCAACGCCGTTTGGGGCGGCCGCCATAGTCGTAGGCCCAGATGATCTCATTGAGAAAGCAATCGCGACCGAAGATGCTGTCGAGCAGGACCTTCACATAGTGAACTTCTCGAGCGTCGAGATGTAAGTACAACGTGCCATCTGCACGTAGAACGCGCCAGATCTCAGTCAGTCGCGGCCTCAGAAAATCGATGTACTGTTCGAACGCATCCGTATAAGAGAGCGATGACGCTGTTTCGGACCGATATCGCCGACCGCCGAACCCAGTGCGGTCACCGTCGTTGTCCCGCGTCGTGCGCAATCGCTGATAGGTACGCACATTGCCCGTGTTGAATGGCGGGTCGGTGTAGACAAGTTGCACGCACTCGCCGGGCAGCGCTTGCAGGATCGGGAGGTTGTCACCTTCGACAATCCGGCCGGCGCGCTCAGCGGGCACAGTGACAATCCGCTATTCGTTCCCCACGGCAACCGCGCCTGGTTGCTGCAGTGCCTCGGGGACATCGGTGTTGCCGTACTTGTTGATGCCCCAGCAAACGACTTCGCCGTCCTCGTTCAACGCGCAACTGTGCTCCGCGCCCACCGATAGAGCCGTAAAGACGCCCTCCGGCGGACTCGCCTGACCCCAGACGTCGCGACCCCAACAAGAGATCTCTCCGGACGCGGTCATCGCGCATGTGTGTTCTCCACCGCAAGAGACGGAGACGTATGCGCCCTCACCGATTTCGAGCTTGCCGTATTCATCGTCGCCCCAGCAAGTGATTTCGCCCGCGTCGTTCAACGCGCAAGCATGTGCGAATCCCGCCGAGATGGCCACGAACGGACCTTCGGGCGCTTCTGACTGTCCGTAGGCGTTCGCACCCCAACAAGAGACCTCGCCAGCTTCGTTGAGAGCGCAGGAGTGGGCATAACCGACGCTGAGGCTCTGCCATTGACCTGTTGGCGGTTCAAGCTGTCCGCTGCGCCCGGTACCCCAACAGTCGATTGTTCCTTCGAGGGTCAGCGCGCAGGAGAATGAGGCTCCGCTGCCGACCATCCGATAATGACTCACGGTGGGCGGGCTCAGTGCCGACCCCGCTCCCGTGCCCCAACAGGTGTCACGACTAAAGGCGCCAAACTCATCGCGATCGCAGTCACTCTCGCCGATTCTGAATGGAGTCAATCTTGATGCGTCCTCGGGCAGCTCGCTGGCCGGCGCGTCCGTCTGTCCGTATCCGTCCCAGCCCCAACAGACCAGCTCATTCTCCTGGTCAACTGCGCAAGTGTGCGAGAGGCCGGGACCGATCGAGACAAACGAACCGGCAGGTGCGTTCGACTGACCATCGCCATTCGATCCCCAGCAAGAGGCGCTGCCGTCTTCGTCCAGCGCACAGGTGTGCAACGCTCCCGCGACAAGCGTGCTGTACCTACCACCCGGCGACTCCGTCTGTCCGCTGCCGTTCGATCCCCAACAGCGAACGGCGCCATCACTCGTAAATCCACAGGTATGCGCATTGCCGGCGCCTACTGCTGAGTAGCTCCCTGGCGGCGGGCTGCTCTGGCCATGACCGTCCCAGCCCCAACAACCGAGCTCGGCATCGTTATCGATCGCGCACGTATGCCAGTCCCCTGCCACAAAGCTCGTGTACTCTCCGGGCGGAATGTCCAGCTGACCGTCGCCGCCATAGCCCCAGCAGTGGATCGCGCCTTCGCTGTCCTGGGCGCAACTATGGGCGCCGCCCACATCAAGGGCAACGAATCGTCCATCGGGAGCATCGGTTTGACCAAACGGATTGTCGCCCCAACACTCCACGTCGCCAGATGTTGAAAGTGCGCAGCTGTGGTACGGACCAGAGCTCAGAGACACATACGTCCCGTCCGGCGGCGAGGCCTGTCCGTAGATGTCCAGTCCCCAGCAATCGATCGAACCGCCGTGGTCCAAGGCGCAACCATGAAGTGAGCCCATACTGACCGCCACATATCGTCCCACGGGCGCATCCAGCTGACCCAGGCTGTTGTCGCCCCAGCAAACGATGCCACCGCCAACGTTCAGTGCGCAATTGTGACCTGCATCCGCAGTCAATGTGAGGAACTTGCCCTCCGGCGGATCGTTCTGACCAAACTCATGCGATCCCCAACATTCGATGGTCCCATCGGCAATCACTGCGCAACTATGGCTGCTACCGAGCCCAAGGAGTTGGGGCGACTTGACTGCGACAGTTAGCAGGCTCGGGGGATTCGGAATCGTCACCGCAGTGCTTCTCAGCCAGCGCCCGTGATCAATATCGGCCGGAATAAATCTCAGCCTGGGCAGCACATCCTCATCAACACCTTCAACGCGGATCCCAAGCTCCGTCCGCCCGTCCGCCAGTTGCCGCGCACGGACAAACAGTGTCCGGCCATCGGCGATGACGATCTCGGAACTCGTTCGCCAGCTCGCCATTGTTATGTTTCGTGGGAGGTATCGCAGATCAGGCAAGTAAGTTCGGTCGCCAATACGCAGGCCAAACTCGCTGCGCTCGCCTTCGACCACTCGAGCGACGATGCGTGCGCTCAGGTCGTCATCGCCAGTCTGAGCAACGCCGGGCTTGACCGATCCAGGCAACGTCAAGAGCGCTACCAACAGCGCAATCCCTAGCAACCCCAGCGCTAGCACGCTGGCAGTCCCTCTGCTGATGCCTGTACTAGGCATCCGGAAGCTCACGAGGCAAGCTGGAGGAGTCAGGCTCCGATTCTCCACGCCGTTCTGCTTCTTCCCGCCGCTCTGCTTCTTCCTCGCGCTTGATACGTCGTTCAGCCTCAGCTTCTTCCAGTTCACGACCGATACCTTCCTCGATCATCTGCTCAACTGGACGTTGCTCAACGGTGGAATCAAACCCATCGTCGAGCGTGCTGTAACTGCGGCCTCCGAGGTACATCAGCGGTTTGTACTCATCATCGTCGAGCGACCACATGCCGGTATTGAAGTCGAACCCATCGGTGTCAGCCTGGGCGGATACCACCTTGCCAATGAACAACGTATGATCGCCCATGGTGTAGAAATCGTGCAACGTACATTCGATCCAGCCGAGGCAGCCTTCCAATAGCGGCGAATCGATCTCCTTGCCCTTGAACGTGGGCACGCCAGAGGCCTCGATCTTGTCGCCAATCGTGTTCGAAACCATGCCCAGCCACTGCGTGTGATTGAGTAGCACCTTGGAGGGAATGTTGATGGCGAACTCTTCCCCAAATTTGATCATGTCGTGAGTTCGGCGAGACGGATGCACCGCGATCGCGACCAGAGGCGGATTGACCGACACCGGCATCACATAGGCGATCGGCGCTGCATTGCCGACTCCGCGCCAATTCGTGCTCACCAGCGCGACCGGCGAGCCGCCGAGTATGCGTCGGGCGTCTTCCTCAAGCATGCGTTTGCGAACCATTGACCAATTCTAGCCGCTCGACCCGTCCAGTGAGATACGCTGCGGTGAACTGCCCCGAGATGGAGACGAACGATGGTTGATTTCCACGACAACACCGAAGAAGCCGAATTTCGCACCGAGGTGCGCTCATTCATCAGCGACGAATTCCAGCCGCGACGCCAGAAGATGCGCGAGGAAGCTCGCGCGGCGCAGATGTTTGACCGCCCGCCGGCCCAGCGCGAGTGGGAAAAGCAACTCGCCGGACGAGGCTGGATCGCTCCTGCCTGGCCGAAGCAGTACGGCGGCGCCGGCCTCTCGGTCATGCAGCAATTCATCTTCAACGAGGAAATGGCCGAAGCTCGGGCGCCGCGTCCCGGCGGCATTGCCATTGGCATGGCTGGACCGACGATCATCACGATCGGTACCGACGAGCAGCAGGAAGAGCACCTGCCGCCGATCCTCAATGGAGACTCGATCTGGTGCCAGGGTTATTCAGAGCCGGGATCGGGCTCCGACCTCGCCTCCCTGCAGACTCGAGCCGTCAAGGACGGCGACGACTTCGTCGTCAACGGACAGAAAATCTGGACCTCGGGTGCACACAAGTCGGACTGGATGATCCTGCTCGCCCGTACCGATCCCGATGCGCCCAAGCACCGAGGCATCACCTACTTCGTCCTCGACATGCATTCAGCGGGCGTCTCAACGCGACCGCTGGTCAACATGGCTGGGACACACGAGTTCAATGAAGTTTTCTTCGAGGATGTCCGCATCCCGCAGCGCAACGTTCTGGGCGAGGTCAACCGCGGTTGGTACGGCGCAGTGACCACGCTCGACTTCGAGCGTTCGAGCATCGGCTCGGCCGTCGGCATGCAACAGTCGGTCGAGGACATCATCCGCTACGCCAAGGACAACCGAGGCGGCGTCTCAACCGTTGACAAGCGCGAGACGCAGCTCGCCCTGACCGACCGCTACATCGAAACGCAGACGGCGCGGATGATCTCGTATCGAATCGTCTCGATGCAGAACCAGGGTCTGATTCCGAACCACGAGGCATCGATGGCGAAGTTGTTCGCGATGGAACTGAACCAGCGCATCCAGAGCACCGCCGTCAAGGTGCTGGGTCTGCACGGTCAGCTCCAGGGCAAGGACGCACCGCGAAGAGGCCGACACGCATACGCCTTCATCCGCAGCATCGCGAACACGATCGAGGGCGGAACCTCCGAGATCCAGCGAAACATCATCGCGACACGCGGTCTGGGCCTGCCGCGCGGGTAAGTCAGACGGGTACCATTGGTCGAGGAGACACCAATGACCCACAATCCCAGCCGCAACGGCGCCGACCAAGGGGCTACGCGAGAACGTCCTGACTGGTACGTACCCATCGCGCCGATCGAAGGCGACGGTCGCATGAAGCGCCAATCCCTGGTCGACTTATTCGGCACCACGCCCCCTGACGTGCCAGACGATGTGCGAGACGAGATGGTTGCCGAGCTCGACCGGTACCAAGTAGCTCGAGAGGACTAATGCCGGACCTCGGTCCGATCTTCGTGGATAGCGTGTACCTGATCGCGCTCCTCTCACCAAACGACGATTGGCGGAAGGCCGCCATCGCCGCCGAACGCCAAGTCCCCAGCCATATCACCATGGTGTTAAGCGACGGCATCATTCTTGAGACGCTTGCCCACTTCTCGCGGGCGCCTCGGGAGTTCCGAATCAACCTTGTCGATCACGTTCAAGCCATGAAGCGCGACCCCTTCTACCGCTTCGTGCCCCATCAGCAGCCTCTGATGGAGAACGCCCTCGACATCTACAGAGGCGAATTCGCCAGCTCCTCACTCTCCCTTCAGGACTGCGTTTCGATTCTGATTATGCGCGAGTACGGCATCACCTCGATCCTTACTGCCGACCAGGAGTTCACTCGTGCCGGATTCACCCCGTTGCTTCGCCGCTACGTCGATTGAAGTCTTTGCCCCAGCCACGCCGCTCAACCAACAGTCAGATTGGCCTGTAGGTCCTGGGGCTGGACCTGTCCAGGCGCGTTGAACCATGCGGCGAGGCCAACCACGAGGTCATCTGCGTCTCCACACCCGATTCGAACGCTGGCCGACTGCCACGCAGCGTTTAGGTAGATCCCGCCGCGTCGCTGACCAGGGATACGCCGCTGAAAGATCAAATCGTCCGGCTCTTGCGGATCGTGGACGATCAATCGCGCGGCGCCGCTGACATCGGAAACGACGGCAGCGATTCCCGCGGCTGCTGGGTCATCGCCGCTGGTTGCAACAATCCATGTCCGCTGAGTCAGCGGAACGCCGACCTGATCCAATCGATCATTGATCAACCAGAAGAGTCTCGAAGCCAATTCCGGAGCGAGTTGGTCGGAGACTGCGACTGCCACATAGTCGTCGTACTCGACCGAAAGAGCCGCAAGTGCTGCTTCCACATCGCTCATCAGCGACCTGCCTCTTCCAGCAACCAGCCGACTATTCGTTCGCCAATCAGTTCGGAGTCGAATTGGGGCGTGTGTTCGCCACCAACAATGCGCCAATGCTCAATGGTTACGCCCTCAGCGCAACCCTGACGATAGCGAACGATTCTTGTGTCAACGCCCTGAATCGCGACGTCAACGTCGATGTCATCCAACGTTTCGGCGTTGTTGAAGTCACATCCCAGTCGCCTCGCCCAACGCATGACGGTTTCGGGAGCTCCGGGGTATTCGTCGCCGTTGTAGAGGATGACATCGTCCGCGTTACCGTGGATTTGCAGCATTGAGACGGGCGCGGCGTCGGCGCAACGCGACTCATCGGAGAACGTGGTTCCGGCGAGCGAGACGATACCTGCCAGCCCCGGCAAGCGTTCGCAAGCGAGTCGAAACGACATGAAGCCTCCGTTGGAATGCCCAACCGCGAAGATTGAACCGACCCGCACGAGCTCTGACGCCTCGTCGATCAGGGAGCGCAAGTACTGCACGTCGTCTACTTCCAAATCCTCGAAATCGCAACAGTAGTCAGTGGCGTTCCAGAAGCGATTGCCATCGTTGTCTCGCGTGCCGTTGGGCATCAACAACAGGAAACGATCAAGATTGATTCGCTCGATCAGGCCCAGGTACTGCGAGAACTCCCAGACATTCGACCCATAACCGTGCAGGGCAATGATCATCGGAAGCTCTTGCGAAGGGTCAGCAGCGAAGGGTGCGACGACGGCGGCGCGACGGCCTTCGAGATCGAGTCCGTAGACCGTGTGATCGGACGCTAACTGTTGAGTCGCATCCTCGAACGTCGGCTCGGTCTCGCCGAAGAAGAACAGGTAGATCAGCGCGACGACAATTGCGATCAGCGGAACACCGAGTCCGAGAATGCCCAGCTTGCGCAGCATCGGCGGTTAACTCGTCCGCGATTCTTTGAACAGCCAGTCGAGCAGGTGGTCAGGCCAAGAGTCCTTGAATTGCGGGAAGTGCTCGGCGCCATCAATCGTCCACAGTTCAATCGCGATTCCGTCGGCGCATCCGTCTCGGATGCGTTGTACCGATGTCTCGGCGCCAGGAATGGTCACCTCAAGATCGATATCGGGCAGTGCGTAGCCGGGTGCGTGGTCGGGTGTGTAGCCGGAGCCCACGTCGCATCCGGCTCGTTCAGCCCACCGGGTCACGAGTTCGAACGCGCCTGGATAGCCGCCATCCTCTTCCATCGTTCCTGCAAAGGGAACATTGAAGTCTTCAGTGCCATGGATTTGCAGTACCGAGACGGGTGCGGCGTCGGCGCAGCGCTCCGGATCGCCATAAGACGAGCCGGCCAGGCTGGCGATCGCGACCAAGCCATCCAGGCCGTCGCACGCGAGCCGATAGGCCATGAATCCGCCATTGGAGTATCCGACGACGTACACGCCTGAGATTTCGACTGTCTCCTGCGCCTCCGCGACCAGGCTGCTGATCCAGGCGTAGTCATCAACTCCACTGCCATAGAGGTCGCAGCAGCCGTCAGCCCCATTCCAGAACTGGTTGCCCGCCTGATCGACCGTGCCCTGAGGTGTAATCAACGCAAAGTGATACTGCAGGATCCGATCCGACAATCCGAAGAACCAGTCATGCGCCTGCGCATCACTGCCATATCCATGCAGCGAGACGACGAGCGGAATCGGTTCTGCAGCACGGTCGGCGGGGAATATGAGCGATGCCATGCGTTCTCCGCCGATGCTCCGTTGCTCAATCTCTGATAGCGACTCGTCAGTCGCACCCAAACCCTCATAACGCTCGGTGAGCCATTTTAGGATTCCCTGGGTGAAATCCGTACCCCAGACAAGCGGCACGTGGCCACCGCCCTCAATCGTCCAGAGCTCCGTGACCACACCATCCGCGCATTCGCTGGACCAGCGCCAGACCGCGGTTTCGTCGCCCTCAACTGCCGAGTCGGTGTCGATTGGCGATCGCTGCTCGGCGGCTTCGATGTCGCAGCCGGCGCGTTCTGCCCATCGCAGCACCGAACCTTTGGCGCTTGGCACGGGTATGCGATGAGGATTGGGATGCGTTGGCAACCGTCCGCCTTCATAGAGGACCAGTGCGTCCTCGGTGCCGTGAATCTGCAGCACCGAGAGCGGCGTCGGTACCCGACATTCCGCCCCGTCAGAGTGTGCGCCACCGGCCAGACTGACGATGGCTGTCAGGCCCGCAACATCCTCGCAGGCCAGGCGATATGACATGAACCCGCCGTTGGAGTGTCCGACGGCGAAGACCTGATCGAATACAGCGATGGCTCGCGCCTCATCGATCAGGGACTTGATGTATCCAACATCGTCGGTCTCAGCGCCGTAGATGTCGCAGCACTCAGGTGTGCCGTTCCAGAAGCGAGCGGTGTTGCGATCCTGGGTGCCGTAGGGCAGGAGCAACCCAAATCCACGCTTGTCAACCTCACTTGAGAATCGGAAGTAGCCATCGGCCTCTGCTGCATTACTTCCGTAGCCGTGGAGCAGGACGATGAGCGGTCGCGGGTCCGCCCGATCAGCGTCTTTGGGCAACAGCAACGTCGCCGGTCTGTCCCCACCGATTACAAGCTTGCTTGCTTCCCCAGGCTCTGCCTGCTGCTGGTCTCGCTGCTCGGATTGTGCCGGCTCGGCCTGATCAGCCTGACCAACCTGATCGGCTTGATCGGCTTGATCGGCATGTTGCTGCTGCCCTCGATCAGAGGTGTCTGCGACCTGTTCAGTTTGATCTTGTCCCGTCGGCTGCTCAGGCGCCGGCGATTGCGTTTCTTGCTCTGCTGCGTCTGCTTGCTGCTCAGCCGAAACCGTTTGGACCTGTTCCTCCAGAGATGGTTCCCCGGCCTCGTCCCCGCTGCAGCCCATGACGACCAATGCCGCGAAGAGCAATCCCAGTAGGAGCATCACAATTGGGCGCATGGGAGTCAGCCTATCGGAGACTGATGCACAACTGAGATTCCCGTCCCCGCCCCCGAGCGGGGACCCGCTCTGGCTGGTCCACGGCAGCACCGACTGGCTACGGATGACCAGATACGAGGCGTAAGAATGGCCCCCGCGCCGGGGCCGGGGAAGGAGCGGGCCCCCGCTCGGGGGCGGGGGCGGTTGAGAGGTTATTCATCAGTCTCTATCGGCAAGAGTCATTCGCACCACGCCTTCGGACCACGCCTTCGCACCACCCCCTTCGGACCACCTTGCCGACTGTTAGCCTTGCGACGCACTTGCCGATCCTGGAACGCAGCCGAATGGAGCCCACAATGCGACGCGCTGCCTGGAATGCCGACCGATCTCTGAGCGTCCACGACGATCCCCAGCGAGCGCCCGGCGAGGGCGAAGTCCGCGTCCAGGTCGTCAATGCAGGTATCTGCGGCTCCGACTTGCACTGGTACCGAGGCGACTTCGAGCCAACCTCACTGCGAACGCCAGGTCACGAAATCGGTGGCATCGTCTCGGCTGTCGGTGCAGGCGTCGATCACGTCAAGGAAGGCGATGTTGTCGGCGTCGAGCCGTTGCTGCGCTGCGGCGAGTGCGGACACTGCATTTCCGGTCACTACAACCAGTGCCAGGTCGCCGGCGGACTCATCGGCATCGCGGTCGACGGCGGCATAGCCCAGGACGTCTTCGCGCCGGCGCCGGCGGTCTTCAAAGCGCCTCAAGGTATCGACGGCGAAGTCGCGGCTATGGCCGAACCGCTGGCCTGCGGAGTCCACGGTTACAACATGGCCACGCTCGGACAGGGCGAGACCGTGCTGGTCATCGGCGCAGGAACCATTGGACTTACTGCCCAGCTCGCCGCCCAGGCCGCCGGAGCCAACGTGATCGTCCTCGCCCGACACCCACATCAGCAAGAATCAGCGCGCCAACTCGGCGCTGCCGAGGTGATCGGCGAGGACGAGGCCGGACAACAGCGACTGGAAGAATTGACCAGAGACGACGCCATCGACGTCGTCGCCGAGTGCGTCGGTGGCCACGCCGACACTATCCGTCAATCGGTAGACGTTGTCCGTCGGCTGGGACGCGTGATCGTGCTCGGAGTCTTCGCCATTGACAACGCCGGCTTCAACCCGCTCACGCTGCTCGGCAAAGAGATCACCATGGTCGGCGCAGTCACCTACGGAGCCATCGGCGGCCGAGCGCCCGACTATCAACAGGCGCTGGAAGTACTCACCGGATGCACAGAGGAAGCGCGGTCGCTGATAACACACCGCTACGGTCTCGACGACGTCAACAAAGCCTTCGATACTGCGCTCGACAAGTCGTCGAAGTCAATCAAGGTCCACATCACGCCGAACGCGTGAGGGGTCGGCCTTCTCTATCTGAGGGCGACCTCACCCAGCCAACGAACACGGTCGAAACGGGGTAATGCTGCTCGGTAAAATCGACCGTCGGCGGTCCAGAACTCACAGTCGACATTTTCGGCTAAGGCGAGGTAGTGGGAGTCGTACACGGCACCCTGCCCGAGCTCGCTTGCGAGCTGCAGTGCTCTGCGATGGAGCGAGAGGTCTTGAACCAGCGTGATATCAAATGCTCTCATTCGATCGAGCAACTCGATAGCGGAGAGATCGGACAGCGCCCCTCGTCGAACATACTTATGGAGGACGTTCGTCAGCTCGAAAAACAACAGAGACGGAGCCAGCAGCTCTATCCCTTGATTGTCCCAATGCGTCTGCAGCTCGTCCGCCAAGTGCGAGTCTCCCTCAAGAACTAACCACTTAACCACGAGATTCGAATCGACGACGACTGGCTCTGTCATCTCCACTCGTCTAACTGGGCGTCACGCTCCTCCCGCATCTCTCGGACGATATCCACGGAATCGCTTTGCAGTGGTCTGCCCTTGAAGATTTTGTTGCGAGACTCTCGCAAGCGTTCAATCGCCTCCCGGTTGCCGCGCTTCTTCGTGCGGACAATGATCTTGGCGCCGGTGAAATGAGGCCTTAGCGTCTCAGTTTCATCGCGGTCGACCTCCCCCGCGATTGCTGCTTCACAGTAGCGACTCAAGCTCATACCGCGACGCGCCGCAGCGATCTGTGCTCGACCCTCGATCTCGGCCTCGAGCTCTACAGTGACTGTTCGACGTTCCGTGCTCATTTCCGCTCTCCGTGGGTGGTCGTTCTATCCGCAAGCGTATCGAGATCTTGGCTGCGGCGACGGTGACGCGTCAGAAGATTGCCAGAGGATTCGCCGGACTGCCAGTGCCACCGATGATCCTGAGCGGACTCAGCACGAACTGGAACTCGTGGCGGCCGTAGCGGTTGGCCGCTTCAGCGACATCCTCGAGCTGCATGTTGTCCATCAGCCAGAGCCCCATGTGCACGATCCCGACCGCGTGGATTGGAATGCCCAGCGTTTCGTAGCCCGATGGGTTGACATCGGTAGCGGTGTCGGCGCCGATCACGGCTGCACCACGCTCGTGGAGCCAGGGCAGGCAGGCCACGTGGTAGCCGGGGAAGCCGGTTTCCAGCAGCGCCTCGCGACCGACCTGGCGCTTGCGCTTGCCGTAGCCGGTGCGCAACAGGACGGCGTCGCCCTCACGGACGCGAACGCCCTGGCGCTCTTCAGCCGCTTCCAGATCCTCAGGGAAGACACCCTCGCCCGGCTCCATCCAGTCGACGCCCTTGGCTGCGGCGACATCCAACAGCACGCCGCGCGTGACGATACCATCGCATAGCTCGGTGATCGGCAGGTTCGTTGCTCCGCCGGTTGCATTCACCAAACGCGCGGGCTGGCCGTTGTACATCTTGCCGTCCCAGAAGATGTGGCAAAGGCCGTCGAGGTGCGTGATTGCGTATCCGTGATAGACCAGCCCGAAGAACTCCATCGCACCGCCCATGCGCGAGACGCCAGCCTCGGCTATCGCCGCCGCCGACTCGCCGGTCGCGACCATGAACCGTTGAGGAGTACCCATTGCATGGTCCGGTTGATGCGTGTTTTCAATGTCCCAGGCGCAGGAGACCGAAACGCCTTCCGAGACCAGCCCTGCTGCAGCCTTGCGCACCTCGGGAGTGACCAGATTGAGCGTGCCCAACTGGTCATCGTCGCCCCAGCGTCCCCAGTTGGAGAGCGAGTCCATCATTGCCATCACTTCAGCTTCAGTCGGGATACTCGGCATTCAGAAGTCCTTTCAAGGTCATTGTGACGCCGACAGGCTACTCGTTGGTTGACCTGTTAGCGTTGCTTGCGGACAGGCGAACACTCAATCAGCACAAGGAATTCAACCATGACCGACGCTCCGATTGGTGGATGGAACGAACCACAATTTGACGCAGTCCGCGAGGCCTTTGCTACCAACTTTGCCGAGCATGGCGAGGTCGGAGCATCGGTCGCGGTCTACCAGAATGGCGAGCCAGTCGTCGACCTCTGGGGCGGCTGGTACGACACCGACCACGAGCGCGAGTGGGATCGCAACACGCTGGTCAACGTCTTCTCGACGACCAAGGGTCTGGCCGCGTTCTGCGCGCACCGATTGGCTGAGCAGGGCCTGCTCGACTTCGACGCTCCGGTGGCGGAGTACTGGCCCGAGTTCGCCCAGGCCGGCAAGGGTGACATCCCCGTCCGCTGGCTGATGTCGCACCGCGCCGGCATGGCCGCCGTGCGCCGACCGCTGGTCATGGAAGACCTGTACAACTGGGACACCATGTGCGAGGCACTGGCCGAACAGGAGCCCTGGTGGACGCCCGGTGAGCAACATGGCTACCACGCACTGACTTACGGCTGGCTGGTAGGCGAAGTCGTACGCAGGATTGATGGACGCTCAGTCGGCAACTACTGGCGGGAAGAGTTCGCAGGACCGCTGGGTCTCGACGCGCACATTGGCACGGGACCTGAATTCGATGGCCGAATCTCAACGCTGATGGACGCACCTATCGATCCAGATGCTCCCAACATCATCGATGTGTTCGGCGGTCCCGACAGCGTCGGCGCGGCTGCGTTCTCAAATCCCCCGCTCGGCGGCCCCGACGACCAGAACATCACCGCCAGCCGAGGTTGGCGAGGCGCGGAAATCCCCGCAGCCAACGGACACGCCACTGCGCGAGCCCTGGCCCGCGTCTACGGAGGCGCGGCCAATGGCGGCAGCATCGACGGCATCCATGTGATCAATCCTGAGACCCTAGACAACGCGCTGGTCGAACAGTCCTTCGGCCCGGACACGTGTCTGCAGATCGAGACCCGCTTCGGCCTCGGCTGGATGCTGACCTCCGAGTTCATGCCGCTCGGACCCAATCCTCGCGCCTTTGGTCATCCCGGCGCCGGAGGCTCCCTCGGCTATGCCGACCTCGACGCCGGCATCGGCTTCGGCTACACGATGAACCAGATGCAGCAAAATCTCAGCGGCGACCCGCGTGTCAACGGCCTGATCGATGCGATCTACGCCTCGCTGTAGCAGCTAGACGCGCACTTGAGAGGGTGGCTCAAACATCGAGCTTTCCAGTCCCCGCTTTGCGGAGACCTTTGAAAACTCCCCTTCTCCTCCCTTGCGGGGGAGATGCCGAAGGCGGAGGGGGGGCCCGCTGTTCGGGAGCCCTATCAGGTCATCATCCGCCGCCCCCCCTCTGTCACTCCGTGACATCTCCCCCCGCAAGGGGGGGGAGAGGGGATTCGGAAGTTTTTCGAAGGTCTCCGTAGAGCGGGGACTGAGACACAATCAGGAGAACTCTGATGGCAGTCCCAATCCACGGCTGGAACGACCCACGATTCGAAGCCGTTCGAGAGGCCTTCGAAAACAACTTCGCCGAGCGCGACGAAGTAGGCGCGGCCATCGCCGTCTATCTCAACGGCGAGCCGGTCGTCGACCTCTGGGGCGGTTGGTACGCGCCTGATCGGGAGCGCGAGTGGGACCGCAACACCCTGGTCAACGTGTATTCGTCAACCAAGGGGCTGGTCGCCTTCTGCGCGCATCGATTGGTCGAGGAGGGCAAGCTCGACCTCGACGTTCCGGTCGCCGAATACTGGCCGGAGTTTGCCGCCGCCGGTAAGGAATCGATCCCGGTTCGCTGGCTGCTCTGTCACAAGGCGGGCTTGGCCGCGATCTCAAAGCCCCTCGTGCAAGAAGACATGTACGACTGGGAGACCATGACCGAAGCCCTGGCTGCACAGAAACCGTGGTGGACACCGGGCGAAAAACACGGTTACCACGCCATGACCTTCGGCTGGCTCGTCGGAGAAGTGGTGAGACGAGTTGACGGGCGCTCGATCGGCGCCTACTTCCGAGAAGAGTTTGCGGCGCCGCTCGGACTGGATGCGCACATCGGCACGGGCCCAGAGTTTGACGCCCGCATATCAACGGTGATCGAACCACAGATCGCAGCCGACTTCCCTCCGACCAGCGATCTCTTCGGCGACCCGGACAGTGTCGGTATCGTCGCTGTGATCAACCCGCCGGTGTTCAATCCAGGAGGCCCCGCAGTGGCCTCGCAACGGGCCTGGCGAGCCGCGGAGATCCCCGCCGCCAACGGACACGCCACCGCGAGCGCGCTGGCAAGGATCTACGGAGGCGCGGCCAACGGCGGTGAAATCGACGGGATTCACGTGCTCAACCCCGAGACCATTGAGCAGGGCATCACCGAGCAGACCAACGGACCCGACACCTGCATTGGAATCAACACACGCTTCGGTCTCGGCTGGGCCCTGACAGCAGATTCAACGCCGTGGGGCCCCAACCCAAGAGTCTTCGGCCACCCCGGTGCCGGAGGTTCGTTGGGTTACGCCGATCTCGACGCCGGAATCGGCTTCGGCTACGTAATGAACCGAATGGGCACCGAAGTCGCCCACGATATCAGGGCAGCCGCGCTGATCGACGCGATCTATGGGTCGTTGTAGCCGATTTGCGCCCATTAGGTTTACATAGACCATCCATGCTATATTGTTCCCTGCTGAGGAGCATGGAGAAATGCCAGACTGTGGTCGTGTGAAAGGCGTTGATTATGCCCAGGTGCCTGGTGGGTGGCAACTGGCTGCCAAAATTCAGCCGGAGCGCATGCTCAGTCGCTTCCAGTCCCTCATTCAACGGGCACTGCCGATAGATGTTGAGGTGAGGCAGAGCGTGACTACGCACTCGGTGGTTGTCTCCGCGCGTCGCGGTGACGTCTACGCACCGACGCGGGCATTTCTGGAGTTGCTGGGCAAGAGCGTGACTATCGACGACGAGGCCGACTCGTCGCACGCCCTGGGGCTTCAACGGTTTGCAGACATTGAAGAGCGTTCGATTTTGGGCGATCTCGTACAGCAGGCCAAGGACTACGGTCTTGGCAACCCTTCCGAGCCTCAGGCAGTTGACCAGCTGCGGCGCGCGTGTCTGGATTGGCTGACAAGCTACATTCCGATCCAATCCGTCGATGCAGTTGCAGCAATACCAGGGACTCAAGCCAAGAATTTCGACCTGCCTGCTGCGATTGCAGATGCGATCTGCTTGAGATTCGGGAAGAAGCGGGCTTGGTTGCGCTCACGCAATCAGACGCCACAAAAGGGTAGGGCGGAATCAAACGTACGCAATGTCAACGCTCTTAGTGCAATGATGAACGCGGACAGAGACGTGTTCGGAAAACGTTTACTGCTTGTTGACGACCTCTATCGCAGCGGAGACACGATGATGGCAGGTGTCAAAACACTTCGACGTGCAGGAGCCACTGCCGTCCATTGTCTTTCGCTTACCAAGACCGCCAAACACTGCAATGGACTTCCCGCAAGTGTGGACAACTGGCCTGATTGGCATCCTGAATCCACCGAAAATGACCGCAACGACTTACTCTTCTGCTGACAGGCCGTCCAATGACCACAACAGATTCCACTACTTCAATCCGTGCGGGCTCACTTGGCAATCTGGCAGTCTTCGGTCAGATAGAGCGTCTAAACGATCCCGGTATAGCCCTGTGTGGCTCTCGCGCCGCTGGAGAGCGGGGCATTGAGTTCGCAAGAGCAGCAGGCTCTTTCGCGGCCGAATTGAATCTGCCCCTCGTCAGCGGATACGCTAGGGGAGTCGATATGGCTGGCCATGTGGCATGCGTCGCCGCTGGTGGACACACAATCGCGGTACTGGCGGAGGGACTTCCGGACAAGTTCAGACCGCGGCGCGAACTACAGGCAGCCATAGAACCATGGGACGACATTCGCGACCATCTCACTGTGGTCTCACAGTTCGAGTCGAATGCCCGATGGACCGTATGGCGAGCGATGCAGCGCAACGATACGATCTGCGCGCTTGGCCGCGTCCTGGTCGCGGTCGATCCCGGCGAAAAGGGCGGCACGCTCGACGCGATCAAGAAGGCGGTCAAGCGGCAGATGCCAGTCGTGATCGGTTGGTCGAAACCTGAAATCGGCCGCCAACATCTCGATCAGTTTGTGTCGCAGGAACTAGTGACCATCGTTGACTCAGAAGCCGCGCTCCTCGAGGCGATCCAAGTGCACTTGGAGCTAGCGGAGACAAGCTCCGAGCGGGAGCCTGAACAGTTGGCGCTTCAGCTGTAGCAGCACTCACACCGATGTGAGATCCTCAGCGATCACGCCGTCATCCGCCAAGCGCGAAATCTCTGACGTGCTCATTCCCAGCAGCTCCCCTAAGACGTAGTGATTGTCTTCTCCGTAGAGCGGGGATCCTCGATCGATGGGGCCTCCCATGAATGGTGGGGTTTCGCTCCACTTGACGGGGACTTCCTTGGTTGGCCAGGGACCCATTTCTGAGTGCTCGACCTCGGTCAGCCAGTTGAGGTGGCTGAGCTGTGGGTCGGCCTCGAATCGGTCTTGCGCGTCCTGGCAGACTCCGGCGGCGACTCCGGCTTCCTGCAGGCGCTGCATCAGGTCCCAGCGGTCGTGCTGCCGGGTCCACTCGCCGATTCTCTGGTCCAGTTCGTCCTGATGTTGGAGACGGTCGGCGAGACTGGCGAAGCGGTCTGAGGCGGCCCATTCCGGGTCTCCCATGACCCGGCGCAGCGACTGCCAGTTGGGCTCGTCGAAGCAGGCGAAGGCGATCCAGCGGTCGTTGGATTCGATGTCGTGGCGGCACTGGTACGCGCCATGAGGCGCGGCCGGCTTGTAAGGCGAGCGGTTGCCGTAGCGCTGCCAGACCTTGCCGTTGGCCGACCACTCGAGCACCGAGGTGCCGTTCAGGTAGATACCCGCGTCGACCTGCGAAGAATCGATCCACTGGCCTTTGCCGGTGCGGTAGCGGTAGTAGAGCGCGGCCATCATCGCATTGGCCAGGTTGTAGGCGCCGAACCAGTCGAGATAGCTGTAGCCCCAGCCGGCGGGCGCGTAGGGTTCAGGCAGGCCGGACAGCTCGGAGATCCCGGCGAACGAGGCGGCAATCGGTCCAACGGTGCGGTAGCGACCGTAGACGCCGACCTGTCCCATGCCCGACTGCGAGAGGTAGATGATATCGGGCTTGATCTCCTTCATTACCTCATAACCGAGACCCCAACGCTCCATCACGCCGGGCGAGAAGCCCTCGGCGACGATGTCGCTGACTGCGACGAGCTGCTTGGCGATCTCGAGGCCGCGCGGGTCGCGCAGGTTGAGCGAGAGTCCGCGGTGTCCAGCGTGGAAGTCGTTGAACTGGCCGGAGCGGTTGATTGTGGAATTGTCGGGCGGCAACGGACCCTCGTTGACGCCGAGCGCCTGTCGAGCTGCCTGACCGCCCTGCGGGAACTGCGCCATGCCGACGCGCAGGTCCATGTTCTGATGCCACTCGACCTTGATGTCCTCGGCACCCAGTGCGGAAAGGAATCGGGGAGCTCCGCCTGAAGCGAGCCACCAGGTGAAGTCGAGGATGCGGATACCGTCGAGGGGGAATGGGGTTCCCCATCGGGAGAGGGACCCCCCCTCAGCCTTCGGCAGCTCCCCCCGCAAGGGGGGGAGCGAAGAACTAGCGGCCTGGGAATCTGGTTTCAGATCTGCCAGGATTTCGTCGTTGTGCTCGCCGAGTAACGGGGCGCGCGGGCCGACCTTCCATGAGGTCTCGGACGACACCCACTTGCTTGAGGTATAGATGAATTCCGCTGGCTTGCCGTCGACTACGTGTTCAGGATGTTCAACCTTGGCGAAACTGCCTCGTTCCCACCAGTGAGGATCGAGGGCGTTCTCGTGCGGCTTGCGCAGCGGCGCCCAGAGGTGTCCGAGGTCCTGCGCATCTCGCCAGGGCACGTCCTCGAAACGGAACTTGCGGATTAGGCGTTGCGAGACCTCTTGCAAATGCGCCGCTGTTTCGCCTCTCGACCTGGTGCTGGCTCCGCCCGTCTCTGGCGGCGTTTCCTTGAGGTCGGCGGACATGTCGTAGTCGTCGAGGAAGTCGATCAGCGATTGCGAGCGTCCGCGAGGCAGCGCCATGACCCAGCGTCCGTCCTTGGTCGGACCGATCATCGGCAGCGGCGTGACGACCTCGGCGGCGTGTCGGCAAGTCTGGCGGAAGTAGCGGGCGCGTCGGTAGACCCAGCTCATCAGATCGAGCTCGGTGTTCTTGGCTACCGCGTCGTGGACGGCGGTGTGCAACGTTTGGGCGCGACCCGATCGGTGACGATCAATCAGTGCCGCGATGGCATTCATGCAGGTCAGCTCGCCGGCGATGTGGTACGCCTGCCACATCTGCGGCGCGATTGGCGGAGTGTCGTAGGTGCCATCCGGCTGCGGGTCGTAGCCGCAGTTCATCATCGGCCCACCGAGCGCCAGGTGCACGAGGTCCGAGCCTCGATACTCAGCCCACGGTCCAGAATCACCGAAGGGTGACATGCGAGCAATCACGATATCCGGGTTCGCTTGACGAATGACGTCTTCATCAGGGCCGTAGGCGTCGATGTCGTTCTTGGATCGTGCATCGAGGAAGAGGTCGGCCGTCTTGAACAGAGTCAGCAGCGACGAACGACCGTCCTCCGACTCGAAGTCGAGCGTGACCGAGCGCTTGCCGATGCTGTAGTGCCACCAATACAGCGACCGTTCCGGACCCGGCTCATCCTCGTAGAAGGGTCCGATGTTGCGTGTCGAGCAGCCTTCCGGCGGTTCAACCTTGATCACGTCAGCGCCAAGCCCGGCCAGTAGCTTGCAGGCATAGGCGGAGACTTCGTCTCCAATCTCAATCACGCGAACGCCGTCGAGGAGATGTGAGTCAGTGCTGGTCATCATGTCCTTGTTTCGTCTCAGAAAGCAGCCAGATACCTCACACCGGGGTCAGACCCGGTCCACGCCCTCGATCAGTGCTTTCGCAGCGCGCGTGAGCTCATATCGCGTAGCCGAAGCTCTGCCGAGACGCTCGACCACTGAGGCTTCGGTGAGTTCATTCAGGTCCGATAGTGCGGTTTGCTGAGAGCAGCCGGCAAAGCGCGCATACGCTGAAGTCGACAGCGGGCCAATGTCGAAGAGGTAAAGCAGGCCAATGAGACGGCGTGGGTTCAGTACCTCTAGGTATGCCCGCTCTAATGCAATTCGCCTCATGTCCATTACTCTCGTCCTCTCCTCCAGCTCAGTAACTGCAGTTGCGAGCGACTCTGTGTGGAATCGGACAAACTCGGTGACGTCAACGTGCTCCGTGAACTCAGGACCTTGCGAGGTGCGAAGCGCTTCGTAGTATTCCGCTCGGCGCTTGAGCAGAACCCCGCTGATCGACAGCATGCCTTCAGCAGAGCGGTTGGTCATGTTTAGAACGAGGTCGGCGATGAGTCGTGCTGTGCGACCGTTGCCGTCGAAAAACGGGTGGATGCTGATCAAGCCGAAATGCGACTTGGCAGCAGCAATTTCTGGAGGATCCGTCTGCATCCACTCACTGATCCCAAGCTCGAGAGAGCGTATAAGGTCCGCCACCCATTGTGGCGGTGGCGCGTAGTAGTTGATCTGCCCGGTGACGCTGTCCTGAATCAAGGCGCCACCTGGTCGATAGCGGCCTCGCTCACTGCCGACACGGCCTGGTAGTCCTTTGAGCAAGAATGAGTTGAAGGTCCGCATCAGTCCAGAATCGATGTGCAGGTTGGGATCCTGAGCCATCTCGCCCGCGAATTCGTAGGCTTCCACCGCATTCTTCGCTTCTCGCCGGTTGGGGTCGGTTGACTCATGCAGCAGAGCTACTTGCACGGACTGATAGTCCAAGCGGTTCCCTTCGATGGACACCGTGGTGTGCGCGCTGAGAAATCGTGCCTGATCCTGGAAATACGCCTCATAACCCGCTGGCACGAGCGCTCGCGCAATCTCGCGCCTTCGCTCTATTGCGTCTAAGGCCCGCAGCGTTCGCTCGTCATCTGAGTGATGGGAGAGCCTCAACTCGTACGCCATGAAATCGACCTACTCCATGCGATATCTCGCACATGCCCTATGTGAAAGGGAATATATCACAAGGAGCAAGCGATATATCGCACGGGCCATGCGCATTTGGGAAGGTTCAGATATCGATGCATGACATATCGCGCATGGCAGGCGATATAACCACATGAACATGTTTCGTCACCTAGGCCCGCGGCAGGCCCAGACCCCTGGTGGCTATCACGTTTCGCTGGACTTCGGAGGTTCCGCCTCGGATGGTGGCCGGGACCATGCCGACGTAGTTTCTGGTGAACGTGCTCGCCGGTGGTGCATCGCTCCAGGTTTGGGCGTGGAGGCCGAAGACCTTGGTTGCCGTCTGTGCGAGACGCTGACTCAGCTCCGAGGCGAAGAGTTTGGCTGTTGACGCCTCGTAGTTCGGGACAAGTCCCGATGACTGCATCGAGATGATGCGGAAGCTGAACTGGTAGAGCGTCTCGGTCTCCACCCAGCGATCAACGATTTCCTGACGCAGTTCAGGCGTAACTCGCTCTCGGGCGCCCTGGTCATTCTGATGAATGTGCGTGATCAACTGACGCAACTGCCGTCGAGCCGCGACCGCGCCACCGATGTTTGAACGCTCGAAGTCGAGCAGCGTCATACCCACGTACCAGCCGCGATTCAGCTCACCGACGAGATTGCTGGCCGGGATTCGCACATCCTCGAAAAAGACCTCGTTGAAGTAGTGGTCTCCGTTGATGTTGATCAGCGGTCGCACGGTGATGCCCGGCGTCTTGATGCTGTCGATCATGACGAAGGAGATACCGCGATGCTTGGGCGCGTCGGGATCGGTGCGGACCAACGCGAACATTGCGTCGGCCGTGTGCGCGGCCGATGTCCAGATCTTCTGCCCATTGATGATGAAGTCGTCGCCATCACGCACGGCGCGGGTCGTGAGCGAGGCGAGGTCGGAGCCGGAGCCCGGCTCGCTGTAGCCCTGCGCCCAGGTCACTTCGCCGTTGAGAATCGGCGGCAGGTACTGTTCCTTCTGCTCGTCCGAGCCGTGGACGATCAGGGTCGGTCCGAGCATGTTTACGCCCGAGCCTCCGACGCCTGGAGCGCCCGACTCGGCCAGTTCCTGGTTGAAAATGAACTGTTCCATCGGCGAGAGACCGCCGCCGCCGTACTCGGACGGCCAGTGCGGCGCGACCCAGTGACGCTCGGCGAGCGCAGCGTGCCAGTCGACTGCGGCCGAAAGCGCAACCGGATTGTCCGACTTGCGGTCGTTCTCCCAGGCTCGTTCCGGCATCGCTCCGCGAGCAGCGAACTCGCGATAGCGCTGGGGCAAGCGCTGGTCGATCAGGGTCGCGACTTCGTCGCGGAAGGCGGCCTGTTCCGGTGTGTCTCGCCAATCCACAGTCGCCTCCGCTCGTCTACTCAGGCTCGATCGAGGTAGCCCTACAGTCCTGGCACCGCAAGCGCGACTGCGGCCTGAATCTCGTCCAGCGTCCGGTTGACGCTCATCCCGATCAGGTCCATGCGAGCGAGCTGCTCGACACGGGTTTCAACGCGGTCCAGGTACTCACGGGGCAGCAGCAGTTCAAGCAGGCGGCTGGCTCGGGCGAGGCCGATCAGCGCGACGACATCCGGCTCGGGGATCTCATCGGAGAGCAGCGTGTCGATCAACCGGCGCTGCACATCGCGCACAACCTGTGGGTCGGTCGGCGGGAACTTCTCCGACTTCAGCACGATCAACCGACGGCCGGCCTCGCGGTGGATGATGTTGCGCTCGAGGAGGTCCTCGATCACCTGTTGTCGCAGAACGAGCGAGTAACGGGCGATCTCAGATATCCAGTACGAGATCGGCTGGTTGGGAGGACCAGAGTTGATCTGGTGCAGCACGCTATCGAGCAGCGGATTGCCGGTTGAGTCGGCGGAGATGATAAAGAGCCGATTGGGGTCAGTGTCGATTCGGTTCAGGAATGACAAATCAAGCAAGGAAGCCCCAGCGATGGCGTAGTCCAGCCGCCCGTCGTACGGGCGGTCGAGCACGCCGTCTTCACCCAAGCCCAGCAGAACGATCTGATCGCTGATAGAGAGTTCGGGCATCACTGTTCCCTTCATCTAGTGGCTCTATCGATGCCTCGACACCGACTCCGACGGTATTGCAGATAGAGCAATCCTAACCGACCTTTAGCGGCCCTCAGTATCGATGGTGCATCGCTGCCGACTCAGAGCCAGGGCTCGATCGTGACATTGACGGCTGGCTCGCCAGTCTCGCCAGCGAGCGTGTCGATTGCCGTTGCAGCGTCCTCCAAGGCAAATGCATGCGAGTGCAACTTGTCCAGTGGAACGCGACCTGATCGGATGGTATCGACTGCCTGGACAAACGACTCATGATCGACGCCGAAGACTCCCTTAACCGTGAGTTGGCGAGTCACGATGTCGTCGGAATTGAACTCAGGCACACGACGGCCGCCTTTGAGTCCGGCAAGCACGACCGTGCCGCCTCGACGCGCCATCTTCATCGCATCCGACACGGGATCGGTGGCGTAGGGTGTGACATCGATCACGACATCAGCCCCTCGACCATCGGTGGCTTCGAGCACTCGCTCCACGACGGGATCGCTATCGGCGACCAGGGTCATGTCGGCGCCGAACTCCCTGGCCAGCGCGAGTTTGTGCTCGTCGCGACCCAGGCCGGTGGTGATGATCGTGCCGGCGCCGGCGGCTCGCGCCGCAATGACCGAGCAGATGCCGCGTTGCCCTGCGCCGAGCACCACCACCGTCTGTCCGACTTGCAGGTCGGTCGCGTTGACCGCCCAGGCGAAGCCGGCGCCCAATGGGTTGTAGAGGGCAGCCAGTCGAGGCGGCATGTCGTTGGGCATCCGGTGCATCACGGTTGCCGGATGCAGATAGAGGTACTCCGCGTAGCCACCCCAGAGAGCCGGCGCGCGATCTGTCAAGGTGTAGCCAATGCCTGCGCCGTCGCTGCACTGTCGACCGTCCAGACATTGCTTGCAGCGACCACAACGCACTCCAGGCTCGACGGAGACGAGGTCACCAACCTCAACGCCCCAGCGCTCTTGCCCGCGCTCGCCCAGTGCCGCAATCCGTCCGACCGGTTCGTGGCCCGGAATCACCGGGAAGTGCACAGAGAATTCGCCATTGAACTGCTCATAGTCCGATCCGCAGATACCGCAGACTTCCATGCGCAGCAGGCCGTCGTCGGGGCCGATGTCGGGAATCGGAAACTCCTGCATCTCCAGTTGGCGCACGCCGGTCAGCACCATGGCGCGCGCGGCGTCGGGAAGATCGGGCATTGCGGCCATTGGAACCTCCCCATCGCTCTATCGCTGATCGATCAGCGGCTGCATTCGTGCGTTGCGCTCCTCAGAGGCGTGCATGTGACGTGCACGCTCCTGACCAAGCGGCGTCTCAGGATCTTCGAGCAGATTCCCTCCGCGCGCGTCGCGTATGCCACCGTCCATGACGAGGTAGCTGCCGGTCATGAAGTCGGCGTCATGGCCGACCAGGAACGAGATCAGGCCGGCGATATCGGATGGTGCGCCTGAGCGACCGAGCGGAGTCGCCTCTTCCAATGCGGTTCGAATTGGGCCGCCTTCGTCTCCGGCGAGACCATGCGCCAGCGGGGTGTCGATCACGCCGGGACCGATCGCGTTGATGTTGATCCCGTGTGGCCCGAGGTCAGAGGCCCAGCCGCGGACCATCATAGCCACGCCGGCCTTTGTTGCGGAGTAGCTCCACATCCACTGACTGGTGCTGAGCGCAGCCAATGAAGAGATGCAGACGATCCGTCCGCCGTCGCCCTGCGCCACCATCCGCTGCGCTGCGGCCTGAACCGTCAGAAAGACGCCCGTGAGGTTGATGTCGACCTGGTCTTGCCAGTCCTTCAGCGGCATGTCGAGGACCGAACCGCCGCGTCCGATGCCTGCGTTAGCGACCGCGATGTTGATACCGCCCAGCTCCTTGACACATTCGTCTGCCGCGGCTTGCACCTGCGACTGCGACGCAACATTGCATTGCACGACATGAGCTGAGCGTCCGAACTCGCGAACCATCGACGCAGTCTCCGCTGCGCCGTCCAGGTCGATCTCGGCGATGCAAACGTCGGCGCCGTCGCGCGCCAGCCGGACGGCAGTGCCCTGACCGATTCCCGAACCCGCTCCCGTGATGAATGCGACCTTGCCAGACTGATCAGCCATGCGAACCTCCACATGAGTCGTGCTCTACGTCGAGGTAGAAGGTAGAGGAATCGCGGTCGCTTGACCTGATCAGACGAGCGTGTAACGCCGTTCGACATCGCCGCCGCTGCGGGTCAGCTTGTCTTCCTCAACCAGCGCTTCGAGATGGGCGACGGTTTCGGACATTGCCATCGTCAACTGCATCCGGTCGTGGGCTCGCTTGGGGAAGGTCTGGATTGCGATGTCTTTGACCGAGTGATTGCCGTCCGAGACGGCATTGAGCATCTCCACCCGTCGCTCCTGATGGTGTTCCAGAATCTCAGCGGCACGCTCGGCCGGATGCTCGATGATCGCCTCGTGAGCGGGTAGCGCGATCGATGAGTTCAACTCCTGGACCAGCTTGAGTGACTCTTCGAAGTCTGGCAGCGGCGACCGCTCCTGATCCGGCCACATCCCGATGTGCGGCGTGATCCGGCCGAGCAGATGGTCGCCGGTGAACAGCGCGTCCTGGTCGAGCTCGCGGACGCACAGGTGACCGTCGGTGTGTCCGGGCGTCCAGATTGCTTCCAGGTTGCGTCCGCCGACCTCGATCACTTCGCCGCCCTGCAGGACGGTCGGTTCCGGCATCGGCAGCTCGATATCTTTCATTGCGTCGCGCATCCGCGAGAACATGCTGTCGCTGGCGTCCTGCGACTGTTCTCCATCGAATTGATGGTCGTCAAGCGATTCCGTCCAGCCGCTGGAGAACCTGCGACGGAATGCCTCGCCGGAGCCGTCGTCGGCCTGGCGCATGGCGTTCATCATCTGCATGCGTTCCCAGTCGGCCTCGTGGACGTAGACATCGCAATCGAACGCACGTTGCAACCGACCGGCGAACGCGGTGTGATCAGGGTGGTAGTGACTGATGAAGACGGCCTCGAGCCGGCGGCCGTCGGTGAGCAGCGGCTGGATCTCTTGCTCGAGTTTGTCGACGCCCTGCGGTGACGGGAAGCCGGCGTCGAACATGGCCCAGCCATTGCCGGTCGAGATCAACCAGACATGCACGTGGCCCAACGGAGGAGGCATCGGCAGCGTGAATCGAAGAATGCCACCGGGGAGTTCAGGAGCGTCGGTGGCGTGGTCAAAGGATGTCATTGCGCCTCGCCTTTGCGTGTTTCGGTCAGGTTGCGGAGTCCATAGCCCAGGGCGCACACACCCAGCAGCACTGAGGTTATCGCCAGTCCGGCAGACAGAGTCAGCCAGGGCGCCTGAACAATGTACTGGCGACCATGCGCGACCAACAGCCCCCAACCCCAGGAGAGGCCGATGAAACTCAGGGCTGCCTCGGACAGGATGGCGATCAACATCACATTTCGGAAGACGACGATCAGCGCCGCTGGCGCGACGCCCGAATCGGACTCGCTGAATGTCCGCCAGACGAACGGGAGGGCGAACGCGGCGAGCGGCAAGATTAGTGCGAGATCCCGCGGTCCGTGTCCAAACACAGCCAGGAGCAGCAGGATCAGCGGCGGTAGCGCCAGTAGGCCGTCCAGCACTGAACCGATCAGCGCCGCGAGAGCGCGGCCGATCCGTGTGGCTCGCAGCGGCTGCGCGGCGAGCACTAGGAGCACGCCGGCGGCGACTCCGGTTACCGCTGCGAGGAAGCCGATGTAGAGGACTCGCCAGGCGCGATCGACAATCACCGCGTAGATGTCGTTGCCTGTCTGGTTGGTACCGAACCAGTGCGCCCCTGAGGGCGGTTGCAGCGAGTTGATGACCAGAGGCCGATTTGCGTCTCTGGAAAATCCTTGGCCCACTTGGTGAATCACCCCACCCGTCACCTCGATGTGGGGCGATCTGCCGGCTGAGAGGAGCGGGATCAGTTCTCCCTCAGCGATCAGTGGTTGCAAGTAGTGCTGAATCACGCCTTGTACATCGGTGGCTTCGGCAAAGGGACCGTATACGTCCGGCGAGGCCAATAGCTCCTGGATCTGCTGGTGGGAGAGGTCTGCGGGCGACCCATCCAGAGCGGCGGCGGCCTTGAGATGCGCGAACTCGATATTCAGCGTCCTGAATACTTCACTGCTGTCGTAGCGACCGATGCCGAGCCAGCCGCCACCTGAACCGATAGCGCCCAGGGCGACGACGCTCCAGACAAGCAGGATCAGGAATCCGAACGTACCAACGGGTTCGCGCCGGACCAGTCGGCCGACGGCCGTGAGTCCGGCGATGGTGGAGCGGCCAAGCGTGCGGGTGTTCATGTCCGCCGCTCCTTCCACTGCAGCACGTCGCGGGCGCTGTCGATCACGAATAGACACCAGACGATGAAGAGCGCGGTGATTGCGCAGACGGCAATGATCACGGGCAAATCGGCCTGATTCACCCGTTGAATCAGCAGCAGGCCGAGTCCCTGGATATTGAACAGCAACTCCAACACCAGATTCAGGCCGACGAACACTGGTATCCAGCCGCGGAGCCGACGCAGGATCTCCTCCCACGTGACACCCCAACGGAGAGCGAACCCAATCACGCCGGCCATGAGGAGTCCACCACTAAACGCCGGGATGCCATAGAGCGCAAAGAACTGCACAGGCGAATCTGTGATCGCACGTGCGGCGGGATCCGTGAACGGAATGTTCCAGAGCCCGTCTTCGAGAATGCCGCCCGGATCGACAGCAACGATCAACCACGTGGCGATCCAGAACGAGGGCACCGCCAGGCTCAACAGGGCGAGGCTGCGCGCCGGGAGAGCAACCAGCCGACTAGTGCGTCCGCTCGCCAACCAACCGAGCGGTACACCGATCACGAGCGCAATGATCAGCGCGAATAGATTGAGCTGAACCGTGCGCGGCAACGCTCGTGCGACGATGGCCAGCGAATTCTCCTGCGTCTGGAACGAGGCGCTGTAGTCGAAACGGACCACATCCCAGAGAAACTGCACGTATTGGTCGGCTAGTGAGCGGTCGACGCCCAGCCGATACCGAATCGTGGCTGACGTAATCTTCGACATCGGCAACGCAATCTGGTCGCCGTGATACAGAAGCGAGTCTTCGGTGAGCGCTCCATCCGGATTGCCTGGGCTGCCCGCCGGATTGACTTCCAGGATGTCGGCGGCAGCGATCCGGTGGACCTCCGCGAGCTCAGCCACGCTGACGCCGTGATGCAAAGTCAGGATGGCGCCCGTCGGCGCGTATAGGCGTCCTTCAGAAACCGCGAAGTCGATCTCGGAGTTCCGTTCGCGCAACAGTGCGACGCCGTGATCGCCGTCTTCTGGACGCACGACACGCCACTTGATTGCCAGATCGGAGAGCCATTCGCCCGCCAGCACCGTGACTCGCGCGCCATGGGGTAGCGATTCTTGAGGATCGCGCTCTCGGTTGAGGGTCAGCAGATCGGCCAGTGACAGGCCTCGCTCAGCGGCGATGTCGGCGATAGTCTGGCCGTTGACGGCAGGCACTCTAGTGACGCCGACCTCAATCTCGCCGGCGATCTCGGTCAGGCGAGTTTCAGCTCCTTGATTCTCCAGGTTGGTCAACTTCTGCGTAACGAAATCGCCCACCGTCCCGGTGGTCAGCAGAAAGATGATCGATACGGCCACCCAAACGGAGACCAACGCCAACACGAACCGCATAGCGATTCGGCTTCGCAACTCCGGCGGAACACGCATGTCGTGAGGCTAGCGACTGCCCCGCAGGCGTGGGTCGAGGACATCGCGGAGGGCGTCGCCGAGGACGTTGAATCCAAACACCAGCGACGTCAGCGCCAGGCCGGCCCAGAGCGATGTCCAGGGCGAATAGACGATGAACTGGCGTCCGTCGGCGATCATCTTGCCCCACGAGACATCCAACGTGCCCAGACCGAGGAAACTCAGCGCCGCCTCGGCCAGGATGAACGCACCGATGGTGATCGAGAAGATTACGATCAGCGGCGCGAAGATGTTTGGCAGAATGTGAAAGCTCATGATTCGGGAAGAGGTGGCGCCAATGGTGCGAGCCGCCTCGACGTAGGGCATCTCACGAATCTGGATCACGCTACCGCGCACAATTCGATTGGTTGGCGCGATACCCAGCACTGACAGCGACAAGGTCACCCAGAGCGCTGAGGGGTCGGTGATCGAGGCGATCAGCAGGAGGAATGCGATGGGCGGGAAGCTCTGCACCGCGTCGAGGATTCGGTTGATGATCAGGTCGACAGACCCGCCAAGGGATCCGGAAACCAATCCCGTCACCGTTCCGGCGGCCACACCAATCAGCGTGGCGAAGAATCCGATGTAGAGCGAGAGGCGAGCGCCTTCGGTCACGCGAGAGAAAAGATCGTGACCAGCCCGGTCCGTGCCGAACCAGTGCTTGCCGGACGGTCCCAGCAACGACGCCGTGATCAAGGGATTGTCGGTTCCGGCAGCGAGCAATCGATCATGGTCGGCGATCACACCGTCGTCAATCTCGATCTGTTGCTCCCGGACCAACCAGTCAATCAGATCACCCGCTTCAACCCGTCCAAGCGCGTACTCGACCATCTCAAGCTCGACGCCGACATTCCACGCCGCCTCTTCGAAGATGTCGGGATCGCTGACAATGGCTCGCAGTTCAGAAGCTGAAACATCTGCGCTCACTCCATCAAGAGCGTTAGCGAGTTTGTCATCGGCATAGCTCACCGATGCGATTTCGAACACGTCTCGAGAGTCGTATCGCCCGATACCCAGCCAACCACCATCATCACCGACTGTGCCGACCGCGATGACACTCCAGAGCACCACGATCACAACACCGGCGGCCCCGAGACGCTTGGACGACATGAACTGTCGGAAACCAACCAGCCAGCGCCGCAGGCCGGTCGCCTGGTCAACCTGCAACCCTTCCGCTGCAGCGAATTCGTCAAGCTGCTGACCCTGATCAGGTTGCTGGCTAGCGCCTGGTTGCTGACTCATATCGGCCCTAGTCGTAGCGGATGCGTGGATCGATCAGCGCATAGCTAATGTCGATCACGATGTTGACGATGATCACGAAGAGCGCCAGGAAGAACACCGCAGTCTGGATAACCGGGATGTCGGCCTGGTAGAGCCGTTGAATCAGCATCAGGCCGATTCCGGGAATATTGAAGAGAATTTCGAGGATGATGTTGCCGCCAACCAGCGCTGCGAGCTGTAGGCCGAACACGCTCAAGACCGGCACCAGTGCGTTACGCAGGGCGTGCCGGCGGATGACCGAGCGCTCGCGCAGTCCTTTGGACCAGGCGGTACGTACGTAGTCCTGCCGCAACACTTCAAGTAATTCGGAGCGGGTGATCCGCATCAGCCCGGCCCCGGCGGCGATGCCGCCCGCGACAGCGGGGATCGTGTAGAGCGCAAAGAACCCATCAACAGAGGTGAAAATGCTCCTCGCGCTCTCCTCGGTCAATGGAATCGACCATAAGCCGCCCTCAAAAATGCCTCCAGGCGAGACGACAAAGATCATCATCGTTGCGATCCAGAACGCCGGTGCGGCCAGGGCCAGAATCGCGAACCCGCGCAGGGCGTAGTCGACCCATTGGTCTTGGCGCATCGCCGAAAGAATGCCAACCGGCAACGCCACCACGACGGCCACGATCAGCGCGTACACGGTGAGATGCAGCGAACGCGGCAGGGAACGCAGGAAGATGTCCATCGACGGTTCGTTGGTCTGGAACGAGGGCCGGAACTGGAAGCGGATCGTGTCCCACAGATATTCGAGGTATTGCGTGCCGAGCGGCTTGTCGATGCCGAGCTGGTTCTTGATGCTGGCCTCGGTGATTTCCCGAGTCGGCGAGATGAACTTCTGACCAGGCAACAACGGTGTGTCAACGGTCAGCGAGCCATCTTCGTTCGCCGGCGTGCCCTCTTCGTTGACGTTCATGTAGTCGTCGGGGCTGACCCGGTTGACCACCGCTAGCTCGCGCAGTGTGGTGCTTTCGCGCAACGTCAGCGTGACGCCCGCGGGCGCGAACAGCTCACCAGAGAACGTACCGAACTCAACATCGGGATTGCGTTCCGCGAGCAGCGCAACGCCGTCCTCTGTGTTTTCCGGCAGCGCCAACCGCGCCGTCCTTGAGATCGAGGACAAGAGTTGGCCATCGATAATGACAATCGTCGAACCGGGTCTCAACTCGGAGTTGGCATCCAGGCTACGGTTGTTGGCGACGATATCCGCAACACCGACACCGTACTTCAACGCAAGAGTGTCCAGCGTGTCGCCGCCGACGACGCGGTGTAGCGTCCGTTCAACTTCAACCTCGCCGACAATCTCAGCCTCGATCTTGGTCGCGCCCGACGCTTCGAGATTGGCGAGCTTGATCGTGACGTAGTCACCAGGAAGTGCGTTGAGCACCAGAAACAGAATGGAGATCACGAGCCACAGCGTCGGGATCACCAATATGATGCGCCGGATCAGGTACTTCTGCATTGCCTGCTCTTGCGCCGTGAGCGCACTTGAGGCCTCGCTCCCCCCGCGATGGGGGGAGCAGAGAACTCATCGTCTACTGGACCCGGTCTAGGCCGGGAAGTCCGGGTGGCTGCTGTCCATCCAAACGGTGTCCCAGTTGTGCGAGTCGTGCGCGAACTGCCAGGTGTCGTCGGGTCGGTTGACATACGGCCACCAGATGGTTGGCGCGATGCCATTCATGACGCCAAACCAGCCGAAGATGCCTTCAAGGCCGTGTTCCTCGTCAACGCCAAGGCCGATCCGCTGCACCTCCAGCGCCATGTCGCGGCGCTGCTCGGTGTCAAGCGTGACTGACATCGTGTCAACGATGTCCTCAACCGGCTGGTAGCTGTACTGCGTCAGGTTCGACGCGCCACCAACCTTCAGCGACAGGGTGAACTGCGCCGTCGGGTCGAGGTCGGCCGGCGGGTTGGTCCAGGTCGGCGCCCGGCCGGGGAACGTCTTGTTGTCGTAGCGGTCCTGCATCACGGTGTAGGGCTGGATGTCCAGCTCGACGTTGATGCCGGTCGCCTCGGCGTACATGTTGCGCGTGGTCTCGGTGATACCCGGGTAGGTCTGCTCCCAGAGGTCGGGGATGTAGATCGTCACCGTGCGGTCCTTGTCGAAGCCGGAGGCTTCGATCAGTTCGCGGCAGAGTGCGATGTCGGCATCGCGGTCGAGGCGGAAGCCCGGAACCGTGCGCAGCTCCTCGGGCGGAACGGTCCAGTACTGGCTGAACCATGGACAGAAGTGGGTCGCCGACGGCTTGGCCGCGCCCAGGTAGACGGCGTCGATCAACAGGTCGCGGTCGACCGCAACCTGCATCGCGTAGGCGAAACGACGGTCGAGGTATGGGTTCCCCTGCCCGTCCGAGCCTTCCCAGCCGGGCTCATATGTGCCCATGACGGTGACGATCGTGAAGCCGAATGCGCCTTCCTCGACCGGGTGGTCGGGGAAGTCGCCGGTCAGCTCTTCGACCTGCACCGAAGACAGCGGGAACCCGCCGATGTCGATGCCCTTGCCGCGGTATGCCGCGTCGACTGCGGTCGCATCGGTCAGGTTGACGAACTCAACGGCGTCCGGGTAGGGAAGCTGCTGGCCGTCGGGACCGTCCTTCCAGTAGTTGGAGTTGCGTTCCAGGTAGATGCCGATATCCGGGTCGAAGGTCTGCGGGATGAACGGGCCCGTGCCGGAGGAGAGTTCGACGTTTGCGGTCTCGTCGCGCCAGCGAGTACCGAACTCCTGGATGCCCTCCGGCGAGGTGATCCAGGAGAAGGGTCGCAGGATGGTGCCACCGAGATAGGTCGCGTCGGGACCTGCAGTCTTAGCGACGAAGGTCGTCTCGTCAACCGCTTCGTGCGAGGCGGTTTTCTTGAAGGCGTCCTGGCCGCGGAATCGCGCGTCGGGGTTGCCTTCGGCGTCGAGCGCGGCGATCTGGCGGTCGAAGTTGATCACAATATCGCTGGCGGTGACATCACGACCGCCCTCGGTCGGGTATTGGTCCCAGTAGCGGGCGCCGCGGTCGACGTTGAAGATGTACGTCTCGGCATCGGGCGTCTCGGGCAGAGATGTGATGTCCGCTTCCATGATCCCGCCCTCTTTCGAGGCCCAGCGGATCATGTAGTTCATGTAGAACCCCATCCAGTACTGGGTGGGGCCGAAGACGCCGCGGTGCGGGTCGAAGAAGTCGTGCGTGGCGGCAGGAGTTGAGAAGCGCAGCGTGCCGCCGTACGAGCGGAGGTCGCCGGATTGCTGCTGCTGTTGCTGCATCGCCTGCTGTTGCTGCTGGTCCTGTTGATCGGCAGCGGCAGCGGTCTGCTCGGCTTGCTGCTGCTGATCCTGCTGCTGCATCGCCTGTTGCTGCTGGTCCTGCTGCTGTTGCTGCATGACCTCTTGCTGGTCCTGCTGCTGGTCCTGCTGACGGGAAGCAGCCGCTGGCTGAGCATCGTCGTCATCGTCACCACAACCGACCAGAGCCAGGCCGGCGGCTCCAACGCCAGCCCGACCTGAGGCTCGCAACAGATCTCTGCGACTAAGCCGATTGCGCTTCATGCGCTGCCAATAGTTACGTTCGGTCATCAGTTCTCGCTCCTTCAGAAGCGCGGCGGACGCGCGTCGATGGTTGTGAAAGTGTAGCGTACAAGGCGTCCAGTGGAACATTCGCCAAGGGGCGCCGTTGTTTTGGTGATACCCGCGCTGGGGAGACCTTGGAAAAGCTCCCGAATCCCCTCTCCCCCCCTTGCGGGGGGAGATGTCACGGAGTGACAGAGGGGGGGCGGATGATGACCAGATATGGCTGCCAAACAGCGGACCCCACTCTGCCCCCTGTTCAGGCCAGGGGCAGGCTTTCGGTATCTCCCCCGCAAGGGGGGAGAAGGGGAGTTCTTCAAAGGCCTCCTGGAGCGGTGCCCAGCGGGTATCCGGCTAGCGGCTGCCACGCAGTCTCGGGTCGAAGACATCTCGCAGCGCATCGCCGAGGACATTGAAGCCAAACACCAGGCTGGTCAGCGCCAGGCCGGCGAACAACGAGGTCCATGGCGACTGCACAATGAACTGGCGACCGTCGGCGATCATCTTGCCCCAGGAGACATCGAGCGTGCCCAGTCCGAGGAAGCTGAGCGCGGCCTCGGCGAGGATGAACGCGCCGATGGTGATCGAGAAGATCACGATCAACGGGGCAACGATGTTAGGCAGAATGTGCATCAGCATGATTCGGGCGTTCGTCGCGCCGACCGTCCGGGCGGCCTCGACAAAGGGCATCTCGCGCAGTGCGATCACCGCGCCGCGGACAATCCGCTGGACGGGCCCCACAGCCAGCACCGAGAGCGCCAACGTCACCCACAGCGCAGATGGCTCCGTCACCGAGCGCAACAACAGCAACAGCACGATTGGCGGGAAGGAGAGCAGCGCGTCCATCAGACGGTTGATCGCCAGGTCGATGTTGCCGCCCAGGGCGCCAGAAATGAGTCCGATGGCTGTTCCAGCGACCACACCGATCAGCGTGGCGAAGAAGCCAATGTAGAGCGACAACCGCGCGCCTTCAGTCACCCGGGAGAAGAGGTCGTGTCCCGCGCGGTCGGTGCCGAACCAGTGCTTGCCCGAGGGCCCTTGCAGCGAGGCCGTTGTCAGCGGCGTGTTCGTGCCGGTCGCGAGCAAGTCATCGACATCGTTGATCGTGCCGTCAACGATCTCAATCTGGGCTGGGTCGAACTCCGCCAGGTGAGTCAGCAGCGTTCCGCTTGCGATCAGACCTTCGACGTACTCCAGCATGTCGTCAAGGACACCGGACTGCTCAGCCAGATCGCCATAGACGGCGGGTTGTAACAGAAGCTCGCGAAGCTCGCTGTCGGAGATATCAGCCGATTTGCCGTCGAGTTCGTTGGCAATCTTGTCGTCGGCGAAGTTGGCGTTGGCGACTTTGAAGACATCCTGCGAGTCGTAACGACCCAAGCCCAACCAACCGCCGCCGGAACCGACCGTCCCCACGGCGATGACCGACCAGACCACAACCAGCGTCAGCCCAGCGGCGCCCAATGGCTTAGTCCGGAAAAATGACACCAACGCGCGGCCAAGCAGCTGCAGAAAGCTGCGTTCCTCAACGCGCAGGCCCTGCGCCTGCGCGAACTCCTCGAGTTGCGTTTGAGACTGTCGGTCATCACTCATGTTGCCCCTCCCCGGTCAGCCGGTGCAGTCACCCGGTTAGGCGAAGCGGATACGCGGATCGATGACCGCGTATGAAATGTCGATGATGATGTTCACCACGATGATGAACAGCGCAAAGAAGAAGACCATCGTTTGTACGACGGGCAGATCGGCCTGGTTGATCCGCTGAATCAGCAGCAAACCGATGCCGGGAATGTTGAATAGCAGCTCGAGGATGATGTTGCCGCCAACCAGGGCCGCCACCTGCAAGCCGAGCACGCTCATCACATTGACCAAGGCGTTGCGCATCGCGTGTCGGCGGATCACGGTCCGCTCGCGCAGACCCTTCGACCAGGCGGTGCGGACGTAGTCCTGACGCAGCACTTCGAGCAACTCGGACCGCGTAATCCGCATCAGACCGGCGCCGGCGGCAAGTCCGCCCGCGACGGCAGGAATCGTGTACAACGCCAGCGCTCCGGTGAACGATGTGAACACCGATCGCGCCTCCTCAGAGGTCAGCGGGATCGACCAGATCCCGCTATCCGAGATGCCGCCCGGCGTGACCACGAAGATCATCATGGTCGCGATCCAGAAGGAGGGCGCCGCCAGTGCGAGGATGGCAAACCCTCGCAGCGCATAGTCCAGCGGGCGGTCCTGACGCATAGCCGAGAGGATGCCGACCGGCAACGCGATGGTCAGCGCCACGATCAATGCGTACACGTTGAGATGCAACGTACGTGGTAATGCTCGGAGGAAGATATCCAGCGACCCCTCCTGGGTCTGGAACGACGGACGGAATTTCAACCGCACCGTCTCCCAAAGGAAGTCGATGTACTGGGTGCCGAGCCCCTTATCGATGCCCAGGCGGTGCCTGATGTTGGCCTCGGTAATCTTGGTGGTTGGCGTGACGATCCGGTCGGATGGGACGTGGATCGCGACTCCGGCTTCTAGTGGCTCAGCCGGATCAATGCCCCGGTTCGCTGTAGTCATTTCTTCTAGATCGCGACCGTAGGCAACGGCAATCTGCTCCAGGGTGTCACCTTCATCGGTGACCACTAGCGCCGTTGGCAGCAATTGCGTATCGGCCGATAGATTGCCGTCGGGATTACTGGCGCTACCGGTTGGATTCACCGCCAGGATGTCGCTCGCATCAATGCGATTGACGTGCGCTAACTCATCGAGCGTCAAGCTGTCGCGGATGACCAGAACCGACCCCGCCTCGGCATACGGCTTGCCCTGATACAGCGGGAAGTTGACATCGGGGTTGCGGTCGATCAGGAGTTGCACTCCTTGTTCGACTTCTTCAGGCAAAGCAATGCTCTGTCCAATTGAAATCGCCTCGAGTAACTGACCGGGAATCACCGTGACTCTCGTACCCGGTCGCAGCTCGCCCGAGGTGTCCAAGTCAGGATTCTGCGCAAGCAGCGCCGACACCGACGTGTTGTTGTTGGTCGCGATCTTCTCCAGCGTGTCGCCCGAGATCACGCGATGCGTCGTGTCGGTGACTTCGATGTATCCAACGATCTCCGATTCACGCTGTTCCGCGCCCTGATTCTCCAGGTTCGAGAGTTTCCGTGTGACAAAGTCGCCAGGCAGCGCGCGCAGCGCCAGGAAAAGGAGCGAGATCACCAACCACAGGGTCGGGATCACAAGGATCAGGCGTTGGATGAGGTATCGCTGCATCGCTGCTCCCGATCAGTTGGCGTCTGGTCCAGTAGACGCTGGAACGTCGTTGGTCGTTACGCCGGGTAATCCGGGTGGTTGACATCGATCCAGGACTCGTCGTACCGATGGCTGGAGTGGGCGAACTGGAGCGTGTCGTCGCCGTGATTGACGAACGGCCACCACAGCACTGGCGAGATACCGTTCATCACGCCTGGGCTGTTGGCAACGCCATCGAGTCCGTAATCGGGATGCGTGCCGAGCAGGATGCGCTGGGCTTCCTGCGCCAACTCTTGACGCTGTTCCTGATCCAGAGTGACCGTCATCGTTTCGGCGATTTCGGTCATTCGTGGATGTTCGTACGCCAGGTTGTTCGTGCTGCCGCCGGGAATGTAGTTGTTGTTGTACGAGGTGGTTGGATCGAGGTCCGACGGCGGGTTGGTCCACTGCGGGCCCTGTCCCGGGTAGGTGCCCTCGATCCAGCGCTGGAGAATGACGGTGTAGGGCTGCACGTCGAAGCTGACTTCGAGATCGAGCGCTTCGCGATACATTCCGACTTCGGTCTCGAGTATGCCCGGGTAGGTGCCTTCCCAGATATCGGGTGCGATCAGCGTCAGACCACGACTGCGGTCGTAGCCCGATGCGTCAAACAGCGCCCGAGCTTCGGCGATGTCAACCGCCCGGTCGGGACGGAAGCCGGGCGTTTGTAGCAGTTCGTCTTCCGGGATGGCCCAATAGGCGTTGTACCACGGCGTCTCACCCATGCCTGAGGGCTTTCCGGAACCGAGATAGACCGTGTCGATCATCAGATATCGGTCAACGGCGACATGCATCGCTTGCGTGAAGCGGCGGTCGATCCAGGGATTGCCCAGGCCGTCTTCACCTGGATAGTCGGCATTGAAGTTCGCGCCGCCGGTGATGATCGTGAATCCGAAGGCCACCGTGCCTTGCCCGTGATCGGGGAAATCGTTCAGAATGCCCTCCGCCTGGAGCGACGACAGCGGGAAGCGGCCGTTGAAGATCTCCTTGCTGCGATAAGCGGCTTCAACCGCGGTTGCGTCGGTGATGTTGGACAGCGTGACCGTGTCGTAGTACGGCAGCGGCTGCCCGTCGACGCCCATCTTCCAGTAGTTCTCGTTGCGGACCATGTCGATCCCAATGTCGGGATCGAAGCGCTGCGGAATGAACATGCCGGTGCCCGAGGAGAGTTCGACATTGCCCGCTTCGTCACGCCAGCGGTCGCCAAACTCATTGATCGCCTCAGGGCTCGTGACCCAACTGAAGGGGCGCAATGGCACGCCCATCCAGGTTGCATCGGGGCCAGCAGTCTTAGCCACGAACGTCGTCTCGTCGGGCACGTCCATGGATGCCGTCTTGCGGAATGATGAAGCGCCGAGGAACGTGCCGTCCTCGGCTCCGTTCGCATCCACGGCTTCGATCTGACGTTGGAAATTTACGCGAATGTCTTCGGCGTCAACGAGTCGACCTCCTTCGGTCGGGTACAGGTCCCAGAAGCGCGCGCCCTGATCGATGCGGAAGATGTAGGTCTCCGCGTCGGGAACCTCCGGGAGCGAGGCGACGTCCGCCTCCATGATGCCCTGTTCCTTGTTGCGCCAGCGGATGAGGTAGTTCATGTAGAACCCCATCCAGAACTGAGTCGGCCCGAACACGGCGCGGTGCGGATCGAAGTAGTCGTGGGTTGCCGCCGGCGTGGAGAATCGCAGGTCCCCTCCGCGCACGACCTGGCTGACCGCAGCCTGTTGCGCTTGCTGATCGTCGGCATCGTCGGCTGTTTGCTCCTGCTGGTCAGCCTGCTGTGCGGTCTGGTCAGCAGATTGGCCCTGCTGCGACTGCTGCTGTTGTTGCTGCGACTGCATCGCCTGCTGCTGTTGCTGCTGGCCCTGCTGCATCGCCTGTTGTTGCTGCTGCTGTTGTTGCTCAACCTGCGCGATGCTGTCGTCGTCATCGCCACCGCAACCGACCAGGGCCAACCCTGCTGCGCCTACGCCGGCGCGTCCCGACGCACGCAACAAATCACGACGACTCAGACGGTTTCGACGGATTCGTTGCCAGTAGTTCCGTTCGGTCATACAGAAGCTCCTTGCTCCGACATTGGAGGTGCAGATTGGCAGAGTGTAAGCGAAACGACGCCTGACACGCCAACTGCTTCACACGAGCGGTCGAATGCGGCGCCGAGCGCCCGACTGCTCACCCGCCTCGCACGCTGCCGAAACAGCGAGCGTGGTGAGCAGCCGAGCCATTGGTCGTAGAGATTGGCTATGCCTGGTAGTCCTCGTGGGCGGTGTCGAGCCACAGCTCCTCGACGATCTTGTGGCCCTGGTGGGCGAACTGGTAGCCATCCGGGATCACGTGGTACCAGGGCCAGGCCGCCTCGTTCGAGACCGGGTTCATCACGCCCAGACCCGGCGAGAGCGATTCCCAACCGTAGTCGGGGTGGATGCCAAGCTGCAGTTGCACCATCTCGCGCGAGAGCTCACCCTTCGCCTCGAAGTCGAGCGTGACCTTCATCTCCTCGGCGATCTCGGTGACACGCGGGTTCTCGTAGCTGTAGAAGTTCGCCGATCCACCCGGCACGCGACCATTGAGCCAGTAGCTGGTCGGGTCGAGGTCGGAGGGCGGGTTCGTCCAGCAGGGAATCTGGCCGGTGGACGTGCCGTCGACCAGGCGCTGGAGCAGGATCGTGTACGGGTCGATGCTGATCTCGATGCCGACACCGAGCGCCGACTCGTACATGTTCTTCGCGGTTTCGACGATGCCCGGGTAGCGCTGCTCCCAGACGTCGGGGGCGAAGAGGTAGATCGAGCGGCCGGAGTCGCGGAACCCGCTGGCGTCCATCAACTCGTTTGCTTCGCGGATATCGGCCTCGTGGTCCGCGCGGAATCCTGGGATCTCCGTCATCTCTTCCTGGCTCGGTGACCAGAATGTTGAGAACCAGGGAATCTCTTCCAGGACCGACGGCTTGGCCGAGCCCAGGTAGACCGTGTCGATCATCAGATAGCGGTCTGTCGCCAGGTGGAAGGCGGCGGCCACGCGACGGTCGAGCCAGGGATTGCCCTCGCCGTCCTCACCGGGCCAGTCGGGGTTGTAGTTGGTGCGGATCATGATCGTGAATCCGCCGCCGACGGTGTTGCGCTGCATCTGCGGGAAGTCGTTGAGCAGCGATTCGACGCGACTGATGTTTAGCCAGGCGCCGTCGAGCTCCTTGGAGCGCACTGCGGTCTCGATCGCCGTCTCGTCGAACAGGTTGTAGTACTCCATGCGGTCGACGTAGGGCAGCTGCTGACCCCAGGCGTCTTCCTTCCAGTAGTCCGGGTTGCGATTGGCGACGAACACCTCGGTCGGCTCGTAGCTCTCCGCGATGAACGGACCAGAGCCGGCCACACGCAAGGTGGTCGGGTCGTCGCGCCAGACATCCGATTCGGTGCCCCACTCGCGGATGCCTTCCGGCGCCGCCATCCAACCGAAGGGCCGCAGGAAGGTCGCTGAGAGATAGGTCGAGTCGACGCCGTCCGATGTCGTGCGCAGAGTGCGCTCATCCACCGCTTCGACGCTGGCGACCTTGCGCCAACTTGAGAGGCCGAGGAACGAGCCATCTTCGGCACCGGTCGAGTCAACGCCGGCAGTGTTGCGGTCGACGTTGACCACGATGTCCTCAGCGGTAATGTTGCGTCCGCCCTCGGTCGGATAAGCGTCGTGCCAGCGCGCAGCCGGGTTGATGTTGAAAATGTAGGTCTCTGCGTCGGGATTCTCCGGCAAGGAGGCGATGTCCGCCTCCATCTCCGACTTCTCCTTGTTCTTCCAACGGATCAAGTTGTTGTAGAGCATCGAGTGCATGAACTGGGTCGGTCCGAACACGCCTCGGTGCGGGTCCCAGTAGTCATGCGTCTCGATCGTCGAGGCACGCCGCATGACGCCGCCATGGACGGGGATGCCCGTCTCCGGAACCGCCGCAGCCGCCTGTTGCTGTTGCTGTTGCTGGGCGTCGGCGACCGCCTGCTGCTCCTGCTGATCGGCCTGCTGCGCTGCCTGGTCTGCAGCCTGTTCCTGTTGCTCTTGCTGCATGGCCTGCTGCTGCTGTTGCTGCCCGCCCTGCTGCTGCATCGCTTGTTGCTGCTGTTGTTGCTGCTGGGCGACCTGTGCGACGCTGTCGTCATCGTCATCTCCACAGCCGACCAGCGCCAGACCGGCCGCGCCTACGCCGGCGCGTCCCGACGCACGCAAGAGCGCACGCCTGCTCACGCGGTTCCGCTTCATCCGTTGCCAGTAGTTCCTGCCGTCAAATCGCTCGGTCATCTGATTCCTCCTGGTCGCTCATCCTCTTGAGAGAGGTTGATCGAGTGTAGCTGTCAATACGCACTTTGCGCCAACTACACAACAGAGGGCGACCGAAGTCGCCCTTTGTTGGTCCACCAGTTGGTCCGCCTGTTAGTCCGAACGGGGCCGAGACGACTCAGGCCGGATAGTCCGGATGGTTGACGTCGATCCAGGTCTCGTCGTAGCGATGGCTGGCGTGTGCGAACTGCAGGGTGTCCTCGCTGTGATGCACGAAGGGCCACCAGAGCACTGGCGAGATGCCGTTCATCACCCCGGGAAGCGTGGTGATCCCGTCCAGGCCGTGATCGGGATGCGTGCCTAACAGGATCCGCTGGGCCGTGTGCGACATCTCTAGCCGCTCCTCTTTGTCCAGCGTCCGGCGCATTGTCCGCGCAATGTCGGCCATCGGCTCGTAGTCGTAGTAGAGCGTGTTGACCGAACCTTCGGGGGTGAAGAAGTCGTTGTACGGCGCGGTCGGATCCAGTTCGGCCGGTGGGTTGCCCCATTGCGGCCCGCTGCCTGGATAGGTGCCGTCGACGAAACGCTGCAGGATCACCGTGTACGGCTGTACGTCGAACTCGACTTCGAGGTCAAGCGCCTCTCGGTACATCCCAATCTCGGTTTCGAGGATGCCAGGATAGGTGCCCTCCCAGATGTCAGGCGCGATCATCCGCAGGCCGCGGCTCCTGTCATAGCCCGACGCGTCCAGCAACGCCCGCGCCTCGGCGATGTCGGTCTCGCGATCCGGCCGATAGCCGGGTGTTTGCAACAACTCTTCTTCCGGAATCGCCCAATAGGAGCTGTACCAGGGAGTGTCGTGCAGGCCGGTCGGCTTTCCGGAACCGAGGTAGACCGTGTCGATCATCAGGTACGGGTCCACGGCGACATGCAGAGCCTGGGCGAAGCGTCGGTCGACCCAGGGATTGCCCAGGCCATCCTCACCGGGCCAGTCGTTGTTGTAGTTGGCCAGGGTGATAATCGTGAAGCCGAACGCAATCTCGCCACTGTTGTGGTCGGGAAAGTCCTCGATGATGCCCTGTGCCTGCAACGTCGAGAGCGGGAAGCGCCCGTTGGTGATCTCCCTGCCTCGGTAGGCGGCTTCAATCGTGGTTGGGTCCTCCATGTTGGCCAGAGTCAACTCGTCGTAGTAGGGCAACGGTTGGCCGTCTTCACCCATCTTCCAGTAGTTGGGGTTGGCCGACATGCTGATGCCGATATCCGGGTCATAGCTGTGTGGAATGAACATTCCAGTGCCCGAGGAGAGCTTGACATTGCCGGCCTCGTCGCGCCAGCGGTCGCCGAACTCGCTGATTGCTTCAGGGCTGGTGATCCAGCTGAAGGGGCGCAGCGGGACACCCATCCAGGTCGCGTCGGGGCCGTCAGTCCGGGCCACCCAGGTGGTCTCGTCGGGCACCTCCATCGCCGAGGTTCGGCGAAATGCGCCTGCGCCGAGATAGGTTCCGTCGTCCGCGCCGGTCGCGTCGACGCCGTCGATCTGGCGCTGGTAGTTGACTCGAATATCTTCTGCCGTCACCAGCCGGCCGCCCTCGGTGGGGTACTGATCCCAGAACCGAGCCCCTTGATCGATGCTGAAAATGTAGGTCTCGTCGTCTGGAATCTCAGGCAGCGAAGCGATGTCCGGCTCCACCACATCCTGCTCTTTGTTGCGGTAGCGGATGAGGTAGTTCATGTAGAACCCCATCCAGAACTGCGTCGGGCCGAATACGCCGCGACCAGGGTCAAAGTAGTCGTGCGTCGCCGCAGGCGTCGAGAAGGTCAGATTGCCGCCGCGAACAATGTCGGTCGCCGCCACCTGCACCTGATCCTCGGCATCTTCCTCGGCGCCGTCAGCGGACCCTTCCTGTTGGTCGGCTTGCTGAGCCTGGGACTCTGCCGTCGCCTCTTGTTGTTGCACGGCCTGCTGCTGGGCAGAGGCCTGCGCCGCCGACTGCTGATCGTCATCGTCGTCGTCGCCGCAGCCGACCAACGCCAATCCGGCAGCGCCGACTCCTGCGCGTCCCGACGCCCTCAGGAGCGCACGCCTGCTCATCTGCTTACGTCGCATGCGCTGCCAGTAGTTTCGTTCTGTCATTAGTGCGTCTCCTTGCGTCCATGCCGATTGACTATGGATGCAGGTAAGATAGTGCGTATATCACAGCGCTGCAGGAAGCTCAAGAACAATCGCTGAACGAGCAAAACGGAGCGCGCACTGTGGGCGCAGGCAATCAAGCGGGATAGTCCGGATGTGTGACGTCGATACAGGTATCGTCCATGCGATGTGAGGAGTGGGCGAACTGCAAGGTGTCTTCGCCCCGATCGATGAACGGCCACCAGATTGACGGCGCGATCCCGTTCATCACGCCGGGAGTTGGTGAGATGTCGGCGAGCCCGTGATCCGGATGTGTCCACTCCAGCACGAACCGATGCCTGCAACAGTTCGCGGCGACTGAGCCGGCGGCGTCGCTGTCGCCACTGCGTCTGCTCCGTCATGGAGTGCTCCAATCGGAAGTTGCGCGGCTATAGGTGTTCAGATGGAAACCCACTCGACATGTCTGCCATCCGGGAGAGATAGGCTGATCCCATGACACAACCACCCGAAACTCCCGCCGAAGCCGACGCCATGCTCGCCCAGCTCAAACAGCAGGTGCTCGACGGCTGGGAGAAAGGCGCGGACTTCTTTGACGAGCGATGGGGCGACCAGGGCGACGAGTTCCATCACGGCGTCTTCGCACCGGCTGCCGAGCGACTGATGGGACTGGAACACGGTTCATCGGTGATCGAGTTCGCCTGTGGCAACGGAGGATTCGCCAGACGCCTGGGGCGTGCCGGGATGCGAGTGGTCGCTACCGACCTCTCCCCGTCGCTGATAGCGCATGCGGAACGACGGACCGAGACGATCTCAGACCAGGCCGTCGAGGTCTCCTACCAGACCGTCGATGCGACGGACGAGCGCGCCATTCTCAATTGCGGCGGACCGTTTGATGCGGCGGTCTGCATTATGGGCGTCATGTCGATGCCGTTGCTCAAGCCGATGTTCGGCGGCGCCTGGCGCGTGCTCAAGCCTCGCGGCACATTCGTCGTCGTGACCCTGCACCCCGCCTTCGCAACCTCCGGCTACAAGTTCCAGAAATCCGAGAAAGACGACGAGCCCCACGGCCTCACCATCCAGCGTTATCTGTCCCGCTACGTCACCCACGGGGTGACCAACACGGCCCAGAAGGAACCGCAAGTGTATTTCCATCGACCGCTGAGCGAGTTGCTCAGCGACGCGTTCGCCTCCGGGCTGACGCTCGACGGCCTCGAAGAACTGGCTGCGCCGCAACAGGTGATGGAAGAGTCACGATTGATGTGGAACGTGCTGCCCGAGATCCCCATGGCCATCGCCATGCGCTTCCGACGGCCCGGTTAGGAGTTTCGCCATGATGATGATCGCCCTCGGCGAGATTCTCGTCGTGCTGCTGCTTCGGCCAGTTCGCTTCATTGTCGGGGGACAGAAGACATCCATCGGTCGAGGCGTCCTGCGTTTCGAGAACTGGATCCTGCATCACCTGAACATCATGGGCGCCGAATCCAAGATGCGCTACGAACTGGAGAAGTCGGGACAAGCCTCCGGCTTCCTCGCCGAAGGATTGACCGACCAAACCAGCGTGATGCCGAAAACCGGCGACACCGTCGAGCGAATGCGACGTGAAACGGGAGCAACCCACGCCGATGCCTTGCGATCGAACGAGCTCACGGACAATCCCGAACTCAGGCGCGGACAACGACAAGTCGAGACCGCCGGCGGAGATCGTTCAGAAGACATCCACGAGGCCATGCTGCAAGCCCAGCGTCGGCAAGATCAGATGGCAGAGCGGGCGCGTCGACGGCGTTCATAGGAAGTGTCGGACACTAAGCGTCTTCCTGCCGCGGATCCAGCTCGGCGATCAGTTCGTCTACCTCGCGCACCAGCACGGGAACTTCTTTGGTGACCGTATGCCAGACCCGGTCCCAATCTATTCGCATGTATTGGTGGACAAGGATGTTGCGCATGCCGACGTAGCCCCGCTGCCTGGTAATCCGTTCCGCCATTGCCTTGTCATGTTCAGCTAGATTGTTGAGCGCTTCACCGATCGTCGTCAGGCTCTGGGGAACACTGCGGACCAAGTGCTCGCTCTCCATCATCTCTTTGAGCGAGACATCGGAAGCGAGTCTTGTCAGGTAGTCAGCCTCTTGCTGGACGTCCCAGAGGTACTTCAGTGCTCGGCTCTTGCTCACACGCACTCCGTTTCGGGGGCTGGCTGGACGATGGTCGCCCCAGAGGTGGGTCCGACTCTCTTCGACTGCTTGCCTGAGATACGGGTTGCTGAAACTGCCGTCAAAGATTAGGTCGACATCACGCTGGAAAAGACGCCGCAACGCATCCTCAAGGTCGCTGTGCGTCGTGAACGGCGCTTCGGCGTCGAACTTGACCAGGAAGTCAAGATCGCTGTTGGCTGAATCCCAATCTCCCGTCGCTGCTGAGCCGAATAGCTCGAGCCGCCGCACATGATGAGCACGGCAAAGCTCATCTATCTCTCGTTTGCGGTCAGTGATGATGGCTGGCAGCATCGCTCTGCGCCCTGCTTGGGAACTCAGTATTGATCATATCGAGCCGACACACCCACCACAGACAACGGTTCAGCCCGACCGATCCCACTTGAACGTCAACACGGCCAATCCCAGACCGACCACGATCCAGACTGCGAGCACGATCGCCGCGATGTCGAGTTGCCAATTCATGCCTGGTTCGGCGTACTTGTATGCGTCGGGCAAGAAGACCGAGCGCAGTCCCTGCGCCACCCAGCGCAGTGGAAACACCCCTGCGACCCATTGCAGCCAGGTCGGCAGGGAGGAGAGCGTAAAGAACACGCCCGAAATGAACTGGAAGATGATGAACGGGGCCTGGATGACAGCCGGCGCTGCGCGGGCCGAAGGAATGATCGCCGTAATCGCGACTCCCATGACACAGCCGGCCGGCACGCCGAGCAGGATGATCCAGATCAGTGTCAGCCAGCCGCTGGCATCGGGCAACTCCACTCCATAGGCCAGCACGCCGAGCGCAATCATCACAACGAGCTGCAGCAGCGTATAGAAGAGTGCCGTACCAACCAGCCCCATGAAGAACGACGTCTTGGGCAGGGGAGTTGCGGCCAGTTGCTTGAGCGTGCCGTCGTACTGCTGAATCGCCAGCGAGTTACCAAGCAGGTTGAACGACGTGCCGAAGATCGCGACGCCAAGAATCCCGGCGACGAAGTACTGACTGAATTTGATGGCAGGCACCTGGCCCTCGGCGCCTTCGGGCACACCGATTTCGAATGTCAGCAGCGACGAGAAGATGACCAGGAACAGAACGGGAAACAGCACCATGAAGAACACGGCCGCGGGTTCGCGATAGACCATCTTCAGACTGAGCAACGTATAGGCGTAGCCCAGCCGGACGCTCCTCCAAGCGGCAGCCGTACTCACGAGCGCTCCACCGATCCCAACGCGCTGCTGTCGTCAACCAGATCGAGGTACATCTCCTCCAGGTCCGGCCGTTCGACTTGCAACTCAGGAATCTCGTCCAAGCCGCGATTGCGCGCCCAATCAATCAGACGCGACAGGTGGCGCGTCGGCTCCTGTGTGGGTAACGACAAGCGGCCGTCGGTACCGATCCGGACCGACTTCCACTCGTCCAACAGGTCAGAGAGATCGAATCCCATTGGTGGGTGCCACGAGATCCGCGTGTCGGTCTCCATCTCACGACGCAAGGCGTTGATGTCGCCTTCGAACATGATCCGGCCGTCCTTGATCAGGCCAATGCGCTGCGCCAGGGTCTCAGCCTCATCGAGGTAATGAGTGGTCAGGATCACCGTTGCGCCCCGCTCGGTGAGCCCACGCACGACCTCCCAGGCTTGACGACGGGCCGTGACGTCAAATCCTGTGGTTGGTTCGTCGAGGAAAATCAGGTCCGGATTACCAATCACGCTGGTCGCAAGGTCGACACGACGCTTCTGGCCACCGGAGAGTTTCGAGCCCCGACGATCGGCGTGCTCCGTCAGGCCAACCAGCTCGAGCACTTCGTCAGTCGGCATTGGATGGTCATACAACTTCGCGGTGAAGTTGAGCATCTCGCGAGGCGTCAGGCCCTCCATCGGAGTGCTGCGCTGCAGTACGATGCCGACCTGCCGGTTGAGCTCTCCACGTTGACGCTGTGGATCGAAACCGAGCACCGAGACTTCCCCAGCGTCGCGCTCTCGATATCCCTCGAGGATCTCGATCAGCGTCGTCTTGCCGGCGCCATTCGGACCCAGCAGCGCGTAGACCTGCCCCGACTCAATCTCCAGATCGATACCGTCCACAGCCGTGACGGCTCCGTAGCGTTTGCTGACTCCACGAATACTGATCGCTGGCGGCATGAGCGACAGCCTACGCGACCGCCTAGACTTGCCGCACGTTAGCCAGGCTCGCAGAGTGACAGGCTTGCAGAGGTGGAGCGCCGAATGACTTCAATCAACCAGGACAAACTCAACGATCTCTTCGATTACGTCGAAGGCATCGTCACTGACGCAAAGGTGCCCGCGGCGCAGATCGCCATCGGGCACGACGGCGAAATCGCAGGATTCAAAACGTTCGGTGTCGCGCACCAGGGCGCATCGGTCGCATCAGCGCGCGACGACACCTTGTTCTGCATGTTCTCGTCGACCAAGGCGATCGTCGGCGTCGGTGTCTGGAAGCTGCTTGACGAAGGACTGCTCGATCTCGATGAGCGCGTCGTCGACATCATTCCCGGCTGGTGCGCCGAGGGCAACGGCGAGATTGCCTACGCCGATGTCACCGTTCGCAACGTCATGCTGCACACGGGCGGCTTCCCGCACGCGCCCATGAACCCACGACTCTGGGAAGATCGAGACGCGCGGCTGCGTCGGATGATGGGTTGGCGGCTCAACTGGACGCCGGACTCGCAGTGGGAGTACCACGCGACCTCAGCCCACTGGGTACTGGCTGAAATCATCGAGCAGAAAACGGGTGAGGATTTCCGCGATTGGCTGCGAACCAATCTGCTCGACCCAATGGGACTCGACAACCTCTTCGTCGGCCTGCCCAATGAGGAGCACGAACGCGCAGCATCGATCGTCTACACCGAGGAGCCGCTGCCCGTGGACGGCGGCGAGGTCTTCCCGCAGACCATTCTGCACTTCAACCTCGCCTCCCAGCGCCGAGCGGGATGCCCCGGCGGCGGCGCGTTCGCCAACGCAGCCGATGTGGCGATGTTCTATCAGCATCTGATCAAGCCGTCGGAAGACGGCCCGCTCGGAAAGAGCGCGATCGAACTGGGCACAACCGTCGGCACGAATCCCGATCGCCACACTGACCCACTTTCCGGCATCCACGTCAACCGCGCGCTGACCGTGGTCCTCGCAGGGGAAGACGGTCTGACCGAGGAGCGTGGATTCGGCCAGGGCGCATCGCCAAGCGCCTTCGGTCACGCCGGAGCGGGAGGACAGATCGCCTGGGGAGACCCAGAGACCGGCCTCTCAGTGGGATTCCTGACCAACGGCTTCCAGCAGGACGAGAACATCCGAGAGCGTACCGCCAGAATCGGCACGATGGCCGCTGCCTGCGTGGAGTAGGGCAGTCAGCAGAGGCGACCTGAACCTGATCCGAATTCCGTCATGCCCGCGCTTGTCGGAGGCCTTTGCAAAACTCCCGAATCCCCTCTCCCCCCCTTGCGGGGGGAGATGTCACGGAGTGACAGAGGGGGGACGGCTGATGATGACCAGATAGGGCTCCTGAACAGCGGACCCCCCCCTCTGCCTTCGGCATCTCCCCCGCAAGGGGGGAGAAGGGGAGTTTTTCAAAGGCCTCCGCTTGCCGCTGGAATGACGAACTGGTAAGTGGCTCGAATTTCCCATGCGACCCCAACTACTCCGACTCAGTCCCCGGCAGCAGTGGCCCATCCGAAATCGCTGGGAACGTCCGGGTGACCGCGAGCGCTGCGTCGGTGTCGAAGAACGTCAGTCGCTGGATCACCGTCCACTCGTCCGTCGACCACCGCTGTCGCAATCGACCATCATCGTCCACGCGGTCGCAGACGACGTCGATCAGATGGTCGAGCAGCGCCTCGAGCCAGAGGAACATGTCCGTCAACGACGCATCGATCGCCTCAGCCGCGGCAATCGTCTGACGGGCTGACGCCTTGAGCGCCTCAATCTTCTGCTCGGGATCGGCCGCTTCAAAGTTGGGATGATTGGTGATCAGGTAGATGTTCGGATCGTTGGCCAGCGGCAGCGCTGAGAAGTCGGAATCCGCGCCAATCGTTGTGCTCGCCAGAGTCTCGGCCCAGACCGGCAAGTCTCCACCTGGCGCGACAATCTCGGCGAGTAGCGGGTCAACGTCGGCCAATGGACCGTGTGCCATCCGCCTCAGACTGCCTCGCCGATCCAGCAGCGCGGCGCCATCGTCGTCGTAACAGAACGGAATCACGGTGGCCACGTGATCAAGCAGTTCGGCGAGATAGCGAGCCACCAGATCGACCTGTAGTGGCGTACGCTCGACCATCTCCTGTGTGAGTTCTTCCTCTATCGCGCCGACGGTTCGATTCTTCAGATCTTCCAGCGGCAGTTGCATCGCTTGTAACGCCAGGACCAGCTTCGGACCAAGTTGCCGCAGCCGCACCGCCGCATCAGTGACAGCGTCGTCTGGTTCCAGGTAAGCAATCAGCTCGGACGGCCAACGGCAGAAGCCGAAGCGGATGTCGGGATTGGGCATCCGCGAGATGTCTCGAGTCCGGCCCACTTCCACGTACGTTCCGCGTGGAGGCATGTAGATGCCGTGGCGACGCAGGCTCGGCCCCGCTACGACAGGCGCGTCGGACTCAGTAGCCGGCATGGCGGTCCACGACGTCGCGCAGGGGCTCGTTGTTGATGAACCGACGCAGGTTCTCGGCGAACCGATAGGCGGCCTTGCCGAAATAGTTGGGCTGCAGACCGCTGTTGTGAGGAGTGATGAACAGGCTCGGCACGCTCCACAACTCGTGCCCGTCGGGAAGCGGTTCAGGCGTGGTCACGTCCGTGTACGAAGCTCGCAGCTCGCCGCTTTCGAGTGCAGCGACCTGAGCATCCCAGTCAACCACTTCGCCGCGAGCGATGTTGATCAGAGCCGCGCCAGGCTTCATCGCGGCCAACTCCCGATTTCCAATCAAGTGGTAGGTGTCTTCTGTGAGTGGAACCGCGAGGACCACATAGTCGGACTCGCTGAGTACATCGTGCAGTCGTTCTGGCGGCCAAACATAGGCCACAGAATCGGGCGCATCCGCTGGCGGCGTGCCATCGCCCGATGCTCGTCGTCTGATGCCAACCACGCGAGCGCCAAAGGCGTCGCAGAATCGCGCGATCTCAGAGCCGATCGCGCCGTAGCCAATGATTCCCACCGTGGCGCCCTCGAGCGTCTCGGGATCCGAGCGTGCCCACGTGCCTGCGCGATGCGCTTCGATCAATCGGATCATTCGCTTCACGTCCATCAACATAAAGGTCAGCACCCACTCGCCGATGACGCGAGCCGCCAGACCGGGCATCTTGGTGATTACTACGTCCTCGCCAATCGGCCGGTCGAGTATCTGATTCGCTCCAGCCGACGCCAGGGCAATCCATTCCAAGGCCGACGCCTCACCGGCCAGGTCGCCGCTGAAGAACGTGAACCAGATCCGATCACGCTGCTGGATCTCAACGCCTTCCTCGATCGCTGCTCCCACATCGACCTGAGGATGGTCCGGCTCTCGCATGTAGCGGGCCAGATTGTGCGACACATTGTGAATTTCGATGCGTGAATCGACAGCGCGAATCACATCGAGCGAAGACTCTGGAACCTGCAGGAAATTGGCGATATGAATCTTGTCCATGTGCTCAGAATACGTCCTCAGGGTTAAACTCGACCTATGACACGCGCCAAACCATCATCTGAGAGACAGATACTCCGCCTGACCTGCGTCGACGCCGAGGCCACTCGCGAGGTCGGCGCTGCGGTCGGACGCCACGCGCCAGCGGGGACTGTGGTCCTGCTGCAGGGCGATTTGGGCGCGGGCAAGACGGTGTTTGCGCAAGGCGTCGGACGCGGTCTCGACGCGCCGACGGTCGTCAATTCCCCCACGTTCGTCCTGATGAATGAACATCTCGGCGGACGCCTGCCCATGCGGCACGCCGATCTCTACCGCCTCGACGACGTCGACTTGATCGCAGAACTGGGCCTCGATCAGGCCGCAGATGGCGGCATCCTGTTGGTCGAGTGGCCAGAACGCGCGTCCGGCGCACTGCCAACCGACCATCTGCACGTCAATCTTGCGCCGCTCTCTGAAGACATTTCCGAAGAGGCCCTCGACTCCTCGCCACGCGAGTTGGTCCTGACTGCACAGGGCGATGGCGCGACGACGCTGCTGACCGAACTGGCCAAGACGCTCCAATCGGTGCCCGTCTGATGGAACTCTCGATAGACACCGTTGGCGAACAGTCCAGCGTCGCCATCAGCGAACAGGGACACGTGCTGACCGAGATCAACTGGCGCTCCGGGCGACGACATACGCCGTCGCTGACGCCCATGATCGACTTCGTCTGCCGCCAGACAGGCAACACGGGGGTGGTCAAGCAAGAGCTCGAGGCCGTCTTCGTGGATGTCGGTCCCGGCGCCTACGGCGGCATTCGCTCCGGCATGGCTGCGGCCGAAGGTCTGGCCGTCGCGCTCGACCTGCAATGCGTTGGCGTCGGCCGGCTGGAGATTGAGGCCTATCAGCACGCTGCCAGCGGCCTCGCTGCCGCCATCCATCGAGCCGCCCGATCAACCTGGGCATGGCAGATGTTTTCCGGCTCGCTGGATCAATGGACTGAGCTTGGACCTGCCAGAACCGGCGAGGAATTCGAGCTCCTGCGAGCGCTGGGCGATGCCAGACGGATCGTCGGCAATGCCGGCGTCATCTGCGGAGAACCAGACCGGATCGAGAGCGACGCCATAGCCTCGCTCATCGACGCCGGCTGGACATGCTCGCCCGCCTCTCTCAACGTCCGCCGCGCCGGCATACTCGCCGAACTCGGCTGGCGCCGGCTGCAGGACGGACAAGGAGTCCCGCCGGCGGCGCTCGAGCCGCTCTACCTGCGCGAGCCGGCGATTGGTCCGCAGCCTCCGCAATAGGGTCCACTTCTGAGACGCCAACCCTCAACCTCCGTCATACCCGCACTCCGGCGCGGGTATCTCGCAGCGCGCTGCACGTTAGTTAGAAGGTGGCTGGGGGGGAGCCAGGCGACGCTCCACGGATACAAACGTCGGAGTTGTACCCTGCGAGATTGCCGCGTCGGAGCGCGGCAATGACGAAGTGGTGGCTCGCGCAAGGGACTGATCTGATCCATCCGACAACGACCAATACGCCACGCCGTCATAGGCTGACTCCGATCATCCGACATTCACCACAATCCACTCCTTGGAGCGTCCCATGTCCACCGAACGCACACTCGTCCTGGTCAAGCCCGACGGCGTTCAGCGCGGCCTGATTGGCCAGGTGCTGTCCCGCCTCGAGCACCGCGGACTGAAACTGATCGGCCTCAAGCTGATGCAGATGGACGAATCGCTGGCCAACCAGCACTACGCCGAGCACGTCGAGAAACCGTTCTTCCCAGGACTGCGCGACTTCATTACCTCGGGACCGCTGGTCGCCGCCGCCTTCGAGGGTCAGAATGCCGTCCAACTCGTCCGCAACACGATGGGCGCAACCAACCCGGTTGACGCTGCGCCCGGCAGCATCCGCGCCGACTTCGGCGTCGACCTGGGCCGCAACGTGATCCACGGCTCCGACTCGCCCGAGTCAGGCGAGCGCGAACTGGCGCTCTTCTTCGATGCTGCTGAGCTGGTCGACTGGTCTCGAGACGTCGAGGGCTGGATTTACGAGTAACTTAGAAGTGGCGCCGAAAGCGCGTCGCTACTCGACGCGCAGCAAGGTGTCCGCCTGCGACCAGAGTCCATCGAGGTCGTAGTATTCGCGCGTTTCGCGGTCAAAGATATGCACCACGACCGAGCCATAGTCACACAGCAGCCAGCCACCCTCGGAGCCACCTTCCCGACGCGGATGTTCGGTGTCGGGCACATGACGCAGCGCATCCTCAAGCGCGCCGAACTGTCGGCGCGAGGTCGCAGAGGCAATCACGAAGTAGTCGGCGAGGTCGGTGTGCGGTTCAACATCAAGCAGGACGATCGCTTCGGCCTGCCGCTCGTCAAGCTGTTCCACGACAGCGCGAGCAAGCCGTTCCGCGTCTTCCTTTGTGCTACGGATGTGGCCCGAAGCGGATGGTTTGAGATCCGTCGCTTGAGTGGTCACGCGGTCAATGATAACGCTCAGGTTGACAATCGGGGAGTCGCGCATGGCTGAGCGAGTCGTCGTCGGCATGAGCGGTGGCGTGGACTCGTCCGTCGCGGCAGCGCTGCTGGTCGAGCAGGGCTACGAGGTGATCGGGATCACGATGCGTCTCTGGACCGAGGCGCGTCCCGAGGATTACACCGGCCGCAGCCAGTGCTGCGCAATCGAGGACATCGGCGACGCACGTCGGGTCGCCCAGCGATTGGGCATCCCGCACTACACACTCAATCTCGAGCGCCCATTCCGCAAGTTCGTCGTTGATCAGTTCATCGACGAGTACGCCAACGGCCGCACGCCGAATCCCTGTCTCAACTGCAACACCTTCATCAAGTTCGACGCCTTTCTCGAGCGCGCCCGCGCCCTCGGCGCTGACTGGATTGCAACGGGTCACTACGCACGCACACAGTTTGGGTCGAACGGCGAACCACAACTCCTGCGAGGTGTCGACCAGGACAAGGATCAGTCCTACTTCCTCTACACCCTGACGCCGGAGGCTCTGGCCATGACTACATTCCCGGTCGGAGGGCTGCAAAAGTCCGAGGTCAGGACTGTCGCCGAACGGCACGCGCTCGCCGTCGCCGACAAGCCCGAGAGCGCGGACATCTGCTTCGTCCCCGGCGGCGACTACCGAGCCGTCGTGGCCACCAAGATCGCCGACCGCCCCGGACTAATGCTGGATGTCGAGGGCAACGAAATCGGCCAGCACCAGGGCATCCAGCACTTCACCATCGGCCAGCGTAAGGGCCTTCAGACCGGCGGTGGCGGAGAGCGCCAATTCGTGACCGGCATCGACGCCGAGTCGAACGTCGTCACCGTCGGCAGCGCCGCCGAGCTGCTGGTCAACCGAATTGAACTGTCCGACATTCACTGGCTGTCGGAGCCAACGGAAGAGCTCGATATACAGATTCGCTATCGCGCCCGTCCACTCAGCGCCCGGCTGGAGGGCTCAGTACTGAACCTCGACCAACCAGCCCGAGCCGTCGCTCGGGGACAGGCGGCGGTGTTCTACGACGGCGACCGCGTGCTCGGCGGCGGCACAGTGGAGTCGACTGCTTGAGGTAGGCTCACGGCATGGCGTTGAGCACCATCACCGACATCAGAGACATCGTGATCATCGTGGCCGGATTGCTGGGCGTGGTCGCCCTGTTCGTGATGATCATCGCCACCATCGTCGTCGGATTCCTCTCCTTCCGGCTGCTGCGAGCGGCCCGCAAGACGTTCCAGGAAGGCGTCCCGCCGCTACTCGAGAACGCGCAGGAGACGGTCAAGACCGTCAAGGGCACGGCCGAATTCCTCGGCGACTCCGCTGCCGAACCAGTCATCCGCGCCTACGCCACAGCGTCCAGAATCCAGAGAATGTTCGACGTCCTCGGCGGCAAACGAGGGGACAGTTGACATGGGATTCTGGAGAGGCCTGCGCTGGGGCCTGGTCCTGGGAGTGATCGGAACGCTGGTCGGCCGAGTCGTCAGCTCGGACAAAGAAAACCCGCAGTGGAAGCAAGCCAAAATCGCCGGAGACATCGCCGCCGCCAAAACCGAAGCCGAACAAAGAGAAAAGTTCAAACGAACCCGTCGGGGCGAGCAACCTAGCGACGAAAGCTCATGAGCACGCCAGGAATAGATTCTGAAGTCTCCCAAACTCAAGTCGAGGAACAGACCCAGTTTGCTGACTTGCCCCCAGGCTTGGCCGACACACGGCCGTCGCGCAACCAGATCTTCTCGGAAGACCGACCAATCCATGACTGGTATCGGTTCGTGCTTTCATTTCCGCCTCATCTCGTTAGGGAGTACGTGGAGCGATTCGGTGTTGAACAAGGCGCTGTCATTCTCGATCCTTTCTCCGGCACCGGTACGACGTTGGTGGAAGCCAAGAAGCTCAGCATCGAGTCCGTGGGCATCGAAGCCGTGCCAATGTCCGCATTCGCCGCGAGGACAAAACTGAGTTGGGACGTTCGGCCCGACGATCTTCTGATGGATGCCGAATTGATGGCCTCTGCGGCCGAGGCAGAGATCGAACGATCATTGGACGAGCCCACGCGGACCCTGACAGATACTCAAGCCAAGCTGATTCTCAAGAACTCGATTAGTCCAAGTCCGCTCCATCAGACGCTGATCCTCCGCGACACGATTCGAGCCGTCGGAGGCACTCGCCAGGATCATTTACTACTCGCCCTTGCTCGACAGCTACCGACTGAAATCGGCAATCTCCGCTTTGGCCCCGAGATTGGACTAGGACGCATCAGGGACGACGCTCCCGTAGTGGAACTATGGCAGAAACAAGTAGAGCGAATGGCATCCGACCTCAAGCAATGGAATCGCCGCAATCGCCCCGTGGCCAGATTGATTCAAGGCGACGCCCGTTCCCTTGGCAGTTTGCTCACTCCGTCCAGCGTTGACGCGGTAATCACTTCGCCGCCCTATCCAAACGAGAAGGACTACACAAGAACCGTTCGACTCGAATCAGTCTTGCTGGGGTTCCTTGAGGATCGAGAATCCCTTCGGGCTACCAAACGGGAGCTCGTGCGCTCCAACACACGAAGCGTCTACAAAGCCGATGACGACGACCAGTGGTTAGCAAACTTCACTGAAGTGACGGACCTTGCAGACCGCATTGAGGCACGACGAATCGAACTCGGCAAGACCTCTGGGTTCGAGAAAATGTATCACCGAGTCACTCGACTCTATTTTGGCGGTATGGCGAGGCATTTGGATACACTGAAGCCTGTCCTAAAGCCGGGCGCGCAGCTCGCTTATGTCGTTGGCGACCAAGCTTCGTATTTCCGAATCATGATCCGGACTGGCGAATTGCTCGGGCAGATCGCGGAGCGACTGGGCTATGAGGTACTTGACCGCGCTCTGTTCAGGACCAGAGCCGCGACGGCCACTCGAGAACAAATCAATGAAGAAGTCCTGGTGTTGCGTTGGCCGGGAGAGTGATCATGCCAACTAAGTACGAGAGGATAATCAACTACATATTCGACAAGCACTTCGACAGCGAAACCACCGGCTTCGAGTTTTCCAGGAAGGAAATCAACGAAGCGGCCGAGAGCTTAAAGTTAACCCAAGTAAGCAATGTGGGGGACGTTCTTTACACCTTTCGCTCAAGAAAGCTTCTGCCAGAATCGATTCGGAGCAAAGCACCAGACAACAAGGAGTGGGTGATCCGCACGACAGCGACAGGGCGCTACCGCTTTGACCTTATCCCTCATGCCTCTTTCGCAGTGAACCACCAGCTTGCAGAGACATCGATTCCGGACAGCACCCCAGCGCTGATTCACTTGTACAAGCAGTCAGACGAGCAAGCTCTATTGGCGATCGTTCGTTACAATCGCCTGATTGATGTCTTTACGAGGCTCAGTTGCTTTTCGGTTCAGAGCCACTTGCGCACCAGCCTGAAGGGTCCCGGTCAGATTGAAGTGGATGAGCTTTATGTTGGGCTTGACCGGAAGGGAGCTCACTACGTGATTCCAGTGGAGGTGAAGTCTGCCAAAGACGTGATCGGCTATGTCCAGGTAGACAACATGTTCGAGCTGTGCGCTCAACGATTTCCTCACCTAACGCCTCGACCGCTTGGCGCCCAATTCATCGATGACGACGGCATCGCACTATTCGAGTTCGAACGCTTGACCGATGGAGTCGCCATCGGTATCGCTGCCGAGAGGCACTACCGCCTGGTTCCTCATGACGACCTACCTGACGACTTGATAGCTCGCTACAGCCAGCGACTTGATGACTGACCTGTGCCACGAAAACTGAGAGGGCCAATCATGATCCCAGCCAACGAGACCTTTGACGGTACCTTCCCGTTCGAGCCACACTTCACCGATGCCCCGGGATTCCGGATGCACTACGTCGATGAGGGCGAGGGTGAGCCGGTCGTCTTGCTGCACGGCGAGCCGACGTGGGGTTACCTATATCGCAACTTCATCCCTGGACTCTCCGAGAAGAACCGAGTAGTGGTGCCCGATCACATGGGCTTCGGCAAGAGCGAAACACCGCAGGATCGCGAGTACACGCTCAGGACGCACGTCGGCAACCTGACCGCCTTGATCGAAGAGCTTGACCTCCACGACATCACACTCGTGATGCAGGACTGGGGCGGGCCGATGGGCTCGCAGTTTGCGGTCAGAAACCTTGATCGGGTCAAGCGCATGTGCGTCCTCAACACGATCATTCCCGGCTCACGACGCGAGCCGCCGGGAGCGCCGGTATCCCCGTGGTTCCAGTGGATCGGTAAGCACCACGAGGCAGGCACACTGCAAGAGACGCTCGGTCATCTGGGCAGCAATGTGCTCAGCGTGATGAAAATCATCGGCTTCGAGAACTCGGCGGCAGTCGACGACGCCTGGATCCGCGCATACTCGGCGCCCTTCCCCGACAAAGAGTCCTGCATCGCCGGGATTGAGTTCCCACTCGACGCCTACCTGGGCCGCACACGCGATTTCGTCATGGAAGAGATCAACAACGTACAGGAGCTGGCCTCGATGCCGGCAATGATGGTCGAAGGCATGCAGGACCACGCGATCGACCCCGAGAGAGCCATCGACGGGTTCCGCGCACTCTATCCGGACGCGCCAGTCACCATCCTGCCCAACGCCGGACACTTCTGCCAGGAAGACGCGCCCGAAATCATCGTGCCGCTGATCAGTCAGTTCCTCAGATTGACCTGAGTCCCTGTAGTCCGTCATTGCCGGACTCCGTCGCGGCAATCTCGCTGCGTCGTGCACCGACCTTCCCGCTGGGCTCGGCGAGATACCCGCGGCAAGCGCGGGTATGACGGGTATCTGGACGCGTACGCCGAGCAGACCCCCGCGTGAAGCGGGGGATAGAGACTTTTGAGACAGCCTCACGTAAGGGCCTCCAGATTCGTCATTCCCGCGCTTGCCGCGGGAATCTCGAAGCCAACTGTACGTTTGCCAGAAAGGAAGAGACCGGGCGCGTGGGCCCTGACAGTCCCGACTCAATAGTGGTGGAGTGAGCTGCGAGATAGCCGCGACAAGCGCGGGTATGACGGAGTATTCGAACTGGCTATTGAAACGAGCAAAGGCTGGCGGAGAGGGTGGGATTCGAACCCACGAGGGCCTTGCAGCCCTACACGCTTTCCAGGCGTGCCTGATCGTCCACTCCAGCACCTCTCCGTGCTGCCCCGCCGACGCCGCGTCATGCGGCATGGCCCGCACCACGTGATGCGGGTTGGCCGAGGTCGAAATCTGGCGGAGAGGGTGGGATTCGAACCCACGAGGCACGTCGCCGCACCTACCGATTTTCGAGATCGGCTCCTTCGGCCACTCGGACACCTCTCCAAAATCAGTATACGCAGCGTCACTCCGCTCTCCCCCTCGCAGGGGGAGATGCCGCAGGCAGCGGGCGTCCTTCTGCATCCCCGTTGCCCTTCACCAATAAGCTGCGCTACATGACCTCCAGTCGATGCGCCCGTCCTACCCCATCCATTCTTCGGGAGACACCGTGACTCAGCCCAACTCCAACGCCAGGACACTCTCCGAGCTGCTTGCCCCGCTCGATGGCAGCGCCCCCGCGCTCGGTGCGCCGGGACGCCTCGAACTCACCTTCAACGGCCTCCGAGCACAGATCGCCAAGACCGGCGAACAGCTCAACAGCTTCGGGCTTGGACGCGAGGACGGCGTCGCCATCGTTCTGCCCAACGGCGCAGAAATGGCCGCCGCATTTCTTGGAGTTGCGAACGCTGCGACCGCAGCTCCGCTCAACCCCGGATACCGCGCCGACGAGTTCGAGTTCTACCTCCAGGACCTCGAAGCGCAAGCCGTGGTCGTCCAGGAAGGCGTCGATTCACCGGTGCGCGGAGTCGCCCAGCGCCTCAATGTTCCATTGGTCGAACTGCAGCCGGAGTCCGATGGACCGGCCGGCGCATTCAATCTCGCGGCATCAATCAGCGGAACGCCAGCGCGTCCCGGCGAAGCTGGTCCTGACGATGTCGGACTCGTGCTGCACACGTCAGGCACGACCTCGCGACCCAAGATCGTCCCGCTCAGGCAACGCAACCTGACCGCGACTGCGCACAACATCCGCGAGACGCTCGATCTCAGCTCCGAGGACCGCTGCCTGAACATCATGCCGCTGTTTCACATTCACGGCGTGATGGCGGGCATCCTGGCCAGCGTCGGCGCTGGCGGTTGCACCTGGTGCTCGCCCGGCTTCAACGCCATGCAGGTCTTTGGCTGGCTGCGCGAGGCCAAGCCGTCCTGGTACACAGCTGTCCCGACGATGCATCAGCTCATCCTGACTCGCGCCGGACGCAACGCCGATGTGCTCGCCGAGACCAACCTCCGGATGATCCGCTCGTCCTCGTCCTCGCTGCCGCCGACCGTGATGGCCGAGCTCGAGGAGACATTCGGCGCGCCGGTGATCGAGTCCTACGGCATGACCGAGGCCGCGCACCAGATGACCTCCAATCCGATGCCGCCCCAGGAGCGCAAGCCAGGCAGCGTCGGGCTACCAGCAGGCCCCGAAGTCGCCATCATGGACGAAGACGGAGCGCTGCTCGCGATGGGTCAGCGTGGCGAAGTGGTGATCCGTGGCGACAACGTCACCGACGGCTATCGCAACAACCCGGAAGCCAACGCGACTGCGTACACCAGAGGCTGGTTCCGGACCGGAGACCAGGGGGTGCTCGACAACGACGGCTACCTCACGATCACCGGACGGCTCAAAGAAATCATCAATCGAGGCGGCGAGAAGATCTCGCCACGCGAAGTCGACGAGGCCCTACTGCTCCATCCAGCCGTCGCCCAGGCCGTCACCTTCGCCATGCCTCACGATCGATTAGGCGAGGAAGTCGCCGCCGCCGTCGTGCTCAGGGAAGGCGAGGAGTCAGACGAGCGAGCCATCCGCAAGTTCGTCGGAGAGCGAGTCGCCGACTTCAAGACGCCAAGGCGTGTCGTCATCCTCGAGGAAATCCCAAAGGGAGCCACCGGCAAAATCCAACGAATCGGACTTGCCGAGAAGCTCGGCCTAACCAAGTAGCAGGAACACGAAGAGCTCCCCCGTTGGGGGAGGTCTTTGCTGATCGGTTAGGTCTTCGAATCAATACTCCTGAGCAGGTCTCGAATCTCAACGAGTAGCTCACTGTCTTCGCTTGGTGGAGATGACGTTGTCACGGACCTCGTCGACCCACCATCTTGCAAGACCTCCCGCTGACGCAGGACGGCATCGCGGAAGGCCGGAGCATCGACCACACCGATCAAGTTGCCCTCCGCCGATGCGCTGCCGCCCGCGGCGCCGGCGGTCTCGACCTTGAGTCCTTGCAACCTGTACATGCGCATCAACGGATCGTCGTGCAGGCGGACGTCGGTGATCCGATCCAGCGGGATTGTACTGTCGGAGCGGAAGTAGACGCCTCGCGTCACTTCCAACGAGGTTGGCGTTAGACGCGCGCTGAAGCGGGCATATGCCCTGGGCAGATAGGACACGCTCCAGAACAGCCAGAATGGAATCAGCGGAATACCAGCCACGGTGATCAGTAGGAGCAGCGTGACTGCGAGCCGACCGTACGGCATGACTTGTCGATCGAACTCCGCCTCCACCAGCACCGAGTCTCTTGAAGAGGTCATGTCATCGCTCCGATAGGCAGCTACTCGATTGGCTGCAACCATAGAGGAAACCAGCAGTGGGACGATCTTGGAGAAGCCGCATGGAATTCGGTGTCCACCTGGTCCAGCAAAACACGACAATCAACGAGTGCCGCGAACTCTGGCGCTGGGCCGACACGGCCGGATTCACCTGGGTCGATGTCTCCGACCACTTCTACGAATCGCCCATGACCGAAAAGCAAGGGCCGTACCTCGAGTGTCTGGCCTGCCTGGCCGCGCTCGCCGCCGACACCGATCACGTGCGCGTCGGCACCTGCGTGCTTGCCATGGACTACCGGCATCCCGCCGTGCTGGCCAACGCGCTGGCGACGATCGATCATCTCTCAGGTGGCCGCTTGGACGCTGGACTCGGGGCAGGCTGGAACGTGCAGGAGTACAACGCTTACGGAATTCCGTTCGAGCGCATCGGTCGTAGGTTGGACCGCCTGGAAGAGGGCATTCAAGTGCTGCAGGCTTTGTGGGAAGAATCCCGGGCCAACTTCGAGGGCCAGTACTTCCAGCTCACCGACGCGCTCTGCGAGCCGAAGCCGCTTCAGCAGCGAGTCCCGATCTGGATCGGCGGCGTCGGCGAGCGGCGCACCTTGAAACTCGTCGCCCAATACGCCCATGGCTGGAATGCCCCGTATCTCAACGTCGATGATTGGCTCCGGCTTTCGGGAGTGCTGGACGAATGGTGCGACCGTGTCGGTCGCGACCCTGCCGAGATCCAACGAGACGTCAATCTCTCGTTCCACCTCGCCGCCACCGAGGCCGACCGACCAAAGGCGCAAGCACACTTTGAGGAAGTGTTCGGACCGGCAGGAGACACGTTCCGCCAGCGCGGCGCAATTCTCGGCACGCCATCCGAGGCAATCGACATCCTCGCACCCTACGCCGAGGCCGGCGTCGATCGCGTCAACATCACATTGCGCCCACCCTGGGACTGGGACGCATTGCGGGCCTTCAGCAGCGACGTGATTCCCGTCGTTTCGGAGCAGACGTGAGGTTGTCTCAAAAGCCGGAACGCCGGACCTCTCGCGCCCTTTTTCCGTCATACCCGCGCTTGACGCGGGTATCTCGATCCTCTCCGCGCGACAGTTGACGCCCAAGTCGGCGAGATTCCCGCGCTCCTGCGCGGGAATGACGGTGGTCTGGACGCGAACGCCGAGCAGACCCCCGCGTGAAGCGGGGGAAGAGGAGCAGAAGCAGGGGATGAGGAACAAGTGAGACAGTCTCACGTGATTGTCACGGGGACGGCCGACGCTCAGTAGCTAGGATCGATGGCTCCTCGTTCGACAAGAAGTGACTCGTACTCCTCTTGCGACAGCGAGCAATCGATCAACTGCATGAACTCCCGCCGAGACAATCCACATTGCCGCGCCATTGTCGCGAGCAGACGGTCGTCAATGTCGCGGTTTCCACCATGAGACAGCAGTGTGCGAATCCGGGATTCGATTCCACGAACGCTGACGTAGGCAAACTTGCGATGCTTCGCATCGGTCCGTTGAAAGCCTTTCGCAAGGAGCGCTGCTTCGATCCGTCGCGCCTTACGGGGCATCTGATTCACTAATGAACAATCGCCGCATCTCTGCGCCGACTCGTTGCGCCATACCGTCGAGATTGGACTGGTCGCCCACCGCAAAGCGTCGCCACAGAAACTGCAAGTCATCCTCCAGGACGTCAAGCAAGAGTTCCCGCGTTTCTGCGAACAGCAGGATGTCGGGTGGACCCTCAATCTCATAGAAAGGCTCGGAGGTATCAGCGACAAACGTGACCTCGTAGCTCACCGGTTCCCTCGCCACGAGGAGGACCCCATCCACCTCGATCTCCGAAATCACGATCGGGCTCTCGTCCACCTTGGCCTTTGGATCGGTCGTGACCATTGCCGCGCTCCTCGGTCCTCCACGCTATCTGATGTTACGGCCTCCAAGGTGAGCAGCGGTACACTGCCGACAGACCGAAACAGTGACCGAAAGGCTCCGAATGCCCGTAGATCAGACTCGCGAATCGTGGAAGCCGGGCCAGGACTGGCAAGGCGCGATTGAGGAAATCAACTACATCAAAGAGCTCGGCCGAGAGATGGGCGGCGAGTACGGCGTCGCCCGACAACACCGAGGCGGGCGCTACACGATCCGCGAGCGGATCGATAAATTCCTCGACGAAGACTCGTTCTTCGAGGCGGGTCCCCTGGTCGGCGGCTACGAGTACGACGAAGACCAAAACCTGCGCGACTTCACGCCCGGCGCGTTCGTCATGGGTATGGGCCAGATCGACGGCCGCAACATCGTCATCGGCGGCGACGACTTCACGATCTCCGGCGGCTCCCCGCACAACGTGTCCAAGGGCGCGTCGCAGTTTGCCACCCCGCTGGCAGCGCAGTACGGATTGCCCTACGTCCAGCTCATCGAAGGCGTCGGTCACAGCGCCAAGCGCGACGAGGAAGAGGGCCGTATGGCCCTGCCCGCGGGCCAGACCTGGTGGCGACACGTCAACCTGCTGAACAAGGTGCCCGTCGCCTCGGGCATCATGGGATCCGTTGCCGGAGCGCCTGCTGCCTTCGCACTGCTCTCGCACTTCACCGTGATGATCAAGGGCCAGTCGCAGATCTTCCCATCGGGACCGCCCGTCGTCCGACGCGCGATTGGCGAGACCTTCAACAAAGAGGAACTGGGCGGCTCCAAGGTCCACGTCTACCAGAGCGGACAGGTGGACAACGAGGCGGAATCGGAAGAGGACGCCTTCGATCAGATCAAGAAGTTCCTCTCCTACCTGCCCGACACGACCAACGACGTCACCGAGCGCACGCACAACTTCGACGATCCCAACCGCAAGGTCGAAGAGCTGCTACGGATCATCCCCGAAAACCGCAAGCGCGGGTACAACCCGCGCAAACTGGTCAAACTGGTCGTCGACAACGGCGAGTTCTTCGAGATGCGGCCGCACTGGGGCGGTGCAATCATCACCGGATTTGCCAGAATCGGCGGCTACGCCATCGGTGTCGTCGCGAGCGATCCCTATGTCATGGCCGGCGCGATGAACGGCGACGCCGCTGACAAGTTCGCCCACTTTGTCGACCTCTGCGATGGATTCAACCTGCCGATGGTGGTCTTCCTCGACATGCCCGGCTTCATGCTCGGCTCTCAGGCCGAGCTGAACCAGACGATGCGTCGCGGCACGCGTGCCCTGATCGCGGCTTACGAGGCCGACGTGCCCAAGGTCGAGTTCAACATCCGTAAGAGCTACGGCGTCGCCGCCGACGCACCCAACAGCATGGGTGAGCCGATGGGCGTCAACATGCGCTTCGGCTGGCCGGCCGGCGAGTGGGGCGGCATCCCGATCGAAGGCGGTGTCGCAGCCGCCTACAAGCGAGAAATTGAGGCCGCCGAGAATCCCGAGGCGCACCGCGAGATGATCGAAAACCGACTGCTCAGGCTCAGAAGCCCGCTCAAGGCGGCGCACAACTTCGACGTGATCGACCTGATCGATCCCAGGGACACCCGCAGGATCGCGTTCAAGTTCATCGACGCCGCGCAACCAATGCTCAAACGCCTGGCCCAGCGTCCGAAGCGGATCATCCGGCCGTAGGTCTGTTCCGTTCAGGTTCGCAGTCCCCTTTCCACGGAGTCCTTTGAATGGCTCCCCTTCTCCCCCCCCTTGCGGGGGAGATGCCGAAGGCAGAGGGGGGGCGCTGTTCGGGAGCCTTATCTGGTCATCATCAGCCGCCCCTCAGCCGCCATCCTCTCTCTCCCCCGCAAGGGGGGAGAGAGAGGATGGCGGCTGAGGTTGGTTGGAACGGCTGGCGCTTGTTGTAGGGGCTTTGGTTGGGGAATTATAGCCCTGAGTAACCATCTGGGCTCGAGCGACCCGATGTTGGACACTATGCCCGATCCCTAGAGGGGAACAGGTATTTGGCGACAAAGACAAAGAGTCCGGCTATCGTGCCGGTCGAAGAACCAAGCATTACGAGAAGAGCTTCGATTGGAATAGCGAATGTCTTGTCGCTTGACGCAGCATCCACGACTGCGATGCTGATCACAACGGTTAGCCATGCCACGACTAACCAAAAGAGTCGATAGCTGAAAATTCTTCGAAGTTCTCGATCTTGCTCAAGATTGCTAAGCGCCTCCTCAAGTTGGGCATTTTCGAGAGACAGCCTTTCTAGCTGAACGCTTTCAGCATCAATTCCGCCGTCTTCTGGCGTTTCGTCTTGTAGAAGTCCGAAGTCAGGGGGCGACGGCATTGGTATCAATCTTGGCGCGGAAGTACCTCTCGATCGATTCGTCCGGAATAATCGTGCTGCGTCTGCCACTCTGACGTGCTTGTTCCCAGGGGCCACCAGGCTCATGGGAGATTTGAGAGAGTTGCATGGCAGTCATGCCCCCATAGACTTCCCAGATCCGACTCAGCAACTGAACATCGGTGACATCTGAGGGAGGAATGGTCAAGGCGCTTCTGGTGTATCGAGGCTTCCCGTCAACCACATCTCGTTTGATTTGGAGGATGGGATCGAGAATGCTCCCATTTCCCCACACCTTCACTGCGTGGTAGAGACTCGGAAATACAGGTCCCCATTGCCATGCTTCGGCAGGCTCAGAACTCAAAGGACCCAAGCCGAAGCCTAGATGCCAACCGTGGCTGAAAAAGACCAGCTTCTGCAACTTCATCGGACTCACTGGCTGCTCGTTGTGGTTGGCGATCTCAAGCAGGCTATTGGCGACAGTGGAAGGCTCGTGCGTCATTGGTTTCCCCTTGTCCCTACAAGGGGAATTTTAAACCTGATAGCAAATCCAGTCCACGATTTCAAGTCAAATCACTGCCGTACTGGCATCAACTGACATTTTGAGACCTTTTGAAGATCACCTGCGTAGACCATTGACTCATTCGCGTCTGGTTACTATACTTGTTTTATTGGGATTGGAGAGAGTGATGACCAAGAAAGCACCAGGGCGAAACGAGCGAATTGGGCTGAGCCTGATCGAGGTGTTCGACATGTTCCCCGACGATGAGACGGCTGAGCAATGGTTCGCCGAAGTTCGTTGGCCTGATGAGGTAGCCTGCCCGCGATGCGAGAGCAACAACGTGCAGACTCCAACCACTCACCCGACCATGCCCTACCGTTGCCGAGCTTGCCGCAAGTTCTTCAGCCTCCGCACTGGCACGGTCATGGCCGATTCGAAGCTCGGTTACCGCATCTGGGCGCTGGCTATCTACATCCTGAACACAGGGATCAAGGGAACGTCATCGATGAAGATGCACCGTGACCTCAAGATCGCGCAGTCTTCGGCCTGGCACCTGGCGCACCGCATCCGGGAGAGTTGGCAGCAGACGCCTGCGCCGGACGACCTGTTCTCGGGACCGGTTGAGGCTGACGAGACGTTCGTTGGCGGCAAGGAAAAGAACAAGCACTCGGCCAAGAAGCTCAAGTCTGGTCGTGGAACAGTCGGCAAGACTGCCGTGGTTGGCGTCAAGGATCGTGAGAGTGGCAAGGTTGCTGCGCAAGTCGTTCCTGGTACAGATTCCGCCTCGTTGGTTCCGTTCGTGACCGATCGCACCGAGACTGAGGCGATGGTCTACACAGATGAGCACAGGGGTTACCTGCCCCTGCCGCGCCGCCGTGAAGTGGTCGCGCACTCGGTTGGCGAGTACGTCAACGGACAGGCTCACACAAATGGAATCGAGTCATTCTGGTCCATGCTCAAGCGTGGCTACGTGGGAACCTACCACCACATGAGTCCGCAGCACCTGGATCGCTACGTGACTGAGTTCGCCGGACGCCACAACTCGCGTCCACTGGACACCGTTGACCAGATGCAGGCGACGGCTCGCGGGATGGTTGGCAAGCGACTCCAGTACAGGGAGTTGGTCTCGTGAAGACGGAATAACTCCTTGACGCTTTTGGATTGCTTGAAGGGAAGCAGATCAATGGCCCAATCTGAGAAGAAGAAGCCCGGCCGTCCGCCGAAGCCGATGCCGGAGCAGATTGATGACGATCCGCGCCGTGTGGCATGGTCAGTGCTCAACACGCCGAAGAAGAAGCGTGACGAGTGGCAGTACCTCAATAATTCTGAGTGACCAATCAGGGTGCATGAACTTCAATCGAGGCGTTGCCGACTGTGATGACCAGTTGTGGTTCTTCGGCAGATGCACGGAATTGCGCCTTGCACCAGATGGTTCCGTCACTAGAGACTGAACGCGTATGCCCAACCACGTTGCCCTCTTCGGACGTGCATTCCACTGATGCGCCGGCTGGCGCGAGCATGTGCTCCACAACTGCCCAGAGTAAACCGTTCTCGTATGATGGCCTATTCGAGTGGCTGGGATGGTGTCGCATCGGAGAAAACACCCAGGGCGATGAGGTATCTAACACTATCTCTCGCTCGAAACGACACTTTACCTCTGCATCAACCGGGTTTGCTGAGAGACAGCGCAAATCCACCGGTCGCAGGGCGGTCAGAATGAAGCGCGTGTCCCCATGTTCGTTGATCGTCCAGCGACCAGATGCAAACGCGTTGATTTCATCGCCTTGGCTTCGGGAATTGTGGTCCCCTGCCACCTGGGTGAGATTGAGCGCGAGCAGTGCAACAATCGCAGCTGCCATGACGCCAAAGATCGCCAACGTAATCAGGCGAGTCGGTCTGGGCATTCGAAGGCCCCCTTCCTGGCAAAGTGAGATGAACAGTTGCCAGACCGAACTTCGCACTTCAAGACGCCACGAAGGGGACACGACGCCCATCTCACGCGGTGGCGTCTGTAATGAAGTGATCGGTCTGGCTCGGGTAGTATGGCACACGAAGGAGAAAATGGTTACTCAGGGATATAATTCCCTTTGGTTGGGTGGTTCGCGATTCCTGCCTGCGCAGGAATGACGGAGAGGGAGCGGGAGTGACGGAAGGGGGTAACGGCCGTCTGTTGATGTTGAGACCGTGGCTAATCCCCTATCTTGCCAATCGATCTGCAGTCGAGCGATAAGGCAACCTCATGTCAAACCAATTTGATGAATTTAAGGGCACCATCGGACTCACCGTCGACGAGTCGGAACCCTGGTGGGAACTGCTGCCCGAGCATGAGCATGGGCCTCGACCCAACGTCCTGATCATTCTGTTCGACGACATGGGGTTCGCCCATCTCGGCTGCTATGGCTCGACGATTGACACCCCCAACATCGACAAGCTCGCCGCCGAGGGGTTGCGCTACTCCAACTTTCACGTGACGCCGCTCTGCTCACCGACGCGGGCTTCGCTGTTGACCGGGCGCAATCACCATGCCGTGGGCATGCGCACGATCAGCTTCCATGACACGGGGTACACAAACATGCGATCTGCGGTCTCGAAGCATGCGGCGACGTTGGCCGAAATGCTCAAGCCGCGCGGCTATGCCAACTACATGGTGGGCAAATGGCACCTCAGCCCGGCGGAAGAGAACGGTCCCGCGGGACCCTTCGATCACTGGCCCCTGCAACGTGGATTCGATCGCTACTACGGATTCCTCAACGGCGCCACAGACCAGTTCTATCCCGAACTGACCGAAGACAACCATCACATTGCTCCGCCCGAACGTCCTGAAGATGGCTACCACGTCACAGAAGATCTGGTTGACCATGCGATCCAGTTTCTGCGCGACAAACAGTCGCACCGGCCCGATCAGCCATTCTTCACATACGTCGCGCTGGGCGCTGTACACGAACCGCACCAGTCGCCGCCCGAGTACCTCGAGAAGTACCGCGGCCGATTCGACTCCGGCTGGGACGAAGTGCGACAGGAATGGTACGAACGACAACTGGCCAGCGGCATCATTCCGCCCGACACCGAGCTAGCGGCCCGCAACCCGGGCGTCGAAGAATGGGACGACCTGTCCGAAGACGCCAAGCGATTCGCCGCTCGGCTGTTCGAGGCCTTCGCCGCGTTCCTCGATCACACCGACGTCCAATTGGGCCGACTGTTCCAGTACCTGGAAGATTCCGGGCAACTCGACAACACGATCGTGGTGTTGACCTCCGATAACGGCGCCTCAGGGATGGGCGGGCCCATGGGCATGTTCAGCCCTGCTCAGGGCGGTAACGGGATCGCCTCAAACGAGGGTGGGCTGCTGAATGTTCCGTTGGTCGAAGGTGCCGCCATGCAGAAGGATCGGATGGCTGCCCTGCAAGATCGGATCGAGGACATCGGAACTGCGCGGAGTTGGACCGATGTGCCCTGGGGTTGGGCGCAGGTCGCCAACACACCGCTGCGCTGGTACAAGAGCGACGCCTACGGCGGCGGAATCCGGGTCCCGCTCATCATCCGCTGGCCGGAGCAGGTTCCCCAGGGACAGATTCGCAACCAGTTTCACCATGTGACGGACATCGTCCCGACGGTGCTCGATGCGCTCGGCGAAACGGCTCCCGGCAGCCACCATGGAACTGGCCAGATGCCTGTCCATGGAACAAGCATGGTCTACTCGTTCGACGACTCTGAGGTGCCGTCAAACAAGGGTGTGCAGTACTTCGAGATGTGGGGACATCGCGCTATCTGGGTGGACGGCTGGAAGGCCGTCACTCGCCATTTCCGCGGCACGCCGTTCGAGGAAGACGACTGGGCGCTGTTCGATCTCTCAGAGGACTTCTCCGAGCTACATGACCTGGCCGAACAGGAACCCGAGCGACTGCGAAACATGATCGACCGTTGGTGGATCGAAGCGGGTCGCTACAACGTCCTGCCCCTTGACGATCGGCTGCCCAGACTGGCAACCCCGAGCAACAAGCCCGGCGGCCCGCACGAGGGTCTCCACTATCGGTACTACCCGCCGGTCTCCCACTTGCAGACTCGAGTTTCGCCGGTCCTGCACATCGGAGACTGGGAGATCAGCGCTGAAGTTGAGCGAAGCAGCACCGACGAGGCAGGTGTGCTGTTCGCCTCCGGCAGCATGGCCGGCGGCGTCTCGCTGTACGTGCAGGACAACCGTCTTTGTTTCGACTACAACTCGCGAGAAGACCACACGGTCGGACGCTCCGATGCTGAATTGCCCGAGGGCAAGTCAACATTGACGGCGAGGATGACCAGCAATCCCGACAAGGGAGGCGTTGTCACGCTCTCCGTCGATGGTCGAGAGTCTGCACAGATCGAGATACCGGTCCTGGGTGGCATCTCCGTTCGAGGCGGTGCGGATGTCGGAGCGGATCTGTACTCTCCGGTCAGCGACAGCTACGAAGCCCCGTTTGCGTTCTCAGGGACCATCCATGTCCTTGACGTGAAAGTCACCCCGAAGGGCGAGGTGCCGCGAGCGCCCACTCCGGAGGAGGCCAGCGAAGCGAACTGACTGTTTGCGAGGGCCCCTGGTTGTCTAACGCCCGAATCACGCCTCAGAGTGTGTTTCGACATTGGGACTCTCCAGTCCTCGCGAGCAGCTCCGTCATACCCGCGCTAGTCGCGGAGCCTGCCCCCGGCTTGAACGGGGGTATCTTGCTGTTTCCAACACAGACGTCGGTGCAGGATGCGGCGAGATTGCCGCGTCGGAGCGCGGCAATGACGGAATGCGTACTTTCGCAGATTGGAGACACGACAGGGGATCAGATCGCTTATCTTGCCACTCGATCTACGACCGAGGGATAGGCGAGTGCGATGTCTGACCAGTACGAGGAGTTCCGAGGCAAGGTTGGGCTCACGATTGATGAATCGGAGCCCTGGTGGGAACCGCTGCCGGAACATGAGCATGGTCCGCGTCCAAATGTGCTGATCATCCTGTTCGACGACATGGGTTTTGCCCATCTGGGCTGCTACGGCTCCACGATTGACACACCCAACATCGACAAACTGGCCGATCAGGGCCTGCGTTACTCGAACTTCCATGTGACTCCGCTCTGCTCACCGACGCGGGCGTCGCTGATGACTGGCCGCAACCATCATGCGGTCGGGATGCGGACGATCTCGAACTTCCACGACACCGGCTTCACCAACATGCGGGCGTCGGTCTCGAAACACTCGGCCACACTGGCCGAGATGCTGCAGCAGAGTGGCTACGCCACTTACATGATCGGCAAATGGCACCTCAGTCCTGCAGAAGCCAACGGGCCCGCCGGACCCTACGATCATTGGCCATTGCAACGAGGCTTCGACCGATACTACGGCTTCCTCTCCGGCGCCACGGATCAGTTCTACCCCGAACTGACGCACGACAACCATCACATCATGCCGCCGAGGTCACCGGAGGAGGGCTATCACGTCACCGAAGACCTGGCCGACCACGCGATCTCGTTTCTGCGCGACAAGCAGTCGCACCGGCCCGATCAGCCGTTCTTCATGTACTTCGCGTTGGGTGCAGTGCATGAGCCGCATCAGGCGCCCGCCGATTATGTCGAAAAGTACCGCGGCCGCTTCGACGCTGGTTGGGATGAGATACGCCAGGAGTGGTACGAACGGCAACTCGCGAGCGGCTTGATTCCGCCCGACACCGTCCTGGCAGATCGCAATCCTGGCGTGGAGAAATGGGAGGACCTGTCGCAGAACGAACAACGCTTCGCCAGCCGTCTGTTCGAGGCATTCGCAGGATTCCTGGATCACACCGATGCGCAACTCGGTCGGCTGCTTGACCACCTGGAGCAGTCGGGCCAGCTCGACAACACGATCATCATGCTGACGTCGGACAATGGCGCGTCGGGCATGGGCGGGCCGCGCGGTCTGCTCAATCCCGCATCCGGCGGCCTCGGCATCTCGGACAACGAAGGCAAGGTGCTGCAGAATCCGCTGCGAGGGCAGGGGTCGATGGATGACGAGCTGCTGGAAGCGACGCAGTCGCGGCTCGATGACATCGGCGGCCCGCGAAGTTGGACCGACGTGCCCTGGGGCTGGGCGCAGGTCGCCAACACCCCGCTGCGCTGGTACAAGAGCGACACCTACGGAGGCGGCGTGCGTGTGCCGCTGATCGTCCGCTGGCCAGAGCGAGTGCCACAGGGTCAGATCCGGGACCAGTTCCATCACGTCACCGACGTTGTGCCGACTGTCCTTGAACTGCTCGGCGAAACGGCGCCCGGCACATACAAGGGCCTGGCCCAGATGCCGGTGCACGGCCAGAGCATCGCCTACAGCTTTGACGAACCCGACGCTCCCTCGAACAAGGGGGTCCAGTACTTCGAGATGTGGGGGCATCGCGCCATCTGGATGGATGGTTGGAAGGCGGTCACCCGCCATTTCCGTGGCATTCCGTTCGAGGATGATCAATGGGCGCTGTTCAACCTGGAGGAAGACTTTTCGGAAATCAACGACTTGGCGGAACAGGAGCCTGAGCGGTTGCAGCGGATGATCGACCGCTGGTGGATCGAGGCGGGACGCTACAACGTACTGCCACTCGATGATCGGATGCTGGGCATGGGCGCGCCAAGCAATCGGCTCGGCAGCCCGCATCATGAGTTCCACTATCGCTACTACCCGCCCACGGCTCACCTGCACGGCCGCGTCTCGCCAACGCTGTTCGTCGGCGACTGGGAAATCACGGCTGAGGTGGAACGAAGCAGTGTGGAGGAAGCAGGCGTCCTGTTTGCATCGGGCAGCATGGCCGGCGGCGTCTCGTTGTACGTCCAGGACAACCGACTCTGCCTCGACTACAACTCGAAAGAGACCATCACGAGCGGCCGCACCGAATCGGAGTTGCCAGTCGGCCGGTCGACATTGTCGGCGACAGTGACAACAACCACTCGACCCGCTGGATTCGTCACCTTGTTCGTTGACGGACTACAGGCCGCTCGAATCGACATCCCCGACCTGGGAGGCATCGCCGTCCGAGGCGGAGCAGACGTGGCAGCCGATTATCTCTCACCGGTCACACCCAGCTACGAGGCCCCATTCGAGTTCACCGGGACGATCCACGTGGTCAACGTGAAGATCACGCCAAGAGGAAGCTCACCAAGGCCGCCAACGCCAGAGGAGGAGAGCGAGGCCAGTTAGTCGCTTAGGATGACTGGTTCGTCGTAACGGCTGAGGATTCTCTGAGCGGCTTGCTCGGCCATCTCGATCTCGGTGTAGAAATAGCGCGGGTGCGTGCGTCGTAGAGTGGCTTCGGAGTCGGTGATAAACAGTACCAGCTCGTCTTCCGGCGGCTTGCCAACCGTGCCCTCCTTGAGTGCCTTGTATGCCTCTTCGCGTTCGTCGAAGGGGCGTACGGTCGCACGATCATTGGCGTTGTCGTAATAGAGGAGGAAGTAGGGCATGTTCACACTCGTTCCCGTTCAGCATAAGAGCTGCAGATCCGGATGAAGTTATCCATCTCGGCGCGCAAGGCCACCTGCTCGGCACGCAACGCATCCTCAGTCATGTCCGGAGACATTCCCGCGAGCGAGTTTCGTTCACGCGCTGCGTCAAGCTCTACCTGGCGAAGATCTAGTTCTCGTCCAGCCTGGGACAAGCCAATCAGGATTTCCTGCTCGGTCTGCGGCCCGCCGCCGTACTTGACGGCGTGCCCGACGATCGCGGCCCTGCGCTCTGAGAGACCCGCCCAGACATGTTGAATTTCGGTGCGGAATTGGAGCTCTACGGCTTGACCCGCCTCATTCACCAGCGTCAGGTGAACTGCCCGATAACCGTTCCGATCGCGTTGGCGATAGTCGCGAACTCGCTTCACCCGTGCGGTCGCCATCTGCAGCACGAGGGCGTTTACGTCCGTCTCGCGCTCGACGACTGCTCGACAACCGGCAATGTCGTCAATGGACGAGAGGCGTGGGTGACCGCGACGGAGCTTGGCGACGATCGAGTAGATTTGCTTGATGCGCGAAGTCTTCTCTTCCAGAGACACACCAGCGCGCTCCGAGGCGGCGTCGACAATCGCCAACGTCTCCCTCAGCGGCTCTTCAAACGTGGCGCTCCACTCGATGTAGGCGACAACGTCTGCAGGATCCGGTACTTCGGCATCCCGCAGACGTCTCCCGATGCGATCTATTGCACCCTTGCTTAGTCCGTTCATACCTCCACAGTAGCGGGAGATCGGCGCGGACTAGCCCCGACCGTGACGCAGGAGCTTGCCCGGCGTGGCTCCGGTTTCCTGACCGTCCTGCATCGTGACCTCGCCGTTGACGAGGATCCACTTGTAGCCATGCGGCTTCTGGATTCGTCGCCACTCCCCACCCGGGAAGTCGTAGACGATCTCGCCTTGGAACTCTGGATCGAGCTTGAGCTCATCGAGGTCATAGACCACCACGTCTGCAGGCGCACCCTCGACCAGCGATCCGCGATTGGTGAAGCCGCCCGCGCGAGCGGGCAGGTACGACAGCCGGTAGTGAGCTTCCTCCAGCGAGACGCGTCCGCTGTCGCGCACCATCCACATGAGGAAGTCGGTCGGGTAGGAACCGGCCGTGAGGAACTTGGTATGCGCGCCGCCGTCCGAGACACCGGGAATCGTGTAGGGCGATTCCATGATCTCGGCCATGTGATCCTCATTGGCGTTGGTCACTTCGGTCAGGAACTCTGCCTTGAGGTCGGTCGCCAGAGCCAGGTCGAGCATCGCATCGATCGGGTGCTTGCCCATCTTCTCGCCGACCTGCGCGAGTGTCAGTCCGACATACTCCTCAAGCTCGGGCATGGCCTCAAGGTGTTGGATCATGACCTTCTCGATTGAACCTCCAATGGCCTGGGTCTGGCCCAGCTTCTCGATCGCGTCGTCCATCTCGGCCTTGAGTCGCTCGCGTACCTCAGGATCGGCGAACTTGGCCATCTTCTCTTCGATCGTGCCAGTCGTGGCGTAGTTCCAGGCGGGCGACGAGTCGTAGAGGTTCCAGTCCTCCAGCGTGTATGCGAACGCAGATCGAATCGTGAACGCCTGGCCAAAGATGCGCTCGCCGCGGTCGTTGCATTCATGCAACCACTTGAGCGACTTCGTGTGAGCGTCCGGACGCTGCATACTCGGCGCAATCACGTTGTGCAGGACCGGCCGGCCTGAGACCTCCGCCAGTTTCGCTTCGAAGGCAAGGTCGGACTTGATGTCGCCGGTTGCCTGCGTGATCTGGATGAATCCTTCGTCACGCTCGCGCAGCACTTCGGCCAACGCCAGACACTCGTTGTCCGACATGATGTCGGTCACCATCGGCGTGCCGTCATAGTCGGCCTGGACCGAATTCTCGCCCAGCCGCTGGGTCGACCAGCCGCAAGCGCCGGCATCCATCGCCTCGTGCAACAAGCGCTGCATCTCGCGGATCTCATCGTCGTTGGCTCGGCGGTTCTTGGCCGCCTCGAGTCCCATGACCCAGATCATCAGCGGCGCAATCGGCATGTATGACAGACAATTCACGCCTTTGGGGATGCGGTCGAGCGTCTCCAGCCACTCGGGGAAGGAGACCCAATCCCAGATCATGCCTTCCTTCATCGAGTCGAACGGGATCGCCTCAGTGCGCGACATGGTCAGCATCGCGCGGTCACGCTCTTCCGCTCGAACCGGCGCGAAGCCGAAACCGCAGTTTCCGAGCACAACTGACGTCACGCCGTGCCAACCCGAGATCGTGCAGTACGGATCCCACTGGATCTGCGCGTCGTAGTGTGTGTGCAGGTCGACGAATCCTGGCGCGACAATCTTGCCGTCGGCACCAAGTACCTGATCGGCGTCCATCGGATCCATCCGGCCGCCAATCTGGGCGACAACGCCATCCTTAATCCCGACATCCGCAACAAATCGCGGGACACGGGTCCCGTCGACGACGGTGCCGCCGCGAATCAGTACATCGAACGTTGCCACGTTGGTCCCCTTGCGCTGGTTGTTCCCTTGTTGATGATTCCCAGTCCCCGCTTCACGCGGGGACCCGTTCCCTCTCTCAGATGGGCGGAATGCCAATCATGACATCCGTCCAAGCGGGCCCCCGCGTAAAGCGGGGGCTGGAGCTTGGCCTAGCCGCGACCGTGTCGCAGCAGCTTGCCCGGCGTGCTGCCGGTTGATTCTCCGTCCTGGAATGTGATCGAGCCGTTGACCAGGATCCAGCGGTAGCCGCTTGGTCGCTGGACCCGGCGCCACTCACCGCCGGGGAAGTCGTACACGACCTCGCCGGTCCACTCAGGAGTGATGTTGAGCGCATCGAGGTCGTAGACGACTACATCGGCCGGCGCACCCTCGACCAGCGTGCCGCGGTTGCGGAACCCGGCTGCTCGGGCGGGCAGGTAGCTCAGGCGGTAGTGCGCTTCCTCCAGCGAGAGCTGGCCGGTGTCGCGCACAAGCCACATGAGGAAATCGGTTGGATACGAGCCAGCCGTCAGGAACTTGGTATGCGCGCCTCCATCCGAGACGCCGGGGATGCAGTACGGCGAGCTAATCATCTCCGCCGTCCACTCGTCGTTCTGCTCGCGCATCGGCGTCAGGAACTCGGCCTGCAAGTCGGTCTCCAGGGCGAGGTCGAGCATCGCGTGGACCGGGTGATAGCCACGCTGCTCGGCGACCTGGCCGACGGTCATACCGACGTATGGTTCCAACTCATCTTTGTGAGCGAGGTCCTGGATCAACAGCTCCTCGATCGGGCCGCCCAACGCCTGCGTCTGGCCGAGCTTCTTGATCGCCTCGTCAATCTCGTCGATGATTCGCGCCCGCACTTCGGGATCGGCCATCTTCGCCTTGCGCTCCTCGCGGGTTCCGGTCGTGGCGTAGTTCCAGGCCGGAGACGAGTCGTAGAGGTTCCAGTCCTCAAGCGTGAATGTGAAGGCGGCGCGAATCGTTGCCGCCTGACCAAAGATGCGCTCGCCGCGGGCGTTGCACTCGTCGAGCCACTTCATCCGGTCGCGGTGCAGGCTCGGGTTCTTTGGATTGACCGCGATCAGGTTGTGCAGGATTGGCCGCTGTGCAGTCGCAGCGAGCTCCGACTGGAACTCAAGGTCCTTCTGCAAGTCGCCGGTGAACTGGGTGATCTGGATGAAACCCTCGTCCCGCTCGGCGAGCACCTCTGCCAGCGCCAGACACTCACTGTCCGACATGATGTCGGTGACCATCGGCGTGCCGTCGTAGTCGGCCTGGACAGAGTTCTCACCCAGCCGCTGGGTCGACCATCCGCAAGCGCCGGCGTCCATCGCTTCATTCAACAGACGCTTCATCTCCGATATCTCATCACCGTTCGCACGCCGCGACTTGGCGGCTTCGAGGCCCATCACCCAGGTCATCAACGGCGCCAACGGCATGTAAGACAAACAGTTCACGCCTTTGGGAATCCGGTCGAGTGTGTCGAGGAACTCCGGGAAGGTAATCCAGTCCCAAATCATCCCTTCCTTCATCGAGTCGAACGGAATCGCCTCAGTGCGAGACATGGTCAGCATCGCGCGGTCGCGCTCTTCTTCACGCACTGGAGCAAATCCAAACCCACAGTTGCCCAGCACCACCGACGTGACGCCGTGCCAGCCCGAGATCGTGCAGTACGGATCCCACTGAATCTGGGCGTCGTAGTGCGTGTGCAGGTCGACAAATCCAGGAGCGACAATCAGCCCGTCGGCGTCGAGCAGCTGGTCGGCATCGGCCGGATCCATCTTGCCGCCAATCTGCGCGACAACGCCATCCTTGATCCCCACGTCGGCGACAAATCGGGGGACACTGGTGCCATCCACGACAGTCCCGCCACGAATCAAGACATCAAACTTCGCCATCAGAGTCTCCAAGCGATCCAGAGCGTGCCCGTACGCGCTATCAACGGTTGCTCGGAGGATAAGGAAATCGGAACGGGGGCGTGAGTATCCGGCGTCTAGTTCGCAGTCGCTACGAACTCGAGCCGCTGCTTCAACTCGTTTCGCTGGTGGTAGAGCAAGTGGCCCTCACGTTGCAGCCGACCAATCACGATTCCAGGATGCAGAAACTGCTCGGAAGCGAAGTCGAGAATCGATGAGGCCGAGAAGTTTTTCCTCAGGACAAATGGATCCCACACCTTGGACGGAATGAGAATCTCTCGGGCGAAGGTATCGGCCTCGTCTTCGGCAGCATTTCGCCGGTCGTTCCTCTGAAGGTCGACGAATGTCTGTTTCGTTTCATGTTGAAGCACGTGGCCTGCTTCGTGAAAGAACGTGAACCAAAAGATATCAGCCGAGCCGTAGCGAAGGTTGAGTTGAATCATCGCCACTTTCGGGCTGAGCCAACGAGCCAGACCATTTGCACCGGTCTTTGGCAGATGAGGTACTCCTAACAGCACCACGCCTGCCTCAGCGCATCGCTCTCTCATTTGGGACCAGTATTCAGAGGGCTCTTCAAGTGTGAGATTCCGGATCTCTTGTATCGCAAAACGGAATCGCGATTCGTCATAGGTAGCCACTTCCAGTCGTCGCGCCTCAACTTCGCCTCGTCGCATCCAGGCACGCAATGCCCACTCATCAACTTTCGCCTTTTCCGTCACACGAAAGCCAACAACTTCAGCAGTGGGTTGCAGAGCCTCGAAGGAAGGCGTTCCGAAGAATTTGAGCAGTTCCCGGAGGCGACTGGAGACACGATCTTCTCGTTCGATCCAACCGAGATTCGCCATTTTTCGATCGGGGATTCTCTTGAGCCAATCACGCTGTTCTTCCAGTTGCTCGTCTTCAGCCATGCGGGCTACGACCAAGTCGTAGACCGCTTGCAGATTGGTCCAGAACTGCGCATCAATGCCGAGTACTTTCTCGATCCCGAGTGCAGTCTCTGGAGTAATCGACTTTTTCTCCTGGATGATCTGATTTACGACCTGCGGGGGTCGCTGCATGAGTTCAGCAAGACGCTTCTGAGTCATGCCTCGTTCTGCGAGTTCTTCTCTGAGTAGCCTCCCGGGGTGCAGCGCGGAGTCTGGTCGGAAGTCAGTTGGAATCTGAATCATCGGTGGTAGTCCTTCACCTCGACGATGTAGGCCTCGTCATCCTCCGGGTAGTGCTGGAAGATCAGGCGCCACGCAGAGTTCAATCTGAGCGCGTACTGACCGTCTCTGTCTCCATGAAGCGCGTGGAGATCCAAGCTGCGAATCTGATAGAGCTGTTCGATTCTGCTGAACGCGAGAAGAGTCTGAACAGCATCCATATAGGCCTGGGCGACACCAGCAACCCTCCACTCTCGCCTTGCTCGTTTAGCGTCATACGCGCACCTCTCGAGGGTCTTGTTCGCGAATGTGACTTTCAAACTCAGGCTCCACCGGAATAGCCGAAACCCTGATCCGCAACCAAGACCTGTTGCACTCTGCCCAGCCTAGCGCATCCAATCAATGAATCAGTGAAGCCGTATTCGAGCAGCAGCGAAAATGCACACATCACCAACAGGGCAGTGCCGGCGGCATAGGGAGCTTTCCTCTATACTTTGTTTCATGAAGCAGTGTGTGCTTGGAGGAGCTGAACCGCGGGCCGTCGCCCGCGGGGTGCTCGGGGCCTGATGACGGGCCGCCGGTCGGTGGCCGTGTCTGTTTCCTTTTCCGATCCTTGTTCCGACCACAGGAGTTCCCGCTATGGCTGACCGAGTCCGAATCTTTGATACCACCCTGCGCGACGGCGAACAGGCCGCCGGCGTCTCCTTCTCCGCCGAGGAGAAGCTGCAGATCGCCAAGCTGCTCGAGCGCATGGGCGTCGACTGCATCGAGGCCGGCTTCGCCGCCGCCTCGCCCGCCGACTTCGACGCCGTCAATCGCATCGCCCGCGAAGTGCGCGGCACCCAGATCGCGACGCTCTGCCGCGCCGTCCCCAACGACGTCGACCAGGGTTGGGAGGCGATCCGCGACGCCGAGAACCCGCGCATCCACGTCTTCCTCTCATCCTCCGACATTCACATCGCCCATCAGCTGCGCAAGGACCGTGAGTCGGTGCTGCAGCAGGCCCGCGAGATGGTCGCTCGCGCCAAGCAATACACCAGCGACGTTGAGTTCTCGCCGATGGATGCGACGCGCTCCGATGTCGATTTTGTCCGCCGCATGCTGCGTGAGGTGATCGAAGCCGGCGCAACCACGATCAACATTCCCGACACCGTCGGCTACGCGATTCCCGACGAGTTCGCCCGCTTCATCACGGGCATCCTCGAAGATGTGCCGGGCGCCGACAACGTGGTTGTCTCAGTCCACTGTCACAACGACCTGGGCCTCTCGACGGCCAACTCGCTGGCCGCAGTTGGCGCGGGAGCGCGGCAGGTGGAATGCACGATCAATGGTCTGGGCGAGCGCGCTGGGAACACGTCGCTCGAAGAGACCGTAATGGCGATTCGCACCCGTGCCGACCACATGGGTGTGGAAATCGGCGTCGACCCGCAGTACCTGGTGCCCGCCTCGCGCATGGTCCAGGACTTTGCCGGGATGCACGTGCAGCCGAACAAGGCAATCGTTGGTCTGAACGCCTTCCGCCACCAGTCCGGCATCCACCAGGACGGCGTCGTTAAGATGCGCGAGACCTACGAGATTATGGACCCGAAGGAAGTCGGCTGGGTCGAGGGCTCGCAGTTCGTGCTCTCCAAGCTGTCCGGCCGCGCGGGATTCCGCTCGCGACTGGAAGACCTGGGCTTTGAAATCGACGACGACGAGTTCAACGCCGCATTCACACGCTTCCAGCAACTCGCCGACCGCAAGACGGTTGTTGACGACCGCGACCTCGAAGCGATCGTGATGGACCGCCTCGGCCAGCCGACGGAGGGTTGGCAGCTCGTCTCGATTGACATCTCGGCCGGTACAACTTCGACGCCATCGGCTACTGTTTCGCTGCGTTCGCCTGACGACGAAGAGTTCTCTGGAACAAAGACAGGCACTGGCCCAGTGGATGCGATCTACCAGACGATCCGCGAATTGACCTGCGTTGACGACGAGCTGGAGGAGTACAGCGTGACGAGCATCACCGAGGGCCTAGATGCCCAGGGCGACGTCACGATTCGAATCCTTGTCGATGGGGCCACGCATACTGGCCGGGCTGCCGATCAAGACATTCTCGTCGCCTCGGCGCGCGCCTATCTGAATGCGATCAACCGACATGTCAGTGGACAGACCGGTGCAACGGCCGCCGCAACGCAAGAGCGCACTCCGTAAGTACAACTCAAGCGCCGCGGCGGCATCAGCGAATGAACCCGTCGCGGCGCATCATTGCTTCGTAGTCGGCCTGGGAGAGCGGGCAGTCGATCAGATCGTCGAACTGTCGTCGGGTGAGGTGCAGTTGGCGCGCCATCTTGGCGAGGAGGCGGTCGCCGACATCCCGGCTTGAGCCGTGAGACATGAGCGTGACCATATTCGTCTTGTCACCGTCCAGCCTGTAGTAGCGAAACCGCTGATGACGAGACTCGCTGAGCAAGAAGCCTTTTCGCAACAGACCGCGCCTCACGTTTCGGGCGCTACGCGGCATCTGTTACCAACTTGAAACGCTCCCTCAACTCCGCGCCGAACTCCACCGCGACTCCATCCATTCCCGTAGGGTCGCCTTCCGCGTACTCTCGCCACATCCAACTCAGCGAGTCGTCGATCATGTCCCAGCACTCTTCGCGCGTCTCTGCGCCGTGCATGATGTTGTATTCGCCCTCGAAGAGATAGAGGCCTTCGCCGTCTTCTTCCGAGTACTCGAATGTGAATACCAACTGCTTGTCGGTGCGATAACGCTTCCCGTTCGAGATGAATTCCGTGAAGACCATCGGGCTGACGTCAATGTCTGACGCGGGCGTTGTCATGCGCTCCTCCGCTTCAAGCCTCAGGATATCCCTGCGGATCAGGGTTTGAACCGGCTGCGCGTAAGATAATCGGTGAGACCGTCATTCCAGAGCAGGGAGAAGGAAATGGCCGGACGTACCGTTGCGCAGAAAATCTGGGACGAGCACCTGATCAGGCGGGTCGAGGGTGAGCCTGACCTGCTCTACATCGACCTGCACCTGGTGCACGAAGTTACGTCGCCACAGGCCTTCGAGGGGCTGCGACTGAGCGGCCGACCTGTTCGCCGTGCCGACCTGACCCTGGCCACGCAAGACCACAACGTGCCGACCGACACGCGAGTTGAGCCGTTCGCCGATCCGCTGTCTCAACAACAGGTCGAGGCGCTGCGAGCCAACTGCGAAGAGTTCGGCGTGCCGCTCTACGACACGCTGGACCCTCGGCAGGGCATCGTTCACATCATCGGACCCGAGCAGGGACTGACTCAGCCGGGCCTCACGATCGTTTGCGGCGACAGCCACACTTCAACGCATGGCGCGCTGGGAGCGCTCGCGTTTGGTATCGGCACCTCGGAAGTCGAGCACGTGCTCGCCACTCAGACACTGCCGCAGGCACCGCTCAAGCAAATGTCGGTTGAGGTGACCGGCGAGCTCCCAGACGGCTGCTCGGCCAAGGATGTGATCCTTACGATTCTCAACACGATCGGCACCGGCGGTGGCGTGGGACACGTGATCGAGTATCGCGGCGACGTGATCCGCAACCTGTCCATGGACGGCCGGATGACGGTCTGCAACATGACGATTGAGGGTGGCGCTCGCGCCGGACTTGTCGCACCCGATCAGACGACAATCGACTACGTCCAAGGGCGCCCACACGCTCCGACTGGTGAGGATTGGGATGCGGCTGTCGCGCGATGGAGCGAACTCGTCAGCGATGACGACGCCGTGTTCGACACGGAAGTTGTGATCGACGGTTCTGAAATCGCGCCCTTCGTGACCTGGGGCACCAACCCAGCCCAGAGCGCTCCCGTGACCGGCGCAATTCCCGATCCGGCCAGCCTCGCTACAGCCTCAGCACAGGAATCGGCAGAGCGCGCGCTGGCCTACCAGGGACTCACTGCCGGTACAGCGATCTCCGACATCGCTATAGATCGCGTCTTCATCGGCAGTTGCACTAACGGTCGGATCGAAGATCTGCGAGCCGCCGCAGACGCGATCGGCGGCGGACGCGTTGCCGACGGTGTCAACGCAATGGTCGTTCCTGGTTCGGGTCTGGTGAAAGTCATGGCCGAGCAGGAAGGTCTCGCCGACCGCTTCCGCGACGCCGGCTTCGAATGGCGCGACGCCGGCTGCTCGATGTGTTTGGGCATGAACCCCGACATTCTCAGCCCGCAAGAGCGCTGCGCTTCAACCAGCAACCGAAACTTCGAGGGTCGCCAAGGCCCCGGAGGTCGAACACACCTGGTCAGCCCGGCAATGGCAGCAGCGGCAGCGGTCGCAGGCCACTTCGTCGACGTGCGCAGTTTGTAGCGATGGACTCTGACCATCCGCCAGAGGACTACAAGGAACTCCGATTCGAAGAACTTCATTCACGGCACAAGGGTGTCAGTGAAGCGCTTGCGCATGCGTTTGCAGAAGGGGCTCGTGTCTGTTTGGATCGACACCATTCTCCTCCGGTCCTGTTCTCAATCTACGATGGAGATGCTCAGCACGAAGTGAGGCTCGTCTGGGAACCGGAGACCCAGGTAGTGTCTGATGCCTGGTCGGATCAAAATGACACGGTCGAAGACGGAGCGTGCGCTTGCGCGTTGGCCGCGCTTGAATCCACTCGTGGATTGTTTGCTGTCCGACGCGCAAACCGGGGTTCAGCTGCGGACTACTACGTTTCCTTGCCAGGCGCTTCAGAGGAGGACATTCAGGAAACGCTAAGATTTGAGATCTCTGGGACGGATGCAGGAGGTTGGCGAGAAATCCGTCAACGGGCAGCTCAGAAGCTCCAGCGAATGCGACTGAGAAGCGCATCTTGGCCTGGCATGGCAGCGGTCGTTGGGTTTCGCCAGCAGGTAATCTTGATTGCCGATATGGAGATTGAGGAAGCGGACGAGCAATGAGCTGGCTAGAACACCACATTGTCAGCGAGAGGCACGCGGCGGAAGGAGACATGCTGTCTAGGAAGGAGGACCTAAAGGGGGCTCAGCAAGCCTACGCCAATGCCGCCCTGGAGGAAGTGCTCGCCCTAGATGACTTGGACCCAGACAAGGACCGTACTTACGGCGTGACCGTCGTTAGCGCAGCATCGCTCTTCCACTTGGCGGGGCACAATGCAGCGGCTCAAGCACTGGCGCATCGTCATTTGGCAACGCGCGAGTTGCCTGACTTCGCCAGAGAAGACCTTCAAGAATTGCTCCAGGTGATGTGGGACGAAACAGCACGGGATAGAGCCGGGATCGCACTCGGACAGGAACAAATCCATGTCTCCATTAGAGGTGAACGCATTTTCCGAGGAGCCGCGCCTGCAGGCCTTGTCGACAGCACTGTCAAGCGGTTGGAGGCTCTTCTATACAGAGTCGCCGAATTCGAACTAAATCTGCCTTACAGGACCAGAGGTAGCGCGCCAAAGAGAATCACTGACGAATACAAACCTTGGCTGCTTCAGTCTTCTCCAGGAAGCTATCAGTTCGCAGTCACTCTGACCGAGCCGGCGCAACTGCAGCTCCTTGACCGCGGCGGGCCAACGCCCTCCGAGGTAGTTGAGCGCTCCTTACAGATCGTTGCTGCCTGTGTGAGGTCGCCAAGCAGCGCACTCGTTGACATGGTTCGCGATGAGTCGTATCGCAGGATCTTTCTGAAGCTGGCGCGCGACCTCTCTCCCAACGGCGCATCCTATGACGTGCTCAAGCTCCAACGACAAGATTCCGAATCCGTTGTCAATCTAAGCGCAGCTACAAGGTACTCGTTGACATCTGCCATCTGGAATATGCAAACTGCTAGCGCCGTTGAGATTGGTGAGGTACGTGAGTACCGTGGGATTCTGCGTGGAGTTGACCTGAACAGAGACTGGCTCCGAATAGACGCGGCTTCGGGAACCGTCACCTTCCAAGACGTCGGTGAAACTATTGACGACTTGATTGGGCCGATGGTCAATAGGCGAGTGATTGTGTCGGCGGCAGAAGACGACGTTGGGAAGCTCCACTTTAGAGATATCGAACCCGACGAGTGAATCACTTACGTATTGGCCTAGCGCCAGAGGGTGAGTTCTTCTTCTCGCTCCGCAGTGACCATGCGGACATCGGGGCCGAAGACCATGGTGTACGGGCGATCGGCCCGATATTGGGGCCAGCCGGGGAGGGCGTTGGTGCTTGGGCTGCCGTAGCGGGCGAAGTTGGCCCAGGCGTCCATCATGAAGCCGCTGAGCTGATCGACCTGTGGGTCGGCACCGACGAAGTCACGCATCAACTCAGTGGTTCCCCAGATCAGCGGTACATCGAGCGCGTGCGGCGCTCCCAGCCGACCCTCGAACATTGGCGATTGCTGCTCGACCAGGTATGAGTAGGTGCCGCAAGTTGCGCCTCCTCGTGCGTCGAGCATGCGGCGAGTTGAGCCTCGGTACTGACGGTCTGTCATGACGGCGTTGTAGATCGCGAGCGGATCGGTCGGTTCGCCTCGTTTGGAGCGCAACGTCCCATACAGCTCGTAACATTCGCCTGCGCGCTCGCTTCCGCCGACCAGCGGCGCCATGAGCTCCAACGCGCGCTCCTCATGCAACTCGGTCAGTCCGGTCATCGCAGAGAGCAGCGTGAACTCATTGCGCATCGTGCCGGCGAGCACGTCAACGGTGTTTCCGCGACCCTCTCGCACTGCATCGATCGGAATCGCATCGATGAAATCGTCCTCGATGACGGCGTTGAAGGGGCCATGTAAGCCAGCAGCAGGATTGATCGCCGGATCGGCGGCCGCCAACGTGCCCTGGGCTTGCAGCACTTGCTCAACCGACAACTGACGCAACTGGTCTGGCGACGGCTGTTCGAGTCCAAGCTCGCTGTAGAAGTAGGGCAGCATCTCGCCCACCGAGTCGCGCGTATGTATCCGGTCGGCTGCGCCGCTCTGCATGATCGCGTGCTGGAACAGACCCTCGGCGAGCGGTGAGGCCAACAATATGCCGACTGCGATGCCTCCCGCCGACTCGCCGAAGATGGTCACATTAGACGGGTCACCGCCGAAGGTGTCAACCTCGTCTCGCACCCACCTGAGCGCTGCCAGCATGTCATGGAAGCCGAAGTTGCCTTCTGTGCCGTCCTGCCCGGCAAGAACCGGATCGGGCAGAAAGCCCAGCGCACCGAGTCGGTAGTTGATTGTCACGACTACCACATCGCCGCGAGCAGCCAGGGGCGCCCCGTTGTAGGCAGGCGAGGATCCTGAGCCGCTACTCAGTCCCCCGCCGTGAATCCAGACCATGACTGGCCGCCGAGCGTCATCGAGTCCTGGCGTCCAGACATTGAGATAGAGACAGTCTTCCGACGTGCGCTCTTCGCTGTGGCCCATGATCCCGGCGAATGGTCCAGCAGCAGGACGCGGCGGCTGGAACGAGATCGGCCCGAACTTCGAAGCGTCCTTGACGCCGGCCCAGGGATCGAGCGGCTGCGGCCGACGCCAACGCAACTCGCCAACTGGTGGCTGCGCGAATGGCACGCCGCGAAAGACGTGAATGCCGTCTTCGACCTGCCCTCGCAGCGCTCCTTGACGAGTCTGAGCAGTCGTCGGAATCGTGGCCATGTCACTTCCCCATCGAGGCTATTCGAACCTACTCGAGCAGGTCGGAGGACCAGATCTCGCGTTCGGTCTCGCGATCTTCGCGCAGCGTCTTCACGTCAGGACCGAGCACCATCGTGTAGCGCTGATCGGCGCGGTATTGGGGCCAGCCGGGTAGCGCATTGGTGCTGGGGTTGCCGTCGCGAGCGAAGCTGATCCAGGCGTCCATGGCAAAGCCGGAGAGCTGATCGGTCTGCGGGTCTTCACCGATGAAGGGGCGCATCTGGTCGCCCGTTCCCCAGACAAAGGGAATGTCGATCGCGTGAGGCGCGCGCAGTCGACCATCCATGGCCGGCGACTGCTGGTTGAACAGGTACGCATACGTCTTGCCTGAGCCGTCAAGCTCGCTATGCGCGTCGAGCAGACGGTCCGAGGGGATGCGGAACACGTAGTCGGTCATGACCGAGTCGTAGACCGTCAGCGGATCGAAAGCGGCGCCGCGAGCGGCTCGAGCGTCGCGATAGTGGTCGTAGAGTCGGTTCGCGGTGTCGACGTCGCTTGCAGTGACGGCCAGCGCCCCGCGAGCACTGGTTTCGTCCATCTCGTTGACGCCTTGCAATGCAGCCAGCAGCGTCCACTCATCCTCAATCGTGCCGCAGAGCACGTCGACGTCCTTGTTCAGGCCGTTGCGCACGGCCTCGATCGGCAGGGTCTCGAGGAAGCCTCCCTCAACCACCGGCGAGAACGCCATCAGGAAGCGTCCGGTCAAGGCATTGGTTTCCGGATCCGCCATCAGCGCATTTTGGGCGTCGAGCATGTCCTGGGCCGGGATGCTGCGCAGCGCTCCAGCGTCCTCCGGGCTGACCTCGAGCACAGCGCAGTAGCGTCGGCAGACTTCCTCGGCAATGTCGGTCGGCAGCGAGTGATGGCCGGCGCCCGACTGTGGAATCGCGCGCTGGAACAGTCCTTCGGCCTCGGGGGAACCGAGCAGGACGCCGACACTCATACCACCGGCCGACTCGCCGAAGATGGTGACATTGTTGGGGTCGCCGCCGAAGGCACTGATGTGGTCGCGCACCCATTGCAGGGCCGCCACCTGGTCGCGCATGCCGTAGTTGCCGCTATGCGGATCGTCGCCGTCGGTCAGGGCCTGGTTGTAGAGATAGCCCAGTGCTCCGAGGCGGTAGTTGATCGTGACCACCACGACATCGCCGCGTCGAGACAGGTGCTGGCCGTCGTAGATCGGCGTTGCGCCAGAGCCACCGGAGAATCCACCACCATGGATCCAGAACATGACGGGTCGTTTGGCGTCGTCCATACCGGGCGTCCAGATGTTGAGGCTGAGACAGTCCTCGTCGACCGGCATCTCCCACGCGCCAAGCAATTCGAGCCCAGGCATGAAGGTCTGCATTGAGCCAGGGCCCGGCTCATTGGCAACCTTGACGCCGTCCCACGGCTCGGGCGGTCGTGGCGCGCGGAATCGGAGTTCGCCTACGGGCGGGGCGGCAAATGGAATGCCGCGGAAGACGTGCAGGTCGTCCTCGGTCTGTCCCTGGAGTTGGCCGTATTTCGTATTGACGATGGGAGGCATGTGCTGGTCCCTTCAGGACGTGATTCGGATTGGCGATAGCCTGCACTGGCACGCCGGCACTGGCTGGCAGTCATGATAAGGCGGGGCGACATGGCAATCGGACAGATCGGGTTGGGTCTGGATTTCTCGCTGGGGATGTCCTTCGAAGATCAGCAAACACTCGCTCGTGAAGCGGCTGACCTGGGCTATCAATCGCTCTGGACGCCCGAGGGCGCCGGTCTTGACTCGTTCCATCTCTGCGCCATGCGCAACCAGGCAAGCGGACTGGCGACCGGCATCGGCGTCTGCCCGATTGCCTATCGTTCGCCGGTGGCATTCGCAATGTCGGCCGGGACGGTCTCTGCGATGAGCGGCGGCAAGTTCTCGCTGGGCATCGGCTCCGGCGGCATCTATCGGGCTGACGCTCGTAAACAGTTGGGGTTGCCACGTCGCTCAACGCTGGGGGTGATGCGTGAGTACACGGCGGCGGTCAAAGGACTGCTGGCTGGAGAGTCCGTGACCATGCAGGGTGAGTCGGTCCAATATGACGGCGTCCAGCTTGGTTTCCGGCCACCGCCGACTCCAGTGCTCGTTGGCGCGCTGGGCCCTCAGATGATCCAACTCGGGGCCGAAGTCGGTGATGGCGCAGTGTTGAACTGGTGCGACCCCGAGCGGCTGGACTGGAGCCGAGATCGGCTGAATGAGGGCGCCGCCAAAGCGGGCAAGCGTCCCGAGGATGTGCAGTTGGTCGAGTACATCCGTATCTGCGTCGATGAGGACGTGGAAACAGCGCGGATGTCATACGCGAAGTCGATGCTCGGCTATGCGCTGGGGCAGAGCGTACCAACCGAACGACTGCGGAAGTTCGCCTACCGAGCCCACTTCGAGCGCATGGGCTTCACCGGCGAGCTCGCGTCGCTCGACGACATGAGGAGTCGCGGCGCGTCGGCGGACGAGGTTGCAGCGGTTGCCTCGGAGGAGCTGCTGACCAGGGTCGGGTACTACGGCAACGCCTCGGGAGCGAAGGCCGCGTTCGAGGCGCTCGCGGATGGCCTGGATACGGCGATCGTCCGAGTCGTGGCAGCGAAGCCGGGCCTGGAATCGGTCAAAGCGGTCATGCGCGCTTGCGCACCAAATGGCTGAGCGACCATGTTATTTTCCGGAGGCTAACGAGTCGCCTGTGTGAGGCTGAATACTCGCCTCTGCTGGTCTCTATCCAGCTTTTTCGCGGCATATCGCAGTTCGATACTTGCACAGATGGCAAATCTAAGCGAGTACGCCGTCTCCGAATATTCAGCGATGTCCTTTAGCTGACTATCTGGCAGCCAGCGATGAACCTCTGACCACCGCCACAGGCGATTCGGTCGGTTCGGATCGCTCACAGGCGCCGGGAATCGGCCGGGTCCCCGTTGACCGGAAACAAGCAAGCGCACGCTCTCGCGAGATCGACCGATGCGCTCCGCGATTTCCGAGATTGTAACCAAGTCCGAATCGACAAAGCGGACAACTTGCATACCGGGTACCCGCTCGATGTCCGTCAAGGCTGTCGCAACTGCTTCTTCAAGTGTTGGGGCCTCCCGATCAAAGTCCAGAAACTGGACGCCGTTAGTCTGGCCAATCAATGCGTCGTGACAACCAGCGTTGTATAGCTCTTCAAACACATCCTGTTCGGTAACGTCACGACCTTCCACAATGAGCGTAAAATCCCAGGTCGTCATTATCCTGTCCTCTTGTGAGTGCACTTTCTTAGCGTCTTGTCCAGCTTGCGAACATGCGCATTCACATTGCTAGGTGTCGAATAGATCCAAACTTGACAGCCGTCTGTTGACTGTGGGCACAAGGCCTTTCCCCAGGCATGTCCCCTTCCAAGTTCGATTCTCCATCCTTCTGCCTCCATCCTAGAAACGGCTTCCTCAATCTCTTTCTTGGGATGCCGCTTTGCCACTAGCTCAAGCTACTCTCGATGTTGGACCGCGTCAACACCTCGTGTTGCTCGATGCTCGATTTGCCTGCTAGGTCGGCCTGCTAACGTCCTCGACTACTTGCTTCATCGAAGCGCCAAGAATCTCGATGGCGCGATCAATCTGTTCCTCGGTTGTGCTGGCCGGGGGGACGAAGCGGAGGACGGATCCTCCTCGTCGGACGCTGAAGATGAGGCCGGCCTTGAGGCATCGTTCGCTGATCTCTTTGCCCTCTGTGTTTGCTGGTTCCTTCGTCTGACGATCTCTGACCAGTTCGATTCCTTGCAAGAGACCTCGGCCTCGCACATCGCCGATGATCTCGAAATGCTCGGCCAGGTTCGTGAGCTTCGACTTCAAGTAGCTGCCAAGCTGACGCGCTTTGCCAGCAAGGTCTTCCTGCTGCAGGACATCGAGAGTTGCCGTGCCGGCGGCGCAGGTGAGTGGATCGTTGGAGTGCGAGTGCGTGACGATGAACTCGTCGGCGACGACGCGCTCCTCGATCTCGGCCGAGGTCGTAACCGATGAAATGCAGATTCCCCCGCCGAAGTGTTTGGCCAGGGTGATGATGTCGGGGATGACGCCTTCCTGCTCCAAGGCGAAGGTGTCGCCGGTCTTGCCCAGACCGGTTTGCTCTTCATCGAGGATGAGTAGCATTCCGCGTTCCTTACACAGTTGCTTGAGCCTCGGCAGCCAGCCGATTGGCGGCTCGATGACGCCGCCTGCCGAGAAGATGGGTTCGGTCAACACTGCTGCAGGACGGGACGTTGTTTGAGCATCAATCAGTTCAAACGACGCATCGAGACAAGCGATGTCGCAGGTCTCCGGCTCAAGATTGATCGGGCAGCGGTAGCAGTATGGCGCCAGCATTGCCAGTAATCCGGGCTGCGGTGGACCATAGCCTCGATGCCAGCCCGCATACGTTAAGGCGCGCGTGGTGTCGGACATGCCGTGGAATGATGTATGCGGGCTGATGATTTCAAAGCCGCCCGTGTACTTTCGTGCGATGTTGATTGCGGCCTCGTTGGCATCGGCGCCCGACTGCAAGAACATACTCTTTTGTAGAGGATCGGGGAGCAAGTTGCCGAGCCGTTCAGCGAGTTCAATCTCTTTGTCGTTGTAGTAACTGCTGTGGGCGTGAACCAGCGTCTCGCACGCTTCGCTTACTGCTTCAGTGATTGCCGGATGGTTATGTCCCAGCCAGGCGCACATCTGACCCGAGTTGAAGTCGAGGTACCTGTTGCCGTTGACATCTTCGACTTCGGAGCCAAAGCCGCGAACGAAGACCGGGCCGCTGCCAGACTTGTCCATCCGCCCGCCGAACGAGAATCGCCGGGCTGCTTGTAGAAGTTCGGCTTCGGACTTCATCTCGTGACCGTGTCGCGTGCGCTGTTAGGCGCAGGCTTCGTCGTCGAGGGACCAACGGTTGTACTCGGGGTCGGGCTGGTCTGCGAGGGTGGCTCGGGCGTCGAGCCACATTTGCCGCCACCTGGCGGCATCGGCGAGGACAGCATCGGGGTCTTGCCGGCTTCTGGCGACGAAGCCGGGGAAGGCTTCTCGGCCGGTAGCTTGGCCGGGCGGGTGGTAGCGCAGGTCGAAACTCCAGCGGATGCGCTCGCTGACATTGGGCAGGGCGGCGTGGATGGTCTTGCGATGCAGGAAGAGGCAGCCGCCGGCGGGCAGCGGTACGGCGCGCGCGGAGTCTTCGCCGGGCAGGATCGTGGACGGGATGTTGAGGCCCTGCACGCCAGAGCAGTGGGTCAGGACTTCGCCGCGATGCGATCCGGGGATGACCTGGAGGCAGCCGTTCTCGGCGTCGGTATCCATCAGCGGAAACCAGACGGTGAGCATATCGGTGTCGTCGGCCGAGGCGTTAATCACGCCAGAGTCCTGGTGCCATGGTGTTGCGCCGTAAATCACGTTGCCGTCGGCGTCGCGCGGAGCGATCGACTCTGGGACTTTGACCCGCACGTGCTGGACCGGATTGGAGTAAACCTCCGGTCCGATGAAGCTCTCGACGGTGTCGAGCAGGCTGGGATTGGTCAGCGCGTCGAAGACTGCCGGTCCGGCCCAGAAGGGCGTATCGGCTTGGATTCCCTTCTGCGGCAGAGAGAAGTCAAAGTACTGCGCGTGGACTTTCTGAGACTCGACGTAGACCTGGCAGACTCGCTCAGCAAAGGGCAGGTCGGCGTGGGTGTCCGTGATCACGCCCTGCGCGTGGAGCTCGCTTGCAAGCGTGTCGAGCACCTCGGCGTACTCGTCCATGACGGGATTGATCACTTCTTCGGGGTCAAAGACTTCGTCAACGGCGAGGAATCCGAAGGTCTCGAAGTGGTCGAGTTGCTCGGCAGTCAGGGTGGGCATATGCGCTTCCTATAACTTGCGCACTCCATCGTCCATGAGGAGCTATTGCGAAATGACTGGGGGGCTCCCCTCAGAGTAAGGGAACCCCCCTCTGCCTACGGCATCTCCCCCCGCAAGAGACTGATGCATAACTGAGTTTCCCGTCCCCGCCCCCGAGCGGGGACCCGCTTTGGCCTGGCCCGGGCAGCACGGATCAGTTCCTGTTGACCAGATACGAGCGACAAGCATGACCGCCGAGCAGAAGCCGGGGAAGGAACAGGCCCCCGCTCGGAGGCGGGGGCGGTTGAGAGGTTGTGTATCAGTCTCCGCAAGGGGGGAGAGTGTTGAGTAGTGGGTTCTACGCGTCCCTGAGCTTTTGGATCGCCGACAACGTACCTTCGCCGCGGAGCTCGGCTGATCCAACCGGCCAGTTGACGTTGGCGGATGTGATCGTCGCCGAGGACACCTCGGTTAAGAACAACCACGAGTAGTTGTCGTAGAACGTGACATAGAGCTCCTCGAGTAAGCGGGCGCGCTCGCCCGGGTCGAGAGCCTGGTTCTGGGCCTGGTAGAGCTCTTCGATCTCGGTCTCCGGGTAGACGCTGACAGCGTAGAAGCCGCTTTCGGTGACACCGGAACCGATCACGGTCTCAGGCTCGGCGATCGTGTTGGTGAAGAACCAGAACATGCCCGGCAGCTCAAAGGTGCGCACCGTGCGGAAGTACTCGGAGCTGAGGTACTCCTTGATCGTGGTGCGGATGCCGACTTCCTCCAGGTATTCCCGAACCGGCAGCGCCATGATCGGCACGATCGGCTGGAAGTCCGTGACGATGTGCAGATCGATGTCGAGTCCGTCCGGATACCCGGCCTCGGCAAGCAATGCTCTCGCCCGGTCGGGGTCGTAACCGTGGTAACGCGACTCCAGCGCCTCGCCTGGGTAGCCAATGGTACCGCGATAGGGGCCAAAGGCCGGACCTTCAGTACCGGTCAGCAACCCGTCGATGATCTCTTGTCGATTGATCGCCAGATTTGCGGCTTCGCGCACACGAATGTCGAGGAATGGATTGGGCACGCCATCGACCTCGGCCACGGAGTCATGTGTGTTGAACATGATGTAGTGGCTCGGCTGACTGGATGGCTGGTAGAGCACCTTGAAGTTGGGGTTGTCGCGATACGGCTCTGCGACATCGGTTGGCAGGTTGTAGACAGCGTCGATCTCTCCGGCCTCGATGCCGGCGATCTGGGCCAGCGGTTCGGGCCGGATTTGGATTGCTAAATCCTTGTACCACGCCAGTCGCGGATTGGTCAGGCCGTCGCGCGCCTTGTGGTACTCCTCATTCCTGGTCCAGTTAGCGCCCACGTCGGGGTCGGCATCGACGAAGCGGAACGGCCCCGTGCCGACGGCGAAGACGCCGTCGACGTGCGCGTCGCCGTTTTCGATCACATACTCCTTGGACACGTGGCGGACGGCGCCGGACATGATCGAGCCGGCAAGGGAGGCGTTCGGCACCGGCGTTTCGACGGCGAAGGTCAGGTCGTCAATCACGCTGTAGCTGGCGAAGTTGTCAGTACCGAAGGCCTGACGGGCCGAGGCCCACTCGTTCGGGTGGTCGCTGGTCTCGCCGCCCTGGTGATATTCGGCCGCCGAGGAAACGCGCTCGAAGTTGAACTCCAGGTCGTGCGCGGTGTACGGCGTGCCGTTGTGGAACATGACGCCTGGCGTGACGTGAAAGATCACATTGGTCGGGTCGACGATTTCCGGTAGCTGGACCAGGTTGGGTTCCAGAGCCGCGGTCTCGGGATGGTTGGACATACCCGAATCGAAGGTGCAAGCGCCGTTGACGTAGTTGGTCTGCGACCCCGATCGCTGGGGGTCGAGGCCTGCCGTGTAGCGTCCAATCGCGACGCGCACCGTCGCGTCCAGGTCGACCTCCGGCTCGGCGGCTTGCTCGTCCTGCTCGGCCTCTTCGCGCTCGATTGCCTGGACGGTGCCCTGCTCGGCCTGCTGTTCCTGCTGCTCTTGTTGCATGGCCTGTTGTTCGGCCTGCTGCTCGGCCTGCTCTTGTTGCATGGCCTGTTGCTGCTGCTGTTGTTGCTGCATCTGCTGAGCAGGCTGCTCCTGCTCCTGCTGTTGTTGCGGCTGCGCCTCTACGACTGCCTGCTGGTCGTCGTCGTCATCGCCACAGCCGACCAGCGCCAGTCCGGTTGCGCCGACACCAGCTCGCGCCGATGCTCGCAGCAGCGTGCGCCTCGATAGTCGATTACGCGACATGCGCTTCCAATAGTTTCGGGTTGACATCTGTCATCTCCTCGCTCGACGGGCACACGCCGTCGCAGATTGGTACGCATGGTAGGCAATTTCGGGCAGCCGTATCAATCGGATGCGCGCCGGCTTCGTTACGTCAAGTAGAACCTGGATACGGACTGGGCGTCTTATTCAGTCACCAAACCTCGACGGGATATCTCTGCTGTGACCCGCTCGTGGATCAGACGTGCGTCAGCCACGGCTTGCGCTGCGTACTCAGGAGTCGGCTCTTTGATCGTCATGTAGCGCGGGTACCCGGCCCACGTGCTGAGCTCTTTGGGGTCGTCGATAATGTCGTCGATATCCCAGGCGATGGGTACGAGCGGTAGCAGTTGGTCGAGGTTGTGGATGAACGGGTAGTCGATTCTGTCCACCATCAGAGCCGACTTGACCACCTTTTCGACTGCCTGCTGCGCGTGATAGCAAACCGCCTGCAATTCTGGCGGAGTGAGCGCCAGGCCAGCTTCTGCCATTCTGATATCGCCTGTTGCGCGGTGCATCAACTGGGCGAATTGCTCCATCACCGGATCTCCTCTGCCCCTGACGTAAAGCGTTCTGCCGTCGATCATGGCAGCCCGCTCGACAGTGCCGACCACTGTCACCTGGCGCACGATATCCGGGGGCGTGCTAATGATGACGTCTCTAGGGATTCCGGTGCAGTCAAGCTCGGCACTGATCTGGCGACCCAGTTCGCGTCGGTCCGGGGCTTCGTCGAGGACCACGAACAGGTCCACATCGCTGCGCTCGTCATGGTCGCCTCGAGCCCTGGATCCAAAGAGGATGATCTGCTGCGGATTCCAACCGTCCACGATGATCTTGACCATCTCGTGGATTGCCTCGGTCACTTCTCGCTTGGTCGCCGGTTGCGTGGTCATCAGACCGATCTTAGCCAGCCTCAGTTCAGGCCGCGCAAGCAGTCGCCGTCCAAACTGCCGTTCGGCGCGAGGATGACGCTGCTTCGGTTCGTCTCATCATGTCTCCAGGCCTCGACGGGATATTTCTGCTGTGACCCGCTCGTGGATCAGACGTGCGTCAGCCACGGCTTGTGCTGCGTACTCGGGAGTCGGCTCTTTGATCGTCATGTATCGCGGGTACCCGGCCCAAATGCTGAGCTCTTTGGGGTCGTCGATGATGTCGTCGATATCCCAGGCGATGGGTACGAGCGGTAGCAGTTGGTCGAGGTCATGAACGAACGCGTAGTCAATTCTGTCCACCATCAGAGCCGATTTCACCACCTTTTCGACCGCCTGCTGCGCGTGATAGCAGGCTGCTTGCAATGGCGGAGGATCGAGCATCAAAATGGCATCGGCCGCTCTGATGTCGTCGAATGCACGATGCATGAGTTGAGCGAATTGCTCCATCACCGGATCTCCTCTGCCCCTGACGTAGAGCGTTCTGCCGTCGATTATGGCAGCCCGCTCGACAGTGCCAACCACCGTTGCCTGGCGCACGATATCCGGGGGCGTGCTGATGATGACGTCTTTGGCGACTCCGGTGCAGTCGAGTTCGTCGCTGATCTGCCGACCCAGTTCGCGTCGGTCTTCCGCCTCGTCGAGGACCACGAGCAGGTCGACATCGCTGTACGCTTCGTGGTCGCCGCGAGCCCTGGAACCGAAGAGGATGATCTGCTGCGGATTCCAACCGTCCACAATGATCTTGACCATCTCGTGGATTGTCGCGTCGATATCCGTCGGAAGGGAACGTTCGGTAGTCATTGCGTCGATAGTAGCCAGCTCAGGACGGTCGGAGCTGTTTGAGGTGAGATGCCCGCGGCAAGGAGGCCTTTGAAAAACTCCCGAATCCCCTCTCCCCTCTTGCGGGGGAGATGCCGAAAGCCTGCCCCGCACTTGCCTGCCCCTGGCTTGACCAGGGGATGCGGGGGCAGAGGGGGGTCCGATGTTCGGGATCCCTATCTGGTCACCGTCAGCCGCCCCCCCCTCTGTCACTCCGTGACATCTCCCCCCGCAAGGGGGGGGGAGAGGGGAGTTTTCCAAGGTCTCCGGCAAGCGGGGGCACGATGGAACAAGGGGATCGTCAACCGAGGTTGCGCAGTCGTGGATCGAGCAGATCGCGCAGCCAGTCTCCGACGAGGTTGCCGCTCAGCGCCACGAGCATCAGCGCCAGACCGGGCATCCACATCACCCACCAGGCGTGTGTCAGGTAGTTTCGCGCTTCGGTGATCATCCGTCCCCAGGTGGCTTGTTCGACCGGCGCTCCCACTCCGAGGAAGCTCAGCGAGGCCTCGGCGACGATTACGATCGGGATTTCCAGCGTCATGATCACGACGATCGTGTTGAACACGTTGGGCAACAACTGCTTGCGCATGATCCACCAGTTGCTGCCGCCAGCCGCCAACGACGCCAGGACGAACTCTCTCTCCTTCAGAGAGAGCACCTCCGCGCGGATTAAACGGGCATAGACCGTCCAGGTCCAGACCAACAGGATCAGAATCACGTTCCTTAGCGACGCTCCGAGCACCGCGCCCAGCAATACGGCGAAGAGGATTGCCGGCAGCGCCAACTGCACGTCGACGTAACGCATCAGCAACTGTCCGACGATTCCGCCGCGCCATCCGGCAAACATGCCGATCACCGTGCCAAACAATGCTGCGCCGGGGACGACAATCGCCACGACGATCAGCGACACGCGAGCGCCGTGTACGACGCGCGTCCAGATGTCTCGCCCGACGTGGTCGGTGCCCAATGGAAACTCGGACGTGCCGCCGGAGAATACCGGCGGTTCGAGTCGGGAAAGCAAGTTCGTGTCGCCAGGATCGCCGGGTGCGATGACATCGGCGAAGATTCCAAGGACGATGAACGCGATCATCACCAGCATCGGAGGCCCCACAAGCAGGTAGCGCCTTCGCCGCTGCGACACCTGCCAACGTCGCCTGGACTCCGTGTTGGCTGCCGCGACCGCCGCATCGGTTGAAGCTGTGATCGACATCAGAGCGCCGCCATTCGGATGCGCGGATCGATCACCCGGTAGGTCATGTCGACGATCAGGTTGCCAAACGTGATCGAGGCGGCAATCACCACGAGGCCAGCTTGCACTGTCGGGTAATCGGACTGCAGGATCGATTCGATCATCAGGCGCCCGATGCCGGGCCAGGAGAACACGACCTCGATGATCACGGAACCTGCGATCAGTCGGCCAAGCTCGATGCCGAGGATGGTCATGACTGGGATCAGCGCGTGTCGGAGCCCATGCCGGAGGATTACGGTTCGTTCAGTCAGACCCTTGGCTCGCGCCGTGCGAATGAAGTCGGTGCTCATGACGTCGATCATTCCCGAACGGGTCAGACGCATGAATCCAGCAGCAGAGAGCAATCCGAGCGCGAATGCAGGGAGCACCAACGAGCGGAACCCTTCTGCTCCCGCCGTTGGGAACCAGGATACCTTGGTGGCCAGAAAAAAAATCAGCATGAGACCGAGCCAGAAGCTTGGCGTGGCCTGACCGAACACGGCGATCAGACGCGCCAGCCAGTCCAATGGCGATCCTCGCCGCAACGCGGCGAGCACTCCTAACGGTAAGCCCAATCCGAGGGCGACGATTAATCCAGCGGCAGTCAGTTTGACCGTGCCCAGTACTTTGTCCGCGACGATGGTGAGCGCCGCTCCGGTCCGGTGGTATGAGTATCCGAGGTTTCCTTGCACGGCGTCGCCGAGGAAGATTCCATACTGCACGATTAGGGGCTCGTTCAGCCCGAGCTTTTCGCGGATCCGCTCGTAGTCCTCATTCGTCGCGTCCAATGGCAGCAACGAGGTCTCGGGGTTGCCGATCAATCGCGAGATGACGAAGACGATGCTGACCACGACCCAGATGACGAGAATCGCCTGGATCAAGCGGATCACTATCAGGTTGACAAACTGCATCGCTCACTCCGCAGTGCACGGTCAAGCGGCCTCAACGTTACGCGGCATTCTAGCCAGACAGCGTTGGGGTTTGTAGGCCTACCAGCTATCGATGTAGGGACGGCGGCCTTTGCGGATGGGGTCGGAGTTGGGCACGGCGTCGAGCAGACGGATGATCCACTTGCGTGTGTCGGCCGGATCGATCACGTCGTCCGACTCCAGCACGGTGGCGGCGTTGAAGGCGTTGCCTCGCTCGTAGGCGTCGGCGACCATCTGCTCGTAGACGCGGGTTCGCTCTTCGAGGTCTTCGATCTTCTCAAGCTGCGCGCGCGCGCCGAGCTTGACGCCGGCCTCGAGATTCATGCCGCCGTACTCGGAGGTTGGCCAGCCGACGTTGAACAGGCCCGCCTCGGTGCTGCCGGCGAGCATCGCCAGTCCACCGAGTCCGTAGCACTTGCGCACGGTGAGCGTCATTTTCGGCGTGGTCAGGTTGGCCAGCGAGACGAAGACGCGGTGACAGTGGCGGACCAGCGCCGTCTTCTCGACCTCAGGTCCGACCATCATGCCCGGCGTGTCGACCAGGGTGAGGACGGGGATGTTCCACGAATCGCAAATCTGGGCGAAGCGAGCCAGCTTGTCCGATCCGTCGCTATCGACTGCGCCGCCGAGATGCATGTTGTTGTTGGCGATGATGCCAAGCGGCCGACCTTCGACCCGAATCAGTGATGTAATCACGCCAATGCCGAATTGGGGTCGCAGTTCGAGCACGGAATCGTGGTCCGCGAGCAAATCGATCACCTTGCGGATGTCATACGTGCGCAGCCGGTTTTCGGGAATGACGTGACGGAGCTGGCGTTGGTCGGGAGCGGTCCAGTCCTTGAGCCGGCCCTGGAAGTAGGAGAGGTACTTCTTGACCGCGGCCATCGCTTCTTCTTCGTCCTTGACGAAGATATCGACGACGCCGTTTGGCACTTGCTGAGACATGGGGCCGAGTTCTTCGGGGAGGAAGAGTCCGAGTCCGCCGCCTTCGATCACGGCTGGTCCGCCCATAGCGATGTTGGAACCCTCGGTGGCGACGATGATGTCGCACATGCCGAGCATCGAGGCGTTACCGGCGAAGCAGCGTCCGGCGGTGATTGAAACCATCGGCACTTTGCCGGAGAGTTCGGCCAGCCGTTCGAAGGTGCGGACGGCGCGCGCTGCGACGCGGGTGTAGGCCCAGTCGGAGTCGCCCGAGCGTCCGCCCGCGCCTTCGGCAATGAAGACAAGCGGAGTCAGCAGCCGGTGCGCGGTCTCGACCATGCGGTCGGTCTTCTCATGTCCGCGGCCGCCCTGGGTGCCGGCCCAGACGGTTTCGTCGTAGGAGATGATCGCAGTGGAAGCCGTGGCGTTGTCGAACAGATCGGCGTTGACCGTGCCAATGCCGCAGAGCAGGCCGTCGGCGGGTGAGACGACTCGCAGCTCTTCCCATGAGCGGTTGCGACGCTGGGCGGCGACGGCGAGCGGCATGTACTCGGTCCAGGTGCCGCCCTCCACGAGCTGGGCGATGTTTTCACGAGCAGTGCGCTTGCCCTTGGCATGACGCCTGGCGACTGGTCCCTCACGGTTCTCGTCGAGCAGCGCTTCGTGCAGGTCGATGTTGTGCTGGAGGTCGGGTCGGATGTAATCGAGGTCGATGTCGCCGGAGCCGTCGTCGACCGCTGGGCCCACGTCTGCCGGCTCGATAAAGACGAGCGGGTGACCTTCCCAGATGATGTCGCCGATCGAGACCGTGATCTCCTGGACGATGCCGCCGATCTCGGACGGGAGCACATGCTCCATCTTCATCGCGTTCATGATGATGATGTCCTGGCCGGCGACGACTGAATCACCCTCGCTGACGAGGATTTCGATGATCGTGCCTTGGATCGGAGCGCGCAGCGGCTCGGTTCCGGGCGGGCCGATGATCTCAGGCGCGGGGAAGCCTGCGCGATCTTCCTCGAGGCCGCGGTTCACGTCGAGCGATGCCGCGCCGGCGCCCTGGCGGAAGAAGTCCAGCGCGGCGAGCGGGTCGCTGATCTGATTCTCGACCTTGGCTCCAGCCCAGGCGGCTTGGCCGGATGCGTCTGTGCCGTTGTCCGACGACGCTGCGAGTTCGCCGATTCGCTCGTCGATCCATCTGGTGTGGACGTCGCCAGCGATGAACTCCGGATGCGTCAGGATGTTGCGTAGGAAGCCGATATTGGAGTCGGGACCCTCCAACTGGAACTCATCGAGCGCGCGTTGGGCGCGGCGGACGGCGTCGTTGAAGTTGCTGCTGGGATGTCGAGTGACGACCTTGGCGATCAGCGAGTCGAAGTTGGGATTGGCCGCGTAGCCGGCATAGCCGTAGGTGTCGACGCGGACGCCGGGTCCTGCGGGTGGGCGGAAGGTGCGCAGCGCACCGGCGGATGGGCGAACGTCGCCGTCCTCGCGCATACGCTCGAGGTTGACTCGAGCCTGGATCGCGTAGCCGCGCAGGGTAGGCGGCGACGCAATGCCCAGTTCGGCGAGCGCGACGCCTTCAGCGATGCGGAGTTGGCATTCAACCAGATCGAGTCCGGCCACCTCCTCTGTGACGGTGTGCTCGACCTGGAGACGGGCGTTGGCCTCGATAAAGGCGAAGTCGTCGTTCGTGTCGGCGTCGACGAGGAACTCAAATGTCCCGAGATTGGAGTAGCCGCCTGCCGAGGCGAGCTCGACGGCGGCGTCGGTGATCCGTTGACGCAGGTCGTTGCTCAAGGTCGGCGACGGCGCGATCTCGATCAGTTTCTGGTAACGACGCTGGATCGTGCACTCGCGCTCGCCGATGTGCGAGACGTGGCCGTGTTGGTCGCCGACGATCTGCACTTCGATGTGCCGGGCGCGGGGAATGAAGCGTTCAACGAAGAGCGCGCCATTGCCAAAGGCGGCCGCGGCTTCGCGAGTGCAACGCTCGAACGCATCCGCAATCTCCGACGCGTCATTGATCGCGCGCATGCCGCGCCCTCCGCCGCCGCCGATGGCCTTGATCACCATCGGCCGCCCGTCGAGTTGCTCGAAGAACGCTCGCGCGCCGTCGAGATCGACGGCGTGGTCGGTGCCGGTCAAGACCGGGACATTGCGAGCGCCGGCGAGCGTGCGGGCACGGGCTTTGTCTCCAAACAGCGCAAGCGCTGCGGGTGAAGGTCCGACGAACGTGATACCAGCCTCCTCGCAGGCGCGAGCGAAGTCGGCATTCTCGGACAGGAACCCGTAGCCGGGATGGATGGCGTCGCAGTCATATTCCTGCGCGCGCTCAATGATCTGCGGGATGTCGAGGTAGGCGGCCGGTCCGATGCCCTCAAGCGGAATCGCCGTTTGGGCGTGTTGGATGTGATCTGACGAGGAATCGTCGGAGGAGTGCATCGCGACGGTGGCGATGCCGAGCTCGGTGGCGGTGCGAAGCACACGGACAGCAATTTCGCCACGGTTGGCGACGAGGAGTCGTTGAATAGTCATGCAGCGAGTCTAGGTCCTGTTCACATGGTTGCTGAGAGCCCTTACATGGCGCACCTGGATTCCCTGCTCCCCCTTGCAGAGACTGATGCATATCCTCCGATTCCCCTCTCCCCCCCTTGCGGGGGGAGATGTCACGGAGTGACAGAGGGGGGGGCTGCTGGCGACGACCAGATAGGGCCAACAGGCAGGGGACCCCCCTCTGCCTTCGGCATCTCCCCCGCAAGGGGGGAGAAGGGGAGTTTTTCAAAGGCCTCCGGCAAGCGCGGGTATGACGGGAACTCCTGGGCTGAACAGCCCCATCTGAACACGCCGTAGCCTGAGGCTCCAGTCCCCGCTTCACGGAGGCCTTTACGTAAGTCCGATTCCGGTCCCCTCTCCCCGCGGGAGAGGGTTAGGGTGAGGGCCGGAGGGCAAGCGACAAGTGGCCACTACCAGATAGCGACTCAAGGCCGACCCTCACCCCCCAGCCCTCTCCCAAAGGGAGAGGGAGGGTGGATCATCAACGGACTGCAGGGTCGATCACTAGTCGTTGTCCCGCACCATAATCGTTGCGGTACCGATGTTAGGCCCACTCGCAGCGAGGCGTAGGTGCACAGTGATGACGCCGTCAGGTTCGTCCATAGCGTCATCCTCCGTCTCTACGATGATGAGTGTGCCCCGGGATTGAGTGCTACCACGGAACGTACCAATGTCAAGCTGGGCGTCGCCTTCGCCAGCTGCCTTGATAAAATCGGAGCCAGGGGCATCCTCAACGAACCTGCGCATGCTAAACTGGTCGTACTCGGCGTGGCCAAAATAGAGCCGACACGTCGTCTGGGCCAAAAAGTACGCGCGCTGGCCCTCCACGATCGCTCGGCCCGTTGGCCAATTGTAGATGATGACATCCGGGTTGCCACTGCTCCCTGTTTTGTTAGTCACTGCCACCCTGGCCATGCTGCCTCCCCCTCCAGCATAGTTACTCCCACTGATCGAGAAGCCTATGACTTCCGCCCTGTATTTTGAGGTGTTGTTGCAGTTCTGCTCCACGGTCGGCACCGTCACTTCTACCATCCCGTCGCCTCCCGCCGGAATCGTTGCCGTCTCGAATCCACAGCGCCGTCCCACAAAGTAGTTCGAGCTGTCATGGCAGACGTAGTACATCACATCATTCAGAGCGGTTCGCATCGGCGACTCCAGCTTAAGATGGAAGACTACTGGTTCCCCCTCTTCGACGGACCGACCGTCGTCTGGAACCTCCAGTGAGACGGTAGGCTTCTTGGTGTTGAGCAGGATCAATTCGAGCCGAATCTCGTCATCAGTTGCGGGGGACGCGGCACCGTCCTTGAGGGTGACGATCACGCGCTCTTTGGGATCTGCCATGAGGTCCAGAAGCGCCAGGGGTCTAAACTGAAACCGCTTAATGTGGGTCTCGATCCTGTTCAGTGTGCCGTCCATATTCAAAATCCTGACCTGCTTCGTGTCCCTCGCCGTGGGCGCTTCACGTATGCAGAAGTCGATGTTCGCGTCCAACCCGGAAAAATCGTCCGGGCACATGCCGTCGGTCGTGTTGTTGATATTGAGTAGCGTTGCCATGCTATCGCCCACATAGGCGCCGTCATGACCTTCCAACTTCGTAATCTTTGGCGGTACCTTCTGGTCCCAAGTCCTGAGCGTCGGGATGACCAGGAGGCGCGCATAGCCCTCGGCGATGGGCTCGTTGTTCCACTCCATGTCGCCGTTGGCGAAGATCTCCCAGTTACCGCCTTTGGCCACTACCTCGGTCGCTGGATCTTGCGCAGACGCGAATGCGCCCATCGCGGCTGCGCTCAGCAGCGCTGCAGCCAACGTGAGCACAATCCAGCCGCGAAGCCGTCGTCCAGTGCCGCTATTCGCTGTGTGTGGGTGGGTCGGAAATGCGTACATGCCTCACATCCTTCCAACAACCGTGCACTGCCCGCGGTGGATTGAAGAGAGTAGCAAATTCAACACGCCTCTGCCCGTGCCTAGCCACCACAGGTATGGTCGGCGATCAGCCTTCGAGGCGCCGTAGCGAACGTTTCCTCATCCCCCACTTCTGTTCTTCATCCCCCCTTCTGTTCTTCATCCCCCCTTCTGTTCTTCATCCCCCGCTTCACGCGGTGGTCTGCTCGGCGTTCGCGTCCAGACCACCGTCATTCCCGCGCAGGAGCGCGGGAATCTCGCCGACTCTTTTGCCAACGGTCGCGCGGAGAGGATCGAGATACCCCCGGTCAAGCCGGGGGCAGGCTCCGCGGCAAGCGCGGGTATGACGGAATAGGGCGCGAGAGGTCCGGTGTTGCGGCTATTGAGACAGTCTCACGTGCCTCCCACGGTGGCCTGTGCACAGTCCTCTTTCCTCCCCCTTGCAGAGACTGATGCATAGCTCCCCTTCGCCCCCCTTGCGGGGGAGATGCCGAAGGCAGAGGGGGGTTCCCTGCCTGTTGGCCCTATCTGGTCGTCGCCAGCCGACCCCCCCTCTGTCACTCCGTGACATCTCCCCCCGCAAGGGGGGGAGAGGGGAATCGGGAGTTTGAGGAAGAAGGTCGCAGAACGTGAGACTCTGCGGCGTCGGGGCGCTTACCCCCTCGCGACCGCGTCCGCGATCAGATTGCCGAGGGCTTCGGTGCTGAGCGGCTCGTCGCCTTCAGCGGCGAGGTCGGCGGAGCGATGGCCGGCGGACAGGGCGCCGGTAACCGCTGCCTCGATTGCCGATGCTTCAGCCTCGAGTCCTAGTGAGTAGCGCAGCATCAGCGCTGCGCTGAGGATCATCGCCATCGGATTGGCGATGCCCTGTCCGGCGATGTCGGGCGCGGTGCCGTGAATCGGCTCGTAGAGGCCGAGGGTGGAACCGTCTTCGGCTGCTCCGAGCGATGCCGAAGGCAGCATGCCCATGGACCCGGCAAGCATTGAGGCCTCGTCGGTCAGGATGTCGCCGAACATGTTCTCGGTCACGATCACATCGAAGTAAGACGGATGACGGATCAGGTCCATCGCGCAGGCGTCGACCAATCGATGTTCGAGGGTGACATCGGGGTAGTCCTTGGCGACCTCCTCGGTGATCTCCCGCCACATGCGGGAGGTGTCGAGGATGTTGGCCTTGTCGACAGAGGTGAGTAGTCCGCGGCGCGCGCGCGCCGTCTCGAAGCCGAGCCGGACGATGCGCTCCACTTCGTGCTCGGCGTAGGCCAGGGTGTCGACGGCTTTGCGCTGACCATCTTCTTCCCAGCGACGTTGGGGTTCGCCGAAGTAGATGCCACCGGTCAGTTCTCGGAGTACGACCATGTCAACGTCCTCGACGGTCTCACGCTTGAGCGGCGTCGCATCGGCGAGGATAGGCAGCATTTTGACCGGCCGGATGTTGGCGAACAGGCCGAGACCCTTGCGCAGTCCGAGAATGGCCTGTTCTGGTCGAACCGACGCCTTGGGGTCGTCCCACTTTGGACCGCCAACGGCGCCGAAGAGCACGGCGTCCTGGGCCTTGCACATGTCGAGTGTTTGGTCGCGCAGCGCGACGCCGTGGGCATCGATCGACGCGCCGCCGACGAGGTCTTCGCTGTATTCGAAGGAGTGGTCAAAGCGGCCGCCGACCGCGTCGAGCACGCGAACGGCCTGCCCGATGACTTCGCCGCCGATGCCGTCGCCGGGCAGGAGCGCAATCCTGAAATGGGCCATATGTGAGTGTTCCTAGTCTTCGCTTGAGCGCTCGCCCGGAGCGCGTTGCTGCGAGACTCAACAGCCTGGCTCGCCGTAGTTGCCGCAGCACGTTTGCCGATTAATCAGCCTATTCCAAGCAACGCCCAGAATGCCGCGAGCCAGGCTCTGCTGGCGTTCATCCCTGCGGAGATTGGCGATCGCGTCGCTAAAGGACGGTTTCGGTCGCTTGCACATCGTACGGCACTAACTTATCTGGCTCATTTAGGATTCGCTGTCGTCGTAGCGCCGACGACGGGCAAGGAGCTTACTCATCTGTTGGACGCTCATCCTGAGCGTCTGGGGGAGCCGTTCAACAGCCGGGGTCGCCGTAGCGACCGCAACACTGCTCAAGTCGGCGTAACTTGATCCAATTGGTGACGACCAGGCTGCGAAGGAAATGTCCCAGTCCATCACCGTTGCGCAAGTTGGCAATCGCGAATCCACCCAGCTTGGGCCGATCGTCGCACATGGCACCCTCTCTTCAGTGACCGAGGTCAAATCGGATGAACGCAGGATACGCAGTCCAGATCGAGCTCAGCGCTGAGGAGGCCTTTGCCACACTCCCGAATCCCCTCTCCCCCCCTTGCGGAGAACGATGCATAACTCCCCTTCTCCCCCCTTGCGGGGGAGATGCCCCCTGCCTACGCAGGGGCAGGCTCCGGCAGAGGGGGGTTCCCTGTTTGCTCGCCTATCTGGTCGTCGCCAGCCGCCCCCCCCTCTGTCACTCTGTGACATCCCCCCCCGCAAGGGGGGAGAGGGGAATCGGAGGATATGCATCAGTCTCCGCAAGGGGGGGAGAGGAGAATCACGGGTTATGCATCGGTATCTTGCGGGGGGAGAACGGGGAAGGGGCGCGATGGTTGGCCCTCTACTCGTCCTCTGCTCTCATACGCTCGGCCCGAGCGCGCTCGCCGGTGACTCAACAGCCGGGCGCGCCATAGTCGCCGCAGCATGACTCGATTCGTCGCGCCTTGAGCAGCGTGTTCTTGATCAGGCCGTAGACGGCATGACGCCTGCCGATGGATCGGCGCAGGTTGATGATGCTGTCGCGGACGGATGGTCTCGGGTGCTGTTGCATTGCTTCTTCCCGACGCGCCAGAGCGGTCCAAGTTTGCGGACAGCCAAGTTTGCGGACCGCATGGTCCGGCGGATCGTAATCAGCGCCAAACCTTGGCCAGGTCGACGGTCAGGCCCTCAGCGACAGCCTCGCCGCTGAGGGAGTCGGGGCGCTCCAGCCGGTCCGGCTCGTCGGCGCCCTCGCGATAGATCCAGGCGATCCCGTCGTCGGTGAAGGGGTCAATCAGCCAGCCGAGCCGTGCACCGGCGGCCATCCACTCTTCCATCTTTTCCTGCTGTCTGCGGATGGTCTGACCTGTCGAGCGAACTTCGACGACCAAGTCGGGGCATACGTCCCAGAGGCCCTCACTATCGGTGCCGGCGTCTTGCAGACGTTCATTGCTCACCCAAGCGGAGTCAGCGTCTCTCGCAGATCCGATCGACAACGAGAATCCTGAACCGGATGGAAAGGATTCGCCGCTGTCCTCTTCGTCCGACCACTGCAGAATCTGTGCGAAGATCCGGCCACTTCGGCGACCGCTGGGCGTTCCAGGTGGAGGAGAAATTTCTAGTGCTCCTTCCGGACTGCGCTCGAAGTGCAGAGGCTCGTTGCAGTTGCTGATTTCAATCAGCAACGCGTCGGTCAACACGCCCTCGGGCATCCGTAACACGATCGGATCTGCCGATGAGGGCAAATCTGTGGGCCGCGAGGCCAACTCAGGATTGACTGCCGCCTGGACCATGACCTGATCCTAGACAGTTACCGGCTTCGTCGTCGGACGATTGGATTCGTACTCGGAAATCAGATCGTCGTGTTCGAGCGTGAGCGAGATGTCGTCGAGGCCGTTGAGCAGACGGTGCTTGACGAAGGGGGCAATCTCGAAGGAGCGCGACCAGCTCCCCGGTGCGGTGACGGTCTGGTCGGCCAGGTTCACAGTGATTGGCGTGTTTGACTCAGACTCGACCATCCGCATCAGTTCTTCGACATCAGGCTGCGCAAGCTGGATGGTGAGCAGCCCCATCTTGGCCGAGTTGTTGCGGAAGATATCGGCGAAGCTGGGTGCGATGACCGCCCTGACGCCCATGCCCTGGATCGCCCAGACGGCGTGCTCGCGAGACGAGCCGCAGCCGAAGTTAGGTCCAGCGAGCAGGATGCTGGCGCCGTCGTACTGCGGCTGATTCGTGACAAAGTCGGGATCCTTGGCCCAGGCTTCGAACGCGAACGGACCGTAGCCGGTCCGCTCGATGCGCTTGAGGTATTTGGCCGGAATGATCTGGTCGGTGTCGACATCGGAACGGTCAAGCGGCAGTCCACTGCCGCTGAAGGTGGTGACGGGGTCCATGCGTTGCTCCTCCGAGAGTCAATGTCAGGCTGATCAGAGGGTACTAGGGCGATGGCCACTGAGCGTTGCCCAGCCCAGGTTTGGCGGGTCCGCACTAACGGCTCTCCCCCCCTTGCGGGGGGAGATGTCACGGAGTGGCAGGAGGGGGGGCGGTCTGTGAGTAGCAGATAGAAGCTGCGGACAGGACCCCCCTTCAGCCTTCGGCAGCTTCCCCCGCAAGGGGGGAAGCGGGGAATGCCCGCAAGGAGAGATGCGGGGAATGCCCGCAAGGGGGGGAGCGGAGAGTGGGGGCGCTTAGTCCGCAAAGAAGTCCTTGAGCGCGGCTTCGGTTTCGTTCGGGAGTTCCTCGGGCAGGAAGTGGCCGCAAGGGAGGCCGACGCCCGTGACATTGGTCGCCCAGCGATGCCAGGTCGCCATGAACCGGCCGCGTCGATTTGACTGCCGGCCTGCTCCCCAAATGACGAACAGTGGACAGGTGATCTTCTTGCCCTCGGAGCGATCGGCGCGGTCGAGGCGCAGGTCGTAGCGGGCGCCCGAGCGGTAGTCCTCGCACCAACTGCGGACGGTTTCCTGGTCGTTGGCGGCAGCGAGGTACTCGGCCATGGCGGCCTCGGTGAAGACGGTGTTGTCATCCTCGCCCGCCCAGGATCCGAGCATGCGCTTGAGGAAGAAATCGGGCGCACCGTTGATCAGCGTCTCGGGCAGCGGCGCAGGTTGAGCGAGGAAGTACCAGTGGAAGCCGCCGAGGCCGCCGGCGATGCCCATTTGCTCGAACTGCTCGGCGGTGGGAACGATATCGAGCAGCGACAGTTTCTCAACCCGCTCGGGATGGTCCAGCGCCAGGCGATACGAGACTCTGCCGCCGCGATCATGTCCGGCGAGTGAGAAGGTGTCGAATCCGAGGTCAGCCATCAGGTCGACCATGCATTGCGCCATGGTGCGCTTGGAGTAGGCCACATCGCCGCCGTCGCCGGGCGGAGAGTCGCTGGCGCCGTAGCCGAGCAGGTCGGCAACGACCACGGTGTGCTGTTGGGCCAGTCCGGGAGCGATTTTATGCCACATGGCGCTGGTTTGCGGGTAGCCGTGGAGCAACAACAGTGGTGGTCCCGAGCCGCCGACGCGAGCGAAAATCGGTCCGGTCTTGTGCTCGCGGAAGCCTGGGAACAGGGTTTCGGTATCGGGCATGGGGCCCCCTCCGTCACTACGTGCCACCTCCCCCAACGGGGGAGGTCTTGGGCGGGGTCGTGACACATCCCCCATTGGGGAAGGTCTTGGGTGGTGTCGTGACGCCTCTCCTAGTAGGGAGGTCTTCGTTTGACAGCCTCCTATAGGGCGACGGTGCCGCTGATGGCGGGCTGCATTGGGTCGCAGATGTAGCGAATCGTTGGCAGCGTGATGTTGGCCGTCGTATAGCTGGCGACGATCGGGTAAACGGGACGCAGGTCGGGTGCATCCCAGAAGTCGCTGTCGAACGCGTCGATCTGCGCCTGGCCGCGGTCGGCTCGGCTGACTTCGAACTCGGGATCAACCTGGACGAGCCAGGGCTTGGTCTCGCCGTCCCGCTCGACGTTGGCCACGTGCATACCGGCCGTGTAGAGCAAGTCGCCGTTGCCAATTGGGACCGGGTCGACGAGCTGCGCCGAGAGCACAGTCACATTGCCGTCGTTGACTTCGATCGACTGGCGGTCGTATCGCTGTCGCAGCATCGGTTCGCCGATGGTGATCGGGAAGCCCCAGCGCTCTTTCAGGGCCGAAGCCGCTTCACCCTCAGTGCAGACTGCTCGGGTGGGCAGTCCGCGCGGGCGAACCGCGGCGCGACAGCCAACGCGGACGATGGCGATCGTGAACGCGCCCAATGGTCCGTCCTCTGCACGCATACCAATGACGTGGATCGTTGGCGGGATGGTCGGATGCAGCGCGGGCGGAATCAGGTCGGCCATGACTGCATCGTCGATTTCGTAGATGACCTGAAGGACCTTGACATTCGGAAGCGTCAAGGCCTCGGTATCGAGCGAGGCCATGGTTGGCGCGTATCGGGTCAGTAGACCGGGGTCGGCATTGCCATTGATTGGCATCTGTTGCCTTTCGCTATTGAAACTGGACCTGCCTGAGCGAGGCGCGAGCGCCTAGTCGCCGGCGGCCGGAGCGGCAGCGAGTTCTCGAACTCCCGAGGTGGTGGCCGGCTTGTCGTCGGCAAAGTGCGGCATCACTTCTTCACCGAAGAGGCGGAGGCTGTCGAGCACCTGCTCCTGCGGGATCGTCTCCAGCGCGTTGAGCAAGAAGTTGATCTGGTCAACGCCGCATGCTTCCCACTTCTTAATCTCTTCGACCAAGCGGTCGGGGTTGCCGATGCAGACGCCCTCGGGCGCAGACGCGCCCTCGCCGGGGGTTTGCTCGGCCTGCTGTCGGCTGGCCGCGAGCAGACCGGGGTTCGGGTAACTGCGCGTCGGGTGGACTTCCCGCACCGGCAGCAACTGGGCGGCAAGGTAGCCGAAGGAGCCGGTCAGGCGGCTGCCGGTCTTGATGCCCGTTTCGTTGTCGGGGTGGCAGTAGAGGAAGTTGACCGTCGCGACACGCTCGTTGACGAACGCGCCAGCCGGTTCGCAATCGCGGATGATCCGGCGGTAGCGGTTGACCTTCTCCTCCTGCTCGGCGAATCCGCCGAACGTGAGCCCGAGCGAGCCCATGCCGCGCTCGGCGGCGTCAACCTCGGTACCCGGCGACGAGACGGCGACCCACATTGGCGGATGCGGCTTCTGATACGGCTTGGGCAGGACGGCGCGGGTCGGCATCTTGAAGGCGCGACCTTCATAGCCGAAACGCTCGTTGGTCCACATCTGAGGGATCGTACGCGTGTACTCGTCCCAGGTTTCCTTGGTCTCGTCCGGGTTGGCGTCCATACCGCCCAGCTCCGTCCACGTGGCCGAGCGGCCGGTACCAAACTCGAGTCGCCCATCGGACAGGATGTCGAGCACGGCAGCGCGCTCGGCAGCGCGGATCGGGTGGTTGAACTGGGGCACGCAAACGACGATGCCGTGTCCGACGCGGATCTGCTTGGTTTGCATCGCGCAGGCGGTCAGGAAGAGCTCTGGCGCTGAGCAGTGCGAGTACTCCTCAAGGAAGTGGTGCTCGACGGCCCAGACGGAGTGAAAGCCCAGTTCATCGGCGAGCCTGACCTGTTCGAGACACCGGTGATAGACCGTGTGCTCAATGTCGTTCTCCCAGGGTCGGGGAACGGAGATTTCGTAGAAGATGCCGAATTTCATGTCATACGTCCTCACTCGCAGGGAGGTTGGGGCTGGTTCAAGTGGATGGTAGCGGACGGCGCATGCTGCGCTTAGCAATGCGGCGGGGCTTCGCCAACTTCCGAGACGCTCAGCTTCTCAGCCACCTCCTGTTTGGTCAGTTCGCGGGCGCGACGGGGTTCGCGCAGCCGTATCTCGCGCAGCATATTGTTCTTCTCTTCGTCAATCTGCTGCCGGCGCTCGGGAGGCCAGTCCTTGGTGAGCTCCTTGAAGGGCCGCTGACCAGCCATTGGCACCCTCCTCCTAACAGTCCTTCAAGACAGGATATGCACTCGCGTATCATCGAGACATGGTCCTTGAGCAGTTGCACGACCTAATCGAGACGCTGCAAGCGCGAATCGCGGAGCACGGCCCGGCTCTGCAACAGAGCGAGGCGCTGACGCGCTATGCGCTGATCGATCCATTGTTGCGGGGTCTCGGTTGGGACACGGGCGATCCATCGCAGGTGCTGGTGGAGTACCGATCCGACGCAGGGCAAGCGGACTATGCACTCTTTGGGGAATCTCCAAAGCCCCAAGTGATCGTCGAAGCGAAGAAGCTGGGCGCACACCTGGACCAAAAGGTGCGGTTACAGGTAACGGGCTATTGCCAAGAGGAAGGCGTCCCGTTTGCGGTGATCACGGATGGCAGGCGATGGGAGATCTACAACATCTTCCAGCCAGTCGCGATGAAAGACTCAATCGTCACCACGCTGGACCTCCGAGATGACGCTGCGAAGCTATGCCTTGAGGCCCTTGCCTTGTGGAGGCCAAGTGTGGCTGCGGGCGAGGTCAAGACCGGTTCGGTGCCCCTAGTTGATACACACCCTTCGGCTGCAGAAGCAGCGGCAGCGCAGAATCCTGAAGCACAATTCTCCAACGGCGGACCGTGGCACGAGTTATCAGAGTTCACGCCGAAGAGCGGAACGAAGCCAGCTGAAGTCAAGTTTCCCTGTGGAGTTACTGCGACAGTGACATCTTGGGCAGAAGCTATCGCGCAAATCGCTCAATGGCTGTTTGACCACGACCACATCTCGAAAACGATCATTCCCATTGGCCGCCCTCAAACAAAACGGCTCTTACTCGCGGAAAAACCTGCTCATCTCGACGGTGCTCCGTTTAAGGGACAACGGCAAGTAGGTCCTTACTTCATCCACACGGGCTTTGGCGCGCCTGACCAAATGAAGAATGCTTGCTTCATTATCCAGCGGGCCAGCCAAAACCCGGCAGATTTCGCGGTGAGATTGCAGTAGCGCACTTGTGTCCGCGGTTTCGGGTGGGCGGGCGAGATTCCCGCGACAGGCGCGGGAATGACGGTGGCGGTGACGGAAAGCCGGGCAGGCCCCCGCGTGAAGCGGGGGACAGGGACTGTTGGGACAGCAACACATTGAGGGCGCTTCCCAAGACGGTGATGCTTCGCCGTCCGCATAGCCGAGTCACGACCGCTAGGACCGCTAGGGCGTCGGATCCGACGCGACTGAGAAGGAATTGCATGCAGTGACCATTTCGGCCAACGTCTTCAGATACACCCGATCCGCGTGCGCACCGACGGCCACAACGTCGAGGCACACGCTTTTCCCGGCCGTGTTGTACTTCGCGATGGTCGCCGTGGTTGGTTTGTTAGGGGTGATGCCGTCGGTGATCAGCACGACGCGTTTGGTCGCGCTCGCCACTGTGTCGGCAACGATGTCGTCGTAGGCCTTACTGAGCGCGTTGTCCAGATCGGTGCTGCCGCTGCCGCCCCAGAAGTCCCACGCGCCGACGTCAAGGGCAGCCCCAGATTGATAGTGAGTGGGCCGCGAGTACGACGCAAACAAATGCCTCAGGTGGGTCGGCTGGCTGAACTCGTTTTTGCCCATAAACCGCGCCATTCCCACTCGCGCATTGCTGATTCCCATGACCTTTTTCTGTACCTCGCTAACGGCCAGCCGCATATTGCGACGGTGGGTGTCGTTTTTGATTGGGCCCATAGTGGGGGCCACATACACCGAGAACGAGACATCGCTCAGATACAGCGTGGTCGTGTCGGCGGCGGCCTTCGCCTTCAGGAGCGTCGCCAATGCTTGCGGAGTCACTGCCGGTGTGTTCGTGGTGCCGGACGCCGGCTTTGCGACCGCACGGTACGTGCCGCCGGTATCTGCGGCGAGCTTCATCAGATCGTCCACGTTGTGGGTGAAGTGATTGCCAAAATAGGCAGTATCGACAATGATGCCTGTCAGATCTGGCGCACCATCATCGTCCCTGGGGTCGTTGTTCTGACCATCGGTCATGAATACGATTTTCTTCGTGACGGCGCTATCCGCGTCGAGCAAGGCTTTGGCGGCCGTCAAGGCCGGCACGTAGTGGGTGTTGCCCTTATACCCGCCGAAGGCGGTAATCGCAGTCAGGCTGTTCAGATACGTTTGCTGATCGGCGTGCCCGCTCAGCGCGGTGTCCCATGGCGCCGACGCATGGTCAGTCAGGCCAAACAGCTGCGTTGCTACCCTGCCGAACGCGATCAACGCTACCTTCGTGTTGGTCACGCCCGTCATATCGCGCACTTGCCTGAGCGCGGTTTGGACCTCGGGCCAGTCGCCGTCCATCGAGCCGGAGTCGTCCACGACGTAGACGATGCTGGTACCCATCAGTTGTTGCTGCTGCCCGCCTTGGGCCTGAAGCCTCGAATATCCGAAGCCGCCTGCGCTCGCCGCCTCGAACTGCGGTTGGGCGCCAGCGCTCTGCTCGGTTCGCTGGATCGCGTCATCCATCGACGCGACGAATGCGCCACCCAACGTCAGCGGACCGATCTTCACCGCAATCGTCGCGGCGACGGACACGCTGAAGGGAGCCGGGTCGTAGCGCACGAGCATGACCGTCGTCTCCCCTTGCGCTAAGCCGGACACCGTCGCCGACTGCGCCACGTTCCAGTTGGAGGTGGTGAACCTCAACATCACACGCCGACCGTCCTCGCCGACATCACCGTCCGAGGTCGACAGCGCGGCAACACCACCAGTCGACGTGATCAGCGCCACACGAACGGTGTCGCTCGGCGCGTTGGCCAGGGTCACGCTGAAGGAGATTGACTCGCCAACTTCCGCCGTCACGCTGGTCGTGGAAACGGTCACGCTCGACGACGCGGCCGCCGAACTCGGCAGCGCCGCTACCAGAGCCAACAAGGGCACAATCAACGCTGCCAACAGCAGCCGAGGGTGTCGCATCTCGCTTCTCTGCTATCCATCACTCAGTGTCAACGCAGGCCTGGGTCAGTGCAGACAGCGACACCGGGCCAGTCTAGCGTTTGAGCATCGGAGCCGTCAGCATCCGGCGCGCTGCCGATCCCAGGCCTGAGACCAGGCCTGAGACCAGGTTCGTCAGCCGAGCGTGCCTGCGAGCGCGAGTCGCGCCATGTCATTGTTACCTTCCTATCTACAAGCGGGCGCCTAGACGCGCTTAAGTTTCCGATTACAAACAACCATGGGACGAACTTGCTCGCACTCGGTTCCGAATCCACCAAGGAACAGCTCCACAGACAAGCCGTTACGGCACTTGAGGGCTGTTCGACATTACTTGCTCAATACAAACTTCCGCGGTGCAACAAACGTGTGTCACGTCTGCCTGATCATCCGACAAGCCGGCCTCGACCCTGCGAGCTTCGCCGTCCGGATGGCCAACTAGCCCCCTGGCTCGGTCGCGACGTGGAATGTGGCGCCGCTACGGCGTCGGCTCCGACGCGACCGAGAAGGAATTGCAGGCCGTGACCAGTTCCGCCAACGTCTTCAGATAGACCCGATCCGCGTGCGCACCGACGGCCACAACATCGAGGCACACGCTTTTCCCGGCGGTGTTGTACTTCGCGATGGTCGCCGTGGTTGGTTTGTTAGGGGTGATGCCGTCGGTGATCAGCACGACGCGTTTGGTCGTGCTCCCTACTGTGTCGGCAACGATGTCGTCGTAGGCCTCATTGAGCGCGTTGTCCAGATTGGTGCTGCCAGTGCCGCCGCGGAAGTCCATCGCGGCGTTGACGACGAGGGCAGCCCCAGATTGATAGTCAGCGCGTCGCGAGTAAGGCGATAGCCACTGATTGAGCACCATCGTCTCTGACGTGCCATCAATTTCGACAGTGACCGTCTCCGTGAGCTCGTTCTTGCCCATGAACCGCGCTAATCCCCCTCGCGCATTGTTGATCCCCATGACCTTTTTCTGAACCTCGATCATGGCCAGCCGCATATGTTGAAAGCGCATGTCATTCAAGAGGAGGCGTGGCGGATGCAGCGAGAACGAGACGTCGTACAGATATAGCGTCGTCGTGTCGGCAAGGGCCTTCGCTTTCAGGATCGTATCAAGCGCTTGTGCAGCCACTGCAGGTGAGTTCGTCGTGCCGGTCGCTGGCTTGGTGACCGCACGGTACATGCCGCCAGTCTCTGAGGCGATCGTCATCAGGTCGTCCACGTTGTCGGTGAAGTGGTTCCCGAAATAGGCAGTATCAACAATGATGCCTGTCAGATCTGGCGCACCATCATCTCCCCTGGGGTCGTCGTCCTGACCATCGGTCATGAATACGATTTTCTTCGTGACGGCGCTATCCGCGTCGAGCAAAGCTTTGGCGGCAGCCAAGGCCGGCACGTAGTAGGTGCCGCCTTTGTAGCCGCCGAAGGCGGTAATCGGATTCAGGCTGTTCAGATACGTTTGGTGATTGGCGTACCCGGTCAGCGTGGTGTTCCATGGCGCACTCGCATGATCAGTCAGACCGAACAGCGTCGTCGGCACGGTACCGAACGCGATCAACGCCACCTTCGTGTTGGTAAGGCCTGTCATGTCGCGCACTGCCTCGAGCGCGGTTTGCACCTCGGGCCAGTCGCCGTCCATCGAACCGGAATCATCTACCACGTAGACGACGCTGGTACCCATCAGTTGTTGCTGCTGCTGGCCTTGGGGCTGAAGCCCCGAATATCCGAAGCCGCCCACGCTCGCCGCCTCGAACTGCGGGTGGGCGCCGGCGCTCTGCTCGGTTCGCTGGATCGCGTCATCCATCGACGCGACAAACACCTCACCCAGTGTCGGCGATCCCGATCCAATCTCGACGGCCACAGTCGCAACCAACACCATGCTGAGTGTGGAGGGGTCGTAGCGCACGACCATGACCGTCGTCTCGCCCTGCGCTAATCCGGTCACCGTCGCCGACTGCGCCACATTCCAGTTGGACGTCGTGAAGCTCAGCGTCACGCGCCGACCGTCCGTGCCGACTGCGCCGTCCGAGCTGGACAAGCTCGCGACGACGCCGGTCGACGTGATCAGCGCCACGTAGACAGTCTCGCTGGGGGCGCTCGACAGTTGCACGGTGAAGGATCTCGCGCCGCCGACCTCAGCAGCAATGTTCGACGCGGAGACATCGACGCCGGAGGAGGCTTCGGCGCTGGGCAGCGCAACGACCGCGAGGATCATCAGCGGTAGAACCAATGCCGCCAGAATTCGACGATCGCGCCGCATCATGCGGCTCAGCGCTTGGATGGCAGCTATTCGAGGGCGAGGCGGATTGTTAGGCATAGCGGCCATGTTACCGCTTTGCTCGTCGCTGCCAAAGGGAGCAATGACGACTTAGCTTCGCTGGCCGAATTCTCGGCTGGTGTCGACGACGGCGATAGCGGCGATTCCTTCTTCAGAGGACATGACTTTGACGCCCTTTGAGGATCGGCCTACCTGACGGATTTGCTGGATCTCGGTACGCAGGATCTTGCCTCCGGCGGAGATCACGACCAGCTCTTCGTCGCCCCGGACGACGGCCATCCCGACGACTGGTCCGGTCTCGTCCGAGACTTTGTGGCCGATCATGCCTTTGCCTCCGCGGCCCTTGGTCGGGTACTCCGTTTCGGGAGTGCGTTTGCCGAAGCCGCCGGCGGTGACCGTGAGGATTTCTGACTCCTGCTCGACTGTCTGTAGCCCGATCAGGGTTGCTTGCTCGACGTTGATGCCCCGCACGCCACCGCTGGTCCGAGAGGCTTCGCGCAGGGAGTTGACGGCGAAGCGAACCGTGCGGCCGTCCGTGGCCGTGACAATCACATCGTCGCCGGCGTGGGCGAAGGCTGCCTCGACTAGTTCGTCATCGTCGCGCAGGTTGAAGGCGAGCAGTCCGCTGCGGCGGACGTTCATGAAATTCCTCAACTGGGTCTTCTTGACGTAGCCCTGCCGCGTACCGAGGATGATGTAGTCGTCTTCGAAGGACTCGACCGGGATGATCGTGGTGACGTGTTCGTCGAGTTGGAGGTCGACCACGTTGCGGACGGGCAGGCCTCTCCATTCGCGGGAACGAGCTTCGACCTCGTGGGCCTGGAGTCCGTAGACGCGGCCTCTCGAGGTGAACATGAGCAGATGGTCGTGGGTGTCACAGGCGACCAGTCGGTGCGGGGCTTCGACGGTGGTGGCTCCATTCTTGCGCTCGATGCCCTTGACGCCCTTGCCGCCGCGGCGCTGCGAGCGGAAGGCATCGACCGGCTGGCGCTTGATATAGCCGTGCCGGGTCAGGGTGACGACGGACGATTGGTGCGGAACCAGGTCGGCGGCGGAGAAGTTGTCGACCGACTTCTCGATCACGCGGGTCTTGCGTTCCTCGCCGTAGGTCTCGACGAGTTCGTCCATGTCTTCTTCGATCAGAGCGTCGATCTTCTTCTCGTCGTCCAGCAGCCCCTGGAGGTACTCGATTGTCGCCGTGAGCTCGTCGTACTCTTCTTGCAGCTTGGTCCGCTCGAGTTGCGCGAGTCGTCGGAGCTGCATCTCCAACACCGCTTGCGCTTGTCGCTGCGTCAGATCGAACGGGTCTTCCTGTAAGCGATCGCGTGCGGCCTCAGCGGACTCGGCTGCGCGGATGGCTGCGATGATGGCGTCGATCTGGTCAATCGCTTTGAGCAGGCCCTCAACGATGTGGTGACGATCCTGAGCCTTTTCGAGTTCGTACTGAGTCCGCCGAGTGATGATTGTGCGGCGATGACGAATGAACTCGCGTAGTAGTTGGAACAGTGTCATCGTGCGCGGTCGATTGTCGACCAGGGCGACGAAGTTGCCGCTGTACTGCACCTGCAACGAAGTCGATTTGTAGAGCTGGGAGAGAATCGTCTGGACATGACCGTCTCGGGTCAGTTCAACGACGAGGCGCATACCGTGGCGGTCGGATTCGTCTCGAAGGTCTCGGATGCCTTCGATTTTCTTATCGCGAACGAGGGCGGCGATCTGCTCGATGATCCGCACCTTGTTTCCCTGGTAGGGAATCTCGGTGAAGACGATCTGGACGCGGTTGCCGGTTGTCGTCTCTTCCAGGTGCTGTTGGGCGCGAACCGTGAATCCGCCTCGGCCCGTGCCGTAGAGACGGCGCAGGTCTTCTCGGTCATCGCCGGCGAAGATGTTTCCGGCGGTGGGGAAGTCGGGGCCCTGGATGTGCTGCAGGATATCGCCGAGGGTGGCCTGCTCGTCATGGAGAATCGTCTTGACGGCGGCGGCGAGCTCGGCGAGGTTGTGCGGCGGAATGTCGCAGGCCATGGCGACGGCGATGCCGGCCGCTCCGTTGAGGAGCAGGTTGGGCGCGCGGCCGGGCAGGACGGTTGGTTCGTTCAACGACTCATCGAAGTTGGGCGCGAAATCGACCGTGTCTTTGTCGAGGTCGGCCAGTAGTTCTTCTGCTATGCGCGATAGTCTGGCTTCCGTATAACGCATCGCTGCGGGCGGATCGTTATCTATTGATCCAAAGTTGCCCTGACCATCAACAAGCATGTGACGCAGCGAGAAGTCCTGCGCCATACGTACCATCGCGTCATATACGGGTTGATCGGAGTGCGGGTGATACTTACCCAGCACCTCGCCGACGATACGGGCGGACTTGCGGTGCGGTTGATTGGCCCGCATGCCGAGATCGTCCATTGCATAGAGAATCCGGCGTTGGACGGGTTTGAGTCCGTCGCGAGCATCGGGCAGCGCACGCGAGACGATCACGCTCATCGCGTAATCGAGATATGAGGAACTCATCTCCTCGACGAGAGTACGGTTGCGCTGTCCTGGGGAGGTTTGTTCAGTAACCAAGCGCTGGCTCCGGCATTCGTGCTAGGATTCCTATGTTATCACAATTCGCTCAAAGTTTCTGCCTCGATCACCAGCGTGCCAGGCTCGCGTGCGACCTCTCGCCAACCGGCCGGCATTGGGTTCGAACCTGACTCGGAACCGTCGATCGAGGTCATCACTTGTCGGCGGTAGACGTTGTGCCAGACGGTCGTCCCGTCTCGCCGCATCAGCGAATCGAACCACCATGCGTAGACCGCTCCTGGACGGCGCAGTTGCGGTCGAAGCTGCAGCCGCTCGCCGAGTTGGTGCGAGCCAACCAGCGCATAGCGGGAGCCTTCGGTCGCCGAGATGATGTTGAGCTGCTCGTGCGTCAGCCATTGCAACCATGTCAGGCAGATCGCGCCGGGGCGAGCGGCGAGCGTGACCGGGACGTAGCCCTTGCGAGAGCGGATTGGGCAGTAGGCGACATCGAAGTCGTGGAGGATGGTGGGAATGGTCGGCACGCCCTGCAGATCGGCGGGTGTGCCAGCGAGCTTGTCATGAAGCTGGCGCGGATAGCCGTTGCTGCCCACCGCAAGCAGCGGGATGCGACCGGATGTATCTGGCCGGCTCCAGATCGGCCAACTGTTGCCGGCGCGGTACAGGAAGGGACCGCGATTGGGCCGGTTGCGGGCATCGGGATAGAGCGCAGGCAGATTGGCCAGGCTGGGCCAGGTGCGTACGTGGGATGTCACGGTCATGCCCTCACGCTAGCCATGCCCTCACGCTAGCGGGGCTGATGCTGCTATCGGGTCGCACGGGTAGGCTCACGTGCAGAGTTCGAGAGAGCGAGGGTCTGGCGATGATGCGATACCGACGACTGGGGCGGACAGGACTGGTTGTCTCGGAGATTGGCCTGGGCGGCGGCGGGATCGGCCATGTCTGGGGCGAGACCACGGATGAGGAGATCGGAGCAACAATCGCTCTGGCGATGCGCGAGGGGATCAACTTCTACGATGTCGCGCCGTCATACGGCAATGGAGCAGCAGAGGTCAACCTGGGTCGGGCCCTGCTGGAGGCCAAGGATCACCGCGGTGAGCAGATGTTGGTGGCGACCAAGGTGTCCTTGAGCGAGGACGATCTGGCCGACATCCCTGCGGCCGTCGAGCGAGGCATTCACGAGTCGCTGGAGCGGCTGCGTCGCGAGCGCATCGATGTCTTCCAGTTGCACAACACGATTACTCCTGAGCGAGGCATGTATCGGCGCTCGATCAGCATCGCCGACGCCATGCTGGCGGTTGAGACGTTGCACCGTCTGCGACAGGACGGCTTGACGCGCTTCGTCGGCATTACGGGCATGGGTGACGCGGGTTCGGTCCGACAGGTGTTGCGCGATGGTTCGCTGGACACGGTGCAGGTCTACTACAACCTGCTCAACGACTCAGCCGCTCGGCCGTTGCCCGAGGGTTCATCGCTGCACGATCACGGACAATTGCTGTCGCTGGCCTCCGAGCTGGGGATCGGCGTGATCAGCATTCGCAACCTGTCCGGCGGCGCGATTTCGGCGGCGCTGGATCGAGATGTCGACCCCGAGTCCCTGGTGGCGGTCGACCATCAGCGCGCCGCAACCTTGCGGTTCCTCGAGGCCGATGGCGTGCCGTTGTCTCAATGGTCGGCACGCTTTGCACTGGAGCAGCCGGCTGTCTCGACCGTGGTGCCGGGCGTGAAGAATGCCGCCGAACTGGCCGAACAGATAGCCGCTGTTGACCTGCCATCGATTGCGGATGCGGACCTGGCGCGACTCGACGAGCTACGAGCGACGGACTTCGGCGTTCGCCAGTCGAGTGATCGTGTGTTGTAAACATCAAATCACCACAGTGGGATTGAGAAGCCTGGTTTGTCGGCTAGGGGCAGGTCGGCTGTAGTCTTAGCCCCAAGTCCCGAGTGCTGAGAGTGGATGAGTGAACGAGACCGAGATCCCGGACATTGTTATTCGTCGCTTGCCGCTCTACGCGCGGGAGCTTGGGCTGTTGGCTGGCGAGGGACGGGATTTCATCTCGTCCCAGGAGCTGGGCCAGCGGTTGGGCGTCACGCCTGCGCAGATCCGCAAGGACTTGTCGTACTTTGGCCGGTTTGGCAAGCGTGGTCGCGGCTATGAAGTGCTGGGCCTGAGAGAGCGGCTGCGCAGCATTCTGGGCCTCAACGGCCGAGTCAAGGAAATGGTCCTGATCGGCGTCGGTCAGCTTGGTCGCGCGGTGCTGGGATACGGCGGATTCCGTCGTGGCGGCTTTGAGGTTGTGCGGGTGTTTGACTCCGACCCGAGGCAGATTGGCCGGAACATCGACAATCACCGTGTGGACGACGTGGCGAAACTGCCTGAGTACCTGCGACGAACGCGGGTCTCGATGGGCATCGTGGCGGTTCCGGCTGACGCGGCGCCGACGGTGATCGACACGCTGGTCGATGGCGGAGTGCGTGCGATTCTGAGCTATGCGCCGGTCAGCATGAGCGTGCCGCGGGGAGTTCGGCTGCGACAGATCGATCCGGTGATGGAGCTGGAGAGCATGGCCTATTACCTCGAGGAACCGTTCGACGGCTACGTCGAGGATCACGAAGCGGACGTGGTACCGAACTGATCGTGCGAAGAGCCTAGGCTGTCAGCGCTGTTCGGTAGCGCTGAGCGCGCTTTCCTGAGCCAGCAGGTTTGGCCCGACGATATCGAGATTGTCGAGTGCCTCTGCCGCCCCGAGGGCGACGGCGTCTTCGGCGTTGTCGGCGATAGTGACCGGAATCCCGACCTGCTCGGCCAGATACGTATCGATACCGTTGAGCCGCGCTGCCGCTCCGGTCAGGAGCATGCCGCGATCAATGATGTCGGAGGTGAGTTCAGGCGGCGTGCGTTCGAGCGTGCTGCGCGTGACTTCGACGAAGGTCTCCAGCACCTGTTGGATCGAGGGGACCAGCTCGTTGGCAGTGATTGTGACGCTACGCGGCATGCCGCTGGACTGATCGCGGCCCCTGACCTCGGCGCGCACAGGATCTTCGACGGGCATGGCTGAAGCGGATGCAAACTTGAGCTCTTCAGCGGTCGGCTCGCCGATCAGCAGGCTGTGCCGTCGCTTGACATGCTCGGCAATCACCTCGGTCACGATCTGCCCTCCGGTGCGGGCCGATTCCCAGACGACGACGCCGTACATCGAGAGCACCGCAGCCTCGGACCTTCCGGCGCCCAGGTTGCCGATCAATGCGCCGCGCGCGTCGCCCATGGGCACGCCAGCGCCAATGGCAGCCGCCAGCGGATTGGCGATCAGGTGCGCGGGGCGTCGCGCGCCGGCCTGTTCGGCGGCGTCGCGGACGGCTCGCTGCTCGACATTGGTGACGCCGGCTGGAGTAGCAATCATCACTTCAGGCCGGACGAGATTGAAGCGACCGGTGACTAGCGACATGTAGTAGCGCAGGAGCGCTTCGACGATGCGGTAGTCGTCGATCACGCCTTCGCGCATGGGATTGATCACGCTGATCGATTCAGGCGCGCGACCGATCATGTTGGCAGCGTCGGTACCGGCGGCGAGTACCGCGTTTTCAGCGGCGGAGAGTGTGACCACCGTCGGCTCGTCGATCACGATGCGACCACCACGTCCGGGGACAGCGATGCGAAGTCTGGAGGTTCCGAGATCGATGCCGAGTCGTTTGGTGAAAAACATGATCTCCGGTTGGCTCTATTGCTGTATTTGGCGGCAGTGTTTAGCGTAATCAGTTGGTCAGTGTATCGGCGCTTGGGCGCTGTTCAATATTGGCGCCCAATGCTCTGAGTTGCCCTGGGAGATCGGCATAGGCGCGATCAAGATGATCGACCCCATAGACGCGGCTCTCGCCGTCGGCGGCCAACGCAGCGACGACAAGTGCGGCGGTTGCGCGGATGTCCTTGCCGTGAACGTTCGCTGCCGAAAGTCGGGACGGGCCGTTGATCTGGGGAACTGATCTCTTGACAACGATGTTCGCCCCGAACTTGCGCAACTCGTCGAGGTGTTGGAAGCGGTCCTCGAAGACGCGCTCCTGCACGGTCGATATGCCAGTGACCTGGGTCAACAGCGCCGTCATCGGCGCCTGTAGGTCTGTGGCGAAGCCCGGATAGGGAAGCGCCTGGACGTTGACCGCCTGGAGTTCGGCGTTCGGGTCGACGGAGAGGATGAGCTGATTGCTGGTTCGCTCGACCGGGATGCCGACCTCTGCAAACTTGGCCAGCAAGGACTCCAGATGGGCTGGGTTGACACCGGTGAGGCAGACACGGCCAGCGGTAATGGCGGCTGCGATCAGCAGCGTGCCGGCCTCGATCCGGTCGGGAATCAGCGTTTGATTGAATCCCGACAGTCTCTCGACGCCGTCAATTGTGACGGTGTGCTGTCCAGCGCCTGAGATGCGCGCGCCCATCTGATTGAGCATCTCGGCCAGACAGATGACCTCGGGCTCCATCGCCGCGTTGATAATCTTCGTGCGACCGCTGGCCAGCACCGCCGCGAGCAGCAGATTTTCGGTACCCAGGACGCTGGGGTAATCCAGCACGATCGTCGTACCGTGGAGGCCGTTCGGCGCGCGTGCGACGGTACGCTCTTTGCTCACTTCGACCATTGCGCCCAATGCGCGAAATCCGGCGTGATGGACATCGAGTGGTCGCTGGCCGATGGGGTCGCCACCTGGCGGGCCACAGCTGCCTTGCCCGGTCCGAGCGAGCAGCGGTCCCATAATCAGGAAAGACGCGCGTAGAGCCGCGGCCAGATGGTCGGGCGGCGACCCAGCGCTCGTTCCGGATGGCCGAATCTCGACTTCGTTGTCTTCGAATCTGGACTCAATACCGAGCGTCTCGAGGATTTCGAGCAGGCGGTGTACGTCTTCGATGTCTGGGACGCGGCGCAACCTCGATGGTTCATCGGAGAGCAATGCGGCGGCGAGACAGGGTAACGCTGCGTTCTTCGCGCCGTTGACGTGGATCTCGCCGTCAAGCCGGCGCTGTCCGTCGATTTTGAGAAAAGGTTCGGCGTCAGCGCTCATAGAGAGACTGTAGCTGTCCCCTGGGCGTCACACCGCGAGCGGCCGCGCCTCATCTCAGAACTGTCCGACTTACCCGGTTGGTCGGGCCATCTCGCGACCGCCACCACCGCGACGGCGGCGATGTTCGAGGACGCGCAGACGTTGCAGCGAGCGCGACAGCGCGGCCTGCGCACGGGCGCGATCGGCGTCGGTGGCTTGATCGAGACGTTGGAGCGCGCGCTGACGCGCCTCTTCCGCGCGTTCGGCGTCGATTTCGGAGCCATGCTCGGCGGCGTCGGCGAGGACGGTGACTTCATCAGAGTGGACCTCGAGGAAGCCTCCGCTGACGAAATACTCTTCGACGCCGTTGCCGATCTTGACTCGCAGCTCGCCGGGCGCGAGGGAGGTGATCAGCGGCGCGTGGTTGGGCAGAATTCCGAGTTCGCCTAGCGATCCCGGAGCGACGACTTCGTCGACGTCTTCCTGGCGCAGCAGTCGGCGCTCGCCGGTGATGATTTCGAGCGTGAGCGGCATTTTGGGCCTTTCGGTGAGGGAAATCTCGGCCTGGTGTCGAGCCGGCCCCCCTCTGTCCCTTCGGGACATCTCCCCCGCAGGGCGGGGGGAGAAAGTAGCTACGCGGCGTCCTCGGCAGAGATGGCGGCGCCCTTTTCGACCGCCTGCTCGATCGTGCCGACGTTGAAGAAGGCCTGTTCGGGCAGTGCGTCGTGGGCGCCGTCCAGGATCTCCTTGAAGCCGCGCACCGTGTCACGGACGGAGACGTACTCACCCGACAGACCGGTGAACTGCTCGGCGACGAAGAACGGCTGGGTCAGGTAGCGCTGGATGCGTCGGGCACGCGCAACGGTTTGCTTGTCTTCCTCGGAGAGTTCGTCAACACCAAGGATGGCGATGATGTCCTGGAGGTCCTTGAAGCGCTGGAGCACCTGCTGGACCTGGCGGGCGACATCGTAGTGTTCCTGGCCGACGATCTTGGGGTCGAGCGCGCGGCTGAACGAGGTCAGCGGGTCGACGGCGGGGTAGAAGCCCTGGGAAGCAATGGCGCGTTCTAGCGCGACCACTGCGTCGAGGTGACCGAAGGTCGTCGCGACACCCGGGTCGGTGTAGTCGTCGGCGGGCACGTAGATAGCCTGGAACGACGTAATCGATCCCTTGTTGGTCGAGGTGATGCGCTCTTCCAGCTCGCCCATCTCGGTCGAGAGGGTGGGCTGGTAACCGACAGCGGAGGGCATGCGGCCGAGAAGCGCAGAGACTTCCTGACCAGCGAGCGTGTAGCGGTAGATGTTGTCGATGAAGAGCAGGACATCCTGGCCCTGCTCGTCGCGGAAGTGCTCGGCGAAGGTCAAGCCGGTGAGCGCGACGCGGAGTCGCACACCGGGCGGTTCGTTCATCTGACCGAACACGAGCACGGTCTTCTCAAGCACGCCCGATTCCCGCATCTCGTGCCAGAGGTCGTTGCCTTCGCGGGAGCGTTCGCCGACACCGGCGAAGACGGAGTAACCGCCGTGCTCGGTGGCGATGTTGCGAATCAGCTCCTGGATGACCACGGTCTTGCCGACGCCGGCGCCGCCGTAGGCGCCAATCTTGCCACCGCGTGTGAAGGGGCAGATCAGATCGATGACTTTGATGCCGGTTTCGAGGATGGTCGTTTCCGACGCCTGCTCCTCGTAGGTCGGCGGGAGGCGATGAATCGGTGAGCGAGCGCCGTCTGCAGGCATGTCGCCCAGGCCGTCGAGCGGCTCGCCGAGGACGTTGAAGAGTCGTCCCAGCGCCACTTCGCCGACGGGAACGGCGATCGGCTGGCCGAGGTCGGCCGCGCTGTCGCCGCGCTTCATGCCGTCTGTTGAGTCCATAGCGAGGCAGCGGGCTCGGTTGTTGCCGAGGTGCTGCTGGACTTCGGTGACGACGCTGGCGCCGCTGCCCATCGTGACGGTGACGCCGCTGAACAGCGAGGGCAGACTGTCGGGCGGGAACTCGACATCGACGACGGTGCCGATTACCTGTACTACTGAGCCATCAGCCATGATGTTCTCCCATCTGCGGGCTGGTTAGACCGCACCGACCAGATTGGCCGGATGTTCGGTCGTCCGGTCGGACAACCAATTGAGTTTGAATTGGGTCAAATCGTCGACTTCCCAGTCGGCGGTCAGATTGAGATCGTTGGTCAGTTCACTGCGGACCAGGACAACTCGCATCCCGGCGGCAGCAGCGGACTCGACGCCGGCTGGGGCGTCCTCGACGGCAATGCACTCGGCTGGATCGAAGCCCAGCTTCTCGGCCGCCTTGAGGTAAATCTCGGGTGAGGGCTTGCCCTGCGAGACCTCATCGCCGGCGGTCGTCTGCTCAAAGAACTCGCGCAGCCCGGCGCCGGTCAGCGCGGCCTCGACCCACTCGCGGTGGGACGAACTGGCGACGGCGATTGGAACGCCTGCGTGGGTCAGTTTCTGCGCCAGCTCGCGCGCGCCCGGGATCAGCGGCGCGCCAGCCTGGTACTGAACAAGGACATCGGCGTTGTAGCGGGTGTCGAACGCCTCGAATGGCATCGTGATTGGATAGCGCTCGCAGATGTCGTCCCAGGTGCTGGTCAGCGTCGTGCCGAGGTAACGGAAGTAGTCCTCGAGCGGGAATTCGACGCCTTGCTCGGCGAGGATCTGCCGAACGGCCTCGTAATGCAGCGGCTCGGAGTCCAGCAGCACACCGTCCATGTCGAAGATGACTGCTGACGCCATGAGCTAATCCTTGAGCGCCTCGACACCGCCGGTGATGTCGAGCAGTTCGGATGTGATCTGCTCCTGGCGGGCCTTGTTGTAGACGAGTGTGAGGTCGGAGATCATGTCGTTGGCCGCGTCGGTGGCGTTGCGCATGGCAACCATGCGTGCCGACTGCTCCGAAGCGGCAGCTTCGAGGACGGCCTGGTAAATCAACAGGTCGACGTAGCGCGGCAGCAGATCGGCGAGCACTTCCCGGGGGGACGGTTCGAAGATGTACTGGCTCTCGCCAGAGCCATCGTCGTCAGTGCCGGCGGGAGCCTCGACGGGCAGGATCGGCACGGTCACCGGCACCTGGGTGACGGTATTGATGAAGGATGCGTAGACCAGCAGGACCTGGTCGACGCGGCCCTCGGTGTAGTCGTCGATGGCAATGCGTGAGATTGGCTGGGTCTCGGCCAGACCGGGGTAGTCGCCCAGCTCCTGGAAGCTGGCGCGGAAGTTGATCCCGAAGCGCTGGAAGTAGTCGCCGCCCTTGCGACCGACCGGAATCATCGAGAGTTCGCCCGAGCCGCCGGCTTGGGGTCCCAGCACGATTTCGCCCGTGTGGCGCTCGAGGTTGGCGATCAGACCGCCGCAGAGTCCGCGGTCGGGGGTGATCAGGATGACGGTCGTTTCGTTGATCTCTCGGCGTTCGAGCAGCGGATGCGCGGTGTCGGGATCGCCGGCGACCGAGGACAGGTGTCCGAGTACTGACTGCATCTTCTCGGCGTAGGGTCGGGCCTGAAGCGCGCGGTCCTGGGCGCGGCGCATCTTCGACGCCGCCACGAGCTGGATCGCATTGGTGATTTTGGCCGTGTTCTCGACCGAGCGGATACGCCGTCGGATTTCGCGGGTGTTGGCCATCGACCCCTACTGCTCTCTGTTGCTCCGGGTTGTCGGTTCAGTTGTCGGTTCAGACTCAACCGACTGACCTAGAAGGGAACGGTGTCCTTGAATGTTTGCAGTGCCGAGGTCAGCGCCGACTCGTCATCGTCGGACAGTTGACCAGAATCGTTGATGCCACTGAGCAGGTCGCGATGCGACGTGTTAAGGAAATCACTGGCGCCGCTGGCGAAGTCGTTCACCTTGTTCACCGGCACGTCGTCGAGGATGCCGGCGTTGGCGGCGTAGAGCAACGCGACCTGGGTCGACATGGCAAGTGGCTGCTGCTCGGGCTGGACGAGGAGTGCGGAAAGCCGCTGGCCTCGTTCGAGCTGGCGGCGAGTCGCCGCGTCGAGGTCGGAGGTACCGAACTGGGCGAAGGCCTGCAGTTCGCGGAACTGTGCCATATCAATCCGGAGCTGACCGGCGACCGAGCGCATCGCGCGCTTCTGGGCGGAACCGCCCACGCGTGAGACCGAGATACCGGCGTTCACAGCCGGTCGCTGACCGGAGTTGAACAGGTCGGCCTCGAGGAAAATCTGGCCGTCGGTGATCGAAATCACGTTAGTCGGGATGTAGGCGGAGACATCGCCGGCCTGGGTCTCGATGATCGGCAGGGCGGTGATTGAGCCGCCGCCGTTGTCATCGGAGAGCTTGGCGGCGCGCTCGAGCAGGCGGGAGTGCAGGTAGAAGACGTCGCCGGGGTAGGCCTCGCGCCCGGGAGGGCGGCGCAAGAGGAGGGAGATCTGGCGGTAGGCCCATGCGTGCTTGGAGAGGTCGTCGTAGATGATCAGCGCGTCCTGACCGCGCTCCATGAAGTACTCGGCCATGGCGACGCCGGAGTAGGGAGCGAGGTATTGCAGCGCCGCCGATTCGGCCGAAGCGGCGTTGACCACGATCGTGTGGCCCATCGCGTCGTGCTCTTCAAGCGTCGCGACGACGTTGGTCACCTTGGCCTGCTTCTGGCCGATGGCGACGTAGATGCAGATCAGGTCCTGACCCTTTTGATTGATGATCGTGTCAATCGCGATCGACGACTTGCCCGTCTGGCGGTCGCCAATGATCAGCTCGCGTTGTCCGCGGCCGATCGGAATCTGTGAGTCGATGGCGAGGATGCCGGTCTGGACGGGCGTGTCGACTGAGGCGCGGGTGACCACGTTGGGCGCGATGCGCTCGACCGGTCTGGTCTCGCTGGCGCCGAGCGGGCCCTTGCCGTCGATCGGCACACCCAGGCCGTCAACGACGCGTCCGATGAGTTGATCACCGACGGGCACTTCGGCGACGGTACCGGTGGAGCGGACTTCATCACCTTCTTCGATCACGCGGTAGTCGCCCATGATGACGGCGCCGACGATCTCTTCTTCGAGGTTCAGCGCCATGCCCATGACCGGGTCGGACCCATCCTTGGGGCGGAACTCGAGCAGCTCGCCCGAGAGTGCGCCGGCGAGGCCGTAGACGCGGGCGATACCATCGCCTGCCTCGACGACCGTGCCGACCTCAGCCGAGACGACCTGGCTCTCGAAGCCTTCGATCTGCTGCCGAATCAGTGCAGCGACTTCTTCTGGTCGGACAGCCATGATGCTGACTCCTTCGGTGTGCGTTGCCCTGCGCTTAGCCCTGTGCCAGGGATCGGCGCATGGTGGATAGCCGCGTACGGACGGATCCGTCAATGATGCGGTCGCCGATCTTGACGACCGCGCCGCCAATGATCGTGTTGTCGACTGTTTCGCTGAGCGAGACGGTCTCGGCGTTGGTGTATCGCCGGACCGCTTCTTCAACGGCGGCGCGCGCCTCAGCGGACAGCGGCACCGCAGTGGTGACTGTGGCTTCGGCGATGCCGCGCACGCTGTTCAGGCGCTCGCGGAAGGCCTCGATCACCTGCGGCGCGAGGTTGGCGCGTCGCTTGCGCACGAGCAGTTTGGCGAAATTGCCGGCGGGAGTTTGCAGGTCGGGCAGCGCGTTGTCGAGGATCCGCTCCTTCTCGGCCTGCGGGACGCGGGTCGAAACGAGGAACCCATAGACAGTTGGCTCGGCGAAGAGCTCGGCGATGTCGTCGAGATCGGCCAACCAGCGGTCGTGCGAGGCCGTGTCGTGGGCGATGCCAAAGACAGCGTCCGCATATCGTCGTGCGGCAGGGTCGCTCAGCGCCACGATTCGCTCCGCTTCACTGTCGTTGCTGTCTTCACAGACTTGTCCTGCATGTCCTGCTAGTTCTGCTGACTGCTGGACGATTCGGCCAGCACATCAGAGATGAGTCGCTGGTGATCGTCGGCGTCGAGCGATTGTCCAATGACGCGCTCGGCGGCGGTGATCGCCATTCCGGCGAACTCGTTGCGCAGTTGCTGCACGGCCTGGTCGCGTTCCTGCTCGATCTCCGAGCGGGCGCGCTCGATCAGTTGCTCGGCCTGGGCGACGGCGTTTTCACGCGCCTCCGCTTCGATCCGCTGACCGAGTTCCTGGGCCTGTGCGACGAGGCGCTGGGCCTCGTCACGACCCTGCTGGACTTCCGCGCGAGCTTCAGCTCGTGCTTCTTCCGCTGCTTCCTGAGCGCGCTCGGAAGCGGTCAAGCCCTCTTCGATCCGCTTGCGTCGCTCATCGAGGACGCGGCCGAGCGGCTTGTAGAGCAGGACGAACAGCAACGCGAACAGGATGCCGAAACTGATGAAATGTGTGATCAGTCCGGCCAGGTTAAGGCCTAGTGCGTCCATACCATCCTGCCAATCAGTCTGTTCAGTTTGCCATCTCCGTCAGCGGGTCGTTCGGCGCGCCCGGTCGGGCGTTGCGCAGCGACCCGCTGCTCGGTCCGGCGCCTTCCAACCGCAAATGGCCAGCCGCAACTGGTGAGCGGAGGCTAGAAGACGAATCCGACCATGACGGCTACGACCAACGAGTAAATCGCGATGGCCTCGGTGAACGCGATACCGAGGATCATGTTGGTCTGGATCACGGGAGCGGCGTCTGGGTTGCGGCCGAGAGCTTCGAGAGCGCGGCCGGCCAACATGCCGATACCGAGCGCAGGTCCGATGGCGCCGAGGCCCATGGCCAGCGCGGCCCCGACATACTTCATCCCGTCGTCGCCGATCTGCAGAATCAGGTCGAGCATTCCGTGTCCTCTCCGAGCGGTCGTCTGTGACCGCGCTGCACGCTGTGTTGCAAAAGGCGGAGTCCCAACCGGGCGCCGCCGCTGTGCCACTGTTGCCTAGTGTTCTGCCGCCTCGTCGTGGTGCTCGTCATGGTCGCCGACCGCAGTCGAGGCGAAGACGAGCGTCAACATGGCGAAGACAAACGCCTGGATGAAGCCGACGAACACTTCGAGACCGAAGAAGACCGTCGGCACCACAAAGGCGACCAGGAACATTGAGATAAAGAGCACCACCTCGCCGGCAAAGATGTTGCCGAAGAGACGGAAGGTGAACGAGATGATCCGTCCGACCTCAGAGACGATCTCGAGGATGCCGACGAAGACGCCCATCGGACCCTTGACGATCGCGTGCGAGCCGACGCCGATGTACTTGCCGAAGTTGGCTCCGGCGCCGACGCCGCGGATGCCGAAGTATTGCACGGCAAGGAACGACCAGAGGGCCAGCGCCAGCGGCAGGTTCACGTCGGAGGCCAGGGCTCGGAAGATCGGGAAGATGTGGCCGACGGTCTCGTCCTCGAAGCCCTTCTCTTCCAGTCGCAGGAAGAAGCCGATGTGGGCGGTGTTGACGGTCGTCGGCGCGATCATCGGTTCGTGATCGCCAATCTGCTGCTCACATTCGATCAAGCAGATTTGCGCGGCCGTGCCGTCGGCTCCAGGTTCGATCACAATCGGCTCGGCGAAGGCGTCGTAGGAGAAATCGCGGGGCTCGTCGAACAGCGTGCGCGGCGGGATGATCTTGAAGCCGTCGCGGTTCATGATCGGCCCGGTCGCGCGGGCGAGCTCAGAGTCGGCGACCACCAAGGGCAGGTTGTAGAAGACCGCGTCGTGGACATACTTCTCGGCCACGCCGGCGTCGTGCAGGCGTTCCTCAACCTCATGCACGAGGTCTGCGCCGTCGAGGTCGGCGGGCAGCGGATTGGTCGCGAACTCGCTGCGCACCGCAACCTCGGTCTCGCTTAGGTGATGCTCGCGGATTTCGCGGATGATCTCATCTGCATGGTCGTGGACTTCAGCGAACGTCTCGCCATCATGCGGGGCGAAATGGATCGGATCGAAGTAAGCATGCTTGAAAGCGTTGTTGATCGCATCAACGTTGGCGGCGGTCAGGGGGCGCGCGTCGGCGGAACCTTCACAGACAACCTTTTCGTGACCGTCAACGTCCTTGCGCTCAGAGCCCTCACCCTGCAGTTCGCAGACGACTTCGGCGACATCCAACTCGATGTAGTGCAGATAGTGCTCGCGGTAATTCTCGACCGGGCCGATGACGTTGTTCCAGGGGAACAACGCGAACCAATTTCCGATCAGCAAGAAGATGAAAATGGTGAAGACGAAGGGGAAGAACTTCTTGCCGTTGCGCTCTCCACCGACTTGCTGGGAGATGTTGAGGAAGGCTTCGTAGATCGCTTCGACCAGATTCTGGAAGCCGGACGGGACCAGCGCTGCTTCAACATCGCGAGTCCGCCGGTAGACGACGAATGCGGCGATGGCGAGCAGCGCGATCACAACCCAGGCGGACAGGATTGTGTTGGTCAACTGCATGAAACCGAGGTCGGCGATCGGCTCGGCGGCGAGAACGATCACCGGCGCCGGCGCGCGGACGAGGAAGAAGCCCAAAGCGGCGAACGCGAGGACGGCGATGACGATCAGGCGTGTTCGGCTCACCCGCGCTCCTCCTCATCCTGTTCGTCGTCCGCCGGCGCTTCGTCGGGAGATGCGCGCCGTTGTTCGTCTTGTCGTTGTTTCGCCTGCGCGGCGAACATATCTTGCAGCATTCGGTACCCGCCCCAGCCGGCCGATGCCAGTCCCAGTGCGAGCCCGATCAGGGTAAGGGCAAATCCCGTACCCAACTCATCGTCCAACAGGACTCCGCCGATGACGCCGAACACGATGCACGTGGCGACGTACCAGCCGATGCCCATGAGTTGCATGGCTGGCGGCCACTGCCTCATGGAGACTCCCCCTGTTGGAGCAATGCGAAGATTATCACAAAGTTCACTTGCGACAAGATGCCGTAAGAACTGCGCACAGTGTTTTCCGGGCGAGGCTGCGATCTGTGTCGCGGATTACTCCAAGCATTCCTGGTCACGTCCGTCATTCCCGTAACTGTGAGGCCTTCGAAAAGCTCCCGAATCCCCTCTCCCCCCTTCACGGGGGGAGATGTCACGGAGTGACAGAAGGGGGGCGGCGGATAATGACGAGATAGGGCTCCCGAACAGCGGACCCCCCTCTGCCTTCGGCATCTCCCCCGCAAGGGGGGAGAAGGGGAGTGTCTCGCGGTGTGCACCGGAGCTAGCCCTGCCAGCGACATTCCCGCGGCAAGTGCGGGAATGTCGGAAGTGTTGGGTTACTCGAAATCATCCATGTCGAGGGACTCGATGAAGTCGCGGAAGGCGGACATCTTTTCGAGTTCTTCCGGTTTGACGGGTTCGGGACGGCCTTCCTCGTCGCTGGCGACGAGCCCTTCGTCGTCGAGCAGCACGCCGGCCTGATCGATGACGGAATCCTCAACAAAGATCGGAGCCTCAGCGCGGACCGCGAGCGCGATGGCGTCGGACGGGCGGGTGTCGATCTCGACCTGCTCGTTGTTTACATCGAGGAACAGGCGCGCGAAATAGGTGTCGTTGCGGACTTCGGTGACGACGACCTTGGTCACGCTGGCGCCCAGTTCCTTCATCACATTGGTCATCAGGTCATGAGTCATCGGGCGCTGGACGGATACATTTTGTAGCCGGATCGCGATCGCGTCGGCCTCGGCAGCGCCGATGTAGATGGTCAGGTAGCGGTCGGCGTCCTTCTCCTTGAGCACCACAACGCGGTTGTAGTTCATCAGCGAGACGCGAAGCGCTTCAATCGTGACTTCTTTCATTTCGCGTGCCCTCCCCGATACGTCCTACAGCGTCTGCCGTGTCAGATTAGCGTAGGCCGCGCGCTGAGGAATTGAGTTATCGCCGCAACAGCGATGCGCACAGCGATGCGCACAGTTGTCGAGCTGGGAATCACTGTGGCGCCAGCGGCGGCGGTGGGTGCGTCGGACCTCGGCGCCCCAGCCAGAGCGATCCGAGCGTCACCAGGAAGAGCCCGCCGCCCAGAACGAACAGTCCCTGGCGGACGCCGGCAGCATCGGAGATCCCACCGACCAACAACAGCGCCAACATCGAGACGGCGTTGGCGACCATGATCTGCGCCGAGAAGAGGCGACCACGCATCTCCGGCGGCGAGCGCTCCTGTAGCAGCGTCTGCGCCGGCGCATTGACCATTGCGTAGGCGACACCGAGTGGGAAGGCGAGGATCAGCGTCGCGAGCAGCAGCCAGTCTTGCGACGTATCACCACTGCGGAGGAAGTCGAGCACACCAAACATGGTCACGATGACCGTGATCACGGCCAGACCGATCGAGGCCATGATCGTGATGCCGATGCGATGTCCATATCGAGGCACGACGATGAGTGCAAGCAACGCGCCGGCGCCCGTGGGCCAGAAGACGAAGACCGCGTCTTCCTCGGGCCGGCCGAGGACATCATGGACGAACTGCGGGACCAGCACGGCGAACATGAAGAGCAGCATGACGCCGGAGATCAGTTGAATCAGCGCGACGGCCGTCAGCCGGTCCTGCCAGACCATGTTGGCGGTGGAGCGTATGTCGTGCATCGTGGTCGCAAGCGCAGCGCGAATCTGACCGACATCATCGGCGACTCGGTGCGCGACCTTGTGCAGGGGACTCAGCGGGGGCAGCATCGCCAGCAGGAACGCCGAAGCGAACAATGCACCCGCGCTCAAGATGTAGGAGAGATCGAAGCCGAACACCTTGAGCATGATCGGCGCGAGCATGACCAGCCCGATCAGTTGCATCGACATCGCCGTGAACTGGAACGCCGAATTGGCTGAGAGCAGTTGCTCTCGTGCGACAAAGCGCGGCAACGCAGCCGCTCCGGCAGGAATCGCAAACTGGCCGGCCGCCGCAGTCCCGAACGCGACGGCATAGACCGCGCCGACGGAAACGTTGTCGGCGATCAGCAAGAGCGCGGTCAGTCCGGAGCGGATCACCACGGCGATGATCAGCACGCGACGTTTGTCCATGCGGTCGAGTAGCACTCCCGCTCCGGCGCCCATCAGCACGGGCGGAGCGGCGAGGCAGATCACGAGCAGCGTCGCAGCGAAGGGCGACCCTGTCTGTTCGAGGACCCAGATCAGCAGCACGAACTGCAGAGCCGAGTTGATGATCAGTTGGATGCCGGTCGCCGACCAGAGCGCGAGGAACGGTCGGTTGCGGAAGAGATTGCCGACGGGCGGTGCGGGAGGCGTCGCCGCGTCAGAATCGGCGTCGCTGGTCACGACGGCCTGGGTGCGGCTTTCGCCGCGTTGGCTGCCTCACGCAGGTCGGATGCTGCCTGCCTGATCTCATCTACGCCGCCGGCGTAGATCACGGAGCGAGACGCCGAGACCAACAACCCGCGTCCATCGGCGTCGACACCCGCTGACACTGATGCCTCCAGGTCTCCGCCCTGTGCGCCGATGCCCGGCAGCAGGATCGGCATCTCGGGGCAGCGGGCGCGAACCTGGGCCAGCTCATCGGGCCAGGTTGCGCCGACGACGAGTCCCAGGTTGCGATGATGCTGCTCGGACCAGACACGTGCTCGCTCGGCAACAGTCATGTAGAGCGGCTCGCCGTTCGCCATGCCCAGCGACTGCAGATCGGCCGCTCCGGGATTCGAGGTTCGGCAGAGGGCGAATGCGCCACGGTCGGGACGATCGAGGAACGGCGCGACGGCATCGCCGCCAAGGTACGGATTGATCGTCAGTGCGTCGGCGCCGAACCAGTCGAACGCGGTTGCAGCGTAGGCCTCGGCGGTGTTGCCGATGTCGTTGCGCTTGGCATCGAGGATGACGAAGGCGTTCGGCGCAATCTGGCGGACCAAGGCGATCGTGTCCTTGAGCGCCCGCCAGCCGACATTGCCGCCGGCCTCATAGAACGCCGACTGCGGCTTGTAGGCGCACACGAGGTCGGCCGTCGCCTCGATCACCCCAGTGTTGAAGGCTAGGATCTCATCTGGTGAGGTGCGCGCCGGTTGTGGATCGAGTCCGACGCAAACGAGCGAGTCGGAGGCGTCCATGGCTGCTGCGAGATGTTGCGCGAACGGCGCCCGTGACGGTGTATGTGACCGTGTATGTGACATGCCGCAATCGTATCTCCCAGCCGGCCTCGTCGTAGGCTGCGGAGGTGTCAAAACGGGAATCCCCAGAGGTCCAGGTCTACTTCCAACCGCCCTCGGCGTCGGTGCTCCGAGGGACATCGGTGATCGTCCTGGACATCTTCCGCGCGACCACTGTGCATGCTGCGCTGTTTGCCGGCGGGGCGACGGCCGTGTATCCGGTCGCGGACTTCACGGCCGGCGTCAACCTGCGCGACGCCTTCCCGGGCAGTCGCTTGATCGGTGAGATCGGCGCGTTACCGCCACCGCAGGCCGACTTCGGCAACTCACCAGCCGAGTTTGATTCAATGGACGTCAGCGGCTGGACGGTTGTGCATGTAACCAGCAACGGTACGCGCACGTTGGTCTGGTCGGTCGAAGCCGACCTGGTGTTGTCGGGCTGCCTGCGCAACATGTCAGCGTCGTTGGATTATGTTCTGCAACAGGGAACGGCGCAGATAACCCTCGTTTGTAGTGGGGATCACGGTGGGACTGCGCCGTCGGTCGAGGATTCGTTTGCCGCCGGCGCCTACGTCAACAGGCTTCGGAGGTTGCTGCCGAACGTCGTGCTGCGCGGCGGTGCGAGGCTGGCGCTCAAGCTGTACCAGTCCTACGGCCGCGCTCCCAGCCGCGCCTTCGCCGATTCACCGCATGGTGATCATCTACAGCGACTAGGATTCCAGGCCGACTTCGCCTACGCGGGCAACATCGACGCAGACTCGACAGTCATTGCGTTGACATCGGACGGATCAGGACGGCCCGTCCTTGAGCGCGTCCCAGCTTTGCCGCATTGAGTTCATCTCTGCCTGGCTGGGTTGGCGGCCGCCGTAGCGAAAGTCGCTGAACGCCGACGAGATCCGTCTGGGTGTCGGGCTGTGGTACTGGCGCTCGAGCGCCTCGGAAAACTGCAATGGCGTGCGGTGGATGGCTCGGATCTGACCCTTGGTCTCGGCGTGCTGGAGCACGTCGAAATAGAGTTCGGCGATAGGCGCGTCGGCCACCTGGGTCTCACCACCGCGCTGGAATCGGGAGCGTAGACCGCGCAAGCCCGAGAGCAGGTCGCCCATCACGTCAGCCTCGGACCACAGGGATTCCCGGACCTCTTCGACTCGGGCTTCCCGGTTAACGAAACGTCGGAACAGATAGAAGGCAAGCAGCGCGAAAACGAGGACCGCGCCGATCGCGCCAAAGACACGCGCCAAGACAATGCCGGGCGTTGGATCGGGCTCGGCCTGTTCCTCGCCGTCGACATCCAGGGGCCTCCCGACACCCTCACCGAGCTGCTCGAACACTTCCTGGTTCGGCTGGCCAATCGCATCTCTGAGCTGCTCGAACACCCAGAACAGCGGCCAGAAGATGTAGGAGATCGCTGTGACGATTGCGCGCAATACGACGCCGAGCACGCTGAGTACCGGCTCAACCACTCCGGAGCCCGCGATCAGACCCACGACTCCCGTCACCAGCAGCAAGAAAATCACAACACCAAACACCAACGCGATCAGCGTCGCGGCGATTGATGCTCCCGTCTGAGCGGCGCCGAGTCCCTGGACCTGGTCTGTGTTGGCCGCGTTCTTCAGTGCGACCGCGAGCAGGCAAACGACAACCCAGACGACGGCCAGCCCCCGAACGTGCGACTCGATACCCGCGTTATCCGCCAACGGAAACGAGATAGCGATCAGGATCAGTCCGAAGACCGCGTAGTTGGCAAATGGACGCTCGACCAGGTCACTGCTGCCCAGGGACACACCGCGAAACCAGATGGGGATCAGCATCAAGGCGGCGAAGAGCTGGTCGATTTCGCCGGGAATGAACGTGCCGTCATCGAGCATGACCTGCTCACGCCAGACCAGACTCGACGGACGTCCCAGTTCGAGGACCCAGGACATGTTCCAGATCCGGGCGGTTTCAGACAGGTCGATCGAGCCGATGACTTGCAGGGCGATCAGGGTGAGTCCCAAACCCAACCAGAAGCGCTTCATCATCGAAAACTCGGGATTGCCCAGCCAACGCGACACCAGAAACCCGAGCACGACCGTCCCGCCGACCGCCCATACCGACAGCGTTTCTCCGGCGTCGTAGGCGATCAGCCGCGGAATCAACTTTGCGAGCAGGACGAGCAGAATGATCTCGGACAGCAGCAGCGCGGCCGTGTAGGCGTGCTCGGTTCTGCGTCCGGCGGCCAATGCGCCAAGAGTCGTCGCGGCTGCGCTCATGAAGATCGATCCGGTCGCGACCAAGGGCTGTCCGGCTTCGAGGCTGCTGTCACCAGCTCAGAGGGAGCAGTAGGCGGCACTGCCGACATCGCCACGGGCTGGGCCGCATCTTCCGTCCCGTTTGGAGATTCGTCGGCTCCGACAAACGTCGGCAGGTCAACGGCTTCCGTCGGCTCGGCCGGTCGCTGGCTGGCGTACAGGCGATCCGTGCGGGCCCATGGTCCTGACTCGCCGACCCGCTCGAAGTGCAGACCCTCGAGCGCGGATCGAATGTCGTAGACCGGGGATTCGGCGAATGTGGACGGCGGATCATCGATTCCGACGTAGATCAACGCAATCTGAGTGCCGTGTCGCTTGAGCCGATGCAGCGACGACTCAAGCGCCGGCGTCAACACGGCGGTGACGAGCGCCAGCGTCGAGCCGTAACCCAGACGCTCTTCGCTGAGCATGTGCTCGATTCGCACAAGGGTGAACACATCGGCCATCGACAGCGCTTCGAGAATGTGCGTCATCTGTCCTGGCGCGCGCGAAGGCGGGACGCGAATGGCGGTGTCATGTCCCGGCCAGGTGCAGTTGGCAAGCAGTCCGACCGGGACGCGATCCTGGGCGAAGTCGTTGGCCATTGAGGCCGCAACCGAGACGGCCCGCTCGAAGATGTCGCCAAAGAATCCTTGCCAGGCGTGCGGCAGTGTTGAAACGTTCAGGGCGACGATCGCCACGAGGTCGCTTGACGGGTCATAGACGCGGGATTGCAACTCTTGCCGTCGTGCGGTGGCTTTCCAGTCGACTTTCTTCATCGGATCGCCGGGCCGGTAATCGCGGATTGTTTGCAGGCGGGTTGGGTCCTCGAACAACCGTTGGCCACCGCGACGTTCCCCCTGGGGTCGCAACTGCGGCAGACCGAGTCGGTCAAGCGCGATGACTTCCGGATACACCCACAAGGTGTGCTCAGCCTCGTCGGTGCGCTCGCGTCGATAGACCCCGAAGAGGTCGCCCGACTTGAGGTCGATCCGAGCTAGTTGGAAATGGCCACGCGTCAGAAGCGGGATGTCAAACGTCCAGGTCAACCGCTCGTACCATCGCATCGATGTCGAGCGCACCACCACACCCTCGTTGGGTGCGGACTCGTGCAGTTTGCTGAAGGGCTGGGTGGACGGTTCGAGAATCTCGGGCAGATTAATCCGCACCTGGAGCGCGGTGAGGGGAATGATCTTGAGATTCTCCAGTTTCAGCGTGAGTCCCAGCGTCTCACCGACAAATGCGTGGGTCTGCGAGATCTCGACTTGGGATTCCAGCCGATTGAGGGCGTAGCGGGTCCAAGTCCAGGCGGCCCAACCGGCGACCAGGACCGTCGCGGCGACGAGTGAAACAATGATTTCGCCAGCAGACACGCCGATGACCACCACCAACACGGCGGCCGCCGGCCAGATCGCGCGAATGAAGCGGTTGTCGTGCCGGAACCCCCACTCGCCGGAGACGATCTTCTTCTCCCGTTCGTCACGGCGAGATTCGGCCTCGAACTCGGTCAACATGCCGCCACCGCCCATGCCGCCCATCATCGACATGGCGAACCTCCTCGAACTCCCGAAATGAGTTAGTTGCCGGCGGCCGCGGCTTCAATCGGCACTGGAACGCGGCTCAGCATCTGTTCGAGCAGCGATTCCGGCGTCGACGAGCGCAAGCGAGCGTCGGCGGAGAGCATCAATCGGTGAGGCAGGACGACTCGCGCCATTTCCTGCACATCATCGGGCAGCACGAAGTCGCGGCCGCGAATGGCGGCCAAGGCGCGGGTCGTGCGCAAGAGCGCGAGCGACGCTCGCGGGGAAGCGCCGAGTTCGAACGCCTTCTCCTGTCGGGAGGCCTGCACGATCTCGACGATGTAGCCGCGCACGGTCTCGCTGACTCGAACGTCCTCCACCGTCTTGACCATCTGCCGCAGTTGCTCGGACTCGACCACCGGGTTCAGTTCCTCCAGTGGCTGCGCGCGTTCGAAGCGTTGCAGAATGGCATCCTCTTCGGCGGCGTCGGGATAGCCCATGCGCAGTCGCAGGAGGAAACGGTCGAGCTGCGCCTCGGGCAGCGGGAATGTGCCTTCGAGTTCAACCGGATTTTGCGTCGCGATCACGAGGAACGGACGCGGCATGGCCATCGTCTCTCCCTCGACGGTGAGCTGACGCTCTTCCATCGCTTCGAGCAGCGCTGCCTGGGTTCTGGGCGAGGCACGGTTGATCTCGTCGGCGAGCACGAGTTGAGCTAGCAGCGGTCCGGCGCGGAACTCAAATTCGCCCGACTTCTGGTTGTAGATGTTGACCCCAGTCACATCTGAAGGGAGCAGGTCGGGTGTGAATTGGATGCGGCGGAATGAGCAGCCGATCGAGCGGGCGAAGGACTTGGCCAGCATCGTCTTGCCCAGTCCCGGCACGTCGTCGAGCAGAATGTGGCCTTCGGAGAGGATGGCCGCGAGCGTGTAGTCCAAGACCTGCTCACGACCGACGATCACGCGGCCCACATTCTCGCGTACGCGGGCGGCCACTTCCGCGACATCAGCGAGGGTGGGCGGCAGCATGGTGGTAGTCATTGGGCAAGGCTATCAGCAAGTCTGGCGCAGACTCCGACTGGACTGCGATCCGACAGGGCTGCGAGTAGCATCTGACCGACGCAGACACAGCGAGGAGCATGCGACATGAGGGCGGAAATCATCAGCATCGGCACCGAGATCCTGATGGGCGAGATTCTTGATACCAACGCTCGCTTCATGGCGCAGCGTTTGCCGGCGATGGGCATCGATCTCTACTACATGCACCAAATCGGCGACAACAAGGAACGGCTGGTTGATCTGATCAAAACGGCCAAGGATCGCTCGGATGTTGTGCTGCTCACCGGCGGTCTAGGTCCAACCGAAGACGACGTGACGCGCGACGCGATCGCGGAATCCGTCGGGGAGGAAGCGTACGTCGTACCCGAGCTGGAAGCGCACCTGCGCAACTTCTTTGAACGTCGAGGCGGGCGTATGCCAGAGCAGAACGTGAAGCAGGCGACGATCATTCCTTCCGGAGAATCCGTGCCGAATCCACGTGGTACCGCGCCTGGATGGTGGGTCGACAAGGACGGCGCGATCATCGTCGCGATGCCCGGTCCGCCGGCCGAGATGACCGGCATGTGGGAGAACGATGTGGCGCCACGTCTGCTGGCGCGATCGGACGGCGGCGTCCTGATCTCAAGGACCCTCAAGACCACCGGTCTGGGGGAGTCGATGCTTGACGAGTTGCTCGGCGATCTGCGACATCAGCCCGATCCAACGGTCGGCGTCTACCACAAGGCCGACGGCGTGCATGTCCGTCTGGCCTCGAAGGGGGTGTACGAAGACATCGCCCGCGACCGGATCGCACCCGTCGAGCAGCAGATCCGCTCAATGCTCGGGGACGCGATCTGGGGCGTCGACGAGGACACGTTCCAGGAGGCGGTCGGTGGATTGCTCAAAGACCGTGGCATGACGATCGCTGTGATGGAGTCCTGCACTGGGGGGCTGTTGGCCAGCACGATCACCGACGTACCCGGCGCCAGCAGTTACTTCCGCGGCGGCCTGGTCTCGTACACGGCCGAGGCGAAGATTCAGTACGGCGTCGACGCCGGAACCATTGAAGAACATGGCGTCGTCTCGAACGAGACCGCTGCCGCCATGGCCGGTGCGGTGCGGCGACAGTTCGACGCGGACATTGGCGTCGGCATCACCGGCGTCGCGGGTCCAGAGCCGCATGGCGGTCAACCAGTCGGGGCGGTCTGCCTGGCCGTCGAGACGCCGGTCGAGAGTTATGCCACGGGCTACACCTTCGCCCAGACCAGAGCAGCCATCAAAGCGAGGGCCGTGACATCCGCGTTGACGCTGATTCGTCGCGCGGCACTCGGCGAATTGATGTCTGGATCATCGGGTGTCTACCGGCGGTTGTAATCAAGCTCGATGAATCAAGACCGCAGAGACCCGAATGATTTTCCTTCGGCGGGCGCTGCAAGTTCCCTTGAAGTTGCAGCTTGACACCTCCAGGTGCTTTTGGTGTCGATTGCCGGTTACGACGGGAAGATCATGTTCCTGTCGGCGCTGAACGTTGCTGGCATCAGTGCCTTGATCGGCATCGAAATCACCGCCGACCCCGGCGTATGGGCCCTTGGAGTTGGTCTTGCCGGCACAGGACTGTGCGTATTCGTCGGGCTTGGGAGCTTATGGACTGCTGTTGTCAAGCAGTTTCCGACCCCCGAAAACTCCCTCTCATTCGCACGTGAATCGGATGTCAACGACAACTCGATCGCCTGGAGACACTTCTTTGCAATCGAGGAAGCGATCAGACATGCCGATGTTGCGTTGAGTCGGCAGAAAACGGTGATGAGGGCACTCTTGCTGTTGACGCCGCTCTCGTTGGCGGTCGTTGTCGTTGCGGCATTGACAGCTTGAGTCTCTAGAGCATCCGAAGGTCCTACAAGAAGGTCCTGCCCGGCTTCGGATGGGCTGGTCTCTTGGCCGCCTCTTCCGACCATTTACGTTCCATCTTGCTGGTCGGTCTGCCGACCCACCACCAGAGGATGACTTCTACCGCGTTCTTCAACCACGCCTTCATCTGCGCCTCCTGTGGTCAGATTACCGGATTTAGACCAACTGAATGGTCGTAAGCCCATCGATCTCGATCTCCTGCGCCTCGCCTCGGACTACGAGCGCGTCGATGTGACCCGTCACCTCGGCCATTGCTTGCCAGATGCGGCGGTCGGGCAGCCGTTTGAACATCGTTGATAGCAGTTGGTATGGCGTCATTGGACCGTCGGCCAAGATGTCCCTGAGCTGGCCCTGGCGTTTTCGATGATGTCGGCGAACGTTCTCAATCTCCGATGCCACTTCGTCTGATGGCTCGCGGTGTCCGGGATAGAGATAGCTGATATCAAGCTGCTCAATACGATCGAGCGAGTCGGCGAACGCTGGCAGGCTGCGGAAGCGTTCGGGCGGCTCGACTGATATATCGAAATGCCAGCCGGGATTTGAGTTGAGCCCGGGAATCACCTGATCACCGCTGAACAGCGCTCCAGTGTCGGGTTCGAAGAAGACGCAGTTGCCGGGTGTGTGACCCGGCGCCGAGATCAGCACGACCCGGCGATCACCGAGTCGGATCTCGGCGCCGTCCGACAGGGGCTGGTCAGCTCGGAATGGAGTGCCTCGAATCAGACCCGGCCAGCGTTCGCGACGCACGCCGCCGCCGGTGTTGTCGCCGGAACGATACGCCTGGCGCATCTTCTCGCGCGCCTCGATGAATCCGGTGATCCGCTCCTCCGGCACTCCGACGCGACGCATGTAGGCGAATACGAACTGCGTTTGATAGCCGATGATGTTGCGTCCATGTAGGAATGACTGCGACTCCAGCTCCGAGGCGACGACCGGTACACCCTCTGCCTGCCAGCGATGTGCCAGACCGCAATGATCGATGTGCGCATGGGTAATGGCGACGAACTTGACATCAGTCATGCTCAGGCCGGCGGCGTCCAACTGCGCAGCGAGCGTTTCCCACGCGCCGTCGTAGTCGGGTCCGGCATCGATCAGGATGACGCCTTCCGATGTCGGTAACGCATACGCCCAGTTATCGCCCAGCGCGATCGGTAGGACGTCGTGCTCGGTGATCATGGAGCCTGACACGCGGCTAAGCCTGCGGCTGTTCAGGCTGTCGCGGTTCGTCTTCCCCTGGTTCGCTGGTTCGAGTCGTGGACTCCAGGCCCGGGATGTTCTTGATACTGCCCACGATGTCGATGCCGGTCAGTGATTCAATCACTTCGGGGACCTGGGCCACGGTGCGGGTCACGTCTTGAGTGAGCTTGCTGATGCCGCCCCCGCCGTCGCCGCCCCCGCCGAACATGACGATCCGGTCGGTGCGGGCGAGCGGCTGAGCGACGGCCTCGGCGACGGCGGGAAGCGTCTCGAGTACCTGCTGGATCACAGCGGCCTCGCCATACTGCTTCCAGGCCTCCGCCTTGAGTTGCATCGCGGCGGCTTCGGCGGCGCCCTTCGCTTCGATCGCTTCCGCCTCGGCCTGTCCGGTCAGCCGGATCACGTCTGCTTGAGCCTCGCCCTGCCGACGTGTGGATTCCGCCTCTCCGGTCGCCGTGGCAACGACCGCGTTGCGGTCACCCTCGGCGATCGTCTCCAGGCGATAGCGTTCGGCTTCGGCCGGCTTGCGGATCGTCGCTTCCAACTCTCGCTCCCGGCGCTGGATTTCCTGCTCCTGCAGCTCAATCTGCTTGGCGCGCTCAACGACCTCGACCTCGACCTCTTCGCGTCGGATCTCCTGCATCGTCTTGGCCCGCTGCAGTTCATCAGCCAGTTGTGCCTCTGCCTGTCGCGCATTGACTTCCTGGTCGTAGGAGGCCTTTTGGACGTTGTAGCTTCGCTCGGATTCGGCGATCCGAGTCTCTGCCTCATAGGTTGCCGCCTGCTGCGCGCGTTTCGCCTCTGCGGAACGGATGCCGGCGTCTCGTTCGGCTTCCGCCTGACCGATGGTCGCGTCGCGTCGAACTTCAGCAGTACGACGGATGCCCAGCGCGTCGAGATAGCCTCCGTGGTCCTTGATGTCGCGGATCGTAAACGAGACGATTTCCATGCCCATGCCCGCGAGGTCGGGCGACGCCACGGTTCTCACCTGGGAAGCGAACTTTTCGCGGTCGCTGTAGATCTCCTCGACCGTCAGGGTGCCGAGAATGGCGCGCTGGTGACCTTCAAGCGTCTGCAGCGGGACGTCCATCACTTCCATCTCGGTCTTGCCCAGGAACTGTTGGGCTGCCGTTCGGATCGCCTCTTCCGAGCGGGCGACCTTGACCTGCGCCACGCCGTCAACGGAGACGGCCACACCTTCGCCGGTGTAGACGTTTTCGGTCTTGACGTGCAGTGTCATCACGCTCAGTGGCAGACGCTGAGATCGATGAAAAATTGGAACGACGATCGTGCGTCCGCCGACCACCACCTTTGGTTCTTCGCCCCCACCGGAGCGGATCAGCGCTTCGTTGGGTCCGACAGTTTGAATGACTCCCATATCAGTGATTCCTTCGCTTTCTAATCATGTGTGCCAGCGAGACATGCGCCAGGCGATCACGCCAGACGCCGCGGGCCAGCTGCTGCGTAGCATTGTCAGGCTCAACAACCTTGAGCACTCCGCCGGCGTAGACGCCGGTGACCACCACCGATGCTCCCTCGGGAAGATCATCGCCTTCGGTCATCGCCGTCCACTGTTCGCCATTGACGACAATCTCGCCGCTTGGGTTGAGGATATCGACGACGGTCCCCGCCTGGGTGATCAGCCGCCGTTCTTGGCTGGGAATGAATGCCTCGGCCTTTCCACCGCCGCGACCCAGGACCCAGAACATGGCGATTACCGACACCGTAACCGCCCCAAAGACCGCCAGGACCCAGCGCGAGATTTCGAGCGGATCATCGAGCGCCGATGGCTCGGGAAAAATCTCGCCAAAGAGCAAGAATCCAGCGAAGATCCAGCAGATCACCGCGCCGAGCCCGGCCCAGCCAAAGCCGTCGAGCTGCGATTCCAGCAACAGGAGCAGGATTCCGGCGACGAGGAGGAGGACGCCGGTGAAATTGACGGGCAGCAATCCAATCCCGGCAAATCCCAGCACCAGCCCCAGTACGCCCAGCACGCCGGGCCCGAAGTTGCCGGGATCACGGATCTCGAAGATCACGCCGTAGGTGCCCAGCAGGATCAGGGCGTAAGTCACATTGGGATTGGTCAGGATGTCGAGGAATCGCTCGACCAGTGACCGGCCCACTTCATCGACGCGAGCGCCCGCCGTGTGCAAATCCGTTGGACCGTCGGTGGTGAGGACTGTGACGCCGTCGACTTTGTTTAGCAAGGAGTCCAAATCGGAAGCGATGTAGTCAATCACATTGAGCGCGAGCGCTTCGTCGGCCGTGTACGCCTTGGCCTCCAACACGGTTCGCTCGATGGCGTCATAGTCGCGTCCGCGCAGGCTGGCGATGCTGCGGATCAGTGCCGTGATGTCTTCGTCGACCTTCTTGCGCAGCGTCGGCGGTAGGTCTTCGCCCGTGCCCGTGACGGGGGCGGCAGCGCCGATGTTGGTCGCCGGCGCCATCGCGGCGACGTGCGCCGAGATGGCGACGATCGTCCCGGCGGAGGCGGCCTGCGCGCCCGATGGCCAGACGTACGCGATCGTGGGAACCGGAGTGTTCAGCAACTGCTCGGCCAGGTTGCGCATCGACGAGATGTAGCCGCCGGGCGTATTGATTCGAATCACGACCGCCTCGGCATCTCGAGATTGGGCGTCGTTGAGCACACGGTTCAGATAACGCTCGGTGATCGGCTCGATGGGACCGTCGATGTCCATCACCAGGACCAGCGGCGGCCCGTCGTCCTGAGCCAGCGAGCCGTTGCCCAGCGTCAACGCCCGCGCAGCGACAAAGAGGATCGCCCAAAGCCAGCGCACAGTGAACCGTCCGTTTCTCTAGCCGGTCTCCGCGCGGATGCCGTCGTGCAGGACTTGCAGTTGCTCGATCATCGCGTCGATCGAGCGGGCGCCCGCGACGAAGATGCCGGTCACGTTGACGGCGGCCCAACCGAAACCGGTTTCCTGCGCAGCCGCAGCCGTCCCGGCGACATCCGCCGGGCGCGCCCAAAAGTCGCGGGTCGAAGCATCGCCCGCCCGCGGCGGCATCGCAAGCTGGCACTGGAAACCGAGCGCCCGCGGATCACGACCGGCCTGCTCCGCCTCCTCCTTGATTATCCGGATCGACTCCGTGGCCTCCTCGCCCAGCACACCCGATGCCATCCAACCGTCGCCGAACCGTCCGGTCCGTCGCAATGCAGCCTTCGAAGTGCCGCCGATCCAGACCGGAATATCGCCACCCTCCGCGATCTGCAGCGGCTTCGGCTCCATCGCCATCTCCTTCGAAACAAAATGCTCGCCCTCGAAGTTGATCGAGGAATCGCTCCAGCAGGCCTTCATCAGCGCAATCGCCTCGTCCATCGCGGCGCCGCGGGTTCGGTAGTTCATGCCCAGGGCCTCATACTCCGAGTCTTGCCAGCCGACACCGACACCCACCCGCAACCGCCCACCTGAGAGGGTGTCGAGCGAGCTGAACTGCTTCGCTACCAGCACCGGCTGGCGCTGTGGCAAGACCAGAACCTCGGTACCCAGCCCGACCCGCTTGGTCACCGCAGCGATGTAGCCGAGCGTGATCAGCGCCTCGAGAATCGGCATGTTGGATGGGTACGGGCCGGACTCACGATCAGGCCGTGGGTGACCCATGACGACGTGATCGAACATGTCGATCTCGTCGTAGCCGATCTCTTCAATCGCTTTGGCGAGCCGACTGATTTCGGCCGGCCCGTTGCGATGGACGACAGATGGAAAGTCAACGGTCAGTTTCATCTGAACAGCTCCAGAAGCTCGCGTTCGAGTGTGCATCACGGACGGACGGGCTCAGGCCATCGTCCTGCGATTATGCTAACCGTGACGCGAAGTCATCCAGAGCACCCTTCCAAAACATCGGAGAACGCCATGGCGGAAATCACGATCAACGCAAACGGACCGATCCTGATCTCGACCGAGGGTCTGTCGCTGAAGGCCAACGACGGCTCGACGATCCCCAATCCCAAGGGCTCGATGGCAGCCCTCTGCCGCTGCGGCCAGTCCGACATGAAGCCGTTCTGCGACGGCTCGCACAAGGCCTGCGGCTTCGAGCACGATCCGTCGACCGCATAGCGCTCACGCTCAGCAACTCGGGTCGGCTGCCCTCACGGAGCTTGCCGTTGTCGATGATCATCAACTCCCCTTCCCGGGGGAGTCGTTACTCGATCCCGTCCTTCTGGTCGGCGGTACCGGCGAGATTGCCCCAGCAATGTGGGAGCAATGTCGGAGTGGTCAGGGAGGGATCTGATGGCATCAAGATCTATGGACTGCAACTCGGCGTGTTCCCGCTGCCGATGGCGGCACTGTTCGATCCGTCGACAGGGCGAGAAGCAGAGCGCTTTGACGGTGATGTGATCGATGGCATGTACCAGTGCCCGGCGCTTTCATACGTGATCGACCATCCCGACGCGGGGCTGATCCTGTTCGAGAGCGGCGTCGCGGCCAACTGGTCGGAGGAGTGGCTGGCCGAGTGGCTGCAGATGGTCAACCTCGACCGAGTGACACCCGATGTCTGCCTCGAAGCGGTGCTGAGGGAACACGAACTCGCGCCGGAGGATTTCTCGCATGTGATCCAGGGACACCTCCACGCCGACCACGCGGGCGGCTTGCGTCTGTTCGAGGACGCGGGATCCACGATCGTGGTGCACGAGGATGAATGGCGTCACGTGGTTTCGAATGTGACCGAAGCACATGACTTCTTCGTCCGCGCCGACTGGAATTTCGTCTCGCGCGCGCCACAGATGTTGATGTACGGCGACCAGGAAATCGCCAAAGACCTGTGGTGTATCTCATTGCCGGGGCATACGCCCGGATCGATGGGCGTGCTGACGAGGCTCGACCAGACCGGATGGGTCTTCCTCACATCCGATGCGATGTACTTCCACGACACGTTGGGTCCGCCGCCGGCCTCATCGGCGATCAACATGGATCACGAAGCCTGGGACCGCTCGATTGAGAAGATCGCCGCCATCGCCGCCGACCGCGACGCATTCCTGCTACCCGGCCACGACACAACCGGCGCCCAGTTTGTCGACGGTGTACGAGGTGCGAAGCGGATCGAGTACGCGCCGGGGTCGGTGTATGAGTAGACAAGTCACACCATGTTGCGGTGGTCCGCTTGTAGGAGACCGATGCGCAACCTCAAATTCCGCTCTCCCCCCCTTGCGGGGGGAGATGTCACGGAGTGACAGAGGGGGGGGCGGTCGGTGAGCACCAGATAGAAGTTGCGGACAGGACCCCCCCTCTGCCTTCGGCATCTCCCCCGCAAGGGGGGAGAAGGAAGTTGTGCATCAGTCTCTACAGGGGCGACCCTGGTGGTCGCCCGCTGCCGACGCGACTCTTCAACCCCTCTATAGCCCGCGGCTCTCTTCAATCGCGACGGGCGGCCACAAGGGCCGCCCCTACGAAACCACTCGGTCTATCCTCCCCACTGAATGCACAACAACCCCAGGAGCTCCAGACGATGAAGAACATGCGCATCGGCGTCCACATTGCCCTGCAGAACATCCAGATGATGAGCGCGCCGTCACTAATCGACGGCATTGTCTCCGCCGACCGTGCGGGCCTCGACACCGCCTGGCTGACTGTCGGCGGTCCGGCCCCGGACCCGTTTGCCGTGTTCGTCGGCGCGGCGCTGTCGGGAGCGGCGCGGATCGACTTTGGCACGTCAATCGTGCCGACGTATCCTCGCCACCCAATCTCGATGGTGCAGGGCGCGGCGAGCGTTGACCAGATCGCACCGGGCCGGATGATTCTGGGGCTCGGCCCTTCGCATAAGCCTGCGATCGAAGGCACCTGGGGCATTCCGTTCAAGAAGCCGCTCTCGCACCTGCGCGAGTACGTCACGATCTGCCGAGCGCTGCTGGAGAACGGCGAAGTCAATCATCAAGGCGAACTCATCACCGCGCGAGCCCAGCTGCCCGGCGGTCCAACACAGGTCACGACGATGATCTCTGCGCTGCGCGAGAAGGCCTGGTCGATGTCGGGCGAAATCACAGCGGGAGGCATCTCCTGGATGTCGCCGCTGCCTTACATCCGTGATGTCGCATTGCCGGCGCAGCAGGCCGGAGCCGACCTCGCAGGACGCGACCGGCCGCAAATGGTCGTCCACACGCCGATCATCCTGTCCGAAGACCAGGAAGCCATCCGCGCCGCCGCCAAGCGGCAGTTCGGCTTCTATCAGCGACTGCCCTACTACTCGCAGATGCTGCAGGACGCGGGCTACGACGAGGCGTCGGGCACCGACTTCACCGATCGCATGGCCGACGCACTGATCATCTCAGGCTCCGAATCCGAAGTCGGAGACAAGGTCCGAGCCATGCACGACGACTACGGAGTCGACGAGATGCTGGCCGCCATCGTGGTGCTCGTAGACGACGCAGAGTCGCACCTCGAGCGGACGCGCACGTTCCTCGGCGAGCTGGCCCAGGCGGACTAGGGCTCGATTGTGTAAGCTGAGCTCTGCCGCCAAGGAGGTGCTTTGCCGGCTTCTGGCGCGCGTATGACAGAGTATGTATTGGCGTTCTTTGCTCTAAGGGAAAGGGCTATTGGGAAGAAGTCGAGCGTTGCAACTGAATGACCTAGAGTTGGGCACTTTGAAGAGAACACTAGACGTGTAACTATGAAGTTGTACTGCAAAACGGTTTAGCATCGCATTTGACAGCGTACTAATCCCCGCTCTTGCTCACTCGCAGCGCGTGTTCGGGGCAAGTCAAGCACTCACGACGATGCCGCTTCACTCGTGAGCTGGATGTAAGACGCTCTTCGTCCCCGATATCGAACACCTTCTGCAAACTTGCGGTAGATACAAAGAACGCTGTGAGTACGTCATGTGAAACGATGAGATCATTGCTACCCTGACCGCAGGAGACGCACATGGCAGGTGACACGCTGCAGGAGTTTGACCGATTGGTCGACGCTGGCTTCAGCGAGGTGCAGGCACGTGCGTTGGTGGAAGTCGTCGGCGCTCCCGCTCGCACCGACCCGGAGGTCTTGGATACCCTCAAACTCCTGGTTCGGGATTCCAGCGAAGTCAGGCGACAGTTGGACCTTCAAGGTCAGGCGATCGAGACGATCTCTGCCCAGGTAGGCGGCCTAATGCGAACCGTCGAGGATCTCAGCGGCGAGTATCAGACGATCCACAAAGACCAGGGTGTGATTCGCGGCGATCTCCGCATTGTTGGTGAGCGGGTGAAGATGGAGGGGCGGGTGGCTCGGATGATCAATGTGGCGCTGATTGCGATTGGGGCAACAGTGGCAAGCCTGCTCGCCGTGTTTGCCCGCTAGTTGGCTATCGGGCCTACTTGTCGGGGTTTCTGGCCTTCCATCAGCACCACCGGCGCCAGCCGAGCGGCGAAGAGGGGGCTGACCGCCGGGCTGGGCGCCGTCCTCGGCTCGGGCTCGGTCGGTTCTGGCGTCGGCGGTTGTTCGGCGGCGATTGAGGCTGCAGCGGTGCCGGGTTCGGGCGGGATGTGACGCGTCCTGAACCTGGAGACCGCCATCAGGCCCGTGCCAACCACGACAACCAGGCCAACGATGTACAACGTCTCACGGCCGCCAATGCCGTCGGCGACGATGCCCCAGACTGGCGCCAGGATGCCCTGTACCCCGAACGCCATGAACACCCAGCTAATCACCCGTCCGAAGTAGTCGGCCCGCACGTTGGACATCAGGATCGTCTGATTGAGCAGCATCACCGCGGAACGTCCGCCGCCGGCGATGGCCGAGACGATCAGCAGGATTGCGTAGCCCGGCGCCGCGGCGGTGAGCCAGATGCCGCCCGCCAGGGCCAGCGCCGAGAGGAAGAGTAACGGCCAAGGCCAGCGGCGGCTGCCAACCACGCCAGCGAGCGTAAGGTTGATCGGCAACGCCGTCACGCCCCAGATCGTGCCGATGATTAGGGCCTCATTCTCAGCGCGACCGAACTCCTCATTGAGCAAACCCGGAATCAGTGTTTGCAACGCGAAACCGGTCACGACGATCAGGACGAAAAACAGCCAAAGGCTGCGGAGCTGCGGACGGCTGGTGATGTAGCGCAGCCCGGCCACCATCTCGGCGAACACCGCTTTGCGCTGGTCAGGCGGCGTCGCTCGGCCGCTGCCGCTGATCATGATCGTCAGCGGAATCACGATCACAAACGGGATCGCCACAAGCATGTAAAGGATGCCCGAGTTGAGACCCATCGAGACGACGAGTAGAGCCGCCAGCGCCGGTCCGATCACGGCGGCGATGTTGATCGACATGTTCTGCAGCGCCACCGCGTTTGGCAGCAGACGATGCGGAACCAACTCGACCACCCAAGACTGCCGCGCCGGCCCCATCAGCGAGAAGGTCGCGCCCATCAGGAAGGTGGAGCCGAACAGCAGCGGGATCGTGATGTTATCGCTGACGATCAGGATGCCAGTCACGACGATGATCGCGCAGGGGATGATTTGACTGCCGAGCACCAGCGGTTTCTTCTTGTAACGGTCGGCGATCACGCCGCCAAACGGTCCGAACAGGAGCTGTGAGACCATCCCAGCCTGTGCGAAGCCCGACGCGGCGTACGAGCCGGTGATCTCGTAGGCGACGATCGGAACCAAGAAGAACGTGGTCATGAACGCGGTCGTCGCCAGCAGCGAGCCCGACCAGAGCAGTCGATACTCGCGCACGGCGAGTGAGGCAAACGTGACCTGGAGTCGGTTCATCAGTGTCAGGCTAATCGCCGCTGGGGATCGCGGGACGCGGCTTTTGCCCTTCCATCAGGACAATCGGAGCGACTTGTGCAGCAAACAGCGGGCTGAAGGCTGGGCTCGGAGCGGCGACGGCTGGCTTGGGCGCCGGCGGTGGCGCCTCGGCGACGGCCGCAGCCGGAGTTCCAACTTCCAACGGCAGCCTGCGGGTTCTGACCCAGCCCAGGAACATCAGACCGGTTCCGACGACGACGATCAGTCCGACCAATAGCAAGGTTTCGCGGCCACCGATGACATCGGCAATCACGCCCCAAGCGGGAGCGATGATCGACTGCAACCCGAATGCCATGAGCACGTATGCCATCACGCGGCCGAAGTACTCGGGTTTGGTGTTGGACATCATGATCGACTGGTTGACCAGCATCACGCCGGATCGTCCCGCGCCGGCGACAGCGCTGAGGATCAGGATCAGCGCGTAGGTCGGGGCCCAGGCGAGCATCCAGAGGCCAACGGCCATCAGGATCGCGGTGCCCAGCAGCAGCGGCCAGGCGAAACGTCCCGAGACCAGTCCCGCCAGCGGAATGTTGATCGCGAGGGCGGCAATTCCGAAGATCGAGTTGATGATCACCGCGTCGTTGGAGGAGCGGTTGAATTCCTGATCGAGGATGCCCGGCATCAGGGTCTGAATCGCGAACCCACAGATCACGACCATCAGCCAGAACAGCCAGAGAATACGTAGCCGCGGGTTTCGCCGGAGGTACTGAAAGCCCTCACCCAACTCGCGTCGAGGCGAGCGGCGTACCACGACCTTGGGCATCGTCTTGGGCAGGATGTGGTTGATCGGGACGACGATGATGAACAGCAGCGACACGCCGAGGTAGACCTCGCCCGGTCCGATGGCCAACAGCGTGATCACAATGGCGGCCATCGTCGGGCCCAGCACCTGGGCGATGTTGATCCCCATTTGTTGCAGAGCGACAGCGTTGGGCACGAGGCGTTCGGGGACCAGCTCGGCGACCCAGGACTGTCGCGCCGGACCGGTCAATGCGAATGCCGCTCCGCTGAGCAGCGTGGAAGCGAACAACAGTGGGATGGTGATCAGATCCGTGGCGATCAGCGCACCGGTTCCGGCGATCACAATCAGCGTCGAATACTGCCCAAACAGGACGATGGGCTTCTTGGGGAAGCGGTCGGCGACCACGCCTCCGAGCGGGGTCAGGAAGAACATCCCGACCCCATTGCCCATCGCGGCGAACCCAGATGCAGCGTATGAACCGGTGAGCTGATAGGCGACGATTGGCACGAGCACGAACGTGGTCATGAAGGCCGTCGTCGCCAGTGTCGATGCGATCCATTGACGGCGGAAATCGCGGACAGCGAGAGCGGCAAAGGTGGTGCTCATCTTGCTCATTGGTCGAGCCTAGGCGCCGCTCGATGTGGTAGCCCTGTGCGGCTTCTGGCTACCTGATCGCACGATCGGGGCGAGTCGCGCCACAAAGACTGGCTGTGGACTGGGCTGGGGACTGGGCTGTGGACTGGGCTGGGGACGTTCCGCAGTGACGCCGTTGGCGGGTGTGGGCTCGGAGACGGGTCCTGCCGCCGCGAGCGCCGCGGGGGTTCCCGGTTCGAGCGGCAGGCGTCGAGTGCGCAGCCAGCCCAGCAACAACATCGCAGTCGCGCTCAGCACGATCAGGCCGACGATGACCAACGTCTCGCGGTCGCCGATGGCGTCGGCGGACACACCCCAGATAGGCGCGAGCAGCGACTGTGCGGCAAAACCAAGCACAACGAACGACATCACCCGTCCGAAGTACTCAGGCCTTGAATTCGACATGATCAGCGCCTGGTTGACCAGCATCACCCCAGTCGTCGCCAGACCGACCAGGATCGCGACCAACATCAAGGCCAGGAACGTCGGCGTCAACGCGCCGAGGACGAAGACCATCGCCGTCATCGCGCCGAAGCCGATCAGCAACTGCCAGGCCAGGCGCCCCGAGATCATCCGTGCCAGCGGCACATTGGCGACCAACGCGACCACGCCCACGACCAGGTAGAGCAGGAACGTGTCGCTGGCTGGCACACCGAAGTTGCGCTCGATGAATCCCGGCAGCAGCGTCTGAGACGCGAAACGACAGATCGAGATCACCATCCAGAAGGCCCACAGCATGCGCAGTCGCGGACTCGACCACATGTAGCGGAATCCCGACCCCAGCTCCCGAACCACGCTGCGTCGCGCTGTTGCGCTGACGGCGGCAGCGTTGGGCAACATCGTGGTTAGCGGCAGAGCGACCAGGAGACAGCCCGCGATCAGGAAGTAAATCTGTCCCGAGCCAAACGCGAAGGCGATCAACAGCACCGAGCCGAGCATCGGCCCGAGCACCAGGGCGAGATTCTGCGAGACCTGCATCAGCCCGACGCCGCTGCCCATCAGCGGCCGGGGAATCAATTCGCCCATCCAGGCCTGGCGCGCCGGACCCATGAGCGCAAAGCCGACGCCCATGAGCAGGCTCGAGAGGAACAGCATCCACAGCGTGATGACATCGGTGACGACGAGTACGCCGGTGCCCAGCATCAGCATCGCAGGAATGATCTGTCCCAGCAGGACGAGCGGCTTCTTCGCATAGCGGTCGGCGATCACGCCGCCGATCGGTCCCAGCACCAGCATCGAGAACCCGCTGCCCATCAGCGCCAGCCCGGACGCGGTGTATGAACCCGTAATCTCGTAGGCCACGATCGGCACCAGCAAGAAGCTGGTCATAAAGGCTGTCGTCGAGAACAGCGTGCCGCCCCACAGCAACTGGAAGTTGCGCGCCGCAAATGCCGCAAAGGGGCCACGCATCAGTCGCCGCCTCCGGCCAGCTGGGTCGTGCCTGCGAGCGCATCCTCGCCACGCGGCTTCTGGCCCTCCATCAGCACGACCGGAGCCACCTGGGCAGTGAAGGCCGGAACCGGCTGCCGACGCAACGCCGGGCTGGAGGCTCGGGCGCGTTCCGGTTCCTCGTCAGCCGCTGCCGTGCCGACCTCAAGCGGCAGATGGCGCATACGCAGCCAGCCGACCGTCATCATCGCCGTTGCAATCAACGCCACCACTGCAACGGCGATCAGCGCCTCGCGGCCACCTAACCACTCGGCCAAACCGCCCCAGACGGGCGCCATCACCGACTGCATACCGTAGCCGAGCATGATGAACGACATTACGCGACCGAAATACTCGGAGCGTGAGTTGGTCATCATCAGCGACATGTTGATCAACATGACGCCGGAGGTCGCTGCGCCAACGGGCAAGGCCAACAGGATCAGCAGCTCATAGGTTGGCGCGATTGCAAATGCCCAGAGCGTCACGGAAGAGGCGAGTCCGAATATCAACAACAGCGGCCAGGCGAAGCGACCGCTCATGAGGCCGGCCAGCGGGATGCTGATCAGAACCGAGGCGATGCCGAACGGCAGGAAGACGATGAATGCTTCCTGGGCAGAGCGACCGAACTCGCGGTCCATAATGCCCGGGGTCAGCGAGTTGACCGCGAAGCCGCAGACAACGATCACCATCCAGTACAGCCAGAGCAATCGCAACCGGTGGTTAGAGCGCAGATAAGCGAACCCGTGGATCAGGTCGCCCAACGCCGTGCGGCGCGGTTGGTCGCCTTCCTGGTGGGCCGGCCTGGTCCGAGGCAGCATCGTCGTCAGCGGAACGACGATCAGGAAGAACCCGGCCACGGCGAGGTAGAGCGCACCCGACGAGACGCCGAAGAAGACGGCGATCGAACCCAGCATCGGTCCGAGTACACGGGCCATGTTCTGCGACATCTGCTGCAGAGCCACCCCGTTGCCGAGCAGGCGGCGTGGGATCAACTCACCCAACCAGGCTTGGCGAGCGGGGCCCATCAGGGCGAAGCCAAATCCCATCAGCAATGTGGCCAGGAAGAGCAGCGGAATCGTGATCACGCCGGTCACGATCAAGATGCCCGTGATGACAATCAATATTGCCGGGAAGATCTGTCCAGCGAGGACCAACGGCTTCTTCGGATAACGGTCGGCGATCACGCCGCCCAGCGGCCCCAGGAAAAACATCGAGAGTCCGCTGCCCATCTGGGCGAGGGTCGACAGGGCGTAGGAGCCGGTGATCTCGTAGCCGACGATCGGCACGAGCAGGAAGGTAGTCATGAAGGCGGTCGTGGAGAGCAGCGAGCCACCCCAGAGCAATCGATAGTTGCGGTGCCCGAACGACTCGAACGTCCGGCCCACGCGACCAGCCTGCCGACTCATGACCGCGCCTTCTGAGGGTCCATGAGCGCAACGGGCGCGAGCTGTGCGGCGAACGCCGGTTGCTCTGATTCGACGCCAGTCGTTGAACCAGTGGCCGTCGGTCGTTGCACCGAAACTCCCATTCGACGGCCCATACTGGCCGCGGCAGTTCCCGCTTCCAGCGGCAGATTCCGAGTCCGCAGCCAGCCAATCAACATCACCACCGTGGCGCCGGCCGCGATCACGCCGATCAGCGCCATCGTTTCCGGCCCACCGATCGCATCGGCGATCGCGCCCCAGACCGGACCGAACAGCGCCTGGAAGCCGAAGGCCATCATCGCGAACGACATCACCCTGCCGAAATAGGCGGGTTTGGTGTTGCCCATCATCAACGATTGGTTGACCAGCATCGTGCCCGATCGACCGGCCCCGATGAATGCGCCCAGGATCAGGAACATGCCGTAGCTCGGCGCGAGCGCCACGAGCCAGAATCCGACGGCCATCACGACTCCCATGATCAACAACAACGGCCAGGCCCAGCGGCCTGAAACCGCGCCGGCCAGCATGATGTTGATCACCAGGGACGAGATACCAAAGATCAGGAACGTGGGACCGACATCGGTCGGCGCGCGACCAAACTCCTGGGCCAGGACGCCGGGCAACAGCGTCTGAAAGCCCCAGCCGCAGGCCACGATCAGGAGGAAGTAAAACCAGAGAATGCGCAGCCGCGGATTGCTGCGTAAGTAACGGAAGCCCTCGGCCAGTTCAACTCGCATGGCGCGGCGTTGGTCTACCGGCGTGGCTGGCCCTTCGGTGCGGATCGACGCCGTCATCGGCACGACGATCGCGAAGAACGAGGCGACGAGCAGGAAGAGAATGCCGGTGTTCGCGCCCTCGAGCGTCATGAACAGCCCGAACAGGGCGATCAGCGTCGGTCCCAGTACCTGGCCTGTGTTCATCGACATCTGCTGCAGCGCCACGGCGTTGGCCAGCAGCCGTCGCGGCACGATGAAGCCAGTCCACGCCTGGCGCGCCGGACCCATCAGCGAGAATCCCGCACCCATCACCAACGTCGCCACGACGAGCAGCGGAATGGAGATCAGATCAGTGACGATCAACGTGCCCAGCGCACCGAGCAGGACGCCGGGCATCGCTTGCCCGACGACGACGAGCGGCTTCTTGCGATAGCGGTCGGCGATCACGCCACCGATCGGTCCCAGCAGGGTCTGCGAGATGCCCGAGCCCAGCATCGCGATCCCGGCCGCCGTGTAGCTGCCGGTCAGCTCATATGCGACAGACGGAATCAGCGAGAACGACGTCATGAACGCCGTCACGGAGAGCAGCGAACCGCCCCACATGTAGCGGAAGTCGCGCACGACGAACGCCGCGAACGTTTGTCTGAGCTGTCTCATGCCCTAATATTCGTCCGGCGCTCGTGTGGCGCTGCAGTCGCACCCGCGCATCCGCTCCAACCAGGGCACAGGCTAGGTCGGACAAACACTTCGCGCTACGCGAAATAACTGGACGGTGTGCTTCCTGCAGCGTTGCAGGCCTGTCTCTGTTGCGTAGCGCTCAGAGAGTGGAGTCGCTACTCTGGGTAAGGCTTTTCATCAAGTCGTTGCGGCATGCGCTGTCGGCGACTGCCCATGGTGCGAAGCTTCGTCTCCTCAAGGAGTCGCCAAACGTGTGAGTACAGAGCAGTTCTGAAGAAGGAAGTGACCCATGGCCAATGTTCCGGGTGCGGAAAACGCGGACACAGCCGAAGCGGCTGACCCGTTTGCCGATAAGGAATGGAGCCCCAACGAAGTCGCCTATAACGGCAAGATTGTCAATGTCCACCTGGGCGACGGCAACATCGAGCGCGAAGACATTCCCGAGCAGATGTACAAGGACTACCTCGGTGGTTACGGCATCGGCGCTCGCCTGCTGTTTGACCGCATCCCCGCCGGCGCCGACCCGATGGGCCCGGACAATGTCCTCGGCATGCTTCCGGGTCTGCTGACCGGCACGCCGATTTTCGGCAACCGCTTCCAGGTGGTTTGCAAGTCGCCCTCGACGGGCGGCTGGGGCGACGCCAACTGCGGTGGCGACTTCGGTCCCTACCTGAAGTTCGCCGGCTGGGACGGCATCCTCTTCTACGGCCAGGCAGACAGCCCCGTCTACATCCTGATCGATGGCGACGATGTCTCGATCGAGGACGCCTCGGAGTACTGGGGCATGGGCGCGATCGAGGTTGAGAACGCCTTCAAGGAGAAGTACGGCAAGAAGGCCTCCGTGGCCTGCATCGGTCCGTCCGGTGAGCAGCTCTCCTACCTCGCCGGGATCTGCAACGAGCATGGCCGTCTGGCCGCCCGCTCGGGCGTCGGCGCGGTGATGGGCTCAAAGAAGGTCAAGGCCGTCGTGGTCAAGGGCGCGCCGCGCGAGAACATGCTCTCGCAAGACACCGACATCCGGGCGCTGGCCCGCCAGTCGCGTGACGAGTTCATCGCGCCGCTGCGCGACTTCTTCGCCACCTTCGGCACCACCGGCATCACCGCCGGTTCCGCCCACAACGGAGACTCCCCGGTACGCAACTGGGGCGGCGTTGGCGTGGATGTCTTCCCGAACGTCGACCCGGTCCAGGGACCGGTCGTCAACGCGACGCGGATGACGCACAACTACGACGAGATCCAGATGACCGACCAGGGTCCGGTCGCCATGCGCAAGACCAGTAGCGGCGAGCTGCGCCCGAAGTCGGCCAAGAGCTACGGCTGCTGGCGCTGCCCGATGGCCTGTGGCGCAGAGTCGATCGAATCGCCGTTCGGCACTCCCGAACCCGGTCTCGCCGAGACTGAGCACGAGAGCGGCGTCTTCAAGTACCCGATCAACACCCACCGCGCCGAGTACGAGACGATGGCCTCGTTCGGCACGATGAACCTGACGGCCAACCTCGACATGCTGCAGGCCGCCAACCACTGGTGCAACGAGTACGGCCTCGACACGATTGGTGCCGGCACCACGATCTCGTTCGCGATCGAGTGCTTCGAGAACGGTCTGATCGACCTCGAGGACACAGGCGGCGTCGAGCTCACCTGGAGCAACGACGACGGCATTATGGAGATGCTGCACCTGATCGGCAAGCGCGAAGGCTTCGGCGACCTGCTCGCTGACGGCATGAAGGTTGCGGCCGAGCAGATCGACGCCAAGAACGGCGACAGCCGCGCGCAGGAGTTCCGCACTGATGTCGGTGGCCAGGAACTGCCGATGCACGACTCGAAGCTGCAGCCGGAGTACTGGACGACCTACAAGCTCGACCCGACCCCGGCCCGGCACACCCAGTACGAGGGCAACTCCCGTTACGGCGGCCCCGAGTACCCGGCAGCGCCGCGCGACTTCAAGGACTACGAGAACCGCGGCGAGCACCACAAGGGCGCCTCGGAGTACATGCACATCTCGAACTCGACCGGTATGTGTCAGTTCATCATGATGGCCGCTCCCACCGACCGTTTCCCGCAGTGGATTAACGCGGTCACCGGTTGGGACCTGACCGGCGACGACCTGCAACAGGCCGGAGAGCGCATCTCCAACCTGCGCATGGCCTTCACCGTCCGCGAGGGTGACAACCCGCGCCAGCGCTTCGCCCCGCCGCGCCTCTGGGGTGGCGAAGGCACCGTGCAGAAGACCGGCCCGTTGGCCGATGTCATCCTCGACATCGAGACCCTCGAGACCGACTTCCTCAAGGCCTGCGACTGGGACACCGAGACCTGCCTCCCGAGCCGTGAAAAGCTCGAGTCGATCGGCCTCGCCGACGTCGCCGACGCGCTCTCCGTCTAACGACGTAGTTCGCAACGCAAACAGCAGAGAGGGCGGACTTCGGTCCGCCCTCTCTGTGACTGACAAGTACACCACCCCCGTTCTCTCCCCTCTGGAGACTGATGCATATCCTCCGATTCCCCTCTCCCCCCCTTGCGGGGGGAGATGTCACGGAGTGACAGAGGGGGGGTAGCTGGCGACGACCAGATAGGGCCAACAGGCAGCCCCCCCTCTGCCTTCGGCATCTCCCCCGCAAGGGGGGAGAAGGGGAGTTATGCAACAATCTCCTCTGGATGGAGATACCGAAAGCCTGCCCCGTACTTGATGCGGGGGCAGAGCGGGATCCCCGAACGACGACAAACAGGGATAACCTCAAGGCCGTGCGCAACCGACTCAGTAGCTTCGCTTCGCGCTTGCTGATCATTCCCTTAGCCGGGATCGTCTTTGGCGCTGCGCTGGGCGCAGGCTTTCAGTGGGGCGCTCCCGAGGAGCAGGAAGTGGTGCGTGTCTACGAAAGCTCCCAGCAAGGCAGAGTCGGCAGCGACGGCGGCCCGGTCGGTGACCTGAGCGGATTCGTCACTGAACGATTGGGCGACACGTGGATCGTGCGCGTCGGTGACACGCTGCACACCATTCGATTCGAGGATGACTCCGTCATTGAAGCGATGCTGCCAATCTGGACTGATGGGGTGGAGCCTGGCGACTACGTCGTGGTCGGGGCGACAGACGACAACGTGAACACCTTCATCACTACCGGCATCGTGATCATTCCCGCCTCCACTGCACTCACCGGAGACGCTGCGGTAGAAGCCATTCTGGCGGACGCGAACCAATGACGCACAGACTGCTTGGCTGGCTGATCATCGCGGGCGCGCTGGCTGCTGCCGGAGTCGGCGGCTGGTATGTCGGCGCTGACGTGGTCGCGACCCAGCCAACGGCCGAGGACCTGGTGACCGCCGAATCCGTCGTTGCCGGGCGGCTGCAGATTGACATCGACGAGACGGCCGATCCCAACGCCGGTCTCGTCCTGGGCGGCAGTGGTCTCAGTCCATTCGGCAATGCCGAGGGCCTCCAGGGACGCCAGGTACTCACGGGCCGCGTGCTGTCAATATCCGACGGCAAACTGATCATCGACTCACCCACAGGCCGGACGACAATTCAGCTCACCGATGAAACTACATTCCTTTTGCGCCTCCAGCGTGTCGACCCGCTGACCATTGGCGCCGGAGCCGCCGTCACGATCATCCTGGACGACGACGGCGAGACGGCCATCACTGCGATCGCCCTGCCGGCCGACTCCCGACCAACCCTGAACACACCAGATGGCCCAGCCTTCGGCGCCGGCGGCGGCTAGCCTGCGCGACGCTCGAACTCAGACCGGGCTTCGTCCAGCAGCCGTTCGCGCTCAGCAATCTCGCCCTCGATCACGATGTGTTCTTCGCCCGCGCCGTCGAGGTACCAGCGGACATTGCCCATCGTCTCGACACGCCTGACGCTGCGCAGTTCGTCCCACTCGATCGTCTGTTGTTCGAGCCCTGAATGCAGCGCCGTCACGCCTTCTTCATGGACGAGTACGGCAGTGGTCTGTCGCTGCCAGGTGATGAAGACAACCGGCAACATCGCGGCGGTCACTACGAGAAAGAAGATCGCGGCGCCGCCGGCCTCGGCGCTGCCCGTCGCGAGCCAGATGATGGCCGCGACGATCACCGCTAGCAACGGAAACACAAACGTTGCGTTGTTATACCAGGAGGCCTGATAGGTATGGGCGCTACGGACACTGCGATAGCGCAGCAGCGCCTCCGCGTCCTTGCGACGCAACTCGTCAGCGCCTGTGGGTACGGCGTTGGCCTCCGGCATTGCTCACCGCGAGTCGCACCTGGAAGTGCTTACTGGAAGTGCTTAGGCGTGCTCGAGGATGGCCGCAGCCGAAGTCATCGCGCAGGTGCCGGGATTCTCCTCGGTCTGGAAGGCCTTGACTACGCCGCCCTCAACCAGCATGGCAAAGCGGGTGCAGCGGAACCCGAGTCCCAGACCACCGAGGTCGAGCCCGATGTCCATCGCCCGGGTGATGTCGCCCGAGCCGTCGGCAAGCATCGTGATGTGGTCGGCGCCGTGCGCAGCGTTCCAGGCCTGCAGGACGAAGATGTCGTTGGTAGACATGCAGATCGTCTGCTCAATGCCGGCAGCGTTGAGCTGGTCGGCGGAAGTGGCGAACGTCGGCAGATGATCGTTGGTGCAGGTCGGGGTGAAAGCGCCGGGCACGCCAAAGAGCACAGTCTTCTTGTCGCCGACAAGCTCGCTCAGCGCGACGGGCCCTGGGCGTCCATCGGACATCACGGTCCCCTTGGCGTCGGGCAGGGAATCTCCAGTCGTTGGCGGCATGTGGTGGTCTCCGTTTCGAGCAGTTATGTGAGTTCTGAATCAGGGTATCGCAGCCCATTGACTTGACTACCCCCCCCCCCCCCCTAATGTTTCGGCTACACAAACGAAGCGCAAAGGGCCCTCGACACAGAGGGGATCAGGACACGAGATGACACCAAGACGAATATGGATTGCCGCAAGCGCGGTGCTAGCGGCACTGGTCGTGGTGGGCTATGGCATGGCACACGTGCTCAGCGGCGACGCTGAAGTGCGAATCAGCGCTCGAGTGCTGGATGATGGCAGGACCGAGCTGGCGCTCCAACAGCGCAGCGATGGTGAGTGGGGTGACCGAGTGTTGCCGCGCGCCCGCTTCTTCCCCGCCGAAGCTGAGCAAGATCAATGGCTCAACTCGACGCCGCTGAGCATTGAGACCCCGGGCCATGAATCCGATGACATGCTCGATGAGGAGCTACGCTCGGCGAAAGAGGAACTCGCGGCGACCCAGCAGGCACTCGCAGACGCGCAGAAGCTTGTCGGCGTCGATATTGAAGAGCTGATCGCCGAGCTTGAAGACACTCAAGCAGAGGCTACTGAGGCGAACAGGTCCCTTGAGGACTCCCAAGCCGAACTCAAGACGGCCACCGAGAGTCTCGAAGAGGCGAATACCGAGCTCGCAAAGTACACGGCTCCGATTGTCCGTGAGACTGGCGAAGAAGAATACGATTCTGGTCGCATCAAGACCAGTGTCAGTTCCTATGAACCATTCGGAGTGACGGATGAAACGATTGAAACTTCGATCACTGTTGAGCCCACTATACAACGGGATTCCGATGGCTTGGACATTGAACTGCGACTCATCTGTAGCGGAGCGGCCGGCGTGTTAGACGTGAGCCTTATCGGCTTCACGTCGGATTACTCGAGGGATCCCGTCATCGAGTACAGCCTCAGTCCAAAACCCGAGGATTCGCGCTCCGTGGTGACAGAGACGTGGGCGCTCCAACAAGACTGGAACCGGGATGGCGACTCATGGATGCATGCCACTTCTCAATACTCTTCTCGGCTGTACCACTGGCTGAGACAAGCTGAAACGCTCGAGATCACGATTTATGGGACCGATTTCAAGAGAGACATCGAACTGACCTTCGATCTCGACGGTGTCTTTGAAACGCCGGTGCAACCGAACATCGACCGGTGCGGACAGTACTACTAGGGCCTGTTCACATGGGTGAGCGAATATCCGTATGGATGGTTTAGCGCCTTGTCGATGGGGAATGGGACCCCCTCAGCCTTCGGCAGCTCCCCCTGCAAGGGGGAGCGGGGAATGCTGGCGCGTCGAGCGTGGGTTGTCGGCATCTATGTGAACACGCCCTAACCCGATGATTCGAGTGCTTCGACCAATGGACTGAGCAACTCGACGAGTTCCGAGATTCTGGCGAGGTCGCGGCGGATCTCGTCTCCGTCGAGGAAGCGCTTGCGTCGGTAGTAGTTGCCGTACAGGTCGTTCGCGGTTGCTCGGAGGTCGAGCAACCGTTCGTTATCGACCGCTCGCGAGGCCTGGCGGAGCACGACGTAGAAATCGGCGTGCGTGTCGTAGCTCCAGCCCTGCGACAGCGCGACCGCCTTTGCCATGTGCGCCGCCGCGCCCCAACCCTTCTCTGACGCCTGGTGCAGATTCCCTTGGTCGAGATACTGGCGAGCGAGGTCCAGAAACTCTCGTGCCTGAGCCTCGTAGTCGACCACTGCTTCCGATTCGGCCACCATCGTTTGCTCCTGTTCTTCGACGCCAGCGTACCGCTGAATTCTCACCCTAGACTGCTTCGAAACGATTGGAGAACTCTATGGCCATCGACCGACTTGTGGACCGCGTTGCCTTGATCACCGGCGCCGGCTCTGGCATTGGCCGAGCCTCGGCGTTGCGCATGGCGTCCGAAGGGGCCGCCGTGATGTGCGCCGACATCAACGTTGAGGGCGCACAGACGACCGCTGCGCAGATTGCCGAGCATGGCGGACGCTCGGCGACGATGGAGCTGGATGTCACATCGGAGGATGCGGTCAAAGACGCACTGGCGCAGACCATTGCGGTCCTGGGTGGGCTGGATGTGCTGTTCAACAACGCTGGCGTCGGCGGCAGTCAGTATGGCTGGGACCGCACGATCTCGGTCAATCTGAGCGGCGTCTACTACGGCACCTTCCACGGCGCGGCAGCGCTGGCCGAGCGTGGCGGCGGGTCGATCATCAACACGGCGTCGATCGCCGGCCTCAACGGACTGCTGAGCGGCGCTTCGACCCAGAACATCGATCTGGAAGTGGAAGAGGGCGCAGGCGCGTACGTCGCTGCCAAGCACGGCGTGGTCGGAATCACCCGACAGTTCGCAGTGACCTACGGACCGCGGGGCGTGCGGGTCAACGCCGTCTGCCCGGGCTACATCCACACACCGATGACCGCGCCGATCCGTGAGATGGAGGGCGCTGAGGAATTCCTCGCTTCCTTGCATCCGATGGGACGACTCGGCCAGCCGGAAGAGATTGCGGCGGCGGCGGCGTTCCTCGCCTCCGACGACGCCAGCTTCGTCAACGGCGTGGCGCTGCCGGTCGACGGCGGCTATACGGCTCGCTGAACAAGACCTCCCCCTCTGGGGGAGGTGTCACGGAGTGACGGAGGGGGCACTATGGCAATGGCAAACATCAACGGCGTCGACCTCTACTACGAGGACTCCGGCATCGGCGACCCGATCATTTTCCAGCACGGCTACACCGCCTCGCACGAGGGATGGTCGGGCGTGATCGAGCGGATGAGCGCGCAGTACCGCTGCATCGCGATGGACTGTCGCGGCGCGGGCGATTCTGCGCATCCTGAGGATGGCTACACGATCGAGCAGCTTGCTACCGACGTGGTCGGCATGGCCGACTATCACGGTTTCGACAAGTTCCACTACGCCGGCCAGAGCATGGGCGGATTGATTGGATTCGAGCTGGGCCTGTCCTATCCCGACCGACTGCTGAGTCTGTCGCTCTCGGCGCCGGCGCCGGCGGATGGAATTGCGATGCCACAGTCGGCACGCGACACCATGCGTGAGCGTTGGGCGAACAAGGAACGAGACTTGTTGATCCGCACTTCGCTGGCCGGTGTGCCACGCGAGTCTGCACATGCAGATGTTCCGGCGCAGGTGGACCGTCAACTCTCCGTCTCGGAAGGTCACTACGACGGCTGCTGGGACGCGATGGTCGGCTATCACAAGGGCGACCGGCTGGGCGAGATCCAGACCCCAACATTGCTGCTCGCCGGAGCTGCCGACTCGCTGTTGACGCCCAACCTGAAGGACTTCGCCCGCCTCGGCAACGCGACGCTGCACGTCTTCAGCCGCGTCGGTCACGGAGTACCGCGTGAGGTGCCGTCGGCGTACGCCCGAGTCATGACCGACTTCCTCGAGCATGGCGTCGTCAACGCACAGACCCTGGCGAAAGCGGTGGCAGCCGCCGCGGACGGGTAAGGCTTGCATGCCCATGGGCTGTGGCGGCCTTGTTCCCAGCGGCCTTGTGTCCATCTGAGCTATGAACCTGCGGTTCTACGTTGACCCGGAGACCGGCGCTCCTCACATTCACAAGCACGAGGTGACCGAGCACGAGGTGGAGGAAGCGTTACTCTCGACCCGATAGGATCGGCCCGGTCGGGACGATTCACGGATCGCAATTGGGCAAACTGACGGCGGGCGATTTCTGCGTGTGATCTACACACGCCGCACCGCGCCGGGCGGCGTGTTCGTGATTACCGCGTACGACTTGTCCGGCAAACAGTTCCGCGCGTTTCGCCGACGCAGCAAAAGGAATGGGCGATGACGCAGAGCAACAGCGGATCTCCGGCAGACTGGCCACCGGGCTGGGATGCGGCCAAAGTGCAACGTGTGATCGAGCACTACGAGTCGCAGTCGGACGATGAGGCCATCGCCGAAGATGAAGCAGCGTTCTTGGATAGCGACTACTCCGTCATGCTCATCCCCCGTGCTCTCGTTCCCGCCGTGCACGAGTTGCTGAGCGGCTCCGAACCAAGTGTTTCTGACGGTCAGTAACCTTCACCGCAATCGGCATCGTCTTGAGCACCATGATTCCTCAGCCGATTCGCAGTGCGGTGGTCGTGGGTGGCGAGAGCGCTGGGACCAGTACCGAACATCAAACGCCGTCGCCGCCGCGCAGACCCTGCAGATGAGGCAAGCGCTCAATCGGGCGTATCGGGGCTGACGAGCATCAGGACGCGAGCGGGCGTAGTTGCCCTACGAGCAGTTCAACGCGTTCGAGATTTTCGCTAATGTCTTGTGTTTCGAGAAAGCCGTCATAGAAGTTGGCGTGAAGCGTATTTGCCGCATTGAAGCCGTCGCGCATGTCACTCAGACCGGTCTCGTCAACCAAGCGGCGGATCGTCTGGTGTAACTGGCGATGACCGTTGTGGTCCCATCCGCGGGACTCTGCGACCGCCTTTACCGCCTGCGCCGCCGCTCCCCAGCCCTTCTCCGACGCCTGTAGCAGGTCGTCGTCCGCCAGGTAGGAGCGCGCCCTGGCTAGAAACTCGCTGGCGATCTCGATGTGATAGTCGGTGCGAGTGGTCATGGAACGATCATATCGCGTGAGATGTGATCCCTCATCTCCCCCCGTTCCACGTGGGTGATCAGGCGTCGAGGGTTTGTTGGACACCTTGAAGACGCTTGCGGCGAGGGGCCTTGCGGAAGGTCTGCGGGGCGGCGAAGCGAGGGTACTCGGGCTGGTCTCCGTTGAGCAGTTGCTCGATGGTGAGGATCTGGACTCTGGGGAACTGGTTGCCGGGCAGGCTCTCGGGCTCGTAGAAGCCGGCGGCGATGGCTTCCTGCCGCATCGGCTCGGTCGGCGCTTCCAGTGTGATGAAGATGCCGATCGCGGCGTCCTCGCGATCCATGTCTCCCTTGAGCGTGGCGATCATGCCTCGGTTGACGTGTCCGCTCTTGACCTGCACGATGATCCGCTTCGCCTTACCGGAGTTGTCATCGAAGAAGTTGATGTAGCCGTCAATGCCGGAGTCGGCACCCTTCTTCCCCGTCGCGGGCCGTGCGTCAACGAGGCCAAGCGCCCAGTACTCGAACTGGTAGCGACCATCGTTGTTGCTGTCCTCAGCAAGTGCGCGAGCGCTGGCGACATCCTCGGGCAGGCCGACAACGTTGTAGTCGGAGAGTTCGGCGCCGAAGGTGTCGTGGAGTCGGTGCTTCATCAGCGAGATAGCGACATGCGTGACATCAATGCCGATCCACCGCCTCTTGAGCCGCTCGGCGACAGCAATGGCGGTACCACAACCACAGAAAGGGTCTAGGACGATATCGCCCTCGTTGCTGCTGGCTTTGACGATGCGTTCCAGCAGGGCTTCGGGCTTTTGTGTCGGGTAGCCGAGGCGTTCCTGGGCCTGGGAACCGATCGGCCTAATGTCGTCCCAAACGTTTCCAGAAGGCACTCCAGGCATTTCCTCGAGAAATCGCTTAAGGCGGATCCGCCCGTTCTTACTCTTAGGAAAGTGCAAACGCCCCTCTGCATCCAGTCGCTGCATGCGTTGGAGTGAAACTGTCCAACCATTGGCGTGAGGTTTGTAACCCTTGTAGTCGTAAGTCAGATTTGGGCGCGGGCCCGGACTACGAAGGTTTTCAGCGCTATACCTTCGCCCCTTCTCATCGGTATATTTGAAGTTACGATCGATGTAATCTTGTGTGTAGGGAACGTGTTGGGCTTGAAAGAAGTACTGCTCACTCTTCGAATAGAAGAGTAGGCTGTCTGCCACAGAACTGTAGTTCCTTCTTGCATCGTTGTGGCTTGTCGTTCTTTTCCACGCGATCTCATTCCTAAAGTTGGTCCCGCCGAACACGGAGTCCATCAGCAACTTCAAGTAGTGACTCGCGGTTGGGTCGCAGTGGAGATAGATGCTTCCGGTTGGTTTGAGCACTCGGTGGAGTTCGGCGAGGCGCTGGGCCATCATCGTGAGGTAGGCCATCATGTCGTTCTGGCCGAGGAAGTCGCGCATCGCCTGGAGCAGCTTGCCCAGCTTATCGGGGCCGTCGGTGACAACCTCCTGGTAGGCGCGCTCAGAGTCGATCGTCCAGTGCCAGGTATCGTCAAAGGCCGTGATCTGAGCCGCCGAGTCCTCGCCGGAGCGCTCCTTGAACAGCACGTTGTAGGTCGCATTGGAGTTGAAGGGGGGATCGAGGTAGATCAGGTCGACGGATTCGTCGGGGATGTGTTCGCGGAGGACGCTGAGGTTATCGCCAAAGTAGAGCTGGTTGGTCCAGGTGGTCATTGGTGGGGCCTCCGGTGGTCAGGGTAGGGGTACGGCGGCGGTCACGAACCCCGCGCCGAGCGCCCAAAGAGTCCCTCGAACACTTCAAGCGTGTTGCCGCCGTCTGCCTTTTCGCCAATGAGCCCGGTCGCAGTCTGTCCGAATGCGGCGTGGGCGGCGGCGAGCAGGATCAGGTTCTTCGTGTCTGCCGCGTCCGTTCCTTCCACGAATGTCCGGAACGTCTTCAACGCGTCCTCACGATGCCTGTTCACCACGGCCAGATGTGCGTTAGAGCGGTACATCCGAACCGCTGTCACTGTTGCAAAGGACAGCACTGCGAGCACTGCTGTCCGCCCCAGAACAGCTTGCACAACGGCAGCAGTGCCGGATTCACTGACCGAGTTCCAGACGACCACCACAAGGATGCCAACCACTATCGTAACGAGGGCCGAACATACGGAACCCAGAAGCCACCGCTTGGCCAAAGCATCGTAACGATTCGCTGCTGAATGAAATGTTTCGGCTTCTTTGCTAGCTCCCAGCTCCGAGACCGCACCTCGTGCAGCATCAAGTACGTGGCCCAAATCAGCCCGTATGCTTGCCACTTCTTCCTCCTTCTCGCTTACAGAGGCAAGTGACTCTTCAATACCCCGTAGAAGAGTGTTTGCTCGTCGTTCGACACCGCTCTCCTTCCAGAGTAAGTATCCGGCGTAAGGAAGGGATCTTTCCTTGAACTCATCCAGGCGCTGCTCGAATTCGATCGCCAATCTAGATCTCGTGTTGTCACCCTCCGCTGCAGCGAATTTAGTGATAGCGAAATACGCCTGCTGAAGATTTCGTATACTTGCCAACACCGACGTTTGAGTAGCGGGCGGTAAGGTCTCCCAGGCGACTTCCGACAACACAGAAGCCAGCTCCTGAAACTCCACGAACATGCTCTCACAATCCGAGAAGTCCAGCTCTTCTCCGAGTGCCTTTGTCCGTACAATCTGATCCGATACATCAATCTCGTTCACACTGCCGAGAAGTGTGCGGATCTGAGAATTGGGGGAATCAGGGGACACGATCGATAGCTCCTTACTGTTGCCTGTAGGGCCGCATCCCGGACTGGATCCATCCTGCGATAGGTCTTTCACCGATGTAGAGCTAGTCGGCCCAATCTCGGTCAAAAGCCTCCGCCTGCAGTGTAGGATAGGTGGCTGTTGCGGCTCGGAGCGCGGGATGAAAACCACCGGTTACTTTTGGCGGAGCCGAGATGCGATCGACCGAGCCTGGATAGAGATTGAGTGGATCGAGCACGTCATCGCCCATCCCAGCAGACAACAGGTTCAGTCCAACGGGCGTCTGCGAAGGTGGGGAACCGTGCCTGAGTTGAACGGCCGATACCTGCGAGTGGTACTCTTGCCGGACGGAGAAACGGTGCACAACGCCTTCGTGGATAGTGGGTACAAGCCATGAAAGCCACCTATTTCGAGGACACCGACACTCTGTTGATCGTGTTCAGCGATGCACCGGTCACGGATACGCGGGATCTGGGTTACGAGAACCTGGTTGACCTCGATTGCGACGGCGGCTTGGTCGCCCTGACGATCGAGCATGCGCGGGAACGCAATGTTCTGCCTGAGTTTGAGTTTGAAGAGGTGCTGGCTTGAGGATGGGGGCGTGATTCCCGATCGGGGTCGGGAATGAGGGAAGGGACCCCCTCAGCCTTCGGCAGCTCCCCCTGCGAGGGGGAGCGTGAAAGGTAATCTGAGGCTCGAGGACAAGTACGGTGGTTTCAGGTTGAGGTGTTGACGAGGGGGATGATGTCATCGAGGTTGGTTGTGTTGCGGGCGGTGTCGAGGTCGTAGATGCGCTGGAGGTTTAGCCAGAACTCGGGGGTGGTTCCGAGGGCTTTTGCGATTCTCAGGGCGCTGTCGGCGGTGATTGAGCGGCGGCTGTGGACGATGTCGCTGATGCGGACCTGGGGAACTCCGATGCTCTTGGCGAGTCGGTACTGGGTGATGCCTAGCTCCTCGAGGTACTCGGCCAGGTGTTCTCCGGGATGGATGGGGGCTGCGGTGGTCATAGTCTGGTCCTCAGTGGTAGTCGACAACTTCAATCTCCATTGCGCCATGCTCGGTCCAAATGAAGCAGACTCGCCACTGGTCGTTGATGCGGATACTGTGCTGGCCTGCTCTGTCGCCGCCGAGTCCCTCGAGACGATGTGAGGGCGGCACTCGGAGATCGCTGAGCGCGGCAGCGGCGATCACACGCTGGAGTCGCATGCGCGCGCGTCGTTGGATGTCTGGCGGCAGTCGTCGTATGCGCCTCCCCTGGAAGAGTCGTTCTGTTTCGCGGTTGCGGAATCGCTTCACTGGGATCGATGGTAACGCATTGCGTTAGTAGTTGGGTGCGTGGGATGGACCGGGTCCTCGTTCGGGGTAGTTCCCAGCGCTTTTGCGATTCTCAGGGCGCTGTCGGCGGTAATGGCTTGTCCGCTCGGTAGACTGGAGCCTCAGGGAGGTCTGCCGTGACCATCCGTGTGAGAGCCAGATTTGCTGAGGGTGTGTTAACGCCGCTGGAGTCACTCGAACTCCAGGACGGCTGTGAGGTCGTGGTGACCGTCGAGGGCGTCACGGACACGGAGTCAACCGAAGCGCAGCTCGCTGCGTTGCTGAAACCGTTCGACCTGGACGCGTTTCTGAACAATCCCGAACCGAAAATCTTCAATCCCGACGAACTCGTTCGAATCGACCTGACGGACGACGAGTTGGAAGCCTTCAAACGCGCCATTCGCGAGGGACGCGAGGCATGACCACTCCGAGCACGGACCTGGTCGTGCTCGACACATCGGTCGTCTCGCTCTTCTTTGCCAATCCGCCCCAGGCCGACTACTACCAGAATGCAATCGCCGGGTGGCGCGCCATCATTTCCTTTCAGACCCAGGAAGAGGCCTTGTTCGGCGCCATCAAGGGCGGTTGGGGCGCCAGAAGGATGAACCAACTGCGGCGTCATCTAGATCAGTACGAGCTAATCGGGGTGAGTCCAGAGTTGATAGAAATCTGCGCTCACTTGCGCAGCAAACGGGAATCAGCCGGCCACCAACTCAAGACTGCTGATGCCTGGATCGCAGCGTCAGCCCTGCTGTTGCAGTGCCCACTTGCTACAACTGACGGGGACTTCGAAGGAATCCCAGAGTTGGATTTGATTCGAGCACCGTCGTAGACAGCGTGCTTGCGAATCCTGGCCGAAGGGAAGGGCAGGTCCGCGCCCCTGTTCAAGCCTGGGGGAGCCTCGGAGGCGGGGACGGGGTTGCGGCCTGTGCAACGTCCGTTGACGTGAGTTGCAAACGCATCTCTCGTTAGGCATACTCTCTCTTACGATTTGCCGAATTGTTCAGGCCGGCGTAGAGAGTGAGTCCCTGATGAGCGAGCGCAACTATTGGCAACGGATGAAAAAACGGCAGTACAGCCGACGGTCGCTCTTACAGGCGTCAGCACGTGCTGGCCTTGGCGCGAGCGCTATCGCGCTGATCGGCTGCGGCGGCGATGACGACGACGGCGATCAACAAGCGGCGCCGGCAGCGGCTCAGGCGCAACAACAACAGCAGCAGCAACAGCAAGCCATGCAGCAACAGGCTCAAGAGGAGCCGCAGCAGCAGGCGATGCAGCAACAACAGGAGCAGCAGGCCGCCGTCGCTCAGGCGCAGCAGCAACAGGCTGGTCCAAAGTTTGGCGGCAGGATCGTTGCAGCAGACAGTGCGACTCCTGAGACGTTTAGCGGGACGACTGGACCGTTCGCTGTCGGTAGAGGTGATGCGACCGAGCCGTGGACCATCGGCATGTGGGACAGCCTGATGAGGCGTCGGGATGCGACCGGCGGGGACGCAGAGCCCCGTCTCGCGGAATCCTGGCAACAGAATGCCGATGCTACCTCCACGGAGGTCACCTTGCGGGAGGGCATTGAGTTTCACAGCGGAAAGCCGATCAATGCTGAGGCCGTCAAGGCGACCTACGATGCGATCGCCAATGTTGATTTGTCGAACTCCAGCCAGGTGAGAGGATTGATCGCCAACTATCTCGAATCGATCGATGTCGTTGACGACCGGACGTTGGTGTTCAACCACCCGAGTTGGCCTGGCGACATCATCTTCGACATGTTCCACTTCGCACAGATACATGACGCGGACGAAATTGAGTCGTTCAACGCAGTTGAGTCGTTCGGGGGTTGTAGCGGTCCGTTCAAGTGGGACTTTGACCAATACGAGCCCAGCGAGCGGTACACGGTCGTACGGAATGAGAATTTCTACAGAGACGTATACCTCGATGAGATCGAGGTTCGTACCATCCTGGACGCGGACACGAGGGCGTTGGCGCTGGAGGCAGAAGAGATCGATTTTGCCACGGTCACCCCTGACCAATACCTCCGTCTGGGCGAGTTAGACCATCTCACTCACCTGCTCGGACCGGCTGCCGGGATGTGGGTGATGGGACCGGTCCAAACGCACCTCGGTGGCGGACACCCGGCGAATGACGATGCCCGCTTCCGGCTCGCGCTGCACAAGGCGATCGATCGGGAACGGCTGCACGAGGACGTCTTCCAAGGGATCGGTTGGGCGACCAATCAAATGTGGCTGTCGAGTTCGCCCGCTTATGACGACGCGTTCGACCAGGACCCATTTGACCCGGAAGGCGCTAGGGCGCTGGTAGAGGAGTCAGGTTGGAGCGGCGTGGAGATGGACTTGTTCGTCTCCAATACGTTCTCCCATCAGGTGATTCCCGAGATCCTGCAGGCGAACCTCAAGGATGTCGGCATCAACATCACGATCGTGAAGCAAGAAGTCGCTGAATGGGTCGACTACTTCCTGACCGGCACCTTCCCGGGCTTGTATGTAGCTGCCACGGGCTTCTTCTGGATGGCGCCGGAAACGCTGCCAAACATGAACTTCCAGTTCCGCTTCCCCGAGAACGCCGTGGCATCTGTCACCGGGGAGTACAAGCGCATCGTCGAGGCTTTTGGCGATCAACCGACCCCTGCTGAACGGTCAACCCTCTTCAACGACTGGAACGTCCTCTGGGCGGAAGGCCCGTGGTTGCTCCCGTACCACACGATCAACAACACGACAATCGTGAACAGCCGCGTGCAAGGGGAAACGTGGCCTGGCCAGATCTTCACATTCACGGAAGAGTGGTGGGTTGAGGACGTCTAGCGACTCTTAAACTCTCAGAAAGCGAGCGGGGGCGTTGGTGCCGCTTCGGCAGCATGCGCATGAGCGGCTGTCACGTCCCCCGGCGGGCATTCATCCGGTGTCGCGCTGAGCGCTGAATGGTCGATTCGTTAAGGAGCGGTGTTCGTGGCTTCGTTCCTGATCAATCGTTTTGCTCAGGGCTTCGCAGTGGTGGTGCTGGCCAGCATTCTCGTCTTCTTGGCCATGCGGCTGATACCGGGTGATCCAGCGGCGCTGCTGGCTGGACAGGATGCGACACCCGCAGATGTCGAGGCCGTCCGCGAACGGCTTGGGCTCAACGATCCACTCGTGGTGCAGTACGTCAATTGGCTGGGCGGCGTGGTGCAAGGCGATTTCGGAGATTCCTTCTCCCGCGGCATTGACGTGAACCGTTTGATGAGCTCCGCCGCACTCCCTAGCGCGGAGCTCGCAGTGGCCGGCTACTTCTTTGCACTAGCGGTGGGCCTCCCGCTGGGCATTTTCGCAGGGTTGAAACCGGGCGGTGGACCCGATTACCTCGCGACCGGATTCACGATGTTCACGCTGGGCATCCCCAACTTCGTTCTCGGGATCCTTCTTATCTGGGTGCTCGGGGTCGTGTTGGATGTATTCCCAATCACCGGGCGGGTTGCCATCACCGAAGATCCGGTGGAGGCGCTCAAGTTTCTCGCCATGCCGATGATCGCCGTGGGCGCGGGGACGGCGGCTGTGCTCGCCCGCTTCGTGAGAGCCTCGATCATCGAAACATTGAACCAGGACTACGTCCGCACAGCCAGAGCAAAGGGACTCCGGGAACGTGCTGTGGTAGTGCGACATGCGATGCGGAACGCGCTGATCCCTGTGATTACTGTCGCGGCATTGCAGATAGGTTTCCTGATTTCTGGCGCGGTCATTGTTGAGGTCGTCTTCGCGCGGCCCGGCTTCGGCAGCCTGATCATCACGGCTGTCCAGGGCAGGGACTATCAGCTAATCCAGGGCATGCTCGTGGTGCTGGTGACGGTCTTTGTGTTGGTAAACATGCTGGCCGACATCGCCTATGGGCTCGCGGATCCCAGGATTCGAGTGCAGTGATGGCGAAAGCGCAAAGCCGTCAGCCGATCTTGCGCCGTGAGGATGTACGCGCCCGTGTTCTGACCTGGCGGCAACAATCTCAGTTGTTCGACGTCTGCTATCGCGTGGCTCGCGAACGTCGAGGCCAGATCGCAATACTGATCCTGACGGTGTTCATGGTGGCGGCAGTATTCGCCGATCAGCTCGCTCCGTATCACTATGAGGTTCAACTCCGAGGCTCTCGCCTCTTGTCGCCCTCCTGGACGCATCCCTTCGGCACCGATGATGTCAGTCGCGACCTGCTCAGTCGGATGATCTATGGCGTCCGGATTTCTCTCCTCGTCAGCCTGGGGGCCGTCGCGATCGGGTTGCCAATCGGTGTTGCCATTGGCTTCCTCGCTGGTTACCTGGGCCGTTGGGTTGACGCGATCCTGATGCGGCTGGTTGACACCATGCTGGCGTTTCCGGGGATTCTTGTGGCGCTGGTCGTGCTAACGGTTCTCGGGACCGGCACAAAGGAGGTGGCGATCACACTCGGAATCGGAGCGATTCCGGTATTCGCCCGCCTCGCACGTGGTCAAATGCTGCAAGAAAAGGAGCGTGACTATGTGATGGCAGCGCGCACTCTGGGCGCGGGGCCAATTCGTATCATCATGCGTCACGCCGCCATCAACACGTTGCCGCCACTGATGATCCAAGCGGCACTAGTTATGGCTTTCGCCATCATCGCCGAAGCATCGTTGAGCTTTCTCGGCCTTGGCGCATCACCCCCTACGCCGACGATCGGACTGATCCTGAACGGTGCGAGACAGTTCCTGATCATCGGCGCCTGGTGGTACGTAATAGCGCCGATAGCCGCTCTCGCGCTGCTGCTGATCGCGCTGAACTTTCTTGCGGACGCGATCCTTGAGGCGACAAGTCCTTATGTGCGTAACAAGTAGGACGCTTTAGGGTCTGTCCACGTGGGGGAGCGAACGACCGTATGGGTGGTTTAGGACATTGTCGATGGGGAGTGGGACCCCCTCAGCCTTCGGCAGCTCCCCCTGCAAGGGGGAGCTGGGAATGCTGGCGCGCCAAGCATGGGTTGTTAGCATCGATCCGAACACGCCTTAGTCGAAGGTGATCACGAAGCGGCCTCGGTGGCCTCCTTGTTTGAAGCGGCGGTGGGTTTCGGCGGCGTTCTCGGCGGGGTAGGTTGAGTTGACTCTCATGGTGACCTGGCCGTCCTCGACCTGCTGGCGGATTTCGTCCAGGAGGTCGGCTCGACGGTCGTAGGTGAAGACCATCGTGACGTGGAAGGTGATGTCGCGCTCGGGTTCACCTTTCCAGCCGCGGACGCTGGCGTATTGGCCGCCGTCCTTGATCGCTCCGACGGCGAGCTCGTTCTGGACTGCGCCATCGGCGAGACCGTCGACGCCGTCGGGCATGACCTTGCGGATTTGCTCGGAGATGTCGTCGCCGCGTGGGACGATGATGTCTGCACCGAGGTCCTTGACGAGCTGCATGTCCTTCTCGGAGGAGTCGGCGATGATGGTCAGGCCGTCGGCCTTGCCCAGTTCGACCATGTATCCGCCGTAGCAGCCGGCCGCGCCGGTGACGGCGAGGGTCTGGCCGGGCTGGAGGTTCATCTGGTCGAGCGACTGTCGGGCGGTGAGCGCATTCATCGGCAGGGTCGAGGCTTCGGCGTGGTTGGAGCCGGCGGGCGCACGGGTAACAGCGTCGGCCTTGAGCACAATGCTCTCGCGGTAGGCTCCGTGGCTGCCTCGGGGGATGACCATGGCCATGGCCGCGTCGCCGACCTGAAGGTCGGTCTCGGTGTCGGGGCCGACCTCGTCGATCACGCCGGCGGCGTCCATGCCGGGGATGTAGGGCGGCGGTCCGGACTTGAGCAGCGCGTCAGCTCGAGCGCCGCCGCGGATGAAGGTGTCGGTGGGGTTGACCGTGGCCGCATGGACTCGCAGCCGGACTTCGCCCGGTCCGGCATGGACCTCGGGCAGATCGACGACTTGCAAGGCTTCCGGTCCACCGAACTCAATCACGCCAACGCCGCGCATGTGGTGCTCCTTCGTTGTGCGGAGGCGATTGGACAGCCTCCGAGAATTGCTTTAGATCAGACTAGGGTGTGTTCACGTGGAAAACCGAACGGCAGTATGTGAGGATCAGGGCATTGCCGATGGGGAGCGGGACCCTCTCGGCCCCCGTTCAAGCCGGGGGCAGGCTGTGCGACAGCTCCCCCTGCAAGAGATTGATGCATAACTCCCCTTCTCCCCCCTTGCGGGGGAGATGCCGAAGGCAGAGGGGGGTTCCCTGCCTATTGGCCCTATCTGGTCGTCGCCAGCCGACCCCCCCTCTGTCACTCCGTGACATCTCCCCCCGCAAGGGGGGGAGAGCGGAATTTGAGGTTGCGCATCGGTCTCTACAAGGGGGAGCGGTGAAGCGCGGCGATGACGGGCTTGGAGTGACAGCCGTCTACTGCCTCGACATCGTCTGACGCTGCCGTTCGGCTTGCGCGTGGAATGCGGCTTCGCCTTCATATGGCGTGACTTCGATGTCGACGGTGTGGATCTCTCCTTCGAACTCGAAGGGCGGATCGTAGTTGTCGCCGACCGGCGAGCGGCGGTCGGCCCCGATGTCGAACTCACCGTGGGCGAAGAGGATTCGTCGCTGGAGCACGTCCACCTGACCGGAGCCGGTTTCCTCGCCGTCGATTGAGAACGTGACCCGCGCCGGGCCGCTGGGCGAATCGCTCTTCAACGAGACGCCAATCACGAAGTCACCAGCAGGTAAGGGTCGGTCGATTCGGATCCGAGACCAGTCATCGTAGGCGTGATAGTCGAAGTGCAGGTGGTTGTCTTTGATGTAGAGCGTGACTCCGGTGTGGATCGAGCCTCGATTGAAGATCACGCCTTGCTGATCTTGAGACGATCTTGAGACTGACGCTTCGAGGGTCCAGCTTCCAAGATCGATGGCCGGCGATGTCTCGACCGGCATGTGGGCGATCGGCGGCGTGTAGTGATAGCGCAATCCATAGTGCGGCGCGCCGGGGCGCTGCGCCGGCTGGTTGATCTCGATCGTGCGGTCGTCGAGCGGGAGCACGCCATGTTTGCCGGCCTCGACCCACCAGCGGTCGATCAGCTCACGCAGCTTCTCCGGCTCCTGCTCGGCGAGGTTGTTGGTCTCAGAGAAGTCCTGATCGACGTGGTAGAGCTCCCATTCGTCGTCTGACCACTCGGTGCGGAACCGATGCCAGGTCACCGCCTTCCAGCCGTCGACCCAGATGCCGCGGTGTCCGAACATCTCGAAGTATTGGGCTTCCTTTGTCGTGTCGGCGTCTGGATCGTCGAAGGCGTAGGCGAAGCTCGTGCCGGCGATAGGTATCTGTTCCTGGCCGGCGCGCTTCGTCGGTGGTTGAACACCCAGGGTTTCCAGCACGGTCGGCAGGACATCGGAGACATGGTGGAACTGGCGTCGCAACGCGCCACGGTCGGAGATGCCGTCGGGCCAGTGCGCAATCAGCGGCACACGAACACCGCCGCCGTGGGTGTTCTGCTTGTACCAGCGCAGCGGCGTATTGCCGGCTTGGGCCCAGCCCCAGGGATAGTTTGAGGCCGAGCGCGGCCCGCCGATTTCATACAGGCGCGATTGGACTTCATCGAGGTCGTCGGCGGGGCCGAATAGCCGTGGCTCGTCCGACACGCCCTGCGCTCCGCCTTCTTGCGACGCGCCGTTGTCGGCCAGCAGCAGGACAATGGTGTTGTCCAACTGTTGCGACGACTCCAGGTACGAGAACAGGCGGCCCAATTGAGCATCGGTGTGTTCGAGGAATCCGGCGAACGCCTCCTGCAGCGCTACCGCAAAGTTTCGGGCGTTGTCGGACATGTCGTCCCAGGCCTCGACGCCACGGTTGCGTGGCGACAGTTGGGTACCATCCGGGACGACGCCCATTTCCTGTTGCCGAGCGAACCACTCGTCGCGGATCGCGTCCCAGCCGACATCAAACTTGCCTCGATAGCGTTCGATGAACTCCTGTGGCGCCTGGTGCGGCGCATGCGTCGCGCCGAGCGCGCAGTAGAGGAAGAATGGCTGGCCGGGATAGACCGACTGATGATCGCGCAGGAATCCGACGGCGTGATCGACCAGGTCCTCGGTCAAGTGGTAGCCCTCCTCCGGCCGGCGCGGCGGGTCAATCAGATGATTGTCCTCGCAGAGTTCGGGATAGAACTGATCAGTTTCGCCCGAGAGGAAGCCGTAGTAGCGATTGAATCCTCGCTGCAGCGGCCAGTCGTGGAACGGTCCGGCCTGACCCATCGAGTCGACCGGACAGAGGTGCCACTTGCCGACGGCGAAGGTCGCGTAGTTCTCGTCGGAGAGGAGCTCCGCCATGGTGGCCGCGTTGCGCGGTATCGCACCACGCATGTGGGGAAAGCCCGAGTCGAACTGCGTGACCGAGCGCATGCCGACCGTGTGATGATTGCGTCCGGTCAGTAGTGATGCACGGGTCGGCGAGCAAAGCGGTGTGACATGAAAGTTGGTGAACCGCAGGCCATTCGCCGCCAGACGATTGATGTTGGGTGTCTCGATCGTCGAGCCGTAGCAATTGAGGTGGGCGAAGCCAAGATCGTCGAAGAGGATGATTAGGACATTGGGCCTGTCCTGAGGCGCGGTCGGCAGGGCCGGCCACCAGGGCTCGGACTCACGGAATGTGCGCCCGATCCGTCCTGCGAACTCTTCAGTCGTCGTCATGGCCCAACTCCTTTAGTCCAATGGCCGAACGCAGCGGAAGCCGGTGTTGCTGGTTGCGCTGTCCGGTGTGAGCGCCATGCGCGCTGCCGTCCGGTAGCGCAGGCAATAGCTCTCGTGGCAGAGGAAGCTGCCGCCCTTTAGCACTTTCAGATCGCCATCCGGCGGACCTGACGGATTGATCGGCGGTTCTGGATCGTGGAAGACATCGAACCAGTCAGCGCACCACTCCCAGACATTGCCGGTCGTATTGAACAGACCCAGCTCGTTCGGTTTGTAAGCGTCGACCGGGCAGGTCGCGTACCAGCCGTCATCCAGGCCGTTCTCGGTCGGGAAGACGCCTTGCCAGACGTTCATCCGGTGCTCGCCGCCGGGCGTCAGTTCGTCACCCCAGGGATAGGGCTGTGAATCGAGGCCGCCGCGAGCGCCGCGTTCCCATTGCGCTTCGGTCGGAAGCAGTTTGCCGGCCCAGCGCGCATACGTGAGTGCGTCGTTCCAACTGACGTGTACGACCGGATGATCCATGCGGTCGTCGATATCGGTCTCGGTGCCTTCTGGATGTTGCCAGGATGCGCCTGCTACCTGTCTCCACCATGGCGCGTCTGCCGCGCCACGGGTCGGCGGGAAGTCGTCGGGCAGCAGCCCGGCGAACACGAATGACCAGCCGATCAGCTCCGATTCGGTGCGATAGCCGGAGTCTTCGACGAACACCGCGAAGTCAGCGTTTGAGACGGCGCAGGCGTCGATCTCGAACGCGGTGAGCTCAATCTTTCGCAGAGGTCCCTCTCCGTCACCTGCGTAGGAGAGGTGGTCGATGGAACCCATGACAAACGCGCCAGCCGGCACGGTCGCCGCTCGCGCTTCTTTCATCCCTCTTGCAGAGCCTGTCCCCGGCTTGAGCGGGGAGGGAGGTGTCCCTAAAGGGCGGAGGGCGTCCCGCTTGCGCCCCCCTCTGCCTTCGGCATCTCCCCCCAAAGGGGGGAGAACAGAGCCCCGTGATGCGCCACAGCAATCAGTCATCGAGTCACCACTGCGAGTCGCATCACTGCTGAGCCATCAGCAACTTGAATGCGTTCCTCGCCGCTTCGTATGCCGCTCCCGACTTCGGGTAAGGCGTGACTTCGAGGGTCAACTCGTGGATTGTCCCCTCGAACTCGAATGGCGGCTCATAGGAGTCGGTGACTGGCGACTTGCGGTCCGAGCCGATGTCGGCTCCACCGCGTCCGCCGAATCCGCCGCGCACGAGGAACGGCACTTCCCCTTCTCCGGCATGTTCTCCATTGATGCGGACGGTGACATGACCAGGCGCCGACGGCGCTTCGCCATCCATGCTCATGCCGATCGTGCAGCGACCGTCGGGTAGTTCGATGTCAGAGACGACCTGCGTCACTTCAGTGAAGGCGTTGTAGTCGACTCGCAGGCGGTTGTCTTTGATGTAGAAGCTGATTCCGCCCATGACTGATCCCCGAGCAAAGATCACTCCGTCACCCAGCCCGTCGCGCTCGATCTCGGCGTCGAGCGTCCATGATCCCAGGCCAACTGCTGGCGCGATTTCACCGGGCAGATGAGACACTGGCGGGGTGTAGCGATACTTCAGTCCGTTGTGTGGTCCGCCTGGGCGTTGCGTTGGACCGCCGAGCTGGAAGCTGCGGTCATCGAGTGGCAACACGCCGTACTTGCCAGCCTCGACCCACCAACGGTCGATTAGCTCTCGCAGTTTTTGCGGCTCCTCGGCAGCGAGGTTGTTGGACTCGGAGAAATCTTCGGCGACGTGGTAGAGCTCCCACTCGTCGTCCGACCAAGGGTCGTTCTTCTGGTGCCGCGTGACCGCTTTCCAGCCGTCGACCCAGATGCCGCGGTGACCGAGCATCTCGAAATACTGCACCTCTTTGGCGGTGTCTGCGTTGGAATCCTCAAAAGCGTAGGCGAAGCTGGTGCCGCTGACCGGCATCTGCATCAAACCCGCGTATTCGTCGGGCGGGGTCGCCTTGACCGATTCCAGCACGGTCGGCAGCACGTCGCTGACGTGATGGAATTGCCGACGGAAACTGCCGCCGTCCTTGATCCGGTCGGGCCAGTGGACGATCAGCGGGACGCGGACGCCGCCGCCGTGCGTGTTCTGCTTGTACCACTTGAGGGGTGTATTGCCAGCCTGCGACCAACCCCAGGGATAGTTGGGCGAGCTGCGAGGTCCGCCGATCTCGTGCAGTCGAGACTGCGCCTCGTCGACGTCGTCGAGGAGCGGCTGCCCGTAACGAGCGGTGTCGGACACGCCTTGCGGCCCGCCCTCCTGGCTGGCGCCGTTGTCGGCCATCAGCATCAGGATGGTGTTGTCGAGCTGGCCTGAATCGTCGAGGTAGGCGATCAGACGCCCGATCTGCTCGTCGGTGTGGGTCAAGAATCCGGCGAAGGCCTCCTGGAAGGTGGCCAGGAAGCGTTTCATGTTGGGCGAAAAGTCATCCCATGGCTTGACTCCCGGATTGCGAGGGGCCAGCTCGGTGCCTTCGGGTATCACGCCGAGCTCGAGCTGTCGCGAGAACCATTCCTTGCGCACCTCATCCCAGCCCTGGTCGAACTGGCCTCGGTATCGCTCGATGTACTCCTGCGGCGCCTGGTGTGGAGAGTGTGTCGCGCCAAGGGCGAAGTAGAGGAAGAAGGGTTGTCCGGGATAGACCGACTGGTGGTCGCGCAGGAATCCTGTGGCCTGATCAACGATGTCCTCGGTGAAGTGATAGCCCTCCTCGGGCGTCCTCGGCGGGTCGATCAGATGGTTGTCGTAGCAGAGGTCGGGGTAGAACTGGTCGGTCTCGCCGGAGAGGAAGCCGTAGTAGCGGTCGAAGCCGCGCTGCAGCGGCCAATCGTTGAATGGTCCGGCTTGCGAGCAGGTCTCGGACGGGTTCAGGTGCCATTTGCCCACGGCGAAGGTGGCGTAGTGCTCGTCGCGCAGCATCTCGGCCATCGTCGCGGCATTGCGGCTGACGGCGCCGCGCATGTTGGGATAGCCGGGGTCGTAGCTGGAAATCGATCGCATCCCAACGGCGTGATGGTTGCGTCCCGTGAGCAACGAAGCTCGCGTAGGCGAGCAGAGCGCCGTTACGTGGAAGTTGGTGAAACGCAGACCGTTGGAAGCCAGCTTGTCGATGTTCGGCGTGGCAATGGTCGAGCCGTAGCAGCCAAGATGTGAGAATCCAGTGTCATCGAAGAGGATGACAACCACGTTGGGCCGATCCTGGGGAGCAGTCGGTAGCTCCGGCCACCACGGTTCGGACTCGCGGAAGGTTCGACCTATCACTCCGCCAAATTCTTCACGAGCTGCCATCTGTTGCCCTGCCCTTCCTGCTGTTCGGTCAAGAACAAGATAAGGCGGCGGACTAGGAGGCGTCGGGACTAGGGCAATTCGTGGCCTCGGCGCTGAAACTCTTCGACGATGGCGTTGACGATCAGCCGGGCATCGGCAACGGCTTCAACGGCCTCAGCTCTAGTGGGCAGCATCCTGACCTCCGGATAGCGCGCACTGACTGCCGACTCGCTTAGTCGATCAAGGTCCACGTCTAGTTCATGCACAGGCCACGTCGGCGGCAGTTGGGAACGCAGATCTCCAAGCTTGTGAGTGTGGGGATAGTCGCTGTGTTCCAACTCGAGCGCAGCCTTTAGCGCCTTCTCGGCCGCCTGTTGGGCATGGAAACATGCCTGGCGCGGCGGCTCGATCTCCGAAGAGTGAAGTCGTCCTGCAGTGCCCAAATCTTCCACTGCCAGTCGAAGCTGGTGTAGCGCTGCTTCGATCACTGGATCGCCGCCTCCTCGCACGTAGCGTATGCGACCGTCGATCAGCGCTCTGCGTTCGACCGCGCCGACCAGAAAGGCTCGCTTAAGCAGAGTCTCGGGCGTGGTCACGACGACATCCGTCGGAACCTCTAGTCCGTGCAGGGCGGCACGGATCGCTGAACTCGCATCGAATCGATCTTCGCAGTCTTCAAGGACTACAAGCAGGTCAATGTCGCTGTCCTCGCGATGGTCGCCGCGGGCGCGGGAACCGAACAGGACGATCTGCAGCGGATCCCAGCCCTGCACGATGATGTCGAGCACGTTGCCAATGGCAGCGTCGATGTCGGTTGGAGCCTGGATCGTGGTCATGGGACTGATGGTAGCCAGTTCCCGATCTTGGCGGACGGGCATCAGCAACGAGACCTGCCTGTTCTGCTCGCTAGCATTTGTCGTGGATGAGGAGTACGGCGATGGCAGGCGATTCGGACGGCATCTTTTCGGGCGTGCGGGTGATTGAGTTTGGGCTGTTTGTGGCTGGTCCGTATGCGGGTGAGCTGCTGGCGCATGGCGGCGCCGACGTGATCAAGATTGAACCGGTCACCGGCGACGCCACCCGATTCAACAGCACCATCGTCCCCGGCGAGGGTCGAGCCTACATCATCAAGGCTCGAGGCAAGCGCGGCGTGCCGCTCAATCTGGGACATCCTGAGGGCCGCGCGATCACCAGGAAACTGGCTCTGCGCAGTGATGTGCTGATCTCCAACATGCGACCCGGCGCCCTGCAGCGCGTGGGGCTGGACTATGAGTCGTTGAGCGCGGAGAACGAGCGGATCATCGTTGCTGAGATCTCGGCAATGGGCGAGAAGGGTCCGTTTGGCATGCATCTCGGCGCTGACTTTCAGGCCGCCGCCGTATCGGGGCTGGCGCTCTCGACTGGCAACTTCGAGGGCGACGAGCCACGCGTTCTCGACGCGTTCCTGGCCGACTTCCATGCCGGCACGCTGCTCGCGTTCGGCATCGCCGGAGCGCTGTTTCGACGAGAGTTCACCGGGCGGGGACAGCACGTCAAGACATCGTTGTACCAGGCCGCGATGGCGTTGCAGACGGCGACAGCCAACATCTTTGACGCCGTCGACGGTTGGAAGCGAGAGTTTGCGGACTGGATGGAGCAGGAGCGTCCGCACCCAAGCGTCGCGGCCCAGCGGCGACGCGAGCAGACGGCGCTGTTGGTGGGCGGATTCTATGAGACCCGCGATGGCCACTGGATCACGCTGGGCGCATCGGCGCTGGCGTTCAAGCGACTACTCGATACGTTGGGCATCGAGGATCCGAGCGCTCATGACCCAGACTGGCAAATGCCCGACGATCCGCGGGAGCACTTCATGACGCTGCGAGAACAGATTCGCAACATCGTCATCGAGCAGGACGGCGAAGAGCTACGCGAGCGGATGCAAGCCGCGGGCGTGCCTTCTGCACTGCTGACCTCGCTGGAGGAAGCGCTCTTGAGCGAGCACGCAACCGCCAATGACTTCGTCCACAGCTTCGACCATCCGGCCGTGGGGCCGGTGCTGATGCCGCAAGCCCCGCTCAAGTTCAGCCGCGACCGCTATCAGGCCGCAGAGCGCACACCGGCATTTGGCGAGCATCTACGAGAGGTGCTACGCGAACTCGGCCTCGACGACGCGGAGATCGACGCGCTCATCGAGAGTGGAGCTGCAGCCGAGGAGTTGACGAAGCAATAGCGACCGGTACTATGTGGCATCCAGGATGCCAGCGACTGGATGCGATAGGCCAATGACAACCCGAACCGAGTACCACAGCGACACCGCGAACGAGTTCCTCAGCAAAGCTCATGTCTACCTGGCCGAGGGGGATCTGTTGCAGGCCTCCGAAAAGGGCTGGGGCGCCACCGCTCGGATGGTGAAAGCGGTCGCCGAGACTCGCGGCTGGCGTCACAGCACGCACGGAGACCTGTACCGAATCATCGACCGCCTGGCAAATGAGTTGGGCGACGAAAGACTGCAAAACCTGTTTCGCTCGGCAAGTGCGCTTCACCAGAACTTCTATGAAGGCTGGATGTTCGAAGCGGGTGTCGCCGACGGACTCAAGGATGTCGAGGAGATCACGGGGCGGTTGAGAGAGGTCCTGGACTAAGCCCCGCGCAGGCGCGGGTCGAAGATATCTCGGATCGAGTCTCCGACCAGGTTGAATCCGAGCACGGCGATGGTCATCGCGACCCCGGGGAAAATGCTGAGGTGTGGGTACTTCCACAGTGTGCGCGCTTCGGTCAGCATTCGGCCCCAGGACGGGTCAGGCGGCGGCACTCCGAGTCCGAGGAATGAGAGCGCGCCCTCGAAGAGGATGGCGCCGCCAAGGATTGCGGTGACGTAGATCAGCAGCGGCGGTCCCATGTTCGGCAGTACGTGTCGCCAGAGAATGCGGAAGGGCGACGCGCCGATCAGTTGGGCAGCCTCGACATAGCTTTCGGCCAGCGTCGCGAGGGTGCTGGCGCGCACGATCCGAACCATGCTCACGGCGAAGAGAACGCCCATCCCCAGCGCGACCGACTGCCAGCCGCGGCCAATCACCTGTGAGAGCAACAGCAGCAAGACGAGACCCGGGAACGCCAGGAGCATGTCGATGATGCGCTGGAGGAAGAGGTCGACCGCGCCCTTGGCGTACGCCGAGACCATGCCCAGGACCAGCGCGGCTCCCACGCCAATCGCCATCGCTCCCAGCGCCAGCGACATCGAGAGTCTGGCGCCGGCGACGACGCGGGCCAGGTAGTCGCGTCCGAGCCGGTCGGTCCCGAACCAGTGCTCACTACTGGGTCCCGCGAGGATGTCAGGGGAAATCGTCGATGCGTCGCCGGCGATCAGGGGACCCAGGGCGGCCAGGAAGACCACGAAGACGACGATCAACATGCCAAACGCGCCCAGCGGATGATGTCGCAAGAGTCTCCAGGCGCGGACACGACGCGGCGCCTTTACGGGGAGACCGTACAGGTCGAACTCAATTCTCTCTCTAGATTGCTCAACAAGTATCGATGGAAGTCTCACTGGAAACGAATCCTTGGATCAAACAGCCCGTAGCTGAGGTCAACCAGGAGGTTGATCATGATGAATGCCGCTCCAAAGATCAGCATCCAGACCTGGACGACCGGCAAGTCGTTGGTCAGGAGCGACTGCACGAGATAGCGGCCCATGCCGGGGATCGCGAAGATTTGCTCGACGATCACCGCTCCGGCGACGCCGTTGGCGAAGACGAGGCCGATCAGGGTGATCAGCGGAATCATCGCGTTTCGCAACGCGTGTCGGAAGACCACGACGTACCCGGTCAGGCCCTTGGAGTATGCGGTGCGGACGTAGTCCTGGCGCAGCACTTCGAGCATCTCGGAGCGGGCGACGCGGCCCAGGACGGCAGCTCCCGCCAGCGCGGCGATCACTGCAGGCACGACCATCTGGACGATGTTGGTTTCTGGTTCCTCCCAAAGATGGACATAGGGAACCGGCGGCGCATAGCCCCAGAGGACCAACGGTATGACGATCACCAGGGTCGCGAGCCAGAAGTTGGGAATCGCCAGGAAGAGGATCGTGACAAAGCGGATGCCGTAGTCGTCAGGCCTGTTCTGGCGGACAGCCGACCACACCCCCGTTCCAATCCCCAGCGGGATATAGATGATCAAGGTCAGCACAAGCAACTCAACGGTGACCGGCATGCGACGGCCGAAGTTGTCGAGGATCGACTCTTTCGTCAGCCAGGAAGTACCGAAGTCGCCGGACAGCACCTGTCCGACCCAGTTGAGGTACTGGATATGGACAGGCTTGTCGAGGCCGAAATGCGCTTCGAGCTTGGCTCGATCATCGGCGTTTGCCGTGCCGGGGAAGCCAGCCGAGAGGCGTGCGTCGATGACCGAACCTGGTACCAGGCGGATCAGGCCGAAGACGAAGATCGATAGCAGGATCACCGTGAGCGGCAAAAGCATCAGGCGTCGAAAGATGTAGTTGCGCATTGGCTTGGCTCGGTTGCGGGGGCAGCCCCCCTCTGTCCCTTCGGGACATCTCCCCCCGCTGCGCGGGGGGAGAGCTGGAGACTGGATTACATCTACGCCTCGGCGCCCTCGGGGACCTCGTCGAACCACATGCCCCAGAGGATTGCGTTGGAAGCGGTCGGGCCTGGCGTTGGACGGAAGCCCCTGAGGTAGGAGCGGAAGGCGATGACGACCGTGCTCCACGACCAGTAGAGTCGCGGGTTCCACTCGTTCAGCAGGCGGTCCTGCGCCTCGTCGTAAATCGCTTTGCGTTCTTCCACGTCAAAGACGGACCGTCCCTTCTCCACCAGCGCATCGAACTCGGGATTGGAGAAGTTGCCGTAGTTCTGGCCGCCGGTCGTGTGCAGATCGTTGTAGAGCAGGTCCGGATCGGAAGCGCCCTGTTGACCGAGCATGATCATGGAGAACTCTCGGTTTTGCCTGGCCGCCAGGGCGTCCGCGGTGGTCAGCTCGTTGATGCCGATATCAATGCCGACTTCGCCGAGGTTCTGCTGTAAGACCTGGGCGTAATCCGACGCGTCGGGCGCCCAGATATCCATCGGCGGGAAACCGTCGAGGTCTACTCCGGTCGCCTCAAGCAACTTGCGCGACTCGGCCAGGTCCTCTTGGCGGAGGTCGCCAGAGCGGTAGCCGGGGAGTTGTCGCAGCTCATCTTCCGTGCGCCCGTAGGGAGCAATTGCGACGGCGATCGGGCCGCCGATCACCAGTTCTCCGAGCGAAAGGGCAATGAGTTGCTCGCGATCAGCGGCTAGGTGGACTGCAGTTCGCACACGCGGATCGGTGTAGGGCTCCACTTCGGTGTGAATATGGGTCGCCATGCCGTAGGTCACCGGATTGGGGACGCCGGTGACCGCGTCTTCGCCGAGCTCGCCGATGGCTGAGTCTAGGTCGACCGGACGGCCGAACCACTGGTAGTTGAGGAAGTCGGTCTGACCGTTGACAAATGCCGCAATGCGAATGGCGTCGTCACCTAGGCTGATGCCCTTGTAGCCGTCGAAGTAGGGCTGGCCTTCCTTGTAGTAATTCGGGTGTCGCTCTAGATTCAGTTCGACATCAGCCTCACGAGAGACACCCATCATCGCCCCGGTGCCGATCTGGGCCTCAAAGTCTGTGGAGATCGCTTCGTCGCCGAACGCGTCAACTGCGTCGCGGGACACGATCAGCATGTTGTCTTCGGCAATCGCGGACAGAATCGGCGAGAATGCCTCCCCGGCCTTGACTGTCATTGTGAATTGGTCCGCTGCTTCGAACTTGTCGATCAGCGAGAAGCGGTCCTTGAAGACGAACTCAGGATTGTCGAAGCCGAACCGTTCCAGTCCGAAGACGGCGTCCTCGGCGGTGAATTGACGGCCCTCCAGGGGCGGCTTGTCGTGCCAGTAGACGTTGGGCTTGATCGTGTAGATGAAGTTAAGTTCGTCAACGACCTCCGGCAGCTCGGCCATGCCCGACGTGATCACGAATCCTTCGTCGAGGTAGTTGAGCCAGTCGTAGATTTGGTGGACGCCGGCGTAGGTGCCGCCGTGGATCGCGATGGCCGGGTCGAAGATGCCGCCGTCGGTCATGACGATCCTCACGGTGCCGCCATGCTTGGGTTCGCCGTCGGCAGCGGCCTCGGCGGCGGCGGCTTGCTGTTCTTGCTGCTCCTCGTCGGTCGCCGTCTGAGCCTGATCCTGCGCCGCCTGCTGATCCGCCTGTTGCTCGACCTGCTGCTCGTCCTGTTGGACCTGAGCGGCGGCCTGCTGGTCGTCGTCGTCATCGTCGCCGCAACCGACCAGTGCCAGTCCGGCAGCGCCGACGCCTGCCCGAGCGCTGGCTCTCAGCAACCCGCGCCTCGACATTCGGTTTCGGCGCATTTTCGTCCAGTAGTTCCGCTCTGCCATCGTCTTGCCTTTCCGGAGGCTCGGCATCTCCGCGCCAAGTTCGCGTAGTGTGCCGATCCGCAATCACGGTTTCAAGTTGCGAACCAGGTTCGCTAACTAGCCAACTAGCCAACTAGATCGTCCTGGTTTCGTCGAACCAGCAGGTGTTCATGACCTGGTTGGTGGGAGTGATGCCCGGTGTTGGCCGGAAGCCCTGGAGCCACGGTCGATGTCCGACGGTGGGCAGACTCCAGTGCCACCAGAGACGCGGTGCGTGCTCTTCCAGCAGCTTGGTCTGAATCTCGTCGTAGATCTCCTTGCGATCCTCGACGCCGAAAGTGGTACGTCCCTTGACAAGCATCGCGTCGATTTCCGGATCGGAGAACTCGCCGTAGTTCTGCCCGCCCGTGGTGTGCAGGTCGTTGTAGAGCAGGTCGGGATCAGCAGCGGCCTGCTGGCCGAGCGTGATCATCGAGAACTCGTGATTCTGGCGAGCCGCGAGTGAGTCGGCGGTGGTCAGCTCGAGGATGTCGACATCGAAGTCGATCTGGCTGAAGTTCTGCTGGAGGACCTGTCCATAGTCGGAGGCGAAATCTCCCCAGACCTCCATCGGCGGAACATTGTCTTTGTCGTAGCCGCTGGCCTCGAGCAGCGCCCGACCATCCGCCAGGTCTTGTTCTCGCTCATCTGCGGTGCGGTAGCCGGGCAACTGTGAGAGCTGCTCGAGACCCCAGCCGTAGGGCGAGATCGTCTCGGCAACGGGGCCGCCGATCACCCCGGCGCCGAGTGTGATCACATTCAGCGAGACGCGATCTGTAGCGAGATGCAGGGCCAGGCGCACACGCGGGTCCGTGTAGGGCTCTCGCTTGGTATGGATGTGCGTCGCCAGTCCGAATGCGACGGGGTTGGGGACGGCTACGATTGAGTCTTCGCCGGCCTCGGCGCGGACGGTCTCGATCTCCTGCAGTTCGCCATACCACTGCAGCCAGAGGAAGTCGGTCTTGCCGTCGATGTACTGAGCGATCCGCAGTGCGTTGTCGAGGCCCCAGATGATGTTGTAGCCGTCGAAGTAGGGCAGGGTGCCGCCATCGGGCGACTTGCGATAGTAGTTCGGATTGCGCTTGAGCACGGTTTCGACATCGGCCTCGCGAGAGTCCAGCATCATTGAGCCGGTGCCGATGATTGCGTCCGGGTTGCTGGAAATCTCGGCATCGCCAAACTGTTCAACAACGTCGCGGGCGACCATCAGCGCTCCGGTTTCGGCCATGGCGACGAGCAGCGGCGCGAAGGGCTCTGAAGCCTCGACGTGCATCGTGAGCTGATCGACAGCTTCGAAACGCTCGACGAGCGAATAGCGGTCCTTGTAGACGAACTCGGGGTTGTCCTGTCCAAAGCGCTCGTATCCGAAGACTGCATCTTCTGCCGTGAACTGGCGGCCATTGACGGGCGCCAGATCCTGCCAATAGACATCCGGCTTGATCTGGTAGACGAAGTTGACATCGTCGACGATCTCGGGGAGCTCGCCCATGGCATCGGTGATGACGTTGCCTGCGTCCATGTAGTTGACGAAGTCGTAGCACTGGAAAATGGAGGCGTCGGTGCCGCCGTGAATCGTCGCGGCCGGGTCGAACAGGCCGCCGTCGTCGCCGGCGATCTGGACCATCCCGCCGAAAACGGGTCCGCCGGCCTGTTGGGCCTGTGCCTGTGCGGCGGCTTGCTGCTGCTGTTCGTCGGCAGTTGCGGTCTGCGCCTGATCCTGCTGCGCCTGCTGTTCGGCTTGTTGTTCGACTTGGTCCTGAGCCTGCTGGACCTGCGCGGCTACCGGTTGGCCGTCGTCATCGTCATCGCCGCAACCGACCAGCGCTAGTCCGGCCGCTCCGACTCCGGCGCGAGCGCTGGCTCTCAGCAACCCACGCCTCGACATTCGGTTTCGGCGCATTCTTGTCCAATAGTTCCGCTCCGGCATGTCAATCTCTTTCTCTCTGGCATCTCTTCTGGTAAGAGAGATGCGCGCTCGGACTTGATGAAGTATGACGACACGAGTATGAGATTTCAACCATGGCGCATAGTGCGAGGCAACTTTTCTGAACTGCCTTGAGGGCATGGTTCCCCGTACGGGGGGCCAGCTAAGTACTTCCCGCAAGCCGCGCGCGACATCCTCGATGAGTTCGGGAATCCTCGTCGGCAACCCGAGCGCGTGAAGATGATCGGCCCGACCGTGGCGGCCGCTTGCTCACGTTCATCCTGGAGCTACCGGGCATCGATGGACAATCTCACGTCGTGACCGGTTGGGGGTCGGACCGCGACGAGCAGACTCGCTACCATCATCCAGGAGGAAGGATGCGACGCCAATGACGAAACAGCACAGCCCCGTGCATATCGACTCGCCCATTGACGACGTGGACGAGATCCCGTACGTGCGCTCTGAAATGGGGCCGGGCAAGTTTGGCTTGACCGTCGACTTTTCTCGCGAGGAACTCGATCTGTTGCGGCGCGCCCACGGACCCGGGCCTGGCCTCATCCGATTCGTCAAAGCGGCGGCGTTGGAGGTTGCTGGTCGGGAAGTCAAGGACAAATCTGGTGAGGGCCTGCGCGCCGCGGACTGAGCGCACCTGGCAGGCAAGCCAGGGCGGGGCTCGATATGGAGGGTCGAGGACGGAACTGGCCGCCTACGGCGAGGCGACCTTGCTGAATTGTTTTGAAGGCATAGTTCCCAGGGCGGGGGCCCAGCCGGGTTCGGGGTGGGGCGGGTGTGCGGCCAGCCAGTCTTCGTTGATGGCGGCTCCGAGTCCGGGGGCTTCGGGGACTGCGTAGAAGCCGTCTTTGTGGGCCGGCAGCTCGCCGATGCAGGCGTCCTGGAACCAACCTCTCATCCCGCCCTCGTGAATCTTGAAGTTGGGGATCGAGGCATCGACATGCAGGGCGGCGAGGACTTCCATGGGTCCGTGGATCGCGTGCGGCTGGACTCCGACGTACTGCGCCTCGGCTAATGCTGCGATGCGCTTCATCTGGCCGATTCCGCCAGTCTGGATCATGTCGGGCTGGATCATGGCCACGATCTGACGCTGGAGCAGGTCGAAGTAGGTGAAGGGGCTGTAGATGCGCTCGCCCGTGGCGATCGGGATGTTGGTCCCGCGCGCGACCTGTTCCATGGCGTCGATGTTCTCGAACGGCACCGGCTCCTCGTAGACGAAGGGTCGGTACTGCTCGATCGCGTTGCCGATGCGTATGGCCTCGGCCGGCGTCAGGCGTCCGTGGACTTCGACGAGCAGCTCTACTTCGAAGCCGACCGCGTCGCGCACGGCGGCGAAGGTGTCGATTGCTTTCTTCTCGGCCTCGTAGCTGATGAACAGGCCGCGATGGTCGAAGGGGTCGCCCTTGAGCGCGGTGAAGCCGAGCTCCAGTTGGCTCAAGGCGAACTCGGCGGCGGCTTCGGGCGACGGGCCGTCCCAGCGACCGTACGTCCAGATCTGGTCTCGCATCTTGCCGCCCAGCAGCTCGTAGACGGGTACGCCGAGGGCTTTGCCCTTGATGTCGTAGAGCGCCATCTCGATGCCGGCCTGGGCGCTGTTCTGGATCGGTCCGCCACGGGTGAAGTAGCGATGGTGGAGAGTCTGCCAGAGCTCTTCGATGCGGAATGGGTCCTCGCCGACGATCATGCCGCCGTACTCCTCGACCAAGGAAGCGACGGCCATTGGTCCGCAGGTGGCGTCGCCCCAGCCGACAATGCCTTCGTCGGTCTCGACCTTGACGAAGACGTAGTTCCAGGGCGGAAAGTTGAACATCGGATGGGCTGTTGTGCCGGGCGAAGTGGGAATGGCGCTGATCTTGGTAATGTTCACGGGTCAGTCCTTCTGAGGTTGTCGATGGCGCGAAGGCTAACGATTCGCTTGATCCTTCATCCAAGGGCGCGGCTGGGAAGTGATGCTGCGGCCTTTGAGATCGCGTGGCGACGGCTGCGGGACGGCTGGCGAGTGTCGTTGGAGCTTGGGTTGAGTGGTTCGTGATTCCTGCCTGCGCAGGAATGACGGAAGGGGAAATGGGGTTGTCGGAGGGGAAATCGCGTCGGTTGTCAGAATCCTTCTGAGCGTGTCCTAATGCAGTGCGCCTGCCAATGCGAACTGCTCAATCTGCTCCTCGGATAGGCCTAGCGATTCGCTGAGGACTTCGTATGTATCCTCGCCGAGCAATCGGACTCGTTGCAGCTCGCATGGCGCCGCGGACAATCTGAATGAGGCCTGTGGCGCTCGATATGAGCCGAGTGCGGGATGATCCAGACGCTGGTAGAAGTTGCGGTGGCGCAGTTGCGGGTCGTGTTCGAGCAGGTCCTCGCCGGTCTGGACCACGCCGGCCGGGACGCCAAGCGACTGAAGCGTGCGCATGACCTCGAAGGCGTCGCGCTGCGTCGTCCATTGCTCGACCAGGCGATCGAGTTCGTCCTCGTTGCCCTTGCGATCTTGGAGGGTGCGGAAGCGCTGATCATCAGCGAGCGAAGCAGCTCCCATGGCGTTGCAGAGCGATTGCCACTGGCCGTCGTTGGTGACCGCGATCACGCACCAGCGTTCGGCGGCGCAGCGATATGCCCCGTGCGGCGCGGCGTCGGGCTGCCTGTTGCCCAGTCGGTCGGCGACTCGACCATTGACGGTGTACTCCAGGATGGACGGCGTGAGCCAGTGGACGCCGGCCTCGTACTGGGAGAGTTCGAAGTACTGACCGTTGCCGGTGCGGCGGCGATGATCGAGCGCGGCCAGGAGCAATGGGATGTTGAAGCGCGGGGCGATGAAATCGGTGTAGGCGCTGAGGTATCCCGGTTCGCCCTCGGGCCAGCCAGTGAGCTCGTTGAATCCGGCGAGAGCGGCATAGTGTCCTCCGCCCCCTTTGCCGTGCGCGTGCGGACCGTACTGCCCCTGTCCGCTGCTGCTGAGTACGATCACGTCCGGGTTCAGCTCGTGCAGCGCCTGATGGCCCAGGCCCATCCGATCCATCGCACCGGCTGAGAAGTTGTCAAAGACGATGTCCGCCCATTGGACGAGCCGGCGCGCGATCTCCATTCCCGCCTCGGTCTTGAGGTTGACGTTGATCGCTCGGCCGCCGGTGCGCACCTGGGCGTACTCGCCGCAACGTTCGGGATCGGGCTCGTCGTCCTGGAATGGTCCAACGATGCGCAGCGCATCGAGGCGGGCCGTGCTCTCGACGTGTACGACGTCGGCTCCGAAGTCGGAGAATGCCTTGATCGTCTGCGGTCCGACCATGAACCAGCCGAAGTCGGCAATCTTGATGCCAGCCAGCGGCCCAGCCAGCGGCCCAGCCAGCCGCCTTGAGTCCGATGTGACGCCATTGGACGCGTTCGTCTGCGCAGGAACGCTGCGAAGCTCGGCAAACACCTCGTCGTTGTGTTGTCCAAGCGCAGGCGCAGGACGCGTCTCGGGTGGGATCGCGCAATCTCCCTGCGCGAACGGGCCAGGCATACGGATGCTGCGTCCAAGCTCAGGATGATCCACGTCGCGCCAGAATCCTCTGGCCCTGAGTTGTTCATTGGCGAGCGTGTCAGCGGTGGTCGCGGAAGGGAAGAGCGCAAAATCGTATCGAACCGCGGCTTCGAGTAGCTCCCGCTTGGTCCGACCGATGAACACATCCTCGAACAATCGGCTCAGGTGTTTCCAGTCGTCTTCAGTGATCTGCTCGACCTGCAGATTCTCCCAGTCGATCGATTGCAGCTCGTGTCCCTCGCCACACTCGTTGAGCCAGGCAAACAACCCGCTCAACCGCTGGACGGAACCTGGTCCAATCGGTACGACCCAGATCACATAGCCGTCGCGACATCGCCATGTCCAGGACAAGTTGCCTTCGCCGACATTCGGGCGAGCGTCCCGAGGGAGATTGCGGCCGGTCATATCCCAGCTACCGGTGATCTGATAGAGCCCTCGGGAGGTTGCCTCCTGGATCGAGAGGTCAACATGCTGTCCGCGACCGGTCTGTCGTCGATGCTCAAGCGCGATCAACGAGCCGATCACAGCGTCTCCGCCGGCGTGCACGTAGGACTGGTGATTGTCGCTGATGTGCGCCGGAGGCCCCGATGACTCGCCCGTGATGGACATGTTGCCGCTCATCGCCCAGGAGACGATGTCGGTCACCTGGTAGTCGCGATAGGGTCCGCTCTGACCGAACGGTGAGATTGAGACGAGGATCAGCCGGGGATTGATTGCGGACAGGGACTCATAGCCGAGGCCAATGCTGTCCATGTATCCGGGCGCGAACGACTCCAGGACGAAGTCGGCTGATTGCGCCAGTTGTTGGAACTGTTCTCGTCCCGTTGCATCGGACAGATCGAGGGTGACACTGCGCTTGTTGGTGTTCCAGGCGAGCCAACGGAGACTGCGGTCGGGGCCTGGGATGTCATCGACGAATGGTCCACTGCGCCGCGCCGGGTCTCCCTGCGGAGGCTCAACCTTGATCACGTCGGCACCGAGGTCGGCGAGCAACTTGCCGGCAAAGTGGCCGCGCTCGTTGGTCAGATCAAGCACTCGGTAAGCGGCAAGCATCTCCGATTGATCGTTCACGGCGCGTCCTCCGCGATAAATCTAGCAACTGCAGCGGTTGGAGGCGGAACAACGGACGCGCATGCCCTCCTGTATCCGCGTGCAACAGTTGTGGACACGGGCGCGGTACCGGCTTCTCAGCTTGCGATCCAAGTCCGCTCAAGCTGCTTCGGAGCCAGTTCAAGCGAGTCGGCGTAGTACGTGTTGAGCAGATTGAAGACGTTGGCTGCACGGGCGCGTACGTGGTAGGGATTAACGAGGAAGATGCGCCAGGCCTCTTCGAGCGTCTTAAGGCGGATACGCTCCAGTAAGTCTGCCCGCTCAAGAGGATCAACCGCTTGGCGCTGAGCGACGCTCCATTGGTCGATATCTGGCTCTGCGATGCCAAAAGGATTGGCTCGGCCGCTGGAATGCAGCTCCGCATAGGCCAGGTCGTCGGGATCGACATCGTAACCCCAATTCCTGGGGCCGAAGATAATCTCCGCCTCGTCGTTTGGAAAGCGGTCGAACCTCTTCCAAGTCGAACGATCGATCGTCATCTCCCAGCGCTGCTCGCGGCGCTGTACGGTGACGAGTCCGCCCAGAGCTTCTTGCCAATGTTCAGCTGCAAGCAATGTGGTAGTCGTCTGGTCATAAGTCGGTAACTCAGTCGCGAAGGGCGACAGCGCTGGCGGTACGTCGAGGTTCAACACAAGCGGCGAGTCTTGGTCATAGCCGGCGGCCCTCAGCAGCGCCGCTGCTTCAGAGGGATGATGGCCCACGACCGGTCCCATTTCACTGCGTTCCCACGGCCACTCGCGCATCTCGTCCGAGTCTTCCGAGCTTCGGAAAAAGGCCCAGTTCTGGCGGCAGTCGTAAGCGGCGAAACCGGCGAACATCTCGCGGGCGAAGGCCTCCCGGTCGAGTGCCATAGACAGTGCGCGGCGGACGCGAACATCCGCGAACAGACCATCATGAACGGTGCGAAACGAGAAATAGAGACCGCCAGAGGGTCGTGGTGGCGTTACCTGGAAGACGGCCTGTGGATTGGCGTCGTACGCGTATTGCGCTTCCGCCATGCCGTCCTGCAGGCGGACACCATGCAGTTCGCCAGATTTCCACTCTTCCGTCTGCCAGGACAACGCGTCAGACTCACCCTGGGGCCCCCCTCTCCTGTCGAGATAGTCGGAAGCGCGAATCACGTCCAGGAAGGGAAGTTGTGCGCCACTCGCCGGATCTCGGCGGAAGTACGTCGGATTCCGCTTCAGCCTCCACTCACTGCCCGGCGCCGACAGGAAGAGCGTGTAGGGACCGCTGCCCCTGGACGAGTTACTCCAGTCGATCAGCGTTGGATCGGCCACTAGTTCCCGCGGTACGACAACATGCCAGGGGGACGTCATCTTGTTGAGCAGTTCCGCCGCAGGCCGGGACAGGTGGAACTTGAGGGTGTGGATATCGTCGTTCGCCTCGGTCCGTAGCACGGCGTCATACGCTTTAGCTTGCCTCCTGCCGGGCTCGCGAAACGCGTCATAGGCGATTTGCACGTCTGAGGCCGTGAGCGGGCGTCCCAATGTTGGTTCACGATCAGGCCAGGACACATCCTGGTGCAGATGAAAGACAAGGGTGAGATCGTCCGGCCACTCCCATCGAGAGGCCAGATCACCAGTCACGCTGGTCCGGTGCGGATCGGTCTGGTCGTCAACTTGCGTGGTGACCAGTTGGCTGTAGAGCAACGGCAGAAAGTGGCCCGGCCCACCGAGGCCAACGTCATCCACTAGCTCGATCGGTTCCGAGAACGGGCTCCACTCGTGCACACCTGGTGTGTCGATCATGAGCTCGCCGCCGGATTGGGGCTGACTGCCCTGACTCGGCGGCGCTGGCAAATGCCGCCAGTGATAACGCTCACGCAAGATATACGGGTCGAAGGTCGCGGACTCCGAAGATTCCAACAAGCCCTCTTGGTCGGCCGCTTGGTCGGCCTGCCTCGTCGCCAAGGTTGCGCTCCTGCTTGGGAGGAAACTGATCTGCTGTTGTTGCTGTTCTGCTTGGGTCTGGCTTGATGCTGCTTCCACTGGCGGGGCATCGCCGACTGGTTCGGGGTCTGCGCATCCAACCAGGGAGAGGCCGACCGCACCTACGCCAGCCCGCGCGGACACAGCCAGAAGCTGTCGGCGACTCAGTCTGGTCCTTCGGAACGTCGACTGCCAGCGGCCTACGCTCATCATGTTTCCTCTTCGCTGCGGTTCATGTGGACTCCGAACGAACCTACGTTGCTCGTCCCGCCGATCGGCAGCGACTCATCAGAGCAGTCAGTGTCATGCTCAGGCTAGGGCCTGTTCACATGGGGCCGTTCAGGCCAGGAGTTCCCGTCATACCCGCGCTTGCCGCGGAGCCTGCCCCCGGCTTGAACGGGGGTATCTCGCTGCATACAGCGCCACGGTCCGTTCACCACTCGGCGAGATTGCCGCGGCAAGCGCGGCAATGACAGAATCCTGCTAAGCAAATGGCTGATGTGAACAGGCCCTAGTCTGACTCGGAGACAGAGCGGAGTGACGTTCATGAAGATCACGGAAATCGAAACCTTTGTCGTTGATGCCGGCTGGCGGCCTTGGCAGTTTGTGGCGGTTCGCACCGACGAGGGTGTGACCGGCTACGGCGAGATGTCGGATGGGCGCAATCCCTACGGCATTGTGGGCACGATCAATGACATGGAACCGATCCTGATTGGCAGCGACCCGCTCGCGGTCGAGGCTCGCTACTGGGACATGTACCGTCTGGCGCGGCAGTCTCCGGGCGGGATTGCGGCTAAGGCGATCGCCGGGGTCGAGCTGGCGCTCTGGGACATCAAGGGCAAGGCGCTGGGCGTACCGGTCTACTCGCTGTTTGGCGGGCCGACGCGCGAGCGACAGATGATCTATTGGTCGCACTGCGGCAGCTCGCGGGCTCGCAGCTACGACCAGATCCTCTGGGACAGCGGCGACGAGTGGGTCGTGGGCGCGCCGCCGCTGCGGACGATGGACGATGTCACGGCGCTCGGTGAAGAGGTGCGCGGCAAGGGGTTCCACGCGCTGAAGACCAACATCGTCTTCCCTGGTGATCCGACGGGCGTCTACGGACCGGGCTGGGGCGGCGTCGGCAACATCGACCGCAATGCCGTGCCGTCGTTGCTGCGTCACATTCCCGAGTACATCGGCGCACTCAAAGCAGGCGCGGGACCCGACGTACAAATCGCGCTCGACCTGAACTTCAACTGCACGCCGCTGGTCGCGCGGCAGATCTGCCAGGCGCTTGAAGACTTGGAAATGATGTGGGTCGAGATCGACATGTATGAGCCGGAGGCATTGGCCGATGTGCGCCGCCAGACGACGGTGCCGATCACGTCGGGCGAGAATCTGTACACGATCCGCGACTATCGGCCATTCTTCGACCATCGGTCGATGGACAACGTAATGATCGACGTGCCCTGGCAAGGATTCGCGCGGTCACGTGATGTCGCGCTGCTGGCCGAGAGCTACGAGCTCAACTGCGCGCCGCACAACTACTACTCGCACCTCGCCACGATGCACGCGCTGCATCTCTGCGCGACGGTGCCGAACGTTAGAATCATGGAGATCGACATCGACGATGTGCCATGGAAGGACGATCTCGGCGGAGGTTCGCTGAAGATTGTCGATGGTCACCTGGAGTTGCCAACGAAACCGGGCTGGGGCATCGACTTCGACGAGGACGTCGCTCGAGCAAAGGTCTGGGAACAGGGACGAGGTCCAGGGTTCACGGCGAATCGTCGGTGAGTGGGCAGTCGATTTGTGAACTAGTGATCTTCAACGTATCCTGACTGTTGTCGCAGTCGGTTCGCGAAGGGGCGAGAAATGACCACCGAAGCCACAGATGCGCTACATCTCACGGCTGTGATTTACTGGGAGGACGATGGATTCGTCGCCTATTGCGCAGAGCTAGACGTGGCCAGCCAAGGCGACACGCTCGAGGAAGCCAAGGCGATGCTGACTGAGGCACTAGAGCTATGGCTGGAGGATCCCCCGATCGACGAGCTGAAGGATCGACTGGGACGAAAGACAATCATCGCTCCTATCGAGGTCACCGGAATCTCGTTGCGGTCCAGCGAAGATCAGGCTGCCCAGCAGGACCTTCCCGTGGAAGTCGCCGTTGGGTAAGCTCCGACCTCTTTCGGGACGACAAATCCGACGAATCCTCCAACGGTACGGCTTTCAGGACATACATCAGCGTGGAAGCCACCTCAAGATGAGGGGGTTTGTCGCTGGTCGAGTCGTGGTCGTATCAGTGCCTCAGCACTCTACGGTCAAACCTGGCACGCTGAGAGCCATCATTCGGCACTCGCGCATTCCCCGCAGCGAGTTCGAGTAGTTCTGGCACAGCCCAAGTGACTATCCTCGCACCAGAACGTTGAGAAACTGGGAGACCCACACATGCACGACATCGTGATCCGCAACGGACGCATTCTTGACGGGACAGGAACTCCCGAGTTTGTCGGCGATATCGCCATTGATGGCGACCGGATTTCGGCGGTGGTTCGCGAGGGTGAGGGGATCGTCGGCGAAGGGCGCCGCGAGATTGACGCCTCGGGCAAGGTCGTGACGCCCGGCTGGATTGACATCCACACGCACATGGACGCTCAGGTCTCGTGGGACCCTTACATGACGCCGTCCTGCTACAACGGCGTAACGACTGTGGTGATGGGCAACTGTGGTGTGGGCTTTGCGCCGGTGCGTGAGGCGGACCGCGAGTGGCTGATGGACCTGATGGATGCGGTTGAGGACATTCCGGCGACTGCGATGGCGGCCGGAATCACGTGGGAGTGGGAGTCATTCCCCGAATATCTCGATGCGATTGACGACAAGCCACGCGTGATGGATATCGCCGCGCAGTTTCCTCACTGTGCGTTGCGGACCTATGTGATGGGTCCTCGCGGTGCGGACGATGTGCAACCGACGGACGAAGAGTTAGCCCACATGCGTCGCCTCGTGCGTGAAGGTATCGAGGCCGGCGCGGTCGGCTTCTCGTCCAACCGACTGCTGGCTCACCGGACCAAGGAGGGAGAACTGATACCAGGCACCCTGGCTCAGTACCCAGAGCTCGAAGCGGTCGCCGAGGGAATCGAACAAGGCGGCGGCGGCGTCTTCCAGCTCGTTGGTCCGTTCGAGCGCGAGTGGGTTGAGAACATGGCGCTCGATCACGACCTGACGATCACCTACCTGTCAGGAGAGGGCTCCGTCACTAACGGCTCCGGTTGGAAGGAAGGTCTCGAGAGCGTCGAGGAAGCAACCGAGCGCGGCGTCCGCATCTTCCCACAGGTGCGTGGACGCGGGACAACCCTGCTGATGAACATTGAAGGCTCAATCCACCCCTACGTGCTCAACAACGCCTACCGCGACCTGGTCGAACAGCTTCCGCTCGCAGAACGCCTCGAAAAGATGCGCGACCCGGAGGTCAAAGCGCAGATTTTGGCCAGCGACTGGGACCTGAGCAACGACGTACGCAAGAAGGTCCAGAACGCCGAGGACCACCCGTTCCTGGTCGACACGACACCGGGAAACCTGTTGCCGGGCCTACTGGAAATGGTGCTGGGTTCTCCCGAGACCGTCTACATCCTCGGCGACCCACCCGTCTACGAACCAGAGTACGACCGCTCCGTCGCGGCCCATGCCGAACGCAATGGACTCACGGCTGAGGAAGCGTTCTACGAGCTCATGACCGACGGAGACGGTTCGACCCTGTTGCTGGTCTACCTTGAGGGTTACTCGCAGGGCAACTTCGACTATCAGCGCGACCTGATGATGCATCCTCTCACTCGCAATGGCCTGTCGGACGCCGGCGCGCACGTGGCGGCCGTCTCGGATGCTCACATGGTCTCCTGGAATCTCGCCTATTGGGGCCGCGACCGGACACGCGGCGATCTGGTGCCGCTGGAGACGATCGTGCACAAGCAGTCGGGGGCCAACGCCGACCTCTACAACTTGCGCGACCGCGGTGAACTGGTCAGCGGCAAACGGGCAGACGTCAACGTGATCGACCTCGATCGGCTGGGCACGGATGCGCCGCACATGGTCTATGACCTACCCGAAGGCGCGAAGCGCTACATGCAGCGCCCGACGGGTTATGTCGCGACCATCTGCGCCGGTGAAGTGATCCTCGAAGACGATGAACTGACCGGTGCGCTACCAGGCAAGTTGGTGCGCGCTCATCAGACGTCTTCGGCCTGAGCCTTCATCTCGCTCGCTTGAGCGAGACCTGTCCAGTCCGCGCGCTTCCGGGCGTCGAGCACGCCTCCCTCTGGAATCGGAGGTACGCCAATGGTGTTGGCGGCCATCCAACCGCCATCGACCAGCAAGGTGTGGCCTGTGACGTAGCTGGCCATATCGGAGAGCAGAAATAAGACCGCCTTCGCGACTTCGTCCGGCGTACCCAGTCGTCTGAAGGGAATCAGGCTCTCCGCGGTTCGCTTGACACGCTCGGGCGATGCCGGAATCCGGGGCGTCGCGATGCTGCCCGGCGCGACCGAGTTGACGCGAATGTTGTGCGGCGCCAGCTCAACGGCCATGCTGCGCACGAGGTTGATCAGGCCGGCTTTGGCTGCGCCGTAGGACGCGTGATTGGGCGCCGACTGCGCCCCTTCAACCGAGGAGATGCCGACGATGCTGCCAGGGGCTCCGCGTGCGATCATCGATCGGACGACGAGCTGAGCGTTGATGAAGAAGTAGCGCAGGTTCATCCGGTGATCGCGGTCCCACTGCGCCGTCGTCATCTCTATGATCGGATTGAACGATCCCTGGCCGATAATCGTGACCAGCAAGTCGATGCCGCCGAGTTCTTGTTCGGCCCGTTCGAAGACGGTCGCCGCCTGCACGTCGTCAAGCATGTCGGCAACGAGCGAGACGGACGGCTGGCCGAGCAAATCGACCTCTGCGGCCACGTGGATAGCCCGCTCGGCGTTGATGTCGGCGACAGCGACACTGCAGCCTGCGTGAGCCAACAGTCGCGCTGTGCTCAGGCTGATGCCCTCTCCGCCACCGACGATGAGAGCCGACTTTCCGTCGAGTTGCAGTAGTGATGAGTCCATGGCGAGCCCCTCTCCTTTCGGCTCAGATTCGACGTGTCCGCTTGCGGAGAACATTCGCAACCCATTCGCACACGCACAGAGTCGAATCTGCCTGACTTAAATCGCGACGGCTGCAGTCACTTGCCATGTCGCAACGACCGGGCTCAGGTTCGCAGTAGGGGCAATACGTCGGCCGTAAACCGTGCCGCGGCTGCCTCGGCCTCAGAAGTCGGCCTGACGAAGTCGGGACCAATGACACCGAACTTCGTCACTCCCAGCTCGCTGATTTCCGCAATCCTGTCTGCGCAATAACTCGGCGTTCCGACGATCGCGTAGCCGTCCATGAAATCGTCCGTCAGGGCCGTGATCTGATGACCGCCCTCTCGTCCGTGCAAGTTCATGTCGTAGCGCCGGTGCAGGTCGCGAAAGACTTCATCCTGCCTCTGGTCTGTGGGCCCGGCCACCTCGCCGTACATCGCCGAGAAGCGGGCGAATAGGCCGGTGGATGGACGCCCAAGCTCTCGGCCCACCGAAGTGTCGTCATCACAGACGACATTGATGTAGGCGCCAAACCTGAGCGTGTCAGGGTCCCTGCCGACCTGGAGAGCCGCTTCGCGCGCGGTCTCGATGCCCCAGGCGATCCGCCTGGGATCGGCGCCGACGGCGAGCATGATTCGGTCGGCTTGGCGCGTCGCAATGCCGATCACGCGGGGCCCGGTTGCTGCGACTTCGACTGGCACTTTCGGCTCGTCTGATTCGCCGTCGACCCAACGAATGGCGCTGGCCTCAGGCGCTTGTGCGAGCCGGAGGCGGTGCACCGGTGGAGCCTCGGTGTCTGAGATGCCAGACCCTTCGAGCGACACTTCACCACCAGCGAGGTAGGTCTGCAAGTGTTCGACGTACGTCTCGAACCACTTCAGGCGCGCCGGGGCGCGGCCAAGATGCGCGAGGGCGCTGTCGCCACGGCCGATGCCGAACACCATGCGGCCGCCTGAGAGGCGCTGGATTGCAAACGCGGAAGTAGCAGCCACTGAAGCGTGACGCGTGACCGGGTTGGTCACCGATGTCGACAATCCCAGGCTCTCTGTAACGGTGGCCGCAAGCGCGAGGCAAATGTAGGGATCGCCGGTCAGGCTCTGAGAATCGCCAAGCCCAATACCGTCCCAGCCCTGTTCCTCGGAGCGTCGCGCAAACTCTTCGATGCCCGCGGGATCAGATACACGCCAGTTCCAAAATTCCATGAGCGCCGGACTCCGACCGTTGATCGTCCTATTTCAATCGATGATCAGCGGCAGAGTATCGCACTGCCCATCTACAGGAAGCGCGAAGGCGACGAGCGCCGCGTCCTCATCACAGTCCGAAGCATGGTCCGCCGTCAACCTGATCTTCACCCTTCCCCAGCCCTGCTACTCTGCCCGCGAACCACGCGGCGTCCAAGTCGGTCATCCCGATTCGACCGGCTGCCGAACAGCGCCCCCTCGAGAGGCTGTCTCAAGAGTCTCTATCCCCCGCTTCACGCGGGGGTCAGCTCGGCGTTCGCGTCCAGACCCCCGTCATTCCCGCGCAGGAGCGCGGGAATCTCGCCGACTTTGGCATCAACTGTCGCGCGGAGAGGATCGAGATACACCCGTTCAAGCCGGGGGCAGGCTCCGCGGCAAGCGCGGGTATGACGGAAAAGGGCGCGAAAGGTCTGGCGTTGCGGCTATTGAGACAGCCTCACGAGATGTCCCGAGTCCCAATGCTGGGACGGGAGGCATAACCGTTGACTGCCAGGAGCGCTGAGCAGCCGATTCAGTTCGAGCCTGAAGAGGACTGTCCGCCGACCGTTGCACTGCTCGTTGGATTCCAGGGCGCAGGCCTCGTGCTCGCGCCGACGGTGCTCAACGTAGCGATTGGCTTCCGGGCCGCCGGGCTCGACGAGACCTGGCTCGCCTGGGGCGTCTTCGCCGGCATGCTGACCTGCGCCGCGATGACGGCGCTGCAAGTCTTCCAGTTTCGGCAATTCGGCGCCGGGCACGTCGTGCTCTCCTGGTCGTCTGCGATCTTCATTGCCATCCTGGCGACGACAGTAGAGGCGGCCGGGCCCGAGACATTCGCGAGCCTGCTGATCGTCTGCAGCCTGGTTCAACTTGCGCTCGCTAGGTGGTTGCCGACGCTACGGCGCATCATTACGCCAGTTGTTTCCGGCACTGTGACGATGCTGATCGCCGTCAGCGTTCTGCCGATCGCGTTCAACAGTGTTCAGAATGTGCCTTCCGATGCAGCCGTGAGCGCTGGGCCCATCATTGCTGTCGTGACCTTGTTGGCCTCGGTGATCGTGACGCTACGGGCTAGCGGCCGTTGGCGGCTTGTTGCGCCGCTGATCAGCATTGTGGTCGGATGCGCGGTCTCCGTCGCATTTGGCGTGTTTGAAACTGACCGAATCACCAACGCCGCCTGGTTCGGGATCCCCGAGCTGCCGGACCTGGGTTTTGATCTCTCGCCTGGCAAGGAGTTCTGGGCGCTGCTACCTACCTTCGCGATTCTCACACTGGTGTTCACGCTCAAGACGATCAGCGACGGGGTCGTGATTCAGCAGAGTTCCAGGCGACGGCCAAGGGCGATCGACTTCCGCCAGATCCAGGGCCTCGTGAGCGTCAGCGGGATTGGTATGTTGCTCGCCGGCCTCAGCACGACCCTACCTCCGGCATCCAACGCCTCCTACAGCCAAAGGCTAGTTACCCTCACCGGCGTCGCCGCCCGTCGGGTCGGAATCGGCGTATCAGTGGTCACGGTTGTCCTGGCGTTCTTTTCCAAGTTTGCTGCACTGCTGCTTTCGGTACCAGGTCCGGTGCTGGGCGCATTCCTGATGCTGGCGATGGGGATGCTCTTCGTCAGCGGCTGGCAGACAATCATGCGGGATAGACTCGATCCGCAGCGAGTGTTAGTGGTTGCGCTGGCGAGTGCGTTGGGCCTGGGCCTGCACGATCACCCAATCATGACGGATCTGTTTGGCGACAGTTTGGGAGCGCTCATCGGCAACGGCGTGACGATTGGGGCCATCGTCGCGATCGTCATGACGCTGTTGCTTGAAGCCTTGGGTTCACGGCGCTCGCGCCTCGAGGTGGCCCTGGATATGGCCTCGCTACCTGCGATCGATGAATTCCTCACTGCGCTGGCGTCCAGACTGAGCTGGGATGAGCCATCGACGCTGCGGTTGCGTTCTGCCGGCGAGGAAACGCTGGCGACCCTACTGGTCCAGGATGACGAGGACGCCGGTGAATCTGAACAGACGCGATTGATTGTTGTTGCCCGGCCTCAGACGATGATGGTTGAGTTGGAATTCGTGGCGACGACGCGCCAGGAGAACCTCGAGGACCAACTCGCGTATCTGACAGACGAAGCTCCGATTCCAACTGCGGATGATCTCTCCCTGCGTCTGTTGCGGTACCACGCATCGGCAGTGCGGCACCAGAAATTCCATGGCGTGGACATCGTCACGGTACAGGTCGAAGGCAGCGGCTGAGTCAGGTCTCAGGCGCCAGGTCTCCGGTACCAGGTCAATCTGGGTAGAGGCCGGCCGCCCCCTGCGGGCTCACCTTGTGATTCCTTTCCTATCTGGAAGGAACCCCTTGATCGTTGCAAAGCCGTTTTGTAATCGGCATACTTCCACAGTCTGAGGTGGACCGTATCTGTCATATGGGCCGCTCTCGGGCGGCCAAGTGTTGAATCTGCTGGAGACGATCCAGGAGCGAGAGAGAGATAGACCGATGACCGAACGAAACTACTGGCAGCGAATGCGCCGCTCACGAATGACCCGACGCGCACTCTTGCGGGCCTCGGGACGGGCCGGGGTTGGGGCGGCAGGACTGGCGCTGGTCGGTTGCGGCGATGACGACGACGACTCGGCGACTCAGGTCGCCCAACAACAGCAACAACAGCAGCAGGCCGTGGCTCAGGCGGATCAGGACCAGCAGCAACAGCAGCAGGCGATGCAAGAGCAGCAGGACCAACAGCAGCAGCAGGCCGTTGCGCAGGCGGATCAGACCGACCAACAAGAGCAACAGGCGATGCAGCAACAGCAGCAGCAAGAGGAGCCTGTGGACCTGTCGCGCGAAGGCGACACCGACTGGGAACGCACTGTCACCGTCGCAGTCCCCAACGCGGTCGGTGGTCTCGATGTGATGGGGCCCGGCAACTACACGCTCAAGTGGAACGGGCCGCTGCACTTTGACCGGCTGCTGCAATATGACCTGGTGACGCGCGAGATCGTGCCACTCGTGGGTAACTACGAGTGGATTGACGACTTTTCGGCGGTTCTGATGCACCTGAACCCAGGCCACGCTTGGCACGATGGCACGCCGATGACGGCGGAAGACGTCAAGTTCTCGATCGACCGCGCAGCCGGGAATGCCGCGTACAACGAGAGTGGCGTCTATGAGTCGGGCATCGCGTACATCGTCGCACCGGTGAACGACGAGGTCACCGCGATCGACGACCTGACCGCGCGGATTCCTGTGAAATCCGAGGTCACCGCGCCCAACAGCATCGGCACGACGATGCCGCTCGTACCGAAACACCGAGTCGAGGAGTTGGGCGACGAGGGATACAACCGCGACGGCCTGGCCAGCGGGCCATTTGAGCTGGCATCGTTCGAGCCAGACATCGCAGTCCGCAGCGTCCGTAACGACGCTTATCCGATCGGCTACGAAGACCTCAATCGCCAGCACCGCCCCTGGGCCAAGGAGATCGTTCAGTCTGTGCGACCTGAGCCGGTCGCGCGGCTGGCCGCGATCCAGGCCGGAGAGGCCGATGTCGCTCCGTCTCTGGAATGGGAGCTGGTGCAGGAGTTCGTTGACGAACCCGGCTACGAAGTGCTGTTCGACCCGGGCTGTTGCCCACACACGATCTTCCCCAACACCATCGTGCCGATGTTCGAGGACGGCAGCAACCCGTACCGAGACCTTCGCGTCCGTCAGGCGATGAACCACGCCGTTGACGTGGAGACCATCTACACAACACTGGCTACCGGACGCGAACAGCGCGCGTACGGCATCGGCACACGACAGCTCGGCGGCATGCAACCGGAACAGTCGGGTCCGCTGACGATGGAGTACAACGTCGAGAAGGCGATGCAGTTGATGGACGCGGCTGGATACGGCGAGGGATTCGAGTCCGACTTCTACGGCACGGCCGGGTTCTTCGCACTGACTGACGTGATCGCTCTGTCTGTCCAGCAGTACCTCGACGTGGTCGGCATCCGCACGAACTTGCAGCTCGATCCGCTGCCCGACTTCCGTGCTCGGATGGCGCAGCGCGATGTGCCGGGGCTGCACTACTACTTCACCAACCAGTCGCCGGACCCGTTCCAGGTGATCGCAGCTGAGGTCGCGATCGGCGGCACACTCTCGGTGGCCGAGTACCCCGAAACGGACATCCAGGATCTCGTTGACGAGCAGGCGACAGAGTTCGATCCAAAGAAGCGAGCATTGGCGCTCAACAGACTCGCTGAACGGATCTACACCAACGCCTCCTGGCTGTTCCTGTTCGAGACCGTTGGTACCGGCATCATGCGCGACGACCTTGAGTGGGACATGAAAGGCAACTCACGCGACTACAGCGGCTTCTGGGGCATTCGACCACTTGTCACCTAGACATGACCGCTGCCTGCAGGAGGTCCGTGCATGGGTGCTCAAAGCATCTCGACGATCTTGGTGTCGCGCATCCTCCAGGGGATCCTGGTCGTGTTCGTGGTCCTCTCGGTTGTCTTCCTGGTCTCCCGACTGGCCAGGAATCCGGTCGAGTACCTGACTACGGACCAGACCACCGCTGAGGAAAAGGAGCTACTCAAAGAGCAGCTCGGCCTCAGCGGACCGATCGGCATTCAGTACGTCAATTTCCTGGTGGATGCGGTCCAACTCGACCTGGGCAACTCGTTCATCAGCGCGCGGCCGGCGCTGGGTGAAGTCACCAGCCGCGCTCCGAAGACTCTGCAACTCGGCGCTGCGGCGCTGATCTTTTCGCTGGTCCTCGGTATACCGCTGGGAGTCATTGCCGCACTCAATCGCGCGACGCCGACGGACTGGATGGCAAGGTTTCTGGCCGTACTCGGACAGGCCATACCTAATTTCTGGTTGGGCCTCATCCTGATCTTCTTTTTTGCCGTGCAGCTCGACTGGATGCCGACCGGCGGCAGTGGCGGCGTCGAGCACCTCGTCTTGCCGACGATCACGCTGGGATTGCTGGCCTCAGCCGTCTCCATGCGATTGACGCGCTCGGGCATGATCGACGTGATGAATACCGATTTCATCCGCACCGCCAGGGCGAAGGGCCTACGCGAGTCGTCAATCATCTGGCGTCACGCGGTACGTCACGCCCTGCTTCCCGTCGCCACGATCCTCGGCATCCAGGTGGGCTACATGATTGCGGGCACCGTGATCGTCGAGCAGGTCTTTGCCTGGCCAGGTATCGGACGGCTGATGCTGCACACGATCCTGGTCGGCGACTTTCCCGTCATGATCGCCGGGATCCTCGTCATTTCGACGAGCATTGTGGTGACCAACATCCTGGTTGATCTGTCGTATCCGATCATCGATCCGCGCATCCGAGCAGGAACTCGATAATGGCGGCGCGGGCGGTCGCAGCGGCCCCAGCGTCTCTGCTCCGAGGCGTTGGCCTGGGTGGGTCATGGCAGCGCGTTGTCATGCTCGCGCCGGCGGTCATCATTCTGGTCGCGTTCCTGGTCGCAGGGATCTTTGCTGATCTCGTGTCCGCCTACGACCCAGAACAGATCGTCCTGATCGAACGTCTGATCCCGCCTGCGTTCCAGGAGGGTGGTAGCTGGGCGCATCCGCTGGGCACCGACAACCTGGGCCGCGACATCCTGTCTCGCGTCATGTACGGCGCTCGGGTGTCGTTGCTGGTTGTGGTGACCTGCATCCCGGCATCGGCGCTGATTGGCACGTTGTGCGGACTGCTCGCAGGCTGGCGGCTGGGCTGGTGGGACCGATTCCTGATGCGCATCGTCGACGTGCAGTTGGCGTTGCCGGCGATTCTGTTTGCGTTGCTGATCTCGGTGGTCTTCGGGGCCAGCCTGCTCAATGTGATCCTGATCATCATCATCTTTAGCTGGTCCGGGTATGCGCGACTGGTCCGGGCGGATGTGCTCTCGTTGCGCGAGCAAGAGTTTGTGGTTGCGGCTAGAGCCAGCGGAGCCAGCGACAGGCGCATCCTGTTCCGACATATCCTGCCCAACCTGCTCAACACGATCGTGATCATGGCGACTCTGGATGTGCCGTCGGTGATCCTGATTGAGGCGGCGCTCAGCTTCCTCAGCATCGGCGTTGCTCCCGGCACGCCATCGTGGGGCGCAATGATCTCCGAGGGTCGCAACTTCATGACGATTGCCTGGTGGCCTATCTGGATGCCGGGGATCGCGATCCTGTTGGTTTCATTGACCGGCAACCTGATGGGCGACTGGCTGCGGGACACGCTGGATCCCCGGTTGCGCAACCTGCGCTAGCTCGCCAACCACTTCTCCTGTATCTCAGACAGCCCTTTCCTGAGAGCTCACTGCTCGGCGAAGTTGGCGCGGACCAACTGAGGTGCACCCCCCGGAGAGACTGATGTATAACTGAGATTCCCGTCCCCGCCCCAGAGCGGGTCCCCGCTCTGGCTGGTCCACAGCAGCACCGACTGGTTGCGGAAGACCAGATACGAGGCGCAAGAATGGGCCCCGAACCGGGGCCAGGGAAGGAGCGGGCCCCCGCTCGGAGGCGGGGGCGGTTGAGAGGCTATGCATCGGTCTCTCAGAGGGGAAGGTCTGATTTTGATTTGTGCCCGTACTCTATTGATGTAACGCCTAGCCATCAGGAGCGCCTCGATGACCAAGATCACCGCCGTTCGCTCGCGCATGCTGCGCATTCCTCTCGACAACCCGACCTCGTTTTCGAATCGCACCGTCTATCACCGGGACCATCCCGTGGTTGAGGTCGAGTGCGACGACGGGCATGCCGGGATTGGGTTTTGCTACGCGGGCAACTCCAACGGTCAGTTGGTGACCTCGGCGATCGACCATCTGTTCGCGCCGCTGTTGATCGGTCAGGACCCGTTTCGGGTCGAGGGTCTATGGGCCGCGATGTACCAGGAGTCGCTGTTGCATGGACGCGCCGGTTCGACGATCCGCGCACTGTCGATGCTGGACATTGCGCTGTGGGATCACAACGCGAAGGCCGCCGGTTTACCGCTCTACAAGTTGCTGGGCGGCTACTACGAGGACACGGTCCCGGCGTACGCGTCGGGCGGCTACTACCTCGATGGCAAGGGTCATGAGGGTCTACAGCAGGAGTTGCTGGGCTACGTTGAGATGGGTTTTGACGCCGTCAAGATCAAGGTCGGGCGTCTGTCTGTGAGCGAGGAAGCGTCTCGGATGCAGGCGGCGCGTGAAGCGGTCGGGCCGGATGTCCACATCATGCTCGATGCAAATAACGCCTGGTCCAACCTTGAGGACGCGCTGCGCTACATGGCCGCGTATGAGCCGTCGAATCCATACTGGATGGAGGAGCCGTTCTCGCCGGACGCGATCAATCTGCATGCCAGGCTGGCTCAGCGCACCGGCGTCCCGATTGCGACCGGCGAGATAGAGGTCGGTCGCTGGCGATTCAAGGACCTGATGGATCAAGAAGCGGCGATGATACTCCAGCCGGACGCGGCGGTGCTGGGCGGCGTGACCGAGTTCCGGCGGATCGCGAGTACGGCCGCCTCCTATGGCGTCTCGATCTGCCCGCACTGGTTCCACGACCTGCATCGGCATCTGGTGGCGTCGTCGCCGAACGCGACGTATGTCGAGTTCTTCCCCGACGATCAGGTCCACAACTTCCGCAACATCATCGACCGGCAGACTGAGGTCAGGGACGGTCGCCTCCTGTTGCCCGACACGCCAGGTCTGGGCTTTGAGTTCCTGCCGGAGGCTCTGGAACGGTACGCGGTCGAGGATTAGGGAGACTCGGCAGAGGCAGACACGGTCAACAACGCTCCGTCATTCCCGCGGGAATCTCGCCGAGCGCACTCAGAGCGTGGCGCGCGAGGGCAACCAGCCAACTACTTCCTCAATCTCTAACCACTTGCGAGCTGCTTCGAGATACCCGCGGCACGCGCGGGTATGACGGAGTTCGAGGGCAAGAGTGCAAGCTACTCCTAGCTCGCGACCACGACGCCGTTTGCGATGGCCAGCTCTCCCTGGTCGTTGAGCATCTCGTAGAAGATGACCTCTCGGTCTCCTTCGTCTCGGACCTCCAAGGCGTTGACCGTGACGTCGGTGCCGGGGATGACCATGCCTCGGAATTGGCCGGCGTATCGGGTGACCCGGGTTGGGTCTCCTCCGAGATTGCGGTTGATCACTTCTCTCAGTGCGATGAGGAGGCTGGCCGAGCCGTGCAGGATGATGTCGGGCAGTCCTGCGGCCAGCGCGACTTTGCGCTCGGTATGGATCGGATTCCAGATGTCGGCGCACTCGGTATAGACGTGGGGCGCTTGCGGATCGATCGGCACAGTCGTAGTCCAGACGGGCTCGTCAGCGTCTGAGGAACGCTGCGGCACTGGTGGCGCGGATTCCAGTTCAGCTTCATCGCCGTCCAGCTCGGCGCCGCGAGTGATGCCGCTGCTGTCCATGACCGCGACGGTCTCCCCGCTGCTGTCCCGGAACGTGAAGCGCTGTGTGCTGAGCACGCCGGGGCGAATCTGCTTCACGGCGATGCTCTGCCCCTGGCTGGTGATGATGTCGCCCTCGCGAACGGCACGATTGAATCTCACATCCAACCAGGACTGGACGCCGCGCCGCACGAGTTGCAGGTCGAGATCCTTGTCGGGAGTGAATCGGCTATTCCATTGCCAGGTGAAGACCATGCCGGGATGCGCGATCAGTCCGTCTGGGCGGTCGTCCTCGAAGTAGACAGGATTGAAGTCGTCAACGCCTCCTGCGAAGGCGGTGATGCTCCGCGCTGTGACCTCAAAGGACTTGGCGATGGTGAATCCGCCCACGTCCGCGGGCATGCGGAACTCGCTCGTGCTTGTTGCGGTCGTCATACCCTTGCCCTGTCCGTTGACTCTGTCTTGTGCTCGTAGCGATCCCAGTGCAGAACTTCATCCAGCGGACGGCGGCGAATCGGACCGAAGTTGCCGGTCGGCCAGCCGAGCGGGATCAGGACCATCGGCAGGATGTGGTCGGGTAAGTTCAGGACTGCTTGCGCCTTCTCACGCCCGTCGCCGATGAAGGCAAGCGTCGTTGGGACGCTGCCGACCTCAAGCGCGCGGGCCGCGAGGAGCAGATTCTGGACTGAGCCCCAGACTTCGGTCGCTGCGGCGGCGCCTTCGCCAAAAGTGCCCTGCGGAGCACGGACCATGTCGGCGCAGGCGATCACGATCGCGGGAACCTCGTGCAGATGATTCATCTGGTACTCGACGGCAGCCAGAAAGCGCTCGCGACGGCCCTGGTCAACGTGCGGATTGGCGCCTGCGCGGTTGTTCTCGAGGTAGATCGAGACGCCGGCCCGGTTGAGGTCGGCGAGTTGCTGCTTGACCTCAGGATCTCGGACGACGACCCAGTGCCTCGACTGCCGGTTTGATCCGCTCGGCCCAAGGTGCGCCGCTTCAATGAGTTGCACCAGGACATCCTCGGGAATCGGGTCGGGCTTGTAGCGCCGCATCGCACGCGCGGTCTGAATGACGTCGAAGAATTCCATGTTTCTACTCCAGATTCGCTAGTCGCCGTAGGCGATCAGTTCAACAAGATTGCCATCGGGATCGCGCGTGTAGACACTGACGCCTTCAGCAGTCCCAGCGGCGCGTCCACCGACGCGTCCTGCGGGGCCTTCGATCACCTCGGCTCCCGTCGCCGTAATCGCGGCGGCCGCCGTTTCAGGCGTTCCCTGCCAGACGAAGCAGAAGTCGCCGCAGCCGGGTTCGGCGGTCGGACCGCGCAGATCGAACTTCGGATTCTGCCAGAGCTTCGGGTCGTGGACGTTGATCTTCTGATCCCCACAGGCAATCGCAAACATCGGGAAGTCGCCCGAGCGCCACTCCGCCTCATGGACGATCGTGAATCCCAGCGCTCGATAGAACTCCATCAGCGCCTCGGGATCGCCCGCAGGGATCGCGACATGGTCCATTCCGGTGACTGCCATCGTGTGCTCCTCGCCTGCTCTCGATGACTATGCTAAATCGTGTAGCGCACGGTCGAGGAGAGAATCATGCGACAATCCTTCACCGCCTGGGTGATGCGTGACGAAGATCTACCTGACGAGCATCACTACCTCGCCTTTTGTGAAGAGGTGCCCGGCGCCGGCGGTCACGGTCAGTCGCGCCAAGAAGCGCTAGACGATCTGGCCGTCAACATCGAGCAATGGCTCGATTCCTATCGCGATCAAGTTCGCGCATATCTCATGCCCGGTGCGGAGATGACCTCCGTTGCCGTGAGCAGAAGCGAAGTGAGTCGACCCTGTCATGTCGTTGAAGTCACGCGGCCAGATGTTGTGGCTGACATGCGAACTCCCAGGGGCGCATTCACTGCCATCATCGAACCCGCCGATGATTGGTTGATCGCCCGATGCGCAGAAGTGCCCGGCGCGAACGGCCAAGGCCGCACCCGCGAGGAAGTATTGGACAATCTGGCCAGTTCGATCGAGCTGATGCTGCTGGATCGTCGGGCCGATGATCTCGGTAGTGTCGGGCCGGACGCTGAAGTCGCCATGGTGCTTCTGAAGTGAAGCGCGGGGTGCTCCTGCGCCATCTTCGCCGCAACGGCTGCGAACTGAAGCGAGAAGGACGATCACACTCGATCTGGTGGAACCCAAGAACTCGCGAGCAGCAACCAATCCCACGACATCGAGAGATCAAGAACAAGCTTGCACGAGAGATCAGCCGAGCGCTCTCCGTGCCGCCGATCGGTGGCTGATAACCTGCGCTTGACCTGAGCTTCAAACTCTCGAGGAGCGACTTCTGATGCCCGACATCTCTGCCGACGACCCATTCCCGCGCAAGCGTCTGACCATTGGTGAAACCACGATGGCGTACGTCGATGAGGGCAACCCCGACGGCGATCCCATCCTGTTCCTGCATGGCAACCCGACATCGTCCTATCTGTGGCGCAACATCATGCCGCACCTGTTTGATTCGGCTCGCTGCCTGGCCCCCGACCTAATCGGAATGGGCGTCTCCGGATCTTCGCCCAGCGGCTCGTATCGCTTCGTCGACCACGCCGCTTGGCTCGACGCCTGGATTGAGGGCATGGACCTGGGCGACAATCTGACATTCGTGATCCACGACTGGGGTTCGGCACTGGGCTTCCACTGGGCCAATCGGCATCGCGACCGAGTCAAGGGACTTGTCTACATGGAGGCCATTGTCCGCCCCGTGACCTGGGACGAATGGCCCGAAGCGGCGGCTCGCATCTTCCAGGGCATGCGCTCCGAGGCGGGCGAAGACATGGTGATCGAGAAGAATGTGTTCGTCGAGCGCATCCTCCCGGGCAGCGTCCTGCGCGGCCTGACCGAGGAGGAGATGGAAGTCTACCGACAGCCGTACCTCGAAGCGGGCGAATCTCGCCGGCCGACCCTGACCTGGCCGCGAGAGATTCCAATCGATGGCGAGCCGGCCGATGTGGCAGAGATCGCGCAGAATTACGCCGCCTACCTCTCCTCGGACGATTCGGCGCATGTCGCCAAACTGTTTGTCAACGCCGAACCCGGTGCGATTCTGCAGGGCGCGCAGCGTGAGTTCTGCCGAAGCTGGCCGAACCAGACCGAGGTCACGGTGGCCGGAAACCATTTCGTCCAGGAAGACTCGCCGCATGAGATCGGCGAAGCGATCCGGGATTGGTACGCCGCCATCTGACGCCGAACAGATAGCAAGGATCTGACGTTATGTCAGAAATCACAAACGCCGACGAAGCTCGCGCAGAGTTGGCGCAAGCGCGGGAAGATTTCCGCGAACTTGTTCTGGGCCTGTCTGGAGAGGAATGGAGTCGTCGGAGCAACAACGCCGGCTGGACAAACGGTCAGCTCTGTTGGCACATCGCCTTGACGGCAGGGGGCGGAAAACTCCGTGTCTCGCGGCTGCGGCAGAACAAGGGCATGAACCCGCCCGCTCCGCTGATGGCGGTCCTCAATCTGGTCAGCCTCTGGTTGGTGCGCATCCGCTCACGCGGAGCGACGCCGGAATCAGTGCTCGCCTTCTTCGACGAGGGCTTCGCGGACACGCAGGGAATGATCGATACGGTCGGCGACGATGAGTGGGGCAACGGCGGCAACTTCCTGGGCGAGCAGATGACCGTCGCCAGCTCGTTTGGTTTTCTCAGCGGGCACATCGCCGAGCACGCCGCTGAATTGCGCCGCGACTAGGTCGAGACTAGGCCTCCTGCAGATTGATGGCGCTCAGCTCGAAAAGAGATCCCGTATCCGAGACCGATTAGCTAACGAGGACAGGACATCATGTCCGAGATCACCAACGCCGAGCAAGCGCGCGCTGCGTTAGAACAGACGCGAGCCGACTTCCGAGAACTTGTGCTGGGACTCTCCGAGGACGAGTGGAATCGACAGAGCAACAACGGCGGATGGACCAACGGCCAGCTTTGCTGGCATATCGCGTTCGGTGTGGGAGCAGGCGAGCGAACAGTCAGGAGACTGCGCCAGAACAAGGGGTTGGATCCGCCCGGTCCGCTGCTCGCCATTTTCAATATCCTCAGCCTCTGGTTGGTTCGCATTCGTTCACGTGGCGCCAGTCCTGAGTCTGTGCTCACCTTCTTCGATCAGGGTCACAGAAGGACGCTGAATCTCGTCGACGGCATCCGCGACGATGAATGGGACAACGGCGGCGTTGTGCTGGGCGTACATATGACTGTCGGCGGATCCTTCGCGGGACTTCAGGAGCACCTCGATGAGCACGCGGCAGAAATGCGAAGCGGCTAGGCAGCCGGCGCAGCGATGGGGCTGACTTCAGAAGAGATCTTCGAGCGTTACCCGCCGTTGCGTGACATGGAGGCGGTGGCGCTTTTCCAGGAGCTTGGCTACCGCTTCACGGATGCCGGCGAGGGTTGGTGCGAAATCACGCTGACGGCCTCGGCCAAGACACACAACCTATACGGCATCGTCCACGGCGGGGTCTGGCTGCTGGTCGCCGACTCGGCAATGGGCGGCGCGCTGGGCACGATTCAAGCCGAGGGTGAACGGGTGATCACGGCTCAGTCGGAGTTTCGTTGGTTAAGAGGTCTCGACGGTCATGTCATCCGTGCTCGGGCCGAAGTGATCCGTCGAGGTCGGACCTTGAGCCACTGCTCCGTCGATCTCTACGACGAACAGGGCCGTCACATCGGCCACGGCAACGGCACCTATGTGATGCTGCCGCCCGAGTGACAACTCGGAAAACCCTCGAAACAAAAAGGCAGGTTCGATCGAGAACTCCGTCATACCCGCGCTCGGCGCGGGTATCTCGCTGAATCGACCATAGCCATCCGTGCCGATGGAAGCGAGATTGCCGCGGCAAGCGCGGCAATGACGGAATGGGGGCTACTGCAAATGCCACCCTCACCAAACGGGAGAGATGAGGTGTGAAGCACTAGCCTGTGCCTCCAACGTATTCGAGAAAGGCATGTATTGATGGCCGGACGACTTGATGGCAAAACTGCACTGATCACTGGTGGCGCGCGTGGACAGGGCGCAGCCGAGGCGATGTTGTTCGCGGCTGAGGGCGCGACTGTGGTGATTACAGACGTACTCGACTCCGACGGCGAGGCGACTGCCTCTTCCAGTGACAGCATCCGCTATCTACACCACGACGTGACCAATGAGGACGAGTGGTCCGCGGTCGTCCAGGATGTGCTTGAGGACTACGGCAAAATCGACGCGTTCATCAACAATGCCGGCATCTACCGCTCGCGACCGATTGCCGAGACGTCGGTGGAGGAATACAAGCTCGTGATCGAGATTAACCAGGTCGGCGTGTTTCTTGGTCTGAAGCATGTCGGACCTGTGATGTGCGAGGCCGGATCCGGCTCGATCATCAATATCTCATCGATCGCCGGCATGCGCGGCGGAGCAGGGTCATTGTCATACACGGCTTCGAAGTGGGCAGTGCGCGGGATGACCAAAGTGGCGATGAGTGAGTTTGCGCCCTCGGGCGTGCGAGTCAACTCGATTCACCCCGGCCTGATCGAAACACCGATGCTGCAACAGCTTCCGATCATTGAGCAGGGTCGCGGCGACGTGCTCATGCAGCGCATTCCCTACGGTCGGTTTGCCGAGGCCGAGGAAGTGGCCAAGCTGGCGCTCTTCCTCGCCTCTGACGACTCCGAGTACATGAACGGCACGGAATTCATCATCGACGGCGGGATGATCCAGGGCATCTGATCGGACGAAACGGCCTCCCCATGAACGCGCCCTCGGTTCAATACACACACACCGAAGACGATGTCGCCATCGCCTGGGTCGAGCGCGGGGTAGGCAAGCCGTTGGTTGTCTCGACCGGACCAATGTTGCCGCTCAACGTGGGCTGGGATCCTGGCGGCATCTGGGACCGACTCGCGCAGTCCTTCCGTGTGATCCGCTTCGACCCGCGCGGCTGCGGACTGTCGGAACGTGACGGGGTCTTTGGCTCGTTCCATGACGAGGCCCTGGACCTGGCAGCGGTCGTCAATGAGGTTGGGGAGCCGCGGGTCGCGTTGATGGGTCATTACATCGGAACGCCGACGGCCGTGATCGCAATGTTGAACGAGCCCGAACGATACACGCATCTGATGTTGCATTTGCCCATCGCGATGGGCGGCGACAGATCTGGCATGGTGCAGCACAGCGAAGTCAGCGACCTGATCGACAGCACGGTTGAGAATCTGTTGCGGCTGGGCTGGCAGCATCACGACGAATCGGCTCGCCGGGCATTGCTCACCATGATCGCTCCCACTGCGAACGAAGACTCCTTGCGCAACATGTCGCAGACGATGCATCACTATCCGTCGATGAACCGGCTCTTCGGTCTGGTTCGTGAAATGCGTGAACTCGATCTGCGAGAGCAGCTGCGCAGCGTAGAGATACCAACACTGATCTCGATTCCGTCCGAGAGTGAAGGATTCGATGGCGGTTACAGCTCGATGGGTCGGGAATGGGCGCGCATCATCCGCGGCGCCCGACTGATCGTCTTGCACGACGACACGCCGGTCCTGGTCAACGGAGCGGCGACCATTACCCAGATCGCCGAAGCGCTCATCGACTTTATCGGCATTGACGCACCCAGCCGAACGACTGGTGAGGCCACACGCACCATCCTGTTCACCGATATTGAAGGATCGACTTCTATGGTTGACCGGCTTGGCGATGACCAGGCGCGCGAGATCACGCGCGAGATTGAACAACTCACCCACACCGTGATTCGAGACAACCAGGGCGTCCAGGTCAAGACGATGGGCGATGGAGTCCTGGCATGGTTTAGGGCGGCTTCTGCGGCTGTCGAAGCCGCTGTGCAAATCCAGTGGCAACTGGCCAACCATGAACGTTACAGCGATGTCCACGTTCGCATCGGGATCAGCGCCGGCGAACCGATTGCCGAGTCGGATGATCTCTACGGGACCACAGTCAATCAGGCCGCCAGGATCATGTCGCAAGCCCGAGGCGGCGAGATTCTCGTTTCCGACCTGGTCCGCGGATTGCTGCAGGGCCGGACGATTGATTTCGAAGACCAGGGATCGCATCAACTGCGCGGGTTCCGAGAACCGGTGCAGATATTCAAAGTCGACTGGCAGAACACGCAAACATCGCAGACTGCCCTGGAAGGGACCAACTGATGACCGACATGACAAAGCGAGAACGTGTACGAGCCGCGGTGGCTGGAGAGCCGGTCGACCGTGCGCCTGCCTCTCTATGGGGGCATGATTTCCTGCGCGAGTGGAGCAACGATGAGCTCGTCGGCGCTACCTGCGAGCAATACGAGGCGTACGACTGGGACTTCATCAAGATCAACCCACGCTGGTCGATGTTCCCAGAAGCCTGGGGCGCGGTCTACACGCCGCCGGTGGAACAAACGAACCAGACCCTTGTCAGTCCCGCGCTCAACGAGCTTGATGAACTGCATGAAGTCATGCCGGTCCACGCTGAACGTGGCGTCTTTGGCGAACACGTCGAGTCGACGCGGCTGGTGGTCGAGCGGACAAAGGGCGAGGTGGACGTCGTTCAGACGGTGTTCTCGCCGATGGCAGTCGTCGGCTTGATGTTTGGTCATCCGAGGGCGATGAAGCAGGCGGTCGCGGAAGCGCCAGCGGCTGTACACGGCGCCATCGCACGGATTACCGAGACGATCATCAACTACAGCCGAGCCAACATGGACGCCGGCGCGTCGGGCGTCTTCTACGCCCCGCTGCAGTGGGCCAGCCACGATATCTCAAACGCCGACTTCTACCGTGAGTTCGGCCGACCCTACGACCTGCAGGTGCTCGACGCGATCCGCGACGCAGAGTTCAACATCCTGCACGTTTGCCACACCAACAACATGCTCAGCGATGTGCTCGACTATCCAGTACACGCCTTCAACTGGGACGACCGGCACGAGTCAAACGCCAGCCTCAACGAGGTATGGGCAGAAACCGACAAGTGTGTGATGGGCGGCGTCAGCCGAACCGGACTTGGTGAGTTGAGCGCCAACGAGATTCAGGCTCAGGCGTCAGACGCAGCCAGCGTTGGGAACACCCGAGTGTTCGTCACCGGTGGCTGCTCAATTCCACCGCACACGACGCCCGAGAATCGCGCCGCGGTCGCGGCCGGAGTGCGCGCCAACTAGCGGGACTGCTCAAGGGGATTCTTCCATCGGAGTCCCGGAAATCGGGAGAAGTCGCTGTCGTTCGAGTGGACTTCAGCCTGATACTCGATGGCCAAAGCCGCGATGTGCGCGTCGGTAACGAGGTTGCCGCCGACGGCGATGGTAGTCAGCAGCTCTGAGATAAGCGCCAGGTGGTCAGATCCGGGATTTACCGGTAGCACGTGCGGGAAACTGAACCACTCATTGGCGATCTCAAGCGACTCGACAACAGAGATTGGACGGCTATAGATTCTCGGGTTGGTTGAAATCCGAATGAAACCAGTTGCGACGACCCAGGGGATCCCAATTCGTTCGCTTCCAACCATGAGTTCTCGCCACCAGTTCGCGGCGCGATCATGCTCCAAGGCTTCTCGATGGTATGCGAACAGAAGTAAGTTTGTATCGGGAATGATCACACTGGGAGTTCCCGGAGAGATTCTTCCACTTCGAGTTCGTCTGCAATCTGCCTCAACCTCGTCGGATCAATTCCTGGCTGATACCCGCTGGAGAACGCTTTGATCTTGAACGGAGGACGGTCAGCAGGCGCTGACATCGCTAGACCTCGACGCAACGAATCGTTCACGACCTGCTTGAATGGTTGATTGAGTAGTTGGGCCTGCTGCTTGAGGGCAGCCGCAACATCGTCGTCGAGAGTTAGCGTTGTTCTCATGCAGGCATCATGATGCTCAGAACTCGTGATGTCAAGATGCCACATCTACATCCAATGTGACAAACTCCCTGACGTCGCGGAGATTGTAGTCCAGCTACACCATCTCACCTTGACCCCTCCGCTCCATCATCTTTTGGAAGTCGACATCGACTGGCTGCGTGCTTTCCAGCACGGCCTCTACCCGCCCTCGGATCACGTCTCGCCAGCCGTCGTGGGGCAGGATGTAGAGGTGGTCGTTGACCATGGCCTGCCAGACGAGATTGGCGACATCGTTTGGGTCCATCCCGCCTCCGAGGAAGACTTGAGACGCCATGCGCTGTGCTTCGTTTGCCTCAATCGACTCGCCGAACTCGCTGGGGCGATTGCGTTCTGCTTCGTTGATCTGTGTGTTGACGAATCCAGGGCATAGGACAGAGGCGGAGATGTTGGAGTCCGCGGCTCGGAGATGATGCCAGAGGCCCTCGGTCAGGGTGAGCACGCCGTGCTTGGAGACGCTGTAGGCCGACGCGCCGGGAATCAGCCCCGCGACTGATGCCGTATTGACGATGTGGCCCTCTTCGCCGTGCTCCAGCATTGAGGGAACGAACACCTGCAAGCCGTAGAGCACTCCCCAGAAGTTGACTCCCATGACCCAGTCCCAGGTCGAGTCGGGCACCTCCCAGATTGGCACCGCGCCGGAACCGGCGCCCAGGCCACCGTCCCGGCGCGAGGTCACACCGGCGTTGTTGCAGAGCACGTGGATGTTGCCGTATTGGTCAATCGCCTGGTCCCGCAGGTTCTCGAGCGTTTCCCGCTGCAACGTGTTGACTTCGACGCCGATCACGTTGCGTTCCTGCTGCTCGAGCCGCGTAACCGCCGCCTTTAGCGCATCCGTCTCAATGTCGGCCAGGACGACGTTCATGCCCTCCGCCGCGAAGCGCTCCGCGAACGCGTATCCCATTCCTGACGCTCCGCCGGTGACGACTGCCGTTTTGCCGCTGAACTCACGCATTGCTAAAGACCTCTCAGAGTGTTTCCGAGTCGTGGGGCGATTATCCGCGCAGTCTACGAGCGGCTGCTACCTCTGCTCACCGGGAGCCTGTCGGCGCAGCAATGCAGCAGTATCTCGCGTAGCCGGGACCGTCCGGGCAAGGATGTTCTCGACTCGCTCTCGCACGAAGTTGTCCCAATCGGGATGCGGCAGCACGTAGCAGCGTTGCTCGATGATCGATTGCAGCACCTGGTCCGCAACGTTGGCCGGATCGATGCCGCCTGCGAGGAAGGCGTTGTACGCCGCGGCTTCCCGTTCCGATCGTTCGCCTGCGCCGCCGTACTCGTTGGGCCGGTTGCGGTCGGCGTTCATGATCTCTGTCTGCACTGCGCCCGGACAGAGCACGGAGGCGCCAATCTTTGAGCCGATCTGCTCCAGATTCTGGTGCAGCCCCTCCGTCAACGTCAGGACGCCATGCTTTGAGACGCTGTAGGCGCTGCCGCCCGGGGTGATTCCGGCGACCGAAGAGGTATTGACCACGTGGCCTTCTTCTCCGTGACCGACCATGTGCGGGAGGAAGGTCTGTACGCCGTAGAGCACGCCCCAGAAGTTCACCCCAATCACCCACTCCCAGATGCTGTCCTCGACATCCCAGATGTTGATCGCCTGATCACCAAATCCCATCGCATCCTGAAAGCTGAATACGCCGGCGTTGTTGCAGAGGATGTGTATGTTGCCGAAGCGTTCGATGATCTCGTCGCGAGCCCGCTCCAGCGATTCTCGCTGAACCGTGTCCACGACGATGCCCATCACCGAGTGTTCTTCCTGCTCCAGCCGCTGGACCTGGGCCTGGAGCGCGTCTTCCTGGATGTCGGCCAGCACGACATTCATGCCCTCCGAGGCGAAGCGCTCGACCATCGCCAGCCCGATCCCGCTTGCGCCACCGGTGACCACGGCCGTCTTGTCTGCAAATTCTCGCACGATTCAGTCCTCCTGTGGTGTGGGCTTCTGCTCAGACTTCCTGTCCCGCCGCTCGGCGGCGCAGCATCTCTTCTATGTCGACGGAGATCGGCGCCTGCCTGGCGAGGATGTGTTCGACTCGCCCTTGCACGACATCGTCCCAGGCGGGATGGGGCAGGATGTAGCAGCGCTGTTCGACGATCGAGTCGAAGACGATGTCGGCGACCTGGTCAGGATCCATGCCTCCGCCAAGCATGAACGCGATCGCCTGTTCCTGCTCGGCACTGCGCTCAGACTCGCCGCCAAACTCCTCAGGCCGATTGCGATCGGCGTGGCCGATGTTGGTGTTGACGAAGCCGGGACAGAGCACCGACGCGCTGAGATTCGCGCCCATTGCCTGAAATTGCTGGTAGAGCCCTTCAGTCATTGTCAACACAGCGTGCTTCGAGACGCTGTACGCGCCGCCGCCGGGCATCAGACCAGCCAGCGAGGCGGTATTGACGATGTGGCCCTCCTCGCCGTGGTCGAGCATGTGCGGGATAAAGACCTGGAGACCGTAGAGGACGCCCCAGAAGTTCACTCCCATGACCCAGTTCCAAGTCTCGTCCGAAACCTGCCAGGTGCCCTGGACCCTGCCGTCGGGGAACACGCCAGCATCCTCGCCGCCGGCGACGCCTGCGTTGTTGACCAGGATATGGATGTTGCCAAACTCGGCAATCGTCTGGTCGCGGAGATTCTCCAGCGCTTCCCGACGCATCGTGTCGACGACCACGCCGAGGACGTTGCGTTCTTCCTGCTCAAGTCTCACGACCTGCGCATTGAGCGCATCCTGTTCGATGTCTGCCAGGACGACGTTCATGCCTTCGGCTGCGAAGCGTCGGGCGAACGCCAGACCCATCCCACTTGCCGCTCCGGTGACCACCGCTGTCTTGCCTGCGAACTCTCTCATTGGTCGCTCCTCTCAGGTTGTCAGACTTGTTCGCCGGCCGCACGGCGGCGCATGATCTCTTCAAAGTCGAGTGTGACCGGCGCGCCACGCGCGAGCACGTGTTCGACGCGTCCACGCACGAAATCATCCAACGACGAATGCGGCAGGATGTAGCAGCGCTGTTCGACAATTGCGTCGAAGACGAGCTCGGCGACCTGCTCGGGATCCATGCCGTCACTGAGCATTGCGAGCAGGCCCTCATGGGCCGCGGCACTGAGTTCGACCTGATCGCCAAACTCGGAGGGACGGTTGCGCTCTGCCCGTGCGAGGTTGGTATCGACGCTGCCGGGGCACAGGACAGACGCGCTGAGGTTGACGCCCATCGATTCAAAGCTCTGAAAGATTCCTTCGGTCAGGGCGAGCACGCCGTGCTTGGACACGCCATATGCGCCGCCGCCGGGCACCAGTCCAGCTAGCGAGCCGGTGTTGACAACGTGTCCGGCTTCGCCATGTTCAAGCATGTGTGGAATGAACACCTGGCAGCCGTGGAGCTCGCCCCAGAAGTTCACTCCCATGACCCAGTTCCAGGTGCGTTCTGGAACGTCCCAGGGTCCGCGGACTTCTCCGTCATCGTCGAAGCCCGCATCGTCAAGTCCGCTCACGCCTGCGTTGTTGCAGAGGATATGAATGTTGCCGAAACGCTCGATCGTCTCGTCGCGCAGATTCACAAGCGTCTCGCGGCGCATCGTGTTGACGACGACGCCGAGCACGTTGCGCTCCTCCTGCTCCAGCCGCTGGACTTGAGCGTTGAGCGCGTCTTCCTCGATGTCGGCGAGGACGACGTTCATTCCTTCTGCCGCGAAACGCCTGGCGAAGGCGAGTCCCAACCCACTCGCGGCTCCAGTGACGACCGCCGTCTTGCCTTCGAATTCCCGCACCTTCCGCCTCCAGACCGACCCTGATTGGCGTCCGCCAAACTGCAGGGCAGTCTAGGATCTACTGCGGACGGTCGCCGAAGAAGTCGAATAGCGGCGGGTACTTGTTGATGTCGGCACCGCCGTTGAGCTGTACTGTTTGGCCGGTCATCAGCGACGACGCGTCAGACGCCAACCAGAGCGCGAGCTGAGCGACATCCTCTGGCTCGCCAATTCGCCCCAACGGAGCCTCTGCGGCAAAGGCGTCTTCAAGGCCCGGCACCACGCGTAGCCCTTCGGTCAGGGGCGTGCGGATCAGACCCGGACCGATGCTGTTGACGCGAATATCGTGTCGGCCCAGCTCCAATGCCGACACCTTGGTCAGCATCGCCACGCCCGCCTTGGCCGAACAGTATGCCGACAGTCCTTCCGTCGCCTGGATCGCGTTCAATGACGCGGTGTTGATGATCGAGCCGCCCGAGCCCTGCTCAATCAGATGCTTGGACTCGTGCTTGATGCAGAGGAACACACCAGTCAGGCAGACATCGATGACCTGCTGAAACTGCGATAAGGGATAGTCCTGGATCGGCGAGAAGCCGCCAATGCCGGCGTTGTTGAAAGCGACATCCAACCTGCCGAAACGATTGACGCAGGACATCACCATGTTGGCGACATCCTCTTCATCGGTCACATCTGCGGTGATCGCCATCGCCTGAGAGCCAATCTCGCGAGCCGCCTCGGCCGCGCCATCGGCGTTGCGATCGGCCAGCGCCACTTGTGCGCCTTCCTTGGCGAAACGCCTGGCTGCCGCCAGCCCAATTCCTGACGCCGCGCCGGTGATCAGCGCTGCTTTACCGTCGAGTTGTCCCATGGTTTGCTCCAATGCAGAACTCTGATGTTTGGGGTCGGTACTCCCTCTCCCTTTGGGAGAGGGCTGGGGTGAGGGTCGGCCGTCCCTGTCTATCTGGTCATGCTGTTCTTGGCCTTGCCCCGGCCCTCACCCTAACCCTCTCCCTCGGGGAGAGGGGACCGGAGGGATGCAGTAACGTCGAAGGCTGTCGGGTCAGTCCGCGCGGGGTTGGCGTGGTTGCGCTTCTAACAGATTGAAGCCCGGCGGCAGTTCGTTGACCGTGATTCCTCCGTCGACGTACATAAGCTGTCCCGAGACCCAGGGACTGGCGTCGCTGGCCAGGAAGAGGGCCATCTGGGCGATGTCATTCGGCAGTCCGAGTCAGCCTAGAGGCGTTGCGCCGATCATTGCCTCGTCGAAGCCATCGACATCGCGGGCGCGAGCGGTGAGCGGCGTTTCGGTGTGGCCCGGACCGATGGCGTTGACCCGGATGTTGTACTCACCGAGCTCCAGCGCCGAAACCTTGGTCAGCATCGCCACACCCGCCTTGGCCGAGCAGTAAGCACTCAAACCTTTCGTCGCCTGGGTCGCGTTGATGCTGGCCGTATTGATCAGCGAGCCACCCTCGCCCTGCGCGATCAGTTGTTTCGACTGGTGTTTGAGGCCCAGGAACACACCAGTCAAGCAGACATCGATGACGTGCTGGAAGTGTCCCAGCTCATGATCGTGAATCGGCGCAGTACCCGCGATCCCGGCGTTGTTGTAGCCAATGTCCAGCCGTCCAAAACGTTCTACGCACTTGGCGACCATCGCGGCGACATCATCCTCATTAGTCACATCGCCACTGATCGCCATCGCGCTGGAACCGATCTCGCGTGCGGTTTCGTTGACCAGGTCGGCGTTGCGATCGACCATCGCGACCTGTGCGCCCTCCTCGACGAACAATTGCGTCGTCGCCAAGCCGATACCTGAGGCCGCGCCTGTAATCAGCGCAACCTTGCCGTCGAGTACACCCATACATCGCTCCTTCGTATGTGTTCTGCGTTGCCTGCAACGTACGACATCGTCGATTTCAAAGGCCTACGTTCGCAACATCAGACACCTGTCTCGAGAGGAGACGCCCATGCCACATCACGAACAGCTACTGAGCGATCCGCTTAGGATGATGCGTGGAGTCTGGGATGACACGAGTTGGCGCTTCGTCATCCTGACTGCGGCGCTGATCTTCCTGCTCGAAACCATCGGCGAACTGGTCAACGTCGACCAGCAGTCAATCTGGTGGGCTGCCGAAATCCTGACAGCAGTCATCATCGCCCGCATCCTCACCTGGCGCCCGCTACGGGGGAAGTTGAGCGACATTGAGAACATGACCGTCGTCCTGGCTGTGCTGGGGTTGATGATCTGCGAAGTGATTCTGTCCTACTCATCAGTCTCGGCCAACTTTGCAGCCGAGCCAATCTTCTGGCCGTTCTCACTCATGTTCATCCTGACAGTCATCGCCGCGCGATTGCTCGCTCCGTATGCAACACGACCACTGGTCATCTGGGTGCTGGTCTTCTCGTTCTTGAACTTTTGGATGAACCTCGCCATCTGGCAGGCCGACGTGAGCTACCCGTCGCCAGCCTGGACCTGGGCTGTCGCGTTGGCAGTGTTTGCATTCGTCGCTCGCTGGATCGCGGGCAAGGGCATTGACGGACCGATTGCCAGTCCGCTCAATGTGGCGCTGGTACTGTTCGTCTTCCTCGACTGGTGGCTGGAGTTTGGCCTCGATGAGAGCGGCGTCGGCGTCGATTGGCTCGCCGAAGACCTCTACTGGCCGTGGATCCTGGTCAACACCGCGCTGGCCGTCGGAGTCGCAATCGTCGCACCACGCGTGAGCGAACTGCTCTCGGGATTGTCGGGCGATGAATAGCGACTAACCAGGCAACAGCCAACACGGGCGACCACAAGGGTCGCCCCTACGGGAGATCAGAACGACCGCAAACAGGAGTTACGCACTGGTCTCCCATCGGGCCAAGGCGTTGGTGCGGCCCTCTACTAGATACCCGCGACGGAGCGCGGGTATGACGGAAGCTACTTTCGGGCGAGCACCGAGGCAGGCTCTGGGAGCAGGCGCTATTGCTCTTCGCCTGAAGCCAGTTCAGCCGCAAACTGCTTGCGATTGACCCGCTCCTTTTCAGTCTTCTCGAGGATCGTCTCGGGAATCCAGAAGGGCAGGTTGACATCGGCACGGCTGGGTGCGAGCAGATCGTCGAGGTCCATCACGAGCTCTCGTCGGTCGTACGTCGTCTGCTCGTGGCCCTCCCACATGGGCAGCATCGCGATTGCGTCGAATGGACAGACCTCGACGCAGATGTTGCAGCGCATGCAGCGACCGAAGTCGATGTAGAAGTCGTCGATAACTGACTTGTGGTTGCTCTTGCCCGCTGCGTGCGCCGGGTTCTTGGTCAGCGAGGTCGTCATGCAGTCGACCGGACAGGCCGCCGCGCACTTGCCGCAGCCGGTGCAGTTCGGCTCTTCGAGCTGATGATTCCAGATCAGGTAGGGGAAGGTGCGGGCTCGCTTGGGAAGCTGCTTCTTCTCGTAGGGGTAGTGCACCGTGACCGGTCCACGCCTCAACACCTGTGCGCCCCGACCGATCACCTTGAACACACCGCGCATGAGTCGCTCCCTACATTGCAGCGATACCTACCTAGAATAGCGCACCGACTCATCCGGTCAGAGTGACATTTCAATCACGTCGCCTGAAACATCCACCGCAGCGCCGGTCCAGTCGATCACTTCCCCGACCGAGACACCAGGCGCTACTTCTCGAAGCTGGAGTCCACTCTTGGTCACATCGATGACTGCATAGTCGGTGATGATCACGTCAACGCAGCGCTCCGCAGTCAGCGGATAGTCACAGACGTCGACGATTCGTGGTTCCCCATCTCGTGTGACATGCGCCATCGCAATAATCAGTTTCTTCGCGCCGACCGCGAGGTCCATCGCGCCGCCCACGCTGCCGCCGCCTCGGGCTGGTACGTACCAGTTGGCCAGATCACCCTGCGCGGAGACCTGTAGTCCGCCGAGGATCGCGGCATCAATGTGTCCGCCGCGGATCATGGCGAATGACTCCGCGGTGTCGAAGAAGCTGGCTCCGGCGACGAGGTCGACCGGTTGTCCACCGGCGTTGATCAGATCAGAGTCAAAGTCCGACTCCGAGACATCGGAATAGCCCAGGATGCCGTTCTCGGCCTGGAAGAGAATGCCGTCGGACGGCTCGACGAATCCCGCCACCAGCGTCGGCAGTCCGATGCCCAGATTGACGACCGAACCCGGCTCCAGTTCACGCGCGGCGCGTAGCGCGATCAGCTCACGGCTCAAACCGGTTGGGGGCCTGGCTTCTGACACGTCAGCCCTCCCAACGAACGGGAATCGGGTCACACTGGACCAATCGATCGACGTAAACGGCAGGCGTCCCGACCTGCTCAGGCTCAATCACGCCCGGATCGACGATCTCTTCCACCTCCGCAATCACCAGGTCGGCAGCGGTCGCCATGACCGGATTGAAGTTGAGACCGGCGAGCCGGTATTGCAGGTTGCCAAGGTGATCGGCACGCCAGGCTTTGATCAGCGCGACATCGCCGCGCAACGGACGCTCCAGCAACCAGCGTTCGCCGTCGATCTCGAGTGTGTCTTTGCCTTCCGCCATCATCGTGCCGAGTCCGGTCTTGGTCAGCACGCCGCCGAGACCTGCACCAGCGGCTCGCAATCGTTCGATCAGCGTGCCCTGCGGGACCAGCTCCAGTTCAACCTCGCCTGCGCGGTACTGAGATTCAAAGCGCGACTGACGAGTGCCCGAGGCGTGAATCGCGAATGTGGCGATGACCTTCGCCAACTGCCGATCTTCACAGAGCTCATCCAACAGGTCTCCGAGGCCAATGTTGTTGGCGACCGCAGTCAACTCGGTCTGCCCTGTCCGACACAGCGCCCGGATCAGATTCGAGGGAGTTCCTGCCGAAACGAATCCACCAACGAGGATCGTCGCGCCGTTCGCAATGTCTGCGACAGCCGCATCAGGCGTCTGGAACACCTCTGCAATCATGCGCCGATCCTATCGTGCTCGGGGCAATCCGATATCTTGACACCACTTGCGCCCGAAGGAGACTGATCATGCCCTCACCGCTCGAAGGAATCCGTGTCGTTGACTTCACTCGATACCAGAACGGCCCGCACGCAACGGCCATGCTGGCCGACATGGGCGCCGATGTGTTGAAAGTGGAAATGCCCGGCAACGGCGACCCGGGACGCCAACTCGGCGTAGGCGCCGACGGCTTCTGCTCCTACTTCGAGGCGCTCAATCGCGGCAAGCGCTCGATGACGCTCGACCTCCGAGCAGACGGAGCGATCGAGGTTGTGCATCGACTGATTAGGGACGCCGACGTACTCGCGGAGAATTTCCGCCCCGGCTACCTCGATTCGATTGGGCTGGGCTACGACGACCTCAAGGAGGTCAACCCGCAGCTCATCTACGCCACAAACTCAGGCTTCGGTCCGGAGGGCGAGTGGGCGACTCGCGGTTCGTTTGACGTCGTCGCCCAGGGGATGTCGGGCGCGATGATCGCACTCGGCGGCGGACCGGGCGAGCGACCGTACACCGCGCCGTGGGGTCTGGCCGACCAGACCGGATCGCTGCTCTTCGCCTACGGAATCGTGACCGCGCTGTTCGCTCGGTCGCAGCACGGCGTCGGTCAGAAGATTGATGTGTCCCAACTCGGTGCAATGCTCACGTTGCAAGCGCTGTCCTTGCAGGCGTATTTGCACAGCAGCTATCAGCCGATCCTCAAGCCGGGACGCTCGTTCTCGGCGACCTTCAGTTGGTACCAGGGCAGCGACGGTGAATGGTTCACGATGGGTCTGCTCGACCCCAAGAGCTGGCCGCCGCTCTGCGAGGCGATGGAACGCCCCGACCTGCTCGCCGACGCTCGCACCACCGACCCGTTCGCGCGTCGAGACAACGAGGAATGGTTGCGCTCAGAGCTGGAGCAGACATTCAAGCAGCGACCCCGCGACGAGTGGCTGGAGCGCCTGATCGCCAAGCGCATCCCATGCGGGCCGATCTACGACTACGAACAGGTCGCCGAGGACAATCACTTCTGGCTCAACGGCTACCTGCAGGAAACGCCTCATCCACACTTCGAGCATCACAAGGTCGTCGGTATCCCGGTCAGCTTCAGCGAGACCCAAACGACGGTGCGATCGTCAGCGCCGGAACTGGGTCAGGACACCGAACTCGAACTGCTAAACCTCGGCTACGACTGGCCCGACATCGAGCGCCTGCACGACTCCGGGATTACGTCGGTGGGGAGTCAGGGATCGGCTGCGGCGGGAGACTGATAACCCCGTAGCTGTTGGCAGAGGCCGATACCCTTATCTCTAGCGTTCCAGGGTGTCACATCCATCCCCTTTTGCAGCTTCAATCTTCGTACAAGGAGACCGCGCCATTGATGACCCATGCACGTTTCGACCGCACATCCCGCGACACTCGAGATAGCGTCATTCCGTTACCTGGCAGGGACGACGGCTACTCGCGAGTCCTCTTGGTCGGCACAACAGGCGCAGGAAAGACCACCCTGCTACGCCACCTAATCGGCTCCGATCCCAATCGTGACCGATTCCCTTCTACATCAACCGCAAAGACGACCATTGCAGAAATCGAGATTGTCACCGCTCCCGGCCCCTATCAGGCGGTGGTCACGTTTGCCTCTCAAGAACAAGTTCAGGACGATGTGCGTGATTGCATTGAGGCGGCGTGCACGGTTGTGGTTACGGATCCCGGGGCCGGCGACTCGACCATCGCACACGCCCTTCTCGAGCACGCAGAGCAGAGATTCCGAATGTCGTACATCCTCGGGGGCTGGAGTCAGTCGCTGCCGAACCAAAACGCGGACTCGGAAGACGAGTATGACGACTATGGCGACGAAGACGAGGTCGGCGCGCAGCTGCTTGCAGAAGAGATAGTCGGTGCAGAAGAAACCGCACGCAACAACAGCCAGCTGGAAGAGTTCGTTTCCAGGATTCGCGAGATTGCGCTCGCTGCACAGCACCTCGCCGCCGCAGAGTACGACGATTACGCAAACCTCAAGACCCCCAACGAGCGAGACGAGTGGCTAGATGAGCTGTTCGAACCTGCGCTCCGCAACCTGGACGAGTACTCAGCGCTTCTTGATGACATCATGACGGCGATCGAGCATCGCTTCACACTTGTCTCATCCGGCCACTTCGACGACATATCCGATTTGCGCTCGCAGTGGCCAACATATTGGACCTTCGAATCCCAGAGCCGGGACGAGTTTCTCACGCAAGTCAGATGGTTCAGTAGCAACCATCACAAGCAGTTTGGCCGACTACTCACACCCATAGTCGATGGCGTTCGGGTAATGGGCCCGTTGTTTCCCTCTCGGGATGAATTGCAAACCGAGGACTCCCGCCTCGTGCTAATCGACGGTGAAGGCCTTGGGCACTCCTCAAGGGAAGCCGGAAGTATCTCCACAAAGATCACTTCGAGATTCGACGACACTGACCTTATCTTGCTCGTCGACAGCGCAGCGCAGCCGCTTCAGTTAGCACCCCTCAACCTGTTGGATACGGCCGGCAACAGCGGTCACGGTGCAAAGCTGGCGGTCGCTTTCACCCACTTCGATCAAGTGAAAGGCGACAATCTCAGGAGCAGACCGCAGAAGATAGAACACGTCCGAGACTCGATCGTCAATGCGCTGTCCGGTCTTCGAGAGCGCCTCGCCCCGCGCGTCAATGAGACCCTTGAAGAACGCCTCAGCACACATGCGTTCTACCTGGGTGCCCTCGACCGCAGGGCTTTACGGCTGCCAGGCAATGATGTGGGTGTCCTTCGTGACCTGATGGACGTAATGCGTAGTTCGGGACAGCTTCAATCGCGTGGCAGCCTCATGCCAGTCTATGACTTCTACAGTCTCGACGACCTAGCACTCAATGATGCCACTGAGACGTTCAAGACCCTTTGGAAGGGAAGGCTAGGCTTGGAGGCTCAGCCAGACATTGGCAAGGAGCACTGGACGCGGATCAAGGCATTGTGTCGGCGCTTGGCACACTTCGGAACAAACGAATACAACGACTTGAAACCTGTTGCCGAACTCATTCGAGAGATGCAGACTGTAGTCTCGGACTGGCTCGACGAGCCAGTCGAATGGCGAGGCCGCGGCACTTCTGAAGACGAAAAGGCCGTGATCGACAACATCCGACAGGTGACATCCCAACGCATTCATGCCTATGCAGAACGACAGATCGCCGAAGAACGCTTGCGGGAATGGGAGGATGCCTACGATCTGCGCGGCCGGGGATCAACCTTCGAGCGTGCGAGGCTGATGTTTGGACGGATCCTTGAGCCCGCCGCTCCTCGTATCCAATCTCGTGCGCGACGGGATGCGGCCGCTGAGGAGTTCCGAGACAACATTAGGCGGATCCTGCGAGAGGCCGTTGATGAGATCGAAAACGAGCAAGAGGAACTCGCGAAGTTGCTGGATTCTCCACGTTAGTGCCTGCCAGACTCACCCATTAGCCGTCCAACAACGACGGCAGCGCCGAAGTCCACGTGTCGGCCACATCGGCTAGCGGGATGTCAATGGCGGCGATGATCAATCGATCTGAACCGACCGTTCCGATCCTTGTGGCAACCAGGCCATTCTTCGAGGCCAGTTCTGCCAGTCTGCCCGCCTGGTTCGGGTCGAGACTGACGACCGCTCGTCCTCCGGCCTCACCGAAGAGAGCAGCGTCTAGCCTTCCGGAAATGGGTCGATCAATCGAAACCCCGACCTCGCCAACAATTGCCGACTCTGCCAGCGCCACCGCCAGGCCGCCGTCGGCGCAGTCGTGGGCGGACTTGAGCAGGCCTGCCTCACACGCCTTAACCAGGACCTCGATCAGCGCAAATTCGGCTTTGAGATCGATTGCGACCGGACCCGCCGATTTGCCATGACGCACAGCGAGATGTTCGCTGCCGCCCAGGGATGACGCATCCTGCTCTATCCCTGCGCCAAGCAGCCAGACTTCGTCTCCCTCGTCCTGGAATGCCATGCGCACGGCTTGCCTGACATCGGCGATGATGCCGAGCATTCCGACGACGGGCGTTGGCGTCACGGGGCCGTCTTCGGACTCGTTGTAGAGGCTGGCGTTGCCTGAGACGACGGGTGTGTTGAAGGCTCGGCAGGCATCGGCCATGCCGCGGATCGACTCGCTGAGCTGGAAGTAGATGGGCGCTCGCTCGGGATTGGCGAAGTTGAGGCAGTCCGTGACAGCCACTGGGCGCGCTCCGCTGCAGGCGACGTTGCGTGCCGCCTCGGCCACTGCTCGGGCCGCGCCGACGTAAGGGTCGAGCTCGACGGCACGTCCGGGACCGTCGGTGCAGACGGCGAGGCCCTGCTTGAGACCTCGCACGCGCAGCACGGCGGCATCTGAGCCTGGCGTCACGACCGTGTTTGTGCCCACCATGTGGTCGTACTGTCGATAGACCCAGCGCTTCGATGCGATGTTGGGTGAGGCAAGCAGTTGGAGCAACGCCTCGTTGGCCTCGGACGGCGTCAGGTCGTCCAGCTCAGACGGATCCCAGGCAGCGCGCGCGGCTGCATCGGAGTCTCGCTCGGCGTAGGGCGTGTACGCGGGCGGGTTGGTCATCACCGAGACCGGCGCCGCGGCGACTTCGTCTTCGCCGTCGAAGACTCTGGCAATGCCATCGTCGGTCACCTCGCCGATCACTTCTGCATGAAGGTCCCAGTGCTCGAACCAGGCTTCTACGTCGCTAACGTGTTCCGGCTTGACCGCGGCGATCATCCGCTCCTGCGACTCCGAGAGCATCACTTCATATGGAGTCATGCCAGACTCGCGTCGCGGCACATTCTGCGTCTGAATCCTGATTCCCGACCCTGCGCGTTCGGCCATTTCCACTGTCGACGATGTGATACCAGCCGCGCCACAGTCCTGCAGACCCTCGAGCCAGTCTCGGTGCTCCCGGACCAGTCCGACGCAAGCGTCCATCAGGGATTTCTCCAGGAACGGATTGCCAACCTGCACGGCAGGCCGCCGCTCGGCCGAAGCCTCATCCAGTTCAACCGAGGCAAAGGTCGCGCCGTGTAGTCCGTCGCGCCCGGTGTCGGCGCCGACGATCATCAGCAGCGTGCCCGGCGGACCAGCGGTCGCTGAGATCAACGAGCCTTGCGGCGCAATCCCAAGGCACATCGCATTGACCAGCGGATTGCCGCTGTAGGACTCGCCGATCACCAGCTCGCCGCCAACGGTCGGAATGCCGAGGCAATTGCCGTAGCCACCGATGCCGGCGACGACGCCTGTACAGAGGCGTCGATTGCGCCGATCCTCCAACGGTCCGAAGCGCAGCGAATCGAGTAGCGCGATCGGCTGCGCGCCCATCGCGAAGATGTCGCGCACGATCCCGCCGACGCCCGTCGCCGCGCCCTCATACGGCTCAATCGCCGAGGGATGATTGTGCGACTCAATCTTCATCACCGCGACCCAGCCGCCGCCGATGGAGATCGCTCCGGCATTCTCTTCGCCGAGGGTGGTGAGGATGCGTTCATCCTCGGTCGGGAAGTGGTGAAACAGCGGGCGTGAGTGCTTGTAGCCGCAGTGTTCGCTCCACAGCGCGCCGATCATGCCCAGCTCGACATCTGACGGCGCTCGGCCCAGCTTCTCACTGGCTAGCTCATACTCGTCCTGGCTGAGCGCGATCTGCGCCAGCACTTCGTCGTCGACATGGGCCGGCGGAGCATCTGCGGGCGGCGGATAGCGGTTCATGTCAGCCCCAGTGCTCGATGATCGATCGCCAGATGTAGTTGCCGTCGGTCCCGCCGAGTAGTTGGTCGGAGGCGCGCTCCGGGTGCGGCATCATGCCCAACACGTTGCCCATGGGATTCATGATCCCGGCGATGTCCCGCAGCGAACCGTTAGGATTCTGACCGCTGTATCGGAACAGGACGCGACCTGCATCTTCCAGTTCGTCCAGCACCGACGGCTCGGCGAAGTACTGACCTTCGCCATGTGAGATGGGCAGTTGCACGACCTGTCCGTCGTCGCAGACGTTGGTGAAACCGGTGTCGGCGCGTTCGACAGTCAGTTCCTGTGGTTGGCAGCGAAACTGCAACGTCTCGTTGGGCAGTAGCACGCCTGGTAGGAGTCCAGCCTCGCAGAGGATCTGGAAACCATTGCACGAGCCGAAGACTGGCTTACCCGTCGCAGCGAAGCGCTCGAGCGCCGACATCACCGGCGAGAATCGCGCGATTGCGCCGCAACGCAGATGGTCGCCGTAGGAGAAGCCACCGGGCAGAATGACACCATCGAACCCGTCGAGGTCAGCCTCACGATGCCAGACTCGCTCGGCCGTCTGACCCTGGTCTTGCAGGGCGTAGACGCAGTCCCAATCGCTCCAGGTGCCGGGAAAGACGAGCACGGCGAATCGCATGATGCGATGCTATCTGTCGTACTCGTTATGGCCAGTTGCCGCTGACCCAGAGCCCCACGACGGCCTCACTAGAGCGCCGGATTCGTCGACGATTCTTCCCTGGGCGCTTCCCTGGGCATGGTTCGCAACTCGGCTTCAGCGGCTGGCGGATACTCGATTCGCTGATGATGCACACCAACCAGCGTGTGTTTGAAGCTGGCCGAAATCAGGCGCAACTCGCTGAGCGTGAGGGCGCAGTGATCGAGCTGACGCTCCCGCAGACGTTCGTCGAACACGCCATCGACCAAGGACCCGATTCGATCGGCGTTTCGCTCGCCGCTGGCCCGCACGACCGCTTCGCAACTGTCGGCCAGCATGACAATCGCCGTCTCGCGCGACTGCGGCGGCGGTCCTGGATAGATGTAGTCGCGAACATCCACTCGCGGATCGGACATCGCCGCCTTGCGATAGAAGAACGCCACGCGACGCGAGCCGTGATGCTCGAGGATGAAGTCGCGAATGCGCGGCGGCAATCGATCCCGGCGCGCAAGTTCATCCCCGCCTGTGACGTGATCCATGATCAGGCGTGCGCTCTCGCTTGGCTTGAGTTCGTCGTGCGGGTTCGGTCCTTCCTGGTTCTCGATGAACATCGCCGGACGATTGAGCTTGCCAATGTCGTGGTAGTACGCGCCGACGCGCACGAGCAACGGGTCGGCTCCGATCTGCGCCGCGGCACGCTCGGACATGGTCGCCACTAACAGGGAATGGTGGAATGTGCCTGGAGCTTCTTCTTGCAGGCGGCGCAACAGCGGACGTTGAAGCTGGGCCAACTCGAGCAGTCGCATCGGCGTAGTGATCCCGAACAGCGCACCGAGCAGTGAGAACGCGCCGATGGTGATCACCGAGACCAACGCCGCGGTGACCAGCGCCGCCAGCGCCAGCCAACCGAGCTGATCAGTGACGCGCTGCGGATCGAGCAGCCAGATCGCCGCGCCGGCGAGGAAGCCCGCCAATCCGGCCGCGATTCCGGCCAATCCATATTGAGCCAGCGCCTGGGCTCGCGTCGCGGCGAAGACGCCGCCGAGCGAACTCGCCAGGAAGAACGCCAATGGACGCAGCGCCAACGCACCGGACGGGGCCAGACCGTAGTCGGGCAGCACGATCGCCGCCAGTCCGGCGAGGACTGCGATCAACACGCCGGTCGTGACGCCCAATCCGGTGCTTAGCAGTGCAGCGACCAATACCGGTCCGGCAGCCAGGGGCAGCATCAGATCGAGTGACTCGTCAACTCCTCCAGGCAACGCAAACTCAAACCACAGCCTTGCCGCCAGGACCGAGAACAGGATCAACACAGCGAGCAGTAGAATCCGCCGGTCGCTGGCTGCCTCGGCAGGCTGCCAGATCCTCAGATACAGGGCGAACACCACCGACGCGCCCAGGCCGAGAATCACGATCGCGCCGAGCGACTCAACCTCAATGCCGGCAGAGCGCGGCGTCAAATTGGCGAATGCTTCCGCCGCGTCGTCATCGACGAGCTGACCACGCGCGATGACCAGCTCGCCCTCGGCGATTGTTCGCGGCACACCTGCCACGGAACGCGCCGCACGATCCTGCGCCTGTTGGGTCAACGTCGGCGATTCAATCATGGTCGGACGGAGATAAGCGCCTACCAACGAAGAGATCAGCGTCGTCTCGGTCAATGAGAAGGTGGGGTCGACTCGATCGTGCAGTGTCAGCCGCACAGGGTCGAGGTCGTCTTCGTAGAGGCGTTCTTGCAGTAACGCTTCCAGAATGATCGGCGCTTGCCGCTGAATGCTGCCATAGAGCGGATCGGAGACTGCGATCAGGAATGCTTCGTCCCGCTCGGCTAACCGTGATCCGGGAACACTGACGGTGGCAGGCTCTGTTGCGGAGTCAACCTCGGACTCAGCCTCGTCTGCATCACCGGCTGCTTCGGAATCCCCGCTCGTAGCCGACTCGGGCGCGATGGGCGCGCTTCGCGCTGCGCGTTCGAGCGTCACAGCCTGGAGATATAGACGCAGCGCCTCCAGTTGCGCGGGACGCACATCGGGATTGAACTCATACTGGGTCGCCACCTCCGACCGGGCGGTTTCCTGTGCCTCGGCGGTCAGCGATGTACTGATGAACATCGCCTCATGCGAAGCGACGACATCTCGATCAGCGACAGCGCCCAACGTCGGAAACTGCTCGGTCGGCCGATACGGGGTGAGCGCGAGAACGATGCCGACAGCCAACGCGACTCCAAACACGCCGACACGCAATCGTGTGAAGTAGTTGTGTTGGCTCATGACAGGATCATTGGACCACGGTCACGGACATTCAGCGCAAGGACCTTCCCTACGCATGCCTCGAAACCAAGGATACAGTCCTCGTTACGTCACGTAGAACGTCTGGCGCTTCAACGCCGGCAGCGTTGCGCCCTGCGGGTTACTGGGCGGGCTACTCGGATTCGGCCGCCTCGGCCAACAACTCCCCCACCACCGCGTTGACGAGCGAACCATCCGCTTCCCCGCGCAGTTCCTTCATCAACATCCCCATCACCTTGCCCCGGTCGCCGGGACCGGATGCGCCGACCTGCTCAATCACAGCCCGCGCCCGTGCTTCAACTTCGTCCCGGCCAAGTTGACGGGGCAGATACTGCTCAATGATCCCGATTTCGACCCGCTCGATCTCGGCGAGGTCTTCCCGATTGCCGCTGACGTATTGCTCAATCGACTCGCGACGCTGCTTCACCTGTCGCTGCAGAATCGCGAGGATGTCCGCATCGGCCAGTTCGGCGCCACGCTTCTCGATTTCGGCGTTCTTGATCGCAGCTTCGAGCATTCGGATCGTGCTGCGACGGCGTGCGTCCTTCGCACGCATCGCGTCATGCAAATCCGACCGCAGTTGTTCTCGGACGCTAGGCATCAGATCTCGTCAATCGGGCGGTGACTCCTGGTCACGCGCCTCAAGCCTGGCAGCGCTCAGCATCTAGTCAGCCGAGGGCAGCACCTTCGGCTGCATCAGTTCCATCTCACGCTCGTCGACCTTGAGGTCGCACTCGCCCGGCTTGATGCAGAGCACTTCAATGCCCGACTCTTCATCTCGGTATCGCTTGCCTAGTTGGACTGCCATGTTGGTTACTCCTCCACTCGCTCAGCGGACTGTTCCTGGCCGATTGCCATCACCATCGTGTGACGGATGGTCAACGGGAAGCTACTTCTTCTCTTCGAGCGGTGTGTCGCCGCACTTGAGCTCTGCTTCGCCGCCGCGCGTCACGATAAATTCCGCGCCGCAGCTTGGACAGAAGTAACGCTTGCCGGTCTGTGCTGCTGCCATGCTGATCTCTCCTGACCCCGCTCATCGGCAGCGGGGATATTGCGACTCTGAACTGGGAATACAGGTCAGCGTACCAACGACGACCTGTTCAATCTGTGCCAATCCGTAAGTGACCTCGACCGACCGATTGCTCGTTATGACGACCCGCTGTGAGTACTCAGCCAATCGGCGAGTTCTGCCGATGTCTGACCGCAAGTATCCGACGTCACCTGGGTCGCCGGCGTTGGAACGGGCAGTCCGGCGGCAAAGCGCTCTTCGGCGGTGATCACGTTCTGCTCGGCCGTCCGGAACTCATTCGCAATCTTGAGCCAGGCTCTGTTCAGTGCGACTTCTTGTTGGACGCTAGACGCTGCATTGAACGTCGCACGCGCTTCCCTGACCTTCGCTGCATCATCCGACGTTCGAATCGTCACGGCGTCGATCACGAGATTTCCATAGTCACGCTCGAACAGCGCCAGGGCGTCCTCGGCCTCTGTCAGTCCTTCGCCAGACTCCTCTGCAGCAGCCACCGCTGCGCGCAGACTCATCAACTCGCTATCTGCCGCCTCGCTGCGTGCGACAGCGCCTTGTGCAGCTTCGATATCGGCAAACCAGCCAGACGCCTCCAGCGTCGCTTTCGCGGCATCGAGGGCCACATGCAGGTTCTCAATCGAGACCTCGTCCTCGTGAATCGCGTGCTCGACCGCCTTTTCCCACGCATTGCCAGCATTGGTCGTAATCAGTGTGACCAGGTTGTCGATCTTGAAGCTGTCCAACGAACCGCCCTGATCGAGACTCCACGGCGGCATCGGTGTGCCGTTGCGGCCACAGGTAATCGTGTAGCGGTACGTGTTTTGCAGCGCTTCGAACTGGCCCTGGTTGTCGGTCAGAAAGGCGTAGGTGTTGTTCGGCGTATTGAGCGCCGGACCGACCAGCGATGAGTCGGACTCAGAGCCGCGTCCGTCGTTGCCGTGGCACTCACGGCAGTTTCGCGAGAACGTGAAGGCCGCTCGCTCGGCGTCTTTGGTCAGGATTTCCGACCGCGCCTCGGTGCGTCGCCCGTTGTCGAACCACGTGTACGCGCCCAGCGAGGCCACCGCCAGCACCAACAGGATCACCATGGCGAGAATTTGCTTCTCGGTGTTCTGTCCGCTCATCGGCTTCTGCCCCCCATGTGTGCGGTCCCTGCCTGATCGCCCGCTCGATCTCTGGGCAAGCGGTTGGCTGGCGGTCTAGACGTATGACTTAGCCACACGGTCTAGCCATACGAGGTGGTGCGGAGAGGATTGTCCGCTCCGCCTTTTGTGATTCTGCCGGTGTCAACGGTCAGCGAGCCATCGCTGTTGACCGTGATTTCCATGGTGTCCATCGGTCGCGGCGCAGGTCCGAAGACGCGAATTCCGCCGCGAGTATAGGTCGAGCCGTGGCACGGGCAGCGGAACCAGCCGGTCACGCCCTCGAACGGGAAGCCGGGCCGCCAGGGAATCGTGCAGCCCAGGTGTGGACACTTCCACCACAAGGCCAGCAACCCCTCTTCGCCCTCTTCACCGAAGCCCGCATGCGTCCCTTGTCCGGCTTGCAAGTGACTGAGATAGAACTTGCCAATCTGTACCGGCGCCGGATCGGTGCCGGCCTCGGGTACGGTCGCGGCCGAGACCGCAATCCTGCCGCCGAATCCGGTCACTCCACGCGGCCAGAAGTTGGACAGGAACGCGCCCAAGCCGCCGGTCAGACTGAATGTGAAGAAGCCCCAGAACGAGACGCGGAGCAACTGTCGGCGAGTGACCTGGCCTTGCATCGCGCGTCGGCGCTGGGCTCGAGTGACCATCGCGCGTGCGCCGTCTCCGGCCTGCACGACACCGGGTCGCGATTCGGCTCGCAGGTGAGGAGCGCGCTGTGGTCGTGAGCCGCCGGACGGCTCAGCCGGCTGCGGCACGCGCCGCTGCTGTCCGCCCTCGCTCGTTGGTTGTTTGTTGCCGTTGGCCACCGGTTACTCCTCCAGCACCACGATGTCCCAGGGCGGCTTGAGGTCCTGTCCCTGGCCACGGAAGGCGGTGCCAACAATCGTCGTCGTCAGGTATACGCCGATGAAGGCCGAGAAGATCAGCAGTGCGATGTCGCGTCGGGTGTGGATCCAACCGAGCATCTTGCAGAACAGCACGAAGAGCACCGGCAAGCCCACCATCGTGGCCACCGGAATCAACTGTTGCGACAGGAAGGAGGGGAAGTTGAGATTCAGCAACCACGGATCTGTGGTTGTACCCGGAATGCCCAGCGGTATCGCCCGCCAATCGGCAAACATCGTGAAGCCGCCGATGCTAAAGCCTAACGATTCCCATGGGATGCCCGTATCGAAGCCTCGCAGGTTGCGGAACCAATCCAGACCGCCCGGCCAGGAGAAGTCGCTATTCAGGCCCAGACCGCGAATGATGTTCTCGGTCCACACGACATGCAGGGAGCCATCCCAGATGATCAGCAGGCTGGTGATCAAGGTGGCGGCGGTAAAGCCAAAGATCGCCAGCCGTCCGGCGAACTTGGTGCCGAACCAGACGCCCTGGCCCTCCTGATCACGGTCCCAGTACGGAATCGCGGCAATCAAGACCAGCGCAATGGTCGGCACAATCACGCCGGCCCAGGCCGGCTCCATGTGCAACAGCAGTTCCTGCAGGTTGAGGAAGTACCAGGGCGCCTTGGACGGGTTCGGGGTCGTGTCGGGGTCGGCTCGGTTGAGCAATGGCGCGTTGACCATCGCCGACAGCACCATCAGTGCGATCGAGAAGATCAGCGCCGAGATGAACTCGATAAAGACCAGGTCCGGCCAAACGAGGACCTCAGCCTCGCGCTCGCGGCGCGGGCGTGTACGGATAGCGGCAGCGGCGCGGCTGACCATCGATTCGTCCTCCCCGCTACAGCGGCCGCGCGAGGCCGCCATCGCGACGGACTCGCCAGAAATGCACGGCCATGAAGATCGAAATCACCAGTGGCAGCCCGATCACATGGAGTGTGTAGAACCGAATCAGCGCGTTCGGTCCCACAGAGAATCCACCAAGCAGGAGGAATTTTGACTCGTCGCCGAGCACCGGGGCCGAACCAACCATCGTCGTGCCGACGGTGATCGCCCAGAACGCCAGCTGGTCCCAGGGCAGGAGGTAGCCGGTGAAGGAAAGCAGCAGGGTAAGAATGAAGAGCACCACGCCGACAACCCAGTTGAACTCGCGCGGCGGCTTGTAAGCGCCCGTGTAGAAGACGCGCATCATGTGCAACAGGACGAGGATGATCATCGCGTGCGCCATCCAGCGGTGCATGTTGCGCAGCAACTGGCCGAACCGGACATTCGCCTCGAGCGCCTGGATGTCCTGATAGGCGCGCTCGACCGAGGGCACGTAATAGAACATCAACAGCACGCCGGTCACGGTCAGTCCGAGGAACATGAAGAACGAGAGACCACCCAGGCAGTAGGTGTGGGTGATCTTGACGTGTGTGCGGTGAATCCGCGTCGGATGCAGGTGCAGGAAGACGTTCGTCGCCACCGCGAGCATCTGGTTGCGCGGCGTATTGGGATAGCCGGTCCGGAAAATCGATTGCCAGACGTAGTTCTTGAAGAGCAGGTCGTAGATCAGGTCGTTGATCGACTTGCGCGGTGCGCGCTCAAGGTTGGCCATGGTCGTCTAACGCTCCCACCATCGCCCGAGAACCACCAGAGCGCCAAAACAGAAGAGCATCATCAGCCCAACGAGTGGCAACTCCATGATTTCCGAACGAAACGGAATCGTCACGAGGGCGGCTGTCAGCAGGTCCACCAGCTACCTCTTCCCACGATTGTCTCGCGCCCTCATCACGACGCGCTCAGAAAATGTAAGCCCGCACGGAATAGTGGTCAAGATCAGGGCGCGCATCCGGTGGTGTTCCACCAAACCTGAGCCCTCCACTAGACCAATCCGTCCGCAGACATTATTGCAACTCGACTTGATACAGACGACCCTTCCACGACCACTTCTCCGATCTTCGTCGCTTCCGAGATTTCAGCCAAGACCGTTTCGGCTTCTTCTGCAGATACCACGATTGCCATGCCCAATCCCATGTTGAAGACGCGGTACATCTCCGCCTGGGAAACATCGCCAATCCGCGCGATCAGCGGAAAGATAGGCGGTGTGGGCCATTGCTCGGCGTCCAACTCAACCCGTACACCGGACGGCAGGACGCGCTCCAGATTTCCCGCAATTCCGCCGCCTGTGATGTGAGCGATGCCCTTGATCCGCGACAACACGCCCTGCAGAGAGGGCCAGTACGACCGATGAGGGTGCAGCAATGCGTCGCCCAGGGATTCGCCCAACTCCGGTTCGTAGGTCTCAACGCGCTCCCGACGCTCGCCCCAGGAGCCATCTTCAGGCCTCAGACGGAACACAGCGCGTGCGAGGGAGTAACCGTTTGTGTGTAGTCCGTTACTCGGCAGGCCCAGGACCACGTCCCCGGCCTCAATCGAAGCGCCGGTCACTTCCTGGCCACGCTCCAGGACGCCGACAATCGTGCCGGCCAAATCGAAGTGGCCGGACGGATAGAGGTCGGGCATGTCTGCGGTCTCGCCGCCCAGCAGCGCTACGCCGCTCTCGCGACAAGCCGCTGCGACACCCGAGACGACAGCCACTTTGTCGTCTTCGGACAGCTCATTGGCCGCCAGGTAGTCCAGGAAGAACAGCGGCGCCGCACCGGCGCAGAGAATGTCGTTGATGCAGTGGTTGACGAGATCGCGCCCTACGCCGTCGAGCCGTCCCGCCAGGCTGGCAATCATGACTTTCGTGCCAACGCCGTCGGTCGATGCGGCCAGGACCGGATCCTTGTAGCCGGAGAGCTGGAACAGTCCGCTGAACGCGCCGACATCGCCGAGTTGCTCGGGCCGCGTGGCGGATTGCGCCAGATCGCGATAGCGAGGAATCAGCCGGTCGTTCGCGTCGACATCAACGCCAACGGCGGCGTAGGCCGAGGCGGACTGCTCCAACTGTTCGGTCTGGGACATTGCCTAGCGCCGCTCCGGCGCAAGCGCCACCATTGTCTCGTCCGGGCGTCCGCTGCGCTTCGGCGCTCGACCGTTGCCATTGCCGTGGCCGTTCGTGGCAAAGGTGGAAGGGGATGCTGTGACCAGCGGCACGGACAGGGTGTCGATTTCAAAGTCGGTCTGCACCGAGACCGGATAGTCGCCATCGAAGCAGGCCAGGCATGTGGTCTTGCCCAGCGACAGCGCCCGTTGCAGGCCGCCGATACTGAGATAGCCCAGCGAATCCGCGCCGATATGCTCGCGAATCGCCTCGACCGAGTTGCGGGCCGCGATCAACTCGCCCCGAGTCGCCATGTCGACACCGAAGTGACATGGATGCTGAATCGGCGGCGCGGCAATCCGCATGTGGATCTCAGCCGCGCCCGCTTCTCGCAGCAGCTTGACGATGCGCGGCGTCGTCGTACCGCGAACGATCGTGTCGTCGACAACGACCACGCGCCGGCCGCCCAGGACGGAAGGCATCGGGTTGTACTTGAGGTGTGCGCCCAGATCACGCAGTCGCTGGTCGGGCGAGATGAACGTCCGGCCCACATAGCGATTCTTAACGAGGCCTTCGGAGTAGGGAATTCCAGATTCGAACGAGTAACCAATCGCGTGCGCCGTCGCCGAGTCCGGCACGCCAATCACGACATCGGCGTCGGCAGGATGTTCGCGCGCCAGTTCCACCCCGAGCTGGGATCTCGACTGCCATGCCGCCTGTCCGTCGAGAATTGAGTCGGGACGGGCGAAATAGATGTGCTCAAAGACGCAGCCGGCCGGTTGCGCCGGCTCCACTGCTTGGAACGAATGCATACCGCGCTCGTCGATCGTGACCAACTCGCCCGGTCGGACCTCGCGAAGCAGCGTCGCGCCAAGCTGGTCCAGTGCACAGGTCTCGGAGGCCACCACGTATCGGCCGCCGACCTGACCAATGCACAATGGCCGCACGCCATACGGGTCTCGCGCAGCCATCAGCCGATCCGGCGTAAGCAGTACCAGCGAGTAGGCCACTTCAATGTGACGCATCAGCGCGCCAAATCGCGCCTGCCACATGGAGTCGGTGTCAGCTTCATCCTTGCCGAAGAGCAGCAGGTACTTGGCCAGCACCTCTGTGTCGGTCGAGGTCTCGAACGTCGCGCCGGTTTCGGTCAGTTCGACGCGAACCTGCGCCGCGTTGACGACATTGCCGTTGTGCGCAATCGCAACCCGGTTACCGGTCGCGGGATCGTCGAGCAGAATCGGCTGGGCATTGCGGAACCGGCTGGAGCCGGTAGTGGAGTACCGGGTGTGTCCGATGGCGGCGATGCCTTCGAGTTCGGCCGCCGTCTCCTCATCGAAGACCTGCGCGACCAGGCCCATGCCCGTCTTCACGTTGAGCTGTCGGCCATCGGTCGTGCAGATCCCTGCGCTCTCCTGGCCCCGGTGCTGCAGCGTGTGAATGCCGTAGAACGTCTCAACGGCGACATCGACCTCCGGCGCCCAAATCCCGAACACGCCGCACGCCTCACGAGGGCGGTCGTCTACTTCGGATATGGGGCGTGTGGGTCGGTCGTGATTCGTGTCGCTGTCGGCAATCGGCTCGTGCACGCGCTGGCCTCGCGTTAGTCGATTCCGTCGTGTCCTTGCACCTTAACGCACACGATCTCTGGATACCAGACGCCGATGCTCCACCATCAAACATTTGTCTTCAATCGCGAACAATCCTGCTTCACGAGCCCGCTCCAGCCCCTCGGCATTGACGATTCCCAACTGCAACCAGATGGTGCGGACGCCGTCCGCGCGAGCGGCAATCGCATCGGCGATTGGCTTGTCCGTGTCGCTCGATCGACGAAACACGTTGACCGTGTCGATTTCTAACTCCGGCAGCGCCTCCTGTGCCTCTGAGACGGACGAATACACGCGCTCGCCCAGGATCTCCGTTCCGGCCGCCGCCGGATTGATTGGGATGATCCGATATCCATGCTGCTGCATATAGGCCGAGACGCGATGTGAGTCCCGTTCCGCCTTGGGCGACAGCCCGATCACAGCAATCGTTGACATCTCGGACAACGAGGCATCGACGTCGGCGTCGAGCTGTGCTTGCCAGGTCGCTTCGCTCTCAGTCATTGGTCGCTCCTACCAGATCGGTCCGCGGATTGGCGCTTCGGTCAACGCGGAGAACGCCTCCGCGACTTCAAAGATCTGTTGCAGCCCTTCTTCCTCATGCTGTCGCGGCGCAGAAACCGAACCCAGCACGTGCCTGGTCCCGCTCTTCTTGACCAACACCAACTGCCACTGCGCGATCTCCTCGGCCGGTAGCGGTCCGCCGGCGCGGGCGATCTCACGTCCCTCATCCTCGACCAACAACTCGCGAATCTTCCAGAACGGGATCAACTCGTTCGTCCCGATTCCCAGGCCCAGGAACTTCTGCTTCATCGAGACGTTCTGGCCGCCACGGTCGGCGATGATGTTCGCGCCCATCAGCGCATAGACCAGCGAGATTCCCGACAGCGGCAGCAGCACCACCGCAAACAGGAGCAGAATCCCCATCAGCCAGAACGGAATGCTGTCAACAGACGTGCCCATCAGCGCCAACAGCCCAGCAGTCACCGCGACGCCGAATAGTGGCACAATCACCGCAGATCGCGGTGGCCGGACCTCGATCCGATTTGGTTTGATGTTGACCACGCGTCGATGCAGGAACAGCGTGCGCTCAGCCAACGGCTCGGCGACGGCCTCCGGGCGCTCCAGGAGACGCTCGTCGGCGTCCTCAAGCTCTTGTAGCTGCGTTACTTCGGTCGATTCTGTCGTCACACCGTCAGACTACCAACGGCGATATGCTCGCCACATGGATCGCACCCGACTGACTGGTCTGACGCTCATGGTCGCCGCCGCCTGCCAGGCGCTCTGGTTCCTGCTCGGCGTGCGTCGCCGCAGCTACGCCGCCGTGGCCATCCCCGCCGCCGCAATCACGCTGACCGCCGCAGTCCTCATCTTCTGGGTCGGCTGGACCACATACGAACTCGAGGACGACCTCGAAGGCCTCAACTTCGCCCCCGAACCGCTCGACGACATCTAGGCTCCCACTCGGCAGAGCGCCAGCTCCGTCATTGCCGCGACGCGACGCGGCAATCTCACCGCGTCCAGGAGGCCTTTGCAACACTCCCGAATCCCATCTCCCCCCCTTGCGGAGATTGATGCATAACTTCCCTTCTCCCCCCTTGCGGGGGAGATGCCGAAGGCAGAGGGGGGTTCCCTACCTGTTGCCACTATCTGGTCGTCGCCTGCCGACCCCCCTCTGCCCCCCGTTCGCGCCGGGGTCGGACTCCGCTGCGGGCGTCGGTCTGGCGGAGACCAGTGTTGGCCGAGAAATTCCAATGACCCTCAGCCGACGGGAACCGCACAGCCCACTCAGCCGTCTAACCCAGTATGGGAGCCTGGCTACTCGCATTCGCACTCGCACTCGCACTCGCAATCCTGGCAGCGACCGTTGCCGCCTGTAGTCATGACGAGATTCCGGATGTACGCATCAACGACGAGCAGCTCACTGTTGCCAGTGATGCAGGACAACCAACTCCGGCGATGTCGCCGACGCGGCAATCGGCCCAGGACCCCGATGTCGGCGAGTCTCTGACCGACGTACAGCAACAATCCCCCACACAGGCCATGGAACAAGCCATCGAACAAGACGCGTCAGCGAAGTCAACACCATCGGCTGACCAACCTGTGTCGGTCGTGGCCGTAGACATTCCACCAGCGCCGTCCGGCCCCTTCGATTCCAACAGCCTCAAGGTGCTGGCGAACTTGGCAACCCGGGACTCGCGACTGATGCTGTCTTCACTGACGGTGCTCGTTGACGAAACCGCGCAGCGACTACTCCCGAATTTCACCAGCATGGCTCACGCATTCACCATCGCCGTGCCAAACGATGTCCAGCATCTATCGATCCAGGGCGTGCCAGCTCGCCCCGATCAGTCGGCAGTTGAATATCGCGGTCCCGACGGCACTCTGCTCATTGATGCCAACTGGGACACTCCAGTTCTGCAGTTGCCACTACCCGAGGTTGGCGTCCGAGACGTAGACATCTGGGTCAAGCATGGCGCCGAGACCGTCGCGTACCACCTGCGCATCGTGCGGACGGCTCCGACCAACGCCGAGCCTCCATGTGCGGCGGACGGCTTGGGCCGGCGCGAGCCGCAGCCACAGACCGTTGAGTTCTTGTCGACCCCAGTCACAGTTCCCTCCAACCCACACGAGTACTTCGTCCTCTACCTCCGCGGTCAATCCGACGACGATGTTGAGACCCCAGTCTCAGTCACGTTGGGCCGCATGGGGACGACCACGCTCTCCGAGCGCCTCCCAGCGCTGCCTAGCGACCGCTACCGAGTTGAGCGCTATCTCGTCGCCGATCCTGCCGACATCGACGGCGATTGCATCGACGACCTGACCGAGCTTGCCGACTCGACTCGATTGAATCCACTCAACCCGACGCCGCTCTTCGACTCCCCCCACGGCGTCTCGACCATCCCCGCGCGAGCCGTGTTCGACCAGCTTTCGTACCACAAGGATCAAACGCCGGATGACTTTGCCTACGTCAAATTCATCTTGCTTGACATGGAGACCGATCGGCCGCGCGTCTACTTCGTCAACAGCGAGCAGCATCGCTATCACCTGTCGTTCAGGCAGGCCGTAGGACTTGAACCGAGCGGCGCCGGGATGCTCTCTGGAACCATCGTGCGCCACCCGGATCGCGTCGCCCGCAATGGCGTCTCAGCCGAGTACCACTTCGAGTTCTGGCCCTACACCCATTACCGCTTCGATGTCGTGGAGCGCGCCCAAACGGTGCTCGCCGCCAGCATGCCGCTGCTCGAACACAATCTTGCCTACTACGTTCCCAGTGTCGCAATTCCCGCCTACGAACGCGAATCGGCGAGCTACCAGAAGTCGCGCGTAGGGGTCGTGTTCGACGAGAACATCCTGCCTGAGCGCGGTTTCGCGTCGCTCAATGCCGCCGAAGGCTTCGGGCTCTTGCGGCTCATGGTTCCAGGCGAACGACCGAACCCGCGCGACATCGTGATCTACGAGGCGCTGCCGAATGAGCTCCCGCGGGTAGCCGGGATCATCACCACTGTGCCCCAGACGCCACTCTCACATGTGAACCTGCGCGCAGCGCAGGACGGTGTGCCCAACGCCTTCATCCACGCCGCGCTCGATGTCACCGAGATCAGCAACTTCGTCGACAAGTACGTCCGCTACGAGGTCGCCACGAACGGCTGGAGCATGCGCGAAGCCAGCCGCGCCGAGGTTGATGAGTTCTACGCCGCCTCGCGGCCCGTCGACGTGCAAAGGCCGCAGCGCGACCTCTCGGTCACCGAGATCGCTCCGCTCAGCGAAATTGAATTCGACGACTGGACGGGGTTCGGCGTCAAGGCCGCCAATCTCGCCGTGCTGGGACGCCTCGGCTTGCCCACGGGCACGATTCCCGACGGCTTCGCCGTCCCCTTTCACTTCTACGACGAATTCATGCAACACAACGGCTTCTACACCGAGATCAAGAGCATGCTCGCCGACCCGGATTTCCAGTCGGACCTGAGTGTGCAGGAAACCCAACTCAAGGAGTTTCGCAAGCTGATTCGCGGCGCGCCCATGCCGCGTTGGATGATGGACGACCTGGCTGCATTGCAGGCGTCGTTCCCCGAGGGCGCATCGATCCGCTGCCGTTCCAGCACCAATAACGAGGACCTGCCCGGATTCAGCGGCGCCGGACTGTATGACTCCAGAACACAGCATCCCGACGAAGGCCACATCGCCAAGTGCATCAAGCAGGTCTATGCGAGTCTGTGGAACTTCCGGGCCTTCGTCGAGCGCGACTTTCATCGCGTCGATCACCTGTCGACAGCGATGGCCGTGCTCACCCATCCCAACTACTCAGACGAGCTGGCCAACGGCGTCGCCGTCAGCTTCGATCCCGTCAACGCCGACCCGGACGCTTTCTACGTCAATGTCCAAGTGGGCGAGGATCTGGTCACGAATCCGATGGCGCTCTCCGTCCCGGAGGAAATCTTGCTGCCTGCCAACGGAGAGACGCTCTTCCTCGCCAGCTCAAATCAGACAGCCGAGGGCGAGCAGATCATGAGCAACGAACACCTGCTGCAACTTCGTAAACACCTGACCGCAATCCACGAGCACTTCGAAGCGCTGTACAACCCAGCACCCGACGAGCCGTTCGCCATCGAGGTCGAGTTCAAGATCACCGCTGACAACGTGCTCGCGATCAAGCAGGTTCGGCCCTGGATCTTCTACGACTCCAGCTCAGTCAGCCCAGCCCGGACCCTCAATCTGCCGTAGGTCGTCCTGGTCGATCGTCGTCAGCAACTCGCCGACCAGCGATCCATCCGGCAGTGTCAGCCCTGCCGCCAGATCGGCCAGAGGACGCAGCACAAATCCGCGCTGCGACATGTAGGGATGGGGCACTTTCAGCCGCGGCACGTCGATGACATCAGATCCGTAGAGCAAGATGTCGATATCGATGGCGCGTGGTCCCCAATGCTGCGTTCGCACCCGTCCAAGCTGGTTCTCGATGGCCTGCATCGCTTCCAACAGCTCCAACGCTTGCAGTTCCGTTCTGCCGCGCGCTACTGCGTTGAGAAACGACGGTTGTTCGGTCACGCCCCAGGCGGCCGTCTCGTACAACGACGACACGCGCACGTCCTCAACGACCGCCCGTATCTCTGCGACCGCGCGGCGCATCGTCGCCTGACGATCTCCCAGATTCCCGCCGATCCCCAGGAACACGTTCGTCATCGGCGCACGATATCGTCGGCCATCTGCACGACGCGGGACATCGCCTCGACATCGTGAACACGGACCAGGTCTGCGCCGTTGGCAATCGCCAGCGCCGTCACTGCTGCTGAGCCTTCCAATCGTTGCTCAACGCCCCAGCCGAACTGCGCGCCCGTCATCCGCTTTCTCGACATACCCACAAGTATCGGGCTGCGCAGGACCCGCAATTCCGACAACCGGCGCAATATCTCTGCGTTGGCGGCGAGTTCCCAACCGAATCCAAATCCAGGGTCGAACATGATTCGCTCATGCCTCACGCCATGCGCCAGCGCGATATCCAGCGACACTCTGAGTCCCTCCAGAACAGCGGCAACCGGGTCATCGGCAGCCGGACGCCCTCGCTGATTATGCATCGCGATCACCCAGGCGTCTCGAGCCGCCGCGACATCTGCCAGCGCAGGGTCGCCGCGCAAACCGTGGATATCGTTGAGCACCGACGCGCCGGCATCGAATGCGGCCCGGGCGACGGCCGCTTTCGTGGTGTCGACCGATATCGGCGTGCCCCCGAGTTCAGAGGCCAATCGCTCGACGACGGGTCTCACGCGGCGAATCTCTTCGTCAGCGGAAATCACCGAAAACCCCGGACGCGTAGACTCGCCACCCACATCGATGATGTCCGCTCCGCAGCGCGCCATCCGCGCAGCTCGCGTGACCGCGGCCTCCACGTCGTCTATTCCGTCGCCCGCGAACGAATCCGGCGATACGTTGAGAATCCCTACGATCAGCGTCCGCGATCCCCAGGCAAACCCGTCCAACTCCACTAGAGCGCCGTCTCCTGAACCCGTGGTCGACCGTTGACCTCGATCATCTCCAGCCGGCGGCGCGCTGCGTCAACGTCGGAGATCGTCAGGTCAATCTCTGTGGCAACGACCGTGTCTGGTTCTTCGCCGTCGTCTATCCGCCAGGCCCTTACCGATGGCGGTTCCTCGGCCAACGAGACCAGCACCCAGTACGGCCATTCTGTCGCGCCCTTATGCAACCGAGCGATGTTCAGGTCGGTCGGCGACGGTCGCGCTTCCGAAGCTACGTGCGAGTGGTAGATGACCAGCAGATCGCCGTCGGTATCGTCGATCTCGTTGTAGAGATGTAGCAGTTGCTGGGCCGGAATGTTGAATCGCCAGGGAGAAGCCTGATCATTGGTTGCCCGCCACAACGTCAATGACCCGTCCGAAGCACGGCCAATCACGCCGCAACACTCATTCGGCAGGTCCTCACGCGAGTGCGCCACCATTTCATCGATGAGCACCTGCGGCAGAGCCAAACTCGTCACTCCGTCGCCTCCATCTTGGCCGACCAGTAGGACCGCTCGGTTTGCGGATGCGGAATCTCCGCACCCCAGACGTCCCAGCCGTTCAGATCCGCATCGCGCGCGAACAACTCGATCTTACGTTGTTGAGGGAACATTGCCTCGATCCTACGTCGAACCTCGTCTGGTTTGCGGGAGTGTTCGGTCCGACGTTCGGATACCAGTTGTCGGACGTTTCGAGCTCCACGTGGAACCGGAATGCGTCCGCGCTTGAAAACCAAACAGAGCTCGCACTGCGACATCGTGTAGAAACCCGGATTGACCCGTTGCTTGTCCCAAACGAAGGCCACAGTGGCCCAACTAAATCCCCACGCCTTGCCGAGCTCGATCGCCTGATCGAGATGCGGTGACGTCGCCCACATAAACAACAGCGAGTCCGCCGCCGCAATACCAGCGACATCCAACTCCATGAGCTCGGTGAGGCGCACCGTTGGATAGTGGCGCACGGCGCCACCCGAGTCGCCGCTGCCAGCTCCAGCGTGCTGCAACTGACCGCGATAGTCCCACGGAGGATCGGCATAGATGATCGCGTAGCCGGCACCCGACGCAGGCCGAGGCAGCGGAGGAAACCTGACGGGCACCGCAGGAACCAGGCCCTCCGTTATGTCGCCAACGCTAGCACGGTGATCAAGATGCCCAGCGCCGTCGTGCTCGCGCCTAAGCCAACGTAGACGACGCGCTGAAAGCGTTGCAGGCGCTCTTCCCACTTCGCGTCACGCTCACGTTCCCGTACGTCGCGTTGTCGTTCTCGCTCATCGCGCTCACGTTCTCGCTCGTCGCGCTCTCGTTCCAGCTCTTGCATTGACATGACAAAGTCGCGCATCTCCGTCGCGAGCTGCGCATTCTGCTCGGCGAACTCGCGTCCGAGCCGAGCGACGGTTGCCTCGAGCTGCGCCATCCGCGCGTCGAGGTCGACCTTCTCGACCTTGGTCGAGTCTCCGCGTTCAATCTCTTCCGCGATCACGGCTGCGACCCGTTCCGCCGCCGCCTCCTCGCAAACACCCTCGCGGACGAGACATGCGCGGATTCGCTCCTCTGTCGCCGTCGGCATATCCCACTCCTCTCCACCCAGCCTATCAACACCTCGCTATGCCGACGGCTCCCACTCCCGCAGCGGACCATCGTCGTGGCAGGCGCCCGGTTGCAGTGTCATCTGCATGTAAGAACGACTCGCGCTCGGTGTGACTAGGTGGTCCAGCCAGTGCGCACGCTCCGAATCGGGAATCAACGAACCGATATCTCCGAAGCGCAGATGGATCACGGTGTCGTCCTCGACGATGCCGAAGTCAATCACCGCTTTTCCCGGCTGCATCAGCCGACCGACGGTGTCCGTGCGCAGGATCTTCGCGCCGCCGTCGATATAGCGGGTCAGGACCGAGGCGGAGAACAGAATCGGGAGCGCGGACGCGTCGCTTGAGCTGACGGCTCGGGCGACGGTGCGTTTCCAGACGAGATCGGTAGGCACGGGAGCCCCCCTCTGCCTTCGGCATCTCCCCCCAGAGGGGGGAGAGTGTGGGTTGGGCGGCGTCTCCCCTCGGAGAGGGGAGAACAGTAGTTGGATCGCATCTCCCGTCGGAAGGAGAGGGGACGGGTCCCCGCTCGGAGGCGGGGACGGATGATCTTGTCTAGGCGCTGGGATTCTCGATCGGCACGCCGACGACTGAGCCGTACTCGGTCCAGGAGCCGTCGTAATTGGTCGTGTTGTCGATGCCCAGCAGGTAGCGCAGCGCGAACCAACTGTGCGACGAGCGCTCGCCGATCCGGCAGTACGCGATCACCGGCTCGTCGCCCGTGATGCCCTTGGACTGGTAGATCTCGCTGAGCTCGTCGGCCGACTTGAAGGTGCCGTCCTCGGCCACCGCAGTCACCCAGGGGATGTTTGACGCGCCGGGCACGTGGCCCTTGCGCTGCGCCGTCTCTGCCATGCCTGGCGGAGCCATAATCACGCCGTTGAACTCGTCCGGCGAACGGACGTCGACGAGCTGTCCACCGGCCTCGACGTGCGCCAACACATCAGGCAGCTTGGCTCGAAGCGCTTCGTCGCGCTCAGCGACAGAAATGCTTCCGGTCGCCGGAGCAGGCGCGTCCGTGGTCGTCGCGAGACCCTCGGCCTCCCATTTTGCGCGGCCGCCGTTCATCAGCGCGGTGTTGCTCACGCCGTAGAGCTCAAGCATCCACAGAGCGTACGCAGCGAACCAGTTGTTGTTGTCGCCAAACAGGACGATCTGCGAGTCGTCATTGGCGCCTGCGCTGCGCAACAGATCGGTCACGACCTCGCGTGAAGCGACGTCGCGCGAGACCTGGTCCTGCAGTTGCGAGGTCCAGTTCCAGGCGACTGCGCCCGGCGGGTGTCCTTCGTCGTAGGCCGACGTGTCGACGTCGACCTCGATCAGCACCACATTCGGGTTGTCCAGGTTGTCGGCGACCCAGTCGGTCGTGACCAGTTTCTCGGGATGTGCGTATTCAGCCATGTTGGTGTTCCTTCCGTTGGCGGACGAAACATGTCCGCCGTGTATTGTTTCCTGTTTCCTCGCCCACCTATCTCGTCATTGCCGCGCTCCGCCGCGGCAATCTCGCTGAGTCTGACGACGTAGTGGAGCACTGCGAGATAGCCGCGGCAAGCGCAGGTATGACGGAAGATGCTTGGGAGGTCCTGTCTACCACCAGATTTTGCCTTCAATCTCTTCATCGCCGGCGATGTCGTCGTAGTCGCGATTCCAAAGGCCGGTAGATAAGTACTTCCAACCCCCGTCGGCGAGCAGGACGACGATGTTCCCGCTCTCCAGTCGCTCCGCAGCGCGCTGCGCGGCGCGAATCGCTGCGCCGCAGGAGATGCCGGCGAAGATGCCTTCCTCCTCCAGCAAGCGCTTGACGACTGCGAACGATGTTCGTGAATCGACCATGATTCGAGCGTCGAGGACCGACTCATCCAGCACAGGCGGGATGTAGCCCTCGTCGAGCGATCGCAGTCCCTGGACCAGGTCGCCGGGATGTGGGGCTGCGGCAACGATCTTGATCTCCGGGTTCTGCTCCTTCAGGTAGCGTCCCACGCCGGTCAGCGTGCCACCGGTGCCGAGTCCGGCGACGAAGTGGGTGATCTCGGGGCAATCGCGCAGAATCTCAGGCCCGGTCGTCTCGTAGTGCGCGCCCGGGTTGGCCGCGTTCTCGTACTGCATCGGCATGAAGACCGACGGATCGGCCTCATACATTTCCTTGGCCATCCGCACAGCGCCGTTCGAACCGGTCTCGCCCGGCGAAAGCACGACTTCCGCGCCGAAGAACGAAAGCAGGTCGCGGCGCTCCACCGACACCGATTCCGGCATCACGCAGCGCACCGGATGCCCGGTCAACCGGCCCATGAGCGCGATCGCCAGTCCGGTGTTGCCCGACGTCGGCTCGAGGATCGTTTGGCCTGGGTTGAGCGATCCGTCGGCGTGGGCGGCGTCGATCATCGCTTTGGCAATACGGTCCTTGACCGAGCCGGTCGGATTCTGGCCTTCCAGCTTGACCCAGATCGCCACATCGGGATTCGGCGACATCCGTTGTAGACGGACCAACGGCGTGTCGCCGATCGTGTCCAGCAATGACTGATAGCGGACCGACCTCTGAGTCGTCTGGGCAGTGACCATCGCTATGCGCCTCCGGCCAGAGCCGGCAGAATCGCCAGCACGTCGCCATCCGACAGCGAAGTCTCCATGCCGTCGAGGAAGCGGATGTCCTCGTCGTTCAGGTAGATGTTGACAAAGCGGCGCAGCTCGCCGTCCTCAAGCAACTGGTGACCGATGCCCGGATAGGACGTCTCCAGCGTCGTTAGCAGTTCGCCGACGTTGGCGGATTCCAACTGGACCTTCTTTTCGCCGTCGGTGAACTTCTGCAGCATGGAGGGAACACGGACTTCTACTGCCATATGGATCTTCCTCTCGCTGGGGGCGGCCCCCTCTGCCTTCGGCATCTCCCCCCAGAGGGGGGAGAGTGTGAGTTGAGCGGCGTCTCTCCCCGCAGGGGGGAGAGTAGATGTTCATCGGCCTCTCTCCGTGCCGGGGGCGTGGTCTAGTTCTCGTGGAACGGTGAGCCGCAGAACTCTTCGTAGTCGATCAGTTCAGTCACCGACGGGGCGTCGCCGCACAGCGGGCAGGCAGGATCGCGGCGGATCTTGACGGTGCGGAAGTCCATCGCCAGCGCGTCGTAGAGCAGCAGCCGATTCTTCAGCGGCTCACCCTGTTCGAGCAGGACCTTGATCGCTTCGGTCGCCTGGATCGCACCGACCGTACCGGGCAGCACGCCGAGCACGCCGGCCTCGGAGCAGGACGGCACCATGCCCGGAGGCGGTGGCGACGGGTAGAGGCAGCGGTAGCAGCCCTCGCCCGGGAAGAACGTCGTGACCTGACCCTCGAACAGGAAGATCGAGCCGTCAACCAGGATCTTCTCGGCCAGGAAGGCTGCGTCGTTGACCAGGTAGCGCGTCGCGAAGTTGTCCGCGCCGTTGATGATCACGTCGTACTCGGGGATGATCTCCATCGCGTTGTCGGAGGTCAGCGGCGACGTGTGGGTGATCACGTTGATGTTCGGATTCATGTCCAGAATCCGATCCTTGGCCGAGTCCACCTTCATCCGGCCAATGTCGGACGTGCCATGGATGATCTGGCGCTGCAGGTTCGAGCGGTCGACGACATCAAAGTCGGCGATGCCGATCGTGCCGATGCCAGCCGCCGCGAGGTAAACCAGCACCGGCGAACCGAGGCCGCCGGCACCGACTGCGAGAATCTTGCCGTCAATCAGCTTGCGCTGACCGAGCGGTCCGACCTGGTCCATGATCAGGTGTCGCGAGTAGCGCTCGACCATCTCCGGCGTCATGGCAGTCGCAACCGCTCCACCGGCAATAGCCGGTATCACTGCCATCTCGTCGCCGTCGGCGACCTTCGTCTCGGGACCCTCCAACGAGGTGATCTCGTGGTTGTTCACGTAGACGTTGACGTGCTCAAGCAGTTCCTGTTCACCGTCGAAGACCATCTCACCGAATCCGGGAAACCGCTGATCAAGATCGCGGAGCACCCCATTGACATCGATCCCGTCGGCATCGACAAAGGTGCGGTTGCCCGTGATCTTCCGAAACGGTGTCGGAATATAGACCTTCACGCTCATGGTTCGTCCTCTCAGCCTTCAGGTTCAGTTCTCAGCTCAACTGGCAGATCAACTGTCAGAGAGCGGCATCGACAGGTACCGCTCGCCCGTGTCGCAAATCGTGGTCACGACACGACAATCGGGACCGAGACGCTTCGCGACAATGTTCGCCGCATATACGTTCGCGCCCGATGAAATCCCACACAAGATGCCCTCTTCACGCGTCAACCGAAGCATCATCTGCTCGGCGTCGCGATCGGAAACACCAATCACCTCGTCATACACTTCACGATTCAGGACACCCGGCACAAAGGACGCGCCGATGCCCTGGATCGCATGGACCGAAAACCTGCCGCCCTGCAACACCGGCGAGCGCTCGGGCTCGACGGCCGTCACCGACAATCCCGGCTGCCGATCACGCAACACTTCGCCCACGCCGGTGATCGTGCCGCCCGTCCCGACACCGGTGACGAACGCGTGCAAGCGCTCGCCATCTCCCATCTCGCGGCCCTCAAGTCCCGACCAGATCTCCTGCGCCGTCGTCCGGCGATGAATCTCCGGATTGGAGAGGTTCTGAAACTGTTGGGGCATGAAGTAACCGTCTTCCGAGGCCAGTTCCTCCGCTGCATACACCGCACCTGTCATGCCTTCGATCGCCGGCGTCAACACAACTTCCGCACCGAACCGCTCCAGCAATCGACGCCGCTCATGCGACATGTCCTCGGGCATCGTCAAGACCAGTCGATAGCCCTTGACCGCCGCCACCAGCGCGAGACCCACGCCAGTATTGCCTGAGGTCGGCTCCACGATCACGTCCCCGGGCCGCAATGCACCGCCGCACTCTGCGTCCTCGATCATCGACCGCGCGATCCGGTCCTTGACCGATCCGCCCGGATTCAACGACTCCATCTTGACCACCACTTCAGCTCCGCCTTCGGGCGCGACTCGCTGTAGCGTGACCATCGGCGTGGCGCCGATCAGATCAAGCACGGAATCTGCAAGCTGCGGACGGGTCAGGCTCAAGATGGTGTTCGTCTCGTCAGACTGGTTGGTCGAGTGGTCAACTGGTTGGTCTATATGTGGTACCGGCCGCCGCTCGGTGAACCCAGCAGGGCCGATTCCGCGGCGAGGTCGGCGATGGTACGGTCGGCCAACGTGTCCAATATGGCGGCGCGCACATCGTCCCAGAGGCGGACTTGCGCGGCCGCCCCGGTACAGCGCTCCGACGCCCGCCCGCCCTGCGCGCCCCGCTCGAGACAGGCAGCCAAGGTCAACGGACCTTCGAGCGCCTCGACGACGCGATCCAATCGAATCTCCTCCGGCGCCAGTGCCAGTTGGTGTCCGCCTTGCGCTCCGCGGGCCGAGGAAATGAATCCCGCCGCCCGCAAACGACCCAGCACCTGCCCGGCCAGTGAGGCGGGGATACCCTGTCGCTCGGCGATCTCCGACGATGGAATCGGCGCACCGTCGTCCTGTTGCGCCAGATCGACCAGGGCGCGAATCCCGTAATCGCTGGTTGACGACAGCTTCATCATCGGCAGAACATCCCGGCCATACCGCTTCTGAGGCGATGCGGATAATCTTGACTGAAATAGTATCATTTCCTCTCGACCAACCAACCGCTCTCCCCACGACCTATCCGGAGTCCAGTCATGACCACGACCGCCAGTGCATTCGACGCCACACAGATCGATGCGGCGGCGGCTCGATTGGCCAATGCTCACCCCTCGGACATCATCGCCGAGGCGCTGACTCACTTCGACAATCTCACCATCTCCTTCAGCGGCGCCGAGGATGTCGTCCTGGTCGATTTTGCCGCGCGCGAAGCCCAGAAGCTCAACCGGACCTTCAGCGTGTTCAGCCTCGACACTGGACGGCTGCATCCTGAGACGCTGGAGTTCATCGAGCGAGTCCGCAACCATTATGGAATCGCAATCGAGACCTATTCGCCGCGGGCTGTCGCAGTAGAACAACTCGTGCGAGATAAAGGGCTGTTCAGCTTCCGCAAGGACGGACACAGTGAGTGCTGCGGCATTCGCAAGGTCGAGCCGCTCGGCCGCGCCCTCGCCGAGGTGGAGGCCTATGTCACCGGACAACGCAGGGACCAATCGCCCGGTACCCGAGCCGAGATTCCGGTCGTCCAGCTCGACCCCGGCTTTGGCCGCGCCGACAACCCACTGGTCAAGTTCAATCCGCTGGCCAACTGGACATCAGCCCAGGTCTGGCAGCACATCATGTCCTACGGCGTGCCCTACAACCCGCTGCATGACCAGGGCTTCAAATCGATCGGCTGCGCTCCCTGCACCAGAGCCACCCACCCAGGAGAGCACGAGCGAGCCGGTCGCTGGTGGTGGGAAGAGGCCACCCAGAAAGAGTGCGGCCTACACGCGATCAATCTCGAGAAGTGAGGTCCAGGATCGCGTCCACGAGCTCCCCCACGACAATCGGCGCCTCTGCTAACACCTGACCCTCCGGTGTCGCCACGACCGGCACGGCGTCTTGAAACTCGCCTTCGCGCGACTCCCACTCAAACAGCATCGCCGCCGACAACGACGACATCAGCTCTTGGGCGCGCTCGCAGGCGCTGCAGTCGGCCTTGACCCAGAGCACCAGCTCCAGCGACTCAGCCACGACCCAGTCCTCCGCGACGGCTGCCACGATGCGTGTGACGCTCCAACTCGCTACCAGTCGGCACTGCTGCTTGACGGTGACGACGCAGGTGCAGCGCCATCCAGATCGCTGCCACTCCCGTCAGAATCGCCAGCAACTGCGGCACCGACAGCGCGCCGGCGAGCGCCGCCTCGTCGGTCCGCAGCAGCGACAGCAAGCCTCGGACTGCGGCATAGGCAAACACATAGAAGGTGAATCCCCAGCCCGCGCCGACACCCATCCGGCGCAGCAGAAACAGGCCGCCCAGGATCATGAAGTCGAGGATTGGCTCGTAGCCGCCCGCGACCGGATGCACTGCGACCGGCATCTCGCCATCGAATCCGCGCGAGCCGCGAAACCAGCCATCGATTCCCGGCGCCGACCACGGACCATCCGTAAACGGATGTGTGTAGCGAAACGCCCAGGGCAACTCCGAAGCATTGGCGAAGTGCTCGCCATTGACGAAGTCGCCAAACCGTCCAATGGCCTGGCCCAGGATCATCCCCGGCGCAGCAACATCGAGAGCCACCCACTTGGGAAAGTTCGGCTTGAAGAACGTGACGTAGAGGAATCCGCCCAGTACGCCGCCGATCATTGCCCCGTAGATCGATATCCCCCCATCAGTGAGGGCGAAGATGTCACCGACCGACCCGATTTGATCCGTATGCTCGATCACCCAGAGCAGCCGAGCGCCAATGATTCCCGACAATACCGAGACCACCGCGATCGACATCGCATCGTCCTCGGAGATCTTCGCCCGACGCGCCAAGCGCACTGCCAACCACACGCCCGCCGCGATACCTACAGCGGTAAACAGCCCGTGCCAGGTCAGCTCGAATCCACCTGTGTCGATCAGCACCGGATTGATCCCGATGTTGATGATCCCCGCCAGTTCAATCATCGTCACGCCTCCCGTCCTCACCCTGAGCGTAATCGCCGCCGAACATTCCGCGACGTCTGAATCGCCAACGCCGACCCTGCGACTCAGCCTCGCTAGCGACCAGCCGCTCCAATTCAGAGGTCAGGTCAACACCGTGACCCGCTTGTCCGGCCAGTTGTACTCGATCCGCCGTTACCCGAGCCCAGACGCGACGCCGAGGCGCGAAGAACGTCATCGACATTCCCACAATCCCCAGTCCAATCCCGAACCAGAACGCCGTCCCACCTGGATCGCGGCGCACGTTGAGTCCCGTGAATTCCCGAGGTCCGGCAAACTGATACCGCATCCCGCCCTGGACGATCTCTTGCCCTTCATCCAGCTCGATCCGGCCAGCACTGCCGCCCAATCCCAGGATCATTCGCGAGGGCCGACCGACCTGCCCGCCTGCCGATGACTCATTGGTCGCTCCCACTGCCAGTTGAACACTCTCACCCCCCAGTGCGTCGAAGGTCTCCGCCGTTCGCGCCTGTCCAAACCGCTCAAGTGCGATCAGCGCTTCACCACTTGCGCCGGGTATGTCGGCCGCGACCTCATAGAACACCGACTCCGCCCCGAGCCACGTCAACTCAATCGAGCCGATGGCGCGCGTCTCTCCGACCTCCAGCGATCCCTGCTGCGAGGAATCCGGCTCTGCGCCGAGATAGGTCAGACTGAACCCGCCGGCCAGATCGACCGTCCCGCCCTCGGCCAGCAGTCCCCGGTCGTCTTCACGCTCAGGCGAGTAGTAGAAGAACCCGTCGGCCGAGTCTGCGTCGCGAAATCCGACCAGCAACACCTCACCATCACCGAGCGGCAACGCGGCCAGCTTCGCCTCGCCTTGCAACTGGTCGAGCGAGACCGCGCCTGTGAAGTAAGGCTCGTCCTCCATTGTGATCTCGACCCGAGGCGCCATGGGGGCGAGCTGACCGACGCCAAGCTCCCCAAAAGTCAACCCAGACGCATCTGCGGGCGTCGACATCACGCGATACCAGAACTCGAAGCCATCCGTCGACGGCACCATCACGACCGCGAGCGATCGCGCCTGGTCCAGGGGAATCAGCGTGTAGCCGGACATCCGCTGGTCTTCCGATTCCGGATCAACCATGTCGTCCGCGACAGCATGTTCCAACGAAATCACTTCCTCCGAAACCGCCGCACCACCGCGGTCCACCCGAATCCGCGGACCGACGATCTGTTCATCGAGAAAATGCGTCTCGGCATACAGCAACTGGCCCGACGAGTGATCGAACACCCGCAGTTCAGCTCCGTGCTCCCAATACGCGGCCTGATGCACGCGATACCCGGCCGCATGGACAGGACCATTGACCGTCACTTCGCCGCCGCCAACTTCCGAGCCCGCTTCGGCGACGCGGACCAGGCTGCGAAAGTCGAGCGCCTGCCCATCGTCGGCAAAACGCGCCACTGCGTCATCCACGATGATCTGTACCTGCGCCCGATCATCGCCTGGCGGAAACAGGATGTGCGACTCGCCTTCCGCGACCCAGAACTGGTACTCCTCGCCGCCAAACTTCGTCACCAACGTCGCGCCCAGCAGCAGCAGCAACGCCAGATGCGTCGCAAACGTCGCGAGCTGTGCCCAGCCAAAGCGGTCGGCGAACAGCATCACCTCGCCGTCGCCGGAATCGACCTCTTCGACGCGATACCGCGCCGCCCGCAACCGTCCGACCACCTGCGCTTGAGCGGTCTCCGCGTCGACCCCTGCATCCAACACCGCCGAGGCCCGATGCCGCGCCCGGTCAAAGTACGCCGCATTGACCCGCTTGGGCGGCTTGCGCACGGTCCGCCAGATCGGCGGCGCTCGGCTGACCGTGCAGACCGAGATCGCCAGCGCGACCAGCGCCACGACCGCGTACCAGTAGGGCTGCTTGTAGAGGTTGAAGACTCCGCCGTTGGTCTCGTAGAACCAGGGGAAGTCGGCCAGCACATCGGTGAACCAACCCCAGGTCGGACGCTGCAGCTCGATGTGCTCCTCGACCTGCTCGGGGATGTCCGCCAACTGAGGCGGCACTTGGGGAATCACCACTCCGACCGCCGAGAACAACGCCGCCGCCAGGATCAACCCAATCGCCCACTTGACCGACGTCAGCCGACGCCAAATCCACAGAGCCGGGTCAGGCCCTCGAAACCGAGCAGTATCACGCCGCATAACCGTCAGCGTATCGCCGGATTGTGGCCTAGAACACGGGCCGAATCACAGTCTAGTGAACTCAAGCGTTTTCCTCACAAAACCTCGCAACTCGTCCTCGCTGAGGGCACCAGTAGGAACCACATTTTGCTCTTTGTGGTGGAACGGTCTCGTATATTCATTCAAAGACGCTAATGAATTCAAACGCTGGCCCGTCATCACAGGATTGCCGTCCTCGATACGAGCGTGGCACTTACCAATGAACTTCCCAAGCATTATTCCACTCTCAAAGTCGTCCGGATGTACGATACTCAAGAAGTACTCCAGGTGCGGCCTGATACTCCAAGCGATAGCCATAAGCTCGTCTCTCTTGCCTTCCACGAACTCACGAAATCGCTTGTGCCTTACTTCGTGCGCTGCCGCCAAGGCCGAGGCCACATCCCATGGTTCGATCACCGACGCTTCCCCTTCGCTCACTAACTCACATTGCGACACCAGTAGTCCTCTCCTCACGCGGTAAACCAGCCCCAAGAACTCTTTGCTGTGCGACAACACGAAAGTTTGTTCAACCCTGTTGGCAAGCGAGATGATCGCCTGGGCCGTGGCCGTCGAACGATGAGCATCCAAGCTGGCGGTGGGATCGTCAATGACAATAGTCAACTGCTTAGGATCAACTTCACGCTCAATCCCAGCAAGAAACACGGCAAGTGCCAAGGAACGACGGTCGCCCGAACTCAATGTGCTTCGAAATGCCGCTCCGCTTTCGCCCGATGACCCACGTTCACCACCAAGCTGGACTGCGTGACCAGACACAGCCAAGTGGTACTCGGAACTGGGTCCACCTCTCGGATTTTTGTAGTGCAATCCCTCAACTCTAAAGTCGGCATTAAAGTCTGCAAGATACCTGTTCAACGCCGCCGGAAAATCCTCAAATGCCTGCTTCCGTTCCTTCTCAAAGGCCTTCCTTACGGTATCCCGTTCCTGTTCTGTCTCTTTCTTTCGTTGCAGTTCTCGGATGTAGTCATCACATACGGCGGCAACCTCAGGCTCAAAGCGTCTCTTGACTCGGGTCAGGCCAGCCAGTTTCCTAGCTAATATATCTCGATCCTCCGTAGCAGCCTCGAGCCTTGCCCTAGCCACTAACTCGTTTGCCTCCTTGATTCGTCCATTCACTTCCTCGATATCCGCCAAATGGCCGGCCATTTCAACGATCAGCTCTTGCACCTCTTGAGTGAGGCTTTGAGACTCCAGCGGGCGATCACGCTTCCGTCCCAATGCTTTGGTCAGTTCCGTGCGCAAGCTCTCCCAACACAGAGAACAATTCTCTGAATCCAGCGCTAACGCTGGTAGGTCAACAAACGTCCTCCAGAACTGCACTCCCTCAGAAATCGAGGCGATTCCTCTTTCGAATTTTCCAATTGCAGTAGCGGACGTGGTTGCCAAGTGTTTCTCCTGGATACTCTCGATCCTTGAAAGCAATGAACGGTATTCGCCGCCGAAGTAGGATCTATAGTGTGCGATCAAATCCAAACCGTCCAGTGACTGTCCGCAGAACGGACACTTGTCCATTGCTTGCACCTCCCCGTCGCCTGCTGCAACGACGCGCTCGGCAATCCACCTCTCCCCTCGACTACCTAGCGAACGGAAGTGAGCTCTGACCTGGCCTATTGCCTGTTCTTCGATTGAATCTAAGGACGCTAACAGGACCTCTCCTATCTTATCCGTAGGGATACTTGGAAGAGTAACGGGCTTGAAGTCCGACGTGCGCGCAATGTCCTCAGCCTTCGACACTGTCTCCAAGCTTCGCCTGACGTTCCCTAACTCAGCTTCGAGGTCCTTTAGCGGTGCGAGATCGCAGAACTGCTCAATATCGAGTCCGTCAAGAGCGGAAGAAGGAATTCGATGTGAGATCTCTCTTAGGTTGGAACTATGCTCGTCAACCTTCTCGATGAGTGCCTGCAGTTGTCGATTTAACCCGACTGCCCTAGCACCGATAATCCAAGTGTGCAAGTTTCTCCGTTGTTCCGGAACCACCCCAAGACCAGAATGTACATTTTCGTCGACGAAGTGGTCATCAAAGACTCGGATCCCGGGAAGCGTGCTGTTCCATTCAGATGCGTGAAAAACATATTGAGTTATTCCTTCCACCACAACCTTCGGTGGCTTCTTCGCGCCAAGGCGACGGCGCTCAAGAATGTGACTAGCGTCTCCTGTGCCCATCGAACGCAGAATCGCTACCAGAGTTGATTTTCCCCTGCCATTGTCAGCGTATGCCAGATTGAGTTTCCCGAACTCAACGTCCGGGTCTACGATTTCGGCGAAACGACCTACATTGTTGATGTACTTAATTGAATCAAGCACAGAGTACCTCGCAATCGCTGAAGTGAACCACCACTAGAAAATATACTACCCGGGAGACTTCGATCGCCGTGGTCCCCTCGAATCGAAGCAGCGGAGTTCCACTATTGACTCTTCATTCCCGATCCCGTCAGCGGAATCAGCACTCGCTCGTCCTCTGCGATCATCCCTCGGTCTACCAGACGCCTCAGTGCTGCAAGCGGCGCCGCCGATGTCGGCTCGACAAACAACCCGCGTTCTGCGATTGTTTGTCTTGCAGCTTCAATCTCCATTTCCGACACGACGCCAGCTGCGCCACTGCTCCCGCGCAGCGCCTCGAGCATCTGCGCGAGTCGCGGGGGCTGCGCGACGGCGATGCCATCAGCGATCGTCTGTTGTGGCGTCTGTTGTGGCTCAGGCGGTTCATGGTTGCGGAACGCCGATGCCAGCGGGCTGACATTCATGGCCTGAATGCCGTACAGGCGCGGCATCCGGTCGATCTGTTCGAGTTGAATCAGCTCTTGAAAGCCGCGATACAACCCGATCAGCAACGACCCGTTGCCAACCGGCAGCACGATCGCGTCGGGCAGACCATGCTCGGCGATCTCTTGGGCGGCCGGCTTCATGCCCTCGCTGAAATAGGGACTGCGGTTGTGCGAGAGGTATGGAATGTCCTGGTCTCGCGCAAACTGCTGGGCGGCGGCCGCGACTGCCTCGCGATCACCGTCGACCGGATGAATGTTGCCGCCAACCACGCTGATCTGCGATTGCTTCACCTGCGGAGCGCTGGCCGGTACGAAGATCTCAGCCGACATCCGCGCGGCAGCCGCGTAGGCGGCCAACGCCGCGCCGGCGTTGCCGGAAGAGTCTTCAACGAACGTGGCAGTGTTCGCGCTCCAGGCGGCCGAGACCAGCATCGCCGCGCCGCGATCCTTGAACGATCCGGTCGGCGACAGGAACTCCAGCTTGAGCTCCAGCCGCAAGCGACGCGCCTCGGGCCAGTCGAAACTGATCGTCGGTGTTCCACCCTGACCCAGCGGCAGCTCGTTCAACGGCAACCGCATCCCGCCCTCGGGCAATCGCGGATAGTCGATCTCGAAGAGTCCGCCGCATTCAGCGCAAGCCAACTCCAGCGACGCCGGCGCCTCGGCCTTGCAATCCAGACAGCGCAGATGGTGTCGGACGACGGGCATCAGGCGAAGAACTTTCGGATGTCGTCCAGGAGCAATTCGGGCACTTCCATCGCCGGGAAGTGTCCGCCTTCGGTGAACGCGGTCCAGTGAACGACGTTGAAAGCACGCTCACACCACGATCTTGGCGGCAACGGCGTGCCTCGCTTCAACTTCGCGAATCCAACCGGAATCTCTACACGTTGGCCTTCCCGAAGTCGCACCTGGCCACCGATTTCGGCCTCAATTTCCGCCGGCGGTCGCATTGCCTCGTGATAGATCCGCATCGACGACGACTGAGTCCGCGTGAACCAGTAAATCGCGACCGTTGCCAGAAGCTCGTCCTTGCTGAATCGCCGATACAAATCCCCGCCTCGAGGTCGCTCCTCTTCGCGCATGACGTCGGCCAGCATCCACCACTTGTCCACGATCCAGGCCATCAGACCAACCGGCGAGTCCTCAAGATGAAACGCCATCGTCTGGAACTTGGTCCCATGAATGCCTCGATGCGCCGCGTCGTCGCGGACGTATGGTTCCTGCTCCTCGACGAAGAAGCGCTGCTCCTCTTCGGTCTGAGGTTGCGCTGCCGAACTCCCTGGTTGCAGAACGCCCGACGTCAGGTGCATCCGCAGAATCCGCTCCGTATGCCGCAGCGCGAGCTGTCCACCAACAGACGCGCCCCAGTCACCGCCGTGATAGAGAAACTCGTCATAGCCCAGCCGCGACATCAACTTGACCCACATATCCGCAATCGCGGACGGACCGACACCACTCCGTTTGGGAATGTCCGACCAGCCATATCCCGGCAGCGTCGGCGCAATCACGTGGAACGCCGCCGCGTCGGGGTCGGACGGCTCGGCCAGTTCGTCAATGATCTTGTGAAAGTCATACACCGAGGACGGCCAGCCATGCTGGATCATCAGTGGACGGGCGTCAACACGCGAGCTACGCCGATGGATGAAGTGGATCCCTAGAGATTCGCCATTCCACGCCGTCAACGATGTCCTGAACTGAGGAAATCCGTTCAGCTTCGACTCGATCGCACGCCAGTCAAACTCGTCGGCCCAATAGGCCGCCAGGTCCTGCATGAAGGCGAGGTCGATGCCGTACAGCCAGCCCGATTTGGGAACTTCGGTCAGCCAGCGCGCATCGCGGAGGCGCCGGCGGAGCTCCGTGATTTCGGCTTCGGGCACGTGGATTTGGAATGGCTGCATGTGTTGTCCGGTCCTCAGTGGCACCCCTCCGCCTTCGGCGTCTCCCCCCAGAGGAGACCGATGCATAACTGAGTTTCCCGTCCCCGCCCCCGAGCGGGGACCCGCTTTGGCCTGGCCCGGGCAGCACGGATCAGTTCCTGTTGACCAGATACCTGGGACAAGCATGGCCGCCGAGCAGAGGCCGGGGAAGGAACAGGCCCCCGCTCGGAGGCGGGGGCGGTTGAGAGGTTGTGCATCAGTCTCTGGAAGGAGGGAGAAAGGAACGGTTCAACCACTCGATTCATTACCGCAGTGGACGGAAGAAGTCGCGGATGTCCTGGACCAGCAGCCCCGGCTCCTCGAGCGCGGCGAAGTGGCCACCCTTGTCGTGGACCGACCACTGCTGGATGTTGTAGCCCGGCTCACACCAGCTACGCGGCGCCGTGATGATCTCCTTCGGGAAGATCGAGAAGCCCGTCGGCGTTTCTAACCGGCCCGGCAGGAAGTTCTCCTGCTGGTTCTGGCGCATCTCGTAGTAGTAGCGAGTCGACGAGTTGATCGTCTGACCGAACCAGTAAATCGAGATGTTGGTCAGAATTTCGTCCTTGTTGAAGCGCTTCTCGATGTCGCCGTCGCAGTCCGACCAGGAGCGCCACTTCTCGGTGATCCAGGCCGCCAGGCCGGCGGGTGAGTCGGTCAGCCCGTAGGACAGCGTCTGCGGCTTCGTCCCCTGGATCGCCTGGTAACCGGTCTCTTGCGCCTGCCAGTGCGCTGCCTGTGCGCCAACGGCCTTCTCTTCGTCCGTCCACTCCTCCTGCGGCTTGTCTGTCGGTGGCCGACCGATGGGCATGTTGATCTGAGCGCCGATGCAGTTGTCGGGGTGCTGATAGGCGACCTGCGCCGTCACAATCGCGCCCCAGTCGCCGCCCTGTGCGCCGTACTTCGCGTATCCAAGCTGGTCCATCAGCGCGCCCCAGAGCAGCGCCGTCCGCTTCTGACCAAATCCACCCGAGGTCGGAATCTGCGAGAACCCATACCCGGGAATCGATGGCGCGACCACAGTAAACGCATCCGCCGGATCCCCGCCGTGCGCCGCCGGATCGGTCAGCGGGCCAATGATCTTCGAGACCTCATAGAACGTGCCCGGCCAACCGTGCGTGAAGACCAGCGGCAACGGATTGTCGCCGACGCCTTCCTGGTGCACATAGTGAACGGTGTAGTCCTCGACGCCATCCGTCGATACCTGGGTCGTGAATTGAGGCATCCGGTTCAGGTACGTCTCCTGAACCTTCCAGTCATACGAGCTGCGCCAGTAGTCGCAGAGCTCCTGCATGTAGGCCAGGTTCGACCCATACTGCCAGCCCGAGTCGGACACCTCCGACGGCCATCGAGTCTGAGCCAGGCGGCGCTTCAGGTCGCGAATCTCGGTATCGGGCACGGAAATCTTGAAGGGTTCGGGCATGTTGTCATCCTCACGCTACGAGCGAGTCTGTCGTTGAAGTAATCCGCGCGCAGTATCGCACGAATCCCCGAGCGCCCCTCCTTCGGTGACCTGCGCGCAAAACCCACTCCCCCTCGCAGAGACTGATGCATAACCTCTCAACCGCCCCCGCCTCCGAGCGGGGGCCTGTTCCTTCCCCGGCTTCTGCTCGGCGGCCATGCTTGTCGCTGGTATCTGGTCATCAGGAACTGATCCGTGCTGCCCGGGCCAGGCCAAAGCGGGTCCCCGCTCGGGGGGCGGGGACGGGAAACTCAGTCATGCATCAGTCTCTCGCAGGGGGAGCTGTCACCGAGTGACAGAGTCGACCGCTGCTACCGACATCACCGCAGCGGACGGAAGAACTCCCGAATATCCCCAACCAACAACTCCGGCTCTTCCATCGCCGCGAAGTGACCACCACGATCATGCACCGACCATTGCGTGACGTTGTACTCCGCCTCAACCCAGTTCCTCGGCGGACCGAAGATTTCCTTGGGAAACACCGAGAATCCAGCCGGCGTCTTCAACGGACCGGGCAGTGCGTTGGCCCGATCGTGCTGCCGGCGCTCGTAGTAGTAGCGCGTTGCGGAATTCATCGTCCTGGTGAACCAGTAGATCGAGATGTTGGTCAGCAGCTCGTCTTTGCTGAACCGCTTCTCGATGTCACCGTCACAGTCGGACCAGGTACGCCACTTCTCAGCAATCCAGGCGGCCAGACCCGCCGGTGAATCGGTCAGTCCGTACGACAACGTCTGCGGTCGTGTGCCCTGAATCCACTGGTAAGCGGCTTCCTTAGATTGCCAATCCCGCATTCGGGCCATGAGCGCTCGTTCCTCGTCACTCCAGTCTTCCTCGGGATGATCAGCCGGCGGCTGACTGTTTGGCATATTGATCTGCGCGCCAATGCAGTGCTCAGGGTCTTCGTAGGCGGTCAGCGCCGAAACCCGGGCACCCACGTCGCCGCCCTGCGCGCCGTATCGCTCGAAGCCAAGCTCTGACATCAACGCCACCCACATCCGAGCCGCCCGCATGTGTCCGAAGCCGCCCTCTGTGGGAATCGCCGAAAATCCATAGCCCGGCAGAGATGGGGCGACGACCGTAAACGCGTCCTCCGGATCGCCACCATGCGCCGCAGGATCGGTCAGTGGGCCGATTACCTTCGATACCTCAAAGAACGATCCGGGCCAGCCGTGCGTGAAGATGATTGGGAACGGATTGGGCCCAGCGCCTTCCTGAAGCACAAAGTGAACCGTGTAGTCCTCGACCCCATCGGCCGAGACCTTCGTCGTGAACTGCGGCATCGCATTCAGATTGGCCTCCTGGGCACGCCAATCGAATGAAGTGCGCCAGTACTCGCAGAGCTCCTGCATGTAGGCGAGGTTAGAGCCGTATTGCCAGCCGGAGTCGGTGACCTCCGAAGGCCAGCGTGTCTCAGCGAGCCGCCGGTTGAGATACTCGATCTCGGAGTCGGGGATAGCGATCTGAAATGGATCCGGCATGGCGTACTCCTCTAGTCAACGTTAATCCTCGCTTCGCCTTTGCGAGTCTCCTCGCAGCAGCAACCACTCCGTCATTGCCGCGCACTGTCGTGGCAAACCTAGCTGCGTACCAAATGGGCGTCAGTTTCCCGTAATGCGAGATGCCCGCGTTCAAGCCGAGGCAGGCTCTCCGAAAAGCGCGGGTATGACGACGAGGGAGCAATCAAGAGTGAACGAAGACGGGGATCAGGCCTCAAACAGGGGAGCAACCGCGCAGGCGAAGCCGGGCAGGACATCCATTCCGTCGATTTCGTCGTCCTCGCGGTAGAGGACAACGCCCTGATCGGCGTGGTGCGCTTCCACGGTTCGTTCGTCGGGATAGACTACGAAGACCAGCAGGACTCCATGCCGCAGCCACATCTGCGCCTTGTCATAGACCGTCCAACGGCCATCATTCGGCGACTTCACTTCGACGACTAGCTCTGGCATGACCTCGGAGTAACCCGGATTGCGTTGATCCAGTGGTAGTCGACTGGCCGAGATGAATGCGACATCCGGCGCACGCACGGTATCTGGATCCCTCTCGACTTTGACGCCTGGATCTCCGGCCAGCACACGCCCCAATCGGCGCGGCTTCACGAAGTTACGGAGTTCCGCACAAAACTCCGCTGCGATCTGCGCATGGTCTACTCCGGGGGGCATAGATTCGCAGAGTACCCCTCGGATCAGTTCGCCGTGGAAGCCCTTGCTGGAGAGTTCCAACAGTTCGTCGGCTGTGACCAGCTGTGGAATCGTTTCGGTCGCCATCGCCGCTTGCTCCTCGGGTGCGGAAGGGGCGCTTGCCTTCACCCTAGACCTCTCCCTGCGGGAGAAGGGATTGTGCCCGCAGCCTAGCGCGTGTTTACATCGATGCTAGGGCCTGTTTACATGGTGCCGCTCAGTCCAGGAGTTCCCGTCATACCCACGCTCGCCGCGGGTATCTCGCTGCATTCAGCACCACTGTCCGTGCACAACTCGGCGAGATTGCCGCGACAAGCGCGGCAGTGACGGAATTGCTAAGCAAATGGCGAATATGAACACGCCCTAGCTTTCGACGACATCGCCTGCTACCGGGTCGACTCGCACACCCTTGGATGCCACCCACGCCAGCGCTCGGTCTATCTCGTCGTGATCTCCATCGACCTCAAGCACCACCCAGCCGAAATCGTGCTCGACATCGGCCATGCGGATGTTGGTCACCACGTCGAACTCGTGACCGACCAGGTAAATCACCGGTTCCGTCACTGAGTCGCCCTCGAACGTGAAACGGACTCGTCGTCTGGCCATGACTAGCCTCCCACTCCGACAGCTTGTGGTGCCTCGGCAAACGCAGCCTCGAATGACTGCAGCGTGCCTTCGATGGGAATCGCCTGTGTGACGTGGTCTACGACGGCATCGGACGTCTTCAATCCGCCGCCCGTGATGAAGGCGACCGTCGATTCGTTCGGATCAATCTGCTCATTGGCGATCGCCTGCCGTAGCCCGGCGATAGTCACACCGCCGGCCGTCTCGGCGAAGACACCCTCGTACTCGGCCAGCATCTGGATGCCCTCAACGACCTCAGGGTCGGTGACCGCCGTCGCGCCGCCATCGGTGCGCTTCATCGTCTTCAGCGCGTAGTAGCCATCGGCTGGATTGCCAATCGCCAGCGACTTGGCGATCGTGTTCGGTTTCACGGGACGAATGTTGGTCGTCTCGTTGCGCCACGCGCTGGTAATCGGCGAGCAGCCCTCGGCTTGGGCGCCAATCATCCGCACCGGCGTTTCTTCAATCAACCCGTAGCGTTGAAACTCCTGGAAGCCCTTGTGGATCTTGGTGAATAGAGATCCAGAAGCCATCGGCGCGACCACCTGGCGAGGCGCTCGCCAACCGAGCTGTTCGGCAACTTCGTAGGCCAGCGTGCGCGATCCCTCGGCGTAATACGGCCGCACATTTATGTTGACAAACGCCCAATGTCGGTTGTCGGCCAGCTCAGAGCAGAGCCGGTTCACATCGTCATACGACCCATTGACCGCCACAATCGTCGGATTGTAGACAGCCGATCCCAGCACTTTGCCAGCTTCGAGGTCGTGCGGAATGAAGACAATCGCGTCCATGCCGGCACGCGCCGCGTGTGCCGACACAGAGTTGGCCAGATTGCCGGTCGAGGCACAGGCCAGTGTCCTAAAGCCCAATTGTCGTGCCCGCGACGACGCCACTGCCACCACGCGATCCTTGAATGACCAGGACGGATTACACGTGTCGTTCTTGATCCACAACTCGCGCATGCCCAACCGCTCGGCCAAGCGATCGGCTCGCAGCAACGGCGTCATGCCTACGTTCAGGTCAACGATAAACTCGTCGTCGACCGGCAGCAGGTCCTTGTAGCGCCAGATTGAGCGTGGGCCGGATTCGATCCGTTCCCGAGAAATCTTGGACTGGATCCCGTCGTGGTCATAGGCGACCTCCAACGGGCCGAAACAGAAATCGCAAACATGTAGCGGGTCGAGCGGAAACTCGCGTCCACACTCTCGACAGGCGAGGGAAGTGGCGTAGGTCATATCGGAATGGGTCTTTCGCTAGAGCAGAACGGCGGCGAAACGTGAGCGAGTCGGCCCTCCCTCGTCGCGCCCCCATTACGAGGTGCTAGCGAGGCAGGACCCCGGGCATCACCATGCGGCCCAGCATCATCAGATCAACGGAAGTTCGCGTCGTCATTACCACCGAGCGTATCACGGCGAGGAGGCCCTTCCCCAAACCAGCGACATATCAACAACCAGACCTTCGCAGACGTCTTCACCGGAGAGTTCGGGAGGATCATCCAACTGGACGACGTCGCCATTGGCTCGATATATCCAGACGGTTCGATCGTAGGGATCGATCAGCCAGCCGAGTCGGACGCCTGCTTGAATCCACTCAGTCATCTTCTCTTGCTGTTGTTCGACAGTCTGGCTGGGCGAGCGGACCTCATAGATGAAATCTGGGACGAAGCGGAACGATTGCCGCCATGGCTGTGAATGATCGGGCAGACGCGCAGGCGATATCCAAGCGCCGTCAGGTCGCTTGCGCTCGGCCAAGGTCGAAATGAATTCCGAGGCGCTCTCAACGCCATCACCACCACCGCCCGCTAGAATCCACGTCCCCAATTGGTGGCTAACCCAGAAGCTGATGCGGCTTCCCTCCGAGGTTCCCATGTAGCAACGCAGCTTTCTGTCGCGAGTTAGCTCAATGCGTATGAGCTCATGTCGCTCGATGAGCTCATCCCACCACTCGTCCGAAACCGCAAACCCGTCCGGCAACGGGATCAACAATTGACCCTCGATCTCGTCAGGGATCGTCGGAGTCCACTGATAGACGGCGGCGGCTTCTTCGACGCGGCTCATTGCCAGTTCACCTCAGGCGATCGCGCGGTACGCCAAGACTAGCCAGATTGATTCAGCCGTAGCGCTCTTCCCGCCAGGGATCTCCATGCATGTGGTAGCCGTACATCTCCCAGAATCCGGGAGCGTCCTTGGACAGGAACTCGATCCCGCCGACCCACTTCGCCGACTTCCAGAAATACAGCGAGGGAATAACTGCCCGCACCGGACCGCCGTGCATCGCATCCAACGGACGACCGTCGTGCGCGACTGCCAACATGGCGTGGTCGTCGGCGCGGATGTCGGCCAGTGGCACATTTGCCGTGTAGCCGCCGTAGCAGTGGAACATCACGTGCGTCGCCGACGGCTTGACCCCGAACGCCTCGATCAAGTCCGACAGCAGCACTCCGTCCCACGTGTTGTCATACCGCGACCAGTGTGTGACGCAGTGGATGTCGTTCTTCTTCTCCGACACCCCAATTGCTTCGAACTGCTCATAAGACAGAATCCGCTCGCGCTCCACCTCGCCCCAGACTTGCAGATTCCAGTCCTTCGTATCGATCATCGGCGTACCGCCATAGGTCAGCACCGGCCATTCACGCACCAGGCGCTGGCCTGGCGGCAATCGATCATGCCCAGTCTCTTTCCTCAGTCGCTGCAACTCAGAAAATGGCACTCCGGCCAGAACATCACTCACAGGCCTACTCCCCAATACGCCAACGTCAAACGCGCAACCCGTTCAGATTATCCGAATCCACCGCCTCCACGTGTAATCTCGACATATGGCGGATCCGATCCCTTCGCCCCAGAAATCTCCGCGCCCCCCTTCTCGGGAGGAGCAATCTGTACCTCCCCATTCTTCTCGCCCTCATTCAAGCGAAGAACCTGCAGAAGCTCCCCGCGCCCCGCTCCACTCCTCCGAGAGTGAGCCGCCAGAGACCCAACACTCTCCGCTCACCACATCCGAGAGGGAGCTGCCCGAGACCCAGCACTCTGCGCTCCCCCTATCTAAGAGGAAGCTGCCGGAGACCCAGCACTCTCCGCTCCCCCCCTCTGGGGGGGAGCTGCCGAAGGCTGAGGGGGGGTCTCCTCCCGCGCCGGCCACCGCCCGTCGCCGCCCCCATAGTCGCTTCATCACCCTGGCATCGCTCGTCATCATCTTCGACCAGATCACCAAGGTCATCCTCCGAGAAACCCTCGAACTTGGCGATCGTGAGTGGCTCGCCGAGTTCTTCGCCTTCTCACACATCGCCAACGACGGCGGCGCATTCGGCCTTTTTGGCGGACAGAACACCGTCCTCGCAATCTCTGCCGTCGTCGCGATCGGCGTCGTCGCGATCTACTACTTCTTCCCACCGCTCGACCACTGGCTGATCCGCAGCGGACTTGCCCTCATTCTCGGCGGCGCCATCGGTAACCTGCTCGACCGGATCTACCAGGGACACGTGACTGACTTCATCGATTTCATCCACTTCCCCGCCTTTAATGTCGCCGATGCCGCAATCAACGTTGGCGTCGTCGCCATCGTGATTGCGATCATCTTCAGCGATCTGTTGAAACGCAATCCAAGATCGCCATGAACGACACAAACACCCCAGCTCTTGAACTGATGGCCGACCAGGACGGCGAACGCCTTGACCAGTTCCTCGCCCGTCGCCTCGACGGCGCATCGCGCAGTCAGGCTCGACATCTGATCGACGACGGACTCGTCCGGGTCGATGGCGCCATCGAGCGACCCGCGTACAAGCTCCGCTTCGGCGAACTCGTGGCCATCTTCCACAGACAGTCGAGTCCCGTCGAAGCGCCGGCCGACATCGAACTCCAGATCGTCTACGAGGACGAACATCTCGCCGTCATCGACAAACAGGCCAGCCTCACCGTCCACCCCGCGCCCGGAGAGACGCAGCCAACCCTGATTGCGGCCGTGCTGAACCAATGGCCGGAAGTTGCGAGCATCGCGGAAGAAGATCCCGACGCCGATCCTCAGCGGCCGGGGCTCGTCCACCGTCTCGATCGTGACACGACCGGCCTGTTGATGATCGCCAAGCACGCCGAAGCCCTGCGCTCCCTCCGGGAACAGCTACGTCAACGAACCATGGACAAGCGATATCTCGCAGTAGTCGTCGGCGCTCCGGACCCACCTGCTGGCCTCATCGACGCGCCAATCGGTCGCGATCCATCTGACCCGCGCCGCATGGCGATCCTCGATCGTGCCCGATCCTCCCAGACTGGTTACGAAACCGTTGAACGATTCTCCGACGCTGCATTGCTGGAATGCCGGCTGATCACCGGCCGCACCCACCAGATTCGTGTGCACCTCTCTGCCATCGGACATCCCATCGCCGGCGACACCATGTACGGCGTCTCCACGCCCTTGATCGATCGCCAGGCGCTGCACGCTCGCACGCTGACGATTCAGCACCCCGCGAGTGATCAACCGCTCACAATCAGCGCCGACCCGCCGGCAGACTTCCGCAGTCTCCTCAGCCACCTGCGGGAAGGCGAACTGTTGCTCGGCGACCAACCGCCGCATCCGGGCCGAACCGAGCCCCCTGATACTGTGAAACGACAGCATCGGTCGACGCGACGCAACCGCCGCCGACGCACCCAACGCATCCGCTAACCCGCATCCGCCAACCATGCAATATCGGAGACCAAACCATGAGCGTCCGCGTTCGCTACGGACCCTCCCCAACAGGCGAGCCGCACGTCGGCAACATCCGCACCGCCCTATTCGACTGGCTGCTCGCCCGACGCTTCGGCGGGCAGTTCATCGTCCGTATCGAGGACACCGACCAGTCCCGCGCGGTCGAGGGCGCCGAGCAGGTCATCCTCGATGCGCTCACCTGGCTGGGACTCGACTGGGACGAGGGCCCCGACAAAGGCGGTCCCTTCGCTCCTTACCGACAGTCGGAGCGACTGCCGATGTACGTTGACGCCGCCCAACGACTGATCGACGACGGCAAGGCCTACCGCTGCAGTTGCACCTCCGAGCGTCTCGACGCACTGCGCAAGTCACAGCAGAAGGCCAAGCAACCGCCCGGCTACGACCGCCATTGCCGCGGCCTCGACATCTCCGCCGACCAGCCACACGTCGTCCGCCTCGCCATGCCCGGCGATGGCGACACGATCGTCAACGACTACCTCCGAGGCGAAGTCTCGTTTCAGAATGCCCTGCTCGACGACCACGTCCTGCTCAAACGCGACGGCTTCCCTACCTACCACCTTGCCTCCGTCGTCGACGATCACTACATGGAAATCACGCACGTGATCCGAGGCGAAGAATGGCTCTCCTCCGCGCCCCGACACGTCCAGACCTACGCCGCGCTGGGCTGGGATGAACCCGCCTGGGTCCACATTCCCATCATCCGCGGCCCCGACAAGGGCAAACTCTCGAAGCGCCACGGCGCAACTTCGATTCGCCAGTACGCGGAGGAGGGATTCCTGCCCGAGGCGCTGCTCAACTTCCTCGCCCTGCTCGGCTGGTCCAAGGATGAGACCACCACAATCATGTCGCGCGACGAAATCACCGAAGCGTTCGACCTCGACGGTCTCGGGCTCTCGTCAGCCATGTTCGACATCGAGCGCCTGCAAGAAATGAACGCCCGCTACATCCGCGACCTCAATCCGTCCGACTTCCTCCGTCGAGGTCGCCCGCATCTCGAAGCCCGCGTCAAGCAATCGATCAGCGACGATGCACTCGATCGCCTACTGCCGATCGCAACGGCGATCCAGGAACGCGTCAAGCTGATGCCCGAGTTCGCCGACTACACCGACTTTTTCTTCACCACCGGACCACTCGACTACGACAATGCCGAACTCATGGGTCGGGCCTACAAGAACAAGCCCTGGGCAGCCCTCGAATCGGTCGAGACTTCGCTCAAGACGCTGCGCTCTGTCGACGAGTCAGAATGGACGACGGCGGGCCTCGAATCGATCCTGCGAGACCTCGCCACCGAGCGAGGAGAGAAGCCCGGCGCGCTCTTCACCCCCATCCGCGTCGCCACCACCGGCAAGCGGATCGCGCCGCCGCTCTTTGAAACCTTGGAAACACTCGGGCAGGATTTGACCGTGGAACGGCTCAACGCCGCCGCCGAACGGCTCGCCCGTCCCGACGACTAACCGCGAAATCGGTGATAAACTGACTGCTTGTTGGGGATTGGTCTAGTGGTAGGACGGCTGACTCTGGATCAGTTAGCGGGGGTTCGAATCCTCCATCCCCAGCCAACAACCGTCGTCCATCAATCGCGTGGGGCATTCGTCTAGCGGCCAAGGACACCGCCCTCTCAAGGCGGAGATCAGGGGTTCGAATCCCCTATGCCCTACCACCCAAGACAAAATCGAGAACTTTCTCGTTGACCGTGATCTTAGAGCTCTGATGCGTGGCTCTCGCCAGGATCGTTCCAGAGGGCGAGTGATGATTCACTCCGCTGCGCGGCCCTGTCATCGAGTAGTGGACTGCCTCGCTGCTGTCCGCAGATGATTCGGCCGATTGTTCAAACTACAACCCGATAGCTCTGACGCCTAGCCATTACCGCTCTAGGGTCAAGTTGCGCACGCTGCCAGCCTGGTCGCGTCATCACCCGTGTCCATTGCCGGCGCACCGGGTTCAATACCGGGATCTGTAAGTGAGACGCGGCTGTTCGCTCATCAGCCAGTTCGTCTCGCGCCGCCATCCGAAACTCGCTGTCCCTCTGGCAGACAGAAACGCGGGCATTGTCTGCCTCACCAGGTCGGCGTAATCTGAAGAAGTGACAACTCTTCTTCACATATCCGACTTGCACCGAACGAAGGGACCTCGCCTGTACAACGAAGAACTCTTGCCCGCGATTCTCAACGACTCCAGGCGATGGGCAGACGACGGCATCCCTCAGCTAGACCTACTCGTTGTCAGCGGAGACCTGATCCAAGGGGTCTCAATGGACGCGTCTGAGGCGGATCGCGAGATTGAGACGCAGTACGAAGAGGCGGGGGAGTTTCTCAGTGAACTGACGAGACGGCTCTTTGGTGCAGATCTAGCCCGCGTGGTCATCGTGCCCGGCAATCACGATGTGCAATGGAACCGGGCAAAGCAAGCAATGAGGCCCTTGGAAACTACGCCTCCCGAGATTGCAAGAAGAGCACTGGAACCAGAGTCTGGTGTTCGTTGGAACTGGAGGGAACTGCAAGCCTATGAAATTTGCGATGGTGGCCGCTACGAATCTCGCTTCGAACACTTCCGTCGATTTTAGGCCAGTTTCTACGCCGGGCTAAAGCCGAATCCCATCGCCGAGGGGACTTCCGACCTCGTATTCGTCAAGTACCCGTCACTCGATCTAGCTGTTGCTGGATTCGCTTCCTGGCATGGCAACGACTGCTTTTGCCACGTAGGGGCGATTCACCCATCGTCTCTGGCAAGGGCGCGGGACCTACTTGACGAGTCAAAGGCTCGCCTTGGCGTGGCCGTTTGGCACCACAGCATCGTCGGCGGGCCGCGCGCGCAGGACTACATGGACCAGCGAGTGATTCACAGACTCATTGACTCTGGGTTCACGATTGGCCTGCACGGTCATCAGCACTTCCCTGGCGCCGCCCCGTTTGACCTACGGCTCCCGAACTTGACATCCATGGCAGTGATTGGTGCCGGCTCGCTCGCTGTCGGCGATCTAGAGCTCCCAGTGGGGCAGCGCCGCCAGTACAACATCGTCGTCATCGATGAAGAGAACCAAGTGGTGAGGACCCACATCCGTTCCATGTCCTCTGCAGGCGTGTTCACGAAGTCTCATCGTGATGATTTCGGAGGCCGCAACTTCATGGAACTTCGTCTACATGAGTCTCCTATGCGACCTAAGGGCACCGCAGAACTCCGGAATCTTGATGACGCAATGGCGGTTTTGCAGCGCGAAGAACATGCCGAAGCGCTCTCACTCCTCACACCGAGCGTCCTAGCGTCGTACCCTACCGAGTCTCGCCGAATCACCACTCTGGCCCTTGAAGGCACCAGGCAAACTGAGGCCCTGATCGCTTATCTCGATCCGCCGCAGTCCGCTGAGGAGGTAATCAAGGCAGTGTCTGTTCTGCTCGACGTGGAAGACTTCTATGTCGCCCTGGAGCGGCTAGAACAAGGCCGCTCCTTGATCAGTCAGTCCCAATACGTCGAACTGACTCAAATGATCGAGGCTAGGAGGCAGATCTCGTGACGTCGCACGAAAAGAAGATCGCGTTCGGAATCGAAGTCGGGCGAATCCTTGAGCTTCTTGCCGATCAGATCTACCAGTCCCCGCTCGCCCTTCTGCGGGAGAACACGCAAAACGCGTTTGACGCAGTCCAGATGAGAAAGGCGCTGCAACAGGACTTTATCCCGCGAATCGACGTTTCCGTTACCGACCAAGAGGTCACAGTCACTGACAACGGCATCGGCATGACGGCGACCGAGATTGAACAGAACTTCTGGTATGCGGGGAAGAGCGGGAAGAACACTGAAGCCGCCCGTGCAGCTGGTGTCGTAGGAACATTCGGCATTGGCGCGTTGGCCAACTTCGGCGTCGCCGACGAACTCACGGTCGAGACTGAGTCAGCAAGGACGAGGGAGCGAACGGTCTCCTCCGCGCTGAAATCGAACCTGTCAACAGTCGATCAGGGTATCTCGGTCAAGGCCGTGCCCGCCCTCGGCAACCCGGGGACCACCGTCCGGGCGCTCCTGACTCCCAACAGCGGGGTATCGGTCGACGATGCCTATCGGTATCTACATCAATTCGTTGAGTTCGTCGACGTGCCGGTCTTTCTCAATGACGAGCTCCTCAGCGGCTCAAAGCACCGAGACGCGCTGCCCTCGGAGCAGCATGCGTGGACAGAAAGAAGAGGGGTCCAATCCCTCGCGGGCATGATCTCCGGCGATCTTGAAGTGCGTGGCATGGCCTCCGGTGAGTTCCGCGTCGTCTTTGAGAACATCGAGACCCCAAAAGGACTCGGCCGAGCTGGTGCGATCGTCCTCCGGCAAGATGCCAGTGCGATCCGAACGCTTCGCTCTGGATTCGGACTGGCCACGGTAGGCGCTCAATCCGACTACCGTTGGGGTGGCGTTGTCGACCTTCCATTCCTCCAACCAACGGCTGGACGAGAGGCGCTGGCCGCACCATCGAGCCAGGATCTCCAGAGAGTCATCTCCGCTCTGGATGAAGTGATTTCGCAGATCGCTTGCGGGCATACCGCTTCCCTATCCAACGACAGCTTCCTGCGCTGGATTGCTAATCGCAGCAAGTTGTCCTTGTGCGGTCCGCTGCTCGTGACTGTTCGTCCGACGGGCGCCGAAGAGACGCTCGAATCTGTCGCATCACGAGGCGGCGTGCGCTACTACGGCGGACGCGACACCTCCCTCATTGAGACCTACGCCAGTGAAGAGCAGCCGCTTGTGATTCTCTCTCGAAGACCACCCAGACGAGACTGCGAGCGCGGCTATCTGGCGTCTCGAGGAGTTGAGGAGATTGACGACTCGCCAAAAGTGACGGGAGAACTGTCCATAGACAAGCAGAGCATCGCTCACTCAGCGCTGGCGGTGCGAATCGCGCGGATCCTGGAAGAGGATTACTTCCTCGGTGTCGATATCCGATACGGCTCAATCTCCGGGGGTCTGCCACTCCTAGTCACCGACACGAAGACCCCTGTCGTCATCTTTCTGGACCCTGTCTCAACCTCTGTCTCGCCGTTGCTCGCCCTATATCGAGACGACTTCAACGCGTTCGGTCCATTTGTGAAGGACTTTGTTCGCTCGGCAGTCTTCCCGCGCGTCTCGAAGCTCGTGCCCAGCAGCACGCGTGCTGGCACAGAGGCATTCCTGCGACATCTGCGCGCAAACCGCGAGTGGTTCGAATACGAGCTGGACGACAAGGCCGATCTTGCGGAGGTCCTCGAAGAACTTCGCGCCGGTCGCTTGACAACCGACGAAGCGAAAAACCGACTCTTTGATGTGGGCCGTTCCTTCGTCGAGGTCAGCGGCTCGGGAACTGAGCCACTCTCGGCAGTCGTTGGCCCCGTCGACGAGGTCATCGGCGACAGCGATGCTGACGACTCGTTCGAGGCGAGACCCGGCATCGATAGGCGAGAAGACGAAACGAGCGCACTGATCTTGACCACCGAGCAGTCGTTCAATGGATATACCTGCTTTCTCGCATTGAGCGATCGTGTTCAGCGCGAGAAAGGGGAGTTCTTCCTTCAGCCGCACACGACAGAGGTCGTCTGGGGAGGTCGGAAGGTGGTTTGCATTTTTCAGCATCACTCACGGCGGTTCGGTCTTTACTACGACATCCTTTGTCCTGAGATAGTCGGAGAGGCCGCTGATGGCGGACCCGGGGTTACATCGACCATTCTGACAAAAGGACGGACTTTCATCCCCATACCACAAGAAATCGCAGGTTCATTCCTTCCAAACGCTGATGAACGCAAGCGGTTGGAAGTGAGATGCGATGTTCTACATTTGGACGAAGAAAGAACTAATGTGTGAGTTGATGTAGGACAGGCTTGTTGATCCGATTAGGTGGCGCTGTCGGGCTTCAAAGTCAGTGCCAGTCGTGAGCGTCGGGCAGGGGGATGTCGGCGCCGACGGCTTCGACTCGTTCGGCGGCGAGGTTGGTGGTGCCGTCCCAGCGGTTGATCCGGCCGCTAATGATGATCAGCGGATTTGAGAGCGCTCGACGGCACTGGGCAAAGACCTGGGGGCGGATGATCGCCTGCACGTCGCCGGTCTCGTCTTCGATGGTGACGAAGACGATACCGTCCGCGCCTTGAGGGTGCTGTCGAGCGATCACCCAGCCGGCGACGCGGATGCGCTCGCCGTCCTCGGCTTGGTAGGTATCGGCCGTCGTGAGCACATCGGCGTCCAACGTGGCGCGGATGAACTCCATCACGTGGCCTGACGGGTAGATGTCCAGAACCTTGTACTCGCCGACCATCTTCTCGTAGTCGCTGAGGTCGTCGAATCTGGGCGGCGGCTCCGCTCCAATCACCGGGAATGCGTGTTGACCGTTGCGCGCCGGCCGAATTGACAGACCGGCCTCCCAGAGCGCCTCGCGGCGGTTGGGGGTGAGCGCGTTGAACGCGCCGGCCTCGATCAGCGAGCGCACGGCCTGCGGCTTGAGTCCGGTGCGCCGCACGAGTTCGCCCGCGTCGGCGTAGGGACCATGACACTCGCGCTCTGTCACGATCAGCCGCGCTGATTCGGGTCCGATGTCCTTGATCATGCCCAGGCCGAGTCGCATTTCGCCGTCTTCAGGCTGCGCCCGCACGTCGCTGCGGTTGACGCAGGGGTTGAGAAACAACACGTCGAACCTGCGTGCGTCCTGCTTCAGCGTCTCGACGGGATAGAACCCCATCGGCTGGTTGTTGACGAGCGTGGTGAAGAACTCCAAGGGGTGGTAGCGCTTGAGCCAGGCGGCCTGGTAGGCCGTAATCGCAAACGCGTGGGAGTGCGACTCGGGAAACATGTAGTGACCGTTGATCTTGGCGAAGATGCGCTCGGCCACATCGGGCGGGACGCCGTTCGCTCCGGCCCCGGCGAGGAAGCGCTCGCGGTGCATTTCGATCAGATGCGCGTTGTTCGGCCGGGCAAAAGCCCGCCGCACCTCGTCGGCCTCGGCCGCCGACATGCAGGCCACATCCATGATCAGCTGCACCACTTGTTCCTGCCAGACGATGATCCCGTAGCCCCGCTCCAGTGCACGTCGCTCCAGCGGATGGTCGTACTCCCACTGAGCGCCGTGGCGGTAGCGCTCGACGAACTGGCTGACGGCGCTGCCCTGCGTGCCGACGCCGGGCCGGATCAGCGCTACCTGATAGGCGAGATCGAGCAGGTTGCGCGATTTGAGCCGCTGGCCCATCTTCAACTGGGCCGGCGACTGGAGCAGGAAGACGCCCTTGGAACGGCCGGCGTTGATCAGGTCGTAGACGCCGTCATCCTCGGGATTGATCCGGCTCAGGTCGGGCCGTGCGCCTGAGCGCTGCTCGATCAGGTCCAACGCCTCCTCGAGCTGGTCGAGTACGGGCAGCGAGAGCAGGTCGATCTTGGCGAAGTTGGCGTCTGCGACGCTGTCCTTGTCCCAGTCCATGATGTAGCGGCCCGTGATCGCACCGGCTCGCACCGGAACCATCTCCGGGATTGGCGAACTGCTCAGGATCATTCCGCCTACATGCTGGCTCAGCCCGCGCGGCGCGCCGATCAACTGTGGCGCCAGTTCGACAAGGTGATGCCAGCCGTGCGCTTCGACTTTGCCTCTGAACGCAGGCAATTGCTCCATTTGCTCGCGCAGTCCGCCGCCGCCGCGCGAGTGCAGCTGCTCCGACAACGAGCGCAGTTCGTCCGGCGGTAAATCCAGCGCCTTGCCCAAGTCCTGGATGGCGCCCTTCAGCGAATAGGTTGAAATCGCTCCGGCCAGCACCGCTTTGTCGGGCCCGAAGTGCTCGTGCACGCGCCGAATCAGTTCCTCGCGCAGTTCGCGCGGGAAGTCGAGGTCGATGTCCGGCAGCGAGGTCATGTCGTCGGGCAGGAAGCGTTCTAGCGAGAGGTCCCACTTGAGCGGATCGATGTGACTGATCCCGATCAGGTAACCGACCAGCAGCGCCACTGAGGAACCGCGCCCGCGCCCAGGCGGACGCTGCTCCAGCGGCGCCTCTAACTCAATCAGGTCGCGCTCCTGCATGATCTGCTGAGCAAGACGTACGATCTCGCGATAGAGCAGCAGAAACCCGGCCAGCTTGTGCCGCCCGATCAGGCTGAACTCCTCGTCCAGCCGTTGCTTGACTCTCTCGGTAACTGAACTGTAGCGGCGCGAGGCGGCCTCCTCGCAGAGCCGCCGGAGATAAGTCTCAGGCGTGTAGCCCGCCGGCACCGGCGGATCAGGCAAGGTGTAGCCGAGGTCGGTATCGAGGTTGAAGCGGCATTGCTCGGCGACTCGTTGGGTATTGCGGAGCGCTTCAGGCAGATCTGCGAACAACTGCGTCATCTCTCCCTCGGACTTGAGGTACAGATGGCAATTCGGGTGAAGATGGCGCAGCGCCTGTTCGAGCGTGGTGTTGTGCTTCGCGGCGACCAACGCCTGTTGCAGTCGGTGGCGCTCGAGTGCGTGGTAGAGCACGTTGTTCGTAGCCACGAGGGGCGCGCCAACCTCGCGGGCCAGTGAGACCAGTTCGCGATTCCGTTCGCTGTCGCCGCGCAGGAAGTTCCGTTGCAGTTCGACGTAGACCGAGTCGGCGCCGTACCAATCCTGATAGTTTCCCAGCAGCTCGCGCGCTGCAGCACGATGATCCGTCAAGACGAGCTGCGAGAGCGGGCCCTCACGTCCGCCGCTAAACAGGACGAGGCCCTCGGCATGTTCGGCCAGAAGCGGCGGGTCGAGTTTCGGTTCACGTCGGTCGACCTGATTGGCTAACGTGAACAGCCGCGAGAGATTGGCGTAGCCTTCGCGAGACTTGGTCAGCAGCGTGACCTGCGAGCCATCCGTCAGGGCCAGCTCTCCGCCGGTGATCGGTTGAATCTCCAGATTCTTCGCCAGCCGCGCGAACTCCAGCGCGCCACAGAGGTTGGTGTCGGTCAGGGCCAGCGCAGGCATCCCCAGCTCAGCCGCGCGCGCGAGCAACTCATGCCCATGCGACGCTCCGACGCCAAACGAGTGAAAGCTCTTCGCGTGCAGCTCGACGTAGGTCATGTTGGTGCTGTGCCCGCTTGATGCCGGGACGAACAAGACCTCCCCCTCTGGGGGAGGTGCTCCGAAGGAGCGGAGGGGGCTCTCGGTGCGGCGGCCCCCTCAGTCGCTCCGCGCCAGCTCCCCCAAGGGGGGAGCTCTTGGAAGCTGGACATCACGCCGTCTGCCGATACCAACATTCATACTCTCCATCCCGATACAACGTCAGTTGCCGACCGTCCTCGCCGCTGACCTGGTAGTAGCGCCGCTGCATCGGCGTCGGACGCCACCAGAGGTCGAAGCTCCACTGATCCTCGATCCGCGACACCGCGCGCCACTGCGAACCCTCTCGGATGGCGAGCGGCTCTTGAGCGGGGCCCTCGCGCACCTCGACCGCGCTCGACCCGGCGACGGGACGCATCTCGTCCTGCGCGGCGGGGTCAATGGCGACCTGCAGCGTGCGCTGCTCGGGCGCGGGATGCCAGGGCGCGACCGAGACCATGCGGTGCAGCGCCGCGCTGCCGAGTCGGGCCTGCAACTGACGCTCGGTCTGCAGAATGCGCTGCTCACGGTCGGCGCGGATGTCGGGGAAGAGCGAGAGCTGTTGGCCCGTCGCGCCCGAGAGATGGCCCAGCGTGATCGTCATCGCCTCGACCGGCGCCTGCGGATGCTCCGTCTCCAGCTTCTGCTTGATGATCTCCGCTGCTCGCCGCCAGTGGCCGACGCCGCTGCGAAAGTGGAACTCGCGCGACCAGGTCGGCCCGTCTTCGAGCGCGCAGGAGAGCGTCGCCGAACCCGCCTCGCGACCCTGCATCCGCGGTTGCGAGAAGACGCGCGTGCACAGCATCTCGACCGCCGCGCGCAGCAGCTCCAGCGAGACCGACGCCTCCAGCAGCGCGAGCCTCTCCGTCACTGGTTCCTCGTGCGTTCGGGGCCGCAGCGGACGCTCGTCAATCCCGTTGGCCAACTCCCAGGCGCGACGGCCCTCGCGCCCGAAGCGGTCGACCAGCGCGTGCGGCTCCTGCGCCGCGATATCGCCCAGGCTGCGCAGACCGAGCTGCTCTAAGTCGTCGATCAGGTCGGACGAGCAAGGCAGCAGCTCGATCGGGTGCGGCGCGAGGAACGCTGCTGCGTCGGCGGGCACCATGGTCACGCCCGACGAGCGGCGTACACGCGCCGCGACGAAGGACGTGAACTTGTTCGCCCCGATCCCGATGCGCGGCCTGAAATGCTCAGGCACGGCGCCGAGCGGTTCATCACGCCTCGCCGCCGCGCCGTCCAAGCCCACATAGGCGACGCCCAGCTCCGCGCCCTCCACCCGGTCGCCAACCTGTTCAAGCGCACACAGCATCCGCTCGAACGCCTGGCGGTAGTACGACTCATCGGCCTCAATCAGGACAGCGTCCGGTTCCAGCGAGCGCGCCCGCTCCAGTCTCATCCCCGCGACCGCCTCGCGAATCGCCGGCAGCGTATCGACCACCATCGAGCGTCGGCGCGAGCGATCAACGATCAGGCCCGGGCAATCCGCCAGTTCCGGTCGTCGTGCCAACTCCAGGCGCGCCCGGAAGTGATTCACCAGGACGCAACCAATCGTGCGGTCGCCGGCCATCTCCCTCTCCTGTTCTCAAATCGAATGCAAAGATATAGTACATATGTTCCTGTTACCAGCGCCATACTCACCCGCCGATTTGACGCCACTCTCCACATCAACTGCGTCGCTATGTCAAGTGAGATCGAGTCCAACGACTGCGCCTGGTCCGAGCGCGTCCGAGAAGTCGCAGATGCCATGTTTAGGCCGGCTCCTGGTTGCAAAAGGTACGGTTGATTGAAACCAAGAGAGACCTCGCGATGACGAACCGAATGCGACAACTGAGACTACGGGACGCTGTCCTGTTCGTGGTCTTCGTCGCAGTCGTGGCGATGGTCGTTGTGATGATCGGCCGCGAGTTGGGGATCGGCGGTCAGGCGACAGCGACGATCGGACAGGCGAGTGTGGATTCGGGCGTCGCCGAAGCCACGGCGACGCCGGATGTTCCTGACGCAGCGCCGGAGGCCAATCCAGACGCCAATGAGACAGGCGGAGGAACCTTCCGAGATGCTGGGGAATCCGCTGGGAGCCAGATCGCTGCTAGCGACCTGAGCCTGAGTCTGAGCGCGCCAGCCATTTGCGAGACAGATGACGGTTTCTATGGCTCTGGGATCGGCGAGACGCCAGTTGCCTGGGAGGTGACTGGCGGCACAGGTCCATACACTCTTGACATCGATGGCGAGACTCGTGACGCGTCGCAAGATTACGTTGGACAGACTGGTACCGCATCAGTGAGCTGTGCCCTTGAGACGGGCGATGTGCATTATGAAGACCTGACAGACGAACCCTACCGCGACCTCGAAGGAGATTACCTCCTCGATTCCGGTCTGAAGACTATTCGGGCGGTGGTTACTGACGCTAGCGGCAAGACGCGGGAAGCAACGGTCGACGTGTACGTCATCCTGTCGACCGGAAGACATGAGCATTTGCTGCGAGGCGGTCACACTTACCGGGTATTCGGTAGGCTCCTCCTGACGATTCCGCCTGAAGTCGACTTTCGCATCGGAGAGACGTCGAGCGACGGAACGTTCAGCCTGACAGTTAACGGGTCTGACTACCAAGCCGTAATCTGGCTCGATGACGACACCTTCAGCGAGACCTATCGGTTCCTCCCACAGTCGGGGGAACTGGCCAGGGGACTCGCAGTGGAAGGCGCCGACTATGGCGAAATCTTCGATACGCTAGTTGACTCCTTTGGCAAACTCCCCAAACCAGCACAATCGTCCGCCGAATGAAATCAGTGTTGGCAGCAGCGACCATAGGCATCGCTCTGGCGGCTGCTGTACTTGCCCTTGATGATGAGTACCCGTCTGCACTCGCGCTTGGGATCAACAACACAAGCCTGCTGATCGAGAAAGCGCCCATTCTTGAGCCCACCCCCTGATGATCCTAGCCTCACCTGCATCGCACACGGACTCAAACACGGACACTAACGAGGTCGCGCTAAACGGCACTCCTTGCCGGAACGTTCAGGGCCGCCAGCGATGTGCTGGCGGCCCTTTGGTTGACGCGGGATTCCCAGTCCCTGGAACTAATCGTCGTCGATGATGGTCATGGTTGCCTCGTCGCGGTCTAGCGTTGCGCCGACCGGAGCGTAGAGGTAGACCGTGAAGAGTTCGTCAGGCTCGACCTGCGAGTCCTGATTCAGCCACACGGCCCCCGTTCCGCTGGTCTCGCCCGCGCGAATCCGGATCTCTCCGCTCAGCTCCCAGAAGTCCTGACCGGGGTGCGCCCTGCGGTCGGGGTCATTGGACCCGAGGGTCCGCCAACCGACCGTGATGTCCTTAGTCGACGCCTCTGAGAGGGTCACCCGGAACACCAGGTCGGAAGCGCTTTCCGATGCCGAAGCGTCCGAGATGGAAATGGTGACCGAGTCTTCCACGACCGGGTCGTCATCGGCGGCGACGTTTACTGTCGCCGTGGACGTCGTACCCACCGTGTAGCCGGTACCCGACTGCACCGTGGCCGTGACCGATCCGTTGGGCTCGTCCACCTGATCATCACTGGTCGTAATCGTGTAGGTGGTCGATGCGCCGCTGACGCTGACCGTCGCTGATCCGCTCGCGCCGAAGCTACCGCTTTGCGAGACGCCGATCTTGACCGTGATCGGACTCGTCGGGGCCGGACTCGCGCTGATCGTGAAGCTGGCCGTGCCACCTTCGGTGATGCCTGAGCCTCCGGAGATGGTGATCTCGGGGACGACCACTGGCGCTGCGTCATCGTCGGCGACGTTGACTGACGCCGTGGCGGCGGTACCGACGGTGTAGCCGCTACCAGACTGAACGGTTGCCGTGACCGAGCCGTCGGTCTCGTCCACCTGATCATCGCTGGTCGTGATCGTGTAGCTGGTCGATGCGCCACTGACGCTGACCGTCGAGGCGCCGGACGCGCCCCAGCTACCGCTCTGCGAGACGCCGATGTTGACCGTGGTCGGGCGGGCCGGGGCCGGGTTCGCGCTGATCGTGAAGCTGGCGTCGCCGCCCTCGGTGATGCCGCTGCCGCCGCTGATGCTAACCTCCAGCGCCGCCACGAGCGTGCCCACGTCGTAGGCGATCTTGTACTGCAGCGCCTCGGCGATGCCCTCCCAGTGCGGGTTGTCGTGGGGCTTGGTGCGACGGTTGGTCGCCTCGCCCACGCTGACTTCGCCGCCGGGTGAGTTGGCGTACTCCGGTACGCCCAGCGTCTTCAGCACGCGCTTGAGGTCGTGCGCCTCACCGCGGTAGTTCGGACTCTGCAGGTCCGTCTTGATCCGCGCAATCAGGTCCGCGTACTTCTCCAGCGGCGTGCCCTCGTCTCTGAACACATGCGACGCGTCGTTGTCGCGGATGGTCGACGTTTCCGTCGACTTGGTCCCGACGCTGTAGCCGTCGCCGGGCAGGATCGTGAGCGTCGCCGAGCCGTCCAGCTCGTCTTTCTCGTCGTCCTCCGTGGGCAGGAACAGATTGAGGATGCCGCTGGCCGGAATCATCACCGTGCGGTAGCCCGTCACCACGCCGTAGTCGCCCTGCGCGGCGATCTTGACGTCCACCGCCACCTCGCGGCCCGGCGGGTCGTCCGTCAGCGCGAAGAACACCGAGTCGCCCTCTGAGAAGTCGCTGTTGCCGGTGATGTTCACCACCGGAGTCACCTGGTTCATCAGGTTGCAGTCCACGCAGGTCGCGTGCTCGTAGTTCTCGAACCAGTAGCGGTTGCTGGTCCGCGAGGCGTCGGTCCCGATCGTCGTGACGGGGTCGTTGATGTCGGCGCCCAGGCGCAACGGTAGGTCCGTGTCGGTCCGGAAGCGCAGGGCCACGGCGCGCTGGCGTAGACCGGCCGGTCGAGGGCGCTGGCCGCAAGGATCGGGTCGTCGAACAGGGCGAGCCATTCTTCGACCGAGCGGTTGGAGGTGTCGCCTGGTTGCCTCGCAATTTGTCTGCGGCACCGAGATAGGGTCCGTCACTGCCCTCAGACTAGGCCCGTCTTGGCGGAACGGAGCGATGTGGGACCGCCTCCGCTATTCGTCGTATTGCTCGCCCAGGGCGAGGCGTTCTTGCACGCGCCGTAGTCCGGCAACGAGATCGTCAGGATCTGCCCGGATCGCGGAGCTGTCGAAGACAAATGGGCTCGCGGTCAGGATCGTGGGGGTACTGATGAATTGAGCGGCAGTGGTGTACGTGTTGACGTAGAGCAGTGCAGCAGTGATCAAATAGCCCTGAGCCTCGCCGGCGTGGCTGGTCACAAATGCCAGGTGTCGCTCGCGATCGGCCAATTCGAATTGCGCCAACGCCGGGCTCTGGCCGACCCCGGCAATCTGGACCAGGTGGTCGAGGCGGCCTGCTGATTCAATCGTCGCCCTGAGACCGACAAGCAGCGTGTCGGCATTCAACGCGAGCAGTGCGTTGAGCGTCGGCTGATCGGAATCCAATAACCGTTCAGTGACTGCCTGCCGGATTGCATCCGGATCACCACCCTCGGGCAGACTGATGCGGTGCGTCTCGCCGCCGGTGTACGTCTCGGCCAACGCGCTGCAGCGGGCATCCAGTCCGATGTTGCGGCGCTCATGCAGCAGACAGCCGATGTCGCCAGTCAACCCGCGCCGATTGAACTCCCGGCCGACGACTCGGCCGGCCTCGGCGTCGTCGAGGGCGATATGCAGTTCGGAGCCGACTGAGGCAGCGCTCTCGGCCCCCGAGTTGAAGGTGATGATCCGCGCCCCGGCCTCTTTGGCCGCGAACAATGCACTACGCACGGCGTCCGGATCGGCCAGCGTGGCGGCGATCACTGACGCACCGTCAGCGCTGCAGCGCTCGATTGCTGCAGCTTGATCGGCTCCGTTCGGCAGTAGAGTAAAGCGGACGTTCATGCCCGCGTCGTTGGCTGCCTGTCGCGAATAGCCGCGCACGACGCGCCAGAAGTAGTCATTGGATGCGCCGTGAGCAACGATGCAGAAGAGCGGACCTTCCCGGACGCTCGCGGCGCCCGGCGTCACAAGCTGCAGTGCCGAACTGTTGAGCCAGACGCCGGTCGGCGCGGCGACACCGACGGTGTTCAGGTCGGGATGCTGGCGAGCGCTCCACTGGCCGCCTCGATCCTGCTGTTGCAGAGCCACGCGAACCGCACCGTTGTCGGCCTTCAGCGCGGAGATGCGCACGGTCGCCCCGTCTGACTCGGGGTGCGCTGTCGCGCCGCCGAAGAGTGCGTATCCGGCGATGACCGTGATGATCACCGCCGCGCCGGCCGCCAGCGCAGCGGCGACCAGGACGCCCCGCATTCCGAAAGAGATCTCGCGCGAGTTCATAGCCTGCCGCCTCACGAGGAACTGACCCGATGTCTATTGACGCACCTGGGTTAGAGCGAGTCCGGCCGCATGGCGTACGGGAGGTCCGCTGAGAAGGAGTGTTGGGCAAGGCATGCGCCATCAAGCGTCCCATTCGAAGCGACGGCACCCGCCGCCCAGCGCGGATGAGGCGCAATGATCGGCCCGAGCCGCAACGTTCCGAGCCTGAGGAACAGCCGGATGTCGTCACGCGCTACGACGTAGACGGCCACGGCAAGATCAGCCTGGCCGATGACGGCGGTGCGCTCAACAGTTGCCGGGTGGTGCTGTCGCGCGACGGCGAGGATCCGGCGACGCGCCGCGGATGGCGTCTTCCTGCGCTCCCCGCGGCTGTCTGAGCAGTCGGGGCATCGAGCGTTGGTCGGTCGTGGGGCTATATGTCGGTGGGTAGGACGCGATCACACGCTCGGTGATGGCGTCGCGGTAGGTGTCGATGAACTCGCCGAGGTTCATGGAGTGTCCTTTCTGTGGACTGTGTGGTGGCGATGGACGTGAGGAAGCCCCGTCGTCCACTGAGAACGACGGGGCTTCAAGGTTGAGAACGGCTCACCGGTAGAGGTGAGGTGCAGTTAGGCGTCGATGTCGGTGAGCTCGCCGGTCTGCAGGTCGAGCGCGACGACGGCGGTCCGCATCCGCTCGCGGTAGACTTCCTTCTCCGGCGTCTCCTCGACCAGGATCATCTCCTTGGCCGTACGACCTTTCACAAGGATGCGAGATTCGGTCGACTCAAGCTCAAGGTTGTCGAGGAAGCCGGCCGCGACGAGCATCGCCAAGTGGCCGCGTCGGAGCGGCATCAATGGACGAGTGCGAGCATCCTCCTGCCGCCAGAGGGCATCGGTGACCAGCGAACTCCGCCAGAGTCCTGATCGTCGCGCCTCAGTTGCAGCGGCCGCCGGGTCGATGGTGCGAGTGGTGAACAGCACCTCGCCCGCCGTCTCCGCGCGGAGGTTGAACTCCGAGTAGGGAACCTCGTCCAGCGAGTAACTGGAAGAGGAGTCTCGCTAACAGGCGGCTAGAATTCCCCTATGCCGAAATCCAAGACATCCACACAAGCCTCAAACACCGCAACGACCGGTTATGAAGCTCAGCTCTGGGAAATGGCCGATGCCCTGCGCGGAAGCATGGACGCGGCCGAGTACAAGCACGTCGTGCTCGGCCTGATCTTCCTCAAGTACATCTCCGACGCGTTCGAGGAGCAGTACGAACGGCTACGGGGAATCGACTACGCCGACCCCGAGGACCCCGACGAGTATCGCGGCGAGAACATCTTCTGGGTACCCGCTGAGGCACGTTGGGGCCACCTCCGGGAGCGCGCGCCGCAATCAACGATCGGCCGAACGGTCGACGATGCCATGTCTGCCATTGAGCGAGACAATCAGTCGCTCAAAGACATCCTGCCCAAGGAATACCAGCGCCCGGCGCTCGACAAGCAGCGTTTGGGACAGTTGATCAACATGATCAGCAACATCCGTGTCGGCGACGAAGAGGCTCGCTCCCGCGACGTTCTCGGTCGCGTCTACGAGTACTTCCTCTCGCGCTTCGCTAGTGCCGAGGGCAAGGGTGGCGGCGAGTTCTACACGCCCAACTCCGTTGTCCGACTGCTGGTCGAGATGATCGAACCGTACCGCGGACGGGTCTACGACCCTTGCTGTGGCTCGTCGGGCATGTTCGTCCAGTCGGCCGAGTTCATCCGCTCACATGCCACCGGAAACGGAAACGGCGGCAAGGCCAGAAGCGACATCTCGATCTACGGACAGGAATCCAACCACACCACGTGGCGACTGGCCAAGATGAACCTCGCCATCCGTGGGATTAACGGCCAGATCGCCCATGGCGACAGCTTCCACAACGACCGCCACCCTGACCTCAAAGCCGACTTCATCCTCGCCAATCCGCCCTTCAACATCTCCGACTGGGGCGGCGAGCGCCTGCGCGACGACCAGCGCTGGCAGTACGGCGTCCCACCGGCGGGCAACGCCAACTTCGCCTGGGTGCAGCACATGGCGCATCATCTGGCTCCCAAAGGGGTCGCCGGATTCGTACTGGCCAACGGCTCCATGTCGTCCAATCAGTCGGGCGAGGGTGATATCCGCCGTCGCCTGATCGAAGCTGGAATGGTCGACTGCATGGTCGCGATGCCGGGCCAGCTCTTCTACTCCACCCAGATTCCCGTCTGCCTGTGGTTCCTCGCACGCAACCGACGCAATCGCCGAAACGAGCTGCTCTTCATCGACGCCCGCAAGCTCGGACGCATGATCGACCGCACGCATCGCGAGCTCACCTCCGGCGACATCGCACGCATCGCCGACACCTACCACGCATGGCGCGACCGCACCGATGCGTACGAGGACGTGCCGGGCTTCTGCAAGCGCGCCAGCCTCGAAGAGGTCGCCAAGCACGACTTCGTGCTCACTCCCGGACGCTACGTGGGGGCCGAACCGCAGCCCGACGACGGCGAACCGTTCGCAGAGAAGATGACGCGCCTAGCCGCGCAATGGCGCGAGCAACAGGCCGAGGCCGCCCGCCTGGACGCCGAGATTTCGGCTAATCTGGAATCGCTGGGGTTCGGAGCCGGACAGGAGCGGCCATGATCGCCGCGCTGGTCAGCGAACACATCGACGACATCGCCGAGCTTTGCCGCCGTCACCGCGTGCAGCGCTTGGACCTGTTCGGCTCCGCCGCAACCGAGCGCTTCGATCCGGAGCGCAGCGATATTGACTTTCTCGTCTCCTACCGGCCCGATGCTGAACCCGATCCCTGGTTCAGTCAGTATCTCCAACTTCAACAGGAGCTCGCCGACCTCTTCGACCGCCCCGTCGACCTCGTCTTCGACCAACCATTCCGCAATCCCTACTTCGCTCAGGCTGTCGAAGAGACCCGGACGCCGCTCTATGCCGCCTAGCGCCGGAAAATACTTGCAAGACGTCCTCGACGCTGCGCAACTCGTAGTCCGTTTCACCTGCGGCAAGGCGTACACGGACTACGAAGCGGACATCTTGATCCGTTCGGCCGTTGAGCGCCAGCTCACAATCCTCTGTGAAGCCATGACACAGCTCGATGACCACTACGGATCTGTCGCTGCTCAGATCACCGACCACAAGGCGATCATCGGAATGCGCATCGTCCTCGTCCACCGATACGCGGACCTCGACAACCGCCGCGTCTGGGACACCATCGAGAGCAAACTGCCCACCCTGATCCTGGAAGTCGAAGCTCTTCTTGCCGAAGCATGATCCAACAGCCATCGCCGACCGAGTGAAACGCGCAATCGCCATGACCGCCCAGCTCCTCCAAGATGTCAAGAATCGTTGCAACGCCGCCCACCGCCGGACCGAGCAGACCAACCCGCCCTCGCTCGCCGAACTGATACTCGAGATCCGGCAGGACAGCCAGGAGTTTGAGCGCCTCACGCTGCCCGCCCAGTCGCCCGATTTCCTTCACTAACCATGAGTCAGCTTATGACTGTCCAAAACTGGGTCGAAAAGACGATCGGGGACTTTTGTCCATTCACATATGGCAAAGGGCTGCCGGCACGCGACCGCATATCTCACGGCGACATACCGGTCTACGGCTCCAACGGCATTGTTGGCAGTCACATCGAGCCGCTCACCAGCGGTCCGACTGTCATTGTCGGACGTAAAGGAACGATCGGCTCGGTTCATTACTCATCTGAGCCTTGCTGGCCAATCGATACTACATTCTACCTCACTGATGTTGATCCATTACGGTTGCGCTACAAGTATTACCTACTGAAGGCCTTACGCTTGGATCAGATGAACGCTGACAGCGCAGTACCTGGTCTCAACCGAGGTGACGCGCACTCGCGAGTGTTCCAGCTTCCTCCTCTCGACGAGCAGCGACGCATCGCCTACATCCTCGGAACCCTCGACGACAAGATCGAGCTCAACCGACGCATGAGCCAGACCCTCGAAGCCATGGCCCAGGCCCTCTTCAAGTCCTGGTTCGTCGACTTCGACCCCGTCCAAGCCAAAGCCGAGGGTCGTCCAACCAACCTCCCACCAGAAATCGACGCCCTCTTCCCCGACTCCTTCCAGGACTCAGAGTTGGGCAAACTCCCGTCGGGGTGGGAAGTGGCCACATTGGGGGACATCTGCGATAAGCCGCAATATGGCTACACCCAGTCGGCGCAGACTGAACCAGTCGGGCCCAAGTTCCTCCGAATCACGGACATCAACAAGCAACCGTGGATCGAGTGGGAATCGGTACCCCATTGCGAAATCACACCCGACGACATCAAGAAGTACCGCCTGCACCACGGCGACATCCTCATTGCGCGCATGGCCGATCCAGGTCACGGCTGCATGGTTGAAGGAAACCCAGACGCCGTCTTCGCCTCCTACTTGATCCGGTTCCGGCCAAAGCAAGAGCGTTACGCCCGCTACCTCCAATACTGGCTGCGCTCAGAGGGATTCTGGGATTTAGTACGTGGAAGACGAACAGGAACAACACGGGCGAATCTCAACGCCAAGGCGTTGAGCGGTTTTCCGTTAGTAATGCCACCCGCTCTCGTTCTAGAGGAGTTTGCAACCCAGGTGGGCGGGCTCCGCACCCGCGTGGTGGCGAACGTTGCAGAATCGCGCGGACTGTCTGTCCAGCGTGACACAGTGCTGCGATCCTTGATCTCGGTACCATCGTATGGAGGAGCAAGCCCAGCAGGAGAATTCAGTTGAGTTCACAGTACCTCTCTCGGATTGATCAACTGGAGAAGGAAATTGTGCACCACGATAGAAATCTAGCGACGCTCTCCAAACAAGAGGCTAATTCGGTTACCAAGCAACACAGGGCACAATCGGCTATGAGCAGAGCATCGAGTGCATCGTCGCTCAAGTCCAAAGCGCGCGAGTACGAGCGAGAAGCCAATCGCCTAGCGGATATCAAGAAGAAACAGGCTGACATCTCGGCGAAGCGGGCGAACGCAGCGAAGAAGCTTCGTGACTACCAGAAGCGTCAAACAGACGCGATCGCATCAGAACGGAAGAGGGAAGAACGAGACCATCGGAGGCTCATGAGAGAGCGGGAAACACAACAACGTCGAATGGATGAAGCAAGCGCAGAGACCTCATGGCTCTCTCAGGTAGAATCTCCATCCGCCATCACGACCAAAGTGGAGACGCAATACGACTTCTTTGTTTGCCACGCAAGCGAAGACAAAGATGACATCGTGAGAGACCTGGCTGAACTCTTGAGAGACAAGGGGGCGAGAGTCTGGTATGACGACTTCACACTCACAGTCGGTAGCCGCTTGCGCAAGGCGATCGAACATGGCCTCGCCAATTCTAGGTTCGGTGTCGTCATCGTTTCAGAGCACTTCTTCGCGAAGGAATGGCCTCAAAGAGAACTGGACGGGCTATTCTCTCTTGACAACAACGCCTCAGACAACCCAACACAGAGTCGCATTCTGCCGATATGGCACAAGGTGAGCAAGGATGAAGTCTTGCACCACAGTCCAATCTTGGCGGACTTAGCCGCCCTGAACACCTTGGTGCTCAGTACTGAAGAGATTGTTGATAAACTTGTAGGTCGTTTGTCTGAAGAGTGAGGAGTTGTGAATGGCCGACAGCGATCTCGCTCAGACAGAAGCCAACTACCTGATCGCGCTTGACAAGTACGCTAAGGACCAAAAGGCATGGCGCTACCCCAGTAGCGGTGGCAAGCTGTCCATTCCTCTTCGCTCCCAGGACTGGCGCGAGACCTTCCTGCTGGACCTCCGGCGGGCACGAATCGATCTCTTCAAGAGCACCCACCAGACTCGCGCCCGCAAGGTGTATCCGCTGATCCGGCTCGACATCGGCACTAATCGACACCGTAATCCTGACGGCGAGTGGATCGGCCCAATCCACATCCACCGTTACCGCGAGGGCTACGGCGACAAATGGGCCGAAGAGCTGCCCGATGGAGTCTTCGGCGATCTCGAAGACCCGATCCGCACCCTCGATGACTTCATGCGATACTGCAACATCATTGAACCGCCAAATGTTCAGGCGAGATAGCTCTGATGATCGAGGACGTGCAAGCCCTGCTGGACGAATATCAGGCCTGGCTGCGGGATAACACCATGCTGCGCGAGGTCGACGAATGGGTGGAGATCACCACGCCCTACCTTGATCGCCACAACGACTGCCTCCAGATCTACGCGACTCGCAACGGCGGCAGTTGGACATTGAGCGACGATGGCTTCATCATCAGCGACCTCGAAATGTCCGGTTGCACGCTGGACACGCCAAAGCGCCTCGCGCTCCTGAACATGACTCTCGCCGGGTTCGGAGTCAAGCGCGACGATAACGAAGCTCTCATCGTCCGCGCCTCACAGAACAGCTTTGCCACCAAGAAGCACAGCCTGCTTCAGGCCATGCTCGCCGTCAACGACCTGTTCTATCTCGCCTCCCCAACCATCGCCAATCTCTTCTTTGAAGATGTGTCGCTTTGGCTGGATGAATCCCAGGTCAGAAGCACGCCGAGGGTCAGGTTCTTCGGCGAATCCGGCTATGACCACCTCTTCGATTTCGTTATACCCAAGTCGACGTCGGAACCCGAGAGGATGCTGCAAACGATCAACAGTCCCAGTCGCGAAACCGCCACCAGGGTCGCGTTCGCCTGTCACGACACACGAAACGGTCGCCCAGACGGTTCACGCACCTACGCCGTCCTGAACGACGCGCAGGGCCGCGTCTCCAGCCAAGTCATGGACGCCCTCGAAAGCTACGAAGTCCACCCCATACTCTGGTCGCAGCGCGAATCGGTACAGGCGGAACTCGCCGGCTAGCTCTAGCCAATCCGCCCTACACTCGCAGAATCAAACTCCCCGAGTTCTCTTCAGCGAACCCGCCATGACCACCATCAGTGAAGCCGATGTCGAAGGGATCGCCCTCAACCACTTACGCGATCTCGGCTGGGACACCGACTACGGCCCCGACATCGAGCGCGACTACTCGCAGGTCATCCTTGAAGACCGCCTCCGCAACGCCCTCGCCGGCCTCAACCCAGACCTCCCGGATGACGCTCTCGAATCCGCCTTCCGCAAACTCACCCAACCCGAGGGCGCCAGCCTCGAAACCCGCAACCGAGCCTTCCACCGGATGCTCGTCTGGGGCGTCGAGGTCGAGTACCGCGACGGAGACCGCATCCGCGGCGGACAGATCAAAGTCATCGACTTCGACGACCCTTCCGCCAACGACTGGTACGCCGTCAACCAGTTCTCCGTAACGGACCGCGACCACACGCACCGTCCCGACATCGTCCTCTTCCTCAACGGCCTCCCGCTTGGCGTCATCGAACTCAAGAACCCGACCGACGAGAACGCCACAATCAAGAGCGCCTGGCAGCAGCTCCAGACCTACAAGGCGCACATCCCCTCGCTCTTCACCTTCAACGAGTTGCTGATCGTCTCCGACGGCACGGAAGCCCGAATCGGCTCCCTCACCGCCGGCTGGGAGTGGTTCAAACCCTGGCGCACGATCGGCGGCGAGCAGCTTGCTAATGCCGTGACTCCAGAGATGAGCGTCATGCTTCAAGGCATCTGCCAGCGCGAGCGGCTGCTCGCCTACCTTCGTAACTTCGTCATCTTCGAGGATGGCGGCGGGGACATTGTGAAGAAACTCGCTGGCTATCACCAGTTTCACGCAGTTCGCACCGCCGTCCGAGAAGCGCTGCGGGCGACCGAAGTGGCAAGCTCGGCGGTGATGGTCGCTGAGGAGTCAGGGCGTTACGAGTCAGGTCCAACGGCGGGTGGCGAAACCGGCGATCGCCGCATCGGCGTCGTCTGGCACACGCAAGGTTCCGGCAAGAGCCTGACCATGGCTTGCTTTGCAGGCGCCATCGTCCAGGAACCGGCGATGCAGAATCCGACCATCGTAGTCCTCACCGATCGCAACGATCTGGACGATCAGCTCTTCGGCACCTTTTCGCGATGCCAGGACCTGCTGCGCCAGCCGCCCACGCAGGCGGAGACCCGCGCCGACCTGCGCGACAAGCTCAACGTGCAGGCAGGAGGTGTCGTCTTCACCACAATCCAGAAGTTCTTCCCCGACGCCAAAGGCGACCAACACCCGCTGCTCTCCAACCGCCGCAACATCGTCGTGATCGCCGATGAAGCTCACCGCAGCCAGTACGACTTCATCGACGGCTTCGCTCGTCATATGCGCGACGCTCTACCGCGAGCCTCATTCGTTGGATTCACTGGCACGCCGATTGAGAAAGAAGACGCCAACACCCGCGCCGTCTTCGGCGACTACATCAGCATCTACGACATCCAGCGCTCGGTCCAAGACGAGGCCACGGTCCCGATCTACTACGAGAGCCGGCTCGCGAAGTTGTCGTTGGACGAAGATGAACGACCGGACATCGATCCCGATTTCGAAGAAGCGACCGAGGGCGAGGAACCTGATCGAGTCGAAACCTTGAAGACCAAGTGGGCACAGCTCGAAGCGATCGTTGGGTCCGAGAAGCGACTCAAGCTCGTCGCCCAAGACATCGTCGACCACTTCGAGCAGCGCCTGGAGGTCATTGAAGGCAAGGCGATGATCGTCTGCATGAGCCGACGCATCTGCGTCGAACTCTACAGCGAGCTGCTTCAACTCCGGCCGCAGTGGCATGATGACGCCGACGACAAAGGGATGATCAAAGTCGTCATGACCGGCTCCGCCTCGGACCCCCTCGATTGGCAGCCCCACATCCGCAACAAACCCCGCCGTGAGGCGCTCGCCACCCGCTTCCGAGACGCTAACGATCCGCTTCAGGTCGTCCTCGTTCGTGACATGTGGTTGACAGGCTTCGACGCGCCAAGCCTGCACACGATGTATGTCGACAAGCCGATGCGCGGACATGGTCTGATGCAGGCCATCGCGCGCGTCAACCGGGTGTTCAAGGACAAACCGGGCGGCCTTGTGGTGGATTATCTTGGCCTAGCCCACGAGCTCAAGCGGGCGCTCGCCACCTACACCGAGAGCGGCGGCCTCGGCAAAACAACGATCAACCAGGACGAAGCCGTCGCGGTGATGCTCGAGAAGTACGAGATCTGTCGAGGTCTCTTCCACGGCTTCGATTGGTCCCAATGGGTGGACGGCACGCCGGCAGAGCGCCTGGCTCTGCTCCCAGCCGCGCAGGAACACATTCTCCAGCAAGACGACGGCAAGGATCGCTGTCTCGATGCCGTGATGGCGCTCACCCAGGCCTTCGCTCTGGCTGTGCCGCACGAAGAAGCGCTACGCATTCGCAACAATGTCGCCTTCTTCCAAGCCGTGCGCGCCTCGTTGGCCAAACGAGCGGCAGGCCAGTCGCGCTCGGAGGAGAAACTGGATCTCGCCGTGCGTCAGATCATTTCCCGCGCCGTGGCTCCCGAGGGCGTGATCGACATCTTCGCAGCCGCAGGTCTAGACAAGCCCGATATCTCAGTTCTTTCCGAGGAGTTTCTCGCCGAAGTCCAGGGAATGCCGCATCGAAATCTCGCTGTCGAGCTGCTGCAGAAGCTCCTCAAGGGCGAGATCGCCGCCAAGCGCCGCCAAAACGTCGTCAGAGCCCGCTCATTCGCGGAGATGCTGGAGAAGTCGCTCCTGCGCTACCAGAACCATGCAATTGAGGCGGCACAGGTCATCGAAGAGCTCATCGAACTGGCCAGACAGCTGCGGGAGGCGAGCGCGCGAGGGGAAGAACTCGGGCTTTCGGATGAAGAGTTGGCCTTCTACGACGCTCTGGAGACAAACGACAGCGCCGTGAAAGTGCTCGGCGACGAGACCCTGCGGGATATTGCCCGCGAATTGGTCGAAACGGTGCGTTCAAGCACGACCATTGATTGGACCTTACGAGAAGACATCCGCGCGCGGCTCCGCGTTCTTGTGCGCCGAGTCCTCCGCAAGCACGGCTATCCGCCGGACAAACAGGAACAAGCAACGTTGACAGTCTTGGAACAGGCCGAAGTGCTGTCTGAGATTTGGGCGGGTGCTTAGGCTGCGTTCCATGTCCACCTAACTGAACGCAATCAGGAACCTTTGAGTTGACATTCTCCGTGACCTGGCAAACGGCTGTGACGCCTTCTGCTTTGCCAAAACGGTAGCGTTCGGCCGCCTAAAGAAGGTTCCTCGTTTCTCTGCTGCGAATCCGAGTCTGAGGGTGATCGAATCAGGCCAAACATGCGGGTCCGCGGAACTCGCCATGAACGCTGTCGGAAGGCCCGCCTAACCGAGGCTAGTCCAGCTCCCCACACCTGGTCCTGTGACCGGTGGTTTCTCGCTCGTTCGGGAGTCACGACCTCGTCCTCTTTCTCCAAGTCCCTGCCGTTGACCCGAACTGCCAGATCATCATGGCTCGCCGATGCCAAGAGAACCCTCTTTACCTCTCGGCGCACAGAAAGGCGATACTGTAGCCGCAGTAGATTCGATCCAGTCGAAGGAACTGGCCATTGACTGTCGGCTCGCCTATCCCTCGAGGAATCTCGGAGCGAAATCGAAGGTTGCTCACGCTCCTTGTCCGCTCGGTCGATGGACCGTTCACGGTCAATGACGCGTCCCTCGCGCTCTCGCTGAGTAAGGCCCGCACCCATCGTATCCTCGCGCAGCTGGCGGAGCGAGGCTGGTTGGTCAGGATTCGTCGCGGGCTGTACTACACCGTCCCGTTGGATGCCCGCGAACCGGCGCAATGGCGTGCCGACCCTGGGCCGTAGCCGCAACGCTCTTCGGCCCGGACTACTACATCGGCGGTTGGACCGCCGCTGAACACTGGGGCTTGACGGAGCAAATCTTTCGCACAACCATCGTGTTCACCACTCGCAGGGTCCGAAGCCGGGAGCAGGAAGTTCAGGGATTCCCGTTTCGCATCAAGCAGGCGTCGAGCGAGAAAATGTTCGGCCTCAGGACTGCTTGGCGCGATCGCAACCGGGTGAATCTCTCTGACCCCTCTAGAACAATCGTCGACCTGCTGGATGACCCTTCGCTCGCTGGAGGCATCCGCAACCTCGCCGACATGCTCCGTTCCTATTTCGCGGGAGACCACTGCTACGACACGACACTCCTGGAGAACATCGAACTGCTCGGCAATCGCACCTGCTACAAGCGGCTCGGGTACCTGCTTGAAGTGCTCGACGTAGATGCCGAGGGCGCAGCCGAAACTTGCCTGGCTCGCATAAGCGCAGGCGTCACTTTGCTCGATCCGAGTCTTCCTTCAAAGGGTTCGGTGTCGCGACGCTGGAACTTGAAGGTGAATGCAGTTCTTGAGACTGAAGGCATCGAGCGATGATCCCCAAGAGAGACCTCAACGAGCGGGCCGCTGAATGGGAACTGCGAGAGGATGTGGTCGAAAAGGACTACGTAATCGGCTGGTTGCTCTGGGGCATCGGCACCCGACCCGAACTCTCAAGTCGCTGGGCATTCAAAGGTGGAACCTGTCTCAAGAAGTGTTTCATCGAGACCTACCGATTCTCGGAAGACCTGGACTTCACGCTACTCCCGGGTGCCACAATCGACCCGGACGAGATTCGTTCGAGGCTACTGGAAGTCGCCCATCGCGTGCACGAAGCATCCGGCATCGACACAATCGGAAGGGAGCCAAGAGTCAGAGCGAGATCTGACCGGCGCTCATTTCAAGGACAGATCTACTACCGCGGCCCCCGAGGGGCACCGTCGCATGCCAGCGTGAAGCTCGACCTCACGATTGATGAGGAGATCGTGCAGCCTACGGTACGCCAGCCTATCTCTCACCCTTATCCGGACCAATTGCCTGGTGACGCGATGGTGCGCTGCTACGGCTTCGAGGAAGTCTTCGCCGAGAAACTGCGCGATGGGGCAACGATGCCGACCGCGCGACCTGTACGACATTATCGACCCATTCAGGCGGCGCGATCTGTCAAGCCATCCAGACCTGATTCGTGACGTGTACTACGAGAAGTGCCGTGCGAAAGGCCTCCCGATATTCGGATTCGACGCCATCGAAGCCTCGCCATTTCGAGAGGAGATCGAGGTTGAATGGTCGAGCATGCTCGCTCACCAACTGCTCTCGTTGCCGCCCTTTGAGAGCTTCTGGAAAGACTTGCCGCGCCTGTTTGACTGGCTTGAGGGTCGGCTTGAGGTGCCAGAGCTGGAGGCCACACGAGGTGGGTTCCGGGCGGATGTCGACGACGAGTGGCGGCCGCCGCATACCGCATGGGCGTGGGGCGAGGGCATACCACTCGAATCGGTGCGCTTCGCCGGTGCGAACCAGCTCTGCATCAATCTCACGTACGGTGGTGAGTCGCGAGTGATCGAGCCTTACAGCCTCAGGCGCACGAATGCCGGCCATCTCTTGCTATTCGGCTGGAACACCCTAAGGGGTCAAATCCGTGCCTATCGAGTAGATCGCATCCAAGCAATCAACGTAACAGCGACTCCTTTCACTCCCCGACTCGCAGTCGAATTCACTCCCTCAGGAGACCTCAGGGCGAGAGCCACTGCCCAGCGCGTGCGTTCCGTCCTCCCCGAGCGTCGCTATCTCGTTGAATGTCTCCGATGCGGCCGGCAGCTGCGGCAATCAACGAAAGGAACGAAGCTGCGGCCGCATAAGGAGCCTGAGGGAAGCAGTATCTGCGACGGTCAGCGTGGGACCTTGATAAGCGATTGACGGGCCTCAGTCACCTTGAGAGTGGTTCGCAATGCCCACAACGACGATAGACAGGCAGCAGTTTGGCAACCAATCGTTCCTTCCGTGAGCTGCGAAAGTGGTGTGCTCGAGGCTGGTATGCGTTCGATCCATGAGCAAAACCGTGTACTTCGGACAGTCGGCAGGCAGAAGAGTCACAATACCTGTCCCTCAGCCTCACCCAACCCTCCGCGTCGCCCTATAGGATTATCTACAGAGCCACCTCCCAAACAAAAGTTCGCAGTACAGTCCCTGTTGGCCTACCACCCAAGACAAAATCGAGAACTTTCGAGATTCGCTTCGCGTTGGAGCGATCATGATCTGGCTGAGTGCAGCGAACTTGATGAAGCGGGATTAGCCGGACGGATGCGATTCGTGCCACAAACGGCTGGCCGAGATGGAGTTGGCGTGGTAGGCATCCACCGCGCAGCGGAACAGCGCCGTCAACGAATGCCTGGAGGGGAGACAGAGTGGAAACAGAGCCTGCCGCGCTGGTGATTCACGAGGGCTTCATCCTGGACGACGCAGAGCGCTTGATTCTGACCCTCCATTTCGACCTGCGGCCGCCGGCCGAACGGGTCCCGATTCGTGCGCTGGTCAAGGGTTGTAGGCCAGAGCACGCGCTTGAAGCCTACGACACCCTGCTGATCTCAAAGCCGTCTCGATTTCATGAAGTGGGTGAGGCTTTGGTCCAAGATGACAGAGAGGGAAACGCATCGAAAGAATCGAAGGAAGAGAGCCTACAGGAGTTCGACCTCCCTGTACCACGCGAAATCTCAGACTTAAACGAGGCATTGGAAATCGTCGGGTCTCAAGTGGCCAGCCAACTCAGCCACACGGGCTCGAGCACCAGGCAAACACGGAACAGTAGCGTCGACTCCTTGAGGTTTGGTGAAGATTTGTGGATCTACTGCGCATCTCTAGAGCCAGAACCGGCTTCGTTCGATTCATGGCGAGCAACTTTGCCCGACGACTATACGCACGCATCAACCATAGGCCAACCGGCGAAGTTTGCGCAGGCACTAGCAAGAATGGTTGCGGAACAACTTGGCCCTCAAGGAACTCCAGAGACCGTCACGCAGACGATGAGCGGCAATGAGAGTGAGTCACCAAGGCATCCGACTCAAGTAGTAGTACACGGTCCGGTTGTTTATTCCGATAACGTCTATGAAGCTTTAGCAGAGGCACCGGACGATATCCGGGGAATGGCTTCCTACATCTTCACGAAACGTGCCGAGTTCGCTGAGCAGCGCGAATACCGATTTGCCGTCCTAAACGGTGGAGGAGACGAAGAGGCGGTGGGACTGCAAATCTCCGGGTTGATGAGAGATGCTCTACAACGCACCGACCATGGGCTGCGCCGCAGTGCTCCTCATCCTGTTTCTGCCCCCTCAGATGATGCGACGCCCCGGGAGTCGAACTCGTCAACAGTGAGCGCTACCAATCAGAACGTTACATCCAAGACGCAGAAATCGATCCGCAAGGAGGTGCGCAGCACACTCAAAACCCGGGATGGTCAAGTGCTCTCGAAGTCGGTGGAGCAACACGAGCACATAATCGAAGAAGAGGACCAGGCTTCAGCGCCGGCCTTGCCGTTCAATGGGCCAGGAGAAGACGTCCTTCAAAACATCCAAAAGCACGAAAGAACGGTAGCACCCTTAAATGTCGAACAGGATGCGCGAGAAGACAAGCCGGGACCGAATGACGAAACCACTGTACAACGCTTGGCAGCGGCAGGGATGGATGAGCGCGAATCTAATGCTTCGGAGGATAATCTGTTGATGGTTCAGATCGGCCGAATACACCGCCAGATGGAAGATATGGTGACAGATCCATCCTTCCCCTTCGGACCATCGTCAAATGTCTGGCAAGAAGGTCAATGCACAGCGGAAGAGATTGCCAAGACTTATGCGGCTGTTGAGGCGTTAAACATCAAGATGCAGTACATTCCACAAGAGTACCGGCACGAGGTCGCGAGTGCGGGCTGGTACGCGCTGCATTGCAAACGCAACATCTACGCGACATTAGGCGACGTATTCGAGAGCTTGGCGGTGGAGAACCACAGGTTCATCGTGCTTCGGCTTAAACCATCTAATGAAAGAGGCGCGAGCGGACGAATCGTCGTATCGCCGAGTGGCGTGTACGCCTATTGCCTCAGGCTTCCGAATAAAGAGCTATCTGGTCATGGTGGTGAGCATCTGGGAACTTGGATGTTTCCATTAGGCACTGCAATCGAGCCTTTCGAGGATTTCGGCTGGGAGTCCAAGGGGTTCCGGTCTTAGGGCCTGTTCACTCTGTTTCGTCATGAAGTGGATGCAGGCGAGGAGGACTTGGTTGAAGTAGACGTGGGCGAGTTTGTGGTTCCGGTTGGCAACCCCGCGCAGTCGCTTGAGGCGTCCGAAGTAGCGTTCGATCGCGTTGCGGGCTCGATAGGCGGCCCGGTTCAGCACCCAGGGCTAGCGGCGATTCGCCTTCGGCGGGGTGACCGACCAACTCCCAGCCGAGTTCGGCAGCCAACACACTCATCTCATCGCCTTCGTAGCCTGCCCCTTGCTTGAACAGGGAGCGCGGTCGGCGATCAGTTGCGGCTGACCAAATACCGAACCGAGCTGTTCCAGCAGCCAGCGTCCCTAGCAGGCTGCTGAACTACGGATAGCAGATGCGGAAGCTGGCCATCGTCGACGAGTGAGCGCTGGCTGAGCAGAGATCGCGCGCGGGTTCAGTAAGTGAACGGGCAGGATCCGGAGCGCTAGATCCGATGCTTGAGGCAGCGTCAGCGCGGTCCGGTTATGCGGCGGCCGCCTCAATGTTGGCGAGGCGGGTGAGGTTGTAGGCGGCGGTCAGTTTGAACCAGAGCTTGTTGCGGGCCTGTCCGAGGTAGCGCAGCCTGCCGCCCGCGCCGACCGTCTTGGTGCAGCCGAAGACCTCTTCGACCCGTTTGCGCCGGCGCTGGCTGCGACGGTAGCCGGGGTGCCGGGTGGTGCGACCGTCGATCGCGCTGCGCCGGCCTTGTTCGTTCTGGCCGACCTCCGTTCAAGCCGGGGGCGGGCTATGGGGCGTCACCCCCATAGTCCTCAGATCCCAGCGAAGTCGCGCGTGTCGTAGGCCCGGTCCGCGCCCAGCGTGGTCGGTCCTTGGACCCCGCATCAAGTGCGGGGCCGGCTGCTACATTCGAGCATCATCAGTCAGGTCGGCGTCCCGTCCGGCGTAGCCGCCTGCCCCTGGCTTGAACAGGGGTCGGCTTCGGTCAGCTCGACATCGACCGCCAGCCCGTAACGATTCTCGGTCAGCACATAACCCAGGTGGCAGAGCCTGGCCGTCTGCTGCTTGCCCTTGCGGTAGAGCCCCCCCCCTCAGGGTCGGTCGTCGGCTCATGCGTCTCGCGGTGACGGCGCTCGCCCTGGAAGTCGGCGTCGTGGTTGCGCCCGCCGCCTCTGGGTAGTTGCTCGTCGGGCCGACGGTAGCTCTTGTGCGAGGCCCAGGCTTCCAGCAGCGTGCCGTCCACGGTGAAGTGGTCGGCCGAGAGCAGCCGCCGCCGGCGCGCCTCCCTGACCACTTCCTTGAGCAGCACCCGCGCCGCATCGGCCGTTCGCGATTCTTGGTGAACGTCGCTGGATGGAAGGGTTCGTCCTCGACCTTGAGGGCCAAGAACCACTTGAACAAGAGATTGCAGCGCAGCTGCTCGCCGAACTGGCGCTCCGAGCGGACCGTGTAAAACGCCATCAAGAGGCCCGACTTGAGCAGGTGCTCGGGCGGAAATCGAGGGCGTCCATTGTCCGCGTAAATCTCGTCGAACAGCGGCGACATCCGCCACAGGGCCGAATCGGCCAAGTGCTTGATCCGCCGCAAGGGGTGGCCCTTCGGCACAAAGCCCTCTGGCGTCAAGCCCAGCATCATCGTCGCCTGCCGCTCACTCTCGTTACGCATCGCTGACTTCCTTCAGCTTTTGCTTCAGAACCTCCTTCATAGTCTCGCGCGTGCTTCTTCAGCGGCCTGCTAGTTGGACACAGCGCACGCCTCAACACCTCGGCAAACGACTTCGCAAAATGCCTGCACCCGTCCCATTGCACGGTATAGCAGGTCAAGCATGCGACTGCTTATCTTCCTGCTCAGGCCTTCTCTAATGCCACGGCCCCTGAACTAACCCCGCCGGCGGCGTCTTGTACTTCTTCTTGTTGTCTGCACGTCTCAGAAACTCATCAACATTGTCAATCTCGACATACGCAATCGCAGCTTGCGGTTGGCCATGGAAGTGAAACACTCGCCGTTTGTAGCTATTCTTATAGGGGACGTAAGCATTGCTGCCTCCAAACACACCATTGTTCGCCAATATAACAATCTGGAACATGTGATAGTGCAGAGCCAATGCCATTTGGTCGAATGTCGTAGTGTCTCTGTTCAGCGCGGGAATCACGTAGACGTCTGAATGTCCCTTGAGATCAGCTGCGAGTGCAAAGTCAGTTGCGTCGTAACAGACCGAGGCGGTTAGCCAGAGTCGGTTGTCGTCAGGTTCTCGCGACCATGGGTGCCCGATGAGCCACTGACTGTTTCGAAATGGACGTACATGCAGCTTCAACTCATCTTTAGCAAGATGTCGCTTGCCCTGCTCTATGATCCGAACTTGACCCCCTCGCACGCGGTTTCTTTCCGGAATCAACCACACCGCTGAGTTGACGAAAGGCTGACCGTCATCTTCCCTAGCGGCGTGATACACAAGGCCGGCCAACACTATCGTCCTCTCGGAGATTGCGAACTGTCTAAGGATGTGCAGGTCTTCAAGATGGACTGACAGTTCTGGGAGGATCAGCAAGTCCAGTCCGCCAACGCCCTCCGCGTGTGTCTTACGGAGACGTAGTGAGGAGCGAACAGCCGAGAGCGCCGCTGTCAGGTGCTTGCGCATTTGTTTTCGACGTTCTGGGGAGAAATCGATTGGCTCTTCTTGGAACCAATTCTGCTGAGGGAGAACCATTTGCACGACGGCTGCCCGCAATGGGCGGCGACCATCGAAATCGAGAGGCGGTTCCGGTTCTAGCTTGAGCAGCAGTTCGCTCTTTGCCGGACCTTGGGACTTGAGGAGTTCATCGATTCGCCTTTGGATCGCCTTCGAGGTTTCGTGGATTCCCTCGTTGATCCACGAATACTCAGGGCGCCGAGCACCGGGCCAGGCAAGGAGGTCTATCAAGAGCTTCGTGGTCCACTCAGTGATGGGTAACCACCGGTCGCCGAACGCTTGGTGGGCATTGAGAAAGCCGTAACGTCTCACTTTCCATGGGACCCCGACCGGTCGATACGAGCCACCGCGCGACGCTCGCGAGGACTTCGGCCGTACTGACGCTGCGAAGTCCTCACTTTCCGTCAAGATGAAGCGCAATAGGTACCCAAGTTGGAAACGCCAGCGCTCTTGGTCCCGGCACCAACTTGGCGGTGAGTAGATCGAACCATTCATGTATCGACGCTTGTGCAATCTCAGGCTGAACTCGCCCCGTCGCACACCCCACTTGTCGTCGTCCTCGATGTCAACTTCGAGATCAACTGGCATGACTAAGCCAAGCTGCCCTCTGCGGAGAATCTCGAGGACCTTCTTCGCAAACTGGAGCAGCGAGAGCTCGTCTCGGAAGGGGTTCCTGCCTTGGAGAACCAACGCGGCGAGCGATTCGCATTCGCCAGGCACAGCGCCCGACTTGCACAGGTCCCGCGCGACATAGTCCGGGAGAAGCTGAACCAGACTCCAATCGAACTTGAGTAACTCGAGCGCGAACTCAGGATCTGTTCGGGCGAGTCTTATCATTCGAGCCTTAGTGAGGTGCTGCGCAACCAGTTCAGCCGCTCCGTCTGGCTTGTAACAGCGCCTAGCCAACACTGAGAGGGTCACAAACTCGGTGGTAGAGGAAGTCAAGGCAGGGTCCTCAAGGAACCTCAGCAAGGCTGTGTAGTGCTCCAGTCTCGAATCTCCTTCAGGGCCTTGCGGAAGAGGTGAGCCCATAGTCGCAAGAAAGAGCAGCGCCTGTTGTCTCACGTACCAGGGAAGGGCTGGAACTGTGAGTTCAAGAATCTGAAGAGCTGCACCCTTTAGTACCTCTCTGTAAGCGTCAGCTTCCAGCCAACTGGCCTCTTCGTCATCGACGATTCCGGTCTCCGTGGCACCTGCCCGAAATATCTCAGCAAGACAATACTGGGCAATCCGATTGATGTTGTCATCATTGTCCCCTGTGACATAGGGCATCAGGAGTTTGAGGACTTCTCGCAAGGCCTCGGCAGACGGCCACAAGTCGAACGCGATACGAAGGAGTCGAATGTTTGATGGATCTGCGACCCATGTCCGAATGAGTTCGGCGGCAAACACCTGAGCGTCAGCATCAAGTTCGTTGCGAGTTTTGGTCGGGAAGTCTAGGTTTGGTCCTAAACCATCACCGCCAACTCCGACGAAGTTGCCGTATGACGGAGCCTCCTCATCTGAGAGCGGGCGGAGCCACCGATAGACTCGCCTGAACCGAGCGGCACCGAAGCGAGCGACTGTTGTATCAGGTACGTTGGCGACAGGCGTTAGTGGCCATGCTTGCGCATGGCTCGGCCGTTCTGGATGCAACCGCTGCGATTGCATTAGGCCTCGAATCGCTTCAAGAATCGCTTCACCTCCCGCAACGTCGAAACCACCCGACACCGCCTTCTGGATCCGCGTCATCCTCTCGCCCTGCCGGACGATCGGACGTTCGCTTCGCAAGCCAAACTCGGTTGCGTGAGTTTTGTCGTCTGCAACTTCCAGATCTTGTTCGGGCTCAAGGATTGAGTCGAGCCAGGCTTTAGTCTCATGCTCAATTTTGTCCAACTGGACCGCAGGCGAGGCCACACTGAGGACAATCCTGAGATCATCTACATAGCGGGCGACGTCAACCAGCGTCACAGCGTCGAATATCTCTGCTCCAATCGAACCGCGAAGTCGCCCATCGAATCCCAGGAGAACAACGTTCGAAAAGAACCCTGCAGCCGCGAGGCCTTGCGGTAACGCGATGTCATCGAAACCGGATATCTCCTCCTGATTCGCATAAGCTCTAACGCGGGGTTCATCATCCGAAGCCCAAACCCATTTCAACGCTCTTGCAGCAAGCTCGAAGAAGTCATCCGGATCTCCTGCTCGCTTGAGCTCGTTGAGTCTCTCCGAGAGAAGCGCAGGTCTCACGCGGTCGTAGAAGTTTCTCAAGTCAGACTGCACGATCACGATACGTGAGCCACCATCAGACGCAGCTTCCGCAGCAACCGCAGGCCTTTCAACGAAGGCCCGATAGTCTTCGAAGTAGCCTCGGTAGAGCGATGCAGTGCCCCAGCGATATAAGAGTCTTTCATCTTGCTCGTCGCAAAGGAGTCGGTTGCCGTAAGACAAGACACGTCGTCTGTGCTCGGGATCAGTCAATCTTCCGGTCGGATCCCCTTGACGAGTTTCAACTCGATCGGCAAGGCAGAGCATGATCGCGGTGGCGGCAACTTGGTCTTTCAGGTCAACGTGCGCAAGCGGGCGTATCCGCGGCTCTAGTCCCTCTCCCAATGGGACCGGGGTCCATAAGGTCTCGCCCTCTTCGGATCGCAAGTTCCAAGCATGGCTCTTCGGTGCTGGAACAAGCTGCAAGGGATGAGTCATATAGTCGGTAGGGCTAGCGAGGCGATCAGCTACCTCGTCCAAGAAGCGAGGTAACTCGACGGCAGCGCGGTCAATGGCGAGGGTGTCGGCAAACCAGTTGTGTGCTCGCAGGTGAGCAGCAGTCTTCTTCCATGCCTCAACCAACAAGTACTCCTCTTGTAGGAGTTCCATACTGGGTGTTGGTTGTTCGACTGGCGCCATTGAATTCCTCGGGTGAGTCTGTCGGCTAAGCAATGTGAAGGATTATACAGCCGCGGGACGTTTGGGCCGCGTTTGCTCTCTCCGGGTCGCGGCCGAAGTACTCGTGCACGCGCGCAATCAGCTCCTCGCGCAGACCGCGGGGGAAATCGAGGTCGATGTCGGGCAGCGAGGTCATGTCGTCAGGCAAGAAGCGCTCGAGCGTCAGGTTCCACTTGAGCGGGTCGACGTGGCTGATGCCGATCAGATAGCCGACCAGCAGCGCCACCGAGGAGCCACGACCGCGACCGGGCAGGCGCTGTTCCACGGGCGTCTCCGGCTCGACCTGACCGCGCTCCTCAAGGATGCCTTGCGCCAGTCGCACGATCTCCCGGTAGAGCAGGAGGAACCCCGAGAGGTTGTGTTTGGCGAACAGACCGAACTCTCCGTTCAGGCGCGCCTCAGCATCGGAGCTGATCGAGCCGTAGCGTCTCAGCGCCGCTTCCTCGCAAAGCCAACGCAGATACGTCTCGGGCGTGAGCCCTCGGGCACGAGCGGCTCGGGCAGCGTGTAGCCGAGGTCGATGTCGAGGTTGAACGTGCAGCGTTCGGCGATCCGCTGGGTGTTGCGCATGGCCTCAGGGACGTCGGGGAATAGCTCCGCCATCTGCGCGGGCGACTTGAGGTAGAACTCGCAGTTGGGTTGGATGTGGCGCAGCGCCTGGTCGAGCGTGGTGTTGTGTTTGGCCGCGACCAGCAGGCAGTGCACGAGTGCGTGCACAAGGTGCAACCGCCGACGCGCACCGGCAGCAAGCTCCTGCTCAGTGGATTGCTCCGCTGTGGTCAGTGCGGCAAACGCTACATGGGGTCAGAGCGCCAAAGCGGTCAGTCCGCATGCTACCACTGCGGCACACTGCTCCGAGAGGGAGCCGGAACCTGCGACGGTCGTTACCTCAACGCCCACTCGAGGTCATCGATATCATCGCGAACGTAGCGCTCAAGGCTATACTCTGGAGACCACGACGCGATAAACCGGTGACGGCGAAGATCCATTCGGTGTTGGGTCCCGTGAGCTATTGCGTGAGTCACGAGTTCTTCGACGCAACTTCGTTTCCACACGAGCCCCAAGTCCGAGTCAGCGCGCAATCTACCGGAATACACTCCCACAAAGTAGTTCATAGGCTTCTTCGCCTGCCAAGTCTGTCCTCGGTGTTCGACGACGGCTCCTGCACGAAAGTGCGCGAAGACTGGAGAACCAGATTGACCGGGGCGGGACCTACAATCGATGAGAACCACAGGCAGGCCAGAGACGTTTACATCAGGTTCCGATGCGATGGACCCCTTCGACCAGATTGGGAACGGTCCGCCCATCTGTCCATAGGGATAGCCAATGACATGCAGTTCGCTGCCAACATCCCATCTATGCCAGTCGTTCTTCAGAGAGACGCTGTTGGTCTCTCCTACGATGTTCGTCATTTCTTTAACCGGCACTGCCACAATGTCCGCCTTGGCCCCCAGCGTCGGGTGTTCGGTCCAAGCAGGCGCGTCCGGATTCTCGTGATCTATCAAGTCAATATGATAGTGGACTTCACCTGGACCATGCATCGTCACCACAGCGTGATCTGGAATACCGCCTTGCTTGTGTAGCACCTTGTTTGTAATATTGTTGCGCCCAGTAAAGTTATGCCGGTTCGTGACAAGCACAGGTCCTTCCTCGGACATTACGAAGAAGCAGGTTCCGCTACCGAGCTGCGTTTCTCCGTAGTACAGCCTCATGTACCGGGACACGGCAGAAAGGCTGTCATAGTAGCCAGCCAGCTCGAGTTCGTCTTGGTTATTCATCGAGTTGACTCCTCATGGAGGTCAGTGTACGTCTCACTTCGGCGACCGTGTCAACTGCTTCGGTGTCAACGCAGGCGACGAGTGGTCCGAATGTACAAGGCCAGATACCCATCTCTTGGGTGTCTTGACCTTTCATCGCCACCGGGAACCCCCGGGCAGACGGTCGGCAAATGGATGTCAGCGGACGCTCGTCGATCCCGTTGGCGAACTCCCAGGCGCGGCGGCCCTCGCGCCCGAAGCGGTCGAGCAGGTCCGTCACTTGCTGCGCGGCCACGTCGCCCAATCGATGCCAGCCCAGCCGATGTAGGTCGCCCAGCAGTTCCTCCGAGGCGGGCAGCAGATCAACCGGGTGCGGCGCGAGAAAGCCAGCGACATCGGTCGGGACGACGCTCACACCGGGCGAGCGCCGAGTTCGCGCGGCAACTTCGGCCAGGAACTTGCTCGGCCCGACGCCGGTGCGCGGTCGCCACTCCGCTAGGGCGAAGTGCAGCGTGTCGAGCATCGTTCACAGCCGTGCATCGGCTCCATACCATCCAACTCGACGCAGGCGACGCCCGGCGCGACATCCTCGACGCGCTCGCTGAACTCATCCAGCGCCGACAACAGCCGCTCAACCTCCTGCTCAGGCAAGGATTCGTCCAACTCAGCGATGACGCAGGCGATGGTTCGGGACATGGCCATTCCATTCTGGAAGGCCAATATACAGAACATGCGTACCTATTGACAATCCGAAGCGGCAAGGCAGAACCCTCGCGAGCACGAAAAAGACGGTCATATGTGGATAGAGCGATGGCTGCGATTGATGTCCGGGAATGCGGCTCTCAAGTCTGCTCCCAGTCGAGGTGTCGGAATGGGCGGAGGCGGCACTTACGCCGACGAAGTGCCTGAATCGAGATGATCCTGATTTTGCCGCCAGACATCTTGCGTCAATGGGAGTGGGTTCCTTGATGCCTCACGACTAACCCGAAGCAGGAAGTCGACAATCGGCCGTTGGGTGTCATTCGAGAATGTTGGAGACTGGATCACTAACTCCACCAACACGTCGGCCAGTTTCGGTTTCGGCAGGCTCCTGTCAATGCGTTGGTTGAACAGGTCAGATAGGCGCATCTTAGGCCAATGGGACCGTATCTCTCGGATTTCCTCTTCTGCGAACTGGACGCGCTCGTCGGCAACGGTCGTCAAGGCTCTCGCGAGCTCTTCGTCCTCAAAGTTATCCAACTCGAAGCACTTGTCCCAGACCTGGATATGTTCATGGGAGTTCGGAATAGCCAAGTAGCGCGTGCCAAACGTTGATCGCTTTTCGAGCGCAACCTCGGCGAGCTTCTCCGCTCGATTCTCGTTGTCCAACATGATGAACACCAAGGTTTGACGTTCAAAATGATAGTCCGCCAGCCTGAAGATGGCACCGTACCGATCTTCCTTCTTTGTGCCGGTCGCGTTGTCGACGCCGTTCAGGTTGATGACTTCGATGCCTGCGATGCCATAGTGCATCTTAAACAGGTCCGAGAAAATCCTCTCCAGAAACGCGACCTCGCTTTCTCCCTCGACAAGGAGAATCGCCTTCGGCTGCGGATTGAGGTCGTATTGGTTGACGACGTACTTCAGGTGCTCGCGTGGGTCATCACGAACCCCAGCCTCTGGCATTGACGAGCCACCCCAGCCTAACTGCTCCTCTGGTGTTCCGAGATCGGAGCCAAAAAGATCAAGGTAAAGTAGCCTTAGCATCTCTGCGGACTGCCTGTACAGCTCAGCACGAAGTGCGTCGCCCTTCAGCCGATTTCGCTTTCGCTGACTAATGAATTGCAGGAGATTGCGCCATTCCCATAGTGGATCACAATGCTGCATGGCTATCACTATCTGCAGGTGGGCTTGCTTGAGCGACTTCTCATCCATCGCAAGGGATTTGATCAGCTGTGAGGGATCCCAGTTGTCACAATAATTGTGCCAGTCCCAAGAACCGCTGTTGAAGGCCATCCATTGCCCAAAGTGCGACACAGGTCCCACCCGATAGCTCCGTCGGTTGGTGAGCGTTCGCGGCAAGTATCGGTTTGAAATCAATTGACAGAGGATGGGCAACGCGGTCAGCTGGGGAACCGTTCGTAGGTAAACGACACTCTCTGACATTTGCGTTCTGATCCACTGGTGTCTGTGTTGCAAATCCACATCTTTGTCGTTGGAAGCGAGGACATCGTGCACTCGGAGTGGGATCGTGGTCTCTTGCAAGATACGGTCCAGCGTCAGCACTTGAAACACGGAATAGAACGCCATGGAATCGGTGTCGTCTATGTCCGGTACTGAGAATTCAATGCCCGGCGCGCTCGAATCCTCGATCCACCCCTTCTCAAACATCGACGCGGTTGGGGTTCCATCGAAGAGCGGGACAAGTTCGTCGTCGTCTGGCCCGGTGATACGAATGATTGGAGCAAAGATTCGCAGCTCTTCGAGACGATGAAGCAGGTCAGCTGACGCATTCAGGTTACGATCGCCGCAAAACTTGATGAATTCGTCCCTCGACAGTAGCGGTTGGATCCGCATCGCAACACCATCGAGTATTGCTTGACCGGGGCTCGGGGGCACCATAAACACACGCTGAGCGTATCAGGTGTGCTGTCGTACTCGTGTGTCGCGAATCTGCCGGGTACGAAAAAGACGGTCACACATGGACCTGGGGAGGTCGTCGCATCGCGACGACCTCCCCTCTCCGCTACCCGCCGGCAGCGGCCATGCCGGACTGTTGCTCGCGTTCGAGCGCCCACTCGAAGAGTGAGGTTGACGGCTGAGCCTGCTTCCGACCGCGCCGATTGGTCGGCTTGGGTTCGTCGGCGAGGAACTCGGCCCAGCTGAACAGGTCTCGCTGCTCGGGCGCGTTGCGCGTGTGATGCTCGCATGGGATGACCGCGACGGTGGACTTTGCGTCGACCGTTGTGCCGACCGGCATCGCAAGAGGTTCCGGCGTTGGTTCGACCGGACGCCAGGAGTCGTCGACCAGGAGCGCTTCTGCGTCGGCAGCGACCTGCTGCGCTTGCGCGAAGATGTTCTCCACTGACTCGGAGTCATCTTCAACCTCGTCCAAGACGAGCTTGCGCGCGAGGGCGAACATCAGATCGTCGCCATCGTCTCCGTAGGCAGCGAGCCCGTCGTCGGGTAGCTCGCCCTCGACCGCGAGCGACGACTGCAGTTTCTGCGCCACGAGCTTGAGCGCGTCGGCCTGGAGCGTGTTCCGATAGGCCATGAAGACGACCTTGACGGGTCGCGTCTGGCCGATCCGCCACGACCGCCGCGACGCCTGCCGCATCGTGTAGACCGAGTAGTCGGTCTCGAACCAACAGATCGTTGGGAAATCGATCAGGTCGAGCCCGGTCTGGACCAGCCGAGGGTGGCAGATGAGCACATCAATGCCCTGCTCGACTTGCTTGGCCACCCACGCCTCGCGCTGGTCAGGCGCGACGGCGTCGGCTTTCATCACGGCTGAACGGAAGCCGTTCTTGGTCAAGAACGCCTGCATTCGGCCAGTGATATCGCGAGTCCCGGTGTGCGTCGCGTAGACCAGGACTCGTCGACCGGCCAAGCGTTCTTGCGCGACCAGGTCGATCAGCTGCTGCTCCTTGGGGTAAGTGCGCCCCTCGTCGAGTGGTGGCAGCTGGACGAGAATGTTCTCCTCGTCCGACTCGGGATCGAGGACGGTCTCGCCGCGCGTGCAGCCGTCGGGGTAGGCCAGCAAGGACTGCAGGTAGGCGGCCAGCAGTCGCTTCGAGCCTTGCGCGAGCGCCGATAAGAGCGCGGCCCGCATCGTCGCTTCGAGGTCGGCATACGCCGAGCGTTGCGAGTAGGAAACCCCCTCAGGCGACTTGGCCTTCGGGTCCGGCTCGGAGTCGAGCGACGACAGCATCACCTTCTCCTCGTAAGGCGGTAGTCCTGAGGCAACGTCCGACAACCGCAGGAAGACCGTGTTGCCGATCAGGTGAAACAGCGCCGACGGCACCAGGCCAGGCCGCTCGCGCACCACCTTGCGATAGCTACGACGCTTGCTGGCGCGACCGTCGGCGGCGTCATCGTCGTCGGACTTGCCCAACGACTGTTCCAGGAAGCCGTAGCGCTGAATCCAGCGCGACTCCTCGGTGCGCGCGAACTCGGAGCGAATCTCGGGCGAGAACCGATAGAGCAGATGGAAGAGCGTGGACGAGTAGCCGCCCATCAGCGTGCCGCTCAGGCTGAGCGACTTGCCGCAGACATCGGCGAGCACGCCGGCTGCGATCCCCTGCGCCGAACCGCGGCCCTTGTACTCGTGGACTTCGTCGGCGATCAGCAGGTCGAAGAAGCCGCGCATGCGAAGCTTCACGTAGTCGGCGAGCGGGAATCGCTTAGGCCCGGACGGGTCCGCCTGCCAGAGCGCTGAGCCGCACTCCGAGCAACGCAGTTTGCGTCGCTTGAGTGTCGCCTCGGAGAGCGGCACGCCGTGCTTGTCCACGACCTGCTCGAAGCAGTCTGGACAGCAGGGGACGCGGATCGCATCGCCGGTCTCGGGGTCGCGAGCGAGTTTGCCATCCGAAACGACAAGCCGCTCGACCGTAGCCGGCCGCCAGCGATAGGAGAGCTTGGCTCGCTCCCGCGACATGACCGCGAACAGCGGCCCAACCGTCGAGACGCGCTGGAGCTGCTCGAGGTCGGTGATTGACGAGACGATCACGGCGCGTGCCATCGGGATCGTTTCTTCGATCTCGCGCTTCCACTTGCGGGTCAGATGCGGCGGACAGAGCACGAGTACGCGGCGGAAGCCGGCCAGGTGCGCGGCCGCCGTGCCGATGAACGTCTTGCCAGTGCCCATCTCGCCGACGACGGTCGTGCCGCGCTGCGTTTGCAGCGAGAGCGCCGCACCGCGGATGGCGTCCTCCTGCGCGCCCAAGGGCGAGCGCAGCAGTCGAGGCATTGGACGCGAGTCGGTGGCGGGGCTGTAGATGGGTGGGTAGGACGCGATCACGCGCTCGGTGATGGCGTCGCGGTAGGTGTCGATGAACTCGCCGAGGTTCAAGGTGGAGTGTCCTTTCTGTGGACTGATTGGTGGCGATGAACGTGAAGAGGCCCCGTCGTTCACAGAGAACGACGAGGCTTCGTGGTTGAGAACGGCTCACCGATAGGGGTGAGCTGGCTGGGTGTTGGTTAGAGGGCGGTGCTCCTTTCTTCGAGCACGATGGCGGGGTGGTCGTGCCGCCCGTCGAACATTGGGTAGGTACGCTCGCGGCTACCGCGAGCCTCCTGCCGCATGCAGAGCGAGCACTGGTTGAGCGGCAGCGCGTCGGCGTCCGGCGTGAAACGCTGGTCACCGACCTCGTACAGTTCGCGGCAGAAGCCGCACTGGGTTGTTTGGGTCATGTCAGGTCTCCGTTTCGCACTGATCCCCCGATCTCATTCGGGAGGCGGCGATGCTCGGTGCAGTCGAAGTGCTCGCAGTCCTGGCACGGTTCGTCAACGAGAACGATCAGCGCCAAGTGCTGGATCGCTTCGAGCACGTCGTAGGGGTGCGCGTCGCTGCTGAGCAACACGCGCTCGAGCTGCTCGCGGCTGATCCGCTCGTCCAGCGACTCGCGGATGTCGTGCAGGGCTCGGCCCAACATCCGCTCGTAGATGTGCTGGTCCAAGTCGTTCAGTTCGACCAACTGGTCGGACCGAGACTCGGCTTTGGTCTCAAGGGGGTTCATGGCGGGTGTCCTTTCCGTGACTGTTTGGTGGCGATGGACGTGACGAAGCCCCGTCGTCCAGAGCGAACGACGGGGCTTCGAGGTTGAGAACGGCTCACCTGTAGAGATGAGCTGGCTTGGTGGTCAGGCGTCGATGTCGGTGATCTCGCCGGTCTGCAGGTCGAGCGACACGACAGTGGTCCGCATCCGCTCGCGGTAGACCTCCTTCTCGGGCGTCTCTTCGACCAGGACGAGCTCCTTGGCGGTGCGACCCTTGACGAGAATGGGACTGTCGCCTGACTCGAGCTCGAGGTTGTCGAGGAAGCCTGCCGCGACCAGCATCGCCAAGTGTCCGCGCCTGAGCGGCATCAGCGGTCGAGTGCGAGCATCCTCCTGCGGCCAGAGCGCGTCGGTGATCTGCGGACTCTGCCACAGCCCCGAACGTTGAGCCTCAGCGGCCGCAGCCACAGGATCGATGGTTCGGGTCGTGAATAGGACATCGCCTGCCGTCTCCGCGCGGAGGTTGAACTCCGAGTAACGAACCTCGTCCAGCGACGCCAACTCGCCGTCGGCCCAACGACCGATCAGGTTCTCCGTGTAGGTGTCCGGAAACGCGTCGTGTTTGCGCTCGCCGATCACCACGACCTGATCGAACGCCTCAAGTTCAGGCTCAGGAAACGCCCAACAGCTCAGCCGCGAGTAGTGCGAGGCGAGGTATCTGGCCGACACTCGAAGGCGCTTGCGCGGCACGATGAAGACCAAGAGGCCGTCCGGCGCGAGATAGCGCGAGCACTGCGTCAGGAACGCATGCTCGGTGCGCTTGTCTTCGGAGTCGAAGTCATACGGTGGATTCAGCCACAAGAGGCTGAAAGCGCGGTTGGCGATCGAGCAGCGGAAAATGTCCGCCGCGAGCGTGTGGTCCAGCGCCTGCTGAGCAAACGACGACCGTTCTTGATGCAGTTCGACGCCGAAGGTCTCGACGTCGAGGCTGGTGCGTCGCTCGAGTGCGCGGGCGACGAGGCTCAGCGCCTCGCCGGCCCCGCAGCAGGGGTCGAGCAGCCGCAGTGTTTGCGGCGCCGAACCCCGTCCGAGGTTGGCGCGTTGGGGTGCGATCAGCTGCAGGATCAGCTCGATCACGCGAATCGGGGTCGGGTAGAACCCGCCCTTGGCTTGGGCAGCGAGTCTCATCGGGAACCTCTGTTCGTGATTGCGGACTCGGTGTGTTTGGGAAGGGCAAGTCGCCCGGAGGCGAAGGCTCGCGACAGTTCCTCACGCAGCAGCTCGTGGTTGGGGACGCACTTGTACGCGGCCAGGCCGACCGACTCAAGCGGCACGATCGTCTCGTGGCGCAGGCCGGTCTGCCAGAGCCAGTCGGCCCAATCAGGCGGCAGCGGCAGATCGGAGCGTCGGTCGAGGAAGCGTCGGTGCAAGGCTGGCGCGGTCTCCTCATCGGGCGCGAGCAAGAGGAACTCGTCGCGCTCGAATCGAAACTCGGCGAGTTTGGTGTAGACCATCGCTTGCCAGCCGCCCGATGAGGGCAGGCGCGCGATCTTGGTCGTCCAAGTGCCGATCGTCTCTTCGGGCACAAGGCAGCGCTGGTAGCCGCCCGAGTGCGGCAAACCGTCCGCGCCCTGAATCAGGAAGGCGGCTTCGGGCGGCTGCTTGAGCAGGGCCGCCCAGATCGCCTTGACCGCCGTCTGCGAGCCGAGCATCGAGAGGAACCAGAGTCCCTCCGTCCGCTCATCGCGGGCGAACGCGTCGACCGTCGCCGAGAATCCGCCCGCGGAGATGGTATAGAGATCGTGTCCCCCCTCGGGAGGAGTGGTTGGGGTGTCGAGCATGGTGCTCGTCCTTTCCGGTGAACTGGGTGTGTTTGGGGTTGTGAACGGATTCAGTCGAGGAAGCCTCCGTTCTTGATCGAAGCGAAGCTCCCGTCGCCGATCACGACGTGGTCGAGCAGCTCAACACCGAGCAGCTTGCCGACCTCGACCAATTCCTTGGTCAGATTGATGTCGGCCTGGCTCGGTGTGGCGTCGCCCGACGGGTGGTTGTGGACCACAATCAGGCTGGGCGCGGATTCGACGACGGCGGGCCTGAAGACTTCGGCAGCCCGAACCAAGGCCGAGTAGGCGTTGCCCTGATAGATCGTGCGCTGGCTTACGACCCTCAGCTGGCGGTCGAGCAGCAGCACGCGCACCTGCTCTTGCGCCAGCGGCGTCATTTCGTCGCGGAGCAAGTCGAACACCTGCTTCGAGGTCGTGATTTGCTCCGCTTCTGGCGAGCGTTCGGGCCGCGTTTCGACCTCGTAACGGATTGCGAGCTCGTTGAGCAGCGACAGGTTGCGCCTCAGCGCGCTGAGCAGCTCGTGCTGTTCGGCGTCGACCTGCCGCGGCAGGTCGGAATCGGTGTTCGCGAGCGCGAACAGGTCGGGTTGGATGAGAGTGGTCATCCGAGTGTCCTTTCAGATGGGAACGAAGTGAGGCCGCGTCCCGGAGTGGGAGCGCGGCCTCATGGGTGCCCGTTCTTAACGGGCGGGAAGATGGGAAGTCCGCTAGAAGGGAGCGTCACCTCCCTCGTCTCGGTCCGAGCGGTCGTTGCGCGAGTCGAGGAAGATCACCTCGCTGGCGTGGACTTCGACCTTCGAGCGCCGCTCGCCCGACTCCGTCTGCCAGCTGTGCTGCGGCGGCCGACCGCTGACGTGGACGCGGTCGCCCGTGCGCACGTAGCGGGCGACGGCCTCGGCGGTCTTGCCCCAGCAGACGACCGTGTGCCAGTCGGTCTCGGCGGGACCGTTCTTCGAGTAGCGGTCCGTGGCCAGCCTGAGCTGGACGACGGCCGTGCCGTTCTTGGTGCTGCGCAGCTCGGGGTCGGCCCCGACTCGGCCCAGCAGCGTGACCTGGTTGATGGTGCGTGCCATCGGTAGTGCTCCTTTCAAAGAGCGTGTTACGACGAGGGAACGCCCCTCGTCTGTTTGGGTACGGAAAAGGCAGCGTCCCTGATGGGGAACGCGGCCTCGTGGATGCCCCTACGAGACGGGCAGAACTGGGGACGGAAGTCCGTTAGAAGGGAGCGTCGCTTCCGTTCTCGTTGTCACGGCGGTCGCTGCGCGAGTCGAGGAAGATGACCTCGTGCGCGTGGACCTCGGTGCGAGAGCGGCGCTCGCCGGAATCGGTCTGCCAGCTGTGCTGCTGCAGCCGACCACTGACGTGGACGCGGTCACCCGTGCCGACATAGCGAGCGACCGCCTCAGCGGTCTTGCCCCAGACGACGACGTTGTGCCAGTCGGTCTCGGCAGGGCCGGACTTCGAGTAGCGGTCGGTCGCCAGCCTGAGCTGGACGACGGCGGTCCCGTTCTTGGTGCTGCGCAGTTCGGGGTCGGCCCCGACTCGGCCCAGCAGTTTGACCTCGTTGATGGTGCGTGCCATCGGTAGTGCTCCTTTCCAAGAGCGTGTTGCGACGAGGGAACGCCCCTCGTCTGTTTGCGAATAGAAGCGGCCGCGTCCCCGGGGTGAAAACGCGGCCTCGATTGCATCCCGCGAGGGACGCAGCTAGCTCACCCGGAGGTATTCCGAGTGGGTTTCGGTGACGATTTCGGCCCGCTGGTCGGGGTCGAGCAGCGCGTTGAGACGCTTGTGGTCGACCTTGTAGCGCTTGGTTGAGACCATCCCGACCGTGCGGGGCTTGTCTCGACCGTCGAGTTGGGATTTGGGAACGCCTTGTGTTTGGAGCCAGCGTTCGAGGGCGTCGAGCGACTCGCGCTTGTCGGCGTTGAGCGACCTGATCAGCTCCGAAAGCTCCTCGTATCGCCACAACGCTGCCTCCGCTTCCTCGTCGGAAACGGGCTCAGTCGGTTCGTTGACCGACGCAGCGACAGGCTCTGAAGCGGGCAGCTCCGGTTGACAGACGTTGAGATACGGGCACGAACGGCACTGCCAATCGGATGCGTCGAAGTCGCGCTCAGGCAAGACCTTGGGATCAGGGCCATTGCTTTCGAGGTGGTCTGCAAGAGCCGTGAGCCAATCGCCGGCGCGCCGCCAGGCGCGCTCGACCCGCCCAGCCGGGATGACTTCGTGATCCCATTTCCGCGAGCCGGTGTCCAAGGTCGCGATGACGATGTCGCGGACCTCGCCGAACAGCCCGAGCGAGTAGCAAGCCGCCTGCGCGACCGAGTCCGGATGACTACGCTCAGCGCCCAGCGTCTGCCAGCGCTTGAACGCCTCAGGGCCCCGAGTCTTGACCTCGATGACCAGTTCATCGCCTTCGGCTGGCGGCGAATCATCGAAGAGGAAGCTGTCGATGGCGTTCGCACCGTCGGTGGGCAGGAAGCCCGTCGCGTCGGGGTGACCGCTGACGATGAGGTCGTCACTCAGCTCGACCGAGACAGCGGTGGGGGCGTCGCGGTCAATGGGCTGGATGGTCCAGCCGGCTCGCTGCATGGCTCGCCCGACAACCGGCTCGAGCGCGTTGCCGGACTCCACGATCGTCAGCGACTCGGGCGAGGTCGGGTTGGTGATCGGCTGCTCGGTCGCCGAGTACCAGAGGGCTCGGCGGCAGCGGCCCAGCGCCGAGGCGCGGACTTCGAGCTTCCCTTCCTTGGTGATTCGGGCCATCGGTCGGTTGTACGGGTTGGTAGTGGTTGTCGTGTCGGACATGGGTGGTTCCTTTCCTTCCGATAGAAGAGAGCGGGGTGCCCTCGCTTGGAAGGCAGCCCCGCTCAGGTAGGTGTTTCGCTGCGGAATCGGAAGGCGCTAGCTGTGCCGCTGCTGCAGCTTGTCGGCGGCAGAAGCGATCAGCGGCGTTAGGTCGTCTACCCCGAGCTCCTCCAAGTCGCGGCCGGTCTTACGCAGGACCGCGGCGCGAACCTGCTCCTCCGAGAACCCCTGCTGGGCGCTCAGGTCGATCAGCTGCACGCGCAGGTTGCGGGTATCCGAGTCCTCCGTGCGCGGTCGCGTCCCGTTCGAGCGCGATGAGCGAGAGGCTGATGTTGGTGCAGGCCGTTGCTCAGATCGAGGCTGCCGCTGCTGCGGTTGTCGTCGTTCGTGAGCCGTCGAGGTCGGCGGATCGCCATAGAGGCCGTTGCCGAAGCGGTCGCCGAAGCTGCGCAGCGCGCGCTTGAGTGCGTCGGTGACCGCGCCCTTGTAGGCGGTCTCGTGACCCTCGGCCGACTCATCCGAGATCGGCTGGAAGCCGACGTCGGTGCGAGAGGGCGCACCAGGCATCGTCACGCGGACGGTGGCTGAATAGGCCGCGCCAGACTTGAACTCGCGCAGCGTGACCTCTCCGACGAGCTCGTAGCCCCAGCCGCCGTAGCCGAAGACCTGGTTGGCCTGGTCGATGGCCGTGTGACCCTCGATGTACGAGAACCGCCGACCGCCGCGGCCCTTGCGCTCGGAGACCAAGGCGGGATCGAGCGGCCGCCGCAGGGCGTCGTTGACGTTGGGCGACAGCGCGTCCCAGTGCAGGTCGGTTGGGTTGATGCTGGTGGGCGCCGCGCCGTTCGTTGGTCGCGTCCCGTTGCCGTTGGTGTGGATACCGTTTTTCACGGTGGTGTGCTCCTTCGTTGAGCTGTGTTTCGAGCGGGTTGATGTCGTGCCGGAGGCACGATCAGGCTTGGGTCCAGTGACCCTCCGTTCGTTGATTGGGGCTGGGTGGATGGTTGCCTCAGCGAACGCGAGCGGTTCGCTTGAGCAAATCGAGGAAGACGGCGCGGCCGTCTTGGAGCGTTGCGAGGTCGCCAACGTCGGAGACGCCCTGAGGCAGTTGGACGATCCGCGAGCGATGCTCACCGAGCAGATCGCGCAGTCGAACGGCTGCTGTCTGACCCGCATCATCGGAGTCGAAGGCGAGGAAGATGCGTGGCTGTCCTCGAAGCGCAGCCGCGACCTTTTCCAAGCCCTGAGTGCCCAGCGCCGCCACCGCGGGGATGCCCCAACTGGCCAGCGTGAGCCAGTCGAAGAGTCCCTCAGTGACAACGAGCCACGGAGTCGGTCGAGGCAGACTGCCCAGTCCGAGCACCGGCTTCGGGCCGGGCAAGGCGGTGAATCGCCGCTTGGCGTCACGGGAGATGCTTCGTCCTACAAGCCAGTGAACTTTGCCCCCGTGTCGGGGCACGGGGCAGGCGGCGATGACTTCGGGAACAGCGATCATCCCCGAGAACCGCTCACCGTGCTCAGTGAACAGGCCACTCGACTGCAGCCGAGCGTCGTCGAAGCCGAGCGACCGCAAATGCTCACGCAGCCCGCGACCAGTCGAGTAGCCAAGACTGAGTCGCTGAGCTGTCGCAACGTCGATGCCGCGCGAGGCGAGGTAGTCCAACGCCTCAGGCGAGCGGGGCAGTTGCGTCGCGTAGAACCGCATCGCCGCTGTCAGCAGCTGCGGATCACGGGCAAACAGTGGCTCAGTCGACCGGTGGTCGACTTGAGCGCGTGGTCGTTCGACCGGCTCCCAGGAGCCTCCTTGCAGCAGACGAATCGCCTCAGGCAGGTCGACGCTATCCAATCGCTGGATGAAGTCGAGCACGTCGCCGCCGAGTCCGCAGCCGAAGCAGTACCAGCGCTGCGAGTCGGCGTAGACGGTGAAACTGCCTGCGCTCTCTTCGTGAAACGGACAGACGCCCTGTCGCACGCGGCCTCGACCGAGCAGCGCGATTCCGCTCGACTCGACGACGTCGCCGAGCGGATAGCGTCGCTTGAGCGCCGGGATGTCGACGGTGGCGATCACGAGGCGCCGCCTGTCGCGCGTCGGCGGTGATGTCGTCGCTGCTGGCGAACCTGTCGAAACCGCCAGCCCAGCATCGCCGCCCAGCCGAGGCCGACCGCGTTGAGCGCCGCGACCTCGACTCCATAGCCGAACACCAGAGGCGCGATAAGCATCGCGATGATGGCGCCGACGACGAACAACCTGAGGTCGATCCAGCTGCGTCGGCGCTGACCCGTCGCAGGAGGCTCAGTCGCAGGTGGAACCGCGTCGCCCTGCTCGTAGGCCGACCAGATCGACTCGCCGGTCAGCTCTTCGAGACGCTTGGTGATCCGTTGCCGCGAGCAATCAGCCGTGTGGCAACGCACGTCGATGGCGCCGCCGTCGGGCCGCTGTCGAAACGACAGGCGGTCGTCGAGCGAGCCATGGCAGACCGCAGCGGTGTGAAACCAGCCGCGCTCGAACCTGACCCGATGCGGCAGTCGTCCGGCGATCTGCCAGGCATCGGGCCCGACGTAGCGGCCTTGTGTTGCAGTGGGTGTGTGGAAATCTCTCATCGAAAACTCCTTCCGTTTGTTGTCGTGTGCTGACGAGAGAATGAGTTGGTGAACTGTGGGGTGGTGTTGGTGGTTGGAGGCCGGGATCGGCATCAGAGACCCACGGTCAGCGCAGTTGGTGAGTTGAACGAGGTGGAATGAGACACGCTTTGCCCACGGTCGGATGCCGTCAACCGTGGGAATCGAAGCGTGGAGAGAGGGAGGCGCGAGCTGAATCAGCGGTGATTGGCGAATTCGCGCGGACACGAAGCGACCGAGCTGCCCATTCGGAGAGCTCGATCAGAGGCAAATCCGGCGATTGGCGGGGCTTTGAGCCATCATGCCAACCGCAATGCCGTTTCCTGCAATCTCAGGTCGCGAATCAGGGGAGCAAGACTCAACCCGTCGACCGACCTCGCGCTGCAGGAGTGCGCGGTTGTCTCTCTGTCTGAACCAGCCGTCGGGAGAGCAAGACTCAATCCGTCGGGTCAGGTTCGGGCCGGAGACAAAACCCACCAGTGTTCTGAGGAGGAACCGCTGGCTGAAACCGCAAACCACCGTCATTAGACACGGATCGGTGAGAGATCACCACGTCGCCGGCGTCCGGTTCACCGAGTTTGTGTGCAGTCAGAAACACCGGACTCTGAGCAGGGGAGCTCAACCTGCAACACCTGCATGACTGCGGGACAGCGGAAGCACACACTGAAGTCTGTGGGTGCCTAGCAGCAGTCCGTTGCGAGCCACGCGGGGCGACCAGACCCAGCAGTGGTCAGGCGAGTTGCTGCTCCACGTCCTGTAGAGGGCTCGATGCTCCCATCCATCCACCTGCCGCGTGAACAGGGATGCCTCGTCATCAGGCGTCCAGCGTCAGACCCTCTCGGAGCCGACACTGACTGCCAGCAGCTCCACCTCCACACGTCGGCTTGAAGACACCGCACAGTGGCATCGCTAACCGGACGTCCTGCTTCCCGCCCAACCCCGCAGACCGGCCCTCTTCACGTGGCCCGCAACGTGCAATCTGAGTGCAAACAAAGTGCAATCGGCGTGGAACCAGCTGTTCCATGCGCGCAGTTGACAGAGACTTCCCCGAGCGGCAGCAAACCCAGTGTTTTACTTGGGATTGCAGCCCGATTGCATTCTGCAATCGCAGTCAGATTCCTGTACATGCCCCGTACCTCTTCGGCGGCCCAAAAGTGCAATCGGGCGGCCAAGCGAGCGCCCGCGTCAACCGACCGGCGAGCGGACGTTCAGAGGCTGGTTTCGAGCACGCGGATCGACCGCTGATGCGGCCTGCGGTTCCGGACGGAGGAACAGGGAAGCGATGGGCGAGGCGGGTCAGCGGCCCCAGAGGCCGAGCGTGAGCGTGCGCATCAGCAGATGCAGCGGCCTGATCCAGAAGAGTCGCACGCGGGTGTCGTACAGCGCCGTCTGCCGGAGTTGAAGTTCCCGACGCCGGCGCGCGGGGGACCAAGGGTGTTCGGCGGGCGGCAGGGTCAACTGATGCTCGTCGGCCAACAGTAGTTCGAGTTCGAGCATGCGCCGATCGGCGCGTAACCAGGCGAGCGTGTGCCGCGCCGTGGCCCGATCCAGCTTGGCCTCTCGCCATTGCTCAACCAGACGCTGCAGGGGACTGGGCCATGCTTCACCGGGCTCCGCCTCCGCCGGGACGACGACGGGGTGGCCTCGAGCCGGGTTGGGAGTCGGCGTCTCCGTACTTCGCTGGGGACGGTCTAAGGGTCCCTGAGGCAGTGTCCGGTCAGGGGGGCGCGCTCGCAACGCCGCCACCGCCTGCCGCAGCGCCGCTAGTTCCGCACTGATGTCGTCGACCCGCTGTTCGAGCGCGTCCATCCGCTGCTCAGAGTCCGCTGACGAGTGCTCCGCATCCACGCTGCTGGCCTGATTCGACTCCTCGAACAAACGCTCCGCTGCTTCGCGCACGCGCGGGCTGAGGCGTCCCGTTTCGAGCGCGGCTTTCAGGGTGCGGTAGTTGATTCCGAGCAGGTCGGCGGCCTCCACCTTGCCCTGTTCCGCCGCGAGCCGCCGGACCGCCTCGATCAGTTGGTCGCCCTGGGAGTCGTCGCGCATCGTCTCGGTCCCGAATCATTGCCTTCCCAGAGGCATCATTGTTGCCTTTCAATGAAATCACATCTGTGTTGCAGACAACATGACGCCGGCGTCAGTGACGCGGACGCCATGGCGCGCGAGCCATTGTGCGAGGGGTTCCAGGTCGGACATACTCTGAGTCATCGATAGAGAACACATGTTCCTAGTGGAGCTCAGACGTGACACCGACCTGGAAACGACGATTGATGTTGGCGGTCGCCGGTCTGCTCGCGGCAGCTGCTGTGGCGATACCGGCGCTGCAACACGCGAAGGCACAGACGCCTCCTCAGATTGAACCGCTGGTGATTGTCAACGAGGACGAAGAAAAGCCCTTTATCGAGCGCAAGAAGAACGGCGAGTTTCGGGCTCGACCGATCTTCAACCTGAGGCTCTCACGACTGACCTACGGGATTCGGGACGCGGACTCGGGCGAGTGGCTGACGGCGATTTACCGCGTCAACGGCGGTGAGGACGAGCGGGACGAGGGCTGGGAGTACGACTTCGACTACCCGGCGCTGGACGAACAGCCCGAGCTTGATCCCGAGCAGCGCTACTTGTTGGTGATTGCGGCGCAGGCGGTTGGCCTTCCCACACCGACCACGTTTTACGTGACCATCCCCGAGCACCAGCCGGGCGGCATCTTCAACAAGATTCTGGGCGCGCTCAACCCTGAGCGCTGGGCGCGGGCGGCGGCCGTCTGGGTGATTGAGGGCGTGCACGGACTCTTGTGCGGGGTGCTCGAACAGTTCGCGGGCGTCGGCCTCGCGCAGTGCGAGGGGTAGGCGCAGATGTCGGACATCATCACCGGCACGCCGGCCGGACTCACTTACGAACACGCATTGGTCCAGGAAGCGTGGCTCGCCGTCTGGATCATCACCTCGGCCGCGCTGTCGCTGATCATCGGCTGGATCGGACTGTCGCTGATCCTCGAAGAGCCGCTCGGCGGACACGGATCGAGTTGGCGCGAGCTGATTCCGCGATTGCTCTTGGGACTGGTCGCAGCCGCCGCATCTCTTTGGTGGTGCGCGCTGGTCATCGACCTGGCGCACGCCGTCTCGGGCTTCATTGCGGCGACGCTCGACGTCACTCCCGCCGATCTACTGCTCGCCCCGGTCAACACATTGCTGACGGCAGTGAAGTCGGGCTCGGTCGGGATCGCGCTGTTACTCGCGCTGATCTACCTCATCTACGCATTCTTCTGCCTCTATCTGCTCTTGCAGATGGTCTTGCGGCTGGCATTGATCGACCTGCTCTTGGCGCTCGCGCCGGCGGCGATGGGGCTCTGGATTCTGCCGCAGACGGCCGGTTGGAGTCGGCAGTGGCTGCGCATCTTTGCGACCACGGTCGCTCAACAGGCCGTCCAACTGATCGCGCTGGCGCTCGGCATCGGGTTCCTGGCCGAACTGGCTGAGATCGGTCCCTTCGAGCCGGCCCGCGACCTCGTCTGGAAGCTGCTGATGGCGGTCGGCTTCGTCTATCTGGCCACCCGCGTGCCTTCAATGTTGGGCAACTCCGGCCCGTTCGACTCCTGGCTGCGGACGCTCTACTTCGCCTTCTCGCTGCCGATGAACATGGCCCGCTCAGCCGCCACCTTCGCCGCCTTCAGCGGTGTGGGCGGCGGTCGAGCAGCGCCAAGCGGTCAAGCGGCCGCCGCAGTCGCAGCGGGCACGCCGGCTCAGTCAACGTCCCAGCTCTCGTCACCGGCAGCAGGCAATGGCGGCGCCGAGTCCTCGGGTCGCGGCCTGCGCAGTCAGAGCGAGTGACGGAACGGAGCGAACGCGACATGTGCTGAATAGGAAACAAGGCCCAGCAAGGACTCTCAGCAATCCCACACATCACACGTTCTGGAAAGGACACACACCCTATGGCTGATCTGATTCAGACCATATCCAACCTCGTCGGCATCCTGCTCGGCGTGGTTGGCGCGATCGGCGCCGGCTACTTCGTCTTCGGCGCTTACCAGTACCTCACCGCTTCCGGCGCGCCACACCAGATGGAGCGCGGCAAGTCGGCCATGCTCACCGCGCTCGCGGGCATCGTGCTCGCTCTCGTCGCATTCGGCGTGGTCGAGCTCGTGATCGACGCCGTCGTCAACCCGGTCGTCGATGTCGATACGCCGCCCGACCCAACCACCGGCAGCTAGGCCGTCTCAGACCTCTGGAGAGGAGGTGTCAGATGCATGAACACGAAGTGCCGACCCACGTCCAGGCCGAGGACCGCGTGCTGCTCTGGTTCACGTTCCCGCAGCTGATTGCGCTGGCCGTCGTGGCGGCGCTCGGCTACGGCGTCTACCACTACGCGCCGATCGGCTCGGAGGTGGTCCGCGTCCTGATGGGCGCAGCCGTCGCCGCGACCGGCATCGCGATGGTCGCGGGCAAGGTCGGCGGACGACCGCTGCCGGCGGTGCTCGCCGACCTGCTCCGATTCAGCTTCGGAGCGCGCCGATTCGATGGACCGGTCGTTCATCTGGCTCGCGCCGAACCGCCGACTCCGGCTGCGCCTGAGCAGCGCTCGAAGCGGCCCCGCACGCGCGGTGAGCGGATGCTGCGAGTCCCGCTCGGCTGGTTCCGCAAGCGCGACCGCAAGCGTCCGACGAAGCGTGAGCTGGACGAGGCGAAGCAGAGCTTCGTTCGCCAGAGCCGAGTCCACCGCCCCAGATTCCTGGGGCGGTGGCAGGCGCTCGTCGGAGGGGCCGGCATACTAGCGGCGATGAGCGTGACTATCTGCACGCCGCCACTCACGGTCGCGCAGGAGCCTTCGCTCCAACCGAGCGTTCCTGAGGAGATCGAGTTCGAGCCGGATCCGCTGATCGAAGGTCGGCGGCTCTACGTCGAGCAACTGACAGTGACGGGGTCGGAAGCAGCCGTCGTACTCAAAGCGGCCGCCGACCTCGACCTCAACGTGCAAGCGTTCGGAGGAGATGATGGCCATCTACTCGTCGCCAACCGCTCGGTTCAGCTGAGAGGAGGCGAGCGGACCACGCAAGTCCTACCGCTCAGCGGCGAGAACCCGTCATTCACGTTTGCCTGGAAAGACGAGCACGACCAAGCCGGCGCCGTGACGCTCGCGGGCGAGCAGCTGCCGTTTCCATTGCCAAACGCGGAAGGTGATCTCTGCGACCTTCAACTGACGAAGCTTGAGTGGAAGCCAGGCAGACTGTCCGGCGAGATCGAGTCCGACTGCGTTGATTCGCTCGACGAGCAAGTCCAACTGCAGACCGTTGCGGGTCATCACAACCTGAGTCAGGACGTGGCGCTCAACGCCGAGGTGCAGTCTGTCAGCGGAACCATACAGGTCCGCGCCGGCGACCGGACGACCAGCGCCGCCTTTGTTGCAGACGGTGATACGGCGTTCGAAGTGGCGCTTGGTTCCGAAGAGACAACGCTTGCGATTTCCGTGAGCGCCACACTCACTGCCGACCTGCAGATCGCGCTTCCGCCGCTGGTGCAGCTCAGGCACGTACCGCAGCGCACCGAGACGTTCTCCGAGACCGCCTCGCTGACCGACCCCGAATCGGGCGAGAGCGTCTCCCAGACGGTCACGTTTCAGGTCGTGCATCCGGCACGGGTCGAAGCGCAGATCGTACAGCGTTCACCGCTCAAGAAGCAGCGCTCAGAAGAGTTGACGTTGAGCACCAGCATCGCCGCCGACGCATCGTACGAGTCGCTTAACGAGCCCGAACCGATCAACACCGGCTCGACTCAGACCGTGGTCAGCGGCAGCGAACTCACCGATCTCCTGTCCCTGCTCGGATGGGAGCTCAACTGATGCGGCGCATCTTCACGATCATTGCACTAGCCGCCGTCGCGTTCGTGACGACGGCGGCCGACTCGCCCGAAGAGCAGGCCATGCTCGACGCCTTCGACGCCGCGCTCACGGCGGTCGTCTACGCCGCTTCAGGACTCGCGGTGTTCGGCCTGGTCTGGGCCGGCTTCCTGCTGATGGCCGACGGCGCCGGAGAGCGCGGCGGACGCGCCCGTTCCGCGGTCTTCCTCACCTTCGCCGGTCTCGCGATCGCGCTGTCGGCCAAAGGTCTGGCGGCATTGATGTCAAGCGGCGCCATCCCAATTCCCGTCCCCTAACGAACGGAGTATCCCTCATGAAACTTCTCAGCCAACGACTTCGCCGTTCCACATTCTCACCACTCAGTAATGAACCTGTAGTCAGTGAAGAGTCCCCTCCCAAGCCGGCACCTGAGTTACCGCTTTGCTTCATGCTCTCGCATGTCGAAGATGACGGTCCCGTGCGACTGGACGGAATCAAACTCAGTGTCACTGAACTGATGGGCTTGGAACTGGACGAGGCAAAACTTGGAGCGTTTGCCGGCGCGCTCAACGCTTGCGACTTCTCGCTGCAGCTCCTGGTACGTCAGCATCCGCCTGACCTGCGTCGCTTGCGGAGTGAACTGAAGTCGGCTCAACCCGACAACTTGCCGGAAGCAACTAAACAGGCGGCCGACTCATCGAGACGACTGCTGAGCGAGTTGGAGTCGCGCCCCGGCATCCTCGATCGGCGCTTCTATGCGATCTGCGAGTCCGAGCACGCCGCCGAACTGCGCGGCGTCCTGGCTCGCGCCGGGCTGGTGATTCACTCGCTTCAGGACGAGTCGCTGCGCAGGTTCGTGATCGCGTCAGCTTTGGGCGGTACGCCGAGCGAGCATGATGCGGACTCTGAGTCCTCTGTTGAGATCAACCGCTCAGAGCTCGACGTGGACGGTCGCCTGCAGCGTTCACTGCATCTGACCAAGTGGCCCCGTTCGCTCGCGCCGGGATTCCTGCAGCAGTTGATGTCGACCGGCGCGCCGATGGACTTGTCATTGCATCTCGGTCCAGTGCCGCCAGCGCAGGCGGCGCGTCAGCTCGAGTGGCAGAAGGTGCGCTTCGAATCGGCGCGCTCGATGTCGCTCAGACGCGGCAAGTCGCTCTCGCCGGAGGCCGAGATCGCGCTGGAGGATGTATCCCGCCTGCGCGACGATGTGCAGCGCGGTCGCGAGCGGCTGTTCAACGCCTCGCTCTCGCTGACGCTCCACGCGGATGACAGCGAGGAACTCGCCGAGCAGACCCAGCGCGCTTCGGCCCATTTCGCCGCCACGCTGGGCAAGCTCGATCCGCTGCCCTTCCGACAGCGCGAAGGCAAGCTCTCGACCTTGCCGCTGGCGCTCAACTCGGTCGCGACCTGGCGCACATTGGACACCTCATCGGTGGCGCGATGCTTCCCTTTCTCGCCGCCCGACCTCGACACGCGCTCGGGCGCGCTCTACGGGATCGACCTGCGAGCTTGCGCGCCGATCGTCTACGACCCCTGGGACGGCACGCACCTGAACGCCAACACCGCGGTGCTGGCCCGTTCCGGCTCGGGCAAGTCGTTCGCCACCAAGCTCGGCGTGCTCAGGGGCATCTCGCGCGGGGTGGTCTGCTACGTAATCGACCCCGAAGGCGAGTACGCCGACCTGGCCCGAGCCGCAAGCGGTCGCGTCTTCTCGCCTGGCGTGCCGGGACAGGGGATGAATCCCTTCGTCGTCGGCCGGGCCGATCCCGAGGAGCTGCTGCAACGCATCGGTTCGCTCAGGCGACTGGTCGAGGTGATGGTTGGTGAGCGGCTCTCGGCCGAACGTCGAGCCGCTCTGGATCACGCCCTCGCCTCGTACTACGCCCGACCGACCGAACGCTCCGGCTTTCGCGACTTCTACCGCTTTCTGGAAGCGAACGATCCGGAAGCCCTCGCCAAACTGCTGAGACCGTTCGAGTCGGGCAGCCTCAAGCACCTGCTCTCAGACGACGGCGACGATTTGCTCCAGCACGAGGCGCTCGTCACCGTGTTCGACCTGCACCTCTTGGAGGCGGAGCTGAGACCCGCGGCGGCGATGGTCTGCACCGAGACGGTCTGGGCCGCAGCCGCCCGCGATCCACGGCCCCGCCTGTTGGTCGTGGACGAAGTCTGGTCGATCATGCAGCACCCCGAGGGCGCCGCGTTCACGGTCTCGATGGCCAAGCGCGCCCGCAAACACCGACTCGGATTGCAGTTCATCACCCAGGACGTGCAGGACCTGTTGTCGGAGGACACGAGCCGCACGATCACCGGCCACTCAGGCCGAGCGCTGCTCCAGAACGCCGCCTTCAAGCTGCTGCTGCAACAAGACGCCGCAGCCATCTCGACCGTCGGCGACGCGTTCGACCTCCCGCAAGACCTCCAGCGCTGGCTCCTGTCCTGCCCGCGCGGCGACGGTCTCCTCCTGGCCCAAGGCCAACGCTTTCCGATCCGGATCGAGGCCACGCCCGAGGAGACCGAACTGATCGAATGGCGCCCCGGCCAACAAACAACACCAACCAAGAAAGGAGCCTCACAATGAGACTCAACCCCTTCCGACGAGCACCGAAGCCCGAACCGGTGCTCCTCCAAATCACCCCGCCGCGCACCGGCGAACGCACCTTGTTGGGCATCGAGAACCTGCTGCAAGCGATCGCTTCGGATGAACCGTTCGCGCTCGAACTGACGGCAGACAGCGGCGGCGTTCGACTGATGATCCGCACCAAACAGCCCGACCTCGTACGAGGACAGATCGCATCGCACTACCCGCAGGCGCGGGTCGAGACCATTGATGAAGCAGCTGATCCGGTGCAGATTCGGGAGGGCGAGCAGGAACAAGCCTGGACGACGCGGCTGCGCTCGTCCGGTCCGGAGTTCCTGCCGCTGCGCCTGTTCCGTGATCGCGACCTGCTCGATCCGGGCTCCGATCCGCTGTTGGCCCCGTTAGGCGCGCTCAGTGGTCTGGCCAAGCGGGAGCGAGTGATCACCCGCTTGAAGCTGCAGCCGCTCGGTCCCGACTGGTCGCGCCATCATCAAGCGATGCTGGATGATTCGCCGCCGAAACCGGCGCCGAGCGCTCACCCGAGCCAACCGAAGTCGAACGCCGACCCGCTGGCGCTGACCGTGCTGGCGCTGGTCGGATTCGCCGCCTTCCGCGGCTACTCCTGGCTGCAGGCCGGCGATATCTGGAACCTGGTTGCGCTCTGCGCCGGCGCGGCCATCGGGTTGATCGGTGGCGGATGGCTCTGGCGCAAGTGGAAGTCGCGTCGCCGCCGCGTCTGGGACCCGGCCCTGATCAAGGAGAAGATCTCGCGGGTCGCGTTCCAGGGTGAACTGGAGCTGATCGCCGTCCTGCCTGAGGGCTCGCAAGAGTCTCGCGGCGCGAAGTTACTGGACGGACTCGCCTTGGCCTACCGCCACTACGACCATCCAGCCGGGGCTCGGTTCGAATCGGGAACCGTCAGGCAAGCCGAATCGCTCACGCCAATGCTGGCGCCGGCGAGCGAGGGTCTGTTCGGGAAACGCAGCGTGTTTGGCGTGCGCGAGGTGGCGTCGCTTTGGCATCCACCGGGCGCGTCGGACGAGACGCACGAGCTCGATCGCAGCCGTTCCAAAGTGCTGCTACCGCCCAAGCAGGAAATCCGGGAGGGCGCCAACGTCGGTCTGACGACCAGCGACCAGCCGCGTTCGGTGCACTTCCCCGAGGACCTGACCCGGCGACATCACATGTACGTCGCTCGCACGCGGATGGGCAAATCCACGTTGATGCGGCACCTGGTTGAGCATCAGCTCAAGCAGAAGGCGAACGGTCTCAACTCCGACGCCGTGGTCGTCGTTGACCCGCACGCTGATCTGGTCGCCGACATCTTGGAGCAGGTGCCGGAGTCGCTCGCCGATCAGGTGAAGCTGATCGACCTCGCCGACGACCGAGGCGCGGTCGGGATCAACCTGCTTGACGCTCACATCTTCACCGATCGCGACCGTACCGCCGATGCCGTGGTCCGCGTCGCGCGGGGCCTCTGGGAACAGTGGGGGCCTCGGATGCAGTCGATCCTGGAGCAGACGGTCAAGACGCTGCACGAGGCCAACAGTCATGCCCTGACCGAGCGCGAGGATCAACACACGATCATCGACGGGTTGCGCCTGCTCGCGGACGATCCCTACCGCAACACCGTGCTGACACGGGTCAGCGACCCGTACCTCCTGGAATGGTGGGCGCGCGACTTCGGCGGCTGGCGCAAGGAGTACCGAGCCGAGGCGCTCGCGCCGGTGCAGACGCGGCTCAACTACTACGCATCCTCCAAGCGGGCGAGGGCCATTCTGGGTCAGTCGCGCTCCACGATCGACCTGCGCCAGACCATCCTCGACGGCGGCATCCTCTTGGTATCGACTGCGCAAGGCACGGTCGGTCGCGATGTCTCCGCGTTGGTCGGAGCCTCCTTGCTCAACCTCGTTGATGCCGTGATCCGCGAGCAAGAGCGGTTGCCGCAGGCCCAGGGACGCGGCGCGCTGGTCGTGGTCGACGAGATGCAAACGATTCCCGGTGTCCCGTTCGAGTCGATGCTCTCCGAGCTCGGCAAGTACGGCGCACGATTCGTGCTGGCCACCCAAAGCCTGCGCAAGCTCGACGATCTCTCGCCGACGATGCGGCACACGCTGTTGGCCAACGTCGGTTGTCTGGCCGTCTTCCAGGTCTCAGGCGCCGACGCTCGCGAACTGGTCTGGGAGCTGGGTCGCGAGCGATTGTCTGAAGAGGACCTGGTCGGTCAGCCGGCGCATCACTGCTACATCCGAGCTTCGGTTGGGACCGAGCGACTGCCTGCGTTCTCAATGACTGTGCGCAAACCGGAACCGGGCGATCCGGAACGAGCCCAGCGCATCCGCGAGGGCGCCCGCGACTACGTCTCCTCGGCCGAGCAGCTTGAGGCTCAACAGATCGAGCGCCAACGGCAGGTGAAGCGGTTTCAAGAGGGAGCAGCAGCACGGGAGGCCGCCGAGACGCCTACATCAGAACCCGAGAGGAAGCGTAAGGGCGTCCGCAGCCGTCGGATGGAGCAGCCAGGATGATTCTTACTGAGTGTCAGTCCGACTTGCTGCGCCAACTCGCACAGACCCCATTCGCCGACCGCCTTGAGTTGGCTGCACTGAGCGGTTGGTCGCAGTCGGCCGTGTACCGTCAGATGTCGTTGTTGGAGCAAAGCGGCCTAGTCGAACACCTTGCTCACGCAACAACCTTGCTTCCGACTACTCGCCGCTACTGCCTCACCGCTGCTGGGGTTCGCCAACTGGCCGAGTGCGATGGAGAGCAAGTGGTTCGACAGTTGCGCAGCTGCCCGGTCTCGCAAGAGTGGCGACGGCTAATCTTGCAGCGACTCGATGCCGCCGCTGTCCTGTATCGGTTGACGACGGCAATCGGCGGGTCGCAGCATCCGCTGCGATTCCGCTGGTACCGGGCCCAAGCCATGGACGCGGTGATTAAGCTGCCGGACGCACGCAGCGTCGCGCTGGTGCGGATCGGACGTACAGCCGATCGCACCGCGCTCGCTAAGCGTCTGCGCCGGCTTGACGAAACGCTCGGCGTGGGAGCGGCGATGATCATCCTGCCTGATGAGATTCGCTTGCGGCATGCCCGGAGGATCGTCGCCGGATTCTCAATGATGGCATTCCTCGCCGTCGAACGGGAAGTCGTCAATGCCGACGCCGACTTTCTCCTCTGGCGGATCGCGTCCGGAAATGTCCGATTCAAGCTGAACGAGGCGCTCCGCTACGCGCTGTCAATGCCAAATCTGGTCATCGAGCAGCCGCTCAGCCGAGTGTCGATGCCGGGTTCGCTCACAGAAACGCGACCCGTTTCGCTGACTGCGACTGAGCAGCAAGCGCTTGACCTGATCGGCGACTGGCCCTGGCTGCGCCCGGCCCATCTCGCCGACCTGCTCGCCTGCGGTCAGCGCCGAACGAGCCAGATTCTCAAACGCTTGGCACATTCGAACTTCATCTGTCGTCAGAACGCTGGAGGCGGTCCGAGATTGGCGCTCAGCGACGCTGGCATTTCGCACATCGCCCACCGCGATCGCTCCGCCGTGGGCATCGCCAAGCAGCGCTGGGGCGTCGCGCCGGTTGAGCCTGACAGTCCCATGCATTGGCGCAACGTCAACGGGGCTCGTTCGCGGCAGCTTCTGCGGCATCTGAAACACACCGAGTCGGTGCACTGGTTCATCGCTCGCTTAGCCAAGCAATCAGCCGAGGTCGACGCCTCCCTTATCCGGTGCGACCCGCCCCACCGCGCCTCGCGCTACTTCCGCTACGACGGCGCTGTCCGCTCGATTCACCCGGATGCACACTTTGAAGTCCTGAGTTCCAATGGCCGGCAGGCGTTCTTCCTCGAGTACGAACGCCGCGCCAATCGGCCCGCCACGATGCGCGACCGGATCGCGCCCTACCTGCGTTACTACTCCACTCGTCGACCGCTGGAGGACCACGGCGTCATCCCCAGCGTGCTGGTTGTGTTCGAGGACGAGCTGGCCGCTGACCACTTTCTGAAGGTCGCCCGCAACCAATTGGCGCGGGCTCGCGTCCATTTGCCCTTGCTCGTCTCTCACGAAGCTGATGTGAGCCGCTGCGGACCACTCGCTCCTATCTGGCGCACCGTTGATGGTCGAGAACGAGTCGGACTGCGCTAGGCGCACAAGTGGCATGGCGCCTCAGTCCCGGAGGCTGCATCGCTTGGATTGTTTTCGCGTGTCCCCGACTGGTGCTGCTCTGTCAGGAGAATGATGAAATCATCGCCGAGCAAGTCGAAGATACCGTCCGGCGCCTGGGCCGCGAGGCGGACGAGCGCCAGCATCGCGGCGCCGCTGGGCATCGCGCCCCGACGCCAGCGCAGCAGCTGTCGCGCATCAACGCCAAGCGCCCATGCCATCTCCTCCCAGGTGAGCCCCGTGCGCCGCTTTAGGCGCACGAGTCCCTCCGAGAAGTTCTTGGCGGGTCGCGCTTTCCCCGCCCGCCGGTTCTGGGCCTCAAGCAGGAGTGCGTTCATGGCGGAGCCGCTCCGTTCCGTTGAGTCGCAGACGACAGGTCCCCCTCTTGCTGCTCGGTCGCCTCCACATGATGCCGGGCAACCAATCGCGCCAAGATGCGCAGGCCCTCGCGCAGCACTTGCTGCTCTGCTTCGGTCATCTCCTCTGTTCGCATGACCGTCATCCTTCCACTGCACGGGCTGGGTCGAGTGGAGTCGGTGGAAGGTCATGGCGCACGCCCCTTGCAAGTACATATGTTCTGTACATGCTAATCGTATCCGATATCTGCCGACGCAAGACATGTCGTTATGACGACATACTGATTGATGTTGATAAATCAATCTTCTGGATGTAGCGAACCGACGCCCAGGCCACACAACCGCACGTTCAGTCCCCGTTGGTTCAAACGGGAACGTGGCGAGCCGCAGCTACTCGGCGTCGGAGTCGGTCAACAGCGGTTGAATCTCACGGCGGACATCAGCAAAGGCGCGATCTTTCAGCGCGTCAACGTCCGGGACGAGCACCTCACCTCTGAATCGCGCGCCTGGACCGTCTCCCCAGCGAATCGCGCCGGACTCGGCCAGTTCTGAAAGACCCGCTGCCACCGCCGAGCGCGAGAGCGTCGTCAGCCGGCCGAGATCCTTCTGCCGAATCGAGATCACGCGCTCGGTGCCAAAATCCAGATCATCCAGCGCCAGTCGCGACACCAACGCTGCCGCCACCCGAGACTCCGGCCCGCCGCTCGTCGCCAGCGACACCCAGTAGAACCGCGCCAACCGGCGCATCACCAGCTCGTGCATTCGCTCTCGGACTTGAGGGATGCGCTCTGTGACCAGGTGGATCACTTCCTTCGGTATCCGCACGATGACGGCTTCGGTGATCGCCGAGTAACTCGCCGACCAGCGCTCGGCGCCCATCAGGAACTCATGTACGCCAATCAGAAACGGAGCCGCCAACTCCGAATACGGCGACTGCCAAGGCGTCACGACGCCATGCTGGACAAAGACCAGGTGTGAAAACGCCGACCCCGAACGGATCAAAGGCACGTCAACCGACGGCTCAGCAAACCGCATCTCCAGCGGCAGGGAAGCCTCTGCCAGGACTGACTCCAGCTCCTCCGAAGACACGCCTTCGAAGTCCAGGCAGCGCGAGATTGACTCCGAAAAACCAAAGATTTGGATTGTCATCCGGTTGACCTCCAGCTTGATGTCGCCTTTCCAATGTACTGTGGCAGACAAGATGAGGCGAAATGGGAAGACTTCTCAACTGTTTCAAAAGAAGAAGATGGCACCGCATGCCGAAGGTTGCGCCATTGCCGTATCCGCAGCCGGAGAGTCTGGAACGCCTTCTTGGTGACTGTGGAAAGGGCTCTCTGATTAGACGGGCGTCTGCGGACATGAACGTCGAGGACCGCTTGGGGAAGACAACCAAGTGGAAGAGAGGGCGGACGCCATCCGAGCGAAGTTCCGCGATCGGATGCTGCACCCCGAGGTCTGAAGTATTGTCGTCCTGAGCTCATGCAGGAGAACGACCTCCACACGGTATTCGAGGCCACCAAAGGATTAGCCCAACGGATCCGGGACAGATCCGGAGGCGACGGTGACGGCTCAGCGCTCGTCGACAGCGCGTTCTCAATCAAGAACACGAGGCTCGCCTTCAACACGCTCAGCACCGAGACAGAGAAATCGGAACATAGGGGGTTCGCAATGCTGCACAAGGGCTGCTTTGCCTCGGTCCGCAACCCCTTGGCGCACGAGCCCAAGATCTTGTGGGAAGGCGAGGACGACGCTGCCGACTATCTGACTCTAGTCTCGCTGCTTCACCGCAAGCTCGACCAATGTGTGGCGGAACCGCGGGTGACTGAGCGCGAAAGACACTGGTCTGGCTGCTCGCTGCATGGGCAGCCCAAAGCGCGGCCGTGACGTTCCACGCCGTGGTTGAGAGTTGGTGAGACGAGATGTACCGCCCTATCGGAGGAAAGACCTACCGATCCCAAGACGCCCGCTCCCCGGCGAGATAGTCGTCCACGTCTTGCGCAGAGGCGAATACTCTCACCCGAGGTCCCTCTGAGATGATCTCCCATGCGGATCGAGCGACCGGCCCTTCTGTGGAAGAGATCACCACCTCGACCAACTCGCCGACCGTCAACTCCTGGTCAACGATCTCCACCTTGCCACCCGGCTGCACCGTTGCCTGCCTGTGAAGTACCTGCCGCATGTCGCCAGTCTCCTTGACCTCAGGATAGCTAAGACGCAGTGCGCCATGACTGAGTCGACTTCCCCTTTGCTATGCCGATCCACGATCAGTGCCTGCCCGCGAACGGAGAAGGTGCAACCCGCTGTTAGCCTTGGGCCTGAATCGGCGATCTCGATTGAGGACTTCATGCCAGCCACATTCGGTGACGTCTACAGCCAGCTCGTCAAACGTTATCCCGACCCCCATGAGCGAGGCCGGCAGTTTGAGCCCCTCGTCCAGGAAGTGCTGAGAACCGATCCGGGCTACCAGGATCTGTACGCCGAAGTCTGGCGATGGAATGAGTGGCCGGGACGCAGGAGCGGTGACATTGGCATCGACCTGGTTGCGCAGAACATGGACGGTGGCCTGACCGCAATTCAATGCAAGTGCTACGACCCGAACAGCACCATCTATGAGCAAAATCTCGCCACATTCCTGGCCAACTCCAATGCGGAGTTCGACCAGCGCCTGGTCATCAGCACGACCTCCAACTGGAGCAAGAATCTACTTGCCCTGATCTCCAATCAGAAGCCGCCCGTCCAACGTATGGACTTCTTTGGTCTCGAAGCGACGGCGATCGATTGGGACGCGCACGTCAAGGATGAAGAGGCGCCACTGATCGCGATCCCGGGCAAGAGGCTGCGACCGCACCAGCGAGATGCCTTGCATGACGTCTATGCGGGATTTTCCGAGCATGACCGCGGCAAGATGATCATGGCTTGTGGTACCGGCAAGACATTCACCGCGTTGCGTGGCGCCGAAGAGATCGCCAGGCCAGGAGGACGCATCCTGTTTGCCGCCCCTTCCATCTCGCTAGTCGCGCAGGCGCTTCGTGAGTGGACCAAAGACTCGGAGATCCCGATCCGAGCCTTCGCCGTCTGCTCCGACCCAAAGGTCGGACGTGGCTCGGACAGCGACGGCGCTCATATCTACGATCTGCCGATTCCAGCGACAACCGACCCCACCAAGCTCGCCAAGGCCGCCTCGATAGACGAACCGGACAAGCTGACCGTCGTGTTCAGCACCTACCAGTCGATGCAAGTGATCCGCGACGCACAGAAGGCCGGTATGCCCCAGTTCGACCTCGCCGTCTGCGACGAAGCCCACCGCACCACCGGCTACTCGCTCAAGGACGAGGAACGCTCCAACTTCCTCATGATCCACGACGCAGAATCAATCCGCGCCCGCAAGCGTCTCTACATGACCGCGACGCCGCGTCTCTACAACCCCAAGGCCAAAGCCAAGGCCGTGAAGGCCGACGCTTACGTCGCCTCGATGGACGACGAAGAAACCTACGGCCCTGAATTTCACCGACTCGGCTTCGCCAAGGCTGTCGAAGCCAATCTGCTCAGCGACTACAAGGTCTCGATCCTGGTTATGACCGAAGAGCAGATCGCTGCGGAGTACCAGCAGGAGCTCTCCGAAGTGGACGGTGGCCTGCCGATCAACGACGTCGGGCGCGTCATCGGTTGTCTGAATGGTCTAGCCAAGTTGGACCCGCAGAACCAGGAGTTCAAGGAGGACCCCGATCCGATGCGGCGTGCGGTCGCCTTCTCCAACACGATCAAAGCGTCGAAGCGCTTCGTCGACTTGGTTGACGCATTGCAGGACGGCACCGGAATTGCCGAACGCCGGATGCACGCTCAGGCGCGCCATGTAGACGGTACGACCGGAGTCCTCAAACGTGCGGCGGAAATCGCCTGGCTCGGCGGCGACACGATGATGAAGGACAACCAGTGCCACATCCTCTCAAACGCCCGCTGCCTGACTGAGGGCATCGACGTACCGGCGCTCGACGCTGTGCTCTTCCTCCAGCCGCGCAAGTCGCAGATCGACGTCGTCCAGGCGGTCGGGCGGGTCATGCGACGCGCCGAGGGCAAGAAGTACGGATACATCATCCTCCCCGTCGTCGTGCCCGCCGGCGAGGACCCGGCGGACATGCTCGACCGCAACAACGCCTACGCTCATGTCTGGGAAGTGCTCCAGGCCCTTCGATCCCACGACGATCGCTTTGAGGCCTGGATCAACAAACTGGAACTGAACAAGAACAAGCAAGGCCCGATCAGTGTGATTGGCGTTGGCTCGCGCAACACCGGTGACAAAGAAGACGACGAAGAGCCGAAGGTCGCTGAACAAGCGGCGCAGCTTGTCTTCGAGGGATTGGACGAGGAACGCCTGGAGCAGTGGCGCGAAGCGATCTACGCCAAGATCGTTGATCGCTGCGGTGAGCGTCGCTACTGGGAACAGTGGGCCGACTCCGTCAGTGACATCGCCCGCCGCCACCACGAGCGCATCACTGCCATCATCGACCAGCCCGGCGGCGCCGGCGACCAGTTCCACGAGTTCGTCGAAGCCCTGCGAGGCAATCTCAACGAATCAATCACCGACGGCGACGCAGCCGGGATGCTCTCCCAGCATCTGATTACCAAGCCCGTCTTCGATGCGCTATTCGGTAGCTCCCAGTTCGCTCAACTCAATCCGGTCAGCCAGGCCATGCAGGGCATGATCGACGTGCTGGCCGACAAGGGCCTTGAGGCCGAGACCGAGGAACTGAACGACTTCTACGCTAGCGTCCGCCGACGCGCCGAGGGCATCGACAACGCCGAAGGCCGCCAGCGCGTCGCCATCGAGCTCTACGACAACTTTTTCAAGAAGGCCTTCCCCAGAGACGCCGAACGCCTCGGCATCGTCTACACGCCGGTCGAGATCGTCGACTTCATCATCCGTTCGGTCGAGGACTTGCTGCAGACGGAATTCGGAGCATCGCTCAGCGATGAGGGCGTCCACGTGCTGGACCCCTTCACCGGCACTGGCACGTTCATCGCGCAACTCCTTCAGAGTGACTACATTCGCCCCGACGATTTACAACGAAAGTACCGTTTCGAAATCCACGCCAATGAAATCATGCTGCTCGCCTACTACATCGCGGCAGTCAACATCGAGAACACCTACTATGAGAAAATGCAAGAGGCAGGTTTTGAGGCCGAGTACGAACCGTTCAGCGGAATCGTCCTGACCGATACTTTCCAGGCATCTGAGCCTCAAGACCGCCAAGATACTTCCCTCTTCCCGCGCAACAACGAACGCATGGAACGTCAGTTGGCACTCGATATCCGCGTGATAGTGGGGAATCCGCCGTGGTCGGCTCAGCAAAAGAATCAGAACGATGACAATGCTAATGTGCCATACCCCGGTCTAGATGAGTCCATTAGGGATACATACTCAGCTCAGTCATCTGCCAAATTGAAGAACGTCTTGTACGACTCTTACGTGCGCGCGATTCGCTGGTCATCGAATCGTGTACTGTCCTCAGCAGACGGAGGCATTGTCGCCTTCGTCACCAATGGCGGTTTCTTGATGAACAAAGCATTCGACGGATTCCGCAAGACAGTAGCTTCCGAGTTTGATGCGTTGTTCGCCTACAATCTCCGTGGAAATGCTAATGAGACTCCAGGTGAACCCCGCCGCAAGGAAGGCGGAGGCGTCTTTGACGCTGGTAGTAGGGCAGGTGTCGCAATCCTTTTGTTTGTCAAGCTGCCCGGACGCTCCCTGAAAACTAAGAGTAATGTGACGTACCGCAATATTGGAGATTACCTGAACCGTAAACAGAAGCTGGAGACAATATCAGGGTCAGGGCTCGATGACACTTCGTGGCATGTGGTCGTGCCTAATGAGCATGGCGATTGGATAAATCAACGAAGCGAACACTTTGTTGGTCTACGAGCTCTCATTGGTCAAGAGAGTGACGGTTCAAGAGCGCATGTGTTTTCTGTTGCATCTTACGGAGTGGCCAGTAATCGGGATCCGTGGGTATATAACTCGTCGATCCATGCTCTGCGAGATTCCGTTATCAGGGCTGCCCAGTTCTTCAACAGCGAGGTAGACCGTGTGGGCGGCAGGGCGGATGCTTTGGAAAATGTCGATCGTCGCCAAACGATGTTCAGCTGGGATCGCAAAACGGAACAGCGATTAGTCCGTGGTGATCGATTGGCGATAGTTGAGAGTGGCTATAGAGACGCTGTCCGACGTCCTTTCTTCCGGCAGAAAATTTATTTCAACGTCGAGTTGAACGCCAGGACTGGCGTTCAACTCGACGTTTGGTCTTCCTCGGAGGCAAACAGTGGCATCTTCATTTCCAGCAAGGGGGGAACAGTCTTGGCCGTGGATGCGGTGACGGACTTACATACTCTGACACCGGATGGTCGCATACTTCCTCGCTACACATATGCCAACCCTAGTGCTGGCGAGCAGGCCCTATTGCCGGAACACGCAGCGCAACGAGTTGACAACATCACGGACGGAGCATTGGCAGACTACAAGGCATGCTACGGCGACGGCGTGACGAAGGACCACATCTTCGCCTACACCTACGGCGTCCTTCACTCCCCCGACTACCGCGAGCGCTATGCAACTGACCTCACCAGGATGCTCCCCCGCATTCCCGAAGTCGAGTCCGCCGACGACTTCTTCGCCTTCGCCGAGGCAGGCCAACGTCTCCTCGATCTCCATATCGGTTATGAAGAGGCCAAGCAGTATCCGCTGGTCGAACAGGTCGCCATAGGTGCGCCCGATGGCGACGCACGCTGGTACGTCGAGAAGATGTGCTGGGCCAGAAATCGCAAGCAGCCGGACCGCTCAACCATCATCGTCAACGACTGGGTCACCCTCTCCGGCATCCCCGATGAGGCGCACGGCTACGTCGTCGGCCCGCGCACCGCGCTCGAATGGCTGATCGACCGCTATCGGATCAAGACCGACAAGGCCTCCGGCATCGTCAACGACGTCAACGACTGGGGCCTCGAACTCGACCCACCCAACCCCCGCTACATCATCGACCTGATCAAGCGAGTCACCACCGTCAGCGTCGAAACCATGAAGATCGTCGACAACCTTCCACCCTTGCGCGAGGCGACTGTGTAGTGCGGCCGCTGGTTGCTCAACAGCGGATTGAACACTTGCACGCTGATCAATGAGGACGGACACGATTGCTATGGTCCCGATCCTCACTGGCTGATTGATCGCAGCGGCGCTAGTTGGAAGACCATCAATCAACTTCGGAACGCACCTAAGAGTTTCTCCGCAAGGCTGAGTCTCATCGGAAACACTGACCGCGTGGGCGAGCAAAGCAATCAGCAGGCTGTTATGGGAGCACCCAGTCGGAACACGGCCAGCAGGTGGAACTCTTAGTGATTCGGTTGCTGAGATAGGCTATCCTGAGCCCATCATGACCAAACCGCCCAACAGCTCTATACTTGGTCACTACCTAAACAAGCTGCCACAACGCGGTGCCAACGGCATAGGTTACCTCTACCGTGGCCAGGCTGACGAGTCGTGGCAGCTTCACTCGGCGGCCATTCGCCGGCTCCTGCTTGCTCGCGAAGATATCGGCCCTGACGCCCTTCTAAGCCTCTACAGTTCATACCATCGAAGCATGATCCTGCCAGAGGCGCGTAACCGTTACATCAGTCACCAGAATGTCACTGACCTTACTGATCTAGAACTGTTAGCGGTGCTACAGCACTTTGGTGCAGCCACAGGGCTCCTCGACTTCACTCGAAGCCCCCTTGTCGCCTTGTGGTTCGCGACCGACTCAGATCCACGCACGAATGATGTAAACGGTCAGGTATACACTGCCGATCCAACAATATCTTTCGATGAAAGTACTTTCCACACCGATCTTGTCAGGCAGCCATTGGACAGCATCTTGAGTCAGCTACGGGACCAAGACGTGATGTTAGCTTGGAGTCCTCCGGCACTCCCTGAAGCCGGATTGCGCATCACTGCCCAACAGAGTGTCTTCGTTCTGTATCCACCCATGACGCGTCAGCATCCGTCAGTGCCTGAAGAATGCCTTGTGGGTTCTGCCCTGGAAATCGCCGCCGAGCACAAAGAGGAACTAAGAAGAGCACTGATAATCGCGGGAATCCGCGATAACTCTCTGTTTCCGGATTTCTTTGGGTTCGTCGAACGCAATAGGGTGAGCGCCCCTCTTCATTTTCGACCAGGCCAGATGCTCCAGATTGCTCAATCATACCACCGCAACGCTGATTTTGCTAAGGCCGTTTCCACCTATTCCGATCTTCTGACTGAACATTCCAGTGACATTGTTGCGAGATACTTGAGAGCCATGGCCCGAGCGGAACTAGGAGAGCACTTCCTAGCCATTGAAGACTACGACGTTGTACATAGTTCTGAGGATGTCCATCCGGGCATTAGTCGCGCCGCTCTATCCTTCAATCGAGGAAATTCGAAAGCGGCCCTAAAGGACTACAATAGTGCAATTGCCGATTACGGCAGGGCACTGGAACTTGATCCGAAGTTGAGCGGGGTGCGCTTCAACAGAGGGAACTCTTACTTCGCGGTTGGCAAATTCGAGGCTGCACTGCAGGACTTCCGTGAAGAAGAGGAGAGTGGTAATGCATCTTTCAACGCCGATAATGTGCTTTTCGCTATGTGCCGGTTTTCTGAGGCGATGGACAGTTATGACAGGGCTGTCCGGCAAGAGTCGAATCACCCAGGTGCATTGCAGAATCGCGCCATTGCCGTCGAGGTAATCCAGTTGATTACGGACAGGCCATTTGAGGTGTTCCCCTCGAACCACTCAGATGAGACCAAGATTCTTACGATTGAAGTCAAGGGTCCCTCAGTCACGCAAGAAGAGTCACTAAGAGTGTTTCCACTCGTCGGCAACACAGGCAACATGGGAAATGCCGGTTGGACTGCTATGTCCGGAGGAAGCGGTTATGAGGGTGCATTCGGAACAGTGATCGTCCTACAGTTTGAAGGATCTGGAGATCTCCCTGATGCCTGAGAGACTTGAACCCTACCATTTGGCGCAGCACAACAAAGGATCTTCATCGCGTGATGGTTGTCGTTGTGGGATAAAGGGTATGTCGCTGGTCGTGTTGTCTCAGGTCTGTGGATGGGTTGTTTCCCTGACCGGAATTGATGCGTTGGTGGTTCCAGAAAATGCACCCCCAGTCGGATGAAGCTTGTCTGTGAGAGCAAGCCGAACTGCTGGCGACGAGGCCCAACCTGGTGACTTCTAATGCTGAAGCAACGGGCAGCGAGGCATCCGTCCGTGACCCGTGGTTGATGGTTGGACCCTTCGTCAGCCCGTTGGCGGGCTATCGTCGTACAAGGACTTCCCCAGCGCGTATCCCTATCTCGGAAAGCATCACAACAACCAGGTCTTGGTGGATACAACGAGGTAGCAGGAGAAACACGAAGCTCTTCCAAAGTGACTTGAGCATGAGGCTGCGCCTCAACTGTAGGTTACACCAGGTGAAGGCCAAGCACGGCGAAGACACGAGCGAGGTCTGGGTGATCCGGCGACAGGGGCGACACCGAGACTTCCCGCAAGGGAGAAGCGGATGCATCACCCACATGTGTGAACACTGCCCAGTTGGTTGTCGCGTCGTCGTAGCGCGACTGATAGCGAATCCCTTGATGCCGTTGGCCATCGCTGGGACGATGCTCGTATACGAGTCGTGCGATTGCCTGAGTGAAGGCACGCGGGGCGCCGAGTCGGATTGACCCGGCGTCGATCTCGGCGACTTCCAGCGCTAAGGCAGTGCCAGCGAGTTGAGGTCGCATCCAAGCTAGTGATTCGGCCGCGCCAATATCGATGTACGTCCCAGACAGTTCGGCTTCGCCAAGCCAACGAGTTGAGAGCCACTCTACTGGAACGGCCCCTGCTGTGACGTACTCTTGATCGCTCCCCGCGATGCCCTCCAACTCTGCGGTCAGCCTGAGGTCAGGCCGGAGTGGCGCCAACGTCTCAAGTAACGCGCCGAACGGCGAGGAACTGGCGTACAGAACGCGATACTCGCCTGAGGGATCATCCCAGCGTTGGCCGAAAGTCCGATCGCGTTGGGCGTGATCCCAATCCGGCCACGTCCATACCGCTGCGCTGCGAGCGACCCGAAACACCGGAGCGCTCGGCTGCACCAACGCCGGCTGAGTCATCAGCCATCGCCCATGAATGCTCGGGCCGCACCAATCACGGCGGGGCCGCACTCGTCAAGATCGTCGTCCCGCAACACGCCAAGGGGCGACCGGTCATCCAGTAGGGGATTGAGACCCTGAAACCAGACTTGAGCGACCGCGGCAGATTCAGACGCGGCGAGGGAAGTCGCGACTTGCAATGCGACGCGTAGTCGCCGCTGCACCTCAGCGCTCGGTGTCCGAGCTCCGTCCGCCCACTGACGCACAGCGCGTGTCTCCTTGACCGAACCAAGGTACGCGCAGAGCCTTGCTCCGAGCACATCACTCAGTTCGACGACGACTTGAGGGAAGGGAGCCTTCACCGCGATGTCATGAGCGGTCTGGAGTGACTGAACAACTGCTGTAGAAGGCATCGTAAGACTCCTGCTGATGACTCTTGACCACAATGTATCACGGGCTGAATCCCGATCTCTATCCCAGATAATCTGACCTCTTCGCAGAGAGAGCAACACCAATCCGGGATTTGGCACCCCGGACACAGGTCAAATGGATGAAACCAAGAGTCAACCGGTCAACTTCTTGGAACCGCGTCCTAATTCGATATATTTGTTTCGAACAAGGTACGCTGTGCGACAGCGCCTGCAACCTAAGAGGGACATCTCATGAAACAACTCACTGACCCCATTCCCGCAGCCCTCTACGCGCGAGTCTCCAGTGAACGACAGGACGTCGACCTCTCCGTCGCCGCTCAGCTTCGCGCTCTGCGCGACTTCGCAGAGCGGCACAACTACGTCGTCGCGCGCGAGTACATCGACGAGGCTGAGAGCGGTCGCGTCGCCGACCGGCCGCAGTTTAGCAAGATGTTGGACGAGGCCTCCGAGGCCAATGCGCCATTCAAGGAAATCTTGGTCTGGAAGTTCTCGCGTTTCACGCGCAAGCGCGAGCACGCCGTCGCCTTCAAGTCAATGCTGCGCCGGCGCGGGATCCGGGTCACGTCGATCACCGAGCACGCTGATGACTCACCCACCGGCAGGCTGATGGAGGCGATCATCGAGAGCGTTGACGAGTTCTACTCGGAGAACCTCGCCCAAGAGGTCCGGCGGGGGATGCGCGAGGCTGCCTCTCGGGGATTCTTCATGGCGCCCGTCGCGCCCTTTGGATACCGACGCGTGAAAGTGCAGGACGGACCCAAGGAGCGACCCAAGCTGGAAGTCGACGATGCCGCAGCTCCTATCGTGAAGGAGATCTTCGACAAGGCGCTATGCGGGCACGGCCTGAAGGAAATTTGCCGCGATCTGAACGAGCGTGGGATCACCAATAGAGGACGACGCTGGCAGCGAGCGAGCCTACACAAGCTCTTAGTCAACGAGGCGTACACGGGTACCGCCGTCTGGGGCAAGACCAATAAGGGAAAGAAAGCGTCCGACCCTGTACGGGTGGAGGGAGCCTAGCCCGCCATCGTCTCACGTGAGCTGTTCGACGCGGTTGGCCAGGCCATGCGCGAGCGCGCTCCCGCGATGCGACCGCCGGCACGGGTGGGCAGCAAGTTCCTCTTGAGCGGATTGTTGCGCTGCGGAGTTTGCGGCGGCCCCTACAGCATCCAGGGCGCGAGGAGCGGCAAGTTCGCCTACTACGTCTGCAGCAAGCTGATGCGCGAGGGTGCCGGCGCGTGTGAGTCTCGCTACCTGAACGCGCCTAAGATCGAAGGATTCGTGGTCGACAAGATCAAGGAGCGCATCCTGACAGACGAGACGATCACCGAACTCGTGACGCTCGTCGCCGAAGAGGTTGACCAAGTTGCCGGGGAGTTGGGCGGCAAGCTGGAAGCGGTGGAGGGCGAACTGGCTGACGTGCGTAAGCGCCTCTCGCGGCTCTACGAGGCCCTGGAGACCAGCGACCTGACGATGGAAGTCCTTTCGCCGCGCATCTACGCGATGCGTCACCGCGAGGAGCAACTCATGGCCGCGCAGGAAGACCTGAGCCGACAGCTTGAGAACCGACGCGTGGACCTACCTAGCACTGAGGAAATCAAGGCGTACGTTGCGGACTTCCGTGCGTTCCTCCAGCAGGGCACCTTCCCGGAGCGCAAGGCACTGATTCGCAACTTCGTCCAGGAGATCGAGGTAGTCGGCGAGCAGGCGACGCTGACCTACACGATTCCGATGCCGTCAGACGGCGTGACCAAGCAGGACACATCTGTTCTTTATTTCGCCAACTCTGGCCTACCACTCAGATATCTGGGGAATCTGGTTGGCTGCGTTGGTCGTTGGCGTGCTTTGCTTCGCTATCGAACTCGACTGTGGCAACGTTTTCTGATTGATGCGTCCGGACCGCATCCTGCTCAGGCGTGAGCACACCTGGAACTGGCTGCCAATGGCGCGGTCGGAGGCGACTGGTGGTTGTGATCAATCGGCAACTCAGTGGTCGTCAGAGGTTGTCCCTGGCCGATGTCGCCGGTGCCCTCGTAGCAGTTTGACAAGGATTGGCTGATATCTATCTTGCGCAGGCTGAGTGAGATAAGTCTCGCGATGGTCGCGTCAGGGATGTTGTAACTGCAAGCGCTCGAGACCTGTGCCCTGAACCAGACGATCGTTCGCAACGCTCACATGCGTCAAGGACGTTGGACAGTGACGTTGGACAGTATTGTGCCAGCGTCCATCGGCGCCCGAGTTCCCGAGCAATCCGTTCCGAACCTCGATCAGCGACAGCCTTCTCTCGGGTAGGTAGCTCGTGGACCTGGGTTGGCCGCTACGCCAAACAAGCGACTGTAGGGCGAACAGAGTCAGCGAGCTCAAGCTGGAGAGCCTGGGAATGGCAGTTCCTCGACCATTGACTGTTTCGCGGCGCTGCTAAGTCTCGATCCCGAGTGATTGCGCCAGTGGGGCAACGGGGGCCACTGCCTGCTCCACTGCGTGCTCGATGGCTCGCTGCCAATACTGTGCGACGGGCGCCAATTCCTCTTCGTTGAAGCGACGCTCTCTCATGGCGAAGGAGTCGGCCGGGTAGACCAATGCGTCCATCGGCGGACCGACATCTGCCGAGCTCGCTTCCGTGGAGTTGAACGAGAGCATGCCTAGTCGCAAGGCCCGTTCCAATGAGGCTTCGTAACGCAGCGTGCGGTCCAGAATGGGTTTCCCGAAGCGGGTATCGCCAATGATCAGGTACGGCGTGCCCTCCGAGACCTCGACCCAGTTGCCCTGGGGATAGAGCAGGTAGAGGTGAGGTGAGTCATCCTCGGTCAACTGGCTGCCCACGATGCAATGCAGATCGAAGTGCAGTCCGGCCTTGAGCAACCACTCATTGTCCTCGTTGTAGACCCGCCGCATTTCTTCGGCCAGGGCGTTGACAGCCTCGTACGAGCGTGAGAGCTGACTCCCGTTCTCTCGCAGCCGTTCCTCGAAGTAGGTGATCGCCTTATCGCGCACCGAGCGCAGGCCGCTGGACATCACGAACATCGCCCGCCCGTCGCCCTCGTGCACGGCGATCTTCTTGGCCGTCGAGACCTCGGAGCCGCTCGTGATCCGCGTGTCGGCGATCGCGACGAGGCCATCCTGGCACTTGATACCCAGGCAGAACGTCATGTCAACCCTGTTCGATCTTCAGTTGGCGCTGATCTTGGCGCTGATCTTGGCTGGCGTCGGGCTCTGCGCCGAAGATATCGTCCGTGATGGCGCGGTCGATGTCGATCAGTCGCTGCTGGAAGCCATCGAGAAACTCGTGCAGGCCGTCGTCGATGAGTTGCTCCATCTCCATCGCGCCGACATCCAGATGCAGCAGGGCAATGCCCCGCTCTGCTGCGGCCCTACGCCGCTTCGGGGTCTGCGCCGTTGCCTGTTGGCAATGACGTTGAAGCGCCTGCACGCAGAAGGCGAGACTGCGCGGAAACTCCTGCGAGAAAATCAGCAACTGCGCCACCTGGATTCCGTCGACTTCGTTGTTGCCCATCCGACGGTACGCCTCACGGGCCGAGGCCGAGCGCAGCACCGCCATCCAATGAAAGCGGTCAAACGCTCCGCCGACAGCGTCTCCGCGCGGAAGCAAGATGTGGTACTTCGCGTCGATGATCCGGCTGGTCATGTCGGCCCGCTCGAGATACATCCCGCAGCGGAACCACTCTCGACCTTCATCCCTGAGCACGGTGTTGTCATAGAGTCCAAGGATCGTCTGCGTCCGCCGCTGAGTCTCGCTGCAAAACTCGTGAATGTCGTTGGCGATGAACTGTTTGCGCAGCGCGAGCGACAAATAGATGGCGTTGATCTCTTCCCAGACCTCGCGTGAAATGTGTTCTCGCAACCCGCGGGCCAGCTCCCGCGCCCGGACGAGGGTCGAACGCAGGGAGGCCGGGTTTTGCATCGAGTAAATCAGGAATTCCGAATGGGTGAGTTCCGGCGACTCAACCATCGTGTCCCAATAGAGCTGATTGGAAGCCGTCGTGCTGACCAGGCTGTGCCAGATCTCCTGACCGCTCTCCAGCAATACCTCGTGTTCCACCCGCGCCATGCGGGCGATGTTCTCGGCGCGCTCCAGGTAACGCCCAAGCCAGTACAGGTTCTCGGCCACGCGGCTCAGCATCAGCCCGGCTCCTCATTCAATACCCAGGTGTCCTTACTGCCGCCTCCCTGCGAGGAGTTAACGACGTACGAACCCTCGGGCAACGCTACACGTGTCAGACCTCCGGGAATCACCCATGTCTCCTGGCCCGAGAGCACAAACGGACGCAGATCGGCGCGGCGTGGCTTGAGCCGGTCGCCGTCGAACGTGGGAATCGTGCTGAAGTGGAGCAGCGGTTGAGCGATCCAGTTGCGCGGCTCCGCTTCAACCTGGGCCAGTGTCTCCTCGAGTTCAGCGCTCGATGCCTGCGCACCGATGAGCACCCCATATCCACCGGATGCGTTGGCCGGCTTGATCACCAGTTCACGCGCATGCGTGCGAATGTGGTCCAGCTCGTTGGGGACCAGTGGCGAGTAGGTCTCGACGTTCGACAGAATCGGGTCCTCGTCCAGATAGAAACGGATGATCTCAGGTACCCACCGATACACGACTTTGTCATCGGCGACGCCGGCGCCGGGTGCATTAACCAGGCTCACGTGCCCTCTGAAATAGGAGCGCATGAGTCCCGGCACGCCCAACATTGAGTCGGCCCGGTAGACCTCGGGGTCCAGGAAGTCATCGTCGATCCGTCGGTAGATGACGTCGATCCGCTCCAGTCCGGTGGTCGAGCGCAAGTAGACGAAATCGTCATCTCCAACCGTCAAGTCGGAACCCTCGACCAGTGGAATGCCCATCTGGTTGCTCAGAAATGAGTGCTCGAAGTAGGCCGAGTTGTAGATGCCTGGAGTGAGCAGCACGGCTCGGGGCTGATCGCCGCTGTCTGCCGGTCGCACGGAGAGCAACATGGCCATGAGTTGGTTGGGATAGTCGGCGACAGCGCGCACGCCCCCACGAGGAAACAGATCGGGCACGACCCGCAGCATCACGGTGCGGTTCTCAAGGACGTAGGACACGCCGGAAGGCGTCCTGAGATTGTCCTCCAGCACGACCAGCCCCTGTTGCTGGTCACGCACCAGATCGCAACCGGCGATGTGCGCATAGATATCCAGAGGCGGCCGAAAGCCGACCATCTCCGGCTGGAAACCCGGGGAACTGAGCACGATATCTTCTGGAATCACACGTTCCTTGAGTATCCGCTGCGCCCCATAGATGTCCAGCAGAAACAGGTTGAGCGCTTGTAGTCGCTGTTTCAGCCCGGCTTCGACGTCCGACCACTCTTGGGCGCCGATGATCCGGGGAATCAAAGAAAACGGAAAGATCCGCTCTGTGCCTTCTTCCTCCGAGTAGACGTTGAACGTGATGCCTGCGCTGAGCAACGTGAGGTCCGCGCGTTCCTCACGCAGAAGGTGGTCTTCCAGCGACCAGCCTTGCAAGATCGCGCCAAGATCGCGGTACTCATCGCGGAACGCACCAGAGTCATCAAACATCTCGTCGTCCGATGAACCAACAAACCGATAGCCCTGGAAGAGATCCTTCGTCATAGCCTGAGCCTATCGGTGACGGCGCTACGTGCGCAGCAAGCGTTTCTAAGCACGACAAACCCAGGTTGAGCAACCTTGTGACCGTCCTCCGCCGGCACACACAGGTGACTTGGGCGTGTTCACATCGATGCTGACAACCCATGCTTGGCGCGCCGGAATTCCCCGCTCCCCCTTGCAGGGGGAGCTGCCGAAGGCTGAGGGGGTCCCACTCCCCATCGACAATGCCCTAGACGACCCATTCGGTTGTTCGCTCCCCCATGTGAACAAACCCTGGTCGACGGACCGACAAGCATGGCCGTCTGGTGGAGTGCTTGGCTGCCGTTAGTGAGACGGCGACGCGAGGAAACTGGAGCGGAACTTGACCCCCCAATGTCCTTCCTGGTTGGTGATGATCCAGAGCGTGTCGAACTTGTGATAGACCGTTCCGTCGGCATGGGTTCGGTGATTTTGGAGTGCGCAGTGGGCCTTGTCGGGCCCTTGCTGCACGACTTCCATGACGGCCGTGTCGGTGTGATGCCAGCCTTCCGCCTCGAGACGCGACTGCCCTCGACGGCTGATTTCGGCGAACTCCTCGGGCGTATCAATCTGAGTGAAGACACCGTTCCAGAGGCGTACGTGTGGATAGTTGAGCGCTGCCGACAGCCGCTCGTGATCCTGTGCGTTAAACGCATCCTGAAAGGCATCGACCGCTGCTCTCGCGTGCTGCGTGATGTCGGACATGTTGGCTTCCTCCCCAAGGTTCGAAGCGATCAGCCGAGGCTTTGTTACCATCGGCCAACCTGTGAAATGTAACCGGCCGGAGGCTGCTCAAATGGCCATTTCCACCATCGACATCGAGACATACCTGGACGCCGACCACCTCGCGGCGATTCGGGCGCTGCCAGTGCGTGAAGATCCCGGCGATTTCGCGGCTCGGCGTGCATCAATCGCCGAGCTGCGCGCGGCGATGCCGGAAGCTCAGCTTCCCGCAAACGTTGTGGTCGAAGACCACATGGCGCCAGGCCCCGAAGGCGCGCCTGATGTCATGGTGCGCACGTACCGTCCCGCGTCGTTGTCAGCGAACGCTCCAGCGCTCTACTGGATCCACGGCGGCGGGATGGTCGTTGGCGACGTTCAGATGAACGATCCGTACTGCGCCGGCATCGCCTCGAAGCTGAACGTGCTCGTCGCCTCCGTCGAGTATCGTCTCGCGCCGGAGCATCCGTTCCCGGCGCCGATCGAGGACTGCTACGCCGGGTTGCGCTGGCTCGCGTCGTCGGCCGATGCATTGGGTATTGATCGCACACGCGTGGCGATCGGCGGCGGCAGCGCCGGTGGTGGACTGGCGGCCGGATTGGCGCAAGTGGCTCGCGACCGCGGCGAGGTTGATGTCTGCTTCCAGTTGCTGGTCTATCCGATGCTCGACGATCGCAACACGACCCGCAGCAGTCACGCGATTGTCGATTCCCGTGTCTGGAACCGTGCCTCCAACCTCGCCGGATGGGACGCCTATCTCACCGGCAATGCGGGAGGCAAGGACATCTCTCCCTACGCGGCCCCGGCCCGAGCTACGGATCTGGCAGGACTGCCGCCCGCCTACATCAACGTGGGCACGATGGATCTGTTCGTCGACGAAGACATCGCCTACGCCCAGGCGCTGCTGGCCGCCAATGTGCCGACCGAGCTGCACGTCTACCCGGGAGCCTTCCACGGCTCAGCCAACATGGCGCCAAACGCCGAGATCTCAAAGCGATGGCGCCGAGACGAACTATCCGCACTCGACCGCGCGCTCAATGGACCGCGATAGCCTGACTCAACCAAAGATTTCCCCAACACACCAACACGGAAGCGAACCTTATGGATTGCGGAACTTTTCTGCTGCTCCAGTCGCCGGGTGGACAGGACCATACTGAGGTGTTCTCCCGAGCGACGGAGATGGCCCAGGTTGCGGACCGGCTGGGCTTCGACAGTATCTGGTGCGCCGAGCATCACTTCTCGACCTATGGCTACCTCTCTCGGCCCTTGATGTTCGCACAACACCTTGCGGCCCACACCGAGCGCATCCGCGTCGGCTCGGCTGTCGTCGTGCTGCCGCTGCATCATCCATTGGTCGTTGCCGAAGAGATCGCCACCGCCGATGTCCTCAGCGGCGGCCGCCTCGATGTGGGCCTGGGCCGCGGCTACCAGCGCTATGAATTCGACCGCCTCGGCCACACACTCGACGAGAGCCGGGAACGCTTTGATGAGTCCGTCGACATCCTGCTCAAGGCATTTGCCGGAGAGCCGTTCTCACACGAAGGCAAGTACTACTGCTTCGACGAGACCAGCATCTTTCCCATGCCGCTGCAGAAGCCGCACCCGCCAATCTGGGTGGTCGGCCAGAGCCACGAGTCGATCGCGGCAATCGGAGAACGTGGATTCAACCTGGTCTCGGGCGGCTTCGGCATCCCGATCGAGCGGCTGGCGGACTTCCGTGAGACGTTTGACCGGGCGATCCCGGATCCAGCGAAACGGAAATCGGTTCGAGTCAGCACACAACGACCCGTGTACGTCACCCACGACGAATCGGAACTGCCGGAGATCGTCGAGCAGGCCCGCTGGAACATGCGCGTGACCCTGAGTCTGCGGCAGGGCCTGGCTCGCGTCGACCACGGCCAAGCCGTCGCAATTCCCCTGGACTCGGAACCGACCGCCGAGGACCTGCTCGACCGCTATTTCGTGATGGGCACGCCTGATACGTGCATCGCCAAAATCAAGCAGCTACGCGAGGTCATGGGCACCGACCACTTCAACGCCAACTTCTGGTTCGGCGACCTGTCACAAGAGCAAGTGCTGGGATCGATGGAACTCTTCGCCGAAGAGGTTCTGCCGCTGATGAAGTCGGGCGAGATCTAATCCTTGCTCACCGGGACAGGTCCCCGCACAAGATCCTCGGCCATACCGCGCTGTAGTTCGTCATACCCGCGCTTGCCGCGTGTATCTCGATGACGTCACCTCAAACGTAGTGTTTGGCTAGGAGCTGTTCACATGGATGCTGAGAGCCCATACATGGCGCACCTGGATTCCCCGCTCCCCCTCGCAGAGGCTGATGCACAACTCCCCTTCTCCCCCCTTTGCGGGGGAGATGCCGAAGGCAGAGGGGGGTTCCCTGCCTGTCGGCCCTATCTGGTCGTCGCCAGCCGACCCTCCCTCTGTCACTCCGTGACATCTCCCCCCGCAAGGGGGGGAGAGGGTAATCGGAGGATATGCACCAGTCTCTTGCAGGGAGAGCTGCCGAAGAGCCTGCCCCCGGCTTGAACGGGGGCTGAGGGGGTCCTGCTCCCCATCGGCAGACCTGTGTAACCTCTGTCCGCTGTTCCACCCCCCATGTGAACAGATCCTAGGGCGCGCTAGCCCTGAGCTATCCCTCTAACACGGACGATGTTCGGGCTGCTGCGAGATACCCGCGACAAGCGGAGGCCTGTGCGTAAGTCGGCCCAGCGCGAGAAGGTGCATACTCCCTCTCCCTTTGGGAGAGGGCTGGAGTGAGGGTCGGCCTTGAGTCGCCATCTGGTAGTGACCACTTGTCGCCTGTCCTCCGGCCCTCACCCTAACCCTCTCCCGCGGGGAGAGGGGACCGGAATCGGACTTACGCAAAGGCCTCCGGCAAGCGCGGGTATGACGGAGTTTGAGGAGTCCGTTAGGCCCCGCCAGTCACATCAATCGTGACACCCGTGACGAAGTCTGCATGCGATGACGCGAGGAAACAGACCACATTGGCCTGGTCGACCGGCTCGGCGAGTCTGCCTAGCGGCGTTCCTGTAACGGCCCGTTCTCGAAGCTCCGCTGGTCGGCCTTCCCAGTGGCGACGAATGCGCTCGGTCAGCGTCGCCGAGGGTGCAATCGCGTTGACATTGATCCCTGAGGGGCCGACCTCCAGCGCCAGCTTGGTCGTGAAGGCGATGATGCCGCCCTTGGCCGCCGCGTAGGCCGATGAGCTGCTGGCGCTCTTGCCTCGTCCGGCGATCGAGGCAAAGTTGACGATTTTGCCGCCGCCCTGCCTTGTCATCTGCGGAATCACCGCGTGACAGAACAGGAAGGTTCCGCTGAGGTTGAAGTCGAGCACCTGCTGCCACTCTTCCATGGTCAGCTCATCGGCTCTCGCAGCCGAGTTGGCGATGATCGTCGAGCCGCCGACGCCGTTGATCAGGATGTCGATCTTGCCGTAGCGGTCGATCACGTCGGCGACGACGGCGTCGACTTCGTTCTGCCTGAGCGCATTAGCGGGATAGGCCTGATGCGGTCCGCTGCCAGCCTCCGCGAACGCCTGCATCGCGTCGTCGAGCGTTTCGCGATCGTAGTCAACGGCGGCCACCGTGCCACCCTCAGCCGCAATGATCTCAGCGCTGACGCGGCAGATGCCGTTCGCGGCTCCACTGATCAACGCGACCTTGTCTTCGAAGCGTGCGAATGAGCTTTCGGCCATATCAATGTTCCTTGTCAACGCCTTGAGCAAAGTGCTTTCTTTCCCTTTCCCTCTCCCCCTGGGAGAGGGCTGGGGTGAGGGTCCCTCAGTCCGCTTATCTGGTGGCGCTCGGTCGTCGCATGCGGCCCGGCCCTCACCCTAACCCTCTCCCTCGGGGAGAGGGGATCAGAAAGGAACGTCGGCTGTTCGCACTGCCAGGCACTTAGCGGCCCTCAAACTCCGGTGCCCGACGCTCACGCAGGGCGGCCCTGGCTTCGCCAGCATCTGCTGACGTGGCAAGAATTGGTGAGGCGTTGGAAGTCAGCACTGCCGTCGTTTCAAGCGTGCTGTCCATCGCAGCCCGGATGACTCGCTTGTTGATCCAGCTCACCATGGGCGGATTAAGCATGATTCGGTCGCACAAGGCCCGGACCTCTGCTTCCAGGTCATCCGACGGGACGAGCCGGTTCAGTACTCCCCACTCCGCGGCGGTTGGGCCGTCGAGATGGCCGGTGAAGGCGAACTCGAGCGCTCGCCCGAGGCCGGCCAGCCGAGTCAGGTAGTAGGCGCCGCCATTCTCGATGATCTGACCGACCTGCTGGTAAGCGATAAATCGCGTCTTCTCGCTGCCGTAGCGGATGTCGCACTGCAGTGCCATGTCCATGCCGAAGCCGGCGGCGACGCCATTGATCATCGCAATGGTTGGCTTGCGGATGTACGAAAGATCCTTCATCAACTTCGTAATCCCGTAGTAGAAGCGTTGACGCGTCGCATCCAAACCACCGGCCTCGTACGGAGCGTTACCGAGCGAATTGTCCTCCGGCTCAAACTCGCCAAGGTCCGATCCACGCACATCCACGCCTGCGCAAAACCCACGCCCTACGCCGGTCAACACGATCACCTTGACCTCTGGATCGTCATCGCCGGCTCGCATGTAATCGCCGACCTTGGCCAGCGTGCTGGTCCGTTCGGTACTGCCGACGGCGGCGTTGAGCTTCTCCGGTCGATTGAATTTGATCCACAGGATCCCGTTGTCCTCCTTCTCATACAGCAGATACGGGACGAGCTCGAGTTCCTGCATGTGACCTCCTCCAGAACACTCTGTTGCTCAGATTGGCTGTTGCTCCGATTGGAATCGAGCCTAGCGTCTCCGATCCTGCAGCATGACCTGCTCCTCATGCGAGTTGGCCTGCGGGCGTATGAATTCCTTAGACTGCCGAACTGAGCCATCAGTCGAGTGAGGACTACTGCGATGACAACGATCTCCGCTCCTTTCGCTTACCTGGACACAACCTGGCCCGTGCTTGAGCGCATGGCAGAGGCGCATCGCCGTAGCTGGGAGATGCTCGCCGCGCCAGGTGAGTGGTGGACGGGCGCTGAGCGCATTGCGATCGCCGCCGAAAGCCGGCGTGCGTCGGCACTGGTCGATGGTCTGCCCGATCCCGGTCCGGGCCCGGCGGAGCTGCCCGAGGCTGCCACCTTCGCAGTCCACAAGCTGATCGCCGATCTGCCCAACGTGACCAGGGAGTGGTACGACGAAGTCACCACGGCCGACGGGATGACAGACACTCACTACATCGAGCTCCTCGGCGTCGTCGTGAACGTCTGGTCGGTCGACGAGTTTCATCGAGCGCTCTCGCTGCCGCTGGAGCCGCTGCCGGACCCAATCGCTGGGACGCCTGGCGGGATCCGTCCGTCCGGGGCGAAACCGCATGGCAGTTGGCCGCCGACCGTCTGGCCCAAGGATCTGGACGAGCGCGACCTGGACATCTACGACGGCGAAGAGCGCGCCGCGAACGTGCGTGCCGCGATGAGCCTGCACCCTGACAGTGTCCGCTGGCTAGGCGATCTGTTCGACGCGCACTATCTCAGTTGGGTCGAGATTGGCGGGGAACAGGAACCGTTCCGCGTGCTGACACGTCCCCAGCGCGAGCTGGTCGCGGCAAGAGTATCGGCCCTCAACGAGTGCTTCTATTGAACGATTTCACACGTAATGCTGCTCGGTCGGAGCAGCGAAGGCGACGACTCGATCAATCTCAACGGGACGGTGCGAAACGAAGTCGACAGCGGCGTCGAGCACGGCGAAGTCCTGCTGCGCTACTCAGACGCAGCCGTAGGACACACCGCAGACCTCGCCGAGGCTCGCGAGGCAGTCAACACGGCCATGGGGCCAGACGCTGTCGTGGATTGCGCCGCAACCATCGCCAACTTCCAGCGCATGGTCAGAATCGCCGACGGATGCGGCATTCCCCTCGATTCCATCTCACGTCGCGAGTCGGAACAATGGCGAGAAGGTCTGCAGATTGACGGATTCCGCAGTCGTCTGAACACGTTTGCCTGAGGGCGGGCGATGTTGCCCTATTCCCCTCTCCCCCCCCTTGCGGGGGGAGATGCCGAAGGCAGAGGGGGGTCTCAGTTTGTCAGCTCTATCTGGTGATCACCGGCCGCCCCCCCTCTGTCACTCCGTGACATCTCCCCCCGCAAGGGGGGGAGAGGGGATAGCGCGGCTCGGGCGGTATCGGTCATCTCTTGACATTCCCAGCCCGCACTTCAACAAACTTCACTCAACCACAACCGGCGCAACCGCATCCAAGAGCCACCGCGCAATCGACGTCATCTCAGCGTCTTGCTGTTGCTGACCGAAGACCTGCACGCCCACGGGCATTCCCTCGACGCTCATCAGCGGCATCGTCACCGCAGGAGCGAAGAGCATCGAACTGGGGAAGTTGAAGACTGGATCGCCGGTTGGTAACGGGGCTAGCGGCGCGCCGGGTTGATCGCCTGGCCAAACGTGAGCGGGTCCCGGACACGACAGCGTGATGATCGCATCGGCCGACCCGGCGAGCGCTGCGTGCGCGGCCTGAGCAACTTCCCGCGACAGCAAGGCCACGCGATAGTCGTCTATAGACATCGATTCGGCGTGTGCCAGCGCGGCCGTTGCTCGCTCACTGACGCCCCCTGGATGCTGTTCGACCAGATTGCGCGTGGCCCACTGATTCTCCCAGTTGGTGATCGAGTTGCAAACCGCGGCGGCATCGCTAATCGCGCACTCCAGCTCTTCAACCAGCCGATGACCGTTTCGTCGCAGCAGTTGGATGTCGAGGTCGGCCAGTTGATCCAGAACGGCGGCGAACCCCTGCTTGCTCGATGCATCAAGCCCTTCCCAGCCCTGCGTTTCCAGGACGATCAGCCGCTCCGGCTTGCGGGCAGCCGGCGTGGTCGAGGGGCCGTCCAGTCCGGGCCAGCCTCGATCGCCCCCGGCCCGGCGCACGATCTCAATGGCTACCTGCCACAAATCCTCGATGCAGCCGGCGTGGACGCCATGCGTGCTCATGCTGGTTGCCTGCCGCTCGCCTCGGTTGATGCCGCCCTGGCTCGGCTTCAAGGCAATATTGCCGCAGTATCCTGCCGGCCTGATGATCGATCCGCCGACCTGCGAACCGATTGCTGCGGGGATCATGCGCGCTGCAACCGCAGCCGCCGATCCCGAGGATGAACCGCCGGGCGAGCGCTGAGAGTCGAACGGATTGGTCGTCGGACCGGGGTGCGATCCGCCCAGCTCGGCTGTAACCGTCTTGCCCAGGATCACCGCGCCGGCCTGGCACAGCGCCCACACGGCCGCGTTGTCCCGCTGCGGGAGGTTGCCTCGGAACGCATCGCAGCCGAACTCGGTCGGCATGTCCTTCGTCTCCAGCAAGTCCTTGATCCCGATCGGCATGCCGTCAATCGGAGACAGAGGCTCACCAGCCGCCCAGCGCTGCGCGCTTGCCTCTGCCGACGACCGAGCCAGTTCAGGATTGAGGTGGGCGAACGCCTGCACCACCGGCTCGCGCTCCTCGATCGTGGCTAGGCAGCGCTCGAGGAAGTCCTGTGGACTGTCTTCGCCGGTCTTGAAGCGTTGCGCCGCGTCATGAAACGTCAGCGGTTCGTAGGTTGTTGGGTCGTAGCTGGTTGCGGCGGACATCGTCATCATCGAGCCTCCAGATGTTCACTGACAGCACAGTACAGACACGTCTGCTCAATGGCTTCGATGCAAGTGAACATGGCCGCTGAACCTGATCGACTTCGCGACCAAACTCGTGATATGCCCGTTCACGGTGTGTTAGTTTGACTTTCCGCACTACTTGCTGGGGCAACGAACAAGATCCTCATCAATCGAAAGCACAGGCTCATACTGCTGCGCAGGCCATTTCGCCGGAACGCTGGGCCAGGAGAACAATCATGAGCACAGACCAAGCACGAATAGACGCCGGCTCAATCGCGTTCGCCATGCGCTATCGCGACGACATCGCCGGTGACGAGGGGCTTTGTATTGAAGTCCGTGCCGATGTCGAGGGACATGACACGGAGTTGCTGCGCTTCGACTGCTTCCAGGTCGCGCCACATTATCACTACGGTCCCGAAGCCGACGACGAACGTCTGATGCTCGATCTGACCGCCGCCGGCGATTCCCTCGACTGGACCCTGAATTGCTTCGAGCGGGGGCGCCTGCGCTCAATGATCGAGCGTGCCGGATATCCCTCGGTGGCAAGCGGGCTGGATGAGGATGTCGTAGCCGGAGCCATAGCGCAGGTCGTCAGCAAAGCCCACGAGATTGTCGATTCTCGTACGGGCTAGGGGTGTTTCACGTGGTTCGGCTTTGCCGCAACTGCATCGTCATACCCGCGCTTGTCGGTGACCCTTGAGAAACTTCCCCTTCTCCCCCCTTGCGGGGGAGATGCCGAAGGCAGAGGGGGGTCCGTTGTTCTCGAACCTTATCTGGTCATTGTCAGCCGACCCCCCCTCTGTCACTCCGTGACATCTCCCCCCGCAAAGGGGGGGAGAGGGGATTCGGGAGTTTTTCAAAGGGCTTCTTGACGCGGGTGTCTCGCAGTGGCCAGAACACTGACCGATCAATCGAAACTGCTTGCTACTGGATGCTGCCCTGAGGGCCAATGCTATGGATGAGCGGAGCTCGGCGAGATTCCCGCGACAAGCGCGGGAATGACGGAACAGTTAGTGGCCTTCGTCCCTTGACTGAGTAGGGTGTTGGTCGCGGAGTTGTGTGATCGGTTAGTCAGCCTGCAGCGCGTCCAGCACCACGCGACCTCTCGGCGACAACTCGTATCCGACCTCAAGACTGATCGTCAGACCAAGCGCTTTGAGCTTGCGTATGTCGGCTTTGAACTTCGCCGTCTCGCGGCCTTGGACAGCGGCCAGCTCTGCCGCCCGACGACCCGGAGTTGCGGCAATCCCCTCTAGCGCTGATCGCGCCCATGGTCCGTGCCGAGAGCGGGCGTCCATCTGTCCGAGGCGCTTCGTGACTGCGACCAGTTCTTCAGAATCGAGACCGGCCTCGGCCGCGAGCATCTCGCGCGGATCATCCTGCTCACCCAGGCAGTGGAATGCGATGCGATGGAGCGGTGCGCTTGCATCTCCTGACTTGCGCTGGTTGCGTTTGATTGCTTCGAGGACAGCTTCAGCAGATTCATGACCAGCCGCCCGCGCGTCCTCCACCGATATCTGCGACGCCTCGATCTGATCCACCGAGGTCACTTCGATCACATACTCGCCAACACGGTATCGGCCACCCGGCCGAGCCCGGGCTCGGCGCCAGCGGCGAAACGTCAGCGTCAACTCACCACGCCCAATGAGATCCTTGTCGCGTTGTCGAAACTGCATCTGCGGACCACTTCTCTTTTGCGGAACACCTAGATTGACACAGCCACTTACTTGCCAAACAACGACACTGCCGCTATGACAAGTCCGACTGTGATGAGCAGCGGAGCTGTCAAGCATCCACTGCGACTCCCTCCGCCGACTCCTGCTAGCTGACGCCGCTGCCTCGCATGTTCGAATCGCTCCCGGTAGATGGAACGAACTTCCGGTGAGGCATGGGTCCATTGAGTTTCTGCTGTGAAGTCGTCCTGAGAGATTGGTGGATCAGGAATCGCGCCGTCAGGAGGCAACAGTCGCCAGTACCGAGAGCGAAACTCCTCGTCGGTCTGAATTCCTTTGCGCAGATTGCAAGCGGTGCATAACAACTGTAGGTTCGAACGCTCGTTGCCACCGTTTCGGCTGACCGGCCATTTGTGGTCAATCTCGAGGTAGCGGCTGCTCATGCGTCGTCCGCAGTACATGCAGCGGCCACGCTGCTCGACGAACATCGCGTTCTTCAATCGAGCAGGAAAGATGATTCGTCCGCTTATGGGTGTTTCGCCGTCGTCGCCAGACTCCATCTGCAATCACCACTCATGAATGGAGCGCTCCTCACGCCAGAAAGTCTAGTCGTCGCTCCGACGATAGCCTGACAGCAGTTTGCGCTCTGTCGCCATTGCGCATTGGTCCGAGCACGGGCATCGAAGGGGATAATCCATGAGCTGGCAGCAGGAGATTGACGAACTGGAGCGACGACATGCGCTGAAGGAGGCGATGGGTGGCCCCGAGGGCATCGAACGCCAGCATCGACAGGGCAAACTGACTGTACGTGAGCGGTTGGATTTGCTGGTCGATCCGGGCACGTTCGACGAGATGGGTAAGCTCCAGGGTCGCGCGACCTACGACGATCAGGGAGCACTGTCGGGCTTCACGCCGGTCAGCAGCGTGCGCGGTCTGGGCAAGGTCAACGGCCGTCGCGTCTACGTTCGCGGTCAGGACTTCACGGTTCGCGGCGGATCGGCGCGGACAGACGACGGCGGCGTCGATATTGGTCATGGCCACCCTGACCCGACCGAGTTGATGTTGCCCTCGGTCAACCTGATCGACGGCGCCGGCGGCAGCGTGACCGAGTTCTCCGACCTGGGCCGCACGTACATCCCCGACGGCGGACAGTTCGAGCGCTATTGCAAGGTGCTCAATATTGCCCCTGTCGCCTCTGCGGTGCTTGGTCCAGCCGCTGGCGGACTCGCGCCCATCCCTTGTCTCAGTCATTTCAGCGTGATCGCGAAAGGCACAGGTCAGGTCTTTCCCGGTGGACCGCCGGTCGTCAAAGCGGCGCTGGGTCTCGATATCGACAAGGAAGAGCTCGGCGGCCACAAGGTTCACACGAGGATTAGCGGCGTCGTCGACAACGTCGCCGAAGACGAGCCGGCCGCCATTGAACAGGTCAAACAGTTCCTCAGCTATCTGCCTGACAACGTCTACGAGATGCCGCCGCGCGGCGACGCCAGCGATGATCCCAATCGCCGCGACGAACGCCTGCTCTCGCTGATCCCACGCAACAAGCGACGACCCTACAACCCACGCGTGATTCTTGAGGGCGTGCTGGACGAGGGCTCGTTCTTCGAGATCGCGCCGGATTACGGGGCTTCGCGGATCATCGGCCTGGGACGCGCTCACGGATATCCCGTTGGCGTGATGACCAACAATCCCAATCATCGCGGCGGCTCGATGGATGTGGCCGCTGCCGAGAAGTCATCACGACTCGTGCAACTCTGCGACACCTTCCACATCCCAATGGTCGTACTGATGGACGATCCCGGATTCCTGGTCGGACCAATGTCGGAGGAGCAGGGCATCGAACGAGCAGGCTCACGGCTGGTCTACTCGATCGTCAACAGCAAGATGCCCTGGATTTCGTTCATCTGCCGACAGTCGTTCGGGCTGGCCGGGAGTCTCCAGTTCCGCCCCGGACCGCACCTGTTCCGTCGCTACGCCTGGGTCTCGGGACACTGGGGATCGATGCACATCGAGGGCGGCACCAGCGCCGCGTTCCGCCGAGTGATCGAATCCTCGCCCGATCCGGAAGCGAAGCGGCTGGAGCTCGAAGAGACCTTCCAGCGCATCTCCTCGCCCTTCCGAACGGCGGAAGCGAGCGGCCTCGATCTAATCGACCCGAGAGACACGCGTGCCCGCCTCTGCGACTTCGTTGAAATGGCGCAAGGGGTGATCAAGACGCAGCTCGGTCCCGGCTCCGGCCCGACCTTCCGTCCCTAGACGGGCTGTTGGTGGTTGGTTTCGAACACATGAGGCGCTGCGTGCAAATCACCGCCTCGCCGAAACGGAGCGGGCCCCCCTCAGCCTGCGGCAGCTCCCCCTGCGAGGGACTGATGCACAACCTCAAATTCCGCTCACCCCCCCTTGCGGGGGGAGATGTCACGGAGTGACAGAGGGGGGGTCGGTCGGTGAGCACCAGATAGAAGTTGCGGACAGGACCCCCCCCTCTGCCTTCGGCATCTCCCCCGCAAGGGGGGAGAAGGGGAGTTGTGCATCAGTCTCTGCGGGGGGGGAGCGGGAAAGGCGGGTAGGCTCACTCCCCAATTCCGTCATTCCCGCGCTTGACGCGGGAATCTCGCCGAGTGGTGACAATCCTTGGCGTGCCTCAGCCGACAATTGGCAATCCCGCGTCGCGCCGCACTTCGTTGATCGTCTCCAGCACGCGCTGCTCGAAGGGCGCGTAATGGCCTTCGAATTCCTCCACCAGACGTGAGTTGTCCATCAGATAGAGGCCCGAGGCGTCGTGCCCGCCCTCGTCCGCACCGAATGTGATCTCCGCGGCCGGCAGGAAATGGCGCACCGCGTCGGCCAGGTCGCCCATGCTGGTCGCGTGACCGCCCGAGTTGTAGATGGCATGGGCGGTCTCCTCCGCGAGCGTCACTCGCACAAAGACATCGGCGATGTCTTCGACGTGCAGCGGCAGCGTCATGGTGTCGCGGTAGGGGAAGCTGACGGACTCCTCACGCGCCGGCAGCACCTGGCACTGGACGTGATTCATCGAGCCGCGCACCTTGTCGGGCCCGGTGATGTTGGCCGGCCTGATGCCGGTGATCGCCATGTCATAGGCGCGGTTGTACCAGTCAGCCTGGTGTTCGTTGAAGGTCTTTGAGACCGCGTAGATTCCCGTGCCGAGGCGAAGATCCTCCTCCGTCACCATGCGCTCGCCGTGCAGGCGCTGAGGACCGTAGACAGCGAGCGAGCTGGCGTAGACCACACGGCGAATGTCGAGAATCCGCGCCGCCTCGAAGCAGTTATCCATGCCCAGGATGTTGATTCGCACTTGCGGATGCGGGTCGCGCTCGGATGCCCCGAGGACATAGGCAAGGTTGATCACTCGATCCGGCTTTGCCGCGACCAGCGCCTCGACCACATCGTCCATCACCGTGATATCGCCATGCGCAATCTCAATCTTGTCTCGCAGAGGATCAAGGACCGCCGCGCCCGGATTGATGTCCATGCAGTGGACCTCATGTCCATGCTCGACCAGCCGTCGCATGACCCGTGGTCCGATGAATCCACTGCCGCCTAGCACTGCAATGCGCATGATGCGTTCACTTTCTACAGGAGATCAGTATCAGTTGGCGGCAATCTAGCACCGGCACAGTCCTCGAAGAGGGAACACATAGATCCTGCGCCAATTGCGTGAGGTAACGACCGAAACTAGCTCTCCCGTTGTACCCCCTTGTGAGACCGCCGCATGAGCTCCCTTCTCCCCCCGCAAGAGCCTGATGCATATCCTCCGATTCCCCTCTCCCCCCGCAAGGGGGGGAGATGTCACGGAGTGACAGAGGGGGGGTCGGTCGGTGAATACCAGATAGAAGTTGCGGACAGCCCCCCCTCTGCCTTCGGCATCTCCCCCGCACGGGGGGAGAAGGGGAGTCATGCATCAATTTCCACAAGGGGGAGACGGGGAATCGGAATGTCGCTTGGCGCACTCAGGCCCCGTTCGCCGACTCCTGGGCTATTGCTTCAGCGGCGGCGTCTTCGACGATCGTTCCCTTGAAGAAGTCGTGGTTGTTGTGCGCGTAGAGGCGGAGCTGATTGGTGAAGGCGAAGTCTCGGAAGTCCTCCGGGCTGATGACCCCGTTCTCGACCGGTTCGTAGGCTTCGGCGACCGCCGCCGACATGTCGGGCACGTCCCAGTGGCCCAGGTCGGTGCTCATGAATGCGCGAATCTTGGCGCCGAACGGGTTGACCTGATCATTGAACGCCCAGGCCGTGATCGGGTCGTCGGCCTCGCAACCGAAGTAGAACGACGGGATGAAGCGGTCGTAGAAGTCTTCGGCACGCTCGATGTTCATCGCGGCGAAGTTGTCCTTAAGCTCCGGTTCGACGTCGGGCGCGGTCATGCCCAGCGTCCGCGGCAGGTTGTCCAGCCTGCCCTCGGTCAGCTCGCCGCCGTAGCGACTGAACAGGTCCTGTGCCAACTCGACGTCGAGGTTGGCTGGGTCGAGGTTGTTCAGTTTGTCAATGCCGCGCTTCTCCCAGCGCGCGATGATGTCGGCATACACGCGAGCACCGTGCGCCACACCGCCCTCGAGCAGCGCCACGCGCAGCTCGGGGAACCGGGTCGTCACGCCGCCCATCAGCATCGACTTGCAGAGCACCTCGCCGGCCGCCGCGAAGTGACCGATGTGGTTGTACATGTAGTTCGTGATCGAGGAACGGTCGGTGAAGCCCATCCCGCCCGAGTGCGAAGCGACCGCGAAGCCCAGGTCCAGGCAGCGCTGCCAGAACGGGTCGTAGTCGTAGTCGCTGTCGATCCCGAACGAGTCGATCCAGGTGACGCGATTGGCCAGCTCCGGATACTTCTCGGCCACGGCCGCGACAGGCCGCCTGACAAAGGCCGGCATCTGGGCCACTTTGAGACCCAGGGAGTGCGCGTGCTCGAGCTCGGCCAGTCCCTCTTCAGGGGTGTTCAGCGGGATCACCGCGGCCACGGTCATCCGATCGGAAAACTCGGTGTATTGATCCGCGGTGAACTCGTTGAAGGCGCGGCAGACGGCTTGACGTATCTCATCATCCTGCATGTGCGGGAAGCCGAGACCGATCGTGGGATAGAGCACCACGTAGTCCATGCCGACCTCATCCATCCGCTCGTGCAGCAGACGCGGCATCATCGCCGTCGCGCGGTCCAACGTGTTCTCGGTCGGCAAGGCCCACCAGGGCGGGATCGTCACCCGCTCCGCGAGCCGCTCGTCCCAGCTCATCGCCGCCCAACGACGGCTGACACTGGAGTCGCGATAGCGCTTGACGATGTCGGAGCCGCCAACGTCCTTCAGATAGTCAAAGAACGTCGGCATAAACTCGACGATGTGGGAGTCGCCATCAATGATCGGATGGTCGAGATGGGCACGGACGGCGGCGGAAGGTGATTCGGTGGTAGTGGTCATGGTCAAGTCTCCAACTCGGTTTGGTGTGTCGATGAGGATAGGGAGTTGGTCGGGCCGCGTGCTTTCGGCCGAATCAGTGACATCCGTCATTGCCGCGCTTGTCGCGGCAATCTCGCCGAGTTGTGCACGGACAGTGGCGCTGAATGCAGCGAGATACCCCCGGCGAGCGCGGGTATGACGGGAACTCCTGGACTGAACGGCACCATGTAAACAGGCCCTAGCATCGATGTGAACATACCCTACTTCGCTTTAGCCCTTTCGTCCGCTGGACCGCCAACGAGATTCCAGGTCGAGCCTGGAATGACGGAACTCTGGGTTACTCAGTGTGCCGACAGCGATCTACTCTGCGCTGAATAAACCATGAGAAGTAGCCGTCGTACTTGCGCTGCATTGACTCCTGCTTCCAGTCGTATCCCGTGATGGTGCTTCGACAACTTGCGGCGCCGCACTCGCACTGCATCTCGTACGCTTCGTCATCTGGCATCGCATAATCAATGGTCAGTTCTTCGCCGGCTGCGATATCACGCATCGCGACGAACACGATCTGTCCCTGCACACCGAGGTTGGGCTCGCAGGAGTGATTGAGGTGCATCATCCCGCCCTCACGCTGCGATTGCTCGGTGGGGCCGATGTGCAGATCCGCGGTGATCTGAATCTCGGCCGGACCCAACTCTCGCGACACCGCGTCGCGCTGAGCGCGATTCATCACGTAGCCGCCTTTGACCACAACGACCTCATCTCGAGCAATGGACGCTCGAGCGAACAGGCCTCGCCCGTGAATGTTGCTCTCGCGCTTTTCGACGCTTGGCGAGAAGTACGTCTGGTCCATTGCGGGCTCCCAGGGCCCGAAGGCTTTCGATTTCAGTCAGGCAATGTCCTTGTTCGGGTTAATCAGGTACTTCTCGCCGGTCGCGCGCTTGTTGTAGACCGCAATGTGATCGAGCTGGAGTGCTTCGGCCAGCGAGACCGTCCTGGTGTACTGGCTGGCGAAGGTGGTCGTCACTTCGTCGGCGACACGCTGGCGCAGCCGTTCGGCGGCCTCGGGGCCAACTCTCTCGAGAAACGGCGTCAATAGCCAGCCGCCCAATCCCCAGGCCAAACCGAAGTTGCGCTGGAAGACGGTCGGCGAGGTATCGAGGCCGCCGTAGATGTAAACCTGCTTATGTACGTTCGATCCGTAGCGATTGAAGCCGGGATTCTTGGCCATCGCGGCTGCTTCCATACAGCTCAGGATCTGGCCGGCCAGCCGCCCACCGCCGGTGGCGTCGAAGCCGAGAGTGGCGCCGGTCTCGGTGAGGGCCGCAGTCAGATCGTCGATGAACGACACTGAGTTGGTGTTACATACATATGTTGCGCCGATGCCCTGCAGCAACTCGACATGCTCTTGTCGGCGGACGACGTTGACCAGCTCGATGCCCTCGTCGTTGCAGACCTTCTGCAGCATGATGCCGAGGTTCGACGCCGCTGCCGTGTGGACGAGCGCCGTGTGACCTTCGAGCCGCATCGTCTCGACCATGCCCAGCACGGTCAGGGGATTGACGAAACAGGATGCGCCCTGCTCCGAGGTGGTGCCCTCGCGCAGGACGAGACATTGCGCGGCCGGCACGACGCGGTACTGGGCGTACATCTCGCGCGCGATCAGAGCCACGGTCTTACCCAACAGCGCCTGCGCTGTTTCGCTCGAGCCAGCCTCAACCACGACGCCTGCGCCCTCGTTGCCGGCGGGCATCGGCTCGTCGAAGCGGTCTGCCACCGAAGGCAGCAACTTCTCCGGGATCGGCGCGGTGACCATCGGCGCTGTCGGCGTCCCCGACGCCTGAGCCTGACCCATATCGGCCGGACCGAGCAGCAGGCCCAGGTCGGATGGGTTAATCGGCGAAGCTTCGACCCGCACGACGACTTCATCGGGTCCAGGAGCGGGAATCTCAACCTCGGCAAGCGACAGCTCGAGCTGTCCGGCGCTGGTGATCGTGGAGTGAATCTGGAGGGATTTCACGGGAGATTGTTCCTCTCGACCGCCCGCAGCAGCGGACGGGTATCGCAAGTCAGACTATCTGACATGAGATTGTTCACTCTGAAGTCGCCAGGCGACGCACTGATCCGTCATTCCCGCGCTTGTAGAGACTGATGCACAACTCCCCTTCTCCCCCCCCTTGCGGGGGAGATGCCGAAGGCAGAGGGGGGTTCCCTGCCTGTTGGCTTTATCTGGTCGTCGCCAGCCGACCCCCCCTCTGTCACTCTGTGACATCTCCCCCCGCAAGGGGGGGGAGAGGGGAATTGGAGGTTGTGCATCGGCCTCTTTTGGCAGGAGTCTCGACTCTCGCTCCGGGACCTCCTACACACTCGGTGCTGTTCGCTGCGAGATACCCGCGGCAAGCGCGGGTATGACGGAGTGGGGTGATCAGGCTGTCGCGGACTACTCCGGCTTGCGTCCGTGGAGGAAATACATCGGTGTAAAGATGCCCAGCCGACCGGCCTCGGCCATCGCTGCGGCACAGAGGTTCAGCTTCTGCGTGACATTGGCCGATCCTTGCGGCACTACTCGTAGCGTTTCGAGCACTCGCAACGTGTTGGTGGTCAACGCGCGTCCAAACCTCGTGCTGCGAAAACTGGCAACGGACATGCCTGAGCCGACGAGCGGCTCGTACCAGGGGATTGAGGGACCGGGTTGGTTGATCAGGTCTCTGGTCTCCAGCACCTCGAAGCCGGCATCATGTAATGCCTGATCGACAGTCGGACAATCGTCGATGTCGAGCAGACTACCGCCAAGTTCGATGTCGGCCTTGAGCTTCAAGTGATAAGCATCGTTCGGGTCGAAGCGATCGGTCAGGCAGTACTCGTAGGCGCCGAAACAGCCGCCTGGCTTAAGCACGCGAAACACCTCGCTGTAGACACCGAGCTTGTCCGGCGCGTGGCAGGTTGCTTCGATGTCGTACACCGCGTCGAACGTATTGTCTGGCGCCTCGATGTTCATAAAGTCGCAGTGCAGGAACTCGGCCAGATCGGCTAGTCCCGCTTCCTGGACGAGCGTTTGCGCACGCTTGATTTGATAGGCGTTGGTATTGACGCCAACGATATTGGCGCCGGAAAAGCGAGCAATCTCGATCAACGGACCACCGATGCCGCAACCGATATCGGCGGCGAGCATGCCCGGTTTCAGACCGAGCTTCAGCGCCAGAAAATGCTCGTGTCGCGCGAGCGATGCCTTGAACGTCTCGCCGGGAACACGTGGCGCAAAGTGAAACGACCGGCCCCAGCCGAACTCGTAGAAGTCGGTCACCAGGTCGTAGTACAAATTCGCAAGCTTCCTGAAATCGTTCTGCTTCGTCTCCAGATCAGCGTCTTTAGCGTGGTAGAAGCCGCGCTCGTATTCGTTGACGGCCGGAGTGACGCCATCGGTCTGTTGCTTTTCCTTCAGAACATCAGAGAGTTTGACCGCCATCGAATTGATTCCAGACCCACATACATTGCGTGTGATATCCGTGAGCGTAAGTGAAGGTCATGGCGATGTCGAACCGCGGGGCCTTCGGCGGATGGAGTCAGGGCGTAGCATGCGAGCATGCCAGACCTTGCCGCGAGCGTGTCCTGGATGTTCCAGGAGTCAGCGTTGCCCGATCGATTCGCGCTCGCCGCGGCAGTCGGCTTCCGCGCGGTCGAGATTCAAGCTCCCTACTCGGAGCCAGCAGAGCTGCTGGCAGAACGGAAACAGGCCGCGCAGCTTGAAGCTGTCCTGATCAACACACCGGTCGCGTTGGCGGCGATTCCGGGCGAAGAGGATGCGTTCAGGGCTGGCATGGAAACAGCGCTCAAGTATGCGAGCAGGCTGGACTGCCGGCAGATCCATTGCCTGGCTGGGCGCCTAGCCGGGCGGACCGACGACCCAGCGGCCGAGTCGACATTTGTCGAGAACGTGCGCTGGGCTGCCGACCAGGCCGCGTCGCAGGATGTCCGAATCATGTTGGAACCGCTGAACACCCTGGACAATCCCGGCTACTTCCTGACCAGCAGCGTCCAGACGCGGCGGATCATCGACCAGGTGGCGCGACCGAACGTGCGCATGCAGTACGACTGCTATCACATGCAGATCATGGAAGGCCGCCTGGCCGACACGATTGCGGCCCAGCTCGACGTCATCGGGCATGTCCAGATCAGCGGCGTCCCCGGTCGCTTTGAGCCCGACGCTGAGCAGGAGATCAACTACCCATACATTCTGTCGTTGCTGGACGAGTTGGGCTTCGACGGCTGGGTCGGCTGCGAATACCGGCCCCGTGCGGGCACGCTGGCCGGCCTCGATTGGGCGCGGCCTTACGGTATCGGTAACGAGATCGCGATGGAGGACGAAGGGACTGAGCGATGACAGACGATACGAAGATCAACGTGGCGATCGTGACCGGCGCAGGGACAGGTGTCGGCCGAGCCTCCGCACTGGGGCTGCTGCGTGACGGCTGGACGGTCGTACTGACAGGTAGGCGGTTGAACCTCCTCGAGGAGACCGAGCAGATGGCCGGCGACGATGCCGAGCGAGCGCTGGTCGTGACCAGCGACGTGACCGACGCGGACTCAGTGTCGGCGCTGTTTGCGCGAGTGCGCGAGGAGTATGGACGGCTGGACCTGGTCTTCAACAACGCCGGCGGCGGCGCGCCTCCCGTACTGCTGGAAGATCTGAAGCTGGAGCAGTGGCAGCGGGTGGTCGACCTGAACCTGACCGGGTCGTTCCTCTGCACACAGGAGGCGTTTCGGATCATGAAGGATCAGGATCCGCGCGGCGGCCGGATTATCAACAACGGCTCAATCTCGGCCGACCGGCCGCGACCGAACTCATCGCCCTACACCGCGACCAAGCACGCGCTGACTGGCTTGACGAAGGCGACGGCGCTCGACGGTCGCAAGTACGACATCGCCTGTGGGCAGATCGACATCGGCAACGCGCTTACGGAAATGACCGCCGGAATGGGCCGAGGAGTGCCTCAACCAAGCGGCGAGCGCATGCCCGAGCCAACCTTCGATGTCGAACACGTCGCCGACGCCATCGTCTACATGGCCAACCTTCCGCTCGACGCGAGCGTCCCCTTCATCACCGTGATGGCAACAAAGATGCCCCTGTTCGGCCGGGGGTAGGTCGTTTACTTTCCGACGCCCCGTGCTTGACCCGCCAGCATTCCCCGCTCCCCCTTGCAGAGACTGGTGCATATCCTCCGATTCCCCTCTCCCCCCCTTGCGGGGGGAGATGTCACGGAGTGACAGAGGGGGGGTCGGCTGGCGACGACCAGATAGGGCCAACAGGCAGGGAACCCCCCCTCTGCCTTCGGCATCTCCCCCGCAAGGGGGGAGAAGGGGAGTTGTGCATCAGTCTCTTGCAGGGGGAGCTGCCGAAGGCTGAGGGGGTCCCAATACCCATCGACAATGCCCGAAACCACCCATACGGCTGTTCGCTTCCCCATGTGAACTATCGCTAATCCAACTTCGGATCGACTTCATCCCAGCGCAGTACCGGGCGACGGGCTGCTTTGGTTTCGTCGAGGCGGCGGATGGGGGCTGTCCAGGGCGCTCCGTGGAGTGTGTCGGGATCGCTAGCCGCTTCTTCGGCGATGGCGATCAACGCTTCGGCGAGCGCCTCGATCGCCTCGGGCGGTTCCGTTTCCGTCGGTTCGATCATCAGCGCCTCTTCGACGATCAGGGGGAAATACACAGTCGGGGGGTGAAAACCATGGTCGATCAGGCGCTTGGCGATGTCGTAGGTGCGCACATCGTGCTCCCGGCGTTGACGCGAGCCGGAGAAGACCACCTCATGTAGGACGGGGCGGTCATAGGGCAAGTCATAGTGGCCGTGTAGCAACACTCGCAAGTAGTTGGCGTTGAGCACGGCCTGCCCGGAAACCGCCCGCAGCCCGTCGAGGCCGAGCGCGCGCATGTAGGCGTAGGCGCGGAGCAGCACGCCCACATTGCCGTGGAACTGCTGTAGACGGCCAATGCTGCGTTCCGGCGCGACGAGCCGTACCAGGCCATCTTCGTCCTCGACGAGGACAGGCGTCGGCAGGTAGGGCGCTAGCTCCTCGGTGCAGCAGACGGGTCCTGCCCCGGGTCCGCCCCCGCCATGCGGCGTGCTGAAGCTCTTGTGCAGATTGAGGTGCGCGACATCGAATCCAAGATCGCCGTAGCGGATGCGACCCATGATCGCGTTGAGGTTTGCGCCATCGGCGTAGAGGTACGCGCCGGCATCGTGGATCAGTCCGGCGACTTCCTCGATGCCCGTTTCCCACAACCCGAGCGTGTTCGGCACCGTGACCATCACGCCGGCGACTGTTTCATCCAGCTCGCGCTCGATTGTTGCCCGGTCGAGTGAGCCGTCCTCGGCCGTTGGCAGATGCGTGACGCTGAAGCCGGCCATCGCGGCCGTCGCCGGATTGGTGCCATGCGCGGAGTCGGGCACCAGGATGCGGCGACGCTGTTCGAGCTCTCCGCGATCCTCGAGGGCGCGGGTGATCATCAGTACGCCCGCTAGCTCTCCCTGGGCCCCGGCAGCAGGCGCCAGGCTGACTTCTGGTAAGCCCGTAATCTCCGCCAGACCCTGGCGCAGTTCCATCAAGGCGCCCAGCGTGCCTTGCGCTTCTTCCACCGGGGACTGCGGGTGGGCATCGGCGAAATCCGGCAGCGACGCGATCAGGTCGTTGACCTTCGGGTTGTACTTCATCGTGCAGGAGCCGAGCGGATACGTGCCCGAGTCAATCCCATAGTTCCGAGCCGAGAGCGCCGTGTAGTAGCGCGCCAACTCGCCTTGACTCATCTCCGGCAGGCGGACCGATTCGCGCAGCAGATGAGCGTCGGGCAGCGGTGTTAAGTCGCCGGTCCAGACAGGGACGTCAACGGCTCTGCGTCCGGTCTCGCCACGGTCGAAGCTCAGCCGAGCGCCGAAATCCTCGCTGCGATGTCCGGGCGCCGTCACGCCTCGTCTCCAATCGCCGTCAGCGCCTCAATCAGGGTATCAACGTGCGCATCCGGCGTGGCTTCAGTGACGCAGAACATGAGCGCATTGCGAGCCTCAGGCTCAGCGCGATCAGAGACATCGTAGCCGGCGGCGATTCCTCGTTCGGACAATCGAGCGGCGAGTTCCGATGCCGGAATCGGTCCACGCACGAGGAATTCCTGAAACCATGGGCCACGCTCGGGGACTTCAAATCCGGGCAGTCCGGCGACACGTCGGGCGGCGGCGTGTGCGCGCTGGTAGCAGAGTTCGGCCGATTCTCGCAGACCGCGCGGACCGAGCGCCTGGACGGCAATCGTGAAGCTCAGCGCGATCAACGCCTGGGCCGTCGAGACGTTGGAAGTTGCCCGCTCGCGACGGATGAACTGTTCTCTGGCCTGCAACGTGAGCACATAGCCGGTGCGCGGCTCGCCTTCGCCACCTTCGGGTCCATGCAGCTCGTTCGTCCGGCCGACGATGCGACCAGGCATCTGACGCATGTAGGGCAGACCGGCTGCGAACAACCCCAGCGAGGGTCCGCCGAAGGCTGGTGCTCCGGCCAGATCGCGGCCTTCGCCGGTGACGATGTCGGCGCCTGCATCGCCAGGGGCCTTGAGCATTCCCAGCGCAAATGGATCGGCGACGGCGACCATGAGCGCTCCACGAGCATGTGCGACGTTCGCGAGCGGCTCCAGATCCACGATCATGCCGAGAAAATCCGGTTGTTGGACGACAAGGCATGCGTGTTCCTCGCTGACCGCATCTGCCGAGGCGATGGAGTCGACCCGCAAGCTTGCGCCGCGGGCGTAGGTCGATACGACCTCTGCCGTGCCAGGGTGAATCGGTTCCAGAAGTGCAACGGCCCGACGTTTGGTAACTCGTGCGGCCAGCAGACAGGCCTCGGCCGTAGCGCTGGCCACGTCGTAGAGTCCGACGTTGGCGACATCCATGCCTGTCAACTCACAGACGACCGACTGAAACTCGAACCCCGATTGCAACGTGCCCTGGCTGATTTCGGGCTGATACGGCGTGTACGCGGTGACGAATTCGGATCGGCTGGTCAGGTGAGAGGCGATGGCGGGAATCGAGCGCCGATAGGCTCCCGCTCCGAGAAAACTGGGCCGAGTTGGCGCGGCGTTGTAGGCTGCGCGCTCGCTGAGCAGCGCGATCAACTCGGGTTCAGTCAATGCGGACGGAAGCTCGATGGCTGGATCGCGCAGGTCAGCGGGCAGGTCGGCGAACAACGCGTCAAGGTCGGCGACGCCGACGCGCTCCAGCATGCGCGCTCGGTCGGCCTCGGTGGCTGGAATGTACGGATGCGGAGACCCGGCGAGCGACGAACTCATCGCTAGTCCTCCGGAAGTAGCTCGCGGTACGCGGCGGCATCGAGCATGGCGTCCAGCTCCGTCTCGTCGGAAATGCGAACGCGCACGATCCAGCCCTCGTCGAAGGGAGACTCGTTGACCAGTTCTGGCCGATCCTCGAGTGCTCCGTTAATGGCGATGAGCTCACCGGTGACCGGGGCGAACAACTCGGCGACGGTCTTGGCCGACTCGATCTCGCCAAACGGCGCACCGGCGGTGAGAGCGGCGCCCTCGGCGGGTAACTCCAGGTAGACGACATCTCCCAATTGTTCCTGCGCAAATTCGGTCACGCCAATCGTGACTTCGTCCGGGCTGTCGTCCTCACGTCGCAACCATTCGTGGTCGGATGTGTAGCGCAGGTTCTCGGGCGTCTCGTATGCCATGGTCATGGGTCCTTTGGTTTCCTATAGAACGGTCGGCGCACTACTTCAACCGGTAGCGAACGACCGCGCACATCAACCTCGAGCATCGTGCCCCGCCTGGTCAGTTCGACCGGCAGGTATGCCATGCCGATCCCGAGCCGCAGGCTCGGGCTGTGGCCGCCGCTCGTCAAGTGCGCGACCACCTCGCCGCTGGCAGGATCACGGACCTCGTAGCCCCTCCTGATCACGCCTCGTTCTCGTGCGGCCAGGTGCGCGAGCCGTCGAGTCCGTGGGCGGTCTTTGGCTGCAACCAGCGCCTCGCGACCGGTGAACGGCGCGCCGTCATCAAGGGACACGGCGAAGCCGAGGCCAGCCTCGTAGGGATGCGTCGTCGCGTCGATATCGTTGCCGTGCAGTGGCAGCGCCGCCTCTAGCCTGAGCGTGTCGCGGGCGCCCAGTCCAGCGGGAGTCGCGCCGCCCTCGATGAATGCGTCCCACAGTTCCTCGGCGCGATCAGCGCCGACGATGCACTCTCCGCCGTCTTCCCCGGTGTAGCCGGTGCGCGCCATGAGGACCTGGCCGCCTCGCCACTCAAGCTCGATGCAATCACGTGGCTCCATCCCTGCCACGCGCTCGCCCAGGATGTTTCCGAGCAACTCCATCGCTTGCGGACCCTGAACCGCCAGCAGCACGGTGTCCGCAGTGACCTCGCTGGCCATGTCGCCGGCGACTTCCTCTAGTCGCTTGAAGTCGTGGTCGGCGTTGGCGGCGTTGTGGATGACGAGCCAACGCTCTCCCGGCAGGTGGTAGATGAAGACATCGTCCTCGATCCCGCCATCCTCGTTGCAGTAAAGCGAGTAATGCGCGTTGCCGACGGGTAGCGCGGTGACATCGAAGGTCGTCACGGAGCGCAGGAGTTGGGCCGCATTGGGACCCTGGACCCAGGCGCGGGCCAGGTGCGAGACGTCGAAGATGCCCACACGCTCCCGCACAGCGTGGTGCTCGGCGACGATACCCTCGTACTGGAGCGGCATCTCCCAGCCGGCAAAGGGCGCAAATCGAGCGCCGAGCGCCTGATGGCGCTCGCGCAGGACCAGGTGGGTCAATGCGCCGGGGCTGCCATGGTCGGTCATCGATGTCACTGTACCGATTGCTCGGTGTCGTCGGAAAACGTCCGGATCGACGGTTTGTGTCCGACTTAGCCAAGTCATCCGCCCTGGCAAGAATCTCCCAGCCGAAGAAGGGCATCGCAGCCATCAAACTCCCCTTCTCCCCCCTAGCGGGGGAGATGCCGAAGGCAGAGGGGGGTCTGCTGTTCGGGACCCCTATCTGGTCATCATCCGCCGACCCCCCCTCTGTCACTCCGTGACATCTCCCCCCGCAAGGGGGGGAGAGGGGATTCGGGAGTTTGTCAAGGGTCTCCTCTACGCGGGGGTACTTCGCTGATCCGAGTACAGAGGTCCGTGCAGGGATAACGAGATTGCCGTGGCGGAGCGCGGCAATGACGGATTGGAGCCCCCTAACACGGCGGGAGTACCGATATGACAGCACGTAAGAGGCAGCGTGGGAAAATGACTCTTGCGTTTGTTCTCAAGTGGGAACAGTGGGTAGGGCGCTCAGAGCGACATCGAGACGAAGGGCAAGGCGGATGAACCTGAAACTGAAGTCGATCACTGCCGTTGTCTTCATCGTGTTGCTGGCGCTTGCATGGGCCGGCTGCTCTGACGACATCCCGTCTGTCCCGCAGGAGGAGCCCGCCAGGACAACCACGACCGCACCAGCGTCGTCCACGGAGGAACAGTCATCGACTGCCGCTGAAGAAGAAGAAGAAGAGGCTCAGGAAGCCGCCGAACAACCATCCCAGGTCGAGGCCGACGAACCCGAAGCCGAGCAGGAGGCCGTTGCTGAAGAGCCTGAGGAAACGGCCGAGGAAGAGGAATCTGAAGATGAAGCCGCTCCCGAACCAGCCCCGTGGATGTCCGACGCTCCGCTGCCATTCGATCCCAGCGTCGTCCGCGGCACGCTCAGCAATGGACTGACCTACTTCATCAAGCACAACACCGAACCGCAAGACCGAGCACAACTGTCGCTCGTGGTGCGCGCGGGATCGCTGTTTGAGGAAGAGGAGCAACGGGGACTGGCCCACTTCCTCGAGCACATGGCCTTCAACGGGACCGAGCGCTTCGCCAAGCAGGAGATTGTCGACTACATCGAGTCGATCGGCAGCAGCTTCGGCGCGCATCTGAACGCTGGCACCAGCTACGACTACACCGTGTACTGGCTGGAAGTCCCGACTGACGACCCAGAGATCCTGGAGACCGCGTTCCAGATCCTGAGCGACTGGGCGTTCGCGATCAGTCTGGAGGCGGAAGAGATCGAGCTGGAGCGGGGCGTGGTGCTGGAGGAGTGGCGGCTTTCCCAGGGCTTCGGATCGCGCTTCCAGACCAATCTCTACCCCTTGCTCTTCGGCGACTCGCGCTACGCCGAACAAGACCCCATCGGACAGGTCGAGATCATCGAGACCGCTCCGGTCGAACAGTTCCAGGCGTTCTACGAGCGCTGGTATCGGCCCGACCTGATGTCGTTGGTCGCCGTCGGCGAGTTTGACATGGAGGAGATCGAGGCCAAGATCACGCAGCACTTCGCGCCGCCGCCTGAAGGCGAGGCGTACCAGGAGCGCGCGGCTGTTACTGAACCCACTGATAGACCCAGCTACGACGTGCCCGACAACGAGACGCCAATCGTCGATGTGTTTACCGATCCCGAAGCCCCCGTCACCCAGTTGACGTTGGTCCGCAAACTTGCGCCCGACAACGGCGCCGACCTGGCCACGTTCCGGCGCGGAGTGGTGGAAGAGCTCGCGTTCATGATGCTCAACGCTCGACTGTTCGAGCGCGGCCAGGAAGCCGATCCGCCCTGGTTGTACTCCGGCGCAGGCGGCGGGGCGTTTGTCGAGCCGCTTGACATTCAGACGTTCACAGTCCTGACCGAACAGGATGGCGTCGAAGATGGATTTGCGGCGCTACTCGAAGAAATGCAGCGCATCGCCCAGCATGGGTTCACGACCGCTGAGCTGGAGCGAGAAAATGACAATCTGCTGAGTTCGATCGAGAGCAGGTACAAGCAGCGCGATCAGCTTGAGTCGTCGCAGCTCGCAAGTGCCATCCGCAATCACATCCTTGGCGGACCGCCAGTTGCCGGTATCGAAGCTGAATGGGACCTGTACCAGCAGTTGCTCCCGCAAATCACGCTGGACGAAGTGGATGAGGTCGGAGCATCGTGGAGCGAGTCCCGCAACACGGTGCTCCTGGTGCTCGGTCCGGAAGGCATCGAGATCGGCGAAGAAGGAGCATTGGCCGCGGCCTTGCGGACGCAACTTGATGGCGCCGACGCCCTGGTAGTCGATCCCTACGCCGAGGAGTTCGACGACGTTCCCCTGCTCGCTGCAATCCCGGCCGCCGGCAGCATCGTTGAAGAAGCGCAGATCGAATCGATTGACGCCGTGCAATGGACGCTATCCAACGGCATCACGGTGATCGCCAAGCAGACCGACTTCAAGAACGACGAAGTGCAGTTCAGCTCATACAGCCCGGGTGGTCATTCATTGGTCGCCGACGAAGACGTTGTCTCGGCTCAGTACGCCGCCGACCTGGTCAACGGCAGTGGTGTTGGTCCGCACGACCGCGTCGCGCTGGACAGATTGCTGTCCGGTCAGCGAGTCTCGGTCTCTGCCTACATCGGCGAACTGCACGAGGGATTGGGAGGCAGCTCCTCACCTGACGACCTGGAAACCCTCTTCCAACTGATCACGCTCTACGCCACGGATGCGGGCATCGATCCGGACTACTTCACGACATACGAATCGCGGCTGCGCACCTCGGCCGAGCTTCGGCCGACCCAGCCGGACGCGGTGCTTTACGACCGCGCCAACACCTTGCTCAGCCAGGGACACCTGCGCCGACGTCCGCTGTCGCTGGAGGTCGTCGAGGAGCTCGATTTTGAGCGTGCCGCAGCCGTCTTCGCCGATCGCTTCGCAGACCTGAGCGACTCCACGTTTGTGTTTGTCGGCGCGTTCGACTGGGACGAATTGCGCTCATTGACCGCCACCTACCTGGCCAGTCTGCCGACCTCAGGCCGGACCGAGCAGTGGCAAGACATCGATCTCGATCCGCCGGAGGGCGTGATCGACGAGGTTGTCTACAGCGGCATCGAGCCACGCAGCCAGACCATTTGGGTCTTCGCCGGCGACGCGGAGTGGACCAATGACGATGTGCTGGCGCTCAATGTGGCGGGCGAGATGCTGACCACGCGTCTGCGCGAGCGCTTGCGAGAAGCGCTGGGCGGCACCTATATTGTCCAGGTCAGCGCCAGGGCCAGGCGATTGCCGGACGAGGAGTACCAGGTCGCCATCATCTACGGCAGCGATCCCGATCGCGTTGACGAGCTCGTGGGCGAGGTCGCGATTGAAATCGACTGGCTCAAGAACGGTGGCGAACAGAGCTATCTGGACACCGTCAAGGAGCAGTTGCGCACGTCGCGCGAGGAGCAGGTCAGGGACAACGGCTTCTGGCTCAACCAGATCGAGTCCGCAGCGCAACGTGGCGAACCGATTGAGGAGATTACTGCGTACGATGAGCGACTCGACGCGCTCACGCTGGAGCAGGTCGCAGCTGCTGCGCAGCGCTACTTGCTCGACGACCGCTTCGTCCGCGTCGTACTGCTGCCCGAGCAGGAATAGCCGCGACTCAGGCAAACACAACACAGCTTCGCGCCTCCTACGGCGTGTTCACATCGATGCTGACAACCAATGCTTGGCGCGCCAGCACTTCCCGCTCCCCCTTGCAGAGACTGATGCATATCCTCTGATTCCCATCTCCCCCCCCTTGCGGGGGGAGATGTCACAGAGTGACAGAGGGGGGGTCGGCTGGCGACGACCAGAGAGGGCCAACAGGCAGGGATCCCCCCCTCTGCCTTCGGCATCTCCCCCGCAAGGGGGGAGAAGGGGAGTTATGTATCGGTCTCTTGCAGGGGGAGCTGCCGAAGGCTGAGGGGGTCCCACTCCCCATCGACGATGCCCTAGACCACCCATACGGGTGTTCGCTTCCCCATGTGAACAGACCCTAGACTGCGGCCACGCCTTGACTCATTGGGCGTGGTCAGATGGTCTTGGAGGCGCGGAATGTTCATCGGCTACTTCACCGAGCGGCCTTATCAGGATCCAAACTCCGGCTACTTCGGAGCCGCCGGACGCGACATCCAGGACCTCGATCTGAGCAACGGCACATACGACCCAAGAATCGGGGCCGAGCTCTACAACCGCTACCTGGACGAGAAGATCTACGCCGAGGAGATGGGTTTCGACGGCTTGATGCTCAACGAGCACCACTCGACGCCGTTCTGCATGGGCGGTGTGATGAACGTCGAGGCGGCGATCCTGGCGCGGATCACCAGCCGAGCCAAGATCGTCCTGCTGGGCAACGTCCTGCCGATCTGGGACGATCCACTCTGGCTGGCCGAAGAGCTGGCTGAGATCGACATGATTTCGCGAGGCAGACTGGTCAGCGGCTGGGTGCGCGGCACTGGGCGCGAAAGCGTCGCCCACAACACCGCCTCGCCGTTCAACTGGGAGCGCTACCAGGAAGCGCACGACTTCATCGTGAAGGCCTGGACGACGCCGGGTCCCTTCCGCTGGGAGGGCGAGCATTACCAGTACCGCTACGTCAATCCCTGGGCGCGGCCGTACTCGGACCCGCATCCACCGATCTGGATTCCCGGCGTGATGAGTCGCAACACCGTCAAGTGGGCGGCCGAGCGTCGCTATCCATACGTGATGCTGGCGACGGAGATTGGGCCGACCAAGGAGTCGTTCAAGTACTACCGCAACTGCGCGCGGGAAGCGGGCTACGAGGCGGGCACTCAGCACACCGCCTACCTGTTCAAGGTCCACGTTGACGAGACCGATGAACTGGCCGAAGACACCGCGCGCAAGTACCTGCAAGGTCCCAGCAATCCCTTCCTCGAGGGCAACCAGGGCAAAGTGCGGCCGTTCCTCCAGTCGCTGCCGGGACTGACTTCGCGGACCGATGTCCTGCCCACCTCGCAGATTCGTTCGATTGCCGCCTCTCGGGGCCGAGTCGAGCGACAACGTGCGCTGGAAGGTGAAGCCCAACCGGCAGAACCGCGCGACTACCGGGGCACCTTCCAGGAGCAGGTCGACCGGCTCAGCATCATCCACGGCACACCGACGACCGTGCTGCCCAAGATCCGCCATGTGCTCGAGGAGTTGAGACCGGGAGCGATCATCTTCTGGGACGGCGACGGCTCAATGGATCACGACGACGCCATGCGCAGCCTCAGGCTGATGGGCGAGGAAGTCTTGCCCGCCGTCCGGGAGATGGGCGCAGCACTGGCCCTCGACGGGCCGTTCGAGGTCGATCCCGCCACCAACGAACGAGTCACGGCAGCCGACTGAGTCTAACCGGCCCCCGGTCGAAGCCGCTCAGGCCGATGCAGCCGCCCTTGCCCGGGCGCGCTCCGCCTGCCGCGCAGCGTTCGCTTCGCGACGAGCCAGTGTGCGCTCGATGTAGGGGATGATCTCTGGCGTTTTGCAGCCGGTCTCGCCGTGGTCTACTGCTACGGGACCGATATGCCGGGCGGTGGCAAGCACAGCGCGTCGAACATTGCCGTCGCGGAGGCCGATTGCAATCAAGGCCCCGTTCATCTCATGTCGGACACGATTCGGTCGTTTCCCGATCTCCTCGCGAATCTGCTCCACCAGTTCCTGCAAGTCGTCGACGGACCAGACTTCCGGCTGCTCCGCAGTGCAGGCGACAATGAACCAGCCCAACGACGCAGGCCACTCCTCCAACACGTCCCTCAGTTGGTCGCTCAGGGCACGAGCGATCAGAGATCGCGACACTAGCCGTCCCAGCTCTTCGGCCAGGATGTAGTTGTCGACATCAGTGAGCCAGGAGTGCGCCAAATCGGTGGTCATCGCCTCTGGATCAGCGATGCGCAGCGCCAGGACTCGCGCGTCGTGATTACCGGCCGCCCACAACTCGATTGCCAGTGCATGCTCGCCGCGCAGCGTCTTGCCGATCCGACCGAGCTCCTTGTAGCTGACGCCAAACATCGGCTCGGCAGCACCATGTCGCGGGTACACCTTGCGGTTCTGGGCGGTGCCAGCCGCTCCAAGTTCGGCCATGACTTCCGATAGTGTCGCCATTAGTGTCGTCATGTGTCTCCGCTTTCTCCTCGTCTGCTTCCTTGACGCCGTGAGAACTTCTTGACCTATCCAGTCGAACAATCGCAGCTCATGTCCCGATGCCCCGCGCTTGACGCGGGGCATTTGAAAAACTCCTCTTCTCCCCCCCTTGCGGGGGAGATGCCCCCTGCCTACGCAGGGGCAGGCTCCGGCAGAGGGGGGTCCGCTGTTCGGGCACCCTATCTGGTCATTGTCATCCGACCCCCCCTCTGTCACTCCGTGACATCTCCCCCCGCAAGGGGGGAGAGGGGATTCGGGAGTTATTCAAAGGTCTCCTTGACGCGGGGAAACGAACCGAAGGCGAGCGTCCACAGCCCGTGGCTGGACACATCTACCGGCCCGGAGTCCAGCCGTAAATCTGCTGCAGCGTCCCGCCCATCAGCGCGGAGCGTTCATCGTCCGAGAGACTGTCGGTCTCTCTGAACGCCTCGACGCCCTGTTCGAAGGTGAGCAGGTTGACCGCGCGAGTCCAGTCGGTGCCCCACATGCAGCGCTCGAAACCGTAAGCCTCGAATAGCTTGCCCAGCGGCGCCCAGATGTCCGCGTAAGGGAACGGCTCATGCGAGAGGGTACAGGCGCCCGAGATCTTGATTGCCACATGGTCGAACTCGGCCAGCGATGCCACGTCGTCAAGATCGGCCCAGGGTTCATCCGGCGGGGGCGGATCGAACGGCTGCGGCAGACCGACATGATCAATCACCAGCTGGGTGTTCGGATGCTGACGCGCAATCTCGCGGAAGATCGACAGTTTCCCGGAGCAAAGCACATTGACCGGAATGCCGGCACGGCCGCCCGCATCGAGAATCGCACTGATCCCTGGATCATCGGCTGAAACATCCTCGAAGCTCAGCACAACCCGCGCGCCGACCACGCCCGGCGTGGCAGCCCATTGTTCCACCTGTTGGGCGAGATTGTCCGAGCGAGGGTCGAACGGCCGCACCAGCCCGAAGCGGTCTGGGTGTTTGTCGTAGACCGAGAGCACGTAGGCCGGGTCATAGCCATAGATGGTGAAGGGCGAGATCAGCACAGCGCCGTCGACGCCGTTGGCGTCCATCGCCGCGACCATGTCGTCCCCGGTGACCTCGTCAGGACCGGTCAGGAAGGAGGTCCAGGGCTTCTCGGGAGTATTGCGCTCATAGGCGTGAACCTGGCAATCGATGGTGGGTGTGTTGGAAGGCATCTCAAACCAACCTGTTCTTCAAGGGGTCTGGCTATGCGCTGGGTGCGCACTCGGAGTCTAGGAGAGCGAGACGACGACACTGAGAGTCGTGAAATGCTAGAGACAATGATATCGTTGTGTCAATGCTTCCCGACTTCAACCGGAGCGGTCTTCTTCCTCCCGGAGTTCACTGGAGCAGTTGGGATGAGATTCGTGATCGTTTCGGACATACCCGGCGGAGACGGCAATTGCTGAGTGGATTTAGAGTCGCGCTTGAACATCTGAGGATCGCGGGGTGTCACACGGTGTATCTCAATGGGAGCTTCGTCACGGACAAGCGAGACCCAGGCGATTTCGATGCATGTTGGGAAGAGAATGGAGTTGACCCCAATCTGTTAGACCCCGTTCTGCTGACGTTCGACGAGGGGCGAGCCGCCCAGAAGGACAAGTACGGCGGTGAATTGTTTCCGGCCACGTCAATGGCAGATGGAGAAGGCACATCGTTTGTCGAGTTCTTTCAGACCGATAGGGAGACCGGAGCGCGCAAAGGCATTGTCGCGATTGACTTAGGAGGGATGAGATGATCAAGAACGAACAGCAGTACCGGATCACGAAAGCACAAGCGGGACGATTCCGGAACACTCTTGAGAGCCTGAGGCAACCCGCACGCGCTTCGGCAGGATTGCATCCACGAATCGCGCAAGCCCAACAGGAAGCAGTGATCAGCCAACTGGCTGACCTTGAGCGAGAACTGCGAGAGTACGAGGCTCTCAAGCAGGGGGACTTTCCCTTGGAAACACTTGGAGTGATTAGCGGAATTGCGACGAATCTGATCAAGGCCCGCATTGCCCGAGGATTGACCCATAAGGAATTGGCCCAGCGGGTTGGGCTCAAGGAGCAGCAGATTCAGCGCTACGAGGCGACCGACTATCAGGCAGCCAACCTCTCTCGACTCCAGGCAGTCGCGAGCGCTCTGCGCGCCGCCGACAGCGACCACCACTGACATTCGGTGCGAGGCCGTTCGACAATTCGCGTCGTATGGATCCATGGTTGCCACAGACTGGCAGTCTTCCTCGCAGCTATCGAGGCGCGTGATACTGTTCTGTCCCGATGAGGAGGTGTCACGATGACTACTGAGCCTGATACGAGTACCTGGAGACAGACGCCCGACGGCATCGCGATTCCTCCGCCGTCTGCGGATGATGTGCTCTACGAGGCTTCTGACGGCGTTGCGCGGATCACGCTCAACCGACCGATTGTCCTCAATGCGATCAATCGCAACGTCACCCGTCTGCTCGACGCGGCCCTCGATCAGGCCGAAGCCGACGATGACGTGCGCGCCGTCATCCTGACTGGCGCCGGGCGCGCCTTCTCGGCTGGCGGCGACCTGTGGTCCTCGCTCTATCCCGACGACGATCCGGCCCCGGACTCGCTCGACGTGCAGATGCGCATCTGGTCGTTTGCCAAACCCGTGATCGCGGCTGTGCGGGGGCACGCCGTCGGTCAGGGTTGCGAGTTGGCGGGCGTCTGCGACTTCACGATCGCTGCCGAAAGCGCGCGGCTCGGAGAGATTCAGATCCGCCATGGGTTCGGCGCGCCTGTGTTGATCACGCCATTCCTCACTGGTCAGAAGCAGGCCAAGGAAATCCTACTGCTCGGCGAAGTCATCATGCCCGATGACGCCTTGCGCATGGGTCTCGTCAACCGCGTGGTGCCCGACGACCAGCTCGAGCAAGCAGCCACCGAGATGGCCCGCAAACTCGCGTCGTTGCCGCCCTCGGTGGTCCGAACCAACAAGCGCCTGGTCAACCTGGTGTACGAGCAGATGGGGCTGATCGACGCGGTCCGCTATCGGGACAACGAAGCGCTCACCGAGTTCCTGGAAGCCGAGGACCCGGTCGGAACAGGTCGGCAGCAAATCCGCGAGGAACGAGGGTGGGCGGCATTCAAGCGTGAACGGGATCGCGGCTACGAGGAATCGGAGTAACGCAGGCGTAACTCTATCGAACCACTAGAGTTATCGGTCACGCTCTCCGAGCCGGATGCAGTGACCTCTTCACACACCAACCCGACCGTTGAGCTGTACCACCGCCTCTACCTCGACCTCCGAGGCAGGAACCGTTACGTCTGCCTGGTCGTCAAGCGCAGAGGCGACCACTCGTTCATCCTCACCGGCTATCTCAGCCGCCGAATCAAGGGAGCGTCATGATGAGCAAGACGAAGGTGTTTGTCTCGTACGACAAGGAAGGCGACATGCTGGAGGTGCTTTGGGCGTTGAGGGAAGGTTATTTCAGTCCATCAGGGGATGAGCGAATCCTGACGCGTCTTGACGATGATGGAGAGGTCATCGGATTCCTGATCCACGACTTCACTAGCCTCACGGAACCGGACCACTTTGAGTTTGTACTGGAGCCGGAACAGGCGGATGCCGACGTGACCAACGTCGATATCCGCCACGCGGCAAGGCAGTTAGGCGTGACCGACGGACGTGTTCGCCAATTGGCGCGTGAAGGAAGAGTCAAGGGTGCAATCAAAGCTGGATATGCATGGCGGATACCTACGCCGGTCGAGATTATCCCGGGGCGCAGGGGACCGGCTGGGCTAGCGATGCGACCGGACTCTCAATCCGGCTAAGGCATGCTCCATTCAGTCTGGCTCCACGAAACATCTCACCCAACTCAAGGCGTCAACAGCCCGCTCATGTCCCTTCGGGGAACCCCGGCCCATACGCCCTTTCTGGGCACGTTCCCCGAGGGGGATGGTCATGGTCAATCGGTGATGTAGGTGTGGGTGATCACTTCCCACACGTGGCCGTTTTCGCAGTCGAAGTAGAACCCGCGTCCCTGGTGACGATGGTTGATCTTGCCATCGGTGCGTGAGCCAGGGCCGCTGCCGAATGCCAAACCCTCTTCTTTGACCCGCGCGAGCACCTCGTCGAACTCCTCATCGGAGGCGAGGAACGCGTAGTGATTGGAGCCCGGATTGTCCGAGTTGTCGAAATCCAGTGTCAGCGTGTCATTAACCTTGACCGGCGCGAAGTGCCCCCACGTTCCTTCATAGCTCAGTCCAAAGATGCGGGCGATGAACTCCGCCGAACGCACCTTGTCGTAGGCCGGAACGATGGTGTGGTCGAGCTGTAGTGGCATGGCGTTTCCCCAAGCACGGAACAGACTTCACTCTCTCCAAATGTAGCGATTTGGCCGGACCGTCTGCGTCTCGGCGACTTGCTCACTCGTCTCGCGAAACTCGGCCTGGCCGCCAGTCCATCTTCATGTAGATATCACCGCGTGCTAGCTCGGCCAGCATCTGCTGGAGACGACGCTCCTTCGTTTGCGGACGCCGGGCGCGGTTGATCCAGCCCAGATAGTCGTTCTGCTGATAGGCGGGACGCGAGCGGTACGCCTGCATCTGTCCACTCTCGACCAGGGCGCGCTCAACCGCGCGCGGCATCGGCTCGATGGCTCGGGTCAGGCGAGATCTTGATTCTGTCACAGTGCGCCCCTCAGACAGCCCATTGGCAACGCGCTCAGGTCAGAGTGGGTCCGACACGTTGGCGTGAATCTCCAGCAGCTCAGGAATCGTCTCCGCCGGGCGACGGCCCAAGCCACACTCGGTGGCCACACCGAAGTCCGTGAGCACCGATTGCGCTGCGGTGATGCGTGATTGCGTGCCTGCCACACCATCGGTCATGTGGACCAATCCGAGGTAACACTCGGTCTTTGCCTGCAATCGCAAGCCGCTCAGGGGAGCAAAGTAGGCCTCGTCGTTGCGTTCACGCGGGACGGGCATGTGTATCCAGTCGATGGTTCTCTCAACACCTGCGCAGACGCCGTTGGCGACGGAGACGAGCTTCGAGCTGTCGGCCGGCTCCACGAAGTGCTGGTGGTTTGCATCGCCGTAGCAGAGGTGAAATCCCATCTCCACGCCGGGCGGCACATGGTTGCCCAGCCGGATCAATCGATCCTCGATACCGTCCTCAGGGTTCGCGAGGAACGAGGGCACGACCCGCTCCAGCACCGCGAACTCGACCGCGGTGTCCCACTGGATCGCCAACTGGTCAGCGGGGATCGCGTCGAGCACGCGATCGAGCTCCTCCAGCATCTTGCGCTCATAGGCCTGTTCGACCGCCTGCTGATCTGCGGGGATGAATCGGACAAACACGACGGCCAAGGGCGTCGGCAAACAGACCTGGAAACGGACATGATCGGCGATCACTCCCTCGTCCTTCAGTCGAGTGAACACTGAGTAGGACTCCAGCGCGGCTGCGCGATAGCCGAGATCGGGAAAGACAATGTCCTCAGGGGATACACCAGCTCGAAGTTGTAGTCGGGGACCATACGGGCCGGCAGGCTCGTCGGCGGCCTCGAACTCAGGGACTTTCAGGAGCAGAGGAAACTGCCACTGGATCCAGTCCTTCCTGATTCCGGTTTCACCGTCGGGCATTCGCCGCAGGTGAGCCCCGAGCTTCGCCGAGACCTCGCGAAAGACGGCCTCGCTGTCGGCCAGCGGCACACTGCCGACGAGATACGCGCCTCTGGCCCGCGCCAGGACATTTCCCCTGTCGATCTCATTCCGGTTCGCCATCTCGAGCCTTCCCGCTCTCCAGGCCACTGCAGCCGGCGCTACACGAGGCTAGCGACCAGAGCCTGCCTACGTGAGCACCATTCCGCCGTCGACCACGATCGATTGTCCGGTGATGTAGTCGGAGTCGCCCGACGCGAGGAATCTTGAAGACGTCCGTTCGCCATGTTGGCATTCCTTCCGCGATTCACCGAGCCGTTTCGAGTGTTGTCGACTCGCGTGCAACATAGGCGGACAGTGATCCTCCGCGATCGAGACGAGCGCTATGACTCAGGGCGATGAAGCCCGGGTCGGCCAGGACCATCGCTATGCTGGGCGATATGAGTAATCGATTGCAGGGCAAAGTCGCCGTCATCACGGGTGGCACCAGCGGAATCGGTGCGGCCACCGCGGAGCTGTTTGTCGCTGAAGGAGCGAAGGTCGTTCTGACCGGACGTTCCCGCGAGAAGGGCTCGGCGCTGGCCGAGCAGCTTGGGCCGAACGCGATGTATCACGAGGCCGATGTGATGCGCGAGGCCGACATCAAAGCGTCGATCGACCTCGCGGTTGAGCGATTCGGACAACTCGACATCCTCTTCAACAACGCCGGCGGACCAACTCGCGGCGCGTTCGAGACCATCTCCAGCGAGGACATAGATTACGGCGTTCATCTCCTGCTGAGCAGCGTGATGCTGGGCATCCGCTATGCCATCGAGCCGATGAAGGCGGCGGGTGGCGGCGCAATCATCAACAACTCAAGCATCGCCGCGATTCGCTATCGACAGGGCGATCCGCTCTACTCGGCGCTCAAGGCTGCGCTGACGCACTACTCGAAGCTCGCCGGGGTTGAATTGGGACCGCATGGCATCCGTGTCAATGTGATCTCTCCCGGCGCGATCGCCACACCGATCTTCTACGGCGGCTCGGCCCGAGCTAACACACTCTCCGACGAAGAGAACGCCCGCAAGATGGCGAAGCTCACGACCAATCTGTCCAAGGCAACGCCAATACCGCGAGCGGGCCTATCTGAGGACATCGCCGAGGCAGCGCTCTATCTGGCCAGCGACGCGGGCCGCTTCGTCAACTCACACGACCTGGTGGTAGACGGCGGCCGCACATCGATGTTCAATGAGTGGTCCGAAGCAGACCGTCGATAGCGTCCATTCGACTCCGTCTTGTGATCCCAGTCACGGGACCTGCGTCGACGGGCCCGAAGCACCGGCCTCGCCGAGTGTCAGCGACAGATACCCAGTCACCAGGAGGGCTCAACCTTCGTATTATCAGGACAGAGCACGAATCACACGGGGCATGCAATGCGAGTGAGCGAACGAGGCCAGATCACCATTCCGAAACGTCTACGCGAGCAGTTCGGCCTGGATCACAACGTGGAAATCGAAATCACGCCAACAGACGAGGGCTTGCTTATCCGCAAGTGCGACGACGGCCAGCATCCTATCGATCGGGTGGCAGGCATTCTGGACCGTCCCGGAATCGCTTCAGGCCTCAAGTTCGACAGCGTCGATGAATACATCGAGGAGATTCGCGGCAGGTGAACACTGGCATCACCACCGACATCGCCTGGGAAGCTGGACTTCGCTGGATGCGATACCGGCAGGCTGGCGGCCCACGGACGCGGATTCTGGCTGACTTCCTGATTGGCGCTCACGCACTTGCGACCGCCGATGCATTCCTGACACGAGATCGCGGCTTCTACGACACCTACTTTCCCGATCTGAGCAAAGCGCCAATGGGCGGCTGAGTCGTCCCCGATCTCACCTCGATAGCCTTGAGATTGAGGTCGGGAGGTTTGCCATGAATGCCACAGTTCACGTTTGCTCACTTGAGGATTTGCAGCACGACGGCGTGCGCGTCGTCTCCACGGGACAGCGCACGGCTGCCGTGTTCTGGCACCGCGATCAGGTCTTTGCGGTCGACAATCGCTGTCCGCATATGGGCTTTCCACTGAGCCAGGGGACCGTCGCCGATGGCATCCTGACCTGTCACTGGCACCATGCCAAGTTCGACCTCTCCGGCGGATGCGCCTTTGACCTGTTTGCCGATGACGTAGCCGCATTCCGCGCGGAGGTTCGCGACGGCGAAGTCTGGCTCGACCCCGAGCCGCAGGAGGAGGAAGCGGTCGCCCATTGCACGCGCAAGTTGTCGGAGGGGCTTGAGCAGAACTTGCGGCTGGTGATCGCCAAGTCGGTGATCGGTCTGTGCGAGGCAGGACGCGAAGACCTGATCCTGGCTGAGGCGGCCCGCTTTGGCGTCAAGAATCGCGCCGCCGGATGGTCCAGCGGGCTGTCGATTCTGACTGCGATGGCGAACGTGTTGCCGCACCTCGATGCCGCCGATCGGCCTCGCGCGCTCTACCAGGGAGTCGTGCATGTCGCGCGTAGCGTGCAGGGCGAACCACCTGACTTTGACATTGCCGCGCTCGACACCGACGAGGATCGACCTGAACAGTTTCGCGCCTGGTTCCGACGCTTCTCCGAAGTCCGCTCGCGTGACGCAGCGGAGCGTTGCCTGCGCACCGCAGCCGCCGCCGGTCTCGACGAGCAACAACTTGCCGACCTGGTCTTTGCGGCATCTACCGACCACACCTTCATGGACGTCGGCCACACGCTCGACTTTGCCAACAAAGCCTGCGAGCTGCTCGACGCCATCGGCTGGGACGACGCGCCTGACATCCTCAGTTCGGTCATTCCAACCATCACCGGAGCCCAACGGATGGAGGAGACATCCTCCTGGCAGCATCCGGTCGATCTGCCGAAGCTGCTCGACGAGGCCGGCGAAGCCCTCGACGAAGCGCTGGCCATTGGCGGTGAGCGCAACGAGACGTGGGATGAACATCGACCAGTCGCCGAGTCGATCCTCGACGATCCTCCGGATCGCTCGCTGCGCCGGATCGTCGACGCCGCTCGCGCCGGCGCGCCACTTACCGAACTCAGCTCAACCGTCGCCTACGCAGCGGCTCGGCGTCCGCTGCATTTCCATATCTCCAATGAGTTTGGCGACTGGAACACCGTTCACCACACGTTCACCTACACGAACGCCGTCGACCGTGCGATGCAGCGGGCGCCGTCACGGGAATTGGCTCGCGGCATTCTCGACGGTGCGGCATCGGTCTACCTGGAACGCTTCCTCAACATGCCGCGCCAGCCGCGGCCCGAGCCGAATGGCGGCTCGAACTCGACCGACGATCTGCTCGGTCACTTCGACCGTCAGCAGCAGGTCGACGAAACCGGCCAGACCGTCGCCGACCTGCTAGCCGCTGGTCAGCATCGCGAGGTCACCCGCGCCCTCGGAACAGCGGTGTTGCGCGAGGACGCAGGGTTCCACTCATTCCAGATTTACGAAGCCGCTTTGCGTCTGGTCGACCGATTCGACGGGCGTCCCGAGGCGGACGATGTGCTGATCGGGGCAAGCCGGTTCCTCACCGCCCACTCCCCGACGGTGCGGTCGATGGGTCAGACCTACGAGACGGCCGCTCGCCTCCATCGTGGTGAGGCGCTCCACGCCTAGACGGCCATGAAGCGCGTTTGACGTCGGACTACAATCGGTCTATATTCGGTCAGCCAAGGAGACTTGCAATGACTCAGATCAAACCGATCAGCTACTTCAAGGCCAATGCAGCCGAGATCGTTCGTACCATCGCGGAACAGCCCGAGCCGTACATCATCACCCAGAACGGCGAAGCGAAGGCGGTACTGGTGGACTACAAGAGCTACGAGGAACAACAGGAGACGCTCGCGCTGCTGAAGATCCTCGCCCTCGGAGAGCAGCAGGTTCGGGAGGGTAAGACCAAGCCGGCCAAAGAGGTGTTCGATCGGCTGCAGAAGCGCTGGTCCGTTGATTGATGCAGTATCTCGTTGAGCTGACGGATGCCGCAGAGGCGGACATCGAAGAGATTGGCGAGTACATCGAGGAATCTGATTCTCTTGCCAGCGCTGCTTATGTAGTCGCAAGCATCAGGGACTTGGTGGAACGCCTCTCTGACCTCCCCAATCGCGATTCCATCGTGTGGGAACTTGAGGGTGTCGGACGCCCAGAGTTTCGGGAGGTTCTCTTCAAGCCATACCGGATCATCTATCGAGTCTCTGACAACAACGTCCAGGTATTGCTGATCGCCGACGGCCGCCGCGACATGAGCACCTTGCTTCTTCGCCGCCTACTGCATTCATAATCGATTCAGGTGCTTCGCATTCGCGAACGGCCCCTGCCAACTGTCCCATTGCATACGCCGACTGGCCGCCGTAACCCAACTTATGTCCCGCCGTCTACGGTAGATCCATGTTCAGCAGGACTCTGCACCACCTCGATCCTCGCCGGACCCTTGGCGGGCTCGGGTGTTCATGTTTGTGCGGCCGGTCCAGGAGTTCATCCAGACCGAGAGCGCCAGCGCGGTCCTGCTGCTCATTTCCGCCGCGGTCGCGTTGATCTGGGCGAACTCTCCCTGGAACCATGAGTATGAGCGCCTGCTGAATGCCAACATCAGCATCGACCTTGCTGTCTGGGCTGTTGAGGGCACGCTTCACTTCTGGATCAACGAAGTGGCGATGGTGCTGTTCTTCTTTGTGCTCGGCTTGGAGATCAAACGAGAAATCACGATCGGCGAACTCTCGAACCCCCGCGTGATGGCCGCGCCGATCGCCGGCGCCATCGGCGGGATGTTATTGCCGCTGGCCATCTTCCTGATGATCGCCCAGGGTCCCGAGGCTCGTGACGGCTGGGCCATCCCGATGGCGACCGATGTCGCATTTGCCCTCGGCATCGCGACCTTGTTTGCCTCCCGTGTTCCGATCGGACTGCGGGCAATGCTGCTCACCTTCGTCATCGTCGATGACATCGGCACCGTCTTCGTCGTCGCGGTGTTTTACTCGAGCGACATTCAAGTCTTACAGGTGATCATGACCTGTGCGTTGGTCGCGCTCATGCTGGTGCTCTACCGGCTTGGAGTGCGGAGCATGATCGTGTTTGCAACAGTCGGTCTGGTCGCCTGGGGGACAATCCTCGAATCGGGCATTCACCCCACGACGCTCGGCGCGGTGCTGGGCTTCCTGACGCCGTGGCGTCCACCGATGTCGCTGGACGGGTTTGTGCGCACAGCTCGGCGCCTGCTTGATCGGTTCAGCGCCGGCGGTCAGTCTCCCGAGAGCCCGCTCGGCCACGATCAGGTGGTCGATGCGCTCCTCGGCCTGAGCGACCTGAGCAGTAAGGCGGTACCTCACGTGGATCGGCTTGAGCATCAGCTCCATCCATGGGTCGCATTCCTGGTGATTCCTGCGTTCGCACTTGCCAACGCGGGCGTGCAGTTCGACCCTCAGGGTGTGAGTGAGGCGTTCAGTAGCAGCGTGACCTGGGGGGTGATCGTCGGGCTTGTGGTGGGCAAGCCGTTCGGTCTCATGGGGGCGACTTGGATCGCAGTCAAGCTCGGAGCTCAGCGTCCAGCCGGGGTGACCTGGCAGGGTATCTGGGCAATCGGGCTGGTGGCTGGGATTGGCTTCACCATTGCACTGTTCGTCGCCGACCTCGCCTACGCCGATGACAAACTCTTGCGACACAGCAAGATTGGCATCCTGGCCGCCTTCGCCATCGCATGTCCGATGGGCTTCATCGGCTTCCTGTTGCTACCCAGGATTCCTCGCCACGTTCGCCCTTCCCTGCTCACCGAGTCGAGTGAGCCGACTCGCAAGCCATAGACACGGGCAGACGAGACTTGACGGGCTGACTTCCTGTTCTTCATGATCCAGGAGGGAACAACAGGGGATGAAGTCCACGGTGAATTGGGAAGGAACGCAGGGCATCGGTGACCAAAGCGATTCCTGAGTTACCCTCGCCGAGACGAACCGGATTCGAACCTGATTGTTCAGGACCACAGGAGTAGTGCATGGCACTCGATGTCCAGACGCAAGCGTTCTACGAAGAAATAGTCAAGGGATCCGATCCCGACGCCCCGGCGATGCACGAGCGCACGCCTGAAGATGCGCGGACATATCGCGCCGAACTTGCTGCCCTCAGTGGTCCAGCGCCGAATATGGCACGGATGGAAGAACACACGATCGAACAGCCGGACGGGTCCTTCCGGACTCGAGTCCTGGTACCGATTGAACCGCCAGCCGGCGTGATCGTGTACTACCACGGCGGCGGCTGGGTCGTGGGATCCATCGATGAATCAGACACGCTGGGCCGCAAGCTGGCCGAGCGGACCTCGTGTGCGGTGGTGTTGGTCGACTATCGACTCGCGCCCGAACACCGCTACCCGGTCGCCGTTGACGATTCCTACGCCGCGCTGGAATGGGCCGCGGCGCACATGAATGAGATCGCAGGCGGTGAGGTTCCCCTGATCGTCGCCGGCGATAGCGCCGGTGGAAACCTGTCGGCAGTGATGGCCGTCCGAGCCCGCGACCGCAATGGCCCCGAGATCGCGATGCAGGTCCTGATCTATCCAGTCACAGACGCTAACTTCGACCGTCCCTCGTACCTGGACCCCGAGAATCAGCTCCTGCTGACCCGGGAATCGATGATCTGGTTCTTCGACCACTACATTCCCGACGCCTCCAGGCGCACCGAGCCGGATGCCTCACCGCTCTACACGGAGGACCTCTCCAGTTTGCCACCTGCCGTGGTGCTCACCGCCGAGCACGACCCGTTGCGCGACGAAGGCGAGGAATACGCCCAACGGCTCGATGATGCCGGCGTCGAGATCAACCTGCAGCGACACAAGGGTCAGATGCACGCCTTCCTCGCGCTATTGATGCTGCCAGGCAGCGAACGCGGTATGCAACAAGTCGTCAGAGCCATTCGTGCGCTTGTCGTGCGGTACGCGCACGCCAAGCGGTAGACTCGCGGTATCCGAGTCGCTCCCCTTGCCAGTGGAGCCCGTCAGGTCGTGCCAGGCGGGACAGAGAGAAGAATGAACATGTCGGACACCACCACCACTCACTACGACGCCGTCGTCATTGGAGCCGGCTTCGCCGGGATGTACATGCTCAAGAGGTTGCGCGACGACCAGGGCATGAACGTCCAGGTGTACGAACGCGGTAGCGGCGTCGGCGGCACCTGGTTCTGGAATCGCTACCCGGGGGCGCGCTGCGACTCGGAGAGCTACGTCTACTGCTTCTCCTTCGACGATGACCTGCTGCAGGAGTGGAATTGGAGCGGCAAGTACCCGGAGCAGCCCGAGATCCTCAGCTACCTCAACCACGTTGCCGACCGCTTCGACCTGCGCAGTGGGATTCAGTTCAACACCAGCGTCACCGCGGCCCGTTTCAACGACGAGACCGGCCTCTGGGAAGTTGAGACCGACCAGGGAGACCACGTCACCGCCCAGTACGTCGTCACTGCAATCGGCTGCATCTCTACCGGTCAGATTCCCAAGATTCCCGGACTCGACTCGTTTGAGGGCGAGTGGCACCACACCGGCGCCTGGCCGCACGAGGGCGTTGAGTTCGAAGGCAAGCGAGTCGCAGTGATCGGCACAGGATCCAGCGGCATCCAATCGATTCCGGTGATCGCGCGCGAATCCGAGCATCTGACGGTCTTCCAGCGCACTCCGCAGTACACGATTCCGGCCCAACACGGCACGGTCGATCAGGCCTTCCTCAAGGAGGTCAAGGCCAACTACCGACAAATCCTGGACGAAGCCAAGCACACCGCCGCGGGCTTCCCGTACGACGCTTCTGAGACATCCGCCCTCGAGGTCAGCGACGAGGAACGCCAGGAGACCTACGAGCGCCTCTGGGAGAAGGGCGGCTTCCACTTCATGCTCGGCTCTTACAGCGATATCGCCACCGACCGCCGCGCCAATGACACAGCCTCCGAGTTCATCCGCCAGAAGATCCGCGAAATCGTCAACGATCCCGAGACGGCCGAGAGGTTGCTGCCACGCGACCACCCCTTCTCCTCCAAGCGGGCGCTGATCGACACCAACTACTTCGACACCTACAACCGTGACAACGTCGATTTGGTCGACATCCGTCACTTCCCCATTGAGGAGATCACGCCAACCGGACTGCGCACAGCGGACGGCCAGGAGTACGAGGTCGACACCATCGTCTTCGCAACCGGCTACGACGCAATGACCGGCACCTTCTTCAATATCGACATCGCCGGCCGCGACGGACGCCAACTGAAGGAGAAGTGGAGTGGCGGCCCGACGACTTACCTCGGTCTCGCCACGGCCGACTTCCCCAACATGTTCATGATCACCGGTCCGCAGAGCCCGTCGGTGCTGAGCAACATGCCGGTCTCGATCGAGCAGCACGTCGAGTGGATTTCGGACTTCATCGAGTACCTGCGCGAGCACGCCATCGACGTGGTTGACGCCGATCCGCAGGCCGAGGTCGATTGGGTTCAGCACGTCAGCGACATCGCCGACCAGACGATGTACATGCTCGCCGACTCGTGGTACTTGGGCGCCAACATCCCAGGCAAGCCGAGGGTCTTCATGCCCTACGCCGGCGGTGTCGGTCCCTACCGAGAGCGCTGCGACGAAATCGCCGCCAACAGCTACGAAGGCTTCGTGATGAGCGACGCCGTGGAGCCCGTCTTGGCGGACTAACAGCCGCCGGCTCTGCGCAGGTTCGCGCCTCGCAGAGAACGATGCATCACCATTCAACTGCCCCCGCCACCGAGCGGGGGCCTGCTCCATTTGAGAACCCATATGGGGCGCAGCAGGATTCTACGCTCCCCCTTGCAGGGGGAGCTGCCGAAAGCCTGCCTCGCACATGCCTGCCCCTGGCTTGACCAGGGGATGCGGGGGCTGTGGGGGTCCCGCGCCCAACTCCGTCATCCCTGCCTTCCTCCGTCATTTCTGCCTTCCTCCGTCATTCCTGCGGAGGCAGGAATCACGAACCGCGATCGTTCGCTTTCAGTACAGCCGTCGACGTACCTCAAACGTTCCGAGCGGGTCCATGCACGTCAGGCCGTCTCACTAGTGGCAGGTTCACTGCCCGAACCGATCTCTCTCCATCCCCCGCTTCACGCGGGGGTCTGCTCGGGTTCTAGTGTGTCCTATCCCCGAGTTGTGGCGACGGGTGTGGGTCTGGTGAAGTGAGGGGCCAGGCGACGATCCTGCTGTGTGTAGGAGCACAGGAGGGACAGGCGCCATGACCCCGGAGGACACAATCTACCGCTTTCGTCTGCGCACGTTGGCCTTGGCCAAGGAGCTGGGCAACGTGCGCGCGGCGTGTCGCGCGATGGGCATTCACCATTCGACGTTCTACCGCTGGAAGCGGCAGGCGGAGCAGTACGGTCCGGAGCTGCTGCGCCCGCGCGAGCGACGCCGACCGCAGATGGCCAACGCGACCAGTCCATTGGTCGAGCAGCGGGTGGTCGCGTTCGCGTTGGGCCAGCCGGGCTTCGGACCGGCGCGGATCGCGGCCGAGTTGGCGCGGCCGAAGTGGGGCGGCATCCGGCTCTCGGCGAACGGTGTCTGGCGAGTGCTCAAGCGTCACGGGCTGAACACCCGGGCCAAGCGTCTGGGTCTGGTCGCCGGCTACGCCGCGGCGCCCGAACCGGCGCCGCGCGCGCCGCAGCCGGAGCGCCACCTAGAGGTCGCTCGACCAGGTGAGCTGGTGCAGTTCGACTGCTTCCACGTGGGTCGGCTCTCGGGGACCAAGGGCACCGTCTGGCAGTACACCGCGATCGATGTCGCCTCGGCCTACACCTGGGCGGAGCTGCACACCACGCCGCGCAATCCGGCAGCCAAGTGGACCTCGCAGCTGGCCCGCCGTGTAGCCCGCGACTTGGCCGAGCGCGGCTGGAAGCTGGAGACCGCGATGAGCGACAACGGCTCCGAGTTCCGCTCCCGTGCGTTTGGCCAGACTGTGCAAGCGCTCGGCGCCCGCCAGCGCTTCATCCACGCCGGCCGGCCGCAAACCAACGGTTGCGTCGAGCGCGTCCAGGGCACGATCCTGGAAGAATGCTGGAAGCCCGCCTTCGCCCGATACCTGATCCCCAAGCAAACCGGCCTCAAACGCGAACTCGAACGCTATCTCCGCTACTACAACGAAGACCGCGCTCACACCGGTCGCTGGACGCGCGGCCGCACCCCCGAGATCGTGATCGGCAAGGCCAAGCTATGGTCCTAATGCAGAGCAGGATGAGTCGCCAGATCCTGGGGATAGGACATTCTAGTCGCCTGTGGCAAAATAGGAATTACCCTCCCCGACTTGATCGAGTGCCTGCTTCTTCGCCGTCCCAAGGGGACCAGACCCCCGCGTGAAGCGGGGGATGAGGAACAGTAACGAGGGATAGAGACCTTTGAGACAGCCGCACGTGCGGCAGAGCTCTGGAAGGACGACTACTATCGGCCCTGAGCAGCAGACGTCAGCGGACAGTACGCGCTTCCACCCGACGTGTCGATGCCAGGCTTCTCGGCGCAATACTTGAGGATTGGGTACTGTACGGCGGTGCCGAAGTCCCACGGATCATCTATTGCGTAGTCCGTCATGTCGACGGTCAATGGAACGTCTAACCAGTGCCCTCGTCTGAGGCTGTAATGGCTCGGCTCATCAGCCGAAAGTGGAATGTCCAGGTCGATGTTCCAGTGGTCGTAGATGCCGGTGTATCCAACTGGTGTCTTGAGTGCGGTCTCAGTCTGGGCAGAGACGTTGTTCACGGGGTAGACCCTCAGACCGGTGCCCCACTGGGTGTAGCGAAAGCCATGCTGATACTCATCGCGAAGGCATGGTTGGAGGCTATTGGCACCAACGCTTACAGCGAGCTGCCAATAGCTATAGCGAGTCCACAGGTGTTGATCGCAATGTCCAACGAGTCGAGTCTGGGCGGTCCCCCAATTGCTGGTGACTGAACCACTCGCGTAACTGGTGATGATCGTGCCCCAGTGTGTGCCGATCAGCGAACCCAATGACTGGCTGGTGTTGGCAACAACATTGCCAGAGGCATAGCTAGCGCGAATCGCGCCGCCAATATTGCGACCCACGAGTCCTCCGACATTTGGGACCGCGGCATTCACGGCTCCGCTCGAGAAGCTAGCCGTGACCTCAGACCAGCCCGACATTTCGCCGATCAGCCCACCGACGCTTGCACCGAGCCGGACGTCCGTTGCAGTGCTCACCGCGCCAGTAGCATAGGACTCTACCACCTTGGCAGTGCGATACGTGCGAGGTGAGGCGGCTCCTGAAGCATATCCTGTCAACTTGCCGACCAGACCGCCGATGTAGGCCGCAGGGTTTGGGTCGTGGCCTCCGACGACGTTGAGTTCCGAGTAACTGCCGCTCACGGTCGCTTGTTCAACCAGCCCAGCCAGGCCGCCAACCCACTGGAGCCCGTAAATCGTCCCGGTCCCAGTCAGGCCGACATTACGGATGTGCGCGCCGCCAGCGACCCAACCGAACAGCCCCGACAGGACCCGTTCCGAATCGTTGACGCTGAGGCCGTCGATCGTATAGCCATTGCCCTCAAAGATGGCAGTGAACGGCATGTACTTGTCCGCATCGAAGAAGCTAGTCCCAAAGCGATATTGCACCGTGAGGTCTCCACCGATCGGAATCCAACCCTTGCCGCCGTTGTGGTATGTTCCTCCGTTATCGAAAGCGGTAGCGGCAAAGACAAGATTGTTCGCCAACTCGTAGCCGTTGCAGCCACCCGGCGGACAGCCCATGCCAGAGGCCGGGGATGGGAACGCTACCTGGTACTTGCTTGCGTCCGTTGGATTCAGACCGTTGCCGTCTAAGTCGTATCGGATCGCGTCAAGTTGCGCGACGGTGCAAACTTCGATCAGGCCGTCATCATCGCCGTCATAGTCCCGGTTGTTGCCCGACGTTGGGCAGGGAGGCTTGGTCGCCACTGTTGTCGCATCCATCGACTTAGAGGGATTAGCGCCCCAACCTCCCATACTGACATTCACACTGACGTTGTACGCTGTTAGCGGCGCGAGACCCGAAATGACGTAGGACTCCGATGACGCGCGTCTCACCGCCCTATTGGCGTTGACAAAGTTTTGGTCTGTTGACAACTTCCAGGAGAGGATGACCCATACCGCACGCTGATCCGCGGTCCACGTGACCTCGATCGTCTTTGCACCGATTCGACCGAGCATGATCGGATTGTTCGGTGTGTAGACCAACTTCAGATGATACGTGGCGATAGGCGCTGCGCCGCGATCAGTCTGCAACCCGCTGAAGACGAGGAGTTGGATATCGCGATTCAGGTCGGCCGCTGTGACGTAGCCGGGCCCGACACCGGTGGGCCGAGAGCCCTCTGGGGCCTCGCGTGCCGGCCAGATCCGAATCTTGTGTGTGTTCGATTGGCCATGTTGGACCCCGAAGTAACAGGCACAGTCCACGAGCCGCGCTCTCCCAGGAGCTGGCGGGGCGATAGTGCCTTGATCCAGGACGCGATCGTCGCCAGTGATGTTCAAGGTGTACCAGCCGGTCAAGTTGTTCGGCGAGCGCATGCTGGCGGTCATTTCGAGAAAACAGTGGCTGCCAACCTCGACGGTGAACGGGTCTGTCGCCGTGCCCTCGCCGCCGCACCCCTCGAGAGAGGGAGAAGCGATCGTCACGGATAGTCCGTTGGGAGACTGCGCCGAGGTCGCCATGAGCCCAACGCCCAGCGCGCCGACCAGCATCGTCAACGCCACGGCAATCCAGAACGCACGCCTCGTCCGTTGGAATCCCGCGAGCTGCTGCCCAACAGTAATCGCGCTCTCCTTCCACCGCTGCCCGACGCCTCTGGTCTCTGAACTCCTCAACCACCGACACATCTGATGCGCAATATGCTACCGATTCTGACACGCCCATGCCAGAGCGACACAGCGTATCTTTGGGTGAGCGCTGCTTGGTACTGCATGGCGCTGCTTGGCGCTGCTTAGCGTTGGTAATCGATGCTTGGCCAAGAGAGGAACCCGACTATGACGACCCCATTGCTCGACGGCATTCGCGTGCTCGACTTCACCCAGTTTCAACAGGGACCATCAGCGACGGTGCTGATGTCCGACCTTGGCGCTGAGGTGATCAAGGTGGAGCGACTGAACGTCGGCGACCCATCTCGACACGTCGGCAGACGAGAGGACGGGTTCTCGCAGTACTTCCACACGCACCATCGAGGCAAGCGCAGCATCGCCGTCGACCTGCGTTCGTCCGAGGGTCGCGACCTCGTCTATGAGCTGGTCAAGCGCGTCGATGTGGTCACCGAGAACTTCAAGCCCGGCGTGATGGACCGTCTCGGCCTCGGTTGGGAAGACCTCAAGCAGCGCAATCCGCGGCTGGTCTTCGCCAGCGCGAGCGGTTTCGGACCGAAGGGTCCTCGAGCGCACGCGACATCGTGGGCCTCGGTGGCCGGCGCCGCCGGTGGCGGGATGTGGCCCAATGGCGTTCGCGGCGAGAACGGCTCCAGACCTTACGCAAACGTCGCCGCACCCGATCCCGATCAGACAGGCGGCATGATCTTTGCCTTCGCGATTGCCAGCGCGCTGGTCGCTCGTGAGCGCACCGGCGAAGGACAACTGGTGCAGACATCGCTATACGGCAGCCAGATCTGGGGTCGGGCGCCAGCGATCAACGCCATTGCCAACGGCAACGTCGTACCCTCGGCGAGAAACATGCCGATCTCGAACATGTTCACCCTGCAAGCGCAGGGCTCGGACGGCGACTGGTTGTTTGTCGGCTACATCACCGACCGCTGGGCGCCCATGTGTCGGGCGCTGGAGCGTGAGGACCTGGTGACCGACGACCGATTCGCCACCCTCGCCGACCGCAACGCCAACCTCGAGGAGTTACGCGGCGAAGTGGCTTCCGTCATCGCCACCCGACCTGCCGCCGAGTGGCCGTCGCGCTTTGACGCTGAAGAGGTGCCGAGCACGCTGATCCAGGACTACCCGATGATCGCCAGCGACGAGCAGGCCGCCGCCAACGAGTACATCGTCAGATACGAAGACGAGCGCTTCGGCGCGCTGACCACCGTGGGATCGCCAATCCGAGCGAACGGTGTTCAAGGCCGAGTCAAGTGCCTCGGCCCCGAGCTAGGCCAAGACACTGACGCGCTGCTTCAGGAGATTGGCTGCGCGCCCGAGGCGATTGTTCGACTCCGCGAGGCCGGCATCGTGGGCTGATCAGCGATCACTGCGACTTGCGTCCGTGCTGCATGACCTCGCGCAACGGACAGTACGGATCGCCGTCGGCCCTGTCGATGCCTGGCTTGACGGCGCAGTGCTTCAAGATCGGATACTGTTCGTTGGTGCCGAAGTCCCACAGTTCCAGGTCGGCGGCTTGCCTCAAGGGATGATGCCAATGGTAGAACCAGCCATCCTCAATCGCCGGTACCGACAGCTCGACCTGCCACTGTTCGTAGATGCCCTGATACCCTGTCGGCGCTTTCAGTTCGCTCTCGGACCTGCCCTGCGAACTGTTCACGAACGTCTGACCATAATAGTTACTGTTAGCCGCTCCGTCGGCAAGGCAGTTGCGGTTGCTGTCGTGTATGCCTTTCGAAGTATCTGCCGCAGGGACCAGCCAATAGCTGACGCGGTTGTACGCGAATCCAGAGCACATCCCACTGAGCCGTCCGATGCCTGTCGACCTTGAGTCTGATGTCACGACCAGACCCGTGCTGTAACTTGCAACCGTGGTTGCGACGTTCGCTTGATGGCCCGACATCGACCCTGCATTACGCGTGCAGCCAGCCACCTCGACCTGTCCAGTCGAGTAACTCGCGACAATCGCGCTATAGGACTGGAATCCAACCAATCCACCGACCTCGCAAGTGTTTCTACCGCTAACTACGACGCTCCCGCTGGCAAACGATGCGCTGACATACGAACTGGACTGGAGTGCTCCAATCAGCCCGCCGACTTCTCTGCTACTGAAGCTGTTGTTACGGACATCGCCAGTAGCGTACGACTCCACCACGGCGGAATGGTCTGTACCGCCGACCAATCCGCCGACGACCGACATGCCGGCTTCCACGTCAAGCAACGAATAGCTGCCCCGAACTTGGCTGTACTCAAGTTTGCCGACCAATCCTCCCACGTAGGAGGAGCCCTTCACGGTGCCCACGCCAGTCAACCCGACGTTACGAATCAACCCTTGCTCCTTCCAGATCCTGACAATCCCGCGCAACGTGCCGTGAGGGTCGTCAGTCTCGCCCGGCTTTGGTACTTCGAGCAACCGCTTGTACAGCCCAACCTGGCCGAACAGCCCTGAAAATCGACGATCAGCATCAAGGATGCTCAGGTTCGCGATGGTTCGCCCATTGCCCTCAAAGATCGCGGAGTATCGGCTGATGCAGCGGTCATCGTACTGGAGTAGCGGATCGTCGCCAGGCGGGCAGAGGTCGCGCCGATGATTCCCCGCAATCGGAATCCAACCCTTGCCGTTGTTCCAGTACGAGTCGCCCGAGCTGAATCCATCCGCATTCCCGTCATCGTCGAAGTCAAGGTTGGCGGCCAGCTCATAGCCCTTGCAGCCCTGGTAGACGCCAAACTCTGGACAACCCATATCGTCGGCCGCATTGGGGAAGGCCGTAGCGTACTCGTTGGTGTGGCCCGTGTTCGGCTCGGGGATGCCGTCGCCGTTGAGGTCGTAGCGGATCGCATTCAGCTGATCGAGGTTGCAGACCTCGATCAAGCCGTCGTTGTCGCCGTCGTAATCGATGGCTGCCCCAGATTGGGTGCAGGGCTCCACAAGGATCGGCGTCGTGAACGTCACCTCGGCCGGCTCAGGCGGATCGTCAGGCCAGGTCGTTCTGGTGAACACGACCTTTAGCACGTACTCAGTGTTGGCCGTCAGTCCGCTAATCTGATGCGCTCGGACGGCAGCACGTTGGACGGCGGTCTGGCTCGAGGGGAACGTCGTCTGGCTCTTGGTTTTCCAACTGATCATCACCCAGTTCATCAGTCGGTCGACCGTCCACTTCAGTTCGACCGATGTGTCGGCAATTCGGCCCAGCTTCAGCCGAGTCTCTTGAGGCACATAGATCAGACGAAGATCGTATGTGGCGATCGCAGCCGTATCCGTACCTGGTCCGCTGTGGACCGCCACCCTCGTGTTCAAGTGGCTCGGCGAGATGTTGCGCGGCGTCATCCGTATCTTGTGCTGCTGCGTCTGGCCGAAGTTGATTCGGTAGATGCAGGGACAATCCCCGATCGTCTTGTTCAGCTTCGTCGTCGGCGAGATCGAACTGTCGTCGAACGCGCCGTCGTCGCCTGTGACCACGAGTGTGTAAAAGCCGCCGTTGTCGTCAGGCTTCCGCATATTCGCGGTCACGAGCAAGTCGCAGGAGCGATCAATGCGCACCGCCCCATTACACGCTGTGCCCGACGGATCGTCCGTGATCGTCACACCAACCGGCGGGTCGTTGGCGGAGGTGACACCCAGCGCAACGCCGAGCGCTCCGATCAGCAGCGCCAGCGCCACCACCAACCTCACCGCCGACCTACCCAAAAGCACCGTCCCCGTCGCCTGCCTAGCTGCCATCTCGGCCTTCCTCCCCGCTGCTGCTTATGGCCTAGCGCCGCTCACGCTCCAATTTCCGATCTGTCTGGTTCGAGATATCCTACAAGCAGGAGTTGGACGACGTCGATCACCTCCCCGCTCGACGGTCCTCCACCTGCCCCAGCAGCCGTGCTGCATTCTCGCCCAGCCAGCCTTCTTTGACGTGATCCTTGAGTGGCAGATCCTGTAGTTCCTGGACAGCGCGCTGGTAGGGGATCATGTTGTCGGTGGCGAACAGCACCCGATCGCTGAGCAACGATGTGTTGCCGTAGTGAAAGAGCGTCTCCCAACCCGTGCCCGACGTACCAATGTACTTCGGCGCCACGGCGCCGATCTCGATGTATACGTTCGCGTGCTTCCAAGCGACAGCTACAAGCTCGTTGACCCAGGGCCAACCGCCGTGGTTGGCGACGATGGTGAGGTCGGGGAAGTCGCACGCGATCTCGCAGAGGTAGAGCGGACGGCCGAACTCGATCGAGCGGTCGTTGGAGAAGTTGATCGACGAGTGAATCGTGACCGGGACGCCCAGTTCCTGGCACTTCGCGTAGAGCGGGTAGAAGCGCTTGTCGTTGGCGAGGATCTTGTACGAAAAGGGCTGCAGGTTGACGCCTTTGGCGCCACGCTCGCGCACCTCTTGCTCGACGACCTTGGCCATGTTGTCGCCCGTGGCGGGATTCACCGTGACGTAGCCGGTCAGCATGTCGGGGTGTCCGGCCACAATCCGGTGGACGGCGTCGTTCATGGCTCGGTAGTCGCCGGCACCCCACTCGGCCTGGAGCACGGCGCGGTCGATGCCCGCCTCGCCGATCGCGGCGATCATTGCCTGCGCGTCGCTGCCGCCGCCGCGCTCACGGGTATAGATGCGGTTGTAGTTGGACAGGTAGCTGCTGTCGCTAAAGCGCTCATCGCCGTCGCCCGACGGGTCCGAGTATTCACGCGGCGGCAGTGTGACTCGGAAGTCGATGATCTCTAGCATGCGGATTTCTTCCTTCGTTTGTCGTCGAGAAGGGAGGCCCTCACCCTAACCCTCTCCCTCAGGGAGAGGGGATCCCCCTTGCTCCCTATACCCCTGGGAGAGGGCCGGGGTGAGGGTCTTACTCCCTCTCCCCCTGGGAGAGGGTTGGGGTGAGGGTCTTGCCCATTCTCACTCAGGGGATCACGCCGGCTTGTTTCATCTCGGCGATCTTGTCCCAGTCGTAGCCCAGTTCTTCGAGGACCAGTTCGGTGTGTTCGCCCAACTCGGGCGCGCTGCAGAAGTTGTCGGTTGGAGCATGTTCGAGTTGGAACGGTACACCGAGGATTTTGAACTCTCCGACGGCCTTGTGCTCCATCGTGCGTACGTATCCGTTGGCCGCAGCCTGAGGGTCTTCGGCGATCTCGACCGAGTCGGCCGCCGGCGCCCAGGGGAAATCGTTGGCGTCGAATAGTGCCGCCCAGTGGTCTCGAGGTTCCTCGGCAATCCTCCGTTCGATGGTCTCAACCGCTTCGCGGATGTGCTGGCGGCGATTCGAGACCTCTGCGAATCGCTCATCCTCAGTCAGAATCGGCTGTCCGATCACCTCGGCGAACGGTCCCCAGAAGCGCTCTTCCTGGATCATGGCGAGCTGCATCCACTTGCCGTCGGCGGCCTGGTAGGAGTTGTAGAGCGGATTGAAGGCGCTGTAACGGTCGGTGCGGGGGAAGTTCTCGCCGGTCGCGAGCGCGCCCTGGATGGCGAAGCCGTTGGCCCAGATCCCGCCGCCATACAGGGAGCATGTGACGAACTGTCCTTGTCCGGTCAGCTCGCGCTGGTAGAGGGCGGCGAAGATTGCGGCCGAGATGTTCATCGCACTGGGCAGGTCGCCCATCGCGCCGACGAGCCGTACCGGCTCGCTACCCGGTGGACCGAGCGTTTCCATGAACCCGCCGCGCGCCCAGTAGGCCAACTCGTCGAATGCGGGCCGGTTGATGTCGGGACCCTCGGTGCCGTAGCCGGTGGCGTGTGCGTAGATCAGGCGTGGATGGTCGGCCTTGATCGAGGCGTAGTCGATGCCCAAACGCTCAAGCGCGCCGCGTCGGAGATTGACGATGAACACGTCCGCGTCGGCTAGCAGCTCACGCAATGCCTTGTTGCCCTCGGGGCTGCGCACGTTGAGCGCGATGCTGCGCTTGTTCCGATTGGCGATCTCGAAGACCCAGTCGACCTTGTCGCGCACACGGTGGACCAGTCCGCGCATCGGATCGCCCTCATGTGGCTCAATCTTGATGACGTCGGCGCCAAGTTCACCCAGGACGCAAGCGCTCATCGGGCCAAACAGCCAGGTGGCCATCTCGACGACTTTGAGCCCCTTAAGCAGCGGCGTTGCGGTGGGCTGTTCCGTAGTCACATCGCGTCTCCTCATCCTGAGTCGGCTGCTGCGAGGCTAACTCAACATGGACGACGAGATGGGTAATCTTGTGGGATACTAAGCCGAGGGATCGACATGACCACGAAACACACCCAGAGCATCAAGATCATCGATGCGGAGACCTGCCAACTCGTCGCTGAGCTAGTTGAACTCACTGGCCAAAGCCCGACTAATACGATACGGAACGCCCTGCGCTCATCGATTGAACGAGAACGCGTGGCGAGCAAGAGACTCAGGAATCTTCAGGCGATTTCGCTTCGCAGCGCCGACATTGCCCGTGAATCAGGGATTGCGTTCCCAACCCAGCAGGAAGTGGACGACTGGCTGTACGACGAGAATGGCGCGCCCAAGTGATCATCGATGCGCCTGCAGTGGTAGCGATACTGTTTGGCGAGATGGAAGCTGGCGAGTTCTCTGTCAAGATCGCGTACGCAGACTCCGTACGTATGTCGGTCGTAACGCTGGTTGAGGTGACGATGGTAATCGAAGGCGAAGCCTCCTCTCGGCTAAGCGGCCAGCTCGATGCATTCTTGGAAGAAGCAAGGGTCGAGCTTGTTCCGGTCACCGTTGAACAGGCGCATGCCGCACGTCTCGCCTGGCGAGAATTCGGCAAAGGCAACCACCCTGCGAGACTGAACTTCGGCGACTGCTTCGTCTACGCCCTTGCGAAGACTCTGGATGAGCCGCTGCTGTTCAAGGGCGATGACTTTGCGCTGACGGATATCCAGTCGGCCTTGTAGCTGTCCACATCGTAACGACTCACCCGAGCGCCTCTTCGATCTGCTGGAGGTGTTCATCACGGTGCGGGGCGCGATCGATTGCGTATGACTTGCCAGAGTCTTGCAGCGCGGTGAGCTGCTCGTCTGTGAGCGACTCCACCATGGTGTCGAGTTCTTGGGCTGCGCTGACCGCCGCCTGACCTGCTGCAGCGAGATCGAATGCTGAGGCGATTGCTGTCAAGGTTGCGTTTGTTGCGTAGTCCTCGGATGGGAATGCCTCACCGTCTTTGAAGCGCTGTAATGCAGCGACTTGTCGGGCATCCCAGAATGCGAGGTGGATGAGCGCGAAGCCGACTGTCCAGCCTCCTCCGAGAGAACGGTTGAGGTCTGCGCCATCGAGTGTTGCAACCAGCTCGCGCAACCGTTCTGTCGACACAGCGTTCGTTGACGCGTAGTTGTCCATTAGCGCTATGTCTCCTCGCGACTGAAATGCTTAAGTGCAATCAACGTTAGTAGGGTCGTGATTCGGTTCTTGTCGACGAAGGTACAGCCGCAGTCCGGCGAAGCCGAGCATGAGCGCTGTCGCCGCTCCGATCACCAACATCGCTGACTGCTTGTCTTGTCCTGAATCGTCGCCGGCGAGACCGCCTATACCCGTGTCGGGAAAGCCCGAGTCTCCAACGCTTTGAATTCCGCCGTCGAATGCTGCCAGATCCTCTCCCGCCAACTCCACCGGGGCGGTCCGGCCGCAACGACCGACATCAACTCCGTCCCAGGAGTACACGACGTAGTCGACGCCTGCTTCGAAGGGATAGCCGCAGGCCGCGGAGTCGCTATGTGTGGTCAGCGTGATCGTCTCGGACTGCGGTCCTTTCCAGACTGTTTCGACATCGAAATCGATGGATAGCCAGCCATCGTCGTCGGGCGTGCCTATCGACGTGACGGCGCCTCGGAAGACCAGCGACGATCCGGCCAACTCCTCGGCTGGCGTGCCGGGAGGTACGCACGAGCAGGCATATGTGCTAGCCGGGGATATCACGAGCCCGAGACTGATCATCGACACGGCCAACAACAGACGCAGCAACATCTGGCGTCCCTCAACTTCTCCCGCGCCCGACTCCAGGGTAACCGGTTCGCGGCCAACTGCTTGATCAGCGAGAATCCAGGCAACATGGAGCTAACACTGGACGGGAAAGCTGAGCGATGAGCGAGCCTCAGAAGATCACGCCATATCTCTGGTTCGACAACTCCGCGGAGGCAGCGGTCAACCTCTACGTCTCGCTCTTCCCCAACTCTCGGATCCTCAACATCGAGCGGATTCCGTCGGGTCCTGGTGAAGACGGGGCGATCATCGAGTTCGAGCTTGACGGTCAGCGGTTCACGGCGTTTGATGGCGGGCCGATGTTCCAGTTCTCAGCGGCGGTGTCGTTTGTCGTCTCTTGCGAGACGCAGGAAGAAATCGACCACTACTGGTATGGGCTCTCAGAGGGGGGAGAGACTCAGCCGTGTGGCTGGCTGAAGGACCCGTATGGTCTGTCCTGGCAGGTAGTGCCGGCAGCATTGTCGGAGTTGATGGAGGCGGCGCCACTGCCTGTCATGGATGCTCTGCTGGCGATGGGGAAGATCGAGATTGAGCCTCTGCGTCGGGCGGCCGGACTTGATTAGCATTGGCGCCGGGCTGGCCTGCTTTCACACTCGCGAATGCGTTCACAGATCCGCACCTTTCTCAGTGACTGTGTCGAGGTCTGATTTGATTTCCCTGCTGTGGGCGGCGAGATTCCCGCGACGGTGCGCGGGAATGACGGATCGCTGTGGTGGGGCGGAAGAACGTACCACTGCTCAGTCCGACGCTGTCCGTCGTTTCCACAACAACAGCCCGATGATCGCCGCTCCTGCCAAGGCAACGATCAGAATCAACCATGTTGTTGTTGCGAACGTTCGCGTGATCTCAGGATCAGCAGGCGCCGTTGGATTGTCATCTACTTCCGACAGTTCGTTGGTAGTGGCGCTTCCTCTGTCCTTTGGTTCGCTGCTGTTCGGCGGATAGCCTTGGACACCGTCGACCCCGTACGGGGTCGAGTTGTCGATTTCTGTCGTGCGGCTGCAGAACGACACATAGCTGCTTAGAAACTCGTTGTCGTCATAAACGAAGACGATGTACTCAAGATCTTCCTGAAAGCTGAAACCGCATTGATGAGAGCGTGTCCATATCGTGACTTCTTCTCGCAGCGCGCCCTTCCAGACGGTCAACACATCGAAATCAACCTCATATCCACCGGTAAGAGAGGCGGGTTCGCTCCGCGTGACAACTCCTCGAAACACCTGCGCGGACTTCGTGAAGTCGTCTGAAACACTCCAATTCTCTTCTGGACACTCACATGCTTGCACTTGCATGTCCAAACTGCCAAGGAGCGTTGCCGCCAGAGCGATCGATAAGATCAGTCGAACCATCCCTAGGTCCTTCGTTCAGACCGAGTACTTGAGTGCGCCGTCCACATACGTCTGCTGGACGGTGATCTCGCGCGTGTACTCCGGGTCGACGAGGGTGGGATCATGGCTGGGGACGACGAGGTCGGCTCGTTTGCCGACCTCGATGGAGCCGACTTCGTCGTCTCGGAACATGGCGATGGCGGAGTTGATGGTCTGGGTGCGCAGGGCTTCGAGGGGAGAGAGCGTCTCCTCCTCGGCGATGACGTCGCCTTCCCGCGAGTTGCGAGTCGTCAGGGCGTACAGGCCCAGCAGGGGCTCGACCGGGGCGCAGGGGAAGTCGGAGCCTGAGGCGACGGTGACTCCGGCGTCGAGGTACGAGCGGTAGGGCAGCGGCGGGATCGTAAGACCGGCGGCAGCGATGAAGTCGACGAACTGCTGACCGACGGAGTAGAGGAAGGCCGGCTGGTGCGAGATGATCACGCCCAGCGAGGCGGCTCGTTCGATCTGGCCGGGATCGGCAAAGAAGAAGTGCTCGATTCGGTAGCGCGCGTCGCTGCGCGGAATCTCTCGCTGGACGCGTTCGTAGGTGTTGAGCGCTTGCTCGATGGCGCGGTTGCCCAAGCAGTGAATCGCCGTCTGCAGACCATGCGAAGCGGCGTTGAGCACGAGTTGGTCGACCTCATCCTGTCCGTAGTAGGGCTCACCGACATCCTCGAACTCGCCGTCGGCGTGGCACACGCGCATCGCGCTTGAGGGATAGACCGGATCCATGAACAGCTTGACGATTCCGCCGCGCAGGCGGTCGGAGACGTCGTCCTGGAGGAAGGCGCCGTTGGCTGCTGCCTCGGGCGCGCCGAAGAATCCGTTGCCGCCGCGCATTTGGTGAATCACGATCGGCAGTTTGCCGCGCTCGTCCGCGATGCGGTACATCTCAGCGCTCTCGGGCATGACGACAGCATCACCGAGGCTGGTGACGCCGTGGGAGAGATGGCGCAGCGCGTTCTGCTCGACCAAGTCTGCCACGACTTCGGGGCCGAGCGTGTCGATGTGCGCGCGCATCGTGGCGTGATGCACCATGTCCGAGGCGCGCTCGTAGAGCATGCCAGTCGCTTCGCCGCTCTCGTCGCGCAAGACCTGACCGCCGCGCGGGTCGGGAGTCTCGAAGTTGATCCCGGCGATCGCCATCGCAGCCGAGTTGGCGTAGGAGGCGTGGTATGAGTAGTCCATCACGCAGACAGGGTTGTTGGGGGCAACGTCGTCCAGCTCGGAGCGTGTCAGCCAACCGCCGTTCTCGTGTCGGGCGCCGTAGCCGAGTCCCCAGATCCACTGGCCCTCAGGCGTACCGGCAGCAGCGGCCGAGAGCGCGTCGAGCACCGCCGGCTTGCCCGCTAGCGGTGGGATGCGGCAATCGACCGAGACCGGCTCGAAGGTCGTCATCGAGAAATGGTTGTGCGGGTCGCAAAAGCCGGGGATCAACGCACGCCCCTGGAGCTCAACGTGTGTCGCGTCGGGACCGACGGCCTGACGCACTTCGTCGCTATCGCCGACCGCGATGATCCGCCCATCGCGGATGGCGACGCCGGATGCGATGCGGTCAAGCCCGTCCATCGTCAATACACGCCCGCCGGTGAATAGCAGTTCCATCGCGGCCTCCTCCAACTCTCATCTGTGGCGTACTGAGAGTAACTCTTGCAAAACACTGGGCCACAATCACTCACAAGAGGAAATCCGTCATACCCGCGCCTGCCGCGGGTATCTCGCTGATTCAAGAACCGACGTGCGTACCGGACGCAGCGAGATTGCCGCGACGGAGCGCGGCAATGACGGCATCGATGCGATAGCCAATCTCCCTGGTCTTTGTCCTCGTAACTACACCGCGTACTGCAGCACGCCGTCAACGTAGGTTTGCTGAACGACGATGTCGCGGATGAACAGTGGATCGACCAACGTCGGATCGTGGCTGAGCACATCGATGTGGGCACGCAGCGAGGCATGATGTACTGAGTCCATGGCCCGTTCCCAGAGCAAGCCGGTGGCGTCGCCTCGCTCATCGCGGAGAATCTCGCCCCCGCGAGGATTCGGCGTATCGCGGCCAATGCCCGCGATCGCCAGGGCGGCCGAGTTTGCATGGCATGAGTGATAAGACTGATCCATCACGCAGACCGGGTTGTTGGGCGCGACATCGTCCAGTTCGGTTCGCGACAGCACCGCTGCGCCCGAAGGCCCCGCGGCGTAGCCCATGCCCCAGATCCATTGCCCCTCGGGACTACCTGAAGCTGCGGCCGCGATTGCGTCGAGCACTGCCGGCTTGCCTGCCATGGGCGGTACGCGGCAGTCGACGGAGCGGGGCTCAATGGTTGACATGGAGAAGTGGTTGTGCGGATCACAGAAGCCTGGAATCAACGCGCGGCCTCGCAGATCGACGTGGGTGGCATCGCGACCTACCACTCTGCTCACTTCCTCGCTGTCTCAGGCTGCGACGATGCGTCCGTCGCGCACCGCGACGCCGGACACAATGTGATCTAATCCGTCGATCATCAGTACTCGGCCGCCGGTGAACAGTAGTTCCACAGTCGAATCCTCCTCGTACTGCAAGGAGCGTTGCGTCGTGCCGTGCGTCCTGCCGGTTGCTGCGGAGGTTACGTGAAGGGGGCAGGATGCTCGTCTGTTGCGGGAACCTGCTTCTACCAGAGTCGTTTTGCGTTTGCAAAGATTGTCTTCACCGACTGAGCGAGATACTCCAAATCTTCCACAAAATCGATTAGACCTGTGGATAACTCGCATGAACGTCGTCACGACGTACCTGGACAGGCATATTCTCCCGAAGCGAATGGATGCCGTAGAGGAAGATTTCGTGCTGACAACCGAGCAAGTTGAGGCGGCGTTGGAAGAGGTCGAACCATCGACCCGCTATCCAGTGGGCGGTATCGCGCAATTGGTTGAATGTGCCAATCTCGAGTTGCGTACGTGGGGACATGCCGGGCATCAGGTCACGCTGGAGCGGATTATCCCATTCTTCGGAGATCCCGGAGTCCTGAACTGGGCATTCTGGTGCGAGACATGTCACGTCTCGCAACTGGCCCTACTGGCCAGGCCGGCGGCTCGCTAGCTTGAGCCGAGGCGGACCTGGTGGCCTCTCGACCTATACCTCCGTCATACCCGCGCTACGTCGGAGGCCTTTGCAAAACTCCCCTTCTCCCCCCTTGCGGGGGAGATGCCGAAAGCCTGCCCCCGGCTCGAACGGGGGGCAGAGGGGGGGTCCGCTGTTCAGGAGCCCTATCTGGTCATCATCAGCCGACCCCCCCTCTGTCACTCCGTGACATCTCCCCCCGCAAGGGGGGGAGAGGGGATTCGGGAGTTTTGCAAAGGCCTCCGCTACGTCGCGGGTATCTCGTGGCGCTCGGCACGAACGTCAAGAGACGCTAGAGCGACTGACCTGAATGGGGTTCTGCAGGTGCGACGTCTCTGCTGCACCCGCCGAGATTCCCGCGGCGTAGCGCGGGAATGACGAATCTCGCACTCTTGGGAATCCCGGGCGGACCGGCCTAATCCTCGCCATCGCGGAGCGACATGCTGATTGCCGTGACGTCCTCGCGATCATCCTTGACTGGGATCAGCTCTCCGTCGGGACGGGGATGATTGGCCCAGTGGCCGGTCGGCTCGGAGCCTCGGCAGACGATGGAATTATCGTTCCAACCGTTGTAAGCGCGTACATCCTTGGAGAGGTAGCGCATCGCCAGCCCGCAGCGACGGCGATTTGACACGTTCGGTTCCGATCCGTGCAGGACCCAGTCGCTGTGCAGCGATATCTGGCCCGCCTTGAGTTCGAGCGCAACGGGCGGATCACCGTAGTCCTCGGGATTCTCGACGGTCTGATTGAGCACGTTCTGCTCGTCGGCGGTGCTGTCGCGGAAGGCGACCTGGGCGTTGTGGTGTGAGCCGGGGATGACCTGCATCGCGCCGTTGCCGAGGTCAACGTCGTCAATGGCCAGCCAGGCCGAGACGACCTTGCTCGGCGTCAGCGGCCAGTAGGAGGCGTCCTGGTGCCAGCTCACACGCTTGCCGTCGCCGGGGAGCTTGGCGAACAGGTGGCTGTGGCGCAGGATCACCGTCTCGCCCAGCATGTCTTCCATCACATCGATGATCCGGCTGTCGGTCACGATGTCCCAGACTCCCTGGCAATGCTTGTGCCAGTTGGTGACCTCGTAGTTGTTCCAGCCGGCCTCCATCGCTTTCGGCAGGAGTTCGTCGAAGTATGAGCGAATCTGTTCGATTTCCGACTGCGAGAAGATGTCGATCGGTACGACATAGCCCTTGTCGTTGTACTGCTGGATCTGCTCCGCGCTGAGATGGCGAGGGTTGTCGACGCCGAGCGGGTAGAAGCGGAGGTCGCGTTCAAGGTCGGGATATGCGTTGGTGCGCTGGGTCATGGGGGATCATCCTCAGTTAGGCAGTAGGGCAGTTAGGCATCGGTCGGATAGACAGGCCTGACAAACAGGCTGGACTAATGGCTCGACAACTGGCTCGACAACTAGAAGGTAACTGGTGCAGCGCTCAACCGTGACCGTTGCGGCCGTTCTGACCACTCTGACCGCTCTGACCGTTGTGACCATTGAGCGAACGCTGCGGATGCGAACGCGCGACAGTCTCCAGACGTGCCACCGAGACTGCACCGGCGCCGTTGTCGCCACTCCTGCCGACGGTCGCCATCGCGGGTTCTGGGGTTGGCGGCTCGCCGCTGTCGCCCAGCACGCCCTCGGGGACCTCGGGCAGATCCAGCTCGCCGGTGCGCAGTCGTCGTTCTTTCAGGGTCAGGACCGCGACCAGGGCGACGGCGCCGACGCCGACGGATATCCAGAAATTGCTGGTGATCGCGACGGAGAGCGCCTCAGGCAGTGCCACAAGGACTTGATTGAAGCCATCCTCGCCCAGTTCGGCGAAGAGTTCGCCGCTCGCTTCTTCGCTCAACAGCTGTGTCGGATCCGCCCGTTCGGCAAGATCGGCCGGCAGTCGTGCGGCGAGCTCGCTCGTCAGGCGTCCCGTGACCAGCGCGCCGATCAACGTCACCCCGATGATGGCCCCGATCTCCTCGAAGAACTGGGTCGCACCCGAGACTGTGCCAAGCATGCTCTGCGGCAGGGCATTCTGCGCCGCAACCATCAGCGAGGGATAGAGCAAGCCAAGGCCGGAACCGAACAGCACCAGCCGCCAGACGACATCGACGGCGCTCGTGGTGGTGCCTAGTTGCGTCATCAGCCAGCCACTGATCACAATCACGAACGTTGCGATGATCGCCATCGCCTTGTAGCGTCCAGTCCTCGCAATCACCTGTCCGGCGATCGTCGCCATCACGACCAGCGATATGATTTGGGCGCTCAACAGCAGACCCGATGCCGTCGGCGTGTAGCCCAATACGCCTTGCATGAAGTAGGCGAGGAAGAACGAGACACCGAACAATCCAGCGCCAATCACTGTCATGACCAGTGCTGAGACTCGGAATGTGTGATTACGGAACAGCTCACCAGGCAGAATCGGTTCCGTAGCCACTCGCTCCGCCGCAATGAATGCCAGCACGCCCAGCCCGGAGAGTCCAAGTAGCGCCACGGTCTTGATGTCCAGCCAGGCGGTCCCGGTTGAGACCAGCGCCAGCGCCAGCATCACCGGCGAGAGCGCCAACAACATCGCGCCGATGCCGAGCCAGTCGATCACAACTTTGCGCGGTGGCGGTCTGAGCCAGGGCATGATGAAGGCGATCGAGGCGAATGCCAGTGCGGCCAGGGGCAGGATGGACCAGAAGACCCATCGCCAGCTCAGCGCGTCGACGATCAAGCCACCGAGCAGCGGTCCGATCAGTCCGCCGATGCCGAAGACGGCCGCGAACACACCCATGTACTTGGCTCGCTCGGACGGTGGGAAGAGGTCACCGGAGATCGAGAATGTGTTGGCCATCAGCACGCCGCCGCCGATGCCCTGTAGCGCTCGGAATCCGATCAGCATTTCCATTGAGGTCGCGAATCCGGCCAGCGCGGTCGCACCGGCGAAGACGACCAGGCCAGCCAGCAAGAACGGCTTGCGGCCGTAGCTGTCGGACAGGCGTCCGGCGATTGCGACCGCCGGCACGGACGTCGCCATGAAGGCGGATTCCATGAAGGCGATCAGATCAATCCGGCCGAGTTCGGCGGCCAGCACGGGCGTCGCGGTGGCGACGATTGAGTGCTGCACTGCGGAGAGGAACATCGCCACGACCGCGCTGCCCAGGATCAGCATCTTGGTCCGGTGCGGCAGCCGGAACCCCACGGTCGCAGCCGTCGGCGTCGCTGTAGAAGTGGAGTGGCTCATCTAGGAATCTCGAAACAGGCGGCGAACCGGACAGCGCCAGCATCGAACATACCAGTACGGCGCACCCTCACGTGGGCAATGCGGGCGTCTCCAGGTGGTCCAAGTGAGGCCCGCTTCTCATTTGCCGTCATCCCGGCGCTCCGCCGGAGGCCTTTGAAACACTCCCCTTCTCCCTCTTTGCGGGGGAGATGCCGAAAGCCTGCCCCGGGCTTGACGCGGAGGCAGAAGGGAGTCCGCTGTTCAGGAGCCGTATCTGGTCGTAATCCGCCGCCCCCCCCTCTGTCACTCCGTGACATCTCCCCCCGCAAGGGGGGGAGAGGGGATTCGGGAGTGTTGCAACGGCCTCCGCTCCGCCGCGGGTATGACGCAACATTCATTGGAGTCAATCGGGGGGATGGCCTGACTTCAGGGTCAGCGGTAGGCCGGCTGCCATGAAGATGACTTCGTCAGCTTCAGCGGCGACCATCTGGTTCACTCGTCCCAGCTCGTCGGTGAAGAGGCGTCCCAGCTTCGTCGTCGCCACGAGGCCGAGGCCGACCTCGTTGCTGACCACGATCCAGGACGCATCCTGTTCTCGATAGAGCTGCAACAGGTCTTCAACTCTCGATGGGACGTCGCAGTCCATGTCTCGTAGCAACAGGTTGCTGACCCAGAGCGTGAGGCAGTCGAGCAGCACCGTGTCGTAGTTGGAGAGCAGCGGCTTCATCGACTTGACGATCTGCAGCGGTTCCTCGAGGGTGTCCCACTCTGGAGGTCGGCTTTCCTGATGCGCACGAATGCGGGCGGTCATGTCCTGATCAAGCGCCTCTGCGGTGGCGACAAACAACACTCGCTCAGCCTGATCGGCTAGTCGCTGCGCGAAGTTGCTCTTGCCGGCCCGTGCGCCTCCCAGCACCAACGTGAGTCGCTTACTCATGCGTCACCTCTGGTGTAGATGTGTGTGATGGCTGGTGTCGTTCCACAGTTCCAGCACGCCGACGCCGGAGTATGTCTTGACTATCGAGAGGCTGGCGACGTCGAGATGGAAGCTCCAGACGCGCTCGGCCGACAGTCCCAGCAAGCAGTTGAGCAGTGCCAGCAGCGTTCCGCCGTGTGCGACGACGAGCAACTGATCGCCAGGCTTGTGCTGCGAACGGACGCGGTCGTGAAATCGGCGTACGCGGTCGATCAACTGCAGCATGTTCTCACCGCCGGGAGCCGCGAAGTCGACATTGCGGCCGGCCATACGCGTTGCGAATCCTTCGGGGTCGCGGGCCTGGGCTTCTTCGAATGTCAGGCCCTCCCATTCGCCGTATGAGAACTCCCTCAGCTCGGACTCGGCTTGTATCGGCACATTCCTGTTACCGCGAATGATGTGGGCGCTTTCCGTGGTGCGCCACAGGTCGCTTGCGTAGATCGCAGAGAATTCCGATGTTGCCAGCCGTTCCCCGAGTTGTGCGATTTGATGCTTGCCGGACTGGTTCAAGGCGATGTCAGTTTGGCCCTGAATCCGGCGAGTTCGATTCCACTCCGTCTCGCCGTGACGGACCAGATGCCAGACCAACGCTTCGTCCGGCCTGCTTGTCGCTTCGCTGTTGCTCATCGAACCTCGCTTACCAGAGCGGCGCTTACCACAACGGCGCTTGGAAGGCGTCGGGAATGATTGGGATGAGGGCGACGCCGAGAATCAGGATCACGACCTCGCAGATTTCATTAACGGCGCCGTATGCGTCGCCGGTCATCCCGCCGAGCCAACGGCTCATCCATTTGCCCAGAAGGATCGCGGCGAGCAGAGCGGAGCCCAGGAGGATGAATCCCGCGCCTCCGAGAAACAGGACGGTCGCCAAGACGGCAGTAGTCGCGCCCAGGACCAGGTGCCACCAGCTCTGATCGGATTGAAAAGACGAGCCCAGGCCGTCCTTGCGGGCGTAGGGGAAGAGCGCCATCGTCGCGAGCATGCCGAATCTGGCCAGGCAGGGAAAGACGAGCAGCAGGCCGATGCGAGCCTCGTCGGGCGTCGAGGCGAGCAGGCTCCACTTGGTCAGCAGCAGTCCCGTGCCGCCAATCACAGCGAAAGCGCCGACGTGCGTGTCCCTGAGAATACGCAGGCGGTCCTCGGCTGCGTAGCCGCCGAAGAGTCCGTCACAGCAGTCGAGAAATCCCTCGGTGTGCAGAGCGCGTGTGATGATCAGCATCGCGGCGACCAGCAGCGCGCCGACCACCAGGTCGGGCAACCCCATTCGCAGGAGTGCATCGAGTCCGACAAGCGCCGCGCCTAATGCCAGTCCGACGAAGGGAAACCATGCTCGCGAGGACGCGACCGGCAACTCACCGTCTCTGGACACCGGTAGCACGGTCAAGAAGGCGAACGCCAGGCGGATGCCCTTCATTCGCCGGGCTCGCGATCCGCGACCCCTGCTTCGTCAAAGGTCGCCATCTCGGTCAGACAGGCGACGGCCGACGCGACCAATCCCATCGCGAGCACCGCTCCGGTGCCCTCACCGAGCCTCATGTCCAGATCGAGCAGCGGACGCAGCGCCAAGTGCGACAGCACGGCCTGGTGACCGGGTTCGGCAGAAACGTGCCCGGCTACGAGATAATCGCGCACAGTCGGGCAGATGCTGAGGGCGATCAGCGCGGCAGCGCCGGAGATGAACCCGTCCAGCACGACGACGCGTGTGGCCCGGGCGGCGCCAAGGATGACTCCGGCCAGTACTCCAATCTCGAAGCCGCCCACCTTCGCCAGCACATCCAGGCCGTCGCTGGCATCGGGCCGATTGACTGTCAGCGCCCGTTCGACGACGGCGACCTTCGCCATCAACTCTTCGTCGTTGCGGCCCGTGCCGCGTCCAGTCACCTCTCCTGGGGACGCTCCGGTGATCGTTGAGGTGATTGCAGCAGCCGCGGTCGTATTTCCGATCCCCATGTCACCGGTTCCGATGAGGTCCGCTCCGGCGTCGGCCACTTCAGTTGCAAGCGTGACTCCAGCCTGAATGCAGCGCTCAGCTTGCGCTCGTGACATCGCGGGACGGCGCGCTATGTTGTCGGCGCCGCGACCAATCGACACATTGCGCAACGCGGGCTGGTCGGGCGGCGGGACGGCGATCCCCGCATTGACGATCGTCAGCTTTACGCCAGCAAGACGGGCCATCGCATTGATTGCTGCGCCGCCGGCGAGGAAGTTCTGCACCATTTGCGCCGTGACTTCCTGTGGATATCCACTGACACCTTCCGCTACGACTCCATGATCGGCAGCGGCGATGATCAGCGCCTTGCCTCGAATGAGAGGTCGCTCGGCGCCCAGGGCTCCGGCGACCTGGACGGCCAGATCTTCCAATTGACCCAGGCTGCCCGGAGGTTTGGTCAGGCGCTGCTGGCGGCGTCGGGCCGCCCTCATCGATGCGGCGTCTGCCGGCCTGATCCCCGCGATGATGTGGTCCAGAGTCATTACGGGTCGTCAATCAGTACTCGATGCCCGGTTGGGCCCTGATTCCCTGCTCGTTGTAGGGATGCTTGATCAGCTTCATCTCGGTGACCAGATCGGCGAACTCGACCAATTCCTGCGGCGCGTAGCGGCCGGTGATGATTACGTGCATCTGCCTGGGACGGCGCGAGAGCACATCGATCACCTCGGCGACGGGCACCCACTCGTAGTGCATCGCGTAGGTGAACTCATCGAGCACGATGACGTCTTCTTCGCCGTGCAAGATCGCTTCCTGGCATCGTTGCCATTGCGCGACCGCGAGCGCCGTGGTCTCGTCCATGTCCTTCGACAGCCAGGTGAAGCCGTCGCCGAGAGATTCGATTTGCAGCCCGATTCGTTCGGCTGCGCGGTGCTCGCCGAACTTGGCCGTCGAGTGCTTGATGAACTGGAACATCCGCACGTTGAAGTCGCGACCCCAGGCTCGAAACAGGACACCGAGCGCGGCGCTGGTCTTGCCTTTGCCCTCGCCCGTATTGACGATCACCAATCCCTGCTGCTTCGAGCGCCGACGCGCTGCCGAGCTGTACTCCGAGGCCTCCTCGTCCATCTTGGTTTCTTGCGGCTTGGCATCATCTGACGACACTGGCGGCTCCATTCCGGATGGCGGCCCGTCCATTGGTCTGCGCAATCCGACCTTGATCCGGTTCGGCCAGCGCCTCTTCATCATCGGCCGGGGCAATCAGGCTGATTGCCAGTGAGCCGGTGACCGGATCGCGATAGAGCTCGGCACGGACGCCGAAGGCGGATTCCAGTGTCGCGGCGGTCAGCACTTCCTCCGGTGTGCCGTCTGTGACGACTTGTCCATTGCTGAGCAGCACCAATCGGTCGCAGAATCTGGCCGCGAGATTAAGGTCATGAATGGCTGCGACGGCGGTGAGCCCGTCACCGACCAGCCGGCGTACCAGGCCGAGAATCTTGAGCTGATGCAGGATGTCGAGGTTTGATGTCGGTTCGTCGAGCAGCAGCACACGCGGCTGCTGCGCGACTGCTCGGGCGAGAAAGACGCGCTGACGCTCACCGCCAGACAGCGTGTCCAGCGTTCGATTGGTGAATGAGTCGGTCTCGGTCAGACGCATGGCGTCTGCGGCGATCCGATCGTCGGCCTCGCCCTCGACCTGGAATCGTCCGAGGTGCGGATAGCGACCCATCAGGACCAACTCGAACGCGGTGAATCCCTGGGTGAAGGGCGCGATTTGCGGCACCAGCGCCAGCAGCTCAGCCACTTTGCGCGCCGGCAGCGACTTGAGGTCCGCGCCATGCAACGATACTGAGCCATCCTGGTAGCCGAGCACATTGGAGATGGCCCGCAGCAGGGTCGATTTTCCCGCGCCATTGGGCCCGATCACGCCGACGAATTGTCCGCGTTCGGCGCGGAGATTGACACCATTGAGGAGATGCTTGGCATCCACGCTGAAGGACAGCGCCTGGGCATCAATCGCCGGGCTGTGGTCGTTGATCATGAATCGCCCCTTTGCACGCTATTGCGACCCGACGTTGCGACCCACCTGGTTCTGCTCATAGCGAGTAGACCTGCCGCTTGTTCTTGATCAACAGCAAAATGAAGAACGGCGCACCGACGAAGGCCGTAAGCACGCCGACACGGAACTCAGCCGGCTCGATGATCATCCGTGCGGCCGTGTCGGCCAGGATCACGAACACCGCGCCGCCGAGGGCGCTCATTGGAATCAACACGCGGTTGTCGGGTCCCAGCAACAGCCGCAAGATGTGTGGAATCACAAGTCCGACGAATGCGATCGTGCCGCTGACGGCGACGGCTGCGCCGGTTGCCAATGCGGCGGCAGCGAGCAGGACTATTCGTGTGGCGCCCACGCGGACGCCCATTGAACGCGCTTCATCGTCGCCCAGCATGAGCAGATTGAGATCGCGCGCCATCAGCAGCAGGATGACCGCGCTGCCGACGATCAGCGGCCCGGCGATGCGCACGTGTTCCCAGGATCGCGAATCGAGCCCGCCGGCCAGCCAGAACAGGATCTCGCGCAGCGCTTCGTTGTCGGGCAGGAAGAGGATGATCGCCGAGACGACTGAGCCAAGGAAGGCATTGACCGCGACGCCGGCCAGGAGCAGCGTCGCCATCGAGAAGTGTCCGCCGATCACGGCAATGCCGTAGACCAGGAATGCCGCGGCCATCGCGCCGACGAAGGCGAACACGGGTAAGGCGAGGAAGAAGAGTCCGGTCAGGCCAGTCGCAATGGCGACGACCGCGCCCAGCGCTCCGCCGGCCGAGACGCCGATGATGCCCGGGTCGGCCATGGGGTTGCGGAACAGACCCTGCATCGTCGCGCCGGCGATGCCCAGCGCCATACCGACGGCCGCGCCCACGATGATCCGCGGCAGCCGGATTTGCTCAATCACGAGCTGTTCAGTGCGACCGAACTCGGGGACGTCGATGCCGATCGCCGAGAGCACGATCCAGGCGACGTGACCGACGGGAATGTCGACCGGGCCCAGGCTGAGCGAGACGAGGCCGACGGCGAGCATGACGGTCAGCAGCGCCGACAGGCCGATCGCCAGACGGGCGCTGACGCCCATCTGCCGATAGCCGCGAAACCTTCTCAGGGCCTGGATGCTCGCCGACAAGAAAAAAACCTCCAGCGACTCCGCTGGAGGAAGGGTGTTCGATCTGTCCGGACTGGCGCCCAGAGATCGAGGGACCTCTCTTGAGCGGAGAGTTATCACCTCAACGTCCAGGCAGGTCTCCTGGCTTGCGGGGGGTCTGTTGCCGGGCCCTTCCCATCGACATCAGGCGGTCGACAGTGGGCGTCGGCTCTGGATGCTGCTCGTACTGTGCGTAATGCGCGTACGAGCCCCGCTTACAGTGGCGCTACCGCGGCGGATTTTCACCGCCTTCCCTATTCTCCCGGGACGGGCACCTGGACGTTCAAAGCCAAGGCGAGCTTAACACCGAGTCATCAGCGGTGACAAGGAGGTCACCGCGAGGGCCATGCTTTGAGCAAGTCCTGAGATCGAATCCGTGAAGAAATTACTGAAGTCCGTCCAAATTGAAAGCGTCACTTTCAATCTGGACAGATACTGGCTATCCTGTGGGCATGATCGAACGCGAAATCGCCCCGCGCCTCAAGACCCTGTTTGATCAGTACCCGTTCGTCACGGTGACGGGTCCCCGTCAGTCGGGGAAGACGACCCTCTGTCGCTCGACGTTTCCTGACTTGCAATACGCGAACCTTGAGCTACCCGACCAACGCGCATTCGCCGAAGCTGACCCCCGAAGCTTCCTCTCACAACTGGAAGGAGGGGCCATCATTGACGAGATTCAGCGAGTGCCCGACTTGCTGTCGTATCTCCAAGTGATTGCCGACGAAGACGGAGGCAATAGTCTCTTCGTGCTTACTGGCAGTGAGCAGTTTTCGTTGTCTAACGCCATTGGCCAGTCTCTGGCAGGACGCACTGCCCTCCTTCGACTCTTGCCCTTTTCGCTGGCAGAACGTCAACGCACGGGCAGAAGTATCGAGATCAACGATATGCTCTTCTCTGGCTTCTATCCGCGAATCTTGGACCGGGATCTCGAACCGCGCCAAGCCTTAGCGGATTACTTCGAGACGTACATCGAACGAGACGTACGCCGACTTGGCGGTGTCAGCGACCTCTCTTCATTCGGACACTTCATGCGCCTATGCGCAGGACGAGTCGGGCAACTGGTCAATTTGAGTTCTCTTGGCGCCGATGCCGGCATCACTCACCCGACAGCCAAACAATGGCTCACAATCCTCGAGCGCAGCTACATCGTCTTTCAGCTACCGCCGTTTCACGCAAACCTTCGCAAGAGACTCACGAGATCACCCAAGTTATATTTCTATGACGTTGGGCTAGCTGCATATCTACTTGGCATCGAAAACTCAGACCAGATGGCGACGCATCACATGAGAGGGTCGCTGTTCGAGAATCTGGTAGTAACAGAGGCGCTCAAGCACCGATTCAACCGCGGCCACGGAGCGAACCTGTCTTTCTATAGGGACAAAGGCAACCTCGAATGCGATTTGCTGTATACGACCGGGCAAGGAATCGCAGCAATCGAGGTCAAGTCAGGTGCTACCGTGGCCTCGGACTTCTTTACCTCCTTGAACCAAGTTGCGGAACTTCTTCCTGAAGTTCCAAGCAAAGCGGTAGTCTATGGCGGTACCGAAAGACAATCCCGGACGGATTGCGAAGTTGTCCCGGTTGAAGAATTCACCGGTTTCCTGGAGCGACTCGAAGTCGACCTGACAGTCTCGTCCTTCATCCAAGATCACATTGCCCCGGAACCGGATCGAACAGACATCAACATCTTGGACAACGTCCAAGTGCAGGTGGTAAGACCATTGCTACATGAGTTGGACTCCGCTTGTCGGCCTGTAGGAGAAGCGCTGTTCCGTCAGTACCAAGGACAATCAAGTGTGAAGGCAGGTACGTCACGAGTAAGGGGATCCGACATCTTGAATGCCATAGGCTGGCCAAGCGTCAAAGCAAACTATGTCGTCGGACAAGGGTTCGAACTGAGCGATGACCGACCAATTGAGATCAGCCACGACCTTACATTCACAGATTACACCGGAAGAGGGTCGTCGAGTTTCAATGTAGTACTCAATATCACTTGGGTACTCACTGGGAAGGCAATATCACGCGTTGTTTCGGTTGATGGTGCACCGCTTTCACATTTGGGCCACACAACCCCCTATTCAGAGCTAGACAAGTGGCCCAGAGATGTTGACACCGTTACGGCCGATTTGCTGAAGGGCGTCATTGGCAGTATTGCTGCTCACGTCAACGAACAGGTGTAGAGGCGACTTAGCGGCGGGCGGCGGAGACCTGGCGGCGGACGAGCCTTGAGTACAATCCGTCCTGTGCGACCAGGTCTTCGTGCCTTCCGATCTCTACGACTTGACCATCTTCGAGGACGACGATTTGGTCGGCGTCTCGGACGGTTGAGAGGCGGTGGGCGATGACCAGCGTGGTTCGGTCGGACATGAGATTGTCGAGGGCGTCTCGGACCAGGCGCTCGTTGAGTCCGTCGAGATGCGAGGTGGCCTCGTCGAGGATGAGCACCGGCGCGTCCTTGAGCAAGGCTCGTCCGATGGCGACTCTCTGACGCTGTCCCCCTGAGAGCTGTGCGCCTCGTTCTCCGACCGTGGTGTCGAGGCCGTCGGGCAGCGATTCGACGAAGTCGGACAACCCGGCTCGCTCGATCGCGAGCAGCAACTCGCCTTCGGTCGCGTCGGGCTTAGCGACCTGCAGGTTGTCGCGGATTGAGGCGTTGAACAGGTAGGTGTCCTGCGCCACGAGCGCCACCTGTCCGCGCAGTTCGTCGAGCCGGTACGTGCGCAAGTCGGAATCTTCCAGCGTGATCTTGCCGTCCTGCGGATCCCAGAAGCGCAGCATCAGATGCGCTGCGGTGGTCTTGCCCGCTCCGGATGGTCCGACGAGCGCGACCGTACCGCCCGGCTTGAGATCGAACGAAACCTCGTCAAGCGCTGCTCGCGGCGTGTCTTCGTAGGTGAAACCGACCGAGGCGAATGCGCCCTCGGAGACGCCTCCCGTCTGCGCGCCGTCTGTGGCAGCGCCAGTGCCGGGTCCGTCGACGACTTCGACGCCCTCTCTGTGTACTGCAGTCAGGCGTCGGGTTGCGCCGAGCGTGTCGCCCAGCCGTCGCCCGACCTGGGCCAGCTCGGCGACGGGCATGAATGCGCCCATGGCGAGCAATGTCAGCAGCGGCGCGAGCGAGGAATCGATATCGCCGCGCACGGCGAGCGCGCCGCCGATCGTGAGTACTGCCAGTCCGCCGTAGCCCGTGAGTCCTTCGAGCAGCGTGCGCTGCGTTGAAATCTGGCGGTTGAATCCACCTCGCACCGGCAGGTAGTCGCGCATCAGACCCTCGAACTCTGCCTTGCGCTCCGGCTCCCGCTGGAATGCCGTGACTTCGCGCAGGCCCTGCAGCGTGTCGACCATGTGGGCGTTGAGCGCTCCGAGGTGGTCGCGAGAGCGCGAGCCCAACCGGTCGACGATACGTCGGGTGAAGAGCGGGCTCAGCGCGGCGAGGATCAGCAGCGGGGCCAGACCGAGACCGAGTCGCCAGTCGACGACGTACAACGTGACCAGGGCCGCGCCGGGCACAATCACGCTGACAAAGGCATTGGCAATCGTGTGGGCGAAGAAGTACTCGACCGTCTCGACATCCTGCGTCGCCATCGAGACGAGGTCGCCGGTGCGGCGCCGGAGCAGGTAGGCCGGCGCCAGTTGATCGAGCTTGCGGAACAGATCAATCCGCATATCGGCGAGCAAGCGGAAGGCCATGTCGTGGGAGACCCAGTTCTCGAGGAAACGGAAGAGTCCGGTCAGGACCGCAACCACGATCAATAGCGTCGCCAGCAATCCGATTGACTCGCCGTCGCGGACATTGGCGACCATCAACGCGCCGATCACGCCGACGGCGATCGCGCCAAAGAAGTGCGCCACGCCGGTCGCGAACGAGAGCGTGGTCTTAAACCAGTAAGGCGCGGCCAATGCCAGCAACCGACCCGATGTCTCACGCCAACCCATGCCCTCGGCACGAATGATCGCCTCGGTCGCGCCACCGCCGCCGTCGCGCATGGCCAGCGAACTGCCTGCCCTGGCAGATGTGGCAACGCCGGGCTGCGGAGTTCCGTCGTCGAAGCCGTCAATGCCTGGATCGGTCATCTGACCGGCCATGAGCCAGTCGTAGACGCCGCCCTCGGCCAACAGAGTCTCGTGGTCGCCACGTTCGACAAGGCGGCCGTCATCGAGCACAAGAATTTCGTCGCAGTCGCGAACACTGGACAGTCGGTGGGCCATGATTAGCGTGGTCCGGCCCTGCATCAGACGATCCAACGCGGCCTGAATGGTCGCTTCATTCTCGGCGTCAACGCTGGATAACGCCTCGTCGAGGATCAACATCGGGGCGTCGCGCAGCAGCGCTCGCGCGATCGCGATGCGTTGGCGTTCGCCGCCGGACAGCCGGTGTCCGCGCTCACCGATCACGGTGGCGTAGCCCTCGGGCAGCGCGGAGATGAACTCGTCGGCGTTGGCCGCCTGTGCGGCGGCGCGGATTTCGTCGTCGGTGGCCGCCGGCTTGGCGAAGCGCAGATTGGCGAGTACCGAACCGTGGAAGAGATAGGTGTCCTGCAGCACGACCGCCATCTGTGAGCGGATATCGACAAAGCGCAGTTCGTTCAGGTTGTGACCGCCGAGCCGGATCGTTCCCTCCTGGGGCGTGTACAAGCGTTGCAGCAACCAGACCAGGGTCGACTTACCCGATCCCGACCTGCCCACCACGCCGATACGTTTGCCCGGCTCGACCGTGAACGACACGCCATTCAGCGCGGGTCGCCGTCCGGACGGGTAGCTGAAGGTGACGTTCTCAAACTCGATCCGTGGCTCCAGCGTTTCTGCCGGTTCAGCCGATGCATCGGCAGTCAGCGGCTTTGCTCGGTCAAGATTGAGCACGCTCTCAGACGCTGCGACGCCGAGCAGTCCCTGGTGAAAGAGCTGGCTCAGCTCTCGCAAGGGTCGGAAGACTTCCACGCCGAGCATCAGCACAACGAGCAGCTCGGCCAACTCCATCGCGCCGCTCTCGACACGCAGTGCGCCAACGAACAGGGCGATGGCTGCGCCGACGGTGATCGCCAGAATCGTCAGGCCCTGGGCGATGGCGTTGTTGAACAGCACGCCCATCGTTGATCGAAACACTTCTTGTGCGCGCTCGGCCAGAGCTTCACCGCGCCGGCCGCTCTGTCCGAACGCCTTCAGCGTGGCCAAACCCTGGATGGAATCGAGGAAGTCGGAGGCGAACGAGCCATACGCATCGTGGCGTCGGAGTGAGGCTTCGGCATTGCGTTGCTTGAGCAACGACGGCAGCAGCAGGGTGACCAGGGCGAAGCCGAAGTAGATCGCGGCCACGGGCAGGTCGAGCCAGCCCATGAAGATGAATATGCCAATCGGAGCCAGCGCCGCCACGATCAGTTGCGGCAGATATTGGCCGAAGAACGTCTCTAGCTGCTCGACGCCTTCGATCACGCCGACGGTGACGTCGCCGGTGCGCTGCCGATCGAAGTAAGACGGACCCAGCCGGACGACCTGATCGAATAGTCGTTGTCGAAGCGAGAACTGCACCTCTAGCGCGGTGCCGTTTGCAATCTCTTCCTTGGCGTAGAGGAAGATCGAGCGGGCCAGAATCGAGGCGGCGGCGGCGATGATCAGGGGGATGATGTCGGAGAAGCTGTCGCCCTCAAAGATGCGCGCGCCAATCCAACCGAGCAGCGCCAGTCGAGCCACGCCCGCCGCGACCGCGCACAACCCCACACTTACGGCCAGCGCAATGCGCCAGCGCACGCCCTCGGTGAATCGCCAGAGGTCCCAGGAAAACGTCATGCCAAGATCCTTTGCGGGCCTACAGCCGTTAGTAGTCCGTGCGACCCCGTGTCAGGATAGGCAGCAACTGCCAAGACAAGGGCCTGCGATGCTCGAGCAGGTCTGCTCCCCATCATCCTTGCAAAGGCTGATGCATTGCGTCGTGGTCGCTCGCCCTACTCCGTCATACCCGCGCTTGCCGCGGGTATCTCGTTGTTTGGGGCACGAACGCAGGTGCAGTGCACAGCGAGATTGCCGCGACGGAGCGCGGCAATGACGGGGGTGGGTGTTACTCGATGCTCGCGATGCGCTGCCTCAGCACGGTCCGACCAGTACGATACGACTCACAGTTCGCTCTGCTCGAGAAGCTCGGATTGTTCATGCCTCCCGCCGTCGATGCCCCGCAGTTCTCCGACCTCTACCTCGATGACCATTCCGTACAGCCGGCGCTGACCCCGATTCAGAACGAACTCGGCTTCCTTTGCGACTGGACCAGCCTGCGATTCTCACCGACTTACTACGGCGCCGGCGTCCCACATGGCAATGGTGAGGCGGTCGTGATTGTGCCCGGATTCATGGGTACGGACCTCTCGATGATGGAGCTCTACTGGTGGCTGGCGCGGATTGGGTATCAGCCCTACTACTCGGAGCTCGGGCTCAATGTGAACTGCCCGGACATCTCCTCCGAGACGGTGCTCGGCGTGGTCCGGCGGGCGGCCAATGAGACCGGGGCCCGTGTCCATTTGATTGGACACAGCTTGGGCGCGTTGATCGCGCGCAGTGTCGCCTTTCAGCATCCAGAGCTGATCACCATGCTGATCTCGCTCGCGGCGCCATTCAACGATGTCGCCTATGTGCATCCGGTCTTGATCGAGGCGATGGCTGCGGTTCGTCGGCAGGCAGGCTCACACCTGACCTGGCATGTCGCACCAGCCTGTTACAGCGGTCACTGCACCTGTTCCTTCACCGAACACATCATGCGTCCTCAGCGACCCACATTCCGTCGCTATGCGCTCTACGCGGAAAACGATGGACTCGTGCTTCCTGAGAGCTGCATGGAGGAAGAGGCTGAGTACAACGTGGGGATCCAGACGAGCCATTACGGGATCATCTACAACGCTCAGGCGTTTCGGGAGGTCGCACGGCTGCTGGCGGACTGATCGAGGGCGTAGTTGCAATTTCCCTTCTCTGCCTTGGCGGACCGACGGATAACTCCCCTCTCCCCCCTTGCGGAGACCGATGCGCAACCTCAAATTCCGCTCTCCCCCCCTTGCGGGGGGAGATGTCACGGAGTGACAGAGGGGGGGTCGGTCGGTAAGTAGCAGATAGAAGTTGCCGACAGGACCCCCCCTCTGCCTTCGGCATCTCCCCCGCAAGGGGGGAGAAGGGGAGTTGTGCATAAGGCTCCCTTTGGGAGAAGGGGATCTGAGGGTCAACCTTCGGCGTGCCTGACACAGCAAACGAACGAGGGCAGCCGCAAGGGCTGCCCCTACGTTTGGATTTGGATGTTGGAGGACGTTAGGCCTTGGTCTCGGCCGCTTCCTTGGTTGCGCCGTTGTTCGACGGGCTGAAGGCGTTCATGCTCTTTTGCAGGAAGTCGGCCCAGGGGTTCGCAGTCTGCCATTCTCGCGAGATTTCGAGGGCGGCCTCGGCGGCGGTGCGACTGGCGCCGAGCAGCGCGTCGAGCGCTTCCCGACCCTCGCTGCTGGCGGCGATCGCTTCCTTGTACGCCGACTGAGTGAAGTCGAGCGCCTGGCTCTGTGCGGCGACGGCAGACTCCATGATCGCCGAGTACGCGGCGGCGGAGTCGGCCGGGTTGGCGGCGACCTGCCGGGCCAAGTCGAGGGCCTGGCGCTGGGCCGCGCTGGCGTCGGTCAGGAGCTGGCGCGAGATGCGCAGTCCACGCTCGTTTGCCTGTTCGATTGCGTGGGCCAGCGCGTCGTAGCTGGCGAGCAGGGCTTCGAAGTACTTGTCGGTCGGGGCCTGAGTTTCACTCTGTTCGGTCGCTTGGTCGGACATGAAGTTCGCTCCGTTTTGACTCTCAGCTCAGTCGGTATGCGGGAAATGTATGTCGCAGCTCCTCTATGTGCAATATGCATCTTGCATCGCTTGGCACTTAGCGGCACAATGCGGGTATGGCAGATGACACAGCATCCGACAGCCTTTCTGGCAGTGCTTCCGGGAGCGCATCGAGCAAATCGAGCAAGAAGAGGCGGACAACCTCCGAGCCGCGTCTGCACGGCGAGATGTTGGCGACGAGCCTGCTCGCGTTCCTCAAGGGCTGCAACGCTTACGGCTATCAGCTCAATCAGCAGTTGAACGAGTCCGGACTGCCCGAGTCGGACAGCGGCACGGTCTACCGGGCGCTACGGCAACTCGAGACCAGCGGCTTCGTATCGTCGTTCTGGGACACCTCGGAGCAGGGCCCAGCGCGCCGGATGTACTCTCTGACTGCCGCCGGCGACATCTTTCTCAGGACCTGGCTTGACGCTCTGAACCGCTATCAAGAAGTGCTCACCGGCGCCCTCGAACGTTTCGAGGCAGCCGCCCAACCCCCTGAAGAATCCAACACCGAATAGGACGCCTCATGACCAAGACCGAGACATCTCCTCCGGACCCCTCCGCGATCTGGCGCGAATGGATGACCCAGTCGGAGCGCCAGTGGAACGAATTCTTCAACCAGATGATGGGCACCGAAGAGTTCAGCCAGGGTATGGGCCGCAACCTCGATGTCTTCTTGCACTTCCAGAAGACCATGAGCGAAGCGATGGGTCCGTACCTGACGGCGATGAACGTGCCGACACGCACCGACGTCCTGGCGCTGGGCGACCGGTTGCTGGCGATGGAAAACCGCCTGGCGGCGATTGAAGCGCAACTGTCGACGCTGCAGACGAGCGTCGAGAAGGAATCGACGAGTAGCAAAGGTAACACAAAGCCGCGTCGAACCAAGCGCCCAGCAACGCCCGACACAAACTAACTGTTCCTGACACATCAACTTAACGTCCGTGTAACTCGTTTCTAACCAGGAACGAGACGTTGCCATAGACAATCACTGTCACTGCACGCCTTCGTGCAGCGTTTCTTCAATCCGTGGAGTGACCTATGACTCTTGCAGTTGCTGAGCCTTCGACCTCTCCCTCTGTTGCGGACCAACCCTCTACTGCGGACACCGAATCAGCAGATATTGCCAGCACCGTCCAATCGACGGTCGAAACCATCTTGCGCCGCGGGCTGGTCGGTCTCGAGTACATCTCGCTCGACGACCCGCAGCCCGGTGCGACGCCTAAGGACACGATCCTGACCCAGGGATCGATGAAGCTCTATCACTACCGCGCCCAGACGGACGAGGTCTACCGCACGCCGCTTCTGGTGATCACGTCGCTGGTCAGCAAGCCCTACATCCTCGACCTCACGCCCGGCCAGAGCATGATGGAATTCCTGGTTCAGGCCGGCTACGACGTCTACATGATCGACTGGGGCATTCCGATGCCCGAAGAGAAATCGCTGACGCTCGACGACTACGTGCTCAATCACTTACCTGCCTGCGTTGAGCGGATCCTTGAGGATTCCGGCGAGTCCGAGTTGAACATGCTTGGATACTGCCTCGGCGGAACGCTGGGCGTGCTCTACCTGGCGACGCATCCCGACGCGCCAGTCGGCAACATGGCTTGCCTCACTACACCAGTCAACTTCAAGGGCATGGGCCTGTTCACGCAGTGGACCGACGAGCGCTACTTCGATGTTGACCGGATCGTCGACTCGCTGGGCAATGTTCCTGGCGAGATGCTGCTCTCCGCCTTCGACATGCTGCGCCCTACCGGCCGCCTGACCAGCCCGATCCAGGTGCTCGACCGGATCCGCGACGACAAGTACGTGCAGTCGTTCATGATGCTCGACCGCTGGGCCTCCGATCAGATTCCGTTCGCCGGCGAGGCCTTCCGTCAGATGGTGAAGGAGCTCTACTGGCGGAACGCCATGCTTGAGGGCACATTCGAGCTCGGCGGCAAGTCGGTTGACCTCTCTTCGATCAAGACGCCGATGATCCACGCGATGGCCGAGCACGACCACATCGTTCCTTATGAAGCAGCCAAACCGCTGCTTGAACACGTCCAGTCGGAGGACAGCGAAGCGGTCGTATTGCGCGGTGGACATGCCAGCCTCGTCGCCGGCGGCAATGCCAAATACCGACTCTGGCCTAAGCTGGATTCATGGCTTTCGGTTCGTTCGATCTAACTGCGAAAGAGCACAACATGCGCTACCCAGCCTCGGCAACTGTCGCCGGAAGTCCAGTCACGCTGAGACTGATGGAACGCGGCGATGCCGAAGCCATCGTGTCCTTCGCGCGCCAGCTTCCCATCCATGATTTGCTGTTCCTGCGACGTGACATCACGCAGCCGGAGCAGGTCGAGGTCTGGGTGGAGCGCATCGAAGCCGGCCTGACCACCTCTCTCCTGCTCATTGATGAGGGTGGAGAGATCGGCGGATACGCGACCGTCGACCGCAACGATCTGCCCTGGTCTCCGCACGTGGCCGAACTCCGTGTGCTCGTCGGCCCTTCGCTACGGGAGCAAGGCGCGGGACGCTTGCTGACCGAAGAGGCGTTTCGGATCGCGCTTGAGATGAACGTCGAGAAGATCATCGCGCAGATGACGATCGATCAGCAGCAGGCAATCTCCGTGTTCCGCACACTCGGGTTCAAGCCCGAAGCGGTGCTGCGCGAACACGTGAAGGATCGCGAAGGCGTCAAGCACGACCTCGTCATCCTCAGTCACGACGTCGCCGAAGCCCAGCGTCGTCGAGCCGCGACCGGAGTGCTCGAAGCAGTCAGCGGCTGACCGCAGGATCCCAGTCCCTGGTTCTCTTTTGAGTCGTCATACCCGCGCTTGTCGCGGGTATCTCGATGTGTGCATCGAAGGCGCCATGGACTAACGATCCCTACTGGGCCAACCGCTGTCTGCAGGAAAGCAGCGGCCGTTGAGCCCTCGGCGAGATTCCCGCGTCGGAGCGCGGGAATGACGGAACATGTAGGCGGGTTGGACGTTCAACGTCAGCCGCGATCTTCGACGTCTATCCTCGACTCGGAAAGCCGAGGATTCCCATGGCGGAACCGCTGGAAGGCCTGCGGGTTGTTGAGTTTGCGATTGCCATCCAGGGACCGCTTGTCGGTGGGTTTCTGGCCGATATGGGCGCCGACGTGGTCAAGGTCGAGCCTCCCGGCGGCGACCCCAATCGCTGGCACACCGGCGTCAACTGGACCGCGCCTGCTGAAACTCCTGGGTCTCAATTTCTGTCCGTCTCGCATGGCAAACGATCCATCTCCCTCGATGTCCACACCGATACCGGCCGCGCAGTGTTGATACGCCTGGTCGAGCGGGCCGACATTTTCATCAGCAACTTCCGCGAAGACTCGCTGGAGCGCATGGGGCTGGGCTACGACGCGCTGTCGCAGATCAACGAGCGGCTGATCTATGGCATCGCCAATGGATTCGGGCACGAAGGCCCGGACAGCAACAAGCGCATGACCGACCAGTATGCGCAGGTCCGCAGCGGCATTGCCAATATGGTCGGCGATCCAGACACGCAACCGATGATCGCCGGCTCGGTGATCGGCGACACCAGCGGTGCGATGGGGCTCACCCTGGCCATCATGACTGCGCTCGCCGCGCGCGAGATCCACGGCGTGGGCCAGAAAGTGCGGACGTCGTCCTATGGCGTGATGGTCTGGATGCAAGGCTGGGAACTCAATCATTCTTCGATCACCGGGACGCTGCTGTCGCGCGAGGGACCGCACCATCCGAACGTGCCCGGCAGCGCGGGCACATACCTGACAGCCGACGGCGGCGCGTTCCACGTCGACGTGCAGGGTGACAACGCCTGGCCGGAATTCTGTGAGTTTGGCGGCATTCCCGAAATCGGGGCAGATCCGCGTTGGGACAGCAGCCAGAAGCGCTCACCCCTGAGCGACTTCCGTTGGCTCGAGCAATCAACACTGCTGCGACCGCACATGGCCCGCGCGATGAAGCATCGAACCACCGAAGAGTGGGAGCAGTTCTTCGACGAGCGCCGCGATGAGATCATGTACCAGCGCGTCTTCGACTACGAGGACGTGATCAACGATGAACAGGCCCTGGAGAACGGCTACATCGTCGAGAAAGACGTGCCTGGAGTTGGCAAACGGCCGATGGCGGGCAACTTCGCCCAGTTCAACAAGACCCCGGCAAGCGCCAAGCCATGGTTCCCAGAGCTGGGCCAGCACACATCGGAGGTGATGTCAGAACTCGGCTTCGATGAGGAACAGATCGCCGAGGTCGAAGCCCAGAAAAGCCCGAGATTACCAATGTCCAGCCGCGCTCGTGCGCGTCGGGAGAGTCGCTAGACATCCTTCACCAATCCGTCATACCCGCGCTTGTCGCGGGTATCTCGCAGCGAGCACCTCAGCGGATGGACTTCACTTGAGCGGCAAGCAACTGGACGGTCGTCGTCCACTCAAACTCGCGAGCATAGTGAGGCTCGTCAGCCTCGAGGACGACGGCGTCGGGCTGCAGCGAGAGCGCCTGCTCCAGCGTCATGCCCAGCTCAACCTCCGAGGCATCGGACGCCAGATTGCAGAACAGTCGCTCGTTTATCAATCGGCTAATGACTGCCTGTGGACAACCCACACAACGACTGTCATACCACACCCAGCCCTCCCGTCCCCGCCTCCGAGCGGGGACCCGCTCCCTCGGCCCTTAGAACGAACATCGTTCAGCTTGTTGCCATCGGCATTCGGGCGATTGGCTAATCTGAGGTCACAGGACGAAGCAGGACTCGGGGACAGCTTGCATGATCTCCTTCGTAGCCGACCGATCTGAGGAAATCGCCGAGCTCTGCCGAAAGCACCAGGTGCAGCGTCTCGATCTCTTCGGCTCCGCCGCCAGCGGAGACTTCGACCTCGAATCAAGCGACCTCGACTTTCTCGTCACGTTCCTACCCGAAGCCAACGCCACCTACATCGGCGTCTACCACCGCCTCTACACCGACCTCACAAGCCTCTTCGACCGACCCGTCGATCTGGTGATCGAGACCGACTTCAGGAACCCTTATTTTCGCGACACGGTCGAACAATCAAGAACGCCAATCTATGTCGCCTAGAGCAAAGGGATATCTGTACGACATCATCGAAACAGCACGTCTAATCCGACAGTCGACCAATGACAAGAGCTTTGACGATTACGAAGCTGATTCGCGAGAGTGAACGCTTACTCTCCGAAGATCCCTAGCCAACCTCCAACACCCCCGACCCCGCATCCCACAACACCACCCTCCCGTCGATCTCCGACGCAATCGCCCTTGATTCCTCCAGGTTCCTGCCTGCGCTTGACACCAACACCACGAACTTCGCCGAATCCGGCACACTCTTCCGACCACCATCCTCCGACATCAGCACCCTCGCTGCCAACTCTGGGGTGATTTCATCCCCGATTTCGGCTCCCGCTACCTGGGCCACGATTTCTGGGCGGTGGACTGACTTCTCGTCTAGCGGCCTGCCCAGGACTCCGGCTCCGATGACGGCGGCGACGATGTCTACTTCCTCGGGGGGGACAGGTTCGTGGCGGGCGGGGGCTTTGAAGGGGCGGCCTTTTGAGCCGTCGGCTTCGACTCCGACGAGGCTGGCGAGGCCGGCGTTGATGGCTTGTCTGGGCCAGGTGGGTCGACTCCGAGGACTCGCTCGCGGTCTCCTCGGCCGGTTCCAACGACCGCTGATAGCAGGCCTCGGCGGCGGATGTTATCGAGCGCGCCTGCTCGGAAGGCGTCGTCGTTGCCAATCGCGAGCGGCAGGCTTCGGCCCTCTCGGGGAATGGTCATCTTGGTTGTGGTAGTGAGCACTGTGAGGCCTCCATCAGCTTCGTGACCGCCGGCGGCTTCCCATTCGGCGGCCAGTGCGAAGAGGACGGTTGTCTTGCCTCCACCTCCGACCGTGGCGAAGACGGCGGGGCGCGTAATCCCCAATGCTTCATGCAATGGCAGGTTTGACGCTTGTTCCACGTGACGCCTCCAGCCCGCAGCCTAAACTCAAGCTATGAGTGAAGTATTTTCCGTAGTGATCCTCGCTGGCGGATTCGGCCGGCGGCTGGGCCAGGACAAGGCCACGACCGAGGCCGGCGGGCGGCCGCTGCTGCACTGGAGCGTACTGGCCGCGGCCGAAGTGTCGGACGACATCGTGCTCGCCCGGCGACCCCACCAACAGTTCCCGTCGCTGTTCGGCGTTGCCTGGCGTGAAGCCATCGACCATCGCCACGACCGAGGTCCGCTGGCCGGCCTCGAGGCGGCGCTGCCGACGATCAAGTACGACATGGCGGTGGCCGTCGCCTGCGACATGCCGTTCTTGCAGCCAGCGCTTCTGAGAACTGTGGCCCAGGCGTGCGACGGTGTGGAGATCGCGATGCCCTATCTCGATGGCGTCGCGCAGCCGCTGCTGGCCGCCTACCGACCATCGATTGTGCCTCATGCGACCGCGCTGCTGGACAATGGGGACGGCCGCATTCGCGCGCTGCTCCCGTTGACCGAGCACCGATTGCTCCAGCCCGATGAACTGCGTGTTCACGATCCAGCACTGGAGTCGTTTACTAATGTGAACGCACCGGATGACCTGGCGCGGGTGGACGCGATCCTGCGACAGCAGACCCTTGCCGAACCTCGCTCCGAGACTTAGGCCCGGCGGCCGGAGCGACGGAGTGCTGAACAAGTTGACTGGTTGACTAGCTGAAGGGACGATCCGATGCCGATGTTTCGACGAGTCCTGACCGGCCGCGTGGCGCCGGGCAAGCATGGCGAATTCCTACGAGCCGTCGAAGCGGCGCTCGACTACCAGGCGGCGCGAGGGATTGAGGCGCAGTTCTCGGTCTGGGACGCGATCACGGGCGCCGCGTCGACCGTTGAGATCGTCGCCGAATTCGAGGATCTCAAGGAACTCGAGCAGTTCGAGGAGCTGGCTGCGCAGGATCAGCATTTCGCGCAACTGCGCCGCGCCGTCCGCGAGGCGATGGTCTTCGACTCTGCCAACATCAACATCTATCGCAATCTCGTCTGACTGAGGTTGGTCGAGTCTGAACGAAGGACACCACATGGTCCGAGTCGATCCTGAACGACAGGCCGAATACCGAGACGCCTGGGACGCCTGGCAAAAGCAGCTTAGGCGTCTGCACGACGTCTTCCTGGAGGGCGAGCCGCTGGAGCCGCCCAAGCTCAAGGGGCTGCTCAATCGCGAGGCCCGAGCCAAGCAACGCTACGACGCCGCGCGTGAGGCGCTGCTGGGCATCGGGGCGCTGCCTGCGGCGCCCAATCTCGCAAGCATTGGACGCTCTCCCATCGCGTCCATAGACTTGGGTCCAGACGATTCGCGTGCCGAATAGCGAGTCGACGATGTTCGTCCATGGCCGATCCCATTTGCTCCCCGCGGGGGAGTTGTCGCGAAGCGACTGAGTGGGCCGTTGACGCCAACCTCCCCCCTCTGCCTTCGGCATCTCCCTCCGCAAGCGGGGGGAGAAATGAGAACAGCCGGGATGTCGCAATGGTTGCTAGCGAGTGGACGCACAGATGACCGACGACTACGGCGTCGACCTCGATGAAATCCTGCGCGTGATTGACCGCGCGGCGGTGCTGATCGTGCGCTTTGATGTGCTTGAACCTCGACTGCTGGTCGACTTCCGGGCGAATCCGCCTGACACGCCGATCATTCAGCTTGTTGACCGCGTCAACTCCGCTGAGGAACGCTTTCGCCATTTGAAGTCGCTGCGCCCTCGATTGCCGTTGCCGGAACGGATTATGTCGTTTCCCTGGCCACGTGCCATCACGGCGTTCGACGAATCGGGCATCTGGGAGAAGATCGAGGCGCGGCTGATCAGCCTGGGCGCCGATCCCGACCACGTAACACGCATCCAACAACAACTCCATGATGGTGAGCGAGCCGTCACGATCGCCGCGATCACCGGCGGCGAGGGCTTCCGCACCATCTGGGAACGATCGCAAGGACCTGCCGAGTGAGCGACCGCCAATCCGAGCTGCCCCTAATCGACCTCCGCTCCGACACCGTGACCAAACCAACCTCGGCGATGCGCCAGGCCATGTTTGAGGCGAAGGTCGGCGACGACGTCTTCGGCGAAGACCCGACGATTTCGAAGCTGGAGGAGACGGCTGCCGAGCGGACGGGCAAGGAGGCGGCGCTCTACGTGTCCAGCGGCACGATGGCAAATCTCGTCTCGCTGCTCTCGCAGACCCGCTCTGGCGATGAGTTGCTGGTCGGCGATCGGGCGCACATCGTGCGCTCGGAGGCCGGCGGCATCTCCAGGCTGGGCGGCGTGCTGGCGACGACCTTGCCGAATCAAGCGGATGGCGGATTCGATCCAGAGCTCATCCCCGGCGCAGTGCGTCCAGACGACATGCACCAACCGCGAACGACGTTGCTCGCGCTGGAGAACACACACAATTTTTGCGGCGGGACCGTCGTCTCGCTGGAGCGGACCGAGGAAATCGCCGGCACCGCGCACGACCTTGGGTTGCGAGTCCACATGGACGGCGCGCGCATCTTCAATGCCGCCGCGGCGTCGGGACACAGCGTCGCCGAGCTGGCCGGACCCGCCGACAGCGTGACGTTCTGCCTGTCCAAAGGTCTGGGCGCTCCGGTGGGTTCGCTGATCTGCGGCGACGAAGGATTCATCGCTGAGGCGCGGCGCACTCGCAAGCTGGTTGGCGGCGGGATGCGGCAGGCCGGGATGCTGGCGGCCGCCGGATTGGTCGCACTCGATCAAATGGTCGACCGCTTGCACGACGATCATGCCCACGCACGACAGCTCGCGCGAGGACTGGCGGAACTTGGCTTCGACATCAATCCTGAGAGCGTCGAGACGAACATCGTCATCGTTCAGCTCGACACGGCAACCGACGCGGCGCCCTCGCCGAAGCTGCAGGCTCAGTTGAAGAACCTTGGCGTGCTCGTGACGACGCCCGACCGGACCAAGATTCGTCTGGTCACACACGCTGACGTCTCAAGCGAGGACTGCGCCGAAGCGCTGCGTCGCATGGCGGAGGCCGAGATCGGCCCCGAGGCAAGGTAATGCTGCCCAACTGGAAGAATCGCACGTTCTTCACCGGGGACAATCTGCCCGTGATGCGCGGGTTGAATTCAGACAGCGTCGATCTGATTTACCTCGATCCGCCGTTCAATTCGAACCACAACTACGCCGCGCCGGTCGGCTCTGACGCGGCCGGCGCTGAGTTTAAGGACACCTGGACGCTGCAGGACGTAGATCTGGAATGGCACGGAGAAATCGATGAACGCGAACCAGCCCTGTACTCCGTGATCAAGACGGCGGGGCTGGCCCACGGCAAATCGATGCAGTCCTACCTGACCTATATGAGCGTTCGCCTGATCGAGATGAAGCGCATCCTCAAGTCGAGCGGCAGCATTTATCTCCATTGCGATCCCAGCGCGAGCCACTACCTCAAGCTCGCATTGGACGCCGTCTTTGGCGATGCTCGGCATCGCAACGAGATCGTTTGGCACTACGGCGGCCGTGGGGCGAAGGCTGTCGCCAATCAATTTCCTCGAAACCACGACGACATCCTGTTCTATAACGACGGTGGCGCATCCACATACCAGCGCCTGTATGGAGAACGTCTGATATCCGTCCAGGACGCGGCGGCGAACGGCTATCAGCGCGGCGACGACGGACACTGGTTCCGCACCGCCCCGCGGGGCGACTACACGGACGAGAGCATCGAACGTCTGCGCGCAGAGGGGCGTATCCATGTCACGCGCGCCGGGAATGTCCGGATCAAGTACCTGGTGGAAGAGCGCGACGGATACCTCGTCGAAGATCGCCTGGTCGGCAGCGTCTGGAACGACATTCCCGACATGATGCATACTCCCCGGAAAGAGCGAACCGGATATCCAACGCAGAAGCCGTTGAAATTGCTTGATCGCATCATTCGCGCCTCGTCAAAACCAGGGGACATGGTGCTCGATCCCTTTGCCGGTTGCGCGACCGCCTGCGTCGCCGCTGAGGGCATCACTCGAAGAGAGGGAGCGCACACGCTCGAAGAACCGCGCCAATGGATCGGCATCGATATCGCGCCGCGCGCTGCTCAACTTGTGCAGCAGCGGATGCGCAACGAATTGGGCCTCTTCGGCGGCATCATTGTCCGAGACGACATACCGCAGCGCACAGACCTCGGTGAGTTGCCAAACTACCGAACACACAAGCACACCCTGTTCGGCAAGCAAGAGGGAATCTGCGCCGGATGCAACTCCGCGTTTCAGTTTCGCAACTTCACGGTCGACCACATCGTCCCCCAGTCCCAGGGCGGCTCCGACCACATAGACAACCTGCAGCTACTGTGCGGCGCCTGCAACTCGACCAAAAGCAGAGGCTCGCAAGCCGAACTCAAGGCCCGCTTGCGCGCGCAAGGAGTCATCGGGGCCGACGTATGACTCGGCCGTTTCTCTCTGCTGGCCTGCTTGTCGTCGTGCTCGCAACTGTGCTGGTTGGCTGCGGTTCGGAGGCCAGCTTTGACGATCCCGCGGACCCGGTCTCGCAGATTCCGTGGCCCGACTTTGAACGACTCCACTACGACATGTTTGACCAGACCGACACCTTGCTGGGCACGCTCGTGCTCGAAACGGTGCTGCAGGATGACGTGTACCAGTTATCGCTGATGTTCACACTGAATACGGAAGCGGGTGTCGTCACTGATCAGGTGAAGGTCTGGGTTGATGCCGAGAGTTTGCAGCCTGTCCGCTATGCGCGACAGGCTGAGTCGTCGGAACAATCACTGACCGCCCAGGCCACGTATCGAGCCAACGCAGACGGGGAAATCGCTGCCAATGTCACCCTCGATGACGACGGCGAAGTGACCGAGGAGACGGTCGAGGCGGGCCTGTTTGCCTTTGACAACGACTCGTCAGCCTGGCTCTGGCGGACGCTGGCCTTCGAGCAAGACCTTGAGCTCACGTACCTGTCGGTCAACGTGGTGCAGCGTCGCAGTCAGTTGGTCCAGGTGGCCGTCCGCGGTCAGGACACCTTGCGAGGACCCGAAGGAGATGTCGTGGTCTGGCAAGTCGTCGCAACACCAGGCGTGGAAATCTCACGTGCCTGGTACGAGGTTGATCCGCCGCATCGGTTGGTCCGCTGGGATCAGCAGCCGCGTCGGTTCATTTTGACGAAGATTGAGACTGAACCGTAGGACTTGCGCGGCCGATTCTCGTGCTCCCAAATGCGGAGACCGTGACAAGACTCTCTCTTCTCTCCCCTTCCACAGATCATTGCATCCGTCATTGCCGCGCTCCGTCGCGGCAATCTCGCCGCTTCCAGCTCTGATGTCGGTTCTCGAATCAGCGAGATACCCGCGACGAGCGCGGGTATGAGGGAGCTATTCCTGCAGAAGTGCGAACTGGAAGCTACTCGTCGCGGGGACGGGCCCAGGTGGGACGTTCGACTCCGGCGGGTGGGGCGAAGGTGGCTTCTTCTTCGCTGGGCGGCTCAGGCTCGGGGATCTGCGGCTGCCAGGTATCATCGCTCGATTCGGATGCCTCAGGGGCTGCCGCTGGGACGAGTTCCGGTTCCGCTTCTGCCGCTGGTCGATCTGCGCCGAACACGTGACGCGCCTGGTCCTCCGTCAGTTCGGGATGAGCCGCGATTTCGGCGGCGACGCGCTCCTCGACGGTTGGGGCGAAGTCCGCACCATGACTGCCGACAGCCGAGACTTCGTCCTGCACATCGCTGGGCAGCTCTGCTGCGAAGCGAGAGCGCTCTTCGCGGACGGTGTAGCGGAAGAGCTCTTGCTCCTCCGGCTCCAACAGGCGGCCATCATTCATTTCTTCGACGCGCGGGACCAGCTCCATCACGGTGCGGTCGTGCGTCGTGGTGACGATCGTGACGCCTTGCTCGACCACAAGGTCATGCAACAGCCGGAAGATGGATACCGCCGTGGTCGAGTCGAGCTCGCCGGTTGGCTCGTCGGCCAGGATCAGCGCAGGCGAGTTGGCGAGAGCGCGGGCGATGGCGACGCGCTGCTGCTCACCGCCGGAGAGTTCGTACGGTCGGTGCCGGGCTCTTCCGGCGAGTCCGACAGCCTCAAGCAACTCCTCTGCGCGGCGTCGACGCTCGCGGATGCCGGCGCCAGCGATGCGCAGGGACAACTCTACGTTTTCGTAGGCCGACAGAAGAGGCAGTAGTCCGAAGGACTGGAAGACGAACCCGACGCGGTGGCGTCGCAGTTGTGTGAGCTGGCGCTCCGAGTACTCAGTGATGTTCTCGCCGTGGATGGTGACGTGACCGGTCGTCGGCGAATCGAGTCCCGCGATCAGATTGAGCAGCGTGGTTTTGCCTGAACCGGAACGACCGATCAGGGCGACGAACTCTCCGCGGCTGACCTGCAACGAGACATCGCGGACGGCCCAGATGTCCTCGCCGCCGACCACGAACTTTCGCGAGACGCCCTGTACGTCGACGACTAGATCCTGCTGCCCGCTTGCCGACATTCCGTTGGTTACAAGTGGAGTCGTCATGATCGCTCAGCCTCTTCGTCGCCAGCGTCGGCCTCATGTGCTGGAGTGATCACGATCCGGCCGTCGCGGGAATCTACATATGCGCGTCGGCCCAGCGCGACCTGCTCCAGTAGCGGTTTGGGAATCTGTAAGCGGCCTGCTCCGTCGACCACGGCGTATTCCTCGTGGACGACTTCCGCGATCTCGGTACCGGGATTCTCAACTCGTCGGACTGTTTCCGTGGCGATCGTGCCGTCGCGAATCGCGACCACTCGGTCGACACGCGCGGCGATCGCTGGGTCGTGCGTGACGACGATGATCGTCAGTCCGAACTGATTGGACAGACTGCGGAAGAGATGGAAGATCTCCTCTGAGGTGTGTGTGTCGAGCTCACCGGTCGGCTCGTCGGCCAGTAGCAACGGAGGATCGTTGGCCAATGCGACGCCGATGGATACACGCTGCTGTTCGCCGCCGGAGAGCTGGTCGGGACGTTGCTTGCGCTTGTCTGTCAGTCGGACTGCCTCGAGCAGTTGCATTGCGCGGTCGCGAGCGTGCTTGCGTGATCGTCCGGCGAGAATCATCGGCACTTCGATGTTCTGCTGAGCGTTGAGGTATGGGATCAGATTGCGGCCGGTCTGCTGCCAGACGAAGCCGACCTGTTCACGTCGATAGTCGACGAGCTCCTGCTCGGTTAACGCGAGGAGATCGGACTTGTTCACATAGGCCTGTCCGGCCGAGGGCACATCGAGCCCTGCGAGCACGTTGAGCAACGTCGACTTGCCAGAACCGGACGCGCCGACAATCGCGAGAACTTCACCCCGTCCGACTGTCAGGTCGAGTCCACGCAGCGCGACGACTTCGAGGTCGGCAATTTTGTAGATCTTGAACAGGTCACGGCAGATAACATGCTGCTCGGCCGCCATGTCATCAGGACGAATCGGCGGCAGCGCCGCATTGGTCGTCATCGCTCACCCCGAGAATCCGCTGGTATCAAACGCACAACATGAGCAGGATACCCCCAGATCAAATCTGGGGGTGGGGACGGAGTCTGGATTGCCGGCGGCGGGGACGACGTGGATGCCCTGTCGCCGCTGGTAGTCGATCCAAGCGGATTGCGAGCGGTCGGCGGCCCAGCGGATGGGACCGAAACGCTGCTGGGATTGTCGTGGGCATTGTTGCTGCCACTGTCGCTGCCATTGTTCGAGTCGTTGGATGATGCCGGGCCGCGGTCTTCGAACTCGGTGAGTCGGATCAGGTTGAAGGGAGGGGTGCCCCCCTCTGCCTACGGCATCTCCCCCCGCAAGAGACTGATGCATAACTGAGTTTCCCGTCCCCGCCCCCGAGCGGGGACCCGCTTTGGCCTGGCCCGGGCAGCACGGATCAGTTCCTGTTGACCAGATACGAGCGACAAGCATGACCGCCGAGCAGAAGCCGGGGAAGGAACAGGCCCGCTCGGAGGCGGGGGCGGTTGAGAGGTTGTGCATCAGTCTCCGCAAGGGGGGAGAGGGGAGTGGGCGGGTGAGGCCGGGACTGGGGAGAGGGGGAGAGAGGGAATCGCGTGGCGACGGGTGGGGGACGGCTGGGGGGTCGTGTCGCTTTTGGGCTTGGGTGGTTCGTGATTCCTGCCTTCGCAGGAATGACGGAGCGGAGGTGGGAATGACGGAGGGGGCGTTGGCTAGGAGTCGAGGTTGGTTAGGTGGGGCCGATGCACTTTCCGATGTTTTCGAGGAACTCGATTGGTGCGCACTTGTCGAACCATTTGCCGGTGTGCAGGGTGTATTCGTGGAAGATCTTGAGGGCGGCGAGGAAGAGTAACCAGCGGATGGCCTCGGGTCGGGTCAGTGGGGCGGGGGTTCCGTCGGCGGCCTGGGCCCAACCGGGGCGCAGCTTTGCGGGCCAGTGAGGTCTCGCAGCGACGAAGAGGAACCAGAACTCGAAGATGTGGGGGAAGTAGATCAGTATCTCGCGTCCTGCTCCGGCGGTGAAGGCGACGAACCCGATCAACCGCCAGCCGAACAGACCCAGAGCGACTCGCCGTTCCCAGCCCGACCATCGCAACGCCACCACGAGGAAGAGCCAGATGTAGACCTGGTCGACCCACTTGTCCCACTCCTGGTAGTTGGAGAGCCCGCCGAGGTCGATGGCCTGTCGAAGGAAGAGGTCGGAGAGGTCGATGAAGACGGCGATCAAGCCGCCGACAAAGGCCCAACGCAGAACCGGGAGTGATCCCACGACGCGAATCAGGGCGATGACCAGGGCTTCCATGTCCGAAGGCTAGGACGATCAAGCCGCTCGCGATGTCAGGAGTCCGGGTCGTAATCGGGGCCGTGGACTCGCTCGAATCTTCCGGTGACCTGGAAGATGGTGCGCTCGCAGATGTTGAGCGCCCGGTCGCCGATTCGCTCGAGGTTGTGCGAACACCAGAGGACGTGGGTGATGGCGTCGGACTCGTCGGCGTCGCCTTCCGCGTCGGCGATGCGTGCGATCAAGCGCTCATGGATGTCGCCGTAAATGTCGTCGACTTCGTCGTCTCGCTCCACTGTCAGGCGGGCGAGGTCCTGGTCTCGATCGAGGAATGAACGCGTTGCCGACTGCAGCATCTCGCGGACCACGTCAGCCATGCGCCACAGGTCGGGTTCGGTCGCGGCGACGGGATTGTCTTCGAGGAAGATGGCGTTGCGGGCGATGCCCTCGGCGTGCCCGGCGATCCGCTCGAGGTTGAGTGTGATCGCGACGATCGACATCAGCTCGCGCAGGTCACCTGCGACCGGTTGCTGTAACGCGATGATGCTGGTGACCGCTTCTTCGATCGCGTAGCGGACTGTTTTGGCGTCATGGTCGGCTTCGCAGACCTGTCGCGCGAGCACCAGATCACGGCGCAACAAGGCTTGCATCGCATCAACAATTGAGCGGTCGGCTCGCGCATGCTGCAGGCGCAGGCGATCCAACACCTCGGCGCGATCAGCGGAGTACGTCACCCGGACGGTTGACATATACCCCTCACACTTCGGGCCGCTTGCAAGATTGCCCTGACAACATTGTCTTAAATGGCAGGTTAGCCATACCTGCCAGTAATGTAATCTTCGGTCCGCTGATCGAGCGGATTCGTGAAGATATCTTGCGTCGGACCAAACTCAACTAGGCGTCCCACGCGTTCCTCGCCGGCGAGCAGGAACGCCGTGTAGTCCGATACACGGCCGGCTTGTTGCATGTTGTGGGTCACGACGACGATCGTGTAGTCCTCGGCCAGCTCGCGCATGAGGTCCTCGATCTTGAGCGTGGCGACAGGGTCCAGGGCGGAAGCGGGTTCGTCCATGAGGATGATCTCGGGCTGCACAGCGATGGCTCGGGCGATGCAGAGTCGCTGCTGCTGACCGCCGGAGAGGGCGAGCCCAGATTTGTCCAGCTCGTCCTTGACCTCGTCCCAGAGCGCAGCGCGGCGCAACGAGTCCTCGACGAGGCGATCCATGTCTCCGGAGTAGCCGTTGATCCGTGCGCCGAAGGCGACGTTCTCGTAGATCGATTTGGGGAATGGGTTGGGCTTCTGGAAGACCATGCCGATGCGCCGGCGGACCTCGACGGCGTCGACATTGGGATCGACCAGGTTGCGTCCTTCGAAGTCGATTCGGCCTGTGATTCGAGCGCCGGGGATCAGGTCGTTCATGCGGTTGAAGCAGCGCAGCAGGGTGGACTTGCCGCAGCCGGAGGGGCCGATCAGGGCGGTGACTCGGTTCCTGGGCACTGGCAATGTGATCCTGTCGATCGCCTGGAAGGAGCCGTAGAAGGCGGAGACATCGCGCAGTTCGAGCGCCATTTCGACTTCTTCGGTGAAGTCGTGTCGGACAGCTTCGAGGGTGGGGTCGAGATGGACTCCGACGGCGGCGGCGTCTTGTTTCATGCTTGGCGGGGGCGGCGCAGCGGTTCGCTCGACGGTTCGCTGGGCAGTCGAAGGTTTGGTGGCGCTGGGCGCAGTCGACTTCATCATGGTGAAGAAATTGCGTGCCATCAGAGGCTCCTTGTCCCGAAGGCCGGCGGCGTCGGGTGCACTGTGAATTTACCAGTCGGTGCGGGTGCGCTGGCGCATGATGATCGCCGCGGCGTTCATCAGGAGCAGGATGACCATCAGGACGATGATGGCGGAGGCGGCGATCTCGTGGAACCCGGCCTGGGGACGGGCGACCCAGTTGAAGACCTGGATGGGGAGGACGGTGAAGTCGTCGGTGGGTGAGTCGGCGAGGAAGGCGATGAATGTGAGGGCTCCGATGGCGATCAGTGGGGCGGTCTCGCCGATCGCCCGCGACATGGCGAGGATGTTGCCGGTCAGCATGCCTCCGAAGGCGTAGGGCAGGACGTGGAAACGGATGACCTGCCAGCGTGTGGCGCCGACGGCGTAGGCGGCTTCTCGCATGGAGGGCGGGACGGTTCTCAGGGCTTCCTGGGCGGAGACGATGATGATCGGCATGACGAGCAGCGCCATGGTGCAGGCGCCGGCAAGGACGGAGCGTTCGAACTCGAGGACTCGGACGAAGACCTGGAGTCCGAGCAGTCCGTAGATGATCGATGGCACTCCGGCGAGGTTGGAGACGTTGACCTGGATCATTCTTGAGAACCAGTTGCGTCTGGCGTATTCCTCGAGGTAGATGGCGGCGCCGACGCCGAGGGGGAAGGCGATGGCGGCGGTGATCACCATCATGTAGAGGGTGCCGGTGACGGCGGAGAAGATGCCGGCATCGGCGGGTTTGCGGGAGGGGAAGGAGGAGAGGAACCAGGGGTCGATGAAGAGGTAGACGACCCAGGCAATGATCATGATCGCCGGGATCAGCAGGGAGGGCTTACGCATCCGCTGTGACCAGAACCAGCCGGCTGCGAGGATCCCGAGCGGCAGGAGGATGCCGATGACCAGCAGACGGACGAACTGGAAGCCCGACGCCTCGCCGAATAGCTGGAGGAGGTTGCCGCTAGCGCCATCGATGCCGATGGCCCTGGCGTAGTCGATCAAGTACGCCGACTCGAAGCGCACGTAGAGAATGTGAACGAAGACTGCGGCCGGCGCGACGACGATCAGACCGATGAGCCGTTCTGCGAGCCGGGGCAATCCGGGAACGAGGCTGTTTAGCAGTCGCGGACCGATGAAGGGCAGGACGATGGCGACGGGTAAAGCCCAGGTCATCCAAGCCATGCCGACGGGTGTGGGCAGATCAGTGACGATGCCGCCGCCGCGCGCTTCTCGCTCGACGGCGGTGCCGTCGGTGAAGAGCCGGGCGGCGCCGTCAACGGCGATCTCGACAACCAGCGCGCCGAGCATGATCATAGAAATGGCGATGGCCAAGAGCGCGGCCACCATGAAGCCGACTGAGACGCCACGGCGAATGCGGACCCGCGGCGAGAACGCGGTCAGTTGAGCTGACGGAGCAGCAGCGCTCATTCGTATTCCTCCCGGAAGCGGCGCGAGACCCACTGGGCGACGATGTTCATCACCAGAGTCAGCACGAAGAGGGTCATCGCGACCGCGAAGAGGACCTTGAACTCGATGGATGTGGTCGGTGTATCGCCGAGTGAGAGTTGAACGATCATCGCGGTCATGGTCTGGACCGCTTCAAGTGGTCCGACACCGAACTGCGGGTTGCCGCCGCCGGCGATGGTCACGGCCATGGTCTCGCCGACGGCTCGAGATGCGGCGAGGATGATTGAAGCGACGACGCCGGAGAAGGCAGCCGGCAGGACGACGCGGAGGGAGACCTCCATGCGGGTTGAGCCGAGCGCGTAGGCGCCTTCGCGCAGTGAGCGGGGGACGGCCCTCATGGCATCCTCGGAGAGTGAGGCGATGATCGGGACGATCATCAGTCCGACGACGATGCCGGCGGAGAGCGCGTTGTAGATGCCGACGTCCTGGCCGAAGATGTCGCGAATCACCGGAGACACCGAAACCAAGGCGAAATAGCCGAAGACGACGGTCGGCACGCCGGCGAGGATCTCCAGGATCGGCTTGACGATTGCTCGGATGCGGGGCGGGGCGTACTCGCTGAGGAAGACAGCCGCCATCAGGCCGAGGGGAATCGCTACGGCCAGACCGATCAGGGCGATCATGCCCGTGCCCCAGACCAAGGCCCAGACGCCGAACTGCTTCTCGGCGAACAAGGCCGACCATTTGGTCGAGCCGAAGAAGTCGAGGAAGGGGACCTCGCGGAAGAACTCGACGGTCTCGAAGATCAGGACCAGGACGATGCCGATGGTGACGAAGGCGGAGAGAGTAGCCGTCAGGAACAATGCAGCGTGAATGACTCGGCCGGCCGGGGTCTCTCGGCCACTGCCAGGGCGCGAGGGTTGCAGTCGGTCGCGCCAGAGCTCGGCCAGGAGGGAGCGGACGGTGTCCTGCGATGGTTGCGCTTGCGGCTCGTTGGGCTGCCGTGCTGCCATGTTGAGTCTCGCTACCGATCAGGCAGGATCTGCCCGGTGGTGGGAAGGCAGGTGATGGGAGCAAAATATTTGCTCAACCAGATATCAGGGTTAACAACCAGTAAGTCAGCAGGGGAACCGCGTCCGGGGATGCACTGCAGTCGCTGCTGCGCCCCGATCGGTCCGCAAAGGATGCAGATCAATCAGGGCGCGCAGGTGTAGAGGCCATGTCTCGCCGGGCTGCGGTTACTCCGCGCCGTAGATTGCCGCCAGGGCGGCGTCTTCGGCTTCGGCCATTGCGGAGCCCACGACGCCGTTCTGCACTCGATCGAGCGCGGCGGCGTAGATCGCCTCAGGCAACTGGACGTAGCCAACCTCGGGCGTGTCGACCAGCCAGGTCCCTTCGGTCAGGAAGTACTCGACGAACGCGGCAACTTCCTCACGCTCGAGCGAGGCGACCGAGACGTAAATGAACAGCGGTCGCGAGAGCGGGTTGTAGGAGCCGTCGTTGATCGTCCCGTTGGACGGCGTGATGGCGTCGCCAGCAGCATTCACGACGGGTACGGCCCTAAGCACATCGGCGTTGTTGGCGTAGTAGCTGAAGCCGAAGTATCCAATGCCGCCGCGGTCCGAGGCCACACCCTGGACGAGCACGTTGTCGTCCTCGGAGAAGGTCGTGTTGTCCGAGCGGTGGACACCGTTGTCGCCGTTGATTGCCTCGGTGAAGTAGTCGAAGGTGCCGCTGTCGGCTCCGGGCGCGTAAAGCGAAATCTCCAGGTCGGGGAAGCCGTCGCGGACGTCGGCCCACGAGATGGCGTAGTCGTCGGGGCGGAAGATGTGGTTCAACTCGGCCACAGTCAGTTGGTCGACCCAGTCGTTGTCCGGGTTGATCACGACGGTCAGTCCGTCGAAGGCCACCGGGACCTCGATGAACTCGATGCCGGCCTCGGTGCAGAGCTCGACCTCGGAGTCTTTGATCGGGCGGGAGGCGTCGGAGATGTCGGTCTCGCCGGCGCAGAATCGTTTGAAGCCCCCGCCGGTACCGGAAACGCCGACCGTGACGCGCACGCCGCGCTCGGTGAGGATGCCGAACTCTTCGGCCATCGCCTCAGTGATCGGGAACACGGTCGAGGAACCGTCGACCGCGATTTCGCCTTCGAGTGCTGAGAGATCAGCGACCATTGACTGCGAATCTTGGATGCCGAAGATTTGGCCCAGCGAAGCGCCTTCCACGGCGGCGGCCATGGCCGAGCCGCTGACGCGGCCTTGCACTCGGTCCAGAGCGGCGGCGTAGATGTCAGCCGGTAGCTGGACGTAGCCAACCTCAGGCGTGTCGACCAGCCAGGTGCCGTCGGTCAGGAAGTACTCGACGAAGGCGGCGACTTCCTCGCGCTCGAGTGAGGCGACCGAGACGTAAATGAACAGCGGTCGTGAGAGCGGGTTGTAGGAGCCGTCATTAATGGTCTCGTTAGACGGCGAGATCGCGACGCCGGCGTCGTTGATCACCGGAACTGCTTTGAGGCTGTCGGCGTTGTTGGCGTAGTAGCTGAAGCCGAAGTAGCCGATCCCGCCGCGGTCCGAGGCCACGCCCTGGACGAGCACATTGTCGTCTTCGGAGAATGTCGTGTTGTCGGAGCGGTGGACACCGCCATCGCCGTTGATTGCCTCGGTGAAGTAGTCGAAGGTGCCGCTATCGGCTCCGGGCGCGTAGAGCGAAATCTCCGTGTCGGGGAAGCCGTCGCGCACGTCGGCCCACGAGATGGCGTAGTCGTCGGGGCGGAAGATGTGGTTCAACTCGGCCACAGTCAGTTGGTCGACCCAGTCGTTGTCCGGGTTGATCACCACCGTCAGTCCGTCGAAGGCCACCGGGACCTCGATGAACTCGATGCCGGCCTCGGTGCAGAGCTCGACCTCGGAGTCTTTGATTGGTCGGGATGCGTCGGAGATGTCGGTCTCGCCGGCGCAGAAGCGCTTGAAACCGCCGCCCGTCCCGGAGACGCCGACGGTGACGCGCACGCCGCGGTCGGTGAGGATGCCGAACTCTTCGGCCATCGCCTCGGTGATCGGGAAGACGGTCGAGGAACCGTCGACCTGGATTTCACCCGCGATCCCTGACAGCTGTTCGCGGGATTCCTGTTGCTGTTGTTGGGTCGGCGCCGAAGTGGCGGCCGCCTGCTGCTGCTCGGCCTGTTCCTGGTCCTCGGCAGCGCTGGTTGGCGCGGGCTGATCCTGTTGCTGGTCTTGTCGGGCTACTGTTTGCTGTTGCTCGTCATCTCCGCTGCAGGCGACGAGCAGCATGGCTCCTGCCAACATGGCGACGATCAACAGCGGCAGCCACCGCGTTGACAGCCTGTTGTTTGCGATTTCCAAGACGATCACGCTCCTCTCGCTCTGTGACCGGCGAGTCTCGATGCCGGACACACCACTCGTGGCTCGCTCTTCCTGAGCGCTCGCCACACTGCGCACCAGTTGTTTGCGATGCGCGATGCACAGCTTCAGACCTATGACCGGGTTCGCGTTAACCATGCGGATAACGGGCCGTTAAGAGTGGGTTATTGCCGACAGGAGACGTGTGCGCAAATGGTCGAGCTGCGCTTCATTGGGGACTCCCTCTTCCAGAGACTGATGCACAACTCCCCTTCTCCCCCCTTGCGGGGGAGATGCCGAAGGCAGAGGGGGGTTCCCTGCCTGTTGGCCCTATCTGGTCGTCGCCAGCTGCCCCCCCTCTGTCACTCCGTGATATCTCCCCCCGCAAGGGGGGGAGAGGGGAATCGGAGGTTACGCATCGGTCTTCCACAGGCCGGGATCAGCTCTGTTGGGCGAGCGGCACACTGAAGCCGAAGGTCGAACCGATGCCGGGCGCACTCCGCAGTGAGACCGCGCCTCCGTGGACCTCGGCGATGTGCCGGACGACGGCCAGTCCGAGGCCGGTTCCGCCCCCCGACTGCCGGGCGCGGTCGACGCGGTAGAAGCGCTGAAAGATGCGTGATTGCTCGGTCGGCTCGATCCCGATGCCGGTATCCCGTACCTGGATCCAGACCATCGGCGCAGGATCGGAGGCATCGCCCATCTCCGAGAGCACTTCGATCGATCCGCCCTTCTCGGTGAACTTGACGGCGTTGTGCAAGAGGTTGAGTAGCGCCCGCTCGACCAACTCGGGATCGGCGACGATCATCGTCTGCTCGTCGCCGTTGAGACCGGAGTACATCAGCGAGAGGCCTTCGCGCTCGGCCTGCGGCCTGATGATCTCTACCGCGTCTTCCAGCAACGTCTCCATGCCGACGACTTCGATTTCCGGTTCGGTCAGGCCCGATTCGAGCCGCGCCAGGGCCAACATCTCCTCGACTAGCTGGTTCATCCGCTCTGCTTCGGACTGGATGATCTTACGGAAGCGCTCCGAGTCTTCGGGACGCCGAGCCACCTCGAGAGTCTCAGCCGCTGCCGATATGGACGACAGCGGTGTCCGCAACTCGTGCGAGGCGTTGATGAAGAAGTCGCGTCGTGCAATCTCCGCCTCATAGAGGTCCGAGAGGTCGTGCATTGCGAGCACGACGGACCAGGGCCCCGATTCGGCGACATCGGCAACTGGAGCGACCACAGTGCGGAATCGTCTGCCGTCTCGCAATACGACCAGGACGGCGGGTGTGCCTTCGTCGATCGCAAGTCGGACTGCACCGTACAGGTCGGGGTCTTCGACTGCTTCCAGCAGCGGAGAGCCAATCGTGTCGCGCTGACCAGAACGCAGCGTGAGCTCGGCGATGGGATTGAGGTATTGAATCCTGGCATCGGAGTCGAGGGCGATCACCATGTCGCCGGTCGAGGCGAGGGCGCGCTCCAGTTGATCTCGTTCCGCAGTCCGCGAGGAGAGTTGGTCGCGCAATCGCTCTGCGGCCTGTGATCGGCCAGCGGATTGTTCGCGTAGCAGCGCGGCAGCGCGGGTGCTTAATCTGAGTCCAGCGGCGCACAACCCGAGACCAGACGCTAGAGCGATCCCACCGCCGACCGTCGATGCTTCTGAGGCGAGCAGCCCAACTCCCAGCAACAGTGCAATGACACCAACAACGACCGTGCGCACGCTTACCGCTCGAATCGATACCCCGCTCCGCGCACCGTGATCAGGTGGCGCGGCGGTCCGTCGGGTTTCTCGATCTTCTTGCGCAACCAGCGTACGTGGACATCCACTGTGCGTGTCCCGCCGGCGAAAGAGATGTCCCAGACATCATTCAATAACTGGTCGCGAGTGAACGCTCGACCATCGCGCTGCGCCAGGTAGGCGAGCAGCTCGTACTCCTTAGGCCGCAGGGCGATCGGTTCGCCGTGTTTGGTCAGCAAGCGGCGGTTCAGATCCAACTTGAACTCGCCGAACTCCAGCTCGCGGACGTCCACCGACACATCCTGCTTGCGGCGCAGATGCACGCGCACGCGAGCCTTAAGTTCAGCCAGCGAAAACGGCTTGGTGATGTAGTCGTCGGCGCCCAGGTCGAGTCCCTTGACGCGGTCAGCCTCGGAGGTTCTTGCAGTGAGCAAGAGGACCGGCGCTTGCGAGGTTTCGCGGATGCCGCGCAGCACGTCGAGTCCGTCCATACGGGGCAGCATCAAATCCAACAAGACCAGGTCGGGCTGCAGCGCGCGGGCCATCGAGAGTCCCTCGATGCCGTCCTCGGCGGTGCGGACCCGGTAGCCCTCCATCTCGAGATTGAACCGCAGCGTTTCCGCCAGCGGGCGTTCATCTTCCACGACCAACAACGTGCGCATGACACGGCCTCTCAACCGAACGCTGTTCGAAGGCCATGAACGCGGCAACCGCCTCGGTTGCCCGCAATCCGCCGACACCATGGTACGCGCCTTGTCTACTTGCCTGTCGGTGACTGCGGTTGCCATTCAGTTAACCGACCGCGCTCCAACGAGTGACTGTGAACTCGCTAATCTGCGCTCACAACCGGCAATCGAGCGAACGCGTGACGAAGGATCATTCACTATGCGATTCGGATTCTGGCCTGCCGCATCCAACCCCTGGGCCGAGGTACTGACCGTCGCCCGGCATGCCGAGCGCACCGGCTGGGACCGGATCTGGTTCGCCGATCACTTCATGCCCAACAAGCCGGTCGGCGAGGATGCCTCTGATGGAATGGTCCACGAGTCGTGGACGACGCTGGCCGCATTCGCCTCGCGCATTCCCCGAGTCAAGCTGGGACACATGGTCTCGGGCAACACGTATCGTCACCCGGCGGTCACTGCGAAGATGGCGGCGCAGATCGACATCATCTCGGGTGGGCGTTTCATCCTCGGTCTAGGCGCAGCCTGGCAAGAGAATGAGCATCACTACTACGGCATCCATTTCGGCACACTCAAGGAGCGGATGGACCGTTTCGAAGAAGCCTGCCATGCCGTGACCGAGCTGTTCCGCTACCAAAAGACCAACTTCACCGGCGAGCACTACCAGTTCATCGACGCGCCGCTCGAGCCGAAGCCGATCCAGACGCCATTGCCACTGATGATCGGTGGCGGCGGCGAGAAGCGAACTTTGCGCATTACGGCGCAGTACGCCAACGAGTGGAATGTCTGGGGCACGCCCGAGGTGCTGGTCCACAAGCAGTCGGTCCTCGACGCGCATTGCAGCGACGTGCGTCGGGACCCGGCCGAGATCCAGCGCTCGGCGTGCACGCTGCTGATGATGACTGACAACGACGATGTCTTAGGTCCCGCCAGAGCCAGCGGCCGCCCAGTGCTGGGCGGATCGAACGACGAGATCAAGCAAACCGTACAGGCCTACATCGACGCGGGAGTCGACGAAATCATCATTCCCGACTTCACACTGGGATCGAACGCGTTCCAACGGACGGAACAGATGGATCGGTTCATCGAGGAGATCGCGCCCGAGTTCCGCTAAGGCATCAGGCGGCTATCGCACAGATACGCTACCCGCATGAGCGAACCAAACTGGGCCAATCAAACGATCTGGACGGGCGACAACCTCGACATCATGCGAGGGATGAACTCCGAGTCGGTCGATCTGATCTACCTCGATCCGCCGTTTAACTCAAACAAGGACTACGCGGCACCGATCGGCTCTGATGCGGCCGGCGCTGCATTTAAGGACACGTGGACGCTTGATGATGTCGACCTCGCTTGGCACGGCCAGGTCGCGGAGCAACACCCTGGACTGTACGCGGTGATCGATGCGGCTGAGTTTGCTCACAGCAAACCGATGAAGGCTTATCTGACCATGATGGCGGTCCGCCTGATCGAAATGGCGCGGGTATTGAAGTCGACGGGCAGCATCTACCTTCACTGCCATCCTACCGCGGGGCATTACATCAAACTGCTCATGGATACGGTGTTTGGCGAAGGACAGTTCCGTAACGATATCGTCTGGCAGCGGACATCGGCGCATAGTAGCGCTCGGCGATTCGGGCCAAACTACGACACGTTATTTTTCTATAGCCGCTCCGACAATTACACTTGGCGACAACCGACTGGCTCGCACGATCAACTGTATCTGCGACAGTTTTATCGCCATTCTGATGACCGGGGCAGATTTACGCTTTCAGACTTAACGGCGGCGGGAACGCGCAGCGGCACTTCAGGGCTGCCATGGAAAGACGTTGATCCTACGAGTACCGGTCGACACTGGGCCATTCCGCAAGGCAATCAAGACCCGGAGCTTAGCGGCAAAACAAGTCAAGAAAAGCTCGACATCCTGGAGCAACGCGGTAGGGTGTTCTGGCCCGAGGGCGGTGAGACTCCGCGCTACAAGAGATACCTGGATGAAGTGGAGGAAGGCCAGCGACTCCAAGCCGTCTGGACGGACATTCGGCCGATCGGCGCCCGCGCAACAGAACGCGTCGGCTATCCGACGCAGAAGCCGCTCAAGCTGCTGGAACGAATCATCACCGCTTCATCCAACCCGGGCGACATGGTGCTCGATCCGTTCTGCGGCTGCGCGACGGCGTGTGTCGCGGCGCAGAAGCTGGGCCGCCAATGGATCGGGATCGACATTTCGCCAAAGGCAGCCGAGCTGGTAAACCTGCGGCTACAACGGGAGATAGGCCTTGAGTGGAATCGGCTCGGGGTACACCGCACCGATGTCCCGGCGCGTACTGATCTCGGCGCTATCCCGCCGTATAACGTCAAGACCAACAAACAGACACTGTTCGGTCAACAAGCAGGGCGCTGTAACGGTTGTGGGACCACCTTCCCATTTCGGAACCTCACGATCGATCACGTCGTTCCACGATCGAGGGGCGGAGGTAACCATATCGACAACCTGCAGTTGCTCTGTGGGGCCTGTAACTCGACCAAGGGCACGGGGACGCAGGAAGAGCTGATTGCCAAACTCCGTCACCAGGGCATCCTGTCGCAGGACTGAGGAGAATCCGGCATGGCATCACCGATTCATGAGTTGCGCAAGGGCTTTCTGCGCGACGCTGAAACACTGCCGTGGGACCAAATCTGGCTGCGCATGGCCAACGCGCGGTTTGCCTTGATCGACGCAATTCAGAACGTGAGCCAGGAACAGGCCGATTGGTCCCCTCACCCCAAGATCGATCCCGACGACGAAGGCACCTGGAGCATCGGTGAGATCATGCGGCATGTGATCACGGCTTCGCCGAACGTGGCCGAGATCATCGCAGCGACGGCCAATGGGAGAACGGTGGTCAAGGGTCCGCCGGGTCAGATCACGGCTCCGGCGTCGGATGTCGATGAGCTGCGAGCACAGGTGACGCGAGTCAGCGAGCGACTGCTCAGCGTCGGTAATGCACTACCGGACGAGATCGATAACGAAACCACCGTTCCGCACGCATTCTTCGGAGACCTACCATCAATGGCCTGGCCGCTATTCCAAGCGTACCACGACGGCGACCACACGGCTCAGATCGTAGCGCTGAAGTCGCAGGCGGACTTCCCAGGTTGAGGCAACGTCAGCTCACTTCCCAGTCCCCGCTTTACGCGGGGACCCGTTCGGGCGGGGCTGGCTATCTAGGGCCTGTTCACATGGGGCCGTTCAGTCCAGGAGTGCCCGTCATGCCCGCGCTCGCCGCGGAGCCTGCCCCCGGCTTGAACGGGGGTATATCGCTGCATTCAGCGCCACTGGATGTTCACAACTCGGCGAGATTGCCGCGACAAGCGCGGCAATGACGGATTTCTGGCTAAGCGAATGGCTGATGTGAACACGCCCTAGTGTTCAAGTCCCGTGAAGGGGAGGAGCAGGTCCCCGCGTGAAGCGGGGACTGGGATCAGGGGCAGACCGTGTCTAAAGCAGCGGTCAGCGATCGTCGATTGCGCGGGGCGCGACGATGTAGCCGTTGCGGTCGCCGATCAGCTCCCAGCATTGCGGTTCCTTCCAGAGCAGGAATGCGGCCAGTGCGCAGGTGAGGCCGTCGAGCGTGTCATCGACGCGCTTGAGGCTCTTGCCTCTGGCATCCAGTACTGTCTGCGGCTGTAGCAATCGCTGGACTTCTGAACACTCCAGCACTCGCGGTGCGACTCGATCCAAGAGATTACCGAGATGGACTTGATACTCCAGCATGCCCTTGCGTCGGACCGCTACTCTCCCCTTCTTGTACAAAATCCGCTCGCAGAGTTTGAACAGGCGCACATGGATCGTGTGCGGGTAGACCTCGACGGCGTGGCGACCGTCGCGGTCGCCCTTGAGGAACTGCTTCGGGTAGAGAGAGAATCCGTCGGGTTCGAGCGCTTCACCGAGGACAATACCGGCCTTGCGACCTGCTCTGACGTGTGGATGTGGTGAGTGCGCCGACGCCTTGTACTTGCCGAATCGTCTGCCGATCTCGCGTTCAACATCGCGTTTCTCCGTGTAAAGCAGCGGAGCGTCGATGGCGACGACCACGTCGCCTGACACCGTTGTAACGTCGGATGCCAAGTCCGACATATCCCAGACAGCGGCCTCGATCCGGGTGCAGCGCAGATTCTCCGACGAATCGCCCTCGAGCCAGCAAACGCCACTCTCTTTGTTTCGTGACCAGGCAAGGTCGAGGCCGATGAAGGTGGGCATGGATGCTGTGTTCGGGACGTGCCTCTAGAGCAGTGCGTGTGATGCGAATAGCTGTAGCTCCGCCGCCTTGGATATCGCTGCCATACGCAAGATCGCGCCCAGCTCGGCCTCGCTCCGATAATCCGGGAAGTGCATGCTCGTCACTCTGCCGGTCGTTAGAAGCTCCTGGAACGATCGCTTAGCAGTTTCCTCACCACGCTTGAAGACGGCAAATGAAGAACCTCCTCCTTTCTCTACGAGAGAAAAACAAGGAATGTCCGTCAAGCCATCGCCGACATAGATCATGTTGGCGAACGGCACGCGACGTTGTGCTTCGTCGATCTTTCGGTTGACTAAGTGCGGCTTGGTCTGCGCCTCTTCTGCTGCAATCCCTTTGCTAATCTCGAACAGAAATCGAGTCTTTTCGGTAAAGGTCACACAACGTTGCACTTCAGCCACCACGCCAGTCTCCACACTCTCCGCAAGTTGGCAGCCATAGACGCCGTCGATGTGATTCTGAACTGTCCAACAGCCTTCAATAACGGCCTGCAGACCGCCGGAGATGACATAGAATTCGACGCTCACGTCTCGGTATTGCTCAACCTCAGCGCGGACTTCATCGAACATCTCCGGTAACCCGGGAAACCAGGTTTGCTCAACAACGTCACGGCCAAACTCCATGAGTCGTGTGTTCGTTAGGCCGTCAAGTGGCTTGCCAGGCGCAACTTCGCGAAGAAGCAGATTAAGATACGCCAAGGGCGGATCGTATCCTACCTCCACCAGCTCCTTGGCACTCTGCGTCCAGAAGGTCCGTGAGTCGATTCCAGAAGCCTCGAGCAACGCAGTCGTGGAATCTGGCACTAGCGTGTCATCGAAATCGAAAACCATCGCTAGCACCGGCATAGGTCGGCTCCGCTCATTTGTCCGGCGGTGCCGATGAGTCGTCCAGTCTCGGGTTCACAGCGTGGTCTTGCGCCTTCAGCGAGAGTGCGAGAAGTTTGCTCCTTGCCTTCTGCCATTCGCTGGGAGTCATGCGGGTTGGCTGCTCAGTAGCCATGCCACACGCCCTTTCTGGGTGAGGTGTAGTCGTTCCAGTCACCGACAACATAGCACAAGCGTACGTCACACGGGTGATTCTAACGACTCCGAGGCGCCTGGGAGTAGTCGCCGAAGGGGCCGTCTCTCCAGGCGAGGGCTCCCTTGAGGCCTTCGTCCCTCATTCTCCTTGACCACTCGTAGTGCTGGCTGGTGAAGGTACCGACGGCGTCGAGGTCGGTTGAGGAGCGCAGCGATGAGTAGATGCCCATGTTCTCGTAGAAGCGGTTGACGTGGACCTTGAGCTGGGCGAGGTGGTCGGCGGGTAGGTTGGAGACGCGCTCGGCGAGGGCGAGGGTCTTCTCTTCCAGCTCGTCGCGCGGGACGGCGTAGTTGATCAGGTTGAGCTCGGCGGCCTCGGTCGCGCGGATTGGGTCGCCGGTGTAGAAGAGCTCCTTGGCTTTGCGCATGTTGGTCAGCAAGGGCAGGATCGCCGAAGTCCGTGAGCCGGCGAAGCGCAGACCGGGGTGACCGATCTGCGTGTCCTCGGCGGCGACGACGAGGTCGGCCATCATCGAGAGCTCAAAGCCCCCCGCGATCGCGTAGCCGTGGAGCTGGGCGATGGTCACCTTCTGCATGTTCCAGAAGTACATCCAGATGTCCGTGACGCGGGCCATGCCGCCGCGAATTCCCATGATCAGGCGGTTGCCGTCGTCGTCGACGGTGCGGAATCGCTTGTGTACGGCGTCGGCGCCGTAGCCGCCAGCGGGTGTGAGGTCATAACCGGCCGAGAAGGTGCGCCCCGCGCCCTTGACGATTAGCACGCGCACGTCGTCGTCGGCCTCGAAGTACTCAAGCGCGTCGCGGAAGTCGTAGATCAGCTCCTGCGAGAGCGCGTTCATCTTCTCGGGCCGGTTCAGCGTGACCACACCGATGCGGTCGTCGGTGCCGGTGCGCTCCAGCAGCACATTCTCAAACTCAGGCAAGGACATGTTTCGATTCTCCAGTGGTTAGCAGTCAGTCGGACTCAGCCTAGCCGACACCTGATCGTTGCCCAACATCGTTGCCCAACCGGGTCGCGTCTTTGATCGAGAACGACCATCGTTCGTTGATAGGATTCGTATGGTATCGGGAACAGCGGAGGTTTGGCATGCAGCGATTGTTCGGTATCTCACTGCTGCTCATCGCAGTCTGGGCGTTGGCGTTCATGACAGGATGCGACGACGACATCCCTGAGACATCTGCCGACATCGACAGTCCTGCCGCTGACGAAAATGTCGTCGCGCAGCTTGGCGCGAACGCCGATGAGTTCGAGTATGAAGTCGGCGAGTACGGCGGAACGTTGACGTTTGCGACGATCTCAGAGCCATTGACCTTCAACCTGGCCCTGTCCAACGACGCCGGCTCGTCGGGCGTGTTGGGGTACCTGTTTGAAGGGCTGACCGATATCTCCTGGCTCAGCGGCGAGCCGCAACCGAACCTGGCCGAGTCGTGGGACGTGTCAGCCGACGGGCTCACCTGGACCTTCTATCTGCGTCGCGATGTCGTCTGGCACGATGGCGAGCCGTTCACGGCGGCTGATGTGGAGTTCACCTTCAACGAGATCATCTACAACGAGGACATCCCGACATCTACGCGCGCGACATTCAACTTCCGTCTGCTGGACGACGACGGCAACTGGCAACAGGTGCCCATGACTGTCATGGCAATCGATGACTACACGGTCCAGTTCGTGCTGCCCGTTTCATTCGCACCGTTCCTCCGCTCGATGGCTACCGCGATCTATCCGCAGCACATATTGCAGGCCCACGTCGACGGCGGCGCCTTTACCGAAGTCTGGGATATCAGCACCGACCCATCTGAGATCATTGGCACCGGGCCGTTCCTGATCGATCAGTATGTGGCCGGCGAGCGTGTCGCGTTTCGCCGCAACCCTGACTATTGGATGACCGATGCGGACGGTAACCGACTGCCCTATCTCGACCGGATTGTCCAGGTGATCGTGCCGGACCTGGAGAGTGAGCTGGAAGCGTTCCGATCCGGCCTGGCCGACATCCACGGGGTGCTCGGCCACGAGTTTGCGGAACTTGAACCGCTCGCTGACGACGAGAACTTCACCATTCATCGCCGGGGACCGACGTTTGGCTCGACGTTCGTGGCCTTCAACCAGAACCAGGGCGTAGATCCAGAATCCGGCGCGGCCTATGTCTCTGAGGAGAAGTTCTACTGGTTCAGCAACCTGGCATTTCGGCGGGCGGTGGCTCATGCGGTCGATAAGGATGCGATCATCGAGCAGGTTCAGCATGGATTGGGCTATCCGCAATGGTCGCCCATCAGTCCTGCGACTGGCGCGTTCCACAACTCCGATGTCGCTACGTACGAGTTCGACCTCGATCAGGCCAATGCACTCCTGGATGAACTGGGTTGGACTGACCGCGACAATGACAGCTTCCGCGAGGATGACCGAGGCAATGAGATTGCCTTTACGTTGGCCACGAATCAGGGCAACACCGTTCGCGAACAGGTCACGGGCATCATCCACCAGGGGATGACCGAGATCGGACTGAATGTCGACTTGCAGGTCATTGATTTCGGCGAGCTCGTCGGCCAGTTGACCACGTCGTATGACTGGGATGCCATCGTGATCGGCTTCACCGGAGGTCCCGACCCGTACAGCGCCATCGTGCTCTGGCACAGCTCAGAGAGCCTGCACCTCTGGTATCCAAACCAGTCAGAACCGGCGACGGCCTGGGAGGCAGAGTTGGACGACATCTACATCCGGGCCAGCCAGGAGTTGGATCGGGAGTTAAGGGTTGCCATGTATCACCAGGCGCAGGAGATCGTGGCTGAGAACCTGCCGCTGATCTATACGACACATCCCGAGCGCCTGAACGCGGTACGAAACGTCTTTGGCAACACAGCGGCGACGCTGTACGGATTGTGGGACGTCCGCTATCTGTATCGGACGGATTAGGGTGTGTTACAAGTGGGGCGCAACAGTAGATGTGCAGCACACGGCTACGCCGCTGGGGAGCGGGGAATGTTGATTCGCCTTGCATAGGTGCTTGGCGTCCATGTCAGCGGCCCTAGTTGCGCAATGCGGGCCTCTGGCAGTGCCTGAGGTCAAGACTACGTTCGAGTTGCCAGATAGTTCCTGACGGCAACCGCAAAGATCTCCGAGGAAGGGATCTTGGTCAAGTCGAATTGTTCGTCAATCATGATGAACTCCGCGCCGACGATTCCGCCACCAGCGTCAAAGTCCACCAAACACTCATCCCCGTATTCTCGAGTCCTCGCGACTGGCTCATCGCTCAACTGGACATAGAGAATGTCTCCCACGTCGCTCTTGGTCGCTTTTGGGTAGTTGGACATCAAGCTCTCCCCCAATCGATCACGATTCTCGCCAGGCTACCGTCGCTACCGTAACCGGCTCGACTCCATCTCGAATGTACACCTTACAGACTTGCGTTCCGAAACGGCGTTCGTAGATCCGGCAGGGAATCGAAGCTCCTAGCGGGCGCGCCGGCCTTGTGATGTCTGGATCTGCGAGGACCGTTTCGACGACCTCCTCAGAGATTCCTCTGTGCCCCATTCTCACTCTCGCATGAGGCTCGTAGAAGATCCCCATGAGCGGACAGGTTAGCCCAACAGACTCCGTTCAGTGACAACGATGTCGATCACCACCTTGACAGGCTCCCGTACCCTCCGCTGTCATCAGAACGGCAGACCTCGACCTCGACAATCTGGCTGACGACCCTCTACCCTGTAGCGGAATATACAGTTGCCTGTGCGCCTGTTGCCGCAGCGATTTGGTGCGGCTTGGGCCGCTTTCTGAGGAGCCTGACGATGGTCACCGTTGACAAACTTGAAGAACTGCGCATGGAACCGGAGGCTCCCGACCTTGACCTCTCCTGGCTGGACCTGGACACCGAGTGGGGTGTCTCGGCCGATCCTGGTCGCAAGGGTCTGACGCTGCAGCAGATCAACAAGTCGCTCTACGGCGAGGTGCCGGCGACCACGACCGATAGCTCCGCCCGACCTCGTGGCGCAGCGCCCCCCGATGGCGCCGCGCCGCGGATGTCGGCCTGGGTGCTGGGTGACGCGACCGAGACGTTTTCCGACTCGGCCGGACTGCTCTACGACGAGGCCGTTTCGCGGCAGTGGTCGTCGGCCACCGACATTCCCTGGGACACGATGGATGAACTGCCCGAGGACATTGAGCGCGCGATGGCGCAGCTCTGCACCTCGCTGACCGAGGTTGAGTTCATCGCCGGCGATGTACCCGGCAAGTGGCTGCCGCGCGTTGCCGCCGACCACTTCGAGTCAGGCCTGTTCCTGATGTCTCAGGTGATGGACGAAGCGCGTCACACCGATGTCTTCCGCAAGCGTGCTCTGGCCAATGGCGGCGGACTGTTGCTGCAGGGTGGCGGTGGTGGACTGCGACAGATTCTTGAGGCTGAAGACTTCACGCAGATGTCCTCGATGCTGCACATCCTTGGTGAGGGCTTTGTTCAGTCGCTCTTCCGCCTGGGCGAGCTGATCGCCCACAACGAGGCCGAGAAGCGGATTTTCCGACTGGCCGCCCAGGACGAGTCGCGTCACGTCGCGTACGGCGTGACGCACCTCAAGTACACGCTCGAGCATGACCCGGACAAGGCCGAAGAGGTCCACTGGTCGTTGGACATGTTTGAGAACACGCTGGTCGACCCGGACCAGCAGAACCCCGGCCTCGCCGGCGCGCTGGTCTACCTACTCGGCGACGGCGACGTGGACGAAGGCTGGCGGCTGTTCTGGCACGTGCGCCGCAAGCAAGTGCTCGAGTACCTGCACCGGCTCGATGTGGCCGGACTCGGCGGCCGACTCGAAACCGGTCGGCTGCATCCCTCATTGTCCGGTGCGCTCGACGAGAACTAAGGGGCCCGCTGCGCGAGTTCGCTGCTATAGGGGCGGCCCTTGCGGGTCGCCCTTACCTATGTATCGCGCGTGGCACGGCGGGTTGAGAGGGCGACCACAAGGGTCGCCCCTACGAGGCACAGGCACTGAGGATTGCGAGTTTGACTATGGCTGACAAGGATGTCGTCGCGGCAGCCAAGGAACGACTGGAACAGTCGGGGCTTCCCTCTGACTGGTTGGATGTTCCGGTTCACTGGGGGGTGAAGGCGAAGGAACAAGCTACGCCGGAGAATGGCGGACTGCGCTTTGAGTACCTCAACGTCGATGTCTACGGCGAAGTGCCCGAGCACTGGGACAACAACACCGAGATTCCTCGTGGTGCGATTCCCGATACTCGCACGGAGCAGATGGGCTACTCGATCTTCGAGAAATCCGAGGTCTGGTCGGATCTGTGCGCCGAACTGTATGAAGACGCGATCGCCGACCGCTGGAACTCGTCCTCGGACATCCCCTGGGACACGCTGGCGCCGATCGGCTCCGACCTGGAGCGTGCGGTCTGCCAGCTCGCGACGTTGATGTCGGAGTATGGCTGGACCAAGGCGCAGACCACCGGCCGCTGGCTGCAGGAGATCTCCTACGGCTATATCGAGGTCAAGCTCTTCCTCGGTACCGTCGTGTTCGACGGCGCACGGCTGTTTGAGGTCTGGCGTAAGCGGGCGTTGTCCAATGGCGGCGGACTTGGCCGCGGCGGTCGCAACTGGAAGTTCCTGCCGCTGACTCAGAGCTACACGTTCTCGGAGTTCACGGTTGCCTCGATCATGCACGATGCGATGCTGATTGCGTTGCTCAACCACGGCGAGCAGCTCGCCCAGACAGAGGCCGAGCGCAAGATCTATGAGCTGTGCGCCAAGGACATCGAGCGGCACCTGAAGTACTTCGTCGACCACATGCGCTACCTATTGCTCAAGGAGCCGGAGCGTCGCGAGGAAATCCATCGCTACCTGAACAAAGCCGAGTGGTACCTGGCCAAGGACGATGACGACACGCTCTACAGCGCGATCGCCGTGATCATGGGAGAGGGCAGAGAAGGCGCCGGTGAGGCAATGGCCGACGTAGCCGAAATTCGCCGCGCGCAGGTCGAGACGTATCTCGGGTATCTGAGGGACTGTCACCTGTCTGATCGCGAGGGTCGGTTGAACGAGGATCTACGTAAGTGGGCGGGGATGGTTGAGCTCGAGGAAGAGGAGAAGATTCCGGTCTAGCTGTTTCTCGTCATCGCCGCGAACCGGCAAAACAGCACATCAGTAGACCTCCCCCTTTGGGGGAGGTGCCCCGAAGGGGCGGAGGAGGCCTGCCCCGAGGTTGCTCATGGAAACTCGGATAGGGCCAAGCCGGGCCCCCTCAGTCGCTTCGCGCCAGCTCCCCCAGAGGGGGAGCTCTTGGATCCAATCAGGCCAGACAACGCAACGGCTGACCTCCGTTGAATTCCAGCATCTGACCGAACGCGGTGACCATATCGATGTCGCCGCCCAGCTCTTCACCTCGGAGTTCGCTGTAGGCGCGGTGCAGGTTGCCGACGATTCGTTCTCCGTCGGTCCATTCACCGAAGCGACCGAGATCGAGGTCTCGGGCAGCTTCGAGGGGATCGACTCCGGCGTCGAAGGCTGACTTGGCCGAGTCCTGGACGAACTCCAGGTAGGCGTCGACTTCGTCAAGGACGGAGGCGTCGGCGACCGGACCGTGACCGGCAATCACTGTCTTGATCGGCAGTTCCTTCAGGCGTACCAGCGCCGAGCGCCAGCCGGCGACGGATCCCATCAGCGCAAACGGCGTTCCCTGATTGAAGATGATATCGCCGGCGATGAGGACCTGCCGCTCGGGAATCCAGACCACCGCATCGGTGTTGGTGTGGGCCGGAGAAACGTAGATCAGTTGCAGTTCGAGGTCTCCGGCGTAGAGCGTCATGGTGTCGTCGAAGACGACGTTGGGCGCGACCGGCGTGACATCGCCCCACTCGACTGTGGGGAACATCACTTGCACTCGTTCACGCTGGTCCGGTGCGTCGCGCAGGATGTCGTCGCGACAGTTGCGATGCCCAACGATCACTGCGTCGTTAGCGAAGAGACAGTTGCCATACGTGTGATCCATGTGCGAGTGGGTGTTGACCAGGGTTCGCACCGGATTGCTGGAAATGCTGGCGATCGCTTCCTGGAAGAGCCGCGTGCGACGCTCGTTGGCGCAGGCGTCGATGGCGATCACTTGATCGCCCACATCGACGAAGGCCGGATTGTTGAGGCACCAGGATCCGTCGTGCTGGATGTAGGCGTAGATGCCCTCGGAGACCTCGACGACCTCGGGGTCTGGCAGAACTTCGGTGTCGGTGGTGTGTTCGGTGCTCATTTGAGGCTCTTCATTTCATCGTGTTGCGTTCTGTCGTCATACCCGCGCTTGACGCGGGTATCTCGCCGTATCCAGCACTATCGTCGGTGCGCGACTCAGCGAGATTGCCGCGGCAAGCGCGGCAATGACGAGGTTACGCATTTGCATAGAACTCGAAGTCGTCCATGATGCGCTGGTAGCGTCGCTCGACGTGGGAGCGCAGTTCGGGGTGTGACAGGATCAACCAGCGATTGGCTTTGACGCCTTTGACCACGATGCGGCCGACTTCCTCAGGGTTCATCTGCTGCGACATGGCTCCGGCGGTGAATCCCGGTTCAGGACCTTCTCGGGGACCGCCGAACTGATCGGGTCGATTGCGTCCCGCTTCGCCAATCAAGGTGTCGACCCCGCCCGGACAGAGCGCCGAGACGCCGATGCCTTCGGCGGACAGCTCGTCTCGCAGCGACTCGGTGTAGGCGAAGGCGGCGTGTTTGCTGCTGCTATAGACGCCCAGCGGGACTACTTCGTTGAGTCGCAGGCCGGCCATCGAAACGGTGTTGACGATGTGCGCCTCGCCGTCCTGCGCTCGCATGCGCGGGAGGAAGGTCTGTACACCGTTGACGACGCCGTTCACGTTGACCGCGAAGGTCCAGTCCCAGTCGGCCTGGGTTGCCTGACTCACGGGACCGGCGGTCATGACGCCTGCGTTATTGATCAGCAGGTTGAGCTCTCCGAACTCGGCGTAGACCTGCTCGGCGAGCCACTCGTAGGCCACCGTGTCGGTGACGTCGAGGTCAACGGCCAGTGCCTGCACTTCCTTCGCCTCGACCTCGGTCGCGACTGCCTGGGCCGTGCCTTCCTGGACATCAGCGAGGATGACATGCATGCCTTCGTCGGCGCAGGCGAGGGCGATCCCGCGTCCAATTCCGCTCCCTGCCCCCGTCACCAATGCGACCTTGCCGCTCAGGTTCTCCATGGGCCTCCTCCTCGCCGCTGCATTGAAGATCGTCGGTTTGCTGCACAGAGACTAGCGTTACCCTCACTCTCATGACGACTGAATTGCATGAGCAAATCGCCACCGCTACGAACGGAACTGCCCTTGAGGGGATGACAGTGCTTGAGGATGGCGGCGGAATTGCCGCGTCATACGCGGGCAAGCTACTGGCCGACCTTGGCGCAGATGTGATCAAGCTCGAGCCGCCGGGCGGAGACTCCGTGCGGCGCAAGCCTCCGTTTGCGGCCGACACGCCCGGTCGCGAGCGCAGTGGGCTGCACCTGTTCCTGGACACGAACAAGCGCAGCCTGACCCTCGATGTCGAGTCGGCCACCGGACGCCGTATCTACCTGCAGATCGCGAAGCATTGTGGGACAGTAATCACGTCGAGGCCGATTGCAGAGCAACGTCGGCTGGGACTGACGTGGGACGATCTTGCGCTGGATTCGCCAGAGTTGAATCAGGTCAGCATCACCGTCTTTGGCATTGATACGCAGCGCGAGGGCTGGCATTCTGAGTCGCTGATTGCCTCGCTGGCGAGCGGTATCTCGTATCGGATCGGCGACCCCGATCGTGCCCCCCTCGGCTTGCCCTACGACGCACCACAGTTTCAGGGTGGGATCCACGCCGCAATCGCGGCGCTATTGGCGCGTCGGACGACACGTGAGGATGGCGTGGGACAGCATGCCTGGCTGTCGATCGTCGACATCATCAGCAACGTGATGGCCGGCGCCGGCGTCGCCGCGTTTGTCTTCACCGGTCAGTCTCGCAGTCGGGCGGGAACGCACATGAACGCGTTCTATCCCTGGCAGGTGACCCCGGTGAAAGACGGTTACTACGAAGTGATCACGATGGTCGACCGGCAGTGGAACCGGTTCATGGAGCTGTTGGGCGACCCCGAATGGCAGTACGACGAGCGACTCAAGAATCGATGGCTCGCGTTCCAGCATGTCGAGGAATTGGACGCGTTCTGGCATCCCTGGATGAAGGAGCGGACCAAGGCAGAGCTGATGCAGATCTTCGGCGAGAACCACATCTCATTCCAGCCGGTCCACACAATCGGCGAGGTGGCGGAGTCGGAACACCTGAAGGCTCGCGAGTTCTGGTCGGAGATTGAGCATCCAGAATTCGACGAGCCGGTCCGATTGCCGGGAGCGCCGTACAAGCTGAGCGAGAGTCCATGGTCGATACGTCGCAGGCCACCGCTGCTGGGGGAACACACGGCAGAGGCGTTGTCGGAGGTTGGGGTCGGAGATTCAGAGTTGTCGCGGTTGCGCCGGAGTGGGATCGCATGACCCGCCCAACCGACGCTCCAGTTTCCGTCATTCCTGCGCAGGCAGGAATCACGAAGCACAACACATTGATCGAAGCTCAAGGTGTTGACGTACCACGAACGGTAGTACGAACCCTCTCCGAGCAGCACTGAGCCTGAATCATGCCACGACAACCTGCCGTCTACATGCTCATCAACCGACCACCGTTCGGTCCGATCTACACCGGGGTGACATCAGACCTCGCCGGACGTGCCTACCAGCACAAACAACGGAGAGGCAGTCAGTTCGCCAGTCGCTACAACGTCACTCGACTGGTCTGGTACGAGCTGCATGACACGATGGAGGAGGCGATCACGAAGGAGAAGCGGATCAAGCGTTGGATGCGGGACTGGAAGCTGCGGGAGATCCGGGAGATGAATCCGACGCTTCGCGATCTGTTTGAGGAACTTGCCTGAGTAGTCGCGAGGGGGACGGCACGCGAGGTGTCGGGGTACGTCGTGGCTTTGTCTCGTGGTCGGTGTTGGGGGGTTCGTGATTCCTGCCTTCGCAGGAATGACGGAAGGGGGTGCAGGAGTGACGGAGTTGGGAGTGGGGATGATGGACGGGTGCAGGAATGACGGAGGGGGGCTTGCTTCTACTTCAGCATGTGGCGGACGATTTGCTCGACGGCGTCCGTGTGCTTGTTTAGCGACTCGGGGTCGATGCAGCGGTCGTAGGTGTCTTGCGGGCTGTGGAAGTAGGGGTGGCCTCCGAGGAAGGAGGCGAAGCGGCCGTTGATTTCTCCGATGTTGCGGGCTTCTCCGAAGCCGGCGTTGCCGACGGGGAAGGCTCGACGTTTGAGGCCTTGCTCGTTCAGCGCGTTGGTGGCGACGTTGAAGAGTTCGTCGTCGGAGGCGGCGTAGCTGGGTTGACCGTTTCTTGAGCCGATGGAAGCTCCGAGGTGCATCCAGGCGTGCACGTCGTGGGCGGCGTCTCCCAGTTCTCGGATGTAGTGATCGAGGCCGAGGTGGTGGAGTTCGTGTCCGCTAGAGGCGACGAGGTTGAGCGTTCGGCGACCGGGGTTGGCGGCGACTCGTCCGGCGACTTCCATCCAGATGGCGATGCCTCCGCCGCGCTCGGCGGCGCAGGTGTACCAGCCGGACTTGGGCGTCATCAGCACGACTGGCTCGGCGTCGGGATCGGTGCCGGGAATTGTTCCGGTCACGTTGTCTGCGGGTGCGTCGACACGGCCTCCGTCGCTGATCATGGTGATCTCGGAGCCGACGGCATCCAGCAGTGGTCCTGCGTCCATCGGCGCGACCTGTAGGACCGGCAGCTCGATGGGGTCGAGCGGGCGCTCGGCGTTGCGCACGACGGGATGGCCTTCGGGATCTCCCATGATCATGATGATCGCGTCGGCGCCGTCGGCGCGGGCCAACTCGAAGGATGTGTAGACGCCGGCTGCCATCCGCTCCTGGTCGTCGGGTGCGAACTGCCAGAGGACGATTCCCGGACCGTTGTCGGTGCGCAAGGTTCCGGTCAGACCGTTATGGTCGGTGAATGCGCTGTCGAAGGTTGGCACGGCCGGAATGTCCCAGCCGCTGAAGCGGATCGAGGCGTCGTGTATCTCGACGCGCGGGAAGCGCCAGGTTTGGAAGTCAGCCTCGACGCCGACCTCGCGCAGCTCCTCCATCATCCAGAGAGTCGCGCGATTGTCGGCCTCGCGACCGGTGCGATGGTCGCCCATCTCCTCGTAGGCGCGGATGCAGCGTTCGGCGTCGTTCATGATCACTCTGCTCAGTCGGCTACGGCTGCTGAAGGGACCCCCTCAGCCTTCGGCAGCTCCCCCTGCGAGGGGGAGCGTGAGGCTTCGCGGCGGGCGGCCTCTGCTTCGCGGCGGGCGACTTCGTCCTTGACCATCGGGATCAGTTCTCGGCCGTAGTCGATGGCGTCGGGGAGCGGGTCGAAGCCTCGGATCAGGATGGTCGAGACGCCGAGGTCGATGTACTTGAGCAGAACTTCGGCGACCTGCTCGGGCGTGCCGACGAGGGCGGTGCTGTTACCGGCGGCGCCGGTCGCTCCGGCGATGGGCATCCAGAGTCGCTCGTCGTGGATGTCGCCCTTCTCGGCGAACTCGAGCAGTCGCTGCGAGCCTCGCGATTGCGGGCGGAAGTCGAGCGACTGCTTGCGCAGCTTGTTCACGGCGGCGAGGTAGTTGTGGGCCTTTTCCCAGGCCTGATCCTCGGTCGGCGCGATGATTGGGCGGAAGGAGACGGAGAGTCGCGGGTTGCGGCCGTGCACGGCGGACATCTTGCGCACGCGATCGATAGTCGCGGCGATTGAGGCGCGCGGCTCGCCCCACATCATGTAGACGTCGGCGTGCTTGGTGCCGATTTCGAAGGCGATGTCGGACGCGCCGCCGAAGTAGAGCGGGATGCCGCCGGGCTGCGACGGCAGGACCTCGGGGTTCTGGCCGACGATGTTGTAGAACTCGCCCTCGAAGTCGAACGGCTCGCGTCCGTGGGCGTCGTGCTCCCAGGTGCGGCGCATGACGGACAGGTACTCGTCGGTGCGACGGTAGCGCTCGTCGTGGCCCTTCCAGTCGCCGTCGCGCTGCTGCTCGGTGTCGTGTCCACCGGTGATGATATGGACGGAGACGCGGCCCTTGGTGAAGAAGTCGAGCGTGGCGAACTTGCGCGCGGCCAGGGTCGGCGTGACGAATCCGGGCCGGTGGGCGATGAGGAACTTGATCCGCTCGCTACAGGCGGCGGCGGCCTGGGCGACGTGGAGTCCGTCGGCCGAGGCCGAGGTGTAGCCGACGAGCACGCCGTCAAAGTCGGAGTTCTCGTGGGCCATGGTGAAGTTACAGAGGTAGTCGTGGTCGATGCCGCCACCGATGATGTGCATCGCAGCGTTGGACTCGGACGGCTTGACGCCGATCATTCCCAGAAATTCAACGGGCATAGTTCACCTCACTTGCTTGAGTCTTGGACTCAGACCTTCAGGATAGGGGAGCGGGCTTCCAGCGGTCGAAGTCATGGGGCAGGATGTCGAGCAGCGCGTCGGTGGTCATTCCGTAGACGTCGTAGGTGCGCTCGAGCTGGTCGAGGACTCTGATCAGGTGGCGGAGACCGCCGGGAGCGTGTCCGAAGCCGCGCTTCTGGTTGCCTTCGGCGGTGTAGAGCGTAAGGATCAGTTCCACGATCCCGCCGGCGTTGAAGATGCGCGACGACGAGAACACACGATCGGCGATATCGCCGAAACTGGTCAACCGTTCGTCAAGTAGGAAGCTCGAGTAGGCGGCGTGTTCCTGCTGCAGCCTCCAGGCAGACCACAGATAGTGCCGATAGCGGCGCTGATAGGAACGCGGCTCTCCGCTGTGGACGACAAACGTCTCGTCCAGCGGCGACAGCTTGAGCACGCTGTCCTGATCTCGAGGCGCAGTCTCGGCGAATAGATACATCCCCAGCCAGGACCAGAAGCCAGCATCATCGGCGATGCGTTGCTGGATCGGGGCCAGATGGGGCGACAGATAGTCGGCGGCTTCGCGACGTGTCGTCATCGGCGCACGTCGCAAATCTGGCGCGTCGAGCACTCCGCGTGTGTGCACGCTGTCGAAGAGCAGCTCATCGGGCGGCGTGGCATCGGCCGTGGGATTTGCCCGCACCTCGGCCAGGAATTGCCGGGCAGCGTCGATGCCGACCGGGGTGAGCGCACGGGCATGGGTCATGAGGCAGCTTGCCTTACGTCACGGTAGAGGTCGGCGGCGTGTACCTTCTGCTTGGAGAATTCCCCGACGACTTGATCGATCCAATCCAGAGCCTCTTGTGCCTGGTTGGAGTCTGCGCCATCGGTGACCTTGGGCGCTTGCCGACTATGAAGTGACTGCGCCAGGTTAAACCAACCCTTGTGCCAGCTCTCTTCTTCATCATCGTAATCGGCGCCATCGACAAAGATGATTTGAGTCAGCACGGTTCGCAACACCTGTGGCATGACGAGAGATCGGAATTGTGCATCGCTGCGGACGATTTCGCTCATCATCTCGAGCTGATTGTTAACCAGCAGCTCCGGCAAGTCGCTGTCGCCAAAGCTGACCCGCCAGACCTCACCGCCAATATCCGCCGGCCTCAAAGCGATGAGCGACTCAACCGGCAGCATCGGCTTGATCGGTCCACTAGCTCCCTGCAGTCTGCCAGATCCATCGCCGGCCACGACGACAACCTTAAACTGTGAGCTAGTTGGAGCTACCTTCAAGTGGCCCATGTAGTGTCCGCGCTGGACCACATCGCGGATGCTGCCCGCGTCCCATCGCTCGACGACAATTGAACGCGAGGCTTCGACTCGCACCATGGCTTCAGGAGCGAAGTCATACTGTTCAAGGTCAAGGTTAACCTTGAACACGGGCGACTGATCAGCCTCAGCGCTCTGGATCCGAACTGACGCGTTTTCCTTCGAGATCGTCTTGCGGCCGGTTTCGTTAAATCGTCTGAGCATTACTCGACCTCGCCGTCAGACGGCGCTGGATCTGCGATAAGGTCAACCTCGACGAGCACATCACGGTTCGCATCAAAGCCCAGTACCGAGAGACTGAACCCTTCGTCCTCGACGCTGACTTCAAGCGCGTTGTCGGCGGTAGTCCGCGCTTGACAACCGTGAATGTTGACATTGAGCCCGTCCCGCACAGAAAAATCTGGACATCCGTCCTTGACGCCTTGAGCGAAATACGAGAACGCGCGGTTCTTACTACCCCGCGCCAGAGCGTAGGCAAAGCGGACGCGCCAGCTTGTGCCAGCGACGGCCAGGGGGAAGTTGGGATTTCCCAGCAGCTGGAATCCGCCGGCGGCCTGTCGCAATCGAACTGGCGACTGTAGCTGACGCGGCGGCGTCGGCGATGGACTGTTCGATGTGATGTCCGAATCTTTTCGGCTGGCTGCGGCGCGGGGCGCACTGATGTCGGATGGGAACAGATCGGACAAGGCGTCCAGTTGGCGCTCGACTGGGCGTTCAGCCAACGCTTGTACCAAGCGGACGGGCGCGCGTCGGACCTCGTCAATTCGCGCACCTGCTCCGACGGCCCAGTTCTCCTTTACGCGTTCCGCCCGCGGATCCCATTCAGTGTGCGCCGGACCTTCTGCGTCGCGTAACAGATGGCCCAACATTGACTCGCCGTCGACGAGCAGCAGGGACCGCGCCTTCTGGCCACGCAGGTGGTCGATCTTGGGGATCCTCAAGTTGCCGCGAACAAAATAGTCATGGCCATGCTCAAGCCCTTCGCTACGCTGCAGATATACGCGGCATTCAACCTTGGTTGCGGTGTCCTGACCAATCGGTCGCGCCTCAGTCAGCAGTTCAAACGCGAGTCGTTCTCCGCGCTGGTATCGCTCGCGCAACGCCTCGACATCCAAGTCCGCCTGCTCGTCGCGCAATGGGTTGTAGCGGTTAGTAGGAATGTCGATACGGATGTGCCCATCCGATTCATCCTGCTTGTAGCCCCATCTCGCCAAGTGCAGCATTCCCCTCAGTGATTCCTCGGACTCGTCATCGCGGTCCGACTCATCGATCCACTCAAGCTCCTCTTCGATATGCTCAGCGTCGATCACTCTGACTTCTTCTTCGGGGTGTTCGATGGTCACTTCAAGCTTGCCCAGCATGATCGGCAGAAAATATTGGGTAATCACGGCACGAGCGAGCGAGGCAGGAGTCAGTTCTCTCTTGGGGTACGGAATGATCACTGAAAGGCCAGTATGATCGGCCCGCACCAGGCGAAAGTCGTTCGCGACGTCGCTGACGAACAAGGGCGAATCTCGTGAGCTGACAGGGAGTTGAAACCATTCGCTATCGACTGTGGCGTCAGGGGCTGCGAAATGCCCATAGGCTGGATAACGCTTGGCGTCCTTCTCGTGCGTCTTGAGAATGGCCAAACCCATCAGCAGCGATTCAGACTCGCTTGGTCGGCGGGTCAGCGCGAGAAACGCGTTGATCTGCGAGGCGTCAGGGAAGACCCATTTACCCAGTCCCCAAGAACCAGCCGCATCTTCGCCTTTGGTGCTGATTCCGATTTGGCGGAAGAAACCCCAGAAATTGTTGCCCGGTTCGCTGGCGCCATTTGCGAGGGTGTCACCTGTCAGACCGCGCGTGCCGAAATCTTCCACGACGAGCCATTCAAGCGGCTGATCGACCAGACGAGACGCTTGGAATACAGCCCGCGCCTCACTCACCGCCTGGCTGCTCGCAGTGCTGCTGGTGCCACTGCGTGAAGTCGCTATCTGGGTCTCGGCGATCGCGTCGAGGTGCTCTGTCAAACCGTTGAGATAAGGCAGCGCGCGCCCTGCGGGAACGCTGTGATCAATACCGCTGAATGCCAAACGGACGCGTACCGTCTGACCCGGCAGCGCCGCGTCCATTGAATTCTGGATCGCTTCGCGGACCAAGCGCTCGGGCATGTCAGTAGCCGAGGTGAAGAACTCACCCTGGACGGGATTCTCGGCAATCTGCGCCGGGGTCATCTCGGCGAAGCGCCAGTGTGGTTGCTGTTCAGCCATACCGGCATTATCCGGATCGAGTCCGTTTCGGGCAAGAAAACGAAGTCGCCTAGCGATCACGGAACTGGAGGCGGCGCGGGTCTGGCGTGCCGGGAGGATTATGGCATATGGTCGGAGGCAGAGGTGAAGAGACGACATCATGACGACGACGGGGCGACCGGTGGCGGATGAGATTGAGGCGCTGGCGGCGGCGATCCGTGCGCATCCCTTGGACTGGCAGGAATACTGCGCAACTGATGAACAGGTATCGGATGCGCTTCGCTCTCTTGAGGGCGCGGTTGACCGGGCGGCGTTGGCTCAGCGAACGGAGTCTCTGCGGTCTGAGTTTGACGAACTCGCGGACCGCTGGCAAGAGGAAACGAGCGGGTACTCGTTTGCTGCGCAGTATGCGGAGCATCCTGCTTACCGGCGCATCATCGGCATGGGGTACCCAGTCCTGCCGTTGATTTTCGAGCGACTGGCGGACACAGGGGGCAGATGGTACGTGGCATTGCACGCGATTACGAATGCGAGTCCGGTATCGCATGAAGATCGCGGAAAGCAGGAACATGTGCGGGCTGCCTGGCTGTCGTGGGGTCGTGAGCAACAGATCATCTCGTAATGGACGACCGCCAGCGTCTCGCTCTTTGGCTGCCGGGACTCGAACGCAGTCGATTCGCAGTCACAAGTCCTAGGTCAACGGCTTACAACTGCATCGCCTGGGCACTCGGCAACGCTGAGTCCTGGTGGGATCCGGACGAGCACGCCGACGAGGCCTCTTGGCCCGAAGATGTCGCTCGTGACGTCGGTGTTGAGACGCTCAAGTTGGTGTTCGTTGGAGCTGGGTTCACCGACTGCAGTCGTAGCGATCTGGAGGAGGGACTAGAGAAGATCGCATTGTACGCGGAAGGGACCGAATTCACCCATGTGGCTCGCCAGTTGCCGAGTGGTCGCTGGACCAGCAAACTCGGTGAGGATTGCGATATTGAACACGAGCTAGAGGCGCTGGTCAGTCCGCCGGGACGATCGACAGCGTGGCGCTATGGCGAAGTCGTCGCGTTCATGCAGCGACTGCGTGAGGAGGCTTCCGATTAGCGGTCCTGGAACTGGGGGCGGCGCTTTTGCATGAAGGCTTGGCGGCCTTCTTTGTAATCGTTTGAGGCGAAGCAGGCTTGGACTAGGCGGTCGACTTCTTCGAGGTTTCGGTGGTCGGGGTCTTTGGGGATTTCCTGGATGGCTCGGCGGATGGCTCGGATGGTCATGGGGGCGTTTTGGGCGATGGCGCCGGCGAGGTCGTGGACGGTGGGTTCGAGGTCTTCTCGGGTGGTGACCCGGTTGATGAGGTTCCAGCGAGCGGCGTCGGTGGCGGGGAAACGCTTGCCGGTGAGCAGGATTTCCTGGGCAGCGGCGAACCCGACGAGGTCGACGAGAGTCTTGACGCCGCCGTAGCCGTAGCCGAGGCCGAGGCGGGCGGCGGGGACGCCGAACTGGGAGTCATCGGAGGCGATGCGCAGGTCGGCGCGCAGGGCGGTGAGCAGTCCGCCGCCCATGCAGAAGCCCTGGATCATGGCGATGATGGGCTTGTCGAGCTCGCCGTAGGCGCGTCCGGCGGCGGCGCCGATCTTGTCGTACTTGGCGATGGTCTCGGGGTTGGAGCGCTGGGCCTCGAACTCGGAGATGTCGGCGCCGGAGACGAAGGCGCGGTCGCCGGCGCCTTTCATCACGACGACGCGGACGTCGGGGTCGTCGCGGAAGGTGTGCATGATGGTGGGGATAGCGGCGTTCATGGCGACGCCCATGGCGTTGAGCTTGTCGGGGTTGTTGAACACCATCCAGCCGATGCCGTCCTCGGACCAGGCGAGCATCTTGTCGGTGTCGAGGGGGATGTGGTGTTTCATCGGTGGTCTCCTGAGTTCAAGGTTGGGCGGGCGAACAACTGCGGTTGATTCACTGGGTATTGCTGTTGTCGACAGCTGGTTGGGGAAGGGACCCCCTCAGCCTGCGGCAGCTCCCCCTGCAAGGGGGAGCGGGGAGATGGGGGAGCGCTCCGCCATCGTGTTTGATGTACATCTGAGTAAGTCCTAGATGACACCTCGGTTGCGGAGGTCGGTGATGGCGTCGGAGGTGTAGCCGAGGTCGGTGAGGACTTCGTTGGTGTGTTGTCCGAGGGCTGGGGTTCCGAGACGCATTTTCTCGGGTTGTGGGGTTCTGGTGAGGTTGATTGGCTGTCCGACGAGGGTGACTTCGCCTCGCTCGGGGTGCGGGGCTTGTCGGGCCATGTTGAGGTGCTTGACCTGCTCGTCCTCGAAGGTGCCGGGGATGTCGTAGATCGGTCCGCAGGGGACGCCGGCCTCGTTGAGACGCTGGATCCAGTGCTCGGAGGTGTTGGTCCGGGTGCGTTGGTTGATGGCTTCGTTGAGGTCGACGCGGTTCTTGGATCGGCGTGACGAGGTGACGAAGTCGGGATGGTCGATCAGTGCATCGGCCTCGATGGCGCGGCAGAGTCGGGCGTACATGGCGCCGCCGGAGGCGGCGATGTTGATGTGTCCGTCGGATGTCTCGTAGACGCCGGTGGGCATCAACGTGGGGTGGTCATTGCCGGCCTGGGGCGGGACTTCGCCGTCGATCGTCCAGCGGGTGACCTGGAGGTCGAGCATGGCGATCTGGGCCTCAAGCAGTGATGTATGGACCCATTGGCCTTCGCCGGAGCGCTCGCGTTCGAGCAGCGCGATGAGAATCGCCTGGGCCAGGAACCCGCCGGCTGTGAGGTCGGCGATGGGAATGCCGACGCGGACAGGTCCGTCGCCGGGCATGCCGTTGACGGACATGATGCCGCCGAGTCCCTGAGCGATCTGGTCGACGCCGGCGCGCCAAGCGTACGGTCCATCCTGGCCGAATCCGGAGATGCTGCCGTAGACGATGCGCGGGTTGCGGGCGCGGCAGGCGTCGTAGTCGATGCCGAGGCGTCGCTTGACGTCGGCGCGGTAGTTTTCGACGACGACATCGGCGCGTTCGACCAGGGAGAGGAAGATCTCGACCGCCTCGGGCTCCTTGAGGTTGAGCGTGAGCGATCGCTTGTTGCGGTGCAGGTTGAGGAAGTCGGAGGACTCCCGCCCGCCGGTGACGCCCTCGGCCTGTCCGGGCACTTCGGGTTGCTCGACCTTGAGCACGTCGGCGCCCCAGTCGCCAAGCTGTCGAGTGGCGGTGGGGCCAGCGCGAGCTCGGGTGAGGTCGAGGACGAAGAGGTGGTCGAGGGGCAGGTAGGACATGCTGGATAGGATAGTTGTCGGAAAAAGGCGAATCAGCACAATCGAATAACCGCTGACGCAGCACATCGAATACCATCCCCACGCTCTCGATCGTATGGCACTCAGACAGATCACTCGGGCAGACGTAGAGTTCACGCTGGCAGAGCCTGATCGGCAGTGGCCGGCGCGACGGCGTCAACACCCGGCTACAGTAAGCATCCGACGCATTGGCGAGCGAGTCTGTAAGATTTACACCAGAGACGGCACCGATCCGTTGCTCGTGGTAACAGTTGCCTGGCATGGTGAATGAGAGCGGAATCACCAACATGACTGCTTTAGCCAAGTTCAGTGACGACTATGACTTGCTGTACGTCTCTCTCCGGGAAGGTAAAGTGGCAGTGACCAAGGAGTTCGGAGATCACCGCTTGGTCGACCTTGACGCGAGCGGTGTAGTACTCGGAGCCGAGTTCATTGGCTTGGACGGTGAAATCGATCTGTGCGGTCTGCCAGAGGAAGGGACCCTGCTCTCTGCGGTTCAGGACCAGGTGCCTTCCCACCTGAAAATCTTGACCAACCTGGTTCGCTCTTAACGCTGGTAACTCCCTTGGCCATACTCAAGGCACTCTTTGTGCAAATCAGTCTGTGTCCTCGCAGGTAGCGGTAGCTACCGGAAGAGCGGGAGGCCCGGAGGCGAGCCTCAAATGACCGCTTCGAGGAACGCCGAGGCCGCGATTCGGGTTGGGTCTGAGTTGACCAACAGGCACTGCAATTGTGGTGCAGTCCCCGTTCCAGTTGTGGTTGTGGGAATCGTCAAGCGGGAACGGGCGCGGGAGCGGTCAGTTCGGACTGGTAGCGGGCTTCGGCGTCGTCGCTGAGGAGGCCGGTGCTGGACCAGTGCTGGAGGCGCTCGGCGATTCTGGCGTTGGCTTCGAGTCGGACGCTGGCAGCGTTGTTGCGCAGGTCGAGTGCTTCGGGGAGTGGTTGATCGATGCCCTGTTCGGCACGCTCGTGCATGGCGCGGTGGTTGTCGATGGCGTCGAGGGGTTGGAACTCTGTGCCTGGCTCGGCGGTCGTCGCCCAGAGGGTGTAGAGCGCGTTGTGATTCCAGCTACAGGCCTCGCAGCGCCATTCCTCAAACTTGTTGAAGGCCTTGTGCGGAGCGTGACGGTTGGAGCGCTCTATGCGGAGAGCGTCTCCAACGATCTCGCCGGCGAAGAAGTCGTGCTCTCCGGAGCCTGAGCATCCGTGAGCTTTCCAGACCAGACCGTGGCTGGTGTAGAGCAAGCCCATCAACCGATGGAGATAGTCGAGGTCAGGATGGCGGGAGCGCCAGATGTCTTCGACTGCCTCCTGGATGCGTCGGAGGTAGCGAAGTTCGTTGAGTGATTCCTGGCTTCTCATGGGCAGGTTCCTGTCATGTGGCGGAAGATCAGGCTAGAGGTTCGAACTCACCGAGCAGGTGGACATTAGCGTATTGACCGCGTGCGGCGCGTTGGAAGCGGGCGTCGGCAGTCCAGAGGTCGCAGTTGAATGACTCGGCCAGTGCCAGAAACACGCAGTCATAGACAGCTCCTTGCCGGAGTATGGAGGCAAGTTCCAGTGCCCGTGGATACAGCGGGAAAGCGTGATGCAGCTCCCATCCGAATGCAGATACCTGACCGATGAGGGAGACAGCATCCCTCACGGGGAAATCGTCTTCAACGACCATGCGGTGAAGGGCATTCGACATTTCCGCCAACACGAGGTGGGGGGCTGCTATGCGCACTCCATTCGCCGACCAATTCCGGCCGAGTGCACGGGCTCGACTTGAGTCCTCTTCAAGAACGAACCATTTGAACGCCAGGCTGGTGTCGACGACCACAACCCCGTCCACTACCACTCCTTCATCTGCCTTGCCCGAATATCACGGGCCTCGTGCAGATACTCCAAACCAGTCTTGCTGAATCTGCGACTGCCTAGCAGATCGTCACAGAAGGCAAACAGGCTGTCGAAGTCGTATGGCTTCTCCGTATGTTCTTCAGTATCCGTTTCGTCTCTAGCCATTTCGCGCTCGATCGCGTCCAGGCAGTAGCGACTGACGTCGACTCCCTTGCATTCGGCGACGGCTTGCAGGCGCGCCTTGACTTCGGCGCTGACGTGAAGGGTCAACTGTTCTTCACTGGTAGTGGTCATGACTGTCTCTCACGGGGCATCCAGCGACTCAGACCCACGATACACAGACTGCGCTACTCGCCTTTGAACTCGGGTTGGCGGCCTTCGGCGAAGGCTCTGGGGCCTTCTTTGGAGTCGGCGGTCTGGCCGACGATCCAACGCAGGCTGCCTCCGAAGCGGTTGGCCTGGGCGAGGGTCATGTCTCCCTGGGCGTTGATTAGTTCTTTCATTGCGCGGACGGCGATGGGCGCGTACCCGGCGACCTGACCGGCCATTTCCTGTGCGGTGCCGAGCAGTTCGTCCTGAGGCACGAGGCGGGAGATCAGACCCCACTGCAGTGCTTCCTCCATGCTCAGGCGGCGGCCGAGGTAGAGCATCTCGTTGGCGTAAGCCTGTGGGATGGCGCGGGGCAGGCGCATGGGGCCGCCGGCGAGGGGGAAGAAGCCGAGCGTAATCTCGGGCAGGCCGAGACGGGCGCGGGCGTTCTCGGCGCCGATGCGCATGTCGCAGATCAGGGCGATTTCGAATCCGCCGCCGAGCGCGTGGCCATTGATTGCGGCGATCAGCGGCTTCTTGGCGTCGAACTCGTCGAAGCGGTCGGCGGCATTGGTGGGGAAGTGTCCGGCCGGGCCGGCGGAGGCGGCGGGGCCGTCACCCTGGGTGAGGTCTGCGCCGGCACAGAAGGCGCGCTCGCCGGCGCCGGTGATCACGGCGCTGCGGATTTCGTCGTTGTTGCGGACCTCGACCAACGCTTCGATCAGTTGTGATCCGAGGGCGCTGTTGATGGTGTTCATCTTGTCGGGACGATTGAGGGTGATCGTGGCGACTCGCTCGGACAGATCGAACAGGACTTCATCGGCCATAGTGGTGTCTCCTCAAGGGGGATTCCTGGTGTGCAATTCATGCAGTTTCCTGCAACAGGCAGGATAAGGGCAGCGCCCGGCCAGCCTAGAATGGCGTCCAAACCTGAAGGTCGAGCGAACGCGAGAGGAGCAGGCATGGCTGGAACACCACTTGAAGCGCTGGGGGCCTTGGCCGAGTCTCTGGGCGCGGAGGCGTCAGAGGCGCAACTTGAGCGCGCGCTGCCGACTGTGACTCGCATATTGAAGTACGTGCTTGGCAACGACACCTTGCCCGATCTGGGGGAAACCGAGCCGGCGCTCGGTCTGCGCTACGACGTAGGCGAGCTACGTCGGGGAAGCGAGGGTCCCGATGGAACATCGTGAACCGTATGACCTGTCGATTGTGGAAGCAGGAGCGGCGCTCAGAGATGGTTCGCTGACTTCGTTGGATCTGACGGAGTCAGTGCTATCACGGCTGGATGCGACGGAGCCGCTGTTGAACGCGTACATCACAGTGACGGCGGACTTGGCTCGGGAGCAGGCATCGACAGCGGATGACGCATTGCGCGATGGCCGTGACCTCGGACCGCTGCATGGCATTCCCATTGCGCTGAAGGACCTTGTCGATACGGCCGGGATTCCGACGACCGGCGGCGGTGGATTCCTGCGCGACCGAATACCGGACCAGGATGCGACGGTCTACACGAAGCTCAAAGAGGCCGGCGCGGTGATGCCGGGCAAGCTCAACCTGCATGAGTTTGCCTTTGGCACGACCAGCCGGAATCCGCACTACGGAGCAGTGTGCAATCCGTGGGATGTGACGAAGTCGCCGGGCGGCAGCAGTGGTGGTTCGGGGGCGTCGGTGGCGATCGGATCGTCGCTGGGCGCGTTGGGATCGGACACGGGCGGCAGTATCCGCATTCCCGCGAGTCTGTGCGGGGTGACTGGTTTGATGGGGACGTATGGCCGAGTGTCGCGAGCGGGCGTGCTACCGCTGTCGTGGACGCTGGACCATGTCGGACCGTTGACCAAGACGGTCGAGGACGCGGGATTGGTGTTGAACGCGTTGGCCGGATACGACCCTCAGGATCCTGGCAGCGCCGATGTTCCAGTCGACGATTGCACCGAGACGCTGGTCGAAGGCGTGGACGGGATTCGGATTGGTGTTCCTCGCAAGATGCTTTGGCAGGGCTGCGAGGAGGATGTCGTTGAGCACTGTGAGATTGCTGTCGATCATCTGCGCAGCATGGGCGCGACGGTGACCGAGGTGGACATGCCGCTGCAGACCGCTCGCCCTCGCGGGCTGACGATCATCGCCGAGGCGGCGGCGTACCACCAGAAGTGGCTGCGAGAACGTCGTGACGAGTACGGCGACATCCTGGAGCGTGTCGAGGCTGGGCTGGGAGTGACGGCGGTTGAGTACATCAACGACCAGCGCCTGCGGCGCAAGTTCATCGACGAGACGGTCAATGTGTTGCAGGAGGTCGATGTGCTGATCTCGCCCACCTGCTCGCGAACGGCGCCGCTGATCGAGGAAGGCGACGATGGCACTGAACTCGCCCGTATCACGGCTCCGTATGACGTGACCGGAATTCCGGCGATCTCGATTCCCTGTGGTTATGACCGGAACGGGATGCCGATTGGTCTGATGATTGGAGGTCGTCACTTTGACGAGGCGACGGTTTGCCGGGTGGCTCACGCGTATGAGCAGTCGACGGACTGGATCCTCCAGCGTCCTGAGCTCGCGGTTTAGCGAAGGACGGTCGGTCCGATGACCTCGCAGCAGCGACGGGTCGGAGTGCTCGGGACTGGTTGGGGCGCGCGAGTGTCTGTGCCGGCGTTTCGCGCCGCCGGCTGGGAGGTTGCAGGGCTCTGGAGCCGCCGTCCTGAGCGGGCAACGGCTGAGGCGTCGCGATTGGAGATTCCGTTTGCGACCTCCGATTGGGAGGCGCTGATTGAGCGTCCCGAGATCGATGCGGTCGCGATCCACACGCCTCCGCACATGCATCTCGAGCTATGTCGGGCGGCGTTTGCGGCGGGCAAGCATGTGCTATGCGACAAGCCGTTTGCGACGAATATCGCCGATGCGCGAGAGCTGTTGGCGGCGGCAGGGGCGTCCGATTGCACGTCGATGATCAACTACGAGTTTCGCTTTGCTCCGCTTCGACTGCAGATTGCGAGCCTGCTGTCTAAGGGGGTGATCGGTGCAGTGCGTCACGTGAGCATGGATCTGCATACGACGAATCCGTTGTTGCAGATGGATCTGGCGTGGCGACTTGATCCGTCGCACGGTGGGGGATTGTTGAACGAGCTCGGGTCGCACGCGATCGACCGGTTGCGTCAATGGTTTGGGGAGTTGGAGACGGTGTCGGCTCGGCTGGGGTCGTTCCCGCCTCACGATTTGGACCCGGCGTTCACGAGCGAGGACCAGATCAGCGCGACATTCACCTTTGCCGGAGGCGGTATCGCGACGCTGGCGCTCTCCTGGGTGTCGGACCCACCGGTGGGGTTGCGTGTAGTGATCACTGGCACAGAGGGGGTCATCGTGGCGACATCGCCGGGAAGCATGCTGACTGAAGGTCAGGTCTTACTCGGTCGGGTTGGGGAGGACGGCTTGAGCGCGGTCTATGCACCCTCCGATGACACAGCGGACTCGGGAGGAGGCGCGGTGGACGCGTCGGCTCGCTTGATTCGGGCCTTTGCGCGAGGGATTGATGAGGGTCGGTCTCCGACGCCGAACTTCGAGGATGGGTTCTGGTCGCAGATTGCGTTGGATGGCGTTCGGGAGTCTGCGGCGACTGGTCGGGTGGTGGAGTTGTCGCCGGCATCTCGATGAGTCGAGCACAGGCGTTGGTGCTGGATGCGGCAATCTCGCCGCGTCGGAGCGCGGCAATGACGGAGTAGGGGCGCTTAGAAGGTTCTCCAAGTGGGGGAAGCGGAGAATTGAGTCAATTGAAGCTGGATCAGGTAGGCAGACCGTTCAGGAATGAGACGACTGCCTCCGCCACGGCCTGGGATTGTTCTACGACGAGGGCGTGTCCGGCGTCTGGGATGAGTTGCGACTCGGCCCCGGCGGCGTCAGCGAGGAGTTGGGCGTGGTCGGGTAGGACGAGTACGTCTTCCTCTCCGTGAAGGATGAGGGTTGGCAGGTCCAGGGACTTGAGGCGCTCGAGGGGGTCGAAGATCAGGGCGGATTGCAGCGGTCCGAGGGTCGCGATCATGGGCGCTCCCTTGGTTCGCTTTTCTACGGCGTCGTCAAGCATGTCGGGGTGCTCGTCGATGAAGTCGGTGGCGAAGAGGATGTCCATCATCGCGGCTGCGGCCTGGGGCACCGGCAGCGAGGCTCCGCGCATCATGTACTGCATCGTCTCGGGCGGCGTCGGCGGTCCGGTCGGTCCCGCTGAGGCCGCGCAGATTACAAGTCCACGGACCAGTTCGGGCGCAGCGAAGGCGACGGCCATCGCGACGGTGCCGCCGAGCGAGTTGCCGACCAGCACGGCCGGTCCTGAATCGAATGTGCGGATCAGGTTGACGGCGTCCTCGGCGAACTGATCGACGGTGTAACCCTCGGTTGGCTGGTCGGACTCGCCGATGCCGCGCTGGTCATAGCGGACGACGCGGTATGAGTCCGGCAGTAAATCGGCGACGGGCGCCCACTGATCCATGTCCATGAAGCCACCGGCGATCATGAGGACGAGCGGCCCGTCGCCTTGCTCATCGGTGTCGAGGGCGAGATCGGGGGCGATCTGTAGTCGAGTCATGGCAGCGATGCTACCGCAGGTATCCTCTCGATATGGCCGATGACTATCCGGTTGACGTTCTCCGAGTGATTGACGGGGACTCCGTCAAGGTGCGGCTGCCCGACGGAGAAGAACACTCGGTGCGGATGTATGGGATCGACGCGCCGGAGAAGGACCAGCAATTCGGTCGTGATTCGTGGCACCATCTGCAGGAGATTCTATCGAGCCACCGCCAGTGGTTGCTGCACGTGATCAGAGAGGATTCTTACGGACGGCTGGTCGGAGTTCTCTTTCCGCAGGGAGAGCGGATTGAAGACTCGGCCAACGGCAAGATGATCGAGGCGGGTCTCGCCTACTGGTATCCCGAGTACGGTGGCCGTGAACTCCATTTCGACCGATTGGAGCGTTATGCCAAGGCCGACCGTGTCGGAGTTTGGGGTCAGGAGCCGCAGGTCAGGCCGTGGAACCATCGGAAACTGAGTCGAACTGTGCGGAAGTGGGCTGAGGACGCAGCGGAGTCACCCTGAGCGATTCTGATCGACGACGGCCAGGAGTGATTCTCGGCAGTCTGCAATCGAGTCATAGACGGAGAGTAACCGAGCTATCCTCCGCGTATGGCTGACGATTACCCAGTTCATGTAGTCAGAGTGATTGACGGGGACTCCGTCAAGGTGCGGCTGCCCGACGGCGATGAGCACTCGGTCCGGATGTATGGGATTGATGCGCCGGAGAAGGACCAGCGATCGGGTGGTGACTCGCACGACTATCTGCAGCGGGTGCTGCGGAGTCGGCGCGAGTGGCGTTTGCGAGTGGTTGATGTCGACCGCTATCAGCGGCTGGTTGGGGTGCTGTATCCGGAGGGCGGATCGGTGAGGGACTCGGCCAATCACGCGATGGTTGAGTCGGGCTTGGCATATTGGTATCGGGAGTACGGCGGCGAAGAGTTGGGCTTTGACGACTCGGAGCGGTATGCGAAACGCGAGCGGGCGGGGGTGTGGGGGCAGAAGAATTCCGTCAAGCCCTGGGATCATCGACGTGCGAAGAGGGCTGATCAGAAGCGTCGTCGGGAGGCGGCGGAGTCGCCGTGGGTGGTGCTGATTGGTGGGATGTTCAAGGTGGTAGGAGCGATCTTGATGGCGTTGCTGAAGGCGTCGTCAAGTTCGGGTGGTCGACGGAGGCGTCGACGACGGCGGTGGTAGTGGTTCATCGCCTGTGCTGCGGGCACAGGTCAGGCTGATTGAGCAGAGACTCCCTCGACCTTCTGGCTTTTCTGGTTCCACCGAGTGGTAGGAGTCGACCTCTCGGCTGCAGCAGCGAGTTGTTACGAAAGTCATCCTGCAGGTCGTTATCGTTCGAATACAAGAGCCTTGCGCCGCTGATCGACGCCAGCGCGACGATGTGTTCGTCGTCCGATTGGCAGGCGTTTGATTGGATCAACTGTTTCGTCAGGAGCTCTACCGCGTCATCGTTGATGCTCTGCAAGCGTCCATCCAATGCTGCGTCCACGGCCCACTCCCGGAACGCCTCCGATCGCTCCAACTCTTGGCGCAACTTGCCTCCAACTGCGAGCCTGCATCGCCCGGTCAACATCCAGTTAAGAAACTGACTCGCGGCAGGGTCTGCGTCGCGTTTGAAGAGTTCGCCAAGCAGATTGGCGTCAAGGATGGCGCACATCGCTACAGGCCAAGGGACCTGCGCGACTCGAGGCGGAAGAACTCACGATACGAATCGGGCGCTCCACAGATGTTGCCTTGTTCGTCGATCGTGATTTCGTGGATGCGAACGTCTTGATCTTGTCGTTCAAAGAAAAGAATCACTACGTCCTCGGGCTGAAGCGCTGTTGCATTATCCCGGACGTCCATACGTATTCGGTTCATCAGGTGGTCGCTGTGGGTTTCGACGATCAATTGGCGTCCCTGGGAGGCAACGTTACAGAACAAACTGCCAAGCGCAGCCTGTGCGCTCGGATGCAAGTGGACTTCGGGCTGTTGCAGGAGGAACTGCTTTGCCCCATCCGGACGTAGTAGCGCAACCGCTATGGGCAGAGCTTGACTGACTCCGTAGCCAACGTCGACGAGATTTCGAAGCTTTGTGCTGTCTTCGCTACCCCCGAATCCGACTCGGAGCTGGAATGCGCTGCTCGCTTCATGTCCGTACCGGCTTACATCAACGACTTCAAACAAACCTGCCAGTGCACCGAAGTCCTCCAGTTTCTCTTTCAACTCTGGCCATGCCATGTCTTGCCTCAGCACCAAATCGGCCAAGTAGGACGGCAGGTAGTCTCCTTCAGAGTCGGAGTCTATGGACGAAGGATTATACGTTCGGCGTGGGCTAGTTCGAACAGGTGCTATCGCCTCCACTCCTTCATGCGCGCCACCAAAGGAAAACTCTGCCTCCCGCAGAAAATCGAGTTGTCGAAGCCGTTCGACATCTGCCTTGTCCAATGGCGGCGAATCTGCTACCTGCTCAACTGGATAGTCAGGAAGTTTGATCTCCGGAGATAAGTTACTAAACACATCGTTGATCCGGAGGAGCAATCCAAAGGTACCGAAGCCAGATGCACTACCGGAAAGAGTCCACTCGCCTCGCTGGGTGTGAAGAGTGGCTCGATAGGAATTGGCATCCAGCGGAACAAGTTCTTCGACCCATGAGTCTTCAGTAGATGTTCGTTGCCTTACCAACTGCGGCACGGTTCCTCGTGTGGGTTTGGCAAACTTTAGATCGAGAGTTGCGGGGACCGAACTGGGTAATACCTTTGGATTGTCTCGCGACCTCCAGGTGATGTGAGCAGACATTCCCGCCACGAACCAGGCCGGAGACTCTTCGGTCTCATTCGAGAAGTGAACTATCTCGTCGAAGGACCCAAGGTCGAAGGGTTCTCGCTTGAAGCTAGGTTCACGTCTTTCATACGCATACTCTACTAGGGCTTGAATCAAGGCCAAGAACGATGTCTTGCCGGTGCTGTTCTCCCCGACGAGCAACGTCAGCGGAGCCAACCGCACCGTCTGCTTTTCTCGGAAGCAGCGGAAGTTTTCAAGGGTGACGCTTTCCATGACTGGCATGGATTTAGCCTAACTAGCTCGTGACGGCGCCGCGTTCGGCTCCGCTGACTAGGGTGGCGTATTTGGCGAAGACTCCGTTTTCGTAGTTTGGACTTGGGGCTGACCAGTTGGCTCGGCGGCGGGCTAGCTCGGCTTTGTCGACTTCGAGGTTAAGTTGTCGGTTGGCGATGTCGAGGGTGATCTGGTCTCCCTCTTCGACCAGGGCGATGGGGCCTCCGACGTAGGCCTCGGGGGCGACGTGGCCGGCCATCAGACCTCGGGTGGCGCCGGAGAAGCGACCGTCGGTGAGCAGGGCGACAGACTCTCCTAAGCCGGCTCCGACGATGGCGGCGGTGACGCCCAGCATTTCTCTCATGCCGGGGCCTCCCTTGGGGCCTTCGTAGCGGATGACGACGATGTCGCCTGCGTTGATCTCGTTGTTAGTGACGGCGGTCATGGCGTCTTCTTCTCGTTCGAAGACTCGGGCGGGGCCGCTTTGCAGCAAGCGCTCGTAGCCGGCAACCTTGACGACGCAACCGTCGGGCGCGAGCGAACCCTTGAGGATGACGAGGCCGCCGGTCTCCTTGAGCGCCTGGTCAACAGGCAGGATCACGTCTTGTCCGGGCGTTTCCTCTGCGCCTTCGGCAGCTTCGGCGATGGTCTGGCCGGTGACGGTCATGGCGTCTCCGTGCAGTTTGTCGGCCTCGAGCAGACGCTTGGCCAGCAGTGGGGTTCCACCGGCTCGATCCATGTCGAGCGCGACGTATCGTCCTCCGGGTCGCAAGTCGCCGATCAGGGGGGTTTGCTCGGAGACGCGGTCGAAGTCATCGATGCTGAGTTCGACGCCGGCTTCTCGGGCGAGGGCGAGCAAGTGCAGGACAACGTTGGTCGAGCCGCCGGTCGAGGCGGCGCAGGCGATGCCGTTTTCCAGCGCTTCCCTGGTCAGAAGGTCGCGCGGCTTGACGCCTCGTCGGAGGACATCCATGACGAGCTGTCCGGTCGCCTCGCCGACGTTGTGCTTGCGCGGATCGGTAGCGCCGACGGTCGCCGAACCCATTGGTGAGAGTCCGAGGAACTCGAGCGTGGTGGCCATCGTGTTGGCGGTGTATTGGGCTCCGCATGCTCCTGCGCCGGGACAGGCATTGAGCGCGACCTGGTGCAGCTCGTCGTCGTCGATGGAGCCGGCCGAGTGCTGGCCGACGGCTTCGAACACATCCTGGATGGTGAGGTCGCGACCGTCGTGGTGGCGTCCAGGGGCGATTGAGCCAGAATAGAGCGCGACTGAGGGGATGTTGATCCGGGCCATCGCCATGGCGGCGGCGGGGATGGTCTTGTCGCAGCCGCAGATGACGACGGCGGCATCGAAGGCGTAGCCGACGGCGCAGAGCTCGATCGAGTCGGTGATGATCTCGCGCGAGACGAGCGAGGCTTTCATGCCCTCGGTGCCCATGGTGATGCCGTCGGAGATGGAGACGGTGTTGACCTCCATCGGCGTGCCGCCGGCCTCGCGGATGCCGCGCATCACGTCCTGTGCGAGCTCGCGGTGGGAGAAGTTGCAGGGCATGGTGCCGATCCAGGAGTGGGCGACCATAACCAGCGGCTTGGAGAGCGCCTCGTCGTCGTAGCCGACGGAGTAGAGCTGCGAGCGCGCAGCGGCGCGGTTGGGTCCGTCGACGAGGACGCTGGAACGTTCTCTCAGTTGGCTGGTGGGGTTGTCATTGGAGGTCATAAGGCTGCCTGCTCTGGATGGGATTGTTGGTGGTTTCGCGGATAGCGTACTTGCAGGGCTGGTCAGGGACGTTCGCGAAGCCGTAACATGCGAAAGATTGAGCGAGTGAAGGCGGTCGCGGATGAGTCAGCGCGTCGGGGCACCGACCAGCCAACCGGGATTTCTGCTTCGCATCTTCCCGGCGATGGAGTACCTCGAATATCGTCGGATGTTCTACGCCGCAGGGCTGTCGGCGATCTCGCTGTGGGCAATGATCACGGCACGCGGCTGGTTGGCCTACGACCTTACGGGCAGCCCATCGGGGACAGGGATCGTCACGTTCGCGGCGATCGGCCCATGGGTGTTGGCTCCCATCGGCGGAGCGCTAGCGGATCGGTTCGACCGCGCGAAGATCGTCATGCTTTCGCGAGTGGGTGCTGCGCTCTGCGCGCTGATACTGGCATATCTCGCCTTCTCCGGTGCTCTGGCGATGTGGAATCTGGTTCTGGTCACGTTGTTCTCAGGAATCATCCGCTCGGCCGAGATGCCAGCGCAGCAGGCGTTGCTGCCTAACACGATCAAGATGCATGCACTGCTCAGCGCAGTGACGATGGCTTCGATGATGCAGTTTGGCTCCAAAGTGATCGGCCCGGTGGCTGGCCCGGTCATCAAGAACTATGGCGCCGAGTGGGTGTTCGTAGCGACGGCCATGTTGCTGGCACTATCGATCTATCAGATGACGCGGATGACAACGCGCTCGACCGGGGGCATCGCCGGCAGCACGAACGGGATCATGCGAGACACGGTGCAAAACGTACGGGTCGGGCTGCGCTATCTAGGCCGAGCGCCATCTGTGCGGCTGATGATTGTCATGGTCTCCTTGCACTGCATGTTTACGATGGCGTTCGACTTTTCCTTGCTGCCGGCCTACGCGGATTTAATCCTGGGCGGAGGGCAAGCTGAATACGGCTACTTGCTGATGGCGATTGGAGGCGGGGCATTCGCGTCTACGATTGTGCTCTCAATGATGCCGGCCGGTCGTGTGCGAGGCCGCGTATTCCTCGTGGTCGGAGTGTTCTCGGGACTTTCCCTCATTTGGGTGGGCGTGGCGGATACGATGCTGCTCGCATTGATCGGCGGCGCGATGGCGGGGGCCAGCCAAGCAATGTTCATGGCGCTGACCTCAGCCATGATTCAGGCCGTCTTGCCCGACTCGGTGCGAGGCCGCGTGATGAGCCTGTACATGATGTTTGCCGGTGGAATCATGGCGGTCATGATCCTGGCCAACGGGCTGGCGGCGGACTACATCAGCATTCGTATTCTCTTGATCGGCCCGGGCATCATTTTCGCGTTGATCATGATCGCGGCACTGGTGCTTCCACGAATTCGCTCCGTGATTCGGAATGGCGGCATCGTCGAGGAAGGGCGCCGAATGGCACAAGAGGTCGCGCGTACGGCGGCGACGGCGGCTGGCGCAGCGCTTCGGCCTGTGGTGCTGGCATCGCGTCCGGCGCCTCAGCGCAGCGTGGTTGAGGAGCGTCTCGGCAGTGGTGGTGGAGGCGGTGGCGGCGGCGGGTAGTACGACGCCGGTATCTGTCAGGAAGAGGCGTTCGTAGGCGCTTGCGCGGATATTTTCGAGGCTCTGATTGCGTCGTTGCAGGGAACCAGTTGTGGAGCATGTCTCGGCACGTTGTCCTGCCCGAGCGATTCAATGAGGTTCAGGTCAGGGCAGATTGGGTCGAGAAGTCAGTTCAGTTTCCCGTCCCGGCCCCAGTGCAGCGTCCCACTTTGGCCTGGTCACCGGCGCATCCACTTGCTCCCGTTGGCGAGCCACTTACGACAAGTATCTCCATCGTGACCGAGCCAGAGAAGGAGCGGGTCCCCGCGTAAAGGAGGGCTTTGAAAAGGGAATTATATCCCTGAGTAACCATTTTCTCCTTCGTGTGCCATACTACCCGAGCCAGACCGATCACTTCATTACAGACGCCACCGCGTGAGATGGGCGTCGTGTCCCCTTCGTGGCGTCTTGAAGTGCGAAGTTCGGTCTGGCAACTGTTCATCTCACTTTGCCAGGAAGGGGGCCTTCGAATGCCCAGACCGACTCGCCTGATTACGTTGGCGATCTTTGGCGTCATGGCAGCTGCGATTGTTGCACTGCTCGCGCTCAATCTCACCCAGGTGGCAGGGGACCACAATTCCCGAAGCCAAGGCGATGAAATCAACGCGTTTGCATCTGGTCGCTGGACGATCAACGAACATGGGGACACGCGCTTCATTCTGACCGCCCTGCGACCGGTGGATTTGCGCTGTCTCTCAGCAAACCCGGTTGATGCAGAGGTAAAGTGTCGTTTCGAGCGAGAGATAGTGTTAGATACCTCATCGCCCTGGGTGTTTTCTCCGATGCGACACCATCCCAGCCACTCGAATAGGCCATCATACGAGAACGGTTTACTCTGGGCAGTTGTGGAGCACATGCTCGCGCCAGCCGGCGCATCAGTGGAATGCACGTCCGAAGAGGGCAACGTGGTTGGGCATACGCGTTCAGTCTCTAGTGACGGAACCATCTGGTGCAAGGCGCAATTCCGTGCATCTGCCGAAGAACCACAACTGGTCATCACAGTCGGCAACGCCTCGATTGAAGTTCATGCACCCTGATTGGTCACTCAGAATTATTGAGGTACTGCCACTCGTCACGCTTCTTCTTCGGCGTGTTGAGCACTGACCATGCCACACGGCGCGGATCGTCATCAATCTGCTCCGGCATCGGCTTCGGCGGACGGCCGGGCTTCTTCTTCTCAGATTGGGCCATTGATCTGCTTCCCTTCAAGCAATCCAAAAGCGTCAAGGAGTTATTCCGTCTTCACGAGACCAACTCCCTGTACTGGAGTCGCTTGCCAACCATCCCGCGAGCCGTCGCCTGCATCTGGTCAACGGTGTCCAGTGGACGCGAGTTGTGGCGTCCGGCGAACTCAGTCACGTAGCGATCCAGGTGCTGCGGACTCATGTGGTGGTAGGTTCCCACGTAGCCACGCTTGAGCATGGACCAGAATGACTCGATTCCATTTGTGTGAGCCTGTCCGTTGACGTACTCGCCAACCGAGTGCGCGACCACTTCACGGCGGCGCGGCAGGGGCAGGTAACCCCTGTGCTCATCTGTGTAGACCATCGCCTCAGTCTCGGTGCGATCGGTCACGAACGGAACCAACGAGGCGGAATCTGTACCAGGAACGACTTGCGCAGCAACCTTGCCACTCTCACGATCCTTGACGCCAACCACGGCAGTCTTGCCGACTGTTCCACGACCAGACTTGAGCTTCTTGGCCGAGTGCTTGTTCTTTTCCTTGCCGCCAACGAACGTCTCGTCAGCCTCAACCGGTCCCGAGAACAGGTCGTCCGGCGCAGGCGTCTGCTGCCAACTCTCCCGGATGCGGTGCGCCAGGTGCCAGGCCGAAGACTGCGCGATCTTGAGGTCACGGTGCATCTTCATCGATGACGTTCCCTTGATCCCTGTGTTCAGGATGTAGATAGCCAGCGCCCAGATGCGGTAACCGAGCTTCGAATCGGCCATGACCGTGCCAGTGCGGAGGCTGAAGAACTTGCGGCAAGCTCGGCAACGGTAGGGCATGGTCGGGTGAGTGGTTGGAGTCTGCACGTTGTTGCTCTCGCATCGCGGGCAGGCTACCTCATCAGGCCAACGAACTTCGGCGAACCATTGCTCAGCCGTCTCATCGTCGGGGAACATGTCGAACACCTCGATCAGGCTCAGCCCAATTCGCTCGTTTCGCCCTGGTGCTTTCTTGGTCATCACTCTCTCCAATCCCAATAAAACAAGTATAGTAACCAGACGCGAATGAGTCAATGGTCTACGCAGGTGATCTTCAAAAGGTCTCAAAATGTCAGTTGATGCCAGTACGGCAGTGATTTGACTTGAAATCGTGGACTGGATTTGCTATCAGGTTTAAAATTCCCCTTGTAGGGACAAGGGGAAACCAATGACGCACGAGCCTTCCACTGTCGCCAATAGCCTGCTTGAGATCGCCAACCACAACGAGCAGCCAGTGAGTCCGATGAAGTTGCAGAAGCTGGTCTTTTTCAGCCACGGTTGGCATCTAGGCTTCGGCTTGGGTCCTTTGAGTTCTGAGCCTGCCGAAGCATGGCAATGGGGACCTGTATTTCCGAGTCTCTACCACGCAGTGAAGGTGTGGGGAAATGGGAGCATTCTCGATCCCATCCTCCAAATCAAACGAGATGTGGTTGACGGGAAGCCTCGATACACCAGAAGCGCCTTGACCATTCCTCCCTCAGATGTCACCGATGTTCAGTTGCTGAGTCGGATCTGGGAAGTCTATGGGGGCATGACTGCCATGCAACTCTCTCAAATCTCCCATGAGCCTGGTGGCCCCTGGGAACAAGCACGTCAGAGTGGCAGACGCAGCACGATTATTCCGGACGAATCGATCGAGAGGTACTTCCGCGCCAAGATTGATACCAATGCCGTCGCCCCCTGACTTCGGACTTCTACAAGACGAAACGCCAGAAGACGGCGGAATTGATGCTGAAAGCGTTCAGCTAGAAAGGCTGTCTCTCGAAAATGCCCAACTTGAGGAGGCGCTTAGCAATCTTGAGCAAGATCGAGAACTTCGAAGAATTTTCAGCTATCGACTCTTTTGGTTAGTCGTGGCATGGCTAACCGTTGTGATCAGCATCGCAGTCGTGGATGCTGCGTCAAGCGACAAGACATTCGCTATTCCAATCGAAGCTCTTCTCGTAATGCTTGGTTCTTCGACCGGCACGATAGCCGGACTCTTTGTCTTTGTCGCCAAATACCTGTTCCCCTCTAGGGATCGGGCATAGTGTCCAACATCGGGTCGCTCGAGCCCAGATGGTTACTCAGGGCTATAATTCCCTTTGAAAAACTCCCTTTCTCCCCCCTTGCGGGGGAGATGCCCCCTGCCTACACAGGGGCAGGCTCCGGCAGGGGGGGTCCGCTGTTCGCAATCCCTATCTGGTCGTTGTCAGCCGACCCCCCCCTCTGTCACTCCGTGACATCTCCCCCCGCAAGGGGGGGAGAGGGGAAATGGGGAAGGTGAAGCGGGCAGTCTCGGTTAGTCGGCGCCGATTCGGAGGATTTGGCCGATGGTCATTCTCATGTATAGGGCGACGATGACGGCGATGGCTCCGAGGAAGACGAGGCCGAGGACTCCGTAGGCTCCTCCGATGGTGGCCCAGTCGGTGACGGTGACGAAGGGGGGCAGGACGGTTTCTCCGGTCTCGACGAAGCCGACGAACTCGAGCATCATCGTGCCGAGTTGGAGTCCGACGGCAGTGCCGAGCGCCATGGAGACGGCGATGATCAGGATCTTCTCGATGCCCACGACGAGCAGCACTTGTGGCAGTGAGAAGCCCATTGTTCGCAGGACGGCGAACTCGCCTTGTTGTTGCTGGGCGACTAGCACCGAGGCGACGAGGAAGCCGAGCGCGGCGAGCAGCACGATCGCGATGAAGGTGAGGAAGAGTAGACCTTCCCAGCCAGCGGCGACGAGCGGGTCTTCGTCCTGCAGGTTGCGGATGGCGTCGACGTCGAAGGCGTCGTGCTTCCACGGTGGGGTGACCTCGAGGAAGGTTCTGAGTTGACGCAGCCCCTCGTCGTCGGTGGGTTGGATCCAGATCTCGTTGGGTGCGACGGCGCCGATCGTGGCCGGGTTGCGATTGACTCGGTAGTAGAGGTAGTCGCGGTTGGCGATGATCAGCGAGCGCGCATTCTCGGGGTCCCAGGTGGGGAAGAGGTCGAACGAGCCGACGATCTGCACGGGCACGTAGACGCTGGACATGCTGAGCTTGATGATGGCGCCCATGTCGAGCGACGCCTCTGCGAGGAAGTCGTTGCTGACAATCACTGGCACCGGCGCATCCGGCCCGGACAGGCGCACGCCGCGAGGCAGACCAGTACGCACGTCTCGGTTCCAGATGTAGCGCATGCCGAACTCGCCGTCGCGCGTTTGCTCGGGCGAGAGGCGCGCGTCGTCGGGCAGCGGGCCGTCGCGGCTTGTGTCGGTGAAGACGGTCCAGCGGCCCTGCTGCTCAAAGCTCTCGATGATCACGCTGTCCTCGAAGCCGACATTGATGATGTCGTCGGGGATGGAGGTTTGATGCGTGTACTGGATGGCGTCGAAACCGACGGTGCCGGAGAAATTGGTCGCGCCGGCGGTGCGGATGTTGACTCCCTGCAGAGTCCAGGGGCCGACATGCGGCGCGCCTGAGCCGACGAACAGGTCACCGTAGAGGAATCGCCAGCCTTCTTCTTGTTCAGCTCCGACTCCGAAGCCGCGGCCTCGTGGCAGGCCGAGGAGGGCGACATCGCGGAAGCGGCCCTGCCCGTCCTGCATACGCAGGCTGGGGGCGATCGCGCCGTTCGTATCGGGCATCCAGAGCCACATGCCTACGAATGTGGCATCGGCCGGGATGACGATCTGCTCGGTCTCGAATTCTGGTCCGGTCGCTCGGGAGATGAGCTCGCGAGCGTCATCGACGGCAAAGTCTTCGCGGAACCAGAGCACATCGCCGAATGTCTCGGGATCGATACCGAGCACGCTGGCGTCGGTGACGTCGAGGGCGCCTCGTGAGAAGGAGGCGTTGGCTCGTACGACGTAGGCAGATTTCTCGATGCCGGGGGCGTCGGCGAGATCCTCTTCCAGCATCTGAACCGATGCTCCGCTGGTGCGCAGATCGGCGAGGCGTAAGGCCGCGCCTGATTGATATGAGGCGCGATCGTCGAAGGATTTGTCCAGGGTTGCGCCGAAGGTGCCTCCGAACATGCCCAGTGAGGTCGCCATGATCAGGAGTAGGGCCAGACGGCCAGGTTGGACCGGCGCGCGAGTCAAGTGCCAGAGGACCATCTGCATCGATGCGCCACCGACGATTCGGGCGATGCCGCCAAAGATTGACAATACGAGCGGGAACAGTCGCAGGAAGAGCACGGCGACGGTGACGACGAACACGGCTGGAGCGATGAGCAATAGCGGGTCTTGCTGGAGTCCGCCGAAGAGATCTTCTGTTACCAGCGAGCCGGACTCCTGGAGCTGGAAGAAGAGCAAGGCGCCGACGCCGACGACGACCAGATCGAGGTAGTAGCGCTGGAACACCGGCTTGTCTTCGGGCCGAGAGGTCGAGCGGGCGTAGTGCACGACGGTCGCACGATTGGAGCGCCAGGCGGGCCAGAGCAAGGCGATGAAGCTGAGCGTCGCGCCGACCGCGGCCCAGATGTAGACCTCGGTTGTCAGCTCAACGCTGAGCCGGGCGCCGCCGGTCAGTCCTTCAAAGGCGGGCGAATAGCCGAGGAAGGCGATCGCCTCTCTGGCGACCAGTGGTCCCACTCCGAGCGCCAATGCGACCAATATCAACCCTTCAATGGTCGAAATGGACATGATGTGGCCAAGTCCGGCGCCTCGCGACTTGAGCAGCGCGACCTCGGAGGACTGGCGCTCGACGACCATGGTGGAGACGAGCACGAGATAGAAGAGGACGATGCCGACGATCTGCAAGGTCAGTACCAGGAGCGGGATCGAGGAGAAGAATTCTTTCGTCTCGTAGTCGTTGAGGACGGTGACCACATCGGTCTCGACGCGGGCTCGATCGATCTCTTTGGCGATGGCCTCGAACGCGGCGCGGAAGCGCACGGCGGCGAGACCCGCATCGTCGGCGACGAAGGCGCTGCGCTCGACCTGGGCGTAGACCTCGAGACGAGCGCGGAGCTCGGGCATGTAGCCAGCCATGGCGTTGACCACGGTGGCTCTTGGGGCGAAGAAGGCGAAGGCGTCGGTCTTCTCCACCGGGACGTGGAAGTGGTCGCGCCTGACGCCCCAGTAGCGCTCGTTGTAGTCGATTGGACGCACGAGTCCTACGACGCGGATCTGAATCGGTAAGGCGTCGTCTCGCCAGGAGGCGTGGATATCTCGGGTTTCGCCAAGCGTGAACCCGCCTGAGGCTGCGGCGTCGACGCCCATGGCGACATCGATGACCGGCGGCTGATCGGGCGTCGCGGCCGGCGCGGCGTCGGGCCAGCGGCCGTCAACGAGCTCGATGCGGTCTTGCACGCCCTCGAACCACAGCACTCTGGCGCGGTCGCGCGGGTCCTCCTCGGGTGGAATGCCGCCGACATCGGTCATGAAGAAAGTGGCGGAGGTCAGCGATTTCTTGACGTCGGAGATGTAGTCGCTGGGGATGCGCAGGCGGCGGTCGATGACATCGAAGGACTCCTCGGCCAGCCCGCCGGAGAGACCGTGGGCCGCGTTGAGGATGCGGACATCAAGGTCGGCGTCGGACACGCGGCGCAGGTCGGTCTGTAGTCCCAGGTCTTGCAGGGCGTTGCGATAGATCGAAGTAGAGGCCATCAGGGCGACGGCGAGGACGACGCCGACGGCGACGGCGGCCATGAGCCGTCGGTTGCCGTTGAGCCGGCGAACGGCGATGCGGAACGCCGTGGGAAGGGAACTGAAGATGCCGGCCATGCTGCGCTCTGCCGCCCGTCTTGCTGCTTGCCTGCGTGCCCTGTTACCTGTCCCGCATGGCGCTGCGTGTTCCGACGTACAGCGTCTGTAGGGGTATGTTCGACCGCGTTGCCTTCGTAGACTACTAGGCGTTACGGAATTATCAGCGTCGCGTCGTGCAAACGGCGGGGGCGGAATCTGAGCGAGTTGCGGAGGTCTGGGTGGAGACGTTCGGGTCCGTCCTGGCCTTTGTCCTGCGCCGCATGCGTGATAGCTGGCGGCTGCAGTTGGTGATCGCCGCGGGCATCCTCGTCGCCGCGGTGTTGATGTCCTCGACCACGATTTACACCCGGGCGGTCTCAGACCTCTCGCTGACGGTCACGCTGCGTGAAGATCTGACCGAGCGCCGCCAGATGTTCACGTATATGTGGGGGTTGCCGATGTCGGGCGGGCCGAATGAGTCGGCACGCAGCTATGCCGAGGAGTCGATCACGGAGCGATTTGGCGACGTGGAGTCGCAACGATTGCGCTACCGCTCAACGATTCCAATGCGCATCGATCTGCCGCCACGACCGAGTCAGGTGATTCCGGCGACCGCTTACTTTGCCGCGCTCGATGATGCTGACGAGCATGTCAATTTGCTGGAGGGTCGGTATCCGGAGCCGCCCACGGTGACGGCGGACGGCCAGCTGGCCGGGCCGATTGAGATTGCGATGCCGGAACGGGCGGCGCGGATTTATGGGGTTGGCGTCGGCTCGGAAGTGAATATTGTCGACGGCTTCGACGAGTGTGACCGCGAGCCCGATCCGCCGCCGGGCGGTCCGCCGCCGCCGCCGCGTCCTCCGTGTGAGCCGACGATGTTGATCACGCGCCTGATTCCGGTCGTGATCACCGGGATCGTCGAGCCGGACAACGTCGATAGCAGCTATTGGAAGCGCGTGCCTCGGGATATCACCTTCGGCGTCTACTCGGGACCGCCGCAGCCGCAGACCGTGCCGCTGATTGTGGCCTGGCAATCGTTCGATGAAGGGCTGCCCAATGTCATGGGCGGCGACCTGGTCAACACGAACTGGATCTCGGAGATCGACACCGACCAATTCAATGTGGCGGTGCTGGACGAGACTCGGGCCTCCTTCGATCTGTTGCGCGAGGACTTGCGATCCGTCGGCGGCGGTATGCGATCACCGATCGAGCCTCGGCTTGAGTCGTTCGTCAAGGACCTCAACTTCACCCAGGTGCCGATCCTGATGCTGCTGGCGCAGGTCGTGGGCATTGCGCTGTTCTACGTCGTGATCGTGTCCGGAGTGCAAGTGGCGGAGCGGCGCGAAGAGCTGTTCTCGATGCGCTCCCGTGGGGCGTCGATCTTCCAGGTGATCTGGCACACGGCAATCGAGGGGGTACTGCTCGCGGTGATCGCCGCGGCGGCCGCGCCGTTCATTGCGGTCGCAGTGATCGGACTGTTGGGCTACACGCCGGTCTTCGAGCCGCTGACCGGAGGTAACACGATTCCGACGACGCTGACCGATATGGCCTTCCTGCTCTCTGCAGCGGGCGCGATTGTGGCGGTGCTGTTTACGCTGGCGCCGTTGGTGATTGCGAGCCGAACGCGGGTGCTGTCGGAGCGGCTGCGCGGGGTGTCGCGGCCGGCCGGCCCAAACGCGCTACAGCGCTACTTCCTCGATGTCGCCCTGGTGCTGGTCGCAGTGGGGTTGATCTTTGAGGCGGACCTGAAGGGCACCGTGTTCGAACGCAACAGCGTTGGCGGTCTGTCGGCAGATCCGTTGCTGCTGAGCACACCGATCTTGTTCGCTCTAGCGGCCACGCTGGTGATCCTGCGCTTCCTGCCCTACTTCTACCGATTCTTCGCCTGGCTGACGTACGACCGGTTCCCGTTGTCGGTCGCCTCGACGCTTCGCTATGTGAGCCGAACGGTGGGACCGGCGGCGCGGTTGACCATCCTGCTGATGCTGGGCGCGGCGCTGGGTACGTTTGCGGCATCGTATGCGGACACGGTTGAACGTTCACTTGAGGAGCGGATTGAGTACGACGCGGGGGTGGAGTTCCGGGTGGGATTGGGCGAGACCGGATACTCGTCGGCCAGCGGCGTGCGCTCGCGTCTGGGGCCGATCGAGGGAGTTGAGGCGGTAGCGGCCGTACACCGGAGCAAAGTGTCGGCGGGCCGGGCGGTCGGCACGACGACGACAGTGACGGTCCTTGGCGTCGAACCGAAGGCGGCAGTCGAGATGATGTGGTTCCGCGAGGACCTGTCGTTGATGACGTTCGAGGACCTGATCAGCACAATTGATGTGCCACCGGTCGGTCGCGGCGTCGGCATTCCTGCCGAAACGGAGACGCTCCGAATCTGGGTGCGCATGGGTCCCGGTGAGTCGGACCAGTCGCTCTGGTTGCGGGTGCGCGATGGCGATGGCAAGTACCACACCGCGGGCGGTCTGGCGATGCCGACACCGAGCACGCCCTGGACGGCGATGGAGATCGATTTCCAGTCCGAGATTGTCGGCTCAGGCGGCACCGCGCCGTTCTCGCTGCATGCGATCGTGATGAGCGAACCGTTCGGCCTATTCGCCTCGGAGCCGTCGACGGTGTACTTCGACGCGGTGACGGCGATTCAGCCGGACGGGCGCGAGCTGATTGTCGAGGATTTCGAGAATCGAAGTTGGCTGGAGTTTGTTCAGCGTCGCGGATCCGGGGATGAAATCGAGTTTGAGGAAGACGACGACCCGATCTCGGGCGAGCATGTGATGGCCTTCTATCCGGGCGTCGGGCAGTCACCGGGCTTGCGCGCGGCGCACTTTGCCGATCCGTCGTTCTGCACGAACACTCGCTGTACGGTGCCGACGATTGTCGGCGCGGATTTTGCCGAGCGGCAGCGTCTGGAAGTCGGCGATCGGTACACCCTGCGCATGGACGCCATGGTGCTGACGGCGCGGGTGTCGAGCATCGTCGAACTGTTCCCCACGTTGCGGCCCGATGAGCTGCCGTTCATCGTGGCGGACTATGACGCGCTCTACCACATGGGATCGGTGACTGCGCTACGTCCGTCGGTGACGCCGACCGAGACCTGGCTCGACCTACCTGACGATCCAGTACTTCGCCAGGAGGTGAAGGATGAGCTTAATCGGCCTCGGTATTCACTGGGCAGGTTCAATGACCGGATCGAACGACTCGATGACAGCGGTCGCGATCCGCTGACGACCGCTGGAGGTTCAGGAATTCTGCTGTTGGCGTTTATCGCGATCTCGCTGTTGCTGGCGCTGGCGTTCCTGGTCTCTATGGCGGTGTCGGCGCGTCAGCGCCGCCTGGAGATGGCGTTGCTGCGAACGGTCGGGGTCGGCAACTTCAGCATTCTGATTCAACTGTTCCTTGAGTACGCAATCATTATCGGGACCGGACTGGTGCTGGGTGTAGTCCTGGGCAACCGCATCTCGTTGTTGCTGCTGGCCTACCTGGAGATCGACGAGACGGGCCGGACGGTCTTGCCGCCCTTCCAGATCGAGACGGACTGGCAGATTCTCGGCGTGGCGTTTGCGGTGCTGATCAGTGTGCTGGTGGTCGGTGTGTTGGCGACCTGGCGCTGGTTCCTCAAGCTGGAGCTGAATCGCGAGTTGCGCCTGACGAACTAGGTATGATCGAGTCAGCGCTGGAGGCTTCATGAAACGCAAGATGGGCAGACTCAAGAGCGCGGTGACCTCGGTGACTGACCGCTTGCCAGGCGGTGAGCGGCGCAGGATCCTTCGAGGGCGACCCAAGACCGATGGGTTGTCGGATGGTGAACTGGCTCGGCTGAAGGGCTATTCCGAGCACCAGGCGGGTGTCGCGCATACGCCGCACATCGGCAACATCGGTGGTCCCGGAGTTGGTTAGCAAAGCAGGGAGAAGCGATATGAGCGATCTCTACGCACGATTCAAGGATCTGCTGGCAACCGTTACTGGTCGGCGAAACTCAGGCGCACGACCTGCTAGCCAGTCTCAAACTCAGTCCGCTGACGTAAATCGGCGAGGCGAAGCTTCTCAGATGGCTGAGATCGTGGGCAAAGTCAATCAGCACGGCGGTGGGATGTCGATCGACTGCTGAGCGCAGGCCCAAGGCGACGGGTTACAAGCGCCTGATGGGGCGCTTTCTGGAGAGCCAATTGCGGATGTCGGGGGCGGCGAGGGTTGCGGCAGCGGCGGGGGTTCCCCAGGCGATGCAGGCGACTCCACAGGTGGCTCCTGAGGCGGCGATGCCGAGTAGCGCGACGACGATAGCCATGGGCGTCAGCGCGTACCACGGGGCAGAGGCAGCGCCTCTCGACCTGGCGACGTGCAGCAGCATCAGGGCGAGACCTGCAGCGGCGATGACGGCGCAGATGATGTAGAGGCCGGTCGAGTCCTGGTTGATCAGGGTGGCGACGAATGCGGCGGCGATGCCCCCGACGGTGAGTGATCCGGCGATGAATGTCATGAGGTCATGGTAGCGCGGGAGGGGAGGGACCCCCCCCTCTGCCTTCGGCATCTCCCCCCGCAAGGGGGGGAGAGGGGAATAGCCCGGGCGTCTCCACCGCAAGGAGGAGAGGGGAATAGCCTGGGCGTCTCCTCTGCGGGGAACCCTCACCCTAACCCTCTCACAGAGGGAGAAGGGATTAGAAGATGTTGGGCCTTGGGCGACTAGCCGGTGAGGCGGCGGTAGAGGGCTGGGAGACGGCGGGGCAGGGACTCGATGTCGGCGACGACTTCGTAGGCCATGTCCTGGCACATCTGCTTGAGGTAGTCGTGGCCGGCTCGGTCGACGGTCAACGCGAAGGGGATCATGCCTTCGCGTCGCGCCTCGGTCAGGGCCATCTTGGTGTCATGGATGGCGTATTCCTTCTCGGTGCGGTCGCGTCCGTAACCGTGGTCCTGTGGTCGGCCGTCCGAGAGCAGGATCAGGATCTTGACCTTGGCGTCGGTGTTCTGCAGCTTCCAGATGCAGTGTCGGATCGCCGGGCCCATGCGGGTCGAGCGGACCGGGGCGATCTTGTCGATGCGCTCCTTGATCCGGTCGCCGAAGGGCTCGTCCATGTCCTTGTAGACGAAGAACTCGACGTTGTCGCGGCCGTAGCCGGAGAAGCCGTAGACGCCGTATTTGTCGCCGATCGTCTCGAGCGCTTCAATCAACAGGACCGTGGCTTCTTTCTCCAGGTCAATGATCCGTTTGCCGGGATGTCGGGCGGCCTCGGCGCGACGCTGTGCCCACCAACTGAGGTACTTGCGCGGATCGTCGTCGAACTGGTCGTCCTGACGCTGATCGTGGTGCTTCTGGATTTCCTCATCGGTTGAGGCGGAGACGTCAAGCAGGAAGGCGACGGCCACATCGCGCTCGACCTTGTTGCGGCGGTAAAAGAGCTTGGTCTCGGAGGCGCCACCGGCGATTTTCTCGGTGTACCACTCGATCACGGCGTCGAGGTCGTAGTCCTCGCCGTCGGTCAGGCGCTTCATCTTGCGGAACATCTCGGGGCGCAGCATCTCGAACTGCTTGCGCGTCTCCTGGACGAGCTGGGTGTGCTCGTGCAACGTCTCGGTGTAGTAGCCGGTCGAGCCGGCCTCGCCGCGTTGCTCCTGCACACGGCACCAGCGCGGCTTGTAGTCGGCGGCGCGGAAGTCCCACTCGTCGTAGTAGAACGACGCGGCCTCGACGGGCAACTCCTCGCCGTCTTCGGCGCCTGTGGAGTCGTCGCCCATGGCCTGCTGGCCTTCCTGGCGCTCGCCCTGAATCTGGTTGACCTCTTTGAGCAGGTTGTCGAGGAACATGCCAGACGATTCGGCCAGGTCCATGTCCATCAACTCGTTGATCGAGATCTCGACCGACTTTTCGAGCAGCTCTTGCAGTTGCTCCTTGGTCAGCGGGATTGGCGGAGCGTCGCCTGAGCCGGTCTCGCCCTTGAGCTTCATCAGCAACTGGACGAGTTCGGGCTTGAAGTCGCCGCGGAAGTCGACCGGGTCGGGGCTGTCGTAGGGCTGTTCTTCGGAACCAGGCATGAAGGGCATGAACGACTCTTCAAGGCCTGAAGAGCCTGAGCCGGGCATCATGTCGGAATCTTCGCCGGAGTCGGGGTCGCCCGACATCTCCTGTTCGAAGTCGGACCAGTCGTCGGTGTCCAGCTCGACGTTGGGAATGCTTGACAACCACTCGTAGAGCAGGGCGGTGGCGGCGGCGCTGTCCTGGACGGTCGCGCCTTCCTGTCGGATGCGGTTGAGGACGCGCAGCGGTGTGCGCAGTTCCTCGGCCAGTTCGCCCGGCCAGCGGATGCGGCCAATTTCGTCCAGCGAAGCACGGAGCAGATTCTCGACCATCGCCTGGCGGGCGGGCATGTCCTCGACTGGTCGGCGGCGATCGATGGCTGCCTGCTGCAGACGCGAGAACGCGCGGCGCACGCCGGCGTATTCACGCTTGACGATCGTGTCGATGCGCGTGTCCTCGACAATGGTGAAGAGGTCGTGGGCGAGGCGGCGATCTTCGAACTGGTCGAAGAAGATCTCCATGTCGGTGTGAATCTCGGCCTCTTCGCCTTCGACGCCGGCCGGGGCGACGCCGGCAGCGCCAGCGAGGCCATTGCCTGAACTGGTTCCGTGGCCGTTCTGCGTGCCATTTGACTCGGAGGCGAAGAGTTGCGGATTGATCTGGGACTGGTACTCGAATGAGCCGAACTCGAGTCGTCCGGCCTGGTGCGTGGCGAAAACCTTGTAGACCGCGAAGTTCTCTTCCTTGGTCGGGTAGCGCTCGACGTTTTCGGGCAGGTAGATCGTGGTGCCCTCAGTTGTGGGGCTGCTCTCGTCGACCCAGCCGACGCCCTTGGCGGTGAGTTCTTCGGACGCCTTGACTCCGACGTCGACGCCGGTTAGGGCCTTGCAGTACATACGGATGAGCTCGGAGACGCGGTCGAGGTCGACGCGGCTGCTGAGCGCTTCCATGACCTCTTCGCCGCGGGCGGATTCGAGGCGGAAGAAGGCCTCGCCACCGTCGCGCGACTGCTGCAGGATGTTCAGTCCGAACTCCTGCCAGCGAGCGATGTCGTCGATGCCGAGTCGCTCGGCGACGCGTGGCGAGGATTTGATGAACTCCATGGCGGCGTCACCGGAGTGCTGGGCGAGCTGTTCGGACAACTCGAGCAGTCCTTCGTGGATGTCCTTGTCGACCTCCGAGAGGGCCTGAGCGGCCTCGATGAAGTATGGATGGCCAAGGCGGCCAACCTGCATTGCGACCTGTCCGGCGAGTGAGAGGTAGCGCGGACGCTGCTCTTCGCCGACCTGGCGCAGTGCGCCTGGTCCGCGCTCGAAGTACACGCGCGCGTCGACCCATGCGGTGTGGGCGACGATGCCGCCGAACTCGAGGAACGGGGCGCGGTCGGCGCGGTCGAGCTGAGCGAGAACGCCGGGAGCCATGCCGAGGCAGGCTGAGGCGAGTTCGTAGGAATGCGATGCGAGTGAGTCGATCAGGTCGACGAGCAGGCGCATCTGGGAGAGCGGCAGGTGAGGGAGAATCTGCGGGGAGACGTCGAAGTACTGGGCCGACAGCGAACCGGACTTCCAGGTGCCCTTGTAGAGCGACTTGCCCTGCGTAGCCCAATCGTTGGCCTGGGGCACGGAGAGATGCGGCAGCACTGTGGGGGAGGCACGGAAGAGTGCGCCGGACAGCGCCGGGGAGGTTTCCATCAGCTCAATGCCGACCGCGCACCATTCGCGCATGCGGTCGTAGGTGATCTGTTCGAGCACGGGGCCTGAGGCACGGAAGTACTCGGAGGCAGCTTCCCAGCTACGCAGCGAATGACGGGCGATGTCGAGGCCATCTCGCAACCATTGGGCGAGCTCGTCCGGCTCAAGCACAGGCTGGACCGCTTCGAGGGCAGACTCAAACTCCTGGGCGAGCGCGGGAGGGAACTGGCGCAATCCCTCGCGGGCCTCTTCGACTAGTTGTGTCGTCATGAGTGTCTCGTTTCCTGGGGCGCTCCGCCTCGGACGGCCCCCTCTGCCTTCGGCATCTCCCTAGCGAGGGAGAACGTGGCTGTCAGGGGAGTAGCTAGCTTGTCAATCGGATCTCATGAATCTCGGCGTGATCGTCGGACGTATCCAGCACAGCATAGGTCAGGACCTGGTCAGTCCCGCGCATTTCGCCCGCTGATCCGGGGTTGACAATCAGCGCCCGGCCAATCCGCTTGACCAACGGCGCGTGAGTGTGCCCATAGATGATGAAGTCGGCCTCTTCCTCGGCCAATCGCTGAAGCTGCGGGTCGTGCGGGAAGAGGTAGTCGCGGAACGGGGCCCAGGGCGTCGCGTGGAACATGAGCAGCTTCTTGGCGCCGACATCGGCACGGATCAGGTGCGGTTGATCGCGCGTCCACTCGAGCAGCGACTTTTCCACGCTGGGCGAGGCCTGGGCGCGTGCGCCGGCCTCGGAGAGCAGGATCTCCTCGTGGTTGCCAAGCACGTAGCGTCCGCCAAGCTGCTTGATGCGCTGGGCGACGTCGTTGGAGAAGCGGTACTGGTAGCAGGCGTCGCCAGCGCAGAGCAACTCGTCGATGTCGCCCATCTGCTCAACGGCGCGATCAAGCGCGGCCGCGTTGCAATGGATATCGGAGACGATGCCGATCCGCACTGGCAGCTCTGTCCGGTCCTAGTCCTCGAAGATCGAGGAGACGACTTCCTCAATCGAGCGCTGGACTTCGCCGTCGTCGGTCAGCGGCCAGACGATGGAGACCTGGCAGGCACGGCGCGGGGAGACGCCCTGGGCGATCATCCGCCCGGCGTAGATCAACAGACGCGTCGAGGCGCCCTCGGCCAGACCGTGCTCGCGCAGGTTGCGAATCTTCTCGGCCATCTTGGCCAGATTCATCGCCACGTCCGGCGAGCAGCCAGCTTCGTGCTGGACAATCTCGGCCTCGGTCTCGCGCGGCGGGTAGTCGAACTCGACGGCGACGAAGCGCTGTCGGGTGGACTGCTTGAGGTCCTTGAGCGCCGACTGGTAGCCAGGGTTGAAGGAGATGACGAGCAAGAAGCCGTCGCGCGCCTGGAGCAGTTGCGACTTCTTCTCGACCGGCAGAATGCGGCGGTGGTCGGTCAGCGGGTGGATCAGGACGGTCGTGTCTTTACGCGCTTCGACGACTTCATCGAGGTAGCAGATGGCGCCGGCCTTGACTGCCCGGGTCAGCGGGCCGTCGATCCAGACCGTCTCGTTGCCTTCCAGCAGGTAGCGACCGACGAGGTCGGAGGCGGTCAGGTCCTCGTGGCAGGCAACCGTCACGAGCGGCAGGTTGGACTCTTCCTCGATCTCCGTCTTGCCGTCGCGGACAACGGCCAGCGGTCGGTTGAGGTGGTAGGCCATGTACTCCACGAAGCGAGTCTTGCCGCAACCGGTCGGACCTTTGAGCAGAACCGGAATCTTGTTATTCCAGGCCGCCTCGAAGATTTCGATCTCATCGCTGACGGGGACGTAATAGGGCTCTTCTTCGAGCCGAAATTCCTCAACGGCCCAACTCTTGTACTCGGTCAACGGTGCGGATGCAGTGGTCATCAAACGCTCTCCCCCTCTGCCGCATGGTCTGCGGCGAGTATGTTCCTGATTTGTCCCTGGCTGGTGGCCTGTTTGGTGGAAGGTGACGGGTTGATTATCGGATTCAGCCTATGAGTCGGCCTGCATGCCGGCCCAGGCGCGATCAACGCGCTGTGCGGCGACCTCCATGCTGCAGTCGTTGGAGATCAGCACATCGGCGTGCTTGAGTCGCTCGTCGTTGGTGATCTGCGAGTCGATGCGCTTGTCGGCCTCTTCGGCGGGGAAGTTGTTGCGAGCCATCAGGCGCTCGCGTGCGGTGTCGCGACTAACCGCCACAACCCAGACCTCATCGACCAAGTCTTGCCAGCCGGCCTCGATCATGACAGCGGCTTCAAGCACCGCGACTTCGGTCCCGGCCGCCTCGAGCTGCGCCAACTCAGCCTCAGCCAGAGCGCGAATACCAGGCCAAACGATGTCGGTCAGGCGCTTCATGCCGTCGGGATGGCCAAAGACCTTGGGGCCCAGCTTGCTGCGATCGATGGTGCCGTCCTCGGCGACCAGATCATCGCCGAAGGCGGCGACGACCTGTTTGAACGTCTCCGTGCCCGGCTCGTAGGTCTGGTGTCCAAGGATGTCGGCGTCGATGGTGGCCGCGCCAAGTTCTCGCAGTTGGTTGACGACGGTCGATTTGCCCGAGGCAATCCCGCCGGTGAGTCCAATCGAACGCATAGTGGGCTGGCGTCCCCGCAACTGTGGCGTCGTCCAGCCGCTTCTAACCAACCGATAGCGAATTGGCCACGCGGACGCACGCTGAGCCACAAGCCTATTCCTGAGGTTGGGGCTGGTCAACCGGCGCAGGCATGTGTCGGCAGCGTTACACGATTCTGCCGATGTGCGAACTGTGTCACAGTCAGCATGAGGGGCCTGACCAGATTGCTAGGGTTAACAACCAATTGACGAATTATGCGGACGCGGCACGGGCTTCCCGGTAAGCGTCCGCATCGGCGTTCCGCGTTGATGCCGGGTCCAGCGCCAGGCAGCTCGCGTAGCCAGCGCGCACTCCGAACGACTCGGTGCTGCGCCTTCAACGAGCAAGCGGGGAGCCTTCAATGGTTGCCGAAACCAAATCCGAGACGATCGACTGCACCGACGGCCGAAGTTGCTTGTTGGAAGCCGTTGAAGGGCTATCGGAGAAGGCGTTCGACATTCCGAATGTTGTTGGCGGCTGGAGCGTGCGTCATTGTCTGGCGCATCTCGTGGGCTGGGACGCCTGGACAGTGAACGCCTTTGACCGATCGACAGCAGGCTTGCCGCTCGGACCACTGCCGACCGAGCGAGAGATCAACGACGCAGCGCCGGGAGATTGGGCGGGACGCCCCATCGGTGAGCTGCTGGCGACGCTCAGAACGATGCGCGACAACATGGCAGATCGGGTGAGTCAACTGACCGATGAGGAACGTGATCAGAAGTCGCTGTCGATGGACGGGACGCAGATTTCCGTCAATGAGCTGGTTGACGCGCTGATCGAGCACGACATGGAGCACGCCGGTCAGATTCGGACCTGGCGCAAGACGCAGGGCGTCTAGCTCTCCACCTTTCCACTGATCATCGTTAGAAGCCCTGGATCAGGGAGCCCATTTCGGGGCACGCGACGTGGCTAACTTCGTCATTGCCGCGCTCCGTCGCGGCAATCTCGCTGCGTGCTGCTCCAACGTGTGTACTGGAATCAACGAGATACCCGCGACGAGCGCGGGTATGACGAAGCTGTTCGCGTGGCGGGAACAACCAAATGCGTGAATTAGGGCGTTGTCGATGGGGAGCGGGACCCCCTCAGCCTTCGGCAGCTCCCCCTGCAAGAGACTGATGCACAACTCCCCTTCTCCCCCCTTGCGGGGGAGATGCCGAAGGCAGAGGGGGGTTCCCGGCCTGTTGGCCCTATCTGGTCGTCGCCAGCCGACCCCCCCTCTGTCACTCCGTGACATCTCCCCCCGCAAGGGGGGGAGAAGGGAATCGGAGGATATGCATCAGACTCCGGCAAGGGGGAGAGGGGAACGCGGATGCACCTGGAAGAGATTCGCGCCGTTCAGATGAATGCGGCCTAATCGAGTGCCGCGGCGAAGGCTGACTCGAGGGCCGGCAGGACCTTCTTGTAGTCGTCGACGATGCCGAAGCGGGAGAAGCCGAAGATGGGTGCGTCGGGGTCTTTGTTGATCGCGATGATGTTCTTGGACCCGCCGCAGCCGGCCATGTGCTGGCTGGCGCCGGAGATGGCGATCGCGACGTAGAGCGTCGGCGAAACGACAGTGCCCGTCAGCCCCACCTGTTGGGAGGGCGGATACCAGCCGAGGTCGCAAGCGGCGCGTGAGGAGCCGACGGCGGCGGTGAGCACGCCGGCCAGCCGTTCGAGGTCGGAAAAGGCCTCAGGGCCGCCCAGTCCACGACCGCCGGATACGACGATCTCGGCATCCTCAAGGCGGATGCCATCGGATTCGGCCTGCTCCTTGCCTGTCGTGCGAGCGCGCAGGGTCGGCTCATCGATGTCGACGGCGATGACGTCTGCGGAGCGTGAAGCGTCAGCTTCCAGGGGATCTTGGGACTTGGGCCGTACGGTGATGACCTGCGGGTTGGTCTGGACGGTCACCACCTGGCGCGCATTGCCGCCGTAGCAGCTGCGGGTCGCCTTGACGCGGTCGCCATCGACCTCGAGACCGAGCGAGTCCATGATGGCGGCTGAGCCGAGGCGCGTGGCCAGCCGAGGCGCCAGGTCGCGTCCCATGCTGGACTGCGACATCAGCACCACCGAAGGCGAGTCCTGCTCAACAATGCCCTGGGCGACGGGCAAGTAGCTATCGGTCTGGTAGGTGGCGAGCGAGCCGGAGTCGGCGGTGTAGACGGTGTCGGCGCCGCTAGGTCCGGCTGCGGCTGCGGCGTCTCCGAGACCGGAGCCGATCAGCGCGATGGCGACGCCGCCGCCCAGGTCGCCGCTCAGTCGCGAAGCTGCGCCGAGCAGTTCCAGGGTGGGAGCGGTCAGGCCGGCGTCGTCGGTTTCGCCAATGACAAGGATGGAGGTCATAGTGGGGTTCTTTCGTTGATCAGAGGGGCGAGCCCCCCTCTGCCTTCGGCATCTCCCCCCTTGGGGGAGAAAAAGAAGACAGCTAGAGAATCTTCGCCTCGCGGAGCGCGTTGACGAGGCCGGCGGCCTTTTCTTCGGGGGTGTCACCCTCGATGATCTCGACCTCAACGTCGCTGGTCGGCTGGAAGAGGGCGTGCATCTGGACCCGTGCCCCGGCCGATCCGACTTCTGATGCGTCGAGTCCGAGGTCGGCAGCGGTTAGCTCCGTGACCTGCTTGCGGGCGGCCTGCATGATCTGCCGGAGCTGGGGGTAGCGCGGATCGCCGAACTCATTTGAGATGGTGAGCACGCAGGGCGTCGGCAGTTCGATGTTCTCGAAGCCGTCGGCCACGACGCGCGAGACGGTGATGCTGTCGCCACTGAGTTCGACGGCGCGGAGGACGGTGGCGGAAGGCAGATCGAGGAGCTCGGCAACGATGCTGCCAACTGTGCCCTGGTCCCAGTCGGCGGCCTGGCGTCCGAAGATCAGCACGTCGGGCGTGCCGATGTGCTGGATCGCTTTGGACAGCGCCAGCGCGGTTGTCCAGGCGTCGCCGCCTTCGAACGCGTCGTCCTTGAGGTGGTAGCCCTCGTCTGCGCCCATGGCGAGCGAGTGCTTGATTGCATCGCGGGCGGAATCGGGGCCAAGTGAGACGATATTGACGCTACCGTCGCCGGAGACGTCCTTGATGCGCAGTGCGGCCTCAACCGCCTGGGCGTCGAAGGGGGAGATGACGGGTGAGATGCCCTGCGCGGGCAGCACTTGCATGGCCTGCTCGTCGACTTTGAAGGCGGCGGCGGGCGTTTCGGGATCGGGAATCTGCTTCACGCAGACGATGACATCCATCGGTTCCTCACAGACTGGAAGATGAGCTCGAAGCGGTTTCAGTTGGACGAAAATCTGGTCGCGCGTCCAATTGGCTATTGTGTCGCTCCGCAGGAAGTCGGGCAGTCAGATGGGATACAGATTGGCCGGTGACGATAAGCCTGCAGCGGGCAAAGAGCCCGAGACAGAGCAGCGTGATCATGGTTGCCGAGTCAAGAGGTGAAGGATTGAAACTTCTATCGTGCCTACTCTTCAGGCTCGTTGCTCGGTAGACAGCAAGGCGCTTGAGAGTCCCAGTGCCCGCGCAGCGCTCCGGTTCAGTCAGCTACCCCCCCCGGTGCTTGACCGTCTTCGAATCTGTTGAGCAGCCGATCTAACTTGGCGTCCATGTCGCCTAGCCGGTCGATCATGTGCGCCCCCAGCCGATCGATCTTCGCTTCCAGGGAGTCGATCCGGCCGTCCAGGCGCTCCTCCAGCCCGTCCAGGCGCTCTTCAACCCCGCCGATACGCCGTTGGAGAGCGTAGAACTCGGGGGCGAAGGCATCGACAAGGGCGTCGGAGATGCGCCGCTCACTACCGGTCTGTGAGTTGGGCAGGCGTGAGCGAATTCGCTGCGCGACCTCTCGCACGGTGGGGTCCGGTTCAGGTGCTGTCATTTCGCCTTCCGATCCCCAGCTTAGTTGGCATCCTGAGCTTCGGTTACGGCTGCAGCCTGGAGAAGTTCGGCGACATCAAGGACTTTGAGCTTGTCTTCATCCTCGACGTCGAGCTGCACCGTTCCGATGCCTGAGTCGAACATCTGGATGCAGAAGGGGCAGGCTGTGCAGGCGGACTCGGCTCCGGTTGCGACGGCCTCTTCGACCCTCACCTCGTTGACGCGGCTCTTGCCTTGCTCTTCCATCCACATGTTTCCGCCGCCGGCGCCGCAACAGAGCCCTTGCTCGCGACTGCGCGGCATTTCGATCAGCGTGACGTTGGGCACCTGCTCGAGGATGCGTCGCGGCGCCTCGAAGATGTCATTGTGTCGGCCCAGGTAGCAACTGTCGTGATAGGTGATGGTCTGCTCGGGACCGTCGCCCCTGGGTACCAGGCGACCCTCGTTGACGAGTTGCTCGAGGAGCTGGGTGTGGTGGATCACCTTGAACTTCGCGCCCATGTCCGGGTACTCGTTGAGGAACGTGTTGAAGCAGTGCGGGCAGTGCGTGATGACAGTCTTCTGCTCGTCGTTGACGCCGGTTTCATTGAAGAGTTCTATCAATCCCTCGGCGAGGATTTGGTAGAGGTATTCGTGACCAAGGCGACGGGCTGGGTCGCCGTTGCATGATTCCATGCCCTTGATCACGCCGAAGGAAACGTTGGCCTCGGACAGCAAGGAGACGACGGAGCGCGTGATGTCCTGGGCGCGATCGACGAAGGCTCCGGTGCAGCCGACGAAGTAGAGATAGTCCTGCTCGCCGGTCCACTCGGGCACCTGATCTTCGATGCCTTCCATCCATGTCTCTCGGGTATACGGCGTGCCTCGCCAGGGATGGCCCTGACGTTCGAGGGTCTCCAGCGTCCCCTGGACGGTGTCGGGCATCCGCGCCTCTTCCATGACCAGGGAGCGGCGCATGTCGACGATTGTGGGTACGTGCTCGATGAAGACGGGACAGGCCTCGACACAGGCGCCGCAGGTGCGGCAGGCCCAGAGCGATTCGTCGCGGATCACGCCGCCGACCATCGGCGTTTCGTCGTCGAGACCGAAGTTGAGGTCGTTGCCTTCCACCAGGTTGGCGACCTTGCGCTCGCCGACATCGGTGGCATAGGACTTGAGGTCCTGGATGATGTGCATCGGTGAGAGCGGCTGTCCGGCGATGTCGGCCGGGCAGTTGTCGGTGCAGCGACCGCAGCGCACGCAGACATCGAGTTCGAAGAGCTGCTTCATCGAGAAGTGTTCAAGCTGTGAGACGCCGAAGTGCTCCTGCTCTTCGATGTTCTCGATCATGTCGAGCTTGCCCGGGGCTGTCGTGCGCTTGAGGAAGGCATTGGCCGGCGCGAGGACGAGGTGGTTGAGTTTGGAGTATCCGAGCAGCGTGATCCAGGAGAGCGCGCCAACCATGTGGATCCACCAGAGCGTGGTATGGATATCGAGCGCGGCCGAGATGCGCACGCCGGAGAACATCAAGGCGACGACGTAACCGACCGGGGACCAGTAGGACCATTCCGGATGTACGTCGATCTCGGACGTGTGGATGCGCAGGCCTTCGACGAGGAATCCGGTGATCAGGAGCGCGCCGAGTCCGCCGACGATCAGCCAGTCTTCCCAGGTCGGCAGCCAGGCCGTGCGCGGCCGGACCCAGCGGTGTGCGATCGCCATAGCGACGCCGATAATGCCGACCAGTCCGAAGATGTCGGCGACGAGCGAATAGCCGAGGTATCGCGGCCCGACGAGGATGTCGACGGGGATGTAGTCGTCGATGGCCAGCAGCGCCGTGACGAGGAAGAGCACGATCATCGAGGTCATGATGCACATGTGCATGACGCCGGAGTAGGGGTCGTTGAGGACGCGTTCTGTGCCTGCGCCGCCTTTGAGCACGCGGGCCAAGCGCTGGGGCATGTTGTCGAAGTTGAAGCTCGGTTTGCCCAGCCGCCAGACGCGGGAGCGTCGAACGAGGCCGTAGATGATGATCCCGATCACAAACGGGAGCAGCATGTAGAGCACCCAGAAATGATCGATGTTGAAGAACAGCTCACGGTGCGCACCGGTGACGCGGACGGTCTCAGCGCCTGAGACCAGCAGGATGCCGCCCAGCGGCAGCCAGGCCGGAATGGCCAGAGCCGAGACGCGCTTTCCCGTTGACGTCGTAGTCGTCCGGCGTTTGTCAGAGTCTGATTTGACAGCCGATTTCGTCACCGCAACACCCCCAACCGACAAGTCGATCCTCAATCTTGCGTTGGGGCATTATCGCATGAGTCGGGTGAGGAACGTGGTTGGTATGTCTAGCGGCCACAGATATTGAAGTTGTAGCGCATCTCATCTGGGACAATGTGTTCCATCCCGAAGGTGAGATCAATTCCAGCAATCCTGACCCAAAGCGTCTTGACGCCTTCCATTTCATCCACTGTGTGGAGGAACGGATACCAGCGGATTGACTCCACCCGGTCCGCTTCAGCGCTCCAGCGATCGGTATTCAGCGGGCCAGCATCGAAGCGCCAGTAGATGCGGGGCTGACCCTCAGTCAGCGGTAGCCCCATGATGTAGGTGCGACGAACGCCGTCAACGCACGCCTCGACGAGTGTGACCGTGGAATCGGTCTGGGCGCGGGCAATGACAGCACTGTTGACCACGCCGCGCTCGTGATCGCGGATTGTGCCGTAGACGATGCCATGCTCTGTAACCGCAGGTGCGACTTCTACTGGTTCTGGTGGCGGCTCAGGTCCCTCGGTGGGTAGCGAAACGGCGGCCTTGAGCGGAATGGTCAGCTCCTGCCCGACATGGAGGAGGTCAGGCAGAAAGAGTTCGTTGACGGCGACCAGATCGTCCAGGTTCACTTCGAATTGCGCAGCGATGTCGGCGAGCGTGTCTCCTGGTTCGATGATGTAGGTCGTGTACGCCGACGGTGGTGGCTGGAACGCTTCGGGCTCGATGGCGGGGCGCTCGATCTCTAGCGCTCGAATCAGAATGTCTGCGGGCGTCTGTGGCGAGTCGATGGTCTCGTCAGGTTCCGACCCATCCGATTCAGACAGCGATGCAGAGGCATCCTCGTCGGACGGTTCTTGGTCCGCTGATTTCTGTTCTTCGCTTTGCTCGTCCGGGTCCGGATTGAGCTCTGACTGCGATTGCTGCTGTGCCTGTTGATCGTCGCGAGGCAGGTGCTCGGCGACTAGCAAGGGCTGAGGATCGGACTGCGCCTCAATGGCCAGCCAAGCCGAGGCGGCGATGATCGCGGCAACGATCAGAGCGGCAATGACGGGCAGACGTCGCATAGCGCCACGCTAGAGACGAGAAGCTCGCTCTGTCGAAGCGTGTGCAGTCGATTGTGTGGAAGATGTGCAAATGCTCTGTGGCTATATCCTAGATTCGTGAGCAATCGACGACAGCGTGGCGATCCAGAGGGCCGTCGGATTGCGCAGCGCAATGCCCAGTTGCTGTCCGAAGCGGGCAGATTGGCCGCAGCCCTCAGGGTGCTTGTGGGGCGCGCGGACCTTCCGGAGAATGTAGATATCTCCATCGTTGAGCGTCAGATTGCCGAACATGAACGCCAGCAACTCATGAGGGCGAACGGCCGTATTGAAGGTAGACGCCGATTTCGCAGGCGGAAGCACGAGAGTCCACAAGTTGGCAATCCTATTCGCCAAAACCGCCCTACTAACCATCTCTATCTTGACGAATCTGGCACTTCTCACCCTGCAGCCAAAGCGGGTTCCGAAAGTTTCTTTGCGCTTGCAGCTATCGCTATGTCAACAGAGCAAGAGGACTCTTATGTGTCTGCCATGGACAGCTTCAAGGCAGATACGTTTGACCGAACTGATGTAACCCTCCACGAACCGCACATTCGTCAAGGCGACGGTGTATTCAGCTTCCAAAACTCCGCCCCTCTGCAAGAACAGTTCCGTCGACAGCTTGGCGAGCTCCTCGCTTCTCTCAACTACACCGTGTTCGCAATCGGTATCCGAAAGAAAGCCTTTCGAGAGGAATTCTTACGGGAAGATGTGGACCCCTATCTTCCTCACGACGCGTATGCGCTAGCTCTACACCTATTGCTGGAGCGATATGCAGACTATCTTGCACACAGATCTGAAAGCCCCCGTGGGCGATTGACACTGGAGGCCCAGGGTCCGAAAGAGGATGCCGAGCACCAACGCGCATATGTTGAAACATTGCTTGACGGTACCCAGTGGGTCTCTGGAAGTGACTTCCAGAAGTACCTGGAAACAGGTCTACGATTTGAGCCGAAGAGTGGTTCTCGACCGACCGAACTCGCCGATTTGGTCGCACGCGACGTGTTTGAGTGGATACGATCAGAGTGCCAAGTAACACCTGAGACTTGGGGGATCTGGGAGCCCAAAGTCTATCAGCGTGGTGATCTACGCATGGGGAAGTACGGACTCAAGGTGTTCCCAGACTCCGATGTCCGACAGAGAATAGAGGCTCAGAGAGATCGGTACAGGCTTGCTGACTGAAAGCGCCGCTCTCCGAGGGAGAACGGCGCCGATAGTGGGAGCCACTATCCACTAGCGGAAGTCTATCACAAAGTGTTCGTGAAGTGTCCACATTGCGGTAAGCTCCGTCTTTGGCTCGCTATCCGTTCTTGGCTTCTCCGTGGGTCTTTCTCAGGTCGTTCTTGAGGACCTTGCCCATGTGGTTTCGGGGCAGGCTCTCTACGACGGCCATGTAGGTTGGCGCCTTGTAGCTGGCGAGCTGGCTCTTGGTATGGGCAACGGCGTCGTCCAGGCTGAACCTGTGGCCCTCGTGCAGGATGACGACGGCCTTGACGACTTCGCCCCACTCGAGGTCGGGCGCGCCGATCACGGCAGCTTCGGCGACGGCCGGGTGGCCTTCCAGCACCTGCTCGATCTCGCCCGGGGCAATATTCTCGCCGCCGCGGATGATCAGGTCCTTGGTCCGGCCGGTGATGAACAGGTAGCCCTCGTCGTCGAGATAGCCGACATCGCCGGTGTGCAGGACGCCGTCGCGGATGGCCGAGGCGGTTGCCTCTTCCTGCTTCAGGTAGCCGCTCATGATGCGGTCGCCGCGAACGCAAATTTCGCCTTCCTCGCCGGCTCCGACCGGCTTGTCGGCCGGATCGAGGATCAGGACCTCGATGTCGGGCATGACCTTGCCGACCGAACGCAGACGGTGCTCCTTGACGGCGACTTCTTCAGGCGAGCCATCGAGACGGTGATCGTCTGGTCCGAGGAAAGAGATGGTGCTAGTCGACTCGGTCTGGCCGTAGGCGTTCATGAAGCCGACGTTGGCGGGGAAGACGTCAACCGCGGCGCGGATCACGTCGTAGGGCATCGGCGCAGCGCCGTAGGTGAGCACCTCCAAGGTGTCGCCCTTGAAGTTGGCGAAACTCTCGTCCTCCATGGTGCGCTTGAGCATCGTTGGGACGACCATCGAGTGCGTGATGCCATGAGTGTCGACCGCGTCGATCCAGCCGGCAGGGGAGAACTGCGACAGAATCACGAGCGTGCGTCCGCCCCAGACGGAGGAGATCATGGTGGTCGCGCCGGCGATGTGGAAGAGCGGCACCGAGAGCAGGGTCTTGTTGTGAATGCCGGACGGGTCGGCCATCTCGATCGTGTTCATTGCATAGCTGGAGAGGTCGCCGTAGGTGACCTGGACGCCCTTGGGCATTGCCGTAGTGCCGGAGGTGTAGATGATGACGGTCGGGTCATGGTCCTCAACCGGGGCGTAGAGGAAATCGTCTGAGCCGGCCTCGATCAGATCGCGGTAGTGCTTCTGACCCAGAGCGACATCGTTCTCGAGTGCGATGTAGTGCTCGACCGAGGGACAGTCGTCCCTGATCGCTCGGACGAGATCCTGGTAGCGGTCGGAGACGAAGATCGCCTTCGCTTCGACGGTGTTGATCATGTAGGTCAGCTCTTCGCGCTTGGCGCGGTAGTTGAGCGGGACGAAGGTGACGCCGAGCTTGGCGCAGGCGTAATAGATGATCACGTACTCGGCCGAGTTGACGGACATGACGCCGACGTGGTCGCCATGTGAGAGGCCGATGCCCTGCAGGGCGTTTGCCAGCACGGTGACATCGGCGGCGAGCTCGGCGAAGGTCTTGCTGGTCTCGTCGCAGAGCAGTGCGATGCGATCGGGGACGTTGGCTGCGGCGATATCGAGCATGTCGGCAGTGTTCATGGATGGCTCCTTCGCGGTTGGCTGGGCGAGCAGGCGAGATTTCGGTTAACAATCAGTCAGTGTATGGCTCAATCGCCGTGCGGTCAGCGTGTCCTGCCGAATCGCTGCTGACATAGGCAGATCAAGGCCGCGTCTGATACTGCGTTTGACCGCCGAGATGAGTTCAGGGTCCACCTGCGCGAGTTGTTGCGCCGCTACAGAGACGTCTTCGTAGAGCTCTTCGACTGAGACCACTCGATGGACGATGCCCCATCGCAGCGCCTGCTGTGCGTCGATCGGGTCGCCGCTGAGGATCAGTCCCCTCGCAGCAGCCGGTGGCGCGATTCGCGGCATGAGCTGCGTTCCGCCAGCCGAAGGAATGTAGCCCAGCGAGACCTCGGGCAGGCCGATCCGGGTGTTGTCAGCGGCGATGCGCAGGTCGCAGTAGAGCGGCAGCTCGATTCCAGCGCCAAAGCAGAATCCGTGCAGCGCGGCGATAGTGGGTATTGGCAGATCTTCCAGCAGCGCCCAGAGATCGCGCTGGCGTCTTGCCTCGCGCGATGCATGCAGTGATGGAGCGCTGCCGAATTCGGAGATGTCTGCACCGGCTGAGAATGCGCGCGGCCCCTCGCCGCGAAAGATGAGCACGCGAACGTCGGGATCGATCAGCGCAGCCTGAATGAAGGTCCAAAGATCGTCGCGCATGGCCATGTTGATCGCGTTGAGCGCCTCGGGACGATTCAGCGTGATGCTGGCAACGCCGTTGAAGGGTTTGTCGTAGAGGATCAGCGGATCGGGCATTTGGAGGACAGGCGTTTCGCAGCTGGAACGCCGGTTGTTTCCTTTCGACGGGGCAGAGTTGAGTTGCTAGGCTCGCGCCATGACGACTCCAAGCACAGAGCGATACACCAATCTCAGCTCAGAATATCTCCGACGAGCGAGAGCCTATCTTGCCGACGGTGACCTAACGCAGGCATCGGAAAAGGGCTGGGGCGCCGCAGCCACAGCGGTGAAGGCTGCAGCAACTGCGCGAGGCCTCAATCACTCAACTCACCGCCAGATCCGGCTGGCGGTACAAGAGCTGGCCAAGGAAGCTGACGATGACGAGATCCGCTCATTCTTCGGAAATGCCAACGACTTGCACATGAACTTCTACGAAGGCTGGCTCGACCAAGAGACAACATCGCTCTATGTCTCGCAGGTAGAGCGTTTCGTCGAAAAGCTGAACGAACTCGCTTAGCGCCAGTCGGGCTTGCGGATTTCGCTCTTGCGACGGACGTTCCAGAGACGCTCGATGTCGTCGTTCATCTTCTCGTGCAGAGCATCCATTTCCTCGCGGCCGGGACGCATTTCGCTGGACTTCCAGCGGCGGATGGCTGCCTTGTCGGACTTGTCCAGGTCGACTTCGTCGAGCATGTGATTGACCACATTGCTGAACACTGCCCACGCTTCTTCGATGTCGAGTTCGACTTTGACCATGATCGTGATCCTGTCTGGGTTTGAAGTAGAAATCCGTGTCTAGCGGACGGTGCGGTAGTAGTCGCGTCGGCGGACGGTGCGGGTCAACTCTTCGTCGAGCGTGTTGCCCAGCGCCTCGTTGACGCCGATGGACACGGCTTCCATTGCTGCGTTGCCCTCGACGACGGTGGAGCGCCAGTCGCGGATCGCTTTGATGGCTTCGTCGGACAGTTCGACCTGATCGAGCACCTGCGCGGTGATCAGGGTCATCAATGACCAGGTTTCCTCTTCATCCAATATCAGTCGCATCTCTCGAGCCTCCTCTGCGGGGTTAATCCCCACGGTTGCTGGGTTGTTCAGGTACCGCTGAACGTTGGTGTTCGCTTGTTGACGAAGGCGTCAACGCCTTCGGCGCGGTCGTCGGTGTCCTGGAGCAGGATGGTCAGTTCAGTCTCGTAGTGCAGCGCCTGGGCCAGCGGCATGTCCAATCCGTGGCCGATCGCGTCCTTGGCATATCGGGTCGCGATTGGTCCGCGTGACGCGATCGAACGAGCGATCGTCATCGCCGCTCCCAGAGGATCGGCGTCAACGGCATTGACGAGTCCCCAGTCGAGAGCGGTATCTGCATCGACGTCGCCCTCAAGCAGAAGTAGCTGCGTGGCGCGTGAACGGCCAACTGCGCGGGTCAGGCGCTGCAGGCCTCCTGCACGGGGAAATCCGCCGGCCGCGAGATCGAATCCGATCACGCTGTTCGGCGAAGCGACACGTAGGTCGGCCGCAAGGGCCAGTTCCAGACCACCGCCTCGTGTCGGACCGGAAAGTACGGCAATCGACGGCTGGGGATGTTCTGCCAGGACCGAGAACAGGTCACCGACATCGGTCACGCCGTCGAAGCCAAGCCAGACGGAAGGATTCGGGTTGAGGATCACCGCTCGCACATCTTCGTCGATGTCCGCAACCACGGCCGCGAGTTGAGCCACACAGTCTGCGTCCAGCGATCCACCACTGCCAATCACGGCAAGGTCGTCGATTCGCTCGATGGCGAGCTGTGGACTATCGGTCATCGAATTGATCGTCTCAGGTGCGTCTAAGTGATTCAGTGTACCGAAGCTCTGGGAATGAGCTGGAGTCGCGCCGCTCGGCTGGTGGGTGTGGCCTTTGCAGCAGCCTCGATCTCGGCACGATCTCGGAGCAGCGGCAGGTATCGGTCCTGTAGCCAGGCGTCAGTCAACGGACCATTGGCGTGCAGCGGATCGTGGATCTGCTCTCCGGCCAGGGCGAATTGCGCTTCCGGTGGATCGCTGAGCTTGACGATCAGGCGCAGTGCAGGGATGGCGCTGGAGGAGTCGAAATGGCGCAGCCCGAGGACGCCGGATTGGGCGATCGTGTCGGCCTCGCCGCCCAGCGGGAACGGACCGGGCGAGAGCAACGGCCCGATTACGGGCGCATCGGCGAGGCTGTGCTTGAGGACCAGTTGGCGACATCGACCCCAGGTCCAGGTCGAACGATCGGGTCCGAACGTTCGTCGCAGAACGCTGATGGCGCGCGAGTGCGCGTCGATGAGGTGTTCGCGCGCACCATCCGGATCGGACTCGATTCGCTTGATCGCCCATGAAGTGGCATGCGCTGCGAAAATGTCCAGCGTGGGAATCGCGAGCAACGGCTCCAGCAGTCCAGCTCCGTTTGGCCCCAGGATGTCGGTCAGCGCCTGTCGGCGATACTCGATCAATGTCGCGGCGACCACGGCGGCCTGGACCGAATCGCTGGACATCGCACCGTCCCATCCGGCTAGCGACTCGTCGGGAACATGTCTAGAGAAGTCTTTCAACGGGACCGAGATGCGATCGGACTGGATAGCCGCGAACGTGTCACGTGTGTGCGGCGCCTTCTCGATCAGCAGATCACGGATTCTGGCAGAGCGAGCGGGGTCGAGATATTCGGCCCCGAAGCGGCTGTCGGCAAGTGGCGCCAGAGCTGCGTTGGCACTGACGATCATCCCGCCCGGTGGGTTGACGACGTGCGGGAGTTGGTCGCCGGAGACGGCATTGACCGGTGCGCCGCCGCGTTCCATTGGCGACCATCCGGCGGTGGGGAAGCGAAGCGCCACCATGTCGCCTTCGGGAACGTCGGCGCTCACTCTGAGCCCGACCTGTCGGTTGTCGGCATAGGCGTAACAGAGGTTGAAATCCGCCATGTCGCCGGCAGCGGCGCTGAACTCGTCCCAGTTCGAGGCGGAGAGCATGTCTGCAATTCCGCCGCCGCCGTGACGGGGAGCAAGGATCCGTGAGTGCAATGAGATCGCGCGTCCGTCACCGGCGAGCTGACCAATACCAGCCTTGAGGACTTCGGAGACGATGGGCCCATTGACCGTGGATCGCAGCTTGATCCGTTCGCTTGGGTAGCCTCGGACCTCGATCGTTTCCTCGATCTCGTCAATATCAGCCCAACCGTCCGGCGTGAGTGACTTCGTTCTGTCATCGGACATTTGCTCGACGACTGCGACGTGCATGGCCATCAAGGCTGCGGTCGGCCCCCAGGCAATGTGATCGTTGAATCCCCAGACGATGCCCGGCAGGCCGGGCACGCTTGCGCCGGCGGCATTGAACTCGGGGCAATGCAGGTGAACGAAGTAGGTGTGCGGAGGGGTGACCGGATTGAGGTGCGGATCGCAGGCAAAGAGTGGAATCCCATCAACCGTGTGCCGACCGTCGACTGCCCAATTGTTGGACGCGCCGTTCCGCAACCCGAACAGTTGGCTCGCTGATGCTGCTGCTTCCTGCAACGGTGCGGCGAGTTCTCCATAGGGCGCCTCAGGCGGGACGGCGACGGCGGTGTCGGGTGGCAGTGATGGGTCGATTTCGGCCAGGGCTTCCAGCCCGGCGACCTCGACGACACGAGCGCGCATGAGTTGTTGTTCCCAGGCAGGCGAGAGCAGGCTAGAGAGCAACTTGCCCCAGGCGATGCTGTCGGAGGCCTGCCAGGGACCAACCCAGTCGCCCAACACCTGAGCCTCGAATGGCTTTGGCGCACGGGCGATCGCGGCGTTGATCCCAGCGATGTACGGAGCAAGCTGCTCGCGTCGCTGTGGTGGTGTCGCCGCCCAGGCCTCTTCAGACGCGCGTCCGATGCCGATCGTGCGGCAGAACCTGTCGACCGGCAGCGCCTGGGGTCCAGCGATCTCCGAGAGCCGGCCCGTGGCGGCTCGGCGACTCCACTGCATCTGCCAGAGCCGATCCTGGGCTTGTACATAGCCCAGCGCGAAGAGCGCGTCGGCAGCGGACTTCGCAAAACAATGTGGCACGTCGTAGCGATCGCGAATGATCTCGACCGGCGCGTCCAGTCCGGCAACTGTGGTCTTACCGCGTCGCTTGTGCGTCTGCGGCATTTGCAGCGCATTGGACAGCGTGGTTCCGGCCAATGCGCGCACGAGCGAGCCTGTCTGGCGCGCAGACAGCGTCAAGGCTCGCCAATCGATGCCGAACAAGGTGTCGCCGGTTGAGCCATCCATCCCATGAGCGTACGCGGTCATAGACTGTTGGCCGACGAATCCACGAGCATCGTGTGTCAGCAGCAGGACAGCAGCAGGGAGGCGGCCATGGATCTGGGCCTGAACGGCAAACGAGCGCTGATTACGGGCGCGTCGGAAGGGATCGGGTTGTATTGCGCGCTCTCGTTGGCTGCAGAAGGCGCTCACGTCTCGATCTGCTCGAGACGTCCAGAAGCGCTCGAGCAGGCAGCGGCAACGATCGATGCGGCCGGTTCTGGCCAGGCGCATTGGACCGTCGCCGACCTCGGCGACGCCGAAGCCGGGGACCGCGCGGTCGGTGCAGCGGTCGAGGCCTTCGGCGGTCTTGACATTGTGATCAACAACATGGGCGTATCGCTGCGCGGCGAGGGCGACGAAGTCTGGCAGGACATGTTCGACTTGAACCTGATGGCGGCGGTGCGCACAACGCGAGCGGCCTTGCCTCACTTGACTGAGGCGGCATCGGGCGAGGGTGCAGACAGCGCGAGCATCGTCCACATCGGTTCGATCTTTGGTCGTGAAGCAGGCGGTTCAGCGCAATACAACGCGATGAAAGCGGCGATGCACAGTCATGCCAAGTCGCTGTCGCTCGAGCTCGCGCCGCGCAACATTCGAGCCAACGCCGTGGCGCCCGGCTCGATTGCCTGGCCCGATTCTCGCTGGCAGACGCGATACGAGGCCGATCCCGAGGGGATTCAGCGCAGCGTCCTGGACACGATTGCGTTCAACCGGTTCGGGCGACCTGAGGAGGTGGCCGACGTGGTGGCGTTTCTTGCGTCGCCGAGAGCGAGCTGGGTCACCGGCGCCTGCCTGAACGTTGACGGCGGTCAGACCCGCTCCAACATCTAAACTACTCACAACCAAGAGCAGTCGAGGAGAGAACCGGGAGCGAGTCATGGACGAGCACCGCTACGAGCACAGCCGCACTCAGCTTGGCGCGTTGCCGTCACGCGCCTGGGATCTCATGGGTCCGCGCATGCTGCGTCCGCTGGTCGGAGGCGCGGTCGGTGCGGCGATTGTCGTACTGTTTCTCGCCATCCGAGGCGGCACTGCGGCCGAACTGAATGAACTCACCGGGACCGCCTGGGGCGGCTGGAGTCGCCACGCTGATGTGCACCTGCTGATCGTGGTCAACTTGGCGGTCGGAGTGGCGATCGCTGTCAATTTCGCGGCCGAATGGATCCACCACTGGCTCTACATCTCGTTGATGGTTGTGAGCGCTGCTGTGTTGATCGCGTTGCGCCAGCTCGCAGAGATCGAAGGCGCCGGCGGCAACATCCTGCTGGGGCTGATCGCGTTGTTCCTCTTCGCCGGAGTCGTGATCGCCGCTTGGGACGTACGCTCAATCGGCCGCCGCAGCGGATACTGAGGTCTCACGTTCCCCGTAAGGAACAGCCAGTTCGCCAACTTCGTGCGATCCTGGATGCTCAATCCCCTTGTAGGCGTCGTGTCGACGTCGAACTCGCTTGACCTGGATGTGTCGACCAGGCCCAACCTCATACACGACCCGCCATCTCCGACCGGCTTTTGCTCGCCACATGCGTTCCTGATTCTGCAGACGCAGATCGAGAGCGTGATCGGGCCCAGCTCGAAGACGCCTGAGAACCTTGTTGACTTCTTCCCTCGGGCCTGGACTCAATTCGAGGAGTTCCTTCCTGGCTTCAGGGTCAAAGTCAACAGTGTGGTTCATCCGCCTGCAACGCACCCATCGTTCCAGTCCGGGAACCTCCTGCTAAACCATCGCCAGAACTCCTGCAACCGCTCTTCATTTGGGCCGCCATTGTTGTCTCTGAGGTAGCGGAAGTCATCCTCATCTTCCTCAGCAGGCGCCTCGAGGTCATACTTTGCCTTGCGGGCCAGCTCCTGCATTTCAGGATCACCTTCGCAACTCGCGATGTGCCACTCCCGCCAGATCTCCGACTCGTGCTCCCTGGATTCGGCGACTCGCAACACCGCAAGCATGTCGGGATAGTCCGCAAACACGCGCATCCGATGGGCACGCCAGTCTTCACCTGGACGCGGCCCCCACTCTCGAGTCGAGCGCTCTTCGGTCACCATGATGGATCCTCACCGATCATCATTACGGTAACCCGCTCGTTAGTCTTCCGTGACCTCGGTGACTGAGTCTCGCCGGGTGATGGCCAGGTGCGACATGGGCGAGCCGGTGTCGGCTGCTCCGTGGAAGTGATCCTCGCCGGCCGGAATGATGGCGAAGTCGCCGACTGAGATCGTGTGCTCCTCGTCGGCGGTGCCCACCTTGCCGATGCCGGAGACGACGTAGAGCATCTGCTCGGACGAGTGGGTGTGCATCTTCGTCCGCGCGCCGGCGCCGAACTGGACGACGGCGAGATTGAAGTCGGCGTCGTCGGCTGCGTTCTGACCGCCGATCGAGCCGGCCAGCGCTCGCACCCAGACATCGCCGCCGGTGAAGATCGGTGCGTTGCCCTTGTTGGTGTTGCCGTCGGATGATTTCGTCACGCGCATGGTTCGCCTCTTTCTGTTTCTGGTCCTGTTATCTGCTCGTCTGTCCGTACTACGGGGTGTGTTGATGGAGTGCGAAGCGCCTCATGCGGCGATCCGGCATCTGCCTCCGGGGAGCGGGACCCCCTCAGCCCCCGCATCAAGTGCGGGGCAGGCTTTCGGCAGCTCCCCCTGCAAGGGGGTGCGGGAATGCGGATGCGCTACGCATGGGTCCGCGGCTTCCACTCTGCGAACTCTACCTAGCTGTTGGCTGCGATGAAGGCCTGGATTCGCTGCCAGGCGTCGTTGCAGGCGTCAACGTGTTCGTCGTAGCTGCGGTCGAAGAAGCTGTGCGGCGCTCCTTCGTAGGTCACGATTTCGCGGCTGACTCCGCCCGCCTCGAGCGCGGCGTCCCACTCGGCGACGGCTTCGGCAGGGATACTCTCATCTGCTCCTCCCATCAGACCGAGGATGGCGCCTTCGATCTCCCCCACTGTGGCCGAGGGAGCTGGTCCGCTGTTGAGCCCTTCGGCTGTTGGACGTCCATAGAAGCCGATTGCACCGGCGAGGCCGTGTCCGGCGGAGGCCTGCAGCCAGCTATTGCTGCCGCCGAAGCAGAAGCCGACAGTGAAGACGGCTCGGTCGGCGTCGTTGGCTCGCAGTACGGCGACGGCGGCTGCGGTGTCGGCGGCGATGCCCTCGGGCGTGGTGCCGCGCACATGCGGCCAGAAGTCGAACTCGGCGTCGCGCTTGCCGACGCCGGCGGTGCGGCCGAAATAGTCGATCGCGACGGCGTCAACGCCAATCTCGGCGAAGCGGATCGCCAGTTCCTCGTAAAAGCGGAACAGTCCGCGCACGTCGGGCAAGATCACCATGCCCGGACCAGTCGGTGACTCGGCGCGGGCATGGAAGGCGGCGAATTGGACGCCGTCGGATGCGGTCAGGGTTAGATCTTCGACGTCGACGGCCGCTCCCGCGATCGGGGTGATGGCCGGCAGCGCTTCGTATCGGTGGCACATGATTGTTGACCTTTCTGGCTGTCATCAGCCCTGCGAGGATAACCCGCTTCTGCTTGAGCGCGATGATTTGGCCGGGTCTAGATGATTCCGGCCCCGCGGAGCTCAGCTCGCGCTGCTTCATCGAGGCCCAGGAGTTCGCCATACACATCATCGTCGTGCTCGCCGCGATTCGGAATCGGGCCGGAAATCGCGGCGGGCGTTCGAGCCATTTTCCAGGGGGTCCCGGTGTAGAGCGCTCCGCCTCGTACTGGAGCCGCCGCTTCCGCTGTCAGATTGATTTGGGCATTGGATAGGGCGCTGTAGTCCTCATCGACCAGCAGCGCCGTCGGGTCCATCATCGGGAAGGCCGGCACGCCCAGCCCCTGGAGTTGGATGCTCAGTTCCATCGCGTCGTAACTTCGCGTCCAGTTAGAGACTGCACTGTCGAGCGCATCTTGACCGTTGAGGCGACCTCTCATCGTTGACCACTCAGGCTGCTCGAGCTGTGGCGCGACGCTGCACAACGCCGACCACTCAGCGTCGCTGCGCACGACGATCGCGAGCCAGGCGTCGTCGCCAAGCGCCGGGTAGACGCCGTGCGGCGCCATTGCCGATCCGCGATTGCCCCGCGGCCCGGCATCTCGTTGGTTGAGCAGCCAGTCCATCAACGGCGCGGCCGCGCGCTGCAGCGTCGCCTCGCCCTGGGCCAGGTCGATGAACTGACCTCGACCGCTGCGGTCGCGATACTCAAGCGCCGCCAACAATGCCACGAACGCGTGTCCGGCGGCGGTAGGGTCGAGGTCGGCAGTGTCCTCGCGGGGCTGGGGATCGTCGGGGTACCCAAGCAACGACTTGAGCCCATACAGCGCCGCCAGCGACGGTCCATAGGTGACCAGGTTGCGCCAGGGACCCTCGGTCGCCCCTGAGGCCGATAGCGCAACCATGATGATCCGCGGGTTGACCTCGGCGAGCACGTCGTAAGACAGCCCCAGCGAGGGCATCACGCGGGGTGAGAAGTTCTCCAGGACGACATCCGACTGCTCAATCAGGCGCAGATACAGATCGCGCCCACGAGGGTCGCCAAGGTGAATCGCAATCGACTTCTTGCCTCGGTCCAGACCATGGAAAGCCCGCGGATCGTCGACGGAGGTCGATCCTCGGTCACCACCGATCGAGCCGACCGGAGCTCGTTGCCCACCAATCGAAACCCCCGACATCCGATGGGGAGCGCCGACCTTGATCACCTCAGCGCCCAGGTCGGCCAGGAACAGTCCCAGCAAAGGCCCAGCCCAAACATGGCCATGGTCGAGCACACGGATTCCAGTGAGTGGCGGCATGGGAGGGGGCTAGTCGGCGTTGGCGGCGTTGGCGGCGTTCGCTTCCGCGTCGTCCATCAGCTTCCAGATCGGAGCGAAATCCATGCTGAAGCCGACAAGCGACGCTTCGCCTTCAACAACTGAAGGCTCGCGCTGTTGTTCCGGCTCCTGCTCAGGGCGATATATCCAGACATCTCGGTTCTGTGGATCGACCAACCAACCCAACTCCGCGCCGAATCGCAGCCAGTCTCCCATCCGGCCCTGCTGATTCCGCAGTGTGTCGCCAGGGGAACGGACTTCGATCACGAAGACAGGGCAGACAGGCCAGAAGCCGCGCAGAGGTGGGAAGCCGCCCATCGATGCCGCCTGTTCAGGACTGACCCAGGAGATATCGGGATTGCGCATCGGTGTCCCGCCATCAGGATCGATGACGTTGAAGCTGCCATCTGGTGGGCAAGCGAAGCCGCCGACAGCTTTGGTCCATGCGAACACGGCCGCGAAGATTTCACCGGTCACGAGGAAACTCAGTCCGCCGGACCCCATGTTCACCACCAGTTCTCCGTAGTGTCCACGTTCGAGTCGCCATTCAGGGTTGAGCTGGCAGAGTCGTTCGAGGCACTCGTCAGTCAGCGTCCAATCGTCCGGCAGGCGTAGGGCGAGGATGCCCCAGTGCTGGGGCGCGGTCTGACCAGACGTGTCGGTCGGTGGGCTGAGCGTGATCGTCATGCTGCGGCTCCGAATCAGGTCGTCGGAAGTAAGATACCCACCGCCAATCGGCGCGTGCGGCGGTTGAGGATGCGGAGTCCGGAGAGAAGAGGCATGGTTTGGGAGTCTACTCTTGGCCGTATTCGTAGGTTGCCCTGCCATCTTCGATCTTCAGGAGCAATGTCGCGTTCTCTGAGATCCAGCGATATGAGATGGACCTCCGAAATCGTTGCTCAGTGGGCTTCGAGTAAGGATTGTCTTTGAGCCATGCATTCAGGAAGAGCGCAATATCTGCGCCGGTGCAGTGCCATACCTCAACGTGGGAGAGATTGTCGCGATAAGAGATACAGATGTGGTCAGCTGCGCGGTCGTCGTCGAACTTCTTCTGCCACGAGTTTCTGTGGTACTGATACTCGAAGCCACCACGGTCTTTCGCTGACTTGACTTCGTAGCCCACAAGGTCAATGCCGGCGTTGCTTTCGGTGCCGGTAGTGCGCACCAGAATCGCGGCGAATACTTCCCAGTCGCCGGGCATTGTGATTCGAGGATGCAATCCGCGTCTCTCAAACATTCGCATTTTGCCCGGAAGAGGGCTGTACATGTACGCGTCGAAGTAAATCAATGCGGCCTCTACGTCTAGTTGCGCTGGCAAGGCCACGGCTACGACCTCATGATTTCGACACCGGGTGGGGGATACATCTCGAACCGGCCTGCTGCGACATCTGTGATGAAGTCCGCGATGACACACACGTCTCCATTCACAGCTCGATCGGTCACACGAATCACGGTCCAGCCGAGGTTGTGGAGTTCGTTGCTGACGCGTTGATCTCGGTCCATGTTGCGCGCGATTTTGTTTCGCCAGTATTCGGTCATCTCGGCGTAGCGTTCGGCGGTGTGTTTCTTGCCGTGCCAGAATTCTCCATCGACGAAGATGGCGAGTTTACGCCCGACCATGGCGATGTCTGGACGGCCAGGGGCGTTCGCGTAATCGACCCGATATCGAAGACCGCGCCGATGCAGTTCCTTGCGCAAGGCGAGTTCGGGCTTGGTGTCTTTGCGCCTGATTCTGCGCATCGTCTCGGATCGGGCTTCTGGACTGATCGGATCACGCCGAACTGCCACGTGTTCAGCCTCCCGCAGCGACAGCATCAATAGGATCGTTGGCGAACCGAGTGCGGATCGGTTCTGCCTGAGAGAACTCCTGGAGCAGGAAGCCGAATGCCGCGTCGACGAGCCAACGGACCGCAGGTACGCAGACAGCATCGCCAAAGCCGCTTTGCGCCTGGCGCCGACCCACAGCGATGGGAAAATCGTCCGCTCCCTGGAGACGGGCGTACTCGCGGCCGGTAAGCGGTCGGATACGCGGCCTACCGATCCGGCAGTCCACTAGGAACTGGACACTGCTACCACCATTGGCAGTGCGGAGACAGCCGGCAATGGTGTCGCTTCGAAGCTCTCCCACTGTCCTTCCCTGCCTCACTCGGCGGTACATCGTGGCGACACCATCTCGCTTGCCAAGCAAGAGCTCGCCGACACGGGCTGCGTGGCGTGCATGCATTCCATCCAGCAACGTTCGAACCCGATCTTCCGGCCACCAAGACTGATCGTGTTCCGGAACACGGTCGAGCACGTGCAGGAGGCGCCGGTTGGACGCGTGAGGAGGTTCGGGGAGGCCAAACTCAACCAAGGGGAGCTCGCGGTGCGTTGCCTGGAACTTGCGGATGGCTCCAGTTCGCAGACGTGTTAACTCTCCAGTCGGCGGTAGCGCATGATTGAGCAAGTCCGTGCGGACGGCAACCACAAACAGCCTTGGTCGACTCTGCGGCGTGAACCACCTTGCGTCCACTATCACAATGTCAATCAGGTAGCCAAGTTCGCCGATGCGGACGCACACTTCTTCCAGATCGCGCCCGCTGTGGGATGTGACGAACCCGGTAACGTTTTCCAACAGCAGAGCCTTGGGCGGCGTTTGATCCTTGACCAGTTCAGCGGCCAGTTCAAGAAACGGCCAGACGGCGCTCGAATGGTCCCCTGCAAGTCCACGACGATTACCGGCGAGCGAGAGGTCAATGCAAGGGAACGAGGCGGTAAGCAGATCAAGGTCGGCCGGCAACACAGTGCGTTTGAGGTTGTTGATGTCGTCAATCAGCAAATGCTCGGGGCCAAAACGCTCGGAATACATCCTGGCTTTTTCTGCCGAAATGTCATTCGCGAAGACGCATTCCCAGCCAAGCGGCTCCATCGCCTCACGGACCAGGCCAATGCCGGAGAAAAACTCAGCGAAGCGCGCCATTATGTCCCCCGTGGCAGATGATAGACGTGACATTGTTCAGCACGCCCATTCTAACGTGGAGAGATATCCTTCCTATGGATAGAGGAGTCCGAAACCATGCGCATCACCTTTTGCGGGACTGGGGCGGGGGCGGCGGTTAATCCTCGTCGGGGGGCTTCTTCGATTCATTTGTCTCATGGCGATACCCAACTCTTGGTCGATACTGGGCCGGGGTTTATGGAGCGCATGGCTGATTCCGGCCTTGACGCGGACGCGGTCTCTGGTGTGGTGTTCTCTCATCTGCACTTTGACCATGCGATGGGCGTGGTTGAGCTGTTCTCTCGATTGATCGTGCGACGTGGCGCGCCGGTGACTGTGTTCGGGCCTCGCGACACTGACTCCTACATCGAAGCCGCGCTGGCCTTTGCGCGGGTCAATGCGACCAGTGACTTCACCCGTAACTGGCTGGACGGCGTCTCGGTCGAACTCACCCGCCCTGGAGACGAGCGAGAGCTGGGCGGGATGCAAGTTCGTTCGGTCGAGGTGCCGCATGCTCCTGCACTGGAGTGCCTGGCGCGCAGGTTCGAGGCAGGCGGACGGACGCTGGTCTACTCGGGCGACACGACTTACGCGCCGGACGCGATGGTGCCCCTGTGTGAGGGCGCGAACGTGCTGGTGCATGAGGGGTACACCGACCTCGTGTTGGAGCGCATGGCTTCCGATTTGTCGGAGGGGGGACGGGCCGGATTGTACGCGGGCGTGCGCGGAACCCACTCGACGGCGTTCGAGGCAGGACAGATCGCTCGCGAGGCCGGAGTCGAGACACTCGTGCTGACGCACCTGATGCCCGACGAACGCGATGATGAACTGGTTGCAGATGCGCGACGAGCGTTTGCTGGCACGATCGTTGTGGCCTCGGACGGGCTCTCGCTGGAGGTCTGAGGTAAGCGTGATGGAAGTGCGCGAACTGACAATCATGGTCGGTACAGACCAGCCAGAGGCGATGACCCGCTTCTACGGTGATGCGCTGGGCCTGGTGCGGGTGGCGAAGTTTCGCGACCCGGTGTTCGTCGCCTCGGGCGGATTCATCCGCATCCTCGACCACTCTGCCATTACGGGTCCGACGCTGGAACCGGCGCGGATGCAGATCAACCTGTTTGTCGACGATGTGTCGGCCGAGTATGAACGAGTGATATCGGCCGATCCCACCATCCGGGTGCATCGCGAGCCGGAACGGGAATCGTGGGGCGGGCTGGTGACAACGTTGCTCGATCCGGATGGCAACTTTGTCCAACTGTTGGAGCTCGTAGGCGAATAGGAAGCACTCGATCCCAGTCCACGCCTCACGCGGGGACCTGCCCCTTCCCCGCACGGGAAATCGCCAGCAGATAGGCCGCGCCGCCCGAGCGGGTCCCCGCGTGAAGCGGGGACTGGGAATCCGGACTCAAACGGGTCCTTCAAGGCTTGAGTCGGTCAGAATGGCTGCATTGGAGTTCAACGATGCCACGAACGATTTCAGTCACGGAGACGATCAATCGACCTCCCGAGCAGGTCTGGGAAGTCCTCACCGACTGGCCCGGCGCTGTTCGCTGGATGAATGGGATTGAGTCCATGTCGATCGACGGCGAGACGACTGAGGGCGCGCACGTTCGGTTCTTCACTCGCGGACAGGACCGAGATTCCCTGATTACCCATTGTGTGCCGGGTCGGTCGATCACCCTGCGTTCTGAGCAGGGCGGTGTGAGTGCCGACTACACGTATTCGATTGAGCCTGCGGGGGAATCCCGCAGCCGCGTCAGCCTTGTGGCAGAGTGCCACTTCAGCGGGTTCCTGTCTCGGCTGCTGGGTCCGCTGATCGGGTTTGCGATTCGCCGGACGGACGGCGGGCAGATTGCGGCTTTGAAGCGGGTGATTGAGGATGACGAGTCGTAGGGGCATTCAAGGAAGTTGTCGGTTGGCGGCGCTGGCCGAGTCAACAGACCCAACAGGAGTACCCCTCCGCCCCCGGCTTGATCGGGGGTAGCTCGCTGATTCGTGCTTATACGTCTGTGCAGGATGCGGCGAGATTGCCGCGTCGGAGCGCGGCAATGACGGAAGGCGTGCTTCCGCAAGGGGGAGCGAAGCAAAAGCTAGCGAATATAGGCCGGGGCGTCGTCGGTGTCGGCGGCGATCAGGGCCATGTCTTCGGCATCGAGATCGTCGAGTTCTCCCTGGCGGTAGGCGTCGTAGAGATTGAACAGTTCGTTCTTGTGCGGACGCTTGCGGCCGATTGGGCATTCTTCCCAGGCTTCGTAGCTCTCGTCGCAGTAGCCGAGCCGGCGTTCACCGCACTTGGGCTGTAGCTGGCGCCCCAACTCGGGCGCGACCCTGAACACTTCGGCCCGCATCAGCGAGACGACCTTGCGGAACTCCCACTGGGCGCGGGTGCAGAGGCGCAGATCGGAGATGTGGAGCAATGAGGCGAAGTTGACGGTGATTTTGAAGTTGGTGTTGGTCGCGTTGGGCAGCAGGAATCGGGCGTCCTCGGCCGGGACACCGGCCTCGACCATCTTCTCGTAAAGCGCGCCCGCCTGCGTGAAGAGCGCGGTCATGTCCTCCTCGAGTCCGGCGCGCTCGACGGTCTTGGGCACGGTGTAGGGAAACTTGCCGCCGGGGAAGGTGACATAGCGCTGGCTCTGCTGCTCGAAGCTGATTCCAATGCGGTGGCGCACAAACTGGTGCGAAAAGGCTCTCGAGACGCCGGAGATGCCGAACTCGAAGTGGACCTGCTCGAGCGGCGACATGTGACCGGTGAGTAATCGCGCCTCGACGAAGTCGAGCATCTTCTCTGGTGGGATGCGCTCGTCATCGATACGGTCGAGCACCTGCTGCGGCGTCAGCGCCGAATAGCAGACCCGGTACGCCATGTAGAGGGCCCGGATCGGGTCCTTCGTATGGTCGATCAGCTTGACAGAAATGGCCATTTGGGCAGGCTATGACAATCGATCCGCTAAGGCGTCGTTTCTTATGTTACTCCAAGCAACGAGTGAATCAGGCAACGTATCGAGCTGTGCTCCACGCCTTCCAGCCGCATTTGCGCCAGATGCGCAGGGCGTAGCGGGCGTTGTAGAGCGGGCGTTGGGCCAAGTCCAGGTCGAGTTGCTCGCCGACCTCTTGTTCGCCGAAGTACTTCCACCAAGCGTTGATCTGGAACAGACCGAAACTGCCACCCGACGGATCGTCCTTGTTGACCGCACGAGGGTTCCAGCGGCTCTCGTGGTAGGCGATCGTGAGGGCGTTCTCCATTTCGTCCTGAGGCCAACCGGCGGCACGCAGGATTGCACGGAGGCGTGGTTCAGCAATCTTCATAGTTTGCGTATGGCATTCGAGGGCAGGCGAGCTGCTAGGCGAGTAGCAGGCGAGCTGCTAGGCGAACGACGTCTCAATCGATGAGGAGGCGTCGAAGAAGTCCTGCAGTGTCTGGTTGAAGCGGTAGAAGAGGTCGCGACGGTTGTAGTCGTCGCCCTTGGCCAGTTCCTCGGGACTCTCCAGGTCGATCGTGTTCAGCGTGTGATGCAGATCGGCGTGGCCGTTGGTCTGGATGTTCTCGATCATCTCCTGCCAGCGCTCGGTCGGCATGACGAGGGTGAAGTCAAGGTCTTCAGCGTCGGCCGACTTCGAGATGTCGGCGATTTCCGGGATCTCGTAGCCGTCAAAGACGAGCTTGATCGTGGTCTCGCCGACATTGACGCCCATGGCGCAATCCATCATCCCGAAGTCGCGCCAGTGCGGGTCGTCAGCCACGGTGTCGCGAAGCGCTTCAAACCACTCGACGGATGGGAACTGCGGCATGATGGTCTCCGGTTGGTCATCTAGGTCATGTTGGTCTGTTCGTCGCTGATCTTAGCAACAGCGCCCATTTGAGGCGCTCGCCGCGCTCAATGCGCCCTGTCGGCAGCGTTACTCGCTCCACTCCGAGTCGTCGGACGAACGCACCGGACGGAAGAGATCGCCGAGGGCGACCACTCCGGCAGCGGTCAGGGCGAGCAGACCCATGGACTTGAGATGCATCCGGCGAGCGCGGCTGAGATCGTCGATATCGGGCGCCGGGCGTTGCCAGCCGACTGCTCGGCCATTCCATGATGTTCGTCGATCCAGCGCCACTGACATGGCCGTGACCGGAATCGGCGTTTCCGAGCCGAGCGCCAACTCTTCCAGTTCCGGCGGCTGCAGATCGGACCGTCCACGCGCCGCCAGGGTCGCGGCGGCCGCGATGGCGTCGCGGACGCGACGGACGGAGACCAGCCGGCGTCCCGGATCGAGCATGGCGGTCAATGGACCCTCGGAACCGGGTCCGGCCATCGGTCCGCCCAATGACTCAACAGCGGCATAGGCGACCGCGCCGGAAAGATCGAACGCGGCGTAGGCGGCCCAGGGGCCGACGACGCTTTCGGACGGCGCGTTGGCCAGGCGACCGATTTCCGCTTCGATGCGTTCGCTGTCGAGAGCGGCGGTCGGGCGGCCATCGTCGTCCAATGGCGCGTCGGCCAACTGTCGCTGCACTGTTCCCGATGTACGCAGACCCCGCCAGGCGTCGAATGTCGCCGCCAGCAGGATGGCCTGGATCAGGATTGATGCGGCTCGTCCGCTTCCGCCTGGACGGGAGCGCTCGATCAGCGCTGCGGCACGGATTGAAGCGGCTGAGGCGGCGAACGGGGCAAAGACGCGTAGCCGCGGAGGCAAGGAAGCGAGGTAGCGGCTGCGGGACATCGCCCAGGCCAGCCAGGTCGGCCGACCGTCGGGCGGCGGGCCGAGCAGGTACTGCAGTGCGGCCTGCAGGATCAGCGCCAGGGCGAAGACGGAGAGTCGGTCGGCTGTGCGTCGCATTGAGCTTTGAGCATATCTCTCAGTCAGGCCGGCTCGGAAATGTGTTGCAGAACACACTGGGGGAGAGGCAACGGTCGATTTCGAGAGGTGCTGTTCCACGAACACCCGCAATTCCCGATCGAGTTCGTGAAAAAGTTGACAAGCGAGGTTTCACGGGCGCATAATGTGCATTGTTTCACAAACTCCCGTACGTGCGGAGATTCACAAGCGTAATCCGCCGTCCAGGTTGAGACAGAAAGCGAGTTGGACCGATGCCCGTTACTCCTCCGTCGAAATGCCCGCGCTGCTCAGGCATGATGCTCGTCGAATCCGATGCGCATAGCGTCTATTCCAGTTGCCTGTCCTGCGGGTACGTCTACGAGAGCAGCATCATCTCGGTCTTCGAGCTCGAGCGCGAGCAGGCCGTTGAGGAAGGCCGCCAGCGCCGTCGCCAGCCGTCGCACGGCAAGCTTCGCCTGTAGGCGAACACCAGTAGGCGAACATCAGCCAACTGGCCCCAACCGATCCCCTTCCGGCGCGCGGCATGAACAGCTCCCAATGCGGTATGTTGCTGCGCTGCTCCCGCGCTAGCCTGAGTCAAGTATGCGCCCCATTCGCTGAGGGGCGGGCAGCGCGCTGAGCGAGGATCGGTCGCGTGGAGATTCGCGAATACCACAAGGCGACGCGCTGCGCCCATCGCGGCCGGCTGCGCCGCTGTCGCGAGCCGCTACTCGGTCAATGTCAGTACTGCGCGAAGGGGTTTTGCGCCCGCCACGGACGCATCCAGGACGACGGTCAAGAGATTTGCATCAGCGAACGCTGCGAGCGGTTACGCGTGGATGTCGAGCAACACCTGATCTTCAAAGCCGCTGCAAAAGCACTGAATCAAGAACAACACTGCGGCCAGTCCGATTGTCCCCTGCCCCACTCCTTGATCTGCGACCGCTGCAGTTGTCGTTACTGCGAGGATCACTTGCGTCAGGTGATCATGACCCGTCCCCGGGGCGGGGAACTGATGACTGAGGCAGTGGCGGTGTGCGACCACTGTCGGGCGCGGCTACCGCTCTGGAGCGAGGAATGACTGCAGGATCTCGGCGTCGTGCGGAAAGACCGGCCGGGGAAGTCGATCAGACGGGACCATCGGAATCCAGGCGGCGGCGAGCGCTTCGGGACCGGGTCTGAGCGATCCGCCGGAGACGACAGCGCGATAGGCGATGACGACCACCTGTTCTCCGGTGGTTGACCAGACACCAAGTAGCTCTCCGATTTCGACTTCGATTCCCGTCTCCTCACGAACTTCCCGCGCTGCGGCGTCCTCGACCCGCTCGCCGGCGTCAACGAACCCCGATGGCCAGCTCCATCGGAACATGGCGGGTTCGTGGTTGCGGCGGATGTACAGCAGCCGACCCTGGTCATCGCTGACCAGCACTACGGCGGCGACCTTGGGATCGCGATAGTTGATCCAGTCGCAGGACGCGCAGCCCGCTGCCGACTCCAAGGGAATGGCGCATTGCGGGCAGAATCGCGGGGGCGGCGGCATTGCGTCGTGTCGCGTCGTGTCGTGTCGACCGGATCGATCCGCAGCCTACGGCTAGAAGACCGGCAGCGAGACTCGCTCGAAGTGCTCGTAGTAGCGGCCGTCGGCCGAGCTCCAGCGCTTTTCGACGTTGGCGATGAAGTCCTCGCCGCGGTCGCCGAACTGCGACACGTGTCGAGTCAGGGCGCGAATCTTGGTCTGGATCACATCGGTAATGTCAATGTCGTAGTTGGCCTGCTGGCTGCCCCAGATGAACAACTCGGCCACCTTGTGGCACTCGAGCCCCTCTTCAAGATGCTCGGGGTAGTTCAGGCGGTCGCGGGCCGTGGGGTAGACCGCATCGACGGTCATTTCACCGGTGCAACGGTGGTCGCGGTGATTGATGAAGCCTCGCCACTCCGAGAGCGGGTCGGACGGGTCGGCCTCGAGCGCTCGGCGATGGATGACATCCATTGAGTGCGTGAACACTGCGTGCGGCTGGAACTTGCGGATCGCCTTGACGATGCCGCCCAGGTACTCGCGCGTGTACTCAAGCTCGCCGTCTTCGCCACCGAGGAATGTGCAATCGACGACACCGAGTTCTTCGGCGGCGTTGCGCTGCTCGACTTCGCGCATCGGGACGAGGCGCTCGGATGTCATCTCTGGGTCAGCCGTGCCCTTGGCGCCGTTGGTCACGACCAGATAGTGCATCTCCCAACCGAGGCTGGTCCACAACGCGGCGGTTCCGCCCGCACCGAAGTCGGGATCGTCGGGATGGGCAGCAACCACCAGGCCGACCTTGTTGTCGGTTTCGGGAGGCATGTTCATTGGGCTGGTCTTTCAGAACGGAGCTGTAGTGCAGGGGGTTGACAGGACAAGCGTATACGCGCAGAATGAACAGGAACACGCAGAACGGACGTTCCGCACACGTGCGCGGAGAGATGATATACTACCTTATGTCACATAAGTTATCTCAATCGAACCGGCGCGCGTGACACGTGAATGGCGATAGAGAACGATCGGGGGCGACAGCAATGACAGACCAGACGACTCCCAGCAACGACCCGGATAGCACGCTGCCTCCGCGACGAGGAAAGCGTGGCCCGCGCTCGGACAAGCCCGAACGCATACTCGCCTTCCTACGCGACTACTTTGCCCGCTATCACTATCCGCCCTCGGTGCGCGACATCGTTGAGGGTTGCAAGCTGTCATCGACATCTGTGGCCGACTACAACCTCAAAATCCTTGAGCGTGAGGGTCACATCCGCCGTGACCGTGAACGCGCCCGCACCATCTCACTCACTCAGCCGGTCGACCCCATTCAGCCGGCGCGGCTGGAGCCCAGCCTGACGCCGCTGAAGATCCCCTTGCTCGGCTCGATCGCCGCCGGCACTCGCTCCCTGGTCCCCGAGGGTGTAGATGTCGACCACGCCGAGGGCCGGATCAGCGTCACCTCAGACATGCTGGCTGGTCGCGACCCGGAGCGCGTGTTCGCACTGACCGTGCGCGGCGATTCGATGATCGACGCGCTGATCGCCGACAACGATACGGTGATCCTGGAAGAGACGCCAAATGTCTCCAACGGCCAAATGGCCGCGGTCTGGTTGCGCGAAGAGAACATCTGCACGCTCAAACGGCTCTACTACGAGCAGGGACAGGTTCGGCTACAGCCCGAGAATCCGACCATGGATCCGATTTTCACGGACGAATCGAACATGCAAATCCAGGGACGCGTGGTTTCAATCATCCGTCGGCCACGCTAATCGCCTTTCCCCTCTCCCCCCTTTGCGGGGGGAGATGTCACGGAGTGACAGAGGGGGGGTCGGAAGGTAGCGAGCAGATAAGCGTCGGGAATCGTGAGCCCCCCTCTGCCTACGGCATCTCCCCCGCAAGGGGGGAGAAGTGGACTCATGCATTGGTTTCTGTAGGGGCGCCCGCACAGTCTGGCGGAAGATCACCTCGTCGCTACATGTGCGTAGACTGAGCCTGTGCCTCCTGTTCTGAGCATCGACGATGTGAGCATTGAGTATCGGACTCGCGAAGAGCCGGTTCGCGCTGTTCGCGGCGCCTCATTGACCCTGGAGCGCGGCGAGATTGTCGCGCTGGTGGGCGAGAGCGGGTCCGGCAAGACCACGCTAGGCCTGGCCATCCTCCGAATCCTGCCGCGTAACGCCGAGCAGACCACGGGCACGATCCGTTACGAGCATCGTGACCTCGGCGAACTGGACCGCAACGAGTTGCAGCGCATCCGCGGCGACCAGATTTCGATGATCTTCCAGGACCCGATCGCCGGACTGAACCCGATCATCACGGTCGGCCAGCAGGTCGAGGAAGTGATCACATCGCACCGAAACGTGAGCAAGCAACAGGCGCGGGAACGCGCCCTCGAGGCGCTCAATGCGATGCAGTTGCCCGACCCGATCAGAATCGCCAAGTCCTACCCCGGAGAGCTCTCCGGCGGCATGTGTCAGCGCGTGATGATTGCGATTGCGACCGCGCTTGACCCTCAGCTCTTGATCGCCGACGAGCCGACCGCATCGCTCGATGTGACCGTTCAGGCGCAGATTCTCTATGAGCTCGAGCGTCTGCGCGACGAACGCGGCACGGCGATTCTGCTGATTACGCACGACATGGGCGTGGTGGCACAAATCGCCGAACGTGTCGCCATCATCTATGCAGGCAAGATGATGGAAGTCGACGACGTTATTCCGCTCTATCGGCAACCTCGTCACCCATACACCTGGGCGCTGCTCGACACGTTGCCGCGCCTCGACCGCCGCCGGCACTCGCGTCTGCGGCAGATTCCCGGTGGGCTGCCCGACTTGACCAGTGAGGAGATCGGCAAGCACTGCGCGTATCTCTCGCGCTGTCCCAAGGCATTGACCCAGTGCCGAACCGAGGCAGAGCCGAAGCTCTCGGAAGTGGTCGGCGGACGCATCGGCCAACGCGTCGCGTGTTACAACCCGGTACTCGAGATTTAGCGGCCCGCCGCGCCCGCGAGTTCGGCGACCAGCAACTCCACTGCCACGTCCTCAGGCAATCCACCAGCATCCGTGCGGTACTCAATGATTGCCACCTCAGCCTCAAGGATGCGAGCCAGCGCGGCATCGGCCGACGCCTGTGTGTAGGACTGGGCCTGGCGGCGCACGCGCCGTGCCAGCCAGTCCATATTGGTCTTCAATGCCGCCTGGATATCTTCGTTCGAACCTTTTCGGTCCAGCACCTCGCGCGTGATCACGATCTGCCGGTACGTCCGAGCCAACATCTGGATGATGCGGGTCTCCGGCTCTCCCTCGGCCCGCACACCGTCGAGCGCGCGCATGGCATCAGCGAGGCGGCGTTCCGCCACCGCGTCGATAAGATTGAAGATGGTCACCGAACGCACGGCAGGGACCATCATCTCGACGACCGCCTCATCGACGTTGGCGTCGCCGGCATAGAGCGCCAGCTTGTCCACCGCCTGCGTCAGAGCTCCGCGATCGCCGCCGGCGCGATCGACCAGCGCCTGCGCCGCATTGCGAGTCAAGTGCAACCCGCGACGCCGTACCTCGCCCCGTAGCCACTGGATCGCTTCCTTTGGCTTCAGCCGAGCAAACTCTCGGACATCGGCCAATGGTTGAATCAGTTGCAGCATCGGATTGCCGCGCCGCAGCTCCTCCTCGACAAAGACCAGCACCGTGGTCGGCGGGAGCTGCTGCAGGACGTCGGCCAGTCCATCCCAGTCGCCGAGCTGTCTACCCCGGCGTCCGCCGGGCTGGAAGCCGAATCTGCCGCACAGTCCGTCGACTCGGACCCAGCGAACTCCACCGAGAAACGGCGCCGCCGACACAGCCGCACCTAGCTCGCCCAGTGAAACGCGCGCTCCGTCGAACGACGTGGAGTTGTTGCTGAGCGCTCCGTCGCTGTCGTGCTCACGACGCAGCGCCGCCACGGCCTCAAGTCGCGCAAACCGGTCCTCGCCGTGGAAGAGATATACCGCCATTGGCTCAGAGCCTATCGACACCAGATTCGAGGTAGCACCGGACACAACACGTGAATGGGTTCACATGACGTTCACGAAGGGCAATCTGACCGCAACTCAGGAAGCGTAGCTTGGCGTTGACAGGAGTTGACCATGCCTGTGAACAAGATCGAAGTGCTGAAGACGGCCAAGGATGGCCTCGACGTCCTGCCCGACATCCAACGCTATGCCGCGCTGGCTGCGGCGGGTGAGGATCCGCAGATTCCCGCTGAGGACTTCGAGCGATTCAAGTGGTACGGACTCTTCCATCGCAAGCCAACGCCGGGCCACTACATGCTGCGCATGCGGATTCCCGGCGGTGTCCTGACTGCCGAGCAGATGGCCGCCATTGGAGAGATTGCCAACCAGGTCGGTCGCGGTCATGCCGATATTACGACGCGAATGAACATTCAGCTCCGCTGGATCACCATTGAGGATGCGCCCTGGGTGCTGCAACGACTCTCGGCCGCCGGCTTGACCTCGCAGCAGTCGGGCATGGACAACGTCCGCAACATCGTTACCTGTCCGCTCTCCGGTTTGACCGAAGACGAGGTGCTCGACACCCAACGCCTGGCCGTTCGCATGCAGCAGGCGATTGTCGGCGGCAAGCGATTCTCCAACCTCCCGCGCAAGTTCAATCTCTCGGTCGTGGGCTGCCGTGAAGACTGCGGACACGCCCAGACGCACGATCTCTCGTTCGTCCCGGCCGAGCGCGACGGCAAGGTTGGGCTCAATGTGTTTGTCGGTGGCGCGCTTGGCGGGATGTCGCCTGAATACGCGCGACCACTGGACGCATTCGTGACCGAGGACGACGCCGTCGACCTGACCACCGCCATCCTTGACGTATTTCGCGACCACGGACTACGCGAGAAGCGCAAAGAATCGCGGCTCAAATGGCTGTTGCGCGAGTGGGGCATCGAACGATTCCGCGAGGGGGTGGAGCAGCAGTTCGGACGCAGGTTGCTGCGTGCAGGAACGTCACTGACAGAACGGCACGGCGGCGACCATATCGGCGTCACCACGCAGAGCGATCCTGAGTTGCGCACGATCGGTTGTCTTGTGCCGGTTGGCCGGATCACGGGCGACGACCTGATCGAGTGTTCGCGACTGTCCAAGGCTTACGGATCGGCCGAGCTACGGCTGACCGTGCAACAAAACGTGCTGATTCCCAACGTACCCGCCGGACGTGTGTCGGCACTGCTGGCAGAGCCCCTGCTGCAGAAGTACTCGCCCACACCTTCCGCATTCATACGCTCGATGGTGACTTGCACCGGCAACGACTACTGCGCCTTCGCCTTGATCGACACGAAGGGCGAAGCGCTGAAGCTGGCCGATGAGCTCGAGCAGCGATACACCGTCGAACCGGACGCGTCGCCGGTGCAGATCCGGATGTCGGGCTGCCCGCATGCCTGCGGTGTGCATCGCTCAGGCGAGATCGGCTTGCTAGGCGGACGCAAGCGAATCGATGGGCAAATCGTCGATGTCGCCGACATCTTTGCCGGCGGACGGCTCGGCGACGACCCGAAGTTTGGCGAGGTCGCCGAGCAAGCTGTCCAAACCACAGAGCTGGTCGATCACGTCGCCGAGCAGATTCGCGCCGTGCGCGGCGACGACGCGCTGACCGACCGTCGAGCGCCGGCGCTCCTGGACTGAGTGACACATGCCACGTCTGCAGCTTCTGCGACGCGAGGGCTGGAAACGCTCCGTCTGCTGCTACTGCGGCGTCGGTTGCGGGGTCAAGGTGCAAACCAAGGATGGCGTCGTCTCGGCGGTCAGGGGCGACGAGGACCATCCCGTCAACCAGGGCAAACTTTGCGCCAAGGGCGCGCTGCTCTCGGACATCTTCGGTGAAGAGGGTCGCCTGCTCTATCCGCACGTCCGGGATGAGAAGGGCGCGACCGAGCGGCGGACATCGTGGGACGAGGCGATCGAGCGAGCCAGCGGCGCCATTCGCCGGGCCGTTGACGAGCACGGGCCGCATAGCGTCATGCTCTACGGCTCGGGACAACTCGTGACCGAGGACTACTACCTGTTCGGCAAGCTGGCCAAGGGTTACATCGGGACCAACAACCAGGACACGAACTCGCGGCTCTGCATGGCCTCGGCCGTGACCGCGTACAACCTCAGCTTCGGCGCCGACGCCCCGCCGGGCAGTTACAGCGACATCGAACAGGCCAACACCATCCTGATCGTCGGGGCGAACATGGAGGCCTGTCATCCCATCCTGTTCGAGCGCATCCGCGCCCGCAAACGCGCCGCCCGGGATCAAGTCAAGGTCATTGTTGTCGACCCGCGAGCAACGCGAACATCGGAGATCGCCGACATCCACCTTGCTCTACTTCCGGGCAGCGACGTGGCCCTGCTGCAATCGCTGCTCTTCGAGGTACGACTCTCGGGCGGCATCGATGAGGACTATCTGAGCAATCACACCAACGGCTGGGACGATCTGGCGGCGTCGCTGAGCGGCTGGTCGGCTGAGCGTGCGGTTGAGGAGACCGGTCTTGACGCGGTCGACATTCTTGAAGCGGCGCGGGTCATCGCCCACAACGGACCGATGCTCACGTTCTGGACGATGGGCGCCAACCAATCCACATCCGGCGTCGACAAGAATCTCGCCCTGATCAATCTGTCGCTCGCAACCGGCAACATCGGCAAGCCGGGCGCCGGACCGTTCTCGCTGACCGGTCAACCGAACGCAATGGGCGGTCGCGAGCAGGGCGGTCTGGCGACGACGCTGCCTGGACATCGGCTCGTCGCCAATCCCGAGCATCGTGCCGAGATTGAGCGAGCCTGGCGAGTTGAGCCAGGCGCGATCTCCGACAAGCCGGGCGTGACCGCGATCGAGATGATCGAGCGACTGGAGCGCAGCGAGATCAAAGTCGTCTGGGTCGCTGCGACCAATCCCGTCGCGTCGCTGCCCAACAGCGATCGCGTCCGCGCTGCGTTCGCCAATGCGGAAACCGTGATCGTCCAGGACGCCTATCACCCGACTGAGACATCGCAGCTAGCCGACATCCTCCTACCGGCAGCGCAATGGTCGGAGCGGGACGGCACGATGACCAACTCGGAGCGCCGCATCTGCCTGCTTGAGCAGGTCTCGGAGCCGCCGGGTGAGGCGCTGGCTGACTGGCGAATCATCGTCAAGATGGCCGAGGCGCTGGGCTACGGCGACGGGTTTCGCTATGACAGCATCGAGGAGATCTTCTACGAGTACCGCGAGCTCTCACGCGGACGCGACATGGACATCACCGGGCTCTCCTATCCGCTGCTGGCGCAACATCGAGTCGGCGTGCAGTGGCCCTATCCCGTTGCGTTGCGGTCTGGTCCGCCCAAAGACAATCGACGTCTGTTCGAGAATGGTCAGTTCCACACGCCCGACGGTCGGGCGCAAATGCACGTTCCGTCCTGGACGCCGCCGGCGGAGTCGCTGGACGATGAGTACCCGCTGGCCCTGATTACGGGGCGAGTCAAGGATCAGTGGCACACGATGACCCGCACCGGTCGCTCGGCCAAGCTGATGAAGTCGGAGCGCGAGCCGTTTCTCGAGATCAATCCCGCCGACGCCACCGGACTAGGGGTCCGAGATCGCCAACCGGTTCGGGTCAGCTCAAGACGCGGCAGCTTCGAAGCGCCGGCCAGGGTGACCGACGCGATCCGAGCCGGCTCAGTGTTCGCACCGTTCCACTGGGGATCACTCTGGACCAGCAATGGAGTCTCCAACGCCTCAGCCAGCGAAGCGGTCGATCCGCGCTCGAAGCAGCCGGAGTTGAAGTTTGCGGCGGTACGGGTTGAGCCGGTCGTCGCGTAGTCCTACACCCTCGTTCACGAATTCCTCGCTTCCCCCCCTCTGCCGGGGAAGCTGTCCCGTAGGGACTGAAGGGGGGCGTTGTGTAGCCAACGATGGTTCAGCTTGCTGCGACCACCCCTCTGCCTTCGGCATCTCCCCCCGCAGGAGAACGATGCATAACTCCCCTTCTCCCCCCTTGCGGGGGAGATGCCGAAGGCAGAGGGGGGTTCCCTGTTTGCTCGCCTATCTGGTCAGCATCGGCCGCCCCCCCTCTGTCACTCCGTGACATCTCCCCCCGCAAGGGGGGGAGAGGGGAATCTGAGGATATGCATCATTCTCCGCAAGGGGGGGAGACGGGAGTTGGGAGTTATTCAAAGGTCTCCGCTAGTCGCGGAGCCTGCCCCCGGCATGAACGGGGGTATCTCGCTGATTCATGCGCAGACGTCTGTGCTGAATCCTGCGAGATTGCCGCGTCGGAGCGCGGCAATGACGGAATCAACTCCTTTCGAAAGTCTCCACAAGAGGGGAGAGGGGAACTTAGCGCGTCGGGATATGCATCTCCGACGTAGCCGGAGATACACGACACCCAACGGCAATCTTCGGTTCACCGATGTGAAACATGCCGCAAACGACGTGTAACCGCGCCTCCATAGTGTTCATCCCTGTAACAAGCCAACGCGTGCAGGTATCGGAGGTGCAACTTGAATCAGAATGAACTGACCGGCAAAGCGACGACAATCAATCTCAAGAGCTTTGCCGGGCCTCACATGCGCACGTTCCACCTGACCTGGCTGGCGTTCTTTCTCTGTTTCTTCGGCTGGTTCGGTATCGCCCCGTTGCTCGGTGAGGTGCGTGAGGACCTGGACCTGACCAAATCCCAGGTCTTCACTTCGCTGATCGCATCGGTCTTCATCACCATCTTCGCCCGCGTCGCGATCGGCTGGGTGCTCGACCGGCTCGGGCCGCGACGCACGTATACCGGACTGCTGATTCTCGGTTCGTTCCCGGTGATGCTGATTGGTCTGTCTCAGAACTTCGAGACGTTCGTCATCTTCCGCCTGCTGATCGGCGTGATTGGCGCGTCGTTCGTGATCACGCAGTACCACACCTCGGTGATGTTTGCGCCCAACGTGGTCGGCACGGCCAACGCGACGACCGCCGGCTGGGGCAATCTCGGCGGCGGTGTGACGCAGATCCTGATGCCGCTGGTGATGACCGGCGTGCTGTTTTTCGTCGCCAACGAGGAGCTTGGCTGGCGTGTCGCGATGGTGATTCCCGGCGTCGCGCTCTTCCTGATGGGCATCGTCTACTACAAGTTCACCCAAGACGCACCGGAGGGCGACTTCGCCGAGCTCCGCGCCCAGGGCAAGGTGACGAAACAGACTGAATCGGGCGCGTTCGCAAACGCCGCGCGCGACCCTCGAGTCTGGCTGCTGTTCGTGATCTACGGCGCCTGCTTCGGCATCGAGCTCACGATCAACGGCATGGCCTCACTCTATTTCCAGGACCGCTTCGGACTGGACATCGTGTTGGCGGGCGTGATTGCGTCGCTCTTTGGCCTGATGAACATCTTCGCTCGCACGACCGGTGGCATGTTCTCCGACAGGTTCGGCATCCGCGCCGGACTGCGCGGGCGCACGCTGCTTCTGGGCGGCTTGCTCCTGCTGGAGGGCCTGGCGCTGATCGCCTTCTCGCGGATGGAAGTGCTGATTCTCGCCATCCCGATGCTGATCGTGTTCAGTATCTTCGTGCAGATGTCCGAGGGCGCGACCTTCGGCGTCGTCCCCTTCGTCAACAAGAAGGCGCTGGGCGCAGTGGCCGGGATCGTCGGCGCGGGCGGTAACGCCGGAGCGGTCGCTGCCGGCTTCCTGCTCCGAGCGGAGGGCGTGGCCGTGGAAGACGCCTTGCTCTACTTCGGCGTCATCGTCGTCTGCATCGCGCCGCTAGCCCTCTTCGTGCGCTTCCCAAAGCGAGTCGAGGCTATCGAGCGGCGCCGCATCCGGGAAGCGTTGGAAGCACCTACGGCGCCTGCCAGCGTGCTCGACTGAGGTCGAGATCACCTCGCCGTGCCGGCACCCCGGCTCGGAGCCTCCCCTCTCCCCCCCTTGCGGGGGGAGATGTCACGGAGTGACAGAGGGGGGGCGGCCGGCGACGACCAGATAGGGCCAATAGGCAGGGACCCCCCTCTGCCTTCGGCATCTCCCCCGCAAGGGGGGAGAAGGGGAGTTTTTCGAAGGTCTCTTTTGCCGGGGGCATGCTCCGAACGGGAATGATTCGTCATTGCCAGCGCAGACGGAATCAGTGTTCGCTCTTGAGCAAACTCCGCACCTCACCAAGCGCCCCACGCAGGTCTGAAATCTCTCGTGCCACCTGTGGATGCAGGAACAGCAGCAAGCAGCGCTCGACAGTTCGCTGCAGCGATTCCTCCAACATCAACGCATAGGAGGCGGCCTGCAATCGGTAGCGGCTCACGGCCGCGTCGAGCGCTTCTCCTTCCCGTAGGGCGTCGGTTTTGTAGTCGACGACCACGAGTTGGCCGTTGGGCAACTCGTAGAGCAAATCGACAAACCCATCGAGCAGCACGCCGTCAATCTCCACGGCGGCGTAGAGCTCGCGCCAGTATCGATCCTCACTGACCGCTTCACGCACCGTGTCGCTGTTTGCTGCCCAGACCGTGAGCCGTTCCACCTCTGCGGATGCTTGATTGCCGAGCGATTCCGCCGCAGCCTGCGCTCTGGCGGCGTTTCTGATCTCGTCGTCATCGGGATGCTTCAGGTCAACCACCTGCAGCGCGCCATGCGTCGCGCGACCGATCGCCGTACCGGCCCGGCCTCGGCGCCAGGGAGGCAGATCGTCGTCGGGTTCAAAGTTGCGGTCAGCGCCTCGCTCGGGCAGTTCCGACGCGTAGCCTGCGGCTCGCTTGGCCACGCCGGTGGCCGACTCTCGCGGCAAGGATGTCATCCGTTTGATCAGTTCCTCGCGTCGCTCGATCCATGCCTCCCGGTCTGCGGCGGACCCGGACCCGTTGTCCGGCGCTGTGACACGCTCCACAATCGGTGGATTGGGAATCTCCTCCTCGGTCAGACGGCGATAAGGCGCGACAGCTGTTTCCAGGACGGCATCGATCAGTTGAGCATCGCTCATTCGTGTGCCTCGATAGAGGCTCAGGATCAGGTGATCTCTGGCCCGCGTCGCGCCGACATAGTTGCGCCGCACGTATTCGTCTATCTGTAGCTGTCGTTCTCGCTGCCATAGGTGAGCGAACCCCGGCGTTGCCAGGCCCTTGCGGAACTGGATCTCCGGTCGGCCGCCGGCGTCCCAGAGCAGGGTGGGCGCGTCGTTTCGCGGGGCCGAGTTGAGGCCGGTGAAGACGACGATGGGAAACTCCAGCCCCTTCGCCGCGTGGATGGTCATGATCCGCACGGCGTCGTGATCTTCCTCGGGCACGACCGACTCGATCACGCGCGTGTCAGCCTCGGCCTGGTGTTGGGCCCAGGCGAGGAACTCGCTCAAGGTCGATCCGCCGCGATCACAGAAGGCGCGGGCCTGATCGTGCAGGAATCGGTAGCGCGCCCAGTGTTCGCGCGGCTGACGCTCGATGACTGCCAACTCCATCAGCCGGCGGTCGCGAATCGCGTGACCAACCAGCTCGCTGACGGTCGTTTCCCAGCGTCGCGCCGCAGCGGCGCGCAGCCACGCCAGTGAATCGGCGACCGGATCGTCGGTCGCAATGGCGTCAGGCGCTGGCTGTCGATAGTCCCACTGTCCTCGCGCCTGCTTCCATCGAAGAAGCGCGTCATCGGGACAGGCGAAGGCCGGCGACTTGAGCGCGGCGACGAGCGCGACTTGGTCGGTCGGATCGTCAATCGCACGTAGCAGGTTGAGTAGATCGCGGATTTCACGCGTGTGATAGACCAGCGAACGGCTCTCGAGCCGATAGGGAATGTCGCGTTCTTCGAGCGCAGGCAGCAAGTGTGTTAACCCTGTGCGCGTCGGCACCAGGACCGCGATGTCGGCGAAGTGAGCGTCGCGACACCGGCCTTCACCCTTGTCGAACACTTGCGTATGTGATGCCGTGACGTCTGCGATCAATCGCACCAACGTGTCGGCTTCCGCTCTTCGGGTGGCGCTGATGGGTCCTTCAAACTGATCGCCGACGACCGTAACCGCGTGTTCCACGCCCTCCATCGCCTCGCGATGAGCGTTGAGGTCGTCCCATTCCGCCTGACCCTCACCGCCGTCCAGCATCAATGGCTGAAACACGGCATTGACAAACTCCGTCACGCCAGGCACGGAGCGGAAGTTCTGACTCAATCGGGTGAGTCCGTGGGCCTGTTGGCGCTTGACCTGGTTGAACTGTTCGATGTCGGCGCGGCGGAAGCGATAGATGGATTGCTTCGGATCGCCGACGTAGAAGGCTCGGCCGGCTTCGCCCTGCGCGATCGCGTCGATGATCCTGGTCTGTAGCGGATCATTGTCCTGGAACTCGTCGATCAGCAGCCGCTTGAAGCGATCGCGTAGAGACGCTGCAACCGATACGTCCTGCTCAAGCAACCCGCTGGCGCGAACCAGCAGGTCCTGGAACTCCAGGCGTCCCATTCGCCTTCGCTCCTCCGAATACTCGATCACAAAGCGCCTGAGATCGTTGTGGATCGGCACGAGCACCGGCTCGATCGCAGCGGCGGTCAGGCGATCAGGGATGTCTTTGTGCAGCTTGAGCGCATCTTTGATCTCCTTGACTCGATCCCCGCCGCCCCAGTTCTTCGCTGAGCCACCGCGTCCGGGTCCTACTTTGAACTCAGATTCCACAAGAAACTGCCGCAGAGCCTCGCCGCCCGGATCCGCATCGGCAAGTTGCCGGATTCGGTCAAGAGCTTCCTCGATCCTTTCGAGATTGCGTGCGAGCAAGTCTCCCGGTTCGCGGCACTCATGACGCAGGGCGATGATTTCTCGCAACGGCTCCGAGATCTCGGCGACTGTCTGAAACAGCTTCGGAGGCGGCAGTTCAGCCGCATCAGCGCTAGCCCGATCCCAGTCCGTATGCAATGCCCAGGCCAGGTCGCGCAGGTGCTTCAGCTCCAGACCGGCGTCGAATGCCGCCAGCAGCGGTTCGGCGAGATCGTCGTCCTCGAGTAGGAGGTCGAGCTCCTCCTCCCATCGCTCCGCAAACCTCAGCAGCGCATCCGACTCGTCGACGATCTGAAATCCCGGCGGCAATCCTGCCTCGATCGGATACATCCTGAGGATGCGAGCAGCGAAAGCATGCAATGTCTCAATCGCGGCATGATCAAGCTGCTCGGCTGCTTCCGCGAACAAGCGCTGCTGAGTTGGATCGGTCTCTGCTTCGCGACGCTGATCGAGACGCTCCAGGACTCGGTCGTACAGTTCGGCAGCGGCCTTCTCCGTGAACGTGATCGCGGCAATCTCGTTCGCCGCGATGGCGCCGCTTGCGATCAGGTTGACGATCCGTCCGACCAGCGCCTCGGTCTTGCCAGTGCCCGCACCTGCCTCGACGAACAACGTCTCGTCAAGATTGTTCGCAATGCGATCACGATCCTGCTGGTCGGCGAGCGTCATGCCTCGGCCTCTGCTTCAGCTTCGTCCCCGTCCTTGTCGGGACCTTCACTGAGGCGCACATAGTCGGTCAGACGCGGATCAAGTCTGATCTGCTGCCAGTGCGTGCGGCGGTCGGCAGGACAGATTGCGTCGAAGCTGCAATAGGCACAGTTCTCAGCCATTGCGCGGTGGTGATCGCCTCCCGGATTCGCCGGGAAGTGGCCTGCCCGTATGTTCTCGACGATCAGATTGATCGCGTCTCCAAATCTCTGAACGTTCTCCTCGTCCCAGTCCACAGGGTTGTACTTAAACTCTCCCCGGCTTGTGATGTACCAGTACGCCGATTGCACGGGCGACTCGTCACCCTGCTCGTACAACTGGCGAGCAGCATGAGCGTAGATCGGCAACTGCAGGAACCGGCCTCCGACGATAGCGTCCTTCCTCAGTTCGCTGCCTCTGGGAAACTCGCCGCCGGTCTTGTAGTCGATCACGATCAGTTGCTGACCGTCGCTCGATCGGTCGATCCGATCGATCATGCCGCGCAACTCAAGCGTGCTGCCATCGTTCAGCCTGAAAACGACCCGACCTTGGCTCTCTTCCAGCGCGCCAAAGACCAGTTCGCTGGCGATCTGCTCCGCCTTGAATCTCGCCCGATGCGTGTCGTCCTCGTCCAGCAACGTCTCCAGATCGTCGAGGATCCGACGACTGTCACGCTGCCAGAGCAGATCGCGCCCGGTCACTCCTCGATCATGAGCCTGTTGCAACGAGGACTCGGCGATGCCGTTGAGTCGTTTTCGATCCTCGTCCGACCAGCGCTGATCGGGCGCTGGTTGGTCATCGCCCTGCTTGAAAAATTGCTCAAGGATTCCGTGGATCAGCGAGCCCTTGTCGAGCGGCGTGATCTGTAGATCATCGCGAGGTTCGTCGCGCTCTTCAATGCGCAACACGCGACCAAGGAAGTACCGATACGGGCAGGTCGCCCAATCCTGTAGAGCTCCGGCAGAGTGCGGACGAGCAGTTGCTCCGGCTGCGCCATCGGAAATCAGTCCATCCCAGCGGGTCATCTGCCCTGTCCAGCGTTCACGTCTCTGGATGAATCCTCGCTCCAGCGAGGGACACCCGTTGGTCAGGTAGTGATTGAAGGCACTCGGGCTCGACCGAATCTGCTGTAGGTCATACTCGTGGATATCGGCAGACAGTCCGGGTCGCATCACCGCCGATTCGAACGACGGCGTCGGCTGCAACACCTCGGCGGCGGCCTCATCGACCTTTGATGCGTAGACACGCTCGCCAGCGTTCAACGCCGTCGCCGATTCGAGTAGCCAGCGACCCGGCAACCTGGCCTGCTGGGCACGGACATCAGCTCGCGGATAACTGAGCACTCGGTATTCCGCGGCGTGCATGGCGATCAGGTAATCGGACCGCTCGCGACGCAGATGATCGCTGCCGGTGGGCAGCGACGCACGACGCCGCAGCTGATCGGGCAACAGCGGATCGTCGCTACGTGTCTGCGGCAACGACCGCTCTGCCGCGCCGACGATATAGACCGCGTCCCACTCCATCCCGACGGCCGACCGCAGCGAACCCACGTAGACGCCGTCGCCGACCCGACCGTGGTGTCCGGTCGGCCGTTCGAGTCGTCGCCGCAGGGCGGACACGAACCGTTCGCGTGGAGCTTCTCCGAGTTCGTCGAGCCACTCCAGCGAGTCGAGCAGAGACTGCACATCATCCCAACGCGCCAACTGCAGATCGTCCTCCCCGGTCTCAGTTGACAGCGCGAATCTGGTTCGGTCGCCGATCAGCAAGCTCAGCTGCCGACGCAGTCGTTTCGCATGGTCGGACCAGAGCGCCCGCTCTGGGGTCTCGCCGATGAACTGGTTCAGTTGGTTCGTGAACGCCATCAGGTCCTTAACCTGCTGGACCTCGGCCCTGACCCAGGGCAAACGACCGGGCTTGTCGTCGTCGGGCACTCGCGAGAGCCGCTGAAGATCGTCTTCACAGGTGGACAGATACTGTCGCAGCCGCTGATCCCAGCGATCGGATCCTCGATGCAGGTTGGCCCGGCGCGCCAACTGATTCCAACGCGCCGTGGGCGCTGGTTCGCCGTTGGCATCCAGAATCGACGCTGCAGCTAACCAGGGCGCGACATCCACGGACCAACTCATTGTCGACCCGGACATCAGGCCCAGCAGCCCATCGAGCGTGCGGCCGGCGATCGATTGCTTCAGCGTTTGCGCATTGACGCCGTTCCAGGGAAGGCCCGCCGCATCGAACTGCTCGGCGCAGATGCGGGCGTACGGGCGTTCCTGTCGATAGAGAATCGCTGTGCGATGCAGCGGTGTCGGCGGAACCGAGTGCAGCGCCGAGACGATCGCCCGAATCGCTGAGCGAACTTCCTCCTCTGGATCAGGCGATTGCACGATGTGTTGTGCAGTTGGGACCTGTTCCGTGTCTCGGTCACTTTGCCGGTCATTGGGCGGGTCACTGGGCGTGTCAGGGGGCCGGTCCCAACTCTGCCAACTCTGCCAACTCTGCAATGTGTGCTCGTCGACCGCCTCAGCGTCGCCGGTCAGCCCCAGGATGACCTCGATCTCAGCGTGCCCCGACAATGCGTCGAGAAACTCAAGCTGCGCCGTTGTCAGGTCGGCAGGCAGATAGACGATGACCGAACCAATGTCCTTGAGCACACTGGGCTGGGTGTCGAGCGCCATTCTCGCCGATTCAGCCAGGTCTTGGTTCGTGTAGAACTTCGCCGTGCGTCGCTGGTACTCGCGATATCTGTCGACCAGGTACGCGGCGTTTCTGCCACCGGCTGCAATAGCTGCCAGATCGTCGTCCCCGCAGCGATCAAACTCATCAAACGCAGCCTCCAGCGTTTGCAGGACGGGTCCGTCGATAGGCACGTCGCCAAAGATCGAACCTCCGGCCTCGGCCACATCTCGAATCGCCTCGGAGCGAAACGTCTCGGGCAGTGGGCGGCGGCCCGCATTGGCCAGCGACGCCGCACCGATCAGCTCCAGCAAAGCCTGCAGCGGTTTGAACTGCACATTGACAATGCCGCCGCGCTGTCGGCCCAGCGTGCGTCTGATGTGATAACCGGCCAACGCGGACGGAACCACAATCGTGACCGGCGCGAGCGGATCGTATGCGCCGCTGGCAGACTTGACCCGGCGCACCGCTTCCGACAGCGCCGTCTGCGCCGCGTTGCCATAGATATGCGCCGACACGTTCAGAGACATGAGCGACCAATGTTCACTCAGTCGTTCGTCAACTTAGTCAACATGGTGGAAGTTGTGGCAACAGATCGTCGCCGACGCTGGGATCGGAGCGAATGATCTTGCCTCGTTCGGAGACTTCGGTCACGACCTCGACACGTTGCCCATATGCGCCCGTCACAAAATAGGTGTGACGCCGACCCTCGATGTCGTCGATGATGTCGTGGATCCACACCGTCCAGCGAAACGGGTCGTCGCCGCGATAGGCGAGCGCATTCCCGGCAGGATCACGGGACACACACTTGATTTCCCAGTCACCCATTACGCGACCTCAGATCGACCTCAGGCCGTCCTAGGCGTCCTCCCACTGGACGAACATCGGCATCAGGACATGTACGTAATTGTCGCGGCCGACGACCCGGAAGACGCCCGGATTACTGGGCCCGCTGGTCTCCATGGCAATCTCGGCCGCCGCCGGACCGCTGGCAATCTGCAGCACATCTTGCAGGTAGCGCACGTTGTAGGCGATTCTCGAGGTCTCGCCTTCGATCACCGCATCAACGCGGCCTCGGTGATTGCCTAACTCCTCGGCACGGGCCGTCAGCGTGATGCTCTGGTCGGAGGCTTCGCCGCTGAAGATCAGCCGGATAATCCCGCTCGACTCGCGAGCAAAGACCGCCGCCGAGCGGACGCCGCCTTGCAGGACCGCGCCTGGCAGAATTGCCCGCGTCTGGTACTCGGCGGGAATCAGTTGGTCGTAACTCGGGTAGTTGCCCTGGATCAACTGCGCCGTCATCTGCACTGATCGGATGTGGAAACGGACGTAGGTGCGGTCCGCGTGGATGTACATCTCGACAGCGGAATCGTCGTCGGTCAGCAAGCGCTCGAGCTCTGTCAGCGCCCGAGCCGGAACCGTGATCTCCAGCCGCTCGGTCAGCTCGGAGGCGACATTCATGTCGTACACCGCAAGGCGGAAGCCATCGGCTGCCGCCAGCGTCATCTTGTCGGCCTCAAACCGGAAGTGGACACCGGTCAGCACCGGCCTACCGTCGTCGGTCGCTGCGGCAAACACCACGTGACGCAGGGCGTCGCGCAGATCCCGCGCAACAATCTTGATCCAGTCGCCGTCGGCGATGCCGGGGATGTTGGGATACGTGGTAGGCGACATACCGTGAATCGACGACTCATTCGCATCCGAGGCGCGGATCTGTGCGACGAGCGAGTTCTCGGCAACGTCAATCGTGATCTCGGCGGAGGACAGCGCCGAGACGAGGTCGTTGATGAACCGGTGCGGGATCGTGATCGCGCCGGGCTCAGAGACCACTGCATCGATACCGCAGATCATCGCGATCTCGGTATCGGTCGCGGTCAGGCGCACGCCGTCGTCGTCGGCCTGCAAGTGAACATGGCGAAGTTGATCGAGCGAATGACGAGCCGCCACCGCCCGCGAGACAACGCTGAGCCCATGCTGCAGCGCCGCCTGAGATGTTTGAATACGCATCGCGCCGCTCCGCTCCAATGTCGATCCTGCGATCCTGTGATCCGTGTTCAAGTATTGATCACTTAGGTTATCGATATGTTTCTATGCTAGCTGATACGCGCGCTACGTCAGTGTTCAGGGCCGTCCTCGGTTGATGTTCGGTGGACAGGTTGTGGAAATGCTGGCTGCAACCACGCTTCGCTCACCCGATTTGCGCGAAGCCCGTCGGTAGTCGGGACTGGGAGTGCAACTGCGCTCCGATGTCGACCTACGCCGGAGCCTGTTCCGGCAACGCCTCGAGGATTCCCGTCAGATCTGGACCGCTCCAGGTTGGATGCGACCGCATCATGTTCTCGCGGTCGGGATCGGGATAGCGCGAGACCCAGTAGACCGGCAATCCGGCGTGATTGGCTCCGGTGACATCGGCCCAGGGGCTGTCGCCGACATAGAGCACTTCGCAGGGCTCAAGCTCCAGCCGCTCGCAGAGCTGCTCGAAGAACGGCTTGCGCGGCTTGTAAGACTGCGCCTCTTCCGAGGACAGCACCATTTCAACTTCGATGCCGGCGTGCTCGAGTGCATGCTCCAGATGGTCATCGTCGGCATTGCTGCCAATTGCCACGCGGTAGCCGCGCTTGTTCAGCTCGGAGAAGACGCCGTCCACTTCAGGGTAGGCCGGCGCCATCGAGAGCACATCCCAGAGATGCTGGAATGCTGTCGCCGGCGGGATCGTTTCGACCGAGTGATGCTTAAAGGCTTCGCCGAAGAAGTAAGGCCAGGTTTCGGAAAACGGACGGAATGTAGGCTCAGGACCCTCAAGCGGGCGCTCCGGATTGCGGCCTTCGCGCTTGGACATTTCTCTTGAGGCCTCGAGCCAGGCCTCCCAGACACCCTCACCCGTCGCGTGCTCGACGCCATGCTCGTGCAGCATCTCCTGGATCAGCGAGGCGAACTCGCGCTCCTCGAGCTTGAGCAGCGTCCCATAGCAGTCGAATGCGACGGCGCGGACAGTGCTGACCGCCTCATCGGGGCCGACCGACGGTGCAGCAGGTTCGGCAGGCGTTTCGGCGGCTGTTTCGGCGGTTGGTTCGCTCATGACGAGTCCTCAGAGTGTGCTGTGTGTGGAGTGGGGGTTCGAAGTGTCGCTGAATGATGGCTCAGCCCGCATGACGCGCGAGCCAGCGTGCGGCATCCTTGGCGTGATAGGTCAGGATCAGGTCTGCGCCGGCCCGGCGGATGCCGGTCAGGGTTTCCAGCACGACCCGCTCTTCGTCGATCCAGCCGTTCCCTGCTGCCGCCTTCAACATCGCGTACTCACCGCTGACGTTGTAGGCCGCCAACGGCGCGTCGAAGCGTTGCCGCGCCTCTCGCACCAGGTCGAGATAGGCAAGCGCCGGCTTGACCATGACCATATCCGCGCCTTCGGCCAGGTCGCGCTCGATCGCGCGCATCGCCTCGCGTCCGTTAGGCGGATCCATCTGATACGCGCGACGGTCGCCAAACTGCGGCGCCGAGTCGGCGGCGTCGCGGAAGGGACCGTAAAACCCCGAGGCAAACTTCGCGGAGTAGGCCAGCAGCGTGCGATCGTCGAATCCGCTCTCGTCGAGCGACTGGCGAATCACGCCGATTCGGCCGTCCATCATGTCGGAGGGAGCGATCACGTCTGCGCCGGCCTCAGCCTGACTCAAGGCCGTTGCGGCCAGTACCTCGACCGACGCGTCGTTGAGCACCGAGCCGTCATCGGCCAGGACGCCGCAGTGCCCGTGGTCGGTGTACTCACAGAGGCAGACATCGGTCACGACGACCAACTCCGGTTGTGCGTCCTTCAGCGCGCGGGTCGCCTGCTGAACGATCCCGTCGGTAATCCAGGCGCCACTGCCCTCGGCGTCCTTGGTTTCGGGGATGCCGAAGAGGAGAATGGCGGGAACATCGAGGGAGCGCAGCTCGGCGGCTTCCTGCGCGAGCTGATCGACCGACAGGCGGGATTGTCCGGGCATGGAGGGAATCGGCTCGCGCACGCCCTGTCCGGTGGTGACGAACACGGGGTAGATGAAATCGGTCGGAGCGAGCCGCGTCTCGCGCACCATCCGTCGCAAACCATCCGAGCGCCGCAAACGACGCATCCGATGAGCCGTCGAGATGCGAGTCGTGTCGGCAGACATTGAGGGGCCTTGAGCGCTCGTCACGCGGACTCCAGTCGGGAATCACCTAGTGGTGGCAGGCTCGCCAGATATCGTCCGACAGCCTGCGCCAATCCTTCAATCGTGTGCGTGTCGGCAGTCGCGACGACGCGAAATCCGAACTGGCGCGCGGCGTCTGCCGTGACCGGACCGATGCACACTGTTTGCCACGAGTCTAAATCGACCGCCGCGCCGACAATGTCAGCCAGGCCGCGAGCGGTCGATGGCGATGTCAACGTCACCACATCCACCCCGCGTTTCAGTTCCGACAGCGCCACTTCGTCAACCGACGGCGTGGCAACGTCGTACAGGGCGAGATCCTCGACTGATGCGCCATGTTCCTGCAATCGTTCTCTCAATTGTGGGCTTCCTTGCGACGCGCGTGCCAGCAACACGCGCTGCCCGCTGAGGCCATCCGCGATCAACGCATCAGCGAGAGCGTCAGAGGTGAATACCTGAGGCACAAGATCCGCGTTGATGCCATGCCGCTCAAGCGCGCGTGCGGTCTCGCTACCGATGGCGGCAACTCGCGCATCGCCTAGCGCCCGAGCGTCGAGGCCATTGCGACGTAGCGCCTCCCAGAGTTGATGCACGCCGTTGACGCTGGTCAGAGTGACGATGTCGTATGCGCCCGACTGGAGTCGCGTGATTGCCCGGTCGATTGGTTCTGGTTCGCACGGCTGGATCGCAATCGTCGGCAACTCAATCACTTCGGCGAGCAGGGCTCGAAGCCGCTCGACGAGCGGCCTCGCCTGCGCCGCCGCCCTGGTGACCAGGACGCGGCGACCCATGATCGTCCAGGACAGCTCGGGCGTGGCCAGCAATGTGGTTTGTCCAATGACGACTGTCACGGGGGGACGCATGGCTTCGGCCCGAACTCGCAGGAGGTTGAGCGGCGCGAACACGGCAAGCTGCTCTGGCGTCCAGGCCTGTTGAATGGCTGCCGCCGGTGTCTCAGGCGACAGCCCGCCTGCGATCAGACGCTCGACGATCTCATCCAGGCGCCTCCAACCCATCATCACGACGATCGTCCCGCCGACAGTTGCGACGGCATTCCAGTCGATTTCCGCTGCATCGCCATCGCCTTCGGAACCGGTGACCACGGTGACGGCTGAGGCTGCGCGCCGGTCGGTCACTGCAATGCCAACAGCGGCGGCCGCAGCGGACGCGCTCGACACGCCCGGGACGAGCTGAACGGGAATGCCAGCCGCGAGCAGCGCCGACGCCTCTTCGCCGCCGCGTCCGAAGACAAACGGATCACCACCCTTGAGACGAACGACTCGTCGTCCCGATCGCGCCAGATCGATCAGCCACGCATTGATATCCGCCTGGGAGGTCGACGGGCCGCCGGGCGTCTTGCCGACCGCGATCAGCTCCGCATCCTTGGCCAGCGCCAGCAAGGCCGGAGACACCAACCGATCATGGAGCACAACGTCGGCTGTTTGCAGTGCTTCGACGCCGGCGACCGTGATCAGTCTTGGATCGCCTGGTCCTGCCCCGACGAGTAGCACCGGAAGAATCTTGGGCGAGGACTGCGTCACGACAATCGATCCGCTTCCATTAGCCGCGCCCCGCCGCGTTCGAGCAGTGTCTCGGCTACCTCTGCGCCAACCTCTTCGGGATCTTCACTCGATCGCTGCAGTTCGATCCGTTCGCTTCCATCTGCGCTCATCAGCCGGCCGGCCAGGATGATCTCACCGAAACGCACCCCGCCAAGCGCGGCCAACGGCAGCGAACAGCCTGCACCGAGCGCGCGCAGCATCGCCCGCTCGGCGCTCACGGCCTGAGCCGTGGGCAGGTGACTGATGCGGCCAAGCAAATCGGCATCCTCGACCCGACACTGGATGACCAGCGCTCCCTGCCCCGGCGACGGCATCATCAGGTCAATCGGAATCAGTTGCGAAGCAGCGCGCCCCAGCCGCTGCAGGCCGACCGCAGCCACGATGACGGCGTCGCACTCGCCTCGTTCCACCTGTTCCAGGCGAGTGTCGACATTGCCGCGTATGTCGGCGAGCTCCAGGTCGGGACGCAGATGTAGAGCCTGCGCCGCTCGCCGCCGCGAACCGGTGCCGACTCGCGCTCGCTGCGGCAGATCCAACAGCCCAGCCCCTGACCTGCTGACCAGTGCGTCTCGGACATCGCCGCGCGGAAGATACACAGCCAGCACTGTGCCGTCGGCGATTTCCGGTGGCACGTCCTTGGCTGAGTGCACAGCCAGATCAATCTCCCCAGTCAGAAGAGCCGATTCGACCGCTCTGACGAATACGCCCTGGCCGCCGATGTCGCGCAGGCTGGATTGCTGGTCGCGGTCGCCTTGCGTCGTGATCGGAACGAACTCCGTCTCGATGCCAATCGTCGACAGGGCATCGGAAGCCAGTTGCGCCTGCACTCTCGACAGTGCGCTGCCACGCCCACCGAGTGTCATCGAGCGGGACACGGTCATTCCCCTGTAGCCCTAATTGGCTGACCCAACCTGGATATCAGCAGCGCCTTGGCCTGACCTCGGCGTCGTTGGGCCAGCAGAATCCGCACCTGTCCGTCCATCGCCGCCTGCCAGGCATCCGCCGGAATCGGCTGGAACACGTTCAGCCGGCGCAGATCGGCGCGAACCTCAGCAACCAGCTCTGCCAGCGTGGACGTCTCGGCATCGAGGTAGTCGGTCAACTCCTCACGCAGCCTTCGGGCAACCGCCGGGCTGCCGCCGCCCGTGGAGATCGCGAGGGTGAGGGGCGGCTGGCGCAGGACCGCCGGAAGGATGAAATCGCAATGAGCCGGATCATCGGCGGCATTGAGCAAGACGCTGGCCGAGCGCGCGTCCGACTGAAGGCGCGCATTGTCCGCAGGATCGTCGTTCGCTGCCATCACGACTGCGCGTCCGAACATATCGCCCGATTCATACGCACGCGCCAGATGGTCAATCCGGCCGCAATCGCGCAATGATGCCAGTTCCTCGTTCAGCGCCGGCGCGACGACAGTGATCCGAGCCTCAGCGGCGAGCAACCCGGTGACCTTCTCGAGCGCCAGGCGCCCTCCACCGATCACCAATACGGGCCGGCCGCTAAGTTCGAGAAAGACCGGGTAGTACGGGCGCGTCACGTCGATTCTGGGGCCTCAACTATCTCTGATCGAGGGACGCGATGCCGATGCCAAACTCCCCCTGCACGGTGTACAGCAAGTAGGCGTCGTCACCGTCCTCGAAGATCGCTGGGTCTCTCAGCTCATGCACCGGAACGGGCGAGTACCCCCGGACGCTGGGCGCGATTGGCAGGGACGTGCCCTCCCACTCGTAGGACGGACGCAACACTTCGCGGTGCTCACCGGCTGTCCATGATCGCCAGTCTCCGCTCAGCTCAATCGGTGAAACATAGATGCGTTCGGGTGCGTCGCCGACGTTGGTCCAGAACACCCATAGCGTGTCGCCACGACGAAGCAGCGCACAGTGACGCATCGTGTCGGGGAAGAGCTGCGGCCCTTGTTCAAATCCGCATAGACCGTCCTCGGACCGATAGATGATGCCCGGCATCGACATGCCGTACCAGCCGGGCTGCTCGACATCGTCCAGTTGGATCACGCGCAGATAGCTGGTCGAGAGGATCTCCTCGTCCGGCTCGAAACTGATGCCGTCGTTGGACGTGGCCACCCTCGAGACCTGACGACCGTCATAGTGCTGGCCATGAAAGTAGAGCCGAATCTGTTGCGCTTCATCGTCGACAACCGCGTCCGGGGAAGCAATATGGGGATAAACCTGCCCCCGCTTTTGCGCCGGACCCAGTTTGGGATCGAACTCACCGTCGGACTTGGGAAAGACCGTCTGCGATAACTGGAGCGCGCCCGGTTCGTGCATGCGCCAGGGTCCGAGCAGGTCGTCGGCAGCCGCCAACCGGATGTAGGAGCCCTTGTGATCGGCGAAGTAGAGATAGAACTCGCCCAGTCGGTTGGGCAACCACTCGGGCGCGCGGATCAACGAGGGACCGTTGATGTTATCTCCCATTCGCTCATCCATATGGGGCCGGATGATCGGACCCTCAGTCGACAGCCGCACAGCTCGCATCTCAAACACTCCGTAAACCCTCAGGCGTCGTCATGCACCGCCCACTCTTGCTCATGGTAGAGGCGGATAAGCTCGACCGTATGAGGCTGCAATACGGGGCGCTGCGGGAGATCATCGAGACCGCCATCCTGGGCCTGATCGTCTTCCTGTTGGCGCGTGAAGCCGTGCAGAACTTTCAGGTCGAGGGCCGCTCGATGCAACCCACCCTGGCGAGCTCCGAGCTCGTGTTGGTCAACAAGATCGGCTACTGGGAAGTCGATTTGGGACCGTTCGACGCCCTGCTGCCCGGCCGCAGCAACGGCGACTTCCTGCTCTCAGGGCCGCACCGGGGTTCGGTGATCATCTTCCGTCCGCCGTATCAGAGCGCGCACGATTTCGTCAAGCGAGTGATTGGTCTGCCCGGCGACACGGTGGAGGTGATTCGCGGGCGCGTCTTCGTCAACGGCGTTGAACTAAACGAACACGACTACATCTTCGAGCCGCCCAGATATCAGTGGGGACCGGCAGTGATCCCGCCTGAGCACTATTTCGTGCTGGGCGACAATCGCAACAGCAGCCAGGACTCGCACGCCTTCGGGCCCATCCATGAAGATCAGATCGTCGGCGAGGTCATGTTCCGCTGGTTTCCATTCAACAGGATCTCCAGCGACATCTCACTGCAGACCACCGACTACGAGGGGAACATCCTGCCATGAGCGACGAACTCTCTGGGGCGCAGACAGGGGCGCTGAAGCTATTGGAAGAGGCGGGCGCTGTGCTCACAGGTCACTTCCAGTACGCGTCGGGACGCCACGGCGACACCTACATCGAGAAGTTCCGCCTGCTCGAGAAGCCGCGCGTGACCGAAGCGCTCTGCTCGCAGTTGGCTGACCATTTCCGGCAGTTGCAACCGGACCTCGTTGTGGGTCCGACGACGGGGGGCATTCTGCTGGCGCACGAGACGGCCAAGCACCTCGGCGAGGGCATCAATGCATACTTCGCCGAACGTCGCGAGGACGGCGGGCGCTACATCGGTCGAGGATTCGCCGTCGAGCCGGGCCAGTCCGTACTGGTCGTCGACGACGTGCTGACCACCGGTGGTTCCGTCAGAGACACGCTGGACGCCGTCGTTGAGTCAGGTGGTACGCCGATCGGGGTCGGGCTGGTCGTTGATCGCACGAACGGCGCAACCGGCTTCGGAGAACTTGAGACCTTCGCCTGTCTCGAAATCGACGTGGCCAGCTACAGCCCCGACGAGTGCGCGCTCTGCGCCGAGGGCATCGAACTAACTGTGACGTAAGGGAGACTAGCCCAGCCCGTGGACGAAGATGCCCGAGCCAACGCCAGCCAGATTAGCCAACAGCGACATCAGCAGCGCGTAGACGCCAAACCCGATGCCCACACTGATCACGGCGGCTCGCTCGTCGGCTTGAGCTGTGGCCGCCCGAACAGCAATGACCGCGAGCAGCACGCCTGCGATCGTCACCAACAAGCCCACTGCGAAACTGGCTGGCCCGGCCAGCATGAAGAACTGCCAGACAGCGAATCCGCCGGCGATGGCCATTGAACGCATCAAGGCCTTGATTGGCACCGACACCTCAAAGATCGAGCGCAAGGCGTGCCAGGTCAGGCCAACCATCAGCGCCCAGCCCAGGATCGACGCGACCGATCCCAGAAGCAAAACCTTCAGGGCCGGCTCACCGAGTAAGGCTCCGCGTGAATCGATCACCAGCCAGAGCCACGCGCCCAGGCTGGCCAACAACACGCCGAGTACCATCACGGCCAACGAGGGCAGCGTGTCGCTCTCGTTCTCACTGGCCTCGCGCATCACGCCCAGTTCGCCTGCAAGCAGTCGTCGATGCAGGCTCAAGGATCGCCGCCAGTCGAATGGTGTATCGATCTTCGGTAGATACTCGGATATCGATACCCGCTCTCCGCGCCCGAAAGTGCGAGAGAAGATCGCCGCCGGCTGCGGTCTGGTTTGAGTCATAGCCGTACCTCTGGACATCGCTTCGCCATGGCTTCACTATGGGCCAATGGCCCAATTCGACAATCCGCAAGTCAGTAAATTCGGCATCGCGGAGCTTAACGATCTCGACCAGGTCGTCTCAGAGTGCCGCCTGTGCAATCGACTTGTCGAATGGCGCGAACGGGCGGCGACCGAAAAGCGCGCATCGTTCCGCGACGACGACTACTGGGGCCGCGCCGTTCCATCGTTTGGTCCCGCGGACGCGAGCATCCTGGTCGTCGGCCTGGCGCCGGCCGCGCACGGAGCCAACCGCACCGGTCGGATGTTCACCGGAGACCGCTCCGGAGACTGGCTCTATCGAGCGATCTGGCAGGCCGGGCTGGCGAATCAACCCGAGTCCACGGCGGCGGACGACGGCCTGGAATTGATCAAGACGAGAGTCACATCGATCGTCCGCTGCGCCCCGCCGGCAAACAAACCCACCGTGCAGGAGCGCGACCAGTGTCTGCCCTACTTCAGGCGAGAAGTTGAACTACTGGCCCAGCTTCGGGTGATCGTCTGTCTGGGTTCGTTCGCCTGGGAAAACTGCGCCCGTGTACTCGGCGTCCGGCCACGACCCAAGTTCGCCCACGGCCTGGAGCACGAAGTGGGCGGTGTCACGCTGCTTTGCTCATACCATCCGAGCCAGCGAAACACCTTCACCGGTCTCCTGACCGAGGAGATGTTGGGCGAGATCTTCCTGCGGGCAGCCGAGTTGGCACACACGACGATATAGGGACGACTTGCGTGGTTCATTCGCAAGGGAGACGACGCGTTCAATGTCGTCATTGCCGCGCTCCGTCGCGGCAATCTCGCCGCGTGTTGCACAGACGTCTGTTCCGGGAGACGCGAGATACCCGCGCTTGCCGGAGGCCTTTGCAAAACTCCCCTTCTCCCCCCTTGCGGGGGAGATGCCGAAGGCAGAGGGGGGTCCGCTGTTCAGGAGCCCTATCTGGTCATCATCAGCCGCCCCCCCTCTGTCACTCCGTGACATCTCCCCCCGCAAGGGGGGGAGAGGGGATTCGGGAGTTTTGCAAAGGCCTCCGGCAAGCGCGGGAATAACATGACGCCTACGCATCAGTCTCTGGCAAGGGGAGAAGCGGAGTTGATTGTGCGACGGTCCCCTCTTGGACAGGGCCCTAACCGACGCACAGACCACCGTCAGCGCAACAGTCTTCAATGGGCTGCGACCCGGCCGTTACGTCGGCCAATGGAATCAGGTTCGCGGCGCGTGACGCATAGGACGCTTCCGGCAGATCGTCGGTGATCGTGTAGAACTCCCAGCGCGTGCCCGAGGGGTCCGAGACCCAGACCTTGTCCTGCTCGGCGTGGCAACACACGACACCGTCTTCGATCTCCATATCGAGGCCCAGGTCGCCGAAGCGTTGCGTCTCGGTGTGCACTTGCGTCGGCGTCTCAACTTCCACGCCCAGGTGGTTGAGCGGCGCCGAGGCTGACTGATTCTCGATCAGGACCAATTTCAGGGGCGGATCTTCCACCTCGAAATTGGCATAGCCGGCACGCACCTTGTGCGGCTCGGTCTTGAACATCTGCGTGTAGAACTCGATTGCCGAGTCGAGCTCGGTGACGTTCAACGCCAGTTGTACTCGTGACATGCTCAGTCTCCTCAACTGCCTCAGTCGGCGACGGCCAGAGCTGGCTCGTCGCTCGTCAAGCTCACCCTATTGCGTTCCTGGACCAATGGCATGACCCAATCGCCGAAACGGGTCGCCTCTTCGTCATGCGGATAGCCGGAGAGGCAGAACTCGGTGCAGCCGATATCGACAAACTCCTGCAATGTGTCCGCGACCTGCTGCGGGTTGCCAACCACGGCCAGCCCGGCGCCGCCGCGGACGGTGCTCAGTCCACTCCACAGATGCGGCGCGATGCGATAGTCGTTGTTCTGTGACTCGTCGGCCAGTTGCCACATGCGGCTGTCTGCCTCCGATTCTCCGCGCCAGTTCTTGCGCAGGTTGCGCTGCTTCTCGGTCGTGCCCTCGATCAAGCTATGGGCCGCGTCCCAGGCTTCGGCCTCGGTCTCACGCACGATGACCTGCATACGCATGCCGAACGTGATGTTCGGACGCCCGAAGCCCTCCGCTCGACTCTTGACATCGACCACCTTGGGCGCGGTCGCCTCGGGCGTGTCGCCCCAGAAGAAATAGCAATCGGCATGCTTTGCGCCGACATCGCGGGCCGCGTCGGACTCGCCGCCGATGTAGAAGCGCGGCCAGGGATTCTGGAACGGCTTGGGATAGGCGTGCGCGCCCTCGAGCTGGAAGTACTTGCCTTCCCAATCAATGCGCTCGTGCGAACTCCACAGCGCCTTCATGATCTGCACGGATTCGTCCATCACCTCGTAGCGCTCGTCGTGGCTGAAGTTGATCCCGTCGCCGGCCAGTTCTCGTGGATTGCCGCCGGCGATCAAGTTGACGTAGACGCGACCTTCCGAGAGCTGGTCAAAGGCGCCAACCATCCGCGCCATCTGCGTAGGCAGAATGTACCCCGGTCGGGCGGCGACCAGCATCTTCAGCTTCGTCGTCTTGGCCGACATCATCGCCGTCGATATCCAGGCTTCCCAACAGGTCGGCGTCACCGGGACCAGCGCGTACTCGAACCCGGCGGCCTCTGCCGCCAGCGCCACGCGCTCGAACATATCCATGGACGCGGGAATGAATTGGTCAGGGTCGGCGAAGTTGGTCAAGTCACCGTGAGTGGGGATGTACCAGCCAAAGCGAATTCGGGAATCGTGAGCATCAGGCATCAGAGCATCCAAATCAGTGCAATTCAATGAATTCTACGGTAGACGTTGCGGCAGGACGATACCCTGCCAATCTGGCGGCTCAGGTACACCCGCTCTGGAGACCACGATGACCCTGAATACCTATCTCACCTTCACCGACAACTGCCGAGCGGCGTTCGAGTTCTATCGCTCAGTCTTCGGAGGAGATTTCTCGATTCTGCAAACCTTCGGCGATGGTCCGCCCGACATGGGCGTTCCCGAAGAAGCGAAGCAGCAGATCATGCACGTCTCATTGCCTGTCGGCGAAAGCGTGCTGATGGGCAGTGATTCGAACCCCGCATTTGGCGCCGGCCCCGTGTCCGGGACCAACTTCTCGATCGCATACTCGCCGCCCAGCCGCGAAGACGCCGACGAGAAGTTCGCCGCACTGTCGGACGGCGGTGAAGTGTCGATGCCGATGGCTGAAATGTTCTGGGGCAGCTACTTCGGCTCCTGCGTCGATCGGTTCGGCATCTCCTGGCAGATCAGCTGGGAGCCACCGCAATCCGACTGAGCCAAGGCCTCCCGTAGGATGACAACGGCGCGGCGACCAGAGTAGGCCGCGCAACGACGGCATCTGGAGGAACGCGTGGGCAAGCTCGACGGCAAAGTGGCAATCATCACAGGCGGCAACAGCGGCATTGGCGCAGAAACCGGCCGTCTCTTCGCGGCAGAGGGCGCGAAGGTCATCCTCATGGCCCGGCGGGTGGCCGAGGGCGAGGCAATCGTCGCTGAGATCAACGAATCGGGCGGCGAAGCGACCTTCATCTCTTGCGACGTTGGAGACAACGACTCCGTGGTGGCCGCCGTCGACCAGGCAGCCAAGACGTACGGCCAGATCGACCTGCTGTTCAACAACGCAGGCGGAGGCGCAGGCGGTACCTTCCCCAACGAACCCAACGACGAATGGCTGCGGGTGATCAACGTCAATCTGACCGGCACGTTTTATGTCAGCCAGGCCGTTTGGCCGCATATCGCTGCGCAAGGTGGCGGCGCGATCGTCAACATGTCCTCGCTCGCCGCGCAGAGAGGATTCTCCTCGCGCATGCAGGACGAGTTCGGCACAGCCTCAGCCTCGTACTACGCGGCCAAGGCCGGCGTCGATGCCCTCACCCGATACATGGCCGGCGCCGGCGGCCGGGACAACATCCGCGTCAACTGCGTCCGCCCAGGTCAGATCATTACCCCGGGCGCCACCAGAGGCACCTACAACGACCCCGACGGCGGACATCACGTCTTCGAGAAGATGTTCGACTTCGCCCAGATCGTGCAAGGTCCCGGTTACTCGATCGACGTGGCCAACCTGGTCCTCTTCCTGTCCTGCGATGACTCGCGCTTCATCACCGGAGAAATGATCAACATCGACGGCGGCGTCGCGGCGAAGATCTAGGACGCTGCTTCACTCACGCTGCTGCCTGACTGACCAGACTTGACTTGGTCGTTGACATCAGCGTCGATCCAGTCGGTGACGATCTTGCGGTGCGCGATCCGCCAGGCGCCGTCGACGCGGCGCAGGCGATCGATGTAGCGTCCCTGGAACGTGATCCTGGCCGGCTCGCCAAATGGATTGTCCCGACTCGACACGCTGACGACCGTGCAATACGACGACATCGTCGCCTCATCGCCATCCCCATCAATCACGAAGTTCGACGGTTGATGTCGAGACACGGGATCATCGGGACGGTCGTGGTCGCCGGAAGCCAACCTCCAGAGCGCGTCGCCGGTGATCCAGAGCTGCTGAAGCTCCATTTCCATGACGGCGTCATCGGTCCAGACAGCGCGCCAAGCCTCGGGATCTCGAAGATCCAGCGACTGGCTGTAGCGTCCAGCCAGCAGGATGATTTCTGAGCGATCTTCCGCTGTAAGTGGCATGTTGCACTCCTTCTGTTGATGTGATCTGCGATCAAGCGAAGGCTAATGAAACGAGCATGAGTTAGTGCAGGTAGGGGAGGTGCCCTAGCCGTCGATAGAAGTCTCGGCGATGCCCGACTTGTACGACTCGAATCAAGTCGTCGTTCTCATGGAGCGTGTAGGCGATCCGATAGTCGCCAACCCTCACTCTCCAGACACCATCGAAGTCTTCCAGCTTCAAAGAACCCGGTCCTCGCGGAGCTGCCTGCACCCGTGTGAGTCGCTCAATCAACCGCAGTTGAGTGTCGATCGGGAGACGCTCAAGTGCCTGATCGGCGCGCTGCGAAAACTCGACCCGTGGAGGCACGGACGCTACTTGAGATCGTCGAGCGTGAGTCCGCGTTTCGCAAGCACTTCTTCGAATGAGATCATCGGGCGAACCGCGCCGCTCTTCCGATCTTCCTCCAGGTCGTAGTGGGCCAGCGTCGCAAGAGCTGCGTCATCCCAGTGGTCCTCATTCCACTCGTCGATGGGCGGGAATGCGTTCGCGCTCAAAATGTTCCAGTTGATAAGTTCTGCTCTTGCGTCGGTCGTAGTTGGCTTGAGCATCGGTTTTCACTTCCGAGTCCCATCCTATGCCATCTCAGCCCTGGTACTCGGGGTCGCGACGTTCCGCAAACGCGCGCGTGCCCTCTCTCGCGTCGTCCGAGCTGAAGGCCAGCCGCTGGTACTCCTGGTAGAGACGCAGACCGTCGGGCAGTGACATGTCGGGGCCTCGGCGAGCCAGTTCTTTCGTCAGACGGATCGCCAGCGGGCTGTTGACCGCGACCTTCTCCGCCATCTCCTTCGCGGCATCCAGCAACTCTGATGGTTCTACGACTTTGCTGACCAGGCCAATCCGCAGCGCCTCAGCCGCATCGAGGAACTCGCCTGTCAACAACAGCCGCATGGCATCAGACGAGCCGATCAATCCCGGCGTGCGCAGCGCACCGTATCCGTGCAGAATGCCCCAGCGCGGCTCGGGAGATCCGAACTGCGCGGTCGTGTCGCAGATGCGGATGTCGCAATAGAGCGCCAGCTCGAGCCCGCCCGCGAGACAGTACCCATTGATCGCGGCGATGACCGGCTTGGCCGTTTCCAGACCGTTGTCAAAGCGCTCCCCCGACCACGGCTTCCAGGCCTGTCGCTCACCAAACTCCAACAGGTCGTGCCCGGACGAAAATGCCCGACCCGACCCGCTGAGCACCACGCAACGCACCTGGGGATCAGCGTCCGCTTCTTTGAACGCGTCGCCGATCGCGTGATACATCTCGTCCGTCATCGCATTCAGCTTTTCCGGTCGAAGCAGTCTGACCGAAGCGATATGTCCCTCGACCGAGTACCCAATCTCATCCATGTCGATCTCCTCCCGATGCTTGTCATCCCGGACCAACGTTGACTGCCAAGATAGGAAATCGCAGACTTCGACTCCGCAGGCATAGAAGAATGGGCAGGCGTAGAATGGGCGGGACAACAAGGTCGCGACCATGCGGCACTCGATTCGAAGGAGAGACCGATGAAGGTCAAAGAACTCGGTCACGCAGTTATCAAGGTGCGGAACATGGAACGCGCCGAAGAGTTCTACGGCGAGGTCCTGGGGATGAAGCTCGCGGCACGCCACGAGCAGATGCCAATGAGCTTCTACACGCTCGGCAACCACCACGACCTGGCCCTGCTTGAAGTCGGAGAAGAAGGCCCAGAGACCGCCGACCCCAAGGCGCCCGGTCTCTACCATCTCGCCTTCTGCATCGGCGAAACACTAGACGAACTGCGCGACGCGCGGGACGAGCTCGAAGCAGCCGGCGTCAAGGTCTTCGCGACGATCGACCACGTCGTCTCAAAGTCGCTCTACCTCAACGACCCCGACGGCAACGGTGTCGAGCTCTACGTAGACGGCTCAGACATCTGGAAGACCGACCCGCAACAAGTCGCCCAGGGCGAACCAATGAAGCTGTAACGTCGCCAACTCAGCGCAATCGCCGAACAATGTCGTAGATGTTGTCGCGGTTGCCGACTGCGTGGACGGTAATCGCTCTTGACGCATCGTCAATGACATAGACGATGCGAAGTTGTCCAACTCTTGAGGCCCATCTAGGAGGGTGACCCTTGAGTTGCTTTGCCCGATGCCCTCTAGGTTCTTCTGCGAGTTGAGCTACGCGGCGAAAGACTCGCTCACGCTCGCGTAGGGACAGTCGATCTACTTGTCGCTCCGCACGGGATGAGTACTGGTACCTATAGGCCACTGCGGATTAGTCGGCGGCATCGGTCTGCGAACGGTACTTTGCCTCAATCTCTTCGCCTGGAACCAGCCATCCTTCGCCGGATTCGATCTCTGCCTCCGAGATTGCCGCCAGCGCGAGCAATCCCGCTTCCTCCCACTCGTCCTCGGTCCACTCTTCGACCGGTGGGAACTTGTCCATGTCGAGCACATCGAAGTTCACCAGCTCTAGTCGAGGGTCCACGGTCTTCGGCTTCGCCATCGTTCCTCAACTCCGATTTCCTGACCCATTCTAGCCGCCCAGACTACCCTGCAACCCATGGGAGCAGCCCATGCGTGAGTCCTACGGCGCCACTCTCGATGAGCGTGAAGCTTTGCTTGATGCTGCCCGATCGATTGCGCCGCGGATCCGCGAGGCCTCTGACGAAATCGAAGCCGCTCGCCAACTGCCTAGACATGTCGTCCAACTGCTCAAGGACGCCGGTGCATTTGCCCTGCTCCAACCGCGCTGGCTCGGCGGTCACGACGCAGACCCCGTCACCCAGATCCTGTTCATCGAAGAGATCGCGAAAGCCGACACGTCAGCCGCCTGGTGCGTGATGATTGGCTGCGACAGCGGCCTCCTCAGTCGCGAGCTGGATCCGGAACTGGCGCGCTCGATGTTCGCCGACATCAACTCCGCGACCTGCGGGGCGGCGTTTCCGCCGGGGACGGCCGTCCGTGTCGATGGTGGATACCTGGCCACTGGTCGCTGGCCGTACTTCAGCGGCGTGACCCACGCCGACTGGGTCCAATTCAGTTGCAAAGTGATTCGTGACGAGACGTCACAGGTGATTCGCGACGACACTGCTGCGGGAGACCATCCGGCCTACATCCGACTCGTCGCGCCTACGGGCGAAGTCACCGTGCTCGACACCTGGCGCACGACCGGTATGTGCGGGACTGGCAGCCACGATGTCGAAATCACCGACCTGTTCATCCCCGACGAACGCAGCATTCTCCCGCGCCCGTCGCAACGCTCCGTCCCCGGCGAGCCCTTGCGCCACCCAGCCTGGCTGTTGCCCAAGCACCTCGGCGTGCCACTGGGATTGGTACAGGCAGCGCATGAAGAGGTCGTGGAGCTTGCCAGAAACCGCGTCGCTGTGCGCGGCGCATTACGAGACGACGCCCTCACCCAATCGACGATCGGTGAGACAGCGGCCCGACTTGCCGCCTGCCGTGCCTACGCGCTCTCAGCTGCTGACACCGCCTGGCAGGAGGTCTGCACGACCGGCGAACTGTCCGACATCAACCGAGCACAGCTTCGACTGGCGATTACGTTCGTTCATCGCGAGTGCGTCAACATCATCGAGCAGCTCTACTCGGTCGCTGGATCGTCATCGCTCTACACCGAGCGCTCGACCCTCGACCGGCGCCTGCGCGATATGCACGCCATGAACCAACACGTCGTGCTGGGCGCGTCCAACTACGCCGCTGCAGGCCGACTACTGCTCGGTCAGGAGCCCGACGCGCCGTTCTGGTAGCGCTCCTGCCTAGCGGCGGTACATCGGCGCCATGTAGAACCAGACCGGTTGCGGCGCGCCCTGGGCCGCGAGCGCTTTGCGCACGGACAGGAGCAGCTTGCCCGCTTCGGTCTGCTCGAAGAACCAGGATTCCGCTTGACCGCCGCCGGCGTTGGGGGCGCCGGCCAGTTCCAGCGCGGCTTCCTCGTAGTACGCACGAATATCATTCGCGACCGCCGTCGTGTGTCCGCCCGGAATCCCGGCCGACTTCCACGGCGTTCCGTCAACGATTTGCTGCAGCACATCCAATGCGCCCGGCACACCGTCGGGGTCGACCGCCATGCCGACTTCGCTCACGCCGCGTCGCGCCAGCGCGCGGTCGTACGCCTTACGCAAGCCACGTGCTTCATCGACGGCTGGCGCCAGCTCCGGATCGAATCGCGGTGGCACGGAGCAGCTCAAGGGGTCCTCGCCGCCAATGATCTCCTCGGGATGGTCTTCCAGAACTGGTCCCGTTTCCTGCTCCAATAGCGAGAACGCTCGGCGTAGCACGTCGTGCTGGAACTCGGGATCATTCGGCTTGCCCACAGGACGCCCAAGCGGGAATTCGCAATGCAAGACGCGCGGCGGACGCATCCGCTCCGCGACCGAGCGGATCGCCGAGATCGTCACCGTCGACAGGCCGGCCGCCTCAAACACGTGGGCGAGCGTACACACGGTACGCGTGCAGAGCGGTCAAACTGGGGTCAAGAAGACCACATCCACACCGTCGGCCTTGAGCGCGGCCGCGCATGCCGGACCAGAATCGTGCCGGATCGTGGCGACATCGTCGGGCTGGTTGCCGGCAAACGAATAGTGCTTCGAAGCCACCGAGCCAATCACGCCCTGCTCCGCCAGCTCGTCCAGCCGAGCAAGCGGATAGACGACGTTGTAGTCGATTCCAAACGCGGAACGGTCGAAGTTGGGGCTCCAGTGACCCATCACCAACTGGCGCTCGGCATGATCGAGGGCGCGATAGCTCGCATCGTTCACCGTGAACGCCTCGCCGTCGCGCGGATGCAATGCCGCCGACGTCACGACGGCCACCCGCGCGTCAGCCAGTGGCGGCGGCGTAGTCCAGGCCGTCTCGGCGAACTCGGGAACTGGCAGTTGGGCAATCTGGTTCCGAATCAGTGCGTCACCCTGAAGTTCTTCGGCCATGGTTCACTTCCTTACGTTCGGTCTGCGTCCGCCTTCACGTTGACCATGAGGACGAGGGTCACATCGTCCCTATTGTTGCAGCAGCGGCACAATAGCGTCACAACAGCGGGACTACCAGGTGTCGATGTTCGGTCGTCGTCCTCGACGAATCGGCTCAGGATTCTCGCAAGCCATCAGGCCACGGACGATCCACCGGCGAGTCTCGGCCGGATCAATCACGCCATCATTCTCATGTACCGATGCCGAGTTAATCGCGTTGCCTCTCCAGTAGGCCCCGGCGACCAACTCCTCATATCTCGCTGCCCTCTCTTCAATGTCCTCAATCGCGGCCAACTCCGCCCGATTCCCCAAACGGATTGCGGCCTCCAAGTTCATTCCGCCCAGCTCGGCCGTCGGCCAGGCCAGAGCGAACAGCGGCGCGCGTGAGCTACCGGTCATCATCGCCTGCGCCGCCAGACCATAGGACTTGCGCAGGATGATCGTGAATCGCGGCGACTGCGCATTGGCCAGTGTCACGAAGACGTTGTTGCACTTGCGCGCCAGACCAGTGCGCTCGATGTCGGGACCGACCATCATCCCCGTCGTGTCGACCAGGACGAGAATGGGGATGTTGAAGCAGTCGCAGAGCTGCGCAAAGCGACAGAGTTTGTCGGCGCCATCACTATCGACTGCCCCGCCGAGATGCTCGTTGTTGTTCGCAATCACGCCGACCGGATGACCTTCGATCCGAATCAATGAGGTGATGATCCCCACGCCGAACTCCCCGCGCAGCTCAAGCACCGAGTCGATATCGGCCATCTGCTCGATCACGTTGCGCACGCTGAACGGTCGCTTGCGATTCTCGGGGATGGCGTGCCTCAGGAGGCGCTGATCGACGCAATCCCAGCTTGGAATCGAGCCCTGGAAGTAGGACAGGTACTGCTTCGCCGCGTCAATCGCCTCATACTCGTCGTCAACCAGGATGTCCACGCTGCCGGCCGGACCCAGATCGGACATGGGACCGATTTCTTCCGGCGTGAACAAACCAAGTCCGCCGCCCTCAATCGTGGCCGGCCCGCCCATGCCGATGTTGGCGTCCCGCGTGGCAATGATGCAGTCGGTGATGCCCAGGATCGACGCATTTCCGGCGAACGTGCGACCAGCGGTGATTCCAATCATCGGCACCGTGCCGCTAATCCTCGCCATCATGTCGTAGGTCGGGACCCACTGTCCTGCTGCTGAGATATCAGAGAAATCGGTATCACCCGAGCGTCCGCCTGCGCCCTCGGCCCAGAGGATCAGCGGGGTCGCCTGTTCATCCGCGAACTTGATCACGCGGTCCGTCTTTTGGTGACCCATCATGCCCTGAGTACCGGCCCAGACGGTCTCGTCATACATCGCGACCAGCGTGGTCGCCCGGTGCTCGTCGAACAGCTCTCCGTTGACCGTGCCAATCCCGGTGATCATCCCGTCGGCAGGAGCACGGACCCGCATCTCTTCTCTGGACATGATTCGGTGCCGCGCCGGCAGCACCAGCTCGCCCATCTCGACCCAGCTACCCGGATCGACCAGATCTGCCAGGCTTTCTCGTTGCGTCCGTTTGCCCTTGGCATGGCGGCGCTCGACCAACGCCTGGCGATTTTCGTCCTTGCCCGCCGCGAGCTCGTCGAACAGCTTTTGCAAATCGGGCCGGATGTAGTCAAGGTCGATCTCCTCGACCTCTTCCTCGATGGCTTCGCCAACGTCCGCCAGCTCCATGAACGCCAACGGATGTCCCTCATAGACGACATCGCCAACCGAGACCGTCAACTGGCGCAGGTATCCACCCACATCCGAGTTGATCACGTGCTCCATCTTCATCGAGTCCATCACGAACATCTGCTGGCCCTCGCGAACTGCGTCACCCTCCTTAACCAGGATCTGGATGATCGTGCCCTGCAGCGGCGACGGCACCGGCTCCGTACCGGGTGGGCCAACGATGTTCGGCGCCGGCTGTGTGCCCGGCGTCATGGCCGCGACGCCCTGCTGCGCCCGTGTGCCCGAACCTTCGCGGAAGTAGTTCAGGCCGGCCAGCGGATCGCGAGTATCGAGCTGCGCTCCGGCCAGGCCAACCTCGATCTCGTTCGAGCCGTTGACCGGGGCTGCCACCATCTCAGGCACCACCGCGAGGTCGGCCACATGGTCATCGACCCAGCGCGTATAGATTTCTCCAGCCGCAAAATCGTTGTGGCTCAGGGATTGACGCAGAAACGTGAGATTGGCTTCGACGCCTTCAATCCGAAACTCTTCCAGAGCGCGCAGGCTGCGTCCGATCACATCAGCGAAGTCCGACGATGCGGAGTACGCAATCACCTTGGCCAACAGGGAATCGAAGTTGGGATTGGTCGTGTAGCCCGAGAAGCCGTACGTGTCGACCCGAACGCCGGGACCCGAGGGCGGTTCGAACGTCGTCAGCGTGCCGCCGGAAGGACGCACATCTCCGTTCGGTTCCATGCGTTCCATGTTGACTCTTGACTGGATCGCGAAACCGCGCGCTGCTGGGACGTCCGATTGCGACAAACCGACCTCAACCAGCGACTCGCCGCCGGCAATGCGAAGCTGGGCCCGCACCAGGTCGACACCGGTCACTTCTTCGGTCACCGTGTGCTCGACCTGCAACCGAGGATTCGCCTCGATGAAGGCCATGTCGGATTCGTCCTCAGCGTTGACGAGGAACTCAAACGTGCCCAGGCTGCGGTAGTTGTCTAATGAAGCAAGACGAACGGCTGCTGAAGTCAGCCGATCGCGTGTTTCCTGCGAGATGGACGGGCTCGGCGCCCATTCGACGACCTTCTGGTGTCGGCGTTGGAGGCTGCACTCTCGTTCACCCAGATGTGAAACTGAGCCGGAGCCGTCGCCGATGATCTGCACCTCCACGTGCCGCGCCCGGGTCATCAGACGCTCGACCAACAAATCGCCATTGCCGAATGCGGTGGCAGCCTCTGACTGACAGCGCTCAAACGCCTCTGCAATGTCATCCGCGGCCATGACGACCCGCATACCTCTGCCGCCGCCGCCAGCAATCGCCTTAAGCACCATCGCGCCGTCGCCACCCATTGAGTGAAAGAAACTTGTCGCGCCATCGATGTCCACCGGCGCCTGTGTGCCGGGAAGTACGGGAACGTCCAACTCAACTGCCAGCGCACGAGCGCGAGCCTTGTCGCCAAACAGCTCAAGCGACAGCGGAGTCGGACCGACAAACGTGATCCCAACTTCGTCGCAGCGCCGAGACAACTCCGCGCTCTCGGCGAGGAATCCATAGCCGGGGTGTAACGCGTCACAGCCAGCCTCAAGTGCGGCGCCAACGACGGACTCGACATCGAGATACGCCCGCGCACCCGTGCCGTCCAATACGACCGCCTCGTCGGCCAATCGAACGTGCAGTGATTGCGCGTCGTCTTGGGAGTGAATCCCAACCGAGCCAATACCCAGCTCTCGTGCAGCACGGACAATCCGAATCGCAATCTCGCCGCGATTAGCGACCAACAACTTCTCGATGGGCATGGTGGTTCCTCCGTCGGAAGTGAGGGTAGTGCCACGCCCATCGGTTACCGCTACCTAGCTGTCGGCAGACCTATTCGTTGGGTATTGAAGTGAGCCGAACGTGCCCTTCATCAACCACCGCGAAGATCCCGCTCCAGTCGCTGCGACCTTGCACTGCGTCAACTAGCGACTCAGTTCGCGTGCGGCGGGAGCTGCGAGCTCGCAGGAGAATCACTCCGCTTGGTGCAGGTAATCTGACGACGAACACGAGATCTCCAAAGCCTTTGTCAGAAGTGACGAGCACTCGGCTCTCGGACGAGGCTCGCTCGAGCACGGCTTCGTCTGCGATTCCTGGCGAATCTTCCTTGATCCAGGCGACATCGTGGCCGAGTTCTCGTAGAGCGGCGACCGCCACCGACCACAGATTCTCATCTGCCAATATGCGCACGATGCTAGGAGTCGGAGTGCGTCAAGGCAGGTTCGCTTACGCGTTCACTGGCGTAGTGGAGACAGGCAAGCACGTCTGCGCGAGTGATGTGGTCCCATGATTCAATTATCTCATCCATGGTCCACTCATCTGCCAGGAGCTCAACGATGAATTCAACAGAAAGCCGCGTCCCCTTGATCACGGGCTTGCCCACCAGGACTTCAGGGGTTTGCTCGATCCGATCACGCCAGCACATGACTCGCTGCCACTCCTCTATCAGTTAACAGCGTAACCGGATTCGCTGCGCAGCTAGGCAGCTAGAAGGTGAATGCGTCCACCTGCTCGCAGGCGTTGGCAATGTATGCCTCGAGTCCTCTCCGACGACCTAGCTCGGGCCGATCCCACTGCCAGCTAATCAGCACCAAGCGCCGAATCAGCAGGAACAACGGCAACAGCGACAGCGCTTCATCACTGAACTCACGCAGCTCGCGATATCCGGTCACAAGCGAGTCGGTGATGGCGCCGAAGTATGGCAGTTCATCCAGGCCGAACAGGACGACGGCAAGATCGTATTGATGCCAGCCGAATCCGGCATCGTCAAAGTCAAAGGCCTGCAAGACGCCCGACGGATCGATCAAGATGTTGTGCGCATGCAAGTCGGCGTGAATCATCGAGTAGGTGCCGCGATCCTTGCCATATTCGGTCAACACTTCGCCGATGCCGTCACGAGCCTTGGCCAGCACCTCGCGCTGAGCAAGTGTCAGCGGTGGAATGTCCCAGAAGCGACCCCAGAACGGCGTCTCGCCCACATAACCGGGGACATCGAACGCGTGACGTGTAAAGACGGTCGGCGGGGTCCATTCGCTCGCCTGATTATTCGCCGCAGCGACCACGCGGCCAATCTGTCGAAAGTGCTCCACAATCTTCGACTCATTCTGCTCCGCCTCGATCACCGAACTGAGCAAAACGCCCTCAAGCCAGTTGACCAGTCCCACCGCACGGGTGGATTCCCCATCCGGAGTCGGGATCGTGGCGTATCCCGGACCGTCGAGCGTCCGCACGCCGACGGGGACGTGAATGCCGGCATCGTTGAGCGCCTGCGTCCAGATCAACTCTGACTCAAGCTCGGGCAACGTGTGATAGCCGGGCCGGTGGATCCGCAGCGCGTATTGCTGACCATCGGGCATATCGAGCCTGAACACTGTGTTCTCGCTACGCGAGACCAGCTCCATCGCTTCAGGCTTGAGACCCCAGTGCGGCAGTGATTGCTCCGCGATCGCATGCAGATCGGCATCGCTGAGATTGGTTGGCTCTGGCATTGAGTGAGGACGATCAGGTCGGATCGGCGATCGCCGCCTCGAACGCTTCGAGGAACATGTCAGCCTGCTCCTGCTTCAGCACCAATGGCGGACGCACCTTGAGCACGTTGCCGTGCTCACCGGCGCGGCCCATCAGGAATCCCGCCTCGCGCAGACGGTTGACGATCACGTCCGCGCCCGCAGGATCTGGTTCCTTGCTGTCGCGATCCTTGACCCATTCCATGCCGATGAACAGGCCATGACCGCGCACGTCCGACATCGGCTCGCAGCCCTCTTGCAGAGAACGCAGGTTGTCCATCAGATATCCGCCGACGGAGGCCACGCTCTCGACCAGGCGCTCATCCTCGATCACGCTCAATACCGCTTCACCAACAGCGGCCTGCAATGGACTGGAGGCGAAAGTGTTGAAGTAGCGAGTCTTGTTGCGGAAGGTCTCAACCAGCTCTTGCGATGCGACCACACCGGCCAGCGGCAGACCATTGCCCATTGGCTTGCCCATGCTGACAATGTCAGGCTTGATCCCGGTGGTCTCGTATCCCCACCAGTTGCCAGACCGCGCGAAGCCCGCCTGCACCTCGTCACTGATGAACACACCACCGGCTGCGCGAACCATCTCGGCCGCACGGCCCATAAATCCGGGCGGAATGTCCGGCAGACCTTCATTGGCAAGGATCGAGCACGCCATCATGCCGGCGAAGGCGATACCGTCCTCGGCAAAGCCATCGATTTCGGCCTGCAATCGATCCAGGTACGCCTCCGTCAGCGCCTCGTCCTCGAGACCTCCTTCGAGCGGCCGGTAACGCTGCGGCACCGGGATCGATCGGAATTCCGGCTCATGGTCGCCGCGCAGCCGCGAGAGCTTGCGTACCTCGGTCGAGTTGCCGTGATACGCGGCTTGCGTATAGATCAGCCCACGACCACCTGTCGCCGCCCGAGCCATCAAGACCGCAACTTCGTTCGCCTCCGTACCGCTACAGGTGAAGACCGCCGTCGTCAGGTGGTCGGCGTGCACCGAGGTCAGGTGCTCGGCGTAGTCGAGGATGCCTTCGTGCAAATAGCGCGAGTGCACGTTCAGCGTTTCGGTTTGTCGCTGCATCGCCTCGACCACACGCGGATGCGCATGGCCGACGCAGGGCACATTGTTGTACAGGTCGAGATATCGGCGTCCGTCCGCGTCGTAGAGCCAGACGCCCTCGCCGCGCACGATGTGCACCGGGTCCTGATAGAAGGTGGCGACGCCCGCACCGAGCAGACGCTCGCGACGGGCCAGGAGTTCTGCAGTCGTTGATGTAGTCATGCGCTGATTGTGAGCGCTCAACCCGACGGTTGCAACCCGCGACGCCTAGACTCCGTCCAAACTCCAATGGTCTGAGCCCAACGGAGCGGAGGCGAACATGACCGATTCCATCAGCACAACCGCTGGCGCCAAGATGATCTTCCTGATCCGTCGTCGCGAGGACGCTTCGCGAGACGAAATGATCGCGCACTGGTACAAGAACCACATGCCAGGAGTGATCGAAGCGCAGCAGCAAGCAGAGGCGGCCGGGAGGAAACCGGCGGGCAGATACCTGGTCACGCTGTTCAACGGAGAACGAGGCAAGCAAGAGGCTCGGCCCACCTACGACGGCATGGCACAGATCTGGTTCGACAAACCGCTGCGCAAACCGGACGGCCCGATGTTCACCGAGCCTCGCGACACGTTCCATCAAAAAGTCGAACCGTACGTGCCCTGGGCAACCACCGAGCACGTCGTGATCGACGGAAGCGACGACTTACCTGTCGTCCCGTTGACGCTGAACGAGCCGTTTCCCACGACTCGCAGCAACCTGTACAAGGTGACGTTCCTGGTCAAGGCCAGAGCCGGCGTCGACTGGAATGAGTTCTTTGGCGTCTGGCTCGAAGCCCACGCACCCAACGTACGCGAGACCATGAACAAGATCGGCGGGCTGCGGTACGTGGTCAGCCACAGCATGAATCCCGACGACGAGCCCTATGCCGGCATGGCCGAGCTCTACTTCTCCGATCCCTCCGGCTGGGAACGCTACGGAGAAACGATCACACCCGATGCGTTCGGGCCGATGGTGGATCGAGACTCCCTTACCTGGTTCGGCTCGGACACCCAGCTAATCGGCATTCCGTAGCGAGCACGACCCGCGCTTGCGGGGTATGGACAGGGCAGCCACAAGGACCGCCCCTACCCGTGGCGCTTACCTGTAGGGGCGACCCTTGTGGTCGCCCGCAGGCACAACGCTCGAACTGGAGATGACGTATGACCGACAACCTCGCATATGCGACCATCGAAGAACTCGCCCCACGCATCGCCTCGGGCGACCTCTCGCCCGTCGAGCTGACTCAGATGCAACTCGACCGCATTACAGCCGCCGACGGCAGGCTCAAGAGCTATGCCACCGTGATGGCCGAGTCGGCGCTTGCCGAAGCGCAACAGGCGCAAGACGAGATCGCCGCAGGCAACTATCGAGGTCCGCTGCACGGTGTCCCCATCGCCGTCAAAGACCTTTGCTACACGACCGGCGTCCGAACCATGGGCGGCACGAAGGTGCTTGAGGACTTTGTTCCCGATTTCGATTCCACTGTCGTCGCCCGGTTCAAGGAAGCCGGCGCCGTTCTGCTGGGCAAGCTCAACTTGACCGAGGGCGCGATGGCCGGATACAACCGCGCCCGGCAGGTGCCGGTCAATCCCTGGGCGTCCGACCGCTGGACCGGCGTGTCATCGAGCGGTTCCGGCGTCGCCACGGCGGCCGGCCTCTGCTACGCCTCGCTGGGCAGCGACACCGGCGGATCGATCCGCGGACCGTCGGCATCCTGCGGGATCGTCGGACTCAAACCGACCTGGGGACGCGTCAGCCGTTTCGGCGTGCTCGACCTGGCCCAGTCCCTCGACCACGTCGGACCAATGTGCCGCTCAACCTGGGACTGTGCAGCCACATTCGAAGTCATCGCCGGCAACGACCCCAACGATCCAACCACGCTGCCAGAACCTGCACCAACCATGCTCAACGGGATCGACGGCGGTGTTGCTGGGATGCGCATCGGTTACGACCGGCGCTACGCCACTGAGGATGTGATTCCACCGATCGCCGCAGCAGTCGCTGCCTCAGTCGAGACGTTGGCCTCGTTGGGCGCCGAGATTGTCGAGGTCGAACTGCCCGATTTCGGAACGTACATGCCAGACTGGCCAACGCTTTGTTCGGTCGAGGCGCTGTACGCGCACCTCGACAACTACCCCAGCCGCGCCGACGAATACGGCAACTGGTTCGGCGCCTGGCTGGAGCTGGGATCATCGATCAGCGCCACCGATTACGCAGCCGCCTGCATTCGGCGCGAGGAATTGCGAGGCCTACTCGCACGATGCTTCGCCGACATCGACATGCTCGCCTGTCCCGCGCAAGGCACGCTGCCGCATCAGGTGACTGAAGACATGATGTACGACGACACGCCGGGCGAGTTCCAGTGGTCGCGGCTGCAGTACACAGCCCCCTGGGACATGAACCGAGCGCCAACCCTGACCCTGCCCAACGGCTGGGGTGAGCACGGGCTGCCAATCGCACTGCAACTCGTCGGACCGCTGGGAAGCGAACAAGCCCTCTGCCAAGCCGGCTACGCGTTTGAGCAGGCCACAGACTTCATGCGCAACCCGCAGGTCTAGGGTCTCGCGCCACCGTCATTGGCGCGCTCCGTCGCAGCCTGCCCCGCACTTGATGCGGGGGCAATCTCGCCGCGTCCAGTAGAGACGTATGTGCGGAACGCAGCGAGATACCCGCGGCAAGCGGAGACCTGCGCGTAACTTAGATTCCCGTCCCCGCCTCCGAGCGGGGACCCGCTTTGGGCTGGCCCGCGGAACGTCGTCGCCATCCTGAGCAGGTATTGGTAGCAAGTGACCACTGTGCTGGAGACGGGGAAGGAACGGGTCCCCGCTCGGGGGCGGGGACGGTTTGGTGGTTTACGCGCTGGTCTCCGGCAAGCGCGGGTATGACGATCGTTGTCGTTGCTCGTTCGACCTAAATTCTGTTCACATGGCGTGTGGAACAGTGGACGGAGGTTACAAAGGTCTGCCGCAAGGGAGCGGGGAATCCAGGTGCCACATGTACGGGCTCTCAGCATCCATGCGAACAGGCGCTAGTCGTTGCAGCGGCTATCAGCAGCCACTTTCAACTATGCGGACCTCATATCCTCCAATCCCATAATAGATACCTTTCACTTCGATGTAGTAATCGCCTGCGGTCGGCACTCTGTAGCAGTAGTGTCCGTTCCTACTCCAAGTTGCGTAGACCGAGACGCCGGCGGAATTGTACAGCTTGCCATACGAGCTGAGCTGAAGACGACCGTTGCCGGGGTGTTCCACATAGCGATACTGATTCTCGGATCCCGCCACCTGTTCCAACAGACGGTATCGATCGGTAACGGTGGGGAAGCTGTATGCCCTGCCCGGTACCAGCGCCACCTTGATGTAATCCGCGTCCTGGATGTAGTCAATCCTGCCCTTGAGCGGCGGCGCTATTGTCAACACACCGGTGGTACTGGTGTTGGCCGGGAAGTCGTCCAAGGTAGCCGTCGCGCTCGTCTGTAACGACACGGTGTAATTGCCCAACAGGTGATAGTAACTGAACTCGGTCTTCGTCGACACGTAGTACGTGCCGCTCGTCTTCGGCGTGAACGTGATTCGGTAGGGGGAGTCGCCGAACTTGGCGGCATTGGTCAGTTCGTTGCCGCCCGAGTCATATAGGCCGCCGAAGAACACGTTCGTCGTCAAGTTCCAGCCGAGCAAACTATGCCGGTCGCCGGCGAAGGATCCTACTCCGGTTTTGGGATTGCCGCCGTAATGCGCAGCGATGTCGAAGACGTACTCGGTGCCCGCCGTGAGTTGCGCTCGGTGCCAATCGACATCCTGGAGCGTGCCGATGACGCCATTGGCGCGGCCGCCCACGATCAGATTGCTGGTAGTTGACGTGTCCGCAGCGAGGTCGTCTGCAGGCAGTTGTCGGACCGAGACGACATATCCGCCGACTGCATCGAAGGAGCGCCGACTACCGGCATGGATATAGTACGTCCCTGTCTGCGCCGGCGTGAAGGTTTGCCACGAATCTCCGGGGGAGTATTGAGCAGGTTGGAGCTGAACGCCAGCGGAGTCGTAGATGCCGAGAATATATGATCGACCGCCGGCTTGCTTGATCAGATAGTGCTGTCCGCCGGTGAGCCCGACCTTGAACCAATCAGTGTCGCCGACAATCTCGATCTTGCCGTTCGCGCTGCCGGAGCCATTGTTCAGCGTGATGGAGCCGATCGGCGAACCGGTTCGTTGGTCGCTGAAATCATCGTCGCGGGACGAGAGCTGACTGAAAGTGAACACATACGTACCAAAGGATCGGTAGTCGTCAGACTGGACGATGAAGTAATGCCTGCCCGTGCGGGGCGCGACGAAGCTGATCCGGTCGTTCCTGCCGATGCCTTGATCACGTTTCCCGGTGCCGACCAGGTTGTGGAGTTGCAGAGTCCCGTCGCTTTTGAGCTCATAGGACATGATCGACAATTCGGGGTTGCGGAGCGTTCCCTTGCTGTTGCTCTGACCTTCCAGGTCGACCTGATACTGGACGCCGGCAGTCATGTCGACGCCGATCCAGTCGCGGTCGACGTCTATCCAGTTGGTTTCGCGGGTCGGTGCTTGAATCTCGCCGCTGAAGGGCGTGCCATGCGTCGCGAAGCACGCGGTTGATGGCGCCTCGAGGCAGTCGTCTTGCGACTTGAGCGAGAGCTTCAAGGTGTAGGTGCCAGTGTCGGGCGGACGATCAGAAACGACATTTGCAAACCATGATTCAGCATGCGACAGCGCGATGTAGTGCGTGCCTGCGTTCGTCGCGCGGAATTCTATTTCTCTAATGAGGTTCCTTGCGACACCGGCAGGGAGAGTTCCCGGAATGAACACGCCGTCCGCATCGTAGACGCCAAGAATGCGTGGACGATCCAGAGTGACGTTGCGGTCGAGGTCTTTGTCTTGCATCTGGATCCGATACTGCGCACCGCTGGCAAGCGACACGGAGAACCAATCGACGTCATGTTCGACCTCAAGCTCACCGCTGGCAGTCGTCGGACTGCTGGCACTGGTCGGCGCGACAATGCTGCATGCGGTCGTGGAATTGTCAAGACAGTCGTCGAGGGTCGAAACGGAACCTTTCTCCTTCGCCTTCACGGTGACCTGAAGCACGCGGTAGCTTGGTTGGCCGCCCCCACCGCTGACCTGTTGGGCAATCGTGGTCGTACCTGGCGCTAACCCCGTGATGGTGACCGTTTGATCGGTCTGCCAGTTGGACGTTGTAAAGGTGAGCGTGACCCTGGCCTGTGGCTCGCCAGTTCCGACTGAGAGCCCGACGACCGTTGGATCGGTAGCGACCAGGATGGCCGTGAGGTCGTTGGATGGTTCCGCGCCCAGCGACAATGTGAGCGCTTGCGGGTCGTTCACCTCGATCGCGATCTCCCCAGTTGGCGAGATCGTCAGTGGCGTCTCCGCTCGTATCGAGTCCGACCAGCCGTGAGCGCCGATGGCAATCAGCATGAGCGCTAGCAGCGCTAGCGCGCGCCATCGGAACCAGTTCACGGGCGTCACTCCTCTTCGACTACCCCCCCCCGCGCAGACACAATGAGCCGGCAGAGGTTCTCAACCAAGCGACAGGTCACTGCGGTCTGAGTCATGCCCGAAACCGTACCAGCGCCTGATCTCTCCCGCAAGATTCCGTCATACCCACGCTGGCCGCGGAGCCTGCCCCGGCTTGAACGGGGTATCTCGCGGATTCGAGCACTGACGTGAGGCTGTCTCACTTGTTCCTTATCCCCCGTTTCTGTTCCTCATCCCACGCTTCACGCGGGGGTCTGCTCGGCGTTCGCGTCCAGACCACCGTCATTCCCGCGCTCCTGCGCGGGAATCTCGCCGACTTTGGCATCAACTGTCGCGCAGAGAGGATCGAGATACCCGCGGCAAGCGCGGGTATGACGGAAAAAGGGCGCGAGAGGTCCGGCGTTGCGGCTATTGAGACAGCCTTACGTATGTGCCGAACGCCGCGAGATTGCCGAGGCAAGCGCAGGTATGACGATCGTTGCAATTGGTCGCTCGACCTAGTAATCCGTCGACTCGCCGCGATCCCGCTGAGCCTTGCGCTCGTTCATGAACTCGCGCATGCCGACCCGGCTGTCGGGCGGCGGCGGCGCCATCCTCAGCCATGAGTTGAGGCTCGTCGTGTAGCGGAACTGCGCGCCCCAGCCCATCATGTCCGCCTGTGTGTGCCACATTTCCTTCTTCGTCAGCAAGCTGGCCAAGGGCGCTTCGGCGACACTCGCCGCCATCTCACGGACGGTCTCGTCCAACTCTTCGGCCGGCACGCTGCGCGTGACCAGACCCCATTCCTCCGCCTCTTTGCCTGACAACACGCGACCGGTGAAGAGCATGTCGTTGGCTCGTCGCGGTCCGACCAGGTAGCTCCAGAACGGGATCGAACTGGCGCCGCCCATGCGCATGAAGGGCTCGCCGATCTTCGCTTCATCGGCCGCCACGACGAGGTCGCAGAGCATCGAGATGTACATGCCGCCAGCGATCGCATGACCGTGGATCTGCGCGATGATCACCTTGGGGTTATCCCAGATCGCCTCATAGATCCCACGCATGATCCGCTGATGCTTGTGTCCGTTGACGATGTTCCACTCAGTGCCACCGTCGGGCGGATTGATGTAGGGACTGCCATCGATGTCATAGCCGGCGCTGAATGCAGGCCCGTTCGCGCGAAGAATTGCAACCTTCAGCGAGTCGTCCTCGGCGACGACATTGAGCGCCGCAAGCAGGTCGTCCAGCAGAGCGTGGTTGAGCGCGTTTCGTTTCTCCGCGCGATCCATGGTGATCGTGGCGATCGGACCGTCAGTCTCGAATTCGATTGCGGTGTAAGTCATGCGTTGGCTCCTTGTGTTGCGCCACGTCGAGGCTACATCGGCTCAATCCGAGTGACTGTTCCCGGCCGATCAATGTCGCGGTCAAATGATGCGACTGCGCCGACCCCTGTGCGCTCAGCGAGGGCAATCAGATAAGCGTCGGCAAAGTCGATGCGATGTATCTCATACAAGTCAAGAGACCGTACTAGCAGATCCAGGTCGACGACTCGAATCCCCGGGAACGTAATCGTCGTACGCAATTCGTCAGCGACGCGCACCCGGCTGAACTTGTAGAAGGAGGCCAATACGTAGGCAACCTCAGCCACGATGAGGTCTGGAAGAAGGAGTGGCTCCCCGCGTTCCAGGTATCTGGTCGCTCGCGAGGCGAGATCAGGAGGGTCACCGGTCAGGTGGCGAACGATGACATTGGTGTCAACAAATGTTGTCACGTGCGATCGGACGCTCTCTCGCGATCAGATGCTCTCATGCGTTCGACTCTCTCTTTCGCTCTCACGCGCCTGGTTTCTTCAATGATCTGCTTCCATGGCGTGCCTCGTTTCTCTACGGGAATCTCAACAGCGCCAGAGATTTCCATCAGATCAGGTATGCGCCGAATGGTCGTCTGCCCATCGGCAACTCGGAACAGAACGGCGTCGCCCTGTTTCAATCCAAGCGCCTCTCGAACGGCTTGGGGGATCGTGATCTGACCCTTGCTGCTCACGCGTCCAATAGCGTCCATGCCATGCTCCTTACTCTGTCAATGAAGTAAGGATACCCCGATCGCCTCAGGTCATGTCGTGGATTTGCTGGCCTCGGTCGTAGTGTGCCGCCGGGAGCGCGCGGCCCGGACCGATCAGACGCAGCGCCTTCGCCAGCCATTCCCGAGTATCGGCTGGCGTGATCATCTCCGAAACGATGCCCAGATCGGCCGCCTCCCACGGATCATCCGCCGGCGGCGATTCGGGGTCCCGTGCCAGGTATCCCGGACTCTCGGTCACGCCGATCCGGCCCGACGGCCAACACCAGAGCATGTCGAACCCCGTACCGAGACCGCCCAGGACAAAGTCACCGAGCAGATAGCCCCAACCGGTGACGATCGTGATCTTGGCAGCATGCGAGCCGCGCAATGATTCCACTGCTCTCGCCGCGGCGTGCATGAACTCCGGTGTTGCCGCGTCGGCCGGGTCGTAGCCCAACGTGTTCTGCGTCGAAATGAACGGAATCTGGTAGTCAGCGCTCCAGGACGCCGCCTTTGCGATCCGCTTCATGTCCACCGTCGTGAGCGCCGAGCGTGATGCTCCTCCGGTCAGTGCAAACACGACCGGGAAGCCCTCGATCCGCCCGAGCCCAACCACACATGCTGTGTCAAGATCACTCAGCAGCAAGGAGCCTTCACTGTCGAAGATCGATTCGAATTGATCCTCAAGGGACGCGTCCATGCTTTCATCGAGCAGGATGTTGGATGGTCCGGCCGGACGGTAGGTCAACGGTTCGAGCGGCGTGTTCAGCTCCTCGGGCAGCGTGCCCAGGAACCGCTGAGCAGCGGCGATGGCGTCGGCATCGCTCTCCAAGACCACGTCGGCGACCGAGTCCGGCGCTCCATCCGACGCGCCAAACCGCGCGTGAGTGGTGGCGACCAGCAAGTCGGAGCGCACGGCCAGCGATCCGTTCTGTCCGGCGCAGAGACCGCAGGCAACCGTCACAAACGGCGCTTCCCGCTCGGCCACATCGCGGGCAGGCGCTTGATCGGCGACCCGGCCGAGCAGGTAGCCGCTATGCATATCGAACTCGGGCGATTCTTCCGCTGTTCCGTCGGCCAGGTAGATCAATGGCAGACGACGATAGATCGCGCTGGAGATCATCCGATTGCGCTTGTTCTTGCCGACCTGCGCATCGGTGCGCGCCAACGCCACCGGATCCTCGGCCAGAATCACGACACGTCGCCCACCAACTTCGGCGTAGCCGGTGATCACGCCGTCGGCGGGAGTGTCCTCTGCAGCATCGCGGTGCTGGCTCTTGGCAAACGCGCCGATCTCGAGGAATGAGTCGTCGTCAACCAGTGCCGCGATCCGCTCACGCGGCGTCAGCTGCCCTGGCTTCAGGTCGCGGTCGCGGTCGAACGCGTCGATGTGGGCGCGTTCCTGCTCTATCCGTTCGATGCGCTCTGCCATCGACAGGTTCTTCTCAGGACTGACGTGGCGATCCGGTCGAGTGGTCATCTGCGTCCTCCACGTCCATGAGTGCTTGACTTGCGACGTAGCGCATCGAATGCCTGGATCACACGCGGGCGCGTCTCGACCGGATCGATGATGTTGTCGATCGTCGCCATCTGCGCCCCGCGCCAAGGATTCATATTGCGCCGGAACGGCTCGGCCAGCTCGTCGAGCATTCGGCGATGCGCGTCGCGATCCTCAACTTCGGCCAGCTTCTTGCGATGCACGACCGCCGCGCCGCCCTCAGGTCCGAGGTACGCAATCTGCGTCGTTGGCCAGGAGAACGTGATCGCCTCTGGATCGCTCCCGCCCATGATGAAGTAACCCATGCCGATGCCCTTGCCCAGCGTGACGCAGACAGTCGGCACCTCTGACTCCATCTTCTCCGAGATGTAGACCGTCGTTTCGGTCAGCAGTCCCTTGTGCTCCTCTTCCTGCGTCGTCATGATTCCCGGGGTGTCGCAGAAGCTCAGCAGCGGCAGCGAAAACGTGCGCGCTGTCTTAACCATGCGCCGAGCCTTGATCAGTGCGTTCATATCGATCGCGCCGCCGCGAACCTTCGGCTGATTGGCCATGATCGCAACCGTGTGGCCATCAAGCCGCGCGAAACCCGTGACCAGGTTCATGCCGAACTCCGGCTGCCACTCAAAGAAGCTATCCCGGTCGACGACCCGCTCAATGATCTTGCGAACCTCGTACGGTCGGTTCGGATACTTCGGCACGAGCGAGCGCAGCTCTTCGTCACAGCGATCCCTTGGATCACCGCTCATAATTCTCGGCGCAGATTCAAAGGCATGCCCCGGCAGATAGGAGAAACACTTGCGCAGCGTCTCCATCGCTTCCGCCTCATCTTCAGCCCGCCGGCAGATCTGACCTGTCAGCTTCGTGTGGACGTCAACGCCGCCCATTTCGTAGAGATCGGGGCGCTTGCCCGTCGCAAATTCGATGATGAACGGACTGACGAATGTCGCCGTCGCACGTGGCGTCATCACCGAGAAGTCGGCCACCGACGCCGCCCAGGGAGCAAACGAGTTGCCCAGGATCGCGGTAAACACGCCGCCGCGACGAGGCACGCTGGATCGCGAGCCGACGTTCTGACCACCGACCGCAGAGAAACCCGAAGACATGATGTGGTCTTCAATCTGTCCGCCGGCGCCCTGGAACAGGTAAAACATCGGCAGCGCCGCCTTGTCGACGATGTGCCCCACCGCGCGCATGTTGACGCGAGAACGGAGGTTGTACGCGCTCGCGCCGCCCGAGTTGTCATGCGCCTTGTAGAGCACCGGACGACCGTGGATCTCGCCGAAGCCCAGGCGCAACGGCGTCGGTCCCAGGCCGTAACTGAACGCCCACTCGCTGCCTGGGTCGAGCAGCAGCTTGATTCGCTCGTTGGCGGTCAGCAGTCCGCGATCGTGCGCCCGTTCCTCGGCGGCGGGATTGGGAGCAAAGAACGCCGCACGTCGCCGTCTGAGCTCGGCGAGATGCTCGAAGTCAGCTTCTTTGGTCATGACCGCGACCCCTTGCTTCCGTCATTGCCGCGCTCCGCCGCGGCAATCTCGACGCGTGCTGAACTGAAGTTGGCTAGCCGTTGACACCGGTGCCCCAATCGATGGCATTCTTGAGCAACTGCTCGTACGCATCGGTCTCCCACGGACCGCGGAAGCGCAGCGGCACCACGCCGTCGGGTGCGATGCTCTCATGCACTGAGCGCTGTCCGTTGGTCAGTGGCGTGTGACAGTGCCCTGGCGAGATGTACGCGACTTCGCCTTCGCCGACTTTGCGCGCGAAGCCCAGCGCGTGCGACTTGCCGTCGGGCAGCAGTGATAGGTCGCCGCCATAGATCTCGTCGACGTACGGCGGAGAGTCGATGTCTTCCGTGGTCAGCAGCACCTGCGTGTCTGAGTGGATGACCTCCACCATGTAGGGCTCATCCTGGACCGGGAAGCTGGTCGGCAGGTTGTAAGTCAACGGGTGATTGTGGTCCTGGACCTTGACGTCCATCTCGCGGATCGGCGGATGCGTCATGAAGAACCCGCCCAGCGCCTCGTGATAGTCCATCTTGACCAGCCGACGTCGACCATCTTCGCGGCCAATCCGCTCCGCCTTGCCGCCCGATGACCCGTGCAGCGCCAGCCAGCGACCGCCGTCGCCGACCCAGTCACGGATTACGCCGGTCTGGTACTCGTCGGCGAACGGTCCGGCCACGTAACAGATCAGCAGATGCGCATCACGGATCCACTTGTGGCAGTCTGTAAAGTCGCTGCTCACGGTCGTGTGGACATCCTCGTTTGACTGCAACGCCATCAGAATGCGCATTCGCGCATAGTCAATGTCGTGCCCCGCATGCTGACCCGGAGGAAATCCCCCGGCAACGACATGGACGCGAATTGGTGTACTCATCGGACGCTCCCTCAATCAACTCAACTTGCAGCGATGCTAGCCGGTTACAGTTTCGCGCCCCCCCTCGCAGAGACTGATGCATATCCTCCGATTCCCCTCTCCCCCCTTTGCGGGGGGAGATGTCACAGAGTGACAGGGGGGGGGCGGCTGGCGACGACCAGATAGGGCCAACAGACAGGGAACCCCCCTCTGCCTTCGGCATCTCCCCCGCAAGGGGGGAGAAGGGGAGTTATACATCAGTCTCTCGCAGGGGGAGCTGCCGAAGGCTGAGGGGGTCCCGGCCCAACACGAGTAAGCCGGACAACCTCGCACTTTGAGCATCAACTTCACAATCGAATAGGCCTTACCCTGCGCCCGAACAACAGACACCGGGAGCAAACACCATGGAACCACTGCAACCGATGGCCGAAGCGATCGCGGGACTGCTCCGTGAGCGGGGCGAAACCGTCGCCATTTGCGAGACCACCGCCGGCGGGCTGGTCTCCGCCGCACTGCTCTCGATCCCCGGCGCATCGCGCTACTACGCCGGCGCCGCCGTCACGTACACAGGAGTCGCACGCTCTGCCTTCACCGGGATCAGTCTCGACGACTACCCGGGAGTCCGCTCCAGCAGCGAGCCCTATGCCAAGATCATCGCCGAGACCATCCGCGAGCGCCTGGACGCAACCTGGGGCATCGGAGAAACCGGCGCCGCCGGCCCCGGAGGCAATGTCTACGGAGATGCCTCAGGCCACACATGCATCGCCATCGCCGGCCCAACCGAATACGTCGAGACACTAGAAACCGGACTCGAAGACCGAGAAGAAAACATGTGGCTGTTCACAAAGCGAACGCTGGAAGTGTTCGAGTCGGTGCTGCGGGGAGCAGCCGACTAACGCCCGGGGATTCCAGTCCCCTCTCCCCCCCTTGCGGAGACTGATGCATAACTGAGTTTCCCGTCCCCGCCCCCGAGCGGGGACCCGCTTTGGCTTGGCCCGGGCAGCACGGATCAGTTCCTAATGACCAGATACCAGCGACAAGCATGGCTGCCGAGCAGAAGCCGGGGAAGGAACAGGCCCCCGCTCGGAGGCGGGGGCGGTTGAGAGGTTATGCATCAGTCTCTTGCGGGGGGAGATGCCGAAGGCAGGGGGGGTCCGCTGTTCGGGATCCATATCTGCTCATTGTCAGACGCCCCCCCTCTGTCACTCCGTGACATCTTCCCCCGCAAAGGGGGGGAGAGGGGACTCGGGAGCGTTTCAAGGGGCTCCGTTGCGGGGGCACTGGAGCAAGGATCCTACCGTGACCCAGGCACAATCCCCCGCACCGATGTCTCAATGCTGAACAGACTTGTCCCCGCTGTCATGAACAGCGTCGAGAAGTCGTCACCGCCGAACGTCAGATTCGCCGCGTGTTCGTCCATCTCGAAGACACCCAGGTACTTCCCATCTGCCGCGTGTGCCGAGACTCCACCCGCGCCCGTCGTCCACAACCGACCATCACTGTCGACCTTCATCCCGTCGGGGGCGCCGAGGCGGTCGTCATTGGACTGGTCGACGAACAGGATGCGGTCTCCGAGCGTGAGGTCGGCATTGACCTCGTAACGCCAGATCAGACCTTCCTGCGAATCGCCGATATAGAGCTGGGACTCGTCGGGCGTGAAGGCGAGCCCGTTGGGGTTGGAGAAGCCGCTTGGCGCGACCAAGCTGAGCGATCCATCCGGGTCGATCCGGTAGACGCCGCGGAAGTCGAGCTCCGCCTGCTGACCCTCCTGACCAAATCGCGGCGTGCGACCGGAATCCATGCCGTAGGCCGGGTCAGTAAAGAAGATCGCGCCGGAGGTGTGGATCACAAGGTCATTCGGGCTGTTGAGCTGCTTGCCGTCCCAGGAATCGGCCAGCGAGACCTCGCTGCCGGGTGAGCCATAGGGCGCGCGCGACACACGCCGTCCGCCATGCTCGCAGGCGAGCAGATTGCCGTTGGCGTCGAGCGTCAGCCCGTTCGACCAGCCTGAGGGCTCGCGGTAGACAGCCGCCTCGGTGTCTCCAGGACGCCAGATGTGCTGCCGGTTGCCGGGAATGTCGCTGAACACCAGCGCCCCACCTGCTGCAATGTCCGCAGCAATCCAGATTGGTCCTTCGATGAAGCCGAACCCTCCACAGAGCCTGGTTTCCTCGCCGACCAGCAAGCCGGAGATACCGTTGTCGTCTTCGATGCGCATCGTCAAATCCTGATCTAGTCCTCGTTCTCAGGGATGGTAGCCGCAGGGGCAGGACGGGCGGGCAATCGATCGGTCGCGTTCCAGATTCGATTCATAATCGGCCGGCCCTCGCCCGCCGGATCGACGAACTCTGGCCGATAGAGCCAGGGCAACTGAGGCGAGTGCGCGCGAATCACCACCGGGCGAATCCGATAACCGATCAGGCGGTCCTTGGTGAAACCCAGTTCCATCAACATCCCCTGCGTCGTTGCGATCGACCAGTTCTGATCGAAGACAAAGTTGCCGAACGAGTAAGCCACGAGCTGGTCGCCGAACTGCTCGATCGCCTGGACCCAATGGGGATGGTTGCCAAACAGGAACGTCGCACCGGCTTCCATCGCGACCCCGGCCAGGTCTCGCTGATATGCGACCGGATCGGCGACGTACTCAATGCCCCAGTTGGCTCCGACCAGCACATGATCGGCGAGTTTGCTCGCTGCGTTGACATCCCGGCGGACAAACTCCGCCATCAGCGGCGCCGTGCCGGGTTGATCCTCCTCGGCGTGATACCAGGGCGCGATGATGTCGTAGCCCAGAAAGGCAAACGTCACATCGTCCTGCTCGGTGCGTACGTTGACCACCGCCGGCTCGCGCGCGGCCTGCAGACTGTCACCGGCTCCTGCGGTAACGATGCCCAGTGCATGCAGGCGGTTGAGCGTCTCGTACAACGCCGCCACTCCGGAGCAGCCACCCCAGCAGTCCATCATGTGATTACCGATCGTCAGCACGACATCGATCCCGGCATTGGCGATTGCCGGGGCAGCCCGGTGACTGCCGGTAAAGACCACGGTCTCGACGCACGGCGTCAGATCCTGAGTCTGAATCAGCGGATGCTCCAGCGGTGCGACCGCAATATCGGCATCAACCAGCACATCGCGGACGCCGTCGAACATCACCTCATAGTCGTTGAGAACTGCCATCACGTGATTCGCGCAGCGCACCGGGATCAACTCCCCGGTCATGGCCATACCGACAGGGTCGAATCGATCGGCCACCTGAGTTCGCCGCTCCGCGAGGCGTTCGACGGCCTCCTGCGGCGTCCGTGCGCGCACCCAGCGCACTTGACGCAGCGGAGACTGTCGCGCCGGGTCCTGGTATGGATCGTGCCCATTGACCGTCAATGCCAACACGCCGACCTCGAGCCGTTCCGGTTCAATCAGCGCGAACGCCCCGGGCGTGTTTGCCACCCGCTCCGTCAATTCATCCTCAGGTACGAACTCCACCGCTAGCTCGACAAATGGGATTCCAAGCGCCTCACCGATCGCGCCTGCCTGCGAGATCGGAAGGGTGACCGTGATCGGTTGCTCGCTGCCGCCCAGCTCGGACCAATCCAGCACCTCACCGCGAAGCACCCGCCGCACTTCTCCGAAGCTCAGATCCAGCACATCGCGGCGTTGATCGGTAATCGCCGCCCATCGCCCGATGACAAGCATGCGCGAACAGGGCATGGGCTCGACCGAGATCAGTTGCGCCGCTGCAGAGTCCTCTTCAACACAATCCACGGGACTGGGAGACGTAATCGCGCCTGCAGCGTCTCGCTCGGTCCTGTCCAGTGGCGCTGCGCCCAGCCCAGACGCCTGGGTAACAACCACAGCGAACAGCGACGCGGCGAAGACGACCAGTAGCCGTCGAATCATGCTCATCTCGGATCGACCAGGTAGAAGATCTCGCCGCCAGCGGCCCCGCTGACGGCTCAGAAACAGACGCATTTGACCGTCTCCGGCCACCCCTGCACGACAGCCTAACCGGGACGGGACCTGTCTCGGTCATCGAACAGCCATCCAGCACATCACAGCCAATCCCTGGTGAGATGCAGTGCAACCGCTGCTATTCACAAACAATCAACAGTTCATAACGCCGTTATCATATTGGTTATGACAAGTATCAGCTCTCTCCCAATCCTGATTGACCTTGGTTGGTGCGTCCGGCAACTCGGTAAGCAAATCGGTAGGCGAGGTTGACCATGTTTGCCGGAGCAATCGCGCTGGCCGGACTGGTCCTAATGCTGAACTGGAATCTGCCGGTCAGCCCTCCACCTGCCGATCTCCTTCCCCCAGACACTGTGGTCGTCCGTCCGCTGCACGAGGGCATCGTCGAGGTCGACTGGAACGACGTCGCAGGCGCCGACCGCTACTCGATCCAGGTCTGGCGTCCGACCGGTTGGACCGATACCGCCGATCCTCAACTGGGGATCAACGAGTCCCTACACGGATCACGCGCGATTCTCGCCAACATGCCCAATGGCACCACGTTCGACACATTCCGCGTCCGAGCCGGCATCTGCGGTCGCTGGTCAGAGTGGTCTCAGGCCGGCCGTCATCTGTCGAGCTACGGCATGGACTGGCAAGGATCCCCGGAGCAGACCAACGAAGCTGCAGGGGCTGAGGCGATCGACTCCAGGGTGATCTGGTCGGGCCATCTGTCGGTTGGCACGACCCAACGCCAACCGCACGACATGGGCTACTCGTCCGACGACAGCATTGGCTGGCTGGCGCCGAATGAATTCACGCTCGAGGGCGTGCGTTACCGAGTCCTGCGCGCGCTGCAGCGCGAGGAGGGCTTCTTCGTCGACTTGCAGGGTGAGGCTCCGTCGAGCTTCGAGTTCAGGTTGAGCGTGGAGAACGTGCAGGGTGAGCGAATCGCCGACCTGTCGTCGTGCGACAGCATCCGCGTGCGAGGCTCATCCGGCGAGCGGCTCCTCTGGCTCGGTGCAGACACGTCGTGGAAGGTGGGTTCGCTGGCCAGGCTGAGCATCAGCCGCGAGCAGCCGATGGCGAGCACGCGAGCTGACACCCTGCTCTGGCCAACCCCCAGATTGAACGCCGAGTTCGAGCAAGTACCGGAATGGCATTCTGGCGAAGAATTCTCAGTCAGCGTCCGTTTCAGCGAACCGGTCAGCTTTAGCGCCGACTCGATTAGCGTCACATCCGGAGCCGTGACCTCGGTGACGCCGGTGGTCGGGCAGCCCAACACCTGGCGGGTCGGGATTACGCCGGACAGTCGGCGCAGTGTCCGCATCCGCCTGTTAGGCGCGACGACCTGCGCCGACCCCGCCGCCATTTGCACGCAGCAACACGTGCGGCTGTCTGATCCGATTGAATCGACCGTCCCCGGTCCGCCGATCACGGCGCGCTTCCTCGAGGTGCCCGAACACCACAGCGGCCTCGAGCAGGTCAAGTACCTGGTTGAATTCAGCGAGCCGCTGCTGACCAGCACGAGAGGCCTCAACGATCGAGCGTTCGACGCAGTCGGCGGTCAGATCAGGACGATCCGTCGCGTCGACAACCGCACGGATCTCTGGGAAGTCACCGCGGTCGCCGATTCCGCCGATCCACTGCAGATCAATCTCAATCCGTCAATCGTCTGTCGAGGTTCACTCAGCGGCTGCACCGACGATCTGTTGCGCATCGCACAACCACAAGCGCTGACAATTCCGCCGGCGAAACTGCACCTGACCTTCGACGACGGTCCGCACCCCGTCTACACGCCGCAAATCCTCGACATCCTTGCTTACTACAACGCAAAAGCCACGTTCTTTGTGATCGGCCAACTCGCCGCGTACTACCCAGACCTGATCAAACGCATCATCGACGAGGGACACACGCTGGCCAACCACACCTGGAATCACGACATGCTGCCCAATCTGACGCCGGAAGAGATGCAAGAGACCATCAGCCGCACTCGGGCAGTGCTCGGCGAACATCACGCACCGTGTCTGCGTCCGCCGAACTACAGCATCGACAGCGACTCGACTCAACGCCTGGAAGCCATGGGCATCAGGTTGGTCATGGGGACCGTGCGCTCGGGAGACTGGAGCCAGCCTGGCGTCGATGTGATCGTCTGGCGAATCCTCCAGGGCGCAGCACCCGACGCCGTCGTCGTCCTCCACGACGGCGGAGGCGACCGCAGCCAGACCGTCGAAGCCCTGCGCTCGGTCCTCTATGAGCTACGAAACCACAACTACTCCTATGAACCGGTCTGCGAATAGGCCCACCATTGATCTCCGCTTCCCCCGCAAGGGGGGAAGCTGCCGAAGGCTGAAGGGGGGCACGCCAGAGCGAGGAAATGATAATCAGCAGCTAACGAGACTTCGTCGCCTGAGGCTTTGCCATCGAGTTCAATGTGATAGCGAACGTCGCCTGCTCCCGACCGTGCAGCCGACGCCAAACCATGGCGAAGACGCCTCCGGCGAGCACGAGAATCAGCAGCAATGAGCCGAACGACGCCTGAAAGCCGACCATATCTGCGACGGTGCCTGCGATCGGCATGGTGATCGCGATCATCAATGCAGTCGAGAGTTGGAACATCGACAGCACCGTCGCGCGCTGGTCTGATGGAATGCGGCGATTGATGTAACCAGTGGCGATCGGACGGGTCATGCCTCGGATCGCTGCCAACATGCCAAATCCGACCACGACCCAGAGCGAATCCCAGAGCGCCGGCGCGAGGAACAGGACCGCTCCCGCGAACAGCAGGACCATGAGCGAGCGACGTTCGCCGAATCGGCTCGCCACCCAGGCTGCCAGCAGCGAGCCCACAACCATCCCGGCGACCGGCGACATCAGCATGCCCGAGTATGTGAATCCGGTCGTTACGCCAGCAGACGGGTCGACGCCGTGCTGAACGACGAAGGGTTGCAACAGGAACTCGGTAATCGTGATCACCGCGACAATGACCGTGCCAAAGAGGATGTACCAGAAGAGCGTCTTGCGTCGCCAGACCACCATGACACCTGACATCATGTTGGCCAGCAATCCGCTCCGGCTCGCAGCGATCTCACCTGTACCGTCTGACTGGTCGCCAGTCCCATTCGTCCCAGCCTCGCTCACTTGCAGCGTAGAAATCTCCGCCTCACTACGCGGCGGTTCACGTAGTAACAGGGCGATACAACCCGCGACTCCCATAGCGATCGCGCCCAGAAGGATCGTGACCGAATAGCCAACCAACGCGACCAGCGGCCCGCCCAGCAACGTAGCGATCAGCATCGAGCCAAAGGCCATCGCCTCTGAGCGTCCGATGTGTTTCTCGTAGTCCCTGGTGCGGCCGGTCTGTCGCAACGTGTCATAGACAAGCGCATGCCCAGCGCCGGAGTACAACGTGATAGCAATCGCAACCATGACATAGGCGGCCAACAGTACAACGTAGGTCGAACTAAACGCAAAGACGACCGATCCCAGGCAGAAACACGCGCCGCCCATCACCAGCGACATACGACGCCCCCAGCGGTCGGCCACTGCTCCTGTCGGCACTTCGGCCAGCACGACCGTGAGCCAGAAGAGCGACTCGATCGTCGAAATCTGGGTCAGGCTCATGCCCCGGAACTCCTGCAGGTAGATGACCCAGATCGGCATCCAGATCAGAAAGCCGCTGACGCCATTGAACAGGTAGTAGACGGGAATGTTCCGGGCAAAGCGTCGGCGGATCTGGTGAAAATCATCGGGACCGGCGCTCACGCCGTTCGAGGCAATCGCCATATCGATTCGAGTCTACGCCGTGCTTGCAATTGCCCTGTCAGGCTCGCGCACCACATTCCGTCATACCCGCGCTTGCCGAGGGTATCTCGCATCTGCAAGAACGGACGTCTGCGCTGCACGCAGCGAGATTGCCGCGACGGAGCGCGGCAATGACGGATGGTAGGACCAGTTCCCAACTGGCGAGTCCAGATGAATTCCATCCACCATCTGGCCCCGCCGAGCGAGAACTCTTTAGGCCCGATCAGAGCTGAACCGATCCCGATCAGGTATCGCGTTTCCGCGAGTCAGCGGGGGCAGACCGAGCATGTGGCGGGAACCGGCGTCCCAGTTGAAGTCGAGCCCGGCGTTGTGTCGGCGCGCAACCTGCAGATCGCGGAAACGGCGCTCGAGCGTCCAGCGCCTATGAATCGCGTTGGTGCCGGCAGCCGGGAAGAGCATCTCGACCGCTTCGGTCGCAGCATGGACGGCATTCACATTGGCCAGACGCCACTGTGCGACGGCATCAAGGTCCGGGTCGCCGGCAACGACCGACTCCCAGGCCCGAGAACCCATCTCGCGAACATACGAACGCGCCGAGCCGACCCGAGCCTGCGCCCGGCCTACCGCGACGCGGAAGTGCTCGCGGTCGGCAAGCGAGCGCGAATCGCTCTTGCTGTCGACGTGCTTGGCAAACCGGACGACTTCGTCGATCGCACCCTGAGCTGCGCCGACCGCCTGCCCGCCATTCTGCAGCCAACTGGCGATGCCGCCGTCGGGAATACGCCAATTCGGACCAGGGGCGACCGGTCTCGATCCAAACTTCATCGTCCGCTGATCGGATGCAAAGACGTTCTCGTTGCGGTAGTCGTGCGAGCCGGTGCCACGCAGGCCCATGGTGTCCCAGGTGCGTAGGATTTCGCCCTGCTCCGGGTCGACGAACGACATGTACTGATCGCCCGGATTCGCCTCATCTTTGAAGGCAATCACAACGTGAGTCGCATGATCGATACCGCTCGCGAAGGTCGATATCCCGTTGACCAACCATCCACCCTCAACTCGAGTGCCCAGATTGGTGGGACGGCTCGATCCGGCAATCCGGCAGCGCGGACCGCCTGGCTCATCTGAACCAATCATCTCGCGCAAGTGCTCGGTCTCCAGGAATCCGCTGACTAGCGAGAGTTCAGACGCCAGCATCACGACCCAGCCGGTCGAGGGATCAGCGGCAGCCAGCGCCTCGATCGCATGGAACACGACCAGCGGCGGAACTTCCTCACCACCCGCAGCCTTCGGGATGAACAGCCGATAGAGCCCGGCGTCGGTGATGGTCTCAATCAAGTCGGACGGCGGACTACCGTTCGCCTCAGTTTCGTCCGCGCGCGCAGCGATCTCCGGCTGTAGAGCTCTGGCGCGTTCGACCATCGGGTGCTCGGCAGGATCAACTTGCATTGAAACAGGCTAAGGCTTGAGCGGTGAGAAGGAGACGCACCAGGCCCGATTCTCGGTGTGGTGTTGCTCCAGCCCTCGTCCAGTGGAGTTCGTCTAGCCTTAACCTCAGTTCGCTATGTTTCGCGTTGGCGAATGGTTACAGGAAGGGAAGAGGGAACACGATGTCGAGACACTGGACACAACTCCGTAGGTCACGGTTGAGCAGGCGCTCGTTGCTGCGAGCTTCGGCGCGAGCCGGAGTCGGCGCAGCCGGCCTGGCTCTGGTTGGCTGTGGCGACGACGACGATGATCAGCCGCAGGCGGTCGCTCAAGCCGATCAGCAGCAGGACCAGCAACAGCAGGCCATGCAGCAGCAACAGGCGATGCAGCAGCAAGAGCAGCAGCAGGCCATGCAGCAGCAGGACCAGCAGGCCGAACAACAGGCCATGCAGCAGGAGCAGCAGGAGCAATCTGCTGCCGAGGCGCAGGCCCAACAGCAGGAGCAGCAAGCCGTCGCCGACGACAACATCGACTACAGCGCCACCGCCATCGGCGCCTATGGCGCGTTCCCGCAGATTCTCGACCAGGGCAGCGCGCTCGCCCGTGGTGGACAGTCAGCGTCGAACAACTATCACTACGCCGCAGTCTTCCCACTCGACCCATTTGGCAGCGCAGTCCCAGGTGGATTGGCCGAGTGGGAGTTCGTCGGCGCCGAGTCGCTGATCGTGACGATGAACGAAGGCCGAACCTTCCACGACGGCAGCCCGGTCACGGCCGAGGATGTCAAGTTCACCATCGACCGCTTGACCGGCAAAGCCGAGTACAACCCCGAGTACAACTCGGCCTGGACCGGTGAACTCAGTTGGACCGGCGACAACGAACTGGTCGACGAGAACACGCTGCGCATCGAGCAGGCGGCGCCGAGCGTTGACGCCGCCAACAGCCTGGCGCTCGGTGGATTCCCGATGTTCCCCAAGGATTACATCGAAGAAGTCGGCGACGACGGCTACGGCCAGTTCCCCGTCGCTACGGGATCATTCAAGTTCGTGGAATGGTCGGCCGACGAGTACATCAAGAGTGTGCGTAACGACGACTATTACAATGGCCGCGACTATGGTTACGCGCCGAGATTGCCCTACCTGGCAGGCTACGAAGCTCGATTGATCCCGGAAATCGGCGCTCGCGTGTCGGCCCTGGAAGCGGGTGAAGTCGACTTGGCCAACTCGATTCCACCCGACCTCGCAGTCCCGCTGGGAGAGAGTGGCGAATACAACGTCTTCTATCACCCGGCTCAGCGTGGCCTGCACATCAAACTGCCAATGACGATTGAGGAGGACCCGTACAACCCCGGCCAGCCCAACCCGTGGCGCGACCGACGCGTGCGTATTGCAGCAAACCTCGCAGTTGATGTCGACGCGATCACCGAGAACATCATGACCGGTCGCGAGAACTACACGTACACGCTCTCGTCAGGTCAGTTCGGATTCCCCGAGGACCTGCCCGAGCAGCGCTGGGCCTACGACCCCGACGAAGCCAGGCGCCTCTTGGCAGAAGCCGGCTACGGAGACGGCGTCGAGACTGACCTGATCTATCTCGCTGGCCTCTACACCAACGACCAACTGTTCATGGAAGCGATCGCCGAGATGCTGCGCGAGGTTGGCTTCATCGTCAACCTGATTCCCGAAGACATTTCCAAGTTCCTCGGCGAGGCGCGCAACAAGGAACTGACCGCTCCATACCTGTTCCCACAGTCGGCCGGCTTCACTTCGATCGGTTCGATGGCCATCTCCGTCGACAGTGCTGCGACATATGAGCACCGCGTCGAGGTGCTCAGCGATGAGCGTGCCGAGGTCGACCGGCTGATCGCCGCAGCCAAGACCGAATTCGATACGGACAAGCGCCAACAGTTACTGAGTGACCTCGTACGCATCCACTACCTCGAGGCCTCCTGGATCTTCCTTTTCGAGTTGGTCCAGACCCACGTTGCCGCGTCGCGGCTGCAATGGGACCCATACTTCCTGCAGCCGCCTTCGGTCGAGCTCTGGAACCTGAAGTCGATGAAGACCTAGGGACCGGATCGCAGGTAGCGACGCAACGCGGTTAGAGGGCAAGCCATGGCTTCGCACCTGATTCCGCGAGTGCTGCAGTCGATTGCAGTTGTCTTTGTCGTTGTCTCGCTCGTATTCGTCGGCAGCCGACTGATCGGTGATCCGATCGAGGCGTACTCGGCACGGAACGCGACCCAGGAGGCAATCGACGCCGCACGCGACCGGCTGGGACTGCTCGATCCGATGATCGTCCAGTACGGCAACTTCCTCTGGGGAGTCTTGCGCCTCGACTTCGGTGACTCGATCTTCTCCGAGCAACCGGCCTGGGACGAAGTGTCGTCACGCCTTTGGGCGACGGTACAGCTCAGCTTAGCCGCGTTCGTCCTAATCCTGGCGGTTGGTGTACCGATTGGGGTTCTCGCCGCGCTCAGGCGCGGATCGGTACCGGACTTGATAGCCCGCTTGATCGCCCTGGTCGGCCAGGCGATGCCCAACTTTTGGCTGGGTCTGCTGCTGATCTTCATCTTCGCGGTGCAGCTCGGTTGGCTGCCGACGAGCGGACGTGGCGGGTTCGAGAACCTGATCATGCCGGCAATCACGCTGGCTGGATTCGGAGCGGCCGCAGCGATGCGGCTGACCCGTTCGGGCATGCTCGAGGTGCTCAGCAACGACTACATCCGCACCGCGCGGGCCAAGGGACTGGCCGACCGCACCGTGATCTTGCGTCACGCCATGCGCAATGCGCTGCTCGGTCTGATCACCGTGCTCGGAATCATGCTGGCGCAACTACTGGCTGGCTCGATCATCGTCGAGGTCGTCTTCGCCTGGCCCGGAGTCGGTCGCCTGATCTTCCGCTCAATCACCCTGCGCGACTTCCCCGTCATCCAGGTGGGTGTGCTCGTGATCGCCGTGTGGTTCGTCGCGATCAACATCCTCGTCGACATCTCCTACAACTTCCTCGACCCCCGAATCCGAGTGGGCCGCGAGACATGAGCGCGCAGGACGTCCCGGTAGACGATGCGTTCGGCGGTCTGCTTGCCCGACAGAGAAGGTGGACTCGGCGATTGCCTCGCGGCTGGCCGCTGCTGACGGTCTATCTCGTCCTGATTGGAATCTTCGTGATCGCCGGCATCTTTGCCGACTTGATCGCACCGCACGATCCGACCGACCAGAACCTGATCAGCCGCTTGCAGGGTCCCGTCTGGCAGGAGGATGGCGCCTCCGAGCACTTCCTTGGCACCGACGGACTCGGGCGCGACACGCTCAGCCGCCTGATCAAGGGCAGTCAGACGTCGCTCCTGGTGATCGCCACGGTGATTCCCGGCTCATTGATCCTCGGCACTGCCGCTGGACTCCTGGCCGGCTGGCGGCGCGGGGCGTTCGATTCGTTTGCGATGCGGCTGGTGGAAGTGCAACTGGCATTTCCGGCGCTGCTGTTCGCCTTGCTGATTGCCGCGATGCTCGGGCCCTCGTTGAGAAACGTGATTGTCATCCTGATCGTGTTCCTCTGGGCGCCATATGCCCGCCTGGTGCGGGCCGAGGTGCTCAGTCTGCGCGAGCGCGAGTTTGTCGTCGCCGCCAGGACGCTCGGCGCCACCGACCTACGAGTCATGGTCCAGCACCTGCTACCGAACGTGGTCAACTCGGTCGTGATCCTGGCGACCCTGAACGTGTCGACGGTGATCATCGCCGAGGCGTCGCTGTCGTTCCTTGGAGCGGGCGCAGGACCGGAAACGATCTCCTGGGGCAAGATGGTCGCCGAGGGTCGCGACTTGCTCAAGATTCGCTTCTGGCTGACCGGCTTCCCTGGAATCACGATCATGATCGTCGCGCTGGTTGGAAACCTGCTCGGAGACTGGCTGCGCGACTTCCTCGATCCCCAACTGCGCAACATCCAGTAACTGCCGCGGCTCAGCCGCAGTTCTGCCGCGGGGCACTCGCTGCCAACTCTCTACGTTGAGGCGGGAATAGACTCGAACCCAGAGTCCTGTTGGTTCGCCGGGAGTGTTCGACTTGCCGCCTGAGTTTGTCTTCAACTGGCTGCACGAGGCCGTCATTGGGATTGAGGTCTGGCAGTTCATTGGGCTGGGCGTGATGGCGGTGATCATCGTCGTCGCGCGGTTTGCGATTATCTGGTCGCTCAACGCGGCCATCACGCAACGCACGGTTCCCGAGCGTCATGAGTTCTGGCGCTTCGAGCTAGGTCGACTGCAACGTCCGCTGTTGCTGATGCTGGGCGCTGTGACGCTGGCGATCGGCTTTCCCGTGCTCGACTTCGATTCCGATATCGAGGATGTAGTTGCGATCTTCGCCAACTTCGCATCGACCTTCGCCGGCGTGCTGGTCGGCTTCCGCCTGGTCGACGCGGCGGCCGACTACTGGCGCGAGATTGCGCAGGAGACCGACTCCAAGCTCGACGATCAGTTGGTCCCGCTGGCGCGAACCACGGGCAAGATCTTCGTCGGCGCCATCGGCGCGATCTTCGTGCTGCAGAACCTCGACATCAACATTACGTCGCTGATCGCCGGGCTCGGCATCGGCGGCGTGGCCGTCGCGCTGGCGTCGCAGGACACGCTGAAGAACCTGTTGGGCGGCGCGACGATCCTGGCCGACAAGCCGTTCCAGGTTGGCGATTGGGTGATTGTCGGCGACATTGAGGGCACGGTCGAGCAGGTCGGCTTCCGCTCGACCAGGGTGCGCACGTTTGCCGACTCGCTGATCACCGTGCCCAACGCGCGAATGACCGACACCGCGGTCAACAACATGGGTCAACGCACCTGGCGCCGGTACTACACGACCGTCGGGCTTGCGTATCACACCGACCCGGACCGGATCCAGGCGTTCGTCGAGGGCGTGCGGGCGATTGTGCGCTCGAACTCGAACATGCGGCATGACTACTACATCGTCGAATTGCATAGCTTCGGCGACTCGGGCCTGAACATCATGGTCTACACATTCATCGGTGCGTCGACCTGGAACGAGGAGCTGCGCACCAGGCACGTGTTCAACATCGACATCATTCGTCTGGCGCAGGAGCTGCAGGTCGAGTTCGCGTTCCCCACGCAGACGCTGCACATCGCCAGTCAGCACCAGGGTCCCGAGCAGATTCCCCCACCCAGAGATCGAGACGACCTGAGCAACACCATCGAAGACTTCGCCCCCAAGGGATCAGCCGGCCAACGCCAGGACAACCCAATCACCGGCGGATACGACAACGGCTAGCTTTAACTCGGGCGTGTTCACATGGGGTCGTTCAGCACAGGAGTTCCCGTCATACCCGCGCTTGCCGCGGGTATCTCGCTGCATTCAGCGTCACTGTCCGTGCACAACTCGGCGAGATTGCCGCGACAAGCGCGGCAATGACGGAATTCTAGTAAGCAAATGGCTGATAGGAACAGGCCCTAGATTGCGCCGGCGTGATGTTGCCCATGATTCGGGTTGATAGCTGGGACGATTGGACTCGGATCTACAACGATGCCTCGGTCTGGCAGCCGCTGGTAGACGCGATCTGCGTGCGTGAGGGGATCAGCTATCGGCAGCTTCGGTCCGCCAGCGCCAACACCAACGCTGTCTTCCTGCTCGACCGGGCCTACGCGCTCAAGATCTACAGCCCGTTCTGGGACGAGTTCGAGTTTGAGCGGACGTTGCTCGAAGCGCTCAACGATCATGCGGAGATCCCCGTTCCCGATGTCTTGGGCTACGGACACATCGCGGACGGTGGAGGAGGCTCCTGGCCTTACCTGATTACTCGCTACTGCGAGGCGCGGCCTTTCTCAGAGATTCGTGGTGAACTCTCCGACGAGGACGCCAGGTCGCTGGCGGCGCAACTCGGCGGAATCGTGCGAGCGCTTCACGACCTGGATGCAGGGCAGTTGGCCCGCGACACGACTGAGCGGGTCTGGACTGACGTCGTATCGAAGCGACGGCGGAAGGCGCTCGCAGAACTGACCGAAGCTGGGGTGCTGGCAGACATCCTCGTTGAGCCGCTTGAGTCCCTGCTGGACGAGGCGATTGCGGCTGACGTCCCGGAGTCACGGATCGTCGTGCACGGAGACCTTGGCGCGGATCACGTGCTCTGCGCGCGGGTCGAGGGTGGTTGGACGATTGACGCACTGATCGACTTTGGGGATGCCAAGATCGGGGTGTTGGAGTATGAGTGGATGCCGGTGTGGATGGGGTTTTGCGGGCGCGATCCTGCTCTCGCTCGTGCTCTGATCGACGGATACGGGCCAGGCATGTTCGTTGACGGTGACTTCCCGAACCGGGCGGTCGCCTGGACGCTGTTACACGACTTCGGCGCCGATGAGCTAATCAGCCAATGGCGAGAACGGGGTCAGTCAGCGCCGATCGAGACGATGGAGGACCTTGGAGCCTTGCTCTGTGGGGTGTCGATCTTGCGATAACTCAGACCCGGCCGGGGCACAGTAGCGCGATTGACCAGATGGGCGACGCCTGCGAACATTTTCTCGTTCTGTTGCGACAGGACTGGGATGAACTGGGTATTCTTTGTCACTGAAGGAGGCGGGGGAGAGATGCCCGTCATGATTTCCAGTGGTGATTTCGCTTGGATCGTTCCGACCATCGTCGTCCTTGTTGGCGCGATCTTCGCGGCGGGGCGTTGGTACTCGAATGTGAACGCGGATCGAGGCATGTTCACGGGATTTATGCAGGAAGTGCGGGATGATTTCAAGGAGGTCCAGAAGGACATCAAAGAAATCCTGCGCCGCATGCCTCCCGTTCCAGTCGCCGGTGCTAGCCCCCTGCGCCTCACTGAGTTTGGAGAAGAACTGGCCAAATGGATGGCGGCAGTTGAATGGGCCGAAAAGGAAGCAGACAAGATCACCCTACTAGGTGGCGAGCAACCCTTTCAACTTGACTCAGTTGCCGAGAGATATGTGACTGAGAAGATAGATGGCGATACGGATGTTTTGATAACAAAGTGCGCATATGAATTCGGCACGGATAAAGAAGGTGTTCGTGGGGTCCTTAGGGTCGTCTTGAGAGACGAACTGCTCAAACGAACCGGGCAAACATTATCTGACTAATGTACGATCCATGCCGGATTCGGAGAGGCTTCAATCAACCTCTGGAACTCATTCCCTTAGTTTGACTGGCGGTCCCTCATCAGTGTGTGCCATCCCTTCTAAGTTATTCCTATTCGTTTTGTAGCAAGCTGCCGAACAGCTACACTACCACGAGATTCGTCATTCCTGAATTGTCATAGAATCTCACTCCCTGGCCGACACGCTATCTGCTATAGCGAGATTCCCGGCCAGGGCCGGGAATGACAGTTTAGAGGTGCACCGCAGATCACTTGCTTGTTCAGCAGCTTGGTAGGCGCGATCGCTTCAGCGTCGCCCTTGTCACCCTGTTAAGCCTTCTATGGCAGATGGGAGTTCTCTAAACGTAGCGACCTTGGTAGTTGCTTTGGACAAATCGTGAACTGCGGTGAACTCGTTTGCAACCACGATGCAGTCGATTCCAGCCGCGATTGCCGACTTCAACCCTCTCGCCGAGTCTTCAATGACTACCGTCTCAGAGGCAGTGGCGCCAAAGAGTTGGAGCCCTTTCAGATAGGGGTCGGGGTGAGGTTTAGCTTTCTCGTAATCCTCTTGCGTCAAATGGAACTCCATATAGTCAAGAATTGATCGCTTCTCGTGTATCAGCGCAAAGTCAGCTCGTTTTGATGTAGTAACTATACCCATCCTATATGTGTCTGCGAGTTTAGCTAGTGTTTGCAACACTCCGTCGATCTCGATGTCTTCGGTCAAGAGGTATTCCTGGTAGTATTGGTTTCTTAGCTCCCGGCCTCGTCTAATCTCAGACTCAGATATTCCTGAGGCTCGTGCCGCTTCCCACGCGGAAACGCCATTGGCCATGTTTGCCAAGTATGTGTCGCGGCGGAGAGTGATTCCAAGTGAGTCCAGCGCTCGTTTGTTGGCTAGGTAATACCAATGTTCTGTTTCGACCAACACTCCATCATGGTCAAAGAGAATGTACCTCTTCACCTTTGTCCTCGACTCAATCTCGGCTCAGCGACCGCGCTCGCCTGGCGAGGCCGGTCTACGAATCTTCGGATTGGTGGGCCCTCTGGGACTCGAACCCAGGACCTTCGGATTAAAAGTCCGCTGCTCTAGCCAACTGAGCTAAGGGCCCGCGTCCAGTTTAGGCGGGGACTCGGTGGATGGGGTCTGGAATCGGTAGCCTCTGGCACATGCGACGGGGAACGGGGGCTGTTCGATGGCGGAACCACTGAAGGCTGGGTTGATTGGCGCGGGTGGGATTTCTCGGCAGCATTTGCCGGGCTATCAACTGGATCCGGGGCGAATCCGGCTGGAGGCGGTCTGCGACATCCGCGAGGAGCGGGCGCGGGCGTTTGCCTCGGAGGCCGAGATTGGGGCCGACGCGATCTTCAGCGACGCGCGAGAGATGTTTGAGCTGGCGGACATCGACGCGGTCGACATTTGCACGATCCACGACACGCATGCGGAGCTGGCGATTGCGGCGGCCGAGGCGGGCAAGCACGTGCTGCTGGAGAAGCCGATGGCGATCTCGATGGCGGAGTGTCGGGCGATCGTGGAGGCGACGGAGGCGGCGGGGGTGACGTTCATGGTGGCGCAGCATCTGCGTCATGTGCCGACGTATGTGGCGCTGCGGCGTCGGATCCAGGCGGGCGAACTGGGGCGGATCTGGTCGGCGCGCGTGGATACGTTCCTGACGGCGGCGCTGGATGATCCGGATCAGCCGATTGCGCCGGGTCGGGGCTTCTGGGGATTCGACGGCAAGCGCGGCGGCGGCGGAGTGGTGACGTTGCTTTCGGTGCATCACCTGGATTTGATGCGGTTTTTCGTGGGCGAGGTCGTGCGGGTCGAAGCTCGGGCCTGGCGCGGGCATCCAAGCTTCACGAACGAGGCCGAGGACCGAACCGTGGCAACGCTGGAGTTCGCCAACGGAGCGATCGGTACGTTGACGGCGAGTCTGACGAGTCGGGCGCCGTGGCTGTTCCAGACGGTGATTCTGGGCGACGAGGGGGCAGCCTGGACGCCGCCTCCGACGGAGAACACGCCGCTCATGTGGCATCGGGTACCGGCGGTGATGACCAGCGCTCAGCAGGAGGGCGACCAGAGTTTCGATCCGGTGACGAGCTTCCGGCCGGTCGATACGAGCGACCTGTCGCTGCCGACGGATAATCCGTACGTCAATGAGATTATCCATTTTGCTGCTTGTTGCGAGGACGGTGCTGAGCCGGTCAGTGGGGGTCGGGACAATCTGGAGACGATGAAGATTGTGTTTGGGATCTATGAGTCGGCGGAGACGGGGCGTGCGGTGGATCTGGACAGCCTGTAGGCGAAGGGAACCGAGCGGGTCCCGGTGTAAAGGAGACCTTTGGAAAAACTCGCCTTCTCCCCCTTGCGGGGGAGATGCCGAAAGCCAAGGGGGGTCCGCTGCTTCTATCTGGTACTCACCGACCGCCCCCCCCTCTGTCACCCCGTGACATCTCCCCCCGCAAGGGGGGGAGAGGGGACTTGGGAGATAGGCTGAGACTTGCGATGCGTGAACTGGCGATCTTGAGTTTTGTCACGTTGGATGGCGTGATGCAGAGTCCGACCAGTCCTGAGGAGGACTCGTCGGGCGGGTTCACGGGCGGCGGCTGGGGCGCGCCGTACTGGGAGCAGGTGATGCCTCAGGTGTTTGCTGAGGCGATGTCGGAGCCGTATGACCTGTTGTTTGGCCGCAAGACGTATGAGGTGTTTGCCGGTCATTGGCCGAATGTCAGTCCGGATGAGGATCCCGTCTCGGCGCGGCTGAACGGCGGTCACAAGTATGTGGTGACGCGGTCGGCTGAGGGTCCGTTGGCGTGGGGTCCTGCGACTCGCGTGAGCGAAGATGTTGTCGGCGAGATCGCCAGGCTGAAGACCGGCGACGGGCCGTTGATCCAGGTTCACGGGAGCGCCGAGCTGATCCAGACGCTGCTCGCGCACGACCTGATCGACGAGTATCGACTGTGGACGTTCCCAGTCGTGGTCGGCGGCGGCAAGCGGCTGTTCGCTGATGGGGCTGCGCTGAGGAATCTGGAGCTCGTTCGGACGAGATCGACGGTGAATGGAGTGTTGATGTCGATCTATCGGCGGGGCGAGCGATCGCCTGCACCCATGGCCTAAACAATGGAGAAGATCTCAACGAGATGCTGCTCGTCATCGATCCAGTACACGATTGACCGATCACCAGCCTCGAGCAGGAGCAACGTGACTTCCGACACATCAGCATTTCGGAATGGTCGCCCTTTGAGCCAACGATCATGCGGAAAGCTGCCCACCATTTTCCGAACAGCTAAGTAATGCTGGCCGGAGAGATCACTCAGATCGTCCAAGGCTTCATCGCGCCAGCTCACCCGATACGGCACTCTGTCAGTCGACTGACAGTCCTCGCTCGGCGTCCATCCGGCGCATCACTTCTTCATGCGGGATTGATTTCCCCTCGCCTCGCCGCCAGCGCTCAACACGTCGTTTGATCTCCTCGATCACCTCCGGCCCAAGTTCATCATCTTCCACTGGAACTGGCAGCTGCTCAATCTCGGAGGGGTTCTCGACGGCCTTTGCCACAGCAGAATTCCTCTTCCCGGTCACTTGCTGTCAATGTACAGCCTGGAGCGAGGTTTCGTGTCAGCTCGTGTGCTCGAGGATTGTTGGGATGACCACATCCCAGGTACCCTCGGGGATTTCGTGGCCGACTCCTTCGAGGGTGAGCATCTTGGCTCCGGGGATCATTTCCGCGAGTGCCTGTCCATGGTCGTAGGGCAGGATGGGATCGTCGGTGCCGTGGATCACCAGAGTGGGGAAGTCGAGGTCGCCGAGGCGTTCGTGCCAGGACTCGGATTGGGCGATGGCTGGGCCGTGGTTGGTCGTGCTGGCGAAGCTGACCGCCCGGTCGATTTCGGCGGCGAAGATCTCTTCGCGGGCCGGGTCGAAGGGGTAGGCAGATCCCGAGAGCACCTTGAACATCTTGACTCGATTGGCCAGCAGTGCCTCACGGTCGGTCCAGTCCAGCGCCGCGCCCTCCATGATGGTCTCGATTACCTCGGGCGTGGGCGGCGAGAGCGTCGCTTCCTTGCCTTCCATCGAGTCAAGCACGGCGCCACCGTTGGGCGTAGACATGATCGGCGTCAGTGTGAGCACCCGCTCGGGATGGTTCAGTCCGATCACCTGGGTGATCATTCCGCCCATCGACGCGCCGATGATGTGGGCCTGCTCGATGCCATACGCGTCGAGCACGGCGGGGCCGTCAGCGGCCATGTCGTTGAGCGTGTAGTTGGGTTCGCCGGGCGGGCAGGATGTGGTCTTGCCGGTGTCTCGGTTGTCGTAGCGGATGACGAAGCGGCCGCCATCGGCCAGGGCCTCGCAGAGTCCGACGTCCCAGAGCAGCATTGATGCGCCCGCTCCCATGACCAGCAGGATGCAGGGATCAGCGGGGTCGCCGAAGGCTTCGGTGCAGATCTCGATGCCGTTGCCCTCAATCATTCGTTCGCCGCGATGCGTTGCCATTGGTGTTCTCCCGTAGGTGCGCTGCAAGTGAGTTACTGCAGCGCACCTGACGCTACCAGCTCGACGACTTGCTCATCGGTGTAGCCGAGCAGCTCGCGCAAGACGCTGTCGTTATCAGCGCCCATCGTCGGCGCAACCTGTGGACGGACAGCCGACGTGCGACTGAACACGATACGTGCGCCCTCGACAACCGATTTGCCCTGGGTCGGATGCGTCATCTCGACGAAGTGGTTGCGGTGGAGCAACTGCGGGTCGGCAATGCAATCGGCAGACGTCTGCACGGCATGAGCCGGGACGCCTACCGATTGCAGAGCTTCCATCGCGTCATGCGGCGAACGGGCGGCCGTCCAGTCCTCAAGCGTTTCGCCCTTGAGCACCGATTCCAGGGCAGCGCGGTCGGCGTCATCTCGGCAGGCAATGGCGATCCAGCGATCTTCGCCCTGCGAAGGGAACACACCGTGCGGGGACATGTACGGATCGTCGTTGCCGTTTGCCTGCCAAGTCTGGCCGGTCAGTTTGTAGCGCAGAAAGGCCGGCGTGAGGAAGTGGATGGCGGCTTCCATCTGGGACACATCGATGTATTGTCCGCGACCGGTGCGCTCGCGCTCGTCCAATGCCGCCAGCAGTGCGGCGGAGGCGAAGCGAGGAGCGACATAGTCGGTGTATGCGCCGAACGGGCCAGCCGGGGCACGATCGGGCCAGCCGCAGAGCGGCGTGAACCCGGCAAATGCAGCGGCCAGATTGCCAAAACCAGCAAACTCAGCCAATGGACCGCTCTGTCCCATCAGGCAGGAGGACATCATGATCAGGCGCGGATTGACCTTGCGCAGCGTCTCCCAGGTCAGGTCCCAGCCACGCATGGCGCGCGGAGTGAATGACTCCGTGACCACATCGGCCCAGCGGACCAGGTCGAGGATGAGCTCGCGTCCCTCTGGGTTGGCCGGATCGACCGTGATCATCCGCTTGCCAGCGTTCATATTGTGGAACATCGCCGATCCATCCGGCTGCGTGGCCTCGTCGTCGATAAATGGCTGAAGCGTGCGCGCTGTATCGATCCTCGTACTGGACTCGACCCGCACCGTGTTGATTCCAAAGTCGCAGAGCGCGCGAGTGCCCGCCGGGCCGGCCATGACCCACATCAGGTCGAGCATCTTCAGGTCGGAGAGCGGCGGATCGGTCGGCGCAGCGCTGTCTGCCGGATGGAGCTTCGCTGCGGTGCGGGACTCGCCAAGTACCTCATCCGTGTGCTGACCGAGCATCGGCGCAGGTCGTCCGTACTCGATTGGTGTCTCCGAGAGTCGAGCGAACGGACCGGGGAACTTGAGCGACTGGCCGTTGCGCTCGACATCCCGCCAATAGGCGCGCGCCGCAAGGTGCTCGTTCTTGTCGAGGTCATCCATAGTCGAAACTGGGACGAGCAGCAGACGTCGTTCCTGGGCAACCTGGAACAGCTCGTCCTTCGTCTTGTCCGCGCAGAGAGCGCCGACGACATCGCAGCAGCGGAAGTACTCTGACAACGGCTCCTGACCACTGAGGATCAGGTTGGTGTAGTTGAGCCAGTCTTTGTCTCGAGTCTCCTGGTCGCAGTAGCCCTCTTCGAGCGCGTACTGCATCAGCCGGTCGGTAAACGGACCGATCGCCGCGCCGAACAGATATGTGACTGCAACGTGGCCGTCCTTGCACGGCCAGAAGAGACGAATCTCCAGCGGTCCGAGTGATGCGCCGACAGCCGAGCGCTCGAACGAACCGGAGTTGTTCGCCGCGGCGATGATCCCGGACTGCGTGGCCTGGGCGTAGGCAGCTTGCGCGGAGACGTCAATGAACTGTCCGAGCCCGGATCTCGAATTGCGCTCGTGCAGCGCCATGAGGATGCCCAGTGCCGCTTCGACTCCGGCGTGCAGAGCGGTCTGCGGCAGACCGACCCTGAGTGGGGGGCGGTCCTTGTCTCCGCTCTGAATCATCGGACCAGCAGCAGCGGCGACGGTGATATCCGTAGCAACCCAGTCGGCCTTGGGTCCGGTGGATCCGAACGGCGAGATCGCGGCATAGATCAGACCGCGATTGATCGCGGAGAGCGCTGCGTATCCAAGCCCGAGGGCGTCCATCGCCCCGACATCGTCCGATTCGATCACCGCGTCGGCCGTGCTTGCGAGTTCGATAAACCGAGACCGGCCTTCGTCCGCCTGAAGATCAAGCACGACGGAGCGCTTGCCTCGCGCATAGGACTGCCAGATCAACGAGTCTTCGATGCCGCCGTCGTACGAGCCGTCGGCGAACGGCCCGCGTCGGCGCGCTGCGTTGCCATCGGGTGGTTCGATTGCAACGACATCGGCGCCGAGATCGGCCAGGACCATCCCGCCGATCAGGCCGCGGTCGTCGGTGAGGTCGAGAATGCGATAGTCGCTGAGCATGACAGATTGCCTCCATTCCCACTTGGGACGGAGGTTAACGAAGCGTCAACGTCGAGGGCGGTAGTCCGTGAGGTCGCGAAGCGTCGCATAGTCGTCGGAATCGAAGTAGTGACACCACACCGAATGTGGGGCATCGAAGTTGAGTCGTCTCGCCTGTGGTCCAGTGCGCCATGCGGCGACTTCGACCGCGATCTCTGGATGGTTGTGGGCCACGTACTCCAACGCTGGACGCAAGTCGGTGTCTGCCGAGAACAACACGCCAACGTCGTACTGCTCACGAAAAGCCATCGTGACGAAGTCGACCGCAATGGCCACATCGATGCCTTTCTCACGAGCAATGGTTGTTTGCTCATCCTCATTCCAGAGGTACTGAAGCGGCCTGGTTATGACTTCGGCCCCGTCATTTCTCCATCGCGCGATCTGTCTGCGGCGCGCCATATGCATTGTGCGATTTCGGTGAGGATCTGCCACACCGGAGTAAACGCGGACTGCCGACAGCTCTCTCGCGACTCCTGGAGGCGTCCTCCGACAAACAAGCTCGCCCAGTTTGACAGGATCAATCTGTCCGTCAGTCGACTTTCGGGAAGCGCGGGCAGAATGAAAGGCCTCGCGCGCGCGGCCGTGAAGATTCTGCCAATCGATGAAGAGAGCAACCCGCTGCGCCATTACGATTCCAGCAACAGTAATCCCCGCCAGTCCGGTACCTCTAGGGCGCGGAGGGCGGGGAGGAGTAGCCCCCTTTTCGTCATACGCCGCCTGGTAGGGAACTAACCGTTGCGACGTACCGCAGTCATCGTAGCAAGTAGTGTTCGTTTTGACTAACGAGAACAGGTGCCGTTTTAGTTACCAAACACCCAGGTAGCACTGAGAAGACTAGAAGCCTCTGCGAACACTGCCTCTTCTGCTGCGAACAGTGCGCCTCGAAGGTCGCGCGGGCTCTCCTGCAGCCATGTGCCGATTCCCGACGCGGCCGCCTGGTGCAGTGATGTGCCGACATTGATCTTGGCGACTCCGAGTTCGACGGCGGAAGCGAGTTCTTCATCCGTCAGACCACTCGCGCCGTGTAGAACCAGGGACACGTCCACGGCTTCATGGATGGCTCGTAGCCGATCGATGTGCAGACCACCGATCGCGGGTCCGCCATGCGTATTGCCGACCGCCACCGCTAGCCAATCGACGTTGGTGGCCTGGACGAAGCGCGCGGCTTGGTCGGGATCGGTCCAGGAGGCTTCGCCGATCGTGACGCCTGCCTCGTTGCCGGCGACGTGGCCAAGCTCTGCTTCAAGAGGCAGCCCGGACCAGGCCACGAGGCCCTTCGCCGATTGCGTCATCGTGGTGTTCTGCTCGTAAGGCAGCGTTGAGCCGTCGACCATGATCGACTTGAATCCAGCGTTGATTGCCTGTGAGAGTTCATCCAGGGTGTGCGCGTGGTCGAGATGCAGCGCGACCTTGGCGTGAGAGTCCGCAGCAATCGACGCTACGACCAGTGCGGCGACATCAACGCCGCCGATTAACTCCAAACCGGACCGGTTGAATTGGACCAAGACAGGGCGGTGCGCCGACTCGGCGGCGCGTATCACGCCTCGAACCATCTGAACGGTCGATACGTTTGCGCCAACGACTGCGCGACCCTGCGCGTGCGCTTGTGCGATGATTGGGCCTGGATCAACGAGCGGCATGTGCGCAGTGTCCCACAGGCGGCGTTACTGCGAGGGCGCAACCAAGAACGTTCGACCACGCTTGAACGGCGCGAGAGCAGGGGATCGCTTTGGCTGACCATCCCGCGCACCCGCGCGATCTCGCCACGCTGGACGATGACCAGCTTGTGCAGATTTCGCTCGACGGACGACTCGACGCGTTCAACGTGCTCGTCTTGCGCCACCAGACGCGTGTGCGCGCGACCTGTCGCGGGATTGTCGGTATGTCCGAGGCGGACGACCTCATGCAAGAGGCGTTCATCAAGGCCTGGGACCGGCTCAAGACCTACAACCAGCGCGGCAAGTTTCCTGCCTGGCTGGGCGTCATCGCTCGACGCTCATGCTTCGACTACCTGCGTCAGCGACAACGACGCCCTTCGGCCTCGCTGGACCGCCTGACCGACTCACTGGGCGATCAGTTCGCGCCAGAGTCGGGCGATCGTACGCTGGACGAGCACATGCTCAATCTCGAGCTCAGCGGAACTCTGCGAGAGGCGTTGGAGTCGCTGCCGGAGGAACAGCGTCGGGCGGTGTTCTACCGCGACGTAGCCGATATGGAGTACCGCGAAATCGTCGAGGCAACGGGATGGTCTATGGGAACCGTCAAGTCGAGGATCAGCCGAGGTCGGGCGGCGATGCGAGACTATCTGAAGCGGCGCCCGGAAGGACTTGGCGTATGAGTCGTCATTCACGCCGTCGGCACCGCTTCGAGCTCAAGTTCGACGATTGCCGAGATTCGGGCGGTTCGGCGCCGTCTAGAGTTGGGGCGACGCTCCAAATGCAAACGATCTCGACTTATGTAGAGGTCGGCACCGAACAATCGGGCAGATCCATGGCCGAGATTGGAACCACGGGAACAGGAAGAGCGTCTAAATTTGTAGACAGGTACGGAGCAACGCGCTTGAATGACTGCGAACTACGCTCAGGTTGCAGAATGGATGTCCAATGGGCATGCGGCTGAGCTTCAGATCTTTGTTTCGTCGCGCAGACTGGCGCGATGATCTGTCGGCCTATGTCGACGATGAGCTGTCACCTCGTGAACGTGAGCGGGTAGAAGCGCAACTGGCCGATTCGGGCGAGATGCAGGAATACCTCGCCGACCTCCAACAGATGCGGTCGGTGCTGCGCAGCTTGGACACCGCGCCGAGCAGTGTGCCGTTCCAGCTCACGCCGGAGATGATCAACGATCCGACCCGAGTTCCGTTCCAACCGACGGTCGCCGCTCGCGCGTTGCGGCTGTCGATGTCGACCGCCGCCGTAGGTGTCGCCACCTTTGCCGCCGTGATGATCTTCGACGCCGTCGATTCGCCCACGGTGACCTTCACGACCTCGTCCGCCGGCGATTCGGGCAGAGGTGTCCCGACCGCCGCGGTCGTGACAGACGAAGTAGAGGTCGAAGTAGAAGCGCAAGCGGCCGCAGATGCTGAGCCGTCTGCCGTGACAGCGGTCTCGGCCACGTCGGCTGATTCGGGGCCCGAGTCCGCGTCGCAAGCTGAGTCTGCTGAGCTGCAAGAGGCCGAGCAGCGTGTTCCAGCCGACGCAGCAGAGGCAGCCCAAGAAGAGATGCAAGCCGAACAACAGGCGTCGGTGGCGGCCGTCGATGGCGAGTCAGAGCAGCAAGAAGCAGCACAACAAGCGTCATACGAGGAAGAGGCTGAGCAACAACAAGCGATGACGGAGCAGACCTCCGAAGACGCAGCTTCAGATCCGTCACGCCGAGCCCTGACCGCCGGCAGCGCCAGAGGCGAGAGCGACGCTGAGGAAGTGACCGCTGAGAGTGTGGTCGCACAGCAACAGGCGCCAGACGCTGCGCAAGAGCCCAACCAGGATGATGCATCGACCACACCTGCGTCGGAAGCGACTGCGAAAGCCACTGGGTCGACTGAGGATGCTTCAACTGATTCCATTGCTGCCGAGTCGCCAGAACGCGATCGCGGAGACGGGCAAGAACGCGCGGCAGCTTCGACACAGTCCGAAACGCGCACCGTTGCGACCTCTGTGACGCACACTGAGTCCGACTGGCCACTGGAACAGCGACCACGCTCGAGTACCGTGCAGCTCGCGACCGATCCGTCCTGGGAGCGTCCGGTCCAGATTGTGTTGGCGGCCATCGCGATTAGCGCCACGGTCTTTTGGCTGGTACTGACGACCGTGGACCGTCGCCGTAGAGTATGACGTCGCGCCCGGTCGGCAGTTCGCGCCTGATGGCCCGCGCGTTTGGGCTGGCCCGCAGCGTGCGCGGCCGCACGAGTCCGAACCCGCCCGTGGGCGCAGTGGTCGTTCAGGGCACGCAGATTGTCGGTGAGGGCGCGACCCAGCCTCCTGGCAGGCCAGACCCCGCCTCGCAGTTCGGAAGGCCGGGACAGTCGGCCTCGCAGGACGAGACTACCCTCCGTCCTGGAGGTCACCACGCTGAAGTGATGGCGCTGCGCGAAGCCGGCAACCAGGCACGTGGCGCGACGATGTACGTCACCCTGGAACCGTGCGCTCACTACGGCCGGACGCCTCCATGCACGTTGGCCATCATCGAGGCTGGGATTGCTCGCGTCGTGGTCGCCTACAGCGATCCGGATCTTCGTGTCGCCGGGCGCGGCCTGGAACAACTTCGCGAGGGCGGTATCGAAGTGAGTCTGGGCGACGGGGCCGCTGAAGCAGCGGCGCATTATGAGGCCTATGCCTGCCATCGACGTACCGGCCGGCCATTCGTGACAGCCAAATTCGCCGCGTCGCTGGACGGTCGCATCGCCTCCACGAGTGGCGACTCACGCTGGATCTCGGGACCGCAGACCCTGCAGTGGGCGCATCAGAACCGACCGCTGTACGACGCGATGCTGGTCGGCGTTGAGACGATCATCATTGATAACCCGCAGCTCACGGCTCGACCTGACCATTGGCCGGGCCCGGCGCCGCAGCCGCTCCGTGTTGTCCTCGACAGCCGCGGGCGGACGCCGTTAGACAGCCGAGTCCTGGATGGAACGGATACGTCACCGACCCTGATCGCCACCACCGACGCCGCGCCAACAGACTGGCGTCGGTCGATCCAATCGCGTGATGTCGATGTGGCCGTGATGCCAGAGGACCCGAGTTCAGGCGGGCGCGTATCTCTGCCTGCGTTGCTCGACCTGCTCGGTCAGCAGCGTGGCGTCGTCAGTCTGTTGGTTGAAGGCGGCGGTGAGGTGCTGGGATCGTTCTTTGACCAGCGTCTGATTCACAAGGTCACGGCCGTCATCGCGCCGATGATCATTGGCGGCGATGCCCAGACGGCGGTCCGAGGTCGCGGGGCAAATCGAATGCGCGATGTCTTGCGGCTCAATCACATGACGGTCGAGCAGCTCGGGCCTGACCTGCTGGTCACAGGCTATCCCATTCATCCGGAGCGTGAGCTCGATGTACGTGTGAGGCCGGCGGGACAGTCCGACGCGGAAACGGTCGACTTGCTCCTGGCAACACAGATTGGGCCGGATAGTCCCACCAGCTCCGACATGCTGGCGGAGGCGCGTGCCGGTGACACCGTAATCTGGCTGGCAACGATGCAGACCCCGAGGGCCGATCACACCGGCGAACTGGACTCCGTCGAAGACATTCTGGGCGTTGCCGCGGTCCATTTCGCAGCCGGCGAACGCGCTTCTCTGCGCTGCCTGGCGGTTCGACCTGATGCTCCGAGCACGGCAGCGGAGCGGTTACGCGACGCTTGCGAGGCGTCGGCCAGTGGCCGGGACTATGAATGGTTGGTGTTGGCGGTCGCGACGGCCACAGGCCTAATGGACGAACAGTACAAACGTAGCGGCTATCGATACTATCGGCGCGATAGCAACGGCTCGGACATACTGATCAAGCGTCTGCATTCATAGCATTCGCTCCACAACAACAGTTGGCCGGCGTGTGATCATGCCCCTGTTATGTGCGCATTCAGAGGCGGTGCAGGTAGCATGAGGGCCGAGAGATCCGCTAATGGGGGACGCAACCGATGTTCACTGGCATCATCGAGGAGGTCGGAGAGATCACCGAGGCGGCTGAGGGACTGCTGCGCATCTCGGCCCCCATGATCCTGGAAGACGCCAAGCTCGGCGACAGCATCGCCATCAATGGGGTCGACCTGACGGTGACGCACATCGAGTCGGGTCAGTTCCTGGCCAACCTGATGCCCGAAACCTATCGCCGCTCCAACCTGGGCGAGCTGGCTGTCGGCGACCGGGTCAACCTGGAGCGCTCGGTGCGGCCGATGGACCGGTTGTCCGGGCACCTCGTCCGCGGCGTTGTTGAGGGGCGGGGCGCCTTCCGCAGCACGCGTCCGGAATCGGATGCCATTGTCGTGACCTACGACGCTCCAGCCGAGCTGTTGAGTCACATGATCGTCAAGGGACCAATCTCCATCGACGGGGTCTCGCTCACGATTATCGAGAAGGATGAGTCGGGATTCGCCGTTTCGCTTGTTCAGTACACTCAGGAGCACACAAACCTCCTCGACAGACAGCCTGGTGATGCCGTGAACCTCGAGACCGACATCCTTGCCCGCTATGTCGATGAGCTGCTGGAAACGAAAATCGACCAAATGCTGGACGAGCGACTTGCGGCACTTGCGGCACTTGGGGCGAACGAAGGCGGAGCGCAATGACCGACGCCGACATGACCGACGCCGACACGTCGACGACTGCCGCCTCGAACGAGACGGGCAAGACGAAGCCGCGCCGTGCCCGTCGCACCTCCGGCGGTCAGAGGCGCAAGTCGCCCTTCTGTACCGTCGAAGAGGCGATCGAGGCGTTCGCCCAGGGTGAACCGCTGATCATCACCGACGACGAGGATCGCGAGAACGAGGGCGACCTCGCGCTGCCGGCACAGTTCGTCACCTCGGAAACAATCAACTTCATGGCCACACACGGACGTGGCCTGATCTGCATTGCCATGGATGGCAGTTCGCTGGATCGGCTTGGACTGCGGCTGATGGTCGACCAGGGTTCCAACACGGCGCCGCTGGGCACCGCATTTACCGTGTCGGTTGAAGCTCGATCGGGCGTCACCACCGGAATCTCCGCCCCGGACCGCGCTCGCACTGTGCAGGTCCTCATGGACCCGCACTCCACGTCCGAAGACCTGGTTCGTCCCGGCCACATGTTCCCGCTGCGCGCTCGCGACGGCGGCGTCCTGGTTCGCGCCGGTCAGACCGAGGCCTCGGTTGACCTCTGCCGCCTGGCCGGACTGCAGCCCGGAGCCGTGATCTGCGAGATCATGAAGCGCAACGGAGAAATGGCTCGCCTGCCGGAGCTGGTGCGATTCTCCAAGCGTCACAAGATCAAGGTTGTCTCGGTCGAGCAGATCATCCAGTATCGCTTGCGCACCGAGCAGCTCGTTGATCGCGTCTCGGAGGCGAAGCTGCCAACACCGATGGGCACCTGGAGACTGATTGGTTACCGGACGCGTGACCACTCCGAAGAACATGTCGCGCTGGTCATGGGTCACGTCGACAGCGGCGATCCGACGCTAGTCCGGGTCCATTCTCAATGCCTGACCGGCGACGTATTTGCGTCGCAGCGTTGCGATTGCGGAGAGCAACTTGAACTCGCAATGCGTCACGTCGCCGAGGAACGACGTGGGGTGATCGTCTATATGGCGCAGGAAGGCCGCGGGATCGGCCTACACAACAAGATTGCGGCCTATGCGCTACAGGATCAGGGCATGGACACAGTCGAGGCCAACCTGGCGCTCGGCTTCGCCGCCGACCGTCGTGACTACGGGATCGGCATGCAGATCTTGCGCGACCTGGGCGTACACCGGATTCGCCTGATGACGAACAACCCAGCCAAGCGCCACGGACTCTCGGGATACGGCCTGGAGATCGTGGAGCGCGTGCCGGTGATCGCTTCGGCCAACCCGCACAATGTTCGCTATCTGTCAGCTAAGCAGGAGAAGATGGGGCATTTGCTCGACGCCGACGACATCGAGGCCACGGAATCCGCCGATGAAAACCCGCCGCCCACCCGCCGTGCGGCGATCGGCTAAAGCGCCAGTCCATGCCAAGAGTCCACGACGGCGCAGCCAACCCCGATCCTGAGCACGGCCCGGCCAGCGGCCTGCGCTTTGCCGTGGTCGTCAGTCGCTTCAACGATTTCGTGACCAGCAAGCTGCTTGACGGCTGCATCGACCATCTCGAAGAGAACGGCGCCGACACGGACGAGATTGATATCTACTGGGTCCCGGGAGCATTCGAGATTCCCCTGGCCGCGCAGAAGTGCGCGCTCACGGGGCGCTTCGACGCAGTCATTTGTCTGGGCGCCGTGATCCTCGGAGAGACCGACCACTACCGCCTCGTCGTCGATGGCGCGACGCAGGGGATCGCGAGGGTCGGCCTGGACACCGGCGTCCCGGTGATCTTCGAGGTCCTGGCCACCGAGACCGTCGCCCTCGCCATGGCGAGGGCCGGTGGCTCAGCCGGCAACAAAGGCGAAGAGGCAGCCCAGGCGGCCATAGAGATTGCGCGCCTGCTGCAGACGATCTAGTAACTCTCAGCGTCGGCGACGCCGGCGCTGATTCTCTCGACGATGCTTGGATGTCGGCCTGGTGTAATCGGCCACGTCGGCCAGCCCCTCGTATGCCCGCTTGCCGAAGAGATGTCGAATTGGCGGAGGACCTGGCGGAACGAGATAGCGGCCACTTCGGATCCCACCCCAACCGGCGACGTCAGCACGGCAGAGGCCGGCCATCCGCTCTCTGACCAGGTTCAGGGCTGGTACGAAGTCTCGGTCGAAGGAAAACAACACGCCAACATCATAGGATCGGTCGATAGCACCGACGACAAAGTCAAGCGCCAGCATGACATCAATCTCTTTCTCTCTCGGTCCACCGCTTCCATACTGAAGCGTTGCGGTTCTCACCTGACCACCCATATGCTCCCACGCAGCTCGCTGACGCAAGAATGCGTCATGTGCTCGGGCATCACGCCGTCGATCAGGCTCGCCCCGATAAACCCGTACTTCATTGAGAACGAGACCTGTTTCGTTTGGTCGCATTTCGTTGTATTAATCGCAAAGCAACTCGCCCATCTCCCAAGGGCGAAACTGGCCGCAAGTGTGATCGTCGGTCGAACAATGGAACAGGTCCCTCGCCTGCTGATAGGCATTCTGATAATCCACAAAGAGACAAACTCGGTCTGGCATGTGCGCCAATCGAAACGCCCCGATTCGCGACCGCGAACCGGGGCGGGTATTGAGCACCCGGTGGTAGGACGCCATGTTCTCCTAAAGCGGGCGGGGTCACAGAGTCTGGAACTAGTTGCTCGCGAGCTGACTCGCGCTCGTGGTAACAGAGGCTGTGAGTGGGCTCAGCTCCGAACGGTTGGCGACCCAAGACCGGGACTGTCAACATCATAGGAAGCGCAGCCTGATTCGTCAAAGGTCTCGTTCGGCCTTATGAGTCGAACGTATTGCTCCGGCTGCGGAAGCTGTTCACTCCCAGGGTGTCTCTCCAGGGCTCGCTGGCTTTCTCGGTCATGGCGTCCAGCGGGATGCCGCAACCGTCGGCGATTCTGACCATGCGTTGGAAGTTGGCGATAACTGCAGCAGAGTCTATGAGTCCGTGCGCTCCCATGGCGGCATTGACCGCCTCGCGCGCTTCGCCGAGATCGGGGGCGCGGCCGACTGCTGCATCGGCAAAACGCAACAAGACTTCGCCGTGCTCGACACCGCTATCGACCTCGTTGCGCACCGTGCCATTGAGGTCTAATGCGTCGTTGTTCCGGCTGCTCCGACCGAGCAGCGTGACGTGTGACACCGTTCAATAGAAGCACTCGTTGAGGGCCGACACGCGGGCGGCGACTAGCTCACGCTGGGCTGTGCTGAGTACACGGAAGGGCTCATGGCCTGGACCGGGCTCAGCGCCTCCGCGATAGTGCGCATCCAACATGTCGTTCAGCCAGCGCACGCTGTCGGGGTGCAGGCTCATCGCCGCGCGGACATTTGGCGTGGAACCGGCTCCTCCAAAGATGTCGGCTTCGCTCTCAGCGAGGTCCTTGGGCAGTACCGTGGGCGGCCAGCTGCCATGGTCGGCAAGGCCCTCAGGGCGACGCCGCATCGGCTCACCTGGGAGCGGATCGGGGAGCGGTTCCAACTTGATCGCCAGAGCGCGGTGAAACTCGTCGATCGACCAGACATGAGTGAGCACACCCATCAGCTCGATGTAATGAGCGTCGGACATGCCTTCGGCTTGAATCGTCTCGTCGTACCACTCGCGAGAGACGTTGGGTAAGTCGCCGATGAGTTTGTGGATGGTGAACACGGCCGCCTCCGGCAGCTCAGCCGGTCCGCGATCTGGATCCGGCAGGCCGTCCAGAAGCGCGGATGCACGGCGACCCTCGGCAGCGATGCTGACTCGCTCCGCTCCGGTCCACCACTCGCCGCGGGCGGCAAGACGCTCCCAGCTGCGGACATGCGCGTCGCGGATGCGGTCAGGGATGTTCCAGGTGGCATCTAGATAGGCAAAGGGTGCGGCGGTGGTCGTCATTGTGAGATCCGGCTCTATGCGGTGTTCGCGGCTGAGGCGTATTCGTGGAGGCCGAGTTCCTCGCGACAGTCGTCGGTGGCGTCCTTGGTGAATTCGTCCAAAGGGATGCCGCAGCCGTCGGCGATGCGGACCATACGCTGGAAGTTGGCCACGACGCCTGCGGCGTCGACCAACTCTTGGACTCCGAGTTCGGCGACGATCTGCTCGCGTAGGCCCGGCAAAGCATCGGTCTGGTGAACGGCCGCTTCGGCGAAGGCAGTCAACAACCTGCCCTGGGGCACGCCGGTGTCGGCCTCGGGATTGACCGTGCCCTGCAGGTTGAGGCTGTCCAGGGCTCCGGTCTGCTGGCTGCTCTCACGGAGCATGCGCACATGCGAGGCGGTTCAATAGAAGCACTCGTTGAGCGACGACACTCTCGCGGCGATGAGTTCTATCTGTGGGCGAGAGATGGCACGCAGGGGATCGGGCATGCGCATCTCCTTGAAAGACAAGTAGTGTCCCTCCGAGAGGTCGTGCAGCCAGCGCACGTTTTCTGGAATCAGTGAGAGCGCGGCGATCACATTAGCGCCCCACTGCATAGGTCCGTAGAGCATCTCGTCGCCGGGATTGAGACCGCCTTTGGGCACAATCGCTGGCCAGGAGTAGCGCTGTTCGGCCTCGGGCGGCCGAACTCGAGACGGCTGTCCCGGCAAGGGGTCGGGAAGTGGTTCGAGGTCAAGGCCCAGCGCTCGGTGGAATTCGTCGATCGAGAGCGCATGGACCACAACTGCAACCAGTTCGACGTATCGATCTTCGGTCATGCCCTCGGAAGAGATGATCTCCTGGTACCAGTCGCGATTGAGGTTGGCGTTGTCGACGACCAGTTTCTGGATGGCGTAGACAGCGGATTCCGGCAGTATCTCGCTACGCACGGCATCGAAATCTCTGGCGGCGCGACCCACACGGGCAATCTCGACGCGCTCGGCGCCGGTCCACCAACGACCGGGCCTAGCGATGACCTCCCAGCTCATGCGATGGGAGGAGATGGTGGTGTCACGAATCGGCAGATCGATGCCGGCATATTCAAAGGCCATGGTGCGTCCCCTTCGCAGGATTGTGCCTCAGAATAGAGAGTTCCGTCATTGCCGCGCTCCGACGCGGGAATCTCGCCGAGTGCCGCACCGACGCTGGCACCCGAGAGAGTACGCGCGATTCGACTGCACCGCCAGCGCCTGGCTCTCGTGCCGAGCACTGCGGGATACCCGCGTCGGAGCGCGGGTACTTCGCCGATTCAGGCATAGACGTTTGTTCTGGAAGCCGCGAGATTGCCGCGGCGGAGCGCGGCAATGACGGAGCGGAGTTGCGCTCGGGCGGTCGCTGGTAGTCTCCGAGTGACTTCGGTATCGCCCGATTGGAGAGCGTCATGACCTACCAGGAGATCATTTACGAACCGGGGCCGGTAGCTCGGGTGATTATGAACCGGCCGGAGTACCGCAACGCGCAATCTCGCATCTTGCTCGATGAGATTGACCAGGCGTTCGCAGAGGCGGCGGATGATCCTGAGGTCCAGGTGATTGTCCTGTCGGGCAATGGGCCGGATTTCTCTGCCGGCCACGACCTGGGCTCTCCGCCTGAGCTGGCTGACCGTGAGGAGAACGGCTGGGCTGACGACTTCGTTGGCGTCTTCGACCGCCAGCGCGACACGCGGATCGCCAACACGATGCGCTGGCGCAACCTGCCCAAGCCGACGATCGCCATGGTGCATGGCAAGTGCATCTTCGGCGGCTGGATGGTGGCTGCGTCGATGGACCTGATCTTCGCCTCGGACGACGCGCTGTTCCTGGCGTCGCACACGCAGTATTTCTCCGCGCCCTGGGATCTGGGCGTGCGTAAGGCCAAGGAGATCCTGTTCCAGAACCGTTTTATCCCGGCTCGCGAGGCGCTGGAGCTGGGTTTCGTCAATCAGGTGTATCCGGCCGAGGCGCTGGAGCGTTACACGCTCGCCTACGCGAATGAAGTGGCCGAGCATTCGCCGATGGCGCTGCGCCAGATCAAGCACTCGATCAACAACATGCAGGATGCGCAGGGATTCACGACGCACATTAACGCCAGCTTCATGACCTATGCCACCGGCGCACGCTTCGGCCAGGCCGATCCGCGCATGGTCGAAGGGCGGCGGCAGTTGTCGCCGGTCGCGCGAGCGCTGGCCAAGTTGCGCAAGCCGTCCGGGAGTTGAGCTCGTGGCCGATGGCGACCTGCTTGAGGGCCTGAAGGTCGTTGAGTACAGCCGCGATGTCCCCGCTGCGGCGTGCGCTCGCGAGTTTGCTCGCTGGGGCGCCAACGTGCACACGTTTGAGGCGCTCGAATCCCGACTTCATGTTGCATTGCCGACGGTTGAGCGCGAAGGCTCAACGATTTCGCTGCTGCGGGAATCACTGCATGTCGGCAAATCGATGGAAACGGGTGACTGGAGAGCGGCGCTGACCGATGCCGATGTGCTGGTCAGCGATGCGCCGGTGTCGGACCTGAATGGCGTCGCCGACGAGTTTCCCACGTTGGTCGTGGTTCACTCTTCACCGCTTGGCGCCGACGGCCCCTATGCGGACTATCTGTCCAACGACCTGATCATCCAGGCGTTGTCCGGATTCGCTACGACGAACGGTCTTCCGGAGCGGGAACCACTGGCTGCACCGGCCGCGATCATCCCTCGGACGATCGGTATTCTGGGCGCGGTCGCGGCGCTGGGCGCTCTGCTTGAACGGATGCACTCGGGCCTGGGCGAGTGGATTGAGCTGTCATCGTTTGAGGCCTGTTCGACGCTGATCATGTCGCTGCGCTCAGAGTTTTCTGGGCAAGCCCTCCCGCGCATCGGTGGGTCGCCGGGTTGGGCCCAGGTGTTGCAGACCGCCGAGGGTTACATCACGCTCTCACCCTGGTCCAAAGAGACGCTGCGCAATGCTCCGGTTGCGTTTGGCTGCGATCCGCCTGCGGAGGAACTGCTGGCCGGCAATGCTCGGTTCGCCGAACAGGAGCCATCCATCGCGTACGTGAAGCCGATAGTTGAGTCCCTCGACGCGAACACGATCTGGACGAAGCTGTCGGAGCTGGGCACAGTGATGGCGCTGCACCGCACCGCTCAGCAGTTGCTGGATGATCCACAACTCAACGCGCTCGATTACTTTCGGTCGGAGAACGGCATGACCGGCGCGGGGCGCGCGATGCGTGCGTGTGAGCATGACAACGAGTCGCAACGAGATGACGCGTTTGTACGGCGTCCTCAGCCGGGACAGTCGACGGGGCCTCTGGATGGCTTGCGCGTGGTCGACTTTACCCATGCCTGGCTGGGACCGTACGCATCCACCTTGCTGTCTGATCTTGGGGCTGAGGTGATTAAGATCGAGGGTCCGAAACGACCCGACCTCTGGCGTTACGAAGCCAGCGGACCGACGCGAGTGGCCGCGCCCGATGCTCACCCGTTAAACGTGAGGCCGAACTTCAATATGGCCAATCGTGGGAAGCGTACAGTGTCGATTGCACTTGATACAGATGAAGGTCGCCAGATTGCGCTTGATCTCATTGCTCGGGCCGATGTGGTGCTTGAAAACTTCCGTCCGCGTGTGTTGCAGAACTTGCGCTTGACGCATGATCATATGCTCGAGGTCAATCCGTATATCGGGCTTGTATCGTTCTCTGGTTTCGGCAATGGTGGACCGTACGATAACTTCCGTGCGAATGGCGGCACGACAGAAGGTAACGCGGGCTGGGATCTCATGTTCGGTTATCAGGGTGAACCGCCCTTGATGCTGGGCACGATGCAGGCCGACCCGATCGTCGGCGCGCAGATGGCTGCGGCAGCGCTGGCTGCGGTACTACGCACACAGCACAGCCAGAGGGCCATTCATATTGAAGGTTCGATGTTTGAGTCGGCAGTTGCGTACATCGATGAGTACTTGTTGGCGGCCTCGCTGGGGCAGGCGATGCCCGAACGAAACGGCAACCGCCGGCTTGACGCATCGCCGCATGAGTGTTTCAGGTGTGCCGATGGTGTCGACGGTAGCGACGAGTGGATTGCCATCTCAGCGCTTGACGACGAGGCTTGGTTGCGGCTTGCCGAGGCTGCCGATCTCGATCGTCCGGTCTGGCGCAGTCTGGCCGGACGGAAGGCGGACGAGGCGTCGCTGGAAGCGGCGCTCCGTGAGTGGACCAGAGGCTGGAATGCGCAGACGTTGCAGCATCATCTGCAATCGATTGGCGTGCCGGCGGCGGTCGTCCATTCGACCCTGACCCACTTGCACGATCCACACTTGCACGCCCGTGACTGGTGGCTGCAACTGACACACGCCGATACGGGGACGCGCCAGTATCAGGGCTTTCCCTGGCGCCTCACTCGGCGGCCAGCTTCATGTGATCGTCCGGCGCCTCGGTTGGGGGAGCATACGGTCGAGATTTTGCAGGAGACACTCGGCTTCGCGCAGGCAGAGGTCGATCAGCTGCAAGAGGCAGGCGTTGTCTCCGGATTGACCGCGAAGCGCTCGCCCAATGAGCCCGCGCCTGGGCCGATCAGTCCTCGCTAAGTCTGTCGGAATCGGTCAACTGGTCAGCCAGGAAATCAGCGCCTCAGCCGCTCCGGCTCCAAGTCCGACGATGAAGGCAGCAAAGAGTGCCAGCAAGATCTCTCGGCGCGCCCATCGGAACGCCTGACGCGCACCTGCCCCAAATGAGCGGCGCGGAAGTTCGGCAAGCGGTACTCCCGAAGTTTGCGCTTCGCTCTCGGAGCCAGTTCCGTCCGGGATTGACTCAAGATCCATGCGGCTGAGCGCTCCACTCGAGGTTCCAGCGTCCCGTCTCCCAATCGCCATCCATCACAGTTCGGTGAAACGTGACCACACCGGATTTGATCTCACATTGGTACCTGGTTCGATCAAAGAGCCGCATCAAGTTCTGGAGATTGAAGACCAACGCCTGGACGCCGACTTCCTGCGTGTTGCTCTCTGTGGCGCCGAGTCGCTCGATCAGGGCAATCGCCGCAAATCGGAGGGCTCGTTCATCCATTTCTTCCTCGCTGATTTGCTGAGGAAGGGGGAGAGCTTGGGGCACAGCCTGTTTGGTAACCATTGCACGACTCCGAAACGTCTGCGCGATGATCCTAGCTAACTGCGGGCCGGGAGTCACTGCAGAACGATGGGTGTTCTCAGTAGAGACCGTGAGCCGACGCTAGTCGGACAATCCAAATGCTTCCAGGTACAGATTGCGCGCTTGCTGTGGTGTTTCGCCCTGGCCGAGCCAGCCGTCGGCGATTCTGATTTCGAAGTGCAGGTGGATGTCGACGGCATCCTGATACACCTCTTGTTGACCGGACTCACCTGGATATCCGATGATCTGGCCTTGTCGCACCTCGACGCCCTCGGCGATCCCGTCGGCGATGGCTGAGAGGTGGGCGTAGCGGGTGACGATGCCTCGTCCGTGATCAATCCAGACCTGGCGACCTCTGAGTTCGTCGAGGATCTCCTCGCCTTCCCAGTTGTTGGCCTGGAATCGTGCCCAATCGGCAGGGGTGATGTCGACGTAGTCAAGATCGGCTCGACTAATCACTCCGGCCTTGGCGGCGAGGATGGGCGTGCTGTAGTCGATCACGGTGCAGGAGGCCCATTGGTAGAAGTCGAGTCCCTCGTGGACTCCGTCATTGCGGTACGCGCGCGTGGCATTCGGCAAGTGGCCCTCGTGCTCTGTGATGCACGCGCCGGCGATCGGGCGCTGGAATCCGAGCAGTGGGTTGGACTGTTGAGACGACTGCGTGTCGGCTGTCTGAGCCTGTTGCGCGGCCTGGGCCTGATCTTGGCTCTGAGCTTCGGTCAGCTCTTGCTCCTGCGGAGCAGAGGCCTGTACTTGGATCTCCTGTTGCTCCGCCATGGTTGGTTCAGTGTCTGCCGTGTCGGTGACCGTTGCTTCGCTCTCTTCGACAGCGGTCTGTGTCTGTTGCGGCTCGGCCACACTGTCCGAATTGACTGGTCCTGTACCTGGCGTACCTGGCACCTCGTCAGAGCCCGTCGCCTGGACGACGGCGATGGCCGCTGCGGCTACGAAGATGACGACGGCCAGGGCCACGTACAACCAAGTCGGGCCGATGAGCCATCCGCCGTCGGTGTTGCGATTGGAACGACGCGAGGGCTGGCCAACCGGTTGGCCAAGCGGTTGGCCAGGCGCCGGCAGGCCTCGTCCGGATTGCCGTTGGCCCCACGGGCTATCGGAGCGGGGGATAACCTTCCTCCTCAAGCGCGGCGTCTATCTGCTCGGCGCTAGCCGAATCGGCGTCGTACTGGATCTCGACACGCTTGTCATCCACGTCGACCGAGACCGAAACGACGCCATTGAGCGCATTCAGCGCACCGTTGATGGCGTTGGCGCAGTGCTCACAGGAGATGTCGGGAGCAATGCGCGTGAGTGTCGATGTCGCTGCCATAGCGATCTCTTTTCTGGCTGAAGTTCTGTCGCCTTTACGTTATGCGAACCGTCGCCCAAGTGCAGATTCGCTGGTCGACAGTGCTGCGTGCAGTGCTTCAGCGTGCGCTTTGCGGGCGGCAGAGTCGTTGAGCGGGGCAAGATCAGCGGAATCCGGTCCGTATCGACGCTCGAGCGCGAGAGCGAGCAACCTGTCGGCGAGGTGAGGATTCTTGGGAAGCACCGCACCGTGCAGGTAGGTGCCGAAGGCGTTCTTGACTTTGGCCCCTTCGAGGCCATCGCCGCCGTTATTGCCGAAGCCGGTGACGACATCGCCGAACGGCGCCTGATTGTGGTTGAGGTAGGTGCGCCCGCCGTGATTCTCGAAGCCGACCACGGTCTCACCCTCCCAGAGCACGACCACATTGCCAACGCAGCGCGCGATCTTTGGGCCGGGATGCGCGGCGACGGCGTCAAAGATGCCGATGCCTTGCATGATCTCACCATCCCAGCCTCGGTAATGATGGCCGAAGAGCTGGAAGCCGCCGCAGACCGCCAGGACGACACCGTCGTCATCGACGTACTGGCGCAGGTCGTCGCCGCGACGTTCGAGGTCAGCCTGGACGCGCCGCTGTTCGCGGTCCTGTCCGCCTCCGACCAGGACGATGTCGGCGTCATCGGGAGACCACTCGTCGCCAATCTCGACCCCCGTCACAGTGGTTTCGATCCCCCGAGCTTCACAGCGTCGCTCCAGGGCCCGCGCATTGCCACGGTCTCCGTACAGGTTGAGTAGATCGGGATACAGGACGGTCACTCGGAGGGACTGGGTATCGGCGTCGGACATCAGGCCACATCCCACAGTCTTGTCGCGCCCATACGACCCAGCCGTTGGCGGACATCGAGCATGGCGGTGTAGGTCGGCAAAATGACGAGCTGTTCCGACTTCGGGGTCGCGTCCAGCGCCCGGCGCAGCGCCCGGCCAATGTCGTTGCCAACGGGCTCGGTTGGCTCCGGGAAGCCTGCGTATTCCAGCCTCAGCGCCATGTCGGCTGCTCGGCGACCGCCGACGGTGAGCGAGGCGCAGTGCGCGGCCTGTGATTCCCAGTCGACATCCCAGATCCAGGAGACATCGGCGCCGTCTGCGATGCCGTCGTTGAGCAGCACCAGCATGTGATGCTGCTGGCCGGGCTGCTGCAACGTGCGCAGGGCCTGATTCATGCCCGAGGGATTCTTGCCCAGGAGGACTCGAGCGCGACGGCCTTCGACTTCCAGTTCCTCCTGCCGTCCGAACGCCGCCTCGTGCTGCTCAAGGCCATCTCGAATAGTCTCGGCTGTCACGCCCAACGCCCGGGCTGCGGCTGCCGCCGCGAGTGCGTTGTAGACGCTGTAGAGGCCCTCGGCCGGAAGATTGATCGGGGTGGATGCCTCGGGCGTCCGCAACATGAAATGCATGGACTGCTCGCCGATGGCAATCTGCTCGGCCGCAACTTCAGGCGTTGGGCGCCGCGCTCCTGCATCGGTGTACCAACGTCCGAGCTGGGCAAAGTAGCGTCGTGTGTAGTGGTAGTCGTCGCGGGTTTGCGGATCCCAGACGGCGTCGACGATTTCGCCCTCGGGCGCTGCGGGCACGTTGGGATCCTCGATGCCGAATGTCAGACACGCTCCATCCCAACGGGTGGCGAGGGATGCGATCAAGGGATCATCGACGTTGAGCGCGATGGTGGCGTCGTTGGGGAAGTCCTGGAGGGCGTCGGCCCAGCGCAGGGCGATCGACTCGATCTCGCCGTAGCGGTCGAGTTGGTCGCGCATCAGGTTGGTGAAGACGGCGACGGACGGAGGAGCGGCGCGGGCGATAGCCGGCAGGGCTGCTTCGTCGGTCTCGAGCACTGCTGTGCAGCCGGAGGGTAACTTGCCCAGGGGCGACGCTTCCGCGATCAGGGCCGCCGTGACTCCTCGCAGCAGGTTGGAGCCGGAGCGGTTGTGGATGACCGCTCGGCCGTCGGCGCGGAGGATGCGGGCCAGCATCGCGGCGCTGGTGGTCTTGCCGTTCGTGCCGGTAATCAGCGCGGTCGCCGCAAGTCCACTGGCAATCCGAGTGGCGGCGTCCGAGTCCAGCCGCTCAACGACCAGCCCTGGCAGGGCTGTGCCGCCCGAGCCGAGAGCTCGCATGCCCTGTCGAGCCGCCTTCCCCGCGAGGATGGCAGCGGTCAATCGCGGCGATACACCTGGTCGGATGTGCGGCGTGATCATGGGTTTGACTGTAGCTGGCGCTGGGTCGGGTGTCGGTTGGTCGACCTCCTTGGTCGCTGGGTGACATCTCCCCCGTAAGGAGACTTTTGAGTAGGAGTCGGTATTGCACGAGCAGCTCCGTCATACCCGCGCTTGTCGCGGGTATCTCGCTGATTCGAGCTCTGACGTTGGTGCAGGCTGCGGCGAGATTGCCGCGTCGGAGCGCGGCAATGACGGAATGGGTGTTTGTGCTGAGGTCTCTTCAAACGCAGGGTCGAACACAACTTGAGCACTCAGGTGCCACTCAGGCGCCGGAGGATGGGTCGGGGTGTGGCGACGGCGCCTGGCCCAAGGCTTTGAGGATTTGTTCTAGGCCAACGATTCCCAACAGTCGCCCGCGTTCGACGACTGGTAGGACGAAGGTACGTTCCTTTTGCAGCCGACGCAGTGCTTCGTCCGCGCCGGAGTCCGGTTCCAGGGGCTGGACTTGACCGGCCTCGATCATGATGTCGCGCAGGCGTGCGTTGAGGTAATGCTCTTCATCGAGCAAGAGAATTTGCACGGCTGAGGCGATGCCGATGGCCGTGCCGTCCTCGGCCACGATGAACACATCCTGCTGGTCGAGTTGAGCGCGGGAAGGAGCGAGGACGTGAAGCAGAAGGTCGGCTTCCGCCGTGCGGGCCACAGGCGGTTTGAGCATCAGTTCTCCGACACGCAATTGCGCCAGGTCGCGCTCGAGTTCGGCGGCCTTGACCCCCTGGGCGGCCTGCGTGATCAGGAGGAAGCCAATCAACGCGACCCAGATCGAGTTGAACCCGCTGTTGAAGAATGCTGCGTCGGTCAGGATTCCGCCGATGCCGTAGACGATCATGATCGCTCCGAGCACCTGGCCCATCCTGGCCGAGGCTCGAGTTGCACGGTGACGAGAACCGGTGATTCGCCAGATCACTGAGCGCATCACGCGTCCGCCGTCGAGCGGGAAGCCGGGCAGCATGTTGAAGGCGGCGAGGAAGCAGTTGACGATGCCGAGCACAAAGACGAGGTTGTTGAGCGTCGTGTCCTCGGGAACTGCAAACAGGGCTAGCAGCAAGAAGCCGCCGCCGAGCAGCAATGAGGCCAGCGGTCCGACGATGGCGATCCAGAACTCTTGCCCGGGACGGTGCGAGTCTTCGCGGATGACGGAGACGCCGCCGAAAAAAAACAGCGTGATCGACGACACGTCCATGCCGTAGCGACGGGCGGTCAGCGAGTGCGCGAGCTCATGGATGAGCAATGAGACAAAGTAGACGACGCCGCCAATGACTCCGTAGACCCAGCGCTCGGCTCCACCCCAGCCGTCGAGCGATTCGGGCAGAATCTGCGTGGCGATGAGAAAGACGAGCAGCCCAAAGACAAGGAAGAAGGACAGGTCGAGCTTGATCGGAATCCCGAAGATCCGACCAACCCTGATGCCACCGCCGCCGAACATTCCAAAGCGCATGTATCCAGCATATGTATCTGTTGGCGCGGTCGTTGCCTGGCCAATACCAGCGGTGTTGCAGGCGACGCCGTGTGGGCTCAACCGGCGTTGAATCCGGCATGGTCGAGGGCAGCGGTCAATCCCTTGAGCGTGGGCAACTCGATGTCGGCCTGGATTGCCGGCTCAGCTCTGTCACCGACCAGCACCGACGCGGCGAAGCCTGCGTGCCGGGAACCAAGGATGTCGGCTTCCGGTGTGTCGCCGACGAATGCCGCCTCGCTTGCGCCGACCCCCAGCTCGGCCAGGGATGCCTCGAAGATTGCCTGGCCGGGTTTCCAGCTCAGGACATCGTCGGACCAGATCCAGTGGTCGATCCAGCGGTCGAAGCCTCGGGCGACGAGGGCTTGCTCGACGTAACTGCCGGGCGCGAGTCCGGTGTTGGAGACGACGGCCAGCTTGAGCCCGCGCTGTTTGAGCCGGTCGAGTTCGACTTCCACGCCATCAATGATGTTCGGTGGTTCCCAACTCGCGCTTTCGCAGACTCCGATGATGACCTCATGGAGCAGGTCATCACTCTCGACCGTGTCCGGACACTGCTCGAGCATTGAGCGGCGGACGGCATTGACTCGGTCATCTCCGGAGAGATCGATGTTCGACTGGTGGGCGACGACCAGCAGATCGATGGCATGTCGGATGGCCCTGGGCACGGCTTCGGCTGTGCCTGGGCCGGCGCCGGCTTGCTCGTAGGCCTGCGTGAGACGTTGCTCGCGCTGGCGCATCCGGCGGCGACCGCCGCCGGGTGCGTCAACGATCAGCGTGCCCCAGAGATCCAGGGCGACGGCGCGAAGTACTTGTGGCGCGGGCAATGGCTGAGAATCGGCGTCGTGGCGTTAGCCGGATGAGGACGGCTTGTTGTCGTCTTCCGACGATTCGGACGAGACTGCGACTTCGTCCCCGTCTTCGTCCTCCGTCTGCTCCCCGTCCGGGGTGCGTGCTTCCTCGCGGAACTCGCGCAGGCCGGTGCCGAGCGCCTTGCCCACACCAGCCAAACGGCCGGCGCCGAAGACCACCAACACCACGATGACTACGACGATCGCCTCGACAGGACCAAACCCGATCAGTGGCATACCGAACTCCTGCTGTGCCGCCGGCAGTCAGCGCACGACGCCACTTGAGCGCGTCGCGTCGCCTCGGACTACCCCACCGGCCTGAGAATGCTGGTGAGGCCCGGTACGGGCGGACGATGTCTAGCTTACCAGCCTTACGGGTCAGCGACGGCAGTCTGCTTATGCTTCCAAGCGCCTCAGCTAGTCAGGCTTCCAGCACGCGAGTACGTTACGCTTCCAGTCGCTCGACGAAGATGCGCATGATCCCGCCGCAGATCTTGTCCTCGCCGTCGACGGGCTCGGTCAGGTCGACCGTGACCATGCGGGCGTCGCCGTCGTCGAGCGCGTCCATCGCCTCTTGCCAGACCTCTGCCTCGCCGCAGCCGCCGCCGATCGTGCCGACGAATGAGCCGTCGGGCTTGACCAGCATCTTTGCGCCGGTCTTGCGCGGCGTCGAACCGAGCGTTTGCGCGACTGTGGCCAGGGCAATCGGCGCACCGCGCTCGAAGGACTCTGACATCGCTTCGTAGACCTCGTCGTGTGGCATTGCTCTGTTCCTCTGCTTCAACCTCTGGCTCGAGGCTTCAACCAGCCGGCCCCCTCAGTCGCTCCGCGACAGCTCCCCCACAGGGGGAGCGTTGGGATCCAGTTCAGTTTAGCGATGTGTTGTGGCGATGCTTCGGCCATAGTCCGACATCGGCTGTGCGCCGCCGCCTCGACGGACGAGGATGATTTCTCCCAGTACGGAGACGGCGATTTCCTCGGGGGTCTCTGCGCCGATGTCGAGACCGATTGGGGTGAAGACGTTGTCCAGCGCCTCGGGATCGAGTCCTTCTTCGGCGAGGTGCTGGAGCACGGTGCGGGTGCGGCGTTTGGAACCGATCATGCCGACGTATCCGGCTCCGCGCTCGGCGACGGCTCGCAGGGCGAGTTCGTCGACCTTGTGGCCTCGGGAGACGAGCACGATGAATGTGTTGGCAGTGATCGGGAACTGCTCGAGTTCCTCGCCGAAGTCTCCACAGATCACGTTGGCTTCGTACGGGAAGCGATCCTCGTTGGCGTAGTCTTCGCGGTCGTCGATGATCGCGACTTCCATGCCCAGCATCGCGCCGAGCTGTCCCACGGCGAGACCGACATGTCCTCCGCCGACGACCAGCAGTGTGGCGGCGGGCTCGACGATTTCGACCAGGATTTCGACGATGGCGTCGGCCGCCTCGATCGCGCGACGGCCCTCGACCAAAACACCCGCAGGGGTGAAGGCGGTGGTCTGGACGATGTGTTTGGGGATCGAGGCACGAGCGAAATCGATAATAGCCTGCTCGAGCGCACCGCCGCCGATGTCTCCGAGTTCGCTGTCGGCGTAGACCAACATCTTCGCGCCCAGGGAGACATCGACGCCATCGGTCGCGCCCATCACGGTGCATGAAGCGACGGCGGGACCCTCGCGGGCGGCGGTCAAGAGGGCGCGGGCGATCTCGGTGGCGTTGGCCATGGCGTCAGGATACGCGGCCCATTGACGTAGGAAGGGCGAGATACCCGCGGCGAGCGCGGGTTTGACGTGAGCACCTTTCAGACATTGAAGAGGATGTGCAGGACATCGCCGTCCTGGACTTCGTAGTCTTTGCCCTCGGTGCGGGAGAGGGCTCGCTTTTTCGCCTCAGCTTCCGCGCCCGACGCGCCGACTGCTTCTCCACAGGTGAGCAGATCGTCCCAGCGCACAACTTCGGCGCGGATGAAGCCGCGTTCGAGGTCGGTGTGAATTTTGCCGGCCGCCTGCGGCGCGGTGTCGCCCTCGCGCACGGTCCAGCCGCGGCACTCGTCGGGACCGACCGTGAAGAACGTGCGCAGACCGAGCAGACGGAACGTCTCTTGCAGCGCGGTTTCGACTGCTCCGGCGCCGACGCCCAGGTCTTCGCGGTAGGACGCGGCTTCCTCGTCGTCGAAGTCTCGTAACTCTTCTTCCAGCCTGGCCGAGAGGGTGATGCCCTCGACCGAGCCTTCTGCCGCAGTGTCTTCGTCGACGTTGATGATGGTCAGCATCGGTCGCTCGGTCAGGAATCGATAGTGGCGGATGTCGGCTCGCTCCTGATCGCTGATCGGAGCATTGAGCAGCGTGCCGCCGTCGCCGAGATGCGTTTGCAGCCGACGCAGCAGGTCGGTTTCCCGGTCGATCGCGACTCGCTCAGCCGCTCGCATCGACTTGGTCTCGTCGGCGATGCGCTGTAGTCGCTTCTCGATCAGCGCGAGATCGGCGAAGGTCAGTTCCAGTTGCATGGCCTCGACGTCGCCGTCGGGGTCGATGCGTTCGGCAGGGTGCGGTACGGCGTCGTTGTCGAAGGCGCGGACGACATGGACGAGGGCGTCGAGTTGGGAGAGTTGATCGAGCAGCTTCGTCGAAGGCGGTTCGTTGCCGCCGCCGAGGGCTCCCGAGAATCCTGCGCCGGGGAAGTCGACTACGTCGAGCACGGCCGGTGTGGTTTTCTTTGGTTGGTACAGCTCGGAGAGGCGAGTTAGCCGTGCCTCAGCCGCCGGCACGACGCCTTCGTGGGGATCCATGTGGGTCGTGAATCCGGTCGGGCGTCCAGCGCCCGTCAGCGCATTGAACAGCGTGGTCTTGCCGGAGCGCTCGAAACCGATCAGTCCGATGGAGGTCATGCCCGTATCGTTGCACGGGTTGGCTCGATGGTCAGTCTTGCAGTGCTCCGTCGAGAGCATGGAGACGGGGAAGGGCGGCCCTTGTGAGGGTGTCTCAATAGACCCATTGGTTGGTAGAATCCCAGTCCCCGCTTTACGCGGGGACCCGCTCCCTCCCTGTGGGGGACTCCACCACCAGCAATCCCGCGCTGCCAGAGCAGGTCCCCGCGTAAAGCGGGGACTGGGAAATCTGAGTTCTGAGACATCTTGCTTGTGGCCGCCCTGCGGGTCACGGGCGTCGTAGATCCTCAGGATCGAACTCTGAGACACCCAGACCTGGTTGCTCAGAGTCCGAGAACGCGTCGCCGACGAGCAGGATGGAGTCTCGCATTGCCGCCCAGTCGACGGCGTGGGCGGCTTCTGTGGGTGATTGCCATTTCCAGGCCTGGTGTTCTTCGGAGAGGACTGGCTCGGCGTCTCGGGCGACCAGCGCGGCGAAGGCGGGGACGAAGTAGATGGTGTCGTTCTCGGGGTTGTAGTAGGACTCCGGACGATCGATGCGGAACCAGCGCTCGACTTCGAGGCCGGTCTCCTCGTTCGTCTCGCGGATGGCAGCTTGCCAGGCAGTTTCTCCCTGCTTCTCCTCGATGTGGCCGCCGACGGTCTGCCAGGCGCCGGCGAACCGATGACCCTCGGGTCTTTGCAGCATCAGCAGTTCGATCCCATCTACATCGTCCGGCCCGGCGGGCCGGACGATGTAGACCGCGATGATGTTGCTGCGCAGTCGCGGCATGGCTCGCAGCTACCTTGCAGCTACCGGGCAGCTATTCGGCCCACTTGGGGATTGTGGCGTCGAAGGAGTCGTAGAACGTCACGTAGGGCTTGACATCGAGCAGCGGCGTGCCATTGACCAGGTCGAGGCCGACGACCTTGGCGATGTTGCCATCAACGGACTCGAGGGGGCAGATCGAGATGGAAATCGGATTCGGCCGATGCGCAGTCCGGGTGGCGAACACGCCGACCTCCGGTGTGTCCTCGCCGCCCGAGGGATGCAGCCGCAGGAGCGCACGGCCTTCGTCGGACACCTCGCCCATCCAGCCGATCACGAAGAGATGCGAGAAGCCGGACAGGCCGTCCAGCGCCGGCTCGAATTCAGGTCGGAACACCAGCTCGGATCGGACCTGAGCCCAGACCCGGCCGGAGGTGTCGTTGATGTCGTTACGCACTACGGCGACCGGCGAGAGATCGCCGATCTGGTCGGGCAGACTGTGCAACGCGGCATCCCTCGCGACGGTGGGATTAACCAGCCGTAAGCGTTCTCTCCAGCTGGTCATACCGGGCTCCCTGGACATGTTCTGGGCCTGATGCCAGTGGTATTGTTGACGTAGTCAGCGTATCGCCCCGGTCTCTGAATTCTGGCCGGTCAATTGGCGGCGCTTCTCTTCTGTCAGGACTTGTACTTTGAGCCAGCACGACGCTGCATCACCCGCCGCGACGCCGGATTCGCCGAGCGACGGCGCGCAACTCACGCTAGACCAACGAATCGACCAGAACGGCTCGGTCGAGCCGGCCGGTGCTTCCGATTTGATCTCGAACAACGGGTCCGGCAGCTACGACGCATCCGACATCGATGTCCTCGAGGGCATCGAGGCTGTGCGTCGCCGGCCGGGCATGTACATCGGCTCGACGGGCCAAGCCGGGCTGCATCACCTGGTCTACGAGATCGTCGACAACTCGGTCGATGAAGCGATGGCCGGTCACGCGACTCGGATTGAGATTGCACTCCAGCCTGAGGGCTGGGTTCAGGTTCGCGACGACGGCCGCGGCATCCCCACGGACAAGCATTCGAAAACCGGCAAGTCGGCGCTTGAGACAGTGCTCACGGTGCTGCACGCCGGCGGCAAGTTTGGCGGTGGCGGCTACAAGGTCTCGGGCGGACTGCATGGCGTTGGCGCCTCGGTCGTGAACGCGCTTTCCTCGCAGCTCGAGGTCGAGGTGCGGCGCGACGGCATTTCCCACACCCAGTCGTACGTTCGCGGCGTGCCCAACGGCGATCTCAAGCGAGAGCCGCTGCCCTCCGACGCGATACCGCCAACCGGCACGATGGTGCGCTGGATCGCGGATGACCAGGTGATCGATCAGCTTGACTACGACTTCCACACGCTCGCTCAGCGCTTTCGCGAGATCGCGTACCTGAACAAGGGTCTCTGGATTTGCTTCCGCGACGAGCGCCGCTTCCCGCCCGACTCCTCGGACGAGGAACGGGCGCAGCTCGAGCCGACGGACGAGAAGAACTTTTACTTCGAGGGCGGCATCCAGTCCTACGTGCGGTTCCTCAACCGCGACCGCGAGGTCGTGCAGCCGTTGCCCTTCCATCTCGATCGCGAGGTGTCTGGCAACGGATCTCCGGTGGCCGTCGAAGTGGCGATCCAGTACAACGCCGACTTCCAGGACTCGGTCTACGCCTTCGCCAACACGATCAATACGCACGAGGGCGGATCGCATCTGACCGGCTTCCGCTCGGCCTTGACGCGGGCGATTAACGACTTTGCACGGCGTAACAAGCAGCTCGGCGACAAAGACGCCAACATCACCGGCGAGGACACCCGCGAGGGACTGACTGCCGTGATCTCGGTCAAGCTCGGCGAGCCGCAGTTTGAAGGCCAGACCAAGACCAAGTTGGGCAATCCCGAGATCAAGGGCATCGTCGAGTCGGCGACGGCCGAGGCGCTGGCGGAATACCTCGATGGTCAGCCACGGGAGGGCCGCAAGATCGTCGAGAAATGCCTGACCACCGCGCGAGCGCGCGAGGCGGCCCGCAAGGCTCGCGCGATCGTGCAGCGCAAGGGCGCGCTCGAAGGCGCATCGTTGCCGGGCAAGCTCGCCGACTGCTCCGAACGCGATCCTGAGCTGTCCGAGATCTTCATCGTCGAGGGCGACTCGGCGGGCGGCTCGGCCAAGCAGGGACGCGACCGCCGCACGCAGGCGATCCTGCCTCTACGCGGCAAGGTGCTGAATGTCGAGCGGGCGCGGCTGGACAAGCTGCTGGGCCACGAGGCCTATCGCACGCTGATCACGGCGCTCGGTACCGGCATCGGCGAGGACTTTGACCTGTCCAAGCTGCGCTACCACAAAGTCGTGATCATGACCGATGCCGACTCAGACGGCGCACACATTCGCACGCTGCTGTTGACGTTCTTCTTCCGTCACATGCGCGACTTGATCGACGACCGCAAGCTCTACATCGCCCAGCCGCCGCTCTACCGCGTCCAGGCCGGCCGGCAGAAGGCGGAATGGCTCTACTCCGACGAGGAGCTGGAGTCGTTCATGGACAAGCAGAAAGAAGGCCAGAAGAAGGTCTCCGTGCAGCGCTACAAGGGCCTGGGCGAGATGAACGCCGACCAGCTCTGGGAGACAACGATGGACCCGCAAGCGCGCGTCCTCTGGTCGGTCGACATCGCCGACGAGCACGCCGCCGACGACCTGTTCGTCAAGCTGATGGGCGACGACCCGTCCAAGCGCCGGCAGTTCATCGAACAGCACGCCGATATGGCGAAGATCGACGTCTAGGCCCGTGTCCGCGTCCGCTCACGCTCCATTGCTGGCGGTCCCGCCGGCACTGCGTCGATGGTGGCGCGGTCAGCCGCGATTGGCGCTCGAGGACTCCCCCGCCGCCCAACTTGTCGACCTGACGGCGATGGCGCCGGTCGAACGGCTGCTTGTCGTCGGTCCCGACTCCCCGGCGCTGGCGGCGCTGATTGCCGATGTCGCCGAACTCGAACCCACGCCGATCGCTGTGCTCACCGACGGTCGCGCAGCAGCGGACGTTACAGGCGTCGGCGTGCTGCGGGGACAACCTCACCGCTTGCCGCTTGAGGATGGTCAGGTGGACTTCGCAGTTGTTCCGCACCAGCTCCGGCACTGGGACGACGCGCTGACGTTGCGCGTGCTTGAGGAACTCTGGCGTGTGCTCGACCACAACGGCGTTGCGGTGCTCTGGGAGGTCGCGCCGTCGAAGTCGGCGGCGGTCAACGCGGTTTGGTCATCGATGCTCGGCCGCAACGGCACGCGTCCGTACCTGAGAACATTCGGCCAACTGGGGCAGCTCGCCTACGACGCGGGCTTCGCCTGGGTGCAGACCCTGCCGCTGCGACCATTCCTCTTCCCACCCGGTCCAAGACTCACGGTCCTGGTGCGCAAGGAGCACTACACGCCGGAGCATGTGGGTCGGGGGTAGGGCGAGACTAAGCTGCCTGCCTTCGGTTGTGGGAGTTCGCGTCCAACCGTTGAGCTGAAGTTGATTCAGTCGTACAGCAGATGCTCGCGTGCGTACTCCAGCACGGCTGCGGGGACGTCGGTGGAGACATCCTTTCCGCAGCGGATCCTGTCCCTGACCTCGGATGCGGAGAGGTCGATCGGTTCCATGGGCACCCAATCGAGCCAGCGACCGAGGCCGTAGATGATCCGGTCGAGTTGGCGTCGTTCGAGTTCCGCTCCGGGTCGGACGGCGGCGGCGATTCGAGCGTGCGCGAGAATCTCTCCAGGCTTGTGCCAGTGCGGCAGGTCGAGGACTGCGTCGGCGCCCATGATCCACCAGAGTTGCTTCGCCCCCCGCTCGCGCAGCTCGCGCACCGTGTCGAGCGTGTAGGTCGGTCCTTCGCGACGCACCTCGATGTCGGACACCTCGAGTCCGCCGCGACGCTCCTTGACGGCCGCGCGGGTCATCGCCAGGCGATGTTCGGCCGCTGTCACCGACCGATCGTGCTTGCGCCAGGGGTCGCCGGCGGGAATCAGGATGAGCCGGTCGAGTTCTAACGCCGACGCCGCGGCGTCGGCCAGGTGCAGGTGCGCGCGGTGCAACGGATCGAAGGTGCCGCCCAGCGCGCCGACGCGCTCATTGGGCTCGAACTGCAACGATTCCTGGTTCGCTGGTGACGCCACGACCGCTAGCGCTCCCATTCCCAGCGAATCCGCGATCTGCCGATGCGGACTGTGTGTCCCGGCTCACAGCCTGCACGGTGCAGGGCCGCCGCGACCCCGCGACGGTTGAGCCAGCGGTAGGTCTCGGCCAGCGCCTCATCTTCGCCGAGCTCCATCATCGAGACGAATCGCTCCACCGATGCGCCGCGCACGGCGAACACCCGATCATCGACTCGTTCCACCTCAAACCGCCGAGCGTCCTGTTTCGGACGCACGACGGGCACCTTGGCCGCGCGCAAGGGCTGCTGCTCGCGCAACTCGGCCAGCGCCGTCGCACAGGCGTTGACGACCGCGTCAGCGCCCTCGCCCGTCACGGCTGAGCAGAACAGCGGCGGCTGTTCGCCTGCATCGAAGAGCGCGCTGATTTCGTCGCGCAGGACCTCGACTTCTTCAAGATCCACCTTGTTGACCACCACGATTTGCGGCCGGGCGGCCAGTTCTGCCGAGTATCCGGCCAGCTCGCGGTCGACCAATGCCTTTGCTTCGAGCGGGTCGTTCTGCGACCCGTCGATCAGGTGGACGAGCAGCCGGGTGCGCGAGGTGTGGCGGAGGAAGTCGTGGCCCAGTCCGGCGCCGTCCGCAGCGCCCTCGATGAGCCCGGGCAGGTCCGCCATGACGAACTCGTCCCAGCCCACCGAGACGACTCCCAGGTGCGGCTCAAGCGTGGTGAAGGGGTAGTCGGCGACACGTGGCCTGGCTGCGCTGAGGTGTCGCAAGAGCGAGGATTTGCCCGCGTTGGGCAGGCCGACGATGCCGACATCGGCCAGCACGCGCAGCTCGAACTTGAGCCGTCGCCGCTCACCCGGTTCACCCTTCTGTGCGACACGCGGCGTCTGGTTGGTCGAACTACGGAAGTACATGTTGCCCTGTCCGCCGCGACCGCCCCAGGCGACAACCAGCGACTGGCCGTCTTCATCGAGGTCGACCAGTTGCTCAGTCAAACCGCCCGAGACCTGCGACACGATGGTGCCAACCGGGAGTTCCAGTAGCAACGTCGATCCGGCCCGGCCCCGTTTCTGGTTAGTGCCGCCATTGGTACCCGAGTCCGCCCGGAACCGGCGTTGTCGCCGGTAGCGGCGCAACGTGTTGAGCTGGCCGTTGGCGATCACGATGACATCACCGCCACGCCCGCCGCGCCCGCCGTCTGGCCCGCCGCGTGGGACGAACTTCTCACGGCGAAACGACACCGCTCCACGGCCGCCGGCGCCGCCCTCAACTTCGATCTCAACTGCATCAATCATGGAACGAGTTTATCCACACGTTCGACGAGCGCTCCGGATCCAAGCATGGAATTGAAGAACGTAGTCAATTGGTACATGCTGTCGTTGTTGATGGTGGTTGGGGCAATGGGGAAACTGACGCCAGGCTGCGTCGGGCACGGGAGAATCTCTGTGTGGTCTCGTGGGCCGACTGTGGGCTGCTGGGCAGTTTCGCTGGAGCGCTGGTGGATGTTGCGTGGACAGGCGCACGCGTCTGGGGACATGCGGGGACCCGGCTTGGACAGGTCAGGCATGTCGGGGATAGCGGGCATGTAGGGAAGGGGGGGGCGGGATTAGAGGTGCAGGCGGGAGCGAATCTCGGAGATTTGCTGGACCCACCACTGGGAGTCGGGGTCGCCGGCCTTGGCCAGCAGGCCCTCGACCTTGTCGCGTCCGTGTAGGACGGTGGAGTGGTCGCGGCCGCCGAGCGCTTCGCCGATGGCGTTCAGCGAGAGGTCGGTGTGGTGGCAGGCCAGATACATCACCAGTTGTCGAGCACGAGCGGTGCGACGGTCTTTGCGTGGCGCAGTGAAGAGCTCCGGGGCGACTCCGGTGAGATCGGACGTGGCTGCGATCAGCTCCGCGACCGAGGGCTTGGCTTTACGCGCCTCTTCGGGAGCGTGTCCGGCCAATGCTCGCAAGACGACGCCCGGGGTGACCGGTGATCGATCGCTCTCGGCAAACACGCGAACGCGCTGCAATGCGCCGAGCAACGATCGCACGTTGGTGCCGGCACGCTCGGCGATCATGATGATCGTCGACTCGTCGATGTTGAGTTGCCAGTCGCGGATCTTGCGCTGCAGGATGGCCATCCGCAACTCAAGGTCGGGCGGGTTGATCTCGACGACCAGCCCGCCCTCGAACCGGGTCACCAAGCGTTCGCCCAGTCCCGTCAGCAGTCGCGGTGGCATGTCGGAGGCGATCACGATCTGGCGGTTGCGGTGGTGCAGCGCGTTAAACACGTTGAAGAATTCGTCCTGCGTTTGCACCTTGCCGCCGAGCTTCTGCACGTCGTCGATGATCAGCACCTCGGCCGACTCATACTTCTGCTGGAAGGCGGCCCGCTCGCCTGCGCCGACGCTGTTGACAAACTGGCGTACGTAGGACTCGGTATCGACCAGGACGGTGTAGTGCGACTGCATCGTCACATGGGCGATGGCATGCAGCAGGTGCGTCTTGCCCAGCCCCGAGTTGGAGTAGATGAACAGCGGGTTCGTGTCTTCGCCGGGGTGGTAGGCGACTCGTCGCGACGCCGTCACGGCGATTTGGTTGGAGGTGCCCTCGACAAAGCGTTCGAAGGTGGCCTGGTTCAGGACAGCCGGCCGACTGCGGGCCGGCTGAATCGGCTGGCTGCGTTCCCCGCCCAGCAGGCTCTGACTGCGTTCACCGCTGAGCAGGCTGTCGTCCTCTGGCATGTCGAGCGCCGCTGTCTGCGGTTCCGGACGTGACGCGACTCGGAGTTCTATCTCCATGGGCCGACCGGCGGCCTGGCGCACGGCTGAGGCGAGCTGCGGGTAATAGCTGCCGCGCAGCGTTTCGAGCTTGATCACAGTGGGCACGCCGACATGCAGCACACCGCCGCGGATTTCGATCGCGTAGGTGTCGGCAAACCAAGTCTCGAACGTCTCGCGATCGAGCGAGTCCCTCAGTACCTCAAGGGTTCGCTGCCAGATCGCGCGAGGATCGGAATGCGGATCGTTGAGTGATCGAGCCGAACGGTTGACCATGCCGCCGCCGCCTCCTTTGGAGAAGGACTTTCCGTCGACGCGCGTCGTTCTGGGCGCTAAATCCAAATCGGCGCTGCTTGGAAAGGCTTGCTTGAGGGAACATACTAACCAGCGATGACGGAAACAACAGCCCGTGACCGCGAGGTCTTAAGTAGCCTGCTGACCAGATAACTCATCCACACCATCCCCAATCGTTCCACGAGCAGGTGATCGGTCCTTGACCGATCTCGTTACGTCTTGAATTCGTTCCTGGTCGAGTCCAGCAGCCGCTCTCGGTCAGAAACTGCGTGGTAAGCGTAGAATGCACCAAATCGGAGCGCGACGCCGCGACGGATCCTGGCTTGCGGCTTCGCCTATGAAGGCAATCTCGATTCGTGAAGGACGGCGAGCCATGTTGATCGCCATCGACATCGGAAACACCACCCTCCAAATTGGCGTGTTTAACGATCGTAAAATTGTCCATACCTGGCGACTCGCCACCCAACATGACCGGCTGTCGGACGAATACGGCATTTTCGTCGCATCGCTGCTGCGATACGAGGGCATCAAGATTGCCCAGATCGACGGTGCGATCATCTCATCGGTCGTGCCGGCGCTGGCGCCGGTGTTCCAGGATGTCTGCCGCAAGTTCCTGCGCACCGAGCCATTGCTGGTCTCGTCTCATATGAGAAAGCCGGTGCGCATCGGTATCGAGCACACTGAAGAACTCGGCGCCGACCGGATCGTTGACGCGGTCGCGGCCTGCTCCAGATACGGACCGCCGCCGCTGATAGTGGTCGATTTCGGCACGGCGACCGTGTTCGACGCGATCAATGAACACGGCGTCTACATCGGCGGCGCCATATCACCCGGGATCGGGATCTCGACCGACGCCTTGTTCGATCGCGCCTCCCGTTTGGCTCGGATCGACCTTGAGCGTCCTCCGGCTGCGATCGGCACCCGCACCGAGACAGCGCTGCAGAGCGGCATCCTGTTCGGCTACGTGGGACTGGTCGAGGGCATCATCCAGCGCTTCCGTCAGGAACTGGGCCAGGCCAAGGTTGTCGCCACTGGCGGCTGGGCCCCGCGCATTGCCGAGGAGACCACGATCCTGGATGTGGTCGATGAAGATCTGATCCTCTGGGGTCTGCGCGAGCTGTACTACTACAACGCCGAAGGCACTCCATGAGCGCCGGTAGCAGGGACAGCACGGACAGGGCGGATAGCGAAGTCCCGACGCCGCTGCCGCTCAGCGGTGGCCGCGTTACGCTCGGCGTGACCGGATCGATTTCGGCCTACAAGAGCATCGAGGCCGCGCGCCGCCTGGAAGACGCGGGCGCGATCGTCGACGTGGCGCTGACGCCCTCAGCCGCTCGCTTTGTGCCGCCGCTGACCTTCCGTTCGCTGGTCAAGGGCGAAGTCGCCGCCGACCTCTGGGATCCAGCCGCGCCGGCCGAGCAGCACGTCGCCATGGGGCGCCGCGCCGACGCGATGCTGGTCGCACCCGCCTCGGCGACGACGATCGCCAAGCTGGCACAGGGCATCGGCGACAACCCGGTCACGCTGACGGCACTGGCGACGAGTGCGCCGCTAGTCGTGGCGCCGGCGATGGACTCGGTCATGTACAGCCAGCCGTCAGTGCAGGCCAACCTTGAGCTGCTCAAGGCGCGCGGCGCATTCATCGCCGGTCCAGCGATCGGCCGACTCGCCTCCGGCGGACGAGGACTCGGACGCCTGATCGAACCGATCGAGTTGGCCGCTGCCGTCCGCTCGGCGGTCGGCCGCACCGTCGGCGATCTGCGCGGACGACATGTCATCGTCACCGCCGGCGGCACCCGCGAGCCGATCGATCCCGTTCGCTTCATCGGCAATCACTCCAGCGGCAAAATGGGCGTCGCCGTCGCCGAGGCCGCTCGCGATCAAGGCGCCGCGGTCACGCTGATCACCACGCAGCCCGCGCCGCAAGGTCGGTATGGAATCGTGGTCCGTTCGGTCAACACAGCGCTCGAGATGCAGTCCGAAATCCAGAACGCCGCGCGAGGAGCCAACGCCCTCGTCATGGCCGCCGCCGTCGCCGATTACCGGCCGGCCGAGGCGGCGGACTCGAAACTCAAGAAACAGGACGCCGAAGCCGAGGGGATGATTCTCGAGATGGTCGAGAACCCGGATGTGATCGCATCGATCGATGCGCCCAAGCTGCTCAAAGTCGGTTTCGCCGCCGAAACCGACGACCTGATCGCCAACGCACAGGCCAAGATCGAGAAGAAGGGACTCGCCTTCATCGTCGCCAACGATGTGACCCAGGCCGACGCCGGCTTCCAGGTCGATACCAATCGTGTGGTCCTGCTCGATGCCGATGGCGAGGTCGAGCGGCTGCCGCTGTTGCACAAGTACGATGTCGCGGCGGCGATCTTAGAGCGGCTCAAATCACACGCGTCCTGGCCGCGGCGATAGCGCACTGTCTTGGCCGTTCTGTCAAATGTCATAGATCATTGACATGACGAAATTTGAGCAGATAGGCTACTCCGAATTCTCATTCCATCAAGGTACCGTGCCGCCTGACGAACAGGGCGCCTAGATTGCTGAGCGTGAACATGCTTGGTCGGAGACTCCAGTCCAAACGTCGTGTGTTTCGCAGCATGGCCCTCATCGCAGCAGCCGTCGTCGCCTCGGTCCTCTTTGGCCTGATGTTCGAGGCGGGTACTGCTCAAGCGAGCACTGGCGGCTCCCAGATCACATTGGACTGCGAGACGACCGGCGGGCAGGTCGCCTGCGCCATCGTCACGGATGCAGAGCTCGAACCCGACCAAGGAGTGCAGTTCGATATCAACGTGGGCGGAACGACGCAGACCGTCACCGCAACGAAGGAAAACACCCCATCCTTCCAATGCACGATGTGTGGTGATGCTGAAGGCGTCTGCTACCGATTCTCGTTCACACCTGACGCGACCACGCAGCCGGGTGGTCCCGTCGAAGTGAGCAACGTCCAGCCAGTCGGCCTCAGCACGGCGCCCCAATCGGCGCCAGTGTCCCAACAGGGGCAAGCCGTTGCCGCAGTCCAGCAGGGTGGGCAGCAGGGCGAAGCCGAGGGTCAGGCCGAGGAAGACTCGCAACATCCATTGCAGGCCGTGAACCTGGACGAAGAGTCCGAGTCACAGACTGACGGCGGGGTGTCGACGGACAACACTGAGATCACAGCCCCCACCGGCGCGAACATCGTCAGGATCCAGACCGAAGGCACAACGATCACGTTCGACCAGGGCAACAATGGCGACGCTTCGGATGACGATCAACAGCCGATCGACTATGACGGCACAAAGCCCCCAACCAACGTCGAGGAAGCGAAAGAACAGCGCGAGGCACGACAAGACGTGACTGAGGCCGTGACCAACATTCCCGAGGACCAAACGGTGGTCGTGACCGCCGCCAACGGCGGCCAGTCGTCCGAGCAACAGGAGAACGCCTTCATCCTCGAGCAGCAGGCTTATGATCGCGGCGAGCCTTACATGGTCTGCTTTGACCCCATGTCCTACACCAGGAACGGCGAAGTGATCACCGTCCCAGCCGACTGCGTCATGGTCACGCCATAGCGGCGGCTCAACCATTCCCCCGCGACCCCGTCGTTCCCGCGTGAGGCTGTCTCTCTCCATCCCCCGCTTCACGCGGGGGTCTGTTCGGGTTCCGGTCGCCTGTGGCAAGTGAGGAATTCCCCTCCCCGACTTGATCGAAGGCCTGCTTCTTCGCCGTCCCAAGAGGACCAGACCCCCGCGTGAAGCGGGGGATGAGGAACAAGTAAGACAGTCCCACGTGAGGCTGTCTCAATAGCCGCAACGCCGGACCTCTTGCGCCCTTTTCCGTCATACCCGCGCTTGCCGCGGATGTCTAGATCTTCTCCGCGCGACCGTTGATGCCAAAGTCGGCGAGATTCCCGCGCAGGAGCGCGGGAATGACGGTGGTCTGGACGCGAACGCTGAGCAGACCCCCGCGTGAAGCGGGGGATGAGGAACAAGTGAGACAGCCTCACGTAGGCGGGAGTCTCGCCCGTCCCTATACGAACCCGCTCAGCGGAGCTTCACTGCCGTGCCGTACATGTAGACCTCAGCCATGTTTTGGCCGACATCCGAGCTCTCCATCCGCATCCCGACGACCGCATCGGCGCCCAACTCCGCAGCCGACGCCTCGAGCTTGCCTAGCACCTGCTCGCGCGTTTCCGTCATCAGCTTCGTGTAGGCGTGAATCTCGCCTCCGAGCAGGCTCTTGACGCCGGCCAGGATGTCCCGTCCCACGTTGCGCGAGCGCACACTGTTCGCGCTGACCAGACCGACCACCTCGGCGATCTCGCGGTTTGGCACGGTAGACGTTGTCACAATCAGCATCATCGACTCCTCTGAATCTGGATTGGCGATCTCAGCCGCAGTCTAGGTAGCCACTCGGTGAGCAACCAGGTAAGCAACCAGGCGAGGCCGCACACAGCCAGACCGGCGAAGGCGTCTAAGGTCCAGTGATTCGCTGTCGCGACCACCGCCCAGCTCTGCGAGAGCGGGATCGCGACCGCCAGCGCCCGCATCGATGGGCGACCCGAGGCTCGCCACACAGCGAGTCCGGCCAACAACGCCCAACCCACATGCAGGGACGGCAGCGCCGCATACGGATTGACGAACAGCCCGACCTCCTGCGCCTGATAGGCGGGAGCCGCGCGGAGCGCGAGCGTGTCGATGTAGCCCAGTTCGGGCATCAGTCGAGGAGGCGCAGTGGGAAACAGGAGATACGCGATCACCCCTGCAGCGCCTGAGAACAGCAGCGCGTTGCGAAACATCCGCCACGTCGGTCGGTCGGTCCGCCAGAGCCAGACCGCTAGCACGATCAGCAAGGGCATGTGGCCCCAGAAGTACGTGCCGTTGGCGAGATCAATCAGCGCGTTGGAGCCCAGAATCGACTCGTGGATTGCCGTTTCCCAGTCGAGCCGGAGCCGCTGTTCCAGCTCGAGAATGTCGCGGGCACGTTGGAAGGCCTCCTCAGCGCGGTCAGCGACGGCGCCTCGGACGAGGTAATAGATCAGTGCCGCGACCGCGACTGCCGCCAACTCGCGAAGGAACTCACGCATTTCGTCACAGTATTCCTGGTGATCGTTAGGATGATCTGCATTGCCCGACCCTGCAAAACCGCGCCGTGAGTGCGCCTTGAAAGATTCCCATGGATATCACTGCCAGCGGACAGCCTGCATTGGAAGCGGCTGCCGACCACCTGCTGATTTTCGCGACCAAGGACGACGACATCCTCGACGGCGGCGCGCTGCGCCAGCTCAACGATGCGCTCGATGGCGGCCTCGCGCCGCTGGTCAAGGCGGGCGAGTTGTCGGGCGCGGTCAATGAGACCGTGGTCGTGCACACATTTGGCCAGACAGAAGCCCCACGTGCGATCATCGCCGGACTCGGTCCAGCCGAGCAGATGACCCTGGACGAGATTCGTCACGCCGCCGCCAATGGCGCGCGTCGCGCCCGATCATTGTCATCGGGAACCCTGGCAATCGCCGTCGATGGCGAGCAATGCGGCTTCAGCACCGACGAGATCGCCGGGGCAATTGCCGAGGGCCTGGACCTCGGCCTGTACCGCTTTGACCGACACCAGACGCCCAAGAAGACGCCGAATGTGCTGGAGCGGACATCGTTGCATTCCGACAACGTCGCCGGGGTCGAGGCTGGCATCGCCCACGGTCACTCGCTGGCCGGCGCGGCCAACTTCGCCCGCGACCTGGCCAACGAGCCGTCCAACCTGCTGACGCCGACCGAACTCGCCAACCGCGCCGAAGCCTGGGCCGCTGAGCATGACGTCGAGATTGAAGTGTTGGACGAGGCTGCGGCCGCCGAGCTGGGCATGGGATCATTCCTCGGCGTGGCCAAGGGATCGCACCAGCCAGCCCGCTTCCTGATCATGCGTCATCGAGGCGGAGGCGACGAGCCCGGCCTCGGCTACTGCGGCAAGGGCATCACCTTCGACACCGGCGGCATCTCGATCAAGCCGGCCGCCAACATGGAAGCGATGAAGCAGGACATGTCGGGCGCTGCCGCGGTCGTCGCGTCGATGGGCGCCATCTCCGACCTCAAGCTGCCGATCAACGTCACAGCCCTCGCCCCTTGCACCGAGAACATGCCCGGCGGCAACGCGATCAAGCCGGGCGACGTGCTGACCGCAATGAACGGCGCGACGATCGAAGTGATCAACACCGACGCCGAGGGCCGTCTCGTGCTCGCCGACGCGCTCTCCTACGCCAACCACCTGGGACTCTCGCCGTTGATCGATGTGGCGACGCTCACGGGGGCGTGCGCGGTGGCGCTGGGCGATGTCGCGACGGGAGTCATGGCCAACGACGACGATCTCGCGGCCGAGGTGATCGAGGCGGGCAAGCGAGCCGGCGAGAAGTTCTGGCAGTTGCCCATGTTCGCCGAGTACGACGAGCAGATCCGCAGCCAGGTCGCTGATGTGAAGAACACCGGTGGCCGCCTGGCGGGCGCGATCACGGCAGCCAAGTTCCTCGCCCGCTTCGCCGGCGACACGCCCTGGGCGCACCTCGACATGGCCGGCACCGACGACGCCAGCAAGACGCGCGGGACGCAGGTCAAGGGCGCCTCCGGCGTGCCCGTGCGTTCGCTTGTACGGTTCGCGGCTGCCCGAGCCGAGGCGTCCGCATAGACTCCAGATAGACCACGCCTAGTAGACCACGCCTAGGAAGCCTAGGAAGAAGGCGCAGCATGGCCGAGTTTGAACGCCTGACCGATCTCCCCGAAGCAGAAGAGCGCGCGATGCGCGACAGGTACCGCGAGGAAATGACCGAACTGGCCGACAAGTTCTGCGAGGAACGCGGCTACATCCTGATGAACGCCGACCAAACGATCGAAGACTTCGTCAATATGAGGATGCGTTTCGGCAAGTTCTTCTGTCCCTGTCAGCCGGCCAACAACGACGACACCATCTGCGTCTGCGAGCCAGTCCTCAACGGCCTGGTCGATTTCGAGGGAACCTGCTTCTGCAACTTCTTCACCCTGCCCGAGGGCAAGACGCCGATCAAGGAAGAGGTCGCGCTGGACTTGTAGAAGCCAGCTTCGCCATTCACGCAAGCCAATCCAACTCCGTCATACCCGCGCTCCGTCGCGGGTATCTCGCTGAGTCCAGCACGGCGCTCAGTTAGGCCTCGGAACCGTCACGCCAAGTCGAGATACAGATCCCGCCACTCGGGATTGAAGGCATCAATCATGCCCCGCCGACGCTCCTTGCTCCAACGCTTGATTTGCTTCTCCCTTGCAATCGCCTCGTCCATGGTGTCGTGAGGCTCCATCCAGACCAGGCGGTCAATCTGGTAGCGCTTGGTGAACGCTGAGCCTTCTCCTCGCTTGTGTTGCCACACCCTGCGGCGCAAATCCCCCGTGACGCCGGTGTAGATCGCTCCCCGAGGACGGCTGGCGAGGATGTAGACGCATGGCTCAAGCGGCATGGCAGGTAGGGTATCGCTGCGTCTGTGCTTGCCACTGCGAGATACCCGCGACGGAGCGCGGGTATGACGGAAGGTGTTGGTGCGCGGGAGTTCAGCCAACTGACGTCCTTGGCGCGAGATACCCGCGGCAAGCGCGGGTATGACGGAACGTGTTGGTGCGGATTGAGGTTGCGTAGGCAGCTCAGTTGTGATGCTGGAAGATCGGCAGTGGCGCCAGCGGCGCGTAGATCTCCACCGAGAGCTCGTAGACCTGGTCGGCCCATGATTCCCAGTCCTGGCGGGCGACCTGAGCCTCTTCTGATGAGAGGGCGGCCTGGACGACGGTCTCGTCTTCGAACGTGTAGCCCATCAGGTGGGCGCCGGCGATGGGGTCTGAGGCGCGGACTCGGAAGGCCGAGACGATGCCGGGGATATCGAGTACGTGCGGCAGGTGCGTCTGGCGATGCCAATCCTCGAACGCGTCCAGCACCGTTGGGTCGAGGCGGGCGCGGACGATCATGATTGGATGTCTCATCAGCACGGTCATGTCTCGCAGTGTCGCATACGCCACCGATAATCCAACGCTGCTTCGGGGCAGTCTGGTAATGTCTAGGCAACGAGACGACACAGCGACACGATGCAGCGCAGCAGTCCCCGTTGAAGCCGGGGGCAGGCGGGGAGCGGACGGCTTGGACAGCCGCCAGCCACGACGACACCAGTCACGACCCAATCCAGCCCGTCGCGCATCATCGCCACATGGCCCACGTGGATAGGTGCATACATGCTGAGCAAGGATGAGAAAACCGCCATTGCGGAGAAGTTTGGACAGCACGAGAACGACACCGGCTCGCCCGAGGTGCAGATCGCTCAGCTGACCGAACGCATTTCACGGCTCACCGATCACTTGCGCGAGCATCGACACGACTACCACACCAGGCGCGCGCTGATGAAGCTGGTCGGGCAACGGCGACGTCAACTCGCTTACCTCAACCGCGAGGACGTCAGCCGCTACCGCACGCTGGTCGCCACGCTGGGCCTGCGCCGCTAGCCGACCCGGAGCGGAACGTCCGAGCGCTGTGACGAGCGCTGCGAACGGTCTCGAACAGATTTCGGCGACGCGCCACCTGAGCGCTTGCGATCGACCGATCGCCGCCGAGCACACAGCACCTGTCGTTGAGGAAGCGGCGGCAGGGACATCAAGTACAGGAAAGTACAGGAACGCACCAACGTATGGAAATCACCACCCGAACTGTCCAGCAGGAGATTGCTGGACGCACCCTCACGATCGAAACCGGCAAGCTGGCCCATCAGGCCGGCGGCGCCGTCACCATTCGCTACGGCGACACGATGCTGCTCGGCACCGCCACGGCGTCGAAGCCGCGACCGGGGATCGACTTCTTTCCCCTGTCGGTGGAATTCGAGGAGCGCCTCTACGCCGCCGGGCGAATCCCCGGATCGTTCTTCCGCCGCGAAGGACGACCGACTACGACCGCCATTCTGTCGGCCCGCCTGACCGACCGCCCCATTCGTCCGCTGTTCCCCAAGGGTTACAACGACGACACCCAGCTGATCCTGACGATCTTCGCGGTCGACATGGAGAACCCACCCGACACGCTGGGCACGATCGCCGCGTCTGCCGCGCTCTGCGTCTCCGACATTCCCTTCGACGGCCCCGTCGCCTCGGTTCGGGTTGGATACGTCGAGGGAGAACTCGTCCTCCAGCCGACCTTCGCCCAGCTTGAGGTCTCCGAGCTCAACCTCGTCGTCGCCGGTACCAAGGACGCGATCACGATGGTCGAGGCGGAAGCCGGCGAAGTGCCGGAATCGATGCTGGTTGACGCCTTGGCGCTGGGCCAGGAAGCGATCACGACCATCTGCGAGATGCAAGAAGCACTGGCCAGCGAAGTCGGTCGCGAGAAGCGCGAGTTCACGCCGCAGGAGGTCGACGCCGACATCCTCGCCGCCGTGGAAGCGAAGATCGGCGATGATCTTCAGTCCGCGCTGCGCGACGCGGAAGACAAGGCCGACCGCGACGCTCGCCGGGCCGCCGTCAAGGCCTCGTTGCTCGACAACCTCGACGAAGACGCCGACGCCGAAGCGCACCAGGAAGCGTTCGACGCAGTCGAGAAGAACATCGTGCGGCGCAGCATCCTCGATGACGGCGTACGCGCCGATGGTCGCGGACATGCCGACCTGCGCCCGCTCTCGGCTGAGATCGACCTTGTCCCACGCACGCACGGCTCCGGTCTGTTCCAGCGCGGCGAGACGCAGGTGCTCAGCTTCACGACGCTGGCCGGCTCGGGTATGGCCCAGCGCATCGACGACCTCGGTCCCGAGGATTCGAAGCGCTTCATGCACCACTACAACTTCCCGCCGTTCTCGACCGGTGAAACCGGACGTGTCGGCAACCCGTCACGGCGCAGCATCGGACACGGCATGCTCGGCGAGCGCGCCATGGCCGCCATCCTGCCGCCGTTCGAAGAGTTCCCCTACACGATCCGACTCGTCTCCGAGGTGCTCGCCTCCAACGGCTCGACCTCGATGGCCTCGGTCTGCGCTTCAGTCCTCTCGATGATGGACGCCGGCGTGCCGATCAAGACGCCGATCGCCGGCATCGCCATGGGCCTGATCAAGGAAGACGATGATGTCGCCATCCTGACCGACATCGTCGGTATGGAAGATCACCTTGGCGACATGGACTTCAAGGTCGCCGGATCACGCGAGGGCGTGACGGCGCTGCAAATGGACATGAAGGTCAAGGGCATCGACCTTGAGATTCTCGCGCGAGCGCTGGACCAGGCTCGCGACGCACGTCTCGCAATCATGGATGTGATGACCGAGTGCATTGACGCGCCGCGCGAGCAGATGTCTCCGCACGCGCCGCGCATCCTGCGCATCGACGTGCCGCAGGACAAGATTGGTCAGTTGATCGGTCCCGGCGGACGCAACATCCGCGCCCTCCAGGAAGACACCGGCGCAGACATCTCGGTCGAGGACGACGGCGCTGTGTTCATCACCGCCGTCGATCAAAAGTCGGGCGAATCCGCCTTCGAGCGCATTTCCGCCATGACCCGAGACATCGAGCCTGGCCAGATCTACACCGGCAAGGTCGTTCGCATCCTGCCCTTCGGTGCATTCGTCGAGATGGTGCCGGGTAAAGACGCCCTGGTGCACATCTCCGAACTGGCCGACTACCGCGTCGACAAGGTCGAGGACATTGTCAGCGTCGGCGACGAGATGCAGATCATCGTGATCGAGGTGGACAATCTCGGTCGAGTCAACGCCTCGCGCAAGGCATTGCTCAATGGCGACACTGACGCTCCACGCCCGCAGCGGGAACCTCGAGAGGGGCGCGAAGGGCGTGAGGGACGAGAGCCGAGGGAGCGTCGCGGCCGTGACGATCGCGGTCCGCGTCGTGACCGGGAACCCAGGGAGCCAAGAGAGCCCCGAGAGCCCAGGGAACCGAGAGAGCAACGGCAACGACGACCTCGCGTAGCCCGCGAAGTTGACGAACCAGCTCCCGAGCAGGAGAGTCAGCCAGAACCGGCCGTTGCCGAACTGGACGCCGCTCCCGTTGACGCACCCGAGGCCGACCGCGCAACCGAGGCCGACCGCGGACCGGAGACGGTCGACGCGCCTGAGACCGAAGCAGCGCCCGCTCCGCTAGCTGCTGCGACTGGTGATGACGGCTCCGCCGCCGTCGCCCCACCGCGCGACCGGGACGGAGCGCCGCGCCGCCGCCGCCGCCGCCGCCGCCGAGGCGCGGGCCAGCAACAGTCGTCAGACTCCAACCAGCAGTCGAATCAGCAGTCGAACCAGGGCGACCAGAATCGCCAGCCTGAGGAACAGCGTTCCGAGCGCCAGCCACGACAAGAGTCGGAAGAGCGCGAGGAGCGCCAGCCCGACAGCAACGTCGCGCCGCGCCGGCGCGGTGGCATCCTCTCGAGGGTCAACATCCGTCGCGGCAACCAGAACGAAGACGACGGCCCGCCACCGCCGCCGCCGCCGCCACGCAGCGACTTCGGCGCACCCAGCCGCTAGTCGCTGCTCTTGGTCACAGGTTGCCGAGGCCAGCAGAAAGAGTGAGTCATGATCCGCATCGTGATGAGCGGAGCCGGCAACATGGGCCGCCAGATCATGACGGCCATCGAGTCGGCCGACGACCTCGAGCTGGTCGGCGCGCTCGATGGACTCTCCAGCGACTCCTCCGTCGATATCGACGGTCGCGAAGTGCCGCTGAGCAACTCGCTCGCGGCTCTCGCGGAATGGGCGCCTGATGTCGTGATCGACTTTTCCAACGCCGAGTGGACGGAGCGGCTCATTCCCGCCGCCGTCAACGCTGGCGTCCGACCTGTGATCGGTACCAGCGGCCTCTCGGATGATGTCGTCGCCGATGCTGAGCGGCGGGTCAACGAGGCGGGACTCGGTGGCGTGATTGCCGCCAACTTCGCACTCGGCGCTGTGATGATGATGCATCTGGCCAACATCGCCGCACCGCTCTTCGACTCCGTCGAAATCATCGAGCAGCACCACGATGGCAAGGTCGACGCACCTTCGGGCACTGCTGTCGCAACTGCGCAATCGATGCGAGCTGCGCGAGACTCCGACTTCACCCGGAACGAGGCGGAGCGCCACAACGTTGAGGGCTACGACTCTCGAGGAGCAGAGCTCGGCGGCGCATCACTGCACTCGGTTCGACTGCCGGGACTGGTCGCACATCAAGTGATCGTCTTCGGCGGCAGTAGCGAGACACTAACGATCCGTCACGACTCCATGAGCCGCGCCTCCTTCATCCCCGAAATCCTGCGCGCCGCACGGGCAGCACCGGACCTCGATCACCTGGTGATCGGGCTCGACCGCTTGCTTGGCCTGCGAACCGACTAATCCCTGCAACACAGCAACCACGCACAGCAACCACGCACAGCAACCCCGCACAACATCAAGGAGCAACACCGTGGGACGTGAACTGACCGTCGCCCTCGTCGGCGCCACCGGCGTCGTGGGAGCCGAATTCCTCAAGTGCATGGAAGAACGCAACTTCCCGGTCAAGGAACTCCGCCTGCTCGCGACAAAGCGTTCCGAGGGTCGCGAACTGACCTTCCGCGGTCAGACGCACATCGTCCACGAAACCACACACGACGCCTTCGATGGAGCGGACGTGGCCTTCATCTCCGCCTCAACGGCAGCCTCGAAGGAACTCTGTCCGGTCGCGGCCCAGAAGGGCGCCGTCGCCTTCGACGACTCCTCGGCCTTCCGCCAGCAGGAGGGCGTGCCGCTGGTTGTACCCGAGGTCAACCCGGAGGACCTGCGCCACCACAACGGCATCATCGCGACGCCCAACTGCACCACCGTGCCGCTGGTGCTCTCGCTGCACCCGCTGATCCAGGACCGCGCCGTGACTCGCGTGATCGCTGATACCTACCAGGCCACCTCCGGCTCAGGCGGCGCAGCGGTCGTTGAACTGCAGGAGCAAAACGCGTCACTGGTCGGTGGCGACTCAATCTCGGACGAGCAGATTTCCGAGTATCCGAAGCAGATCGCCAACAACGCGCTGCCCCAGGTCGATGTCTTTCTCGAGAATGGCTACACCAACGAAGAGCGCAAGATGCTGGTCGAGTCGCGCAAGATTCTGCACCAGCCCGAGTTGCCGCTCTCGGCCACCTGCGTCCGCATCCCGACCGAGCGCGCCCACGCGATTGCCGTGCATGCCGATTTCGATAAGCCGATCACGCCTGAGGAGGCGCGCCAGCGCTGGGCCGCACAGGCCGGACTGTCGGTGATCGACGGCCGAGCCGCCGGAGAGTGGCCGACGCCGCTCGACGCCGACGGGATCGACGACACGCTCGTCGGCCGGGCCCGTGTCGACGTGACCAACCCCAACGGTCTCGCCTGGTGGGTCGTCGCCGACAACCTGCGCAAGGGAGCCGCACTCAACATCGTGCAGATGGTCGAGTGGATGCTCGAAGACGGCTGCCTCTAGGCACTGGAAGTCGCGATCGCCCGAACCAAGCCGATATCGTGAGCGTTAGCTTGGCAACCGGCAGTGCAGTTAAGCGGCCGGTTCTGCAACTGCGCGGAGCATCGAATGACCACGAAGACGCTCGACCGAATTACCTGTGATCCCGAGGTGATGGGAGGCAAGGCCTGCATTCGAGGTCTTCGGATTACAGTCGGGACCGTCGTCGGGCTGGTCGCGAGCGGCCACTCCTCGACCGCAATTCTCAGCGCCTACCCGTACCTCGAAGAAGCGGACGTTGCACAGGCGCTCTCATATGCGGCGTGGAGACTCGAGGAGCGCGAGGTTCCGCTCTCGGTACAGTGAGACCGAAGCTGCTTCTCGACATGAACTTGTCGCCCGTCTTGGTTCAGAAGTTGAGCGAGCACGGGTGGGAGTCCATTCATTGGTCCAGTGTCGGAGACCCAAGAGCCACCGACAGAGAAATCATGGACTGGGCCGCCGTAAACGGATGGGTCGTGTTAACCCATGATCTTGACTTCGGGACAATGCTGGCGCTCTCACACCAAGGCGGACCGAGCGTGTTTCAGGTGCGATCCGCAAATGTGCTTGCGAAACACTTCTCCGGCATCGTCATCGCTGCGCTCGAACAGCATGAGTCAGACTTGTCAGCTGGAGCCTTGGTTGTCGTAGACGAACGACGAAGCAGGGTTCGAGTGCTACCGATATGAGCCGCACTGCTCCATTCTCCGTCACTTGACTTTGTTGCGGCTTGAACCCGCGAACATATCGCGAAAGACTTCACTCTTCCCGCTAGCGTCACCAACGATGTGACCCGAACCTAGTAGCCTGAATTGTCAGACCCTGACTGACGGAAAGACGGAATCATGACCGATCCCAACGATGCCCCCAACTGGGGACGCGTTTTCACTGCGATGGTGACGCCGATGACTGAGGCTGGCAGCATTGACGTGGAGCAGGCTCAGAACCTGGCAACGGCGCTGCTCAAGTCAGGCTCCGACGGAGTTGTCGTGGCCGGGACGACCGGTGAGTCTCCCACCCTCACGCACGAGGAAGAACGGCTCCTTTTCCGCGAGCTGGCGCCTGTCGTTCACGACGCTGGCGGCTCGCTGATCGCCGGCACCGGCTCCAACAGCACCAATACTGCTGTGGACGCCTCCGAGCAGGCCGCGCAGCTCGAAGTCGACGGCCTGCTGCAAGTCGTGCCGTATTACAACAAGCCGTCGCAGGAAGGTCTCTACCAGCACTTCAAGGCCGTCGCCGACGCTGTGCCCGACACGCCGATCATGCTCTACAACGTGCCCGGTCGGACCGGCCTCAACATGACCGCGCAGACAACCGTGCGGCTGGCTGAGGACTGCACCAACATTGTCGGAGTCAAGGAGGCTTCAGGCGACCTTGAGCAGATTGCCGAGATTGTTCGCACTGCGCCGCCGGGCTTCCGGATTTGGAGCGGTAACGATCAGGACAATCTGGCCATCTTGGCGACAGGCGGCTACGGGACTGTGTCGGTGCTGTCGCACTTGGTTGGTGGGCAGATCAAGGCAATGTACGACGCCTGGGAACGCGGCGACACGGCCGAAGCAGGACGCCTTCAGGTGAAGATGGCGCCGTTGGTCAAGGCGCTCTTCCTGATCGGCAACCCAGCGCCGGTCAAGTGGGCGCTGAACGACATCGGCTTCAATGCCGGGCCACTGCGATCGCCGCTGGTCGATCCCGACGAGGGCATCCAGAACACGATCCGCTCGGCCCTCGAGGTCGCGGGCGGCCAGGACCTGATCTAGCCGGGCGCGTCTGAGGATGAAATCGGACACTGCCGAGGCCTGGGGCTATGCTCTGCTGCTCACGCGCCGTGTGCTGACGACGGCGCTGGCCGGTATCACCGAGCAGTTGCTGCACCAACCCACGCCAATCGGCTCGCTCGCGGATTGCGCGAGCCAGGCCTGTGCAGCTGAAGCAAGCCTGATTTGGCCAGAAGAGCTCCCGCTGCCGACGCTCGGTCCACCGCAAACTCCAGTGCAGATCCTCTACACCCTGGTCCGCCACCGCGCGGTGACCGAAGAGATCCTGATGCGCGCCAGTGACGACACGATGCAGCAAGTCTGGTGGACGCGGGCCAAGCGGCTGGCGCAGGATCCGGAGCAAACGCTGACCGAGTCGCTGCATCAGCTCGCCCGCGAGGAGTTCGCGCTCGCAACAAAGGCCGTCAACATCCGTGCCCAGATCGACCCCGCCTGGGAGCCACAGCCAGAGCTCGCCGAGAGAGCCCAGAGAGCCCAGAGAGCGGTCGCGGCGGCCCACTTATAGGAAGTTTATCCGCTTATAGGCTCCGACGCTAAAAGCACTTAACGAGCCTATACTTCGGCGAATGGATCCCATCGCCAATCCCTACGGTCCTGGAGCGGGCACCCGGCCACCGGCGCTAGTCGGGCGAAACAGTGCTGAGATTCTCTAGGCCCGTGACCGCTTGGTGCCTGCCGAGTGCCAATGAAAGGACTCTTTCTGATGGCCCCCTCCAATAGCAGACCACTCACGGACGTTATCAAGCAGTTGGGCGATCCTGAGCGGTGGCAAGATGTCTCCTATCAGGACACGCTGAGGTTCGCCGACTTTGTCTGCCAGCAAGAGCTTCAGTCGCAGATGCACTTGGCTGCAATAGGAGACCCTGGCTTTAGCCCAGCTACTACCGCAAGCCTGACGACCGCCATTCGCCTGGGCGAAATCCACCACCGAGATGAGATTCGCTTTAGGTCGGGAGGCTGAGGCCCCGAACGGGACCGCCAGCCCGGCTCTCGCATAGCGAGTCAGGCAACGAGGCAGCCTTCCATCCTGACCGCTGGGAGCACCTTTGCCCTCGACGCTCCTCGCAGCAAGGGACCGGCAAGTGAGGCTGTCTCGATAGCCGCAACGCCGGACCGCACGCGCCCTGTTCCGTCATACCCGCGCTGGCCGCGGAGCCTGCCCCCGGCTTGAACGGGGGTATCTCGATCCGCTCCGCGCGACAGTTGATGCCAAGGTCGGCGGGATTCCCGCGCAGGAGCGCGGGAATGACGGGAGTCTGGACGCGAACGCCGAGCAGACCCCCGCGTGAAGCGGGGGATAGAGACTTTTGAGACAGCCTCAAGTGGTTGCGTCTATCGCGTGATCATCGGGTGAGTTGAGTGTCCGGCAGCATTGTGTTGGCCAGGTGGTCGTCCGGTCATTCGTCTGTTGCCGGCGTGTTGAGTTCCTTGATGATGTTCCGCGCCAACCACTCCCTGATCTCCCGATGCCTGGGCACTCCCTGAGCTTTGCGGGTGCGTTCTTTGACGTACCAGTCGTGGCTAGAACCGTGCCTGTCTAATCACGCTCCATCCGCTTCACGCGACCGCAAGTTCGCCCCTTCGGCGAACGTAGGGAATCTCACCGCTTGTCAGGTCTCGATAGAGATCCAGCAGGTGCGTCTTCAGGTCTTCGAGCGACTCCCCCTGTGTTTGGTAATCGGGAAACTCTTCCAGATACCCCAGCCACCAGTCGCCGTCCTGCCAGTAGATGAAGCCTACGGTGGTCATCTTCTGTTCCTTGTCTCAGCCGGGTCAGCTTTACCCTGCTGAGAGCGTAGCAAGGGACGGAGCTGTTGATGACCTGGGAAACCGAAATCGCCGAGATCTCCAAGCGCAAGGAACTGGCCAAGGGGCGCGGCGGGCCAGAAGGCGTCGCCCGACAACGACGGCGCGGCAAGCTGCTGGTCAATGAGCGGCTCGACGGTCTGCTCGACCCCGGCTCGCTGCGCGAGTTCATGTCGCTGGTCGGTCGCGCCGACTACGACGAATCGGGCGACCTGGTCGGCTTCATGCCGAAAGGCTCGATCGAGGGTTTCGGCAAGATCAACGGACGCAAGGTGGTCGTCTCGGCAGGCGACTTCACTGTGCGCGGCGGATCGGGCGGCGGCGACGGCTCGAGCACTGGTCTCGGCTCTGAGAAGGCTTCCAATCTGCGCGCGCTTGAGTGGCGCGTGCCTTACGTGCGCATGCTCGACTCGGCCGGCGGCTCAGTGCGCGGCTTTGAGACGCTGGGCCGCACCTATCTGCCCGACGGCAACACCTGGTCGACGTACGACATGGAGTTGCTGCGGATGTCGCCCGTGGTCTCGGCGGTCATGGGATCGGTCGCCGGACTGCCCGCCGTCAATGCCTGCATGGCCCACTTCTCGATCATGGTGAAGGGGATTTCACAACTCTTTCCTGGCGGACCGCCGGTGGTCAAAGCGGCGCTGGGCTACGACATCACGAAGGAGGACCTGGGCGACGAACGTGTCCACGTCTACCAGTCCGGCTCGGTCGACAACCTGGCCGAGGACGAGGAGGACGCGTTCCGCCAGATCCGCCAGTTCCTCAGCTACCTGCCGCAGAGCGTCTATGAGATGCCTGAACGGGTTGAACCGACCGACGATCCCAACCGCCGCGAAGCACGCCTGCGTCGACTGGTCCCGCGCGACCGCCGGCGAGCATACGACGGACACCGAGCGATTAACTGGAGCGTGGACGAGGGGTCATTCTTCGAGATCGCCCCGTTCTACGGACGCTCACGGATCACCGGACTGGCCCGGATCAACGGCTATCCGGTGGGCGTGATGGCCAACAATCCGATGCATGAGGGCGGCTCGACCGACATCAAGGGCGGATCGAAGGTGATCCGGCTGATTCAGCTCTGCGACACGTTCCACCTGCCCCTGATCTCATTCGCCGACGAACCCGGCTTCATGGTCGGGCTGGAGTCGGAGAAGGGCGGCATCGAACGAGCCGGAGCTCGGCTGGTCATCGCGACCTGTCAGTCGCGTATGCCCTGGGCGACCGTCGTGATGGGCCGCGTGTTCGGCGTCGCGGGACAGTGCCAGCAGCGTCCGACGGGCATGTTCCAGCGCTGGGCCTGGCCCTCGGGACGTTGGGGCTCGATGCACATCGAGGGCGGCGCGCTTGCCGCATATCGGCGAGAGATCGACGAGGCGGACGACCCGGCGGCCAAGCGGGATGAGATCGAGCGGCGCCTGCATCACCTGGAGTCACCCTTCAGAACAGCCGAGGCGACCGGCCAGGACATCATCGATCCGGCGGATACGAGGCCGTTGCTGTGTGAGTTCGTCGAGGAGGCGCAGGCAATTCTTAAGACGCAGCTGGGTCCGTGTCCGAATCCGTATATGCCGTAGGAGGTTGCCCAGATCACTCCCGGCTCCGGTTCCACGTCATTCCCGCGTCTTGCGCGGGAATCTCGTCCCCTGCCCGATCGCCGCAAGAAGCGAGATTCCCAGCAGAGCTGGGAATGACGACAGTATGGCTGGGGCAGATGGAGATCGCCGGGAATGGGCTGGAGGTAGTAGGAGAATGGATCCTGCCGTGTCGCAAGAGCCGTGCGTCTACATGCTTGCCAGCCGACCGGGTGGCTCTACATATGTTGGCGTGACCTCAAATCTCGCCCAACGAGTGGAACAGCATAAGCAAGGACGTGGATCCAGATTCACTTCTAGATATCGGATCCGAACTCTGGTCTGGTACGAGTGGCACGACACGATGCTGGATGCGATTACGCGCGAAAAGCAGATCAAGAAGTGGGAACGAGCGAGAAAATCTGGATTGATCGCTGAACTGAATCCAACCTGGCGAGACTTGTACGACGACCTGGCTTGAAGGAGTTCGGGCGTCCGGATGGGGAAAGGGCGAGATTCCAGGCCAAGCCTGGAATGACGGACCAGTTGAGGTGGCGCGAAGAATGATCAAAGCGCCTACCCTGAGCCTCAACTCGAGGAGGCGCATCATGTCGGACCACATCACGATTCACATTGGCACGATTGGACAGGGGCTCTGGCGATCCCCCGACGGCGGCGGCGTCTGGCAGAAGGGGCGCTCGGTTGGCGAACAGTCTGTGCGTTCGTTGACCGTCTTCCCCGATGATCCGAACCGACTGATGGCCGGCGCCGACGATGGCCTGTTCCTGTCCGACGACAACGGATCGAGCTGGAACGTGGTCGACAGCTACGTGCCCGACCGCCAGACCTGGTCCCTTGCCGTCGACCCGACCGATTCCAACACGATTTTCGCCGGCGGGCGTCCCGGCGTGCGACGCTCGCGCGACGGCGGTCAGACCTGGGACGACCTGCCGGTCCAGATTGTCGAGGAGTGTCCGATCGGCACTCCCCGCACGACCGTGGTCGTGATCGATCCACTCAACACGCAGCGCGTCTACGCCGGAGTTGAGGTTGACGGAGTGCATAAGTCGCTGGATGGCGGGGACACCTGGGTTCGGGGGAATCCGCTCGGTCCCGAGACGTTCCAGGCCGACATCCACTGCATGGGCCGTTCAGCCGGCCCCGATGGCGCAGCGACATTCGCCACCAGTCCGTTCGGCATCGCACGCTCGGACGACGAGGGCGAGTCCTGGTTGCAGCACGAGTTTCCGCCGTTGACAGAGCGGACACCGCGTTCGTACTGTCGCGCGATGATCGTCAAGCACGACGATCCCAACACGATGTTCGTCGCCAGCGGCGACGGCATTCCGGGTACGACCGGGGCAATTCAACGCACGACGGATGGCGGTCGGAGCTGGACTCCGTGTGAACTGCCCGAGCCTCCGAATTCGGTCGTCTACTGGTTGGCCAGCCACCCGGATGCGCCCGATGTCATCGCCGCGGCCTCCCTGTACGGCTATGTCTATCTGAGCGAGGATGGCGGGACGAGTTGGCGCAAGTTGGACCGCGAGTTCGGTGAGATTCGCGCACTTGCGCTGAGCACTGCCTGACATCGATCCGTTCGATTGGCGTGGCCCACATTCGGGTGCGCGATACAGTGAATCCCACACTGATGTCCTCAGGGGGAACACGTATGCGCGCACTGTTTACGCTTCTGATCGCCGGCCTGGTTGCGCTCGGCGCTGTGTTGGTCGGCTGCGACGGTGGCGACGACCAGCAACAGCAAGAACAACAGGCCCAACAGAGTGGTGAGGCAGAACAACGCGCGCAATCCGACCAGGCGGCTGGGTCCGACCGAGCGACGGCCGTGCAGCGCAGTACTCAGTCGAGTCAGGCGGGACAGGCTGACCAGGCATCGTCGCAACAGGAAGTCCAGCAAGACCAGCCTCAGCGAACCGCGACGGACGCGACGATCGAGGGACCGATCGCAGAGGCGACAGCGGCATTTGAGGCTTGGGCGGCTGATCTCGAGTCCTTGGTATACGAGATCAATGTCGACTTCAATCTCGGCGGTTTGGCCTCGGTGATCGACAGCACGATCGTGGCTCAACTCGAACCGCTGTACGTCTGGGCGACCATCGACGCCAGCAGCTTGTTCACCCAGACGGCAATGTTGTTCGACGACCAATCGGATCAGGCGGACCAATCGTTGGAACCGCTGATCATGCAGATACTGATTTCGGAGGATGCAGCGTACGTCTCGATGCCCCAGGTCGAGGGCTGGATCGATCTGACTGATGACTTTGACGGCTCCCTGGGCGAGTTGACCGCGATGCTGGGCGGTAATCCCGAAGACTTCGCTGATCCTGCCAGCCAGGGACAGGCGCTGAGTTGTGTCGAAGCAGTGGGCGGCTCGGTTACTGAGGGTAACCACGCCGGCGAGCGGGTCTGGGTTGTCGAATGTGAGATCGATGTTGAATCGCTCGATGATGCGACTGTTGCCTTGTTGAGGGAGCGCGGCATTGAGGTAGGGGACGCGGGGATTGAACGCATGCATATGATGCTGACGATCAGCCAGAACAGCGGCGCGCCGCTGTTGGTCGAGTCGCACGTCACGCTTCAAGATGCATTTGGTCTGTCGGTTGCGTCCGATGAGCAATCGGGCGATGAAGACGCGCCGCGGTTCTATGTCTCTACGTCGGCGATGTTGGCCAGTTGGAATGAACCCATCGAGTTCCCCACGCCCGAGCCACTGATCGACGGCTCCTTCCTCGATGTGCTGGGAGACAGCCCGTCTTCGAGCGGCGCCTCATCGGGCAGCGACCTGGGCAGTTCCTCGGAACCTCCGGAGCTGCTGAGCACCGAAGAGCTGCTCGGCCTCGCCACCGAGTGGGTCGCTGCAGCCGATGAGTTGAACATGCAATTCGTCGCCCAGGCGGTCATCGATGGAGAAGCGCGTCTGGCCTCAACGATCGTGCTTGGCTCTCGCACGCAAGGCGCATTTGAAACCTACGTCAGCATTGACGATGCCAGCACGTTCCGGCTGCTCTGGAACCGCGACGGGATCTGGACTAGCGACACAGAAGTCGACGGCGAGCCGATCTGGGCGCCGTCCAATCCGGCGCTGTTGGGATTCGCCGGCCAGACGGTAGACGAACTTCTGGCCACTCCCGACCGTCTCTACTTGGAACCGTTCGCGTCGTTGCTGGACTTCGCCTGGCTGACTCGGACCATCCAAGGCAGCAGACCAGCCGTCTATGAACTCGTAATCGAAACGGGCTACCTCACTCCCGAGGATCCATTTTTCAATGAGATCGTGGTGATTCTCAAAGGCGAGACTGCCGAACTCCTGGCTGAAAGCGTATACATCGAGTCGATTGATCACTATTCGACCGTCCTGACCGTGATCGGAGACAGTGGCCAAGTGACCAGTCAGATCACCACAGCCGAGTTCCAGACCGACGCCGGCCGGGTCGAACTCGTCGCCAGCCTCAACATCGTCAGCAACGGCCCGATCGAGTTCTCGACGCCGACCAAATAGGTCACGTCTCGAATGCGCAAGGACATTGGCTCTATCGCCCAAAGCCGCCGGAGCGCGTCTCCCAAGCCCCCCTGGGTTGGTCGATTCTCAGTCCCCGCTTTACGCGGGGACCCGCCCCTTCCCCGCATGGGACTTCCTACTCGGATAGCCCCTGCCGACTGAGCAGGACTCCGTAAAGCGGGGATTGGGACTGTCATGCGTGTCCATTTACTCCTACGTGCTAGCCTGCGACCTGATACGTCGGCCCACGTGTTTTGGCCTCCCTTACCCGGCCGGAACTCGGAGCGAATATTTGGCCGCCGGGAAGGAATGCCCATGACTGCCCGCAACTATTGGACCCGCATGCGCCGGAACAAGATGTCCCGACGCTCGCTGTTGAGCGCATCGGCCCGCGCCGGTGTCGGCGCCGCTGGACTCGCCCTCGTTGGATGTGGCGACGATGACGACGACGCGCAGCCCGCGGCGGCCCAGGCTCAGCAGCAGCAAGAGCAGCAGCAGACGATGGCCGAGCAGCAGGCTGAGCAGCAAGACCAGCAGGCAGCCCCGGCCGAGCAGCAGGCCCAGCAACAGCAGCAGGCCACGGTCGCCCAGGCTGACACGGGTGTCGCGATCGCCCCACGTATCAACCCGGCGATCCACCTCAACACGACCTCGCTTGACCCGCAATTCGGCACGTCGGGTACGGACGCGTACTTCTTCCAGATGTTCCACGACTATCTGGTGATGCACGACAATCAGAGCAACCAGATCGGCGATATCTCGTTGGCTGAGTCGTGGGAGTTCCCTGACACCACGACGATCATCTTCAACTTGCGCGACGGCGTGCAGTTTCACAACGGCGACGCGTTCACGTCAGAAGATGTGAAGCTCAACCTCGAGCGCGTGACCAGCGAAGGCGCGACGCCGGCGCCCAACTTCTCCGTGGTCCACACGGTCGAGACTCCCGACGCACGCACCGCCACCTACTTGATGTCCGAGCCGTCTGCCGGCGTCATGCACCTGCTCGGCGACCGCGGTGGGGCGATTGTGCATGTGCCCACCGCCGATGAACTGGGCGACCAGTACGGTCTCCAGCCGCTCGGCACCGGCCCCTACGAGTTCTCGGAGTGGGTCGACCAGTCGCACGTGTTGGGTAAGCGCAACCCGAATCACTGGATGAAGGGGCCGACTCCCGGAGCTGCAACCGGAACCAGTGCGCCCTATTTCGACGAGATCAAGTACAACATCATCACCGAGAACTCGACCCTGATCGCCACTGGCCTCGCCGGTGACCTCGACCTGATGTTCATCCCCGAGCCCCAGTTCATTCCTCAGGTTGAGGATGACCCGAACTGGGACATCGTCAAGATGGAGGGCGCGTTCGTCTCGGAGATTCTCGTCCTCAACGCCAAGAAGCCGCCGCTGGAGAACATGAACCTGCGGCTGGCGATCATGCACGCCGTGCACCCTGAGGCCGTCAACCAGGCGGTGCACAACAACCTCAATATCCAGGCGCTTGGTGGTCAGTGGCCGAACGGGACGCTCGCCTACAGCGAAGTGCCCGGTAACCCGCAGGTCGCTTACCCGAACATCGCCGACCGTCGCGAGCGAGCCAAGGAGCTGCTGGCGATGTCTGGGGCTGATGTCGAAGCGATCAACGCTGCCGGCGGCCTCAAGCTGACCACGTACGTCAACCAGGTCAAGATCGACGCTTGCCAGATCTATGTCCAGCAGATCAAGGAAGTGCTCGGGATCGACGTGGTCTTCGAGCCGCTGGAGTTGGTCCAGTTCATCCCCGCCTTCATGGACAACGGGGAGTACCACATGACCGTCACCGGTTGGAGTCGATACCCGGAGCCCGACTGGATTGCCTCCCTCGCCTATACCGAGGGCGGTACGTACAACCCCGCCGACGAGAGCGGGGTCAAGAGCCCAATCCATCCGGACCTGGACCAACTCGTCGCCGAAGGCCGGCAGGCCTACGACATCGAGGAGCGCCGCGCGATCTACGCCAAGGTGAACGACATCATCGTGGGCGAAGGCCACTTCTACACGATGCTCTACGGCGTCAACTTCACCGGTGCGCGAACCGCCATTCAGAATGCCCAGGAAACCCTCTTCAATGGAGAGGGCAAGTGGCAGACCCGTTGGCTGTGGAGCGACGAGGTCTAGGCGATAGCAGCGCTCCCCTTCGGGGGAGCTGCCGCGCAGCGGCTGACGGGGCCGGCTGAGACGAGACTGCTCTCCGAACTGAGGCAGCGCCCCCGTGGTCACTACGCGACGCCTTCCCAGAGGGGGAGGTCTAAGGCAGCGCGATGTGGGCATATGTTTCTGTTCGGGTGCTCCAATCGATCGTGGTGATCGTCCTTGTCGCGATCGCGTCATTCGCGATCTTCCGGGTTCTACCTGGTGATCCAGTCGCTGCATTGTCAGGTGAGGGCGAAGCGATCTCGCCGGAGCGACGCGAGATTATCGAAGAACGTCTGGGGTTGAACAAATCGGTCCCTGAGCAGATGGTCACTTGGCTCGGCGACATCATTACCTCGGGCGACTTCGGACAGTCGACGCTGACCAACCGCGATATCGGCCCGGAACTGCTGCAGCGCTTGCAGAACACCCTGCACGTCGGTGTGGCGACGATCATCGTGGGGATGCTGATCGGTGTTCCCGCCGGGGTAGTGTCGGCGATCAAACCCAACTCACTGATTGATCGCGTCGTCACGACGCTCTCGGTCGGCGGCGTCGCGATTCCCGACTACCTGACTGGGCTGATCTTGATCCTGATCTTCGTCGTCACCTGGAACGTGCTCCCGGCTGCGGGATTCGAACGGATCTGGGTTGATCCGGTGGCCTCGATCAGGTCGTTGATTATGCCAACCCTGGTCGTCGGTTGGGTACTGTCCGCCATTGTCGCCCGCCAGACGCGATCTTCGATGCTGGAAGTGATGCGGCAGGATTATGTCCGCACGGCCCGAGCCAAGGGTCTCCGCGAGCGCCGTGTGATTGCGCTGCATGCTCTGCGCAACGGTCTGCTTCCGGTCGTCACGATCGTCGGTCTGTTGCTCGCCCGCGTCTTCGCCGGCGCCGTAATCGTTGAGCAGATTTTCAACATCCCGGGCATGGGCCGCTGGCTGGTCCAGGCTGCATTGCAGCGCGACCTACTGATCGTGCAAGCGATGATCCTCGTGATCGCGATGGCCATCGTGATCGCCAATTTGCTGACCGACATCTCGTACGGCGTGCTGGATCCGAGGATCCGCTATGGCTGAACAAGCAGCCGCTGAAACCACGGCGGGCGGCTACGCGATCCCAGACGATGTCGGGCGCTTCGAGCCGCTGCGCATCTTCATGCGCCGGTTCCTGCGGGTACGGCTGGTCAAGCCGGCTTTGCTCATCCTGGTCGTCTTCGTCCTGGTCGCGATCTTCGTCGACGTGTTCCCGATTCCCGGTTTCGAGGAGCAGGCCACCGATGAGAACGGTCTCTATATCTCCTGGCAGTCGCCAAATGGGGATCACCCATTCGGTACCGACAAGATCGGCCGCGACACACTGTCGCGCGTGCTCAACGCAACACGCGCGGCGCTTGCCGTCGGCTTCGGGGCGTCGCTGTTTGGTGCGATTTTCGGACTGCCAATCGGGATCGCTGCGGGCTACGCGCGCGGCATTGTCGACGAGGGTCTGATGCGCCTGATGGACGCGGTGCTTGCCTTCCCTGGCCTGATTCTCGCGCTGGCGCTGGTCACCGTGTTGGGCAGGGACATTATCAACATCATTATCGCTGTTGGGATTGCCAACATTCCCTGGGTGGCTCGGATTGCGCGGTCGATGGCTCTTTCGGTGCGTGAGCAGGACTATGTGCTCGCCGGGCAGACGATTGGCGCGAGCAACCTGCGGATCATGGCCCGTTACGTGCTGCCCAACAGCTTCCAGCCGGTGATCGTGCAGGTCTCGCTCGGGGCTGGGTTCGCAATCATCGCCGAGGCCGGGCTCTCGTTCCTCGGACTGGGTATCCGTCCGCCCGATCCGACCTGGGGCGGATTGGTCTCGGAGGGCCGCCAGGTGATCATTACCGGCAATGGCTGGTGGCTCTGGGTCTTCCCCGGCGCTTGTATCGCGCTGCTCGTCTGGAGTCTCAACATCATCGGCGACGGCCTGAGAGATGTCCTCGATCCCAGGCTGCGCGGCGCCCTTGAAGGCGATTGACCCGGTCCCGATCACCAGCTCAGACGACGACCGAAACCGCGACCGGCTTCCAGACTCCGTCGCGCTCTCCGACCAGGAAGAGCTGCTGTACCGACGCGTCGCCGCGAGTGAGAGTCTGGGCGACATTAGCTCCGTGCTTGCCTACCTGCACAATCACCGTCTCGTGCGAGATCGGCAGACCCTCAGCGCACCATGGACCATAGAGCCCGCGCATCATCTCGGCGTCGTCAACGACTTGCACTTCGCCCGGACCGGCCAGCATGGTCAGTGGATAGTGAAACGTCGTCAGCCACGTCTCAACGTCGCCGGCCGCCAATGCCGTCATCACACCTTCGACCGCAGCCATGCCGGCCCGTTCTTCGGCGGAGTAGTCCTGATCCTCGACGAAACTGTCTAACTTGAGCTGCCCCTGTAGGCCCCACCCATCCTCCGATTTTGTCGCCACGTAGACGACACGGTTCGACGCCATCGCCGACTCGTCGGCGTCGTAGCGAGTCCAGCCGCCGGCGATGTGCGCCTTGACGTCTGAGGCTTGCACGACCTGTGGCGGCGTCGAGACGCTGTGAACCCAGCCGGTCGCTTCGAGTTCGTCCCAGATCGGCGCAGCGACATACTCCTCGGCATTAGCGAAGACGCGCGTCGGCGGTCGCCAGTGGACGCTGCTGTCTTGAGGCGCGGCAGATACTCGGGCGTGCGGATAGGAGTTCACGCCCGCCCAGCCGTCAAGATCGCGGGCGTTGAATGTGTTCAGGAAGGCTAGATACGCCGACTCGGGTGATTCATACTGACCCATGTCTGACCTCCCCATGTTTGGCCTCCGCGATCGTCCAGTTACATGTCCGGCCGAACCGCAGAGACTGCCGCCGACGCCCAGACGCCGCCGCGCTCGACGAACAGTGACACCTGTTCAAAGTGGTCGCCGCCACTGGTCACGGATTGCTCGATCAGTGCAGCCCTGGGACCGGCGGCCGTGACCCGGGCCTCGTAGGAAATCGGGCGCGGCTCGCTCGCCCAGTCGCGATAGGCCGCGGCCAACGCCTCATGGGTTTCGTAGATCTCCAACTGGCCCGGGGCGAACACGATCACCGACGGCAAGTGAAAGCACTCCAGCCAAGCGTCGGCGTCGCCTGCCTCAAGCTTCTGCATCTCGGATCGCAGAGCAGTCAGCGCCGAATCATGCACCGGCTGCGCAGCCGCGCCTTCAAGATGTCCTTCGACGCCAAATGCTCCCTGGATGCCCCAGCCATCGTCCATCCTGGTCGAGATGTACAACAAGCGGTTACGGCTGATCACCGAACCGTCCGCCCGATACCTCGTCCAGCCACCGGCGAAATGCACCTTGTCGGACATCGAATGCACGACACGCGGGGTGATCGGTTGAGTCCAGGCCCAGCCGACCCGGTCGAACTGATCCCAAGACGCTGATGCCTCGAACTCTGCTGCGGTTTGTTGGATCGCTGGCTCGACGCGCGTGGCGGCGACTCGCACATGGGGATACGACATCACGCCGGCGCGTCCTGAGGCCGACCTGGCGTTGAAGGTCTCGAAGAACGCCCAGTAGGCGGCTTCAGGAGACTCGTAGTGGCCCATGATGAACTCCTCAGGACAGGACTAGCGCATGGCCGAAGCTGCTGCTAACTTCCACTCGCCGTCGCGCAGGATCATGAACAGGATCTCGTCGCGCTCTACACCCTGCTCAACCAGCGTCCAGGCCACGTTGACGCCGGTGCGCCCCGCGTTTGCGACGCGTGCCGAGCCTGGAACCGCTCCGAGTTCGCGTCCTGACGAGTCGGCCATCTGCTCTTCCTGCGACTCAATCCGCCGCACGGCGCCGATCTCAACAATCGTGAACGGATACATCATTCGAGCTGCCAATCCGGCGTAATCATTCCGATTGAGCAGCGTGCCGACCTCCTCAGCCGCCGCGACCGCCCCAGCGCCCTGCGCGCTGAAGTCGCCGTCGCGGGTCCAGCCATCGACGCCGAATCGCGCCTGGATACCCCATCCCGTCTCGGTGCGTGTCAACACATAGAGCACACGATTGGAGATGATCTCGGAATCGTCCGCACGATGCCGAGTCCAACCGCCGGCGAGATGCACCTTGGTGTCGGACTGATGCACGACACGCGGCGTCACGCCCTGTGTACGGACCCAACCAGTGACCTCAAAGCGACCCCAGCCGGCCTCGCCCGTTCCTTTGGCGTAGTCCTCAGCCGTCGGATAGAGAAACGAAGGGGTGCGTGGGTCGTGCGTTCCCCCTTGAGCCGGCGGCAGCGCCGCCGAGACGCGCACATGCGGATACGACATCGCGCCGCTCCAGCCAACCGGGTCCTTGCGATTGAAATTTTCAAAGAACGACCAATACGCCGCCGTCGGTGTCGCGTGACTTCCCATGGCATCCTCCGCAAAAGCACTCGAGCACGATCATCCGCGATCATGTCGCCCCTGAGGATAGTGTCGAAGCGACCATCGTCGTTCCAACACACCAACATCATCCGTCATTACCGCGCTTGACGCGGGAATCTCGCCGATCGCTGTACTGACGTGCAGCTCAAGCAGCCCGAACTGGGAGAAGGTCTCCCAGAAGTAACCCCATCTAGCCGAATCCCAACCCCCGCTTTACGGCGACCGTCAAAAACTCCCCTTCTCCCCCCTTGCGGGGGAGATGCCGAAGGCAGAGGGGGGTCCCTGCCTTGGCCCTATCTGGTCGTCGCCAGCCGACCCCCCCTCTGTCACTCCGTGACATCTCCCCCCGCAAGGGGGGGAGAGGGGATTCGGGAGTTCCTTAATGGCCTCCTCGGGCGGGATGGGTAATCAGATGGTGACGTCATCTATGGGAAGGGGCAGGCTCCGCGTGAAGCGGGAACTGGGAGCGTCGACTTATGACACAGCTTCAGGAGCCGGAGTCGGTATGAGTACTGTGTCCGAAGGTGATCGACTAGCCCGCTACTGAGCCCACTGACCGTAGTTCTCGTGGCCCAGGGCATCGTTGTTCGGGTCGATCAGTGGGTCGACGGCTGGCAGCGTCTGCAACCACGACCAGATGTCGGCGATGTCTTCGACCGGCACCTGCTCTGCGTCGAACTCCTGCATAATCCCGCGCGGCTGGCGGTACTGCGAGATCACGCCCTGAATGTCCAGGCCGGTCTGCGCGATCGTCGGGCCGACGATGCCCTCGCCAGTTTCCCCGTGACAGACCTGACAGCCGTTGGCAACATATAGTTCTGCGCCACGTGTGGGATTGGCTGCGGCGCGCACGGCGTCTTCGTCGATGATCTCAATCGGCAGCGGTTCGGCCTCGGCGCAGGTCTCCGGCGGACGCTCGGTCAGCGACAGCGACGGGTGATCTTCTTTGCCATCCTCGATACAGAACAATCCGGTTTCCCAGCCTTCTGCCCCCGCTTCTTCCGAGAGCGCCTTCGCCTCAATGATGTTGCGGTCGGCGCCCTTGTGAATCGCAAAGCCGACCAGCGCAAAGATGCCCGCGGCCAGCAGGGCAAACACGATGATGATCCCGAAGGATTGCGGTATCCCGGTGCGACTGGGCATAGATCCCTACTTCATCTCGCTGCTTCGGTTCGAGGCGCGTCCTGTCAGGGAAGGATGCACACGCGCGACTCCGACGTATCCTACCGCAGCATCTGGTTAGACGGAATTGTCGAGGGCAAGCTCTCCACTTGCAGAGAGTGAGGCAAAGCTCGCCTTGCCCTCTCCCCCCGCAAGGAGACTGATGCACAACTCCCCTTCTCCCCCCTTGCGGGGGAGATGCCGAAGGCAGAGGGGGGGTCCTGTCCGCAACTTCTATCTGTTGCTCACCGACCGCCCCCCCTCTGTCACTCCGTGACATCTCCCCCCGCAAAGGGGGGAGAGCGGAATTTGAGGTTACGCATCAGTCTCGCAAGGGGGGAGAAGGGGCGCGCATCGGTTCCCTAAGTCGTCGGCGCCGAGGGACGCTTCTTGGCCGCTCCGTAGTCCTGGAAGGGGCCGTCGCGCCAGTCGAGGGCGGCCTTCAGGCCCTTCTCCTGTGCGATCCGGCCGAAGTCGCCGGCCGACTTGCGGAAGGTCGAGAGCGCCTGGACGTCGGCGCCAACCTGCAGCGCCGTACGGAAGCCCATCACCTCGTAGGCGCGGTTCAGGCCGCGCTTCGACATCATCACCATGTCGGGTGCGATGTTGGCGATCCGCTCTCCCATTTTTTCGGTCTCCTCTGCCAGTTGTTCGACCGGGAAGGCGCGGTTGGCCCAGCCCAGCTCGACCGCCTCGAGACCGGTGACCGAGTCGCCGGTGTAGCAGAGCTCACGCGCCTTGCGCATGCCCATGTGCCAGGGGTGGTAGAGGATGTCGACCGTCGTCATCGCGCGCACCGGCGGGTAGCCGATGATCGCATCCTCAGCGACGTACATCAGGTCGCACATCGAGGCCAATTCCGAGCCGCCCGCCAGCGCGTAGCCGTGTACCTGAGCGATGACCGGCTTGGCGAGTTCCCAGATCTGCCAGTAACCCGACAGCAGGTGCTGCGGCCACTGTCCCTGGCCGGGGTGAATCGGACCAACGTTGGGCAAGCCCGAACGGTAGTCGAGATAGTCCGACTCTGACAGGTTCTGCACCGGCGTGATGTCGTATCCGGCCGAGAAGGTCCGGCCGGAGCCGCGAATAATCACCACGTGGACGCCGTCATCCGCTTCGGCCACTTTGAGGGCGTCAAACAGTTCGGCGCGCAACCGGTGGCTGAGCGCGTTCATCTTCTCCGGGCGATTCAGGGTGACGATTCCCAGTCGTCCCTTGGTTTCATACAGGATGTCTTCGTACTCGGGCATGGTGCTACTCCTCGGTCATCAAGTGTGCCTGGTTGTCAACGCATTCACAGCGTGGGGCGTTGATCGCAGATTATCCGACAGGCTAGAAGGTCCAATCTCTTAGTCCCCGCTTTACGGAGAGCTTTGGAAGAACTCCCGAATCTCCTCTCCCCCCCCTTGCGGGGGGAGATGTCACGAAGTGACAGAGGGGGGGTACGTGGCGCGTCCACCCAAGGTCAGATATGGCGTGTCACGCTGCAGCCGCCCCCCTCTGCCTTCGGCATCTCCCCCCGCAAGGGGGGGAGAGGAGATTCGGGATGCTGGCTGTAGGGCCTCTCTACTGAGGCAGCGCCCGGTACCTGGCGCCTACTCAATCCCATAGAGCGCCGACATGATCTCCGTCAGCGGCGCCGCGCCGCGAATCACGCCTCGGTACACGCCGTCCGAGTCGATCACGAACAACTCGGGGACACCGTCGACCCGATAGTGCTGCGCCACGGATCCCTCTGTGTCGACGAGATGGATCAAGTCTGTCCCGTAGTTGGAGACAAAGTCCTTGCCCGCGCCGTCCGTCACTTCGTACACGTTGATGCCAATCACCAGCACGCTGCTCTCTCGGGCAGCCAGGTCGCCCAGCACCGAGAGGGTCTCTCCGACGAACGGCGCCCATGATGCCCAGAACACGATCAGTGTGAGTTGCTCATCGCCTCTACGTAAGTCCGATAGCGAAAGCGCTGCGTCGTCCTCGCCTGTGAGCACCGGTAGCTTGAATTCCGGTGCCTCTTTGCCCTCTTCGAGCCGTGGCGCGCCAGCCACGATGCCTAACTGCGGCGGCCACAATTCTGCATGTGGCGCGACCGGGAGCTGCAGGATCACCGTCGATGTCTGCACCCAGCGACCCACGGGTATCGTCTCCCAGTCCAGCGCCCATGATCGCGACCGCACTCCGCGAGCTACGCCTTCGATCGACAACCCCAGACCCAGGTCCACGCGACCGCCCACCCGTCTGGCTCGCACCCAGACAGAAACCTCCGGCGCGATGTGGATTGCCCGAGAGCGGAGCCAGCGATTCTGCGGCGCTTGCTCAAACGTCAGCCGTCGCGAACTGGGACACTGCCGAGTCTCTCCGGCGACGGGGTCGCGTAGATCGATGCACAACTCGCCCACACCAGGATCGGATTTCCAGATCGTCACGTTGGCCCGCAGCGACGACTCCTGGCCTTGCGCTGTGGAGACCGAGGCCAGCAGGGCAAGGCCGAGGACTCCAGCCAGCAGCGCCAGCAACATCGCAGCTCTGCTGTTCAGCGGCAACGACATGGTCGCAAACCGACGCATCAGGCCGGCAACATCGAGTAGTTGTGATTACCGAGGAACGCGCCCGCGCCGGCAACCAGCAAGGTCAACAGCAGGCCGGAAATCGAGAGCATGATGGTCAAGCGGCGCACGCGCTTCAACTCCGGCGTGTCTTCCTCAGCGTCCGCCGATGCCCGAGCCAGCTCCAACTGCCGTGGACCGAAGACAAACTGATGCAGCCCAATCAGGGCAATCATCACGGCCCACAATGCCATCTTGATCACGAAGATGTAGCCCCAGCGGGCGTCGTAGATGTCGGGACCAAAATTCTCGGCCTGATCCAGTCGCGGATCGACCATCGCCCCACCGGTAATCACGATGATCAGCATGACCACGATGCCGACGCGTCCGAACCGCCTCGTAAATCCCTCAAGCGCATCAAGCCAGATCGTCCGGTCGCCCACAGAACGCAACGCAGGAATCACGCAAGCGGCCGTCACAATCTGTCCACCCAACCACACCGCTACGCCGATCACGTGCAGCCAGACGAGAATCGAAATCACCGTTTCCGACATCAACGCCCTCCGTCCGAGTTCCCCGCACTTGCTAGCTGGCAGCCGTCGGCAGCGTTCCCGCCCCCCTTGTGGGAAGAGCAGCCGATACCGTTCCCCGCTCCCCCTTGCAGAGACCGATGCATAATTCCCCTTCTCCCCCCTTGCGGGGGAGATGCCGAAGGCAGAGGGGGGTCCCTGCCTGTTGGCCCTATCTGCTCGTCGCCACCCCCCCTCTGTCACTCTGTGACATCTCCCCCCGCAAGGGGGGGAGAGGGGAATCGGAGGATATGCATCAACCTCTTTGTCGGATGAGCGGCCGACACCGTTCCCTGCTCCCCCTTGCAGGGGGAGCTGCCGAAGGCTGAGGGGGTCCCTGCCCCCTACAGGATCGGATCAACAATAATCGCTTGATCTCGCTCGGGTCCGACACTGACCAATGCCGCCGGCGCACCGATCAAGTCTTCAATCCGGCGCACGTACCGCTGGGCGTTTGCCGGCAGATCGTCGAAGCGGCGGCAGTGGGTGGTCTCTTCTTCCCAGCCGGGCAGCTCCTCATAGATCGGTTCGGCAGCCTCGAGAGCGAGTCGGGAGCTGGGGAAGGTGTCGACTCGGCGTCCGTTGATGTTGTACGCCACACAGACCTTGAGCATCTCGAACTCGTCCAGCACGTCGAGCCGAGTCAGCGAAATGCTGTGGCAACCGTTTAGTCGAATCGTGTAGCGCCCAGCGACGGAATCGAACCAGCCGCAACGACGCGGCCGGCCCGTCGTGGTGCCGTACTCCTGACCGGCGTCGCGCAGCCGATCGCCCTCTGCGCCGTGCAGTTCAGTCGGCATCGGACCGTTGCCGACCCGCGTCTGATACGCCTTGTAGACGCCGATCACACGGTCGATATCGCGCGGCGCAATGCCCGCGCCAACCGCCGCGCCACCGGCCATTGAGGTCGGCACCGATGAAGTGACGTAGTCGTATGTCCCCGCATCGAGGTCCAACAACGATCCCTGCGCACCCTCAAGCAAAATCCGGTCGCCGCGTCGCAGCGCCTCATGGCAGATCAGTGATGTGTCGGTCACGTACGGCGCCAGACGGGCCCAGTACTCGCGGTAGGTCTGGTACACGCTGTCAAGGTCAAGCGGTTCGACGCCATACAGCTTGGTCAGCATCTCATTCTTGTACTCGAGCACCAGTTGCAACCGCGACATGAATCCCTCGGCGTCGGCCAACTCCGACATGCGGATGCCCCAGCGCGCCACCTTGTCCGAGAACGCCGGTCCCACGCCTTTGCCCGTCGTGCCGACCGCTGCCGATCCACGGAACTGCTCTTCCTGCTGGTCAATGATCGGGTGCCAGGGCATCACCAGGTGCGCGCGGTCCGAGACCTTGAGCTTGTCGGTGCTGACGCCGCGCGTCTCAAGCATGGTGATCTCGTCGATCAGCGCCTGCGGGTCAATGACCAGGCCGTTGCCGATGATCGCCGTTTTGTCGGGATAGAAGATGCCCGCCGGCACCAGGTGCAACGCGAACTTGCCCTTGGCGTTGACAATCGTGTGTCCGGCGTTGTTGCCCGCCGAATAGCGCACCACGATCGACGCCTTCCGCGCCAGGAGGTCTACGACCCGACCCTTACCTTCATCACCCCACTGCCCCCCAATCGCCACGACTGCCGGCATCTTTGCGCACTCCAACTCGGGCGCTCAACCATCAACGGCGAGCGACATGACGGCTTCCACCGAAATCTGGACGGTGAACGGAAGGACCACCGCGATCCGCAGGCAAGCGTAGCACGCTAGCCGCTCAATATCGCCAGTCAAATCGCTAGCGGTAATCTGCGCACATGAGCGAGTCCGCAGACGGCTCCGACCTGCCGCCCGCCCCGACGGAACAACTGATCGAGCGCAAGGTTGCGCTCGATGGACACATCCTCGAGTTTCCCCTCGAGCGCTGGCTGACAACGCCCGAAGTGATCGTCGGGCGTTGGGTTGCGGACAAGGATCCGCGCGCAATGGATCGTTATCCCGGAGCCACCGGATTCACAAGCTGGGGCATCTGGTGGCCGGGCAAGCCCTACAGCGCCTACCGATTGCACAAGCCCAACGGCGACCTGCGCATCTACCGCCTCGACACCGTTGACCACGTCTTCTTCGACGGTCAGACGATCGAGTTCCACGATCTGCTCCTCGACGCGCTGATTCGTCCCGACGGTGAAGTCACCATCGAGGATGAGGATGAGGTCGAAGAGGCCAACGCCGCACATCGGCTCAGCCTCGAGCAGCGCTGGCGGATCGATTGGACCCGCAGCCTCTATAAGACCAGGTCAGACCTGCTCATACAGCGCATCGACCACGCCGTCGACCAGGCCATCCGGGCCGTCAGAAACGGCGGCTGAGATGGCCAAGCCATTCCTCAAATGGGCCGGCGGCAAGACCGCCCTGCTGCCAGAGCTTCTCAAGGCGGCTCCCAAGCAGATCGAGACCTACTACGAACCATTCCTCGGAGGCGGTGCCCTCTTCTTCGCCCTCCAGGCCGAGGGTCGTTTCAAGCATGCCGTCCTCTCGGACAGCAACGAGGAACTGATCAACGCCTACACGCAGGTCCGGGACAACGTCGATCGACTCATCCGAGCACTCAATGTGCATCAGACCAAGTACCGCCACAGCGAAGATCAGGCCGAGTACTACTACACGATCCGCAGCAAGAACCTGACCTGCGACCTGGGCGGAGCCGCCAACCTCATCTTCCTCAACAAGACCTGCTTCAACGGCCTCTACCGGGTGAACAGCAAGGGCCACTTCAACGTCCCCCACGGCAAGTACCAGAACCCCACCATCTGCGACGAACGCAATCTGCGCGCGGTGTCAGAGGCGCTACAGGGAGTCACGCTGAAGGTCGCCGACTTCACCACCGCGCCGGCAACGGCCGGATCGGGAGATTTCGCCTACTTCGACCCGCCATACGTGCCGGTCAGCGAGACCGCCTACTTCACCGCATACACAGCCAAGGATTTTGGCACCGAAGATCAGGCGCGATTGGCACGCACAGCATCGACCCTGGCCAGCCAGGGAGCAGACGTAGCACTATCAAACTCCGGGCATCCGGATGTCGTTGCCATGTATTCGTCAGACCTGTTCAAGCTCAACGAGGTCCAAGTCAGGCGTTCGATCAACTCGGATGCAAAAGGCAGGGGACCGGTCCGTGAATACCTGATTCAGTCCGTCTGAGACTCCGCAGCTCCGTTGAGGATCATCTCTGCTTGCTCGGCGTAGTTCATGGGCAGGTCGAAGTAGTCGATCAGAAAGTCGGGTAGTTCTTCGAACCAGATCACCTTGCCCGATGCACGAGCGAAAGCGGGGAAGTGCTCCGAAAAGCCACCGCCATGGATGACGACAACGCCGCGCATCGCCCAAGCGTCCATATCTTGGATCGTTCCCGGAATTTTCTCTTCGGCGGTACTTGGCACTCCCTGGTACTTGCACTCTATTCCGAGCCTGAGCCGTTGCTCGGGGTCTCGAAGCATGATGTCGATGTGGCGCGCTCGTCCCCAAATCCGGTGACCGGATTTGTGCTGTGGGTACACCTCAAGCCCAAAGGCGCGCCCCAGTTTCGCAACGGCCCGTTCAAGCTGCCGTCCAGAGCTGATTTCCATGATTCAATCTTACTCCGGTCGCTTCGGGATCATCACTGCCCGATGAAATGACAGTACTTCAGTCCCATCCTGGTTCGCCGCCGTCGTGTGCACAGTGACGATCCCGCGATCTGTCTGACTCTTGCTTTCCCGCACCTCCAGCACCTCTGTCCGCGCTTGCAGCGTGTCGCCGTGGAAGACCGGCGCTGTGTGACGCAGATCCGTTGTCGCCAGATTGGCGATCGCCTTGCCCGAGATCGTCGGCACCGTCATCCCGAAGACCAGCGAGTAGACAAATGGGCCCGAGACCACGCGCTGGCCGAACTGCGTGTCCTCGGCGTACTGCTTGTTCGTGTGCAGCGGATGATGATTCATCGTCAGCATGCAGAACATCAAGTCGTCGGCCTCGGTCACCGTCCGTGCCGGCCAGTGCTCAACGACTTCACCCACCTCAAACTCGTCCAGGTAGCGTCCGTACAGTTCCTTCGTCGGCATCAGAATCCTCCTGCTAAGAGTCCGTCATACCCGCGCTCGACGCGGGTTTCTCGCTGCGCTGGCACAGCCGTGTGTAAGGCCTTAGTCGACCTTGTACATCTCCAGCAGACGCCGAGCGATCACGATCCGCTGGATCTCGTTCGTGCCCTCGGCGACCGCCATCAGCGGCGCGTCGCGATAGTAGCGCTCGACCGGGAGCTCTTTCGTGTAGCCGACGCCGCCATGCACGCGCATCGATTCGAGCGTGCATTCCAGCGCGACCTCGGTTGCGAACAGCTTGGCCATGCCGACGTCAAGGTCGGAGCGCTGACCGCTGTCCTTCTTCCGCGCCGCGTCACGAGTCAGCAGGCGCGCCGCGCGAATTTTGGTCGCCATCTCGGCCAGTTTGAGCTGGATCGCCTGATGCTGCGCAATCGGCCGACCCATCGTCTCGCGCTGTTGCGCATAGACAATCGCCGCATCAAACGCCGCCTGCGCGACACCCGTGGCGCGCGACGCCACGTTGATCCGCCCAATCTCCAGTCCCGAGATCATCTGCTGGAAGCCGCGACCTTCCTGTCCGCCGAGCAGATTGTCCATTGGCACGCGGGCGTCCTCGAGGAACAGCTCCGCCGTCTCGGGGCCCTTGTAGCCCAGCTTGTCGATCGTCCGCGCCATCGAGAATCCCGGCGTGCCTTTCTCGACCAGGAAGGCCGAAATCCCGCGATGCCGAGGTTGCGCCGACGGGTCCGTCTTGGTCATCGCCAGGTAGACATCGCCACGGTCGCCGTTGGTCACAAACAGCTTGTTGCCGTTGAGGATGTAGTCGTCGCCGTCGCGCGTCGCCGTCGTGCGAATCGCCTGAGCGTCCGACCCCGCGTTGGGCTCGGTGATCGTGAAGCAGCCCTGCTTCTCACCGGTCGCCAGGCCCGGCAGGAAGCGGTTCTTCTGATCGTCGGTGCCGTACTCGTCGATGATCCAGCCATCGATCACATTCGTGTTGATGATTCCGGCCAGCCCCATCCAGCCCCGTGCGATCTCCTCGATCACTGCCGAGTACGTCTCGAACGACAGTCCGAGCCCGCCGTGCGACTCCGGGAACGTGATCCCGAAGATGCCCATTTCGCACATGTCGGCGTGAATCTTCGTCGGAAACTCTCCGGCGTGTTCCAGCTCGGTCGCGTTGGGAATCACCTGCTCATCGACCCAGCGCCGCACGTTGCGGGTGATTTCCACGCCTGTCTCACCATCGCCGGCGATGATCTCTCGGACATCCGACACACTGGCCATCACTCTGCTCCTCGCAAATGCGCTCTCGGTCAGTCTATGCCCGCGTTCCAGTTCCCTCTCCCTCTGGGAGAGGGTTAGGGTGAGGGCGCTCCATCGCCTCGCGCCGAGTCGCAACGTGTGGGAGACGGGGAAGGAACGGGTCCCCGCTCGGGGGCGGGGACGGTTTGGTGGTTTATGCGCAGGTCTTCTTTGCGGAGAGGGTGAGGGCGCTCTATCGCCTCGCGCCGAATCACAGCGTCCAAGCAACGGCCAGCAGGATCGCGCAGAACGCGCCCCATGAGACGCCCAGCACCGCTAGCGCAACTCGTCCACGCGTTGGCGACAGCCACGCTCCCAGCAGGAACAGCGGCACTGCCCCAATCCCGATGAACACCCCGATGCTGACGATCGACGCGACCGACATCACCAGCGCAAGCATTGCGACCGCGGAGACTGCAAAGGCCACGCGATCTTTCTTGCTTGGTCGGCGGACTGCCACCGCATTCCGGTCGACTCGAGGAAGAGCCATCGCTAGACCCTCTCTTCTTTCGCCCACACTACTCACCAGGTCAAGGCTATGTAGAGCCAGCCGCAACCCTTAGCGCTTCCGACCCCGAACAGCACCATCCTCGCTCAGTTGCGGTCCAAGCAAATCCCCGCGACCAACAACGGAGCAGCGACCGCCGCAATCAACCCCGCCTTGAGGCCCAGGCCGTAGACGAGCAGGTAAGAAACCAACATCGTCAGCAACCCGAGATCGACCAGTAGAGCCCCGGACAATGGATGCACAGCAACCCCCGGTCCCGGAACAAAAATCGTCAGGCCCAGATCAAATCACCGAACACCGCTGGCCACCAGATCACGAGCGTCAACAGAAACGCGACCACCAGCCGTTGGCGGGACCGTTCAAGGGCGAAGCCAACCCCGACAGTCACGTGTCCGACTAGCAGAGATATGTACAAGGCCAGCGTGCTCCCGATCAAGAACCACCACGCCATTGAAGATGCGCCAATGATCAGGCCGACAAGCATCAGTGCGATCGGGATCTCACCTCGCTCGACCATGATGAACTCCCAAAAAGTGGAGCGCGATCACGAAGGGTCGCGCACAGTGAACTTGACCACGTTCGGCATCGCAGGCCTCTTACGCCAGGATGAACCCGAGCGCCGTGAACCAGCAGCCCCAGCTCGCCAGCGCCAGCGCGATGTTGAATCGCGTCGGATTCAGCATGGCGGCCAGCGAGAACGGCAAGGGAATGAATGCGTCGATGGCGATGCCATAGGTGTAACCACCCAAGACTGCTCCGATCAGTGTGGCAACGCCCAGCCAGAAAGAGGCTTCCGCCACCGCCTTCCGGTCGACTCAAAGACCAGCCATCGCTAGACCCTCTCCTCTTTCCGCCGCACTATTCACCAGGTCAAGGCCACGTAGAGCCATCCGCATCCCATGGCCATCCCGACCGTGAACACCACCATCCTCGCCCAGGTGCGGTCCAAGTAAATCCCCGCAATCAACATCGGTGCTCCGACGACCGCAAAGAGACCAGCGTTGAGTCCCAAGCCGTAGACGAACAGATACGAGAGCAGCATCAGCACCAGCCCGACGTCAAGTGAGATGGCTCCAACCGTTCCCTTGACCACCTCGACGCCTCCGTTCATCGTTTCTTGGCCGCCGCTTGGGCGTTCTCGACTCTGCCTGTCGACAAGGCGGCTTACCAGGCCCTGCTTGATGCAGGCGCCCGCATCAAGTGTTGGCGCCGATGATGATGACCAGTCCGAGCACACCAAGTGTCAGGCTTGGAAGCGAGAGCACCAACCGTCGTTTCGTTGAGCACACGGCCATTGCCCCGCACACAATCAGGAAGCCCAAGACCATCAGCGCCGAGCCGAAGGTGGGAGCGGTCAAGAGACCCAGCAGACTGCTGAGACTGGCGACGACCAGCAACACGGAGCCGGTTCGCCTGCGGAAGGTGCGCCACTTGGTTGCCGGGCGCTCGCTCGGTTGTATGGAAATCGACGGCATTGCGTCACTCCTCCCCTTCCGTAACTCAAGTCGCTCGTGGCAACGGCGATCTGGAGATGAAGCTCAGAAGGTGACGTCCCAGTAGCACACTCCGATTCGAGCTTGAACAGATACTTGAACAGACAATTGTTGTGCGCGTGGTTGCGGAAGTCGCTGCGGGGATGATGCGTCTTTGCTGTCGGGTGTCGCGCTTGTGGATGAGGGTGGCGTGTCGGAACGTCATGCGTTCCTCCTCTCTGTTGCCTCCTCAGTCCTGCCGTCACACTACGCTTCTGAATGTGGCTCTGCGTCGATCACCAGCATTGCTACGCCAAGTCGTACATTTCGTCGAGAACGGATCGGAGTTTGGCCATGACCAACACCCTCGCCGAGCAGCGAGCCGAGTGGCGCGAACGGATTGCCGCCATCGGCGACACCCTGCGCGGCGAATCCGAAACCAACGAAGAACTGCGCCACCTCTCCCCGACAACAGAAGCCGCGCTGCGCAGCGTCGACGCGTTCAACCTCTGTTCGCCCACCGAGCTCGGCGGTGTCAATGCGCATCCCAGGCTCCAGACGCAGGTGATCGCTGATATCACGTCCCACGACTCCTCCGCCGGCTGGTGCGCGCTGATCGGCGCGCATGAGTCCGCGTGGCTCGCCTCGCGATTGCCCGATAGCTCCGTCGAGCGCATCTTCGCCGACGCCGACCAGCGCTGGCCGGTAACGTGCGGATCGATCGCGCCCGATGGCGAAGCCGAACAGGTCGAGGGCGGTTGGCTTGTCAACGGACGCTGGGGCTGGGCCTCCGGTATCCACCACAGTGACTACGTCCTGGCACAGTGCCGGATCATCGGACGTGACCCAGCACCGGGCAAGCCGCCGCCGCTGGTGATTGTCTCTGCGCCAAAGTCCGATGTGATGGTCGAAGACACCTGGCACACGCTCGGCATGTGCGGCACCGGCAGCACCCACTACCGATTCGACAGCGTCTTCGTCCCCGACGAGATGTGCCTGGTCGGCTTCGAACGTCCACCGCTGCGCGGCGACGGCTGGTTGGCCCGTCCGACCGTCACCTTCCTCACCGCCGCCGGTTACGGATTCCCGCTCGGCGTCGCCAAACGAGCCGTGGAAGAGATCACGACGCAGGCCACATCCCACACCCGTACTGGTCAGCGATCCTCAATCGCCGAGCAGCAGCATTTCCAGGGCGACCTCGGACGCTGCGCGGCCCAGCTCGAGGTGATGGAAGGCTTTGGCCATCATCTCTTCGATGAGTTGCTGACGGCGCCTGTGCATTCCGTCGAGGATGCGGTGCGTATGGACGACCGTGCGCGTTCAGCGTTGCGCTGGGCTCATCAGACCGCCGAAGAGATCGTCCGCACCGTCCACGAACACGCAGGAGGGCCTGCCGTCTATAGCGACAACGTCCTGGCCCGCCTGTTGCGAGACATCCAGACCGTCAGCCAACACGTGATCCAGACCCAATCCGCCTACATCCGCCGAGGCCAACACCAACTCGGCCTACCCGTCCGACCTGGGCTGTGATGTACCCGATCGACGAGGCGTATGCTGACATTGAGGCGATATGTCCAAGACATGAGGGAAGGAGCGTTCGATGTCCACTGTGCGCGACATTGCTGACTACATGCTCCATCGAGCTGAAGAAGACGGGCTAACCGTTACTCATCTCAAGCTGCAAAAGCTATGCTACTACGTACAGGGGTACTCTCTTGCTCTGCTGTCCCGACCGATGTTCGAAGCGCCTATTGAGGCATGGGAACGTGGGCCAGTGGTACGAGAGCTCTATGACGAGTACAAGCGATATGGGAAGGCGCCGATCCCAGCGCCCTCGGCGCCCCCGGAGATTGAACCCTGGCGACTGACAATTCTGGAAGAGGTACATCGTCGATTCGGTTGGATGACAGCTTGGGACCTCAGGAATCGAACTCACGATGAGCTGCCTTGGCGTGAGGCGTGGTTCGATTCACAACACAATGCAGCCCTGACGTCAAAGTCGATGCGGGACTTTTTTCGAGACGAACTGAAGCACTCCAGGCGACCCCCGGAGCCGATGGACAAGAAGAAGGTGATTGCACTCCTCGAACGCGATGACGACCTGAGAGATCAAGTGAATCGTGCGCGCCGGGAGTTGGATGCCGGGCGGGGAGAGCCCTGGGACTAAGCCAATGGTTGACGGTCATGACGTGGTCCTGGCCCCAGGTCTTCGTGACAGGATCGACCGCGAACTGAGTTTTGCCCAATTGCTCGATTGGCAAGACGCCCTCGAATCACTCTTGAACGATCCGACTCCTCAGAACCCATTCTTGGTTGACGCATCGAGTGTGCAGGGCTATCAACAGAATGACCTCGTTATGGTTTGGCGGAGTCTGACCATCACGTTTCGTTTTCTCAACGCGCTCGTCGTGCAAGTCACTGAGGTTCGGGTCCTACCCCGGCTTGAAGCAGGCGAAGAATAGAGAGGCGGGGATCTGCGGTTGTCCGATGGCTAGGAATCAGAATTCCACAAGCCTAAAGCGGGCGCCCCATGTCCTTGCATGAGTGGCAAGACAACTACCGAGTTTGAAAGAGACAACCCATGAGTCGCACGACCGCCGAACGACAGCAAGAACGTTCCGAATGGATCGAGCGCGCTGAAGCCGTAGCCGCCACACTTGCTGAACACGCGACGGCGTCGGCCGTCGGTAAGACCCTTGCTGCCGAGTCGGTCACCGCGCTGGAAGACGCCGGCTTCTTCGCTATGGCCTCGCCGAGAGAGGTCGGTGGCCACGATGTCCATCCCGCGACCCAGGTGGAAGCCTTCGAACAGCTCGCCGCGGTGGATGTCTCCAGCGGCTGGGTCGCAATGATCCAGGCTGAAACGGCAGGGTTGGCCGGCGCGCACCTCGCCGACGGCATGGGGCTCGACACTGTCTTCGGCAACGACTTCCCACGGATAGCAGGAACGGCCAACCCCGAAGGTCGGGCGACAGCACTGGCTGACGGTACCTACCGGCTCAACGGCCGCTGGTCGTTCTGCAGCGGTATCCGGCATTGCGGGTGGGTCCTGGCCAACTCGGTCGTCGTCAAGGAAGACGGATCACGACCAACGCCCGAGGACGGGCTGCCGCCAGTCATCGGAGCCGTCGTCCCGCAGGCGAGCGTGGCCGTCGAGGACAGTTGGAACGTGATGGGTCTCGAAGGCACTGGAAGCTGCCACTACCAGATGCACGACGTGGCAGTGCGGCCCGAGTTCACGACGCCATTCGGAGGAGTGCATTCGAATCGAGGCGGCGCCTGGTTCGAGAACCCCACCATCACATTCCTCAGCCCCGGACATACCGGTATTGCGCTCGGCGCAGCTCGACAGGCACTCGACTTGCTGAACGGCGAACTCACCAAGCGAGTCCGTTTCGCCTCCGCTGAAGCCATCGCCGATCGCAGCGTGTTTCAGCGCGATTTCGGCGAGATGTCCTGCCGCTACGAGGCTGCCCGCGCCTACGCGATGACCACCCTCGACGGAGCCATGGCCCAACGAGAAGCCGGCCAGCCGACGACCCCTGCTGACGATGTGCGCATCCGAGCCATGGTCACCTGGGTCACCGACGCCTGCGTCGATGTCGTGCGCTTCGCCCACCACACCGGCGGAGGGGCTGCAGCATTCATCGACAATCCGTTGCAACGATTGCTACGAGACATCCTCGTCGCCAGCCAACACGTCTACGTCGCCGACTCAGCCTACGAACGAACCGGAGCCTTCCGCCTCGGCCGCAACCCACCCGGCGTGCTCTAACGGGAACGCCGTCTGTTCCGAGGTGACGCTGCGACTTCGAATCGCTAGTCTCGACGCATGGCACGCCTTCCATTCCACGACGACGCACCGTTCTTTACCGCACTGGAGACAGCGGCACATCTGTTACACATCGCGTCCGAGCGTGACGATCCCCTCAATCACCGACAACTACAGAACCTCCTTTGTTACGCACAGGGATTCAGCCAGTTCAGCTTGGAGAAGTTGCTCTTTCCGGACCCGATCCAAGCGCGGAGCGAGGGCCCTGTTGTTGCAGTTGTGGAGAGGGAGTACGCCGTTCATGGCGATCGCCTGATTCCAGTGCCAGGCGGTACCGAGCTGAATGAGTGGAGCCTGCTGGCTCAGACAGCCATCTCGGCGGTCCACCTTGAGTTTGGGACTGTTGCGTGCGGTCATTTGACCGAGCAGCTCAAGTTGGAGCCGTCATGGCAAGAAGCAATGGCAGGGACTGGCGTGATCGATCCCCTCGCCCTCGCAAGCTGGTGGCAGGATTGGTACAGCGAACGGCAGACTCAGCGCGCGCTGGCCGCGCCGACCGCCCTCGGCGTCAACCTTGACCGTCGTCCCGATCTTGCCGAACGATTACGGCATCCAGGCACCCTTGTTGAGCCTCAACTCCTCAGGTGACTAACGAACCGCAGGGATTCGACCTGGCGTACACCAATGGTGCGAAGCAGGACCTCGCTGCGTTTGGCGCAGACGATGTCGCGACCGCTGTTCGCATCATTCGAGATTTACTCGCCGATCCAACTACCGTGAATCCACGGGTTCAGGATGTCTCACAAGACGAATCGGTGCAGGTGCTTCAAATCACTATCGCCAACGTGACGTTCTTCTACAGATTTCTGAATCCGTTGGTGATTGAACTGATCGCCGCCACTCCATATCCGGTCAATAGGGACTAGCGCGCCGACTCCATTGCAGCGATCTGCTCTGAGCGGGCCAGCACATTCTCGGCCTGCTCGAGCACCGGCTTGTCGATCATTTGGCCGTCCAGGGCCACGGCTCCCAGGTTTTGCTCGACGCCCTCCTCGTAGGCGTCCACGACCCGGCGCGCCCAATCGACATCGTCTGACGGCGGGCTGAACACGCGATTTGCCGGGCCCAACTGATCGGGGTGAATACAGAACTTGCCCAAGAATCCGATCTCCTTCATCCGCGCCAGCTCATCTTCAAATCCTTCAGGATCGCGGATGTCGGTCCAGGGCGTGTCCAACGGAGCGATGCCGGCCGCATGCGCCGCATTGACCGACGCTCGCCGCGCCAACTCCAACTCCGCTCCGCCCTTCGTCCGACGCACGCCGATGCTCACGGCATAGTCTTCGCCACCGACGCAAATGCCCACGAGGCGCTCCGACGCCGCACAAATCTCATAAGCATTCGCGACGGCGTGCGCATTCTCGATCCAGGCGGCGATCTTCACCTGCCCGTCTTCCAGCCCCCGCGCCCGCTCCAGCAACGTCAGGTAGTCATCGATCCGCTGCACATCACGAGCCGACTCAATCTTCGAGACGCTGACGCCATCCAGCCACGGTTGGACAATGGCATCGAGTTCCTGTTCGATCAGTCCCGTGTCATAGCCGTTGGTCCTGACAAACACTTGCCGGCCGCGCTTGGGAAAGTCGGGCAGGACCCGGCAGAGTAACTCGCGAGCCGCCGGTTTGTCGTCCCAGGCCACCGAGTCCTCAAGGTCGAAACACAGCACGTCGGCTTCGGCGTCGCGCGCCTTCTCAATGAAGCGCTCGCGGATCCCCGGCACCGACAACATCGATCGCATCACAATGGCTGCCACTACGAATCCTCCTCGTCCGTTGCTGATTCCGATTCCGGTCGACTGAAGATTGAACGCAGACCTTCGAGTTCCGCGGGATCATCCGTCGCACAGCCACGGAAACCGAGCGTGGCTGCGCGCTCCGCATCGCTTGGCAAACCGAACACGACCGGTAGATCGAACGCTGCCGCGGTCAGCACTACGTTCGAGCCGCCGACCGCAACGGTCGCACTATCGGGCGCGACTCCCAATGACTCTGCGAACTCCGCTTCGTCGTACGCGATCCAGGTCATCCGGTCGGCGGAGTCGCGCATCGCGGTCAGCGCCTCAGACATGATGTTGATTGCGCGTGGATCATGAAAGCCAACCGCCATCGCCGTCAGTCCCGGGCGGATCCCCGCGCGAATCTCGACTTCCTCCAGGATCCCTTCGAGATAGCGAAGCTGATCAACACTGGCTGCCGTCTGCACGGCGACTCCATAGACGCCTTCCTGCAAGGCGCTCTGCAGATACGTTCGGGTGAGTCCGGAGTCAAGCGCAGGAATCACTAGATACACCGGCGGTCCCAGCTCGATCGCTGCGCTCACGCGTTCACTCACCCTGCTGAATTCGGTCTCATCTTGCGGTGGAACGAGAATGAGGCCGTCGGCATACTCCACTGTCGCCGCGTCGGGGATCGGGGTGTCGGGAAGCAGGACTAGCAGGGCGCGGACGTCATCCATCACGACGCTCCATCTATTCGTCGCTAGTTGGGACTGAAGCCGTCGACGCGTTCGCGCAGACCGTCGACATCGTCAAACGGGCCGACCACCGCAGCCGCCAGGTTGCCCTCGCGGACAATCCGCTGCGCCGCTCGCTGGACGTCCGCCGCCGTCACCGAGTCGAAACCGGCGATCGTTTCCTCAACCGGCTCGATCGTGCCGTTCGAGATCAACATCCCGCCCGCCCGATGACACCAGCTCGCGGCGGCGTCCAGGCTCAGCCGGAACGAGCCCACCGCGTGTTCCCGCACCCGCTCGAGTTCTTCATCGCTCACAGGTTCCGAGCTGATCTTGCGCAACTCGTCGATCACGACTTCGACGGTTTCGAGCACATGCTCAGCAGTCACACCGGCCATGATTGAGAGATGTCCGGCGTCGTCGAACGCGGTCGGATGGGATCCCACCGAATAGGCCAACCCGCGCTTCTCCCTAATCTCCGTGAACAGCCGAGAAGTCATCCCGCCGCCCAGCACCTCGTTCATCAGACTCATCGCGTAGCGGTCGGGGTCGAGACGCGAGATCGCCCGCAGCGAGAGCGCCAGGTTGCACTGTTCGTTGTCGCGAATTTCGATCTGCGCAATGTCATCGGACATTGCATCAGTCGCTCGAGGCCGGGCGGGAACGTCTTCATCCGATCCATCCGCCCTGCCCGTGCTCCAGTGCCGCTCGGCGAACTCGAGCACTTCCTCACGCTCCACATTCCCGGCCACCGACAGCACGATGTTCGACGGTCGATAGAACGTCTCAATGTGCGATGCCAGATGCTCACGTGTGACGGCGCCGACCGATTCCAGGTCGCCGGCGATTTCCCAGCCCAACGGCTGGTTGCCGTATGTCGCCTGGTTCAATAGCTGCCCGGCGCGTTGTCCGGGCTGATCGTGCGCTCGCCGGATCTCCGAGCAGATCACCGTGCGCTCGCGTTCGATCTCCGACTCGGCCAACAGCGAGTTGCGCACCGAGTCGGCCAGCACATCCATCGCCAAGGGAAGTTTGTTGAACGGCACCCGATTCCAATAGCAGGTCAACTCGCGCGAGGTGAACGCATTCAGCGACCCTCCCGCGCCCTCGATCGCCGCCGAGATTGCCGTCGGTTCGGGTCGAGACTCGGTGCCCTTGAACAGCATGTGTTCGAGATAGTGGGACAGGCCCAGCGTGTCGCGGGCTTCGTCGCGAGATCCGACGCCGACGTACGCGGCCAACACCGCAGCCTGCGAATGCGGAATCGACGTCACGACAACGCGCAGCCCGGAGTCCAGGACATCGATCGTCGGTTCAATTGCGGCGCGGTCGTTGGTTGAGTTTGGCATGGGCTGTCTCAGCATACCTGCGCCTCCGTATGCTCAAGCCACTGTGCTGAGGAGCCTGATGTGAAGGCGTTCGTCAACGCTCGTTACGAGTACCACTGGGCTCCGCTGGTCGGCTGTCTGGTCGCTCATATTGGACAGATTGGCGCGCCGCAACCGAGCTACATCGTTGGATCGGTCACCGGCCTCAGTTACCAACCGCCCCAGGACGCAGAATTGCCCACATACCTACGCGCCGGACTCTCGGCGCTCGGCGTTGCTGCCGACGTGAAGTACTCGACCTATCCCAATCGACTACAACGCTTGCTCACGCGGCAACGGATTCGCCGCGAGTTGCGCGTCGACCGTCCGGTGACCGTCTTCGGGATTGGCGTTTCCCCCTTCGGTCCGGCCTGGGGACTCATCGTGGGTTGCGACGACGATCGCCGCGCCTGGCGGCGTGAAGGTCCAATGACCGAACAGGTCTCGCCCTGGCTGCCGGAATCCGACCTTGATGAGTCTCCTGTGCACATTCTGATCAGCGCTCGCCGCAGCGGCGCCCCAGAGCCTGAAGCGATTGAACGGACCGCAGCGCAAGCGATGCTAAGTTCCGTCGATCGAGTCCAACGCGACCTGGTCGACCGAATCGGCCTGCTGGACAGCAATCTCGAAATCGAGCCGCAGCAGTACTCGCATGATGTCCAGGCGCTGGCCGGCAACTGGGGTGAAGCCGCGACCTTCTGGCGCGAGGTTCCGCACGCTGTGTACACACCCGTCGCACAGCACATGGCCGTCACACTGTCCCGCTACGCCACGCTGTTTCCCTACCCGATGGGCGGCCAACCGAACAATCCCGGCGTCCGCAGTGCAGCCGTCCACATATTGCGTGAAGTGAGCGACGCCCTCGGCGCAGCCCGTTGATACACTCCCAACCAACCAGCGACGGAGTCCGACATGGCCATCAACGTCAAGCTCTTCATGACGCTTGTCCCACTCTCGAAATCGAAGCAGACGAACCTCAGCGTTGACTGGTTCGACGGCATCACCACGCAGCACATCCTCGAGTCTGAGGAGTTCTCCGAGCAAGACCGGGAAGCGATCGCCGTCGTCATCAACTCGGTGCAAGCGCTTCCGGAAGATCCGCTCAACGATGGCGATCAGGTCGACCTCCTGGTCAACCTGCAGGGCGGGTCACAAACGGATCATGGGGCCAGTGAGTAGCGACGAACCGTCACCGAAGTACATCTTCATCACCGGCGGCGTCATCTCCTCCGTCGGCAAGGGCATCACCACCGCCTCACTCGGTCGACTGCTCCAGTCGCGAGGCCTCTCCGTCACCGTTCAGAAGCTTGACCCCTATCTCAACGTCGATCCCGGCACGATGTCGCCCTACCAGCACGGTGAGGTCTACGTGACCGACGACGGCGCAGAAACCGACCTCGATCTGGGGCACTATGAACGCTTCCTCGACCAGAACTTAACCTCCGCCTCGTCAGTCACCATGGGCCAGATTTCGGCTGAGCTGATCGAGCGCGAACGGCGCGGCGACTACCTCGGCGGCACTATCCAGACCGTGCCGCACGTCACCGACCTGGTCAAGGAACGAGTCCGAGGACTGGCCCTGAAAGCCGGAGTCGATGTCCTGATCGTAGAAGTCGGCGGCACCGTCGGCGACATCGAAGGCCAGGCCTTCCTCGAAGCGATCCGCCAGATGCGCTACGAAGAACCGCGCAATGGCACGCTCGCCATCCACGTCACGCCGCTCTTCCATCTCAAGGCCACTGACGAACTCAAAACTAAACCGACCCAGCACTCAGTACGCACCCTGCGCAGCATGGGCATCCAGCCCGACGTGATCATCTCTCGCACCGACATCCCCGCTGAAGCGTCGATTACCGACAAGCTCGCCCTCTTCTGCGACGTCCCGTCCGAAGCTGTCATGACACTCGAGACCGCCTCATCGATCTACCAGGTCCCCTCAATGCTGGAACGGGCCGGACTCACAGATCTCACTCTGGATCGACTTGGACTGGAACCGAAGCCCTGCGTCTCGGATCGCTCAATCGATGCCTGGACGGATTGGACCGACCGGCTGGGCCAGACCGAACGAGTCTGCCGCGTCGCGATCGTCGGCAAGTACGTCGAGCTGCGAGACGCCTACCTCTCGGTCAAGGAAGCGCTGATTCACGCCGGCGCGCAGCGCCGTGCGAGCGTCGATATCACCTGGATCCAATCGGACGACCTCGACGAAGCCGATCAGCCGGAGATCGCCGCCGCACTCGCCGACGTGGACGGCGTGATCGTGCCGGGCGGGTTTGGCGAGCGCGGGATCGAAGGCGAGATCGGCGTGGCCCGCTTCGCACTGCAGCAACGGATTCCCTACCTCGGGCTGTGCCGGGGCATGCAGAACATGGTGATCGCGTTTGCCCGAGAACGGCTCGGCTTACCGGACGCCAACACGACCGAGGCCGACGAAGACACCGACGCGCCCGTCATCGCCCTGCTCGACGAACAGCGCGCAGTGAGCGAGAAGGGCGGCACGATGCGGCTGGGAATGTATACCTGCCAGTTGCATCCCGAGACGCGTGCTCGACAGTTGTACGACGCTGGAATTGCTCACGAGCGGCATCGCCATCGCTGGGAGTTCAATCCCGAGTACCGTGACCGATTCGAGCGCGCCGGACTCGTCGCCAGCGGCACGTCGCGCGATGGCGCCCTGGTCGAGATTGCCGAGGTCCACGGTCATCCCTTCATGCTCGGCTCGCAGTTCCATCCCGAGCTCAAGTCGCGCCCGGAGCGATCACATCCACTCTTCGTCGGATTCATCGACTCGGTCCTTTCTGAAGCTGAAACGGCCCTCCGCCACCCGGCTGGCGCAACCAATCGTTCCGCCTCCTCGCCGACCCACCGTGAGGGAGCGGCAAGCTCCACACTCCCCCTCACAGGGGGACCTGCCGAAGGCCCTCACACGTGAGCGAAGACGATATCTTCCGTTTTTTCACCACGCTCGCCACCGTGGTCTTCGCTGGCGGCGTCGCGGCGTTGACGCTCGCCCTGACCCGCGCCTGGCAAACCGAGGACGCCGTCGAGCGTGATGTCCTCTTCCGCTCTGCCGACCGCGCTCACACCCGATTGCTCTTGCCGGGCATCATCGCGACCGGCGTGCTGGGCGCCGTCTGGGGCATTCGCGCCGAGAGTGTCGATCCAATCGAGACCGGCTGGCTGCTTGCCGCCGAAGTGCTCTACCTGGTCTCGCTGTTCGTCCTCGTGCCGGGTATGTTCGCCGGCGTCAGGCGAGTCCGGCTGCTCTCCCTCCAGGCGCGCAAAACCGGCCAGATCTCCGACGAACTGACCGACGCCCTTAACGACCGCGGACCACTCGTCTTCGCGATCCTCATGTCGCTGCTACTGCCTGTTCAGATCGCGCTCGTTACCTTGCAGCCATAGCGGCCACCTCGTAGTGCAGCCATAGCTGCGTCGCGATGCAGCCATAATCGTCGGTAAAGGAACTGCCACAATGAAAATCTTCCTCGACACCGCCCGACTCGACGAAATCCAACAGGCCGTCGACTGGGGCGTCTGCGACGGCATCACGACCAACCCGTCGCTGCACTCCCGCGCCGTCACCCACGAGGGCGACAATGCGATCACCTACCGCGAACGCATCCTGCGCATCGCCGAGATGGTCGATGGTCCCATTTCGGCTGAGTGCGTCTCACGCACGACCGCTGAGTTGATCGAGGAAGCCCGCGAGCTTGCCGCCTGGCATGAGAAGGTCGTCGTCAAGATTCCCATTGACGGCCCAGGACTCGCTGCAATCAAGGCGCTCTCGCAAGAGGGCATCCGGATCAACACCACCCTGATCTTCTCCCTCAACCAGGCGCTCCTGGCCGCCCGCGCCGGCGCAGCCTATGTCTCACCGTTTGTTGGACGGCTGGACGACATCGGCGAAAGCGGTATCCAGCTTGTCGCCGACACGGTCAATCTGCTCGACCGCTTCAATCTGCCGGCGCAGGTCATTGCCGCTTCGCTGCGCAACACCGATCACACGGCCGAGGCCGCGCGCGTCGGCGCTCACATCGCGACGATCCCCTTTCCTGTGCTCGAGCAGATGCAGCAGCATCCACTCACGGACAAGGGTATCCAGGCCTTCCTCGACGATTGGCACAAGGCGGAAGCGCAGCTTCGGGCGCAGCCGGTTTCGTAATCTGACCTAAAATCTCCGAGGTTGCGGCCTTCATTGCTTGCCAAGCTGCGATGCGCGGGGCTAGGATTGGATCTGTTCCCCTGAGTTTGGCTTCCGCGCCCCGCGCCACCCAACATGACCGGCGTCGTTGAGCGCAGTAGCACCGATTCGACCAGACGTTGTTGTTCTCCGGACCCTTCCGTGACTCCGTCCATGCAGTGCCGACACCACGAAACTGAATCCGTGCCGTCCGACCAACATGCCGACCGTTGCTTCCATCAGATCACAGCCCAGCAAGCAGAGCGCCCAAAGCAGAGGTAGCCGATGACGAGCCTGAACATCCCCGAACTCGAACACCTGACCCGAGAGGAATTGCTTGCCAAAGCAAAAGAGCTTGAGGTCACCGGACTGTCCGGCCTGAAGAAGCAGGACATCGTGCTCCGCTTGCTGCAGGCCCAGTCGGAGGCTGAAGGACATATCCTCTCGGGAGGCGTCCTCGAAGTCGTCGACGACTCCTACGGCTTCCTGCGCGGAGAATCGCTGCTCCCGGCGCCAACCGATGTCTACGTCTCCCAGAGCCTCGTGCGACGCTCCGGTCTGCGCACCGGCGATTACGTGATCGGCTCGGTCCGGCCGCCCAAACAGGGTGAGAAGTACTACGGACTCTCCCGCGTTGACATGGTCAACGGCGCCAACGCCACCGAAGCCGCCTCCCGACCATTCTTCGAGAACCTCACCGCCGTCTTCCCGCATCAGAAGTTCCTGCTCGAGACCGAGGACCCGGCCGAACTTTCCGGCCGAGTCATCGACCTCGTCGCGCCGATGGGCCGCGGACAACGCGGCCTGATCGTCAGCCCGCCCAAAGCGGGCAAGACCATGCTGCTGCAGTCCATCGCCAACGGCATCGCCATCAACCATCCTGAGGTCCATCTGATGGTCGTCCTGATTGGGGAGCGCCCTGAAGAGGTCACCGAGATGAAGCGCTCGGTGCGCGGCGAAGTGATCGCATCGACCTTCGACGAGCCGGTCGAGGAACACACCCGCGTCGCCGAACTCGGTCTCGAACGCGCCAAGCGACTGATGGAAATGGGCCGCGATGTCGTCATCCTGCTCGACTCGATCACACGCCTGACCCGTGCCTACAACCTCGAAATGCCCTCGACCGGACGGACGCTCTCAGGCGGCATCGACCCGGTCGCGCTATACCCGCCCAAACGCTTCTTCGGCTCCGCTCGCAAGGCGGAAGAGGGCGGCTCGCTGACGATTATTGCCACCTGTCTTGTCGACACCGGCTCACGGCTCGACGATGTCGTCTTCGAGGAGTTCAAGGGCACTGGCAACTGGGAAGTCCGGCTCGACCGCAAGTTGGCCGAACGCCGCATCTACCCCTCCATCGACATCGCCGCCTCCTCAACCCGGCGAGAAGAGCTCCTGCTCTCCGGAGAAGAGCTGCAGCGAGTCTGGTTGCTGCGCCGCATGATGTCCGTCCTCGCCGGCTCCGGAGGAGGCGCCACCGAACCAACCGAGCGCCTCCTCGACCGTCTCGCCAGGACCAAGTCCAACACCGAGTTCCTCGAAAACCTCACCGCCGCCGAGGCATAGTCGCCGAATTCCCTAACTCGTCATACCCGCGCTTGACGCGGGTCTCTCGCAGATTCCAGCACTCACGTCGGTGAAGTACACGGGGAGGTTGCCGCGACAAGCGCGGCAATGACGGAGTAAGACATGACCCAAATTGAAACCGTCCTCGGACCCATCGACGCCAACGATCTCGGCTTCACCCTCTCCCACGAGCACGTTGCGATCACGCCCAACGTCATCACCCAGCACTACCCCTGGCTGATCGACAAGGACGCAGTCTTGCAGCGTGCCAAGGAAGAGCTGACGGAAGCCAAGCAGGGCGGCGTCGACTCCTTGATCGAACTCTCCACGCCCGACCTCAACCGCGATGTCGAAGCGATGCGCGCCGCATCAGAGGCGTCGGGCGTCAACGTCATCTGCGCCACCGGTATCTGGCGCGACGTCCCCCGCTGGATGTGGGGCAAAGAGCCCGACGAGATCGCTGACATCTTCGTCCGCGAGATCGAAGTCGGCATCGCCGACACGGGCATCAAGGCAGGCGTGATCAAGGTCGCCAACGACGCCGAAGGCGTCACTCCGGAGGGCGAACTCATCCTCAGGGCCGCAGCCCGGACGGCCAAGCGCACCGGCACGCCAATCTCAACGCACCATTGGGCTCCGCTCGAGGTCGGACGTCGCCAGGCTGAAATCTTCCAGGAGGAAGACGCGCCGATGGACAGGATCTGCATCGGCCACACCGCCGACACCGTCAACGCTGACTACATCGAGGACCTGCTCAACACCGGCGTCTACATCTCGATGGACCGCTATCCCGGCCCCGAGGACGGCGCTGAGCGCCCCAACTGGGTCGCGCGCAACGCCACCGTCAAAGAACTGATCAATCGCGGCTGGTCGCACAAGCTGATGCTGGGCCACGACTACGCTGCATTCCCAGGATCACCGCGCGACTATCCGACCCGCTACCTCTTCCTCACCACGACCGCGATACCCGCGCTGCTGGCCGACGGTGTCCCCCAGGAAACCATCGACCAGATGATGATCACCGTTCCGCGCGCCTTTTTGAGTGGACTCAGTGGAGAATCCGCATGAACCGCGACGACGTCGCCGACCTCTGTGAATCCCTGCCCGGCGCCTGGCCCGACTCGCCCTGGGGCGAGGACGACCTCGTCTACAAGCTCGGTAATCGCAATGCCGACGGCAAAGGCGGCAAGATCTTCTGCTTCCTCGGTGGAGGCACCACCGAGGGCAAACCGCAGGCGATCTCGATCAAGTGCGATCCAGCGATCGTTCCCGCACTGCACCAGCAGTACGAAGCCGTGCGGCCGCCGAGCTATCTGAACAAGTCCCATTGGGTCGCTGTCACCCTCGAGTCCGACCTCCCCGACGACGAACTGGAAGAACTCATCGTCGACTCCTACGAGCGAATCCTCAGCGGTTTCAGCAAGCGGCAACAACGCCTGATCACCGGCTCCCCGGTCACAGGTGCCCCCAGGTCATAGGCGCTCTCTGGTCCGATGCCGCTAGGTATTTAGTGTAGGTAAACTAACTGGCAGACCATTGTGCTCAAACGCGAGAACGTATCTGGAACAAGACGATGCCCGCGACGGTCGTACGTGCGGGAGCAGATCAGAACAGGAAGTTCATGAGCGAGCGGAACTATTGGAATCGCATGCGCCGCAACAAGATGTCGCGGCGCTCGTTGTTGCGTGCCTCGGCCCGCGCCGGGGTCGGCGCAGCCGGGATCGCCCTGGTCGGTTGCGGCGACGATGACGACGATCAGTCTGCAGCGCAGGTCCAGCAGGCCCAGCAGCAGCAACAACAGCAGGTTGCACAGCCGCAACAGCAACAGCAGCAGCAGGCTGACGCGCAGGCGCAGCAGGCCGAGCAGCAGGACCAGCCCGCCGCCGAGCAGCAGGCCCAGCAGCAAGAACAACAGGCCGCGCAGGCGCAAGCCCAGGCCCAACAGACTGCTGTCGCACGGGTGGGCGAACTGAACGTTCCCGACCTCTCCGGCTCCTTTTCCCAGCTCGACCCGGTCACCGGATCCGGTGGCAACGACCACCAGCACCTGTGGGTCGGTCACGACAACCTGGTCGGCTACGACACCGAGCTCGTGCCCGACACGAGCCGCTCGCTGGCCGAGAGTTGGGAAGTCTCGGACGATGGTCTGAAGATCATCTTCACAATTCGCCCCAACGTGTTGTTCCACGATGGCGAACCGCTCAACGCCGAGGCAGTCAAGACGCACATCCTCCGCGCCCGCGACTTGCCCGAGGGCAATACCGGCGCCGATGTGCAGTTCATTGACAGCGTTGACACGCCGGACGAACTGACCGCCGTCTTCAACATGAAGCAACCCTTCGCCCCGTTGCTGCGCATCCTCGGCGACCGCGCGGGCATGGTCGTCTCGCCCAAGGCAATCGCCGAGAAGGATGTCTACATCGACCGCTCGCCAGTCGGCGCCGGCGCCTTCAAGTTCGTCGAGGAAATCGTCGATGACCGCCTCGTCTTCGAAGCGTTCGACGACTACTGGCAGCCTGGTCACCCGAAGATCAACAAGATCACCTGGCATCTGGGACGAACCTCCGACCAGGCCATCAACGGCATGATCGCCGGCGAATACAACGCCCAGTTCAGCCCCGACTCGGCCCAGGTCGACCGCCTGACCGATGCCGGCCTGACTTATGAGACGCGCCCAACCAACTGGACCCAGCGCTACTGGTTGAACATGCGCATGGAGCCGTGGACCAACCCGCACCTGCGCCGCGCCGTCAACTGGGGCGTCGACAAGCAAGCCTTGCTCGACGTGGTCTGGAACGGTCAGGGCATCCCGGCCCATTGGGGTTGGCTCGGCCCGGCCACCGGCCCAGATCACGATCCCAACTACGAGGGCTACATCTTCAACCCCGACAAGGTGCGCGAAGAGCTCGCTCTGGCCGGTCATCCGGACGGGTTCGAGTTCGAGATGAACACCTTCTCGGGCGCCCAGGCGATCGCGCATGACGAGTTCATCGCTGCCTCGCTGGCTCAGTTTGGCATCACCGCCAAGCTCAACCCGAAGCCCAGCCCCGCCTTCTGGCGTGAGTTCTGGGACCTCGAAGTCTCCGGTCACAGCTCCTCGATGTCGGTGCGCGCCGATGTCTGGCAGCAACTCGCTTTTGTCCACGACCCGCTCTCCCAGAGCCGCAACGTCGTACCCGAGGACGAGAACGACCCGGACCGCCAGGAACTGGTCCGCCTGCTGGGCGAGGTCGGCGCTGAGTTTGACCCCGAGCAGCGGTTCATCAAGATCCAAGAGCTCAACCAAGCCATGGACACCGCGGCCTGGGGCTTGAACTTCTTCCACCACTTCGCGCGCACGGCGCACGCCGAAAACGTCACCTATCCGCTGTTTGCCGACGCAAAGCCGCACTGGGGACAGGGCGACGTGACCATCACCGCCTAGGTGCTCCCTGGGCAGCGCCGAGAGCTCAGGTAGCCTAGGCGCGACCAATGGCGAACTGCGGCCGGCGCTCGTCCCTGTGGACGGCGCGCCGGCTGCCGCCAGCCAGTCATCCCACATAGGTTTCCGGGGCAGCAGCCCCGGAACGGACCTGTTCGGCAAAGCTTGGGTCAGTGCGTAACTTCATCATTCGTCGCGTTCTCGCCACGATTCCCGTACTGATCTTGATCTCCGTCGTCACCTTTGTCGCTCTGCGGCTGCTTCCCGGCTCTCCCGGCAGCGCCATCCTCGGACCTGAAGCCGATCCGGCCGCGGTCGAGGCCTTGAATGAGCGGCTCGGATGGTACGACCCGATCTACGAGCAGTACGCCGACTGGATTGCCGGCGTCTTCCAGGGTGACTTCGGTTACTCCCAGCGCAGCAACGACCCCGTCGGCCCGCTGATCGCCAGCCGGCTTGAGGCGACCTTGCAACTCGGCATCATGTCGCTGGCCCTGGCCCTGCTGATTGCGATCCCGATTGGGGCGATCGCGGGGGCGAAACCCGGCACGCCCTTCGACTATGGGCTCACATTCTTTGCCGTGATTGGCGTCTCGGTGCCCAATTTCTGGCTGGCCATGCTGCTTGTGATCATCTTCGCGCTCGAGTTGGGTTGGTTTCCCACCCAGGGCTTTACACCCTTCTTCGAGGATCCGACCGCCAACCTCAAGGGTATGATTCTGCCAGCGTTCGCCATCGGCGTCGCTCTCGCCGGCAATCTCGCCCGGCAGGTGCGCGCATCCATGGTTGAAGTCATGCAACAAGACTACGTACGCACCGCTCGATCCAAGGGTCTGCGCGAACGCTCCGTTCTCGTCCGCCACGGATTCCGCAATGCGCTGATCCCCGTCGTGACCGTGCTCGGTTTGCAGACCTCGCTCGTCGTTGGCGGCGCGATCGTGATCGAATCCTTCTTCGGACTGCCCGGCGTCGGCAAGCTGATCATCGACTCCATCCTCTTCTCCGAGATTCCTACCGTGCAAGCCCTCGCCGTGATGATCGCGCTGGGTGTCGCGGCGATCAATCTGCTCGTCGACATCTCCTACGCGTATCTCGATCCACGCATTCGCTACTCCTGAGGTCAGTGATGAGTTCGTCCGACTCTGTGGAAATCATGATTTCAGAGCGCGATCCTCGGTTCGCCAACTTCCTGGTCTTTGCCCGCCGATTTCTCCGCCGCCCCATCGGCGTGATCAGTCTGACTGTCGTGCTGCTGATCGCGTTTGCCGCAATCTTCACCAACGTTGCAGCTACTCACGATCCGCTGGAAACGCTGGTCACGACTGGAGCCGAAGCGTTTGCTCCGCCCTCGATTTCCAACTTTTTTGGAACCGACCAGCTTGGTCGAGACAACTACTCGCGCATCGTCGACGCATCGCGCACGGCGCTCATGGTCGGCGTGGTATCGATCCTGATCGGCGCCGGAATCGGCGTGCCGATCGGCGTCACTGCCGGATACTCGGGTGGCATCCGCGATGAAGTCCTGATGCGACTCATGGATGCGCTCTTCGCGTTTCCCGGCATCCTGCTCGCATTGATGATCATCGCGGCGCTGGGAACCGGCATTCAGAATGTCATGCTCGCCATCGGCATCACCTTCATACCCTCATTCGCCCGACTCGTGCGCGGCACGACGCTCTCGGTCAAAGAACAGGAGTTCGTCCTGGCCGCACGATCGATCGGCGCCGGCGGACCTCGGGTCGCGGCCCGCCACATCTTGCCCAACACGTTCGCGCCGGTCGTCGTTCAGGCCTCGCTGCTGTTCGGCGTCGCGATCATCATCGAGGCTTCACTCAGCTTCCTCGGCCTGGGAACGCGACCGCCCGACCCATCCTGGGGCACCATGCTCAACAGCGCTCAACGACTGATCAGCAGCGAGCCAATGCTCGCCATCTTCCCTGGTCTGGCCATCGTCGTCACCGTGCTCGCCTTCAATCTCCTCGGCGACGTCCTCCGCGATCTCCTCGATCCCCGCCTGCGAGGTACCGGCTAGCGCTGCTTCTGAGTCTTCCCTGCTCCCCCAGGACGAGACCGATGCGCAACCTCAGATTCCGCTCTCCCCCCCTTGCGGGGGGAGATGTCACGGAGTGACAGAGTGGGGGTCGGTGAGCACCAGATAGAAGTTGCGGACAGGACCCCCCCTCTGCCTTCGGCATCTCCCCCGCAGGGGGGGAGAAGGGGAGTTGTGCATCAGTCTCAGGACGCAGTAGGCCCCTGTTAGCTCACCGCCACCGACAACTCCAACCGAGATCCCCGCTCGGCGTCGTGCCAGACCGTGTTCAGGGCCGTCCGCGTGTGCGTCTGCCGACCGATGGGCTCTCCCGTGTTGGGATTCACGTCGAAGCGCGGGTAGTTCGAGGACGAAATCTCCACGCCGATTCGGTGGCCCGCCTTGAACACGTTCGCTGTCGGGTACAGCTCGATCGTCACCTCGACGATGTCATTCGGAGAGACCAACTCTTCGCGGTCGTATCCGTTGCGGAAGCGCAGCCGCTTGATGCTGTCGGTCAGGCGCAGGTTGTAGCCCTCGGGATAGTCCGCATTGGGCGGATAGCAGTCGAGCAACGCTGCCGTGAAATCGGTATCCGGTGCGTCGGTCGAGACGAACAGCCGCACCGTCACCGGACCAGTCGCTTCGACGTCTTCAGCCAGCGGCTCGGTTCGGAACGACAATACGTCCGAGCGCGACGCCGTCGGCAGATACGGCGGCTCCGCACCCATCACGTCGGATCGAGTCCGCTGATCGGCTCCGCCCGGCATGATTAGCTCTCGGGAGCGCTGAGTCGGAGGCCAGATCTGAGACTTCAGCGTCGGATCCTCTGCCACGTATTCGCGCAGCGACGAGACATTCGCCGAGATCGACGGCACCGGATTGGCTGGGTCGAACAGATAGCTCGACGAACCGCCGTCCTCGCCCGCCGCCTCAGTCGACAGCTCACCGTCGCGCTGCAGGTACCATGCTTGCTGCGCAGCCGCGCTTGGCGGCCACTGGAACTCATCCCGCCACTCGCCGCCATGGTCCATCCGATCCGACAGGATCCGCCGACCCGTGCCGCCACCCATCACGAACATCTTCACCGCAGGCATTTCGCTCCAGCCGCTGTCCAATCCCTTGAGCGTGTGGTCGAAGAAGCGCATTCGCAGATCGGAGATGCTCGGAGCCAGATTGCCCGATGTCGGCGCCGTCGGACCAAAGTCCACGTCGCCCGACCACGACCGATCCAGCGTCACCTCACCATGCGTCCACGGACCCATGAGCAGATACTGCGGCGACGACATTGCCTCCGAGAAGGCCATGAACGACTCGCACGTCGCCCGCGTATAGCTGTCATACCAGCCGCCCGAATACACGCTCGGCACATCGGCGGTCTGTCCAATGAAGCGCTCGAAGTTCATTGACGGCAATTGCCATAGCCAGTCATCCTCGCGAGCCAGCGTCGTCAGGTCGATCGCCCAACGCTCAAAGTCCTTGGTCAGAGAGAGCGGCGTATCGCCCGATCGCCAGGGCAACCGATTGAGGTAGCCGCGCAGGTCGACCGCCGCCTGGTCCAGCGCCTCGTACAGCGCCGGGTCCCGCACCGCTTCGGGACTGACCGGCGCGTTCCAAAAGGCCCACGCGAGCCAACGCAACTCCAGCGCACCGCCCTGTCGCAGTGACGATGTCAGCCCGTTGAACGCACCCTGGTTGACCCACATCGCCGACAGATGCGGCGGATTCAAAGCCGCCGCCGCAGACTGTACCCAGCCCATGTACGACGTCCCGACTGTCCCCACCTTGCCCGTCGACCAGGGCTGCTCGGCCAGCCATTCAATCGTGTCGTAGCCGTCCTCGGCTTCGTTCTTGAGCAGGTAGAAGTCGCCCTCCGATGCAAACCGACCGCGCACATCCTGCATCACCCGCGCATATCCGCGCTTCGCCCACCACTCGCCGTCAGCGGCGAACCCCAGCTTGTCGTACGGCGTCCGAGTCAACAACGTCGGCCAGGGACCTTCAATCGCCACGCCGTCGCGGGCCGGCAGATACACATCGGTCGCCATCGTCACGCCATCACGCATGACGACGCGGCGATTGCGTTGAATCACGACCTCGTACTCGGGCTGCGAATTCTGGTGACTCATCTCACGCTCCTCTGGCCAGCAGCGGCGCCACCGTCGGCGCGGTCGGTATCGAACTTCGGGTCACATTGATGTGGTTGTCGCTGGGCGGATCGACAGTCAATCCCATTTCGCGCAGAAACGCCGACAGCGGTTCAAGCCCTGTATTGACTTCCTCTGCGCCCTCCGGCTGGTAGAGCATCGGAATCACCAGCGGAGCAGCAATGGCGCCAGCGATACTGGCCGCCGACTCCGGCGTGAGATGCTTCCCACCCCCGCAGGGCATCAGGACGACATCCGCCCGTTGCAGCTCTTCCAACGCCGAGCGCTCAGGCATGCCCTGAAGGTCGCCCAGGTGCGCGATAATCAATTCGTCGATCGTCACGACGAACGAGATGTTGCGCTGGTCATCAGGACCAGGCGTGCGAACGCCGGTCGCCAGCACCCGCTTGATCTCGTATTCGCCGGGTGCATCCAACTGCCGTTGATTGGTCGACGCCTCGAGCGTCACACCCTCAGTCCAGTTGTGCCCCAAATCCATCTTGCGAGACACCGTCACAATGTCGGCCGCCGGCCGGTTCAGCCGAAACCCGGTCTCAGGAGCGCAAGGGTCCATGACCACCGCAGCTTCCCGCCCCCGCAAGCGAAACGCGGCATGTCCATACCAGGCAATATCCATACCCACAGCCTACGGAGCAGGTGCCATATGCGCTGCGAGATATCTGGGCAACGAAAGCAAACCGACTAGACCGATCCTGGCAAAGGTTCTTCCTCGACCATCTCCACCAGGCGACGGATCGGAGAAAGGGTCAGCGTGAAGTGATTCAGAATGTCACGACCCAGGAGAGAGGGCATGTGGCGATTGATGACCCTTCCTTGCTCGTCACGGAGTTCGGTGGCGATCCAAAAGTCCTGAAACAGTAGAACTGGCGGCCCCGACTGAGGGTGGAATATGCAGAACAGTTTCCTCTCGACAACTGTGGCGCCGGTTCCAATGCCGCCAATGCGGATTCGGTCTGCAGCGCGATTGATCTCCTCATACGCTTCGTCTCCGAAGATGCCTCGCGCGTCTGTCGGAGCGATCAGGGTACGATCAGCGCCGGTGTCAATCAGGAGGTGAACGGTCCGTGTTGGTAGACCCACATCGGCGACCGCGCTCACACTAATGCGAGGAGCCGGCGGTTGGAGTCTGTGTGTGGCCTCAAACGTGCCGAGAAACCGTCGATTCAGAGAATCCACGGCGTTTCAGCCTCTGTTTCCATACGTGCTGCTGCTTCCGCAATGGGATCAAGTTCCCTCAGCCGCTTGAACATCTCCATGTAGTTGTCGAACGACTCGACGCAGCCGCCACCGTGAATCAGCATCCATTTCCCCCGGTGCGTTTCCCAAAGCTCACTGCAGTGGGTCGCAAAAAATGCATCATTACGCCGAGCTTCCTCATTCACAGCGTCGAGAAACTCAAGGTCAAGACCGAGATTGGCCAAGGCCTCGGCGAGCCCCTCCCTCTTGGTAGTCATGACGCCTTCCTCAGCAATGTTCTGCTCGTCCTTTCTCGTCCCTTACGGTAGCTAATCCTATTCCCACTTCGCGCCCGGCAACGCGCTCTGCTCGTTAGAGGGGGCGCCAACCGTCGTCCGCGTTTCGCGCAGTCATCAGTTGACCATCACCGGCAGTTCGTCCCCGGCCTCAGGAACATGGGGCATCAGTACCAGCGCCGCGTTCTGACCGTGTGCTCCGTAGGCTGCCGTCGCGGCTCCGACGATCCGGTCCTCGTACAACTTCGGGACGAAGCCCAGTTTGCAGGCGATGTCTTGCTCCTGGAATGTCGCGTGAGGAGGTACTTGGCGCAGATCGACGATCATCGCTGCTGCCACCGCCGATAGGGCGCCCGACGCACCGGCGGTGTAGCCGACATTTGGACTCACTGTCGCTGCATACATATCCAGCGTGCGACGTCCAAATGCGCGCTCGACGATGTCCGTTTCGCGCTCGTCACCCAGCTTGGAGCCCGCGCCTGCCGCCACGACGACGTCGATATCTGACGGCGAAATCTCGCCGCCCAACATCGCATCCCCCATCGCCCGTCGCGCGACCTCAACGTCTGTCGGCGCCTGCCCGTCACCCATCGGGCCTGAGGTCATTGCCTCGCCGCCGATCTCCGCGTAAATGTGGACGCCACGTTGCGCGGCGAGTTGGCGGTCTTCCAACATCAACGCTCCAGCCCCTTCACCAAGGATCATGCCCTGGCGATTCGCGTCGAACGGGCGCTGCGCGTTGGGGTCGTCAGTCTGGTCGAGCAAGCCCGACGATTCGTAGGATTGCCAAACGTCTTCGCGCAACGGCGCATCGGCGCCAATCGCCAACACTGCCCGCACGACGCCAGAGCGAATCAATTGCGTCGCCAGCACCACCGAGGCCAACCCTGACGCGCCGCCCATCGACACCGTGAACACGGGACCTGCGATATTCAGACCCAGCGACGCGCCCGACAGGCCCGAACCCAGCGCTGCCCAGCCATCGCCGATGCTGGGGTGCGCCATCCCGGTCACAGCTCCAACAACGAATGCGTTCTGCTGATTAAACTCGATTCTCGCATCGGTCTGTGCCTGAATCGCTGCGTCCAGGGCAAGCTGCGAGGCTCGGTCCATCCGCTCCAGCAACCAGTCCGGCGCCCCAGACGGCCCGCGCCACGACTCGTCCACTTGACCGGCCGCCGCGGCGCGCGGAGCCTCGAACGCCGTTAACGGCGACGTGCAGACTCGTCCCTCACTGAGTGCCGACCAGTAGTCGGCCGTGGTCAACCCGGCCGCCGATACCGCGCCGACCCCGGTGACCACAACGCGCCGGCGCTCGTCAGCGTCGTCAGACGTGACCCCTCGATTCAACCCTCCGCTGACACCTCCGCTGACCATGGTGCAACTCCCTCTCCGTCCCGACGAACTCAGCTAGTTGACGACCGCTTGGCGTGTCCTGCAACACGCCGTCCAGGCCATGATTCCTTTGCCGATTCCAGCGAACGCTGCTACGATCACGGCGTTAGCACTCTCTGTAAGAGAGTGCCAAACACAGCTTACGACAGCAACCTCGCCAGCCTTGGCCGCCGGGCATGACCGCTGGCCATGATCGCAGGCCATGATTGCAGGAACGGGACTCGACGCGAGCGATGTCTTCCGAACGACATACCGACAGTCTCAGTGATCGGCGTGCTGGCATTCTCCAGCTCGTGATCCAGGACTACATCGAGACCGCTACGCCCGTGGCGTCGCGTCACGTCGTCGAAAAGTACGCCTTGCCGGCGTCGCCCGCAACGATACGCCACGAAATGCACGCGCTTGAGCAAGAGGGCTATCTGACTCATCCACACACCTCCGCCGGCCGCGTTCCTTCCAATCGCGGCTACCGGCATTTCGTCCAGTCGCTGATGGGTCACGCCGAACTGGGCATGGCCGAGCAAGCCTCGGTTCGCCACCAGTTCTTCCAGGCCGCTCCGGCCGTCGACGAATGGGTCGAACTGGCTGCCACGGTGCTCGCCCGATCACTAGGGCTACTTGTCATTGTCGCTCCGCCGCATCCTGAGCGGTTGCGCGTCCGCCAACTGGAACTGATCTCGCTGAACGAGTTGCTCGTCCTGATGATCGTCGTGGTCCAGGAAGCGCGGATGATTCGTCAGCTCATGCCGCTGCCGCAGCCGATCGAGGTCGATGAACTCGATGACCTCGCCACCAAGCTCTCCTGGATGTTGCGCGGCCAGTCCGCTCCTGATGTCCGCCAGGCAGCGAGACAGGCCATTGACGCTCCAGATACGCACCCCGTCGAACACTTCGTGCTCGACACGTTGGCCCAGGTGCTCGATAGAGACGCGCTCCGCGCCGGAGTGCCTTCGATCGCCGGTCTCGGCGGGATGATGGCTCAGCCAGAGTTCCAGCACGAGCCGATGCGCTCGCTGGAGCTGATCGAACTCGTAGACCATCAAGCCGCCGAAGACCTGATTCCGGCTGCTGTGATTGAAGACGTTGCCCAGCAAGGTGACCTGCGCGGCGCCATGCACGTGCTGATCGGCGACGATCATCCCACCGAGCTATTGCAGGAATGCTCACTGGTCCTCGCCCCCTACGGCTCGTCCTTGCTTCCCGAAGACGCCCCCGAGATCCCCGGCTACGTCGGGATCATCGGGCCAACCCGCATGAACTACCCGCGCAGCATCGCCGCTGCGCGCTTCTACTCCCAACTCCTCCAGGAGATGATCGACGCCGTCTATGGAGCCAGCCGATGATCCCAGACAGTCAGCCAGCCGATGAGGCGGGTCAGCAGATCGATGAAGTCGTTGAGTCGGAACCCGAACCAGAATCGTCCACCGACTTCGTCGCCGAACCGGCCAATGAACTAGAGGCGTTGCGCGTGGAGTCGGCCCGCAACTATGCAGGCTGGCAACGCGCGCAGGCCGACTTCGAGAACCTCAAGCGCCGATCCGCCCAGGACGTGCGCGACCGCGTTCAGCAGTCGCAGCGAGCGATCCTGCACGATCTGCTCGACCTTGCCGACGATTTCGAGCGAGCCAACCGCGAGTCGCCCAGCCGCGAGTCGACCGGCGACGAGTCCAATCAGGACGATCCCTGGCGTCAGGGCATTGAGCTGATGCGACAGAAGCTGAGCGCGCTGTTGATGAGGCAGCAGGTCAAGCAGATCGACACCGTCGATCAGGCCTTTGATCCCGACTTCCACGAAGCGGTCGGCCAACTGCCCGGTCAACACAACGAAATCGTCGCCGTGTTGCGCACCGGCTACACCATTGGCTCTCGCGTGCTGCGGGCGACCCAGGTCATGGTCGGCGACGGATCGATTGAACCACCTGACCCAGACGACGATTCAACAGCCATACCAGACGAATCAGACGAAGCAACCGAGTAGGAGAATTCCCATGCCCGGACGAGTCATTGGCATCGACCTCGGCACGACCAACTCCGCCGTCGCCGTCATGGAAGGCGGCGAGCCGACTGTCATTCCCAACGCCGAAGGCAACCGCACTACGCCGTCAGTCGTTGCGCTGACCAAGACCGGCGAGCGCATCGTCGGCACTGCCGCCAAACGCCAGGCGGTCACCAATCCTGAAGACACCCTGTTCTCGGTCAAGCGACTCATGGGTCGCCGCTTCGACGATCCGAACGTGCAGGGCGCTGTCAGCCGGCTGCCCTACGTGGTCGACGGTGCCGAAAACCGCGACGCTCGCGTGCGAATGGGTGACAACCCGTACTCGCCGCCCGAGATCGCGGCGATGGTCCTGCAAAAGCTCAAGGCTGACGCCGAGTCCTACCTCGGCGAGACCGTCAACGAAGCCGTGATCACGGTCCCGGCCTACTTCGACGACTCCCAGCGCAACGCCACCAAGGACGCCGGCCGGATTGCCGGACTCAACGTGCTGCGCATCATCAACGAGCCCACCGCCGCCTCGCTGGCGTATGGACTGGAAAAGACCGAAGACCATTACATCGCCGTTTACGACCTCGGTGGCGGCACCTTCGATATCTCAATCCTCGAACTCGGCGAAGGCACGTTCCAGGTCCGCTCGACCAACGGCAACACCTTCCTCGGCGGCGACGACCTCGATCAGCGCCTGATGGACTACCTCGTCGACGCCTTCCGCAAGGAGCAGGCAATAGACCTCTCGCAGGACCGCATGGCCCTGCAGCGCCTCAAGGAAGCCGCCGAGCGCGCCAAGGTCGAACTCTCCACGACCCAATCGACCGAGATCAACCTGCCCTACATCACCGCTGATGCCTCCGGTCCGAAGCACTTCACCCACACGCTGACGCGGGCGCAGCTCGAGCAGCTCGTCCTCGACCTCGTCGATGGCACCCTCGAGCCCTGCCGCAACGCGCTCGACGACGCCGGCATCACCCGCGACCAGGTCGACGAGATCGTCCTCGTCGGTGGCCAGACGCGGATGCCGTTGGTCCAGCAGAAGGTGGAGCAGTTCTTCGGCAAGGAGCCGCACCGCGGCGTCAACCCGGACGAAGTTGTCGCCCTCGGCGCAGCGATTCAAGCCGGCGTCCTGCGCGGCGAAGTCAAGGACGTTCTCCTGCTTGACGTCACGCCGTTGACCCTCGGCATCGAGACCCTGGGCGGCGTCTCGACTCCGCTGATCCCGCGCAACACCACCATCCCGACCTCCAAGTCGCAGGTCTTCTCGACCGCCGCCGACAACCAGTCGCAGGTCGAGATTCATGTGCTCCAGGGCGAACGCGAGATGGCCGGTGGCAACAAGTCGTTGGGCAAGTTCATCCTCGACGGCATCCTGCCCGCGCCGCGCGGCATGCCCCAGGTCGAGGTCACCTTCGACATCGACGCGAACGGCATCCTCAACGTCGGCGCCCAGGACAAGGGCACCGGCAAGGAGCAACGGATCACGATCCAGGGTTCCTCCGGCCTCTCCGACGACGAGATCGCCGCCATGCAGCGCGACGCCGAGGAGCACGCCGAAGAAGACCAGCGCCTGCGAGAACTCGCCGAGGTCCGCAACCGAGCCGAAACCACTGCCTACGAGGCGGAGAAAGTCCTCAGCGATCAGGAAGACAAGCTGGACGAGGAACTCAAGGCCGAGATGCAGGGCAAGATCGAAGCCCTCCGAGCCGCGCTCGAGTCGGACGACGTCGCTCCCATCCAGTCAGCCCTCGACGACCTCAACACCACGCTGATGAAAGTCGGAGAAAAAATCTACGGCCAGCAAGAACCGGCCGGAGCCGCCGCCGGCGCCGGAGGAGCAGCGCCGCCTCCCGACGACGACACCGTAGAAGGAGAATTCCGCGAGGTCTAGCTGTCAACGCCGGAGTCGGCGGGTCGACACACCGACATCAAGTCATAGCCACGCTTGACGGAGACCTTCAAAAGAACTCCCTCTCCCTTTGGGAGAGGGCTGGGGTGAGGGTCGGGCTTGAGTCGCTATCTGGTAGTGACCACTTGTCGCCTGCCCTCCGGCCTCACCCTAACCCTCTCCCGCGGGGAGAGGGACCGGAATCGGACTTACGCAAAGGCCTCCGCTTGACGCGGGTATCTCGACTTGAACGACTCAGCGGTACTTGACGGCATGAACAGCGTCAGACTCACTGCGCCTGCCGTGCATCTCACGGTGCACGGCTACTTCCCCGACTCCTGCGCCTCCGCCTGCGCTTCGGCCAGCAGCGCTGTCAGCTTTGGGATGAGCGGAGGCACGAAGTCCTTGACAATGGTCCAGATCTTTTCGTCGTCGATGGTTGGATAGGCGTGCACGATTCTGTTGCGTAGCCCCATCGCCTCGCCCCAATTGATCTCGGGGTGCGCCTCTCGGACTGGCTCTGGGATCTTTCCCGCCGATTCCCCAATCTGCATCATGTTGAGGTTTGTTGCGTCCTGCTTTTCGGTGCTGGCCAGGTAGTCATCCAACTCAAGTCCATCCGTGTACCTGAGAGCCTTCAGAGCTGCCTCGATCATGTCCTGGACGTAGACGTCCCATCGTTTCGGGCGTGTTGGTTTCGACACGGATGTCCTCGGATTCAGTGGATCGATCTCATCTGCCTCGACCCAGGGCCGATACTCCTCGCGCAACAAGCGTCGCTCTACCAAGTCCACCGGTCGTCCGAGCAATTCCCGTAGGTACGTCTCGGCCTTCGACAGCGTCCGATAGGACATGTCTCCTTCAAAGCTGACGAGAATGTCGACGTCGCTCTCCGCTGTTGCCTCGTCACGGGCTGTCGAGCCAAACAGTGCCAACTCCGAGATGCCGAATCGCCGCTCCAACTCGGGCATATGCTGACGCAGTAGGGTCAGCGCCTCGGCCTTGCTTAGTCGGTTCGTCACCATATCACTGCTCGCCGCCTCAGATTACTCCTCCACATTGGAGCGTATCGACTGGCGCGAATCCGCGATAACCTACCGATAGCACCACGCCCACTACCCCGAACACGCCCACGACCGAAACTGCCCTATGGCTCAATCTGACGACTTCTACGAGATCCTTGGCCTGTCGCGCGAGGCTTCGCAGGATGACATCCGGCGATCCTTCCGCAAGCTGGCGATGGAGCATCACCCCGACCGTGTGACCGACCCGGCGCAGAAGGAGGCCTCCGAGGCCAAATTCAAGCGCATCGCCGCCGCTTACGAGGTGCTCTCCGACACGGAGAAGAAGGCCAAGTACGACCAGTACGGCTCGGTCGGCGCCTTTGCCCAGGGGACTGGTTTCGAGGGCTTCGACTTCGGCGGCTTCGGCGACATCTTCGACGCCTTCTTCGGCGGACGCCGCGCCGCCGGCCCGATCCGCGGCGGCGACCTGCGCATCCAGATCGAGCTGGACTTCGAGGAAGCCGTCTTCGGCTGCGAGGAAGAGATTCGCGCCTCGCGGCTCGAGCACTGCACCATTTGCGGCGGCTCCGGCGGCGAGCCCGGCACACAACGCGTCGCCTGCACGGTCTGCGGCGGCTCCGGCGAGATTCGCCGCACCCAGAGCAATGTCTTCGGACGCTTCGTCAACGTCGCCCCATGCGAGCCCTGCGAGGGCGAGGGCGCTGTGATCGAGCATCCCTGCAAATCCTGCGGCGGCATTGGTCGCGAGCAGCGCAACCGACGGCTCAAGGTGAAAATCCCCGCCGGCGTCACCGACGGCGCCCAGATGCGACTCTCGGGGGAAGGCGACGCCGGACTGCGCGGCGGACCGTCCGGCAATCTCTATGTCGATATCAACGTCCGACCACACGAACTCTTCCTGCGCGACGGCAATGACCTGATCTTGCCGCTCCGACTCAACGTGGCCCAGGCCGCGCTTGGCGCGACCGTCAACATCCCGGGCATCAACGGCCACGACCAGCCGCTCAACATTCCTGCCGCCACACAGCACGGCAACGAGTTCCGCTTGCGCGGAGAGGGCGTCCCTCATCTGCGAGGACGAGGTCGCGGCGACATGCGGGTACAGGTACACGTCGAAATCCCGGACAAGCTCAGCTCCGAGCAGCGTCAACTCTTCGAGCAACTCGCCGAACTGCTTGACGAGCCTGCCAACCGAGGCGGCGATGAGGACGGCGTGTTCTCGCGCATCCGTGGAGCGTTCACCAATTAGCCGGGTTAGTCGGTCCCCGAAGCTGCTCCGAGTCGCGATCAGCGTCAACTCCACAGAGGTTGAGCAGGCAATCGCCGCCTGGGAGTTGGTCGGCGTGTTCAACTCCAGCGTCGAGTACCAGCTCGACGAGCCGACAGAGGAGCCCTGGCCCGGTCACGACAATCGCCCGACGCAAGGCGGCCGCGCCGAGGTCGTCGCCTACCTCAACGCCGATCACTGGAAACGACTCGAATCGACCGCTCACGCCGCTGCTGCCAGTCTGTCATTGGCAGAACAGTTGTTTCACGTGAAACAATTGCCCAACCGAGATTGGCGCACCGCCTGGCACGACCACTTCAACCTCGTCCGCATTCCCGGACCGCGAACCATCATCATCCGTCCTCCGCACATCACACATGATGCGAAACCAGGCGAAGTCATGATCGACCTCGTCCCCGGACTCGCCTTCGGAACCGGACAGCACCAGTCCACAAGGCTCTGCCTACAGCTCCTCGCCGAACAGATCAACGGCGGTGAGCATGTACTGGATGTCGGAACTGGCAGCGGCATCCTCGGTGTCGCCGCGGCAACGCTCGGCGCGGCCTCGGTGCTTGCGACCGACATCGATCCCCTCGCCGTCAACGCAGCGCGCCAGACGGTGCGGCAGAATCAACTCTCGGAGCAAGTAGAAGTCCGCGAAGGTTCGATTCCAGCCAACAAACAGTTCGATCTCATCACCGCCAACCTGACAGCGGACATCCTCCAGTACCTGGCAAAGGACCTGGCAAGCGTGCTCAAGCCAGAGGGCAAGCTGATCGCCAGCGGACTCATCGCAACCCGGCAGGACGAGGTGGCGGCAACGTTTGCGACCTGCGGCCTTCGTTTGCAGACCAGCCAATCCGAAGATGAATGGCGAGCGCTGCTCCTTTGTCCCTCCCGCTAGGAGTTTGCGCATAGCGAGCGATTCCCCTCTCCCCCCCTTGCGGGGGGAGATGTCACGGAGTGACAGAGGGGGGGCGGCTGGCAAAGACCAGATAGGGATCCCGAACAGAGGACCCCCCTCTGCCCCCTGTTCAGGCCAGGGGCAGGCTTTCGGCATCTCCCCCGCAAGGGGGGAGAAGGGGAGATTCTCAGAGTCTTGGCAGGCGCGTTCAAGAGACCATTCAACCAGATGTCCCTCTACCAGAGACTGATGCATATCCTCCAATTCCCCTCTCCCCCCCTTGCGGAGGGAGATGTCACAGAGTGACAGAGGGGGGGCGGCTGGCGACGACCAGATAGGGCCAACAGGCAGGGAACCCCCCTCTGCCTTCGGCATCTCCCCCGCAAGGGGGGAGAAGGGGAGTTATGTATCAGTCTCTACCAGGCCGGCGATGCCCCGCCGTCGATGTTGATGGCGCAGCCCGAGATGAAGCTCGCTGCGTTTGAGGATAGGAAGACGATCATGTTCGCCGCCTCCTCCGACGTGCCGATCCGTTTGACCGGGATGCGCTCGCCGACGCTGTCGAGGAACTCCTCGTAGGTTGCGTCGGGCCTCTGCGCCTGGTGGAATCCGTGCCACTGGGCCGAGTCGACCGAGCCAATACAGGCCGCGTTGACGAGAATCTGATCTTCGGCCACTTCCTTGCTCAGCGCCTTGGTCATCGCCAGACCGGCCGCGCGCGAGGCTGCGGTCGGCATCGAGCCCGCGCCGGGCGTTTTGCAGCCAATGTTGAGCAGATTGACGATCCGCCCGCCGCCTCGCTCACGCATCGAGGGAATGCAAAGCTTGGCCAGCCGGATCCCGCCATAAAGTTTCAGATCAAGGTCGACCGCCCAGGTCTCAATGTCGTGCGACTCGATCAGACCCGACGATGATTGGCCCGCGTTGTTGATCAGGATGTCGACGCCACCGAAGCGTTCGATCGTCGCCGCGACCAGGCGCTCACAGTCGTCGTCCGAGGTGACGTCGGTCGACAACGCCAGGCACTCGCCGCCGTTCGCCTTGATCGCATCCGCCGCATCGTCGAGCGGCCCCTGACGTCGAGCGCCAATCACCACCGACGCGCCCTCCGACGCCAACAGGATTGCCGTCGCCCGGCCGATGCCTTCTGAGCCGCCCGTCACAATCGCCACCTTGCCGCTGAGTCCGAGATCCATGAGTCTGCCCATTCATTCCTGTACAGTTTTTGTCCCAGCGGAGTCTAAAGCAGATGCAGAACGGCTCAGCCTGATGGCCAGACACAACGACGGAGATCTCCACCAAGACGGGGATGACTTCGGACTCGTGCCCAGGTACTTCCTCGACGAATCTGCCCGGGTTGAGGACGACACGATCATCATCTCCGGCGGCAAGGCGAATCGGCTCAAGCGCGTCATGCGCGTCCGCCGCGACGACCCACTCGAACTTGTTCACCCTTCGACCGATCGGCTCTATCAGGCCGCCGTCGAGCGGGTGACGCGGGACGATGTGATTTGTCGAGTCATCGAAAGCCGGCCTCGACGCAGCTTGCCGCCGCCGCGGATCGTGATCTCGGCATCGTTAATCCGGCCACAGCGTTATGACTTCATGATTGAGAAGGCGACCGAGTTGGGCGTCGATGAGATTCGTCCAGTCTGGTCGCATCGCGCGATCATTCGCGGCGACGCCTCACAGCGTCTGCATCGCTGGCGACGCTTGGCGACGGAAGCGGCGGAACAATGCCGCCGGGAGTACCGGCCCGAGATTCACCCGCCAATGCAGGTGACCGACCTGATCGCGGAAGAGCAGGAGCCCAACAGTCTGCGGCTGCTGGCCTCGGCGCTCGAGCCGGACCAGCGAATCGCCCCGATCTTCCAGCAGCGTCGTGATGACGGTCTGAGGCCTCCATCGTTTGTCCACCTGCTGATCGGTCCTGAAGGCGGCTACACGCTGGAGGAGGCCACTCTCGCCCGCAGCCACGGGTGGCAGCCAATCTCACTCGGCAACCGGCCGCTGCGAGCAGAGACGGCGGCAATCATCGCCATTGCGCTAACGCTCGAAGCGGCCCGGTCGTAAAGCTCGTCATTCCGGCGCATTCCGGAGTGACGGACGTGCCGGAACCGCAGTAACTCCGTCATACCCGCGCTTGTCGGAGACCTCTAAGGACTCCCCTTCTCCCCCCTTGCGGGGGAGATGCCGAAGGCAGAGGGGGGGTCCGCTGTTCATGAGCCCTATCTGGTCATCATCCGCCGCCCCCCCTCTGTCACTCCGTGACATCTCCCCCCGCAAGGGGGGGAGAGGGGATTCGGAGGTTGTGCGTCAGTCTCTTGCGGGGGGAGAAGGAGCGTTACGCATCGGTCCCAGCGAAGATGGAGAGCGTGGTCAACACTCAGCCCTCGGCGAGGTTGGTCGAACTCAATGCGTTTGCCGGATTGAGATCCTGGTAGGGGTCGGGGAACTCGAGCAGCCGCAACCAGGGCAGTGGGTTGACGGTCACTCCCCGTACCACGACTTCCCAGTGCAGATGCGGCCCGGTCGCCAGCCCGGTCGCGCCCATTCTGGCGATCATCGCCCCCTGCTCCACCACCGAGCCGGCCGTCTCCAACACTTCGGAGAGGTGGTAGTAGCCGCTGAAGACCCCGGCGCCGTGGTCGATGATGATCCCGTTGCCTCGGCGTCGAGTGCGTCCCGCCCAGCTCACCACCCCAGTGTTGGAAGCGGTGACCGCCGCACCGGTCTCGCCGCCGAAGTCGATGCCCGTGTGATATTCGGAGATCGGGGCGCCATTGAACGAACGCTGTTCGCCATAGAGGGCGGTGATGGCGCCGTTGGAGGGCGGATCGAACACGCCCAGCCAGAGCAGGCCTGGGGTCAGGCCGGACTGATGCGGCAATCGCTCGCGTTCGTCCGCGCGGCGGATCGAGGGATCGAGCAAGGCAGCGTTGGGACCGTCGATCTGGATGTTGTCGACGGTCCATTCGACTCCGGTGATCTCAACCACCGTTTCTTGCCAGAGCAGTTGCTCGCCTCTTGGTCCCCAGACCGAGACGCCCAACGATTGAGGGCCAATCGGGGCGTTGGCGTCGATCCCGAAGAAGCCTAGGAATCGCTCCTCGTTATGCAACAGCGAAAAGGTCTGTCCTTGCCAGGACATGGAGGCGTGTTCCGCGCCCGGCGCCTCGACCAGCAGCAGCACCGTCTCGCCTTGCGAAACGGGACTGGGGATCACGTACACCTTTGGCTCAGGCAGGACGGCGGCCGGAGTCGGTTCCGCTGGCGCTTGCGAGACTGATTGCCGACCAACCTGTTGTTGACCCTCGGTCGCGTCACCAGCTTGTTCGGCGACGTTGGACGTTGTCGGGGCGGTCTGAGTTCTGGGAGCGAACGGATCCAAGTCATCGCCGCCGCAGGCGGTGAGCAACACGCCGACGCCCGCGCCCACGAAGGCACGCAGCACGGTTCGCCGACTCAAGCGAACCGGTCCCGCTACCACTCGCTCAAGATCTTCCGAATGCGCCATACCGTCGGAACCACTTTACACATATGGGCTACGCTCTCATCAAGTGTCCCTCAAACCACGTGCCTGACGCCGCCCCAACCAGCAGCGGCTTCCACGCCGCGACCACCGATGCGTGGCAGGCCTGCAAGCGGAGAACCCCCCGATGGACGATCCCCGAACCGTGCTCCTCAGTGTCGTTGCCAATGTCGAGCGAGTCATCCTGGGCAAGACCAGCGAGGTACGCCAGGCGGTCGTCGCGCTCGTTGCCGACGGCCACCTGCTGATCGAGGATGTGCCTGGAACCGGCAAGACCATGCTCGCCCGAGCCCTGGCCGTCTCAACCGGTTGCACGTTCAACCGAATTCAGTTCACGCCCGACTTGCTGCCCTCGGATGTCACCGGTGTCTCGGTCTACAACCAGAAAACACAGGATTTCGAGTGGCGTCAAGGGCCGATCTACTCGCAAATCGTGCTGGCCGATGAGATCAACCGCGCCACACCCAAGACGCAATCGGCGCTGCTGGAAGCGATGGAGGAACGCCAGGTGACGGCCGATGGCGTCACCCGTCAACTGCCACCGCCATTCATGGTCCTGGCGACGCAGAACCCGGTCGAGTACGAGGGCACCTTCCCACTGCCCGAGGCGCAGCTCGACCGCTTCCTCCTGCGCATCCACCTGGGCTATCCCGACGCCAACGACGAGGTCGCCGTGCTGGAAGGACAGCAACAGCAGCACCCAATCGAGTCGCTCGCACCGGTCACGTCGCCTGAGGAAGTCCGCGAGATCCATCGCGTCGCACGCGACATCTGGGTCGACCCGCAGCTCAAGCAATACGCCGTGCAGTTGGTCGCGGCGACCCGCTCGCACGAAGCCGTCTACCTGGGCGCATCGCCTCGAGGTTCGTTGGCCCTGTTCCGCTGCGCGCAGGCCTCGGCGTTGCTTGCGGGTCGCGACTATGTCATCCCCGACGACATCAAGACACTGGCGCACGCCGCCCTCGGGCACCGAATCATCCTCAGCCCCTCAGCACAGGTGCGCAACCAGGATGCGCGGACGGTGATCGACGACGTGCTTGAACGCGTGGCAGTGCCGGGCGCCCGAGTCGCATCATGACTCGCGCGATCATCGGGTCGCTGATCCGCCCGGTGTACAGATCGGACTAGACCGTGCGCGGCCGCCATGCAGTCTGGGCAGCCATCACGAGCCCCTTCCGCAGCGCGTGGCGGGCGACGTTTGGTACACGACGTTCGCTCAGCATCGTGGTCACGCTGACGATCATCGCGTTTGCGGTCGGCTTTGCCTCCAACTACTGGTTGCCGCAGCGCCTGGGCTACACGCTGCTCTTTGGCATTGTCCTGGCCGGTCTCTGGACCTGGTCGTCGGGTCAGGGCGTGCGGGTGCGGATGTCCCGCTCGCGAGACCGGGTGCAAGCCGGCGAATCGATCATCGAGCGCTTTGAGGTGATCAACGACTCCGTCATCCCCAAACTCTGGCTCGAGGTCGAAGAGGCGTCCGATCTCCCCGGTCACACGGCGCAATTCGTGACATCGCTGGGTCGCTCCAATCATCGCAACTGGCGTGTGCAGACCGCGTGTCATCGACGAGGGCTGTACAACCTCGGACCGATCACGGTGCGCAGCTCTGATCCCTTTGACATCTTCCACCGCGAGCTGCGCTTTGGACATCGACGCGGCCTCGTCGTTTATCCGCGAGCGCTGGAGTTGCCTCGCTACTCGGCGCCGCCCGCCAACCTGCCCGGCGAAGGACGGTTCCGCAGGCGCACCCATTATGTGACGCCCAACGCCTCAGGCATTCGCGACTACGAAGCCGGCGACTCTGTCAACCGGATTCACTGGAAGAGCAGCCTGCGCACCGGATCGCTCAAGGTCAAGACGTTCGAGTTGGACCCGGCCTCGCACCTCTGGGTGATCGTCGATCTCTCGAGTCAGGACCACATCGGCACTGGCGACGATGCCTCGATCGAGACGGCAGTCACCATCGCCGCATCGGTGGTGCGGCTGTTTATCAACCAGAATCGCTCGGTCGGCCTGATGATGTTCGGCGAGCGCCTGGACGTGATCGAACCCGACCGCGGTTCCCAGCACTTCGGACGGATCCTTGAATCGCTCGCCGTCGCCCAGCCGATCGGCACGGTGCCAGTCGCCTCGATTCTGTATCAGCAGTCACGTCGCTGGGGACGCCACACGACGGTCATCGTGGTGACCGCGTCGACCGATCCGCGCTGGCAGGGCGCGATTCGCACATTGACACATCGCGGTGTCAAGGCCGCTGTGGCCTTGATCAATCTGGAGTCGTGGGGCGGGCGCGGCGGCGCGGCGGCGACGGCGGTCGAGCTGCGGGCACTGGGCGTGCAGGTCAACCTGATTCGCAAAGGCGATCACATTCCTTCCGTCATGGTTGGCCAGATTCCTGGCGGACCAATGGCCTCAGGCGCGGCCGCTCTCGCGGCTGCGGAGGGCAACGGGACCAATGGCGGCGGTGGCGTTCCCTCGGCTCAGGCGAACATGCAGATGGAAGAGGTGTTGGCGGAAGCAGACTGGAGTCAGGCCGAGTCCGGGGCTGACGCGCAGGACCCGCAGAGTGAAGAAACGCCGGTCCAATGAGCGCACGGCCGCCAACCAACGACGGATCAGACCAGCCAGACACACTGGTCGCCGAGGCCGAGCGCCGATTCTTCGCCCGCCGAAGCAGCGCAGAGACACTGGTCGTTTCCGGTCAGGAACGAAGACTCACGCTGACCCAGCGCGGGCTGGAGACGACGATCACCTTTGGTATCCTGCTGCTAGTTGCACTCTCGACGGCGAACAGCATCTACATCGCCGGCTGGGTCGATCAGATGCCCGACCTGCGCATCACCGCGGCCGCCGGCGTGTTGCTGGCGCTGGGCCTCGGACGTCTGCCATGGCTGCGCTGGCCGTTTGCCATGGTCATCGGCGTGATCATCGGCGGCCTGATCGTCATGGCGCAGATCACCCAGCTCGAGACGCTCGGCGGGCAGCCGCTGTTCTGGGATCGGTTCACCGACTTTGGCTTCCGTTTCCAAGACTGGTTCAAACAGGCCTTCAGCGCCGGTCTGACGACCGACAATCTGCCTTTCGTCTTTTTCACCGATGTCTTTGTCTATGTCGGCTCGTTCCTCGGCGCGTACGCGGTCGCTCGCTGGCGTAATGCCTGGGTGGCGATGATCTTGCTGGGCGCGTTGCTGGCGGTCAACATCTCCTATCTCTCCGACCGGCAGTGGAATCTGTCCTACGGCTTCTTCCTGACCGGCTCGATGCTGCTGCTGATGCGCGCTTCGCTGCTGCGCCGGATGGATCGCTGGCGTGCGCAAGGCTCGGCATATCCCGACTGGATATCGCTCTCGTTCCTGGGCGCGACGATGCTAGCCATCGTGCTGCTGCTGACGTTGTCACGAGCAATCCCTCGACCTGACGAATCGCAGGCGCTGGAAGATGCCTGGACGGCCATCGCCAGCCCGTTTGACGGTCTCAACGACGACTTCCGCCGCATCTTCAGCGGCATCGATTCGCGGCGCGGCGTCCCCGTGCATTCATTCGACGATTTCCTCGTGCTGCAGGGCGATGTCGACCCCGGCGACGCAATCATCATGCGCGCCGCCGCGACCGAGCCCGGACTGCTGCGCGGCGCGGCCTACGACGAATACACCGGACGCGGCTGGAGGCAGTCGCCGTCTGTCGCACGCACGGTCAGGGAGTTGGAACCGATCAGCGGAAGCGCGGCTGCAGACGAGACTTCGGTCGAGAATGAGTCCACGGTGATGACCAGCGAGTATCTGGAACGCCGACCGGTGGCGGCGCAGATTTCGGTAGAGAAGTCGCCGGCAGTCCTGTTCTCGTTCGGCGCTCCGCTGATCGCCAACAAGGACACGCGCGTTGACACCCTGGCATCGGTCGATTTCAGCGTCGACTTCTCCGAACCGGATCGATTCGACGGCACTGATCTCGAGCCCGCCTTGTCGGCCATCAGCGACCGGATCGCCGCCGCGAATGAAGACCTCAAGGACGAGACGGAGATTCCCTCAGCCGATGAAGTCGCGTCCTACGTGCCCGCGCAGTACACGTTGCTCGATGTCGACATTGACGCCCGGACTGGCGCCCCGACCGGACTGCAATTGCGCTCAGTGCCGGAAGAGACCGATGTGCTGTCGCTCCGTCCGGCCCAGCGCCGCGTGCGAGCCGGATTCACCTACCAGATCACCGGCACGGTTTCGGGAGCGAACGAAGTGGCCCTGGCCGAAGCCGGACACACCTACCCGCTCTGGGTCAGCGAGACGTTCCTGCAGCTACCCGACTACGACGAAGAACAACAGGCCAACCTCAGGAGCCTGGTGCAAACCATCGCCCGCAGCTTCAACCTCGGCCCCGATCCTATGCGCGACGACAATGGCTACAACCCCTACGCCATCGCGTCCGCCATCGAGGTGTACCTGCGTTCCGCGCCGGCTATCGACGAGAACGGCCGGATCGTCCGCGACGACGACGGCGAACCAGTGCCGCTCTATCCGCTGACGACTGAAATCGATCTGCCACCGGCCAAGTCTGACGCCGTCTACTGGTTCCTGTTCGAGAACATGGATGACGGACGACCGATCGGTGGCTACTACGACTATCACGCCTCGTCGATGGCGGTCCTACTGCGAGTCGCGGGCGTGCCCGCTCGCATCGCGACCGGATTCGTGCTCAGCGTCAACAACTTTGACGACAGGACCCAGAACTACATCGTCCGCGGACACGATGCCTACGCGTGGGTTGAGGTGTATTTTCCCGACTACGGTTGGGTCGACTTTGACCCCACGCCGGGCACGTCCGCAGATGAGGCACTGGCGGCCATCGCCGGCGGGGTCAGCGGCGGCAGGCGGATCGCCGCGCAACGCTTGAGCACGCCGCGCTTCGATCTGCGTCCAGGCGTCGGCGGAGAAAACCTCGCCGATGTCGTGCTGGACGACATCTTGCAGTACCTCGCTGCGGGCACGCTACCTGCTGACGCCTCGCAGTTTGAGCGTGGCATCAACAAGTGGATCTGGCTTGGGCCCACGATCGCCGCAGCGCTGATCTTTGCCATGGCATTGCTGATCTGGCTGAGTTGGCGTATCTCCCTGCGCGGCCTTGATCCGACCGCTCGACTCTGGGTGTCGGCGTCGAGATTGGCTCGCTGGATCGGAGTGCGCGCCGATCCGTCAACGACCCCCCAGGAGCACGCGCGTCAGATCGACACCTTGCTCGGACTCGGCCCGAACGCGCTCGGTCTGGCCAACCACTACACAGCGACTCGCTTTGGCCGCAAGATCCTCAGTGATGAGGAACGAGACGAGACGATCGACGCCTGGAAGCAACTACGTCGCAGCCTGATCCGCTATGCCCTGCATATTCCGGTCAAACCGCCTACTCCAGAGCCGGAGCCTGAAGCGCCTGCGCCAGCTCCCGCCGGCGACTGATTCACTCGTCGTCGCCTTCGTCATCACCAATCAAGCGTCATTACCAATCGAGCGGCTGCCCGCCCAACTCCAGACGCCCGGCGGCCAATCTTTCGCCGGGGACCGCGCGTAGCGCGTCGAGCACAGCCAATGCCTGCTCGAGACTGGCATTCTCCAGCGGCAGCTCGTCCAGAGCTGCCTGCAGTGCTTGCATCGCCTCCTGACGGCGTTCGATCAGGCTCTCATCTTCGGCAAACGTCGGTGTCGTCGGCCTGACGCCGGTGGTCTGGCCCGCGCTTGGGGTTCCGTCGTCATTACTGCCGGCTGCCGTCGGTTGAGCGGTGGCCTGTCCGTTCTGGCTCGGTTCGTTGCTGTCCGGCGATTGTGATTCTCCAGGCTGTCCAGATTGCCCCGGCTGTCCTGACTGACTTGCATCGCTCGGTGAATCGCCCGCCTGCGATGATTCCTGCTCTTCGTCCGACTCCTCTTGCAATGAGGCGAGAAGTTCATTCACGATTTCCAGGTTGATCTTGGCGTCGAGCAAGCCAGGTGTTTCACGCAGCGCTTCGATGTAAGCCAGCCGAGCGCCAAGCAGATCGTCATTCGACCAACGATGATTGCCGACATGGAACCAGGCCATCGCGCGGATCTCCGGCTGGTCCGAGCGCAGCGCCGACAGCGTCTCGGTCTCGGCACGGTCGAACTCGCCCAGTTGGTGCAGCGCGCGACCGGCGTTCAGATGCAGACGCGGATCGATGCCCGCGTCGGTGCGTTGACCCAGTCGTTGCGCCTCGCGCCAGTCCTCCAGCGCCTCGACGTACTGGCCGGCCTCGTAGTGAGCCACGCCTTCGCGATTGGCCTGCTCAATCCCTGGTCCGCCACATCCGCTGGCAAACACGAACGAGGCGGCCAACGCGCCGACCGAGGCCGCACCGAGGCGTCCGCCCATCGTGACGCCGAAAATGCGGGCAGCGACTGCACCCAGGAGCACGAACACTGCAATCCCTACGAACCACTGGAATTGCTCAGCCAACGCCGTCTCTTCAACCACGACAGGCCGGACCAGGTCGAGCGCTGCCAGGTCCGCGTTCATGCTCGCCATCGTGCCGGGCGCATCGAGCTCGAGGTAACGGCCACCGCCTGCAGCCGCGATGCGCTGCAGATGGTCCACGTCGAGCCTGGTCACGATCGGCTCACCGGTGCTGGCGTTCAGTTTGAACGTGCCCGACAGTCCCAGAGGAATCCTTGCGCCCTGCTCCGAGCCCACCCCAACCGCGAACACTTGCAAGCCCAGCCTCCGCGCCGCCGATGCGGCGGCTTCCGCGTTGCCCGCGTGCGTCTCGCCGTCGCTGACGACCGCGATGGCTCCGTTGACGGTGTCGACGCCGTCGTCCTCGGAGGCTCGGACGATGGTCGATGTCGCGAGACTGATCGCAGCGGCGATGTCCGAACCGGAACGGACCAGCGCTTCTCCCGGCTGTAGCGCCTCCAGGACCTGCAGCGCCGCCTCATGGTCCCGAGTCAGCGGGAAGCGCAGGAAGGCATCGCCTGCGAAGATGACCAATCCCACGCGGTCACCGCGTCGGCCATCGATCAGGCGGCGAATCTCCGACTGCGCCGCAACGAACCGGCTGACCGGATCCCCCAGGCCGTCGGCTACGTCCTCAGCCGCCATGCTCTGCGAGACATCCAGTGCGACGACCAGCGAGAAGTCCGAGAGTCCCAGCGTCTGTTCGCCCGCGCTCCACATCGGTCTTGAGGCGGCTACCGCAATCAGCGCCAGTACGCCCAGCAGGAGCGCGCGGGAGATTGCCACGCCGCGACGGTTTCCCGCTACCTCTGCGCCGACGGCAAGTCGATGCAGCCGCCGAGCTCGCCAGAGCCACCACCAACCGACCAGCGCAGCGGGGATCAAGACAAGCAACGCAAGCATGGCGGGCGAACCGAGCGACATCAGGGCGTCCTCCGCCACCAGGTCGAACGCAGTCCCACCTCAACCACGATCAACAGCCCGGCCACCATGAGGAACCAGGGCGCGAGCTCCTGGGTGGTGAGGAAGATCTCGTCGCCGACACGTTCGCGTTCCAACTCCGAGATCGACCGGTAGGCCTCCGCCAGCTCCCTCGCGTCGGTGGCGCGGAAGTAGACGCCGCCTGTCTCGTCGGCCATGTAGACCAACGTGAGTTCGTTCAGTGCGACACCAATCTGTTGGGCATTGGTCGGCAGGCCAATCGTGTAAAGGCGCACGCCGACCGCACGAGCGACCGCCGTCGATTGATTGGGAGTGATGTCGGGCACGTTGTTCTCGCCGTCGGTCAGCACGACGACAATCCGCGAGGCGGCATCCGAGCCTCTGAGCAGATCGATCGCTTCCATCGTCGCCACTCCCAGCGCTGTGCCGTCGGGGATCAATCCACTGCGGACCGAGACTTCGATCATCTCGTCGATGGCATCGAGATCGAGCGTCAATGGACTCATGACCAACGCTCGGCGTTGGAACATCACCAGTCCGATCCGGTCGGAGCCGTTGGCCTGTCGCTCGGCGACAAAGGCGCGCGCCACGATTCGCGCCGCTTCCATGCGCGTCTGATCATTGGAGAGCCGGGCCTGCGTCATCGAGGATGAGGTATCCATCACTAGCACGATGTCGATGCCCTCGGCTGGCTTGACTGCCTCGACGGTGGTCGCCTGCGGTCTCGCTGCCGCCACGATGAGCAACAGGAGAGCGGCGACTCTGAGCAGCCCAAGCCAGGGCGCCGCACGCAGTTTGCGGCTTGGACGACTGGCGAGCGGCGGCGCGCCGAAGAGTTGCGGCAGTAAGTACCGAGGACGTACGAGGCGCGCTTCGCGTCGCAGCAGCCAGAGGTAGGGAACCAGGACAACGAATAATGCGAACAGGGCAGGATCATCGAATCTCATGACCGCTCACCGTCCGACCAGATCGCTTCTGCGAGCTGCTGATACCCCTGCAATCGCTCAGGTGTTGGTTGTTCTCCGCCGAACTGCACGCGATCGCAGGCTTCCAAGAGCCTGGTGACCCTGAGGACCACCACGCCTGGCGCTCCGGCCGCGGCGAGCGCCGGACCGATTTCCGAAGCAGTCAAGGCCGATGCCGGCAGCAACCAGTCGCGGCCCAGCCGAGCTCTGACGGTGGTCGCCAATAGGCGGCACTGTTCCGCCGCTTCCAGTGAGGAATCCATCGCGAACGACATCTGCGCCGGCGACGACGGCTCCATCGTCTGGGCGCCTTCGGCGGCAACCTGGGCTCCGCGCCAGCGACGTACCAGCCTGGCCAGGACGAAGCCGAGCCCAATCCCGATGATCGCCACGATCCAGGGAGCAAACGTACGGCCCTCGCCGGCCAACAGGTCGGGACCACTGAGCGGTCGCGGTTCGGTTTCACCGTCGATGAGTGAGGCAATCCCGATCATCACTGGATCGAGTGGCACTTCAGTCAGAGCCTGGTCGGCGCCGAGCACTGGAATCGGTGGCAACTCGACTTCGAACTGCCCTGATGTGAACGCCCGCGTCTGGAAGAGCACCAGCGTTTGTGTTTCGCTCTGCATCGAGATCACCGGCGCAGAGGGTTCCATCCCTCCCATCTGCACGATCGAGCCGTCCATCGACACTTGCGCTCCTGCCTCGTGTGAGAGAGCGACTCGGATCTCCACGGGGTCGCCGACCGTCAGTTCACCCTCGGGAAGCACCTGCACGTCGACCGCAGGCTCCTGCGCTCTCACCGTGGCCGGGAGTAGTATTGCGGCGGCGAAGAGCAGGGCTAGCAGACTGCGGCACGTCATTGTCGTTTCCGCCGCTGTCGGAACAGACCAACAACCTCTGGTACCCAGTCGTCCTCGGTCGAGATCATCACCGCGTCGCAGCCGCATTGCCTCAGGCGCTGAAGCATGCCCTGTTGCTCGGATTCCAACTGCCGCTGTTGAATCCGCGAGGTGTCCTGGTCGGCGAGCACCATGTCGCCGCGCTCGGCTCCGCCCCAATGGACGATTGACTGCTGCGTTGCTTCGGTCAGAGCTGTTTCGCGACTGTCACGGACGCAGATCGCGACTACGTCGTGACGTCGGCTGAGCTGCGCCAGCGCAGGCTCCCAGACGTGATCCGGGTGCGTGGCGATGAAGTCGGAAATCACGATGACCACGCCGCGCCGCCGCATGACGCGACCGGCATAGCGCAGCGCCCGGGCCATCTCGGTGCGACCTGCGGCGCGGAGGGTCAAGAGGTCGCGCAGGATGCGCAGCACGTGGCTCGACCCCTTGGCCGGGGCCACGGCGAGCACGACGTCGTTGGCAAATGCTGCGAGCCCAACCAGGTCATTCGAACCTGCAGCAGCCAGTCCGAGCACCCCGGCGATCTCGACCGAGCGGTCGCGGACCGATGGTCCCGTGGCGGCGAAGCCCATCGAGCCCGAGACATCGACGAGCACGAGCACCGTCTGCTCGCGTTCCTCGACGTAGCGGCGCACCACCGGCGAGCGCAGCCGCGCCGTCGCTTTCCAGTCGATGGCGCGCACGTCATCGCCGGGCGAGTAGGGCTGCAGTTCTGCGAACTCAAGGCCGCGCCCTCGGAACGCCGTCCGATACTCGCCCGCGAGCGCATCCCGCAACGCGCGTCGCGCGCGGATTTCAATGTGGCGCACTTGCTGGCGCACTTCGTCGAGCGATGGCGTCGTCGGTTCCGCCTCCGGGATGGGAGGAGCGATCCACTCTCGTAAGCGCTGAAGCCGCGGCATGGCAGACCTAAGGCATCGGCAGCGCCGTGAGTAGCCGCGCGATCACGTCGTCGGCCGTGACCTCATCGGCCTCAGCCTCGTAGCTCAGAACGATTCGGTGCCGCAGCGCATCCAGCGCCATCGCTTTGACATCGTCCGGCGTGGCGTAGTCGCGACCCGAGAGCCAGGCCAGGGCGCGAGCGCTCATCGCCAGTGCCGTCGTGGCGCGAGGAGAGGCGCCGAACTCGACGTACGCAGCCAACTCCCGCACCATTCTGCCCGGCGTCCGCGTCGCCCGGACGAGTTGGACAATGTAGTCACGCAGCAACGGGTCCATGTGTACGTCGGCGACCGAACGACGCGCTGAGACGACGCCGTCAAGCGTCACGACTGGATTGACCTGCACATTGCTGCCGGAGAGCGTCCGGTCGAGGACCTCGCGCTCGTCCAGTTCTCCCGGATAGTCAACGCGCACATTGAGCAAGAACCGGTCAAGCTGCGCCTCCGGCAACGGATAGGTGCCTTCCTGCTCGATCGGATTCTGGGTCGCCAGTACGAGGAAGGGCGAGGGCAACGGGAACGTTTCACCGCCAATCGAGACCTGCCGCTCCTGCATCGCTTCGAGCAACGCAGACTGCACCTTGGCCGGCGCGCGATTGATCTCATCGGCCAGCAGGACATTGGTGAAGATCGGTCCGGTGCGGACCTCAAAGCGCGACTCGGCGGCGTTGTAGATTTCCGATCCGGTCAGGTCGGCGGGCAGCAGGTCGGGCGTGAATTGGAGTCGTGCGTAACCTGCATCGAGACATCCGGCCAGTGTCGAAACCGTCAACGTTTTGGCCAGCCCCGGCACGCCCTCAACGAGGCAATGACCGTCGCACAGCAAGGCCACCAGGAGCCGGGTGACCAGGCCGTCCTGACCCACGATGACGCGGCCAATCTCGGCTCGCAACGCCGCGAGCGGCGAGTCGTTGGGCATCTGAGGCGTTGGCAACACGGCGGGATCGGACTGAGGCACGCTCGCCGCCGTCGCCGTTGCCGTCGGCTCGGCATCCTCGGGTTGTCCGGTCCTGGCCCACTCCGACACGTCGCGCCTGCCCCTCTGAACCGACTTGCCTACCCGGCCAACCTGCCCCGTCGCTCAGTGTATCCACGAACGCTTACCATTCACCCACACCGTGAGGCCGGATGCCGCTCAGCGGCGCAACCCGATCGAATCAGGGCAGAAAGTTGAGGCAGACATCATGCGCTTCGGCGTCACCGTCGGCAACATGAACGGGTTCAACGACGAATCGGGACCCAACGCCTGCATCGATGTCGCGCAGGCAGCCGAGGACCTTGGCTTCGATTCCGTCTGGACCAACGACCACATCGTCGTCCCGACGCAGATTGAATCGCGCTATCCATACAACGATCTGGGCGAGTTTCCCGCGCCATCGACGATCCAGTGCTTCGAACCCCTGGCCGTCATGTGCGCGCTGGCCGAAGCGACGCAATCGGTCGAGATTGGCTGTTCGGTCCTGGTCATTCCCTATCGTCATCCGGCAGTCGTGGCCAAGATGCTCGCCGCTGCCGACCAGATCTCCGGCGGGCGAATCGTACTGGGCGCCGGCGTGGGCTGGATGCGCGAGGAGTTCGAAGCGCTCGGCCTGACCGATGTCCACTACCGCCGTCGGGGCGCCGTGACCAATGAGTACCTGCGAGCGATGCGCGAGATATGGACCAATCCGGGGCCATCCTCGTTTCACGGACAGTTCATTGACTTCCACAACGTCGGCGCCTATCCCAAGCCCGTCCAGCGAGAGGGCGGCGGCACAATCCCGATCGTAATCGGCGGCAACGGCATCAATGCGTGGCGTCGCGCGTCTCGATACGGAGACGGTTTTCACGCCGCCTTCCAGACCGTCGAGAACATGGCAGTCGAGGTCGAAGGCGTGCGCCACGAGTGCGAGCGCGACCGTCGCGACCCGGACGAGCTAGAAATCCAGTTGCTGCAGGCGATGCGCCCGTCCGACACCGCGTTGGACGAGGACGACCGGCCGCTACTGCACGGCTCGCCCGATCAAATCGCCTCCGACCTGCTCGCCTTCGGTCGAGTCGGAGTCGAGCATCTGATCGCCACGCCCATGATGGTCAGCCCCGAGGGCGATACCACCGTCGAGCAGGTGATCAACAGCATGCAGTTCGTCGCCGACGAAATCCTGCCGGCATTTGCCTGAAGGCACACAGGGATTGGGCGACCACAAGGGTCGCCCCTACAAGATCCTGCAGGGGTAGGCCTTGTGCCTACCCGTCGTACCGAAGACTGGGAACTGACTGAGGAGACAACAGATGAGATTCGGAATCCCGATTGGCAACTTTGGCACGGCCGGCAAGTTCGGCGACATCAACGACGTGATCGACATCGCCGAGCGCGCCGAGCTGCTCGGTTTCGACTCCGTCTGGGTGCATGATCACGTGTTCATGCCGGCGCGGATCAAGTCGCGCTATCCCTATAACGATTCCGGTGTCGCCGGGTTTGCCTATCACCAGGACATCATGGATCCGCTCGCGGTGATGTCGGCGGTCGCGGTGCGCACCTCCGAGATCCAGATCGGTACTTCGGTGCTGATCATTCCTTACCGGGATCCGCTCTTCCAGGCGCAGATGATCGCGACGGTCGACCAGCTATCCGAGGGTCGCGTACTGCTCGGCATCGGCGTCGGCTGGATGGAGGAGGAGTTTGAGGCGCTTGGACTCGGCGGCGAGCCGTTTGAGCGTCGCGGCGCGATGACCGATGAGTGGATGTCGATCGCGATCAGTGCCTGGACCCACGGCGTCAATCGTGAGCCAATCTCGCATGAAGGCCACTTCCGCCAATTCGACAACCTGGGCGGCCTGTGCGCCTGTTACCAGCAACCCCACGTTCCGGTCTGGATCGGTGGCAAGGGCAGGATCGCGGCACGTCGCGTAGCTCGATACGGCACCGGCTACCACACGATCACGTCCGAACCGGACCAGATCCGCGAGGAACTGGCGATCGTCCAGGAGGAGATGGAACGCGTCGGCCGAGATATGTCGGAGCTTGAGATCTCGATGCTGGGGCCAATGGTGCTGCTCGACGGCGATCCGGACTCGGTTAGGGGATTCCCTGCCGTGGTCGGAGGTTCAAGAGATGAAATCGTCGACAAGCTGGGGCAATACGGGGAGGCCGGCCTGGAACACGCCCTCAGCATCCCCGCGTACCGCACACCCAACTGGGATGTTCCACCCGATCAGCAGATGCAGGCGATGGCCGAGTTGGCCGAGATCGTAGAAGAGCTGCGATAGGACGCTCAGGCCGTCACGAACAGCAGTGAAGAGAGGTCAGCCTCAGGCGAGCGCCGAGACAAGTACAGGATTTCGATGCCGACGACGAGGTCTGCGTCGTTGTAGTCGACTACAATCCCCGGCGAGATTTCCTCAGACTCAACAATGTCCGATTCATCCAGGCGCAGATAGAGCGCGTCGGCCTCTTTGTCGATCTTGAGCTTCATCGCGTTCCTCGCCTCTTGTGATCGAAGAATACCGTTACTACGCGCCACGGTTCAGCGCGCGTATTCACGACGACGCGGAGCACACGATCTTCTCGCTCTGGGACCGGCCCGTAAAACCGTTCGAGTGCCGGGTCGTTTGGATCCGTCTCGCGTGACGCTGGCGTCGCAACCGTTTGCTCAACCCATTCGCGCTCGATCTTGCGATCGAGCAACGCATCGGCGGCGTGTTGACTAAATTCCAAGCGCATGGCTTCGATGAGACAGCCTGCCCAATCAGTCGCCAGCCGCGACTGTCAGATCTTCACCCGTCTTGGTGCTGACCTCGAATGCTGACTTTAGGTCCAGCTCTTTCGCAATCTCCCGCGTCGCTGGGATGACCTCTTCTCCGAAAAGGCGGAGTGAGCGCATCGAGTCCTGGTGGGTCATGGCTCCGTCGCCGTCCCAGAAGAAGATCTGGCCGGGACGCAGGTACTCGAGCACGTGACGGATCTTGGGGATGACCGTCTTTGGCGTGCCCGTGATGATCGTCATGCGCTGCTTCTGATCCTCGTAGGAGCCGAAGATGTCTGAGGCCTCGGGCTGCTCCTTCTCGCGAGCCGCGAGCGCAGCCTCGGCGGCGGCAGTGCGACCTCGTGATGCGGCGGCGGCGAAGTTCTGGATCGTGGGCAGCACGTTGGTCCGGGACGTGAGTCCGGGCAGGTTCTGCAAGTGCGACTTGACAACGCCCTGGTTGCCCTCGAGGAACGGGTTTGAGGGACCTTGCAGGTAGCGTCGGCCGGCCTCCTCGGCCAATTCCTCGGTCTCGTCGACGTGGACCTTGAACAGGTAGCCGTGATGCTGCGAGCCGGCTTCGTAGCCGTTTTCCTTGGCCACCTCGTCGTAGTAGGCGAACGACTGCTTGGTCGGTTCAAGGTCGGTGGCGAGCATCACGTAGGGGTAGCGATGCTCGGCGGTCCACTTGACCGTGTTGCGGCTCATGATGCCGGGAATCCAGATCTGCGGATGCGGATCCTGGATCGGTCGCGACCATGGGTTCACGTAGCGGAAGTTGTAGTGCTCGCCCTCCCAGCGGAAGGGGCCGGGCGTTGACCAGGCCTTAACGACGAAGTCGTGCGCCTCCTGGAAGCGTTCCCAGTTGAAGGGCGCCTGAGCGTTGTGCGAGACCGACTCGCGTCCGCCGCCGCGTACCCAGCCGGTGACCAGCCGACCTTCAGAGATCATGTCAATCTGAGCCAGCGTCTCGGCCAGCCACAGCGGATCTTCCCAGATCGGCAGGATGTTGCCCAGCAGGACAATCTTGGCGTTCTTCGTAATTCGGGCGAGGATTGCCGCTTCGACGTTCATCACCGAGCCCATACAGAAGGGTGTCGAATGATGCTCGTTGAGCATCAACGCATCGAAGCCCATCTCCTCGGCATAGATTTTCTCGTCGAGGTAGCGGTGGTACAGTTCGGAACCGACGCGAGGGTCATAGGCCGAGTTGGAGGCGTCGAGGTCGGTCAGGTCAAGCCCGGTGGCGCCAAAGAATCCGGTCTCAGGGTCCTGGTAGGGGCGCTCGGTGAAGTAGCCGATCAGCATGGTGAAGTCCTATTCGTTCAGGGCCAGTATCGGAAATCGAGATTGGAATTGCCACACCCTGATCACGGGACTGCCATAAGACCTCCCCCCTCGGGGGAGGTGCCCCGAAGGGGCGGAGGGGACCCGCAGCGATCGAATGGCAGTCGGCGAATGTGCCCATACTGGGAGCCCCCTCAGTCGCTCCGCGACAGCTCCCCCAATGGGGGAGCTCGTGCAGAGTCATAGACTGCCTTTCGAGATGGAGGCTGTGCCATGTCCAAGCCAGTGGTGATTGAAGCTGCGATCAATGGCGCGACTCCTCAGTCGCGCAATCCGAACTCTCCTCGATCGGTAGAGGAGATTGCTGTTGATGCGGTGCGGGCGCTCGATGCGGGCGCGGCGATTGTTCACAACCACAACGACGATCAGGTTGTTCATGATCAGCCTCGGACGACGGCCGGTTGGCATGATCCGCAGCCCTACATCGACGCCTGGCGCGAAGTGCTTTCGCAGCGACCCGATGCGATCCTCTATCCGACGATGGGCTCCGGTGGGCATGACACCGAGATCTCGGTGCGCTACTCGCACCTGCCGGCGCTGCATGCTGCGGGCGTGCTGGGACAAGGACTGATCGATCCCGGCTGCGTCGCCCTCGGTGGCGGCGACGAGCACGGGTTGCCCAATCCCAACGATCGCGTCTACATCAACACCTACCGGGACGCTCGCTACATGTTCGAGACCTGCCAACGCATGGGGCGCGGCGCGTCCATCTCGATCTTCGAGCCGGGATTCCTACGAGTCGTGCTGGCCTATCACGCGCAGGGTCTGGTGCCGCAGGGATCGCTGGTCAAGCTGTACTTCGGTGGGATGGAACGCGGGCCGCTGGGCTTCGGCATGTTCCCGACCGAGCCTTGCCTGAACGCCTACATCTCGATGCTTGAAGGGACGGGCCTGGAGTGGTCGGTCGCCGTCTTGGGCGGCGACAACGTCGGTTCCGGTTTCGCAAGGCTGGCCCTGGAGAAGGGTGGCCACGTCCGAGTCGGCCTCGAGGACTTTTACGCCGGTTCCAGAACGCCAACCAACACGGAGTTGTTGGAAGAGTTGGTCAGCTTGTGCGATGAGGTGGGACGTCCGGTGGCCTCGCCCTCAGAGGCGCGGGAGCTGCTCGGTCTGCCCTCGAGTCAATAGTGGAGGAGTGAGCGATGTTTGAGATGCAACCAGAGGTGCTGCGCGAGTTTCTTCAGCGACCGCTGCCCGCCGTGCTCTCGACCCTACGGGGAGACGGCAGTCCCTACACGATTCCGCTCTGGTATCTGTGGGAGGGCAATGTGCCGGACGACATGCATCCTGCGAGCAATCCTCCGACAGGCCATGTCTGGTTCCTCGGCGCGCCGACCAGCACCTGGTGCAAGCATCTACAGGAAGATCCGCGGATGTCGCTCTGTATCGACGTGGAGGGTCCGTCGGCCAAGCACGTAGGGATTGACGGCACCGTCGAGTACTCCAGCGAGGCAGACGCCGATCCATGGCCGATCTTGCGCCGCCTGGTAGAGAGATACGTCGGCCGGGGCGATCCAGCCAATGACGAAGCGGTCGAACAGTACATGGAGTCTTCCCGATCAATGACGCCGATGGTGTTCAAGGTGACGCCGAAACAGTGGCGGGCGATCGACCTGTCGCGGGAGTAGGCGGCTCAAGTCCGACGAGATATCGGCGTCCATGTCCTCACGTCAATCCCGCATCGGAGCGGAGGCCTTTGAAAACTCCCTTTCTCCCCCCTTGCGGGTGAGATGCCCCTTGCCTACGCAGGGGCAGGCTTCAGCAGAGGGGGGTCCGCTGTTCGGGATACTTATCTGGTAAGTGTCAGCCGACCCCCCCTCTGTCACTCCGTGACATCTCCCCCCGCAAGAGACCGATGCACAACTCCCCTTCTCCCCCCTTGCGGGGGAGATGCCGAAGGCAGAGGGGGGTTCCCTGCCTGTTGGCCCTATCTGGTCGTCGCCAGCCGACCCCCCCTCTGTCACTCCGTGACATCTCCCTCCGCAAGGGGGGGAGAGGGGAATCGGAGGATATGCATCAGTCTCCGCAAGGGGGGAGAGGGGACTCGGGAGTTTCTCAAAGGCCTCCGCTCCGATGCGGGATTGACGGATCTTTCATCGCTTTAGCGTCATTGGCTTACCATCGTTCCATTGCGTCTCAGCGAAGCATTGACAGCAGAAGGAGTCGAACATGCCACGAATGCGAGGTCCGGCGATTCGCGAGTTCCTGGAACAGCCGATGAACGGTGTGTTGGCGACACTGCGGCAGGATGGCCGGCCGTACACGATTCCGCTCTGGTTCCTCTGGGAAGGCGAGATTGATGATGATGCGCATCCGCTGCGAAATCCTCCGCGAGGACATTTCTGGCTGACCGGCACCCACGGTCGTGTTTGGTGTAAGCAGTTGATGAACGACCCTCGCATGTCGTTCTGCATCGAGTCGGCGGGTCCGCCGGCGCAGCACGTTGAGGTTGACGGGACGGCCGAGGCATTCATCCTGCCCGATTTCGACATCTGGCCGATCTCACGCAAGCTGGCCGAGAAGTATGTCGGTCGCGGCGATCCGGCCAACGCTGATGCCGTCGAGGCCTTTTTCACCAACATGCAGACTGAACCGAGGATGCTGTTCAAGGTCACTCCAGAGGTCTGGCGGGCAATTGATCTGACCATCTACCGAGGCAAGCGCAGCGATCGCGAGCATCAGGCAGGTCAAACGACCGGTCAAGGGGCGGCCCAGGAGGCTCAGGCGGTGCGGTGAGCCTGAGGGTTGGATCACGCACTGGAGGTATCGGCGGTAGAGGAGGTCTGCTCGCCAATTCGGGCTTCCGCAGAGTCTGGGCGGCCGGCGCAGTCACCGGTATGGTGCGCTGGCTCGACATGCTGGTGCTCACGCTGTTCGCGCGCGACCTGGCCGAGGCGGCAGGCTTTGTCGCGCTGGCCTTTCTCGTGCGAATGGCGCCACGCCTGTTGTTTGGCATGTTCGTCGGCGCCCTGGCCGACCGATTCGACCGTAAGAAGATTTGGATTGGCTCGCTGCTGATCCTGTCGGTGATGTACTTCGCCCTGACCGCGTACGTGATGCTGGTTGGGATTGATTTCTGGCTGTTGCTCGGCTTCGTCTTCATCGCCGGCACGGTCTGGTCGGTGGAGTTTCCCACTCGCCGCGCGATGATCGCCGATGTCGTCGCGCCGCACCAGGTCGGCCGAGCAGTCGGACTGGACTGGTCAACAGACTCGATCGTGCGCATTCCGGGTCCGCTGATTGGCGCGGGATTGCTGCAGGAGTTGGGACCGGAGTGGGCCTACCTGTTCACGGCCTGCGCCTTCATCATCTCTGCCTCGATCGCATCGACGCTCGACTATCGCAAGCCGCTGCGGGCGGCGTCGGCCTCTGGATTCGCGGCGGTTGCTCGCGAGACCTGGCGCGATATCCGCGAGGGCTTCGTCTATATCCGGCGCAGCGAGCTGCTGGTCGGGACGTTGATGGTGACGCTGGCCTTCAACCTGCTTTTCCCCGCCTACAACGCGGCGCTGCCCGACATCGGCCAACAGTTGCTCGGCGTCGACAAGCTGAGGATTGGGGTGCTTGAGGCGTTAGTCGGCGCGGGCTCATTCTTCAGCGCCCTGGCAATCGCTGGATGGAGCAGTTGGGGACAGTCGGGCCGGATCTACTACGCCGGGACAGCCTGGTTCCTGATCTGTGTGACTGGCATGGTGCTCTCCCCCTGGTACGAGCTCTCGATGATCGTGGCCTTCTGCATGGGCTTCGGCTTCTCAGCGTTCGCGATCATGCAAACGGCGATCCTGGTCACGCGCACGCCACCCGAAATGCGCGGCCGGATTATGGGCGTGCTCTCGATGGTGATCGGCCTGGGTCCGTTGACCGGACTGCAGGTGTTCTTCATGTTCGACTGGTTCGGGATCCAGGGCGGTGTGTTGTCGGTGGTGATCGAAGCAGCGGGGCTGTTGCTGCTGGCAATCCTGGTCTGGCCGATGATCGTCAAAAGGCTGCCCGGGTCGGACCCGAAAGTGGCCGCAGCCTACGCGCCTCAGCGTTCGCGCTGACGGCGCCGTGTCAAGAACTGGGCATAGGAGAGTAATGCTCTTGGGCTGAATGCACGCTCATGGGAGACCCTTGGAAGCTCCCGAATCCCCTCTCCCCCCTTGCGGAGACTGATGCATATCCTCCGATTCCCCTCTCCCCCCCTTGCGGGGGGAGATGTCGCAGAGTGACAGAGGGGGGGCGGCTGGCGACGACCAGATAGGGCCAACAGGCAGGGAACCCCCCTCTGCCTTCGGCATCTCCCCCGCAAGGGGGGAGAAGGGGAATGTTTCGAAGGTCTCCTCGTGGCGGCATAGTGGGTCGGCGTGTGAGCGAAGGAGGTTGATCTGGGCACGCTTTACGCTGCAATCACCGGGAGGTTGGCAATGAGCACGATGCGGCGTCGACAGCAGTTCATGGCTGAGATCTTGACGGCCCGTGGTTCGGTGCTGACTGAGTGCTTTGCGATTGTGGATATTGAGACCACCCGGGTTGGCGATGTCCGCGAGCGTTCCTGGCGAGGCAAAATCTCATCGCTGTCCAACCCCGAGCACTCGCTGGGCGGGGTCTACCGGCTGCGGCCACGTGGGGAAGACGGCGATGGCGCCCGGATTGATGTGATTGACGGCTTTGAGGAGCGGCTCGGCGTGACCTCGGATGAATACAGCTTTATCGGCAGCGGCGATCCGCCCAAACCTCCCGACCGTCGACGACGGCGTTGAGCGTCGCTGGCGTCTACGATCATGGTCGGGCGAGCAACATAGCGAACGGGAAGAACAAGATGGCGACGACTCAGGCAGTCGATGCGTCGACGGAGTTGAGGCGGCAGGTCGAGGCGGCCAAGAGCGCGTCACCGGCGCTCGGTTGGGCGACCCGTGAGCAGAAAGATGCCGTCTTGCATCGGGCGGCGGCGCTGCTGCGTGAGCGTTCTGATGAGATCGTCGCTGCCAACGCGAAGGATGTCGCCGAGGCCAGCGCTCATCTGAGCGAAGCGATGATCGACCGGCTCAAGTTGACGCCTGAGCGTGTATCGGCGCTTGCTGCGTCGCTGGAAGACCTGGCGCTGCTCGACGATCCGGTCGGTGAAACGATTGATTCGACGACGACCGACTCCGGTCTCGAGATTGAGCGTGTCCGCGTGCCGCTGGGCGTGATTGCCTCTGTGTACGAGTCGCGTCCCAACGTGACCATCGACATCGGCGCGATCTGCCTCAAGTCGGGCAATGCATCCGTGCTGCGCGGTGGTCGTGAGGCACTGCGCTCCAACCGAATCTTGGCCGATGCGCTGCGCGACGCACTTTCGGACAATGGACTGCCCGCCGACGCGATACAACTGGTGCGTAGCACCGACCGCGCGCTGGTCGGTGAGCTGTTGGCGATGGACGACCTGATCGACCTGATGGTCCCGCGCGGTGGACAGGCGTTGATCAATCGGGTGCGCAAAGAAGCCTCCATGGCGGTAGTCGCGGGTGGCGTGGGGATCTGTCACACCTATATCGACTCCGCCGCCGACCTTGCCATGGCCATTGAGGTGGTCGACAACGCCAAGCGACGCAGAGTCAGCATTTGCAATGCGCTCGACGTCATGCTGGTACATGAATCAGTGGCGCCGCAATTCTTGTCCGAGCTTGGTCGTCGCTGGGCTGGCGCCGGGCCAACGCCTGTCGAACTACGTGCGGACGATCGCGCACGCGAACTCCTCTCGACGACCCCTGCCAACGTCCATCCCGCTGGTCCTGATGACTTCGACACCGAGTTCCTTTCGCTGACTGCTGCTGTCGGTGTGGTCGATGATGCGGATGCTGCGCTGGCGCACATCGCGGAGCATGGCAGCGGACACTCAGAGGCGGTGATTACCGGAGATGAAGCGCTGGGCCGGCGTTTCCTGCGCGAAGTTGATGCCGCCGCCGTCTACGTCAATGCGTCGACGCAGTTCACCGACGGTGGCCAGTTCGGTCTCGGTGCGGAGGTGGGGATTTCGACCGGAAAACTGCACGCTCGCGGACCGATGGGCCTGCGTGAGCTGACCTCGTACAAGTGGGTCATCCGCGGCGACGGACACATCCGGCCGGTGTAAGGACACTCGTCTATTGCGGCCTGTCTAGGCTGTAGTCGGAGAAGGAACAACACATGCCCGACCTGCCAACCCCGACACTCGCGGGCGCCGAGATGCGCGCGGCCGCCGTCGATTTCGCCAACAGCCTGACTCAGGAACAGCGTGACACGGCCATCTATGACTACATGGATGGAGAGCGCATCTTCTGGTACTACCCGCCCACGAATCGTCATGGACTGCCGCTGCGCGACATGACTGAGTCGCAGCGCTCGCTGGCAATGGCGTTGATGAAGGCCAGCCTGAGCGATCGCGCCTACGAGCAAGCCGAAGGCATCATCGACCTGGAGGTCATCCTCGGCGAGCTAGAACGCGACGCCGGTCGCAAGTCGTTCCGTCGCGACCCGGAGTTGTACTACTGGACCATCTTTGGCGACCCCGCGAGCGACGAATCGCCCTGGGGATGGCGCGTTGAAGGGCACCACATCTCGCTCAATTTCTCGCTCTGGGGCGACGGCCTGCTCTCGCTGACGCCGTTTTTTTTCGGCACCAATCCTGCAGAGGTTCGCAAGGGGCCACAGGCGGGTTTGCGCATCCTGGACAAGCGCGAGGACCTCGCGTTCGACCTGATGGGCGCGCTGGACGCCGAGCAGGTGGAACGCACGGTGATCTATGCAGAAGCGCCCTGGGACATTCTCACCTTCAATGCGTCACGCGCCGTGATGCCCGCCTATCAGGGGTTGTCGGCCTCGGAGATGGACGACGATCAGCGAGCACTCCTGGACCGGCTGGTGGACGTCTACGTCGACCAGGCGCCGTCCGACCTGGCCGACGACCGGCACGCGCGAATCGCAGCCGCCGGCAGGGACGGTATGCACTTTGCCTGGGCCGGACCGGTCCAGAACGGAGAGCCGCACTACTATCGGATTCACGGCGGCAATTTCCTGGTCGAGTTCGACAATCGCCAGAACGGCACCAACCATATCCATTCCGTCTGGCGTGATGTCGAGAACGACTTCGCCAACGATGTCCTGGGCGAGCATCTGCTCTTGTATCACGTGCTCTAAGTGAATGAGGCGCCGGGCTGATGTTTCACTACGAACGCGAAAGTCGGACGGCGCACTCCGAGTGCTACGTCGTCGAGAATGAAGCCGGTTCGCGCGGCCGGATCGACCTGCATTTTGCCGCGCCCCTGGTCTACGCCACGCTCTGCGTGCCGGAATCTTGGGCTGAGGAAGATATCCAGGACGTGATCGCCGATGTCGACGACCGCTGGGCGCTCACTGCCGACCCATTGCGAGACGACTTGATCGTGACCGTCTGGCGTGGTCAGGAAGTCGGCGTGTACTCACAGGAAGATGGAGGGGCCAATGACTGACGAAGACGTTGCTGTGGACGAGGGTCAGACTGAGGCTGAATCGGCGGACGCGCTGCAACAACTCTTCGAGGGGCACGTCGATGTGATGTTGCCGCCGGAGGAAATCGAGGAGTTTCACGACTTCATCCGCGAAGAGGCGCTGATGCGGCGTCGCTTCGCTGTCTCGTTCCGTCTCGAGTGTCGTTGTCTGGCCTGGATTGGCTATTCGCTGTCCAACGTGGTCACGCACGAAGACGGCATCGAGTTCGCGGCCAGGCCGATGCAGACGTATGTGCCCGACCACGAGCCGGAAGTGGAGCATCCTGAGGGCGCGACCGAAGATCCGCCGGAGCAGTTCCTGGACTGGCCGATTTGGCCGCTGGAGATCTACCAGGACGAGCTGGAAGAAGAGCTGGATGAAGAAGAGGGCGAGGAGTGAGCGGGCAACGCAACAGCAACGAGGGCTTCACGGCCGTCTTCTTTGATCTCGACGGGACCCTGGTCAGCGAACGCACTGGTGTGCGCGAAGCTCGTACGGCGGTCGGGGCCAAACTGATCGAACTCGGACTCTACGAGAAGCCGGCCTCCGCCTTCGCCGACACCGTCGAGATCGTGATCGGCGGGATTATGGAAGACAACGACTGGCAATGGCCGCTCTGGTTGCACGCGGAGGAATGGATGAAGCGAAGCCTGGCGGTCAGCGGTGTCACAGTCGGTGAGGATGAGTTCCGAGAGCTGAACCGGGTCTACCGCGACGAACGCAGTGACCGGGCAGCCGCCATCGACGGTTGGCGGGAAGTGCTCGCCGCAGCGCGGGCACACGGTCCGATTGGGCTGATCACCAACTTCAACGACGGAGCGATGCAGCGAGAGAAGATCCATGGCGCTGGCCTCGAAGGCCAGTTCGACGGCATCTACATCTCGGGCGAGGTGGGCGTGTGGAAGCCGGAGCCAGGCATCTTCGAGCATGCCGCAGAGGACCTCGGCGTTGCTCCGAGCGATTGCGTACACATCGGCAACAACATTCAGTCGGATGTCGAGGGGGCGATCGCTGCTGGGATGCAGGCTGTGCTGGTCGAGGAGGATGATCGGCCGAGACCGCCAAGTCTGAACGGTGATGTCCTGTGGTGCGAGGACCTGTTTGCAGTGGCTGGGTGGCTTGAGGGATGAGCGATGCGAAGGCGACCCAGACCACGCGCTCTTCGAATCAGTGGCGACTCACGACGGAAGCTAGCTGAACGAGGTATCGAATTTGAGGACGCCGAGTTTGCCATCGAACATAGTCCTGTCTTGAGTTGGCAACCTTCCCGAGAGCGGCCTCCTGAAGAAGGGTCCGGAACGTGGCCGGGGCGTTGGGTCATGATTGGGCGTGGGTTGGAGGAGGATCTGGTCACCTTTGTCCTTGAAGCACCAGATTCCGACGGTGAGTCAGAGGTAGTGACGGGCTGGGTCGCAACTACGGATGAAGAGGAACTATACAATCAACAATCATGAGCGCAGACACAAGGTCCAGGCATCAGGTGTGGCTAGAATCACTCGACCCGCGTGTGCGGGCAGAGGTTGAAGCCGAGATTGCCTCCTACAAGCCGGATGGACTGTGGGAGTTTGAGGAAATTGAACCCGAAGGCGACTGGGAACCTTCTGGCAGGATGGGGTTGACAGTCCATTTCACTGGTGACGAGATCGCGACACTCTCGAAGGCCTTCGGAGCCTCATCTGAGATCTTCGAGATCATGCGCAACGCACTCATGGAACGCGCTCAAGCGGAATTGGCGGAGCGTGGCGAAGTGGATTCAGGGACTGTGGCGGCCGACTGAAACGCTTGGCGACAGCTACTTCCGAGCGATGGCCCGCTTTGCCGCTTCGACGACCGACTCGGAGGTCAGGCCGTACTCGTTCAGTAGTGCGGTCCATGGACCCGACTGGCCGAACGTGTCGTTGATGCCGACCTGTTCCATGGGCGTTGGGCAGTGCAGCGCGAGCGTCCTCGCCACCGCTGAGCCCAGGCCGCCAATCACGTTGTGTTCCTCGGCGCAGACGATGGCGCCGGTTTCTTCTGCGGCGCGGGCGATGGCTGCTTCGTCGAGTGGTTTGATCGTTGCCATGTTGAGCACTCGCACGGACATGCCTTCCTGGGCCAACGCATCTGCGGCTCGGAGGGACGGTTCCAGCATCAGTCCGCAGGCGATCAACGTGACGTCCGAGCCGTCGCGGAGCTGATCGGCCTGACCCAGCGTGAATGACGGACCATCGCTGTAGATGATCGGCAGTTTGGGGCGGCCGAGGCGGATGTACCAGGGATCATTGTCCTCTGCGGCGCTGCGGATCATTGCGTCGGCTTCGACCGCGTCTGAGGGCACGACGACGTTCATTCCCGGCAGCGAGGTCATAAGGGCGAGATCTTCAATGGCCTGCGCCGACGCGCCGTCCTCGCCGACTGAGATGCCTCCGTGAGAGGCGATCAGCTTGACGTTCATGCGTTGTTGGGCGATCTGCACGCGAATCTGGTCGAAACAGTGACCGGGCATGAACACCGCGAACGAAGCGGCATAGACGGTCTTGCCAGTCGAAGCCAGCCCCGCCGCGATGCTAATCAGGTTGGCCTCTGCCGCGCCGACGGTGAACCATCGCTGCGGGAACGATGCGGCGAGCTTGTTGCCGCCGGTTGAAGCGGAGAGGTCGGCATCCAGCGCGACGATGTCGTGGCCGGCTTCAGCCAGTTTGACCAGCGCTGGCCCGTAGGCCTCACGCGTTGCCGCCGGCGGTGGCGCAGAGGTCGTGGTCATGAGAGGCCCGCCTCGATCTCGTCCAGCGCCTGGGCCAGTTGTTCGTCTGAGGGTCCTTTGCCGTGCCAGGCGCCCGGATTGCCGGCCATGAATGAGACGCCGCGTCCCTTGACCGTTTCGCAGATCACGACCTGTGGCGCGTCCGTTCGTGCGCGAGCGGTGAGCAGGGCGTCGCGGACGGCCGTGACATCGTGACCGTCAACGTGCTGCACGCCCCAGCCGAAGGCGGACCATTTGTCACCGACGGGATCGATGCGCATGATCTCGTCGCCGGGGCCGTCGTTCTGGAAATGGTTGCGGTCGAGGACGGCGGTAATCCGCTGCAGGCCGAAGTGGGAAGCCGACATGATCGCCTCCCAGTTCTGGCCCTCGTTCAGTTCTCCGTCGCCAACAACCACGAAGATCTGCCCCTCATCGTCGTCGAGGCTGTCGAGTTTGTGTCCTAGCGCGATACCGACGGCGAACGAGAGGCCCATGCCCAGCGCACCGCCCGACATTTCGACGCCGGCCGGCTTGTTGCGCACCACGTGTCCCTGCAGCTGGGTGCCGAGCGAGCGGAAGGTGGGGATCAGCTCCGTGCTGAAGTAGCCGGCCTCGGCCAGGGTGGCATAGACGACCGGGGTCGCGTGTCCTTTGCTCAGAATCACCCTGTCGCGGCGATCCCACTGCGGGTTGGCGGGGTCGTGCCGGGCCACGCCGCCGAAGTAGAGCGCGGCGAAGATCTCGGTCGAGGACAGCGATCCCCCAGGATGGCCCGACTGCGCGGCGTGGGTCATCTCCACGATGTGCCGTCGGATCCGTTTGCAGACATCAAGCAGGGCGTCGGTGTCGGCAGCCGACGCGGTGGAAGTGGTCATATCGCTCTGGATTTCACTGGCAGGTAGGCACTTCTGACGCGCACGATCATGCTAGTGGCGGATCGAGATTGCTGATAGCAATGTGTAAGAAACGTGAGTCGCGTCAGCATGCAGACAGGGGGAGGCCATTGGTGAGGATGTTCATTGAAGCTGTGATGGACGACACCGTCCTGGATGCCGTCTGGCAGGTTGGCGAGCGGATGAGACGTGAGGCATCGTTTCCCGAGTCGGCCATGCGCTGGGTCAAGCGTGATGCGATGCATCTCACACTTCGCTTCCTGGGTGAAGTGGAGGAAACAGGACTGGTTCATGTCATTGAGGCGATGACGACTCTCGAAGGCAGCGGTCGCCTGCGAGTCCAGCTGGACAGGGTCGGTGCGTTCGGCGGACGCCGGCCGCGCGTCATCTGGGTTGGGATAGCAGAAGATGAAGGGCTGGAGAAACTCCGCGGCGTTCGAACGCGACTCGATGAAGCGTTGGCTGTCGCCCAGTTCGAGGCGGAGTCCGGGCCCTACCGACCACACCTGACCCTGGGACGCGTGCGGCGCCAGCGGCGCCAGCGACACCCGGCGACGAAGCCTCAGCTCGCGTCGATACTCAGCGCCGTTGACGCCGCAACGGCGCTGAGTATCGAAGCAGTTATTGAGCGCGTGGCGTTGGTCGAGTCGACACTGTTGAAGGATGGCCCACGATATCGGCGTCTGGCGATGACGGAGTTGTAACATTCGGGTGTACCATTGCTTGCCCGACGGCGAGCATTCGAGGGAGTTGAGCGATGCAGAGCAGCCTCATCTCGAAGATTGAGAAGGCGCGGATCTACGCGGAAGAGCTGGAGCGATTCCAGGTGCTGTCATTGCGCTGCGACGTACGCGGCGACTCGACGACGCACACGGCCGAGCTCGGCGCGGATGGCTGGAACTGCGACTGTCACTTCTTCCAGGACGCCAAGACCTGCTCGCATACGATGGCGCTCGAACGAGTGCTCGACCAGATGCTCCCTGAGCGATATCGCCCGGCGTTTCCAAGCGCAACGTAGCGTGGTCGGTACCCTAATCGACACCCGCTTGGGCGTTCCATAACTGCGCACGAGCCATGAAGACGGTGTGGTCTACAGCCCAATCTGCGTAATCGATTGCGCCGCCGTCGATGAGCCAGTCAATGCGGCGGTTGAGGCAATTGCGCAAGGCGGTATCGCTCGCTGCGAGGCTAAATCCTCCCAGTTCCCGTGTTGCGTCCAGTGCGGTGACCACGAAGCGGTTGTTGTGGATGCGCGCAGCTTCGGTGTTGCCCACTTCGCCCCGCGCGATTGCGTCGATACGACCGTCTTCGAGTGCAGCGAGATAGATGGCTTCGTCGTCGCCGAGGTAGACCACCTGCGGTAGGTCGCCAAGCGGGATCAAACGAGTGCGCTCGATGAGCGCCGGCGAGGTTTGGGCGGCGTTGATCCGGTAGTCGTCGCTGCCGTCGGCCGTAACGACGCCCTGAGGCGTCTCAATGTTGGTACCGGCGGTGAGCACACCGCGTTGGTCAGCGGCCCCGATCAGTTGTAACAATCGCGCTTCACCTGTGGTTGCGCGCACGGCGCCCACGATGTCGCTCGCGCGGAGATCGTCGTGAGCGGCGATACGCTCGGCGTCGGCGCGGCGCACGAGCAATGACTGGCGGAAACTGATGTGTCCGTCTGTGAAGGCCACGACGGTCTGCCCGTCGGCGTTGCGGGTGCGAGAGTCGAGGATGGTGATGCCGCCGCCGATCAGATCAACATCGGCGGCGTCGGAAGCGAGCCAAATGTCGGGCCAAATGTCGGTGGGAACGCGGATGAACGTGAGATTGGTGTGATGCATGGCCTCGATCGCGCTGATCAGGTCCGCTTCATAACCGCGCTGCTCGCGACGACTGGGATCGTCCGGCAAGGCCGCGGCGTAGCTGACCGGAGCAAAGTGCGCGAAGTACACGAATCTGAGGCTGCGCAGGTCAGGCGAGCAGGGGGTTGGGATCGGCGTGACCACGATTGCTGAAGAGTGGCGCCAAGCATTGACCGGCGCATCTGTTGGCAGGAATCGAGCGTCCGGTAGGTGTCGGTCGCTCCATTCGTCGCTAAGCTCGCCATGCTCGCCATGCTGGCCTGGCAAACGCTGCTGTAGGCCGACTTCGATGCGACCGTCGGTCAATCGCCTGACGCTGACCCGCACTTCCTGGTCGGTCTGGTCGACCGTGCTGTGTCCGCCGGCGTTTTGCCAGGAGTTCCATAGCGTCGCGCCGCCAACAGCGCCGATCAGCAGCGCCATGACCAGCAGTGCGCTGATTCTGCGGTTGTTCACGTCAAACGCCAATTAGGAAATGCGGCGGAACACCAGGCAGGCGTTTTGGCCTCCGAAGCCGAACGAGTTCTTCAGCACTGCGTTGACTTCGGCCTCTCGAGACTCGTTGGGGACGTAATCGAGGTCGCAGTCGGGGTCCGGCGTGGTGTAGTTGATTGTTGGATGCAGCTTGCCCTCGGAGATCGACTTGATCGCGGCGATCGACTCGAGTCCGCCCGCGCCGCCGAAGATGTGACCGATCATTGACTTGGTCGACGAAATCGGCGTGTGGTGTGCTGCTTCGCCCAGGGCGATCTTGAGCGCTCGGGTTTCGGATGCGTCGTTGAGCGGCGTCGACGTGCCGTGAGCGTTGACGTAGTCGATGGCTTCCGGCTCGATGCCGGCGTCTTCCAGGGCCCAATTGATCGCGCGGATCGGTCCAGCCCCGTCGGCGTCCGGCATGACCAGGTGGTGAGCGTCGGCTGAAGAGCCGAAGCCGGCCAGTTCGACGGCGTAATCGACGCCGCGACGCCGGGCAGATGCTTCAGATTCGAGGATGATGATGCCCGCGCCCTCACCAGGGACGAATCCGTCGCGGTCGGCGTCGAAGGGACGTGATGCGGCAGTCGGTTCCTCGTTTCGCCCTGACAGGGCGCGCATGACGGCGAAGCCGCCGAGACCGAGCTGACAGAAGCCGGCTTCAGTCCCGCCTGAGATAACAATGTCGGCCTGTCCGTTGCGGATCACGTTGGCGGCGTCCCCGAGCGCCTGCGTACCGGCGGCGCAGGCGGTGACGACGGTCGTGTTGTAGCCCAGCAGTCCGAATTGCATCGCGATATTGGCGGCGGCCATATTGGGTAGCACTTTGGGCAGGAAGAGCGGATCGAGCCGCATCCCACCACGGTCGAACAACTTGCTCGCGGCCGCCTGGATTTCGGGGTAACCGCCGGCGCCATTGCCGAGCACGACGCCGATCCGGCTGCGGTCAAGCGCGTCCAGGTCGAGCTGCGCGTCCTCGATCGCTTCGCGTGCGGCAGCGACGGCGAACTGTGTAAAGCGGGCCATGCGGCGAGCCGACTTACGTTCGATGAAGTCGCGCGCGTCGAAGTCGCGAATCTCGCCACCGATCGTGCAACTGAATCCTGAGACGTCGAAGTTCTCAATCGGCTTGATCGCGCTCTCGCCGGCGAGCAGATTGTTCCACATCAGATCGACGCCCGGTCCGTACGGAGAGACCGCCCCCATGCCGCTGATGACCACTCGGGTTCTCGCGGATTGGTCTGGGGCGGTCGCTGATTCGGTCATAGGGTGGGATCCTCGGCTCTGCGGACGATGCGTGTCTCCAGCGGGGCACTCAACAGGCGTCGCGCGTCGGCGGCAAGGGAGAGGGATCCGAGCACGAGGATGACATCGCCGGCATGCGCCGACTGACCCGCAGCGCTGAGCGCAGCGTGGGGTTCGTCGAGCACGACGATCTCGCCGTCCCAATCGGCGTCGGCAAATGCCTCGGCGACCTGCTGTGGTGGACGAGCCCGAGGATGATCGGAGGTGGTCGCATACACGCGATCGCTACGCGTCTGGATGATGTTGGCCATGTCTTGCAGCGCCTTGTCGCCGAGGACGCCGAAGATGACATGGAGCTGGTTGTGGGGGAAATACTCACGGCAAGCGTCGAGCGCTCGCTGCACCGACTCGGCATTGTGAGCGCCGTCGATCACGACGGTGGGCGCGCCACCGGGATCGTTCGAGGCCAGTAGTTCGGGAAGCTCAAATGACTCAAGCCGTGCCGGCCAGGCGACGGTGGCGAGACCCTTGTGCAGCGCTTCGGACGGCACGGCCACGACGCCTGACGCATTCAGCGAGTCAATCGTGGCGATTGCGGACAGCGCATTGTCGATCTGGTGACGGCCCAGCAGTGGCAACAGGTGCATCGCGCGCGGCTGCTCGCCGGGCCTCGGATGACGCCGGCCGATGCGGAACCACTGTCCCCAGGGCTCGACGCCGGCTGTCTCGGACAGGTAGTCGAGGCCCACGTCGATCAGCGGTACGGGTACGTCGTCGGCTGCGTTACGGACCACATCCGCTGCCTCGGCATAGCGCTGTGGCGCGAGGATCACGTGCTGGCAGGCGGCACTGATGATGCCGGCTTTTTCCGACGCGATCTGTGTGATCTTGTCTCCCAGGATGTCGGTGTGTTCGTGCGAGAGCGAGGTGATCACGGCCGCGTCGGTGCGCGAGAACACGTTGGTGCAATCGAGCCGGCCGCCCAGCCCGACCTCGACGATCTGCACATCGATATCGTTCGCGTGGAAGGCGTGAAAGCTGAGCGCAGTGAGGATTTCAAACGTGCTGATGTGCCCGGGATCTGCGGCCTGTTCGGCCTCGATCACATGACGCAATTGCTCGCAGAGCCGGGCGAATTCAAAGTCCGGCAACGGTGCGCCGAGGATGCGGATGCGCTCGGTAAAGTCGTGCAAGTGTGGGCTGGTGAACAGACCGGTGCGGAATCCTGCGGCGCGCAGCACCGACTCGATCATCGCGGCGGTCGATCCTTTGCCCTTACTGCCGGCGATATGAATCGTGATCCGGCCGTGCTGCGGATCGCCCAGGCGGCGCAGGATCGAACGGATCCGGTCGAGCGCGAAATCGCCCATGGCCCGCCGTGGTCCCGATCCGCGCTCAAAATCGGCGAACGACATCAGCCAGTCGACTGCGTCGCCGTAGTTTGATAGTGGTTTGCCGCTGCTGGCAGTTGACGACATGTGCTCGCTCGTTGATCCGCTTCATGGCATTGTGGTCGGGCTCGTTGCCGAGCTCGTAGTTGGCCTCGTGGTCCGGATCGCAGGCCGGCAAGACGGACACCGAATCTGCGAGCAGAACCTCGATTCCGAGCGTGGTTGTTTCATCGTACGCCACTCAGTCGAGTGGTAGTCCCCCGGTACTTGATCAGGCGCGTGCGGGCTGCGACGATCCGCCCAACAGTAAAACTGCGCGGCCACTTCGAAACAACCGCGGTGCAGCAGCGCAGAACGGGCGGGATCTCCATGGCGGACGCGGGCAACACAGTGCAAACCCTGTCAGATGTCATCGCGCAAACGGCGCCGGCCGAGTTGGTCGGTGATGGCTTTCTGACCGTCGTCGGCGCAATCGCGGACGGCGCCAAACGCGTCGATGGACTCACACGTCGCGCCGCCTTGGCCGGCGTGCTGGGCGACACCGGAGAAATGAACGTGCAGGGCGAGATCGTGCAAGTGCTCGATGCCGCCGGCACCGACGCCTTCGTCTCCTCACTGCGTGATTGCGGCGCCGTCGCGGCGCTGGCCTGTGAGGAGCTCGAGGAGGCCGTGTTTGTCTCCGACGCGGCCGACCATCCCTACATCGCGTTGTTTGATCCGGTTGACGGCTCGTCAAACATCGATGTCGCCGTGACGATTGGCTCGATCTTCGCGATCTACAAGCGCGCCGACGATTTGCCCGTCACCGAGGCGTCATTGCTGCGTCCGGGACGCGAACAGTGCGGCGCGGTCTATGTGGTCTACGGCTCGTCGACGGTGCTCGTCGTCGCGACCGAGGGTCGCGTGGACGGCTTCACGCTTGATCCGCAATCGGGCGAGTTCCTGCACTCGCACAACGAGATTCGTATTCCGTCGAAGTGCGCGGCGTACTCGGTGAATGAAGGCAACCAGGGCAACTGGCATCCGCAAATGCAGGCGGCAGTGGCCGGTCTGCGCGATGCGTATGGTCTGCGTTATGTGGGCTCGCTGGTCGCCGATTTTCACCGCGATCTGCTCAAGGGCGGCATCTTCCTCTACCCGGGCGATGTGAAGTCGCCAGCCGGCAAGCTACGGCTGGGCTACGAGGCGAATCCACTCTGTTATGTAGCTGAACAGGCCGGTGGCGCAGGCACGACGGGGGTTGAGCGCATCCTCGATGTGCAGCCCGAGTTGCTGCACCAGCGCACACCATTGATTGTGGGCAACGCCGACGTGGTCGAACGCGTCGTTGCGAAGTTGGCCGAGTAAATCGGGCTGGCAGGCGACCCAGAGGTCTGCCACCGAAGTCAGAGCACCCGAGAGGCGATCACGAATGACGAACGAACTGCATGAAACCGCGCGCGCCTTGGTCGCGCCGGGACGCGGCATCCTGGCCGCGGACGAGTCGAGCCCGACGATCAAGCGCCGGTTTGACACCATCGGCCTGGAGTCGACAGAGACGAATCGCCGTGACTGGCGCCAGTTGCTGTTTACTGCCGAGGGCATCGGCGACTGGATCTCGGGCGTCATCCTGTTTGAAGAGACGCTGGCCCAGCATGCGTCGGACGGTCGCTCGATCGTGGAGGTGCTGACCTCCAACGGGGTGATTCCCGGCGTCAAGGTGGACAAGGGCGCCAAGGACCTGGCCGGATCGCCGAACGAGAAGGTGACCGAAGGGCTGGACGGGATGCGCGAGCGGCTCGAGGTGTACCGCGAGCAGGGCGCTCGCTTCACCAAATGGCGCGCGGTCATCGACATTGCCGAGGATCGACCAACTGCCTACTGCCTTGACGTGAACGCGCATGCGCTAGGCCGTTTCGCCGCGCTGTCGCAAGAAGCGGGGCTGGTGCCAATCGTCGAGCCTGAGGTGCTGATGGACGGCACGCACGATATTGCCGCCTGCGCCGCCGCGACCGAGGCCGCGTTGCACGCGACATACGCCGCGTTGGCCGTCCAACATGTCGACCTCGAAGGCACGTTGCTCAAGCCCAACATGGTGCTTTCGGGCAAGAGCGCTGAGCATCGAGCTCCCGCAGACGTCGTTGCCTCAGAAACGCTGCGGGTCTTTGCCAACACGGTTCCAGCCTCGGTGCCCGGCTGCGTCTTCCTCTCCGGCGGTCAGTCGGATGAAGAAGCGACGGTCAACCTGAACGCGATCAACCAGGCCGCGGCCGGATCGTCGTCCGCGCCCTGGGAGCTGAGTTTCTCCTACGGTCGTGGACTGCAGGCGACGCCGCTCTCTGTCTGGGGCGGCAAGCCCGAGAACGTGGCAGCGGCGCAGGCAGCCTTCCAGGAGCGGGCCAGTCTGACCTCGGCAGCTCGCAAGGGCGAGTACAACAGCTAGAACGAACGACCTCCCCCTTTGGGGGAGGTGTCACGAAGTGACGGAGGGGGCATCGGTGCGCCCAGCGGCCCCCTCAGGCGCTCCGCGCCAGCTCCCCCAAGGGGGGGAGCGCTAGGGACAACAATCCGTGGCCCACCGACTACTGATCGCCACTGGCAATCTCGGGAAGATACGCGAGTTTCGCGCGCTATTCGACGCTCACGTCGAATCGGAGTGGGAGCTGGTAGCGCCTGCCGATGTCGGGCTTAAGGACTTCACTGTCGTTGAGGACGGCGACACCTACGCCGAGAATGCCGGACGCAAAGCTCGCTCTTATGCGAACGCGGCGGGGTTGCCGGCGCTGGCCGACGATTCCGGCATTGAGGTCGATGCGCTTGATGGCGCGCCTGGTCTCTATAGCGCTCGGTATGCTGGTGAGGACTCGGACGACGCGGCCAATCGTGCGAAGATGCTGCTCGAACTGGCCGATGTGCCTGCCGAGCGGCGAGCCGCGCGATTTCGATGCGTCATCGCGCTCGCCTTTCCCTATACGACCAACCTGCGGCTGGGCGAGGGTGTGGTGGAAGGATCGATCGCGATGGATGAGCGCGGCGACCTCGGCTTCGGCTACGACCCGCTCTTCGCCTTGCCCGACGGTCGGAGCATGGCGGAGCTAGACGTGGCCGAAAAGAACCGGATCTCACATCGCGCTCGTGCGCTGGCCAACGCGGCCTGGGCGCTCGATGCGATGTCAACGACGCTGGACAAGTCGACATGAACGACGTAACTGATCCACCGGTCGACCGGCTGGGTCGTCGCTTTGCCGATCTGCGGGTATCAGTCACCGATCGCTGCAACTTCCGCTGCCCCTACTGCATGCCCAAGGAGATCTTTGGTCCGGGATACGAGTTTCTGCCACGCGACGCAATCTTGACCTTCGAAGAAATTGTCCGGGTGGTCAACGTGTTTGGTCGGATGGGACTGCGCAAGCTGCGTCTGACCGGCGGCGAACCGACGGTCAGGGCCGAGCTGCCGACGCTGATTCGCATGTTGCGAGACTCGTTGCCCGATATCGACATCGCACTGACCACTAACGGGTCGCGGCTGGTCTCGATGGCGCCGGAGTTGAAGGATGCCGGGCTCGACAGAGTCACTGTCAGCCTCGATTCGGTCGATCCGGAAATCTGCAAGGAAATGAACGGCGTTGATTTCCCGCCCGAGCGCGTGCTCGAGGGCATCGATGCGGCGGCTGCCGCCGGCCTGGGACCGATCAAGATCAACGCGGTCGTCAAGCGCGGCGTCAACGACGAGGGCATTGTCGATATGGCCCGTCACTTCCGTGGCACGGGACACATCGTCCGTTACATCGAGTACATGGATGTCGGCGCGACCAACGGCTGGAAACTGGACGAAGTCGTGCCGGCCCGCGAAATCATCGAGCGGCTTGAACAGGTCGAAGGCCTGGAGCCGGTCGAGGCGGCCTACCAGGGCGAGGTCGCCAAGCGCTGGCGCTGGACCGACGGCTCGGGCGAGGTTGGCGTCATCACATCCGTCACCGAGCCATTCTGCGGCGACTGCACCAGGGCTCGGCTGTCAGCCGAGGGTTCGCTCTACACCTGCCTGTTCGCTTCGGTCGGACACGACCTGCGGGCGCAGTTGCGCTCGGGCGCCAGCGATGAGGAGCTCTACCAGCGCATCGCCGGAATCTGGACCGTGCGTGAAGACCGCTACTCGGAGCTGCGAGCGGCGATGACCGACGACCTGCCGCCCATGGGTCGCGTGGAGATGTCGCACATTGGCGGATGAATCAGCCTCACCTGAGCAGACCGAGCTGAGCCACATCGACGCGCATGGTCGCGCGCGAATGGTGGATGTCGGCGAGAAGGATGTGACCGAGCGTCGCGCCGTGGCCGAGGGTCGGGTGCTGATGCAGCCCAAAACGCTGGAGCTGATTCGCAACAACGCCCTCAAGAAGGGGGACGTCTTGACCACCGCCGAAATCGCTGGTGTGATGGCGGCCAAACGCACCCACGAGCTAATCCCGCTCTGTCATCCGTTGATGCTGAACAAGGTCCTGGTCGAGCTCAGCCTGGTCGACGAACCGCCCTCGGTCGCAATCCGGGCTGAAGTCAGGTGCTCGGGTAAGACAGGCGTCGAGATGGAAGCGCTGACCGCCGTCTCCGTCGCCGGGCTGACGGTCTACGACATGGCCAAGGCGGTTGATCGGGGGATGCGCATCGACGCCGTCAGGCTGAGGGAAAAGGACGGCGGCCGCTCAGGGTCGGTGCGGCTGAAGTAACTTCTGCACCGACAACGCCTGAGCTGCGCTCACAAGTGAGACTCTTGTATGAGTCTGCTCAGCGGGATGAGAAAGTCACTACCTCTCCCCCCGCAGACCTGCAGCAACACCGTCTCAGGGCGTTCTGAGCACCTGTAGGGGCGACCCTTGTGGTCGCCCGCGCAGGGCAGGCCAGGCTGACCAGATACAACCTACAGAGCGGGCGACCACAAGGGTCGCCCCTACAACTCGGGCGACCACAAGGGTCGCCCCTACAACTTGGTCGACCACAAGGGTCGCCCCTACAACCTGGTCGAATTCGTCCCTACCAGACTATGTACAGGTCTCCCCTGGGAGATGGCTGGGATAAGGGCGCCGGAGTCCCGTTATCTGGCGGGAGGCGGCTATTGCTCCGGCCCGGCCCTCACCCTAACCCTCTCCCACGGGGAGAGGGGACCGGAACCAGAGCTGCGCGCACGTCTCCGTTGGGCGTGCAACGCCGGATGGGAGAAATCTGGCTTAGCCGCCGGGGTTGACGAGGGCCTCGAAGCTCTGATTGCCTCGCAGGCTGTCGAAGTGATCGTCGGTCTTGGCGGCTTCGGCGTAACGCGGGTTGAGCGAGGTCGCCTGGCGCAGCGCGACGACGGCGTCGTCGGCCTGGCCCATCTTGGCTGCGGCAGAGGCGAGTCCGTAGTGCGCTCCCGGCTGCTCGGGCTCGAGCCGCACGGCGGCCTGGAACGACTCCAGCGCTTCTTGGGCGCGGTCCTCGTACAGCAATGTCAGGCCAAGGTTGGTGTGAGCCGCGCCGTCCTCTGGCCTGAGGCGCAGCGCGTGGCGGAAGTCGCCCTCGGCGGTGTCGAAGTCGCGGCCGAACAGACGCAGCAGACCACGGTTGACGTAGATGTCCGGGTCGTCCGGGGCGAGCTCGATCGCGCGCTCGTAGTCATTGGCTGCTTCTTCGGTGCGGTCCAGGCGGACCAGCGCATTGGCCCGGTTGTAGTAGGCGGCGGCGGAGTTGGCGTCGAGATCGATGGCGCGGGCGTACTGGTTGACGGCGGCGTCGTAGTTGCCGGCCCCGAAGTAGGCGTTGCCCTCGTCGAGATGCGAAGCCGCGCTACGGTCTGCGGGAATCGTCGGCGCAGCATCTCCGGCTGGCGCCATAGCCGGCGCCGGGGCCATAGCCGGAGCCGCGGCTGGGGCAGGCGCAGCGGGAGGCGGCTCGGGCGCAGCCGCAGGAGCCGCGGCAGGAGCGGGGGCGGGTACTGTTGCAGGCGCTGGAGCCGCAACCGGCAGCGCGGCAGCCGGCCGTTCGGGAGCGGGAGGTGGCGGCGGAGTCGCGGCGGGAGCGGGCGGAGTCGGCGGCGCAGGAGGGGCCGGCGGAGCGGGCGGCGGCTGAGGCGCGCGAGCTGCGGGAGCCGGGACTGGTCGCGCAGGCGCAGGTGAGGACGGCGCGGGAGGCGATGGAGGCGCAACAGCCGGGACCGAGGCCATCGGCGCGTCGCCTGTCGATCCGGTGGCCTGCGCGATCTGGCGGGCCATCAGTTCGGCCTGCTCGCGTCGCGATCGCTCGTTGTTGAGCTGCAACTCGAGGTGATCGATCCGCTCTTCAGTCAGCTCGCGCTCAAGACGCTGCTGCGACTGCAGTGCGCGGTAAATCCAGACGATCGCGGCCCAGGGCAACAGGACGCGCAAGACGGTGGCCAGGAATTGCAAGGTGTGCTCCTCTGCTATGCGGTGACGTCCGGAGGGCGGCTACGTCCCTCAAATCGTTCGTTGTTCGAGCAACGTGCTCACCGCGTCGAGTCCGTTGATGGCCAGCGTGAGCCGATCCTGGGCGGACAATCCTTCAAGTTCAACCAGCGTTTCATCGCGCATCGACACCGGGTCGTTCGCGCCGAGTATGGCTGCCGGTCCTTCGTCGTCGAACGACAGTTGCAGCTCCCGCAGCGCGCCCTCTTCGGTCACGATCACGCATCCGATGTTCTTGTCCTGCACGCCGTCGGGTTCGACTTCTACACCCATCGTAAAGAAGGCCCCCGGAAAGGGAGGAAACGGGCGTAGTTCCAGCGCCGCTTCGCGCAACAACGCCTCCACCTGATCCGCCGCCGCCGACAGCGCCTCATCGGCCAGACGCCGCCGTAACTGATTGCGAACCGTTCGCTGGGTCGCAGCGGCCTGGTCGGAATCGGACATCGCTCTCGCTCGTGTGATCTACTCGCAGGACCGGCGTGCGCCAACAAATTTCAAGTAGATGAAATACGAGTATACGCAGGGTCTGCAGATCGAGCCGCCGTGCAGGTGACAGGCGAGCTGCCAGTGAGCCGCCCCAATGCCGTACCAGTGACGTACCAAGGCGGTGATTTGCATGACGGCCATTGCGGTCGAGCGCTGGTGAGTGGGTACGATAGAGCTGGCGCGTGCGGGATGGTCAGTTCGAACGACAGGGCGAATGGATGACTGAGCCGAACGAGATCTGGAGTTCACAACTGCGGATCATGGCGGGCCGGGCGGTAGAGGACGCGCCACAGGTGGGCTTCGCCGAACGCGTGGATCAGTTGGGACGGATGGTGCGCCTTTCGATCCTGGCTGAACCGGCGGCCGATGGCGCCGAAGCGTTCATGGATCAGTTCGTGCGGCGGATCGGCGAGCTCTTTGATCCCGCCGCACGTTCGCTGACCGGCGCGCTTAAGCTCGCCGTGGAAACCGCGCATGAAGAGTTGCGCGCCTGGAATCGGCAGCACCTTCCAGCCGAGCATGCCATGTATGGCCTCTCCTGCCTGATGCAACGCGAGGATCGAGTGGCCGTGCTGGGTCAGGCCGGTCCCTCCGCGGGGCTGATGGCCGGCGACGCCGGTCTGGCCGGATTGCGCTCGACCACGCTCTACTCGCACCTGCCTCGGAGCACCGATCCGGTCGCCGCCGCGATTGGCGGATCAGCCCCGATCAACCTGGAGTTTGCCGCTGGCCCCGATGCCGGCGACGGCTGGGCGCTGTTGCTGACCTCGAATGCGGCTTCGCTGCTCGACGCCGAACGGCGCGTCCGGCTGAGTCGCATGGCCGTTGACGAGACACTGCGCGAGCTCTACCCCTCGTTGGTCAATCTGCGTGATGCGGCCGGACTGGTCGTCAGTCTCTCCGGACTCGGCAGCCCGGATCAGCCCCCGCCGCCGGATGCGGAGCGGGATGCCCCGACAGATGAGTTTGAACCGGATGAGGTCGAGCCCGACGAGTTCGATCCTGTCGAACCCGACCATAGCTTCGAGCCGGACGAACTCGATGCCGCCGACGACCAGCAATCGTCGCTCGCGAGGCTGACGAGGCTGAACGCGCCGCAGGCGAACATCGAGCAAACTCGAGCTAACCCTGAGCCGTCCAGTGCTCCGCAGGCGAGCCCGCAAGAAGGTTCCCAAGCCCGCCGCTGGAATCTCGCATTCGAGCCCGCGCCGGTACCCGAACTGGCTGAGCTTGAAGTGGTGGGATGGCCGGTCAACCCGTTCGCCGCGCCCCAGATCCAGCAGATCGAGACTCTGAATCCGGCCCGGCCCGCGCCGATGCCGCGCCTGACCCGGCCGATCATGGACCTGGGCCAGGCCATTCCCTCGTTGCTGGAACGGCGCGACGAGCCGGCAGTCGAGCGTCCCCGGATTCGCACCAGGGACCCGCGCGTCCGCGGCGCCGCCGCACGGCGCGCCGGACTGGTCCTGATCGGCATGCTGGTGCTACTCGCCGGCGTCGCCGCGGCGCTGCTCGGCCCGTCCCTGCTCCAATCCGAAGACGACCAGTTCCGTTCCCGCGTCGAACGGTCCCGCAACGCCCTGGCTGCCTCGCAACTGGCGTCGACGATAGAGGCCTCGCGCCTGGCGCTCCTGGATGCCCGTAGCGAGGTCGAGGCGGCGCTGGCGATCAATCCGCTCGCGCCAGACGCGCTGCAGTTGCAGGTAGAGATCGAAGCCGTGTTGGCCGAACTGAATCTGGTGCATTCGCCGGGCGCACTGACGGTCGTGGCCGATCTGAGCCGCTTCGGTCCATCGATCGCGTTGGGCTCCGTCCGATTTGGCGGCGGCCTCGCCTTCGTGCTCGACGATGCCGGCGGACGCGTGTTCTCGGTCACTGCGGACGGCGCCGTGACGTTGATCTTCCTCGAGGGCGAGCTGCTTGGTTTGGGCAGCCAGCTCCGAGCGGGCCGACCGATTTCAATCGCCTGGCAGTCAACGGTCCAGTCAACAGCCCAGTCAACGGCGCAATCGACGGGGTCGGGCCAGTCAGGAGCGACCGACTCGGCTGTCTCGAGCGCTCAGCCGCTGGAAGATGCGCTATGGATTCTGGATTCCCACGCCAGGCTCTATCGCTGGACGGCTTCGGGCGTGCTGCTCGTACCGATTCCGGATCAGGTCCTGCTTGGGTCGGTCGACGCCGTGGCCGCCACCTCGGGCAGCGTCTACCTGCTCGACCAGGCCGGCGGCGCGATCTGGCGTTTCGCTGTGGAGCGCTCGGAGTTGAGCGAGCCGTCGCGAGCCGTCGGTCGCACCGACCTGCTCAATGCCGGAGAGTTCGCCGCCGTGGTCAATGCGTCCGCTGAGATCGAATTCCTGGTCGCATCAAGCGACGGACGCCTGCGCCGCTACAGCGCCGAGGAAGAACTACCACTCGCGCTCGACCTGGAGCGCGAGCTACTGGCCCCCGCGTCGCTGTCGCTGGGCGCTCAGTCGGGCCTGGTCTACGTGGTCGATCGCGGCCAGGGCCGGATCATTGCCGTCGGACCAGACGGCGGAGTCGTCAGCCAGATTCAATCGGCCGAGCTGGCCGATCTGCGCGGCGCCTGGGTCAACGAGCAGACGGGCCAGATTATCTATGCGCTGCCTGACTCGATCCTCTCCGGGCGGCTGCCCGGCGGTCAGGAGTGAGCAACGACTTCGGGCGGCAGTAGATCGCGCGGATGGAGTCGTAATAGTCTGACCTGGGGTTCCGTCATTCCGGTGTTGGCCGGAATCTCGCGGATCGGACACACTTGCATCTATTCAACGAGATTCAACGAGACTGCGGCCTGCGTCGACTTGAGTTCGAACGCCATTCCAGGATGCAGCGAGATTGCCGCGGCGGAGCGAGGCATTGACAGCGGAGCGCGGCAATGATGGAGGATGCGCGACCGAGAGGTGAATCATGACATTTCGGGTGTTGGCGTTGGAGTCCTCCTGCGATGAATTCGCAGGAGCAGTGATCGAAGACGGGATCGAAGTACTGGCCTCGGTAGTGGCCTCGCAGGCTGGGATCCATGCTCGATATGGCGGCGTGGTGCCCGAAGTGGCCGGACGCGAGCACTTGCGCAACCTCGCCCCGGTGATGCAGGCGACACTCGAATCGGCCGGACTGGGCTGGGACGAGCTGGATGCGATCGCCGTGACCCAGGGTCCGGGATTAGGTGGCTCGCTGCTGGTCGGCGTCAATGCCGCCAAGACCGCCGCCTGGGCCCGCGGCTTGCCGCTGATCCCGGTGCATCACATCGCCGGTCACCTCTACGCCAACTGGTTGCGCCCATCGCGCGACGAGTGGGATGATGCGCCGCCGCCGTTCCCACTCATGGCGCTGGTTGTTTCGGGTGGCCACACCGAACTCTTCTGGATGGAAGATCACGAGCGCGTCGAACGCATCGGTCAGACTCGCGACGACGCCGCCGGAGAGGCGTTCGACAAGGTCGGCCGCCTGCTCGGCCTGCCTTTCCCCGGTGGACCCGAGATTGAACGGGCTGCGAGAGATGCCTCGCCCGAAGCGATTGCAGCGCTGAAGCCACTGCCCCGCGCCTGGTTGCCGGGCACGAACGACTTCTCCTTCTCCGGACTCAAGACCGCTGTGCTCAACCGCGTACGACAGGCTGAACGCGCCGCTGAACCGGTCGATGTGCCTGCGATGGCCGCCCGTTTCCAGGAGTCGGTCGTCGACGTGCTGTCCCAGAAGACCGCCCGAGCGGCCGAGGCGCGCGGAGCCGCTTGCGTGATCGTGGCTGGCGGCGTCGCCGCCAACGGCGCCCTGCGTGAGGCCCTGCGCGAGCGCTGCGACGAGATCGGCTTGCCGGTTCGTGTACCGCCGCCCCGGCTCTGCACCGACAACGCAGCGATGATCGGCGCAGCCGCCTGCTACCGGCGGAGCGAGGCAGCGCTCGACATCGATGTGTTTTCAACGTCAGGTCCGGCGGTCTTCTCGCCCGGCTCGTGAGCTGAGCCCGACTGCCGCCAGCGGACAGATCCTGCAGGCCCAATGCCGGCAGCGCGTCTGCTCGAGTTCCAGCAGGGCCTGGGTATGCGGGTGCCGCCAGCCGCCGGGTATGGCGAAGCCGTCATCGAGCCCATCCCTTCCATCCACCCCATCAAGGCGGGCGCGAAGTTCGTCGGTGCGCTGATAGCGAGCGCCCGGCAGCGCCTGCCAGCGGGACCAGGCCAGGGTCAGCGGATAGACCGCGTCGGCCAACAGTTGCGTGGCGCGCACGCGGCCCAGCCGGTTGGCGATGTGCAGTGCGCCGAGCGCATCAGGCAAGCCGCGTGAGCTGAGTTGTGCGAAGACCAGCGCTGGACTCAGCGGCTCGACCGTCCAGCGCTCGAGCAGCGTCGTCAGCACGAGTATGAACCCGGCCGGCGTCCCCAGCGCGCCTCGGCCCCGACGCCAGTCAGCCCGATCCGCCGCATCAAACTGCATGTCGACGGCGTCCCAGCGTTCCCGACCATCGAGCGCTCGTCCGGCGGCGAGCAGGGCCAGTGCGGCATTGTGCGGTTGTCCCAGGGCGCGCGCCGCAGCCAGCCAGGCCCGCCGATCGGCCTCGGAGCCGGGACCGGGCGGCACCGGCATCGCCTGGAGCTCGCGCGCTTTGCGCTGGAAGCGCCGCAGCGCGATGCGCTGCAACCGCGCCTCGACCGCCGCCGCTCCGGCCCGCTGCACGATGTCGGAGCAGGGCAGCGCAGCGGCTGGCTGCGAAGTCAGTGTGACCTGTGGCGCAGCCGATACCGGTGGCAAGCGGGTGGCGTCGGGAATCCGAGCATCGCTCGCGTTGGTTCGGCCCGCCGAGCGGCCCGACGTGCGCTCGACCACGTGCAGCAGCACACGGGCGTAGGCTGGGTCGTCGTCATGGCCGTGCTGCAGCCAGGCGCGTGGTTGCAGGTGCAGCTCGACATCGCCGCGCTGTGCCCGGCCGTCGCTGTCGAGCAGCTGCGCGCCGCGAAAGTCCGGTCCCGGACCATGATTCCAGCGGCCCGGCGAAATCACGCGGACCCATTGGTCTGGTCCGGTGTGCAGGAACGGCGCCGGCCAGTGCGACTCGGCCCAGCGTCGCTGCAGATCCTGTTCGGACCCGGCTGGTTCGGACCCGGCTGTTCGGAGCGGCTCAGTCATGCTCGCCTTCGGCGTGTTCGTGGCTCGGTTCCGACGATGCCTCCGTCTCTCCTTGCTGGTCGGGCTCTTCGAGTTCGCTGGGCTCCCCGGCATCGCCGGCCTCCCCGGCATCGCCAACCTCGCCGGCCTCGAAGGGAAACTCGACATCTTCGGCGACCCTGGTCAGCAGCCGCGCCGCTGTGCCGCGCGGTTCGTAGGCGCCCCGTTCCCATTCGGAGATCGTCTGTTGGCGTGCGTTCAATGCCTCTGCCAGTTCGCGCTGGCTCAGGCCGGCATGGCGGCGCAGCCGGCGCACGTGTTCGGCGTCCCAGCTCTCGTCGCGGCGGCGTCTGTCTTCCGCGATACCCATCCGGTTCCGCCCAACCAATCGCTACAGCTCGCTACAGCCGATCAACCACCCAAGCATACACGGTACCGTGTATCGATCGCGACCGTCAGGCCCGTTTCGGCCCAATCGGGGCTGGCCAGCCCCGGCCAGACCCGGCCATGCCCGGCTAGGCCAGGCGCATTGGGAAGTTCGCTCAATTCTCGTCGCAATGCGGCGGATTGCCATTGACGCACAGTCGGCCACGGCATACGATGAGGTCTCAACCTATGCCCCAGATCGTCAATGCAACCGCAAATCGCGTGCCGATCGGTCATGGGCGGCCTGTCAATGGTCGCTCCGGATCGCCGTGGTCGCGCGCCCTGACAACGTAGCCTGTCTGGCTTCGTTGACTGCCGGAGGCCGATGGCCGCAGATCCAGCAGTTGACTTCGCCAGCGCCGCACGGTTCGTGCTGCCGGTCTGACTGACTCCGCTACCGGCGGAGACGTATCCAGCTTGTGGAGGAGGTTCGCTGATGGTGTTGGCGCCAATCGGAGACCAGACTGGACCGCAAATCGACGCTGCGCTGGCAGAGGCGCAGCAGCGCGAGATCATCGATTACTCGCGACTGCCGGAAACGTACCCGCTGCCGAATCTGATCAAACTGCTGCGTGATTCCTACGACTGGTTTCTCCAGGAGGGACTCAAGGACCTGCTCGAGGAGATGTCGCCGATCGAGGATTTCACCGGCAACCGGATGCAACTCTACTTCCAGCATGACGGCGAGGATGACGGTACGCCGGGCTACGAGTACGTTCCGCCCGACGAGACGCCGCTCGAGTGCCGCCAGAAGGACAAGACGTATCAGGGCGAACTGCGCGTCAAGGTCGGCCTGACCTCGAAAAAGACCGGTGAGAGCAAGCAGCAGTGGCTCTACTTCGGCCACCTGCCGCACATGACGGAGACCGGCACCTTCATCATCAACGGCGCCGAGCGCGTCGTCGTCTCCCAGCTCGTGCGCTCGCCGGGCGTCTACTTCGGCGCCTCGGTTGACTCAGCCTCGGGTCGCACGCTGTGCGCGGCCAAGCTGATCCCCTCGCGCGGAGCCTGGCTTGAGTTCGAATCCTCCAACCGCGATGTGTTGACCGTCAAGGTCGACCGCAAGCGCAAGATCGCCGTGACCACGCTGCTGCGCGCTCTGGACGACTCCGACGACCCGCAGTTCTACGAAGGCGGCGACGTCGAGCACGGCAAGAAGCTCGAGCAGCAGCTGGGCACCGACGAGCGGATCCGGGCGATGCTGGACGGCATCGACCTGGAGGACTCGGCGCACCAGTTCCTCAACACGACCATCGAGAAGGAAGCGCCCGGCGTCCCGCCTGAGGAGCGCAACAAAGAATGGGCCATGCTCGAGGTCTACAAGCGTCTCCGACCCGGCGACCCACCTACGCTTGACGCCGCTCGCGCCATGCTTGAGGGCCAGTTCTTCAACCCGCGCCGCTACGACCTCGGTCGCGTCGGACGCTACAAGGTCAATACCCGACTCACCACCATGCACGAGTCGATCACCGCGCGCTGCGACCGGCTCGGCCTCGACACCGAGCGCGGCAGCGCCGACGAGCCGCGTCAGCAAGCGCTCTGGATGCGCGATCTGCTGGCCATCGTCTTCACCCAGGTGGCGATCAACAACGGCATCCAGAGCGACGACGACATCGACCACCTCGGCAACCGCCGCATCCGCGCCGTCGGCGAGCAGTTGCAGAACCAGTTCCGCATCGGCATGGTGCGGATGGAACGCGTGATCCGCGAGCGGATGACGATCATCGACCCGGATCAGGCCGCGCCCTCGGCGCTGGTCAACATCCGACCGGTCCAGGCCGCGGTCAAGGAATTCTTCGGCGGCCACCAGTTGTCGCAGTTCATGGACCAGACCAACCCGCTGGCCGAGCTGACCCACAAGCGCCGTCTTTCGGCCTTGGGTCCCGGCGGACTAAGCCGCGACCGGGCCGGCTTCGACGTGCGCGACGTGCACTATTCCCATTACGGTCGCATCTGTCCGATCGAGACCCCGGAGGGTCCCAACATCGGCCTGATCGGCTCGCTCGCCACCTATGGCGTACTCAACGACTACGGCTTCATCAAGACGCCGTACCGGATCGTCGTATCGGAGTTGGCGCCCGACCATCCCGACTTGATCGGCCGCGTACTGGCCGAGCCGGTCGAGGGAGACGGCGGCGAGTTGATCGCCGACGAAGGCGACGAAGTGACCGTCGAGTTGGCCGAGCGGATTCACGCCGCCAACGACGCGCCTGTGCGCATTCGTCCCTACGTCTCGGACGACGTGGTCGAGTTGACCGCCGACGACGAGGCCGACGCCGTCATCGCTCAGGCCAACGCTCGGCTCGACGCGCGCGGCTATTTCCTCGACGACCGCGTCGAGGGTCGCCTGGGCCGTCGCTTCGAGGAGTTCGCCCGCGCGGACATCCAGTACATGGACGTTTCGCCGCGGCAGATCGTCTCGGTCGCCGCATCGCTAATCCCATTCCTCGAGCACGACGACGCCAACCGCGCCTTGATGGGCGCCAACATGCAGCGACAGGCCGTGCCGCTGGTAAGGCCCGAGGCGCCGCTGGTCGGCACCGGCATGGAACAACCCGCGGCCCGTGACTCGGGCCAGGTGCTCTCGGCCGAGGCCGATGGCGAGGTGCGCCATGTGACCGCCGAAGCGATCGTGGTCCACTACGATGACCCGGTTCGCGGCGAGCAGTTGCACAGCTATTCGCTGCTCAAGTTCCTGCGTTCCAACCAGGGCACCTGCATCAACCAGCGCGCGATCGTCTCGGCCGGCGACCGGATCACGTCCGGCCAGCCACTGGCCGACTCCTCCTCCACCGACCAGGGACGCCTGGCGCTCGGTCAGAACGTGCTCGCCGCGTTCATGTCCTGGGAGGGCTACAACTTCGAGGACGCGGTGATCGTCTCCGAGCGCCTCGTGCAGAACCACAAGTTCACCTCGATCCACATGTCCAAGCATGAGGTCGGCGCGCGCGAGACCAAGCTCGGCAACGAGGAGATCACGCGCGATATTCCCAACGTGGCCGACGAGTCACTGGCTCACCTCGACCCCGACGGCATCGTGCGGATTGGCGCAGAGGTCCGGCCCGGCGACATCCTGGTCGGCAAGATTACGCCCAAGGGCGAGACCGAGCTGACCGCCGAAGAGAAACTGTTGCGCGCGATCTTCGGTGAGAAGGCGCGCGAGGTCAAAGACACCTCGTTGCGCGTCTCACACGGCGTGCGCGGCGTGGTGGTCGACGTCCGCGTCTTCAACCGCGACGAAGAGGACGAACTGCCGGCCGGTATGCAGAAGCTGGTCCGCGTCACCATCGCTGAGCGGCGCAAGTTGCAGGTCGGCGACAAGATGGCCGGACGGCACGGCAACAAGGGTGTGATTTCCACCATCCTGCCGGTCGAAGACATGCCCCACCTCGAGGACGGCACGCCGATCGACGTCGTGCTCTCCCCGATCGGTGTGCCCTCACGCATGAACCTCGGGCAGATCCTCGAGACCCAGCTCGGCTGGGCGGCCGCGCAACTCGGCTTCCGCGCGATCACGCCGGTCTTCGACGGCGCGTCGGAAGAGGAGCTGCAGGACGCCCTGGCTCGCGCCTGGCTGGTCCGCGAGGCGCACGGCACTCGCGCGCTCAACGGAACCAACGGCGCACACGGCGACGCAGACGGCGCTGAGACTGACACGGACGTTGAGATCACCGAGCCCGACCGCGCCGTCGAAGCTTCACTGCTCGGAGCCGGGATTGACCCGTTGACCGCTGCCTGGCTGACCGAGCGCGGTTACGAGGACGAGACCATACGCGTCGCCTTTGACCGCAACGATCGCGAAACGACCGGCGCCGCCAGCCGGATCGCGCTGGCTGAATGGCTGATCGACCACGGCGAGACCCGCGCCGCGCGAAACTGGAGCGACGCCACGCTGGCCGAGCACGCGACTCGCGTCGAACGCCACCAGCGCGTGGCGCGCCCCGTCTTCGGCAAGCAGCGGCTGGTCGATGGCCGCTCGGGCGAACTGATCGATCAGCCGGTGACCGTGGGCTTCATCTACCTGCTCAAGCTCTCGCACATGGTCGAGGACAAGATCCACGCCCGCTCGACCGGCCCCTACTCACTGATCACCCAGCAGCCGCTGGGCGGCAAGGCGCAGTTCGGCGGTCAGCGCTTTGGCGAGATGGAAGTCTGGGCGCTGGAAGCCTACGGCGCCGCCAACATTCTGCAGGAACTGTTGACCGTCAAGTCCGACGACATCGTCGGCCGGGTCAAGGCCTACGAGGCGATCGTCAAGGGTGAGCCCGTGGTCGACGCAGCCATGCCGGAATCGTTCCGCGTGCTGCTGCGCGAACTGCAGAGCCTCGGCCTGCATGTCGAGGTCCGCAACCAGGAAGATGAAGCCATGGTGCTTGAAGTCCCCAGCCGCGACGAAATGCCGCAACTGGGTGTGAACCTGTCCGGATTCGAAGGAGAGGATGTGACCAGTGCTTGAGACTCGTAGCACGGAGACCATGCAGATCACTCTGGCGTCGCCGGAGAAGATTCGCGACTGGTCCTACGGCGAGGTCCTGAAGCCGGAAACGATCAACTACCGCACCCTGAAGCCCGAGAAGGACGGCCTCTTCTGCGAGAAGATCTTCGGTCCGCAGAAGGACTTCGAGTGCGCCTGCGGCAAGTTCAAGCGGGTCCGCTACAAGGGCGTGATCTGCGACAAGTGCGGCGTCGAAGTGACCCGCTCCAAAGTCCGACGCGAGCGCATGGGCCACGTCGAGTTGGCCGCGCCGGTCTCGCATATCTGGTTCGTCAAGGGCACCCCCGGACGAATCGCGCTGCTGCTCGACCTCTCGCCGCGCAAACTCGAGAAGGTCATCTACTTCGCCCAGTACATCATCACCCACGTCAACGAGGACGAAAAGGGCAAAGCGATCGAGTATCTGCGCATGGACGCAGAGGACGCGGTCGAAGACTTGCGCGAGAAGCTCGTCGAGACCCAGGAAAAACTGACCCAGGCGCGTGAGCGTCTGTTCGCCGAGATCGATCTGCGCACCGAAGCGGACACCGCCGAGGTCAAGGAACGCATCCGTGCCATTGTCAAGGGGCTGCGCGACGACGCAGCCTCCATTCGCGAGGTGATTGCCGAGTTCGACGGCAAGAAGGCGCGGCGCAACCTCAAGCTGGGCGACGCCGTCTTCGCCAAGCGTGGCGACCCGATCATCTCAGAGGTGATGGGCAGCGACCTCGACGTCCAGTTGGCCGCCGCCGTCGCTCGTCACCAGGCAATCGGCGACGAGGAGATCGCGCAGATCAACGCGGTCGCCGAGGCCGACAAGAATCAGGTCTCGGAAAACGTCGCCGAGCAGGAGGAGCGCCTGCGCGAGCAGCTCGAGCACGTTGAGCAGCGCGCGCAGGAAGAACTGGAAACGAGGATCCGCGAGGATCTCGTCCCGCTCGTTGACCCGGTCACGACCGGCAACTTCGACGCCGCCATCCTGCCCGAGCAACGCGCCGAAGAGCTGATGGAGCGCTACCCCGGCGTCGTGCGCTGCGAGATGGGCGCTGAGGCGATCCTCGCACTCGTGTCGCGCATGGACCTCGATGCGACTGCCGAGGAGCTCAAGGTTGAAGTCCAGACCAAGGCCGGCCAGCGTCGCAAGAAGGCGATGAAGCGGCTCAAGGTCGTCGACGGTCTACGCAAGTCAACCAACTCGCCGCAGTGGATGTTCTTCCGCGCGCTGCCGGTGCTGCCGCCCGACCTTCGACCGATGGTCCAGCTCGACGGTGGCCGCTTCGCCACATCCGACCTCAATGACCTCTACCGCCGCGTGATCAACCGCAACAACCGGCTCAAGCGCCTGATCGAACTTGGCGCGCCCGAGATCATCGTCCGCAACGAGAAGCGCATGCTGCAGGAGGCTGTCGATTCGCTGATCGACAACGGCCGCCGCGGACGTCCAGTCACAGGCTCCGGTAGCCACCGGCTGAAGTCGCTCTCCGACATGCTCAAGGGCAAGCAGGGCCGTTTCCGCCAGAATCTGTTGGGCAAGCGCGTCGACTACGCCGGCCGCTCCGTGATTGTGGTCGGTCCCGAGCTCAAGCTGCACCAGTGCGGCCTGCCCCGGCGCATGGCACTCGAGCTGTTCAAGCCGTTCCTGATGTACGCCCTGGTCAAGGAAGAGAAAGCGGCCAACATCAAGTCGGCCAAGCGCATGGTCGAGCGCGGCCACGAGGATGTCTGGGAAGTGCTGGAGAGCGTGGTCAAGCAGCGACCGGTACTGCTCAACCGCGCGCCGACCCTGCACCGCCTTGGGATCCAGGCGTTCGAGCCCGTCCTCGTCGACGGCTCGGCGATTCAGATCCACCCGCTCGTCTGCTCGGCCTTCAACGCCGACTTCGACGGCGACCAGATGGCCGTCCACGTCCCGCTCAGCCACGAGTCGGTGACCGAAGCGCGCCAGGTCATGCTCTCGACCAAGAACCTGCTGCTGCCGTCCAACGGCGAGCCGACCGTCGCGCCGACGCTCGACATGGTGATTGGTTGCTACTACCTGACGCTCAGCCCCGAGGCCGCCCCGGGCTTCGCCTCGACGCTTGAGACGGACGATGAGCCGGATGAGATTCGCTCCTTCCCTTCGTTCGCCGATGTCCGCCTGCAGTACGACCTGCATGCCGTCGGACTGCACGAGCGCATCGTCGTCCGCGACGAAGCACGCACCAACGGCGAACTGGTCGAGACTACGCCGGGCCGGGTGATCTTCGATACTGTCATCCCCGACGCGATTCCCTTCGAGGAGATCAACCATGAGCTGGCCAAGAAGTCGCTCAAGGAACTGATCACGATGTGTCACCGGCTGCTCGGGCCGGAAGAGACGGCGCTGATGGCCGACCGGATCAAGTCAATCGGCTTCCGCTACGCCACGCAGTCCGGCACCACGATGGCGATCGACGAACTGCGCGCCCCCGAGGCCAAGACTGGCTTCCTGCGGGACGCCGAGAAGCAGGTCGAAGCGATCCGCGACGACTACGGTCTCGGTCTGATGACCGAGGACGAGCGCTACGCCGCCACCGTCAACGTCTGGCAGACCGTGACGCAACAGGTCAAGGACAAGATCGACGAGCAGCTCAACGAGCCGGGCTCGCTGCGCCTGATGGTCACCTCCGGTGCGAAGGGCAACCTCGCTCAGGTCACCCAGATGGCCGGCCTGCGTGGTCTGATGTCCGACCCATCCGGTCGGATCATCGAGCTGCCGATTCGCTCCTCCTTCCGCGAGGGCCTGTCGGTGCTCGAGTACTTCATTTCCACCCACGGCGCGCGCAAGGGTCTGGCCGACACCGCGCTGCGCACCGCCGACTCCGGTTACCTCACCCGCCGCCTGATCGACGTCTCCCAGGACGTGATCATCCGCGTCCCCGATTGTGTGTCGGAAGGCGAGATGATCCCGGGCATCACGATTGAGGACCGCGACGAGGACAACGAGCGCGTGATCACCAAGTTCCGCGAAAGCGTGATGGGGCGCTACACCGCGGCGCCCGTCTACGACCCTGAGAATCCCGCCGAAGAACTGCTCGCCGCGAACGAACTGCTCGACGAACCGACCGTCGAGGACCTCGTGATGACTCACGACATCAAATCGTTCCACGTGCGCTCACCGATGATCTGCCGCGAGCAAAGCGGTCTCTGCCAGCGCTGCTACGGCCAGTCGCTCGCCACGGGCGAGCTGGTTGAGCTCGGCGCCGCGGTCGGGATCATTGCCGCCCAGAGTATCGGCGAGCCGGGCACCCAGCTCACGATGCGGACCTTCCACACCGGCGGTATCGCCGGCGTCTCGGATATCACCTCCGGTCTGCCGCGTGTGGTCGAGTTGTTCGAGGCTCGCTCACCAAAGGGCCAGGCCCTGATCGCCGAGATCGACGGACGCGTTGACGTCCTCACCGACGGCGAGTTGCGACGGTTGCGGCTGACCGCCGAGGAAGTCCACCGCGACGAGTACCAGCTTCCGCTCAAGACCCGCGTCCTGGTCAAGGACAGCGAAGAGGTCGAGGCGGGCGATCTGCTCGCTCGCATGCCAGCGTCAGGCGACGAAGACGAAGAACCGGAAGCGCGCCAGATTCGCGCCCGGGTTGGTGGTCACGTCAGCCGTAAGCGTGGCTCGCGCATCCTGACCATCTCCTACGAGACCAGCGACACCCGCGAGTACGAACTGCCTGCGACCGCACGTCTACGTGTGGCCGAAGGCGATGAGGTCGAGGCCGGCGAACCGCTGACCGAAGGCCCGCTCGACCCGCAGGACATGCTGCGCATTCTGGGAGAAGGCGCGGTGCACCGCTACCTCGTCACCGAGGTGCAGGATGTCTACCGCTCACAGGGCGTCGACATCCACGACAAGCACATCGAGGTGATCGTGCGGCAGATGCTGCGCAAGGTCGAAATCGACGATCCGGGCGAGTCGGACGAATGGCTCGCCGGCGAGCTGGTTGACCGTCACAAGTACGAGCTGCGCAACCGGGCGCTCTCGGCCGAGAGCAAGCTGCAGGCGTCGGCCAAGCCGGTGCTGCTGGGCGTGACCAAGGCCTCGCTCTCGCAGGACAGTTGGCTCTCCGCCGCCTCCTTCCAGGAGACGACGCGAGTGCTGACCGAGGCGGCGATCACCGGTCAGATCGACCAGCTCAAGGGTCTTAAGGAAAACGTGATCATCGGCAAGATGATCCCGGCCCGAGCCAAGATCGAAGTTCCGCCGCTGCCCAAGCCGGAACCGCTGCCCCTGGCAGCCGGCCTGCCGGGCGCCAGCCCAGCCGGCGTCTTCAACGGCGACGACGACGATCTGGGAGACTTCGGCTTCGGTCTCGAAGACGAAGAGGATATCGACATGATCGGCGTCTCAGCCAGCGGCTTCGACGAAGAAGGCGGCTACGTCGCCCTCCCCGACGAGTAAACCGGAGATCCAAGGCAATCTCGACTTAGGGGCACCCCTTGTGGGTGCCCCTAGCAGTTTCTTGTCAGAACGCACCTGCTGAAAGCAGAAGCCAAAAGGTAGGCACTTCGTAGAGGCCTACAGTGGAAAGTCAGTAGACTCTGCGCACAGAGCGCCACGAGAAGAGGGAGAACGTCTCATGGCGGCATCGTCACCAACGAGCCAAACTGTGTTCGATATGGATCGCTTCAAGGAGCTGGTTGTCTTCATCGCTGATCTTTGCGTAGACGACCCAACATTCGGAGCGGTGAAACTCAACAAGATTCTTTATTTCGCCGATTTCATGGCCTACCGAGTCTTGGGCAAGTCCATGACCGGCGCTACCTACTTTAGGTTGCCCGAAGGACCGGCTCCTCGTCAGCTGCTTGCAGCACGTGACGAATTGTTTGTAGAACGACGTGTGGAGATAGAACAACGTCCCTACTTCAACGGCGTTCAGAAGCGCATCGTCGTCATTGGGGAAGGTCCCAATTCGGAGGAATTCAGCACCGCCGAGCAGGACATCGTCCGCTCAGTGGCTCAGTTCTTCGAAGGAAAGACCGATCGAGAGGTTTCTGATTTCTCCCACCTTCAGCCCGGCTGGATTCTTGCCAATGACAGAGAAGACATCCCATATGAGACTGCCTGGTTGAGCTCCGATCCCATCGATCAATTCGATGAGGAAGTCGCCCGACAGATGGTAGATCAATATTCCCAATAGAAGGAACGCCCGTCGTGACCTTCGACTATCCAGACACCGGAGGCGGTTTCGAGATTGTCGAGGATAGCCGCTTTCTTGGCCGGGTAGAAGAAGTCATCGGCGACGTGACGAGGTGGGACGAAATGCGAATCGGCCTCGACAAATGGATGCTGAAGCGGCCCACGGAATTGCCTTTTTGTCATCCGGTCGACACTGGTCTCTGGTTTGCGAAACTAGCGAGTGAACCACTTGTGTATCTGCTCTAACGAGTGGACTTGAGCGCCCGAACAGTGACCTACCTGGACTTGAAGGTAGTCCAGCAGATTGAACTGGACCCAGCGTTCGATCAGCTGCCCTGACTCCCTAACTGCTCTTCACCAGGCGATTGCTCAAGCCCGACTAGTGCGGTACTGCCAAAACAGCCCCGACTCCTTGAGTCGGGGCTGTCTGGATTTTTGCCTTTGTTGGGGTGCCTGGAGTTAGTACTCCATGCCCATGTCCGGCATGCCAGCGGGCATCATTGGCGCCTCAGGGATATCGGCCACAAGACTCTCGGTGGTCAGCACCATGCCGGCGATCGAGACGGCGTTCTCGAGCGCGGAGCGGGTCACTTTGACCGGGTCGACGATGCCGTACTCGAGCAGGTCGCCATAGCGGTCCATCTTCGCGTCGTAGCCGTGCGCGTCGTCGTCGACCTTGCGGATCTTGCCAATCACGACCGAGCCTTCCTGGCCGGCGTTGTGGGCAATCTGCCGAATCGGCGACTCGAGCGCGGTCTTGAGCAGGCGGACAGCCGTACGCAGGTCGCCGGATGAGTCCTCATCCATCTGATTGAGTGCGCGGTCGGCGCGCAGCAGGGCGCAGCCGCCACCGACGACGATGCCCTCTTCGACGGCCGCGCGGGTCGCGGACAGCGCGTCTTCGAGCTTGGCCTTCTTTTCCTTCAGCTCGACCTCGGTCGGCGCGCCGACCTTGATCACCGCAACACCGCCGGCCAGCTTGGCCATGCGTTCCTGCAGCTTCTCGCGGTCGAAGTCCGACGCGGTGACGTCGATCTGAGCCTTGATTTCCTTGATCCGGTCCTGGATCGCCTCATCCGAGCCGGAGCCCTCGACGATGGTCGTGTCGTCCTTGGACGAGACCATGCGGCGGGCGCGACCGAGGTCGGCGACCTGGGTCTGCTCGAGCGTGCGCCCCAGCTCCTCGGTGATCAGCGTGCCACCGGTGAGGACGGCGATGTCCTCGAGCATGGCCTTGCGCCGCTCGCCGAAGCCGGGCGCCTTGACGGCCAGCACGTTGACCGTGCCGCGCATCTTGTTGACGACCAGCGTGGCCAGCGCTTCACCGTCGACATCGTCGGCGATGATCACGAAGTTCTTCGTGATCTGGAGCAGCTTCTCCATCAGCGGGACAACATCCTGGACGGCCGAGATCTTGCGGTCGGTGATCAGGATGTAGGGGTCGTCAATTGCCGCTTCCATGCGCTCGTTGTTGGAGACGAAGTACGGCGACACGTAGCCGCGGTCGAGCTGCATGCCGTCGGTGAACTCGGTCTCCATGCGGATCCCTTGTCCCTCTTCGACGGTGATCACGCCGTCCTTGCCGACCTTCTCCATGACGTCGGCGATGATCTCGCCGATTTCTTCATTGTCACCGGAGATGGTCGCGACGGCCGCGATTTCTTCCTTTTTCTCGACCGGCTCGGCCATGTCGCGGAGTTCATCCACGACGGCTCGGAGGCCCTGGTCGAGGCCGCGCTTGAGCGCCATCGGGTCGGCCCCGGCGGCGACGTTGCGCAGGCCCTCGGTCACGATCGCCTGGGCCAGCACGGTGGCGGTGGTGGTGCCATCGCCGGCGACGTCGTTGGTCCGAATCGAGACCTCTTTGGCGAGCTGGGCGCCCATGTTGCGGAACGGCTCTTCGAGCTCGATTTCGCGGGCGATGGTCACGCCGTCGTTGATAATCAGCGGCGCGCCGAATTTCTTGTCAAGGACGACGTTGCGGCCGCGCGGGCCGAGGGTCACCTTGACGGTGTTGGCGAGGGCGTCGACACCTTCGCGCAAGGCCTTGCGCGCTTCCATGTCGAACGCGAGTTGCTTAGCGGCCATTGTTGCTCCTGATTGTTCGTTCTCCCCCTCGGGGGGAGAAACCCGTCATCTCATTCACCCCAGGGGGCGAACTAAACGATCAACTTGGCCAGGACCTCGCGCTCTTCGAGCACGATCAGGTCCTCGTTGTCGATCTGGATTTCCTGGCCGGTGTACTTCTTGTAGAGGATGCGGTCGCCCATCTCGATGTCGAGCGGGACGCGGTTGCCATCGTCATCACGCTTGCCCGGGCCGATGGCAACGACTTCACCCTGCTGCGGCTTTTCCTTGGCCGAGTCGGGGATGACGATGCCGGAGGAGAGCACCTGCTCCTGCTGGAGCGGCTTGATCACGATGCGGTCATTGAGCGGCTTGAGCTCGGTTGCCATAGCGCTGAAATCCATTCTCTGCTGTGTTGCTGATTTCCTGTAATCGGACATTAGCACTCACAGCCTGCGAGTGCTAACGACTGCATCGTAGGCAACGATCACGAGTGTCGCAAGCAAGCCGCCGTCACCGAAGCAGCCATTACGTCGCCAGCGCGTCCCTGCAACGTTCCTGCGTAATCCACTGCACTAAGCACCCTCGGTTATCAAGTCATCTGCCGCACGACAGAGCAGCTCCGCCAAGAGCGGGCTCACGATTCCGTCATACCCGCGCTTGCCGCGGGTATCTCGCCGGGTCAAAAGTAAACACAGGAGCACGACGCTGCGAGATTGCCGCGACAAGCGCGGCAATGACGGAGGTGGATCGATGGCTTGGCGAGTCTTCCACCGCCCACTCGTGCAACCCCTTGACAACTTCGATGAGAACCTGCCCCAGAGCGATCCGTCGGTTAAGGTGATTCCGTACTCCAGAGCAGGCAACCTTGGAGAGCGTTCCGATGAGTCGGTATGTCGGCGATCCGGTGGTGTTCACGGGCAATGCCCACCCGCAACTCGCGCACGATGTCTGCGCGGCGCTGAGCGTTGAGTTGGGCAAGTCGAACGTCTTCGACTTCGCCAACGGCAACACGTTCGTCCAGTTCCTCGATAACATCCGCGAGCGCGATGTCTTTCTGGTCCAACCGGGCGCCAAGCCGGTCAACCACCACCTGGTCGAGCTGCTGATCATGATCGACGCCGCCCGTCGCGCGTCGGCCGGACGGATTACGGCTGTCGTGCCCTACTTCGCATACGGACGCTCGGACAAGAAGGACCAGCCACGCGTACCGATCACGGCGCGCCTGTTCGCCGACCTGATCCAGACCGCCGGCGCCGACCGGATGCTGACCATGGACCTGCACGCCGGACAGATCCAGGGCTTCTTCCACATCCCCACCGACGAACTGACCGGCCAGCGCCTGCTGATCGACCACTTCGCCGAGCAGGACTTCAACGGTGTCATCGTCGCGCCCGACCTCGGGTCGGCCAAGCGAGCCCGGACCGCCGCCGACCGCCTGCACATGCCGCTCGCGATCACCGAGAAGCGCCGCAGCGGCAACGAGGATCAGGCCGAGGTGATGCAGCTCATCGGTGAGGTCAAGGGCCGCGACGTGCTGATCATCGACGACGAGATCGACACCGCCGGCACCGTGGTCCAGGTGGCCGAGCTGCTGCGCGAAGAGGGCGCGCAAGAGATCTACGGCGCCGCCACTCACGGAGTGCTCTCCGATCCGGCCCTGGAACGTCTCACCGCCAGCCCAATCAGCAAGATCGCCGTGACCGACACACTGCCGCCAACCAACAACGGAGCAGACTGCGGCCTCGAGATCGTCTCAATCGCCCCCCTGCTGGGAGAGGCGATTCGTCGCATCCACGAGGGCGACTCAGTCGGGGCGCTGTTTACGTAGGGAACCTTGCCAGTAGTGCGGGCGTCTCAATGACATGAGACTTCTCGCCGCGATTCTGCTCTGCTTGACCGCTCTCGCCGCCGCCTGCACCGACGACGAGGTGCCCGCCTACGTCGAGCCCGAGGCCGTGCAAGCGACGGTCCCGGTTGAGGCGGAGCCGGAAGTTGCGGAGTCGCAAGAGGTCGAGCCGGAGCCTGAACCCGCAGCAGCACAGGAAGCCGAGCCCGAGCGCGATCGTGTGGTTGTGTTCAGACTGACCGACAACGTCGAAATCTATCAGTGGCCCGGCGACGACTGGCAGCCGTTCGTGAGTCATCGACCGAGAACGCTCCTGCTCGCCGATGGACGAGTCCGCCTGGAGAACGGTGAACTCTGGCTCCGTCTCGACATGAACAACGACGTCGAAGGTTGGGTTCGCGAACACGAGACTCCGCTCAGTCTGGATGATGCTCGAACGCTGCCTTGGGTACAGGTTCCCGAGTTCCCCACAGCAGAACTGGATGTGCCAGGCGGAGAAACCGTCACTGTCTCGCTGCTAGGTCAGTCAGCGGACGAGCAACAGTTGGCCGTGCTGTTGCCGGGCTCTGAGCAACCGTTGTGGGTTGACACCTCAGACTTGTCACTTGATCGGAAGTGGAACTGGATGCCGGTCTATGAGGGCGCAGTGTTGGGCGAGTGGAGGCCAGCGGACGAAACGCCCATCGTTATCGTTGAAGCACGGAACTCGGCAGCAATCTACGCTCGACCCAACGGCGAACCGAGCGGATTTCACATCTACGAGGTCTACGACAACTGGGGCGGCACAGCACCAAACCAGTACGTTGTGCTCGGTCGCTCGCTCGACGAAGCGTGGCTGGCTATTCGCCTCGATGACTTTGTTCCGCCCGTTGGCTGGGTTCAGTCGGAATATGTCAACCTCAACGTTGACCCGACCACGCTGCCTTACATGCTGAGCGGCGAGACGGAGCTCTTTCCGATCGCGAACGCGATTCAGGCGGCCAACGGTCAGGTCCGGACCGCTCTCAGGCTTTATCACTGGCAGTGGCGCGATGACGGTGTCCTGGTCGGCTCGAACGACGGCTTGTGGCGCTGGGATCCAGCCGTCGACGTTGAGCCAGTTCAGTTTGCGCCATCGCAATGGGTGGTCTTCTCACCTGATGGACGCTACGCCGCCAGTGGCACCTCGCCCGACTATGACAGCGGTGATCTCACGCGAGACATCACGATCACCGAGGTCGACAGCGGCGAGTCGATCACCTTTGTCGACGCGGGCGCGGCCTATTTCACCCATCATGAATCAGATCCATCCCTCACCTGGTCCCCCGACTCTCGATTCCTGTTGGCTCGCTACCAGCCGTACGACGACAACGACTGGCTCGGTGCGAACGTGCTCGGCCTCGATGGTTCCGTGACTCGCTTCGATTCAGCTCGAACCGGTGAAGTCGTTGGGTGGTTTCCAGACAGCGCATTGATGACGAGTGATGACGGCCGCTACTTGGTCTATTCGGCCAATGGTGAGTTGCGCCGCGAGATGTCATTACCGCCGAATGTTCGTTCGCGGCCAGGCTGGACGTACTGGTTGCACTGGGACATGTCAGAGCGCGGCTGGAGGAGCCACAACCTGATGACCGGGGAGTCGCGATTGCTACCCGCTCCCTTAGATCAACCCATAGGGTGGAGCATCAGCGGCGAAGGGCGGCCGGTCAATCACAGTGGTAGACACTTGACGCTCTTCACACGAGTTGGTCAAGACGGCGTGGTCTCTACGGTCGCCTACGACGCCGAGCGCCATCTCGTCGTTGAGTTCCCTGATGTCTCAGTGAGTGTGGACGATACCGACTGGCTCGTTCACTCCCACCGCTGGAGCAGCGATGGCCAACGAGTCGCCGTCGTCTTCGCCGACGCACAAGGATTCCACTTCGATCTCACGGCTGGCACTGTGAGTCGGTTGCCGCTACCTGAACCAGAAGATGACGACCGGCGCTCTTCCGATTGGAACAAGGTCGTCGATTGGACGCCCGATGGCCGGTTGCTGTTGACCCAGAGCAGATACAGGACCGACGAGTATGACGACGAAGGAGTGGCGATCTATCCGCCCCGTCCCGGATATGTCACGCCTCCCTGGCCGCAGAACAGTGAGTATCGGTTGATCGATATCGAGACAGGTCGCATCGTCGCCAGGTTCCGTGCAAATCCCGATGAGTGTTGGTCTGCGGGCCACACAGCGGCCTTCTCGGCGGATGGCCAATGGCTTACGTTCAGCGGCGAATACAACGACTGCACCTGATCCGAATCGGCGTCGGGCTACAATAGATGCATGTGCCCTGCACTAGGGCCTAACCGATTGGGGACTGCTGGATGGGTCTGATTGATCGAGCGAAGAAGCGGGCGGGGTCGTTGCTTGGCGACGCCAATGCCCGCGAGGTCAACCGGCTGCAGGGCGCTGTGGCGGCGGTAGCGGACTGGGAACCGGAATTTGCCCGTCGGCGCGACGATGAACTGGCGGCCAAGACGACCGAGTTCATCGAACGGCTCGAGGATGGCGCGTCGCTCGATGACATTCTGCCCGAGGCCTTCGCCGTCGTCCGCGAGGCTGCCCGGCGTCGGGGCGCTGTTTACGTAACGTCGCCATCAATCCGTTGACCGTTTCCTGGTAGTCATGCGTCTCGCGTCACTCCCGCGCTCTCCTTCGTCATTCCCGCGTAGGCGGGAATCTCGATCCTCAACGATCGTCAGCGGAACATTCGGCTGTGAGAGATCGTCCAACTTCCATGCGGACATTGACCGTCACGACCGCCGTTCTGCTGATGTTGCTCTCGGCCTGCGCGAACGACAGCGTCCCGTCCGTTGACCTCCCGCCCGAGCGCGTGTCGGATGCTACAAATCCACAACCTGCGCAGACAACGGAAGTCATCCAGGAGCGGAACGGCTCCGACGCAGATGCGGCCCAACTCGAGTCCTCGCCGACGACTCAGCCAGAATCAGAGACGCCCAGCAAGGAGTTGATTTCCTTCCGTTCGGCAGAAGCGCTGAGCGAACATCGATGGCCAGGCGACCTGTGGCTGCCAGAACGTGAGTACCCAGCGAACACGCTGCTGTTTGCGAACGGTTGGACACAATTGGAGAACGGCGATATCTGGATTCGCTTGGGCGTACAAGGCTCAACTCGCGAAGCCTGGGTTCGGCAGGATCGTTCTGGCCTGACTGCGTTGGAGGTGCAAGCGCTGCCAAGAGTCGAGGAACCGGGACCGCCAATGATCGCCATCCGTTCAACAACGGAGGGTCACATGTCCGTGACGCTCTTGGGCTCGTCGGAGAATCGCAAGTGGGTAGCTGTCCGCGTCCCGCAGGTTGGTGGGCTCTCGTTTTGGATCGGGCCGGAGGCGCTCGTTGACAACTACTTCGCCTCATCGATGCCGGTGTACATCGGACCAACGATGGGAGTGTGGGTTCCGACCGGCACTGCCGACAGCCCGCCCCCTCCCGATCAACAGCGCGCCACAGCGCGGATCACCTGGTATGGCACGCCGGCGAGTGCCTTACCACTCGACCATCTCGGAGCGATTCTGATTCACGGCCGCGGTGACCAGGAGTACTCCGTGCTTGGTCGGACGCACGATGCCGAATGGATCGCGCTGCGAGCGACCGAGTTTACGTACGGCTATCTCTGGACGTATAGCGACAGACTCGCGCTCAACGTCGCAATGGAAGATGTCCCTGTCATTGTCGGCGCACGCACGGACGTGTTCATGTTCGACGAGGATGGCACGTTGCAGGAGCCCTATCAGTGGGCGCCCTACTTCGAGCGCTGGCGTTGGAGTGGCGATACCACGATCGTCGGTTCGAACTCTGAGGGCATCTGGCGCTGGGATCTCGAGACAGACCAACTAACCAAACTGTGGGGGCCGGAGTGGGTGGCATTCTCGCCCGACGGCAAGTTCGCGGCCTTTGGTGTGGGCGAAGGTGACTCCTGGCGGTATGGCGAAGCCCCAAGGGATGTAATCATCCTGCCGACTGATGGCAGCGAGCCAATGAGGTTCTTGGCGGTGAACCAGCGACGCTACACCCATCACGACCGCGATCCATCGCTCTCGTGGTCACCGGACTCTCGCTTTCTGCTGAGCCAATTCGTCGGCGGCGATTATGTACTCGGGATCGATGGATCACGTAGCGATCTGCAGTCCGGGTGGGGAATCTGGCTGTCCGACTCAACAGTCGCGTATGGACTTTGGGACGAAACCGAAACACCGTCGATCTTCGACCCGACAACTCGGCAGGAGTGGCAGGTGTCGGCGACCGACGCACTGCCGCCAACGGCTGGCGACGCAGCGCACATCGATGTCCCGGAGGCCCTCGGCGTGACTTTTGAAGCTGAGGTCGACCGATATCAGCGGGTCATTGATGCGACGCCTTCTGGCCGCTGGATTGTGGTTCGTACGTCGCAGAATCCGTCCGATGGTTATGACCAGGCCGGCTTCGCCCATTTCCACGACGTTGGGCCTGGTCCGAGCGGATTTGGTTGGGTGCGCATCGGCTTCGCGATTGTGGACACAGAATCAGGCGAGGCTGGTCCAATCTTGATCGCGCCGGGCAACTATTGCCATCACGGAGTGAGGGCAGAGTTCTCCCCTGATGGGCGACGACTGGCATTCTCCGGGTTGGTTATTGATTGCACCTGAGAAGTCCCAAGCCGTCTATGCTGGATAGGAGTGTCCTGCGTTGGGGCTGAGCGCTGAGGGAATGTGCATGGGTCTGCTGGATCGAGCGAAGAAGCGGGCGGGATCTCTGCTTGGCGACGCCAATGCCCGCGAGGTCAACCGGCTGCAGGGGGCCGTGGCGGCGGTAGCGGACTGGGAACCGGAGTTTGCCCGTCTGCGCGACGACGAACTGGCGGCCAAGACGAGCGAGTTCATCGAACGGCTCGAGGATGGCGCGTCGCTCGATGACATTCTGCCCGAGGCCTTCGCGGTCGTCCGCGAGGCGTCCCGCCGGCAGGTCCAGATGCGTCACTACGACGTGCAGATCGTCGGCGGAATCGTCCTGCACCAGGGCAAGATCTCCGAGATGCGCACCGGCGAGGGCAAGACGCTGGTCGCCACGCTAACGCTCTACCTGAACGCGCTCGAGGGCGACGGCGCGCACTTGATCACGGTCAACGACTACTTGGCCAAGCGCGACGCGCAATGGATGGCGCCGATCTATCACTCGCTCGGACTCTCGGTCGGTGTGCTGCAGCACCGCGCCGCATTCATGTTCGATCCCGAGGCCGACTCGACCGTCGACATCGACAATCCCGAGGCGATGGACGCGGAGGAACTGCAGCGCCGCCGCGAATTGGGTGATCTCAAGATGCTGCGTCCGGTCCCGCGCCAGGAAGCCTATCGCGCGGACATCACCTACGGCACCAACAACGAGTTCGGCTTCGACTACCTGCGCGACAACATGGTCATGTCCGCTTCGGAAAAGGTGCAGAGGCCGCTCGCCTATGCGATCGTCGACGAGGTCGACAACATCCTGATCGACGAAGCGCGCACGCCGCTGATCATCTCCGGTCAGGCCGAAGAATCACTTGACACGTACCGCGTCTTCGCCAACCTCGTGCGTGGCCTGCAGCCCGAGAACCATTTCACACCTGATCCCAAGTCGCGCACCGTCGCGATGACGGAAGAGGGTATCGCCAAGGTCGAGGACCAGCTCGGCATCGACAACTTGTTCGAGGGCGAGAACGCACGACTGACCCGCTTCCTCGACTCGGCGCTCAAGGCGCAGTTCATGTATCAACGCGACCGCGACTACGTTGTCCGCGGCGGCAAGGTCGTGATCGTTGACGAATTCACCGGCCGCATGATGGACGGTCGCCGCTATTCCGAGGGTCTGCACCAGGCCATCGAGGCCAAGGAAGGCGTCTCGGTCGAACGTGAGACGGTCACGCTGGCCACGATCACCTACCAGAACTACTTCCGCATGTACAACAAGCTCTCGGGCATGACCGGCACCGCCGCGACCGAGGCCGAGGAGCTGCACAAGATCTACGGGCTCGATGTCGTCGTCGTGCCCACGCATCGCGACATGGTTCGCGACGATCAGAGCGACTTCGTCTTCCGCACCGAACAGGCCAAGTTCGACGCTGCGATCGAAGAGATCGCCGACCTGACCCAGGCTGGGCGACCCGTGCTGGTCGGTACGGCGTCGGTCGAAACTTCCGAGCAGCTCTCGTCGATGCTCAAGCGCCGCCGGATTGGCCATGAGGTGCTCAACGCCAAGCAGCACGAGCGCGAGGCGCACATTATCGCCAGCGCCGGCGATCCGGGCGCCGTCACCATCGCCACCAACATGGCCGGTCGTGGTACCGACATCAAGCTGGGCGAAGGCGTCGCCAAACGCGGCGGGTTGGCTGTGATCGGCACTGAGCGGCATGAGTCGCGCCGGATCGACAACCAGCTTCGAGGTCGCGCCGGACGTCAGGGCGACCCAGGCTCATCGCGGTTCTACGTCTCGTTCGAGGACGGGATCATGAAGCGCTTCACCCCCGACTGGCTGCCGGGGATGCTGGAGAAAGCCGGTCTCGAGGACGGCGCGCCGCTTGAATCGGGCATGGTCGGTAAGGCGCTCGAACAGGCCCAGCAAAAGGTCGAGACCTACCACTTCGACATCCGCAAGCACCTCGTCGACTACGACGACGTGATCAATCGACAACGCGAAGTGATCTACACCGAGCGCGACAAGGTGCTGACCGCGAAGGAAGAACTCTCCGAGATCGTCGAGGACATGCTGCTGCAGACCATTGATGACCTCGAGGCGGCGTTCGGTGAAGAGCTCTGGGACGAAACCACGGCGGATGAGTTCTGGCAGGAAGCCGCCCAGGTGCTGCCGCTGACCGGTCTCGATCGCGACGAACTCTACGGCGCAGAACTCGATGAATGCGTCGAAGCGCTGCGCGAACACGCCGCCGCCGAGCTTCAGCGGTTGTCCGAACGTATCGACGCCGAGACCGAAGATGGCACATCCGTCGAGCTGTTGCGCGGACTCGTCCTGCGCACAATGGACCGGCTCTGGATTCGCCATCTCACCGAGATCGACGGTCTACGCCAGGGCGTTGGGCTGCAGGCCTATGGACAGCAAGACCCGCTGGTCACATACAAGCGTGAAGCGTTCGACATGTTCGACCAGCTAGTCGCGGCCCTGAGGCGTGAAGTCTCATCGTCGGTGATGCACGCGTCCGTTCGCGTCGAGGAGCGCAGCGCCGCTCCGCTGCGTCGGGCGAGAGGCGTGGGACCGCCGCAACGCGGCGATCGAGTCCGCGTCAGCAATGTTCGAGAATCCAGCGGCGGCGTCGCTGTCGCAGCGCGACCCGCTGCAGCCGGACCGGCGACTGGACAGAAGGTCGGCCGCAACGCGCCCTGTCCCTGCGGCAGCGGCAAGAAGTTCAAGCGTTGCTGCGGCAAAGCGGCGTAGGGCGGATTGACGATGGCGACGACGAACTCGGCGGACAGCGAAGACATCCCGATTCCGCACCTGGCCGATCGACAGGGCCGGGAAGGGCCGGTCGAGACCGGCTTCGCACCCGATGTCGATCCTGACGACGAGCGCATTATCGACGCCGAATTGATGGAAGTCGGCCCCGAGTCGCTATTGGCCACGTTCCATGCGCAACTGCACGCCGGACGTCCCTGGTTCGACGCGATGCTCGACTGCATCAGCGAGTGGGATGTCCCCCGTGAGACGCTCGACGGCCGCGAATACGTCTATCTGATCGAGCACGAGGCCTTCGACTGGCTGCTGCTGGCCGAGCGCATCTGCGACTCGGCGCCGCCGGGTCTCTTGCCCCGCCATGAAGTCGAAGACCTGCTGGTTGAGGAATCGCCGCCGGTCGCGTTGAGCGAAATCGAGTTCCAGGAGCGCCTGGGCACGGCCAAGTACTGGGCCCATCTCAACTTCCTCTACGGCGTCCGCGTGGAGCAAGCCCTGCACCTGGCCGTGGAACGCATCCTGCAGAAAGAGCGCAGTGGACTGTCGTTTTCCCACACCCGGCAGGAACTCGACTCCGACGTGTTTGGCCGGATTTACGGCTCACGACAGGCCGACCTGCTGCGAGAGTTCCGCACGCATGCCAATCGCGCCGATGCCGATCCCGAGAGGATCGAACACGCCGAGTGGCAGGCCTTCACGTACTGGCTCTTCCGCCGCCGGCTCGAGCGTCAGGATCCGGCTCGCGTCGCCTCGGACACGCGTCAGGGACTGGAAATGCTCTACGAACTGGAAGCGGCCAAGCAGCGGCGCTTGCGGCGATTGCAATCCAGCGAGGCGAAACGTTCGCTTGATGAATCGGAAGTCATAGACGGCGTACTCGTAGCCGTAGGCTAGGTTCGGCGCGCGCCACCACCGACGAAACAGCCAGAGCGCGCCGGACCCGAAACTCTCTCCTCTTCAGCCAGACACCGATCCAACCATTCCAACCATCACACGGAGTTCAGCTGTGACCACCACTGAATTCGATCTGTCAATCCTGCACGACCTGACCGGCGCATATGACGCTTCGCAGGTCGAAGATCCGATCTACGCCTTCTGGGAAGACAACGGCTGGTTCCGTCCAACCGAACCAGTCGAAGGCGAGCCAGATCCGTTCACTGTGATCATGCCCCCGCCCAACGTGACCGGCGTCCTGCACCTGGGCCACGCCGTGACCCTGACCATCGAGGACATGCTGATCCGCTGGCATCGAATGCTGGGCGAACCGACGCTCTGGTTGCCCGGACTGGACCACGCCGGGATCGCCACGCAGAGCGTCGTTGAAGGACAGCTTGCCAAAGAGGGCATGACTCGCCACGACCTCGGTCGCGACGCGTTTGAGGAGCGCGTCTGGGACTGGGTCGGCGTTACGCGCCCGCGGATCACGGCGCAGGCTCGCCGCATGGGCGCATCCTGCGACTGGGAACGCACCGCCTTCACCCTTGATCCCACGCCGCGCGACGCCGTGCGCAAAACGTTTGTCGATCTGTTCAACGACGGGAAGATCTATCGCGGCGCGCGGATTATCAACTGGGACCCGCAGATGTTGACCGCGCTCTCCGATGTCGAGGTCGAGTACCGCGAGGAAGAGGGCAAGCTCTGGCACGTGCGCTACCCCTTCGTGGACGAGCGCGGCAACGAACTCGACGACGGTGTCGTGATCGCAACGACGCGTCCGGAGACCATTCCAGCCGACGTGGCGATCGCCGTCCATCCCGACGACGAACGATGGCAACCGCACCTGGGCCGCCACGTGCGCCTGCCGCTGCGCGGGTTTGATCGCCTGATTCCGCTGGTCGCGGACACCGGTGTCGACCTCGAGTTCGGCACCGGCGCGCTGAAAATCACTCCTGGACACGACCAGCTCGACTTCGAAATCGGCGAGCGACACGGCCTCGAGCCAATCCGCGTCGTTGATTGGGACGGCACGCTCACGGCCGAAGCCGGACTCTACGCCGGCATGGACCGCGACGAGGCCCGCACGCTGGTCGCGCAGCACCTCGAGGAAGACGGCTACCTGATCAAGACTGAGACGCACGTTCACAACGTCGGACACTCGCAGCGTTCGGGCGTCGTGGTTGAGCCGCTCGTCTCGAACCAGTGGTTTGTCGATACCGAAGACATGGCAGCCGAAGCGGCCAGTGTTGTGCGCGAGGACGAAGTTCGCATCGTCCCCGAGCGCTCGAAGAACGTCTATCTGCAGTGGATGGACAACATTCGACCCTGGTGCATCTCGCGGCAGCTCTGGTGGGGACACCGGATTCCGGCCTGGTACTGCTCGGTCTGCGATGCCGATGCGATTATCACCGGCGACGACGGTGAAATCACGATCGACGAGGGCTCGCATCCAATCGTCGAACTGACCGATCCCACTGCATGTCACACCTGCGGCGGCTCCGACCTCGTCCAGGATCCCGACGTGCTCGATACCTGGTTCTCGTCAGGACTCTGGACCCACTCGACCCTGGGTTGGCCCAATACGACCGACGATCTCTCGCGCTTCTATCCCTCCTCAGTGATGGAGACCGGCTACGACATCCTCTTCTTCTGGGTCGCGCGGATGATCATGCTGGGTTGCTACAACATGGGCTCGGCCCCATTCCACACGGTCTACCTGCACGGATTGGTGCGCGACGCCGAGGGTCGCAAGATGTCGAAGTCGCTCGACAACGTCATCGACCCACTGGAAAAGGCCGATCAGTACGGCATGGACGCCCTCCGCTTCACGCTTGCGACCGGCTCAACCCCCGGCAATGACATGCGCCTCACCGACGAGAGGCTGGAAGGCTCCAGAAACTTCGCCAACAAACTCTGGAACGGAGCCAAGTTCGTGCTCGGCGAACTGTCAAGTGCCGACCTTTCCTCTCCTCCGGCATCTCCTGTAGGGGCAGCCCTTGTGGCTGCCCGAACCGATGCTGAGACCGTCACCCCTGCAGACGGGCGACCACAAGGGTCGCCCCTACAGCACACTTCCGATTCGCAGAGCCATCCCCTCGAAGACCGCTGGATACTCTCCCGACTCCAGGCAGTCACCGACTCCGTCGACGAACTGCTGACCCAATACCAGCTCGGCGAGGCCGGCCGTCAGATCCAGGATTTCCTCTGGGGCGAGTTCTTCGACTGGTACGTCGAAGCCAGCAAGGTGCGCCTGCGCAACGGCGACCTCACACCCTTGCCCGTCCTGACCAAGGTGCTCGACGACGGACTCCGACTCTTGCACCCGTGGATGCCCTTCATCACCGAAGCCATTTGGCAACAGCTTCGACCGCAGCTCGGAGACGCGGCCGATGTCGACGCCTTGATCGGTGCGAGATATCCCCAGCCAGGCGACGCCAACCGCGATCTCGAAGCAGAGGCAGAGTTCAGCGCCGTACAAGATGTTGTCACCGCCGTGCGCCAGGTTCGCGCCGATTATCGCGTGCAGGCCGGACAGTTTGTCGAGGTCTACGTCCGACCACAAGAAGACGTGGCCGGCGCCGTCAGCGCTTCAGCGCCAATCGTCGAAGTACTCTCGCGGGCTCGACCGCTGGCCATCGTCGCCGACCGCGCCGAGGCCCCGACCGAGCAGATCGCCTCAGCCGTCCTGCCGACGGCGGAGATTATTTTGCCTCTCGGCGGCCTCGTCGACCTCGACCAGGAACGAGCCAGGCTCAACAAGGACCTCGACAACATCGTCAAGCGCCTCAAGGGAGCCGAAGCGAAGCTCGCCAACGAGGGCTTCCGTTCCAAAGCCCCCGCCGTCGTCGTGCAACAGGCTGAGGAACTCGCTACCGACCTCCAGCGCCAACAAGCCGACCTCGAATCGAGGATCGGGGCGCTCGGCTAGACCTACCAGGTGGCGGCAGCGAGTGTTCAGCTGACCGCTTCCCCCTTGTGGAGCCTGAAGCAACACTCAGGTTCCCGCCCCCGCCCCGAGGAGGCCTTGGAGAAACTCCCGAATCCCCTCTCCCCCCCCTTGCGGGGGGAGATGTCACGGAGTGACAGAGGGGGGGTCGGCTGACAATGACCAGATATGGATCTCGAACAGCGGACCCCCCTCTGCCTCCGCATCCCCTGGTCAAGCCAGGGGCAGGCAAGTGCGGGGCAGGCTTTCGGCATCTCCCCCTCAAGAGACTGATGCACAATCTCTCAACCGCCCCCGCCTCCGAGCGGGGGCCTGTTCCTTCCCCGGCTCCTGCTCTGAGGCCATGCTTGTCCCAAGTATCTGGTCAACAGGAACTGATCCGTGCTGCCCGGGCCAGGCCAAAGCGGGTCCCCGCTCGGGGGCGGGGACGGGAAACTCAGTGATGCATCAGTCTCTCAAGAGGGGAGAAAGGGAGTGTTTCAAAGCCCTCCCCCCCCCGCTCGGAGGCGGGGGCGGTTGGGTGGCTATGCATCGGTCGCCCGCAGAATCTGCGCTCCCTATCGGTCAGCCGAGATACCTTCGCCTGCCGCTTCGGCGCGAGCATGGACACGCTCGAAGCAATCACACCCGAACCCGACGCCGCACTGCGGCCAGCAATAGTCCGGCGCCGACCGTTGTCACCGCCGCCAGCGTGTTGAACAGTAGGTCCTCCGGATCGAACACCCGATGCGGCAGCGCCAGTTGGATCGACTCGTCTAGCAGCCCGATAGCCGCCACCAGGAACACAGCAATCAGTGCCGGCGCCCGTACATGACGCCCCTGCTCCATACGCTCCGTCAGAGCTGCGTGCACGAATACTGCTAGCACGCCGTACTCGATCAAGTGAGTGCGCTCTGCGAGCGTGAGGCGCAGCAACAGCATCAGGATGACGGCGCTGATTCCAAACGCAACGGCGATCTCCGCTCCGCCCGGCTTCGACTGCAACCCCTGGCTCAAGACGGCAGCGCTCACCAGGAGCAGCGCGATGCCGAACGCGACCGCGGCGACGTTGTCGTCGGTGAGTAGATCGACCAGACTCCCGCTGAATCCCAGCGAGGCGAAGATCGCCGCGATCACGGCCATGGCCCACAGCCAGAGCCGCCGTTCTCGACGAGAACTGAACAAGTTCATCTGAACAAACTCATCTGAACAGGGCCGACGGACTGCAGTTTGTCAGAGCGACAGTTTGGACAACGCCGCGAGGAACTCAGGCACGTCGGTGCGGAAATCGTCGGCGTTGACGCCCTCGTTGGCAGCCAGGTGACCGGCCAGCAACTGAGCGGGGACAATTGCCGGCAGCGATTGCAGCTCGGGCGACAACTCGTCCAGGACCAGATGTCGCGACGACTCGGGCGCGGGCACGCTCTCCGGCGCGACCCATGCTGCCGCACAGCCGAGGTCGACCACAAACTGTGTGATCTCGCGTGTGCGTTCTGCGGACGCGTCGTTGGCCGCGAAGGTCAGAATCCGATCCGATTCGGCCAACTGCACGGCGGGTCCGTGTAAGAACGACTCCGGTTCCTGATGTCGAATCGCTCGCCGCGACGCCTCAGCGATCTTGATGTGCGCCTCCTCGGCCGCAGCCAGCATCGGCCCCGCGCCCAGCCCGGTCAACGCACCCGACGACCACTCAGCCGCCAACTCAGCCACTTCATCCTCTAACTGCAGAGCCGCCGCCAGCGATGATGGAACAGCTGATATGTCACCTGTTGCTCCCGGCGAAACGAGGTCGGCGATCATCGCTGCAGCCGTCATCGCCGTGGTGTGCGAGATCGTATACATCGACGACGGATCCTGGGTAGTTGTGTGCAGGACCGTGACGCTGTCGGGCAACGACGCCAGGTCGAACCCTGTGTCCACCTTGGTGATCAGCACGACGGGAATCCCACGCTCGACACAGAGCGCAAGCGAATTGCCGCTAAACGTCTTGCGACCCGTGTGCGCAAACAGCAGCACGGCTTCGCCCTCGGCGACAACGGGATACGTCGCAAACTCTGAACTAGTCAGCGGTCGCGCCTCAAGTCCTGCAGCACGCAGCATCCAGCTCGCGGCATTGGCCGCGTTGAACGAAGTGCCAATGCCAACCGTCCACACCCGAGACGCCTCGGCTAGCGTCTGCGCAGCCCGTTCAAACGGCTGCACGCTACTCAATATCTTGGCGCACTCCGAGGGCTGCGCCTGAATCGCGGGGTAGAGTCGGTAGTCGGTGATTGAGACCATTTGGCATCACTCCCCTTCTCCCCCCTTGCGGGGGAGATGCCGGAGGCAGAGGGGGGCTCCCTGCCTGTCAATCGCATCAATTCGTCAATAGCCGCCCCCCTCTGTCACTCCGTGACATCTCCCCCCGCTAAGGGGGGGAGAGGGGACAGGCTGAGGGCCCAGTGGGAAACGATTCTAGGCAACCGCCCCAGCCGTCTTCAGCTCCTCGCCCTTTGACCCATTCAGGCCAATCTCGGCGAGAATCTCGTCGGTATGTTCGCCCGGATAGGCCGGCGGACCCTGGATCTTCGACTCAGTCCGGCTGAAGCGCGGGGCCGGCGCGGGTTGCACCACACCGGCGACCTCTTCGAACGCGCCGCGCGCCTTGGCGTGCGGGTGATTCGGAGCTTCCCATGGCTCCAGCACCGGCCCGAAGCAAACATCCGATCCCTCGAAGATCGCTTCCCATTCCGCCCGTGTCTTCGTGCGGAAAATGTTCGTGACCCGTTCTTTCAGTTCAGGCCAGCGGGTGTTGTCCATCTGACGTGGCAGCTCTTCGTTCTCGAGACCCAGCAGATGCAGCAACTCGGCGTAGAACTGCGGCTCGATAGAGCCGATCGAGACGTACTTGCCGTCCAGTGTTTCGTAGGCGTCATAGAAGTGTGCGCCCGTGTCGAGCACATTGGCCGCGCGACCTCGGCGCCAGCCGCCCGTCGCCAGGCCGGCGTGAACCGAGGTGATCAGCGACGACGCACCGTCAACCATGGCCGCGTCCACTACCTGTCCCTTGCCCGAGCGTTGCGCCTCGATCAGCGCGCCCAGCATGCCCACGGCGAGGTACATGCCGCCGCCGCCGAAGTCGCCAACCAGGTTGAGCGGCGGCACCGGTGCCTGGCCCTTGCGCGCGATCGGCGCGAGCGCACCGGCCAGCGAGATGTAGTTGATGTCGTGGCCGGCCATCTGCGCGTAGGGACCTTCCTGGCCCCAGCCGGTCATCCGTCCGTAGACGAGTTTCGGGTTGCGCTTGAGGCAGACATCCGGGCCCAGGCCCAGGCGCTCCATCACGCCGGGGCGGAACCCCTCAAACACCGCGTCCGCGCCTTCGATCAGTTTCAGCGCGACCTCGACGCCTTCCGGGTTCTTCAGGTCGAGCGCAATCGAACGCCGGCCGCGAGCCAGCAGATCGCCGGGCGGATCGGCCGGCGCTTCGCCGGGCGCGTTCGACGCACGATCGATACGCACGATGTCGGCGCCCATGTCGGACAGGATCATGCCGCAGAACGGTCCCGGTCCGATGCCCTGAAGTTCAATAATCCGAATGCCGCTGAGCGGTCCCATATCGTGCTCCTCACGTGCCCGATCGACGTGTCGCGATCGTTGTCTTCTTGAGCAGCAGAGTAACGCGCCATGAACTTGCGGATTGAACCAGCCGGTCACGAACACGCGCCGGAGGTGATCGAGCTGATTCACCGTGTCTTCGACGAGTACCAATTCATCTGGGATCCGGTCGACGAATTCTGGGATCTGCTGACCGAGCAGCAAGCATTTCCGTATCGGTCGCCAATCGGCGGAATGTGGGTCATGCGCGATGACGAAGGCACGGTCGTTGGTTCGATTGCAGCCGAACGAGTCGATGGGCCGACGGTCGAGCTGCATCGGCTCTACCTGGACGCACATTTGCGAGGTCAAGGACTGGGACGCAAGCTGTGTGAGACCGGCGTGGAGTGGGCGAGAGAGCACGGGGCCTGGAGAATCGAACTCTGGTCGGACACCCGCTTCGAGGACGCCCATCGCCTCTACGAGCGCCTCGGTTACGTCAAGACCGACACGCGGGAGCTGGACGACGTCAACAACACGGTCGAGTTCAAGTACGAGCGTGAAATCGACCGATAGCCACTTTCCGATATTGTGAGCGTGTCGCCCAGTCCCCGCCTGAAGGAGACCCTAGAAAAACTCCCGAATCCCCTCTCCCCCCCTTGCGGGGGGAGATGTCACGGAGTGACAGAGGGGGGCGGCGGATCATGACCAGATAAGGCTCCCGAACAGCGGACTCCCCCCCTCTGCCTTCGGCATCTCCCCCGCAAGGGGGGAGAAGGGGAGACTCTTAAAGGTCTACGTGAAGTGGGGACTGGGTCACGCCCCGCCGGGTCACTTCACTTGGTGCGCGGAGAGCCAACCCACCCTTACAACCATCAACGCACAACCAAACATTGACCCTGATCACACCACGCGGGTACGATCTGTTCGCACTGGGGAATCTGGTGCACGTCAACAGAGCGGGTGACGGCAGGTCAACGTGTCTGAACTCTTCGAGAACTACGGTGCCGTTCTAGTCGCCATTCCGGTCGGCGTGATGCTGGTGTTGACCGCGTTGCTGGCGACAAAGTTGCTCGCTCCTCAGCGGCGCACCGCGCTCAAGGGCCAGGTGTACGAATGCGGCATGCTGCCGATTGGCCGCAACTGGGCGCAGGTCCACGTCCGCTACTACACCTACGCGCTGCTGTTCCTTGTCTTCGATGTGGAAGTCGTCTTCCTCTTCCCCTGGGCCGTCTCCTTCCTCGGACTAATGGGCGAGCCCGACTGGGGCAAAGTCATCCTCTGGCAGATGGTCCTGTTCATCGGCACGCTGCTGGTGGCGCTCGCCTACGCTTGGCGTAAGGGCGTGTTCGACTGGCAACGGAACTAGCGCAACATGAATTTCGTAGGGCAGGAAACGAGACGGGGCGCATGACGACCTCCCAACCACCACACATGGGCGATCCAACGCCCGTCATCATTTCCCCCGAGTCGCTGCGGCTGCAGGCGATCGACGATCAGCCGCCAACCGTTCCCTACAAGGTCGTGCTGCCGGGCGTGATGCAAGCGCCGGCCGAGGCGCTGATCTCCGCCGCCCGCAAGTCGTCGCTCTGGCCCATGACCTTCGGCTTGGCCTGCTGCGCGATCGAGATGATCGCCACTTATATGGCGAACCACGACCTGGACCGCTTCGGCATTGTGCCCTGGCCCTCGCCACGACAGTCCGATGTGATGATCGTTGCCGGCACCGTGACCAAGAAGATGGCCCCGGCCGTCAAGCTGCTCTACGAACAGATGCCGCATCCCAAGTGGGTCATCTCGATGGGCGCCTGCGCGACCAACGGCGGCCCCTACACGCAGTACGACCGTGTCGTGCAGGGTGTCGACAACATCGTCCCCGTCGACGTCTACGTGCCCGGCTGCCCGCCCCGACCTGAAGCGCTGATCGATGGACTCCTGGCTCTCCAGGAAAAGATCGTCGAAGAACGAGCGCGGGGTTACTAAGCAACCATGACATCCCGACGCACGCCCGTCGCCCCTGAGGAACCGCCGAGCAACGAGCCGCCTCCCGGCTCGATCGCCGATACCTATCGCGAGGTCATGCCGCTGATCGACATCAACGCGGCCATGACCAAGGGCGACGATGTCGCGCTGACCATCCCGTCCGACACCATCCATGAAGTACTGGAGCGCAGTCGCGACGACCAGCGTCTGCAGATGAACTTGTTGCGCAACCAGACCGCCGTCGACTGGGAAGACCGCGGGCTCGAGATCGTCTACCACCTCTATTCGATTCCGCTCCGGCAAGCAGTGACGATCAAGTCCTGGCTGCCCTCGGATGGCGCAGTCGTTGAGTCGGTAGCCGACCTCTACGAGATGGCCAACTGGGCCGAGCGCGAGTGTCGAGAGATGTTCGGCATCGAGTTCATCGGCCATCCCGACCCGCGCAACCTGCTGCTCGACGAAGACCTTGACATCCATCCGCTGCGCAAGAGCCATCCGCTCGCGCCGATCGAGATGGAGCAAGGCGTTGACGTGGCATTCTTCACCAAGGAATACCCGCCGCCCGAGCCGGAGGAAGAAGCGGAAGAGGCCCCCACGGCCGCTGCTGCTCCGACGCGCAAGCGCGTCGAGGACATGACCGAGGAAGAGCGCGCCGAACGCCAGGCCGAACAGGCCGAGCGTGTCGCCCGCGCCCGCGAACTGGCCGCAGTCCGCCGCGCCGAACGTCTGGCCGGCGCTCCACCCGCTGGCGGTCCACGCAAAGAGGGCGCCGCTCCGCCACCTACACCTGCTGCAGCGTCCGCCGACACTCCGGCAACGGCCTCAGCGCCGGCTGCTGCGCCAGTGCAGGACGATCGACCGCCGGCCCCGCCGCCGCCTGAACTACCAAGCATTCCCGACGCCGAAGAAGACCCGGAAGGCCGCGCCGAGGCGCTGGCCGAACGCGTCCGACTCGGTCGTGAGTTGGCCGCTGCCCGCCGCGCACAGTTGCGCGGCGACTAAGCGATTGGATTCGGTCGCAACGATGGCCCGCTGCCAGCAGGTGACGGGCAGGACGAGGAGCAGGGAGTAGACCGCATGGTCCAGCGAACCTTCGAAGGTGAAGTACTCACTGAGCCCGTCGTCGTCGAGCGCGAGTTCGAGACCGTCGACATGAACATCAACATCGGGCCGCAGCATCCCGCGACCCACGGCGTCTTCCGCATGGTCCTGACCGTTGACGGCGAGATCGTCAAGGACGCCATTCCCTACATCGGCTACATGCACCGCGGTGGCGAAAAGCTCTCCGAGAATCTCGACTACCGCGGCGCGCTCGGCTACCAGGACCGCACCGACTACCTGGCCGCGTTCAACTCCGAGTGGGTCTACGTCAACGCGGTCGAGCGCCTGGCCGGAATCGAGATTCCCGAGCGTGCCGAGTACATCCGTCTGATCCTAGCAGAGTTCAACCGGCTGCTCTCGCACTTCATGTTCATGGGCGCGTTCGGCACCGATGTCGGCTATTTCGGCACCGCGTTCACCTGGACGTTCAAGGAACGCGAGCGCATCCAGGACCTGTTCGAAGCCGTCTGCGGCGACCGGATTATGTACAACTACTTCCGCGTCGGCGGCCTCGCCTGGGACCCGCATGAGACCTTCGTCGAGGACTCGCACTGGGTGCTGGACATGGTCGAGACCGGCATCGGCGACGTCGATGACCTGATGACCGACAACGAAGTGTTCGTCGCACGCTGCCGCGATGTCGGCGCCATGACCGCCGACGAGGCAATCTCCTACGGGGTCACCGGACCGATGCTGCGCGCCTCCGGCGTGCCCTTCGACCTTCGTGTTGACGAGCCGTACTCGATCTACGACCGCTTCCATTGGGAAATCCCCGTGGGTGAGCGTGGCGACGTGTACGACCGTTATCTCGTTCGGCTGGAAGAGATGCGCCAGTCAGTCACGATCCTGCGCCAGGCGCTGGATCAGATGCCGACTTCGGGACCGATTATGCCCGAACGCATGCCCGCCCGACTGCGCCCGGAACCTGGCGAAATCTACATGCGTCAGGAGAATCCGCGCGGCGAATATGGCATTTACATGGTCTCGGATGGAACCGACCAACCCTGGCGCGTGAAGATGCGCTCGCCATGCTTCCACAACCTCTCCTCGCTCAAGCCGCAGGTGCTCAACAGCTACCTTGCCGACGCCGTGGTCGCCCTTGGATCGATCGATATCGTCCTCTGCGAGGTTGACCGCTAATGCTGTTCGAGCGCGCATGCCACCACCCCAGGTTGGAGGGCGCCCACTTGGTGGGTGTAAGCCTGACTGCGTGTAACCTGCGTGAGCAGCCGCAGCAGCCTAAGGTGATGCGCTAAATGGTCTTGAGCGAGTTCGCCGGCATCAGCATGCCCGACTGGATTGACGCGATCATTCGCGTCATGTTCATCGTCGCATTGATGACGATCATCGCATTCTCACTGATCTACCTCGAGCGCAAAATCCTGGCTCGCTTGCAGGCTCGCGTCGGCCCGACCCGCACCGGCCCGATCGGCACGCTGCAGTCAATTGCCGACGCACTCAAACTCGTCACCAAAGAGGATGTCCGCCCAATCACGGCCGACCGCTGGGCATTCGAACTTGCGCCGTACATGGCGTTTGTCCCGGTCTTCCTCGTCTTCGTCCCGATGCCGTTCACCGAGACCTGGTTCATCCGCGACCTCAACCTGGGTCTGCTCTTCGTCTTTGGCGTGCTTGGACTGAACATTGTCGGCGTCGTGATGGCTGCCTGGGGCTCCGACAACAAGTACGCGCTGCTTGGCGGCGTGCGCGCTGCGGCGCAAGCCATCTCTTACGAAATCCCCATGCTGCTGATCATCGTCGCCGTGGTCATGGTCGCCGCGAGCCGCCTCGCCATCGACGGCGACGCTTCGGCTGCTGGCTCGATCAACGCAATCGTGGGTGATCAAACCACGACGCCATACTTGTTGCTGCAGCCGCTCGGCTTCGCCATCTTCCTGATCGGCATGCTGGCCGAGTTGCACCGGCCGCCCTTCGACATGCCGATCGCAGAGTCGGAAGTCGTCGGCGGCTACTTCGTCGAATACTCCGGCATGCGCTGGGGCATGTTCTTCCTCGCCGAGTACACCGCGCTCTTCCTGCTGGTCGTGCTCGCTTCCTCGCTCTTCCTGGGTGGCTGGAACTGGCCCTTTGGCGCAGATGTCGGACTCGGCCTGCAGATTGTGCTGACGTTCGTCAAAACCTCGGTGATGATCGTGCTCGTGATCGGATCACGCGCGCTCTTCCCGCGGCTGCGGATCGACCAGCTCATGGCGTTCTCCTGGAAGGTCCTGCTTCCCTTCGCCATCGTCCAGGTCCTGGCCAATGGCATCATCCTCGCCTACGGCGGCGCCGATTGGGTCGTCGGACTCGTCTCCTTCGCGCTGCTCGTGGCGCTGGGCGGACTGGTCTTCTACCTGATGAACCAGAAGAAGGGCGCAGGCACCCGCACCGTACAGACCACGCCGGCCACACCGCGCGTGATCACCGCCCCCGAAGTCACTCCGGTCGAAGCCGGCGGCGACTAAGCAGTACAGCAGTAGAGGAAGAGGAGCCCCGTGGAGGACGGCGTCACCGCGACTCAGGTGGTCTTCTGGATCCTGGCAGTGGTCATGCTGGTCTCTGCGATCGGCGTGGTCACCGCAGGCAACATCGTCTACGCGGCGTTGTTCTTCATCGCCGCGCTGGCCGGTGTCGCCGGCATCTACCTGATTCTCACAGTCGAGTTCATTGCTCTCGTCCAGTTGCTTGTCTACGGCTCGGCCGTGGTCATCCTGATCCTCTTCGCGCTCATGTTGACCCGCGCCCGCGAACGACCACAGGCGCTATTCGGACGCTCTCGACCGATCGGGATCGCCGCCTCCCTGGGTCTGCTCGCCGCCCTGATCGGCGGCATCGTCGCCACGACCTGGACGACGCCTGCGACCACCTCTGCGATTCAGCCGGTCGGTCTGCAAACCATCGGCGACGCCATCTTCACCATCTGGATCGTCCCCTTCATCATCGTCGGCGTGCTGCTCTCGATTGCGCTGGACGGCGCGATCATGCTCGCCTCACCTGACGAGGACGACAACTGATGCCGCCGCTTGACCACATCCTGATTGTCAACGCGGTGCTCTTCGCGATCGGCGTGATGGGTGTTCTGACCCGTCGCAACGCGGTGTTGATCCTGCTCTCGGTCGAGCTGATGCTCAATGCCGTTTCGCTCAACATGGTCGCGTTTGCGGTCTATGGGCATGTCGACTTCGGCAACATCACCGGAATCGTCTTTGCCTTCTTCATCATCGTCATCGCGGCCGCCGAGGTCGCGCTGGCGCTTGGTATCGTCGTGCGGACCTTCCGCAACCGAGCCACCGCCAATGTCGATGAAGTGAACCTCCTCAAGTGGTAACCGGGAGCATGCAGCGATGATCTGGGCTGACCACGCGTGGATTTTGCCGGCAATCCCGGCCTTGGCGTTCCTCGTGCTATTCGCATTCGGACGCTTCCTGCCGCGCGGCGGTGACTTCATTTCCGTGGGCGCGGCGCTGGCCGTGTTCGTGCTCTTCTTCTTCGTGCTCGAGTCGCATCTCGATTGGATCGGCGCAGGCCTCGGCGGGATTCGCAACGTCGGTACCGACTGGATCAACTTCGATAACTTCGTCGTCCGGCTTGGCTTCACCGTCGACTCCATCGCCATCGTGATGGTCTTCGTCGTCTCAACGGTGGCGCTGATGGTCAACCTGTATTCGACCAACTATCTGCGACATCACGGCAAGCCCGAGCCGCGCTACTGGTGGTACTTCGCCGTGCTCTCGCTGTTCGTCGCGATGATGCTGACGCTAGTCCTGGCCGACAACCTGCTGCTTATGTTTGTCGCCTGGGAAGGCGTGGGTCTCTGCTCCTTCCTCCTGATCGGCTTCTACTACGAGCGCCGTTCCGCCGTCGAGGCGGCCAAGAAGGCGTTCGTCACCACCCGACTTGGTGATGTCGGCCTGTTCATCGGCATCATCCTCTTCTGGCGCGCTACCGGTTCCTTCCAGATTTCCGACATCATCGCCGCCGCCGAGGCTGGCCGCGTCAACGACCTGCCGCAGGTCATGGGCGACGGATATCTCACGCTCTCGACACTGATGCTCTTCCTTGGCGCCGCCGGCAAGTCGGCGCAGGTGCCATTCCACGTCTGGCTGCCCGATGCGATGGAGGGCCCAACCCCGGTCTCCGCGCTGATCCACGCTGCCACGATGGTCGTCGCCGGCGTCTACCTGGTCGCCCGGCTGCTGCCCGTCTTCGAGGTCACCCCTGGCGCATCCAACGTCGTCCTCGTCGTCGGTCTTACGACCGCGCTGCTTGCCGGGATCATGGCGTTGGCCCAGAACGACATCAAACGGGTGCTCGCCTATTCCACTGTGTCGCAACTTGGATTCATGTTCGTCGCCCTGGGGGTCGGCGCCGTCGGCATTGCCATGTTCCACTTACTCACGCACGCCTTCTTCAAGGCCTGTCTCTTCCTCGGCTCGGGATCCGTGATCCACATGACCGAGGAGCAGGACGCGAGAAAGCTCGGTGGGCTCTGGTGGCGCATGCCCGTGACGGCATCGACGTTCATCATCTCGTCAATCGCGTTGGCCGGCATCCCGCCTCTGTCCGGATTCTTCTCCAAGGACGAGATCTTCGTCGCCACGGTTGGCGGCGCGAGCACGATCGTCGCGATCCTGCTCGGCGTGGCCGCATTCCTCTCGGCGCTCTACATGGCGCGATTGGTGATCATCACCTTCTTCGGTCCGCCCAAGGACATCGCCGTGATCAAGCGTGCCCGAGAGGCGCCTCCGACCATCCTGATCCCGCTCGTGTTCCTGACCGTCCTCACCTTCCTCGTGGGCTTTGTCGCCTTCGATCAGGTTGGCGATGTGCTCGGATTCCCCGGCGGCATCAACAACTACATCTACTTCCCGGAGCCGCACGACTTCCACTTCTCCAACTCGATTGCCGCCGTGACCGGCACGGTCTCGCTGCTCGGATTCCTCACCGCCTGGTGGTTCTTCTGGGGCCGCAACTCGCACCGAGCTAAGGCGGTCCGCGACTTCCAGCCGAGACTGGCCGCCGTCGTCGAGAACAAGTTCTACTTCGACGAGGCCTACCAGTGGGGCATCGACCGCGCCATGCTGCCGCTGGCCCGGATCGTCGCCTGGTTCGACCGCATGATCGTCAACGACACCGGCATCAACGCGCCCGCCGACGCTACGCGCTACGCCGCCTACTGGCTGCGCTACCACGTCACCGGACGCATCCCGGACTACGCGCTGCTGATGGTCATCGGCATCGCACTAGCCGGCGGCCTCGCATTCTTGTTGCGCGGCTAACGGAAGAACGAAGTAGAGAGAGGCACACAGCGTGGACGCAGGCGAAGCACTACTGCTGCTCTTGCTGATCCCTGGCGGCGCCATGCTGCTGACCTTGTTCGTGCCCTCGCGGCACGTGAACGTCGTGCGCTACATCGCGCTGATCACGACCATCGCCACCCTGATCGATTCAATCTGGATCTTCGCCGTCTACGACTTCGCGGAAGGCGGCTACCAGTTCGATCTGCAATACCCGTGGATTGAGAACATCGCATTCCTCGGCGAGAACGGCATTTCCCTCCACCTGGCGGTCGACGGCATCGCCGCGCCCATGGTCCTGCTCAACGGCCTCGTCGGTTTCGCTGGAGTGCTCGTCTCCTGGAAGATCACCCACCGGGTGAAGGACTTCTTCATCCTCTTCATGGCGCTGTTCACCGGCGTTTACGGCGTCTACATCGGGCAGGACCTCTTCTTCTGGTTCTTCGCCTACGAGCTCGCCGTCCTGCCGATGTACCTCTTGATCGTGATCTGGGGTTCGACCAACAAGGAATACGGCGCGATGAAGCTGACCATGGTCCTGGTCGGCGGCTCCGTGTTGATCTTCATCGGCATCTTCGCCGTCTTCGCCGAGGCCGGCGCCGGCACCTTCGACATGGCGGTCCTACGAGAAGTCAACTTCGGCCGCAGCTTTGCCAATACCTTCTTCCCCTTCTTCATGATCGGCTGCGGCATCCTGGCCGGCCTCTTCCCCTTCCATACCTGGTCGCCCGACGGCCACGTCGCCGCCCCGACCGCCGTTTCCATGTTGCACGCAGGCGTCCTGATGAAGCTGGGTGCGTTCGGCATCATCCGTCTCGGCATGGAAATCCTGCCGGCCGGCACCGACTTCTGGATGCCCGTTCTGCTCGTCTTGGGCGGCGTCGCCGCCGTCTATGGCGCAATCTCAGCCATCCACCAGACCGACCTCAAGTTCGTGATCGGCTATTCGTCCGTCTCCCATATGGGCTTCGTCCTGATGGGATTGGGGACGATGAACAACATCGGCGTCAACGGCGCGGTACTGCAAATGTTCTCGCACGGCGTGATGACCGCCCTCTTCTTCGCCATGGTTGGCGGACTCTACGACCAGGCGCATACCCGCGACATCCGCGTCTTCGGCGGACTCGTGCGCAAGATGCCGCTGTTCGTGATCTTCTTCGGTATCGCCGGACTGACATCGCTCGGCTTACCCGGATTGTCAGGATTCGTCGCCGAGTTCCATATCTTCGTCGGCGCGATCGATACCTTCCCGCTCTTCGCAGCGCTGGGCATCCTCTCGGCGGCGCTGACCGCGATCTACGTGCTGCGACTCATGGGACGCGCCGCACTTGGTCCATTCAACCCGCGTTGGGAGAGCCTCAAGGACCTCACACGCTGGGAAATCGCAGCAGCCATCGTCTTGATCGCGCCGATCATCGCAATGGGCGTCTGGCCTGACCCGTTCATTGACCGTATCGCGCCCACGGTGGCCGACTTGCCCCAGGTTGAGCAGATCGGCAATCTGTTCACTCTCAGTTCGCTGACCGGACGGTGACACTGATGGATCTTGAATATCAGCTGATCATCCCCGAATTCGTCATGGCCGGCTTGGCCGTGGTCGTCATCGCCGCGGCATTGGCGTTTCGTAACGTCGACCAGAAGTGGTTCGGCTACGCCACCGCCGCCGCGCTGGGCATCATCGCGGTCGTCACTGCTATCGCCTACTGGAACACCCACGACGATTTCGGCAACGTCCTCGCAGTCGACCACTTCACGGTCCTCTTCCGCGTCTTCTTCCTCGGTATCGCTTTTTTCACCGTCCTGGCCGCTGTCCAGTTTGCCGGTGACCGGCTCAAGAATCACGCCGAGTTCTACGGCCTGATTGTCTTCGCGACGCTGGGCATGATGCTCCTCGCCGCCTCGCGCGAGCTGCTCACGGCATACCTCTCGCTCGAGCTGCTCTCGTTCAGCTTCTACATCCTGGTCGGATTCAACAAGCTCAATCCATTCTCCAACGAGGGCTCACTCAAGTACATGCTGCTCGGGGCGTTCTCCTCGGCCCTGATGCTGTATGGCATCTCACTCATATACGGCGTCACCGGCACGACCCTCTACTCCGGCATCGAGCCGGACGGCGTCGCCGCCGGCCGCAACATCGCCGACCAACTCGCCTCGTTCGGCGGATTCGGCGGCGGCGTCGACCCAGACGGCGCCCGTCCCGGGCTGTTGATCGGACTCGTGCTGATCACCGCCGGTCTCGGATTCAAGGTCTCGGCAGTCCCCTTCCACCAGTGGACGCCCGACGCCTACCAGGGTGCGCCCCTGCCGATCACCGCGTTCCTCAGCGCCGGCGGCAAGGCGGCAGCCTTCGCTTTCTTCCTGCGACTCTTCACCGAGGCCTTCCTGCCCGCCGCCAACGAATGGGTCTGGTTCGTCGGCATCCTCGCCGCACTCACGATGATCGTCGGCAACCTGATGGCGCTGCAGCAGACCAACTTCAAGCGTCTGATGGCCTATTCCTCGATTTCACAAGTCGGCTATCTGCTCGTCGGTATCGTGGCGCTGAACGCCACCAACATCGCCCAATCGCAGGATGCGGCCTCAGCGCTGGTGTTGCACTTGATCGGCTATGTGACCACGAACATCGCCGTCTTCGCTGCGATCATCGCCTTCTACAACCGAACCGGGCGCGATGACATCGTCGACCTCCGAGGACTGGCCGAACGTCAGCCGTTCCTGGCATTCTCGATTGCCGCGGCGTTGTTCTCGCTCGCCGGGATGCCATTGTTCGCTGGGTTTGCGACGAAATTCATCATCTTCCAGGCCGCCTTCAACAACGGCTTCCTCTGGCTCGGCGCTGTCGGTGTGACCGCATCGTTCGTGTCGCTCTACTACTACCTGATGGTGATCAAGCAGATGTACCTCTACGAGCCGGAAGGCGCCGATCGCGAGCGCTTCCACGTGTCTCGGCCGCTCGCTGGTGCGTTGGTTGTGCTGGTCGCTGGCGTCCTGTTCATCGGTCTCTACCCGACACCGCTGTTCGACGTGATCCACAGCTCGACCGAAGGCCTGTTCGAGCAGGCCGCCGCATTGTCTGCATCGGTCGTGGGAAGCTAACCTCGACCCACTCCTTCACAGCAGTGGATCGATCGATGATGGGCCGACGTCTCATTTCTCAGTGGCAATCCCGACGAAGCCTGCGAACCGGCCTCATTGCACTCGTCTGCTTGGTATTGGCAGTCGGTGCGGCGGCGGCCTGCGGCGGCGAGACCGACGCACCGTCGAGCGACACTGAACAACCCGCGACCGTCCAGCAAGAAGTCGTGCAAGAGACAGCGATCTCGGGACAGCGGCTGTTCAGCAATAACTGTTCACGCTGCCACGGCGCCGACCTGCGCGGCACCAACGTCGGACCATCGCTGCTGCACGAGTACTACGAGCCCAACCATCATTCCAACGCGAGTTTCGTGATCGCGGTGCTGCGAGGCGTGCGGCAGCACCACTGGGACTTCGGTAACATGCCGGCGGTCGAGGGACTCGACATCGACGAAGTCCACGCCGTGATCTGCTTCATCCGTGAAACCCAGGTCGAAGACGGCCTGATCGATGAAGTGCCCACATCGACGCCGTGCTAATCGGCTCGCGATGTCCCGACTTGAGGCGAAACAGCTAGAGAACTGCCAAGTAGCGACGCAGCTCGTAGTCCGTTACTTGCGAGCGGTATTCGTCCCACTCCATGCGCTTGTTTTGCAGCACGGTGGACCAGACGTAGTCTCCAAGCACGGTTTTCATCAACTCCGAGGAAGAGAACGCGTCAATGGCGCGTCCCTGGGTGGTCGGCATCTCGACGATGTCGCGCTCGGCCCGCTCTGCTTGGGTGAGTTCGAAGACGTTGTCTTCAGCAGCCGGCGGCGGTGTCAGACCCTCATCGATGCCGCGCAAGCCAGCGGCGAGGAACGCAGAAAAAGCCAGGTAGGGGTTGGTCGCTGAATCCGCACCGCGATACTCGAGTCTGGTCGACTCCGAGTCGCTCGGATCGTATTCGGGAATCCGCACGAGGTCAGATTGGTTGGCGTGAGACCACGTCAGGTAGACGGGCGCCTCGGTGCCCGGGGCGAGCCGCTTGTAACTGTTGGACCACTGGTTGGTGATCAACGTGAACTGTGGGGTGTAAGCCAGCAGCCCGGCCAGGAAGGAACGAGCGATTTCGGACAGGCCGCCGCCCGCTTCGTAGAACAGGTTCTGCTCGTGATCCCAGAGCGAGAGGTACACATGCATTCCCGACCCGTTCACACCATTGAGCGGCTTGGGCATGAACGTTGCGTGGACGCCCTGCTTGATCGCGACCTCCTTGACGACCAGGCGTGTGGTCATCACCTGGTCCGCCATGGTCAGCGCGTCGGTGTAGCGCAAGTCGATTTCGTGTTGTGACGGCGCCGCCTCGTGGTGCGAGGATTCGACCGCGATGCCCATCTCTTCTAGCGTCAGCACGGTTTCGCGACGCAGATCGGTCGCAGTGTCGAGCGGGGAGAGATCGAAGTACCCGCCGGAGTCCAGCGGCGACGGATCATCGGGCGCCTTGAAGTAGAAGTACTCAATCTGCGGCGCGACATAGAAGGTGTAGCCACGTTGCTGAGCCGATTCGAGCTGGCGGCGCAGTATGCGTCGAGGGTCGCCCTCGAACGCCTCGCCGTTGCGACGCCGAATGTCACAGATCAACCGCGCAACGCGATGCTGCTGAGGACGCCAGGGCAAGACAACGAACGTATCCGGATCCGGTAGCGCCACCATGTCGGATTCGTCGTGCCGGGCAAACCCTTCAATCGACGCGCCATCGAACTCGACACCCTTCTCCAACGCTTTGGGCAGTTCGTCGATCGTGATGGCCACAGACTTGAGCTGGCCCAACAGGTCGGTGAACCACAGCCGGACAAAGCGCACGTCGTGCTCGCGGCACGCGTTGAGGACATGCTGGTGCTCGCTGGGTGGGGCGTTGAGGTCGGAGTCGAGGGTGGTCATGGGACGTTTGACTAGATCATCTCAGCAGAACGTAGATTGTTGCGGTTGCCCTCGCAGATCGATGCGCAATTCTTAATTTCCGTCATTGCCGCGCTCCGTCGCGGCAATCTCGCTGTACACACCGCAGACGTCCGAGGTCTGATCCGCGAGATACCCGCGCTTGTCGCGGGTATGACGGATTGGAGAAAGCCGGTGTCACGGTTGCGCATCACTCTGCCGATGGCTGAGTCATCCGGACCCCTAGATGTGGTAGTAGTGGAAAAACTCCGCTGCGACTGGGTGCATGAAGATGTCACGCGACTCGGTCAGCTTGAAGTCCTGGTATTGGTCGATCAGGTCTTGCGTGAAGACTCCGCCTGCCATCAGGAAGTCGTGATCGGCAGCGAGCGCTTCGAGCGAACCCTCGAGCGAGTGTGGCACCGATGGGATGCCGGCCGCCTCTTCGGCGCTCAGCTCGTAGATGTCGGTGTCGACCGGATCGCCCGGCTCGATCTGGTTGCGAATCCCGTCCAGGCCGGCCATCAGCATCGCTGAGAAGGCCAGGTAGGTGTTGGCCGAGGCGTCCGGCGGTCGGAACTCGAGTCGCTTGCTGTTCGGTGACGTCTCGTATGTCGGAATGCGGACCGCCGCGGAGCGGTTTCGCTGCGAGTACGCGAGGTAGATCGGCGCTTCGAAGCCCGGCACCAGGCGCTTGTACGAGTTCGTCGTCGGCGCACAGAACGCCAGCAGCGCCGAGCCGTGCTTGAGCAGGCCGCCGATGTAGTGGCGAGCGGTGTCCGACAGGTCGGCATACTGGCCGGCCTCGTAGAACAGCGGCGCGCCGTCCTTCCACAACGACTGGTGACAGTGCATCCCGGTCCCGTTGTCGCCGTAGAGCGGCTTGGGCATGAAGGTCGCCGACTTGCCGTGCGCCTTTGCCACGTTGCGCACGATGTGCTTGTACCACTGGGTCTCGTCCGCCTTGTGCTTCAGCGTGTTGAAGCGCGTGGCGATTTCGCCCTGGCCGCCGGTCGCGACCTCATGGTGGTGGACTTCCATCTCCATGCCCACCGCGTTCATCGCATCGGACATCTCCCAACGAATGTCGCTGAGCGTGTCGAACGGCGCGGTAGGCGAGTAACCCTGCTTGGGCGGAATCTTGTAGCCGAGGTTGCTTTCGTCTTCGTCACGGCCGCTGTTCCAGTCGGCCTCGTCCGATTCGACGACGTAGAAGGCCTGGTTGATGGACATCTGGAATTGGACGTGGTCAAACAGGAAGAACTCAAGCTCGGGGCCGAAGAAGGCCTGATCGGCGATGCCTGAGTCGACCAGATGCTGCTCTGCCTTCGTCGCCACATAGCGAGGGTCGCGGCTGTAGCGCTCGCCGGTGACCGGATCGTGCACGTCGCAGATGAACTTCAGCGTGGGCACATTCTCGGTCGGGTCGACGCGCGCCGTGTCGAGGTCGGGGCGCAACAGCATGTCCGATTCGTCAATGCTCTGGAAGCCGCGCAGCGATGAGCCGTCAAAGCCCTGGCCGCGCTCGACCAGGTCCTCGTCGACCTTCGACGCCGGAATGCTGAAGTGTTGCCAGCGACCGATCAAGTCGGTGACCAACAGGTCGACGCGGCGAATGCCCTGATCCTGGATCAGCGCCTGAATCTCACCAAGGGTTGCCATGGGCTCATGCCTCTCTCTGCTCGCTGCTGCATGGCTCTCGGGGCCGGTTGGAGTCGCACGTGATCACTGCCGCCAGCCACGCAGCATCAATGATTGCTGGGAATCATCCTATGACCAGCAACCCCTGCACCCGACACTCCTGAGTTACACCTGAGTTACGCCCCGCTGAGAGGCTCGCATCAGTCGCACTCTGTATCCGGCTTGTCTCTCCACAAGGCAAACTGCCAGGTCTCCCCATGGAAACCGTCGATAAGCCCTCTCCGTCATTGCCGCGCTCCGCCGCGGCAATCTCGCTGCGTTCGGCGCCGACGTGTCCGTTGGAATCAGCGAGATACCTCCGGTCAAGCCGGTGGCAGGCTCCGCGACAAGCGCGGGTATGACGGGGAAATTCGTGTGTCAACAGTCAACGCAGCGGCAAGGCAAACCGATACCCCACGTTGCGCACCGTCTCGACGTAGCGCTGGCCGCCCGACTCCAACTTCGACCTCAACCGCCTGATATGTACATCGACCGTCCGCGAGCCACCGTAGTAGTTGTAGCCCCAGACTCGGTTGAGCAGCGTCTCTCGCGTAAACACCTGCTGATTGTGAGTCATCAGGAAGCGCAACAGCTCGAACTCCTTGAACGTCAGCGAGATCGAGCGACCGCCCTCGAACACCTGGTAGTTGGATGTATCGACAACCAGGTCGCCGGCTTCCAGCGTATTGCGAGTCAGCGCCCGGCCATGTCGCCAGAGCACGAGTTGTACGCGGGCGACTAACTCGGCGTCATGCACCGGAGCCAGCACAAAGTCGTCGAGTTCCTGGGTCGGACCGAGCAACTGCGTGTCGGCTGGTCGCAAGGCGGCAAGCCGCATCGCCTCAGGCCAAGCCAGGACCTCAGCCGGCCGAGCGGCAGGTACGGCGTGACGCCAGTCGAGGAGCAGCACATCGGGCGCTGCTGCCGGATCCGGCTCGTTGCCTTCAGCCGGGATGTAGCGCACCACCTGCAGGCCAGCGCGTTCGAGCGCCGGCTGAATCGGCGTGATGAATTCGTCATCAACCGTCGACACTGTCAATCGGAACATATTTGCACGATAGAGCAGCCTCGATGCACTTCGCCCGACCTAGTGAAGATGTCTATACGTCAAGCGTTTTTCAATCGAACGTCCGCTCATGCACGCAGGATGCAGAGACTCAATCCCATGACGGAACCGAAGTCGACGAGATTCCCGCGTCAAGCGCGGGAATGACGGAACAGATGCTTGCGCCTAACCCGCAAACTGACAAGCCCTGGAGAGACGGGCCGTTCAGCCGATCTCACATGGTTGCGATACGCTCTGCATCGTGTCCCTTCGGACGGGCCGGCGTAGCTCAGAGGTAGAGCAACGGTTTCGTAAACCGTAGGCCGAGGGTTCGAATCCCCCCGCCGGCTCCAGCACTCCCTTCCCAGGCTCCGGCAACATCGCCTAGCTGTTGGCCTGCCCGGGTAGCGGCTCCGAAGTCTGTTCGATGCCATCTCCACCGCCGCTTCCCTGCAAATGCGATATCGGCACGGCCGGCATCGTCGTCACTTCTCCGCGAATCTTGGCGCCAAAGGCTATCGACCAACGCGCCGCCGCGTCGTTGTCGGGAGCGTCAATGATCGCCGTGAAGTCATACGGACCCAGCACGGCGTAGATGCCCAATGCGCTGACACCTGGTATCGAGACGTTCTGTTCCGCCTCCAGCGGCGCACGCGGATTCGCGAGCGTCGCGTCAAGTCCCTCGGGCGAAAGCCGCACCAGCAGGATGTATTGCATGGGCTTCTCCAATCCCTTCAGCGAGGCCGTCCGACTCTGATTCACTCTCAGTATCGCGCCTCCTTCGACGGGTTGTGAACCCGGACGTGGGATACAATCCGATAACAATCCCTGTGGATGATGAGGGTTGAGACGCCGCTCAGGCGCCGTCCAGCCGAGCCGCGACAGCGACGGGAGCCGAGATGAATGTATCCATGCTGACCGAGCGTCTGCTCCGTCGCGCACTGTGGTTGATTGCGCTACTCGTCTCTGCAGCGCTCGTGTTGAGCGCCTGCGATCTCGTCGGCAGCGATACCGAGGATGACGAGCAGGATCAGCAGTCCATGCAAGAGCAGGGCCAGCAGGAACAGCAAGCTGCGCCGGCTGCGGCGCCGACAGCCGCCGCACCACCTCCGCAGGAAGATGCAGGCCCCGAGCCGCCGCCCGAGGCCGCCGGTGGCGGCGAAGGCGCCACGGCGTACAGCATCGTGTTCCCCAGCCTGGCGCTCGTCTTGACCGACAATGCTGCCGCCACCGGCCTGGTGATCAGCGACGGATACGTCATGGTCGATGAACGCTCACTCGGAGGGGCAATGTCCGCCGACGTGCTGCTGTCCAATGGCGACATCCTGGAGGACCTGCCAATCGTCGGTCGTGACCAGTTCACCGGCATCGCCTACTTGGGGCCGGTCGATGGCAATCTCGTACGACGGTTGCCCGGCGCCCGACTCGGCGACGGCGAGGGCATCCGGCCCGGTTCCTCGGTCTTCACCATCGGCTACAGCCCAGCCGACCAGGCTGACGCAATTCCCGCCGTCTTCTCCGGCGTCCTCAGCGGGACCGAGGAGTGGGAAGCGGGACAGCGCACATTCCTGCGCACCGACGCGCAGCCATACGGCGCGACCGCAGGCATGATCCTCGTCGACGGCGGCGGAACGGTCATTGGCATCGCCCCGGCGGCGATGGTGCAGCTCGGCTGGTACGTCTCCGCCGGCGACCTGGCGCGCAGCCTGCCTCCTGCTGCCATCGCTCCGGCGCGCGCGCCCGACCCGGCCAGCGCGTCAGCGGAACATCTGCTCATCGTGGACTCATCGCAGCAGTCGACTGAACTCTTCCTCGGCGACGACGCGACCGGACAGACGGTCTCGCTCTCAATCTCCACCAATGCGCCGGCGCTGTTGCAGTTGATTGACGCCGACGGCCAGGTCCTGCAGGACTCCACGCTGATTGCCGGTTCTACGATCATCAGCCTGGCGCCCGACACGGTCGGTCCCTACCGCCTGTTGATTTCACCTGAACCGGTCATGATGGACGACGGGGACGAAGAATCCTCAGACGCCATGGCCTACGAGCCGACCTTCGAGATCAGCTCAAGCGAACCGCTGATGTCGATGGCCGAGGCCGACGCGACCATGCCGCTTGAAATCAATGTGCCATTCGTGGGTACGATCGACGTCCCCGGCGATGCTGACAGCTTCAACCTGGCCCTGCGTGCCGGAGCGACCTACGAAGTCCAGGTGCAGAGCCTGCTCTTCGACACCGTCCTGCTGGTCCAGGGCAGTGGTCTGAACGCAGTCGATGACGACACCGGCGGCGGCCCGTTCGGTACCGATTCGGCTCTGACGTTGGAGCCCGCCGAAGACGGAATCGTCAGCCTGACTGTCAAGGACTACGCCGACCAACACACCGGCCCATACGTCTTGACCGTCACTCAGACGGGTGGAGAGCCGCCGGCCGCGGCATCCGCTATGGAGGAAGATTCAGCGATGGCGATGGGCGTCACGCTGCCCACTCCGCTCGGCGACCTCAGCCTGCGCGGCGAGATCACCGAGGACGGCCTGGTGCCAACGCTCCTCGGCATCGGCAGCGAAATCGGCGAGAACGGCTCGCTGCTCGTCAGTGACAACGACGGCATCTTCGAGATCGTCGCCTCGATCGTGGGTACGGACTCCAGCACCGCGCGCCTGTTCGTCTTCGACAGCGAAGGCCAGATAGTGGTGTCTGGACGCGTCATCCTTAACTGCGCGAGCGCCGATCCCTGCCTGGCCAGCGCCGTCTTCATCACACCCGAAGACGCACCGGGTCCAGCCGGAGTCTGGAGCGTTCTCCTCCAGCCTGAGGGCGCAGGCACGGGCATCACCGAGTGGCAGATCGAAGTCCACCTCTACGACGACGCGCCCGAGGCGATGGAGCCGGAGTCCGACGAGCAGTAGTCGACGACACCGCAACGAACGCGACACAAGCGCCGGGAGCAATCTCTAATCCCATCTCCCCCCCTTGCGGGGGGAGATGTCACGGAGTGACAGAGGGGGGGCGGCTGGTGACGAGCAGATAGGGTTGGCAGACAGGGTTGGCAGACAGGGAGCCCCCCTCTGCCGGAGCCTGCCCCTGCGTAGGCAGGGGGCATCTCCCCCGCAAGGGGGGGAGAAGTGGAATCAAACGCGACTCTCAGCCAGTGTGCTGCACGCGTCGAGATTCCCGCGACGGAGCGCGGGAATGACGGAGCTAAGCCGGGAATGACGGACCCTTAGCGAATCCCCGACTTCTGCGGCCTGGCCAGGACCATGTGCAGCGCGACACCGAGCATCCGCCGTACTCGGGTTCGTACCGGGATTGGCGGGTCGATGGTCAGCCGGGGCAATGCGTTGTCCAGCCACTTTGGCATGTACCAGTTGGCGGGACCGGCGATCTGCATGAACGCGGGCACCAGCACGAGCCGGACGAGCGTCGCGTCGATGAATATGGCGAATGCCATCCCGATGCCGAACTCTTTGACCGCTCGCTCGTCGCCGAAGAAGGCGAAGCTGCCGAACACAGCGATCAGGATGGCGGCCGCCGCTGTAATCACCCGCGCCGACGCGCCGATTCCGAAGGCCACGGACTCGCCGGAGTCGCCCGTTTCCAGCCAGTGTTCGCGAATCCTCGACAGGAGGAACACCTCGTAGTCCATGGAGAGGCCGAAGAGGATGGCGAACATGATCATGGGAATGAACGACTCGATGGGACCGGTCCGATCAAGCCCCAGGAGCGAGAGTCCCCAGCCCCACTGGAAAATCACCACGAGGAAGCCGAGCGCTGCGCCGATTGCGAGCATGTTCAGCACCGCCGCCTTGAGCGGCACCAGAATCGAGCGGAAGGCCATCATCAACAGCAGGATCGAGACACCGATCACGAGCGCAAAGAAGAACGGTAGACGCGAGATCATTTTGGCCGTGACATCTTCGTACGCGGCGGTGATTCCAGCGATGTAAATTGTCGTTTCAGGCACGATTTCGTCGAGCGCAGCCGGCACAGCTCCCTCTCGGAGTCGTCCGATGAGGTGCCGAGACTCCGATTCTTGTGGCGCCGTGGTCGGGATGATCGGGACAAGCGCTGTTTCGCCACTGGCGGAGATATCGGGTGGCAATACTGCTGCGACGCCCTCGGTCGCAGACAGGGCGCGACTCACGGCCTGCAGGTCCTCAGGTGTCAGGCGCTCTCCGGATCTGTCGACGAGGGCGAACAGCGAGCCGTTGACACCTGGGCCGAACGCATCCGAGATCAGGTCATAGGCTCGGCGCGATGTGTAGGACGTGGGCCGGTTGCCATCGTCGGAGACGCCCATCTCCATCATGAACGCCGGGATGGTCATCGTGATCAAGATGGCAGAAGCGATCAGCAGGTAGATCCAGGCGCGCCGCTCAATCCGGCGCGAGAAGTGGTACCAGCGGCCATGCTCGCCGCCTGCCGTGTAGCGCAGACCGGGGATTGAGAACTTGTCGATCCGTCGTCCGATGAGGACCAGCATCGCCGGCAGCAGTGAGACCGCCACCATCATCTCAAGCAACACGACCATCGCCGCCGCGAGCCCCATGTTGGCGATCAGCGGGATCCCGATCGCGAACAGACCAAGTAACGCGACCACGACGATCGATCCGGCAAAGGCGACTGCGCGGCCGGCCGTGGTCACGGCGGCTCGCGTCGCTTCGCTGGGATCGACGCCGGCGGCGAGCTGCTCGCGGAAGCGGGCAATGACGAAGAGGGCATAGTCGATCCCGACGCCGATGCCAAGCATCGCACCGAAGGTCGGTGCGACGGTTGAGATGTCGAGGAACGCCGCCGCGATAATGATGCCGACCGTGCCGACCGCGAGTCCAACCAGCGCGGAAACGATCGGCATTCCTGCAGCGAAGATGGAGCCAAACCCGACAATCAATATGATCAGCGCCGCCGCCAGGCCGACCAGCTCAGCGGTGCCCGGCGGTTCGGTCTCGTACTCGCGCACCGGCTCCCCGGCGAAGTCGATTTGCAGCGTGTCGGATCGAAGCGCCTCGCCATGACCGATCACTTCGCCGATGTTCTCCGACGAGAGATGGTTGGCCAACTTGTCAAACGCCACCCGCACAATGGCTGTTCGGCCGTCGGCCGAGAGGCTGCCTTGTCGCTGTTCAGGAGGGAAGACGACCGCGACTTCATCGACGTCGGCAACTTGTTGCACAAATGCTTGTATGGCGGATTGAGCCTCGTCACCCTGAATCGTCCCGTTGGGTGTATGGAAGACGGCCGCGAGTTCTGAACCGGAGCGAGCTGGATAACGCTCTTCCAGCAAGTCGACTGCGGACTGGGTCTCGGTGCCGGGAACGACGAACGAATCAGTCAGCGTGCCGCCGAAGTTGCGCAGCGCGACAACGGCGACAACCACGAACAGCACCCACATCGCCACGACGCGCCACGGATGTTCCGCGACGAAAACGGACCATCGTTCCATGCCCAGGCAACCCTTGCTCTAGTCGTGCCAGACGGAGGGCAGCGTATCTCGGAAATGAGCTAAGCAGTGGATCGATGCCTAGGAAAGAACCGAATCAATCGATGCAGGTCCAGCACCCATCAGGATGAGCGCGATGCAAGCGAAGACGAGGAGCACGTCCAGCTCGTAGCCTTGCTTGTCGGACGATCCCTGGAAGGGCAAATCCTCTTTGAACTTGTTCACATAGGTGGCGACCATCATGTTGATCGCCAGGGGAATCGCGATCCAAGGCACGAGCAATCCCGCCAGCAGCAGAATGCCGCCGCCCAACTCAATACTGGCGACGCCCGGTCCGGCCAACCTCGGGAAGGGGACGCCCAGCGACTCTAGCCAGCCCGAGAATCCGCCGATACCTCGGCGGAACTTGCCCAGACCGGCATCAATGAAGATGATCCCCAGCACGATTCGCAGCGGAATCGGCACCCACTCGATCACCTCTGTGCCAAAAGGAGCGGCCAGCCAGTCGCCTACATCCATGTGGTCCCCGCTCCCGTTGCTCAGGCCGTTCAAGTCGTTCGTTCCGGGGCCTCGATTAAGCTGGATTCTAGTTGAGTTGACATCCATGCTGAGCAGGCAGTTTGGGCAGAGTGAGGAGCGAAGCTATGGGCAAGTTTGCAGACGCGATTCGCGATCGGCGTAAGGGCCGACAGCGGCGATTGGGATTTGGAGCAGCGGCCGAGGAACGTCAGCCATCGATGCTGGTTGGCACGGTCGGCGTCGTCGACGGAGCGGACTTCTGTCTCGCGTTCAGCGAGTCGGACGAAGCGGATATGCAATCGGCCGGAGTCGAGTTGTGGGGAGCGCGTCTGGAAGCACTGACGACTGAGAATGTTGCAGGAGCCAAGGAGCGCGGGGCGGCGTTCGTATCCTTCGTGCTCGAGGGCGCGCGGGCAGATGCGATGCTCGACGAAGATATTGATTATGTTGTGCGTCTGCCGGGTCCGCGAATCGACGAGGCGGATGCTCGCGCGCTGGGCAGCATGGGGCCGGCTGAGATTGCCGTGCCGCTCCAGTTTCCACTCAGTCTTCAGTCGGTACTGGATGTCCGCAGGCTGGCGTTGTTCGCCTCCGTCCCAATGGGTACGGTCTGCCCCACCGACATTTCTGCTGGCGACATCGAGGCGTTGAGAGATTCTGGGTTTGCGCTACTGGCGCTGGCTCCTGGTGCTTCGGCTGACGATGTCGCGGCAGTCAAGCAACGCATCCTCGATCTGCCAGAGCGCAAGTCAAAGCGCGACGAAGACGCGCAGCCGCTGATACCGACGGTGCGTGCCGGGAGTGAAGACGGGGCCGGCGAGGAGTAGAACGTGTTCGCGTGTTGCCGAGCTTGTTCACCGAGCAGGTCCAGGTTTCTCGCTCCCCTCGCAGGGGGAGCTGCCGAAGGCTGAGGGGGTCCCCCTCGCCGGCGGCCGTGCTGCGTAACGCCCATCCGCTGACCTGTTGCCAGACCTCCGTCATTCCCGCGCTCCGTCGCGGGAATCTCGACGAGTCCGCAACATCGTGCGAACCTGAGGAACTGCTGGGGTGCGAGCTTCTCGTCCGGTTCTCTGCCGTTATGGAACGCGCTGCGAGATACCCGCGTCGGAGCGCGGGTATGACGAAGTAACGGAAGATGTTGGCTGGTCGCCGACAGCCCTAGTCCCGGAAGACGCTGCGGTTGGTTGGTTCGAGCGAACTGCGCGAGTTACCGGTCGCCATGCGCAGGAAGTAGACCAGTGCACCCGCGACAGCGATGCCCAGCAGGATGACGATCGTCCAGAGCACCAGCGCCTGGCTGGACTTCGCTGTGCCTGGCGCTTCAATCTGATCGCCCTCAATCGGACCCAGCGAGTGATCAACAGTGAAGTCGTATGAGGAGTGGACTTGCAGGTGTTCGCCGTCGCCGATCAGCAAGACGGTGTACTCGACATTGAGCGAGCCATCGCCTTCCGCGTGGATTGGCACAACGAGCGTGCGCTGGCTGTAGGTGGAGATTGACGGGTGGCCCTCGTCGACGCGGTGGCCCTCGCCATCGGTGACTTCGACATGATGCGCGCCTTTGATTTGCGCGAGCGAATGGTCGAAGGTGAGCAGCAACTGATGCGGCGCTTCCGCCACAGTTGATCCGCGCTCCGGCTCCTCCTGGATTAGATACTCGCTAGCCCCGGTCGGGCTGAGCAGCGCCAGGGCGGATAGGGCGACGATGGCGCCGACAAGGGCGGTCAACGCGCCGACGAAGCGGTTGCGGATGGTCATGGGTATATCTCCGCCCTTGATCCTACGAACGGATCGGCCTGCCGACAAGTTGCTAGCTCTCCGAGTTGGCTGGATCGACGACCACGCGAGGGACTCGAGCGCTGATGCTGGTGAAGATTTCGTACGGGATTGTGTCAAGCTGCCGCGCCAGATCCCAGGCGGATATCGCATCGGAGCCGTCGCGACCGATGATCGTCACGGTGTCGCCCACTGCGGCTTCGGTGATATCGGTCAGATCGATCATGGTGCTGTCCATGCAGATTGCTCCACGAATCGGCGTGCGTTGTCCTCGCACCAGCATGGCGCCGTGCTCGGCGAGCCTGCGACGTAATCCGTCTGCGTACCCAGCCCCAATGACTCCGATCCGCGCATCTCGGTCTGCGGTCCAAAGCCCTCCATACGAGACGGACTCGCCCTGCCGTACCTGCCGGATGGCCAATAGCGATGTCTTCCAGGACATCACCGGACGCAGTTCTTGGGCCGCAGGTAGCACAAGATCTGGTGCAGGATCCATGCCGTATAGGGCGATGCCAACTCGGACGAAGTCGAGCGACGATTGGGGCAGATTGAACGACGCCGCCGAGGCTGCCGCATGGCGCATCGGTGCACCGATCTGGTTGGCGGTCCGCTGGAAGCGTCGAAAGGCGTCATGTGTTCCCGAGCGGTCGGCGTTGGCAGCGTCAGGAAAGTGAGTGAAGACGGCTTCAAGGTCAAGCGACGGCATGGCCCGGACCTGTTCGGCGAGCGCGATCGCCCGGTCACGGGCCAGGCCGTAGCGCTGCATCCCGGTGTCGATATTGATGTGAACTCGGACTCGAACACCCGCTTCAAGCGCTGCGGAGGCAAGCTTGATTGCTGTTCCGTCCGAGTCAACGACAGTGGCGATGTCGTGTTCGGCAATCTGCCCGGAATCGCCATAAAGGACGGGTCCGAGACAAAGGATCGGCGCGGCAATTCCGGCTGCACGCAGCTCGACGGCCTCCCGAACCGTGAACACGCAGAGTCGCTCTACTCCGGCTTCCAGCGCAGACTGCGCAATCGCCACCGCGCCGTGACCGTAGGCGTCCGCCTTGACGACGGCAGCGACACCGGCCGGCTCCGCCTGACGTCGCAACACTTCGACATTCGTTCGCAGCGCTGACAGGTCGATTTCGGCCCAGCAGGTCGCAGAAATCGCGCGTTGTGGTTCGTCCGCAACTTGAATCATGGGGCTAAAGTGACTGTAGGCGTCGGCGGGGCAGAACCCGGGGTCGATTTGATGTTACCTGTAGCGGCTGACGCTGCCCGATTGTTTCGTTACCAGTTGCTTGGTCTGATTGCGTTGACCTGTTGGGCCGCTGCGCTGGCCGTGGCCTGCGCGGGCGACGAGGAACCAGTGCAGCAACCAGAGGCGACGCCGAGCCCACAGGCTGACGCTCAACCAGCCGTAACGCCACCGCCACCCGAAGAGCAACAAGTCGCAGAGCCCGAGCCGACGACACGATCTCCCGGAGATCCGGCCCTGCTGCTGATCGCCGAATCGTCGGCACTCGAGCACAATGGCTATTGGGAACAGGCGCTGCGCGTCCGCGAGTCGGCCATTGCAACGGGTGCATCGCTTGATGCAAACGCCCTGACGTCGCTCCAGCTTGATCGCGTGCGGTTGCTGCTGAAGCTTGATCGACCGTCGGAGGCGATGGCCGCCCTGGGCGAGATCGCCGGATTCCTCACTTCCGAGCAAACCCGACGGCTTGCTCTGTTGAGAGCGCAATCGGCGCTGATGCTGTCTCAGGTCGATGTGGCGCTCGAAGCGATGAAGGAATATGTGAACTCCGACAGTCCCGCCTGGGCCATGATCGCGCTCGAGACGGCGCGGACGTTGCAGCGCGCCGGACGAGGCGAGGAAGCGATCGAGTGGGCCGAACGAGCGCTCGGCGGCATGTTGACGTTCCAGGATCGATTGCGGGCCATCCACCTGGCGGCAACCGAACTGGACATCGCCGGCGAGGTCGATCGCGCATTGGATCGTTATGACGAATTGCTGGAGCTCTCGCCCTGGCGAGATGACCATGCAGCCGCGTGGCTCAGGACCGGCGCTCTGAAGCGGGATCTCGGCGATATTGACGGCGCTCGAGAGGCCTGGAGGACATTGGTCGACGATTATCAGGACTTCGGCGAGAGTTCGGAAGCATTGGCGCTACTGATTGACTCAGGCGAAGACGTCGATCAGCTCACGATCGGCAGGATCCGCTTCAACGAGGAACTCTGGGTCGAGGCTCGCAGCGCGATGCTGAATGTGTTGGGCAGTTCTGGCGATGTCGCGGAGCAGGTCGCGGGCGAGTACTACATCGCAGCTATTCATCAGGCCAATGATGACCGCCAGAGCGCAGCGCTCGGTTATGTCGCGGTGATTGGACGTGATGCCTCGCATCCGCTGGCGGCGGAGTCTGCGATGCGACTGGCGGAGTTTGCTCTGGCCGACGGTGATCAGGACTCTGCGGAGGAATACTGGTGGCAGGTGATGGAGGATCAGCCGCAGCACGATCGCGCGGTCGAGGCCGCGCGACGATGGGGGTCGATGGCGGTTGGTCGCGGAGATTGGTCGAATGCGGCGCAGCGGTTCCGCGACGCCGCCAACATCGGTGCGGACTACTGGGGTGACGACGTACGGCAGGAGTTCCTCTACTGGTCGGCCCTGATGCATCGAGAAGCGGGCGACGCGGAGACGGCCGCCGATCTCGCCTCCAAGGTGATCGACATCAATCCGGTTGGCTTCTACGGACTTCGCGCGGCTGCCCTGTTGGAGCTCGACTCTCCGGTGGTGCTCGACATTTCAATCGAGGAATGGCTGACGCGATTGACAGGCGAGGCAGATACTCCTGAGTCGGGTCTCACTGGAGCAGCAGAATGGCAGGCCGCGCGTGATCTGCGGTTGGGCGGGTTTGATGACGCTGCCGACCGCATGTTGCTGACCTGGATTTCCACGCTGGCACACGATCCATGGGCGTTGGCCCGGGTGTCGCAAGTGCTCGCAGACGAGCGGGAGTTCTCGGGATCGGCACGGGCGGCGGCGCAACTGCTGAATGTCTTTGGACTCGACTGGACCGAGGCGCCGGCCGAACTCCTGCGTCTCGCCTATCCACAGCCCTGGCCGGATGTGATGGCGTTGCACTCGACAGCAGAGGGAGTTGATCCGCTGTTGCTCTGGTCGTTGATCCGACGCGAGAGTTTCTACGACGCATCCGCGGAGGGACTCGCCGGCGAGGTCGGTCTGACCCAGGTGATTCCGCCGACGGGCTCGGATATCGCAGCCGGATTGGGGATCGAGTATCAGCACACCGACCTGGCGCGGCCCGAGCTGGCGATTCGTTTCGGCGCCTGGTATCTGGCGCGGCAACTGGAGGGCTTCTCGAACGAGCCGATCATGGCGCTGGCCGCCTACAACGCTGGTCCCGGCAATGCAGCGCGGTGGGAAGATGATGCCGCGTTCGCTGGGCCCGACGGCTTCCTCGCCGCACTCGACTTCGAATCGACAAGAATGTATGTTCGGTTTGTGATCGAGTCGCTCGCTGCTTATCGGGCCGTGGCGCAGAGCGGGTCGTGATCGTGCACGAGGGGGAGCATGACGATTGGAACGCTTGACAGGATTCATCTCGCCATCGGGGGCGCCTGACGCTCCGAATCGCAGGCAACGCGAGGTTTGCTCGGCGCTGGCGTATACTGAGTCCCACTTGTCCTGCATTCTTCGTCCATCGGGCTTGTGTGTCCCGTGATGTGTTGAGGGATTTGATGCCGAAACGCACGTACCAACCGAAGCGAATACCGCGCAAGCGGGAGCATGGGTTCCTCAAGCGAATGTCAAGCCGCGGCGGGCGAGCGGTGCTGAAGCGCCGCCGTGCCCGAGGTCGGCGACGATTGACGGTCGTCTGAACGTCGGAAGTACTGTTTTGTCTTCCTGCTTGCCTGTACAGGCGTCGCATGCCGTGAGGCATAGCGCCGGATGTCTGGCAGCACGTAGGACAAGATCCACGACAAGACGCACGACAAGACGTCAGTCAAGACTTCAAGTAGGGCGTGGCCGTCCAATGCCCACGATCCAGCGACACCGATATCGCGATCAGCGATTGCGCCGCAAGTCCGACTTTGATGCCGTCTTCCGCAATGGGATTCGGACGTCAGGCGGCGTACTGGCGCTGCGCGTCGTTCCTCGAACGGAAAGCCCAGACGATTGTCCGTGTCGATTCGGATTCGCAATCAGTTCGCGTCTGGGCGGCGCGGTGGTGCGCAACAGGATTCGTCGGCGCTTGCGAGAGTCGGTCAGACGACTGAACGACAACGCCGATTGCCAGGGGTTGGATGTCGTGGTGATCGCTCGCAATGGCGCCGCCGAGGCGGACTTTGCGGAGCTGGACTCAACGTTGCGTCGACTTGTAGGCCGATCAGTTCGGCAACTCCGGCAACTTCCGCAACTTCGGCCACTTCGGCAAGGCAGACGAAGCGCTCGAGCGGCTCGATCGGTTGGTGGGTCGTGACCAGGACGTTGGTGCGGAGGATCGGGCAGGTTGTGAGTTCGTTCGTTGTGTTCGTCCTGGAGGGCTACCAACAGCTAGTCTCCCCAATCTTTGGAGCGATGGGATCGCAATGCCGGTTTGAGCCGTCGTGTTCGCAGTACATGATTGACGCAGTGCGGTCGCGCGGGGCGTTGGCGGGTGTAGGAATGGGAATCTGGCGGCTGGCAAGATGCAATCCGTTCAATCAGGGTGGGTACGATCCCGCTCCGCCGAGTCAGGATGTTTCACGTGAAACAATCTGACCGGTCGATCGGGAGCTTTGCTGCTGTGGCCAACGCCGCGCGACGACTGGCGGCCGAATTGTTTCACGTGAAACAATTCGGCGGCCCTTTCAGGACCAGTCTCGGGGAGCGCCGACCGGCGATCCTGGGTCTCTTGCTGATCCTCGCCGTGCCCCTGATCGTTGCCTGCGATGTCGCCGACCAGCCCGATGGCTGGGCCGCGCCGACACCCGACCCGATCGAGCCGGAGACGCGGTTGATCGCGCCGACCGGCGATGACCAGGTCATCGCATTGCAACTGCTGGACGGTAACCTGAGTACCGCAGTCTGGGAATTTCCCGACGATGACGGCCGCTTCCCCGGCCTGGACTCAGAGATTGAGCCGGTCGCGTTCTATGCGGACCCGGTCTGGGTGGAATCGACCGATGAATGGCTGTTTGCCGGCTATTCCGACGGCATCCTTTATGCCGTTCGGCGCGATGGCGAGTCTGCGCGCGTCGTCTTCAATAGTGAATCACGGCTCGTCGCCGACCTCGTTGTCGATGGCGGCATCGTCTATCTCGCCGACACGACCTATCGGGTCCACGCGGTTGACATTGAGCAGCCCGGAGAGGCGATCTGGACGTGGAACGGCAACTCCGACTTACAGATCTGGGGCGGTCCGGCGCTGGTCGAGACCGAACGCGGGAAACTGCTGATCGTCGCCGGCCTGGATGGTCGCGTGACTGCCATCAATGTCGAGGGTGAGCAGGTTGGCAGATCGGCGTGGCAGGTGGATATCGAGGGCGGCATCGCCGGATCGGTTACGGCTGCTGACGGGATCGTCTACGTAGGCAGTCTGGATCGCATGATCTACGGTCTCGACGCCGCGACCGGCGGACAGGTCTGGGCGACACAGGCGTCGCATTGGTTGTGGGGAACGCCGCTGATCCACGACGGTGTCATGTATGCCACCGACCTGCGCGGCAATGTCTATGCGATTGACGCTCTTACCGGCGCAAAGCGTTGGCTGCAGCCGTTTGCAGCCGGAGATCGGATTCGCGCCAGGCCGCTGTTCGTCGAGCAGGATGCAGAAACCGGCGATGGCGGCGGGATTCTGGTGATTGTGGCTCGCGGCGGCATGATTCATCAACTCAGCGCGTCCGACGGCGCTCCGCTCCGGCAGTTCCAACTGGATGGAGCCAAGGACCTGATGGCCAACGCCATCCTGCGCGAGGACCGGATTCTCGTCAGCGATGAGGATGGGGTGCTCTACGCCGTGCTGTTGGGCGCAAACCAGGCCGTCAGGCTGTATCCGCAGAATTAACGACGATGAACATAATCGACTTCATCTGGAACGACATTTTGATTGGCCCGATCATGAACGGGCTGATCGTGATCGCACACTCCGTGAGCGACAACTACGGGGTCGCGATCATCTTGTTCACGCTGATCGTGCGGGTGGTGACCTATCCGCTGACGCTGCGTCAGCTTCGGGCAACCAAGGGCATGCAGGACATGCAGCCGCGGATGCAGGAGATCCAGAAGAAGTACAAGGATCCCAAGCGCCGCCAGGAAGAGTTGATGAAGGTCTACCGCGAGGCGGGCTTCAATCCGCTGGGTTGCCTCTGGCCGCTCCTGGTCCAGATGCCGATCTGGATCGCGCTCTACCAGGTGTTGCGACGGACGCTGGGCGACACGCCCGAGCAGTTGCTGCGACTGTCGTCCGACCTCTACGACTGGGCGTACATCACGTCGGCGATTCCGATCAATCGTGATTTCCTCTTCTGGGACCTGGGATCATCGTCGATTGAGCAGTCATTGCCGCTGGCGATCATGGTTGGCGTGACGGCCTACATCCAGCAGAAGGTCTCGACGGCCCGGATGGGTCCGCGCGATGAGCGCTCGGAGTCGATGAACCGGACCATGCTCTGGATGATGCCGTTCATGTTCGGTTTCTTCACGTTGCAGGTGCCTGCTGGTCTGGGTCTGTACTGGTTGGTCACGTCAATCTTCACGATTCTTACGTCGTACTACTACTACTTCTACCGACAGGGACTGAAGTGGTCGTGGAAGTGGCTGCTGTCGTCTGAGCCGCTGCCGACACCAGCGGCAGCGGCTGCGGCCGCCGGAGCTGGCGGCGGAACAGCGGTCGTCGCCGCCACAGCCGAAACGGTTGAAGAAACCGACGAGGAGTCGTCGGAGACGCCTGCGGAACGCCCACAGCGGCGGCAGACCAGCGCAGCGCGACGCCGACGACAACGGAGGCGACGAGCGAATCGGTCGCGTTGACGCGAATCAGGAGTTCTATGGGCTCGGTGTCGACACAGACTGGATTCAGACTCGACGCCGCCCGACATGCGGTTTAGCTGGAGAAGTGGCTATGGCGAACAGGGATGCAATTGAGCAGTCGGGACGCACCGTCGATGACGCGGTGCAATCGGCGCTACGCCGACTCGGCCTCTCTCGCGGTCAGGTGGAAGTCGAAGTGCTGGAGGAGGGCCGAACCGGCATTTTCGGTATCGGTCACGCGCAGTCGATGGTTCGTGTGACGCCCCTCCCCGGAGTTCAAGGGGGGAATCGTGGATCAGATGCGCCGTCTCTGCCGAGAATCGATGACTATTCCGATCTGACCGAGCTTGAACCTGGGCAGCGGGGTGGACAGGGCGGAAGAGGCGGACGAGGTGGACGTTCCGGCTCGAGCCGCCGGCCCACCGGCCAACGTGCGGTTGTACAGCCGTCGGAACAGGAAAGCGCCGCCGCCGATTCAGGACAGCGCGAGGTCCAGCCGGATCATCGTTCGCGCTCTCGTCCTCGATCAGTGGCGCCCGCTTCCGGCGGTCGACGAGATCGCGGGGAGCGGGGCGAACGCGGCGATCATGGCGATCGTGGACGAAGTCGCAGTGGCAGTCGTGGCCGAGGGAGAGAGCGTGAGTCGTCGCGAGAGCGCCAACCGGCTCGAGAACCGCTTGGGCCGTTCGAACTGCTTGCCGATCCGGACTTCGAACCAAACAGCGATCCGAAGCAGTTTGCCGTCGAGGTGCTGACTGACATAGCGCACCAGCTCGGCTTCGACGTGGATGTGACCGCGCGCGAGCCGCAGACGCCGATGGACGGCCTCGGACATGCGGTGTCCGTGCTCGACGTCACGCCGGTTGGCGACGAGGACCTGGGGCTGCTAATCGGTCGCCACGGGGCGCACGTGGCAGCGTTGCAGTATGTGGTCAACGTCATCGTCAGTCGCGCGCTGGAGGGCAACAATCCGGTCACTGTCGATGTCGACGGCTACCGTCGTCGCCGAGAGACGGCGCTTGAGGAGATGGCCCAGCGTGCGGCGTCGGAAGTGCGCGATCGCGGCGAACCGGTCACCCTGGGTGTGATGCCGGCCGCCGAACGGCGGATCATTCACCTGCAATTGCAGGACGACCCGGAACTGAAGACCGAGTCCTACGGCGAGGGCACATCGCGGCGCGTGCGAATTCTGTACCGTGACGACTAGATCGGGACACCCGACGTAACGGGTTGACCATTATCCTCAGACTAGAGCGGCCGATCGGGCTGCACTTGAGGTTTGGGCCCGGAGCTGTCGGAGGCGCGCTGACGTGAGTGTGGTTGCGGTGGCGAATCAAAAGGGCGGCGTCGGCAAGACGACGACCACCGTGAATCTGGCTGCCGCAGCGGCGGCGCAGGGTCATCGCACACTCGTGCTCGACGCGGACGCGCAGGCGAACGCCACGTCGGCGCTGGGCGCCGCTACGAGCGGCGCGTTTCTGTACGACGCGCTGCTGGGTCAGGTGGAGTTAAGCGACTGCATTGTGCCGACCGCGTGGCCGCGGCTTGAGGTCGCGCCGTCTTCGATGGACCTGGTCGGGGCCGAGCTGGAACTCGCAACTCGGCCAGACCGCGAGTACGTCCTTCGTGGCACGGTGTCCGGTATTGCAGACTCGTATGACTTGATCCTGGTGGATTGCGGCCCGTCGCTGGGTTTGATGACGCTGAACGCGCTCGCGGCGTCGGACGGGGTGATTGCTCCGGTGCAGTGTGAGTACCTGGCGTTGGAAGGGTTGTCGGCGCTGCTCGAGACGATTCGTCGCGTGCAGATGCATCTGAATCCCGGGTTACAGCTCCTGGGTGTCGTAGCCACGATGTACGACGGTCGGACGCGGTTGTCACAGGACGTTGCGGCGCAGTTGCAGTCGCATATTAGTTCTATGTTTGATACGATCATCCCACGTTCGATCCGCCTCTCCGAGGCGCCGAGCCATCAGCGTCCGATTATCGACTACGCGCCGACATCTCGTGGGGCGGAGGCGTATCGGGAGCTGACGGAGGAGTTGTTGAGCCGCCTGTCAGCGCTTCCGCCGTCAACCCTGTATCGCGGCGGCACGCTGGATGGAGTATCGGCATGAGTGAAACCACGGCGCCTCGAGTGAGCACGTTCGGCAGTCGGCCACTGTCCGGGTTGGAAGAAGACCGCAAGCGGCGATTGGGCCGAGGTCTCGATTCACTGATCCCGGCTACGAAGCAGAATGAGACCGCCGAATCGCAGTTACGAGCGCCGATCGGCGCGATTTCACCGAATCCGTCGCAGCCGCGACGGGAATTCGACTCCGAGTCGCTGGAAGAGTTGGCGGCGAGCATTCGCGAACACGGCATCCTGCAGCCGTTGCTGGTGCAGCGGACCGAAGCGGGCCAGTATGAGTTGATCGCGGGAGAGCGGAGATGGCGAGCGGCGGGGTTGGCTGGCCTGGACACGGTGCCGATCGTCGTTCAAGAAGAAGCGGCCGACGATGACGAAGAACGCTTGACGCTGGCCCTGGTTGAGAACCTGCAGCGCGAGGATCTAAATCCGATTGAAATGGCGACAGCCTTTGAGCAGCTCTCGGACTCGGGCTGGACACAAGAGAAGATCGCCACGGAGGTCGGCAAAAGTCGAGTCTCAGTGGCCAATGCGATCAGATTGCGCCGACTGCCGAACGTTGTGCAATCGATGATCGCAGCCGGATCGCTCAGCGAGGGTCACGGGCGAGCGATCCTGGGCGCGCCGGAGTCTGAGCAGATCCCGCTGGCGGAGCGCGTGCTCAAGTCGGGCTGGACCGTGAGGAAGCTTGAGGATGCCGTGCGAGTCCTTGGGGAACAATCTTCCGAGGCGCCGAGCAACCCAGAGCCTTCCGCGACAGTGTTTCGCACGGTGCAGAGGTTGGAGTCGGCATTGGGGACAAAGGTCGAAGTGCGCGTCGGAGCCAATGGACCGGGCGGCGGCGGGCGAATCGTCGTGCATTGGTACGACGAGGAACAGCTCGGCGCGCTGGCGTCGCAGATGAGCGGCGTGATGGTGGATGCGGACGAGGATACTGAGGAGTTTGGGATCTAGGACTGGTTACATAGCGACGTGAGCATTGGACGACGATGTTCGTGCGGTGCGCTGCGAGATTGCCGCGTCGGTGCGCGGCAATGACGGAGATTGGAATAGGCGTCGGACTCGCAGATGGAGTTGCGCCGAAAGCGTGGAGTTTCCCTCGGGCCTGTTTACATGGTGCCGTTCAGTGCAGGAGTTCCCGTCATACCCGCGCTCGCCGCGGGTATCTCGCTGCATTCAGCGCCACTGTCCGTGCACAACTCGGCGAGATTGCCGCGACAAGCGCGGCAATGACGGAATTCTGGCTAGGCAAATGACGAATGTGAACACGCCCTAGTCCCCCGAGTCGGTGGGTTGGTCGGGTTGGTTGACTGCTTGACGTGAGCGTCGGCGTCGGCGTCGGGTTCTGCGACCCTTGCCCTCGGGCTTTTGCAACGGACCTGATGAATCATGTGATTCGGTCGATGGATCCGACTGCTGCTGGTTGACGACCTGTTGCTTGCGTCGCCGACGCCGGCGTGACGGACGCTTCTGTGTCGATTCGGACTGCTCCTCGGACCGGCTGGCGTCCGTGGCGTCCGGTTGGCGATCTGCCTCAGACGAACCCGGCTGCCGCTCCGATTGTGATTTGCGGGATCGTCGTCGGCGACGACGCGAAGGCCGCTCGGCAGGCGGCGTGGAAGCTTCATCGGGTGAGCTTGGAGCGGCGGCCTGACGCAGCGCAGCGGCTTGAGCGTCAGCTTCCTGTTGGTCTCGTTCGGCGTCGATTAGCGCCTGGTTAGGCGCATCCTCGGTGCGGACGGCCATGCCGATTTCAGCGGCCGGTACATCGACACGCTGGGGGTGATCGTCGAGCGAAATGGTCACCTTTTGCTGCAGCACATTGAGCTTGATCACCTTGCCCATGCCTGCCGGCGTGCTCACGCGCTTGCCCACGCGGGGCAGCGAGCCTCGCATCTCGCGGTAGACCTCGTGCTCGAACGTGAGGCAGCAGAGCAGGCGTCCACAGACGCCGGAAATGCTGTCTGGGTTGAGCGACAAGTCCTGGTCCTTAGCGACGCGAATGCCGACGTGGGGGAAGTCGGTCATCCAGCTCGAGCAGCAGAGTCGCAGGCCGCAGATGTCATAACCATCGACCAGACGAGCGCGCTCGCGCTGGTTGGCCTGCTGCATGTTGAGCCGGACGTCATGTTTGTCCTGGACTTCGTCGAGCAGGGGTCGGAAATCGACATGGTCAGGCGCCTGGAACCAGGCGGTGCCTTGATCGCCGTCGAGGTTCAACTCGACGGCGACGGGATACAGACCCATGTCCTGCTGAACAGCGGCGGTGCGCATGTCCTGGAGGATCTCGTCGGCCCGCTGGGCTTGTTGCTCGGCATGTTCACGATCATCCGCGTCCGCGAGCCGGACGATGGGTCGGACATCCCGAGGAATTGGCTTGGCTGGACCATCTTCGTCTGGCACGGTGACGACGCGCGCGAGCTGGTCGCCGCGGGAGCGGTCGACGACGACGTAATCGCCAGTAAACACCTGGCCGCGCGGAGCGGCGAAATGATAAATGCGAGAGGCCTCGCGGATGCGAATGCCGATCATCACCTGGTCGTCTTGGGTGGACGCCGCGGCGGGCTCAGTCGGCGAATCTGGAGATGTCTCAAGGGTCGACTCCGCAGGGGAATGGGCAGGGGAATCGGCAAGTGATTGGGTTTCGCTCGTACAAGCGGGATCGTCTTGAGCTGCGTCGTCCGTGGCTTGCGATGTGGGACCGTCGTCACTTTGTTGGTTCATGTTGTCTTTCTGGGGACGGGAATGTTGAGGAGGAGCACGTCGAGCGCGAGTCGGGCATTGACGCCCGTCTGGATGAGTGCGCGAGTGCGTTGTATCTGCTCCAGAAACTGGCTGAGTTCCTGTTGATCGTACAGCGCCGCGATCTCGCCGACCCGGTCGCGCTGCGAGATGTGAATCAACGCCTCGGTCTGATTGGTCTGCGCCAGCCAGAGATCGCGCCACCAATCGGTCCAGGCATCGAGGATCAGCTCGAGGTTGGCGATGGTCTGAGGCGAAGCTCCGCGACCGACGAGCTGCTCAGACCAGGCGAGCCGATCGGCGCGACTGGCGCCGGCGATGCGGACAGCGTCGTCGATTTGCGCGGATCGCATGGTGACAGGATCGCCGTCGCGCAAATTGGACTGCAGCCAGCCGGGGCGTCCACGGGCGAGCCGGGCCAGTTCTCCGCGCCGCTCGGATTCGATCGGTAGTTCGACCCCTTCGTCTGCGGCCCATTGGTCGAGCCACTGGTCGAGCTGTGCTGCGGGCAACGGAGACAGGGTGAGGGTGCGGCAGCGGGAGCGAATGGTTTCGGAGAGTGTCGCCTCCTGGGCTGTGAGGAGAATGAAGTGCACCCGCTCGGGTGGCTCTTCCAGCGTCTTGAGGAAAGCGTCGGCGGCGTCGGAGGTGAGCGCATCGGCCGGATTGATGATGATGATCCGGCGGTCGGCTTCGAACGGCGCGAGGGTGGCGGCGTGCTCGATGCGTCTGATTACACAGATGCCGATGGTTCGGGAGTTGCGATGATCGTGGTCAGACTCGACGCAGAGCGCACCCGGCGCGATCACTTCGACATCCGAGTGCTGTGGTTCGAGCGTGGGTTGGGCGGGATCGTGGAGGCGTCGGCAATTGCGGCACTCTCGGCATGGCCCCGCGCTCTGATTCGTGGCCGTTTCGCAGAGCAGTGCTTGCGCGACGCGAATGGCGAGGTCTCGTTTGCCGACGCCGACCGGACCAGCGATCAGCAAGGCATGGGGCAGACGTTCGGCGTCGAGCATGGCGACCAGTGTGTGGCCGGCCAAGGATCGAGCGTGTGGGCCCCAGCGCTCAACCTGCTCGTCTGAAACGGACTCTGAAGCGGACTCTGAAGCGGACATGGCGCGCTATTTCACAGCTCCAGGAGCAGCAGATCGTCGAGCGTCTGACGACGCCGGACGAGTTGTGCGTCGCCGTCGCTGACCATCACGATGGCCGGGCGGAGGGCGAGGTTGTAGTTGCTCTCCATGGCGATCTGGTAAGCGCCGCTGGCGGGAATCGCGATCAGCTCGCCGAGTTGCAGCGCGGGCAGGTTGGCATCGCGGACCAGGACATCGCCTGACTCGCAGAACTTTCCGGCGACCGTCGCCACGAGGCTAGGTACGGTGTTCATCTGCTCGGCGGCGGCGGCTTCGTAAGACGACTCATACATGGCCGGGCGAATGTTGTCGGCCATCCCGCCGTCGACAGTGACATAATCGCGCGTCTCGGGAATGTGCTTGCGGCTGACGACGGAGTACAGCGCGACACCGGCGCGTCCGACGACTGAGCGGCCCGGTTCGATATGAACATCGGGCATCGCGAGACCGTGCGTGTCACATGCGGTGCGAATGGCATTGGCGATCTCGACGGCGTAGATGTCGGTCTCCGGCGCGACGCGGTCGGCGGTGTAGGTCAGGGCCATGCCGCCGCCGGGCGAGAATTCTCGCCATTCGTAGCCGTGTCGTTGCTTCATTTCAGCGGCGAACTGGCCAATGGTGGCAATCCCGTCGGCATATGGCTCGACGTTGAACAGCGGTGAGCCGAGATGGATGTGGAGTCCGGTGAGGTCGAGGAACGGCGCCTGCATCGCGTGCACGACGGCAGCCTCGGCCTGGCCTGAGGGCAGGGGGAATCCAAACTTGCTGTCACGCAGACCTGTCGTGGTTTTGGCATGGGTCTGGGCGTCGACGCCGGGCGTGATGCGCAGCATGATGCGTTGCTCTTGCGCGCGTTCTCTGGTCAGTTCGTCCAGGACCGCGAGTTCATCGTCGTTGTCGACGATGATCCGTCCGACGCCGGCGTCCAGGGCGTACTCCAGCTCGGCTCGGGTTTTGCCGTTGCCGTGGAAGCCGATCTGTTCGGGGTCCATGCCGCCGGCCAGCGCGACGTGTAGTTCACCGGCGGAGACGACGTCGAGACCGAAGTCTTCCTCGACGAGGATGCGGGTCAGCGCGGGATTAAGCCAGGCCTTGGAGGCGTAATGGGCGCGAGCGCCGGGCAGTTGGGCCTGGTAGTCGCGCAGGTAGGCACGGCAGGTTTCGCGGATCGTGCGCTCGTCGTAGATGTAGAGGGGCGTGCCGAATTCCTGGGCCAGCTCGCGGACGTTACAACCGCCGATTTCGAGGACGCCGTCCTCGTCGGCCTGGGCAGTGAACGGTAAAACATCGGCGAGTGTTGCGATGGGTGTTCGGTTGTTCATCGATCATCCTGCGGGCTGGGTATGCTGCGAACAGTTGGTAGACAGTTGGCAGTTTGCTGACTGATTGGAGTGCGCCATGAGTATGGAGCTACATGCGGAATCGCGCTTGTTGCGAGTGTATTCCCGCGTCGTGGTGATGCAGATGTCGTGGGGACCATTCGAGAACAACGCGTTCGTGCTGGTTGACAAAGGCACGGGCGACGCGGCGATCATCGACGCGGTCGCGCAGCATGAACTGGTGATGGCGGGGGTGGAGGACTCGGGAGCGACGCCGAAGATGGTGCTGTTTACGCATTCGCATCCCGACCACATCAAGTCCTACCACGAGCTGCGGGAGCGGCTGGGACCGAATGTGCCCTTCTACATGCACACATCGGACACCGTGGCCGACGAGCAGCATCCCTGGTTGGAGACCGACCTCGACATCGATATCCACTTGCAGGGCGGCGAGACGATCCTGTTGGGTGGGACAGAGTTTGAGGTACTGCACACGCCGGGTCATACGACCGGGTCGGTGTCGTACTACAACGCCGATGAAGTTGATCCCTATTGCGTCGTTGGCGACACGCTCTTCCCGGGCGGTCCGGGAAACACTCGGGGGATGCCGCAGGTGACGCAGGAGGTGCGATCGATCGTGACCAAGCTGTACGGCCTGCCGGAGAAGACATTGACATTCAACGGGCATGGGGACGACACGACGATCGGGGACTCGATTGATGAGTTCGTTCAGGGAGCGATGGCGCACAGCATTGTGCGCGATGACGCCTCGGGCGACACGACATGGGGCGTGGAGTAGTGGCGCCCCGGGCAGACGGCGCGCCACAAGTTTCTGTTCTGGACAACGGACTCCGAGTCATATGCGCTCCGATGGCGTCGGCGCGCTCGGCGTCGGTGTCGTTCTATGTGGGAGCGGGATCGCAGTACGAGCGTGATGAGTTGGCCGGGGTTTCGCACCTGGTCGAGCACTGTGTGTTCAAGGGGTCGGAGTTGCATCCCTCGGCGGCCGACATCTCTACGGCGATCGAGGGGGTCGGCGGTTACATCAACGCAGGCACTGACCGCGAGCTGACGGTCTACTACGCCAAGGTGCCGGGTCCCGATTGGGAGACAGCGGTTGACGTAGTGGTCGACATGGTCTGTCGGCCGAGGTTTGATCGCGACGAACTGGAGAAGGAACGTTCGGTCATTCTGGAGGAGCTGGCCCAGGTTGAGGATTCTCCGTACCAACTGGTCGGCGAGCTGATGGCTGAAGTGATGTGGCGAGATACGCCGCTGGGCCGCGATATCGCCGGCACACCTGAGTCGGTAAATGGGATTCCCTATGAGGACACGGTCTCCTATTGGCGATCGCAATACTCGCCGGGCAACACGCTGGTCTCTGTGGCCGGGGAGATTGACCCGGACGCGGTGTTGGCTCGGGTCACGGCGTTGACTGAGCGGTGGGCGCCGGCGCAAGCGGACGACCGCCGCGCTGCGCCGTTGTCGACAGCCGGCGACCGCGTGGCGGTGCGGATCAAGGAGACGGAACAGACGCAGATCTGCATCGGACTGCCGACAATCACATCGAGACATCCTGATCGGCAAGCGCTGTCGCTGATGACGGCGATGCTGGGCGATGGGATGAGTTCGCGGCTGTTCCTCAAGGTGCGTGAAGAGTTGGGACTGGTCTACGACATTCACTCGTCGCTGGCCCTCATGCGTGACTCGGGTGTGATGCAGTTGTCGATGGGCGTAGATCCGGAAAACGTGAACAAGGCGCTAGCAGCGACGTTGGGAGAGCTGGCTCGGTTGCGGGACGGGGTGACGGAGGAGGAACTGCAGCGCGCGAGACGGCTTGCGGCGGGTCGGATGTTGATGGGAATGGAAGACACGCGGGCAGTGTCGGCCTGGAACGGCGGCCAGATGCTGCTGCACGAAGAGTTGCGGTCGGTGGACGAGGTCAACGAGCAGTACCAGGCGGTCGAGGCGGACGATATCTCGCGGCTGGCGAATCAGTATCTGTGCGAGGACGAGTTGCGGTTGGCGTTGGTGGGTCCGTCAGGTGAGGCGGAGCAGCTTCAGGAACTGCTGCGGTTCTAGGCAGGGAGTCGGGCGCGAAACGCGGGGCAGCCCCCGCGTAAAGGAGACCTTCGAAAACTCCCCTTCTCCCCCCTTGCGGGGGAGATGCCGAAGGCAGAGGGGGGTCCGCTGTTCGGGAGCCCTATCTGGTCATCATCCGCCGCCCCCCCTCTGTCACTCCGTGACATCTCCCCCCGCAAGGGGGGGAGAGGGGATTCGGGAGTTTTGAGACACTCGCTCGAGCCGAGGCGTGCTCTGGGCAGCACCCTAGTCGACCTGGTGGAGGAGGGCTCGGAGGTGGTTGATTTCTCCGGCGTGGTAGACATCGTGGACGGCGATGGCGTCGAGGATTCGGCGGGTTTCCCAGGAGGCTCCCCAATAGGTTGGTCTAGGCACGACGAGTTCGTGGTCGTCGTTGAGGTGTTGGACCGAGTCGATCACGACGTCGTGGGCTTCTTCCAGCCATTCGAGTAAGTCCTCGAATGATGCGTCGCTGACGGGGGTTTCACGGTCCCAGGTGGTCCAGAAGGTGTGCGTGGCGTCGCCGAAGGCGTGATTGGCGTGCATGAGTTTGACGGCAGCGCAATGGATGATCAGATCGCGCATAGTGCGACCTCCGCCAGGGACGACGGTGTCGAGGTCGTCGGTCGTGACCGAGGAGAGATTGGCGATCAGTGAATGTTCGGTCTTCTTGCGGAAGGATTGTTCGAGGCTCCAGATGAGATGTTCGAGGACGTCTCTTGACATGGCGGTGGCAGCCTCTTTCTCCTTCTGTTTCTTGACTGAACGGCCGTTAGAGCACGCTGATCAGTTGTTCGTCGGTGGCGCGACGTTTGGCGATCAGGTCTCCGAGTTTGAGTTCGCAAAGCTGGGCGGCGTGCTCCATGCCGCAGACGTTGCAGCCGTCGCGGCAGTCGGCAGTGGTCAGTTCTTTCCAGGTTCGCTGCCATTCCTTGCGCAGGAAGGCCTCTGAGACGCCGGAGGCGATGTGCATCCAGGGGAATCGTTCCCAGAGGTCGCGCTCTCGGTGGCAGTAGAAGGCGGGATCGAGTCCCTCTTTGGCCATCGCGTCCCACCAGATGTTCTCGCGCAGATGCTCGCTCCAGGCATCGAAGCGTGCGCCGTTGCGCCAGGCGGTCTCGATGACCGGGGCGAGGCGACGGTCGCCGCGCGAGAGGACGCCTTCGAGGATTGATTCCTGCGGGTCATTCCAGCTCAAGTCGAGGCGCGCACGGCGGGTCATCTGCTTGAGCATCTGGTGTTTTGGTTCGAGCTCGGCGGGGGTCTCCTGTCGAGCCCACTGGAACGGCGCGTGCGCCTTGGGTACGTGGTTTGAGGTGGAGACGCGGACGCGGGCGCGGTTGCCGACGATTTGACGGCCGATCTGCTTGACCTGCGAGGCCCAGTCGACGATGCCTTCGACGTCGGCCATGGTCTCGGTGGGCAGGCCGACCATGAAGTAGAGCTTGATCGATGTCCAGCCCTGTTCGAAGGCGTTGCGTGCGGCGTCGAGCAGGTCCTGTTCGTCGACGACCTTGCTGACGGCATTGCGCAGGCGCTGTGAGCCAGCCTCGGGGGCGAAGGTCATCGAATGCTTCTTGCGCGGCGAGCAGAGCAGGGCGACATCGACGCTGAAGCTGTCTACGCGGGTGGAGGGCAGCGAGACGCCGATGTCGTCGCCGAACTCAGCGCGCAGTGCTCGGACGATGGCCTTGATCTGGGAGTGATCGGTGGAGGAGAGGGAGACGAGAGAGAGGTCGTCGAATCCTGTGTTGCGGAACAGTTCCTTGGCGCCGGCGACGACTTCCTCCGGAGTGCGCTCGCGCAGCGGTCGGTAGATCATGCCGGCCTGGCAGAATCGGCAGCCCTGTGTGCAGCCGCGCTGGATCTCGATGCCTCCGCGGTCGTGGACGGTCTGGAGATAGGGGACGATCGGTTTGGTCAGGATTGGCGGAAGTCCCTGGATGAAGCGCTTGACGACAGGGACCGAGGCTGCGTCGTCGGTGGCGAAGACTTCGGCGGGTGTGCCGTCGGCCTCGTAGCGCCACTCGTAGAAGCGGGGGACGTAGACGCCTGGCGTGCGGGCAAGGGCGCGCAGCAGGTCGATCCTGGACGCGCCCTGGGATTTGGCCTCGTGCAGGAGTTGGTTGACCTCGAGGATGACGTCTTCCGCTTCGCCGAGGATGAAGGCGTCGATGAAGGGCGCGAGCGGCTCGGGAACAAGCGCGCCCGAGCCGCCGGCGAAGATGATTGGGTCGTCCTCGCTGCGGTCAAGGCTGCGGATCGGGATGCCGGAGAGGTCGAGCATTTCCAGGATGTTGGTGTAGGTGAGTTCGTAGGAGAGGGAAAAGCCGAGCGCGTCGAAGTCGCGCAGACCGCGCCGATTTTCAAGTGAGAAGAGCGGCTGACCGTGGGCGCGAAGGCTGTCGGCCATGTCGGGCCAGGGCGTGTAGCAGCGCTCGGCGAGGGTGTCGGGGGTGTGATTGAGGATGTCGTAGAGGATGGCGAGTCCGCCGTTGGACTGGCCGATGTCGTAGAGATCGGGGTAGATCAGGCCCCAACGGACGGCGCGTTCGTTCCAGTCGTGCTCGATCACGTTCCACTCGCCGCCGACGTATCGGGCGGGTTTGGAGACACCGCGCAGAAGTGGATCGATGTTGATGGTGGGCATCGTGGGTCTCGCAGTTGCTCTGCGCAATCGGCGCGAACGGTGGTTTCACGCTACCAGAGGGTGAAGTGGGAGGGAGCTGGCTGCAAGGGTTGTGTGAGACGGCTGGTGGATGTTGACGGGGCTGGAGTTGGGTGGTTCGTGATTCCTGCCTGCGCAGGCATGACGGAGGGGAGCAGGGGGAGGGAGCTGGCTGCTGTGCTTTTGAGGGACGGCTGGTGGATGTTGACGGGGCTGGAGTTGGGTGGTTCGTGATTCCTGCCTGCGCAGGCATGACGGAGGGGAGCAGGGGGAGGGAGCTGGCTGCTGTGCTTTTGAGGGACGGCTGGTGGATGTTGACGGGGCTGGAGTTGGGTGGTTCGTGATTCCTGCCTGCGCAGGCATGACGGAGGGGGGAAGGGGGAGGGAGCGGCTGCTGTGCTTTTGAGGGACGGCTGGTGGATGTTGATGGGGCTGGAGTTGAGTGGTTCGTGATTCCTGACTGCGCAGGAAAGACGGAGGGGAGGAGGGGGAGGGAGCGGCTGCAGGGGTTGTGTGGGACGGCTCGCGGATGTTGATGGGGCTGGAGTTGAGTGGTTCGTGATTCCTGACTGCGCAGGAAAGACGGAGGGGAGGAGGGGGAGGGCGCTGGCTGCAGGGGTTGTGTGGGACGGTTCGCGGATGTTGAAGGGGCAGGAGTTGGGTGGTTCGTGATTCCTGCCTGCGCAGGAATGACGGAGGGGGCGGGAGGTTTGACGGACAGTAGGGCAGGAATGAAGGCGGAGAGTTGTGAAGTATTGGTGGGAATCCTGTATATTTGGTGGTGCGCAGGGATGCGCCTGGATTTATTGGGCGGTTGACCGCTCTGGACTGATTGGCGGCCGCATGGCCGCCATTTTCCTTTTGTGGAGCCTGCCGTGATTGAGGCAGCGCGACGGCTGTGGGATTGGACCCTCTCGCCGGTCTGGTGGATGCGGCGGGGGATTCTGCGCTCGATTTCGACGCTGGAGATTTTGCTGGGCGGGTTTGGGCTCGTGGCTGCGCTGGTCACGGCCGCGCTGCTGTCTCCGGTGTTGGGAGCGCTGCCCGGCGCGGCGGGTGATTTTGCTCCGATTGGTGTGGCGATTTTGCTGTCTCCGATTGGCATTGGGGTGGCGCTGGGACGGCGGGTTGAGGTCGAACGCTTTGTCAACACGGTGCGTGGGCGCGCGGATGAGGTGGCGGAATCGGTGGCGTTGATTCGGCCCTCGGCGCCGACGGAAGTGATTCTTGACACGTCGGCGATTATCGACGGCCGGATCGTGGATGTGGCCGCGAGCGGTTTCCTGCTTGCCGACATCGTTGTGCCCCGGTTTGTCCTGGATGAGCTGCGGCGGGTCGCGGACAGCTCGGACGCGCTGAAGCGTGGGCGGGGGCGGGCCGGCCTCGAGCTCTTGGCGCGATTGCAGGGAGAGGAATCGGTCTCCACGGAGATTGTCGACGACGATTCCACCGGGGCGGATGGCGATGTCGATGCCCGGTTGGTGCGGATGGCTGTTGAGCGAGGGTCGGCGCTGGCTCTGACCGATTCCAATCTGGCGCGGGTAGCAGAGCTTGAGGGCGTCCGCGCCTTGAACCTGAACGTGCTAGCCAATGCGGTGAAGACAAACGTGTTGCCAGGCGAGGCCTTGACAGTGGAAGTGATCGAGCCGGGTCGTGGCGACCAGCAGGGCGTGGGCTATCTGGCAGATGGCACGATGGTGGTGGTTGAGGAGGGCGCGTCGGTGATCGGCGAGGTGCGCAATCTGGTGGTCAAGCGTGTGATTCAAACGCAGGCCGGACGGATGGTGTTTGCTCAGCTTGTCGACAGTGAGGATGCGGCGTGAGGCGCGAGCAGAAGCGCGACCAGAGACGCGACCGATGAGGACGGGAGCGATCATTCTGGCGGCGGGGAGCAGCCGCCGGATGGGTGGCGGCGACAAGCTGCTGGCAGAGCTGGCGGGTCGGCCGGTGCTGAGTTGGACGCTGTCGGCCTTTGATGCATGTGATGCGATCGATGATGTGATCGTAGTGACGTCGTTGGCGAATCGGTCAGCGGTGGCCGAACTGTGTCGTGAGATGCAGAAGGTTCGGGCGCTGGTGACAGGTGGCAAGGAGCGCCAGGACTCGGTGTGGGCGGGATTGTCGGCGCTCCAGCAGATTGATGTCGTGGCAGTGCACGACGGTGCGAGGCCGTTGATTACAGCTAGTGGGATCGCTGGATGTGTCAACGCAGCGCTGGGCGGCGTGGGTGTGATTGCCGGAGGGCCGTCGGTCGACACGATCAAGGTGGTGGATTCCGAGGAGAGGATCGTGGCCACGCCGGATCGATCGAAATTGCGGACGGTTGCGACGCCTCAGGTGTTTCGCGCCGACACGCTGCGGCAGGCGCATATTGCTGCTCGCGAGGCCGGAGTTGTGGCGACAGATGATGCGGCTCTGGTTGAGCGCATTGGGGAGCGGGTTGTCGTGCATGATGTCGGGGGTCCGAATCCGAAGATCACGTCTCCCTCGGATTTGATCGTGGCTGAGGCGCTGTTGGGCGCTGGCCATGAAGTGCGGACAGGAATTGGGATTGACTCACATCGATTCTCAGCGGACCGGAAACTGGTGCTGGGCGGGATTGAGATTGCCGAGTCAGATGGACTGGCTGGTCACTCGGATGCCGATGTGCTGACACATGCGATCATCGATGCCCTGTTGGGCGGCGCCGGTCTGGGCGATATCGGGGCGCACTTTGGCACTCGTGACCCAGCGTGGGCTGGGGCGAGTTCTGTGGCGATGCTCGCGGTGGTGCTGGAGAAGTTGGCAGCGGTAGGAGCCTCGGTGCAGTCGGTTGATGCGACCGTGATTGCTGAGCGGCCGCGGCTGCGGCCGCACATTGGCGCGTTGCGAGCTCGTCTGGCGGAAGCGCTGGAGCTCGATGTTGGTGCGGTGAATGTCGCGGCGACCACGGCTGAAGGGATGGGGGCGCTGGGCCGAGCAGAAGGAATGGCCGCCCATGCAGTGGCGACGCTGCGGGTTCGCCGGTCGGTAATGTCGGGCCCAATGGACGTATAGGCTGCGGACATGGTGTTTCTGCGAGAGATTGAGGCGCGGTTTAACTCTTTTGTCGACGGGGTCTGGGCGGACATCCAGTTCACGATGGAACGCGATCCAGCGGCGACATTCTGGCTGGAAGTGCTCGTCGCGTATCCGGGGATCCATGCGTTGATGCTGCACCGGATTTCCAGCTCGTTGTTGAGTCTGGGCGTTCCGGTGCTGCCTCGGTTTCTGTCTCATATGGGACGCTTGTTGACGGGGATCGAGATCCATCCTGGGGCGCAGATTGCGACTCCGTGTCTGATTGACCACGGCATGGGCGTGGTGATTGGCGAGACGGCACGGCTGGGCAAGCGTTGTCATCTGCATCAGGGCGTGACGCTGGGTGGGACATCGACATTGCGCGAGCGCCGGCATCCAACGTTTGGCGAGGAAGTACTGGTCGGGGCCGGGGCATCGATCATTGGCGCGGTGACGATTGGCAGCGGGGCGCGGATCGGAGCTGGATCGGTGGTGGTATCGAATGTGCCGCAGTACTCGACGGTGGTCGGTGTACCGGGTCACGTGGTGGCGTACTACGACCCCGGCGACGACACGATGCTGCGTCTGCCTGACCCTGAGCATGATCGGATTGAGTCGCTGGAGATGGCGATGTCGGAGATGCGGTTGGAGCTGCGTCGGCTGCGGGATCAGGTCGAGGATGCGCAGGTGGGGCCTGGGGAGACAGCGGCGGGCTAGGCAGCGGATGGCGCGTGGGCTTGGACCTGGCAGTTGGGGGAAGGGACCCCCCTCTGCCTTCGGCATCGCCCCCCGCAGAGCGGGGGGAGAAGGAACGGTGAGTGTCACCGAAGTCTCGTAGTGGGTTGTACAGGGTTGATTAGGCTTTGATTGACGACTCGCAAGTGAATGGGGTTGGTTTGTGGAGCTGTACAACACGCTGACTCGCCGTAAGCAGGCGTTTGCGCCTCAGGATGACCCGATTTCGATGTATGTCTGCGGGATTACTCCGTATGACGATGCGCATCTGGGTCATGCGATGTCGATCATCATCTTTGACACGCTGCGCCGCTACCTGGAGTGGAGCGGTCGGCGAGTGCGGTTGGTGTACAACTTCACCGACGTGGACGACAAGCTGATTGCTCGGGCGGCGCAGGAGGGGATTTCCGTTTCGGAGTTGGCAGAGCGGCAGATCTCTTCGTTTATGGGCGAGTGGCGCGAGCTGGGAATTGCTCCAGCGGATGTGCATCCTCGGGCGACCGAGGAGATTCCGCAGATGCTGGAGTTGATTGGCGGGCTGATTGAGAAGGGGATGGCGTATCCGGCCGGCGGGGATGTGTATTTCCGCGTCCGTGAGATGCCGGGCTATGGCAAGCTGTCGGGTCGTTCGCTGGACGACATGATTTCGGCGGAGCCGACGGACATCGGCGTGGCCAAGGAGCACGCGATGGACTTCACCCTGTGGAAGGGCGCCAAGCCGGGCGAGCCGCAGTGGGAGAGTCCGTGGGGTCCGGGTCGGCCGGGCTGGCACATCGAGTGCTCGGCGATGTCGATTCGCTATCTGAGCGAGCAGATTGACCTGCACGGCGGCGGGATGGACCTGATCTTCCCGCACCATGAGAACGAGATCGCTCAGTCGGAGGGGTATTCCGGTCAGGATCCGTTTGTACGGCACTGGATGCATAACGCGATGATGCAGGTCGGCGGCGAGAAGATGTCGAAGTCGACGGGCAAGATCGTGAGACTGCGCGAGGGGCTGGATCGCTACGGCGCAGACGGGTTGCGGATGTTCGTGCTGGGCGGGCACTATCGGTCGCCGTTGACGTATTCCGAGGAATCGCTGTCGTCGGCGGCGCGAGGCGCCGAGCGATTGCGGACGGCGGCAACGTTGCCGTTGGTCGATGGCGATGGAGAGATTGATGGGACGGAGCATCGAGAGACGTTTGTCGCGGCGCTTGAGGATGATCTGAATACGCCCCAGGCGTTAGCGGTGTTGTTTGATTTGGCTCGCGAGATCAACCGTTCTCGAGCTGAAGGTCGTCCGGCTGGCGCGGCACGGGATGCGTTGGTCGAATTGGGCGGAGTGCTGGGTCTGGGCTTTGCTGGCGTGTCGATGTCGGGCGAGTCGGACGCGGGGCCGTTCATTGACCTGCTGGTCACTGTGCGGCAGGAATTGCGTGGGGCCAAACAGTATGAGTTGGCCGACTCGGTGCGTGATCGTCTGACGGAGTTGGGTGTGGCCCTCGAGGATACGCGTGACGGAACGCGCTGGCGCCGGGTCCAGCCCGAACCTGAGGCGGTCGAGGAGGAGCCTGTGGCGGATTCGTTGGTTGAGAGCGCTCTGCGGTTTTAGAGGGGTACGGGGAGGATCCCCCCCCTCTGCCTTCGGCATCTCCCCCCGCAAGGGGGGGAGAGGGGAAACACCTTCGCCATACCCGCGACAAGCGCGGGTATGGCGGAATGGATGCCTTTGCAGGTCCTCCGAGAGGGGGAAACCGAAGTTTGACCAGTTACTCCCGGTTGCGGATGGCGATTCGGCGTCGTTGGGTGACGGCGGTGACGGCGATGGCCAGGATGGCGAAGGTTGCGATGGCTGACCAGAGGCCGGTTTGGTCGCTGGAATCGGCGAGTCCGCCGCTGCCCGCGTTCGCGTAGAGAGTCGGCTGTCCGCCGTCGGCCCTCTGGTCGGCCATTCCGCCTTCACATGGAACGATTTCGACGCCGGCGGGCATTGCTGCACCGAACTGGTCGAGTAGGCCGATCCCCTCGGCTGCGGAGTAGGACTGGCCGAGCACGTCGATGCTGGTGACCTGGTTGTAGTCGCCTACGTGGATGACGAGTTCGTAGGTGCGTCCGCCTGCGGTCGCTGATCTGTTGTGGCTGCCTGGCTCCAGGTTGACGCAGATCTCGGCTGCTGCTGATGTGGTCTCGTCGCCACCTTCGAGCTCGTCACTGGCGCATTCGACGAAGGCGACGCCCTCGGGAAGCGGATAGGCGTCTTCGCCGGTGAAGATTTCGAGCATGGCGGCGGGAGGGATTGATTGTCCGCCGGGCTCGGTGAAGCCGGTTACGACTCCGCCCTCGCCGACGGTGACGGTAAATGAGACGTCGCCTTCACGGTCCCGAGCGGGCGCCGTGAATGTGTGCTCTCCGGCTGGCAGCGAGAGGCAGACGGATGGTCCGCCTGGCTGGGCGGAGACGGGTTGGAGAGCAGTGAGTCCGGCGGCGCCCACGACGAGCGCCGCCGCGACAGCAGCGATCAGGATGCGTTTCACGAGGGTCCTTCGCTATGCGTTTACTGACTGATTGGAATGATGAATAAACGCCAGTTGCAGGATAAGGAGATGGTTGATTGCGTCCAATGCAAGATACTGCCATTGGCCGCTAATCGGTTTAGGATCGTTGCAGGCCCAGGTGGCGCAATTGGCAGCGCAGCCGATTTGTAATCGGCAGGTTGGGGGTTCGAATCCCCCCTTGGGCTCCATAAGGTCGGACGTAGTTTGCGTGCTGGTGAACAGATCGCGGGTGCATGGGTTGGGTGGAGGCCGGCTGAAGCGGATGTGTGGACAGGATTGATGGGAGTAAGATGAAGATTGTGTCGGGGTGGGTGAGTGGCTAATACCACCGGTCTGTAAAACCGGCGCCGAAAGGCTTCGCAGGTTCGAATCCTGCCCCCGGCACCAACATCAAGGAACGAACATAGGCCGCCGCGGCACGACTGAGCGTCGCCGGCGGTTCTAGTGTTGGATCAGGCCAAACCAGCGGGGATGGTCTGGGCGGATCCTTGCCCGCATAGCTCAGTCGGTAGAGCGCGTTCTTGGTAAGAACGAGGTCTTCAGTTCAAATCTGAATGCGGGCTCCATCCACAGCATCAGCCGATTCAACGGATTACTCACGAAGCAATCAGCGGAGGACGAGAAGATGGCGCGACAGGTATACGAGCGGACGAAGCCCCACGTGAACGTGGGCACGATTGGGCACGTGGATCACGGCAAGACGACGTTGACGGCGGCGATCACGAAGACGCTGGCGCTGGCCGATGAGAACGTGTCGTTTTCGAGCTTCGACTCGATCGATAACGCTCCCGAAGAGCGCGCGCGCGGTATCACCATCGCCATCGCCCACGTGGAGTACGAGACGGAGTCGCGCCACTACGCGCACATCGACGCGCCCGGTCACGCCGACTACATCAAGAACATGATTACGGGGGCGGCGCAGATGGACGGCGCGATTCTGGTGGTGGCGGCGCCGGACGGGCCGATGCCGCAGACGCGGGAGCACATCTTGCTGGCGCGCCAGGTGGGCGTGCCGCGCATGGTGGTGTATCTGAACAAGGTCGATCAGCTGGACGACGAGGAGTTGCTGGACTTGGTCGAGCTGGAGGTGCGGGAGTTGTTGTCGGACCAGGATTTTGACGGCGACGACTGTCCGGTGATACGGGGCAGCGCCTTGGCGGCGTTGGAGTCGGAGTCGACGGACGCGAGTGCGGAGGAGTACGAGAGCATTCTGGAGTTGATGTCGGCGGTGGACGAGTACGTGCCGACGCCGGAGCGGCCGCGGGACATGCCGTTTCTGATGCCGATTGAGGACGTGTTCGGGATCAAGGGGCGTGGCACGGTGGCGACGGGTCGGATCGAGCGCGGGGTGGTGAACAGCGGCGAGGAGATTGAGATTGTGGGGATCAAGGACACGCGGACGACGGTGGTGACGGGGGTGGAGATGTTCAAGAAGACGCTGCCGACGGGCGAGGCGGGGGACAACGTGGGCTGTCTGTTGCGCGGGATTGACCGCGAGGAGATATCGCGCGGGCAGGTGTTGGCGGCGCCGGGCTCGATTACACCGCACACGGCGTTTGAGGCGGAGGTCTACATCCTGGGCAAGGACGAGGGCGGGCGGCACAGTCCGTTTTTCCCGGGTTACCGGCCGCAGTTCTACATTCGCACGACGGATGTGACGGGCGAGATTGGACTGCCGGAGGGCATTGAGATGGCGATGCCTGGGGACAACGTGCAGATGCAGGTGCGATTGATTTCGCCGATTGCGCTGGAGGAAGGCTTGCGTTTCGCGATTCGCGAGGGCGGCCGGACGGTGGGCGCAGGCGCGGTCACCTCGATCATCGAGTAGTCACTCAGTAAGAATTGAGTGAATCGGGAATAGCGCGGCAGCGCTGGATCGTGCGAAGATAGTTCTATTCGGCCGGCATGTCTGACATGGCCGGCGCTTGAGGAAGGGAACAGGCCATGGCGAAGGGTGATCGAGTGTTCATCACGCTGCGCTGTCGTGAGTGCCAGTCACACACGTATCACACGACGAAGAATCGTCGCAATGATGCGGATCGTCTGGAGCTGACGAAGTACTGCCCGAACTGTCGCATACGTCGGGCGTACCGAGAGACGCGGTGATTCGTGGCCAGATCGCGAGATAGCCGAAGACGGAGGGGACGCCGTAGCGGGCAGCCGCGGGCGTCGTCGTCAACACCGCGACCGGCTCGCCCGACGCCGCAACCGGAACCGGCTGCTGCGTCCGCCGACGCGGGAGCGGGTTCGGCATCCGAAGCGGCGGGGTTGCCGGCACGTCCTCGGCGGGAGATTGGAGCGTCGCGACCGACCACGGCGGACGCCCCGCGAGTGCAGAGCCTGTTTTACCGGCTGACCCATCCGCGCGCGATCATGTCGATCATTGACGAGCTGCGTAAAGTGGTCTGGCCGTCCCGCCAGGAGACGGCGAACCTGACCGTGGTGGTGTTGGTAGTAGCGATTGCGGTTGGGATTTTCCTGGGAGCGATCGACTTTGGTCTGAACCGAGTCGTTGAGGAAACGTTGTTGCCATAGTGACGACTTCACAAAACACACCTGAGGCTGAAGCGACTGATAGCGGATTTGGCCGCCGCGAAATCTCAGCAGCCGAACGAGAGCTGCAAGAGGTGCTGGCGGCTGCGCGCGCGCTGGGCCTGGAGGCCGAAGAGCAGTCGGCGGAGGCCGAGATCGACACGACGGCGGCGGAAGCGCTGGCGGCGCTGGAATTGGATCGTCCGGTCGAACAGGAGGAGACGCCGATCGCGCCGTTCCTGCAGAGTGACGAGGCTAAAGAAGAAGAGGCGGAACCCGCGATCTCGCTGGAAGGCATCCAGGAGGTTGATGCGGCGTGGTTTGCCGTCAATACGTACACCGGGCATGAAAATCGGGTGCGCGACGCGTTGGACCTGCGGATCCGCAACATGGATGCGGAGGAGCATTTTGTCGAGCTGAGGCCCGAACAGGCCGGAGTGGCCAAGAAAGGCATGGCGGAGAAGCGCTTTGTCATGGTGCCGACGCAGCAAGAGGTGGAGATTCGAGGCGGCAAGCGCCGCGAAGTCGAGCGAAAGCTGCTGCCGGGTTACGTGTTGTTGCAGATTCGCCTGGACAAGCAGACCGGCGAACTCTCGGACCAGTCGTGGCACGTGGTGAATGGGACTGACGGAGTAACCGGCTTTGTTGGTACACGGGAAGAGCAGCGTGACCGAGCGCGTCCACTGCCGCCGATGCAGGTTCACAAGATCATTGGTCAGACGCAGGTCGAGGAACCTCGAGTGCGCGTGGGATTCGCTGTCAACGATTCGGTGCGCCTGACGGATGGTCCGTTCCTCGACATGGTGGCCGAAGTGGAAGAAATCAACATCGAAAAGGGCAAAGTGCGAGTCCGGATCTCGATGTTCGGTCGAGAGACGCCGCTTGAGCTTGACTTCGATCAGGTGGAGAAGCAATAGCAGGACATTGCCCAAGGCCGTGGGCCCGGCCCAAGGCCGTCGGCCTGTAGGCTGGGCACTTGTGCGTTCGCGCCGCCGGCGGTTGTTCGGGGGCGGATAGGGAGATAGCTGGATGGCGAAGCGTGTACGAGCAGTGTTGACACTGCAGCTTGAGGCGGGCAAGGCCAGTCCTGCGCCGCCGGTCGGACCTGCGCTGGGTCAGCACGGCGTGGGCATCATGGAGTTCGTCAAGAGCTACAACGAGCGCACCGCGTCGAACGCCGGGGAGTTGATCCCTGCGCAGATCACGGTCTATGAGGATCGTTCATTCACGTTCGACCTGAAGACGCCGCCCGCGTCGGATCTGATTCGCCGGGCGGCGGGTCTGGAGAAGGGCGCGTCGGAGCCTCGGCGTGAGGTGGTCGGATCGATCAGCTCGGACCAGGTGCGGGTGATCGCCGAACAGAAAATGCAAGACCTGAATGCGAACGACATTGAGGCCGCCATGAAGATGGTTGCCGGCACTGCGCGTTCGATGGGCGTAGAAGTCGAGGGCTAGTCATGCCGAAGCACGGCAAGCGCTATCGCGGCGCAGTGGACTCATACAACAAGGAATCGCACTATCCGCCGGTTGAGGCGGTCGCGCTGGTCAAGCAGATGGCGACGGCGAAGTTCGATGAGACGATCGAGCTGCACATCCGCACCGGACTAGACACGCGACACGCCGATCAGCAGTTGCGGGGCACGGCGCGTCTGCCGCATGGGCTGGGCAAGGAAGTCCGCGTGGCGGTGTTCGCCGAGGGCGACGCCGCGACGGCCGCATCTGAGGCGGGAGCCGAGATTGTCGGCTCGGACGAGTTGATCCAGCAGGTCCAGGATGGATTTACCGACTTTGACGTGGCCGTGGCACAGCGTGAATTGATGGGCAAGGTTGGCCGCTTGGGTCGGGTATTGGGACCTCGCGGTCTGATGCCGAATCCTCGTGCCGGCACGGTGGTCGATCGGAACGACGTGGGCAAGGCCGTCGGTGAGGCGAAGGCGGGCCGTGTCGAGTTCCGTACCGACCGCGAAGCCTCCGTGCATGTGCCATTGGGCAAGGCGAGCTTTGCAGAGGACCAGTTGCTCGACAACCTGGCGACGATGGTGACGGAGATCGTCAAGGCGCGTCCTTCGGGTTCGAAGGGGAGCTACATACGGTCGCTGAACATCGCCTCAACGATGGGTCCCGGTGTGAAGCTGGAGCAACAGTCAACGCTGGCGTTGCGGATTGACTAGGCAAGTGTGCTGTTTGAATCCTTCGTCTGTTGGCGAAGGCTCTAGGCTAGGAATCGACTGAAGAACGCAATTGCCGCCCGAGACCGCTGGCGGCTCTCCGGTTGGAGAGTCTGGAAACGTCCAGCGCAGGCAGCAGCCGATTTGACGCTCGCAGTTGATGCGAGTTGAGTTGTGGTTGCAAGTCTGTTGGTCGAGCGGGTTGGGGCGGCGGAAGAGACGGACTTGCGAGGGTTGTATGGCGACAGAACGTAAGCGGGAGCAGGTCGCGCTGCTGGAAGAGCGGTTGGGTCGTGCGTCGATCACGATTGGGATCGACTATCGCGGTCTGTCCGTGAAGGACATGCAGGAGCTGCGGCGCGGGATTCGGGCGGAGGCGCCGGAGACCGAACTGCGAGTGATCAAGAACACGCTGTGGCGACGAGCCGCGGATGGCGCAGGGCATGCTGCAGCGGCCGATCTGGCCGAAGAGTCGACGGCGCTGCTGTTTGGCTTTGGCGATCTGACTGAGGCGCCCAGGGCGCTGCAGAAGTACACGCGCGACAATCGGCTGGAGTTGCCGATTCGCGGCGTGTTCTTTGAAGGCGAACTGCAGGACGGATCACAAGTTTCGGCTTTGGCCGATGTACCCAGCCGACCGGAGCTGATGGCGAAGGTCGCGGGCGGTCTGAACAGTCCCGTCGCCGGATTGGCTGGCGTGCTGAGTGCGGTCTTCCGCGATGTCGCGGCGATTGTTGAGGCTCGAGCCGAGCAGCTAGAAACAGCGGAAGCGCCTGCCGAATAGCAAGTGACTTGCTCGGGCTGGATCCTGAGCGCAGAAACAGAGACAACTCGGTCTGAATGACCGGCATTGAGTGGAGACTGACATGTCGAAGGTTGACGAAGCGTTTGAACTGATCAGCGCGATGACGATTCTCGAAGCGCGAGACCTGGTCAAGAAGATCGAGGAAGAATTCGGTGTGACCGCGGCGGCTCCGGTCGCGGCAGTCGCAGTGGGTGGCAACGGCGCAGCGGCGACGGCCGAGGCGGTCGAAGAGCAGACCGAGTTCGATGTCGTCCTGCAGGAGTTCGGCGACAAGAAGATCAACGTGATCAAGGCCGTGCGCGCAGTGACCGAGCTGGGCCTGCGCGAGGCGAAGGAGTTCGTCGAGTCGGCGCCGCAAACCGTCAAGGAAGGCCTGAGCAAGGAAGAGGCCGAGGCGGTCAAGGCGTCACTGGAAGAGGCTGGAGCGACAGTCGAACTGAAGTAGCGGTCCCGATTCAGCACGTCTGCGAGTGTCCGTTCTCGACATCAGCTCGACATCAGTTGGTACAGAGAACGAGAACTCTAGCGTGCGTAAAGTGCGCTATCGTTAACCCTGCTGTACAGTTTCGCGCCAACAGAGGCTGTTGGTGTGGTATCCGGGGACTGCGATGGCGGTTGACAACCCGGTCGTCAACTTCTCCACGAATGGCGTCATGCGCAATTCGAGGGTCTTTGAGCTGGGGATTGTCGTCGCTCTGACCGTCGCAGTTGTAGTCGTTGCAGCACTGTGGGGCACTTCTTCGACATCGCCAGATCTGGCGTCGGTGGCTGAAGTGGAATCGGCGGCTGAGACGCCGTCAGATGCGCCCTCCCTGGTTGGTTCAGATGTGGTGACTGCGGATGCTTCGGTCGGACTTGACGGCGCTACAGTCGTTGTGCAAGGTTCTGCGCAGGGCCAGGCGAGTTCAGCAGTCTCGGCTGAGTTTGAAGGTCCAGCAGGAGGATCGGAGAATGCGGCCCAATCCGGGATTATTCCGGGCCGTCCGGATCAGATCGAGCCGGATCTGCCGAGGTCGTTTGAGCGATACCAGGTCCAGCGCGGGGAATCGCTGTTTGTGATTGCGGCTGCGAGAGGCGTGACGATGGCTGATCTGTTGCAGTGGAATTGGCATTTGCGGGAGGATTCGACCCTGATCCGAGGCGAGTGGATCTGGATTCCCCAGTGGGATGCTCAAGTGGTAGCGGACGAGCCGCTGGCCGTGTTAGCGGACGAGCCGCTGGGGCCATCGGATGACGGGAACAATGGTCGTGGCGGCGGATAGGTTTGAGCAACTGCGGGGAACGCAGGCTCCAGACGATCAGCGAGCGCGACGCGGGATTCTGCGATCGATGTTGATTTGGACTCCGGCGTTTGGTCTGTTGACGGTCGGCGCGGTCTACATGATGGTGGAGGCGTTGGGCGGCAACGGTGGATCATGGTTTGGTTTCTCGCTGTTTGCGTTGATTGGATTGTTGTCGGGATTTTCGGCGCTGTCGGCGTTCCGCGACTGGTTTTCCACGCCGACTGAGACAACCGGTCAAGTGGCGCGCAAGTGGCGCAAGTTTGACCTGCTGATCTTCTTCCGGGCACACTACGTGCTGGTCGCGCGTCGGGTGTATCGGGTGCCTCGGTTGATGTTCGATGAGATGCCGGAGCCGGGCGGTTGGGTGTATCTGAATCACTATCCGCATACCAATGCGGTGGTGTCCTGGCGTCCACTGGGTGAAGATGAGCGTCCGCGCACCGAGGAAGAAGAAGCTGAAGAGGAAGAGCAGGAGGCCAGGCAGCGACGTCGGCAAGAACGAGCGCGTGAACGAGAAGCGAGGCCCGTTCGAGAGCGGGTCGATCTGCCGACCTTCGGCGACAGTCGCGACGAGTGATCGAGTGCGCGATCCTCTAGCTGAACTCCAGGCGGCCTGGGCGGAAGAGGACGCGGAACAGTCTCGACAGGCTGAAACTGCGGAACTCGAGCACGCGGCTCCAGCGAAACCCGTGACTCAGCGAATCATGGACATGGATCCGGCTGATCGGCCGCGCGAGCGGCTGCTGCGCCTGGGCGCCGACGCGCTGTCGAACGCCGAACTGCTGGCGATCTTGTTGAGTTCGGGTCGGCAGGGTGAGAACGTGCTGGAGATTTCTCGGCGGCTGCTGGCCGACCGGGGATTGGTCGGCCTGTTGCGGTCCGACGTCAAAGAGGTGATGCGGGTCTCGGGGCTGAAGGAAGCCAAGGTGACGCGGATCAAGGCGGCGGTGGAGCTGGCTGCGCGAGGTCTGGCGGATGACGAATGGCCGGCTCGAGAACCATTCCGGACATCGCGGCAGGTGTTCGAGCGCTATCGTGGGTTGCTGGGCGATCTGGTGCATGAGGAAGTGTGGGTGTTGGTCATGGATCAGCAGCATTGCCTGATTCGGGAGGAACGGCTGTACAAGGGCATGGTGCATGGAGCGTCGGTCCGAGTGGCGGAGTTGCTGCGCCCGGTGATTGTGCATCAGGGGCCGGCGATGATCGTGGTGCACAATCATCCTTCAGGGTCGCCGAAGCCGTCTGTGGCGGACGAAGATATGACGGCGGACTTGCGGTCGGCGGCCGCCACGATGCAGATTGAGTTGCTGGATCATGTGATCGTGACGCGGTCGGACTATGCGTCGATGGCCAAACTTGGCTTGCTCAAAGCGAACACGCCACTGCCGGCTGCTGCCGACTCGGAAGTTTCGGAACCCCTCAGCGAGGTCGGATATCGCCCTTGATGGCGAGGTCGTCAGACCTGTGTACAGTGATGCTCGTGGACGAAGCCGGACTGATTCTGGGCTTGAGTTGGATCGATTTGGCCATCCTGGCGGTGGCCATCGGCATCGGCGTGTGGGGCTGGCGGATGGGGATTCTGCGGGCCAGTGTGGCGTTATTGGCGGTCGTGGTGGGTGTGCTGCTAGCGGGCGTGTACCACGAGCGCGTGTTTGTCGATCTGGCCATCTCGGAGGCTCCGTCGGGCGTGATGCAGGCCGTGAGCTTTGCCGTGATCCTGGCGTTGGTGTCAGTTGGCGGCTATGTGGTGGGAACGTTTTTGCGCGGGTTGGCATCGTTGTTGCTGCTGGGTTGGGCCGACCGCGCAGCGGGCGGATTGTTTGGCGTCCTGTTTGGCCTGTTGCTAGCCCAGGCAGCGATCGCGATCGTGGTGTTTGCGGGTCTGGATGACGCAGAGGGCGAGATCGGCGGGTCGGTCGTGGGTTGGGCGATGATGGACAATGCGCCTGTGGTTCGGGCGCTATTGCCATCGGAATTCGACCTCGCGATCCAGGAGTTCGTGTCCGAAGTGGATGAGTTGCGGTCGGGTGTTGACGGGGTCGGTGGCGCGCTGGGGGGCGGCTGAGCGGTTCGGCGTCTGGTGATCTTGGTAGTTGGGATTCCGTGCTCGGGCGTTCGTCCTCACTCTCTCCAAGAAGACTCCTCACAGAGAATCAAGTCCCCCGGGTTGCTTCGTCATACCCGCGCTTGTCGCGGGTATCTCGCTGAGTTGTGGATTGACGTCGGTGCAGGATGCGGCGAGATTGCCGCGTCGGAGCGCGGCAATGACGGAATGCGTTCTTTTTCGAGGGTTTCTGCAAGTGGAGACACTACCTGGAGGCCAGACCGCGGAAGGGCCAACCAGACCGAAATGTCCGGTTTGCTTTGGCGGTGATACGATCACGTCGGTGCGATGACGGTTCTGAATAAGTCAGTGTTGGTGTTGAATCAGAACTATGAGCCGTTGCATGTCTGCAATGTGCGTCGAGCTGTGGTCCTGGTCGCCCGAGGCAAGGCCGAGGTGATTGATCGGTTGGACCGGGCGAAGGCGTTGCTCCGATCATTTGGCGACGAATTTGATGTGCCTTCGGTGATCCGGATGGTGTATTTCATCCGGCGACCGCGGCCAGTGATGCGGCTGTCGCGGCGCGAGGTGTTTGTTCGTGATCGGTTCCGGTGCCAGTACTGCGGGCGGCGGACGGCGCTGAAGGATTTGACGTTGGACCATGTGATGCCGCGCTTCCGCGGCGGCAGCCACACGTGGGAGAATCTAGTCTCGGCGTGTCGGGGTTGCAATCACCGCAAGGCCGGGCGGACGCCGCGCGAAGCTCGCATGGCGTTGCGTTCGCAGCCCAAGCGTCCGACGGTGACTCCTGCGAACCTGTTCGGGCAGTACCTGGAGCATCAGCCGGGTTGGGCGCCGTTTATTCCGGGCGCGGAGCGGGTGATGTCGGGGGACTAAGACATGCGTCGATTTGTGCCACGGCGGGCTAACTCCGAGGTCACTGTCCTAGCTCAGGAAGACCGGTGACAAGGAGTCGAGTTCCCGCGAGCGACTCCGTCGAACCCGCGCTTGCCGGAGACCTTTGAAAACTCCCCTTCTCACCCCTTGCGGGGGAGATGACGAAAGCCTGCCCCGCACTTGATGCGGGGGCAGAGGGGGGCGCTGTTCGGGAGCCCTATCTGGTCATCATCCGCCGCCCCCCCCTCTGTCACTCCGTGACATCTCCCCCCGCAAGGGGGGGAGAGGGACGTCAGGTCGGTTGGCAGGTTCGGCAGAAGGAGGTGACTCGGCGGTTTGGGGCGACCTCGGAGATGGGGTTCTCGCAGGTTGGGCAGGGCTGGCCGCCTTTGCGGTGGACGTTGAGGAAGTCTCTTGGTTTGCTATCGATCTTCTGACCGATTTCGGATGCGGCGATCTCGGCGGCCCAGGCGAGGGTGTCGCGGATCGATCGGTAAAGCTGGATGCGGCGGTGTTCGTCGAGGGTTGAAATCTTGGTGAAGGGGTGGATGCCGGCGTTGAAGAGGATCTCGTCGGAGTAGGCATTGCCGATGCCGGCGATAAATCTGGCGTTGACGATGGCATTCTTGACCTGGCCGCGATAGCGCTTCAGGCGCTGCAGGAACGCTGCCTGATCGAGTGCGGGATCGAGGGCGTCCGGGCCTTGTTCGTTGAGCACCGGAACGGTGTCGAGTTCGTCGGCGTCGACGAGGTAGGTCTTGCCCAGGTAGCGCTCGTCGATGTAGCGGATGCCCAGTTGGGGGTCGTCGTCATCGCGGAACTTCAGGGTGAAGCAGGTTCGGGCATGCGCTTTCCTCTTGCCGTCGGGTTCTGATGTCCACTGAAAGCGTCCGTTGAGCATGGGATTGACGGCCAGGATGCTGTCGCGGTCGGTGTGGAAGAGGAGGAACTTGCCAGAGCGCTCGACGGAGTGCAAGGATGCGCCGAGGAGTCCCGCCTCGAAGTCTTCACGCGGCAGCCGGATCACGATTGGTTTCTGGATGTCGACATCTGTGATGGGGCGATTGGCGATGCGGTCGGTGAGAACCTGGGCGATGTGCTGGAGCTCGGGTATTTCGGGCATGTTGGATCGGTTTCGACGAAGGAGTCAGGGTCTCGGCGCCTTTGGGTAACTGCCGATGATGCGTAGTCGATCGAGTTCGGGTTCGAGGCGTTCCAGGGCGTTGGCCAGAGCAGGATCGGAGCGGTGTCCGTCGCAATCGATGAGGAACAGGTATGAACCGAGGCGCTCACGGGCGGGACGAGACTCAATTCTGGTGAGGTTGATGTCGGCGTCGGCGAAGTGCTTCAGGACTCTGAGCAATGCGCCGGGACGATTGGCGGTGCTGAACAGCATCGTTGTTTTGTCGTCGCCGGTTGGGTCATGGTCGTTGTGCGCGAGAACGACGAAGCGGGTCGCATTGCGATGGTCGTCCTCGATGCCAATCTCAAGAATCTCGGCGCTGTGCAAGACGGCGGCGCGCCGCGGCGCGATGGCGGCCACTCGATCACCGACCTCAATAGCGCGGGCGACTGCTTGCGAAGTCGAGAGCGTGGCTTCGGTGCGGGTGTCGGGGAATCGTCTGGTGAGGTAGCGCTGGCACTGCCCAAGGGCCTGGGGGTGCGAGTAGATCACGCGGATCTCTGATGTGTCTGCGTCGGGCGCGGCGATCAAGCAGTGCTCAATGGGAATGACGAGTTCGTCGACGATGAAGAGGTTGAGCTGATGGATGATCAAGTCATGCGTCTCGCCGACGGCGCCGGCGAGCGAGTTCTCGAAGGGCACGATTGCGACGTCCGCCTCGCGTTGAGCCACAGCTTCGGCGGAGGCGGTGATGCTGGAGTAGGGGACGAAGTCGGGATGTCCGTTGTCGCCTGCGAAGAGGACGGCCGCCTGTTCGGTGAAGGTCCCGGCGGGACCGAGGTAGGCGATCCTGAGGGGCCTGAGGGGATCGTGTGGGGATTCAGTCATGAGGTCACGATTCTCCAGTCAGGACCATCCGTAGTTCTGCTTCGTGCTGTGGCTGTGTCACGGCGACGATCACGTCGGCTGCGTTGATGACGGTGTTTGGGCCTGGAACTTCGGGCTGGTCATCTTCACGGATGACGAGGGCCAGAACCGTGTGCGGCGGCAGGCTGAGATCGCGCACGGTGCACCCGACCGCCGGGGCGAGATGAGGAATGACGAGTTCGGCGAGGATGAAGGCGGTCGAGCGAAGCTGAGTGAGACGAGTCAGGCCAGCGCTGACTTCTTGCTCGATGGCGCTCACGATTGCGGTGGTGGCGGAAATCGTGAAGGTGAATCCCAGGGCGCGAAAGATGCGTTCATTGCGGGGATCGTTGATCCGGGAAATGACCTTGTCCACATTGAAACGGGTCTGAGCAGTCTGACCGACCGCGAGGTTGGCTTGATCGCGGCCGGTGCAGGCGACGACGACGTCGGCGCGGTTCATACCTGCGGCGCGCTGGACGTGAATCTCTGCGCCGTCGCCGAGGAGGGCGATTTCACCCAACTCATTGTTGATCGACCAGGCAGTGTTGGCGTCGCGCTCGACGACGCAGACTTCATGGCCCATGTCGATCAGGTCGCTGGCTGCGCCGCGTCCGACCTTGCCGCCGCCGACGATGATGATGTACATGAGTTAGCGCGCAGTCCGTGAGGATGGCTCAACGTTGTTGTCCTGAGGCGCCGGGTCGTCGCCAAACGCGGCTTCGCGGACCATCTGGTCGAGGATCGTGGTGGGATTGACGACGTTGATGCCGAGTTGACGGTAGACGTCGGCGCGTTCGGGATCGTAGATACGAGCGACGACTCGTGGTGCTCTGTGAATGTGTTTGGCGACCTGAACAGCCATCGCGTTGCGGTTGTCTCCGTTGGCGAGCGCGAGGAAGATGTCGGCGCGTTGGACACCGGCGGCCTGTTGGACTGCGATGTCTTCGCCCGCCCCAACGATGGTCGTCCCTCTGAAGTCGTCTTCGAGCCAGTTGAACGCGGCGGCGTCGATGTCGATGACGGTGACGTGGTGACCCTCAGAGTCGAGTTCTCTGGCCAGCGTGGAGCCAAGTCGTCCGCAGCCCATGATGACGACGTGCATTGGTGAAGGGCCTGTTTCCGTTGATCGTTATCGGCTGAGGAACGAGCCGTTGACAGCCGAAGCCGGGTCTACGGCGGGCTCTCGGACGACCACCACTTCGCATAGCGCATGGGAGAGGATGTAGTCGGCAGTGTGTCCGAGATCGATGGCGGCGCTGGACCTGCGGGCGAGGGCAGTCTGCTCGCGGCCGCCGCCGTAGACAGTGTTGGCATGGGAAACGCCGAGTACCAGCAAGTCGATCTGCTCGGTGGCGGCGACGTCGACGATAGCCGGCCCAGCGCTGCGGGCTTGCAACAGGATTGCCTCACACGACACGCGGGCCTGCTTGGCGGTTGCCTCGGCTTCGGCCAGGCAGGCTTCACCCTGGGCGGATTGTTGCGGCAGGTCTGAGTCGACGGAGTAGGCGCGATCAACCTCGACGACGTAGATCGGCAGGATGCGGGACTTGCGCCGGTCGACGCGCGCGAGATGCAAGGCCACATCAAGTCCACGTCGCGACTCGGGCGAGCGGTCGAACGGGATCAGGACCGAAATTCCAGCCATGTGCGTAGCGTATTGGTTGTCGGGGTCGGCGTGGTTAAGAGTCAGTGGAACTGATGCGTGCGTCGGACAGGGAGCACTCGGCGAGACTCCGGTGACGAGTGCGAGCGTGATGGGTGAAATTCAGCTCTCGGCAGCCAACATGGACGGGACTCACGTGCGTTCGGATATGGGGTCGGGAGCTGGGGATAGGCGTTGCGCTGCCTTGCCGACGGGGAGCGGGACGCCCCTCAGCCCCCGTTCAAGCCGGGGGCAGGCTCTTCGGCAGCTCCCCCTGGCAGAGACTGATGCCCAACTCCCCTTCTCCCCCCTTGCGGGGGAGATGCCCCCTGCCTACGCAGGGGCAGGCTCCGGCAGAGGGGGTCCCCCGTCTCTTGGCCCTATCTGGTCGTCGCCAGCTGACCCCCCCTCTGTCACTCCGTGACATCTCCCCCCGCAAGGGGGGGAGAGGGGAATCGGAGGATATGCCTCGATCTCTGGCAGGGTGAGCGGGGAACGCAGAGGCGGCTTGCGTGGGTGCTCGGCAGCTATGTGAACACGCCCTAGTAGACGTACTTGGGCTGTTCTCGGACGATGTGGGAGCCGTCCTCGTCGAGTTGTTCGAGCCAGGCGTGGAGGCGACCGTTGTTGATTTCGATGAAGCCCAGCGTGCCCATGCGGGTGTCGAGGTTGCGGGGATACATGGGGCTGCCGGGATTGATCAGGAGGACGCCGCGGATGGTTTCGATGGAGGCCACGTGGGTGTCGCCGTGAACGACCACGTGCTGAGGTGCGCCGAAGTAGTGGTCCATCATCGATTCGACGGTTCGGTAGGGCGGCCACTCGGGCAGCGCCATGTCGTGCGTCAGACCGAAGCGGAAGCCTTCGAATTCGAGCGACCAGGCTTCGCGGAGGCGAGGGTCCTCGGGCTGGACAGGTCGTCCGCCGGAGCCGTCGTCGCCGTTGCCGCGGGCGACATAAATCGGTGCGACCTGCTCGAGTTTGTCGATCAGCGAGATGTCGTGGATGTCGCCGCCGTGAAGCAGCACATCGGCTGTCGCGATTCGGTCCCAGAGCTGAGGCCAGAGTTTCGTGCCGGCTTCGGGTACGTGGGTGTCGGAGATGAGACCAATGCGCATAATTGGTAGCCTATCGTGACTCGCAACGCGGTACTCGGCGGTACTCGTAGATGGTACGCGTGATCTTTGGCCGGACGGTGGAAGAGGGAGAGCAGGCGCGTGCTGGCGCGAAGGATTGAGCGACTCGCAAACGAAGGTTGGATTCGCTGGGCTGTGCTGGCGGGTCTCGTCGCGCTGGCGATGGTGGCGGCGTACGTGTGCCGCGTGGATCGGGAGGTGTCACTACAGGCTGGTACCGGAGTACTGCCAGCCACTGATATCCGCGTGGCCATGGTGACGCATGGCGGCATCGGAGATCCGTTCTGGGATGAGGTGGCGGCGGGCGCGTTTGCGGCGCAGCGAGAGTTTGGCATTGAGCTGTTTTACGACGGTGACGGCAACGTCAATGAGCAGGTGCGACTGGTCGACAACGCCGTGGCGTTGGGGTACGACGTGTTGATTGTGTCGTTGGCCGACCCCGACGCACTGGAGGGGTCGATTCGGTCGGCCGTTGAGGCTGGACTGGTGGTGATGACGATCAACTCGGGCGAGGAGCGGGGACGCGAGTTCGGCGCTGTGACCCACTTTGGCCAGCCGGATGGCGTCGCGGGACTGGGAGCGGGCGAGCGGATGGTGTTTGCCGGGGTGAAGAAGTTGCTCTGCCTGATCCATGAGGCTGGCAATGTGGGATTAGAGGCGCGCTGTGCGAATGCTGGTCTGGCGATGGAGTTGTCCGGTGGATCGATGGAGCGGCTGTTTGTCACCGGAACGGCTGATCGGGTGTCGACGACAGGCGAGATTGGCGCAGTACTTCAGGCGGATCCTTCAATCGACGGCATCCTGGCGTTGAATTCGGGAATTGCAGAGCTGGCGATGGCTGCGATCGACTCGGCAGGATCGGACGCGCAGCTGGCGACGTTTGATGTCTCGCCGACGATCCTGCAGGCGATCGAAGCTGGGGATGTGTTGTTTGCCGTTGACCAACAGGCGTATCTGCAAGGATTCCTGCCGATTGCATTTGCGTACTTCAGCTCGCTGGAGGCCGATTCGCAGACCCGCGGGATCCTGGCCGGGATGGAACGATGGGCGGCGACAGGTCGACTGGTGACCGGGCCCGGATTTGTGGATCAGTCGAATGCGCGGCGATTCCCGCAGCTGGGTGATGACTGATGCTGAACCGAACACCAACCCGGGGCGGCATGTTGGTTTTGCCTGCGTTGGTACTGGTTGGATTGCTCGTCGCCGGTTGTGCGGAGGCGGCTCGCGAGCGTCTGGGATTGGGATTGGCTCCACCGATGTCGGTGGCCATGATTGTTCATGGAGCTGAAGACGATCCCTTCTGGCACGACGTTCGGGCGGGTGCTGAAGATGCCGCGCGGGCGTTTGACGTCAACCTCTTCTGGCGTTCAACGCCGGACGCGACCGAACGAGTGCGGCTGATTGACGAGGCTGTGCAACAGGGCTTTGAGGTGCTGGTCGTCACGCTGCCTGATCCCGATGCGATGTCTGAAGTCGTCCAGGATGCGGCGCTGATTGGCGTCACGGTCTACGTCATCAATGTCGGCGCAGACATTGGCGCGGCGCTAGGCGCTGATTCATACTTTGGGCAAGTGGAGACTGTGGCCGGGCTGGCGGTGGGAGATCGGTTGGTTGAAGCCGGCGCGACGCATTTGCTCTGCGTACAGCACGAGGCCCAGAACATCGCACTGGAGACTCGCTGCGATCGAGCAGGTTCGCGGCTGGAACAACTGACGAAGTTGTCTGTCGAATTGAGCGGCGACACGGTGGAAGAGCAGATCGAAGCGGCGCTGTTGGAGGACGAATCGATCGACGCGGTCCTGACGATGAACACCCTGGTGATGAACCAGGCGGCGGCAGCGATCGATGCGGTGCGTTCGTTGCCGTTGGCAGGTCGGCCGGTGATCCACGCCGTGTTTGAACTGAACGATGAGGTTCTTGACGCGATTGAGGACGGCAGCGTGCTGTTTGCGGTCGATCAGCAGCCGTATCTGCAGGGCTATCTTCCTGTCGCCTATTCGCGGTTAGTGCAGTATTCGGAGCTGACCCAGGGCGATGAGTTGGCTGACGCGCTATTGCAATGGATTGCCGGTCGGGGCGTGTTGCTGGGTCCCGGCTTTGTCGACGCACATAACGTCCAGCGGGTGCGGGAGGCGACGGAGAAGTCGCACTCCGCGTCGGACGCAGACGAACAGGCAACGGAGTAATCTGCCGTAGATCGGCGGAGGAGGGCGAAGTCGGTGTCACTGTTGCAGTTGCCCGCGTTTGGCAAGGAACGGCCGTGGGTGCGGACGGCCGTTCTGCGGCCCGAGTTGGGTTCGCTGGTAGCGGCGGCGCTGTTGTTCATCTTCTTCAGCATCGCCAGTTCGGGCGCGATGTTGGATACGCCAACGATCGCGCGTGTGTTTGATACGGCGTGGCCCTACGGCATCATCGCGGTGGCGGTCGGCCTGTTGATGATCAGCGGTGAATTCGATCTGTCAGCGGGAGTCATGGTGGGGACGGCCGGAGCGCTGTTGGGCGTGATGGCAACCGAGTGGGGGATGAACCTGTGGCTTGCGTTGTTGTTGTCCCTGGGAGTTTGTCTGGCGCTGGGACTGTGGAACGGCGTCCTGGTTGTCTGGACCGGGCTGCCATCGTTTGTGATCACGCTGGGTACGTTCTTTGGACTGCGTGGGGCGAACGTGGCGCTGTCCAAGTACTTCACCGGCGACGCGCTGATTGAGAACATTGACGAAGCAGCGGGATATGACTCGTTGCATGCGATCGTGGCGACGGTGTTTGGTACCGCGCCATCCGATTTTCGCGTGTCGTTGTTGTGGTGGGGCGGCTTCACGCTGATTGCCACCTGGATCCTGTGGCGAACGAAGATTGGCAACTGGATCTTTGCGACGGGTGACGATCGCGAGGCGGCCCGCGCGGTTGGCGTGCCTGTTAATGGCACAAAGATTGGGCTGTTCATGCTGACCGCAGGCGCAGCCTGGTTCGTCGGCGTGAGCAATGCCGTCCGCTATACGTCGGTGCAGGCCGGACAGGGCGTGGGAGCGGAGTTCTTCTACATCATTGCTGCGGTGGTCGGCGGATGTCGGATGGCCGGCGGCTATGGATCGGCGGTTGGCCCTGCGATCGGTGCGCTGATCTGGGGAATCGCCTTTGTGGGTATTCCCCATGCCGGATGGAATTCGGACTGGCGCTGGGCCTTCCTGGGCGTGTTGTTGTTGTTGTCCACATTGATCAACCACATCGTCGGCGAACGTGTGCGCACGGCACGATCGGGCTGACCAAGCAGACCGAGCATTGGCGGCTGAGTTGGAGTCAGATATGACGACCGAGCAAACGTTGGAGCCGGGCTCTGAATCATCGTCTGGGGCCGAACCGCCCAGCGATGTGCCGGTGTTGGAAGCGCGTGGGTTGGGGAAGCAGTTCGGATCGGTGGTTGCGTTGCAGGATGTAGACGTGTCGCTGCGGGCGGGCGAGGTGACCTGCGTGGTTGGCGACAACGGCGCGGGGAAATCGGTGTTTATCAAGATGCTCTGCGGGTTGATTCGGCCCAGCGACGGCGAGCTGTTGCTGGACGGGACGCCAACGGAGTTTTCGTCGCCGCGTCAGGCCCGAGCGCAAGGGATTGTGGCCGTTTACCAGGACCTGGCGCTGGCGCCGACGATGTCGCTGTGGCGGAATTTCTTCATGGGCGCCGAGCCGGTCAAGGGCTGGGGCGTGTTTCAACGCTTTGATGTCGAGTACGCCAAGCAAGCCATGCAGACGGAGTTGGAGAAGCTGGGAGTGGAGCTGGGCGACCCGGATCGAGCTGCGCACACGCTGTCGGGTGGTGAGCGACAGGGGCTGGCGATTGCTCGTTCGTTGTACTACGGAGCACGGGTGCTGATTCTGGACGAGCCGACATCGGCCCTAGGGGTTCGTCAGTCGGGAGCGGTCTTGCGGCTGATCCGTCGAGCGGCTCAGCGCGGGACCGCAGTGATCCTGGTGACTCCGAAGCCGCAGCATGCGTTCTGGATCGGTGATCGATTCCTGGTCTTCCAGCGCGGACGGCTGGTGGAGGATCGCCCAAGCGAAACGCTGACGCTAGAAAGTCTCTCGTATCTGATGGCGGGCGGCGGTGAAGTGGACGAGCTCGAGTCTGCGATCGCGACTGCCTAGGTGCGCTGGTATGAGTGACCACTGTGCGTGACTACTGCTTGCGCATCGGACGATAGACTGATCCTGATTGGACGTCGATGGGGTTTCGAAAGGGGCTTAGATGGTCGTTGAGGCAGCGACCTCCATGGTGCTCGCAGTGACGGATTACCGGGACGGCAGTCGTGTATCTGAAGCCGCGATGGGCATGCCGGAACTCACGCAGGGCATCGAGCTTGGGCGGTTGACGAAGCGGGGTTGGGGTGTGCACACACGTGCGATTACAACAGGGGAATGGAGTTGATGACGGACTTGACTGCGCGATGTGTTGGCTCAGTCGCTGTGGGAAGATCGGCCCGTTCCTGGGATGTCGCGGAACACGTGTCGTCGCCGATTCGGGTCGGCGCACAGATACCTGGTGTTCGCTTGATGATTGAGGATGTGGGCGCCAGGACTGGAGGGCTTGGCTGATGGCCGATCCACTCAGTCAGACGCAATCCGCCACTGGTGATGATCTGGAGTTGTTGCTCTCGACGTTGCCGGCGGCGATACGGCATGCGATTGGCGATCTGGGCGACGAGGCCAACCTGCTGGAGATCGTGCTGGATCTGGGCCGGCCACCGTATGCGCGATACCTCGAAGGCGAGGTGGCGCTGCGTGCGACGGAAGTGACAAACGCTGAGTTGCAGTTGGTTGTCGCAGGACTGGGTGAGTTTGGCGCGGACAATCGGGCGGGTATTCCGCGGACGTTGCACCGGATCGCGTGCATTCGCAACCGGCAGCGCGGTGTGGTTGGGCTGACGATGCGCGTTGGACGCGCGGTGACTGGTTCGGTGGCGGTGATAGAGGACTTCGTGAAGGCGGGCGCCTCAATCCTGTTGCTGGGACGTCCAGGTGTGGGCAAGACGACAATCCTGCGTGAGGCAGCTCGTGTGTTGGCAGAGCAGGGCAAACGCGTGGTGATTGTCGACACATCGAATGAGATCGGTGGCGACGGTGACATTCCCCACGCTGGCATTGGCCGTGCGCGGCGGATGCAGGTGGAACGTCCGGAGTTACAACACTCGGTCATGGTTGAGGCAGTGGAGAACCATATGCCCGAGGTGATCGTGATTGATGAGATCGGCACCGAGCTTGAAGCGCAGGCGGCACGGACGATCGCCGAACGTGGCGTGCAACTAGTGGCGACGGCGCATGGCAACACGCTGGCCAACCTGATGCTGAATCCGACGCTGGTCGATCTGATCGGTGGAATACAGACGGTCACGCTGTCAGATGAGGAAGCGCGGCGGCGGGGAACGCGGAAGTCGGTGCTGGAACGCAAAGCGCCACCGACGTTTGAGGCGCTGGTTGAGATTCAGTCGTTTACTCGCGTCGCTGTGCATTCCGACCTGGACAACACGGTGGATGCGCTGCTGCGCGGTGAGTCGGTGGCGGCCGAGATTCGCGAAGTGGATGACGATGGCGATGTGCATACGTCGACGGACTCGGTGGAATCTGTGGTCTCCGATGGTCCGTTGGGTGGGTTTGACATGTCAATCAACGACGTGCTTGAGCGGCGCTCGACGGCGGTGTCGAAGATGGGCAACGGCGCCAGCTTCGGCAACGGATCGTCACATGAGGCGCTGTTGCGTCGGCGGACGGGATCTCGGCCGCGCAACCAGTCGGCCGGTCCGCATCAGAAGGTGTATCCCCTGGGTGTTTCGCTGTCGCGCTTGCGGGAGGCGATTCGCGAGACCGGGGCGAACGTGTCGATTGCGGAACGGGTCGAGGAAGCGGATGTGCTGCTGACGCTACGAGCGGCGTTCCGGCGTCGTCCGCCGGAGTTGCGATTGGCGGAGTCTCGTCGGTTGCCGGTGGTGGTCCTGAAACACAACACGGTGCTGCAGATGGAGAAGAGTCTGCGGGCGTTGTCGAAGGGTTCGTCGCCCAATGACACGGTGACGGCAGCGTTGTCGGAGGCGGAAGAAGCGATTTCGCAGATTCACTCGGGTCGGCAGTCGGCGGTGGACCTGACACCGCAGAATCCGTACATCCGCAAGCTGCAACATCAGTTGGCCAGCGATCAGGCGCTGGAGTCGGTAAGCAAGGGCCGAGAGCCGAACCGGCGAGTGCGGATCCATGCCGGCTGAGCGGGTGTCGGAGCCATCATCCTGGCGAGATCGAGGCGTGTTCATCACGGTCGAGGGTGGAGATGGCGCGGGCAAGACGACGTTGGCGCGATCGCTGGCGGAGTGGCTGGGTCGGGCGAGCCGGCCGGTCCGCTTGACCTTTGAGCCGGGCGGGACGGAGTTGGGCATACGGTTGCGTTCGCTGGTATTGGATCACGAGCTGGAGATGAGTGACTGGATGGAGACGTGGCTGTTTCTGGCAGCGCGGGCGTCTCATGTGCATGACGTGTTGCTCCCCGCGATCACGGGTGGTGAGCTGGTCCTCAGTGATCGGTTCACCGACTCGACGCTGGCCTATCAGGGCTACGGCCGTGGTCTCGATCTGGATCGGCTGCGCCGCCTCAATGCCGAGGCCACAGACGGGCTGACTCCAGACCTGACGCTGCTGCTGGATGTGCCCGCTGAAGTTGGTCTGGCTCGGACGCGGGCGCGCTCGTCTGTTGCAGACCGGATCGGCGATGCCGATCTGGCCTTTCACGAGCGCGTGAATTCGGGCTTTCGAGCGTTGGCGTCGGAGCACAACAAGCGGATACGGTTGATTGACGCGTCTCGGGCGGAGTCGGAAGTGTTGATGGACGCGCTTTCGATTGTGAACGAGTGGTTGGAAGCAGGGGAACGGGACACATAGAATGTGGCGCGATGACTAGTGAGACGTGGCCGGAACATTCGGAGTCGACTAAGCCACTTGGGCCGATCACGGTTCGGGTGCCTGCGACATCTGCGAATCTGGGGACGGGATTTGACGCGGTCGGAGTGGCGTTGCAACGCTACGCCACGGTGACGGTTTCGGTTGCTTCGGGCAACGAGGGTGAACGCTCGCCAATGTCGCGGCACGTGCGCAAGGCGGTGCGTGAGGTGTATCGAGAATTAGGCCTTGGACGTCCGGAGGCGGAGGAGCTTGATATCTCGGTGCAGGCCGAGTTTCCGCTGGGTCGCGGTCTGGGCGCGAGCGCTGCCTGTCGCGGAGCCGGTCTGGTAGCGGCGAATGCGCTGCTGGGTCAGCCGCTGACGGAGCATCGGATCCTGGAGATCGGGTCGGACCTTGAAGGTCACGCGGACAACATGGCGCCGGCGTTATTTGGCGGCTGCCAGATTGTGGCGATGGACGGACCTCGGGTCACGCGGGTGTCGCTGCCGGTGGCCGACGGATTGCAGTTCGTGGGATTTACCCCGAGCTTCAACATGTCGACGAAGAAGGGTCGGGCGCTGCTTCCGAGCAGGTTGTCGCGCAAGGATGCAGTTCACAACTCGTGCCGCTCGGCTCTGCTGGTCGCCGCGTTGACGACCGGTTCGTGGGACGCGATGAAGACGGCGGTCGACGACCGCTTGCACCAACAGCCGCGATCGAAGCTGTTTCCGACGATGTTTGAGTTGTTTGAGGCGGCAGAATCGGCCGGAGCATATGCGGCGTATCTGTCGGGTGGAGGCTCGACATTGATGGCGCTGTCGAGCGAGGAACGAGCGGACACTGTGCGTGAGGCGTTCGTGTCTTCGGCTGCGGCGCAGGGGATTACCGGGCATGGATTTGTGACAGGGATCGATAGCGGCGGGGCGCAGATTCTGTGACGGTCGTTCAGAAATACGGTGGGACGTCGGTCGGTTCAGTCGAGCGGATACGAAACGTCGCGCGCCGCGTAGCGGCTCGTGCGGAGGGCGAGCAGTTGGCGGTGGTGGTCTCGGCAATGGGTAAGTCGACCGACGATCTGTTGGCGCTGGCCCGCGAGGTAAATCCGAGGCCGCCGCGTCGGGAGACTGACCTGTTGATGGCGACCGGTGAGATGGTGTCGAGCGCATTGTTGACGATGGCGCTGATCGACATCGGCTGTCCGGCGGTCGCGCTGACCGGGGCCCAGGCTGGTGTGTTTACCGATGAGACGTTCGGCCGGGCGCGGATTCGCAATATCGATACGTGGCGGATGCACGAAGAGTTTTCGGCTGGCAACGTGGTCGTGGTGGCCGGGTTCCAGGGTCAGAGTCCGCAGGGGGACTATGCGACGCTGGGTCGGGGTGGGTCAGATACATCGGCGGTTGCATTGGGAGCGGCGCTTGAGGCCGACCAGGTTGAGATCTATACGGATGTGCTTGGGATTTACACCACCGATCCACGAATTGAGCCGAAGGCGCGCTGTCTGAAGGACATTGCGTCGGAGGAGATGCTCGAGGCGGCTCAGCAGGGCGCTGGAGTGATGCATCCGCGGGCCGTCGAGCTGGGATTGTTGTATGAGATACCGATTTTGGTCGCTTCGTCGCAGGCGGAGTTTGGCTCAGGCGGCGGCACGTTGATTCGCAAGGAAGTTCAAATGGAGCCTGAAAATCGAGTCCGAACGATCGCGCTGGACCGTGACGTGTCGTCAGTGACGCTGCGCCACGTGCCTGACCGGCCGGGGATCGCGTCGCAAATCTTTGGTCCGCTGGCCGATGCAGGGATCTCGGTCGACACGATCGTGCAGAACGCGTCGGAACTGCAGTTGACTGATTTGACCTTCACAGTGTCGGGCGACGACTGGGAACGTACGCAGGAGATCAGCCGGCCGCTGGCGGCCGAGCTTGGCGCGGCCGACGTGTTGTTCGCACATGACTTGGTCAAGGTGTCGTTGATTGGCACGGGGATGCAGTCGGGTCCGGGTTACGCGGCGACGATGTTCCGCTCGCTGTCAGACGCGGGGATCAACATTGAGTTGATTACGACATCGGAGATTCGGATTACGTGCCTGGTCAGGGCGGAGCGTGGTGAAGAAGCGGTACGGGTGTTGCACGCGGCGTTTGCGTTGGACGAAGAGGTTTAGCAGCTTGGCCGGGACTCCCCTTCAGCCCTGGGTCGGGGCGCGGGGGTAGGCTTTCGGCAGCTTCCCCCGCAAGAGACTGATGCACAACTCCCCTTCTCCCCCCTTGCGGGGGAGATGCCGAAGGCAGAGGGGGGTCCTGTCCGCAACTTCTATCTGGTGCTCACCGACCGACCCCCCTCTGTCACTCCGTGACATCTCCCCCCGCAAGGGGGGGAGAGCGGAATTGGAGGTTGCGCATCGGTCTCGCAAGGGGGGAAGCGGGGAGTCAGTGAACGGCCTGACACGGTTCCACTACTGTTGACCACATCTTCCCCGATGACGTGGAAGAACCCTGTGAACCGCGTGGAATCCGGATGTACAGCGCGGGCCCTTCAAGCGAATCTTTGCTGAGCCGAAGCACGGCTCAGCGGGGAGAGGTTGAGGGCTGATGTTTGCGCATCTTCATACGCATACTGAGTATTCGGAGTTGGATGGGTTGTCGAAGGTTTCGGCGTTGGCGGCTCGGGCGAAGGGGTTGGGGCAGGAATCACTGGCGATTACCGACCACGGAAACCTGTATGGAGCGATTGGGTTTTACCGGGCTTGCGAGTCCGAAGGGATTCGGCCGGTGTTGGGGATGGAGGCGTATGTCGCGCCGGGGGATCGGCGGGATAAGTCGGCGGGCCGGGAGGCGGCGTCGAACTCGTTTCATATGGTCCTGTTGGCGCAGAATCAACAGGGCTGGCGCAATCTGATCCAGCTCTCAACACGCGGCCACCTGGAAGGGTTTTACTACCGGCCGCGGATTGATCGGGAGTTGTTGGCTGAGTACTCGGAGGGGCTGATCGTCCTCTCGGGTTGTCCGTCGTCGGAGTTGCAGCGGTCGCTGATACGGGAGGATTTGGCTGAGGCTCGCCGGGTGGTGGAGTGGTATCGCGAGGTGTTTGGCGACCGGTACTACTTCGAGATTCAGCGTCACAAGGAGCTGCCGCAGTTTGAGCCGCCGCTAGAGCACACGGTTGCTCTGTCGCGGGAGTTTGAGATTCCACTGGTCGCGACGCAGGATGCTCACTATTGCGAGCCTGGCGATCACGATGCCCATGATCTGTTGCTCTGCATTGGCACCAACGCTGTTCGGACGGATGAGAAGCGATTCCGCTTCGACGGCGAGGACTTCTACCTGACATCCGAGTCCTACATGGATGAGGTCTTTGCTGACATTCCGGAGGCGGTGACGAATACGCAACTGGTGGCCGAACGCTGCGAGGTGAAGCTGGAGTTCGGCCGACTGCGTCTGCCGCAACCTGAGATTCCTGCCGGCAAGACAGCGTTGGAGCACCTGACAGACATCGCATTTTCGGGTCTGAGACAGCGCTACGGCGATCCGCCGCAGACTCACATTGATCGGTTGAAGTACGAGCTGCATGTGATCAAGGAGACCGGCTTCGCCGAGTATTTCCTGATCGTGATGGACTTTGCCCACTTTGCACGTGACCGGGAGATCGCGCGGGCGGTGCGAGGATCGGCGGCGGCGAGTCTGGTGCTGTACTGCCTTGAGATCACCGACATCGATCCGATGGAGTACTCGTTGGTCTTTGAGCGCTTCCTCAACCTTGAGCGCCGGGAGATGCCCGATATCGACATGGACTTTGCCGATAACCGTCGTGATGAGGTTATCCGCTACGTGGCCGAGAAGTATGGGCGCGATCGGGTGGCGCAGATCATCACGTTCGGCACGTTGGGGGCGAAGGCGGCGATTCGCGATTCAGGCCGGGCGCTGGGTGTGCCGCTGGGTGACACGGATCGCGTGGCGCGGATGGTGCCGAATCAACTGAATATCTCGGTAGCGGATGCGATTTCACAGTCACAGGAGATGCAGGCGGCGAAGCAGAGCGATTCGACTGTTGAAGAGTTGTTGTCGTACGCGCAGCGGCTGAATGGCGTCGTGCGGAACACGTCGACGCACGCGGCGGGTGTCGTGATTTCGCAGGAGCCGTTGGCGGAGAACGTGCCGCTGCGTCGTCCGGTGAACGAGTCGTCGGACGAGGGCTGGATCCCGATGACGCAGTGGGGAATGGATGAAGTGGCGGCGGTCGGCCTGTTGAAGATGGATTTCCTCGGGCTGACGAACCTGACCATCCTGGAGGAAGCGGTTGGGCTGTGTCAGGAGCATGAAGGCGTCGAGATTGACTATGTAAACCTGCCCGACGGCGATCAGAAGACGTTTGATCTGTTGGCCAGCGGCGACACGTTTGGCGTGTTTCAACTGGAGTCGGGCGGGATGCGCCGGGTCGTGGCGGATCTGAAGCCGACCTCGATTCGGGACCTGGCGGCGCTGCTGGCGCTGTATCGGCCGGGTCCGATGGAGCACATTCCGCGGTTTATCGAGAGCAAGCACGGCCGCCAGGCGGTGTCGTATCCGCATAACGATCTGGGTGAGATTCTCGATGACACGTATGGCGTGATTGTGTACCAGGACCAGGTGTTGCACATCGCGCGGAAGTTTGCCGGTTACACGCTGGGCGAGGCCGACATTATGCGTAAGGCGATGGGAAAGAAGATTGCCGCGGTGATGGTCGGCGAGCGAGGGAATTTTCTCGAGGGTGCGCTGGGTAACGGCTACACCGAGCACGATGCGCAGACGATCTTCGAGTTGATTGAGCCGTTTGCCGGCTATGCGTTCAACAAGGCGCACGCGGTGTCGTATGCGGCGATTGCGTATCAGACGGCGTGGTTCAAAGCGAACTATCCAGCGCCGTACATGGCGGCGGTGCTGCGTGCGGCGTCGGGCAATAGCGACCGGATTCGCGAGGCGGCGGCTGAGTGCGGTCGGCTGGACATTCCGCTGTTGCTGCCCGATGTGAATCGGTCGGAGGCGACGTTCACGCTGGAGAAGATGGCCGACGGTCGCAGCGCGATCCGGTTTGGTCTGGGCACAATCAAGAATGTGGGACGAACGGCGGTCGAGCCGCTGATCGCCGAGCGAAAAGAACATGGTCTAATTCAGAATGCCAGTGACCTGGCGGAGCGGCTGGACTCGAAGACGATGAACCGGCGAGCGTTGGAGGCGTTGGCCAAGGCAGGTGCGTTCGATGAGATTGAGTCCCGAGGCGCGATGGCGGCGGCTGCGGAGGACATCATCAAACGCGCTCGCCGCGCCCAGGAGCTGCGCGATAGCGGTCAGACATCGATGTTTGACCTGTTTGGCGCAGAAGTTGAGACGCCGACTCCCACGGTGACGCTGGAAGAAGACATAGACGCGACGCCGCACGAGCAGCTCAACTGGGAACGGGAGCTGCTGGGCGCGTATGTGTCGGAGCATCCACTGCAGGCGGCGACGCTGGCGCTGCAGGGTCGGGTGGACGCTCAGTTGTCGGAGCTGACCGAGGACATGTCCGGCAACACGCAGACGGTTGCGGGGTTGGTCAACGGCGTGCGTCAGTTGACGACGCGCAAGGGCGATCAGTTTGCGGCGGTGATGCTTGAGGACCTGTCGGGGACGGCCGAAGTGACGGTCTGGCCCGATCAGTGGGCGGTGACGAAGGATGTGTGGCAACCGAATCAGATCGTGATCACGACGGTGAACATCCGCACGAGGATGGATCGATTGACGCTGGCGGTGGAGGATGTGACGGCCTGGAATGAGTCGATGGCGTCTGCGCCTGCAGCAGAGGCGCTCGGTGGGTCAGGCGGCACGGTCACGGTTCCCCCGATCAAGCAGGTTGCGTCGCCTCCATGGATGTCGAAGCCTCGGCAGCCGTTGCCCGGTCCCGAGCCAGTCGAGGAAGTAGTCGACCCGCCTGTGGCTGCTCCGACGCCGATTCCGGTGGCTGAACCGGAAGCGGAGCCGGTCGAGTTGGCGCTGTGGATCACCATTGAGGAGTCCGGCAACGAGACTGCAGATGTCGAGTTGATGGAACAACTGGAGAACGGGCTCAAAGCGCTCAAGATGGTGCATCAGGGCAGTGATGCGATTTACCTGCGCGTCCGGTCGGGCGAACAGGTGGAAGTGCTGGTCTGCTCGGATGATTGGCGCCTGAAGGCGAATGAACAGGTCGTCCAGATTGTCGCGGGGACATTGGGCGAGCGCGGCAGCGTGCGGATGGCGCCGTTGCCGCAGCAACCGGTGCGCGCAGGTGATAGCGCGGCTGGGTTGTAGATGGCGCACTCACGTTCTATTGTGAACACAGGTTCGTTTGTGTCCGCATGTGTTGGGCGGTTTGCTGTGTATCGGTATGGTTGGTTGGAATGTGCCAAGGTTCGAGCGGAGCTATCTGATGAAGGTCGTGTTTTTCGAAGAGGTCGAGGGAACCGCGCTGGTCGGCGAGATCAAAGAGGTCAAGAACGGGTTCGCGCGCAACTACCTGTTGCCGCGCGGTCTGGCCGGCCCGACGACGCCAAACAATCTGACCCGAGCCGACCGACTGGCCCAGGCGGATGCGATCCGTCAGGAGAAGCTGGACGGCGATGCGAACCCGGTCGCGCTGGCAATCGCGGGCGCCGAGATGACGTTCGAGGCGCGCGTCGGCGAGCAAGGCCGACTGTTTGGTTCGATCACGGCTCGCGACATCGCCGAGCGTCTGACCGAGATTGCCGCCGAGCAGGTGCCGGACGCGGTGATCGAGCATCGGCAGGTGCTGCTGGCGCAGTCGCTGCGGACGCTGGGCGTGGAGGATGTTCGTGTTCGGCTGACGCGCAACGTGTCGGCCGAGGTGCGAGTGATTGTCGAGCCAGACGCGGACAGCGTCGACCTGAGTTTCGACGAAGTACTGGCGGAAGCAGACGAAGCCGAGGCCGCAGCGGACGAGGAAGCCGCCGAGGAGGCGGAAGAGGCCGAAGCCGTCGAGGCGTAGCGCCGTACTTCAATTGCAATGCTCTCGCCGTCCCCGCCTTTGCGCGGGGACCTGCTCCTTCCGCGCTGAGTGCACGGAGGTGGTGTAGAACGCTGGGACTTGGTTCATCCCAGGTTCGCCTCATTGGTGCTACTCGCAAACTGAGGCATTTGGCAGCAGCGGCGGTGGTCTCACTAACTGGGAGGGACCCCCTCAGCCTTCGGCAGCTCCCCCTGCAAGAGACCGATGCACAACTCCCCTTCTCCCCCCTTGCGGGGGAGATGCCGAAGGCAGAGGGGGGGTCCTGTCCGCAACTTCTATCTGGTGCTCACCGACCGACCCCCCCTCTGTCACTCCGTGACATCTCCCCCCGCAAGGGGGGGAGAGCGGAATTTGAGGTTGCGCATCGATCTCTGCAAGGGGGAGCAAAGAAACCACCGGCGTTTCGAGTGTGTAGAGGACTGGTGGGAAGCGGCCTTTTGGAGACGCAATCTGATCGTGGAGGCTGTGATGGTCTCTTCTGATCCCACCTATGACGAACTGGCCGAGGAATACGGCGGCAATGGACGGGGCCAGCGGGCGCGGTCGGCGTCTCGTGGCGTTCCACAGGATCAGGCGGCGGAGGAGTCGGTGTTGGGGGCGATCCTGGCGGAGGCCGGTGTCTATGAGCGCCTGGCGGGGATGCTCGAGCCCGATGACTTCATGGATCCTCGGCATCGGGCGATCTTTGCGGCGGTACTGGCGGTGTTTGAGCGCTATGAGGCGATTGACCAGATCACGATTGCTGCCCAATTGTCGACGGAAGGTCGGTTGCAGGAGGCGGGTGGGCAGGCGTATCTGAATCAGTTGGTGTACGAGCTGCCGGCGACGGTCGGAGCGGAGCACTATGCGCGGTTGGTGCAGCGGGCGTCCACGTATCGCGACATGATCCGCGCGGCGGGCGAGATCGGGGAGCTGGCATACCAGGCAGACCCGAACGTTGGCGAATCGCTGACTCATGCAGTGGAGTTGTTGTACGGGATTCGCGGCGCTGATCGGCGTCAGGACTTTCGCTTGCTGCAAGACCTGCTCAACGATGTGCTCAGCGACGGCAGCGAAGCAGACTCCGGCATTCATGGACCGATTCGTACAGGGTTCATGGATTTGGATCTATTGCTCAATGACGGCATGCACGCCTCGGATCTGGTTGTACTGGCGGCTAGGCCGTCGGTAGGCAAGTCGGCTTTGGCGTTGAGTATCGCCCGCGCCGCGGCGGTTGAGCAAAAGTTGCCAGTGGCGATCTTCTCCCTGGAAATGTCGGCTGAGCAGATTGCCGGGAGGCTAGTCTCGGCCGAATCCCAAGTAGAACAAGCTCGGCTACAGATTGGTCGCCACACTGAAGAGCAGAACAATGAGATATCACGAGCAATCGGAAGGCTCGCCCAGGCTGAAATCTATGTTGACGACACCGCCGGACAAACGTTGGCCGAGATGCGAGCCAAATCGCGGAACTTGCACACGAGATTGCAGGAGCAGGCCCACCGCCGTGGGAATAGCAGCGGCGGACTGGGTCTGATCATTGTCGATCACATTCAGTTGGTGCATGGATTCTCAAGAGCGCAGTCGGACACGAACCGCGTGAGTGAGATTTCGTTGATCTCGCGGACGCTGAAGGAGATTGCGCGGGAGCTACAGATTCCGATCCTGGCGTTGTCGCAGTTGTCGCGTGCGGTCGAGCGTCGGCATCCGCCGGTGCCTCAGCTCTCTGACTTGCGCGAGAGCGGATCGATTGAGCAGGACGCGGATGTGGTGATCTTTATCTACCGTGAAGACATGTACGACCGAGATGAGTATCAGGACGACCTGGTGACTGATGCGTCGCACAGCGGTCAGCATGAGGTGGCTCAACTGTTAGTTGCCAAACATCGGCATGGAGCGGTGGGGCGTGTAGATGTTCGGTTCGTGCCGACGGTGGCGAAGTTCGAAGACTTCTATGCCCAGGCTGAGCACGGAGTGGGTGAATTCTGATGGGCTTCGACGGGTTTGCCTCGGGAGCGCCGGTGACCCCTCTGCCCCAGGCGCTGCTACGTGACCTGGTTCCGGCGATGTCGGACCCGGCCGAGTTGATTGTGACCTTGTATGCGGTTGAGGCGATCGCCAGGCAACGCCGCTATCCGCGACGGGTGTCGTTGTCGGATCTGCGTGAGTCTCGGTCGTTGATCGAGGCGCTGGCGAGCTTCTGTGGTGACCGTGAGGTTGAGGACGCGTTTCGGCAGGGTCTCGACGCCGCTTCCGAACGTGGCTCATTGTTAAGGGCGCGCTCCGTGCAGGATGGCGGTTGGGTCGAGTGGATTGCGCTCAATGACGCCGATGGCAAGCGTGCCATGGCGTCCGCGTCAATGCCTGCCGCGGCCCGCAGCGTGTATGGGCGTGAGGCCGCGTACAGCTCGGCCCCGGAGATCTGGCAGAGTGCATTTGGGACGGCGATGCCGCCGATCCTCTCGGAAGAGGTCAAGGCGGCGGAGTCGCGCTACGGGTCGGATTGGATGCGCGACGCATTCGCCGAGTCGGCAGCCAATGGCGTCCGCAATTGGCGCTATGTGCAGGCAATTCTCGAACGCTGGGAGACGGAGGGACGCGATGGAGGAGATGCAACGGCTCGGACCGCTGCTGGCGGGCTGGAGTCATCGCGCTACCGGCACCTCTTCCGGGAGTGAGGCTGCCGAACCGCTGATTCGAGATCAATCGCTGTGGACGCCGGATGGCTCGGCCGACTGCGATATCTGTGGCGGGGCGGGGTATGTCCGAGTGGCGAGGCCGGTCGGTGATCCCAACTTTGGGCGGGTGCAACCGTGTGAATGTCGGCGCGCCGAAGAGGATGCGCGAGCGGCAGAGCGATTGCAGCGGCTGAGTAACCTGGGGCCGCTATCGGATGCGCGATTGACGGAGGACGAAACTGCGAGCGGTCCAGGCAAGACGATCACCGAGTTTGCCGATACGGAAGATGACGAGCCTGGCTGGTTGTTGATTACTGGGCCGGCAGGATCGGGACGGACGCGGTTGTCGGCGGAGATGGCGAACCGGCGGATTGCCGGGGGTCGCGCGGCGCTGTATTTCGTCGTCGCCGACCTGTTGGATCGGTTGCGGTCGGCGATGAATGCACCGAGCGGCGGCGATCTATCGTTTGCATTGCTGTTCGAGCATGTGCGCGATGTGCCGTTTCTGATTCTTGACGACCTGGACTGCATCTCTCCGACGGACTGGGCACGAGAGAAGCTGTTCCAGTTGCTCAATCATCGGCGCAATAGCGGTCGGCGGACGGTGCTGGTCTCGGAGGCGGCCGATCTGTCTGCGATTGGCTTGCAGTCGTTTCTGACGTTGGATCTGGCCAGACTGGAGTTGGTTGCGACGGAGTCGGGCGGGCGGTATCGGGAGTTTGGCGGGATGACGGAGTCGGTGCTGGAGCAATACACGTTTGACGGATTCCGAGAAGAGGGACTGGGCGGCCGAGGAGACGCTGAGAATCTGGCGACGGTGAAGTCAACGGTTGAGGAGTGGGTGTCGCATCCGGCGGGCTGGCTGACGTTGTATGGCGGTACGGGTGTCGGGAAGACGCACCTGGCGGCAGCGGCCGCCAATGATCGGTTGGCTGTTGGCGACAGCGTGTGTTTCGCCGTGGTGCCGGAATTGTTGGATGCCTTGCGAGCGTCGTATCGGGATGAGGGGGAGGCATCGTTTGAGGCGATCTTTGCGTCGCTGAAGGAGGTGGACTTGCTGATCCTGGACGATCTCGGGGCTCACCAGTCGACGGAGTGGGCCAGCGAAAAGTTGTATCAGCTCTGCGCGTCGAGATATCTGCGCAGCGCGCCGACGCTGATCACAATGAACGTGCTGCCCGATGACCTGGATCCTCGGTTGGCGTCACGGCTACTGGACAGCCAACGGGGGCTTGCGTTGCACGTGCGAGCCAAGGACTACCGGACTGACCAGGAGGCGCGGCAGATTACTCCGTCGCGGCGTCGACCTCAGCGGCGGGGGTGAGGGAGCCTTCGATCCACTCTTCGCCGTCGGTCCAGACTTCTTTCTTCCAGATGGGGACGATGGCCTTGAGCCGGTCGATGCCGTAATGACAGGCGTCGATGCCATCGCCGCGATGGGCTGAGGCGACGGCGACGGCGACGGAGGCTTCGCCGATTTCGAGGCGTCCGATGCGGTGGTGCATGGCGATGTCGAGGACGTCCCAACGGTCACGGATTTCGGACTCGATCTGTCGCATGACCCGAATTGCCATGGCTGGATAGGCGTCGTATTCGAGGTAGTTGACGTCGCGACCGAGGTTGTTGTCTCGGACGACTCCGACGAACAGGGAGACTGCGCCGGCTTGCGACGACAGGACCAGGTTGTGGAGAGCGGTAGGGTCGAGGATGTCGCTTGTGATCTTGAAGTACGGATCCTCAGCCGCATCCTCGGCCGCCTTGCCATTGTCCGAGCCGCCGCTGACCGGTGGGATTAAGGCGACTTCGTCTGAGGGCATGACCGGGTGATCGGCAGTGACGTACTCGGCGTTGACGGCGAACATAATTGAGTCGCGCATGGCGTCGAGTTGCGGGAAGCGGTCGACGAATGCGTCCATGACCAGGGCGGCGGTCAAGGGTTGCGGCAGGTCGCAGAGTTCGACCTGGCGCATGCCGCAGGTCTCGGCGAGATTGGCGAAGAGTTGTACGGTAAGCCGCATGGATTCAGTCTATCGGCCTGTTGCCTCGGCGCTGGCAGCTATTGAAGCAATGATCGATGTGGCGCTGCCGCCGCATTGTGTGTCGTGCGGCACGGCTGGGGAGTCGATCTGCCGTACCTGTCGCGGGCTGATGCAACGGGCGGATGGGAAGCGCTGTCGTCACTGCTGGCTGGTCTCGGACGCGCCGGTGTGCGCCGACTGTGTCTCGCGTCCACTGGCGGTGCGCGAGTTGCGGTCGGCGTTTGTCTACGACGGACCGGTCCGGGCAGCGGTCCTGGCACTGAAGCATCGCGGCGTGACGGCATTGGCCCGAGAGTTGGTTGAGATGGCGGGCGAGATTCGTCCTGCGGCGGATACTGCCATCGTTGTGCCGATTCCGATTCCTCTGCTGCGCAAGCGTCGGCGAGGAGGCAACCAGGCCGAGCGGTTGGCGCAGGTGGTGGCGGAACGGACCGAGCTCATGATCGAATCGTCAGCGCTTCGACGACGTGGATGGTGGGGTCCGCGACAGGCTCAGGCCCGGTCGCGGGCGGATCGTCGGCGGATTGTGGTTGGCGCGTTTGCGGCGGATGAAACGCTGGTCCGCGGGCGGGGCGTGCTGCTAGTTGATGACGTGTCGACGTCGATGGCGACATTGTCGGAGGCGGCGCGAACGTTGTTGGCCGCCGGCGCGACGGCAGTGGACGCCTGGACGGTTGCTCGGGCGGGCTGAGATGGCGCCGAAGCGCGAGTCCGAGTTTTGGCTGAGTTACAAGCCGCTGGGCGACGACGGTTTTCCCGTCGAGTTGGTTGATCGCATGCGCGCCGCGGTCGTCGTAGACACTGCGACGCGCGCTCGTGCTGCGGGGTTCGAGCGGGTACGGGTGTTCTCAACGGAGCAGATCGAAGGCGTGGAGGTTGAGCGGACACAGCCACGCCGGTTGATCGGGAGCATCGTTTCGGCGGCGGCAAGGGATGCTTACGGTCCGGTTTGCTATGCGGGCTCGGGAATGCCCGCGATGACAACTGAAGACTGGTCGACGTTGTTGGAGATGATTGAAACGGGAGTCGCTACGGCGAACCGGATGTTCTCTTGCGACTGGATCGCGGTGCCGGATGGACGGATGCTCCGCAGCGTTGCTCGAGAGCGAGTGGACAACCGGTTTGCGCAACTTGTCCGAGATCGAAGCGGGGTTTCGGTTCAGTCATTCGCACGCTCGGCGCGGTCGTTGATGGACGTTGACACGCCGGCGGACCTGGTCGTGCTAAAGACGGCTGAGCGCGTTGGTTCAATGGACCTGGGGGCGGCAACCCGGGCTGAGTTGGCCGGGCAACGGGAGCTGGATGAGCAGGTGCGGAAAGCGGTGCGGGTGTTTGAGACGATGACGCGTCGCACGCAGGAGTTGATGGTCTGTGGTCGGGTGAGTGGATCCGACTGGGCAGTGTTGGATCGCGATACGTCGTGCCGAGTGCGTGTGTTGTCGGAGGAGCGAGGTCTGCGAACACGCGGCGGGCGTGCGCGGTCATTGATCGGTGAACTGTATGAGCGGACCGGGAGCGAGCAATTTGCCCTGCTGCTAGAGAGCATGGCCGACGCGGTGATCTGGGACACGCGGCCGTTGTTTTCGCACCTGGGTTGGGATGTGTCTCTCTATGATCGGTTTGTCGCCGACCTGGGCAGATGGGAGCTGATCGAGCATGAGGAGCTACGGGAGCTGGTGTGGGCCCTGGCAGACAAGCGAGTGCTGATGGGCGGGCATTCGCTGGTCAGCGGGGGGATGCTGGCGGGGATTGACGCGTCGTGGACGCGGCGTGAGTTGTCTGGTTGACTTGCCGTTCTTGACCACGTGTAAGCTGAGATCGACTGTTGTTCGTGTGCCGTCGGGCGTCTGACCCGGCGGCGGCCCGATTAGATCGGGTCTCCATGACGCGAATGGGTGAGATATGGCGTTGACGTTGGCTGGGGCCGCACTGGATGCGGTGGACGCGGAGATCGCCTCCGCGATTGAGTCGGAAGCGGGTCGGCAGCGTGACGGTCTCGAGCTGATTGCCTCAGAGAACTACCCGTCCGAGCCTGTGCTGGCGGCGATGGGGTCGGTGCTGACCAACAAGTACGCCGAGGGATATCCGGGCAAGCGCTACTACGGCGGCTGCGAGTTTGTCGATGTGGTGGAGGAGCTCGCGATTGAGCGGGCGAAGTCGCTGTTTGGCGCGGATCACGCCAATGTCCAGGCGCACTCGGGTACGCAGGCGAATATCGCGGCGTACTTTGCATTGCTGTCGCCGGGGGACACGGCGATGGGACTGGAACTGAATCACGGCGGGCATCTGACGCACGGCCTGCCGGTCAACATCTCCGGTCGCTGGTTCGAGTTTGTCTCCTATGGCGTTGACCAGGAGACCGAGCAGATCGACTACGACGGGATGGCCGCGCTGGCGCGTGAGCATCGACCGAAGGTCATCGTGGTCGGCGCGACGGCCTACCCGCGGATCTACGATTTTGCCAGGGCGGCTGAGATTGCCGAGTCAGTGGATGCGGTCCTGATGGTGGACATGGCGCATGTGGCCGGATTGGTCGCAGGCGGCGTGCATCCCTCGCCGGTGCCGTACGCGCCGGTGGTGACGACGACGACGCACAAGACGCTGCGCGGGCCTCGGTCGGCGCTGATGCTGACGAACTCGGAGATGGCTCGCAAGATTGACCGGGCGATCTTCCCGGGTACCTCGGGCGGGCCGCATATGCACACGATCGCGGCGAAGGCGGTCGCGCTGAAAGAAGCGGCGACACCCGAGTTCGCCGAGTATGCGGCTCAGATCGTGGCGAACTGCAAGGCGTTGGCCGACGGGTTGCTCTCGGAGGGCTGGCGGTTGGTCTCGGGTGGGACCGACAATCATCTGTTGCTGCTCGACGTTGGAGTCAAAGGCTTGACCGGCAAGGCTGCGGAGGCGGCGCTCGACGTGGCCGGCATCACGGTGAACAAGAACACGATCCCGTACGACACTCAGCGTCCGACGGTGACGTCGGGCGTTCGGATTGGCACGCCGGCATTGACGACTCGCGGGATGCGCGAGGATGAGATGACACAGGTCGCCGGGCTGATCAGCCGGGTGTTGGATCATATTGACAACGCTGACGAACAGGCTCGTGTCCGCGCTGAAGTGCGCGAGCTGGCGTCGAGTTTCCCGATTCCCGGGATCTACAACCACCAGGACAAACAGGACGAAACGGCGAACCGAGTGTTCGCGTAGAGGAGTGATACATGGCGCAGGCTGCGACGGAATACGAGATTATGGTGGTGCTCCACCCCGACATCGTCGGCGACCTGATCGAAGAGCGCATGGCGCATTTGCGCGGCACGCTGACCGACTACGGCAATGACGTGACCGAGGTGATCGACTGGGGCCGACGTCGGTTGGCGTACCCGATCAAGCAGGCCTTCGAGGGGCACTACTTGATTGCCCATTACGAAGGCGGATCGGAGTCGCGACGTGACGAGCTGGAGCAGTCGTTGTTGATCGACGAGCAGGTGTTGCGTCATCTGATCGTGCGGCGCGACCACTAGCCTGCGGCTGAGTATTCGCAGGGAGAGACTCTGATGGCTGGACTGAACAAAGTAATGCTGATTGGCAATCTGGGGCGTGATCCCGAGATGCGCTACACGGCGAACGGAACCGCGGTCGCGAATTTCAGTATCGCGTGCAATCGCACGTATACGGATCGCGAAGGCCAACGTCAGGAAGAGACCGAGTGGGTGCGGATCGTCTGTTTTGCCAGGCAGGCTGAAGTAGCCGGTCAGTATCTACAACGCGGTTCGCAGGTCTTCGTCGAGGGCAGGTTGCAAACCCGATCATGGGAAGACCAGCAGGGTCAGACCAGGTACATGACTGAGGTTGTGGCCAACAATTTCCAGTTCCTCGGCAGCCGTGGCGGTGGCGGCGGTGGAGACTTTGGCGGCGGCGGTGGCGGTGGAAGCTGGCAGGACGAACCAGGCGATATCGGTGGTGGTCCGGATGCGGGCGACCTTCCGTTTGAGTAGACAGATTCCTTACGCCGTATCGGCGGCGTGGACTGAGCACATGTTGGGGAGAATGATTGATGACGACTGAATCAGAACCAAACATTGAGGCGGCGCCTGTCGCCGCACCAGTTCCGGCCCCGGCCTCGTCGGCCGAGCCGCCAGCGCCGACGCCGCGGATCACGCCCGCGCCGGAGTCGGGTGATCGGCTGCCGCAGATGATCGAGCGGACGCGTCGTCGCGGACGCCGTCGTCGCGCGCCGGTGTTCACGCCACAAGAGGTCAAGACGATTGACTACAAGGATGTTGATCGCCTGAAGAAGCTGATCTCGGATCGCGGCCGGATCGAGCCTCGGCGCAAGACCGGTCTGACGGCGAAGGACCAGCGCAAGATTGCACGCGAGATCAAGCGAGCGCGGCAGGTGGCGTTGCTACCGTACACCGCCGAGCACATGCGTCAGACTTCTCGGTTCCGCATGGTGACCCGGATGGCGCAGCGAGCGATGCGGGCGGAGTTGGACGACGCGCCACCCTCGCAGCCGGCAGAAGGCGGCGCCGCCGCAGCGGAACCGGTCAACGAAGCAGCCCCGGACAGCGCGTCGGCTCCTGCGAGCGCAGTGGACGCGCCTCAGGCCGCCACCGAGGCAGCGCCAGAGACTGCAACAGCGGTAGCACCCGAAGAAGCGCAGGCGGCAGCTCCCGAAACTGCAGGGCCTGAGGCCGCAGCGGAAGCGCCGTCAGGGGAGGCTCCCGCAACTGAGGAATCTGGCGCCTGATGGGTGAGTCGCTGGGGATTGGGTTGCTTGGTCTGGGCGTCGTCGGTCGCGGCGTCCTGGATGCTCTGCAGGGCAACGCCCTGGCGTATGAATCGCGCTGCGGCCAACGACTCGAAGTTAGGGCCGCTGCCGTTCGAAATGTGGCGGCACGGTCCGAACTCTCTGCGGCGGGACTCACCATCTCGGACGACCCGTTGGCGATATCGTCCCACAATGATGTGGATCTGGTGGTTGAGTTGATGGGTGGCGAGTCGCCGGCGGCTGAGTGTATCGAGGCGGCGCTGTCGGTTGGGAAGTCGGTCGTGACCGCCAACAAAGAGGTGATGGCGAAGCGAGGACCAGCGCTATTGGCACTGGCGGAGGCGCGTGGAGCGGAGCTGAGGTACGAGGCCAGCGTCGGCGGTGGGATTCCGATCATTGGAGCATTGCAGCGAGACTTGCAGGCCAATGATGTGTCGTCGGTGCGGGCGATCATCAACGGCACCACGAACTACATGATCACGGCGATGTCACGCGATGGCATGAGCTATGACGCCGCGTTAGCTGAGGCGCAGCGACTTGGCTATGCCGAATCCGATCCGACGAACGACGTGGATGGCATCGACGCGGCGTACAAGTTGGCCATCCTGGCGTCGCTGGCGTTTCACTCGCAGGTCGGGCCGGACGACGTGCACTGCGAAGGCATTCGATCGCTTGAGGCGCGCGACTTTGTCCACGCGCGAGATCTTGGCTATGCGATTCGGATGTTGGCGACTGCGCGACAGACTGAACTTGGACTTGATCTGCGGGTGCATCCGACCCTGGTGCCGATGACGGATCCGATGGCAGGGGTCGACGGGGTGTTGAATGCGGTTTCGGTGTCGGGTGATCTGATTGGTTCGGTGGTGCTGGAGGGTCCTGGGGCTGGAGCAGGGGCGACATCCAGTGCGGTGGTCGCGGACATTCTTGAGGTGGCAGGTCGCCTTGCCTCCGACCAGGCGCCGCGCCGCTTGCGTCCCATGGACGACTCGCCACAGGTTGCTCCGTTGAGTGACATATGGGTACGCACATATCTGCGGCTCGAAGTACCCGATCGTGCCGGTGTGCTGGCAGAATTAGGAGCGGTGTTCGCTGCTGAAGAAGTGAGCATTGCGTCTGTGCTGCAAACACCGCATCCGGAGCGGAGTCAGTCGGCGGAACTCATCGTCACGACCCACGGCTGTACCGATGGCGCGCTGCAGCGGGTGCTCGATGGCCTACAGCGGTCTGACTCGATGATCGAATTGGGTGTGCGGCTGCGGATTGAGGATGGCTGTGACAACGACTGATCCGATTGACGGCGCCGACACTCGCTGGATGCGGTTAGAAGAGTCGATTACCGGGCTGCGCAATCGGGCGGCCGAGCTTGCGCAATCGCAAGTGCGCGATGAGCGTGAGTTGAATGCTCTCGATCAGCGCATCCGCGATCTGGAGGGCACGGCGATATCACTAGCGGCGGAGATTGGCGCGGCAATGCGTCAGCTTGATGAGGTGCCGTCGTTGCGTGATCGCATGAACCGCGCGAACAACGAATTGGATGAGAACAAGGAGCTGTCGGAAGCCTCGATTCGTCAGCTACGCCAGGAGGTCGACGGACAGCGTGAGGCGGGCAACGAAGCGAACCGCAGATTGCAGTCGAGCGAGAAGTCTCTGAATGACTTGCGAGAGCGCCTCGCAGTGTTCGACGAAGCGATTCGCCGCGTCAATAGCGAAGGCGGCGAGGTCGCGCACCGGATTTCGCAAATGGAGAACGGCCAGGTCGCTCTAGGCGCGCGAATAGCGGCGAATGCGGATGGATTGCGCCGGGCGTCGAGCGAACGCAACGCAATGGAATCGCGAGTTGAAGCGCTGGAGCGCCAGTTGTTCGGGTTGACCGAGCGCGTCGATCTGTCGTACCAGGGACTGCGCCGAGTCCAGGAGACCGCCGAGCAATGGGAAGACCTGCGCAACAACGTTGAGGCGATGCGCGGTCGAGTCGAGGAGTCACTACAAACGCTCGACACGTCGAAGACGCTGGTTGCATCAGTGCAACGCGGATTTGAGGCGTTGGAAGAGCGGATCGGCAATGTCGAGCGGATCGGCGAACAGTTGAGGGCGCGGGATGCGCGTCGAGAGCGAGCCGTCGCGTCGTTGAGTGACAAGATCGAGAGCGTGTCTTCGTTGTCGGCGGAGGAGCAGGATCGATTCGTGGCGATGCAGGAGCAGATTCGGCGTCGCCAGATTGAGGAGCTAGAGCAGGAGATCCGCGAGCTGAAGTCCTACCTGCGAGTGCGCGGCGATGGCTAGTCCCGCAGCACGTCAGAGCTCATGGGTCGGCGGTGGAGTGCTTGAGCGTTACGCGTCCTGGTTGCCGGTCACGGAGTCGACGCCCTGTGTCACTCTCGGTGAGGGCAGTACACCGCTGGTCAGAGCTGAGAGCCTGGAACGTGCGACGGGGGCAGACGAAGTCTGGCTGAAGCTGGAGTTGTGCAACCCGACCGGGTCGTTCAAGGATCGCGGGATGGTGGTGGCAGTGGCGAAGGCTGTTGAGCAGGGTGCGACTGCAGTGCTGTGTGCATCGACCGGCAACACGAGCGCGTCGGCGGCAGCCTATGCATCTCGATGTGGATTGCGGTCGTTCGTCCTGGTGCCCGAAGGTCGGATTGCGCAGGGGAAACTGGCCCAGGCAGCAGCGCATGGCGCCCGAGTGCTGGCGGTTGACGGCAATTTCGACGATGCATTGAGATTGGCCCAGGAGCTGACGGATCGGTTGCCGGTTGCGCTGGTTAACTCTGTCAATCCCTATCGGATCGAAGGTCAGAAGACAGCGGCGATGGAGATCGTCGATGCGCTGGGCGACGCGCCCGATCTGCACTGCATTCCGGTCGGCAACGCGGGTAACATCACCGCGTACTGGCGTGGTTACTGCGAGTACTTCCAGGCAGAATTGGCGAGCCGGCGTCCCAGCATGCTGGGTGTGCAGGCAGCGGGAGCTGCTCCACTGGTCTACGGTCATGCCATCGAGCAGCCTGAGACGATTGCCACGGCGATTCGGATCGGCGATCCGGCGTCGTGGGATGGCGCAGTGGCGGCGCGGGACGAATCGGGTGGCAAGATTGTCGCCACGACGGATGAACAGATTCTCGATGCATACCGAATGTTGGCCGATACTGAGGGCATCTTTTGCGAGCCGGCCTCGGCAGCGTCGGTGGCGGGTCTGCTTGAGCGGCATGGTGATGGCTCGCTAGGGGGTCGGCGGGTGGTATGCACGTTGACCGGACACGGACTGAAGGATCCTGAACGAGCCGTGGCGTCGATTGAGGCGGATGTGGTAGAAATTGGCGCGGGATACGACCAGGCGGCAGCGGCGATCACGGAGGGATTGGAATGAGCGGACTCGTTGACCGCGACCGCGCGCAAGCAGCGGTGCGGGAGTTGTTGTTGGCGCTGGGCGAGGATCCCGACCGGGAAGGTCTGCGCGAGACGCCTCGGCGAGTAGCGGCCGCGTTCGAGGAGACGTTCGGCGGCCGCGACGTGGATTTGCCGAAGTTGCTCGCGGTGGGATTCGAAGAGGGCCATGACGAGATGGTGATTCTTCGAGATATTCCGTTCTTTTCGACCTGTGAGCATCACTTGATGCCGTTCCACGGGATTGCACACGTGGGCTATGTCCCGAATGGCCGAGTCGTAGGATTGTCGAAACTAGCTCGGCTGGTGGATGCGGTGGCCCGGCGGCCCCAGTTGCAGGAGCGATTGACCGCGCAGATTGCCGACATTATCGAGTCCTCGCTGCAAACGCAGGGCGTCGGCGTGGCGGTCGAAGCGGAGCATTTGTGCATGCAGATGCGTGGGATCAAGAAACCGGGATCGCGGATGTTGACTTCGGCGATGCGCGGCAGTTTCAGGGATCAGGTAGAGACGCGGGCGGAGTTCCTCTCGCTGGTGGGGACGCAGCGGCTGTGAGTCTCAACGTTGTCCAGGGTGGCTTCGCCGAATTGGGAGAGCGCTGGAGCGCCTTATGCCGCTCGGCGGAGGCGATGCCGTTTTCGACTCCGGAGTTTGGCCAGGCTTGGTGGTCGGTGTTTGGCGAAGCAGGTGAGGCGGAGCTGGAGTTGCTCGGGCTTGAGAACGGGACCGGCGAGTTGGTTGGACTTGCACCGCTCAAGCGCTGCGGGACGCACTGGACGTTCGCCGGCGATCACGAGGTGTCGGACTATCTCGGTCCTGTCAGCCGGAATGGTCATGAGTCAACGCTGGTATCAGCGGTGCTGGATCGCCTGGAGGCATCGGGCGCGACATCGGCGGAGTTTCGAGGCATCGAGCCGGGCTCGACCTGGGTTCAGGCCTTCCAGGCTGCAAGCGCTCGTGGTTGGAACCTCGAAATCGCCGATGAGGCGGTCTGTCCGACGATTGCGCTCGAGGGAGATTGGGACGACTATCTCACGGCCTTGCGGTCGCGCGACCGTCGTGAGGTTCGGCGCAAGCTGCGCCCACTACGGCAGCTTCGTGGGGCAGTGGAGTTCGAGGCGGTGGAATCGCCTGAGGCCGTTGAGGCGCGGATGCCCGAGTTCATGGCGATGATGGCCGAGTCGCGCGGTGACAAGGCGGTCTTCCTGACCGATGAGATGCGGGCGTTTTTCGAGCGTTTGAGTGCGTCCCTGTCGGAAGCGGGAGTGCTGCGACTTTATGTGATGTCCGTTTCGGGAGAGGCGGCGGCGATGGTGTTGTGCTTCGTCGCACGCAATCAGTTGCTGTTGTACAACAGTGGCTATGCTCCCAAGTTCCGAGATCTGTCGGCAGGGTTGGCGTCGAAAGTGCTGTGCATTCGCGACGCGGTTGAGCGAGGGATGTCAAGCGTGAACTTCCTGCGCGGCGACGAGCCATACAAGTACGACCTGGGCGGTCAAGACGCGGTGGTGCGTCTGCTGAGATTGACGCGGGAGGGCGGGGAATCATGAGGCAGCGACTGCATTCCAACTTCGGTCGGAAGCGGCGTCTTGCGGTGATGTCGACGCATACGTCGCCGTTGGCCCGAGCCGGCACGACCAAGGCCGGAGGGATGAACGTCTACGTGGCCGATCTGTCGCGTCACCTGGCGGAAATGGGCTGGGACGTTGACGTGTTCACGCGCCGTGACCGGATCGACGCGCCCGACATGGAGGAACTGGCGCCCGGCGCGCGCCTGTTCCATGTCGATGCCGGACCGCCCATCAGCTTGCCGCCGATCGAGATTGGCGCACACGTTTCGGAATTCACCAACGGTGTGGAGCGAATCGTTGACGGTCTGGAGCCGTACGATCTCGTGCATTCGCACTATTGGGTCGCCGGATTGAGCGGGATTGAGCTGGCTCGTCGCTGGCGGTGTCCTCACGCCGTGATGTTCCACACGCTGGGCGCTGTCAAGGAAGTATTTCAGCAGTCCGAGCCGCCATTCCGGATTGAGGGCGAGCGTCGAGTGATTGCCTGCTCCGACGCGATCATTGGCGCCACCTCACATGAGCGAGCATTCCTGATTGGTCAGTACGGGGCAGAGGCCGCGCAGGTTCGGGTCGTGCCCTGTGGACTCGACCTGGAGATGTTCCATCCTGCGGGGATCCAGGAATCGCGCTGCCGACTTGCGCAGGCGTTGCCCGAGCTGGGTGTTGAGGACGGTCCTGGAGTCCTGTTCGTGGGACGATTGGAACCGGCCAAGGGCGCGGACTTGCTGGTGCGTTCGCTTCCGCTGATCAAGAGCCGATCGGACGCCAACCTGTGGATCGTCGGCGGCGATGAGCGGGACGAGGACGAACGTAGTCGGCTACGACAGTTGGCTTCGGAATCTGGCGTGGAAGACCGTGTCAGATTCGCGAGCGCCGTCGACCGCCAAGGGTTGCCTGATCTATACCGCGCGGCTGCAGTCTGCGCCGTTCCCTCGGCCTATGAGTCGTTTGGACTTGTGGCAGTTGAGGCGATGGCCTCGGGCGCGCCGGCGGTGGCGACGCGAGTTGGTGGATTGGCCAGCACGATTGCGCACGGCCGAACCGGACTCCTGGTCGGCGACCGTCGACCGGAGGGATTCGCCGCAGCGCTTGATCGTCTGCTGGGCGACGATGGACTACGGGAGCGCATGGGCGAAGCGGCAGCGGCGGAGATGTCGGTCTACTCCTGGCGCAGTGTGGCGCGCAGTATTCTCGATGTCTACGAGGACCTGCTGAGCGGGCAGGCAGACGCCGGTTCATCGCGCGAAGCCTGTTGTCCTGATTCAGTGGAGTCGCTGTTGGTGGCGGCGAGCTAGCCGGCAAGCGGAACGAGGGCCGAGATGGCAGACGCTGAGGCTCCGACCGCTGCCGAAGAGGCCCGTCGGGCGCTGGTGGTGATGGCTCACCCGGACGACATCGAGTTCACCTGTGGTGGCACGGTCGCGCAACTGTCGGACGATGGCTGGGACGTCTCATTCTGCCTGGTGACGAGCGGCGACAAGGGAACGAAAGATCCGATGCTGGGCCCGGCTGATCTGGGAGCGCTGCGCGAGGCGGAGCAGGAGGCGGCAGCAACCGAGTTGGGCATCAAGCGCTGCATCTTCTTGCGCGTGCCGGACGGGCATGTCGAGGACAGTTCGGAGTTTCGCGGCCAGATGGTTCGTGTCCTGCGCGAGGTGCGGCCGGAGTTGATGATCACCTGGGACGGTTATCGCGGCTTCAATCATCGAGACCATCGCACGGTCGGCATCGCGGCGCTGGATGCAGCCTTTCCGCTGTCGAGGAACGCGAATTCATATGCCGAGCAGGTTGCGACTGGCGTCGAGCCGGTTCGGGTCAACACGATCCTGCTCGCCGGAAGCAATGAGCCGAACTATTTCGTTGACGTGTCGGATCAACTTGAGCGAAGAATTGATGCCCTCTTGCGTCATGCCTCTCAGGTGCAGGCGGCGAATCGTGAAGAGATGGTCAAGCGGATGCGGAATCGGTCGGAACAGGCGGCGCGTGCTGGTCGCGTGCCTTGGGCCGAAGGCTTTCGCCGTCTGACATTCGGCGGAGCGAGCCCGCCTCGACGTCGGGATGCGCTGAGGGCAGAGCGCCAGGCCAGGGAGAACGCGGCCAAAGCGGCAGAAGCTGCTGAGGCAAAAGCAGCAGAGGCGTCCGATGGCTGATGGCGCGTTGTTCTTGCTCTGGGCGAGTTTTGTCGCCGCTGGTTGCGCTGCGATCTTCTCGGTCGTGTATGCACTGCAACCTCGGCTGCGCCTGGCCTTGGCGCCGCGACGGGTGGCGGCGACCGAGCCATCGATTCCCGCTCCTGCTCCAGGACCGGTTCGGTCTCCAACGCTGGGTGGGATCGCGACGCTGAGCGTCTGGACGGCGGCGACGCTGGGGATTGTCGGGCTGGTGATGCGCTCGATTGCGTTGAACCACGCGCCGTACAGCAACTTGTTTGAGTTCTCGATGTCGTTTGGGATCGCGATCGTGCTGCTCTACGGCATCTTCGAGCTGCGATCGGGGACACGGCTGGCTGGCTCGTTCGTGTTGCCGGTGGCCTGTGGTCTGTATGGATCGGCGCTGGCCTTCCCCAGTGGCGGCCAGGAGATCCTGGTACCGGCGCTTCAGAGCCCGACGTTGCTCACGATTCACGTTGCACTGATGATCCTGTCCTATGCCGTGTTTGCCGTGGCGTTTGGACAGGCGGCGATGCATCTGGCCCAGGGGTTTCCTTCGAACGTGGCGAATCTGGGTGGGCGCTTTGAGTGGCTACCCTCCGCCGAGCGTTGCGACGAGTTGACGTATCGGACGGTGCTGATTGGATTTCCGTTGCTGGCAGCGGGAATCGCGCTGGGGGCATTCTGGGCGAATGACGCCTGGGGTCGTTACTGGGGCTGGGATCCGAAGGAAACTGCGGCGTTGGTGACCTGGCTGATCTTTGCGGTGTACATCCATGGCCGAGGGCTGCGTCAGCTTCGGGGCGCTCGTAAGGCCTGGATCGTGGTGCTGGGGTTTTTCGCGGTGATGTTCACGTATCTGGGCGTCAACCTGTGGATCTCCGGGCTGCATTCGTACGCAGGCGTTTGAGAACAGACCGGGTGGTCTGACAGGTGAGCAACACAGATTGTTCACGTCCTGTCACAGGTAGTCAGCCTGTCTTCTTGCAGGGTTGGCGTGATTTGGGATATCGTTGACTTTCACGTGCCGGACGCCGATGAGCATTGGCGCGTGCAAGGGTCGAGGCCGACCTGAGGTTGAAGACCATCGGCGTAAAGCCGGTTCGCTCAACCAGCGCCTTGACCCTATCTTCGTGCCGACACGCCTTTGGTGGGAACGGTACGAGTCATGCCAAGCGCCGAGAGCCGTTGGAAGGCGAGCCAAAGTGCCAACGATCAATCAGCTCGCCCGCAAAGGGCGCAAGAAAAGCCGTAAGAAGGCGAAAGCGCCCGCGCTGCGGTTTCGATACAACGCCTTGACCAGCCGAACGACTCAGGACACGGGCTCTCCACAAAAGCGCGGCGTCTGCACGGCGGTTCGGACGGTTACTCCAAAGAAGCCAAACTCTGCGTTGCGCAAGGTCTGCCGCGTCCGTCTGACGAACGGGATTGAGGTCACGGCCTACATTCCCGGCGAAGGGCACACGCTGCAGGAGCACTCGATCGTGCTCGTGCGCGGTGGACGGGTGCGGGACCTGCCCGGCGTCCGCTATCAGGTCGTACGTGGGGCGCTTGATGCGCTTGGCGTCGCTGATCGAAAGCGCGGTCGTTCCAAGTACGGCACTCGCAAGACAGCAGGACTGGCAACCGCGACCACCCACTAACGGGTGGTCGTTTTAGTGTTGCGGGCCGCCTCGGCCACGGTCGGGGAGTGCTCGCGTTAGAGATGGATAACAAACGTGCCGCGACGACGACGGCCCGACAGACATGAAATCCGGCCTGATGCGGTCTACGGATCGCAGCGGGTGCAGATGGTGATCAATCGCCTGATGCAAAGCGGGAAAAAGGGCACGGCTGAGAAGATCGTGTACCGCGCGCTGGACATCCTGGAAGAGCGAGTTCGTCAGGACCCGCTTGAGGTGTTTGATCAGGCGTTGAACAACATTACCCCGGAGATGGAAGTTCGCCCTCGCCGCGTTGGTGGCGCGACGTACCAGGTGCCGGTCGAGATCCGGCATGACCGGCGCACTTCCCTGGGGATTCGCTGGTTGGTGACGGCCTCGCAGTCCCGCAAGGGTCGCCCGGCGCATCTGTCGCTGGCGGACGAATTGCTTGACGCATACAGCAACTCCGGAGCCGCAGTGCGGCGCCGGGAAGAGACGCACCGCATGGCCGAAGCCAACCGGGCGTTCGCGCACTACCGCTGGTAGGGCGACGCACAAAGACCGATTACCGAGCAGCCACGCAAGCGACGAATCAGTTCAAGGTGGATGCGCCTAACAGTTGCGCGATCCATCCCACACAGAGACCGACCAGAGAGCAGACCAGAGGACACCCCGAATATGCCCGCTGACCCGCCCATCTCGTCGCTCCGTAACATCGGCGTCATTGCTCATATCGACGCCGGCAAGACGACCGTGACCGAGCGCATCCTGTACTTCACCGGGATGACATACAAGATTGGCGAAGTCCACGAGGGCACCGCCGTGATGGACTTTATGGATCAGGAACGCGAACGCGGCATCACGATCATGGCCGCGGCGACGACTTGCGAATGGAGCGACCACCGGATCAACATCATCGACACGCCGGGCCACGTCGACTTCACGGTCGAAGTGGAGCGTTCATTGCGCGTGCTCGATGGCGGCGTGGTGGTCTTCGACGCGGTGGCCGGAGTCGAGCCGCAGTCAGAGACTGTCTGGCGGCAGGCCGACAAGTATGAAGTGCCGCGAGTCTGTTTCGTCAACAAGATGGACCGGATTGGCGCCGACTACTGGCGGACTATGGAGATGATCCGCGAGCGACTGGGCATGATCCCGGTCCCGGTGCAGATTCCGATTGGTTCCGAGGACAACTTCCAGGGCGTGATCGACCTGATTCGCCAGCGCGCTTGGTTCTTCAGCTCCGATCGTGACGCAGCGCCGGTCGAGGGTGACATCCCTGAGGACTACGTCGCCGACGCCGGCCGCTGGCGCGAGACGATGATTGAGCGGATTGCCGACTTCGACGAGCAGGTGATGATTTCGTATATCGAAGGCCATGAGCTGTCGGTCGACGAGCTTGTCAAGGCAGTTCGTCGGGGCACGATTGGCAACTCCTTCACGCCGGTGCTGTGTGGTTCGGCGCTGAAGAATGTGGGTGTCCAGCGACTGCTGGATGCGGTTGTCGATTATCTGCCGGCGCCGGACGAGGTTCCGCCGGTCGAAGGCATCACACACGACGGACCGGCGAGTCGGCGAGCCGACCCATCGGAGCCGCTGACCGCGCTGGCGTTCAAGATTGTGACCGACCCGTATGTGGGTCGGATCGCCTATGTGCGAATCTACGCCGGGACGCTCAAGGCGGGAGCGACCGTGTACAACTCGTCTCGTGACGAGACTGAGCGCGTCGGGCGGTTGCTGCGCGTACATGCTGACGACCGCGAGGACATTGACCACGTTTCAGCGGGCGACATTGCCGCCTTCGTTGGTCCCAAACAAACATTCACCGGCGACACGCTTTGCGCTCGCGAAGCGCCGCTGTTGCTGGACCAGATTTCGTTCCCCGAGCCAGTGGTCTCGATTGCGATCGAGGCCAAGAGCGCCGACGACCAGGATCGCCTGGGCGCGTCGCTGCGCAAGCTGGCCGAAGAGGATCCCACGTTCAAGGTTGAATACAACGACGAGACCGCGCAGACCGTGATTTCCGGGATGGGCGAGCTGCACCTTGAGGTGATTGCCGACCGTTTACGTCGCGAGTTCAAAGTGATGTGCAACGTGGGCCGGCCGCAGGTGTCGTACCGCGAGACGATTCGACGTGCGTCGGAAGCCGAAGGCCGTTTCGTCCGACAGACCGGCGGTCGTGGACAGTTCGGTCACGTGGTGTTGCGCGTCGAGCCGAACGAGCCCGGCGCAGGGTTCGTGTTCGACGACGAAACCGTCGGCGGCGTGGTTCCGCAGCAGTACATCAGCTCGGTGCGCAAGGGCGTCGAAGACGCAATGCGCTCCGGCGTGGTCGGCGGATTCCCCGTCGTCGACGTGAAGGTGGCGCTGACTGATGGTTCATACCACCAGGTCGACTCGAGTGAGATGGCGTTCCACACTGCGGCGTCGATTGGGTTCCGCGAGGCGCTGCGCAAGGCGGCTCCGGTCCAACTCGAGCCGATGATGAAAGTCGAAATCGCCACGCCACGAGACTACTTCGGGGAGGTCGCAGGCGATCTGTCGAGTCGTCGCGGTGCGGTGCTCGGCACCGAGGAGCGCGGCGCGGCCCAGATCATTCAAGCGCAGATGCCCTTGGCGAATCTGTTCGGCTACACGACAGCGCTGCGATCGATGACCCAGGGCCGGGCGACGGCCAGCATCGAGTTCGACCATTACGAGGAAGTCCCGCAGAGCGTGCTGGCGGAGGCGCGCTAGACACGTTCCGAGCGCTTGTTGGCGCTCGGGCCAGAAATCAGACAACTACCCAGAACCGCAGAAGCGACCGAGCTACAGGCAGGAGATACGAAGATGGCGCGACAGGTATACGAGCGGACGAAGCCACACGTGAACGTGGGCACGATTGGGCACGTGGATCACGGTAAGACGACGTTGACGGCGGCGATCACGAAGACGCTGGCGCTGGCCGATGAGAACGTGTCGTTTTCGAGCTTCGACTCGATCGATAACGCTCCCGAAGAGCGCGCGCGCGGTATCACCATCGCCATCGCCCACGTGGAGTACGAGACGGAGTCGCGCCACTACGCGCACATCGACGCGCCCGGTCACGCCGACTACATCAAGAACATGATTACGGGGGCGGCCCAGATGGACGGCGCGATTCTGGTGGTGGCCGCCCCAGACGGTCCGATGCCGCAGACGCGGGAGCACATCTTGCTGGCGCGCCAGGTGGGCGTGCCGCGCATGGTGGTGTATCTGAACAAGGTGGATCAGCTGGACGACGAGGAGTTGCTGGACCTGGTCGAGCTGGAGGTGCGGGAGTTGTTGTCGGATCAGGATTTTGACGGCGACGACTGTCCGGTGATACGGGGCAGCGCCTTGGCGGCGTTGGAGTCGGAGTCGACGGACGCGAGTGCGGAGGAGTACGAGAGCATTCTGGAGTTGATGTCGGCGGTGGACGAGTACGTGCCGACGCCGGAGCGGCCGCGGGACATGCCGTTTCTGATGCCGATTGAGGACGTATTCGGGATCAAGGGGCGTGGGACGGTGGCGACGGGGCGGATCGAGCGCGGGGTGGTGAACAGCGGCGAGGAGATTGAGATTGTGGGGATCAAGGACACGCGGACGACGGTGGTGACGGGGGTGGAGATGTTCAAGAAGACGTTGCCGACGGGCGAGGCGGGGGACAACGTGGGCTGTCTGTTGCGCGGGATTGACCGCGAGGAGATATCGCGCGGGCAGGTGTTAGCGGCGCCGGGCTCGATTACACCGCACACGGCGTTTGAGGCGGAGGTCTACATCCTGGGCAAGGACGAGGGCGGGCGGCACAGTCCGTTTTTCCCGGGTTACCGGCCGCAGTTCTACATCCGCACGACGGATGTGACGGGCGAGATTGGCTTGCCGGAGGGGATAGAGATGGCGATGCCCGGGGACAACGTGCAGATGCAGGTGCGATTGATTTCGCCGATTGCGCTGGAGGAAGGCCTGCGGTTCGCGATTCGCGAGGGCGGTCGGACGGTGGGCGCCGGCGCGGTCACCTCGATCATCGAGTAGTCAACGAACAACGCCGAAGCACGCAGTTCGCACGGCAGAAAGACGGCAATATGGCTCGGCAGAAGATTCGCATCCGGCTCAAGGCGTACGACCATCGAGTACTCGATGAGTCGGCCGCGCAGATTCTCGATACTGCCGAGAAGACCGGCGCGGGTGTGGCCGGGCCGATTCCGCTGCCCACCGAGATCCGCAAATACACGGTGATTCGCTCGCCGTTTGTCCACAAGGACGGTCGCGAGCAGTTCGAGATTCGCACACACAAGCGGATCATCGACATCATTGAACCCACCGGACGAACCGTCGATTCCCTGATGCGGCTGCAGCTGTCGTCGGGTGTTGACGTCGAGATCAAGCTCTAATCATGGCGATACCCGGACTCATCGGTAAGAAGTTGGGCATGGTCCAGGTCATTGGCGAGGACGGTGCGGTCGTGGGCTGCACCGTGCTTGAAGTCGGACCTTGCCCGGTGACGCAGATCATGACGGAATCGCGCGACGGTTATTCCGGCGTGCAGTTGGGCTACGGCGAGCGGCCGGCCTGGCGAATCAACAATGCAGAACTCGGACACACCGGCGCGAATGGACCGCTGAAGCACCTTTCGGTGTTTCGCACCGAGTCCGACGAGCTTTCCGACGTCGAGGTCGGCACCGTTGTCAATGCGACAGAGGTGTTCACGGCCGGCGACCGAGTCGACATTCAGGGCATCTCCAAGGGCAAGGGCTTTGCCGGCGTCGTCAAGCGACACGGGTTCCGTGGCGGACCTCGGACGCACGGCCAGAGCGACCGGCACCGAGCGCCAGGCTCGGTAGGCGCTGGTACCACGCCGGGCCGCGTGCTCAAGGGCACGCGGATGGCGGGACGGATGGGCGGCAAGACGACGACGTCGATGAACCTGCAAGTAGTGGACATCAACGCGGATCGGCATCTGGTCTACGTCAAAGGATCTGTGCCGGGCGCGACGAACGGTCTGGTTCGGATACGACAGACCAAGCGGCGAGGCGGCAAGCGATGAAACTTCCGCTGATTGACGGACAGGGCAACGCCACCGGCGAGATCGATGCCGACGACTCGGTCTTCGGCATTGAGCCGAACCTGGCAGTCGTGCATCAGGCAGTGACGGCTCAGCGCGCCAACGCGCGACAGGGCACGCACTCCACGCTCGACCGATCGGACGTGCGCCAGGCGTCGAAGAAGACGGGTCGCCAGAAGGGCGGCGGACGCGCTCGATTGGGTACGCCGTCTTCGCCCACGCGAATCGGCGGAGCCGTGGCGCACGGTCCGCACCCCCGCTCATATCGCAAGCGACTGCCGAAGCGAATGCGCCGCTTGGCGATTCGTTCGTTGCTATCGCAACGCGCAGCCGAAGGCGGCGTCCTGGTAGCAGGGCCGGACGTGGAGTTCGACGCGAAGACATCGGCCATGTCGAGCCTCTGCCAGGCACTCGGCATCGAGCGCAGCGCACTGTTGGTCTCTGATGGCGTCGACGATGACCTGGTCCGAGGCACGAAGAATCTGCCCAACGTGCAGGCGATGCCGGCGCAGACGCTGAGCAGCTACCTGATCCTGACGCACGACCAGTTAATCATGACCGAGGCCGCTGTACGGCGTTGTGAAGCGCTGTGGGCGGTCGATGGCGGCGAAGACAGTGATCAGACTGGTCAGGAGGATGGCGATGCCTAAAGACATTCACCCGTTCGCCGTTCTACGCCAGCCGATTATCACCGAGAAATCGACCGAACTGGCCGAGCAAGGCAAGTACGTGTTCGAAGTTGACCCGCGAGCCAACAAACTGCAGATCCGCGAGGCGATTGAGATCGCGTTCTCGGTGCAGGTGCGCAAGGTCAATGTGATCAATGTGCGCGGTGCGACTCGGCGGATCGGGCGCGGGCGGCCGGGTCGCGAGCGCGACTGGAAGAAGGCGATTATCACGTTGGCCGAGGGCTACGAGATTCGCCTGTTCGAGGGGGTCTGACGTGGCAATCAAGAACTTCAAGCCAACCTCTCCCGGACGCCGTAACTCTTCGGGTCACTCGTTTGAGGAGATCACGAAGAAGAAGCCGGAGAAGAGCCTGCTCGCTCCGCTGAAGAAGAAGTCGGGCCGCAACAACAAGGGTCGCGTGACGGTGCGACACCGAGGCGGCGGGCACAAGCGCCGCTACCGGATCATCGATTGGAAGCGTCGCGATCGGATCGGCATCGAAGGACGCGTGGCGGCGATCGAGTACGACCCCAACCGCACGGCGCGGATCGCGTTGATTTTCTACACCGACGGCGTCAAGCGCTACATCGTGGCGCCGAACGGGCTCAAGGTGGACGACATGGTGATGTCGGGACCTGAGGCGCCGATTCGCGTTGGCAATGCGCTCCCGATGGCGGCGATTCCCAACGGTACCCAGGTACACAATGTCGAGTTGACCGAGGGTCGTGGGGCGCAGATGGTGCGCTCGGCCGGTGCGTCGGCGCAGATCATGGCCAAAGAGGGCGACTACGCGTTGCTGCGTTTGCCCTCGGGCGAGATGCGGCGCGTGCGATCGGTCTGTTACGCGACGATCGGACAGGTCGGCAACGTCGAGCATTCCAATATCAAGCTGGGCAAGGCAGGTCGCAACCGCCATCGTGGTAAGCGACCGACAGTGCGCGGCTCGGTGATGAACCCCGTTGACCACCCGCACGGCGGCGGCGAAGGTAAGGCCCCCATCGGTCTGCCCGGTCCGAAGTCGCCTTGGGGTTGGTACACGCTTGGCCGCCGCACGCGGGGTAAGAAACAATCCGACAAGTACATCGTCCGCCGTCGCGGTCGACGGCGCTAAGGCATAGATCAGAGGACTTGCGCGATGTCACGATCGACGAAAAAAGGTCCCTACGTGGACCACAAGCTGATGCAGAAAGTGCAGCGTGTGCGCGCTTCGGGCACTCGCACAGTGATCCAGACTTGGGCGCGTCCCTCGACGATCGTGCCGGACATGGTCGGGCTGACGATCGCGGTTCACGACGGTCGCCGGCATGTGCCGGTCTTCGTGACCGAGAACATGGTCGGACACAAGCTGGGCGAGTTTGCGCCGACACGCACCTTTCGCGGTCATATCGGTCGTTCAGATCGTGGAACGCGGGTGATCTAATGCAAGTACAGGCCAGCGCCAAGTTCGTTCGCACCTCGCCGCGCAAAGTCCGTCTGGTCATGCAGGGTCTTCGCGGGATGCCGGTCGAGGATGCGCGTCTGCAACTGCGATTCACTCCGAAGCCGATCGCGCGCGATGTGGCCAAGGTGCTCGATTCGGCCGTCGCAAACGCTGAGAACAACTATGGGCTCGATGCACGAGACCTCAAGATCCAGTCGATTCACGCCGGCGACGGCCGCACGTTGCGCCGGTTCCGCGCGAAGGCGCGTGGTCGGGTGGGCCGGATTCTGAAGCGCACCGCGCACATCACCGTCGTCGTGTCCGACGGCAATGACCAATAGGGACGCAGAGGACGGATAACGCAATGGGTCAGAAAGTTCACCCGACGAGTTTCCGCATCGGCACCATCTACGAATGGCGCTCGCAGTGGTACTCGGACAAGCAGTACGCAGAGTTGCTGGCCGAAGACCGGCGGATTCGCGATTTCATCAACGACCACCTGAGCGAGGCGATGATTTCGAGAATCGACATCGAGCGCAACGCGAACCAGCTCGGCGTCAAGTTGCACACGGCGAAGCCGGGCATCGTGATTGGCCGTGGCGGACAGAATGTGGAAGAACTGCGGCGAGATCTTGAAACGTTGATCTCACGACCGATCCGCTTGCGTGTGGATGTGTCGGAGATTCGCGTGCCGGAGCTCGACGCTCAACTCGTAGCACGCAACGTGGCCGAACAGATGGAGCGCCGGATCGCGTTCCGACGTGCGATCAAGCAGGCGGTCCAACGGACGATGCAGCGGGGTGCCGAAGGCGCGAAGATCATTATCTCGGGTCGCCTGGGCGGCGCGGAGATGTCGCGCAAGGCGCAGGAGATGTCGGGTCGAGTGCCGCTGCACACGCTGCGCGCGGATATTGACTACGGCTTCGCCGAGGCGAAGACGGTGTTTGGGCGAATTGGTGTGAAGGTGTGGATCTACAAGGGCGAGATTCTGCCCTTTGAAGCGGAGACTGAGACATCCGGCGGTCCGGCTCAGGCGATTGAGCCCGTGGCGGCCGGCAGGCGGGGAGGCCGCTGATGCTGCAGCCGAGACGAGTCAAGTGGCGAAAGCATCACCGAGGCCGACGCCGCGGGATGGCCCAGTCGGGTAGTTCCGTCGCATTTGGTGAGATTGGGTTGCAATCGCTGGATGCGGCCTGGATCGACGGCCGTCAGATTGAGGCCGCACGTCGCGCGATTACTCACTACGTGAAGCGTGGCGGCAAGGTCTGGATTCGTGTCTTCCCCGATAAGTCGGTCACGCAGAAGCCGGCCGAGACGCGCATGGGCAAGGGTAAGGGCGCTCCGGAGAAGTGGGTCGCCGTGGTCAAGCCCGGTCGTGTGATTTTCGAACTGGCCGGCGTGCCTGAAGCGGACGCACGCGAGGCGTTGCGTCGCGCAAGCCACAAGCTGCCGGTGCGGACTCGGGTGGTCGTGCGAGAGGCCGAGGTGGTGTAGCCATGGCTAACGCACTGGCCGAAGAGGCCCGCACGATGACGGACGCCCAGTTGGGCGAAGCGATCAACGAGGCGTACCGCGAGGTGTTCAACCTGCAGTTCCAGATCGGAACGCGGCAGTTGCAGAACCCGATGGCGATGCGCGACGCGCGGCGCCAGGTGGCTCGTTTGCGCACGATCCTGCGGGAGCGCCAGTTGGCTGCAGCGGCGGGCACGCCGCTCGAGCCGATTGCTCGGGTTGCTGATGCCGAAGAGGTCGAAGACGTTGAAGACGAACAGAACACTGCTGAGTCGGCCGGCGAGACCGCTGACGACTCGGCGAGCGAGGAAGAGTAACTCATGGCCCGCAAACGACGTGTGGGATTCGCCGTCGCGGATGCGCGCCACAAGACTGTGGCGGTACGCGTCGAGCGCACGGTGCGACACCCGCTGTACAAGAAAATCATGCGACGCCGCAAGCGCTATCTGGTGCACGACGAGCTGAACGATTGCAAGAACGGCGACCGCGTCGTGATTGAGGAATGCCGGCCGCTGTCGAAACGCAAGTCGTGGCGCGTGATTGAGATTCTTGAACGCCGCGAGGTGGCAGAGATTCAGCCGCAGGAAATTGGCGCTCCCTCGTTGCAGGAAGCAGCCAGCACCAGCAACGCAGGCGCGGGTGCCGATAGTGGTGCAGGCGGCGCTGCTGGAAACGAGGATGCGGCGTGATTCAGCAGGAATCTTCGCTTCGCGTCGCCGACAACTCCGGCGCCCGGGTGATCAAGTGCATTCGTGTGCTGGGAGGGACGAAGCGACGCTACGCCTCGGTGGGCGACACGATTGTGGCGACGGTGAAGCAAGCCGATCCGAATCGGGAAGTCCGCGCCGGGGAGGTGGTGCGCGCCGTGATTGTGCGTGTGGCCAAGCAGTATCGTCGCGTCGACGGTTCGTACATCCGCTTCGACGACAACGCGGCGGTGATTCTGGCTGCTGACGGGCAGAATCCGACCGGCACCCGCATCCTGGGTCCGGTCGCACGCGAGCTGCGCGAGCGCGATTTCATGCGCATCGTGTCGCTGGCTCCGGAGGTGGTCTAGATGCGTCGAGTGCAACGTGACGACCTTGTCGAGATCCGCACCGGCAAAGACCGCGGTCGACGCGGCCAGGTGCGACAGGTGTTTCCCAGAAAAGACCGCGTGATCGTGACCGGCGTGAACATGATCAAGCGACACATGCGTCCGACTCAAATGGGCGCGCCGGCGGGCATCATCGAGCGCGAGGCTGCGCTGCATGAGTCGAATGTCAGTGTGGTCTGCCCAAGCTGCGATCGCCCGTCGCGAATTGGGTTCCGCGAGCGCGCAGACGGCGCCAAGACGCGAGTCTGCCGCCGTTGCGATGGGGATATCGACTAATGACTACGAATGGCGCCACAGCCTCGAATCCGCGACTCAAGCAGCGTTTCCTGGACGAGATTTCGCCGCGTCTGTTTGAGGAATTCAACTACCACAACGTGATGCAGGTGCCGCGAGTCGTCAAGGTCGTGGTCAACTCCGGTGTCGGCGAAGCGCTGGGTCCGGGTGGCGCGGCGATCCTCGAGAACTGCGTGACCGACATGACCACGATTTGCGGCCAGAAGCCGGTCGTGAACAAGGCGACCAAGTCAATCGCAAACTTCAAGCTGCGCGAGGGCAACAATGTGGGCGTGTCCTGCACGTTGCGCGGCGCGCGGATGTGGGAGTTCCTCGACCGCACGATCAACGCGGCGCTGCCTCGTATCCGCGACTTCCAGGGAGTATCGCGCACGGCCTTCGACGGCCGTGGCAACTACTCGTTGGGGATTCGCGAACAGATCGTGTATCCCGAGATTGACTACGGCAACGTAGACAAGGTTCGCGGGCTTCAGGTGAACATCATCACCACTGCTAGCAGCGATGCGGAGGGTCGGCGGCTGCTCGAGCTGCTGGGCTTCCCGTTCGAGCGCAATCAGTGAACGAAACCAGTGAACTCAACCGTGAGACCGAACAACGAACAGCCAGGAACTGTGCTAGCAGGCAGGATTCGCAATGCCAGTGACTGATCCCGTCGCCGACATGCTGACGCGCATTCGCAACGCCATCCATGCGGGACATCCGCGGGTGGAGATTCCCGCGTCGAACGTGAAGATCTCGATTGCCAACGTGTTGGCGGAAGAGGGCTTTATCCGCTCATATCAGGTACGTGACCGTACCGGTCGCGCCGGCCGCGACCTTGATGTCGAGCTGCTCTATGACGAGGAAGGAACGTCGGTCGTGACCGGGCTCAAGCGCGTGTCTCGTCCGGGACTGCGCGTCTATGTGCAGAAGCGCGAGATTCCCAGACCGTACGGCGGGCTGGGCGTGGCGATCATGACGACCCCGCGAGGTGTGATGACCGGCGCACAGGCACGACGCGAAAACGTGGGCGGAGAAGTTCTGTGCTTCGTCTGGTAGCGATACAGCAACAGACCAAGTTACCCACGATGGGAGGGGCGCGATGAGTCGAGTAGGCCGTCTGCCCGTGCCGGTTCCGGCCGGGGTCAACGTCGAGATTGAGCCCGGGCGAGTGTCCGTCAAGGGGCCCCAAGGCGAATTGAACCAGCACATTCACAAAGACTTGCATATTGCGCTCGACGATGGGCATGTGGTCGTGACGCGGCCCAGCGACCGTCGTGAGCACCGAGCGCAGCACGGACTGGCGCGCGCGCTGATCCAGAACATGGTCACGGGCGTCTCGCAGGGCTGGTCGAAGACACTGGAGATCCAGGGAACCGGGTACCGAGCAGAAATGGACGGCAACACGCTCGTCCTGCGCGTTGGCTTCTCTCACCTGGTGCGTAAGGACCCTCCTGAGGGGGTTACGTTTGAGGTGAATGGTCAGCTCGTCACCGTTCGCGGTGTGAACAAGCAAGTTGTCGGCCAGCAGGCCGCTGAGATTCGCGCGGTCCGACCGCCCGAGCCGTACAAGGGCAAGGGCATTCGCTACCAGGGCGAGTGGGTCCGACGCAAGCAGGGCAAGAGCGCCATCGGCTAGACCCTGCCTGAGCAGGTCGGCCGTTGTTCGCGCATGTTGATGTGGAGAAGATGAGATGACGAACCGCCGTAAGCGGCGCACAACCAGAGCCGCGCGACAGCGTCGTCACGCCCGCGTACGCAAGCACGTGCGCGGCACCTCGCAACGACCGCGTCTCTGTGTGTTCCGCTCCGCAAAGCACATCTACGGTCAGATCATCGACGACGACGCAGGCGTCACCCTCGCCAGCGCCTCCGATCTGGGCGAAGGCTCGGCCGCCCCAACCGAGGACGATGGTCCGGGCAAGCGCGCCAACGCTCGCGCGGTGGGTCGTCAACTGGCGCAGGTCGCGCAGGAAGCTGGCGTGTCGACCGTCGTATTTGACCGCGCCGGCTATCAATATCACGGACGCGTTCGCGCATTGGCGGAAGCCGCGCGCGAGGCGGGACTGGTCTTCTAAGGCCTCGGCCAGCGTTGGACGGGGAGCAGGAGCAGCATATGGTTCAGCAACGAGACGGCGGACGTGGACGCGGACGGCGTCGTGACCGCGACGAACCGCAAGACGACATCATTGAGAAGGTCGTGTCGGTGTCACGCGTGGCCAAGGTGGTCAAGGGCGGGCGACGCTTCTCCTTCACCTCGGTGGTGGTGGTCGGCGACGGCAACGGACGAGTCGGTATCGGAATCGGCCGCGCCAATGAGGTGCCTGACGCGATTCGCAAGGGCTCCACGATCGCGCGCCGCGACATGGTGACCGTGCCGATCCGCAATGGCACGATTCCTCATCCAATCACGGCGCGTTTCTGCGCCTCGCAAGTGCTGCTCAAGCCGGCCGCGCCCGGTACCGGCGTGATCGCCGGTGGTGGTGTGCGCGCCGTGCTCGAAGCCGTCGGGTTGCGCAATGTGCTGACTAAGTCGCTGGGCTCGAACAACGTGGTCAACGTGGTTCAAGCGACCAAGCGCGCGCTGGTCCAACTGCGCGATCCGGTCCAGGTCCGCCGTGAGCGGCTGCGCCTGGCCGGTCGGCTGCCCGAGGAGCCCGAGGCTGCGCCGGTTCAGGCAGAGCCAGAAGCGGAACTCGCTGCGGCCGGAACTGGTGAGTAGCTGATATGGCGTTGAAGATCACGTACACCAAATCGGCCATCGGATATCGATCCGATCAGGGCCATACGATCCGCTCGCTCGGTCTGCGTAAGCTGGGCCAGAGCACGGTCAAAGACGACACTCCAGACGTGCGTGGGATGCTGCATAAGGTCTCCCATCTCGTCACCGTGACGGAAATCGAGGACGCGTAATGGTCCTGCGTTTGAATGATCTGAGTCCGGCGCCCGGTTCGCGCCGCAAGCGCAAGCGGGTTGGCCGAGGCAATGCGTCGGGTAAGGGCACGTACTCGGGCCGTGGCCTGAAGGGCCAACGCTCGAGAGCCGGACGCGACTACAACTCGGTGTTTGAGGGCGGCGCGATGTCGATGATGCGCACGCTGCCTCGGCGCAAGGGGTTCAAGGCGCCCTTCCGTGTGGAAGCGCACCCGATCAACGTCGTCGAACTTGGCCGCCGTTTCTCAGACGGTGATACGGTCGATGCAGATGCGCTCGTGGTTGCAGGCCTGCTGCGTCGCGCGAGCCAGCGATTCAAGGTGTTGGCCGGCGGCGAGATCGCCGTTGCGCTGCATCTGAGCGTGGAACGAATCTCCCCCTCCGCACAAGCGAAGATCGTTGCCGCGGGCGGCAGCGTTGAGGTTATCAATGCAGAGAACGCAGACAGCAGCGGGGCCGACGAGGCCTAAGCTGCTGCAGGCGTTGGTTGACGCCTGGCGACAGCCGGACGTCCGCCAAAAGATCGCCTTCACGCTGGCCATGCTGGTCGTGTTCCGGCTGGTCGCGCACGTTCCCATTCCCGACATCAACAAGACCCAGCTCGAGAACGCGCTGGACAATAACCCCGTTCTCGGCTTCCTCAACCTGTTCTCCGGCGGTGGACTGGACAATCTGTCAATTGTCGCGCTGGGCGTCTACCCGTACATCACGGCGTCGATCGTGATGAACCTGATGCAGCCGATGATTCCGAAGCTGCAGGCTCTGGCCCAGGAGGGCGAGTCGGGCCGTAACCGGATTCAGCTCTATACGTACTGGCTGGCCGTACCGATGTCGTTGGTGCAGGGCTATGGCCAGTTGCTGTTGCTCGAGAATGCGCGCGCGATCACTGGTATCGGATTCGGCGCTGAAGAATGGTTGCCGACGCTGTCGGCCCTGATCACCATGACCGCCGGCACGATGTTCCTGATCTGGCTGGGCGAGCTGATCACCGAGAAGGGTGTTGGCAACGGCATCTCGCTGATCATCTTCGCGGGCATTGTGGCTAGCTTCCCGACCCTGTTCAACTCGGTCCGACTGTCGGACATCGGTTGGTCGGGTATCGCCGTAGTCATCGCGATTGCGATTGTGCTGGTCGCACTGATCGTCTTCTTCCAGGAGGCGCAGCGGAGGATTCCCGTTCAATATGCCCGCTCGGTGTTTAGAGGCGGGAGGATGTACCGCCAGAGCGGTCAGTCGTACGTGCCGCTGCGTGTCAATTCTGCGGGAATGATCCCGCTGATCTTCGCCTTTTCGATCATCATTTTCCCGTCGGTCCTGGCCGGCTGGGTGACGGGCGCTGCGGGCGAGGAATCGCAGACGCAGGTCGCTGTCGAGTTGCCGTTCACTCGCGATGACACGGAAGAGTCGTTGGCGACGCTGTTGCCCGACCTCCTTGACTCCGGAGAGTTCGTGGTGAATGAGGGCCTCATCGAGTGGAGCAAGGAAGAGGACACCTTCCAGGATGTCCTGGACCGGATCAACTCCAACTCCGACTCGAATGTCCTGACCCAGGTCGAGACGACGAGCGATCCGCTTGGCGGCGAGACGATCTATGCCTGGCGGATTGACGCAAATGAGATATCCGAGGAACCGATCCGTCTTTCCGACCGCGAGGGCAACTTCATTGCGGTCTCTGAGATCAAGACTCACGAAGATCCGGTTGACAATCCATTGACGCCGGACATCGCCGAGGGTCAGACGCTGGGTGAACGGCCGGGATGGATCATCCGCGCGGCCGATTGGGTGCAGTTGAACCTCTCGCCGGGACGACCGGCGTATTGGGGTCTGTCGTTTGTGCTGGTCGTCGGGTTCACGTTCTTCTACACGTTTGTGACCTTCCAGCAGCAGAACCTGGCTGAGAATCTGCAGAAGCAGGGCGGATTTATTCCCGGGATCAGGCCAGGACGGCCGACGCAGGACTACATCAATCGGGTGTTGGCTCGGATCACCTGGGCGGGAGCGTTGTTCCTCGGCTTTGTCGCGGTGGTGCCGTTCCTGGCGACGGAGTTTATTCCAGACTCCACAGCGCTGACGATTTCATCGACGGGTCTGTTGATCGTCGTCGGCGTCGCGCTGGACACGATGCGGCAGATCGAGGCGCAACTGCTGATGCGCAACTACGAAGGGTTTATTCGCTAGCCATGACCGACCAGACCATGTACGTCATCCTGCTCGGGCCGCCGGGCGCAGGCAAAGGCACGCAAGCGGTGCAAACCGCCGAGCGCACCGGGCTGCTGCACCTCTCGACCGGCGACATGTTCCGCGAGAACCTTCGCAACGGGACCGAGCTCGGCAACCTGGCCAAGACGTACATGGACAAGGGCGAACTGGTTCCCGACGACGTCACGATTCGCATGTTGCTCGAACGCATCGGTCGCGACGACGCGAAGGCGGGCTGCCTGTTCGACGGATTCCCGCGCACGGTCGAGCAGGCGAAGGCACTGGATGTCGCACTCACCGAGCAGGGCGACGAGATCGCCGTGACCGTGTTGATTGATGTCTCGAACGAGGAGATCACGCGTCGGCTCGGTGGTCGGGTGAGCTGCGCTTCGTGTGGCAGCGTCTTCCACGAAATCTTCAACCCGCCGAATGCGGACAGTCCCTGCTGCGACAGCGTCAACATGATTCAGCGTGACGACGACAAGCCCGAGGCCATTGACAACCGGTTGCAGGTGTACGCAGACCAGACCGAGCCGTTGGTCGCCTACTACACGGCAGCAAGCAAGTTGGCGTCCGTCAACGGCGAGCAGTCGCCGGATGCGGTCGGCGTCGATTTGCTCGCAGCTCTGCAAGCAGTGAGCAGCTAGAGTCGGAACTGTTGATGTCCACCTCCCAACGCCCCCGCCAGGTCATCTTGAAGACCGACGACGAGATCGAGCAGATGCGTCGGGCTGGTCAGATGGTCGGTGAGACACTGGGCGAGCTGGTCGAGATGGTGAAGCCGGGCCGCAAGTTGTCGGAGCTTGACCAATACGTGATTGACAAATTCAAGCGGCTGGACGTGATTCCGACGTTTCTCGGCTACCAAGGTTTTCCCCACACAATCTGCGCCTCGATTAATGATCAGATCGTGCATGGCTTCGCGACTGAGCGAGAGTTGGTGGAGGGTGACATCCTCTCAATCGACCTTGGCGCCACAATAGGCGGCTGGGTCGGCGATTCGGCGAGGACTATAGGTGTGGGGTCGATTTCGTCTGAGGCGCAACGCTTGTTGGATGTGACAGCGGAGTCGCTTCACGTTGGGATTGCGACGGCGCAGATTGGCGTGCGTAAAGGCGATATCGCAGCAGCGATACAGGAAGTGATAGAATCAGCAGGTTACGGAGTCGTCCGTGGCTATGTGGGGCATGGCGTAGGTCGTGACATGCACGAACCGCCGTCAATGCCCAACTACGGTCGCCGAGGCTCCGGGATGGTGATGCGTCGGGGGATGGTTGTCGCTCTCGAACCGATGGCGACGATTGGCGATCCAACGACTGCAGTGCTAGACGACGGCTGGACCGTCGTCACGGCCGACGGAAGCCTGTCGGCGCACTTTGAACATACTGTCGCGCTCCGTGACAACGAGCCGGCGGACATTTTGACTCAGGCCTGAGTACGCAAGCAACGGGGGCTTGGTGGCGAGAAATCGGAACACAGGTGGAGGACGACGACAGCGGCGCACACCGGCGCCGTCGCCGCCGCCGAAGCAGGACAAGATCGAAGTCGAAGGCGTCGTCAAGGAGCTACTGCCCAACGCGACCTTCCGGGTAGAACTGCCCAACGGCCACGAGGTCCTGGCTCACCTGGCCGGCAAGATGAGACAACACCACATTCGAGTGCTGCGCGGTGACCGCGTACTCGTCGAGCTTTCCGAATACGACCTGACCCGAGGGCGGGTCGTCTACCGGTTTAAGAGCTAGGCGAGGTCAAATAATCCAGCACTTCCCGGCAGGATTGCGACCGGGCGCGAGAGGAACCAGGGCATGGCAAGAATCTCGGGCGTTGACGTTCCCGACAACAAGAAGACGCCGTACGCGTTGCGCTACATCTACGGCATTGGCGCGACGCGAGCCAAAGAGATCGTGGACAAGGCCAACATCGACCCCGAGCAGCGCATTCGCGAGCTGTCCGACGGCGAACTGGCGCGGATTCGCGAAATCGTCGATCGCGACTACCTGGTCGAGGGCGACCTACGACGAGTGGTGCGAGGCAACATCCAGCGCCTGATCGATATCAACTGCTATCGCGGCCAACGGCATCGGCGCAATCTACCGATGCATGGTCAGCGAACGCGCACCAATGCGCGCACCCGACGCGGCTCGAAGAAGACAGTCGCCGGTCGGCGTCGCGCTGTGAAGCGCTAACAGACAGCTGTGAAGCGCTAGTTCACGGACGAGGGGAACGGGATGACCACTCAACGACGAGAACGCGGCCGACGCCGACGCGAACGCAAGAACGTGCCGCACGGTCGCGCCTACATCCAGTCGACGTACAACAACACGATCATCACGATGACCGACCTGGCCGGCAACACGGTTGCCTGGGCCTCGGCTGGCAGCACGGCAGCGACGCGTGGCTCGCGCAAAGGCACACCGTTCGCAGCGCAACTGGCTGCGGAAGAAGCCGCGCAGAAGGCGATGGGCCACGGGATGCGGCAGTGCGATGTCTACGTCAAGGGACCGGGTCAGGGGCGTGAATCGGCCGTCCGCGCCCTACAGGCACAGGGCTTGACCTTGCTTTCCATTCGCGACGTGACGCCCATTCCACACAACGGCTGCCGACCGCGCAAGCGCCGCCGCGTCTAGCCGTCCGAACGCTGCAACTACGACACGAGACAGTTTCCCAACCACCGAAATCGACAGAGAGACCCGCCAATGGCTCGATATACCGGACCAGTCTGCCGCATCTGCCGTCGCGCCGGCGAGAAGCTCATGCTGAAGGGCGAACGCTGCGTTGGCCCGAAGTGCGCTATCGACCGTCGCAATCAGCCTCCCGGCCAGCGCTCACCGCGACGCCGGAAGGTGTCCGACTACGGCGAGCAGGTGAAAGAAAAGCAGAAGGTCCGCAAGACCTACGGCGTGCTCGAGCGACAATTCCGGCGCATGTTCGCCGAAGCCAACCGCCGACCGGGCGCGACGGGAGAGAACCTGCTGCAGATGCTTGAGTTGCGGTTCGACAATGTCGTTTACCGGTTGGGCATCGCCGAGTCTCGAGCCCAGGCGCGCCAACTCGTGCGTCATGGTCACATCACTCTGAATGGCAAGAAGGCCGACATTCCGTCGATCGAAATGCGTATTGGCGACACGATTGGCTGGACGGATCGAGGTCGCAAGAGCAAGTTCTACGAAATGGCGCGCACCTGGCAGGGTTCTCGCGAAGTGCCCGGCTGGCTGCGGATCGACCCAATCCAGCTAGAAGGCGAACTGACCGCCGCTCCTGCACGAGATGACATTGATATGCGAGTCGACGAGAACGCCATCGTCGAGTACTACTCGCGCTAAATCCCGGCGAACTGCCAACCCCCAGTCCCAGGGAGGGACACAGCAACGTGATCCTGGCTACCGAAACTCCCAAACTTTCGATCGAGGAAGAGCGCGACGACTACGTGCGCATCGCGGTCGAGCCGCTGACACGTGGGTTCGCCCACACCGAAGGCAATGCGCTGCGGCGCGTCCTGCTCAGCGGAATCCGTGGCGCGGCGATCACGTCGGTACGGATCGACCAGGTCCAGCACGAGTTCTCCACGATTCCCCAGATGAAGGAAGATACGACCGAGTTCCTGTTGAACCTGCGTGAGATTCGCATTCACGCGATCGCCGACCGTCCGGCAGAGATGCATCTCAACATCAACGGCGCATCGCGGATCACCGCGGGCGACATCCAGGTGCCGGGCGACTACAAAATCGTCAATCCCGAGCTCTACCTGGCGACAATCGACGGCTCCGAAGGTCGGCTCGATGTGGTGATGGATGTGGAAACCGGCTTCGGGTTCCAGCCATCGGAGCGGAACAAGAACGGTGAGCAACTGCTCGGCGTGATTCCGCTGGATGCAGTCTTTACGCCGGTTCGTAAGGTCTCGTACGAGGTCCTCCCGGCATCGGGCGGACGAGGCAGCGAGTACGAACAGTTGCTGATTGAGGTCTGGACTGACGGCACAATCACCGGCATGGACGCAGTGCAGGCCGCCGCGCGATCATTGCGCACCGAGCTTGAGCTGTTCGAGACCATGGGCCAGCCAATCGCCGCTCGCCAGTTGCCGGCGCACGCCAAGCTCGGCCTGACCGCCGAGCAATACGACATGCCGATCGAAGAGTTGGCGCTCTCGGTACGCGCCCACAATTGCCTCAAGCGCAGTGGGCTGATGCTTGTCGGACAGATTCTTGAGAAGAGCGACGACGAGCTGCTGACGCTGCGAAACTTCGGCGAGAAGTCGTACATCGAGCTGATCGATAAGCTGCTGGAGCTACATCTGATCGACGACGACGACCCGCGGGTGCGTCGAGCACGCGATGGTGTGTTCGCTCCCACCAGCGAAGAAGTACTGACCACCTTGCCGCCGTCTCCCGAGGAGTCTGCGCCGATTCCCTCGTTGAGCGGCGCGCCAGCTCCAGAAGCTGAAGCTGCTGTCGGCGGCGATGAGGATCCGGAAATCACCGGTTCGCTGGGGGCCGCCTTGCTCGAGGCGTTGCGTGAGGCCGGCAGTGGCGTTGACGAATAACGAAACCGACGAACAGCGTGCGTACTGGCGTTATCGGAGGAGTGGACGATGAGACATCGCAAGAGTGGGCGTGGGCTGAGTCGTAGCCGATCTCATCGCTCCGCGCTGGTGCGTAATCAGGTCACGGATCTGCTGCGTCACGAAGCGATCGTGACCACCGAGGCGAAGGCGAAGACTATTCGTCCGGTGGCGGAGCGGATGATCACACTGGGCAAGCGCGGCGATTTGCACGCACGGCGACAGGCCGGGGCAGTGCTGACCGACCGCAAGGTGCTGCGCACGTTGTTTGATGACATCGCGCCACGCTTTTCCGACCGCAATGGCGGCTACACCCGAATCATCAAGCTGGGACCGCGCCGAGGCGACGGCGCCCAGATGGCGCACATCGAACTCGTTGAGCGGGCAGCTCAGGTTGTCGAGAGCGAGACCGATGAAGAAGCGACCGACGAATAGCGAGAGCACAGGCCAGTGAGCCAGCGTTGGGCGCTGTTGCTGCAATACGACGGTACGGAGTTCGCAGGGTCACAATGGCAGCCAAATCGTCCAACCGTGCAGGGTGCGCTGCAAACAGCACTGCAGGAGTTGACTGGCGCTCAAGCGCCGGTCTCTCTGGCTGGTCGCACCGACGCCGGCGTTCACGCAACAGGACAGGTTGCATCGTTCGTCACGGACAAGTCGATCGAGTCAATGTCCGGGCCTCGTTGGGTGCGCGGCCTGAATCACTTTCTGCCGACAACCGTCGCCGTCCAGGCGGCAACGCCGGTCGCCATGGAATTCGATCCGCGTCGCGACGCGGTCTCGCGCTCGTATCAGTACGAGGTGTTTGTGGCCAATCAGCGGCAACCTCTGCGGGAGCGCCGAGCCTGGATTGTGCCGCCACCGTTCGACGACGACCAAGCGCAAGCCGCGCTGTCAGCCTTGCTGGGCCGGCACGACTTCGCAGCGTTCACGCCACCGACCGACGAACGCTCCACGCTCCGCTCGATGTGCGGGGCGTCGTGCGAATCGAGCGGCCTGGAGATCCGATTTCAGTTTCGGGCGGACGCGTTTTTGCAGCACCAGGTGAGGCGGATGGTCGGCGCCACGGTCGACGTGGCTCGCAGGCGACAGACGCTCACAGACTTTCGCACGGCTTTCGCGAGGGCAAAGCCGGGGTCCATGGGTCCAACGGCTCCGGCTTGCGGTCTCACGCTGGTCGAAGTTGCGTACCCACAACCACTGTTCAACTGCCGGCCACTCAGCGGGCCGCACTGCCACAGGGATCGTGAGGGAGATTGAAGGATGTCGACTACCGTTCTCGGATCGCATCAAGTTGCCCGCAACTGGCACGTGATCGATGCCGCCGACCGACCGCTGGGTCGAGTGGCGACGCAGATTGCGACCCTGCTGCGGGGCAAGCACAAGCCGGCCTTTCACCCGTCGCAGGACATTGGCGACTACGTTGTCGTGGTCAACGCGGGCAAAGTCGCCGTGACCGGTCGTAAGCTCGAACAAAAGATGTACTACCGGCACTCGGGGCACCTTGGTGGCCTGAAGGAAACATCGCTCAAGGAGATGCTTGAGAAGCGCCCCGAGCGCGTGATCGAGCATGCGGTTCGTGGCATGTTGCCGAAGAACCGGCTGGGCCGGACACAGTATCGACATCTACGGGTCTATGCCGGCGCGGATCATCCGCATGCTGGTCAGATCGCCGAATCTCTCAACGGCAGTGAAGCGGAGTAATCGATGACCACCAGCGCAGGACACTACTACTACGGGCTGGGCCGCCGCAAGACTGCCATCGCGCGGGTTCGTCTCTACCCCGGCAATGGCCAGATCACGGTCAACGGCAAAGAAGCCGGCGACCTCTTCCGACGACCGGAACAACGTCGCCTGATCGAGGAACCGCTGCGTCACACGGGGATGCAGAACAGCTTCTCGGCGGTGGTCCGCTGCACAGGCGGTGGCGTCAACGGTTGGGCCGGCGCGATCCGACTGGGGATTGCGCGAGCACTGCTGGCCAGCGATGAGACACTTCGTCGGCCGCTGCGCCAAGCCGGAATGCTGACCAGGGACCCACGAGCGAAGGAGCGCAAGAAGCCGGGCCTCAAGCGGGCTCGCAAAGCGCCGCAGTACACGAAGCGCTAGGTCTCCGGACGAGGCGTGTTCTGGTTGGGTGATGAGTCGGATGTCCGAAGGCGGCCAGTGCGCGGCAATTCTCCCAACTGGCAACCTCCACAAGTACCGCAGTTTCGTCATTGCCGCGCTTGTCGCGGCAATCTCGCCGCTTACGTCTCAGTCGTGTGTTGGCGAAACAGCGAGATACCCGCGACAAGCGCGGGTATGACGGAGGCGCTCTAGCGACCGACGCTAGTCGGGCAGACCGGCGGCTATGCGCAGCGCCTGGCTGTGGTGGCTTTGCTCCCAGGGCAGATCGAGATCGGCGCGGCCGAAGTGGCCGTAGGCGGCGGTTGGTTCGTAGATGGGACGCTTGAGGTCGAGGTGATGGATGATTGCGGCCGGCCTCAAGTCGAACTGGGCGGTGACCAGATCGGTTAACTCTTCATCTGTCATCTGTCCGGTACCGAACGTGTGCAGCGCGAGGCTGGTTGGCTCCGCCTTGCCGATTGCATAGCTGAGCTGCAGCTCGACGCGACCGGCGAGGCCTGCCGCGACGATGCTGCGCGCGGCATGGCGAGCGGCATAGGCAGCGCTTCGGTCGACTTTTGACGGATCCTTGCCCGAGAATGCTCCGCCGCCATGCCGGGCCATGCCGCCGTAGGTGTCGACGATGATCTTGCGTCCGGTCAGGCCGGCGTCGGCCAGGGGTCCGCCGGTGATGAACTGTCCGGACGGATTGACGTAGATGTGGGTGCGATCGTCGATCAGGTTGGACGGAATCACCGCGTCGATCACATGCTGGCGAATGCCGGCTGCAATGGTGTCCTGATCGGCGGATTCGGCGTGCTGCGTGCTGACCACGATCGTGTCGATGCGGCTCGGCCGGCCATGCCGGTACTCAACCGTGACCTGAGACTTGCCGTCGGGTCGCAACCAATCGACAAGGCCATCCCGACGGACTTGACTGAGTTGGCGCGTCAGGTAATGCGCGAGTTCGATCGGCAGTGGCATGAGGCTGTCGGTCTCGTCGCAGGCGTAGCCGAACATCATGCCCTGATCGCCCGCGCCGTGGCGATCAAACGGATCGTCGCTGCCATGTGATGCCTCGCCGGCGATGCCTCGTACGCCGGCATTGATGTCGGGCGACTGCCGATTGATCGAGAGGATCACCTTGCAGGTATCGGCGTCGATGCCCCAGGCGCGATTGGTGTAACCGATCCTGCGCAGCGTGTTTCGGACGATCTGCTCAACGTCCAGCGAAGTCAATGTAGTGATTTCGCCGAAGACCATGACGAGGTCTGAGGAAACGGCGGTCTCGCAGGCGACGTGGGATTCGGGATCGCCGGCCAGACATGCGTCGAGCACGGCGTCGGATATCTGATCGCAGACCTTGTCGGGATGACCCTCGGTGACGGACTCGGAGGTCCAGAGACCGGAGATCGATTCCCTGTTGACTTCGGGCAGTTCAGGCAGTTCAGAGTGCGTCGGAGTGGTCATGTACCTGCGTCCCAGGAACTGAGGTAGCGTCGCTGCTCGTCGGTGAGTTGATCAAGCTCGACGCCCATGCTGGCCAGCTTGAGGCGAGCGACGCCCTGGTCGATATCGGTAGGGACATCGTGTACGCCGGGAGAGAGCGCGGGATCGGCCTTGAGCAGATGCTCGACCGCCAACGCCTGATTGGCGAAGGACATGTCCATCACGCTGGCCGGATGTCCTTCGGCGGCGGAGAGGTTGACGAGTCGTCCATCGGCCAGCACGAGCAATTCGCGCCCGTCGGCGGTGGTGTGCGCCGTGACGTAAGGCTTGAGCTCACGTCGTTGCTCGGTGATGTCTTCGAGGGCATCGAGGTTGATTTCGTGATTGAAGTGACCGGCGTTCGCCATGATCGCACCCGAGCGCATCTGGCCGAAGTGTGGCTCGTCGATCACGTGGATATCGCCGGTCGTAGTGACGAAGATGTCGCCCTCAGCAGCGGCATCGGACATCGGCATGACGCGGAAGCCGTCCATCACGGCTTCGAGCGCACGCAGCGGATCGACCTCGGTGACGATGACGTGTGCTCCCATGCCGTCTGCGCGAGAGGCGACGCCTCGTCCACACCAACCGTAGCCGGCGACGACGAGCGTTTTGCCGGCGAGCAGGATGTTTGTGGCGCGGATGATTCCATCCAGCGCACTCTGTCCGGTGCCGTAGCGGTTGTCGAAGAAGTGCTTGGTCGCGGCATCGTTGACGGCCATGATCGGGTAGGCGAGTGCGCCGTCGGCGGCCATGGCCCGTAGCCGGATCACGCCGGTCGTTGTCTCTTCGCATCCACCCAGCACTGCGTCGAGCGCATCGCGACGGTCGCTGTGCAGGGTTGAGACGAGGTCGGCGCCGTCGTCGATGGTGATCTGTGGTCGAGCATCGATCGCTCGATGAATGTGCTGGTAGTAGGTCTCGTTCGATTCGCCCTTGACCGCGAACACGCTGATGCCGGCTCGTTCGACTAAGGCTGCGGCGACATCGTCCTGAGTCGACAGCGGATTGCTGGCGCAGAGCGTGACATTGGCTCCGCCGGCCTTTAGGGCAAGTGCGAGGTTGGCCGTTTCGGAAGTGACATGGAGACAACCGGCGATGCGCAGGCCGTCGAATGGCCGCTCGGCAGCAAAGCGCTCGTGAATCTGTGCAGTGACGGGCATTTCCCTCGCTGCCCATGCGATGCGTTGCTCGCCATACTCGGCCAGCCGAGGGTCGGCGATGTCGCTCTCAGGCTTGCCTACCTGTGTGCTCACGTGCTGACGACCTCCCGCTCTCCGTCCGGGCTGCGTCTTCGCGCGGCCCATCGACGCACAGCGGTGATCAGCGTACCGGTATGCCGCGTTGCGGAGGCCTCGATGATCTCTCCGACCTGGACATAGCCGAGATTGCGGTACGCCTTGATGGCGTGTTCGTTGTCCGGATTCACAGAGAGGACGACTTCATCCACCTGCTCGAGCAGCGCAGCGGTGACAGCGGAGGTGGCGGTCGTGGCGTGGCCACGGCCGCGGAATCGAGGATGGGTGAAGACGTTGCCGAGGATCGCGATACTGTGCGTCCGCCCGATCGCATGGGTCCCAGCCACTGCCACCAGTCGCTCCTCATCGACGACGCCCCAGTAGCAGCCGTCGGCAATGTGCTCGCGGCGGTAGTGAGTAGGGTCACCCTCCGCGTTGTAGAGACGGTTGAGCAGGTCGACATGCGCGCCCAGCATCGGTTGGGCGTCGCGGTTGCTTGGACGAAAGCTGTCGCGGTTGACGCGCATGCGCATCATGCGGCTGATGTGCCGGAAGGTGTAGACCGATTCAAGCGCTTCGCGGTGGTGCGGATCGGAGATGGCAAACGTGCTGGGAAAGCCAGGATGCAACTGCAGAATCGCCCTGACTCCGTCGGTCGGACCGGCGAGCGTCGTGGCGTAACCCAGACCGCCGCGAGAGTGACACACGAGGGCCTCGCCTTGCGGCGTGGCGCAGGTGTAAATCTCCGCACCGCCCCACGCGTCGTCATCAAGCTGGGCCAGGGCATATGCGGCGTTGTAGCGGTCGCTTTGCAGTCGGGCTGCCAGGACGTCGCGATCATACTCACGCACGATCTCTACGTTCGTTCGCGTGTCGCCCAGCCGGATAGATAGCGCCATGGCGGAAACGTTAGCGGCTCGGTGGGATCAACGTCGCTGAGGGCACATCATTGACCGTGATCAGTGAAGTGCGTTCGGCGACAGCATCGCGGGTGGCCCGCAATATCCCCTGGATGCCAAACGCCTCGATTGCGAATGAGGCAACCGCGCAACCCCAGACGGCGGACTGAATCAGGTTGCAACCTCGAGCCAGTGCGCTGAGCAGTGCGCTGATGAACGTGTCCCCGGCGCCTGTCGGATCAGTCGCAGCGACATTTGGAACGGCGCTAATCACCGTGCGGCGTTCGCGTTCGAATATCTCCACTCCCAGCGACGCCTTTTTCAGAATGAAGATCGTAGGTCCCAGGTCACTGATTTCATCCCAGGCCGCCATCGGCAACGCCGGATCGCTTTCATCGCCCGGCCATTGGATCAGATGCGCCGCTTCGAGCGTGTTGATTGAGACGAGATCGGCGTGGTGAAGCTGCGCTCGAAACTCCTCTCGCCGCTCGGCGACTTCACGCTCGATCGTGTCGATCGCGACCAACTCGGGGTCAATCATCTGCTCCATGGCTCGATGGTTCTGGTCGGGATTGCCGGCAGTCAACAGGACGAATCGTGCTCGACGAATGGGGCTGGACACGCGAATGGGGTGCGTGTCATAGACGCCAGCTCTCGTGTACAGGGTCTCACGAACGTCGCCGTCGGCCGAGTATCGACAGCCCCAGCGGAAGTTGGGCCCCTCGGCCCGCTCGATGCCATCCAGCGACACGCCCTGATCGGTCAGTGGCTGCAGCAATGCTGGATCGAAGTCGTCGCCAATCACCGAGATTGGAGCAACCCGCGCCAGGATTGACGCGGCCAGGCTGGCATAGACGGCGGAGCCGCCGAGGAGTTGGTCGATGTCCCCCGCCTGACTGTGGATCTCATCCAACGCGACCGCCCCGACGACGGCAACATCAATGTCCGTATCCGTGGTCACGGCAGACGATCCTTGATGAGCAGTGAGTAACGTTCCAATGTCTCAGCCGGAATTCGCCGCGGATCGGTCATGATGGCGCCGAACAGCGCACCCTCGGCTGTCGAGGTCCAATCGGACGGTAAGTGCTCGGCCAGGTCGGCGATGATCTGCTGTGCCGATTGGACGTTCTGGGCGACGATTTCGGCGACGGCTGCAGCGGTGACATCGGCCTCCGACTCATGCCAGACGTCGTAGTCGGTGGCTGTGGCGAGCATCGTGTAGGCGATCTCGGCTTCGCGAGCCAGCTTGGCCTCGGGCACGGCGGTCATGCCGATGATCGCGGCGTCCCAGGAACGGTACATGTGGGATTCGGCTCGCGTGCTGAACAGTGGACCTTCCATGGCGATGTAGGCGCCACCGGCGTGAACCGTCTGCTCGATGCGGCCGGCGCTCTCAATCAGGCGTGAGCTCAGGTCGGAGCAGAAGGGATCGGCAAATCCGACGTGAACGACGATCCCGTCGCCAAAGAAGGTCGTTGGACGGCCCGCCCTGGTGCGGTCGATGATCTGGTCGGGCACGACCATGTGTCCGGGCACGATGTCCTGACGCAGCGATCCAACCGCTGAGACGGCCAGGATGCCCTGGACGCTGAGGGCCTTGAGCGCCCAGATGTTGGCTCGGACGGGAATCTCGTGAGGCATCAGCCGATGTCCGACGCCGTGCCGCGGTAGGAACGCGATTCGCTTGCCGTGCAGGCTGCCGAGCACGATATCGTCCGATGTGTCGCCGAACGGCGTCGTTGGCGACCAGGACTCGACATCGGTGAGGCCGGGCATCTTATAGAACCCCGAGCCGCCGATGACGGCGAGTTGTGCGGTTGGCTGGTCCGTCATGGCTGAACCCTTCCCCGTCTCAGTAGATGAGCAACGACGTCGTCTCGTGAGGCCTCAGACGCTCGCGTCCATTGAGCGCGGCCAATTCAATCAGGAACGTCACGGTCGAAATCTCTGCTCCGGTCTGCAGCACCAGCTGCACAGAGGCCTCGGCGGTGCCGCCGGTAGCGAGCAGGTCGTCGACCAGGGCAACACGCGCACCTGTGCTCAAGGCATCGGCGTGTATCTCGATTGTGGCGGAGCCATACTCGAGATCGTACGAGCGGGCGATGGTGTCGGCAGGCAGCTTGCCTGCTTTCCGCACCGGCACGAACGGCCGGTTGAGCCGCTGAGCGATCGGCGCTCCCAGGAGGAAGCCCCGCGATTCGATGCCAACAATCGCGTCGGCCCCGTCGCATTGCTCGGTCAGCCAGTCCAGTGCGTGCGAAAACGCTTCCGGTTCGGCCAATAGCGGTGTGATGTCGCGGAATAGGATGCCGGGCTCCGGGAAGTCCGGGATCGCGCGGATGTATTGCGCCACCAGGTCGCGGTGAGTTGGTGTGTCTGTCATAGCTCCAGCGTACTAGCGGGTTGTGTTGCGAGCCGCGATGCATTCCCGTATCGCTGGTACGCTGACTTCCAGCGGTGCAGTGGGTGAGCGGAGGCCGCGTTGGACGATCCTCTCAACTGGTCGGCAGATGATCAGGAGCGCGCGCTACGAGCGATCGCGCCCTGGTATGACCTCGATTTCGGTCCGCTGACCGACGATGTGGCCATGTTTGAGGAGTTGGCGTCGCCGGGGCAACGCGTCCTCGAAGTGGGCGCCGGCAGTGGCCGCATCGCGATGCCGTTGGCCGAGATCGGTTGCCACGTGACGGCGGTCGATTCCTCTGAAGCAATGCTGGCCATCGGTGAGCAACAGATGCGCGAAACCGGGGTCGAGGTAGTGCGCGGCGATATGCGCTGTCTGCGACTCGAGGCAGAGTTCGATCTCGTTGTCTTTGGTCTGTCCACATTCCAGCATCTGCTGCGTCGAGAAGAACAGCTTGGCTCGTTGCGTACCGCCCGTCGACACCTGGCCTCGGGAGGGCGTCTGATCATCGACTGGACTGCTCCGCGATCGGACGATGTCGACCCATCGCCGCAAATCATGCACCTGGAGTGGGTGCGCCATGCGGAGTCAGGTGAGTTGGTTACCAAGAGCGCCGCTCAAGAGTTGGCCACCGAACGAAGCTGTGGTCTCCCCCTCGATCGCGGTTCGCCGATTGCCTGGATTACCTATCAATACGACGCCATCAACGAGGATGGCGAAATGCGCCGCTCACTGGCGAGGTTCCCGCTGCGCGTCAATCTCAACGCCGGCGAAATGGCCGGTCTGCTCGCCGAGGCGGATCTCAGACCGGTCGACTGGTTCGGATCGTGGGACTTCGAAGAGGTTGGCGAAGGTGATCGTCTAATCGTGATCGCGGAGGCCGTGTCGTGACTCGCTGGAAGACTGCTATCGCGGCGGCATCACTGGTGCTGCTGTCCGTGATCGTCGCTTGCGGGTCAAGTCCCAACGAGCATGTCCAGTCGAACGAGTTCTTCCGCCCCGCAGCCGAGGGCCAGCAACAGTCGGCTGCAGCCGATGCCGACCAGGGTCAACAGTCACAATCTGAAGCCGGAACCCAGGAAGGTCAGACCGAACAGACCGAGCAGAACCAACAACGTGGATCGGACCGGCAGCAGTCAAGCCAGGACGCGGATCAGACCGACTCGAATGAGAATCAACAACAATCTGCCGCCGATCAGTCTCAATCGGAGCGAGATGAGAGTCGACAAACGGAAGATGACGACGCGCCGATCGAGACTTCCGACGACATCATCCGGCGCTACAGCAACCCGTCTTATGGCTATTCGTTTGAACTGATTTGCTCGCCGTTCTGCGATGCCAACTCCAACGGCGTTGATCGGGTCTCGTTCCTGTCCGAAACCGGACGCGCACTGATTGGCGTCGACGTGCTTGTGGATGATGGGTCCGACATGGAAGCGCTGCTCAGGTCGACGCTGGGGCTGACGGACACTGTCGAGTTCACGGCGCGCGAGGAGACGACCACCGTCACCGGCGAGCCTGCGGAGCGTTTCGATTGGGACGAGGATCGGCGCGCTACGGGCGGCTTCCAGGTTCGCTGGCATGCGCTGCTCGTGCCGATTGAGGACATCGTGATCGTGTTCCGCGCAGGAGCGGTGCTTGAAGACTACGAGGATGTGGCTCCAGCTCTCGAGCGCGCGTTGGGTTCGTTCATTCTTCCTTTGGAAATCACAGCTCGGCCTGGTCAGTATGAGCGGTTCGACTTCGTGATCGCCTATGACACCGAGGACAGTTCGCAGGAGTTTGGACAGCCCACCAACAATCCCCCGAGCGACGAGGCGGGCATCTTTGTCCTGCAATCGCCGACCGCGTTGAAGGCTGTGCTCACCTGGCAGGTCCTGGGCGAGGCGTTCTATGACGGAGACACGGCGATTCAGCAATCCTTGAGCGACTCGTTGGGGATTGAAAGCGTTACGGGATTGGCAGATTGGGGTGAAGTGGATGGACAAGCGGCGCGGACTGGAGAGACGGAGACTCAATTCGGCGAGGGTGTGATGAAGATCCGCTCGTTCGCCTGGTACTGCCGCGAAGGCGGTCGTGAGTTTGCCCTGCATGTCCTCGATCCGGATGACCCTGAGTCGGTTGCATTACCGTTGATCGAGAGTTTCCGCTGCGACGCCGATAGCGCAGAGTCAGCGGACGAAGACGAGTAGCGTCGACCGAGCAGACCAAAGCGGAGTGGCGTTTGATGCAACGGGCTGCGCAGCGCGGAACTGGACACCGACCGATCACCGTTGCGCTTGATGCGATGGGCGGAGACAACGCGCCGGCCGCGATTGTGCGCGGCGCGCTGAGCGCCGTTCGCGAGCTCGATGTCGATGTCATCCTGGTTGGCCGGGGCCGAGAGATTCGCGGACTACTGCCGGCGGCTCAGCGAAATCTGCGAATCCAGGAAGCATCCGAGGCCATCGCCATGGATGCGCCACCGACGGCCGTTCGGCGTATGCGCGATTCGTCGATCATGGTGGGGCTGGGACTGCTGGCGGACGGCGAGGCTGACGCGTTTCTCTCGTTCGGCAACACCGGCGCCGTGATGGCTGGGTCGCTGTTCAGTCTGGGCCGGATTCCCGGGGTTGCCCGACCCGCGCTTGGTGCGCTCTTCCGCAACGGACGCGGCACGACTTCACTGCTGCTGGATGTCGGCGCCAATGTTGAGGCCCGGCCTCAGTACCTCTGCCAGTTTGCCACGATGGGTCGGGCCTACGTTGAGCGCGTGTTGCGGCATCGAAATCCCAGTGTGGGTCTGCTCAACGTGGGGGAAGAGGAGATCAAGGGCACCCCGTTGCACCAGGAGACATATCGATTGCTGGAGCGCCAGGAGCCGAATTTCGTTGGCAACATCGAGGGCAACCAGATGATCGCCGGCGCCGCCGATGTGATTGTGTCGGATGGGTTTAGCGGCAATGTCGCCGTCAAGCTGACTGAGGGCGTGGCGGAGCAATTGTTTGGGGAACTCAAACGCGGCATCCAGGCCAACATGCTGCACATGGCGGGCGCCTGGCTCATGCGAGGAGCGTTCCAGAGCATTCGCGCTCACTGGGACTATGCGAAAGTTGGGTCGGCGCCGCTGTTTGGTATCGATGGCGCCGTCTTGGTCGGACATGGGCGGGCCAATGCGGAAGCGGTGACGAGTGGCATTCGCTCGGCCAGGAGCGTGGTGGAGGCAGGGGTCGTGGATGCAATTCGCGACGCAGTAGCAGGAACGGCTCCCGTCGATGACGACGACATGACTGATGCGCCTCAGAGCCCGCAACGCGATGGTCAGGTGAGCGACACTTGGCGCTATGAGCGCGGTTAGATCTTGACGAAGATCGTCAAAGATGCGATACATTTGAGCCGTTAGCGTCGAGAAATCTCGTAGACCGCTTGGAGGAATCAGATGGCAAAGCCGCAGGAAGTGACAGACGGAAGCTTTCAGGCAGACGTGAAAGACAACGAACTGCCGGTGCTCGTGGACTTCTGGGCGCCCTGGTGCGGACCATGCCGCATGGTCGCTCCGATCGTCGACGAGCTCTCGGATGAGTACGACGGCCGCGTCGCGTTTTACAAGCTGAACACCGACGAAAACCCGGGCGTCGCCACTGAGTACGGGATCCGCAGCATCCCCACGCTGCTAGTCTTCAAGGGCGGCGAAGTCGCCGGTCAGATCGTGGGCTTCCGCCCCAAGAGCGATCTCGCCAAGCGACTCGACGAAGTCCTGACGTAGCCACGCTCAACACCAGTATCAAGTCAGCCCGAGAGGGGCCGACGGCGCAACGCGACGCTGTCGGCCCGTTTCGCGTATCCTGCGCCCACTACGCCCAAAACGGCACAACGCGCAACACAGCACAACTTGACTCCGTGAAATGAGGAAATTCGCATGAAGGTTGGCGTCCACTTTAACTTCCAGAACTACACCGATTGGGAGCGCTTCGAAGCGCAGGCCGTCTCAGAGGAGATGCCGATCAGCGACCAGCAGATTTACGAAGAAGATCTGCACCTGGGCGGACTCGTCGAGCCGCTGGGGTTCGACTCATACTGGTGCATCGACCACCACTTCTCGCCCTACATCATGACTTCGGGCGCGTTGCAGAACTTGACCTACTTCGCCGGCAAGACGGAGCGGATCGATTTTGGCACGATGGTCGTCGTGCTGCCCTGGTACGACCCGGTGGCAATCACCGAACAGATCACGGTGCTCGACAACATGCTCCAGGGTCGCAAACTGACGCTCGGCCTGGGACGTGGCGCGGCCAAGCGTGAATTTGAGGCCTTCCGTTCGCCGATGGGCGAGTCGCGAGACCGGTTCCTGGAGTCACTTGAGGTTGTGCGCAAGGGTCTGACACAGGAGTACTTCTCGCACGAGGGTGACTTCTACACTATCCCGGAGACGACGATCCGGCCGCGTCCGCGCAATCCGCAGCAACTGCTGGATTCAATGCGCGTCGCCTGGATTTCTCCTGAGACGCTCGAGATTGCCGCCAACGCCGGTCTCGGCATGCTCTTTACAAACTCGAAGAAGTGGGAGGAGTACCAGATCGACGTTCAGCGCTTCAACGAGATTCGCGTGTCGAACGGCTGGCAGCCGAAGCAACCGACAGTGGTTGCCAATGTCGCCTGCTTCGACACGGAGGAAGAGGCGTGGGACGTCATGGTCCAACACACCGGCGAATTCCAGGAGAGCGTCGAGCGCCACTATCACTTCTCCGAGTCGGCCCGCTTCGCGGCGACCAAGGGGTACAAGTACTACGCCGAGTTCGGAAAGACCAACGAAAAGACCACGCCCGAGCAGCGCGCCCGCTTCGCGGCAACGCCGCAGGCCTGGGGTACGCCCGACCAGGTGATCGAGAAGCTCAAGCACATCCAGCAGATGACCGCTGCTGAAGAGATGATCATGAACTTCCGCATTTCGGGCGGTATGCCGGCCGACACGGCCGAGCGCAGCATGCGCCTGTTCGCCTCGGATGTGCTGCCGGCGATCCACGAGCTCGAAGGCACGATGCGAGAAGAACTCTCTGGCCGCGCGACCGCTGAGCCGGTCTCGGCCGACTAGTCGAATGTCGGCAGTCGACTTACAAGGCGAATGCGAGCCGCGCTTTGGCGCGGTGCGCGACGCCTTCGCCGCAAACTGGACGGATCACGCTGAAGTCGGCGCGTCGCTGTGCGTGATCGTCGGCGGCGAGACCGTCGTCGATCTGTGGGGTGGACACGTTGACGGCGAACGCTCGCGCGCATGGGAGAGCGACACGATCGCCAACGTGTACTCCTCGACCAAGGGCGTTGCCGCGGCTGCTGCAGCGATGCTGGTTGATCGTGGGCAGCTCGACGTTGAGCGACCAGTTGTCGATTACTGGCCGGAGTTTGGTCAATCTGGCAAGTCGGAGATTATGGTCCGGGACCTCTTGACGCACGAGGCCGGACTGGCTGGCGTTGACGAGGAACTGCCGGACGGGGCCGTGTTGGACTGGGATCACATGATCGGCGCGCTGGAGCGTCAGTCGCCCATGTGGACACCTGGCGAGCACATGGGCTATCACGCGATCACATACGGCTGGCTGGTCGGCGAAGTGATTCGCCGGATCGACGGACGGACCTGCGGCGAGTTCGTCCGCGACGAGATTGCCGGACCGTTGGGTGTCGATTTCTACATCGGCTTGCCGGAGTCGGAAGATTCGCGAACCGCAGAGTTGTTGCCCGCACCCGGGGCCGGTCCAATTGGCGTCAGCACGCAGGACAACATCGCGGCCCGGGCACTGGGTCTGGCAGCGCCGCGACTGGCCGGTACGGTTAATTCTCGTGAATGGCGAGCGGCGGAGTTGCCTGCGGCGAACGGTCACGGCAACGGACGATCGATGGCGAAGATGTACTCTGCGTTGTCGCAAGCTGGCGGAAATCTGCTCTCGAAGGAGGCAATAGAGGCCTGTGGTCCGACGGAACACGCAGCCCGAGAAGACATGGTGTTGGGCTTCCTGGTCCGGCGTTCGCTGGGCTTCATCTTGAGTACAGCCGGCGGTCGCTATGAGTGGGGACCAAATCCAAGGACATTCGGACACTCAGGCGCGGGCGGTTCACTCGGTTTCGCCGACCCCGACGCCGAGATCGGTTTCGGCTATGTCATGAATCAGATGTCAGCCGGCTTGGGTGCGGATCCTCGTTGGAAGCCAATGATTGACGCGGTATACGCGAGCGTGTAGCTCCACGGCTCTCAGGCGGCGAGTTGACGCTGACCCGCGTTGAGATGGGCCCGAAGCTCGGCTTTGACGAGTGCTCGGCGCTGTTCGGTCCAACCAAGTTCTTTGGCGATAGCAAGCGCCGGCCGTCTGGTTCCCGAGGCGAAAGGCCCCGTTGCGTCGTGGAACGTGCCGATGTGTACTCGTGACGCTCCGGTCTCGATGATGCGCCGAGCGAATGCGCTCACGCTCTCGATCGGCAGGAGCGGGGCGACGTTGACTCGGGTCTTGAAACCTGCCTCCGATAGCTGAGTGATCGCCTCGAATCGACGATCAATGCTTGCGCACTGCGGCTCGAATTGTTTGCGGATGTCGTCTGAGTCGGTTGTGATGCTCAACGTGATGTTGATGTGGTCGAACTCCTTGAACAGGTCGATGTCGCGGGTGACGAGCGGACTTCGCGAGAGCACTGCGAGGTGCGCGCCTCGCTGGGCGAGGATCGGCAGGAGTGAGCGGGTCAATTCCAGCTTTGCCTCGATCGGTTGATACGGGTCGGTGGCGCTGCTCATCAGGACGGTCCTGCCTCGCAGGTCCTGACGGGAGTTGCGCAGTTTGGCGATCGCGTTTGTCTTCACACGAACCCACTGCCCCCAGCGCTCGCGTTGTTCCTCCTCGGCAACGAAGAATGCGGCGTAGCAGTAGGTGCAGGCAAACGTGCATCCCTGGTATGGGTTGATGACGAAGTCGAGGTCGGCAAGGCGACCGGTAGGTCGGGCAAGGATGGCCGAGGCATCGGAGTAGATGACATCGGCGTTGCCCTGCGTTCGCGGTCGGGCGGAGGCGGGATTTGGATCGAGCAGTGAGAGTTGCATGCGCCCAATATAGAACGTATGTACACACTAGTCAACGATCGCGCTTCGCCTTGAGATCCAGCCCGGTCAACGCGCGTTGTCCGCTTGGAGGAGGCCCCAGTGCCTGTGAGCGACCGCTACGGCCGTTGTTTGCTCTAGGCGAGCACGTGAGGCTGTCTCAAAAGTCTCCATCCCCCGCTTCACGCGGGGGTCTGCTCGGCCTTCGCGTCCAGACCCCGTCATTCCCGCGCTCCTGCGCGGGAATCTCGCCGACTTTGGCATCAACGGTCGCGCGGAGAGGATCGAGATACCCGCGGCAAGCGCGGGTATGACGGAAGAGGGCGGGAGAGGTCCGGCGTTGTGGCTATTGAGACAGCCTCACGACCATGCACTCGACGCACTGGCCGCGCTCAATGTTGCCGATCAGTGGGTTGGTTGAGGATGCACTCAACCAGTCGCGGGAGACGGTCTGATGTACTGGGGCCTCTCCACATTGGGCAGCGAACAGCCGTAAACGTGTTCGGCACATTGCCGATGGGAAACGGGACCCCCTCAGCCTTCGGCAGCTCCCCCTGCAAGAGACTGGTGCATATCCTCCGATTCCCCTCTCCCCCCCTTGCGGGGGGAGATGTCACGGAGTGACAGAGGGGGGGCGGCTGGCGACGACCAGATAGGGCCAACAGGCGGGGAACCCCCCTCTGCCTTCGGCATCTCCCCCGCAAGGGGGGAGAAAGGGAGTTGTGCATCAGTCTCTGCAAGGGGGAACTGGGAACTCAGATGTGCCAAGCGTGGGTTCACTGAGTTCATGTGAACAGGCATCAGTCGCCGGGTGACGATTCGTTCAATCGGCGATTGGGGCATGGGCGTTCGTTCAGCGGGCGCCGCGGATGAGTTGGCCGGGTCGGGCTCCGGTTTCTTCTCCGTTTCGGCTGATGACTTCGCCGTTGACGATGGTGGCGACGTATCCACGCGACTTCTGGATGAGGCGCATGGCGTCTGTCGGCAGATCGTGGACGGCTTGCGGCGGCTCGAGTTGAAGTGCGTCGTAGTCGATGACGTTGACGTCGCCCTTCTTGCCGACTTCGAGCGTGCCTCGGTCGCCGAGACCATACAGCTCAGCGGTGTCGCTCGTCATGCGCTTGACGGTCCACTCAAGCGGCAGCGTCTCGCCCCGGCTGCGGTCCCGCGTCCAGTGGGTGAGCATGAAGGTCGGCATTGATGCGTCGCAGATCACACCGCAGTGCGCTCCGCCATCGGAGAGCCCCATCGCGACGCGCGGGTGCATCATCATCTCGCGTGTCGCGTCGAGGTTGCCGTTGGCGTAGTTGAAGAGCGGCGCGAAGAGGACGTTCTGACCATCGCCCTGGCTGAGGAAGTCGTAGGCGAACTCGAGCGCCGTCTGGCTGGCGGCTTCCGACTGCGCGGCCACCGACTGGTCCGCTGTCGGCTCGTAGTTGGGCGGGTCGGTCATCGGGTAGAGCTTGTCCCACATGATGAAGCCGAGCGCCGCATCCGGGGCCTCGACCTCGCTGAGGATCTTCTCTCGGCGCTGGGGGTCGCGCATGGCCTCGGCTCGCTCCGCCCAATCGAGGTCGTCCAACTCGCGGTAGCTGGCAGCGTGGATGAACGGGTGACGTCCGCGCAGCGTCAGCAGAATCGAGATGCCTCTGGCCGCGACCTGTGGGTAGAGCTCTGCGCCGTCTTCCAGCGCCTCAAGCGAGCGGTCCAGCGCGTCTCGCCAGGCGTCCGGCTCGTTGTCGAACTGGACCATGGCGAAGCTGACGGGCCGCTCGATTTCGGCCGAGAGCTTGCGCATCCAGGCGATTTCGAGTTCGGGCGCGTTGGCGTCGTCGCCGGTGACGCCAGCAGGCGCCACCTCGTAGATGCCTGTGCCGAGTTCTTTGAGCGCCTGACCGATGCCAAACAGTTCGTCCTCGGCGGCGAAGGTTCCAGGGACGGGCTCACCGTCGATCGCTCGGTGGGCCAGTGTGCGCGACGTAGAGAATCCCAGCGCTCCCGCTTCGAGGCCTTCCTTGACGATGGCCGACATCTCCTGAATGTCCTCAGGGTTGGCGTCCTCGTTGCGTGCGCCACGGTCGCCCATCACGTAAGCGCGGACCGCCCCGTGCGGGACCTGCGTGCCGATGTCGATTGCCTTGGGCAGCTTGTCGAGGAAGTCGAGGTATTCGGGGAACGATTCCCAGCCCCACTCCATGCCCTCGGCGAGAGCGGAACCGGGGATGTCCTCGACGCCTTCCATCAGACCGATCAGCCAGTCGCGGCGATTGGGCGCGGCAGGCGCGAAGCCGACACCACAGTTGCCCATCACCACAGTCGTCACGCCATGCCAGAAGGACGGCGTGAGCAGCGGGTCCCAGGTGATCTGGCCGTCGAAGTGCGTGTGAATGTCGACGAATCCCGGCGTGACGAGCAAGCCGTCGGCGTCGAGTTCTTCGCGGCCGAGGTCGTTGACTTCGCCGATGGCGGCGACGACGCCGTCGTCAATGGCGACATCGGCCTTGCGGGCGGGCGCGCCGGTGCCGTCGACGACGAGTCCGTTGCGAATCACGAGATCGTGCATGGTTGTTCCTTCAGCTCAGTTGTTGCGCGTTCCGGCGCGTGCCATGGGGCGACCCACCCGCAGGGTGTGTCGCGATGCGCACAGTATGCCAGATGGGGAGCTAGTCCCGCTCTAGCTCAGGCGCGACGGCGAGGAATGGAAACAGGGCGATGAAAGTCAGCAGCGAGGCGAATCCCCAGCGGATCGGACTGCGACCCTTGATCATCGCCAACCAACCGGCGAGCGCCGCGTAACCGATCCAGAGGATGCCCCAGGTCCAACCGACTGCCTCAGCAAAGTCGTCCGGTCCGTCGTCGCGTACCGATTCCGTCTGGGCCGCCGCTGGGAGCCCTGAGTCGTCCCAGTCGTTGCCGGCGAGCACGATGATGGACGGGATCCAGATCACGTAAAGCAGCAGCGCAATGGCGAGGCGATCGCGCGGCCAGAGTCGGCGGCGGAGTTGCGTCATTGTGAGAAGAATCCTCTGCGTTACTTTCTTGGGCGACAGATCGGAGACTTGCCTTCAGCAGCTTTCCCACCTCCGCGACAAGCGCGAATATGACGGAAATGTTCGTGAGACTGTCTCACTTGTTCCTCATCCCCCGCTTCACGCGGGGGTCTGTTCCTCTTGGGACGACGAAGAAGCGGGCCCTCGACCAAGGCAGGGAGGGGAAATCCACATTTGCCACAGGCGACCGGAACCCGAGCAGACCCCCGCGTGAAGCGGGGGATAGAGAGAGATGGGTTCGCGCAGTGAACCTGCGACTCTTGAGACAACCTCTCGTGGGAGACCCCCTCCGCCGCTTCGCGGTGCCTCCCCCAGAGGGAGAGGCCTACAGCCTGGTCGTCATCCGGCTAGCGCTGGTGGATTAGGGGTTCGCCGGGGATGGGTGACTTGGCGTGGACGACGTAGTCGCTGCGGATCGAGCCGATGTAGAGGTCGGACATGTCTTCGCCTCCCCAGCTCACGTTGGTCGGGGCTTGCATGATCTCGCCTTCGAGATCTTCGATCATGGTGACGACCTCGAACTGTGGTGTGATTGCGACGACCTTGTTGGACATTGGCAGGGTGACCCAGAGGTTGCCTTCCTGGTCGAAGCCGCAGCCGTCGGTGAGGCCGAGCTCGCCACGCTGTTCTGCACTGAGCGGGCGCATGGCGGCCAAGTCTTCGACGGTTCTACCGAGCTGCGGGCCATAGACTTCCGGTTCACCGAGGGAACCATCGTCGTTGATCGGATATCGCAACACGTGGCAGCCGGTGGTTGAACAGACGTAGGCGTTCTCTTCGCGCGGGTCGAGGGTGATGCCGTTGGCGAATTCAATCTCGGTGGCGAGCATTGTGAGTGAGCCGTCGGCTTCAATGCGGAAGAGGAAGCCGTCCGGATCGCCGGAGAAGGCGTCGCCGCCCGAGCGCGAGGTTGAATGGGTGACCCAGATGCGACCCTGCGAGTCGATATGGGGATAGTTCGAGGCAACCAGCGGGATGCCGTCGATCTGGTCCGCGAGGACTTCGATTTCGCCGGTGTCGACGTCAAGCCGCTGTACGGGCCCCGAGCCTCCGTCACCTTCGAGTCCGCCGACGTTGGCGATGATGATCCGTCCTTCGGCGTCCATATTGTTGCCGTTGGGCGAACCGCCGGCGTTGCCGACGCGGTTGAGAGTGCCGTCAGGCAGCGCTTCTGCGGCAGCGGAGGCTTGGTCGGACATCCAGACGCGACCCTCGCGAGAGACGACGACGTCCTCAGGTCGCTGGACGCCGATGCCGACTTTGCTGAGTTGGACTTTGCGGATTGGGGTGAGGGGCATGGGTGAGTCCTTTGGTGGGTTGGTTCAGGAGCAGGGTACGTGGACGCGGGAGCCCCCCCCTCTGCCTGCGGCATCTCCCCCTGCGGAGCGGGGGGAGAAAGGAGGAAACGTGGCGGCATCTTCCCCTGTGGCGTTGGGGAGAAGGAGAGTGTTTCAAAGGTCTCCGTGCGCGGAGACTGAGAGCAGCAGCTAGGCAATCACCTCGTCCCAGACGCCGACTTCCTGACCTCTCCAGTCGTGTTCGACCCGGATGTCAGTACCAAGGACTATGATTGGTTTGGCCTGCGTGTCCCAGACGGGCGCTTCGGCCGCGTCGCTGTTGGGATTTCCGGTGCGGGCGAACGCCAGCCAGGTGTCCATGGTGGCTTCGGCGAAGGCGTCGGCCTCCGGGCCGGAACCGGCGAACTCCGGTGCGACCGCGTGCGTGCCGAAGACAAACGGCAGTTCGAGCGCGTGGCAGGAGCCAAGTGCGCCGTTCATGCCGGGCGACTTCCAGTCAAACAGGTAGGCGTAGGTAGGCGCGCGCAAGGTTTGGGCGTCAGCCAGTCGCAGTCCGGGAACCCGAAGCATCACATCCCCGATAACGGCGACGAAGATCTCGTCGGGTGAGTCGTCCTCACCGCGTTCGCGCCGCGCCGCCCGATACGTTGCATATGCGCTGGCGCCGTCGGGGTGCAACATGCCCAGCACACCGGTGACCGCGTCTTCGGTCATCGGTTCCCCTGGTCCGGCGGCGGCCAGCAGCTTCATCTCTTCATCGAGCGAGCCGACCAGTGTTGCGATCCCGTCGGCCGAGCCTTGGCGGATGTGGTCGATTGGGAGTTGCGACAGAAACGTGCCGTCAATCACCGGCTGGAATGGCATCTGCGGCGTGGCTGACGCACCGACATCGGCCATCTCCTCGGCCGACTCGGCGTTGGCGATCGGATCGACCGCTACCGAGGCGGCGAGGATGTCGCCCGGATCGGTGGCCATCAGCGCCTCGACATCATTGGGGTCGACTCCGAGCGCCTCGCAGAACTTGTAAGCGGTGGCGTTGGTCTCTTCGGCGCTGAGTGCGTTGTGGCCGGCGCCGCTCTGTGGGATGGCTTTCTGGAAGAGGCCCGCAGCCTCAGGCGAGGCCATCAGCGACGCGACGCTCATGCCGCCGGCCGATTCGCCGAAGATAGTCACATTGCCGGGATCGCCGCCGAAGTTGGCGATGTTCGCCTGGACCCACTTGAGAGCTGCGACCTGGTCGCGCATACCGAAGTTGGTCTCGCCGAGCGCCGGCAGATTGAGGAAACCGAGTGCACCAAGTCGGTAGTTGATCGTGACGATGACGACATCACCCCGCGCGGCGAGATTTGCGCCGTTGTAGTACTCCTCGCTGCCTGAGCCGATGGTGAATGCGCCGCCGTGAATCCAGACCATCACGGGTCGGGCCGCGTCGTCGAGTCCGGGTGTCCAGACGTTGAGGTATAGGCAGTCCTCACTTTGCGGCTGCGGCGTCTCCGGCGGCGGCAACAAACCCTCCAACATTTCATTGGGCGCCTGAAGTGAGATTGGACCGAAGGTCGCGGCCTCTCGGACACCTTCCCAGGGTTCGGTGGGCTGTGGTGCCTTGAAGCGGAGGTCGCCGATCGGCGGTGCGGCGAAGGGGATGCCTCGAAAGACGCAAAGTCCGTTCTCTTGGGATCCTTGGATGTTGCCGGCAGTTGTTTCTGCGATGGCGCTCATGGTTTGTTCTCCTTTGTCAGGGGTCGGACGGAGACGAGGCTACATCTTCCAAAGGAGTCTTACCTCCCTGTTGTGAGGTAAGTAGCCCAGTCCTCGCTTTACGGAGCCCCTTGAAAACTCCCGAATCCCCTCTCCCCCCCCTTTGCGGGGGAAGAGGTCACGGAGTGACAGAGGGGGGGTCGGCTGATGATGAGCAGATAGGGCTCCTGAACAGCGGACTCCCCTCTGCCCTCCCATTCGAGCCGGGGGCAGGCTTTCGGCATCTCCCCCGCAAGGGGGGAGAAGGGGAGTTTTGCAATGGCCTCCGTGAAGAGGGGACTGGAGATTAGGTGTAGATGAAATCGTCAGCGCCAGGGCAACGATCGAGGAGGACGCAATCGCTGCATTTTGGTCGTTGCTTCTGACAGACTCTGCGGCCGTGGCGGATCAACGTGACGTGGAAGTCGTAGTACTTGTCGGGCGGGAGTTGGGCTTCGAGCATGTCGTGCGCCGGGAGGGCGGCGACCTTGGGACCGAGCAGTCCGAGGCGGATGGCGACTCGGTGGACGTGGGTATCGACGGGCAAGGCAGGTCGACCAAGGGAGAAGAGCAGGACGCAGGCGGCAGTCTTGGGTCCGACGCCGGGAAGCTCGGTCAGCCATTGCTTGGCCTCGTCGATCGGCATGTCTTCGAGTCGGGAGGCGTCCCACTCGGGGCCGAGGCGCTCTCGGAGTTGGGAGAGCAGGGCTTGCATTCTCGGGGCTTTGGTCCTGGCTAGGCCTCCGGGGCGGATGGTGTCTTCCAACTCCTCGACCGGGGCTTCGAGGACGGCGTTCCAGTCGGGGTAGCGCTTGAGCAACGCCTGAAATGCTCGTCCGGAGTTGGTGTCGGAGGTGTTCTGCGAGAGGAGAGTGAGGACGAGTTCGGTGACAGGATCGTTGGTCGCACGCCAGGGAGTGAGCGGGGCCTCGCGGATCAGACGGTTGATGATCGCGGTGGGTCGGAGGGGCTTGGGAGGTCGGCGTCGGCGTGGCATCAGGCGTGTCCGCTTAGCGCTTTGGATGCAAGATTGCCGATCGGCTGCATCGACAATTTCCTGGCGTGAGTGCTGTCGGCGCGCGTGGCTCGGGCGATGCCTGCCAGAGACATACGCTCAGACATCAGTTAGCTCTCGGAGCCGCGTTCCTGGAGTCGACGCAGTTCCTCTTGTAGCTCTCGGACCTGCGTCTCCATGGCTAGGCGCGCCTCGCGTTCGGCTAAGTGTGCGTCGCGCTCAGCGAGCAGTTGCTCTTGAACGCTGTCGAAGTTGGCGATGTGTTCGCCAGTGCCGGGGTCGTACCATCCCAGTTGACGCACGTCTTGTTCCCATCGCAGCCAGAGGCCCAGGGCCTCGCTTTCGCCTTGCAGGACTCCGGGCGCGATCTCGACGATCTCGATCGGTTCATAGTGATCGCCGACGAGTCGATCACCAGCCAAACCGACGCCGTAGAATTCTGCGGTGTAGTCGTAGCGCCAATACTCCGGGATGCCGAGGGCGGCATAGTCTTCACGCTTAGGTCCGAGATCAACCTGTGCGGTGCTCTTGGAGGCAACTTCGAGCACGAAGTCGGGCGGTTTGCCCTGATCCGAGATCACATACCCGTTCTGCTCCCAATAGACTTCCGGATCGACATCGAAGGCGATCAGCAGATCGGGCCGTCGCAAGGGTCGATAGCCCGGGTGGGCGCTAACGTACTCTTCGGCTGCGATCAGAGTGGTATCGGGGTTGCCGAAGTGTCTTAGGAGGAAGTGCGGATTGCCTGTGTTGTGGACATGTCGGTAGGAAGTCACTTCGTCCAGCTCGCGCTCCGGCGGGTCCGGCAGACGGTAGCGGACCAGGGTTTGGGCTGTGGAGCTGGCGTCGGTCTTGGACATGTCTCTCCGATTGGCGCCTTCAGTTTAGGGCTTCCTCATGTCGGCGGATTCGATGATGAGAAGGCCTGTTGGGCCAGACCCCCGCCCGGTAACCGCGACAGCTCATGCGCATATGTGCTGTCGCCGCGCATGACTCGGAAGAAGGCTCTCCAGAGGTAGTTGATGTGCTTCGATGTCTTGAGGGCGAGCCAGGGCCAGGTGGTGACGCACCAGTAGTAGAGGCGGGAAATGGTTCTAGCAGCATTGAGCTCGGGTTGGATTTCTCGGTTGATCGATCTTGTGTAGACAGCAGCGGGATCGTCTGATTTGAGCACTGCCTCTGCTGCGAGGTTGGCGGAGTGGACGGCGTAGGCGATGCCTTCGGCGGTGAACTCGTCGGCGAGGCCGGCGGCGTCGCCGAGGAGCAGTGCGCGATCTTTGGCGACCGGCTCGTTTGTTGAGCGTCGGTAGCGGATCGGGTGTCCCTGGACGTTGATCACCTCTGCATCCGCAAGGCCGAGCCGGGCCAAGTAGCGGTCGGTCTGTTTGCGTATCGTGCGCCCGTGTTTCGGAGCATTGACCACACCGACCGAGAGCTTGCCGTCCTTGGGAAAGACCCAACCGTAGCCCCAGGGCCGATAACCGACATCGACATTGGCTGCCTGATGCCAGCGGTCGAGTGCCTGATGTGGCGCCGCGATTTCCACTTCGTAGGCGGCGCTGCGGGTCGGGGCTGAGCCAATGTTCAGCCACCGTGCGGTGGGTCCGGTCGCGCCATCGGCTGCGAGGATGTGACGGGCTCGAACTGATCCGGTTGGAGTTTCAAGTTCGTAGCAATCGTCCAATCCGGAGATCGATTGCACGGGAGCAGCGTCGCATACCTCCGCGCCAGTTCCGACAGCAAGTTCGGTTAGGAACTGGTCGAACCGATTACGCATGACCATCCAGGCCAACGGTCGCTTCGAGGTCTTGCGAAACTGATGTTGTCCGAAGCGGGAGATGTCGATGGTGTTGACGAACCCCTCGCTGACGGAGGAAATGTCGAGGTCGTCGAGCAACTGAATGGTCCTGGCTGGGACGCCGCCGCCACAGGCCTTGTATCGGGGCAACGCCTGCTGTTCCAACAGCAAAACGGACGCGCCCGAGGCGCTCAGTCGTCGAGCGGCGGTGGCTCCGGCAGGACCGGCGCCGATCACAACGGCGTCCCAGGCGAGTTGACCAGAACTGGGCATGATGGATCAGCGTATCGGCCGCATGTTGGCTATACTTTTTGCGCCTGCGATTGGTTCGTGGGCTGGTGTGCAGAAGCTTGAGGAGCTGAGCATGGACTATCAATTCACCGCATCCGACGAAGCCTTCCGCGGCGAGGTTGTCAATTTCATTGACGACAACTGGGTTCCGCCCTCGGGACCGGAAGTTGAGGGCGACGATTCCCACTTCGAGGCCGAGCGTGCCTTCGAGAAGCGCGCAGCATCCAAGGGTTGGCTGACAATGGCCTGGCCGGAGGAGTATGGCGGCCGGGGCGCGAGCCATATCCAGCAGATGATCTACCGCGAAGAGGCGGCCTACCGCGGAGCGCCGGGCTCCGGTGGTCAGGGCATCTCGATGGTCGGTCCCTGTCTGATGCTGCACGGCACCGAGGAGCAGCGCCAGGAACACCTGCCGCGCATCGCCAACGCCGAGTCCTACTGGGCGCAAGGCTTCTCTGAGCCGGGCAACGGCTCAGACCTGGCCGGTCTGCAGACACGCGCCGTCCGCGACGGCGATGACTTCGTCATCAACGGGCAGAAAATCTGGACCTCGGGTGCGCACTACGCCGACTGGATCCACGTGCTGACGCGGACTGACCCGGAAGCGCCGAAGCACCGCGGCATCTCGTACTTCCTGCTCGACATGAACACGCCGGGCATTGAGGTGCGACCGCTGATCAACATGCTCGGTGAGCATGGCTTCAATGAGGTCTACTTCACGGACGTGCGCGTACCCGCCGCAAACATGATGGGCGAGTACAACCGCGGCTGGTACGTCGCGGCAACGCTGCTCGACTTCGAGCGCTCCGGCGTCGCGTGGTCGGCGACATCGCGCAAGAGCGTTGAGTTGATGTCCGAATACGCGGCCGAGCGGCCCGGACGTCGCGGCGGGGCAAAGCTGATTGACGACCCGGGCGTACGCAACGGGCTGGCCAACCTGATGATTGAGTCGGAGATTGCCAAGCTGATTTCTTACCGCGTCGTCTGGATGCAGTCGCAGGAGCTGGTGCCCAACCACGAGGCGTCAATGTCGAAGATGTTCGGCTCGGAGCTGGGTCAGCGTGTGTCGCGCTTCGGCGTCAACATGATGGGCCTGCACAGCCAGAGGATCGACCCCGACGACCCGGACGCGCCGCTCGCGGCGAGGATCGGTCGGGCCTACATGTCGACGGTGCCAAGCACAATCGCCGCGGGAACGTCGGAGATTCAGCGAAACATCATCGCAACCCGAGGTCTGCAGCTTCCGCGTCAGTAGCTTGTTTCCCAGCCTCGCGAGTACGTGACATGATCACTGCAAGTCGTGAATCCGGAAGAGGAGCGGGAGACATGGAGAGCAAGACAAAGGCGTTGAAGCGCCCCAGAGCAGTAGACCCAGGCTGGTACCAGAGGGTGCAAAAGGCCAAAGCCGCAAGAAAGCAGGGGATTAAGGCGCAAGCTTCGCCGGGCAAGCGCCAATCAGGTTCGCGGTGGTATGAGTAGCCCCAAGGAGGACGGGGAAGAAATCGAGGAAGTCGGGCGGACCCCACTGTTTGAATCACTTCAAGCAGATCGGTACGCCCGGCAGGAGATGATCAAGGCGTATCAGAAGACATACGACTGCCGCTTGGTCGTAATCATCGATGAGTTGAGGCCAGCGAGCGTGACGTTGTTTGAGGAGACGCTCGTTGGAGCGGATCCGAGCCAGGATTTGCACGTCATGTTGGATACTCCAGGAGGACATGGGGAAACGGCCATTCGCTTGGTGCGCCAGGCCAAAGCCAGATGTAAGCAGCTGACATTGGTGGTTCCTGATCGTGCCAAGAGCGCTGGAACCCTGTTCGCGCTTGGTGCTGACCAAATCCTCATGGGACCAACTAGCGATTTGGGACCTGTCGATCCGCAAATCCGACTGGAAGATGGAGATGGAATCAGGTCCTTTGAAGCGGCTAAAGCGATCATTGAGGCTGTTAGGTACGCCGAGCATGCTGTTCAGGAGCATCCAGAAACGTATCCCTTGCACGCCTCTCTGCTGGGCAATCTGACTGCTGTACAAGTGCAAGCAGCTAGGAATGAGTTGGACCATGCAGGAGCTCAATTACGTGCTGCGCTTGCCACGCGACTCATTGCAAGTGACGATCCAGAAGGATTTGAGAAGCTTGCGACCCGCCTAGAAGATCGTTTGATAGACGAGCCCCAAAGCCACGGAGCAAGCGTCTCCGCGAAGGATGCGTTGGATCTTGAGTTGCCGGTGAGGGAACTAAAGCCTTCAGATGTTCAATGGAAAGAGATCTGGCGACTGTGGGCCAGATACTTCACTATTCGGCCCAAGCCAGTTTATGAGGGCGAAAAAGCATCCTTGGTGCTCGAATAGCGCATAGGTTTACGTTGTCTTATGCCCGGCTCCCTTCAGCAGGTCGTTGACGTGCTCTCGCACGTGACCGACGGCGACTCCTTCGAGCACGTCGAGGAGGGTTCCTTCGACTCCTCCGGCTGATCTTGTTGGTTGCTTGAGCAGTTCTTCGTCGGCGGTTCGGATGGCGTCGATGGTTTCGGCTCGGTTGCGGCGGAACTCGGTCAGGAGCTGCTCGACCGGTTGATCGTTGCGGCGGGCGACCTGCTTGGTGTTGTAGGCGTCCATGTCGAAGCCGGCGCCTCCGCCCTGGGGAACGTCGCCGCCCGCGGCTCGTTGCTCGGCTCGTTCGATCAGACGGGGGTAGGTCCACTCGATGGCGGCGATGTGGGCAAGCAGTTGGCGGGCGTTCCAGCCTTGTTCGTAGACGCCCCGCTCGAAGGCCTCCTCTGGCAGTTGGGCTACGGCTTCCTGGAACTCCTCGCTGTCCTGCTGAAGCTCGGCGATCAGTTCTTCGCGGCTGGAGATTGTCATGAGGCTGGCCATTCTGCTCCGGTGATCTCGTTGGTGAGCACCCAGAGGCGTTCGGCGGCTTGCTGGTCACTTGCTTGCGGTTGCGGCTGCGTGCGAGTGTGCCGATCGAAGTAGGCGCCGGCATCGGCGCGCCGGGCCGGGTCAGTGGCGAGCTCGACAAGTGGCGCCGCGCCCTGCTCGGGACTGCGCAGCAATGATCGCGCGACGCGGAGGGCCGCCCGCAAGGGAGCTGGGAAGTTCTTCTGGAAGCCGGATGCCACGACGCCGGGGTGTACTGAGAAGGTGGCGAGCCCCGAGTCATGCGTACGTCGATGCAGCTCGTTGGTGAAGAGGATGTTGGCCAGCTTGGTCACGCAGTACGGCCAGATTCCTCCCCAGCGATGCTCGAAGTTGAGGTCGTCCAGGGGCATCGCCTCGACGCGCTCGTAGACGCGCGAGCTGACGTTGACGACGCGGGCATCATCCGACTCGAGCAGGTTTGGCAGCAGTAGCGAGGTGAGCAAGACGTGCGAGAAATGATTCGTCTGCATCATCGTCTCGTGACCGTCGACGGTGAGCTGTCGGTCGTTGAGGGTGAGACCCGCATTGTTGACGAGGACATCCAGCCGCTCGGTGCGCTCCAGCAGTTCGTCGGCGGCTCGTCGAACGGAGGCGAACGATGCCAGGTCCAATTCCAGTAGCTCGACGGCGATCGAACCGCTGTCCTTCTGAATCTGGGAGACTGCGGTTTGGCCGCGTTCGGGCGAGCGGGCGGCGGCGAAGACGTGCCAGCCGCGCCGCGCGAACTCGGTAGCGGCAGCCTGGCCGATGCCGCTGTTGGCTCCAGTGATCAGTACGGTTGGAGGTTGGGTATGTTGGTTCATTCTGTGAGTGTACGCAACGCGTTGACCGCCTCACCAGAGGTGACGTCGAGGTCGGTTTGCGGCAGATGCAGTTCGTTGCTTGCTTTTCGGGATTAAACGACTGACGCAGGCGATGGTCCAGCGTTGCGGCGCTCAGGTCGTTGGCCAGTCCGCGCCCGTGAGCTCGACGCTGCGCTCCCAGAGCCCCATCGCCGCTTCGGGGTCTTGCCCGTTCGGGGCGAGTTCGCGACGCTCATGTCGCTCGTAGAAGGCGCCCGCATCGGCTCGCTTGTCCGCGCCGGTCGCGAGCTCGACCAGAGGAGTCGCGCCCTTCTCAGGTGTCAGGAAGAACGGGCGGATGAGGGCAAAGACCAATCGCATGATGCCTCGCGGGCCTTCTCCGAAGTTGGTCTTGACAGCGCCGGGACTGACTGAGAACGCAGACAAGCCCTGCGCTTCGTAGCGGCGGTGCAGTTCGTTTGTGAAGAGGACATTGGCCAGCTTGCTGATCACGTATGGCTGCATCCTGCCCCAGTGCTGTTCAAGCTGCAGATCGTCGAGCGGCATCGGTACCGCTCGCCGGTAGCCGCCTGAAGACACGTTGATCACCCGTGCATCGTCCGACTCCAGCAGGCGTGGAAGCAGCAGCGACGTCAGGAGGAAGTGCGAGAAGTGATTCGTCTGCATGATCATCTCGAGGCCATCGTCGGTGATGTGCCGATCGTTGGTCACCGTCCCGGCGTTGTTGATCAGCACGTCCAGTTGAGACGCCAGCTCTAGCGCCTGCTCCGCAGCCGTCCAGACGCTTTCGAGTGAGGTCAGCTCCATCTGCACGATGTCGAGCTGATCCGAGCCGGTCAGGCGATGAATCTCGTCGACCGCAGCTTGCGCTCGCTGCGGATTGCGAGCGCCCAGCAGCACCCTCCAGCCCGAGCCAGCGAGAGAAGTCGCCGTCGCCTTTCCAATGCCGCTCGTGGCGCCGGTGATGAGGACGGTGTGGGTGTGGCTATTGGTCATGCTTCGAGCCTATAGATGTCAGCGTGCCTGGTCGGCGAGAAACCACGCGGCGGCGTCCTCAAACGTCTGCTCCAGCGGGGTCTGCGGTAACCCCAGCTCCCGAATCGCCTTACCAGGAACAAACCACTGCCGATGAGCGCCCAGCCGCACACCGGCGATCGTCACTCGCGGCGTCTGCCGCCGCAGCTCCGAGACCAGATACTCGTCGATTGCAGCCGCCAGATATGCCACAGCGAGCGGCAGCGCCAGTTGGGGCGGGTCGACACCGCCGAAGGCAGCGGCGCGGGTGATGATCTCGCGTAGAGTCAGGTTGCCTTCCGCGTGGCCCAGCAAGAACCGTTCCCCGACCTGCCCCCGTTGAATCTGTTCAGCCGCAAGCAGGTGGCCCTTCGCCACATCCGTGACGTGGACAATGTTCAGTCCTGCGCTGCGGATGTAGGCGGGCATCTGGCCGAGAGCGGCGTCGCGGATCAGGCGTCCGGTGGGCGTTGGCTTCAAATCGAGTGGACCGATTGGTGCAGTTGGCAGGACGCAAACAGCGGGCAGGGACTCTGTCCGGACGAGTTCGTGGACCAGGCGCTCGCTGATGATCTTGGTCTCTTCGTATGGACCAGGGGCGTGTTCGACGTCGGCCCACTGGGATTCGTCGGTGGGGTGTGACGGATCGCGTGGTGGTCCGATAGCGGCAACGGACGATGTGTGGACCACCCGGTCGACTTGCGCCCGAAGCGCGGCTTGCATCAGGTCTCGGGTGCCGTCAACGTTGGCGCGGTACGCGTCGCTTCTGGCCCGGCGGCTCAGGTCGTATCGGGCGGCGACGTTGAACAACGTGTCAATGCCGTCGATCGCGTTCGCCAATGACTCTGGTTCCGTCAGGTCTCCGTAGACAAGCTCGACTGGCAGACCTTCGAGATTTCGCTGGTCGCTGTTGGGTCGGACGAGGGCGCGGACCTCGGCGCCGGCGTCGAGCGCGGCTCGAACGACGTGAGCGCCGATGAAGCCGTTGGCTCCGGTGACGAGGGCTCGCTTCACGGCGGTCCTGCGAGATGGGCTACGAGATGGGCTATTCGTCTGAATCTGGTTGGTCGGGTGCGAGAGCGGGAATGATCAGCGTCATGGCACGCTCAAGCTCTTGCATCGCCGACTGGCGTTGCAGACCCAGGGAGATCAGCTCCGGCAACAGCCTGGGACGCCTGAATGCCCCGACGGCGATGTCGAGCGCGGACGGCTTGCCTCGCCACTGGACGACTTCGTTGGGAATGTCGTCATCGAGGGCATCCATGACGACTCGCACGGAGACGAATGGAATATCGGCCTTGGCGCAGGCCTCAGCCCACTCGGCATCCTCCATCTGCACGATTTCGGCGCCGCTGTCGGCGGCGGCCTTCTTTTCTGGCTGAGTAAAGAGGATGTCGGGCGTGGTGATGCTGGTCACCGACTGCCAGAAGATGTCGGCCTTGTTCAGTAGCCGAATGGCCTGTTTGCGGAGCTGATCGTCGGGCTGAAACGTTGCACCGTCAGTTTGTCGAATAATGCTGGTCGGCAGTGTGATCGACGGTCGGCGCAGCGTATTGGTCAGCCCGCCGGCGACGCCGATGCTGATCACGTGGCTGAGTTGGTGGCGTTCGATCGCCTCCTCAGCCGCATCTCGCGCCCGATCAGGCCCGACGCCCGTAGTGAGGATGCGGACCCGTCCCCGGCCAGCAATGGCCTGTCCGGCGCGGGCAGCCTGTGCTTCCCAGGGAAGTGCAGCGGTGATCGTGAGCATAAGAGTCAGTCTACGCCAGACTCAGGTTTGCGCTGCTCGATTATGCAAGAGGGGCGGCGCGGCGGCTGGGTGTTGTCAGAAGTGCGCGGGGTGTTTGCTGACCGGTCGACCTGTTGTCGGTGAGTAGACTAAGAAACGAGGCGAACTGAATTCATGAGGAAGATTGATGTACGAAACCCTGCTCTACGACATTGACGACGGCATCTGCACGATCACGTTGAATCGGCCGGAGTCGCTCAACGCATTGAACGGCACAATGTTGACGGAGTTGCCGCTTGCATGCGAGCAGGCGGCAGCCGACAACGATGTGCGCGTTGTGATCCTGACCGGCTCAGGTCGGCTGTTCTGCGCTGGCGGCGACCTGAAAGACACCGGCCGGGGAGACATTCGCAACCTCGAGCAGAGCATCTACTCGCTGACCAACCAGGAGCGTGCCTCGGTGCTGCTGCACCAGATGCCGAAACCGACGATCGCCGCCATCAATGGCGGCGCGGCCGGCGCCGGTTGCTCGATCACGCTGGCCTGCGACCTGCGCTACATGTCGACGACGGCGTACCTCTACACCGCCTTCCTGAAGGTCGGATTCTCGGGCGACTTCGGTGGCACCTGGACGCTGCCGCGCCTGGTCGGGATGGGCAAGGCTCGCGAGATGTACCTGCTGCCCGACCGGGTGCAGGCGGAGGAAGCGCTCTCCCTTGGCTTGGCCAACGGCGTGTTCGACCCCGAAGAGTTGATGCCGAACGTACAGCAAGTCGCTGCGCAGTTACGAGACTCGCATCCCGGCGCGATCGCGCAGATCAAGAACAACCTCAACGACGCATTCACGATTCCGCTGTCGGAAGCCGTCCGGCGCGAGGCGGACCGGATGCGCCGCGTGGGTGAGAGCGAGGATTCGATCGAGGCACGACGGGCGTTCGTCGAGAAGCGGCGTCCGGTGTTCACGGGTCGCTAACAGTCAGGAGTCGGCCATGCTGCGGATGCGACAGATCTGTCTGGTCGCGGAGGACCTGGACCACATCGAAGCCCACTTGCGCGGTGTCTTCGGTTTGGAAGTGTGCCACCGTGATCCTGGCGTGGGACGCTTCGGGCTACATAACTTCCTGATGCCGGTCGGCAATTCATTCCTCGAAGTCGTTTCGCCGATCACTCCCGGCACAGCAGGAGGACGTTTCCTGCGTCGTCGAGGCGGAGATGGCGGCTACATGGTGATCATGCAATGCGACGACATGGCCGGTCGGCGCGGCCGGGTCGCTGAGCTTGGGATCCGTTTGATCACCGATGGGGGGAACGAGCAGACAGACGGGATCCAGCTACATCCGAAGGATCTTCCCGGCGCCATCGCCGAGCTGCGCTGGAACACCGGTGATGACCAGCTCGACGGTCCCTGGAATCCGGCCGGCGATCACTGGCTGCCGGCCAAACGGGAGCACGTGATCACCGCGATGACCGCCGCTGAGTTGCAGAGCGACGACCCATCGGGCATGGCGGCTCGATGGTCGGAGGTTCTGGAGATTCCGAGCGGCTCAGATGAGGACGGTCATCCAACCATCGCGCTGGACGATGCCACCTTGCGCTTCGTCGAGGCGAAGGACGGTCGCGGCGACGGCCTGGGCGGACTGGATGTCGCGACTGTTGATCACGAGCACATCGTCACTACGGCGCGGCACCATGACCTTGAGGTGTCAGAGGACGAGTCGATGGTGACTCTCTGCGGGGTGCGCTTCCGGCTGGTGTAGGGCTACAGGCGACGTTGGCGGCGGGCAACGAAAAGGGTCCCGTGAGTGCCGGGACCCTAAAAGTGACGGTGAGCCAGTTGTATTCGGCGTGGCCTACTAACTGGAACGGCCGCCTGTTTCGAGTGTAGCCCAATCCCAGCATGTGAACCGGAAGTCGCTAGAACACCCGGATATGACGTCGGTAAGGTCTTCCGTTGTGTGTTACGGATGCATCGGTCGGAATTGTCGACCTCACGCCCACCAGGTCGGTGACGATTGGCATGAGCGTCGGATCCCCTTCCAATTCGCGTCGTTTGATTCCGGCGATGAGATCAGCGACTTGTATTGCATGCGAGCTAGAAGAGTCGGCGAAGTACAGCGTGGGGTGAACAGGCAGCGACGAAGAAAGAACGAACGTGGCCATGCTCTTGCTCGCCTGAGCGTCAAGCTGGTGGCTCGACCAATCGGAAACGATCGCTCCAACAGTGTTGAATGCGCGACACTCGACTGAAAAGTGTTCCAGCAGTGCCTGCATCTGGAGGCCTGTGGTCGTTTCGATATCCATAGGGTGATGCATCCGACGCTTGTCGAGGCTGGCAGAGTAAACCGTGCTGTCCAAGTCGGCCAAAATCCGGACGAGTTCCCCGAGGAAATGCCGATTCTTTGATCGTCTCAGGCTCTTCGTTCGGATGAGCCTGGTGGACTTGAGCTCCCACTTGCCCGGGTCGCCGCGCTTCTCGAAAAATCTGCGCTTCGCTCCCGCGATCCGCCGGCTGAGAGTCGGCACGTGTTGAGCTGGAATCGAAAAACCACCAATGACGATGATGCTGGTCTGGTCGTTCAACGACGGCTTCCCGGAGTCATCGACGAAGAGGATCCGCGTATCCGTCATCGGATGACTGTGGCACCCTGCCTCAGCGAATCGAGCCGACGAAACTGCGCAAGCCGGCCTTGAGGTTGGTCGTTGCGTCGATCACCGCTGAGGCCTCGTAGCCCGAGTGGACCATGCAGTCAACGCACTTTGGGTTGCCCGATGCGACGCCGTAGTTTTCCCACTCGGTCTCTTCGATCAGCTCGCTGAAGCTCTCGGCGTAGCCCTCGTCCATCAGGTAGCAGGGCCTCTGCCAGCCGAAGACGGTGTAGGTCGGGTTGCCCCACGGGGTGCAGTCGTAGTCGATCTCTCCCTTGAGGAAGTCAAGGAAGAGCTGCGAGTGGTTGAAGTTCCAATGCTTGGGTGGGTCGTTGAGGATGTCGCGGAAGAGTTCCTTGGTCTGGTTGCGAGCGAGGAAGTGTTCCTGGTCGGGCGCCTTCTCGTAGGGGTAGCCCGGCGAGATCATCAGGCCGTCAACGCCGATCTCCATCAGCATGTCGAACATCATCCGGATGCGATCCGGCTTCGCGCCGAGGAAGAACGTGCTGTTCGTGGTGACGCGGAAGCCACGCGCCTTGGCCGCTTCGATTGCGCGAATGGCGACATCCCAGATGCCGTCGCGGCAGACAGAATCGTCGTGATCCTGTTCGTACCCGTCAACGTGGACGGAGAACGTCAGGTACGGGTTCGGCTCAAAGTCCTGGAGCTTGCGCTCCAGCAGGATGGCATTGGTGCAGAGGTAGACGAACTTCTTGCGCTCGGTGTAGCCGTTGGCGATCTCGACGATGTCGTTGTGAATCAGCGGCTCGCCGCCGGCAATGGCGACCACCGGCGCACCGCATTCCTCGACCGCGTCCCAGCACTGTTGGGGCGTTAAGCGTCGGCGCAGGATGTCGGTAGGGTGCTGAATCTTGCCGCAACCGGCGCATTCGAGGTTGCACTGCAGCAGCGGCTCGAGCATCAACACGAGCGGGTAGCGCTCGGTCCGACGCAGGCGCTGACCGACGACGTACTTGCCAACCTGGATTGTCTGTCTGAGAGGGGTGGCCATCTGGTCCACTCTATTCGCTGGGTAGGATCGGTTCCCCGGACTCCGAGGTTTCTCGCACCTTGTGCAGGTTACTGAATGCTAGGGCGCTGCGGTAGGCGTCGGGTGTGTTGAGGTTGAGTGTGACGATCGGGTCATCTGCTTCCAAGAAGATAGTGCGCTCGGCATGGCGTCGTCGGATGGCTCGGAGTCCCTCTTGACGTTCAGTGACGGACTGCAACTCGGGCAGCAGTTCGGAGCGGAAGATTGGCGGATGACCGTTCGTTCCTTCATAGCGAGGGACGACGATCATCGCTTCGGGTGCGTGTTCAATGACGCCGCGGAGTTCGCGGACGACAGCAGGACTTACCGGCTGATCCACGGAGGCAACCACAACGGCCTCATACGCGGATGACACGGCGCGAGCCCCGGTTCGGATCGACGAGGCGCGCCCTTCCCGCCAGTTTCGATTGGTTGTGACTTGGACGTCGGCGCGCGACGGGAGCAGCGGTTTCAATCGATGTTGGTGAGCGCCTAACACCACGACGACCGGACCGCAGCCGACTTCGAGCAACGCTTCGATTTGGGCGACGATCAGCGGCTCGCCGTGCCAATCGAGCAACTGCTTCGGCTGGCCCATGCGCGAAGACTCACCGGCGGCGAGGAGGATGGCGGCGATCATGGGGTCGTGCTTCGTCAATACGGTCGCGGAGTCGTCGGAACAGTCGTCGGACTGCGTCTTCGACGTGGTTCACGGCGGTCGAATCGGTGAGATCGCCAACACCGTACGGTTGAGCTTCGGAACGCGCCGTCTGAGCGGCAAGATCGATGATGCGATCGTCGAGCGTCCGACCTCGGACGACAGATTCGATCTGGCGGGCCCGCACTGGATAAGCAGAGATGCCGACCAGCATCACCGCGGCATCGCCATTCATCGAGAGGCGAGCGGCCGCACTGATGTCCGGGTTGCCTTTGGCAGCCGCCATCGCTGTCTGTGCTCCCCTAGGCAATCGGGGGATGCAGAGCTGCTCGGCGGCGACGGCCCCTTCACGACCGTCAATATCGACACCGCCCTCGGCCAGAAGACGCTCATCGACCCGAGCGGTGTCGCCATCTGCAAGGTCCAGGTAGGCATCGAGCACGATCAGCGCTGCCGCCAAGGCGTTGTGTCCGGGATCCTCGAGGCAGATGCGGATCGTCGAGACGGAGTCGCCGATGGCGAACCAGTCGTTGAGCGTGTGCTCGCCCTTCGTCTGCAGATCGAGGACGGTCTGTTGCAGCGGCAGTCGGCGTACTGTCACGCCGACGAACCACTCGTCTGGCCCGCCCCCGCACGATCCGCATAGTCCTCGAGCGCACGCTTGAGCGCCGCTGCGGCCAGCACCGAGCAGTGAATCTTGGCCTTCGGCAATCCGCCGACTGCGTCGACGAAGTCCTGGCGCTTGAGCTTCGCTGCATCATCGACGTTCATGTCGGTCAGGACGACGGTTGACATGCTGCTCGTCGCGATGGCGGCCGGACATCCGCGGGTCTGAAAGTTTGCCTGGACGATCGTGTCGTCTTCAATGCGCAACATCAGCTTCATGTGGTCGCCGCAGACGGGATTGCGGTCTTCGCCGACGGCATTCGCGTTCTCCAGAGCGCCCGCGTTGCGCGGGTGCTGGAAGTGGTCAATGACGATGTCGCTGTAGGCGCGTAGGTCTTCGCTGGGCATGGAACCAGTTTAGTCACGCGGCGCGAGCACTACGATGACGCCGCCAGGTCGAGCAGTATCCGAGTGATCACCCGAAGCGAACGGCTGCGGTCGGTGGGATCGAACCACTCGCGGATGCTGTGCTGGTTGTCGGAGCGGCCACCCCAGCTCATCGCGATGGCGGGCACTCCTGCAGCGATGGCCGCGTTCGCGTCCGTGGATGCGGCGATCAGGCGAGGCTGCAGAGTTTCGGCCTCCAACGATCGCTGCGCGGCCTGGACTAGCTCACTCTCGACCGCTGTGAGGCCAGCCGGGCGGTCGCCGATTTTGGTCACTCCCGGTTCCAGCGCGCCGTTGCCCCGGCGGCGCTGCTCCCGCTGATGGCCGTAGCGAATGATCTCCTGTACGTCTTGATCGAGTTGGTCAAGCTGACTTGGAGACTCGCTGCGAAGGTCTATGTCCATTTGCGCGAGCTCAGGGATGGCGTTGACGGTTTCACCTCCCTGCACGACGCCGACGTTGTAGGTCGTGCGCGGGTTGCGGGGCAGCCGAATATCGGCCAGTCGATCGGCCGCAGCCGCGAGTGCGAAGGCCGGGTTATAGCGACCGAAGTGGGCCCAGCTATGTCCGCCGCTGCTGCGGTAATGCACGTTGTAGCGCCGAGACCCGATGCCGCTATTGACGATGGCGGCTGGATCGGAATGGTCAATGGTGATGAATGCGCGGGCCGAGCGTCCCTGGGGAGGCTCGAAGAAGTGACGCGCGCCGCGCAGATCGCCACGCCCCTCTTCGCCGACTGTCGCCACGTACGACACATGCTCGGCTGCTGATGACGCACTCATCGCTCGTGCAATCGTGAGCATCGCGACGAGTCCGGCCGCCGCGTCGGAGATTCCCGGCGCATGAAACTCCTGCGCAGGAACAATCTCCGAATCGCGATAGGGATTTCGCTGGCCTGGCCGCGCAACGACAACCGACTGTTCGCGTGCGAAGACCGTATCGAGGTGTGCGCTCAGGACGATTGGATTGCCTGCTGCGGCTGGATGCTGGGCAATGACGTTGCCCACTTCGTCGGTGCGCACCTGCAAACCGATTGCTGCGAGCTCTCGCTGGATGTACCGCGCTCGGTCCTGCTCTTCTCCGGTCGGCGCGGGTATCTCGCAGATCGCGATCTGTTCTTCCAGAATCTCGTCGGCCATCGCCTCGAATGAATCGAGCAGCGCAGACATCAGATGTCCAGCCCCAGGGCCTCGAAGACCTGTTGGTAGTGGTCCAGGTTGTTCGGTTGGTAGAACCGGATCGCGAGCGCAATCGTCCCGTCGGAATTGGCGACGAATGCGGCGCGCTGGGCGCGTTTGGTCGCCATATCGGCGACGCCGAACGCGCTGGCCGCGTCAAGGACGGGATCGGACAGCAGCAGGAAGGGGAAGTAGTGCTCGGCGCTGAAATGCTGATGGTCGTCGGTGGAGTCACTGGAGATCGCGACCGCATCCGCCTTGAGCTCCCTGACCATCTCGTAGTCATCGCGGAAGGCGCAGAGCTGCTGCGTGCATAAGGGCGTGTTGGCTTCGGTATAGAACAGGATGAGCAGGGGACCATCGCCGAGATAGCGGCGCAGGTTGAGGTTGGTGTCAGGGAGTTGATCTCCGATGTCGATCATTGGGTAGTCCAGCCAGGCAATGGGCCGGTCGGCCCACGAGTAAATCCCATCACGGCGATCCGGCCCAGGCCAGCCGGATCGGTCAGTGTTTCAGCGGCCCGGCGCGCTGCCAGATAGGCAGCGGTGTCGGTATCGGCATCGGCGACGGCCGGTAGCACTGCTGCGCCGAGGTTGTGCAACCATTCGGCCTGGCTGAGCGCTGGCAACGGCGTCAACCCGGCATCAACGGCCGACTGCGTGACCTGATCGACATCGATGTGGGCGGTGATGTCCTGCTCTCCAGGATGAGCGTATGGGTTATCGCCGGGTACGTGGTTTCGGAAGGTCATCAGGGTTCCGTGGCGTCGCCACGATGCGTAGAGGCGGTCTCGGGCGTAGCCGTAGTCGAAGAGCAGCAACAACCCGCCCTCGGCGACCGCGTCGGCCAGGACTGAGACCGCGTCTGCTCGGCCCAGCCCGATTTCCACAATCTGTTCGTCCGAGGGCGCCAATTGGCTCAACGGCGCAAGCAGTTCGCGATTTGATACGTCACATAACGCATCATGGAATCCGGCAGCAGCGTTGAAGTCGACCCGCAGCTCCCGCCAACGGTCGTCGATGAACTGCAGACGGTGGACTGGCAACGCATCGAGCAGTTCATTCGCGAGGATCAGTCGCTGTTCCCCCATCAGCTTGTTCATGGCGTGGATGCTGTGGATGCCGTGGAAGGATCTGAGCCGCTCCAGTTGCCGGCTTCCTGTCTGCTGATCCCGCTCCACCAGGGTGTAGCGCATCGATTTGGCGAGCTCCGTTGAAGTCGTATGGATCTGCCGCAAGAAGGACTCGGCGAGTGCGCCGGTACCCGGTCCGATCTCCGCGACGTGAAACGGGCCTTCATCGCCTTGACGGGACAACTCCACTGCCATGTGCGCAATGGCTGCTCCGAAGAGGGGATGGACTTCCGGACTGGTGAGGAAGTCCCCATCTCGTCCGATGGTTGTTCGACCACTTCGGTAGTAGCCGTGCTGAGGGTGATAGAGACACTGATCCATCCAATCGGCGAAGGTCATCGGGCCTGCGCGCTGGATGCGATCAGCAAGAATTCGGGACAGCGGGGTATCGAGCGATTGTTGGGCGACGGCCAACGGATTGAAGTTGGTTGGGCCGCTCTGGGTCATTGAATCAGTATACGAACGACCGCCTCGGCAAGCGCCGAGGCGGTCGTTGGTTGGGACCTTGATCGGACCTTGCAGTGAAGCCCGACTTACTCGCCGGTGACTCCCAGCACCGTCACACTGACGCGGCGGTCGCGCGACTCGTCGAGTTCGACCAGGAAGATCGATTGATACTCGCCGATGTGCAATTCACCGCTGAGCACGGGAATGGTCTCCGACGTACCCAGCATCATGTGCTGGACGTGAGAGTGACCATTCTCAGGCTCGTCCTCGTGCATGTTGACCGTGCGGATGTCGAAGTCGTTGTGCCGGTAGTAGGTCTCGGGCGGCGCCCACGCGATCAGTCGATCGCGCAGGTCGTTGAGGAGCAGTGGTTCGTGCTCCTGCAGAATGATGGCAGCGGTCGTGTGCTGCGAAAAGATGGATACCTGGCCAAATCCAACACCGGATTGGTGAACGATCTCGCGCACCTCTTCGGTGATGTCACGGAACGAAGGGCCCTCCTCAGTTCGGTAGGCGAGCTCGTCGTGAACGTGACGGAAGGCGTTGGCAGGCACTGCGCCATTCACAGCGGACATGTTGACCGTGCGCAAGGCAGTTGCGTTGGCCATTCCCTTTGGTTTCTCAGGCTGCAAGATGATGGGATGTAAAGAATGAGATCAGCACCGAAGGTTGCAGCATTCCCAACGGACGCTCCAAGTGAATATAGCGGAAACCCATCAGGTGTCGCCGCGTGGTAAAGGGTCAACCTGACTGCTGGCGCGGCTTCAGCCGCTGCCCTCGGCGATTCTGGTGCGCACCCGCTCGATAAAGTCGGCGACTCGGTCCTGGTCCGGCGCGTTGGTCGCGTGCTCCTTGTACTGCTGAAGATCGTCAAGCGCTTCGATGTATTGTCCGGTCTGGTAGCAGAGCATGCCCCGATCTCGGCGCTCCTCCAATGACCAGGGCGAGAGAGCCAGCAGGAAATCGGTAGCGGCGATGGCTACGTCGTAGTCGCGTTTGCGCACGCTGGCGCCCTTGAGGTTGGTCAGAATGCGCTGCAAGATTTGTCGCTTGGTGACGGATGCCAGGAACGACTCCGGGTTCGGTCCAACGCCGCGATTTGTGGCGCGTAACCGGCCCGTCAGGGCTTCTCGGTCAATCTCACGCCCGGCGTGGAATGGGTCGAGAAAGCGTTCCGCTCGCGCGTCATGATCGTCGTACTTGACGAGGAAGTGAAACGGCGCGCCCACGCCGTGCAGCTCAAGTCCAACGCGCCGGGCAACCTCGATCATGAGAACGGCGAGGGTGATCGGCATGCCGCGGCCGGTTTCGAGCGCGGAGTGCAGGCAGCAATTGGCGGGGTCGTAGTAGGTGTCGGTATCGCCGCGAACGTGATGCTCCTGAAACAGCACCTGGCACAAGCGCTCCACTTGCTCCGGCTCAGGAGTTGATGGGGGCATGCGCATCTCGTCGGCGAGTGCATCGAGCCGAATCAGCGCAGCCAGTTGATTGAACTGCGGCTCGACGATCCGTCCGATCAGGAAACAACACAAATCGAGGCGAACGGCGTGTTCATGGCCTCTGGCAAGGGCGCCGAATTGCCTGGCCAGTTGCATGCTGTCAAGTTTTACGAAACGTTGCGTTACATCCTCGTTCATGGATCGAGGCTATCAGGCAGAGCGGGGTTCAGCGGACGTATGATGAATGTAGGTCGCACGGTTTGGAGCGAGGGGCGTGTTGGCAAAATGCCAGACGAAAGCTCAGATTCGAGACGGGATTCAGAGGCCAGCAGCACCCGCAGCAAGCTGGGAAGTGCGACTGGCCGGACCAATGGACGGGCGAAGTCGCCCCCAGCAAAGAAGCAACAGTTGACGCGCGCCGGACAACCGATTGATCGTCGGCAGCGCCTGCGCATTCCACCTCATCACGTCACCAAGCAGACGCCACATGACCGCGTACACAACTGGGAAGAGGTGTACTACGGATACACCGCCGGCCCAGCCATGTTCGAGGCCCAGCGCTGTATTCAGTGTCCGGCAGCGCCTTGCACCGTGGCCTGCCCGGTTGATAACGACATCCCTGGCGCGCTGGCCTTTCTCGAGATTGGCAAGCTCGCCGATGCCGCCGCAGTTTTCCGTCAGACCTCAGAAATGCCCGAACTCTGTGGGCGGCTCTGCCCGCAGGAAGCGCTCTGCGAGGGCTCATGCGTGATCGGCAAGAACGCCAAGCCCGTCGCGATCGGCAAGCTCGAGGCGTTCCTCGGTGATTGGGATCGCGAGCAGCGAGGCGGCTTTCCGGTTCCGACTCCGGACATGGAGACCGGACAGCGCGTCGCCGTCGTCGGCTCGGGACCTGCCGGGCTGTCCGCCGCCGAGCAGATGCGAGCAGCCGGACACGCGGTCACAGTGTTTGAGGCCTGGCCCTCGGCCGGCGGAGTGCTGCGATACGGGATTCCCAACTTCAAGACCGCCAAAGACATCGTCGACGAGAAGGTTGAAGCGCTGCAATCTGCTGGCGTGGAGTTCCGTTTCGACACCCGTGTCGGCAGCGACATCACTTGGGACGAGTTGTCCTACTGGGACGCGGTCTTCCTGGGCCACGGCGCGAGCATGGGCAAGCGGCTTGGCCTTGATGGTGAGCGACTCGCTCGTGTCTATAGCGCGACAGAGTTCCTGGTACGCGCAAATCTCGGCGACGAGCTGCTACCAGCAGCGCTTTGGACCGCGCCCGATGTAGGACGCAAGGTCGTAGTTGTCGGGGGCGGCGACACGTCGATGGACTGTGTCCGCTCGGCGGTGCGGCTCGGCGCAGAGCAGGTGACACTGCTGTACCGGCGCACCGAGAACGAGATGATGGGCCGAGAAGAAGAACGCCGCCACGCCCGTGAAGAGGGCGTGATCTTCGAGTACCTGACCACGCCGGTCGGACTGATCAAGAATGACGGCGCCATCGTCGGCGTTGAATGTGTGCGGATGAGCCTGGGCGAGCCGGACGAGAGTGGCCGGCGTCGCCCGCAGCCCGTGCCCGGTTCAGAATTTGTTGTCGATTGCGACGCCTTCGTCGTGGCAGTGGGATACGACGTTGGACGCGATGTCTACGGAGACTCCGGTATCGATGTCAACGACTGGGGCGAAGTCCTGGTTGACGAGCAGGGACGCACGTCGAAGCCTGGCGTATTCGCCGGTGGCGACAACGTGATTGGGGCCGACCTGGTCGTCACGGCATTGCGCGGCGCGCACGCCGCGATTCCGGCGATGCTGACATTCCTCGAAGAGCAGCAGATGCAGCGCGCGCTGGCCATGGCGGCTGGCTAGCTCTTCCCATTGGGTCTATTCGGCTGGCGAGCAGCCGGGCGCTCCGGGAATATCCACCTCGGCCACGATTTCTTCCGCCGCGTTGCGGCAGAGCACGACTTCAGCGTCGCGGTCGTCGCGTGGGTTGCTGATCTGGTGGATCGACCGCGGCGGCACGTACAGGAAGTCGCCGGTCTCAACCTCGTGGACGTGTTCCAGCTTCTCGCCGTAAGCCATCACGATCGGTCCCTGGAGAATGTACATCGCCGTTTCGCAGTTGACGTGCCAGTGCGGCGTTGAGTACATCCCGGGGGGAATCTTTTGGCGAGTCATGAAGACTTCTTCTGAGCCAGACAGGTCACCGGAGACGCCAAACTGAATGGCCATACCGGAGCGGTGGCTTGACCACTCCGCCTGCTGACCAGCGGTCATCACAATGACGCCGTCGAGCGGGCCATCGGCTTCGGGTGATTGTTCCGTCATGCAGCACTCCCAACCTCATCGATTTGAGCCTTGACGATCGAGAACGACGATATCAGCAGGTCGCGACTAGTCTCTAATCCCCTCTCCCCCCTTGCGGAGACTGATGCATAACTCCCCTTCTCCCCCCTTGCGGGGGAGATGCCGAAGGCAGAGGGGGGTTCCCTGCCTGTTGGCCGTATCTGGTCGTCGCCAGCCGCCCCCCCTCTGTCACGGAGTGACAGAGGGGGGGTCGGCCGGTGAGTACCAGATAGAAGCAGCCGACACGCCCCCCCCCTCTGCCGGAGCCTGCCCCTGCGTAGGCAGGGGGCATCTCCCCCACGAGGGGGGAGAAAGGTAAGTTATGCATCCGTCTCCGTGGAAGGGAGCAGAGAAGGTCTGTGCTGTCTCAGGGAGTGGCGGAGAACCAAACGAGATTCCCGCGGCGGAGCGCGGGAATGACGGAGTTGGATTGGCGACTGTTGGTGTTCTTGCGAAAGGTGCTCTTGCGAATCAGCTTGGCGGGCCGATGCTGTGGGCCCAGTCGTCGACCAGCCAATGACCTCCGAGCTGGATCAGCTCGAAGCGCATCCAGTCGCTCTCCGAAAACTGGAAGTACACGCGACCGCGTGACGAGTTGAGCACGTCGCCAAACGAGACCGACTGCAAGATCTCGCCGCCCAGGTCGATGGATTGGATCTTTTGAATATCGCGGCCGACATCGCCGACATCGTCCCAGCCCCAGATCGTGAGCGCCTCGGGTCCGGCCAGCGCGAGAATCGTAGCCGAGTCTCCGTCGCGCAATGCCTGGAGGAAGGTGAGTGCCGAGCCGGCCAAGTCTGACGCGACCGCTTCGTTGACTGCGCTGGTCGGCAGACCGTCTTCAACCGTGACCCGATAGGCGCCAATCAGTTGGCGCTGACCCACTTGGTTGGATGCAGGCCAGACCTCGACGCGCCAGAGACCGGCGGCATCGGCGATGAAGTAAATCTCTGAGTCGAGTCCGTGTCCACCGTCGTCGTCGATCTGCAGGAGGTTGCCGTCGGGCTGGAAGACCTGTGCGAACACGTCCACGCCGGTGTCGCCATCGACCAGCACGAAGATCTGTTGATCCACCTGCGCCTGGAACTCGAACACATCTACGTCGTCGGGCGAATTGAGACGTCCATTGGCGTTTGAGCCGACTGAGATGATGGCATTGTCATCGTCAACGCCGATCATCAGGGTCTGGACTTCGATGATAAAGTCGCCGATGCCATTGGAATCAAACGGTTGTACTCGGATGAACTGCAGACCCTCGGTGGGGATCTGGGCGATGATCAGCGAGTCGCGGTTGGTGGTCGAGAGATCGTCGTTGATGGCGATCTCAGTGCCGTCGGGCTGTAGCAGCGTGGTGATCGGATCCATGCCGCCCTTTCCGTCGACGAAGATGCGCAGCCAGGCCCCGGTCGCTGCCTGAAAGCGGAATTGACGCTCAGTCTCGCCAGGGTCGATCGACGAGGCGAAGCGCTCGCCTTCGACCAGGATCTCGCGGTCCGGGTCGTTTACCGCGGCCTGGGAATCGTCGGGCTCCTGAGCGGTCTCTTGTTCAGTTTCCGCCGGTTCAGGCTGGGAGGCTTGCGCTTGCTCGGGTTCGGCTTCAGCTTCCTGCTCCGCTGCCTGTGGCTCGGATTCCTGTTGCTGCGCGGCGTCAATGGGCTGCGCCTGTGCATCCTCGGCCTGGGCGGCCGATTGTTGCGCTTGTTGTTCCTCGCTGACTTCTGGCGGATCGTCGCCACAGGCAACGACAGTTGTGGCCAGAAGGATCGCGGCGGTAACGATTCCAATCGCGGCGCGTGGAACGCGCTGACTCATTTGCAACATCGGAGTTCCTAATCCCTACCGCCTGATTTCCACTATACGAGCAACGAGTGCCAGTCGGCGTTGGGTGGTCATTTTGATTGAATCGCATAAGCCGGCGCAGATATACTGGTCGGAGCGCTTCGGAGGAACGCAGAGGAGTTGGCCGTGGCCTACGACATTGTTGAGACGTGTATCGGCTGTACCGCCTGCACGAATCGTTGCCCGACGAATGCCATCTGGGGCGAGCGCAACACGATTCACTACATCGACCCGGCGCTCTGCATCGATTGCGGCGCCTGTGGCGCGGTTTGCCCGGTCGAGTGTATCCTCGACGACGACGGCGATATCTGCCGCAAGTTCGCCAAGAAGGAATGGCCCAAGGCTGAGGTCGATCCCGACAAGTGCATCGGCTCAGGCTGCGAAATCTGCATCAACGTCTGCCCGTTCGACGCGCTGGAACTGAACTTCACCGACGAAGCATCCGACTTCTTCGGTCAGGCAGTCGTGATCGAGAAGAACTGCACGGGTTGCCGCCTCTGCGAACAGTCCTGCGGTTGGGACGCGGTCCACATCTTCCCGCGCCGCGACGAGCTGAAGAAGCTCCACTACCCGGGCGATAAGCCAACGCCGGGCCAGGAAAAGTTCCTGCGCAGCAAGGCCTAACGGCTGACGCTCAGCCAATCACCCAGATGGGCGGCCCCGAGGATCGCCCATCTTGTTCTTCGCTTCGCAAACTGCACAAACCGCTACGTCACACCCGCGCTTGTCGCAGAGCCTGCCCCGGCTTGAACGGGGGTATCTCGCTGCTTCGAGCACAGACGGCAGTGCTGCATGCCGCGAGATTGCCGCGACAGAGCGCGGCAATGACGGAGTGGAGAGACTGTTTAGGATCTCTCCGATGACCGGAGCAAGGAACCAATAGACGTCCGAGGTGCTGTCGCTTAGCGGTGGACCTCTTCGAGGGTTGCTCGGTACAGCGCCGCCTCGAGATCGACATCGTTGTCGAGCGCTCCATACTCCAGCAGGACATCGGTGAGCGCGCGGAACTGCTGCTGCGTGAACCAGCCGACTCCGTTGGCCCTGGTTAGATCGTTCTGTGCATTGATGAGTTCTGTGTCGAGGATGAACTGTTCGTGCACCAGGTCGGGGGCCGGATCCTCGGGCAGGAACTTGGCAGTGGATTCGATTGCAGCTTCTGGATCGTCGTTGGCGAACTCGAATGCACGGACAGTGGCGCGCAGGAATCGTTCGAGTTTGTCGATATTGTCGTCGTCCTCGAGGAACTCCTCACTGACCACGTAGACCACGCCGAGCGTCGGCACGCCGTCGTCAGCAGCCTCGAAGACCATAATGTCCTGGCCCATGCTGCGCGACAGGGTGTCGGGCTCGTTCGAGAGGAAGACGGGGTAGACCTCGACCTGCTGCTCGACCAACACGACCGGGTTGAAGCCGACATCGATCATGTTCATGTCTTCGCTGGTCAAGCCATGCGCCGCGAGCATCGCGTGGAACTCGGCTTGGATGATGCCTTTGAAGCCGACATCGCGACCAGCGAAGTCGGCGGGCGACTCGATACCAGACGACTTGAGCACGGCGTATCCGAAGTCGCCCCGCTGTCCGAAAAGCATGACCGCGACGTATGGCGCACCGGTGTTGGCGCGAATTTGCAACATCTCGGATGCGGGCAACGTGGTGATGTCGACTTCGCCGGTCAGGACGAGGTTCTTGTGCGCGCCGCTGAAGTTGGCGTGCTGAATGTCGACCTCGAGGTTCTCATCGGCGAAGAATCCCTGGTCCTCGGCGACGTAGACGGCAACGAATGGGAGGTTGGCTTGGGCCTTGAATCCGGCCATGTAGGACATGGTCAAGACGTCGTCCGAGTCATCTCCGGAGCAGGCGATCGTGAGCGAAGCCGCCACTGCGACGACAAACGCAAGCACGACCAATAAACGATTGCGAACGGAAACGGACATCTGGAACATGGGCGCTGGGCTCCTTGGGCTGTTCGGACGCCGGGCGCTTCTTCTTGCCGGGCCGGCTAGCCGGAGCCGCTTCCATGGGGTTGCCACGGCGATAGCGACCGCTACCAGCGTAGGAATGACATTGGTATCGGGCAAGCGGTGCGTGGCGGAACGCCTAGGCGTCGCGTTGCAGCGGTTTCGGATCTCGCAAGACGGAGGACTTGAACCACCAGCCGTCAACGGCGTCACGGCGAAACTCGGCGATCAGACGGTGTTCTCGACGCACCTTCAGGTCGGTGCCGAGGTCGACATCGTCGCCTTCCAACTCCAGTACCAATCCGTCGTTGGAGAACTTGATCACCACGGCATCTGCATGCCGCGGGGCCTGGCGCTGAGGCAAGCGGTAATCGGTGCGTTCACTGTCACCATCGGATGGTTCGGCAGGGGTAGTCATAGTTGCTCCATCGATTGAGCTTATGAGGTGGCGACAGGCTGGTCGAGACGCCAGGAAAACAGCCGCTCGGCCAGAACCACAGCCGTCGAGAGCGTCACACCGATCATGGTTAGCATCAACACCGCAGCGAAGACGCGGTCCAATCTCAGGTTGTTCTGTTCGAACCAGATCAGCGCGCCGAGCCCGCCCTGGCCGGCAGCGAAAAACTCGGCCACGACCGCCCCGATCAGCGACAGCGTGACCGAAATCTTCAGCGAGGCGAACAGGTAGGGTACCGCGGCCGGCAGCCTCAGGTGGCGGAACACCTCCCAGGTCGAGGCGTCGACCGAGCGGAAGAAGTCGTGCATGCGCGGATCGACATCGCGGAAGCCTGCGATCGCATTAATCAGCACGGGGAAGTACGTAATCAACGCCGCGATGGCGACCTTCGGCTCCCATCCGTAGCCCAGCCAAATGATGAACAGCGGGATAAAGGCGACGACAGGCGTCACTTTGACCATGATCGCGATTGGCAGGACGGCCCGCTCGAGGATTTGCGAGTGGGCGACCCCAGCCGCCAGGATGGTGGCGGCTGCGCTCCCGAGAGCCAGGCCTCCAAGTGAGATCGCCATGGTCTGCATGCCTTCGCGGAAGTAGACGCCGAAGTCCGAGACGAAGTTTTCGATCACTGAAGTCGGCCGCGGCATGATCCAGATCGAGACCTCGCCGATGCGGACCCAGAGTTCGACTGCGACGCCGAACAGCAACAGCGCGATGAGCGGAGGCAGAATCCAGGCCAGCACCGGCCGCAGGTCGGGCAGCGCCACGGGAATCCGGTTCCCGGTTGCTGCTGGGCGTTGTTCCAGTTCACTGATCGGTTCTGAGATCATGGGCGAGTTCAGGCAGCGTCCAGGGGGACGGCGGTGGTCGTTGGCGAACGCAGCGCGGCGCGAACGATGGCGGTGTCGTTGATGAAGCGGTCGGCGTGTTCGTGTTCGGGTCGTCGCGGTCGCGGCGCGGTGATCGGAATGTCGGCGATGATTCGGCCCGGACGCGGCGACATGACCAGGACACGGTCGGCGATGGCGACGGCTTCGGCGACCGAATGAGTGACGAAGACAGCGGAACGCGGAGGATCGGTGGGGTCGTGAGAGATGCTCCAAAGGCGCTGCAGCTCGTAGCGCATTTGCTCGCGCGTGATCTCGTCGAGTGCAGCAAAGGGTTCGTCCAGGAGCAGCAAGGGCGGATCGATCGCGAGCGCACGCGCCAGCGCAGCTCGCTGTTGCATTCCACCCGACAGTTCTGCCGGCCGGTAGCGTTCGAATCCACGCAGGCCGACGAGTTCGATCAGCTCATTGACATCAGTCGATGAATGGGTCTCACGTGGATTGAGCTGCAGTCCGAGGCGGACATTGTCCTCGACGGATCGCCAGGCCAGCAGCGCCGGTTCCTGAAACACGAGCCCCAGCCGCTTGTAGCGTTGGGCGTCCTTGGGGGTCTGGCCGAAGATTTCCACCACTCCATCTGAGGGAGGGGTCAGTCCGGCAATGATCCGCAGCAGCGACGTCTTTCCGCAACCCGAGGGTCCGACCAACGCGGTGAACTCTCCGGCGCGGATTGTCAGGTTGGTCGGATCCACCGCCTGGAGCAGCGCGCCCTCCTTCGTCTCATAGGTCAGGCGGACCTCACGCAGCCGCACCGCCGGATCGGCATCCGGCTCGATCGGATGCTTGATCACGAGCGGCGCGTTCGTCGTTGCGCTGGATGTCGTTGTCGTCACGGCGCTGACAGCGTTAGCAAGATGTGGCGTTAGCCTAGTTGTCGTGCGTTCGTCGAGAACGCCTTTCAGTTTAGGCGTAGATCGGGAGTGGGCATGGCGACCATTGGCTTTATCGGCGGGACGGGACCCGAAGGACTGGGACTGGCGATGAGGCTCGCGATGGCGGGCGAACGAGTGTTGATTGGTTCACGCAGGATTGAACGGGCCGAAGATGCAGCCCAGACCGTCCGCGACGCCGTCTCGGAAGCGGGCGGAACGCCAGATACTGGCGGCGGTGTCAACCGTGATGTGGTTGAACAGTCCGATGTCGTGATCATCGTGGTGCCGTTCGACGGCCACGAGGCCACGCTCAACGATCTGCGCGACGCGATTGGCAACAAGCTCGTCATTGACGCCGCCGTGCCGCTGACGATGGAGAACCGCGTCCCAGGAATCTCGGATGTCGAGCAGGGATCTGCGACTGAACAGGCGCAGGCGCTGCTGCCCGAGGCCAGAGTGGTCGGCGCGTTCCATAACCTGAGCGCCCGCAAACTTCAGAAACTCAGCGACCCGATGGAGGGTGATGTCCTGATCACTGCGGACGATGAGGACGCGAAGCAGGCCGTCGTAGAGCTCGTCGGCAAGATGCCAGATCTGCGCCCGATCGATGCTGGTCTGCTGTCGATGTCGAAGTTCGTTGAAGATCTGACGGCGCTGATCATCGGCATGAACATGCGTTACAAGACACAGGCCGCTGTGCGGATGGTGGGGATCGACTAATGGCGGCTCCATCCGAGTACCGAGTCTTCGCGGTTGGAGGGATTCCGGAGATCGTTGACGGCGATGATCTCGCCGAGATCATCGACACCGCGCTCACAGCGCAGGAGACGCCGCTCGAAGCGGGCGACGTCATGGTCGTCACACAGAAAATCGTGTCCAAGGCTGAAGGTCGCGTGATCCGGCTCGACGACGTTTCGGCCGGCGAATTCGCCGAAGACTGGGCACAGGACTGGGAAAAAGACGCGCGCGCAGTCGAGTTGGTTCTACGCGAGTCGAAGCGAATCGTACGTATGACTAGGGGACTGATTGTCTCGGAGACACGCCACGGCTGGGTCTGCGCAAATGCGGGTGTCGATCAGTCCAACGTTGGCGGCGGTGAAGCGGTGGCCCTGCTACCGATTGATTCGTCCGCCTCTGCGCTGGCGATTCGGCAGGGTCTGGTGGCTCGTGGTCAGGTCGATGTGCCCGTGATCGTGACCGACACCTTTGGTCGGCCATGGCGCAACGGACTGATGAACGTCGCCATCGGCGTGAGCGGGATGAATCCGATTCGCTCCTACATCGGCGAAGTTGACGCCGAGGGCTATGACCTGCGCGTCACCGAGATGGCGATCGTGGACGAGTTGGCTTCGGCAGCAGAGCCGGTGATGAACAAACTGGACAAGGTGCCGGTCGCCGTCGTGCGTGGACTCGATGTGCCAGTTGAGGAATACGACCATTCCGCCCTGGTGCGACCGGCAGAGATGGATCTGTTTAGATAGGGCAGCAAGATGGCCGCGGCGTTCAGTATCGAAGCTGACTTTGAATGCTCGCTGGACGAGCTATGGTCATTCGTCTCCCACGTGCCTAACCAGGATCATTGGGTCTTCGGCATGTCCGACTCCGAGGTAACTGGCGGTGGTGAGGTCGGTGTTGGCTCCGAGATCGTCGGTACGTCGACGGAACGTGGCGAGTCGTTGCGGGTCACGATGGTGGTCAAGGAATTCGATGCGCCTACGAGGGTGTCCTGGGAAAACACTGATGGACACACGCCATTCGTCACCGTCATCACGTGTTCAGGCAACGAAACGACCTCCAGGATGAAGTACGAAGTCACGTTGTTCCCCACGGCGATGTTGATGAGAGTCATGATGGGTCCGTTGCGTCCGCTGGGCAGCATCGTCGCCAACAAGATGCTGAGGGAAGAGATTGCGCACCTACGCCAGGCCATGGGACTGAGTGCCTGATGGTCAGTATCTCGACCAGCGGGTCGGTCGCGATCGCACGAGACACTGCGGATGTTTGGGCCTACGTCTCGGATGTCACCAACCAGGATCACTGGGTCGACGGCATGTCGGACTCCGAAATCGTGGGTGATGGGCCGATTGGTCGCGGCACGCAGATTCGAGGGACGTACACATACGGAGGCGGCACGGGGCCAGTGCTGATGACCATCACAGAGTTTCGTGAGGGCAAGCGGCTCGCGATCGACGCATCCGAGGGTCCATTCCCATTCAGTGGACTGCTGTCACTCGAGCGGGCAGGCGGCGAAACCGTGGTCGCCAACTCGATGACGGCGGGCAGCGATCACATCGTGACATCAATCATGTTCACACTGTTGCGGCCACTGATGAAGATGATGATGGGCCGACAACTGCGCAAAGAGCTGCGACAACTGAAGGAAATCCTCGAGTCGGGCACCGTCGAGTAGGGACTGTCTGCTGGGTTCTGGATCACGTCGACAAGATACGCCGCCGCACTACCGTCATACCCGCGCTTGTCGCGGGTATCTCGCATCCCCATGCACGGACGTGTGTACAGCACGCAGCGAGATTGCCGCGACAAGCGCGGCAATGACGGAAGAGGAGAATCACGCATCGGTTTCTGTCGGGATGAGTACCCGCAGCCGAGGGCACTACGATGAGCACAACTCAGCGAGATTGCCGCGACAAGCGCGGGAATGACGGAGGGATGGTTGTAGCAAGGCGTTTTGACAGAACCAGGCCTACGGATCCCGCTCGTCGGTAAAGGCGATCTCGAAGTCGTCAAACAGCACAGCGGCTTCCGAGGAAGCTGCCACCGTTCGCTCGTGGGCGGATAGGAAGGCATCACGCTCGTTGTCCTGGAGTGCATCGAACTGAGCGTTGTAGCCGCTGTGTAGCTGAGCGATGCCGGTCAGATATCGATTGTGCCAGTCCAGGGCATGTTCAGGCGGTTCGAGATCAAACAACGCGTCTCGGAAGCGTTCAATCGTGGGCAGTCCGCGCCGCAGGTTCTCGCGGTGCACTCGACAATCGACGTTGTCCTCGACGCAACTCGTAGCAACCTCAGGATCGACCATCGTTTGAATCTCAACCGTCGCGCGAGCGACGAGGTTGCAGAGTTGATCAAAGTAGCTACCCAGCGGATAGTCGCAGGCGGCATTGACGGATGGTCCAACAGGTGCGGGATCGCCCTCGAAAATGTCGAGTTCGCGCAGCAGGAACAGTGCTGCAATGAAGCCGATGATTGCGCCGACGATCGGGATCAGCAGCGACGGCGCCTGACGGCGGCGTCCTGAACCAGATGACGGTCGATTAGAGGACATCGCTGAGGAACTCGCGCACGGCCTCGACAAACGCCTCCGGTTGGTCGCCGGCGACTGAATGCCCCGCTTCGGGGATCGTCACCAGCTTGACCACAGGCGCCTTCTCGGCGAACTCTACTGCCTGTTCGCGCTTGAGGACGGGGCTGTTCTCTCCGTGCAGCAACAGCGTCGGCACGGTCAGCGCGATCGCGGTCTCCCAGATGCCGGTGCGGGCATCGGCGACGCCGCGGAAGTCGGCCTCGCGGAAACGCTCATCGAACATCTTGGCCATCTTGCCGTCGGGTGTTTCACGCAGGGAAACTGCGAGGCGTTTGCGGATGCCTTCTTTGGAGCGGAATGGGTAGTACTGGTGGGTCATATCGACCCAGGCGTCGAGTGAATCCAGCTCGTACGGTCCGGCCACGAACTGGCGGACCTGACTGACGCCGTCAACATTCACTCCCGGCCCGACATCGATCAGTATCAACGCTCGCAGTCGGTCCGGGTGCTCTGCCGCGAAGGTCATCGCGTTCATGCCGCCCATCGAGTGTCCGATCACGACCGGACGGTCCAGACTCTGACTTTCGATGAAGCCGCGAATGTCGTCGGCCATGTGATCGCGTGAGTAATCACTCAACTGCGCAGCACGATCAGAGTGGCCGTGTCCGCGCTGATCGAGTGCGTACCAATGAAGCTGGTCGGAGAGCGCAGGCCCGACCTCGTCGAATGAATGACAATTCAGTGCGAATCCGTGCAGAGCTACGGCACTGACCGCGGCGTCGCCACCGTGGTCGATGTAGTGAAGTCGGAGTTTGTTGACGTTGGCGCTGAGACTGGTAATCATGGCAAGCCTTCAGTTCATGTGCTCACGCATTGCCGTCGCTTATAGACTACGTGCGCCATGCGAGAGCGAGAAACGACCCTGCGCTACGCCGTCGATGAGCGGCCGCCTCTGATCATTGGGGCTGGGCTGGGGCTGCAGAACGCGCTGTTCGTGATCTCGGGCGCGATCTTCCTGCCGATTCTGATGCGCTCGCTGGATATTGTGACCACCGAGCAAGCGGCCTTCCTGGTCTCGGCGACGCTGCTTACTGCCGGTCTGTCAACTGCGGTCCAGGCAATTCGACTCGGACGGGTGGGCTCCGGCTACATGCTGTTCATGGGCACGTCAGGCGCGTTCTTCGCGGCGACGATGGACGCGATCGAACTGGCTGGCATCGGCTTCGTTGCTGCGCTCGCCTTGATCGCCGCACCGACCGAGTGGTTGATCGCCCATTTCTTCCGCGTCCTGCGCAACATCTTCACGCCAACGGTAGGCGGCGTGGTGGTCATGTCGGTGGCGGTGTTGGTGGTCCCAATCTCGCTCGATCAATGGCAGGGGTCGTTTGTTGAGGGCAAGGAAGGATCGACAGAGTTCCTGTTGATCGGTGCAGTGGCAGCGGCCGTGATGGTCTCGATGATCATCTGGGCGCCTCCGCGTTATCGGTTGTGGTCGCCGATCCTGGGGCTGGCGGCTGGTTCGTTGACGGCCTTGGCAACTGGCGACTGGCACTTCACACAGACGAGCGAAGCGGCGATCGTCGGCTTCCCGATCGGTGAGTGGGAAACGCCCACCTTCCCGCTGACGGGAGAGGCCTTCGCCGTGCTCGGTGCGTTCATCATCGCAACGTTGGCTGGCACGTTTGAGACGGTGGGCGACGCGATTGCCGTGCAGCGGGTGTCACAGCGGAGTTTCCGGCGGATCGACTACGAATCCGTCCGTGGATCGCTGAACGCTGACGCGGTCGGCAACGCCCTGGCGGGAATCATGTGCACGACGCCAAACACGACATATTCGTCGCCGACCGGGATGATTCCGGTAATCGGTGTGGCCTCTCGCTGGGTCGCGCTCTACGGCGGGGCGCTAATGGTCGTGATGGCCTTTTTCCCGGTGTTGACCGGGTTTGTCTTGGACTTGCCTCTAGCCGCGATCGGATCGGTGACGTTCATCACGATGCTGCTGCTGTTCGTGATGGGGCTGCAGCTCGCGGTGTCGGGTGGCATCAACGGTCGGACGACGCTGATCATCGGCGTCGCGTTCTGGGGCGGCTTTGCGGCGCAGAACGGGTTGTTCTTTGCGGACAAGATTCCCGAGGCGCTAGAGCCGATCGCAGGCAACTCAATCTCAGCGACGTCGGTATTGGCAGTGGCGCTAACGGCGCTGTTCCGACTCGCGCCACGCAAACGCTTGCGCTGGCGCGGACGTGCGGGCACTGAGGAACTGCCAGGTCTGCTGGAGTTCGCCCAGCAGTCGGCCGAGTCGATGCGTCTCCCGGCAAGAGCTGCGAACCAGCTAGAGCTGTGTCTCGAGGAAGTCTTCACGTACCTCTCGGAGCAAGGTGAAGTGGACAGGGTCCTGAGGATCGAGCTATCCCCGGACGACAGCGTGGTCGAAGTGATGGTCACCGATCACTCGGAGGTCCGTGATATCGAGATGCCCAACGTGCCGCCCGACCTAGTGGAAGCAGAGAGCGACGAACTGCGCGATCTGGGGCTCGTGCTGTTGAACGAGATGGCGTCGCATGTGAACCATACGACGATTTCGGACTGGCAGTACATCAGCTTCGAGATCTCCAAGTCGTCCGAGCTGGCGCCGCCACCCGCGACCGTCGACATCTGATTGGACAGTCGTGAACTGGCTGGAACTCTCAGACGAGGCGCTGTTGGCGCAGTGCCGATTCGAGCGATTTCGTGTGTCAGGTCCCGGCGGTCAGCATCGCAACAAGACCGACTCGGCGGTTCGACTGACCCACGAGCCAAGCGGGGTCGTCGGATTCGCTTCCGAGCGACGGTCTCAGCATCAAAACCGGCTGGTGGCACTCAAGCGGGTGCGCCGAAACATCGCGATCGAGGTGCGGTCAGATGTTGACCTCGAGATGTATCACCCACCGCGAACGTTGCAGCGGATCCTGCCTCGCTCCGTTCAGACAGACGTACCAGGCAAGGATCGCGTGGGGCCCAATCATCGCGAATTTTGGACCGGCGCCGGACCGCTCCTGGATCTGTTCAGTGCCGTGAATGGCTCAACGAGCGACTGTGCGTCGCAGATCGGTAGCTCCTCGAATCAGTTAACGAAGCTGTTCGCTTCTGAGCCGCATCTCTGGGCCGCCGCCAACGCCATTCGAGAACAGCACGGACTCAGTCGGCTGCGTCGATGACGGCGTCGGCTTCGATCTCGATGATCATGTCGGGATGGATCAACGCGCTGACTTCAACCATCGTCGCAGTAGGGCGAACGTCGGCAAAGGCCGCGTGATGCGCCTCGCCCACAGCCGGGTACTGACTGATGTCAGTGATGAAGATGCGTGTGCGGACAACATCGGCGAGTGAGCCACCCAGCTCGGCCAGCGCTGACTCGATGATTGCCAGACAACGTTCCGTCTGAGGTCCGGCGCCTCCTGGCGTGACCGAGCCGTCCGGCTCAATTGCTGCGGTTCCGCTGACATGAATCAGATTGCCGACTCGGACGGCGCGGGCGTAGCCGAATTGAGCTTCGAAGGGACTGGCTGATTGGCTGCTTCGGCGTGTAGTCACGGTCACTGATCCAGTTCTTCCAGGATGACCTGCGCGGCGGCGCGTCCGCTGCGGACGGCAGACTCCATCGTCGCCGGCCATCCGGTTGCCGTCCACGCTCCGGCGAGAGCCAGGTTGCGAATCGATGTCCGCGGCTTGACTCGGTGCGCGTTCATGCCCGGCTTTGGCCGGAACGTCGCTTCCGCTTCCTTGACCACACGGGTCGCCAGCAATTTCGCACTACTGTTCCGCCGCAATGCTCGCCGCACGGCGCGTTCGACTCGTTCGATGATCGCCGCTTGGGGCAGATTCACGATGTCGTGCGCTCCACTAAGCGAGACGGAGACCCAGAACGGCGGAGTCTGCCAGCCATGAATCTGGGAGCGGTTGAAGATGAACTGAGCGTCACTGTCGAGCGAAGCGACGAAATCTCGTCTCATCACCGCCCGGTCCCACTGCATGTGGACATTGACAATCGGACTGACCTCATGTTGGCTGAGGCGCCAGAACGGTTCGCGCCTGCGCCAGGCAGCGGGGATCAGCTTGAACGCGAGGTGTGGAGGCAGTGCGACGATCACTCCGGCCACGTCCAGGTGCTCGTCACGGCGGAATTGAATCCCGGACACATCCGATCCGGTCGTGATCAACCCAGCGACGCTGGCGTTGAGCTCGATACGGGCGCCTCGTTGTCGCAGATACTCAAGCGCCGAGTCGGCAACCTCACCCAGACCGCGAGTGAACACACCAATGTCGGCAGCCCGTGGATCGTGACTGAACCCCTCCTGGAAGACCTGAATCGCCTGCGTGGCCGACACGTCGGCGCAGCGGTCATTGCAGGTGGGCAAGATGATCAGATCCCAGAAGCGCTCAATCACTCGCTGTGTCTGCTGGTGGTCTTGCAGCCAGTCGCCGAACGACTGTCGATCGAGGGCCAGGCGCTCGAAGTCGCTCATCCGCCGGATTGGCTCAAAGGCGAGAGCGAGGCGTGCCTTCTCGGCGACGCTGAGGTGCTCGTATGTGATCAACGAGGGAACCATGTGCAGCGGCGCGGGTAACAGTCGTAGACCGAGACGGGTCAGAATTCGTGGTTGACCGGCAGAAATCATACTGACGTGATGCCCGCTGGAGTCCGGATCGATCACCGCGACCTCCAGGTGATCCTGGTAGCGAACGATGTCCGGACATCCAATGCGCTCCAGCAATGACTGAAACTCAGTGCAACAGCGCATCGTGATGTGCTGCCCGTTGTCGAGGGTGACATCGTGTTTGGGATCGTCGAATGAGTACGCTTTGCCGCCCACGTACGGGCGGCGCTCAAACAGGACGACATGCTGACCGGCGTCGATGAGATCGATCGCTGCGCTGAGACCGGCTAGTCCGCCTCCAATGACAGCGATCGGTGGATTCCCAAACTGAACCACGATCGTCTTAGCCGATGCGGGCAAAGTTGGGCAACGCGCCCATCAGCCACAGCTCGAGCAGCCGAACAACCCGCCCTGCCTTCGATGGCGAGACACGCTGGGTAAGGACGTCGTATTCGCGCGCCACAATCGCGTCGAGGATCATTCGGTAGACACCCTGCAACCCGTTGCAGCAGGCCCGGCTGCGAGGCCCGTTCAGGAGTGGGATGAGCTGATCACCTTCGTGATAGAAGCCGTAGGCGCGTTGAGCGTAGTCGGCCATCAGGTTGCGAAACGGTTCGTTGTAGACGCCGCCGAGGATGTCGGATTCCGAGACTCCATGTCGGTCGAGATCTTCGAGCGCGATGTAGATGCGTCCTCGCTCCGCGTCTTCTTTCACATCTCGCATGATGTTGGTGATTTGCAGCGCTTTACCCATCGCAACCGCCGAGTTGACCGCTCGCTGTGTCTGGGAGCGGTCGTAGCCGAAGATGCAGATGCAGATCAGGCCAATCACTGACGCGGCGCGGTAGCAATATTGCTCCAGCTCTCTATAGGTCTCATAGCGGGTGAATGTGAGGTCCTGCTCCATCCCAGCGACCAATTCCTCGAAGTGCTCACGGGGAATGTCAAAACGATCAATCGCGTCCGCGAGTCCGTGGGCCAACCAGGCTGGATCCGCATCGCCGCCGTGATACGCGGCGTGAAGCAATCCGTGAGCCTGATCTAGGGCCTGCGCCCGCTGCTCCTGGGATCCAGCGTCGTCGACCGCGTCATCAACTGTGCCGGCGTAGGCGTAGGCGGCATAGATCGCGAGGCGTTTGTGTTGCGGCAACGCGGAGAACGCAATGTAGAAGTTCGTCGCCCGCTTACGGGTGAAGGCCTGACACTCGCGATAGGCGTCGGCGACAAGTGGATCGAGGCGTCGTCGCATAGTGGCGTCAGGTTAGTTTGAGTTTGAGCCCGGCGCGCAACGCGAGCCAGGCGCGGGTCGACTTGCTGACTCTTGGCCGCCGGCTCAGTGTGTCGTAGTCCTGACGCTCGATGGCCTTGAGCACAGCGCGCCCGCCGTCGGTGAACAGTTGCAGGTCGATGGCCAGCTCCGGTGGGACTTCGTCGATCAGTCGTTCACCCTTGCGGAACCAGGCCTCGGCCCGATCAACCTGGAATCGCATCATCGTGCGAAAACCTCGCGGACACTGCTGTCGGCGAATCCCCTGGGCGATGTCGTCCTCGGTCAGGTCGAAGGCGTGCAAGTCTTCCCGAGGCAGATAGATTCTGCCGGCGTCGAGGAAGTCGCGGCGCACATCCTGCCAATGGTTGGCAATCTGCAGTGCTGTACACGTGGCGTCGGAGAGATCGCGGCGATAACGGCCTTCTTCGGTTTCAGTGTCGATGTCCCACAGTGCGAGCACCATCTCACCTACGGGATTCGCCGAGAGGTCGCAGTAGGACAGGACATCCTGGAACGTGTCGTAGCGGGACTTCTGCTGGTCGAGCCGATTCGCTTCTATCAGGCGGCGGAACGGATCGGCCTTGAGCGGCTTGGTCTCGGCGACACGTTGCAGTGCGATGTTGATTGGGTGCTGCGGTTGATCGCCGGCGAATCCACGCTCAAGGTCTTCCTGCCAGAGATTGAGACGTGCGACGCGATCTTCTGGTGAGCCTTCGGTTTCATCGCCGATGTTGTCGGTGTAGCGACAGAACGCGTACACCGCGAACATCGGCGCTCGTAACTCGCGAGGCAGGAACCAACTGACAACGGTGAAGTTCTCACCATGTCGACGTGTGTAGCGCTGACACCAACGGAGCGCGTCGGCGGCATCGCCGGCGAACTCCGTCGGAATCGGCGTCGTGGTCATCGGCGCGTGATGCCTGCAATCTGCCTAGTCGTCGTTCAGGTCGCTGGGGTCCAGCACACGGAAGCCGACACCCACCTTGACCTGGAACCAGCCAATCTCACCATCGTTCATGGCGCCGCGGATTTCGCGGACCTCAAACCAATCCAGGTTCTTGAGTGTCTCTCCGGCGCGCTCGACCGCGTTGCGAATGGCCTGATCGACACCTTCGGATGAGGATCCCACCAGTTCGACGATCTTGTACGTGTGGTCGCGATGCTCTGCCATGCCGTCCTCCAGTTCCTACTGACCAGTAGTGGTCCAGGTACCTGTATTCCGCGTAGAACTACCCAGCGCCCAATTCGTGGTCGAGTATCTCGTAACAGGCCCAACAGAGTTGCTTGCCTTGCATCGGGATCAACGTCAGCACCGGCTGTCCGCATTCTTCACAGACCAGCCGCTGGTTGGTATCGAAGCGCATCACGACGAGGTCGTGCAACTCACCATCGGACGAGGCGACGTGCCTCGTCAACACCGCGTCCTCGACGAAACCGAGGCGCTCGAAAATCATCCTTGCGCCAACCTGGTCGGGTGTCATCTGGGCAATGATCTTGGCCACATCGTCGGATAGCGCGCTCTCAAACGCCAGTCCAAGCAGTACGTGTCCCAGACCCAGGCGACGGGCCGACACGTCGACCATGACTCGAATTTCAGCCACGTGACGGGTCCAGCGCAGGCGGCCGCGTTCGATCGTCGTATAGCCGATGATGTTGCCGTTCTCTTCGGCCACGACCGAGCGCACTCGTCCGGCTTCCGTTTCGTGAATCCAGTCGCCGATGTCGGCGACGTTGGTGATGTCGCGTTCCTGGAACAGCAGATCTTCGTTGGGCTGCCTGCGTCCAAAGTCCAGCAGCGCGTTGCCGTCGTTGGCAGCGAGGTGACGCAGATGGATCGTCCGTTCTCCGCGGCGCAGGTCGCGAGGCAACTGATGCATCTCAATATCTGGAGTCGTAGTCATGCTGCCCCCTCCCACTGCTAGTCATACCTGTTCAGTGAACTGTCATGTTAGCCGTTCCGCTGAGCGCCCAAGGAGACAGGCTCACGTTCTGTCACGACCAGCGTCGGAAGGTCGCTGGTTTAAGAGTTCAGCGTGGAGCGATCGCGCGGTCGTAGCGCCCGAGGGCCATTAGCGGGAAGTAGTGGCGGTACAGGTGGTAGTTGATCATGAAATCGCTGGGGAAACCGGTGCCCGTGAATTCAGGTTCGTCCCAGGTGCCGTCCTCGCGCTGATGCTCGATCAGATACCGAATGCCCTTCGCGACCGATTCATGCTCTGCTTCGCCGGCTGCGATCAATGCCATCAACGCCCACGCGGTTTGCGAAGGTGTTGAAGGACCCAGACCGCGCAGGGATGGATCGGCGTAGGTGTCGCAGGACTCGCCCCAGCCGCCGTCGGAGAGTTGATGACGGAAGAGCCACTCGACCGCATTGCGCACTGGCGGCGCCGACATTGGCTCGCCCAGCGCTTGCAGCGCAGGCAGCGACGCTCCCAGTCCGTAGATGTAGTTGACGCCCCAGCGACCCCACCACGATCCGTCTGGTTCCTGTAACTCGTAGAGAAACCGAAGCCCGCGACTGGCTGGCGGATACTGTCCGCTATAGCCCAACTGTCCGATGTACTCGAGCGCGTGCGCGGTGACGTCGGCCGTGGGCGGATCGAGCAGCTCGCCGAAGTCGGCGAAGGGAATCTCGGCGAGGAAGGTTTTCTCGTTGTCGACATCGAACGCGCCCCAGCCGCCGTTCGACGATTGCATGGATAGCATCCAGTGCAGCCCACGGTCGAGCGCGAGCTGACGCTCGGACTCGAGACCGGGCATCGGAATACGCTCTAGCGCCATCATGACCACGGCGGCGTCGTCGACATCGGGGTAGACATCGTTGTCGAACTCGAACGCCCAGCCGCCCGGCGGGGTGTCGGGGTTCTTCACCTGCCAGTCGCCGCCGGTGAGCACCTGCTCGCGCAGCATCCAACGGGCGGCGTTCTGCAGCGCAGGATGTTCAGGGTCCAATCCGGCGTCGAGTAACCCGATGGCGGCCAGGCAAGTGTCCCATACTGGTGACTGGCAGCTCTCCGTCCAGATATGCGTTCCGTCGTTGTTGTCTTGCTTCCAGGTAAAGCGGTCGAAACCGGCCAGCGCTCGACGGATGACGGGATGATCGAGCGAGTAGCCCATCGCCCGCAGCGCCAGGATGGCGTAGACCCAGGGCGGCTGAATCCCGCCCCAGCATCCGTCCGCTTCCTGTCGGTCGAGCAGCCAGCGTTCCGAAAATGCGAGCGCGCGATGTTCGAACGGACGGATGTTGTTGCGGTCGAGGAGCCGCAGCAATGTGTCAACGGCGAAGAACACGCCCTTGGCCGAGAAGAACTTCTTGGGCAGCGGCACTGCAAACTTGTGTCGGTCGGACGGCTTGACCCAGAGTTCGGGAACGCCCGCGCCGGCCGGTAGCGTGGCCGTGGGCCGCAAGGTCATGATCACGGTGATGCCTACGATGGTCGCGCGAGCCCAGCTCGCGAACTCATAGAGATTGACCGGCAGCCAGGAGGGCAGCAGGTTGATCCAGGGCGGCATCGCGGGCAGGCGGTCCCAATCGAACTCGCCGAACATCGCCAACCAAATCTTCGTGAAGACCCTCACCTTGACGATGCCGCCCTGTTCCAGAATCCACTCGCGGGCTCTGGTCATGTGTGGCGAGTCGGGGTCGTCGCCGACGAGTTTGAGCGCGAAGTACGCCTCGACCGAGGTCGAGATGTCGCCGGGACCGTCGAGGTATTGCGCCCAGAATCCTTGCGGTCGCTGTTGCGCTCGCAGATATCGGGCGATGCCATCCCATTGCTCGCGATCGCCGATGCCGAGGTGGTGCGTCAGCAGGAGATACTCGGCTGTTATCGACGGGTTCGACTCAAGTTCGCCCCACCAGAAGCCGGAGGGATCCTGCTGGTCGATCAACCAGTTCGTCGCATGCTCAATCGTGCGTGAGAGTGCACTGTCGGCAACCGCGTTTCGTGCGGTAGTGGTCATGCCCGTACGCTACCGATCCCGCTCCAGGGTGAAGCGTGCCAACTCCTCAAGATCGGCGACTGCCGCTGCGCGAGGATCGCCGTTGGATAGCTCCTCCAGGAACACTTCGTACTCCTCGCGCGCAGCACGATCGGTCGCCTCGTCAGCGCCGATTTCGCCCAGCATGTTGTGGACCCACTCAACCTGTTCGTCGCCGAGGTCGGCGCCATCATCAACAAGATCGGCGGCGTAGATCTCGACCAGCGCCCGCCTGACTTCGGCCGGCGCGTGACTCAGGGTGTAGAGAATCGGGAAGGACTTCTTGCGACGCCGGATGTCGGCGTCGGTCGGTTTGCCCAGAGCGTCGGGATCGGCCCAGATTCCGAGCCAGTCATCGCGCATCTGGAAGCAGCGTCCCAGGCGCTTACCGGCTCGATCCAGCGCGTCGGCCTGTTCAGATGTTGCGCCCGCGAGTGTCGCGCCGATCGAAAGCGAGACGCCCATCATTGCCCCGGTTTTGCGCTCGACCATGCCCAGATATTCCTCAACCTGGACGTCCATGCGTTGTTCAAATGTCAAGTCGAGGTACTGGCCCTCGATCATCAACATCGTCGCCTGGTTCAGACGACGGATCGCTTCGAGCACGGCCTCAGAGGATGCGCCATGCAACAAGGCGCGTCGCATTGCTGTGTCGGCGAGTTCGCGCATCAGATCGCCGGTGTTGATCGCCTGTGCCACACCCCAAACGCGCCAGACGGTTGGTCGGCCGCGACGCTCAATGTCGCCGTCCTGCACGTCGTCGTGGACGAGTGAGAAGTTATGCACGATTTCGACGGCTGCGGCGCCGGCGGTGGCTCGTCGCATGGCTGCCGGATCGTCGGTGATCGCTTCCGCGCCGAGCATGGTCAGCGCTGCTCGCGCGCCTTTGCCTGATGCGCTGGCAGGTTGGCCACGCTCATCCATCCAACCGAGCGCATAACGGCCCATGTCGTAGATCGGCAGGTCGACCTCGGGAAATGCCGCCCGCATTTCGGCCTGCACTACGTCGTGGTACCTGCTCAGGGCCTCCGGAGTGGTGGTCATGATGTCCTCACCTGAGACACACAGGCGCGACTATAGGCGCTCACAGCCCAGTGGTCGCAACCCTGATGAACGCCATGTACAGGAGCTACAGGAGGCATAGGAGGTACTGGGTCGCAGAACTGCGACGGGAGACGAAGGGCCTGAGATGTCATGACTGAACTCAAGATGAATCTGTTGGCAGATTGAGCGGGAAAAACGAGATGCTGCCAGCGGAGACGCGACGCGGCGGGGCGGATCCATCGGTCGGGACGATGTAGCAGCCGTTTTGCGGTCCAAACCCGCGACGGCCGGAACCGCCGTTGCCCAGCGCCAGGCCTGCGAACGTGATCCACTGTCCACATGGGCTGACGATCTGGTGCGAATGGGCGAACTGGTCGTGGAAGTTGAGCATGGTCGCGAACTCCGCCGATGGTTGGAACCGCGCCAGTCGCATGCTGCCCGCATCCTCGCCATTGCGGTCGAGGTCGTAGCGGGTCAGGGCAATCATCGTGCTCGACGGCTGCGGTTCAAATGCGAAGACGGCGCTGCCGTCGGGCGCCCAGAAGATGCCGTTGATGGAGCGATCGATGATCGGTTGTTGTTCGCCGGTTGCCGGATCGAGGATGGTCAGGGAGCGGCCTTCCGCATCGCCGGGAGCGAGTGTGAGCACAGCCAGGCGGTCGTCGCTGCGAGAGGCGACGAACGAAGCGGGACCCGTCAGTTCCATCAGTTCCTCGTGTGCCGCTCCGCTGCCGATCTCGCTTCGCTGAGCGCGCACCACGATCGCTCCGCCTCCGGGTCGTGGTTTGGCGAAGTAGATGGCCGATCCGTCTGGGGACCAGGCGGGCGAGCGGAAACTGGGCCGTACCCGTTGAATCTGGTTCGGACCCTCTGAACCGGCGGTCAGATCGAAGAGCACGAGTTGCGCAGCTCGGTGGACGAGGATGGCCCGGCCATCGGGCGCCCAGGCGAAGTAGAGCGGCGCACCGTCGACGAGGCGTTGCGGTCGGCCCTGTCCACTGGCGGCGACCAGGTTGACGGCCAGACCGCTGCCGACATTGCCGACGACCGCCAGCGCCCGGCCGGATGGAGCCCAGTTGACGTAATGCGCCAGCCCTGCGGCGATGACTTGCAAGCCATCGCGCGGGTTCTGGAAGACGGTCTCGGCTGGACCTTCATTGAGCGGGGTTCGCCATAACTCCAACTTAGGTTCCTCGCGTCGCTGCGACGAGGCGGAGACCGTGATCTGTTCGCCGTCGGGCGACCATGACGGCCACATGAACACCATCTGTTCAGTGCGCATGTCGAGTCGCGTTTCGACGTTGGCCTGCCAGTCGCCGCTCTTGCCGGAGATCTGGGCGATCAGGAGGGAGGCGTCGTCGGAGATCAGCGCAAGCGGTGTCGGCGTCATATCACTCACTGCTGCGCCGCATCCACCGCGTTGCCGGCTCGGGAACGAATCGCATCGACGCCAGCTTGTTGCTCTTCATATCGAGCCAGGTCGAAGAGCACGGAGGACGCCCGATTGAGGTAACGGATCGTGTCGTCGTTGACCGGGTGGCCATGACCGCGCAGGCGTACGGTTTCGCGTTCGGCGCGACGGATGGTCGTGCGCGCCAGATCAAGCGCAGCCGACCCGGGCGAACCGCCGGGTAAGACGAACTCGTTTGGCGGCGGCGCGAGCCGTTCCAGCTCGGCAGCCCATGACTCCAACTGGTCGACATCATCGCCGCCTGTGGTGAAGTCTTCGGGAATCGGCTTGCCCGGAGCCACGGCGAGTTCAGCCATGATCAGATAGAGGCGGCGTTGGATGTCGACGGCAATCTCACGGGTGCGAGGATCCGTTGACAACGCCCGACCGAGGCCGAGCGCGGACGACGCCTCGTCTATGGCGCCGTAGGCCTCAGGCTGGGGATGGTCCTTGGGGATCCGCCCTCCGCCCCAGAGCGTGGTGGAACCATCGTCACCCGAGCGCGTGTAGTGCGGCATGGAGTGAGTGTATCTGGCGATGTGCCGCCAACCGCAGTGGTCTGCCCATCTAGTCGAGCGCAGTCGCGGGTTGTAGCTCGGTCCAGGCGCCGAGCAACTCAGGCGTGGTGCTGATCCCAAGGATGATCTTGCCCTTCTTGCGTGGGCGGCGGTCATCGACATAACCGAGGAACTGGAATAGCGCGTAACCGTTTACATCGACGAGCCGCCAGGTTCGGTCGGGCGCATCGGGGTCGAGCAGCGGAGAACCTGAGTCTTCGGGCAAGGCGATCACACGGCCCTGGTCGACGCCGCAGCCGGCCGGCGCGAAGCCTGTCCACTCTGCCTCATTCAGACCCGTCACCGCTGTCCATTCGTCTGAGCCCACAGTGAGCTGCACCTCAAGACTGCAAGCGTCGATTTGGCGGGCCATGTTGAGCTCCTGCTCGTTGGGTCGCTGCTAGCTATTTGTGAGACTCGGCGGCGGACAGGACGGATTGCGCCACCCGCTCGAAGGCTTCGAACGCCCTCTGGTCGAAGAGTACGAAGCGTACGGTGCGTAGGCTGCGGTTGCCTCCGGAATGCGAGCGGCAAACCTCGAGCATGATCTGAGCCGCGTGCTCGTAGTCGAATCCGCCCACGCCCGTCCCCAGCGCGGGGAAGGCAATCGAGGTCACGCCAAGTTCTTCCGCCCGCTTGAGCGCGTTGTCGGTCGATGACCGGATCTTGTCGGCCGATGTGTGTAGGTCCTGGCCCATCGCCGCGGCATGAATCACATGCCGGCAAGCAAGATTGCCAGGACCGGTGACGACCGCTTCGCCCACCCCAATCGGTCCCTGGCGAATCGCCTCGTCCTCGATTTCGCGGCCGCCGGCGCGAACAATCGCCCCTGCCGTTCCAGCACCCATCCAGAGATGGTTGTTGGCGGCGTTGACGATCGCGTCAACTTCCTGTTTCGTGATGTCGCCCTGAATGATTTCGATGTTGGTGTCGGTCATGTCCGGCGGCTCCAGATGTTCCGTGGACTGTTGCCGTGAATCTGCTGCTCGTCTGCTAGCAATCTACTAGCCGACGGTCTGGCCGACTACTTGATGGCCAAACCATTCGGTGGACTACCGGTTCCGCCATGCACATTGAGCGGCGCGGCGGCAAAGAATGACTCGTACACGCCGTCCTCGGCGCAATCGTCGGCCAGGTCGTCGAGCGTGAACATCTCACCAATCGCCATGCCGAACCGACCGATGATCCAGTGGTGAAGGAAGCCGTCCGGATCGGCAAAGTTGGGCGGCGGCCAGGACTCCAGCGCCGGGTTGTCGGAGCAGACCGCGGCCGGGTGGTGGTCAAACAGATAAGCGGCCATCTCTTCCGAGCAGCCCAGTCCAGGGAAGGCCAGATTGGGCATCTGAGAGAGGGCCTGACGCGTTCCCATGTCGGTCTGCTCGTACCAACCGATCCAGCCAATCCGGATTAGCAGCACGTCGCCGGTCTGCAGCTCGACACCCTGCGCGGCGCGGCATGCCTCGAGTTCATCTGGCGTGATCGGACGGTACTCGTCCATCGGCAGCGGCTGTCCCTGCGACTCAAACCAGCGACCGACGTCGAGCAGCACCGCGCGTCCGGCAATACCCCGCTTGGCCCAATGCTCAATGCCCAACTTGGGCGCGTCGCGGTGCTCGAGCAGCCATTCATTGGTGACGCCGCCCCAAAACCCGTGCTCGAAGTCGCCGACGTGCGTCAGCGCATCCCACTGCGACGACTGCTGCGTGTAGAAGTTGTCCAGCACATCGTCACCGTGGTGGCCGAAGCCGGCCTGTCGCATCACCGTGTGTCGGACAGCGCCACGGTTGTACAGCGGCGGTGAGGGCTGAGACTGGTCCCAGTTCATTGGGAACATCGAGCCCTTGCGAATCAGCGATGCAGCCTGGGTGATGCGCTCCGGAGTCTGCAGGTTGAACATGCCAACCTGGTCGTCGTCACCGAAGAGTCCCCAAGCCGTTTTGGCTGGATTGCCAGCCTTGACGGGGAGTTGGTCGTAGGTGGGTAGAGAGTCGGGGATGTTGGCCATCACTTGTCCAGATTCGATCAGAACGAATTTGGCTGAAGTCTAGCTGCTTAGTCGAGCAGTCCGGGATAGAGGATCTGCTTGATTTGGCCGCGGAAGTTGAAGGTTCCCGACGGCATGAACTGAGTCAGGAAGATGACGATCATGTCCTCGACCGGGTCAATCCAGAAGATCGTGCTCGCCGCGCCGCCCCAGTAGTACTCGCCGAGTGAGCCGACGTTCTGGGTTCGGGGGATGTCGACGATCATCGCGAAGCCAAGGCCGAAGCCGACGCCGTCGTTGGCGGTCTCGGAGAACGTGCCTAGCGCGCGCTCCGACAGGTCCTCGCCATTGGGCAGATGATTCATCGTCATCAGCTCGATTGTCTTTGGACCGAGCAGACGCGCACCATCGAGCTCGCCGCCGTTGAGCAGCATCTGGCAGAAGCGGTGATAGTCGTGCGCCGTCGAAACCAGTCCACCGCCACCGGAGAAGAATGTTTGCTGTTTGGCGTAGTTGCTGGTCGCTGGATCGTCGAGCAGGCGCAGCTTGCGATCAGCGCCGCGCTCATAGTTGGCGGCGAAACGGTCGATCTTCTCCGGCGGGACATCGAAGCCGGTGTCCTCCATGCCCAGCGGATCGAAGATGTGTTCCTGCAGATACTCGTCGAATCGCTGACCCGAGATCGTCTCCACCAAGTAGCCGCAAACGTCGGTCGAGACGCCGTAGTTCCAGTTGTCGCCGGGCGAGAACTTGAGCGGCATCTCCGCCAGTCGGTCGATCATCGACTGGAGGTCGCGGCCTGCCATCGTTCCGGCCTGGTAGACATCGACCTTGTTGTAGGCGCGCTCAAGCTGACCCTCCATGAAGCCGTACGTCAGCCCACTCTGGTGAGAGAGCACGTCGCGGACCGTCATCGGACGGTCGGCGGGCCGGGTCTCGAAGTTGGGCCAGTCGCCTCCGCACATGACCTGGAGGTCGCGCCACTGTGGGATGAAGCGGCTGACCGGATCGGTGAGCTGAAACCTGCCTTGCTCGTGCAGTTGCATCAGCGCCACCGAGGTGATCGGCTTCGTCATCGAGTAGAAGCGGAAGATGGTGTCGGTCGCCATCGGCTTGTTGCGCTCGCGGTCCATGCTGCCCATGGCCGAGAGGTGCGCGGTCTCTCCATGCCGCGAGATCAGGGTCAGGCAGCCCGCGATCTTCTCCGGCTGGACGTAACGGCTGAGCAGGTGTTGGTCGAGACGGGCCAGCGCATCGATCGAGATTCCGGTATCGCCGGCTGTGGCTGTCATGGTCTGTGTCACTTTCGTCGGTTGCCGAGCTGTCCCCGGCATGAGTGGAAGCCCGGACTCAGTCAATGAGTCCCGGATACAGGACCTGCTTGATCTGGTCGCGGAAGGGATACGCGTCGGAGGGCATGAACTGAGTCATGAATACCACCACGATGTCCTCGACCGGATCGATCCAGAAGATCGTACTGGCAGAGCCCTCCCACCAGTACTCGCCAACGGATCCGAGGTTCTGCATACGAGGCAAATCCAGCGCCACGGCGAAACCGAGTCCGAAACCGATGCCATCGTTTGCGGGCTCAGCCCACGTCCCGAGCGCACAGGAGGAGAGTTCACCGTTGTCGGGCAGATGATTCATGGTCATCAACTCGACGGTCTTCGGTCCAAGGATGCTCACCCCATCGAGCGTTCCGCCATTGAGCATCATCTGGCAGAAGCGCCAGTAATCCTGTGCGGTCGAGACCAGACCTCCGCCGCCGGAGAGGAGCGTCGGAGGCTCGAGAAACTCGCCGGCGCCGAACAGGTCAGTCTGCTGCAATTCGCCATCCGGACCAAGCTCGTAGTTGGCCGCCATGCGATGATGTTTCTCGACAGGGACATGAAAGCCGCTGTCGACCATCTCCAGCGGTTTGAAGATGTGCTCCTCGAGATACTCATCGAATCGTTGACCGCTGATTTCTTGCACGAGGTAACCGCAAACGTCAGTCGAGAGGCCATAGTTCCAGTGCTCGCCCGGCGAAAATTTGAGGGGCAGATCCGCGAGTCGGTCGACCATCGACTGCAGGTCGCGCCCCTGCATGGTTCCCGCCCGATACACCTGCCGCTCAAAGTAGCCCGTCTCAACTGGCCCGCCCATGAAGCCGTATGTCAGGCCCGATTGGTGCGAGAGCAGATCGCGCATCGTCATTGGACGGTCGAGCGGTCTGGTCACGTAATCGGGATAATCGCCGTCGGCCAGCACTTGAAAGTCGCGCCACTGCGGGATGAAGCGGCCGACCGGATCGCTGAGCTGGAACAGGCCGCGCTCGAAGAGCTGCATCATCGCGACGGACGTAATTGGCTTGGACATCGAGTAGATTCGGAAGATGGCGTCCTCAGCCATCGGCTTGCCGAGTTCGCGGTCCATCATGCCCAGAGCCGAGCAATGGGCGATCTCGCCGCGCCGCGAGATCAACGTCACACATCCGGCGATCCGTCCCGGCTCGATGTATCGCGAGAGAAGCAATTGGTCGAGCCGGGCCAACACGCCGCCGTCAATGCCAGAGCTGTCTGCCGGAGACACGTTCGCTCGTTCCATGAAGCCCGCTCGAACTGAGGCTAGTCGACAACCCAACTCCACTCCCTTCCGGTCCCCTCTCCCCCTGGGAGAGGGCTAGGGTGAGGCTCCCAGATCTCAGCTCCAGCCCATCCAACCTACGAAAAACCTTCGTGGCGAAGTCCGTACATTGGGAGAGAGGTCCGCACCATGACAACAGTCATCGAAACCACGCTCGGACGCATACAGGGCTTATCTGAAGATGACCTGCACATCTTCCGAGGCATCCCCTACGCCGCGCCGCCGGTCGGCGAGCTGCGCTTCCGTGCGCCGCAGACTCATCCGGGCTGGGACGGCCTGCGCGACGCCACCGAGTTCGGAGCGATCCCACTGCAGGAAGGCATGGACGCGCTCGACGCCATCCTGCCCTCCGTGCCGCAACCGCAGAGCGAGGACTGCCTATTCCTCAACGTCTGGACTCCGGGGATCGATGACGCTGCGCGTCCGGTGATGGTCTGGATTTACGGTGGAGCATTCACTCTCGGATCGGGCAGCGAGCCCATGTACTCAGGGGCCAACCTGTCCCGGCGCGGCGATGTCGTCGTCGTCACGATCAACTACAGACTCGGCGTCATGGGATTCCTGCATGAGCCGGCCCTCGGCGAGACCAACTTCGGCATGCGCGACATGGTCGCAGCCCTGCGCTGGGTACGCGACAACATTGCTGCGTTCGGCGGCGACCCCAACAATGTGACAATCTTCGGCGAGTCTGCGGGCGGAGCAGCCGTCGCCTGCCTGCTCGTCTCGCCCGAGGCCCAGGGCCTGGTGCACAGGGCCATCGGGATGAGCACCGCCGGAGACCACGGGATCCTGTTCGAGGGCACCGTTCCGACTACCGAGCAACTCTTTGCACAGCTTGGCATCGACCAGGGCGATCCCGATCTGCTGCGCAGTCTGCCGGCCGCAGACTTGCTCACCGCGCAGGCCGCTGTCGAGGCTGCGGCGTTCGAAGACCTGAGTGAGATGTGGTCGGTGCGACTGCCCTATGGACCGGTGATCGATGACGCGTTCCTGACGGAGCCGCCGCTCGCGAGCGCTACCAAGGCGAGCGCTGCCAGTGGCATCCCGCTGCTGTCGGGCAACCCCGACGAAGAGATGAAGCTGATCCGAGCCATGATGCCGCCAGAGACGCTGAGCGAGGCGGACGTGATAACGCGGCTGGAACAGATCCCAGGCGGTGCCGAGCGAGTCTACGAGTCGTACCGCTCGGCACGAGCGGATCGCGACGAATCCAGCACGCCCGACGAGATCCTCGACGCAATCGCCAGCGACTACCTCGAAATCATGCCCTCGCTACGATTCGCCGATGCCTGGGCGCGTGGAGGCGCACCGACCTACGGCTACACGCTTGACTGGAAGTCGCCGATGAATGACGGCGCGCTTGGTTCGTGCCATGCGCTCGATATCCCGTTCGCCTTTGGAAACCATAGGGTCGCTCCGGATTTCGCTGGGAGTGGTCCCGAGGCGGATGGGTTGGCCGAGACGATGATGGACGTCTGGGCCAGGTTTGCCCGAACGGGAAACCCGTCGATCGAAGGGCTGGAGTGGCAGCCGTACGAGACCGAAGCGCGGGCGCAAATGATGCTCGGACCACATCCGAGGATCGAAACTGAATGGCGCGCGACAGAGCGGGCCGTCTGGGACGGCGTGTTCTAAACGCAGCGCGGTTGCGGCACGCGTACGTTGGCAATTGAGCCAAATCGCTCCAATACGAATGCGTCAATCGGGATGAGGTCGCGAAGAGGCGCGTCAAGCGACTGCTGAGCTCGCTCTTGACGACAGGGAACGGTCGCATCACGCTGCTCGGCATGGTGGCGCCCGTGTCGGTCTGGAATCGATACACTTGTGACGATCGAGCGAGAGCGGCCAAACGGAACTCGGATCGCTCTGGGAAGCGAATGGCAGATGTGGTTCGGTGACACCCACTGCGCGGGGGGGGTAAGCGGAGACGGTTGTCGCCGATGGCAAGCTCCAGGTGCGTTGTGCGGGTCGTGTTGCTGTTGGGATTGCTGATTGGCGCCATGACGCTTAGCGATTCGGCGAGCGCGGCTCCGAGTCTGACCAGCAGTACATCGGGACCGCTGACCTTGGAGATCGACGGAACGCAACAGATCACTCTGTCGCTGGAAGCACGGCCATCTGCCGACGTCACGGTGACTCTCGCGGTTACTGATCCGTCAGTGGCTGGCCTGTCGAGCGGCAGTGGCGAGCCATCCTCCCGCCTGCAGTTCACGTTCCCTACTGCGAGCTGGCAAGCGTCGCAGGTGTACACGATCACCGCGTTGGGGCCTGGCGAAACGATGATTGCGCGACAGGTCAGCGGAGGAGGAGGACCACCGACCTATAGTGTTCAGCGTGTCGAAGTCAGCGCTCCGAGGGGTCGACTTACGGCAGCCGACGACTGCACCGCCGACACGACGACCTCGTGCAGCATCGCCGCGCCGAGTGGCGCCACCAGGTACACGGTGGCCACAGGAGAGATTGAATCGCTGGACGGCGTGGACTGGACCGTGCAGTCCTACGGCGACATCGACTGGTTCGGGGTCAACTTCGGCAAGGGCGGCAAATATGTACTCCAGATTCTCGGTAGCGCGAACGGCGACGCGAACACGCTGCGCTCGCCCGCGATGTTGGGCGTCTATGACTCCTCCGGGGATCCGGTCCCAGGCATGCTGCGCAGAGACAGTCAGGCCGAAGACGCCTTCGCCTTCGAAGCGCAAGCGGCGGGTCAGCACTACATCGCGGTGAGCCATTATCACCACGATCCAAGCAATCCATACGCCAAGATCGAGGACAAGGTCGGCACCTACACGCTCCGCATCGCACTACCACCCGCGACCGACGACTGTGTGTCGAGTGTGACGACGTCCTGCACAGCGACCCTGGGGAGCCCGTTCTCGGGCGACATTCAGTGGAAGCGGATAGGCGATTGGGGCAAGTATGGGGAGGGCCACTTCCGCCAGGACGAGGACTGGATCAAGGTCGAGCTGACCAAGGGCAAGGTTTACCGGCTCGACCTTGAGGGCAAAGTTGGAGATGACGTCAGCAGGGGCACGCTGAGCAATCCAGATCTGGCTGATCGGTACTACACGATCGGCAGTGACAACCGGACCAAGCAGGTATCTGTACGTTTCGTCACTCACGACATCAAAGCGGACGGAGGCGCACGGACCTGGAATGACACGGCGCTGTTCAAAGCAACCGATACCGGCGTCTACTACTTCGCTGTCAGGCACCAATCTGGGGCCAATCTCGCGTCGTTGCGCAAGGAATTTCAGGGCGACTCGCTGACCGGAACGTACACATTCACGGTGACGGAAATACTCAACCACGTCGATAACTGTGGTGAGGATGTGAGCAGCACGTGCACTGTCACTGTTGGCGGATCTGGAACGCAGGGGACGATCGAGCTACACGGCGACATCGATTGGTACAGCGTGCAACTCCAGGCAGGGAAGGATTATCTGATCACGCAGACGCATCGCTGGTCCGGCAACAGATTGACCCTTGGGCATTCCGATATCGTCCGCGTCTACAACGCCGCCGGCGAGTCTCAGATCGAAGGGTTCTACTACCCGTATGAGCATTCGTGGCTGACGTTCTCGCCAACCGTCAACGGCAAGTACTTCATCGGGGCTGGCGCGCGGTTCAGTAGTGGCGGTACAGGCACGTACGAGGTCGCTGTGAAAGAGCTGACCGGGGACGACATCGCAGGAGATTCGACCACCACGAGCAACCTCGCAGCTGGCGGGTCGGCGTCAGGCACAATCGGGACGACGCAGGACATCGACTGGCATCGAGCGACGCTGACGGCCGGTACGGAGTACGTCTTCGAGATCGAACCGCACTATGGCGGCAACGACAGAGTGTGTGAAGATGGCGCCGACGCTGTGCGTGAGCTCAACTTCTACGGCGAGTATCACTGTCTGTTCGGAAGGGCGGAAGTTGCGAGTATCATCCTCTACGCACTCTATGACGGCAACGGCGCGGCAGTGGTTGCACCGCAGGCGTCCGTGCGAGAGCGCTACCGGATCGTCTACACGCCCAACGCGACGGGACCTCACTTCATCGCCACGTCGGGGAGGTGGCCGCGCTACGCCGGTCCGTATACCGTCACCCTCAAGGCATCAGTTCATGCGCCTGAGGACCATCCGGCGGATGTCACGACCACCGCGACTGTGTCCTCGATACGTCCGCTGCAGGGCAAGATCGATTACATCCAGGACGTCGATTGGGTGAAGGTGTCGATGAAGGCTGGCATCGGTTATGTGTTCAAAGCGCGCGTGCTGGCGGACGAGCAGGACAGTCGAAGACATAGAGTGGTTTCGGATCCACGAGTGTTCAATGGCGTAGGCGAGCGGCTGTCCAGAACACGATTGGCGTCGACCCTGCCGAGTTGGTACTCACTGTTCTACTACGACTACTGCCACGAAGTGGACGCCGACGGAGAATTCTATGTCCAAGTCGAGGGTCGTTACTTCGGTGTGGGGCCGTACGAGCTGACGGTTAGGGAGCGCGTCGGCGGCTGCGATTGAGCGGAGTCGGCGTCCAGATAAAGCGTGGCGACGCCCGCGCCAGTGTGTTTCGATTAGGTCTGATGGCGATCGAGCGCAAGTAGACTGGGCGTTGTGGGGTTCTGTGTCCCCTGCGTTGTTCGGAGGGAGCATGCGATGAGGCTCATCAGGCAAATCCTGAGCTGGCTCTGGACGACCAGGAATGGGCGGATCACGCTGCTCGGCATGATGGCGGCTGCGATCCCCTTGCTCTTGCTGGCAGGATGGCTGATCCGGCCGCTCTTCGTTGACACCGTCGTTGACGAGGCCTTCCCACTCGGCGCCGACGCCACCATTCCCGAGGAGCTCAGCGCCGACGAGGCGCGGGTCATGATGTCGGCAGCAGCGAAGCTTGAAATCGAAGTTGAAGAGTCGATGACCGAGGCGATGAGCGTCGCGACGCAGCTCAAAAGCGGCTCATTCGTAGACGGTGACGCCTTCCACCAGGGCGAAGGCAGGGCCACGATCTACCAGCTCGAAGACGGCTCCCACGTGTTGCGATTCGAGGATTTCCGCGTCACCAATGGCCCCGCGCTGTTCGTCCTGGTCAGTTCGCATCCCAATCCGGGCGGTCGAGGCGACCTCTCCGACGCCGGTTATACCGAACTGGCCCGGCTCAAGGGCAACGTCGGTAGTCAGAACTACGTGCTGCCCGACGACCTTTCTCCCGACGACGTGAAGTCGGTGATCATCTACTGCAAGCCGTTCCGGGTGGTGTTCAGCGTCGCAGCGCTGAGCGAGAACTAACGCCTTCTCCATGCGGGACGGCCGACGGTGAGAGATTTGGCACTCCTTCCTGGCCACGGCTTTCGGGACCCCCTCAGCCTTCGGCAGCTCCCCCTGCAAGGGGGAGCGGGGAATCCGGGTGCGGCCATTTGTGGGTTCTCAGCATCTATGTGAACAGGCCCTAGTCTGCAGTTTGAACAGATGAAAGTCCGGATTGGAGCCCTGATATGGCCGCGATTGTTCAAACTGAAGCGGGACGAGTCCACGGATCATCCGAGAACGGATTGAGCGTCTACCGCGGCATTCCTTTTGCAGCGCCGCCAGTGGGCGATTTGCGCTTCCGCATCGCGCGACCGCATCCGGGTTGGGATGATGTGCTCGACTGTGAGGCATTCCGTGCGATCGCGCCGCAGGTTCCCAACGAGGCGCTGGACTCCATGCTCGGCCAGGCTGCGCAAGAGCAGTCCGAGGATTGCCTCTTTCTCAACGTCTGGACTCCGGGCACGGACGATGCCGCGCGACCGGTGATGGTCTGGATCCACGGCGGCGCCTTCACAATTGGGTCGGGCAGCGATGTCCTCTACGACGGCGCCACACTGTCGTCGCGCGGCGATGTCGTCGTGGTGACGATCAACTATCGGCTCGGAGCGCTGGGGTTTCTGCACCTGCCGGCGCTGGAGGAGTCGAACTTCGGCATGCGCGACCAGGTCGCTGCGCTGCGCTGGGTGCGGGACAACATTGCCAGCTTCGGCGGCGATCCGGGCAACATCACGATCTTTGGTGAGTCGGCCGGCGGCATGTCGGTCGCATCTCTGATGGGTTCGCCCGAAGCGCAAGGCCTGTTCCACAAGGCAATTCCGCAGTCGGGCGCCGGACATCATGGCATTGAAGATGTGCAGGCCGTCGATCATGGTCAACAGTTCTGCGAGCTGCTCGGCGTCGAACCCGGTGACGCCGACGCGCTGCAGTCGGCCTCCGTCGCCGACATCCTGGCTGCCCAAGCGAAGCTCGAAGAGCAGATGTTGTACGTCGCAATGGAAGCCGGCAAGCAGCCGGAGATGCCCTTCCGCCCGATTATCGACGGTGAATTCCTGACCGAAATGTCGATCAACGCCGTGCGCGCAGGGCAGGCCGAGGGAGTCGCTGCACTGATCGGATGTCTGGACGAGGAGAGCAAGCTCTTCACGGCCATGGTGCCAACCGAGCCTCCGAACGAGGAAGACGCGATCGCCGTGATGGACGGTCTGCACGGCGACGGTCGTCGCCTGTACGATATCTACCGCGCGGCGCGGGAGGCTCGGGGAGAGTTGGTCACGCCATACGAGATTCAGACCGCGGCATCGGGCGACGAGCTATTCCGCGTGCCAGCGACTCGGCTGCTGGATGCGCAAGCGCAACACAACGATCAGACCTGGTGCTACCTGTTCGACTGGAAATCGCCGATGCTCGACGGAGCGCTCGGCTCCTGCCACGCACTCGATATTCCGTTCGTCTTCGGTACGCACGAGATCGCCTCGGCATTTGCCGGCGAGGGCGTCGCAGCGAACGGACTGGCCGAGCTGACGATGGACACGTGGTTGGCGTTTGCTCGCACCGGTGATCCGTCAACCGGCAACCTGCCCTGGCCCAAGTGGGATTCCAACAATCGGCAGACAGTCGTCCTGGGCGAGTCGGCGAGGGTCGAAGCAGAATTCCGCAGCGAGGAAATCTCGGCCTGGGAGGGCGTGCTGTAGCCAAACCCCCAGCGTGTAGCAAGCCATTCGCGCGAACGGCGGTGTTCTGTCCCCACGGAACGCTGGTAAGTTAGGGCACAGCGCGGGAGGCGGTTATGAGACGCCCCCGCGCTAGGGCGTGCAGGCGTCGCTTCGACCTGCGCTTGCTCGCCCGCCCAGGCTGCCTGAGCCAGCGGTCGTACCGTCACGTCAGGCTTCCACCCATAGCGTAACAACTACTCGAGCCAGACAAACACAACACCCTGGAATGTCCACTCGATACCTTCCCGGGTGGACCGGTCAAAGCGGGCCCCCTCCCCCAAAGGGGGAGGTCTTGTGCAACAGACTCAGCACCACCACAACGACTCCGTCATACCCGCGCTTGCCGCGGAGCCTGCCCCGGCTCGAACGGGGGTATCTCGCTGCTTTGTGCACTGACGTCTGTGCAGGGCGCGGCGAGATTGCCGCGACGGAGCGCGGCAATGACGGAATTCTGGCTCAGGAAATGCCTGATGTGAACACGCCCTAGCGAATCAAGCGCTCCCCCTCTGGGGGAGCTGTCGCGGAGCGACTGAGGGGGCTGTTGGCGGACCCGTGGTGGTGAATCCGGGCCCCCTCCGCCCCTACGGGGCACCTCCCCCAAAGGGGGAGGTCTTGTTTGGCGAGCGCTAGGAGATGATGCCGCGGGACCTTAGATCAGCGAGTTCGTCCTCGCTGTAGCCGGCGCTGGCGACGATGTCGTCGGTGTCTCGGCCGAGGGGTGGCGATGAGCCTTGGGCGGCGGTTGGTGTGGCGCTCATCTTGAGCAATGGACCGACCTGGCGCTGAGGGCCGGACAGGTCGTGGTTGAGATCGACGACCATGTCGTTGGCCTCGATCTGTGGATCGTTGGCCAGTTCCTCGGGGAACTGAATCGGTCCGCTGGGAACTCCGTGAGCTTCAAAGCGTGCCAGCCAGAAGTCGGTGGTCTGAGATCGGACGTGCGCCTCGACTTCGCGCACGCTTGCTGCCGCTCGTGCGAGGTGGTCAGGATCGGTCGGGTCGAGGTTGGGGTCTGCGAAGCCGAGGAAGTCGGTTTCCAGCGCGTCGCGGACCTTGGCCCAGAGTGAGGCGGAGAGCGCCCCGATTGCGACGGCGCCGTCGCGCGTTTCGTAGCAGCGGTAGTAGATGTTCAGCGCGCCCAGTGCGCCGCGATCCTTGTAGACGTCTTGCAACTCGGCGTAGGGTGCGCCTTCGGCGCGCAGCTCGTTGATGCGGGCCATCTTGGCCGCTGGCAACTCGTCGGCGAGCGGCAGCTGCATCACGCTGCTGCCCTGCATCGCCAGAGCTGTGTTGAGCAGCGTCGTTTCGACCATCTGGCCCTCACCCGTTTGTTGGCGATGAAACAGCGCCGCGCATACACCGAGTGCGATCACGATGCCGGTGCCGTAGTCGGCCACCGGCGATGAGACGGGCGACGGCGCCGTGCCGTTGTCGTCGAGCTTGCCATCCAGCGCCATCAATCCGGTCACTGCCTGTGCGACGATGTCGTAGCCCGGTCGCTGAGCCCATGGACCTTGACGGCCAAATGCGGTGTTGTCGACGTAAATCAGATCCGGACGGATGGCACGCAGCGTGTTGTAATCGAGTCCGAGCCGGGCGGCGACGTCGGGCCGGTAGTTGATCACGACGACATCGATGTCAGGGACGAGCTTGTGCACGATGGCTTGCGCCTCAAGGTCGCGCATTGCCAGGACGAGTGAGCGTTTGCCGCGGTTGAGTGACTGAAACCACTTCGATTCGCCCGGCATGAACTGCGAGAACTGACGCCAGGCTTCACCCTCGGGCGGCTCGACCTTGATCACTTCGGCTCCCATGTCGGCAAGGTTCTGGCAGCCGAACGGCCCGGCGATGATCTGCGAGAATTCGAGCACTCGGATGCCGTTGAGCGGTCCGCCGTGGGGTGCGCCGTCGTGCGTGGTGGTCATGGTCGTTACCTTTCGCTCTAGCCTCTAACCCTCAGACAAGTTGAGCGGCGCCCTCCGACTCGGGATTGGACGCCGCCGATGAAGCGAGTTGATGCAGTGCAAGCAGTATCTGGCATACCGATGTTACGGGTGACTGGCCTGCTCATTGCGGCGTTGCTCATGGCGACGCTGGCAGCTTCATGCCGGGACACAATCCCGGAGCGCTCGGATGTGCCGGTGACGACGGTGGCGCCTGCGGAGACGCTGTTTCGTGACGCGACAGAATCTTCGGGGCTGATGTATGTCCAGCATGTGGCTAGGGAACCGGGCAACTGCCTGTTTGACAACGTGTCGAGAGAGACCGAGGCAGAGCAACAAGGCACGTTGTGTGACGCCGAACGGATGACGGGCGGCGCGGCCGCAGGTGACTTCGACGGTGACGGGGCCATTGACCTCATCGTGACGCGGCTCGACGGACATGACCTGCTCTATCGAAATCGCGGCGACGGCAAGTTCGACGAGGTCTCGGCAGAGGTCGGGCTGGGCGACTGGGACCTCGCCTCGAACGGCGCGCTGTGGGGCGACATCGACAACGACGGCGATCTCGACCTGTTCATCACCACGGTTGGCGACACGCGTCACTACCTGTTCATCAATCAAGGCGGTGAGTTCTCGGAAGAGGCGATCGAGCGGGGGACAGCGGTCGAGACCGGCGATCGGCGGATCGGATTTTCGGCCTCGTTCGGCGATTACGATCGCGACGGATTCCTCGATTTGCACGTGACCGAGTGGCGGCCCTCTCAACTGGTCGGTGAGGCGACCGCAGGTGTGCGCTTGCTGCGCAACCGGGGCGCGGAAGCCCCGGGCTTCTTTGAGGATGTGACTGAGGCGGCGGGTGTCGCGATGGACCAAGTGGTCTCGCAGACGCAACAGGACTTGACTGAGGGAACGTTTGCGTTTGGTTCGACGTTTGTCGATCTGGACGGCGACGGCTGGCCGGAGCTGGCAGTGGCTTCGGACTTTGGCACAAGCCGATTGTTCTGGAACAACGGTGACGGCACGTTCTCGGACGGCACGCTGGATGCGCGTGTGGGCACTGCTCAGAATGCGATGGGCACCACGTTCGGTGACTATGACGCCGATGGCGACCTGGACTGGTTCGTGACGTCCGTGTTCTCATTCCGCAGCGGCAGTCCCGGATCCGGCGAGCAGGGGTCGCGCGATGGCAATCGGCTCTATCGCAATGATGGTGATCGTCGGTTCACCGATGCGACGGATCGCGCTGGCGTACGCAACGGATCCTGGGGCTGGGGCGCGGCCTTCTTTGATGCCGACAATGATGGCGACCTCGATCTGACCATGACCAACGGCATGGAGATGATGCCCGGCTTCGACGCCGATGCGATGCGCTTCTGGGAGAACGACGGATCGGGCCGGTTCCGCGGCCGAAGCACTGATGTCGGACTAGATGACATCGCCGATGGCAAAGGGCTGTTGGTCTTTGACGCTGATAGCGATGGCGACCTGGACGTATTTGTGGTCACCAACGCGTCAGTACCCATCTTCTACAAGAATCAGTCGCGAGGCGCGGGAAGTTGGTTGCGGATTTCGCTTGAGGGGACGACGAGCAATCGACAGGGATATGGCGCAGAGGTCGCGGTCAATGCCTCAGGATTGCCGGAGCAGATCCGGCAGATGGGCGTCTCAAGCCACTTCCTGGGTCAGAGTGAAGATGCGCTTCACTTCGGCCTCGCCGATGCGAAAACGGCCGATGTGATTATCCGCTGGCCAGCAAGTGGACTAGTCGCCACGCTGAACGGCGTGGCCGCCAATAGCTGGATTCACGTGACCGAGGGCGAGCCGGGCTACGAAGAGATCATGCCTCGGCGTTGACCTCGTTGACCAGGTGCATGAAGCGCTCGAGGTTGGCGATGCGGTCCGTCACGGTGTCGCCGGCGATGCCCGCGCGGATCGTGTTGATGCCGGCGTCTCGATAGACGCGCAGCCGCTCGAGCACGTCGGCGTCGGTGCCAATCATGTTGACCTTGAAGGCGAGCTCGACCGGCACGCGGTCGCGGGCCAGGTCTCGTTCACCGGAGACCCAGAGTCGTTGCACCTCTTTGGCGACATCGTCCCAGCCTTGTCGGCAGAATGCGTCGTTGTAGAAGTTGGTTTTGGCTGATCCCATCGCGCCGAGCGTGAAGGCGATGCCGCGGGCGTGTCGTTTGCCGGCTTCTTCAGGGTCGTCGGTGAACTCGATGCCGGCTGCGGCTTCCAGGTCGATGTCATCGAGGCTGCGACCTGTGGATTCGGCACCGCTGCGGATGTCGTCGAGGAAGACGTCGGCGGTCTCGGGGATGAACGAAGTGCCGAGCCAGCCGTCAGCGACGGCGCCGCAGATGCGTAAACTGCGCGGTCCGAGTGAGGCGAGGTAGATCGGCGGCGGCTCGACCGGAGGTGCGCCGGAGCGCAGGGCTTTGCCTTCCCCGCCTGGCAGCGGCAGGGTGTAATGTTTGCCGTCGTAGATGACACGCTCACCGTTGCAGACCATGCGCACAATCTCGGCGGTTTCCTTGAGTCGAGACACGGCGCCAGCGAAGGGGACGCCGTGCCATCCTTCGACGACCTGCGGTCCGGACGTGCCGAGTCCGAGCATGAAGCGGCCGCGGGACATCGATTGCAGGCTCATCGCGGTCATACCGACGAGCGCGGGGGATCTGGTGCCGCCTTGGATGATGCCCGTACCGAGCTTGATCGTCTCGGTCTTGCCGGCGAGGTAGCCGAGGGGCGTGATGCCGTCGTGACCCCAGGCCTCAGCCGACCAGAAGGAGTAGACGCCGAGCGCTTCGGCCGCACGGGCGTAGCGAACGGCAGAGTCCCAGTCATTGATGCCGTCGCGGTGCATGCCGATGGCGACTCTCATGCTGACGTCCTTTCTCATGGGCCGGCCCTCACCCTCGTCCTCTCCCAGAGGGAGAGGGAATGTTCTCTTCGGCCCGCTTTGCCATTGAGTGTTTAGCTTGGGTAGCCCTCGGCCTCTTTGATCGCGTTGACCTGGTTGACGTGGTCGAGGTCGTGGACGCGCTGGAACACGAACCAGGCGCGCGAGTGGAGCGGACCGAAGAAGGGGTGAGCGGGGCGGGGCTCGAAGGCAGGTGGCTCGGGCAGTCCGTCGATCACGTTGCCGAACAGGCGAGAGTCGTCGATCAGCGTGTTGACCAGCTCGGGCCAGCTTAGCGCCGCGGCGCGCTGCGCCGGATCGATCGCGCCGATGCCTTGCGGCCCGAGGTTGGGGTCGCGTCCGTAGGAGAGGTTGGCGATCATGTCGGCATTCCGGCGAGAGCCGTCCAGGACGTGCTGAGCGACCTCTTCGATGCTCCAGTCGTCCGGCGTGGGCTTCCAGGCGGCCTGTTCGGGGGTGACGCGGTTGAGCGTGTTGAGGAACTCGACGCGTCCGGAGACAACGCGCGGCCAGAGCTCGAGCCAGGTGTACTTTTCGGCCTGGGAGAGCATGTAGCCGGAGACGCGCTGGCGTTCGTCGTCTGCGATTGGTCGTTGTGGCATGAGTACCCCTTTCAAGGATGTTCGTCATACCCGCGCTTGCCGCGGGTATCTCGCCCCGTTCCAGATGTCCGTGCTTCGTGCGGCGGGATTACCGAAGCAAGTTCGGCAATGACGAGGCTGGACTAGCGTCCCTGGAAATCAGGCTCTCGCTTCTCCATGAAGGAGCGGACGCCTTCTTTGAAGTCGTCGGAGCGGAAGAGGGGCAGGAGCTGGAGGTAGATGTGGTCGACGGCGGCCTCGAAGGGTTCGTCCATACCGAGGCGCATCATGCGCTTGGTGGCCTGGACGGAGAGTGGGGCATTGGCGGCGATCTCTTCGGCCAGCTCCATGGTGCGAGTCATGAGATCGTCGTGGTCGACCACCTCGTTGACCAGACCAACGTCGAGCGACTCCTGTGCGTCGAGCACGCGGCCGCGAAAGGCAACCTCGGCGGCTTTTGCCCAGCCGAGTAGTCGCGGCAGAATCCAGGTGCCGCCAGACTCGGGCAGGACGCCGCGACGGGCGAAGACTGCGCCCATCTTGGCACGGTCGGAGGCGATGCGAATGTCGGCCAGCAGGGCCATGTCCATGCCATAGCCGGCCGCTGCGCCGTTGAGCGCGCAGATGACGGGCTTGTCCATCTTCTGCAGCACGACCGGTGGGGCGTCGCGCAGGTCGAAGAGCGAGTAGGCGGGCGCGCCAATGTTGCTTTCGCCGCTGCCCTGGAGGCGCTGCTGCTGGTCGACGAGGTCGAGACCTGAGCAGAAGCCGCGGCCGGAACCGGTCAGGACGATGACGCGAATGTCCGGCTCGCGCTGGCAAGCGATGAGCTGGGCGGAAAGAGCCTCCAGCATTTCACCGGTGATCGCATTCAGTCGTTCCGGTCGGTTGAGGGTGATGATCGCGACGTGTCCGCGCTCTTCATAGAGCAGGGTCTCGGTCGCAGGAGCGGTCAAGGTGGTCATTGGGCCTCCTGTGTTGTTGACGTTTCAATGAGTGTATAGGTGGGTCTGAGCGGGTCATGGTGCGCTACGACGGGCGTGTCGACGGCTGTGGTACGGCTGGCAATGTTCGGGATTTGTCGACAGCGTTGGCGGAGGGATCGCGTGGCGACGGCTGCGGGACGGCTGGCGCGTGTCGGCGTTGCCGGGCTTGGGTGGTTCGTGATTCCTGCCTACGCAGGAATGACGGAGGGGACGGCAGGAATGACGGAGGGGGCGCTGCCTGCTCCTGGTCATTGGAGACCGTCTCGTAAGCACGTTCACCGCAACAAGAAGGAGAAAACCCCCTCTCCCTCTGGGAGAGGGCAGGGGTGAGGGCCCGGCTGCACTCCAGCCGTGTTGGGGCCCTCACCCTAACCCCCTCCCTGGGGGAGAGGGGACTTGGAGTGTGGTGCTAGGTGGCGGCGGCGAGTTCTTTGGTGTCGGCAGTGGCGAAGGAGTAATCCTCGCCATCGTGGTCGACGACGATGGTTGCGCCTTCCGGGAAATCGCCGGCGATGAGGAGTTTGCTGAGCGGGTTTTCGATTCTTCTCTGGAAGACTCTGCGCAGCGGGCGAGCTCCGAAGGCAGGGTCGTAGCCGTCTTTGGCTAGTTGTCGGCGTGCTGATTCGGTGAGTTCGATGTCTCGGCCGCTATCGGCGAGGCGGCTTCGTTCCTCATTGGTGATCAGGTCAACGATTTCGAGAAGTTCTTCCTCGCTGAGCGGGTCGAAGACGACGATCTCGTCAACTCGGTTGAGGAACTCGGGGCGGAAAAAGTCCCGCAGGGCGCGTTCGGAGTCACGTGCTCGCTCGTCGTGTGAGCCGTTGAATCCGAGACTGTTGGTGGGTCGTGCAGTCGTGCCGAGGTTGCTGGTCATGATCACGACCGTATTGCGGAAGTCGACAGTGCGTCCCTGGCCGTCGGTGATCCGTCCGTCATCGAGCACCTGGAGGAGCAGGTTGAAAACGTCGGGGTGGGCCTTCTCGATCTCGTCCAGCAGGACGACTCGGAACGGTCGCCGTCGGATGAGTTCGGTCAGACCTCCGCCGTCGTCGTAGCCGACGTAGCCGGGAGGCGCGCCGACGATGCGGCTGACGGTGTGACGCTCCTGGTACTCGGACATGTCGAGCCGGACGAGGGCGTCCTCCGAGTCGAAGAGGTACTCGGCCAGAGCCTTGGCCAGTTCAGTCTTGCCGACGCCGGTGGGTCCGACGAAGATGAACGAGCCGATCGGCCGGGTGGGATCCTTGAGGCCGGCGCGGGCTCGTCGGATGGCGTCGGAGACGACGGTGACGGCGTCGGATTGGCCGATCACGCGGTCGTGGAGATCCTCCTCGATTCTGAGCAGCCGCGCTTCGTCGTCGGCCAGCATGCGACTGACGGGAATGCCGGTCATGTCGCCGACGAGTTCGGCGATGTCCCGTTCGTAGACCGTGTCTTGCGCGGCATGCTCCGCGTTCCAGTGGTCGCGGCTGGCCTGGACCTCGTCCTGAATGGCGATGAGCTCCTGTTTGATTCTGGCGGCGGTCTCGTAGTCCTCGCGCTGAGCAGCGGCCTCCTGCTCCTGCTTGAGTTCGTCGACTCGGCGGCGCAACTCGACCACGCGCGCCGGCGGTGACTGGTTGTCGATCACGAGTCGTGAGGCAGCTTCGTCGATCAGGTCGATGGCCTTGTCGGGTAGGTGTCGTTCGGTCAGGTAGCGCTGGGAGAGCCGCACGGCGGCTTCGATGGCGTCCTCGCTGATTGTGACTCGATGGTGCGACTCGTAGCGCGGCTTGAGCGCGGACAGGATGGCGATTGCGTCCTCGGTTGACGGTTCCTCGAGGTAGACGGGCGCGAAGCGTCGTTCGAGTGCGGAGTCTTTCTCGATGTGGCGACGGTACTCGTCGAGGGTGGTCGCTCCAACGACGTGTAGCTCGCCTCGGGCCAGGGGTGGTTTGAGCATGTTGGCGGCGTCGATCGCGCCTTCCGCTGCCCCGGCGCCGACGACAGTGTGCAGCTCGTCGATGAAGAGAATCACATCACCTTCAGACTCACGCACTTCATCGATGACGGACTTGAGACGTTCCTCGAATTCTCCGCGGAACTTAGCTCCCGCGAGCAGGACGCCCATGTCGAGGGACATCAGTCGCTTGCCGCTCAGATTCTCTGGCACGTCGTCGGCGGACATGCGCTGGGCGAGGGCCTCGGCGATGGCGGTCTTGCCGACGCCAGCCTCGCCGATGATGACCGGGTTGTTCTTGGTCCGTCGGTTGAGAATTTGCAGGACACGGCGGATTTCGGTGTCACGTCCAATCACAGGATCGAGTTTGCCCTCGGCAGCGAGCCGAGTGACATCGGTTGCGTAGCGGTTGAGGGCGTCGTAATGGGACTCGGCGTCGGGCTGATCAACTCGGCGAGAGCCGCGGATCTGCTGGAGGGCCTTGTAGAGGCGCTCTGCGGTGATGCCGTGGGAGCGGATGATCTGCGTGGCGGGGCCGCCCGAGTCACCGGTCAACGCGATCAGGATGTGTTCCACACCGACGTATTCGTCGTTGAGTCGCTCGGCTTCGACGTTGGCTCGCTCGAGCAACTGAACGACCCGCGGCGTGACGGTGAGTTGGACCACGTCGTAGCTGAGTCTCGGTGCGGAATCGATCACGGTGTCGGCGTCGGCGCGGAGCCGGGCGCGCTCAACATTGAGCGCGTTGAGCAGGTCATTGGCGAGTCCGTCCTCGACGCGGGCGATACTGGCGAGCAGGTGCTCGACGTCCCATTGGGCGTGCCGCTTTTCGCGCACGAGGTTCTGGGAGGCTTCGAGCAGTTGCTGTGCCTGGTTGGTGAATCGGTCTCGTCGCATCATCGTCGTCGCTCCGTTCCCTGATGTCGCTCACGTTCGAAGGGCACAGCCGGGAGTTGCTGGTCGCGGTGACGCTGCAGCTCCCGCTTGAGTTGTCGGTTCTCGGTCTGCAGTTCGTCGATCTGTTGTCGCAGTCGCAGGATGATGTCGGCGCCGGCGAGGTTGACGCCGAGTTCGTCGATCAAACGGCGAATCATCAGCAGTCGCTCGATGTCGGCCTGGCTGTAGAGACGTTGGCGGCCCGACGTGCGGGCGGGAATGAGCAGACCTTCACGTTCGTAGGTACGCAGCGTCTGCTGGTGCACACCGACCAATTGGGCGGCGATGCGAATCGTGTAAACGGGTTGGTCGGTCACGAGGGTTCGCCTTCCTCGCTGGGCTCGACGTTGTCATCGAGGTCGCGGAGTTGTTTGAAGAGGTCGATCTGTTCGGGCGTGAGTTGCTCTGGAAGCTGCAGCGAGACTTCCGCGAGGATGTCGCCGCGACCGTCGCGCTTGAAGCGCGGCATGCCCTGACCGCCGAGCCGGAAGACGCGGCCGTTCTGTGTCCCGGGTGGGATTCTCAGCGCCAGTCCGCCGCTACCGCTGAGCGATCGGACAACAGCTTCACCGCCCAGCGCGGCAGTCGTGACCGGTACGTCGACGAAGACGTGGACGTCGTCGCCTCGGCGTTCGAAGACCGGGTCGTCGTCGACGCTGATCGAGAGATAGAGGTCGCCGGACTGACCCTGCAGACCGTAGGCGGAGTCTTCGCCCTTGCCGGAAATCTTAATCCGCGAGCCGGAGTCGACGCCCGGTGGAATGGTGACTTCAATGCGTGATCCGCCGGCACCGCGCTGAACGGTCCTCGTGGTGCCTCGGAAGGCTTCGCGCAGGGAGACGGTGAGGTTGTGTTCGACGTCTCGACCTCTGGCTGGCGCCTGCGGGTTTCTCGCGCCACCCTGGCCGCCGCGGCCGCCGAACAGGTTGCCGAAGAGATCGCCAAGGTCCCCGGCGTCACCGAACTGTTCGCCGAAATCGAATTGGATGTTTCCACGTTGGCCGCCACCTCGTTGGCCACCATAGGGTTGGCCGCCAAAGGGCTGGCCTCCGCCGAATCCGCCGAATCCGCCGAACCCGCCTGGTCCGCCGCGCTGCCGCTGCATTTCTTCGAGCTGCTCTGCGTGCTCCCACTGATCGCCCCACTTGTTGTACGCGTCGCGCTTCTTCGCGTCGGAGAGGACGTCGTGCGCAGCGTTGACTTCTTTGAACCGCGCCTCGGCGTCGCGGTCACCACCGTTGACGTCGGGGTGGTACTGGCGGGCGAGCTTGCGATAAGCGGACGTGATGTCGCGTTCGGAGGCGTCGCGAGACACGCCGAGGATCTGGTAGAAATCACCGGGCATCGCGGATTCCTTTCTTGATAGTCAGACTATCAGATATTGTGTCATGAAGTGAGTTATGTTTCCCAGAACGCAACTCAGGCATTTGAAAAGCTGAGTAGTTCTATATAAAGTTTCATCAGTTGGCTGGATCAAGAGAGATTCGATCCGCAACAGCAGCTCAGAAAGGAACGAATGATGAGCAAGATTCTGATTCGCGATCCATTTGCCGAGTTCGACAGCCTGTTCTCGGGCCAGTTCCCCAGCGCGTTCGGCCGTCGCCCTGGGCGGGTCTCGGCGCCGGCGCCGACCTCGAAGTGGACGCTGCCCGTGAATGTCTATGAGACGGACGAGGGCGTCGGTATCGAGGCCTGGGTGCCGGGCTTCAAGGAAGATGAGATCTCGGTGACCGTCGATGATGGTCAACTGCGCATTCACGCCGAGCGATCATCCGACGAGGAGTCGCAGAACGGAACAGGCGAGGACCGCAAGTACCGTCGGCGCGAGGTCACGCGCACCGTGCTCTCGCGCAGTTTCCGCCTGGACCCGTCGTACGACGCTTCGAAGATTGCGGCACATCTGGCCAATGGCGTGCTGGAGTTGTCGTTGCCGAAGTCGGAGGAGGCAGAACCGCAGCGTATCGCGATCAACACCGGCGCCGTCAGTGAGGCGGTCGCCGAGGTTGTCGAGCTTGGCGAGGACGAGGGCTAACCCCTGACGCGGCAATTGTCATCGGCCACAGATGGCTCCTCCGTCGAGATGGCGGAGGAGCCATTGTGGTTTAACCTGAAGTCATGGTTCAGCGGATGTTGGCTCTCGTGCCCGATGAACAGGCTCGTGCCCAGATTGACCTGGTTCGGGCGTTGTATGACCGTGAGCAGGTAGATGCGACGCCGCCGCATATCCCTGTGACGGACGAGTTCGACGATCACTACGGACTGGAAGACCTGCAGCAGATGCTGGAGATCATCCTCGGTCTGTTCCATCCGTTCATGCTGGAGTTGGGCGCCCCGCAGTCGTGGTACGACGATGGCGAACATTTGCTGCAGATGGTCGCCGAGCAGGGCGCTGAAGACGCGCAGAGAATCGCTTCGATTGTGTATCGCGATCTGTATCCCGAGCAGACGCCGAATGCGCTGATTCGCTCGCGCTCGCCGCTGGAGCGCACCGCGCTCACAGTGGGTCGGTTCCGCCGCGAAGCCGAGGCGATGTCGGCGGCAGACTCACTGTCGGCTCAGCGCTACTTCCTGGTGGTCACCCACGTGGGCGTGTTTGACGCCGTCGAGCAGTCGGAAGGCCCGACGGGCTGGTCGCTACGACGGTCTCTGCCATTGGGATCGATGATGGCGGACTTCTGACCGTTCAGGCGTCGGTTGCGGTTTGGTTGGAGTAGTCTGAGCGCACAATCGAGGCAGCTCGGGAGGTGTCCCATGCCGGTCGTGACTGTTTCCAGCCAGTACGGCGCAGGAGCGCGTGATGTTTCGCGGCGGTTGAGTCGCGATCTGGGGCTCGAATACATCGATCAAACAGTGCTGGTCGACGCGTCGCGCCAACTTGGGCGGACCGTCTCGGAGGTTGCCGAGAAGGATGAGCGCACCGATTCGTTGCGCGCCCGGTTGGGCCATTTCCTGCAGCGTGCGTTGGAACGGTCGGCCGCCGGCGGCGCGATCGATCCGATGCTCGGCTCCGGCAACCTGGAGCTGATGCTCTCGCAGAGCTACCAGGAGCTGACCGACAGCGGATCAGGCGTGGTCGATGACCGCGCCATCCTGGCGACGACATCGCAAATCATCGAGTCGATCGCGCAGCGCGGGAATGTCGTGATCATCGGGCGAGGCAGCCAGATGATCCTGCGCAGCCTTCCCGATGCCACTCATGTGCAGCTTGTCGCTGAGCCGGAGGTCGCACTTGCTCGCGTGCAGGAGTGGGAGGGCATCGACGAGATCGCTGCGTCCCGCCGGATCGAGGAGTTCAACAAAGGCCGCGCCGAGTTCCACCGCAAGTTCTGGCAGGTCGATGTCTGGTCGCCGCTGCACTACGACATGGTGATCAACACAACGCATCTGAACTACGTGCAGGCGGCGCAGTTGGTCGCGTCGGTGGTTGAGAAGAAGGCGGCGACTGCAGTCTGAGCGGCTTGAAGCGCTGGGTTTAGCTGACGAGTGAGCGCAGCACGTCCTCAGCGGCGATCAGCCTTGGCGCCATGCCGAACGGTCCGTGGATCTGCAGACCCTCGGCGTCGAGCGATTCTCGCGGGCCGATGGCCTCGCGATAGTCGGCCATGACCGGATGTTCTTCGCCGACGGCGTCGGACAGCAGTTCCTCGGTTGAATCGCGCCAGCGCATGAAGTCTTCGGTAGTCGGACCGATGGCGCGGATGTAGCGAGAGCGCTCAAGTAGCTGGTCAATTTGTTCATTCAGGTTCATGCCGCAAAGTGTATCGCAGGGTGACGCGTTGCCAGTCAGAACTCAGGACCATAGTTCCAAGGCAGCGCCTCCTCGGTCGTTCCATCGAAGCTCGATTGGTTGGGGCTGTTTGATGCCTGCGTGGTCGATTGGGCCGGGGAAAGAATGGGAGGGCGTCTCGACGCTCATCAGGATGCCGTCCTCTTTCGGCTTGGAGTAGAGATTGCGACGCACGGCTTCTTCCTGGAAGCCTCGAGAGCGGTACAGGGTTCGGGCTGCGACGTTGGAATCCCGAACCTCAAGCTGAATGACCTCGCATTCCAGTCGCTGCGCCAGGCGGAAGACGCAGTTGAGCAACATGGCGCCAAGTCCCTGTCCATGACGTTCAGGATCGACTGCGAAGGTGCAGAGCTGCAGTTGATCGACGATGTGCCAAGTTCCGAAGTAGCCCAGCAAGGCCGCATTGGGCCAGGCGGAATCGGACCAGGCGGAATCCGTCAGGACATAGAAGATGCTGATCGGCGAGTCGCTGATTTCACCAACGAAGTGTCGTCGGCTCCAGCCGGATTCACCGAAGGCGCGCTGATCCAGGGCGGTCACGTCATCGACATCTTGGAGCGTCATTGGGCGTAGCAGGAGCATGTCGAGCACGTGTCAGACGAAGTTGGGCGCAGAGATATTGGCCCGGATAGCGAGCATGGGAAATGCGTCAGAGTTAACCAGCAGGGTGTCGCCGGCTGTCCCAGAACCAGAGCGCCACTATACTGCTATTGACGTATGACTCAGTTTCAACGGCGCGCCGACGCCGGGGCGATGACAGCAGACCGCCCGGTCGGGAGCCGAAGTTGACCGCCTTGACAGCAGATGTCCAACCCGGCCGCAAGTGGCGGCTACCGATCTCGATTCTGGTTATCGCGCGCGTGATGCGCTTTGCCCTGCCGTATTGGAAGGGCCTGACGATCACGGCAATCGCGATTCTGGCGACCGCCGCGTTCGCTATCGCGACACCGTGGCTGTTGCAGTTCGCCGTTGACACAGCGATCTCGACTGAAATCGTCGCCGGACAGACTCAGGTGGCGATCACCGGCTGGTTGGTTGCGGTCGCAGGCGTCGCGCTAGTCGGCGCTGCCTTGCTGCGCGGCACGACGATGTTCGTCCAGCGATATCTGGCCGAATGGGTTGGCCAGACGGTCGCCTATGACCTGCGCAACGCCATCTACCAGCGTCTACAGACGCTGTCGTTCCGCTTCCACGACGGCGCAGAGACGGGCCAGATCATGGTCCGCGCGACCCAGGACGTGGAAGTTGTGCGGATGTTCATCAACTTCGGCGGCGTACAGCTGACCTTCACCGTGGTGTTGGGTGTCGCAACCCTGATCATCATGTTGTCGATCAACTGGCCGCTGGCGCTCATGGTCTGGGCGATCATGATTATCATCTCCATCCGCTCGGCAGTGATCGCCCGACGCCTGCGACCAATCTGGAATGACGTGCAGGAATCGCAAGCGCAGCTCGGGACCGTGTTGCAGGAAGCGCTCTCCGGCATCCGCGTGGTCAAGGCGTTTGGACGTTCGGAGTTCGAGGGGCAGAAGTTCGGCCGCACGGCTGGATGGCTACAACAACGCTCGTACGACGCGTCGATGGTGCAAGCGGTCAACATGCCGCTGATGACGGCGCTGGGCGCAGTCACGATCGTGCTCACGATCTGGTACGGCGGCCGCGAGGTCGTGGCCGGCAATTTCACCGTCGGCGAACTGACGATGTTCCTGATGTTCCTGACCATCCTGCAGATGCCGATTCGCGGCCTCGGCTGGATGGTGATGATGGTCCCGCGCGCGGCGACGGCCGGCATGCGCATCTTCGAGATTCTGGACCAGGAATCAGAAGTGCAGGACAACCCGGATGCCGTCGCTCCGGCACAGCCGCAGGGACACGTCAAGTTTGATCAGGTGAGTTTCGCCTATGACCCGCGTTCGCCGGTGCTGGGCGGAATCGACTTCGAAGCCAAGCCGGGCGAGCTGATCGCGTTGCTTGGACTGACCGGCAGTGGCAAATCGACGGTGGTCAACCTGATTCCTCGGTTCTACGACGTGAGCGCCGGGCAGGTCACGTTTGATGGCCAGGATGTCCGCGATTGGCCACTGGAAGCGCTGCGCCAGCAGGTCGCGATTGTGCAACAGGAAGTGTTCCTTTTCGCCGCCACGCTGAAGGAGAACATCGCCTACGGTCGGCCCGACGCGACCGATGAAGAGATCGAGGCCGCCGCCAAGCTGGCCCGGATCCATCACTTCATCAATCGACTGCCGGAGAAGTACGACACTTGGGTCGGTGAGCGTGGGGCAAACTTTTCGGGCGGCCAGAAGCAGCGGATTGCGATTGCTCGCGCGTTGTTGATGGACCCTCGGGTGTTGATTTTCGACGACTCGACCTCGTCGGTGGATGCTGCGACCGAGTTTGAAATCCAGCAGGCCATGGCTGCGCTGATGCGAGGCCGTACGACGTTCGTGATTGCTCACCGGCTGCGCTCACTGCGCGAAGCGGATCAGATTCTTGTCCTGGACAAGGGCCAGATCGTTCAGAAGGGCAAGCATGACGAACTGCTCGCCAGGGGCGGCCTGTACCACGAAATCTATGAGCTGGAGCTGCGCGACCAGGAGTCGTCAACATCATCGCCAGTAGAAGCTGCGGCAGCAGCGGGCGGGAGCGGTTGAGATGGGCATGATGGGCGGCGGCATGGCGGGCGGTTGGACGTCCAACCTGGGCGGCGGCGGACACGGTCCGCGCAGCGCCTGGGCTTCGTCGGCATCGATGGCTGACGGTTGGGACAAGGAATACGGATCGCTCTACAACCCGAGACTGGTGCGCCGCTTTGGCCGCTATATCGGCCCACACAAGAAGCGCCTGGCGGCGGCGATCTTCGCCAACATCATTTTCGCGATGGCGCTCAACATCCAGGTGTTCGTCGTCTACCAGGCGATGCAGGGCGCACTGGACAACGGCGTGGCCTCGGAGTTGGACACGATCGGGATAGCCTTCGGCGTGATCGTCCTGGTGTCGTGGGTCAGCGAGTTTGTGCGCCAATGGTTGATGGCCAATATCGGGCATCCCATATTGCGCCAGATGCGGCAGGATGTCTTTGATCACCTGATGCGCCTCGAGCACCGGTTCTACGACCGTGGTGAAGTTGGCGCGATCATGTCGCGCGTCACTTCCGATGTGCAGGTGCTGCAGGAGATGCTGACGTCAGGCGTGCTGACGGTGATCGGCGACATTTTCGGGCTCGTGATCATCATGGGCGTGTTCCTGTTCATCGACTGGCAGCTCGCGCTTGGCGCGTTTGCGGTGTTGCCGATTCTGATTGTGGCGATGGCGCTGTGGAGCAAGCGGGCTCGCAAGGCATTCCTCGAGACGCGCGTCGCGATTGCGGCCGTGAACTCGACGCTGAACGAAGACCTGAATGGCGTTCGCGTGGTTCAGAGCCTGAACCGTGAGTCGGAGAACGCTCGCCGATTCGACCGGATCAACAACTGGAACCTGCGCGCGACTCGCCGAGCGGGCTTGCTCTCGGCAGCGATCATGCCCCTGGTTGAGATCCTGATTGCCGTCGCGACGGCAATCGTCATTGCGATTGCCGTGGCTCGACTGAGCAGCGGCACGTTGACCGAGGCGGCCGGGATTGCCAGCATCGTTGCGTTTGCGATTGGGATTCAGCGCTTCTTCGACCCGGTTCGCGACCTGGTGCTGCAGTACACGATGTTCCAGCGGGCGATGGCCGGCGCCGAGCGCGTGTTTGAAGTGCTGGACACCGAGCCGGAGATTGAGGACTCCCCAGAAGCGAGAGACTTGTCTGATGTCGCCGGTCACGTGCACTTCGACAACGTCTCCCTGGAATACGTCGATGGAGTTCGAGTCCTGTTCGACCTTGACCTGGAAGTGCAGCCGGGTGAAACGGTGGCGCTTGTCGGCGAGACCGGCGCAGGCAAGACGTCGATCACATCGTTGATCACCCGCAACTACGAAGTGACTGAGGGCGCAGTCCGAATCGACGGGCACGACGTGCGTGAGGTCACGCGAGCGTCGTTGGTACCCCGGGTGGGCGTGGTCTTGCAGGACCCGTTCCTGTTCTCGGGCACAGTGCTCGACAACATCATGTACGGCAACCTCGAAGCGACTCGCGAACAGGCGATCGCTGCGGCAAAGGTTGTCGGCGCCGACCAATGGATCGAGCGTCTGTCTCAGAGCTACGACACGCCGCTGGCGGAGCGCGCACAGAACCTGTCGATTGGACAGCGCCAGCTTGTCGCGTTTGCTCGCGCGATTTTGAGCGACCCGCGCATCCTGATTCTGGATGAAGCGACGGCAAATGTCGATTCACAGACTGAGGCGCTAATCCAGGAAGCGATCGCTCGTGTCATGCGGGGACGCACCGCGTTCGTGATCGCGCACCGGCTCTCGACGATCCGCGCTGTGGACCGGATCATCGTGCTGGAGTACGGACGGATTCTCGAACAGGGTTCGCACGATGAGTTGTTGGAGCTGGACGGCCACTACGCCAAGCTCTACCGAATGATGTACGCAGCGCAGGAGTCGGTCGAGTTCGACGAGGACGCAGCGCTGGCAGTGTTGGATCGAATGCGCGAGCGTACCAGTCCGAATGGGCGCAACGGTACAAACGGGACCGGCGCCTCGGCTGAGAAGAACGAGCCTGCGTTAGCGCTCGACTAAGTGTTCCCTATTGTCGGCATTTTGCGACTGCTCTTCTTGCTGCCCGTTCGGGAGATTGATGAATCGCTGAGTGTTCCGTCCCCGCCCCAGAGGAGGCCTTTGCCAAGCTCCCCTTCTCCCCCCTTGCGGGGGAGATGCCGAAGGCAGAGGGGGGTCTGCTGTTCGAGAGCCCTATCTGGTCATCATCCGCCGCCCCCCTCTGTCACTCCGTGACATCTCCCCCCGCAAGGGGGGGAGAGGGGATTCGGGAGTTTTTCAAAGGTCTCTCCCGAGCGGGGACCCGCTTTCGCTAGGCCTCCGCAGTACCAACTTGCCTCTGACGAATAGCTAGAGGCAGGAAACATGGCCGGCGCGCAGGAGCCTGGGATGGAGATGGCCCTCGCTCGAAGACGGGGGCGGCTGAGTGGTTGTGCAGCAGTCTCTGCGGGGGAGTGCAAACGGTGCTTGGCTGTGGCATGGCGATTTGATGCCGAGACCGTGTAGAGAGGCGCTTAGGTGGAATCAGCCAGAGCCAGCTTCGAAGAGAGTTCCCTGGTCTGGCGAGGATTCCTGCGGCGTGAGACCGAGGTGGCTCCAGGCGGCGGGCATCGCTACTCGGCCTCTGGGTGTTCGGGCGAGGAATCCGAGTTGGATCAGGTAGGGCTCGTAGACGTCCATCACCGTGTCAGTGTCCTCAGCGACGGCGGCGGCCAGCGTGTCCAAACCGACAGGGCCTCCGTTGAAGCCTTCGATCAAGGCTCGCAGCAGGCCTCGGTCGTGCTCGTCGAGGCCCAGTTCGTCAACTCGGAGCCCGCGCAGTGCCTCGTCGGCCACGGCTGAAGTGATCACGCCATCGGCGCGGACCTCGGCAAAGTCTCGAACGCGTCGCAGTAGTCTGTTGGCGATTCGTGGCGTCCCTCGAGCGCGTTCTGCCAGCGTCCTGGCGCCGGCGGGTTCCAGTTCAACTTCCAGCGCTTCGGCTGAGCGGACGATGACCTGTTCCAGCTCGGGCGTCGAGTAAAAGTCCAGTCGTTGGACCATGCCAAAGCGGTCGCGGAGCGGCGGTGAGATCATCGCATAGCGGGTCGTTGCACCGATCAAGGTGAACGGTTTGACCGAGAGCTGCACGCTTCTCGCTGCCGGTCCGCTGCCGATCATCATGAAGAGCTGGAAGTCTTCCATCGCCGAGTAGAGGACTTCCTCAGCCGAGCGCGGTACGCGGTGAATTTCGTCAATGAACAGGACATCGTGCGTTTGCATGGTGGTGAGGATTGCGGCAATGTCGCCGGCGCGCTGGATCGCGGGGCCGCTGGTCGGTCGCAGGTTGACTCCCAGTTCTCTGGCCACAATCCGGGCCAGCGTGGTCTTGCCCAAACCTGGCGGACCGTAGAGCAACAGATGGTCAAGTGCTTCGTCACGGCCTTTGGCAGCATCGACAGCGATCCTGATTGCTTCATGCACGGTGGATTGGCCGACGAATTCGTCCAGCCTCGTCGGCCGCAGCGCACGGTCCTGGGCGTCGACTTCCGTCGCGTCGGCGTCGATCATGCGCCCGACGGCAGCGCCGTCCTCGTGTTGGTCGTCTTGGCTGTCCTGCGTGGTCATTGGCAGCGCCGCAGGAACGCGTTGCGGCTGACAACGGCGAGCGGGTGCAGCGGTTGTCCGCTGTTCAGTTGACTGGTCAGTCGACGCTCAAGGAACATCGCCGCTGCCGCGTACAGGTCGGTATCGGCCGCCGCAGCGACCGCGGCCAGACCCGGATCGCGCCGGACTTTACGAGGGTCAATCTTGTCGGCCAGGAACATCGCAATCGACTCAAGTGAGTAGTCCGGATGTGCGGTGGTGTGAAAGGCGATCGCGTCGAGAATCTCGTCGTGCTGAACTTCGATGACATCGCGGGCGTAGGCAGCGGCCAACGGTCCGTGAAGCATGATCGGCGCCGCCTCTTCGTGTTCAGTGATGGTCACGCGGTAGTGGCGAGCCAGGGCGATGAGTTCGGCATCACCGCAGTGCCGAAACAGGTCGTGGCCGGCGGCGGATGCGGAGCAGATGTCGCGGTCGAGCTCGTGTACGGCGGCAAGTCGCAACGCGCCTTTGACCACCCGACGAGTATGCCGCTGAAGCTTCTCCGGTCGGTCGAGCATGACCTGCTCGAAGCGTTCTCGGATCTCGATGGGATCGGTCAGTCGTCCGGCTGTGGTCATCGACGGCCTCGACGTGATCGATCTTCAGGCGGTCGTTCGAGCTGCACGCCGACGAAATCGGAGACGGCGACTCCGACATCGAGCGCTTCCTGTTCGGTCGGAAACCTGCCGATGCGCATCAGGTTGCCGTCGGCAAATGCGATGTTTGCCGTGTGGGTGCCGCTGAACTGGAGCAGAATCGGCCGGGAACGCTGATGAGTCAGAGTGATCGTCTCGATGTCGTAGAGCTCGAAGTTCCAGTTGCGATTGACCATCCAGAGAATTGACTGGTGGACCCTGCCGATGTCCTCGGAGAGGTCAAAGTCGACCTCGAGGACGTCACCGCCGACGACGCCGAGGATCGCCCAGAGGATTCCACCACCGAAGTACCCAGCGGCGGCCCCGATGATGGCAGCGCCCAAGGTATCGGTCTGTCCAAAGCTGAACACCGCGATCAACGCAACGATGCCAGCCGGAATCGCGCCGTAGGCCCAGTTGGGCAGCGGCGACCAGAAGGTGCGGAGGCGCATCGTATCCTGATTGGGGAACGAGAGACGCACGATCGAGGAGCGTGTCCTGGGAGCCGCCGGTTCGGACATCTCAGCAGGGCGTCGGCGTCGTCTACGGGCCATGATTAGAGGCTATCCGATGCGAAGGTTGGTGGGATTACTAGCGGCGGTGCTGATCTGGGGCCTCTGGATGTCGCCAGCGCTGGCCGAGGGACTTGTGATGTCGGGCAGCCGCTACTCTGCGCCGCTGTGGACGTGGATCGCAGCGATCGTGGTTGCGGTCGGACTCAGCGTCGTTGGCCTGGCGATTGGGTGGTGGTTCCTGCGCAAGCGGTCGCAACTGGAGTCGTCGGAGTAGGAACGGTTCCTCTTGCAAGTTGGTCGCCGACGGGGATCCGTCATACCCGCGGCAAGCGCGGGTATGACGACAACTGAATCTCGTACGCAGTTGCCCACGTGGGATTCTGCGACAGATTGAGACCTGGGATGCAATCCGGATTGCAAACATAGAAAGAGGCCGCCCAAAGGCGGCCTCTTCAGTCTCTGTGGGACAGCCTCCCGAGGGAGGAGCGCTTAGATCTCGAGCAGTTCGGCGACCTTCTCGCGGTGATGGTCGGCGTCGCCCCACATCAGCTCGGCCATCTTCTGGCGGCGGAAGTAGAGCTGGATGATGTACTCCTTGGTGAAGCCGATGCCACCATGAATCTGCTGACCGTGAGCGACGACGCGGCGGGTGGCGTCGGAGCACCAAGCCTTGGCCATGGCGACCTGCAGGTCGGCGTCGTCTTCGCCCTCGGTGACGGCCCAGGCGGCGCGATACATGATGAAACGCGAGCCATCGACGTCGGTGATCATGTCGGCGGCCTTGTGCTGGATCGCCTGGAAGGAGCCGATCGGGCGACCGAACTGGATGCGCTCCTTGGCGTAGTCGACCGAGATTTCGAAGTCGCGCTGGGCCAGACCGACCAGGTAGGCGCAGTAGGCGACGGTGAAGTAGCGCTTGGCGATCTCAACCATGGCCCAGGCGTTGCCGGCCTCGCCGAGCAGGGCGTCGGTGCCGACGCGTACGCCGTCGAGCTTGACTTCGCACTGCTTGTCGGCGGCGATGGTTTGCAGGACGGTGGTCGACAGGCCCTCAGCGTTACCCGGAACGAGGAAGAGCGAGACGCCCGCGTCGCCTTCGGAGCCCGGCGTACGCGCGACGACCAGGATGGTGTCGGCGTTGTGGGCGTCGGGGATGAAGAGCTTGGTGCCGTTGAGCACATACGCGTCACCGTCGGCTGCAGCGGTGGTCTCGATGCCGGAGCTGTCGAAACGAGCCGAGGGCTCGGTCAGAGCAAAGGTCATCACGTGTTGACCCGAGGCGACTGCTGAGCAGTACTGCTGCTTCTGGGCGTCGCTGCCGATGGCCTCAACGAAGCCGGCGGTGAGGACAGTGTTGATGAATGGTCCGGGAACGAGCGCGCGACCGAACTCTTCCAGCAGTACGCAGAGGTCGAGGAAGGACAGACCGGCGCCGCCCAGTTCCTCAGCAGTGATCAGACCCATCCAACCCTGGTTGGCCATGCCGTTCCAGAGTTCGTCGGTGTATCCGCGTTCGTCCTCTTCCATGTCACGTACGAGCTTTTCGGTGCACTCGTTGGTGAGGAAGTCGCGGGCGAAATTCTTCAGCAGTTCCTGCTCTTCGGTCAGTCCGAGGTCCATGTCATCCTCCGTCGCGGCCCATCGTCCGTTGACAGGTCCGCAGATTGGCGTCTGGAACGGGCACGTCAAGCGTGCACAACGATTGTGAGGCTATCGGAAACCCGCCTATTGCGCCATATTTCACGAGCAATGCTGCTTCGGTTCATAACGCCGACCGCAATCGTTGGACAGATACTCTGCGGCTATGAGCGAGCGTAGGCATGAGCGAGACCTGCGCCCTGGTCTGATCAGATGGATCCTCCTGGTCGGCGTCCTGCTGGGAACCGGTCTGGCGGCGCCAGGGCTGCTGGTTCCAGAACCCTTGTCGGCACAGACGTCGAACGTGCTTGTTCGCGACGGCACGATCGCTGGGACCTCCGACGTCGACTGGTTCCCATTGTTTGCGCTCGTGGGCGAGAGCTTCGTCTTGACCCTGGAGCGCGAAACGCTTGGGGCTGGCCAGCTTGAGGTCTGGAAACCTCCTGTAGCCAACGCACTGGCCCAACGGGTCGCACGCTCGGCGGGGGACGACAGTCCGCTGATTTGGACTGCCCCGGAGAGCGGCGCCTGGCGCGTCCGTGTCGCCGGGCTCGGAGCAGCGACCGGGACGTATCGCTTGCGGGTGACACGGCATTTGGACGCGATTGGCGCCCAACTGTCTACGGCTCGGGCGACGAGCTTCGACTCCGACGGCATTCTGATCGAACGATCGAGACTTGATAGCGCCGGCGACGTCGACTGGTTCGCGATTCCGGTGTCGGCGCAAAATCGCTACCAATTTTGGTCTGTGGCGGGTTCGGTGAGCGGTTTGGCGGCTTCGGTTCGAGTGCCGTCGGCAGGGTCGTTCCAGGAAATGGACGCGATTGGCAATGCCTTTGGTGGGTTCCTGGAACCCGAGCAAGATGGCATTGCGATCCTTTCGGTTCGCGCCGTGGAAGTCTGGATGATCGGCAGCTACGCCGTTGGCGTGACACGCTTGGGAACCGCTGCAGAACCTGCGATCAGCCTGCCGCTGCCACAAACATCGGCACTGCAGATCGCCTCAATTGAAGCCTCGTCGAAGGTCGGCCAGGCCGAGTTTTCCTTTGAAGGCGCCTGGGGACCGATCTCTCAACACAGCGGGCTCCGAGTCTGGATCGATGCGGATCCAGGCGCAGACGATGAGGACGAATGGGAGTATCTGCTGAGGTCGAATGACGGCAGATTCGTTCGCATCTGGTCGTTTGCGGAGCGTAAGTGGATCGAAACGGATGATGTAGGGGCAAGCGGGTTCGACACATTGGTGCTGCGGTGGAGCGGGCGCACGACGGATGCCCGGATTCGTTGGCAGGCCAGCGTCCGCAATAGCGACGGCACGTGGACCGTCTCGCGTCCAGGATTCCTTGCTGTTCCGCACCCGCGTCCCGCGTTGCCTCCGCTCTGGCCTGTCCACGAGCGGACCGGCGGTGAGGATCCTCGATGGCAAGAGGAGTTGGAATCAGCTGGCGTAGTTCCAGACTTGAACGACGAAGCAGTGGTGGTCGCGCTCGACGCCGGTCACGGCGTTGACACCGGGGCATGGGAAAACGGGGTGCGCGAAGCCGATTCTAATCTCGATTTCGCACTGCGAATCGAGGCATTGCTCGAGCAGAAGGGTGTGACCGTTGTCCAGACGCGGCGCGCAGCGGGCCGGCCGTATCTGAATCTTGATGAGGCAATCTGGCGGCCCGACTTGCAAGCTCGCCCGCATCTCGCGCACCTGGCGAAGGCGGATGTGTTTGTCTCGATTCATTCCAATGCCAACTACCTGTTCGACATCACTGGCCTGGAAGCCTGGTACCTGCCTCGCTGGAACGGCGATGGCGAAAATCTCCGTCTGGCCGAGACCTTGTTGTCATATGTACAGGAAGCGCTGACCAGATATGGCTATCCCGCCTCCGCGATCACGTATGACACATCGTGCTGGGAGATCATCAACAATCTCTGCGATCCGATCTATGTACTCGCGCCGTTCCTGCTGGTTGACGCAGACACGGCTCGACGGTTTGGCGTGGACCCTGAGGAGTTGGGGTTGTCGGAAGACCCGTGGGGCGTTGCGATCAACGAGTGGCTATGGCGCAATGACATCACCCTGGATGAACCGCCGATCGACCTGATCGATCCTGAAACGCAATCCGGGCCGGGCAACATCGTTCGGGCGAACCTGATGCCAACCGCACTGCTGGAGTTGTTGTACGTCACGGATGAGCGCGAGGCGCAGCTGTTGCGCGATCCCGAGGTACGACAGTTGATCGCACAGGCCATCGCGGACGCGATTCTGCACTTTCTCGACATTGAGTGACATCGTCGGTTCTGAATTCTGTGGTCCGAGCAGGAACCGATTGTTGTCCGTCGCAACGGGGGAGATCGCTTCGTCATCGGCAAGCAGTCAAACGACTGTTGCTCAACCGGCGACGATCGGACTCTCCGATATGTCATGTCGCCCTGTTCGGCGTAGTTCCCAGCAGTAGACTTGTTTATCAGAACATATATGCGCTATCGTTCTAAGGTTGGTCAAGTAGGCCATACCGAAGGATGACTGTGATGTCGGACGACGTGCAACTCGATCATCAACGGATTGTTCCGAGCCTGACCTACGCTGACGCTCCCGCTGCGATCGACTGGTTGTGCCGCGTCTTTGGGTTCGAGGAGGTTCGGCGGATGGAAGTCGGAGACGGGCGGATTGGCAACGCCGCGCTGAGCTTCAACGGCGAACAGATCATGTTGGCCTCGGTGTTTGAGGAAGCAGGGACGCTGTCGCCGCAGGATTTGGCTGGTCTCCATCAGCAGATCACCGTCTATGTGGACGACGTTGATGCGCATTTCGCTCGCGCTCAGGCCGAGGGCGCTGAGATCCTGGCCGAGCCAACAGACCAGTTCTGGGGCGCCCGAAACTACTGGGTGCAGGATCTCGAGGGACACCGCTGGACGTTCCAGCAGCAGATCAGGCATGTCCCCTTCAAGGAGGAGGTTGCCGAGATGAAGAAGATCGCGAGCGACGAGGCTTAACCATGAGCGCGACGCAACGAGTCTTCCCATATCTGGCGTATGAAGACGCAACCGCTGCGGTTGAGTGGCTCTGCCGGGTGTTTGGGTTTGAGCGGGTCGATGTGCAGACAATCCCCGATGGCCGGATTGTGCACGCGGCGTTGTCGCTGCAGGGCGGGCAGATCATGCTGGCATCGCTGTTCGATGGCGGCGGATACCGATCACCGAAGGGCTTGGACGCCTTGCCGAGTCATCTCCTGATCCATGTCGATGATGTCGAGGCGCACTTCCGCGATGCCAAGGCTGCCGGCGCGAACATCCTCTACGGACCGAAAGAACAGCCCTGGGGTGGGCGGCTCTACGAAGCAACCGATCTGGAGGGGCACCGCTGGGCGTTCCTCCAGCAACACACGACCAACTCAGATTGAGTCAGATTGAGGAGACGAAGTCATGGTTCAGAATCCACCTGAGGGCAGCCAGCGCATTCTGCCCTATCTCAACTACTCAGATGCGAAGGCGGCGATTGCGTTCATTCGCGACGCCTTTGGCTTTGAACAGGGTCTGCTGTTGGACATGCCCGATGGTTCCGTCGGCCACTGCGAGCTGTTGTACGGCGGCGAGACGATCATGCTCGCCAGCGAATTTGCCGATGGCGGGCTGAGCAGTCCCAAAGCGTTGGGCGGCGTGCACGCCTCGGTCGTGGTCTATGTCGATGATGTCGACGCCCACTTCGAGCACGCGAAGGCGGCCGGGGCTCAGATCGTTGAGGAACCCACCGACCAGTTCTACGGCGACCGCACTTACCGCGCACTCGACCCGGAAGGGGTCGGTTGGGAATTCCACCAGCACGTCCGCGATGTGACCCCGGAAGAGATGGTCGCCGCGATGTCGGAAATGCCACAAGGAGAGTGAACAGATGACCGAACAATCAGATCCGGCCGCAGGTCGGAAACAGCGAATCGTGCCGGCGTTGTCCTATGACGATGCGCCGGCGATGATCGCGTTCCTTTGCCGGGCGTTCGGCTTCGTTGAGGGATTCCGCCTTGATATGCCCGACGGCAGTATCGGCCATGCATCGCTGCTCTGCGGCGAAGATGAGGTCACGTTGGCTTCGGCATATCCGGAAGGCGGGCTCGGAGGACCGAGCGGCCTACCGCACCTGCACGCCAGCGTGATGGTCTACGTCGACGATGTCGATGCGCATCACGCCCGGGCCGTAGCCGAGGGCGCAACGATCCTGCAGGAGCCGGAGGATCAGTTCTTCGGTGACCGCACGTATCGCGCCACCGATCCGGAGGGTGGAAACTGGTGGTTTCACCAGGAGCTGCAGGCGGTCACCGCTGACGAAATGCAGAAAGTCATTGACGAGATGGGGTCGGAAGACTCCACGCAGTCATGAGCGATGTGCCGCTGCCTTCGGGCTCGCAGCACATCGTTCCCTATGTCTACTACGAGGATCCGCGCGCGGCGACGGAGTACCCCTGTCAGGTCTTCGGTTTTGAGCAACTTGCGCGGATGATGGGCCGATAGCTGCTGCATAGACCGTGTGGTGAGCTGTTCCCGACTACTCGCCGTAGTTCACTCGGTGCGTCGTGTTGACGCGAACAACAACGCCTGCTGACAGGTCGTTGCCGTCGTTACGTTCATCCGGATACTTGTCAAGCTTCCAGTAAAGCGGCGTGAGTTCGTCGAGCAACTGGTGACCCTCGACTGCCGTCAACGATGCGCTGCCTCGTAGCTCGGTGTAGCGGTACGGATTCGAAACATCGTGAATACTGACGGCGATCGCGGGATTGCGACGCAGATGAAGCACTTTGAGCGTTGTTGGAACGGTCCAGAACTCGATGTCGTTCTCGCCGCCCGCGGCGCGGCGATGCCAGACGACCGATGAACGCGGCTGTCCGGATGAACTGACCGTGGCGATGTGCGCGAAGTGCGGTGGATTCAAGAGGTCCGTGCCAGCCGGCGGCGGCTCGAGTGCCTCATCAGGAGCGAAGTCCAGCGTGACGACGCGCTCGATGCTGACCGTAACCCCCCAACCGTCGGCGCTTGCATCGCCCTTACCTGGATAGTCCGTGCCGATATAGGTCTGCGAGATGACGTCAACATCCTCCCAGTCGGAACGGGCCGAGAGCGAAGCCGTCCCCACGATTTCCAAGGTTCGATATGGGTTGGACTCATCGTGGACCGAGATGGCCACCCGCGGCTCGCGCTGGATGTTGAGCGACTTGCGGAAGCGCTTGCCGGTGCTGAAGTAAACCGACTCGATCGAGCCGTCGGCATTGACCGCCTCTGGACGGAACCAGACCGGTGACGACTGCGGCGAACCGTCGCGATTGACTGTCACGACATGAGCAAAGTGAGGCGCGCCGCAGAGATCGGCGAAATCGGCTGGAACGGAAGCCATGATGCTCTCCTGGCAGCAAGAGGCTGCGTTGGACGGCGGTCAGCCTACGCGGTGGGTCGTTTCCACTCGGACCGCGACGCTACCCGTTGAGCCGACATCCATGGGGAACGCCTCAAGTTTCCAATAGAGACGGGTCAGCTCGTCGGCCATCCGACGCCCATCAACTTCGACAATGCTCGCCCGCCCTCGGAGTTCCGTGTAACGGTACGGGTCCACCTCGTCGTGGATGCTGACGGCAACAGCGGGATTATTGCGCAGGTGCCTGGTCTTCAGCGTCTGGGCGCTGGTCCAGAACTCGATGTCGTTCTCGCCGCCGCCTTCAGGTCGCCGGTGCCAGACCACCGACGATCGCGGCTGACCGGTCGAACTGACTGTGGCCACGTGCGCAAAGTGGGGTGGGCTGAGCAAGTCGGACCCAGCCGCAGGAGGGTCCACGGACGGCGGCTGCTCGCCGTCGTTGGGCAGGGTCACTCGTTCGATCTCGACGCTGACCAGCCAGCCGGCTGGGTCATCGCCCTTGTAGGGATAGTCCGTACCGAGGTACTGGTTGGAGATGGCGTCAAGCTCATCCCACGAGGTGCGCGGCGCGAGCGACGCCGTGCCGACAATTTCGAGCATCCGGTAGGGCTGATCGGCGCCGTGAATCGAGAGCGCGACGCGCGGCTCACGTTGCATGTTGAGTGTCTTGCGATAGCGCAGACCGGTGACGAAGAAGATCGACTCCACATCCCCGTTGGCGTTGACTCGTTCTGGGCGAATCCAGATCGGTGAGGACTGGGGCGAACCGTCGCGGTTGACGGTGACCAGGTGCGCAAAATGCGGCGCGCCGACGAGATCGGCATGCACGGCCGGGACGGATGCCATGGGAGATTCCTTTGCAAATGACAGAGGCGGGGGTCCAACCCCGCCCCTGTGAGTACTTCCGAGCGGATGCGCTAACGGCCTAGCGGCTGAGCGTTGCCGAGTAGCCACCGAAGCGGGCCTGACCCGGCATCGCGTGCTGCTCGACCTCGACATTGACGACAGCCGGGAGTTCGGATTCCATCGCCCGCTCGATTGCGGGGCCGATTTCCTCAGGCGTGGTCACGTGCTCACCGTGTCCGCCCAAGGCGACGGCGATGTCCTCGTAGCGTTGGCTGTAGCCCAAGGTGCGACCTGGCGTGTCGTTGGTGCCGGCGGTCCAGCCGGCGTTGTTTGAGATCACAATCGTGGCGGGCAGATTGTGCCGGACCATCGTGTCAATCTCCTGAACGTTCATCAGGAACGATCCGTCGCCGACGAAGCCAATCACCTGTCGCTCGGGCGCGGCGGCCTTGGCCCCCAGAACGAACGGCAAGCCAACGCCCATGCAGCCGTTGGGACCAGGGTTGAGTCGGCCGCCCTCGGCAAACGACGGGATGTACTGGCGGGCAAAGGCCAGCGTCGCATTGCCGTCAACGCAGACCACTGCGTCGCGGTCCATGCGCTGCACGACCTCATCGGCCAGACGCAGCGGGTGGATCGGCACGTCGGAGGATTGGGCCTGCTCCAGCGATTGCTGGCGGCGGTTGTCGTCCGATTCGCGCAGTTCGGCGATCCAGTCGGTCGGCGGCGCGAGGTTGGCTTCCTTCGCGGCCGCGGTCAGTGCCAACAGCGCGCGCTTGGCGTCGGCGACCATACCCACGGTCGCTTCCTTGTTGTGGCCGATCTCGGTCGGGTCGGTGTCGACATGGATCACCTTGAGGTCGGGCGACCAGCGCGGCGGCAGGCCGGAACCGACGACGAAGTTGAGCCGCGTGCCGACGACGAGCGCCACATCGGCCTCGCGGAAGGCCTTCGAGCGAGCCGCGATGAAACAAAGGTCATGGTCCTCGGGAACCACACCACGGCCTTGCGGCGTCGTGTAGAAAGGAATCTGTGCGGTTTCGACGAACTCACGGAGTTCTGCCGACGCGTCCGACCAGAAGATGCCAGTGCCGGTCAGAACGATCGGTCGCTCGGCGTTGGCCAGCAGCTCGATCGCTTCCTTGACCTGGTCAGGGTCGGCGCCAGGGCGTGAACGCGCCGCGCCGGCGTCAGGGAACCAGACGGTGTCGTCGTCGGACTGCTGGTAGAGCGTGTCGCCGGGCAGGTCAAGGTAGGTTGGCCCGGGCTTGGGCCCCTGTGACTCGCGGTATGCGAGGTTGAAGAACTCGGGCATCCGAGCCGAGTGCGTCACGCGGCTGGCCCAGCGGGTGACCGGGACGGCCATTGCAAGCTGATCGTATTCCTGGAAATCGTCGCGCTCAAACGACGAGAACGCGGCGGCCCCACCGAGGGCAACCATCGGCACGCCGTCGAGATACGCATTGGCGACGCCCGTCAGCAAGTTGGTCGTCGCCGGACCCGAAGCGGCCATGCAGACGCCCGGCAGGCGCTTGACGCGCGCGTAACCATGAGCGGCCATAGCGGCGCCCTGTTCATGTCGACAGTCGATCGTTCGGATGCCGTGCTCCGCCGCAAATCCGGCGGCTTCGATGATCGGTCCGCCCATGATGTAGAAGAGATCTTCGACCCCCTCGTTCACCATCTGTCGGGCGAGAAGCTCAGAACCCATCTGGTCTGGCATGTTGTTGTCCTTTCCTAACGTTCCCGCTCCCCGTTCCCAGGGGAGCTGTCGAAGGCTGAGGCGGTCCTCTGCCTGGCGCTTCTGTACCGCAGGTCTGCCTAGTCAGCGACGTCGTAGCGGTGCAGGACGGGGCGGCCGGTAGTGAATTCGCGGATTCCGGCCATGCCTGCCATTGCTTCGGAGGTGCCGTGCGCCGTGAGGTCTTCCTCGGTCGCCCAGTTCTCGAAGAGCAGGTAGCGAGTGTCGTCCTCGACCGAACGGAAGAGGTCGTAGTTGTTGCAGCCCGCGTCCTCCGCCTTGACCTTGGCGGTCGCGGTCGCCATGAACGCCTCAAACGCTTCGTTCTGACCCTCGCCGATGTTGAATTCCACCGTCAGTCCCTTGGCCATCTCAAACTCCATTCGGTTTCGCGTGAGACACGGCGCACGCCGCGTCCTGTGTGGACGTGTTCGCGCCAAATGATAGCGCTCACCTCGTCTGGAGCTCTTCTAGAGCTCGTCGGGACACGCCGTAGACTGCCGTCATGCTTGAATCGCTGCGTATGGACGGTCGGCGAGTCATTGTGACCGGAGCCGGCCGAGGGCTGGGCCGGCAGATGGCGCTGCATCTCGCCGATGCCGGCGCCGACATCGTCTGCGCCGCGCGCACAGAGTCTCAGATCGCGGCGGTGGCAGAGGAAATCGAGGCCAAGGGGCGCCGTGCGCTGGTGATTCCAACTGACGTTGCAGACTCCTCGCAAGTCGACGCGATGGCTGAGCGGACGATTGCAGAGTGGGGCGGATTCGAAGTGATGCTCGCCAACGCCGGTGCGAGCGGCCCGGCTTCCATGAAACATGTCACCGAAATCACCGACGAGGATTGGCGGGAGACGGTCGACATCAACTTTTCCAGCGTCTTCTACAGCGCTCGCGCGGCCGCCCGGCACTTCCTCGCCGAAGCCAAGCCAGGCAACATCATCACCGTGTCGTCGGGTACTTCTCTGCGCGGCAGCGGCCCCATCTTCTTTGTCGATGGGGCGGCCAAGGCAGGGGTGATCAATATGACCCAGTCGCTCGCCATACAACTGGCGAAGGACCAGATCCGTGCCAACTGCATCGTGCCCGGGTTCATTGCCCAGAAGACACTTGAGGATGCGGACGAAATCGAGGTCGCGCGCAACCGAGGATCGAGAATCCCTGTCGGTCGCGTTGGCGAAGCGTGGGAGCTGGGGCCGCTGGCGGTCTATCTCGCTTCCGACGCCTCGGCCTACATGACCGGTGAGGCGTTCATCATCGACGGCGGCGGACTCGCAGGCGGCCTCGCGCCGACCGGCTGGGATGTGCAGTCGGGAATCGGCGGCGTGCCGACATGAGTCAGCAGAATCCCCTGCAGCCGTCGCTGCTTAACCCGTTGTCGCCGCCCGACGTGGCCGAGGGCAAACTCCGGGGCTTCGACCTCACCGATCGACGTGTGATCGTCTACGGCGCGGAGAAACCGGTGGCTAGTGCGATCGTGGAAGCGCTGCGTGAAGCTGGCGCCTCAGTCGGAGTGACTAGCGCAAACACCGACGGCACATCGCTGTTCCGGCTGAAGAAGGCTGGCGGCAATGGTCCGACCGAGGCCGTCGATTTGTCCAACGGGACCAATGTGCAGGTCGCGACGCGGAAGATCAGCAAGGGGCTCGGAGGCGTCGACGCAGCGATCGTGGTTCCCAACCTCTATCACGCTGCGCCAATTCGCAAGACGCTTGACGCCGACATCCAACGGGTGCTGATGGGCAATCTGGGCGGAACGTACGCCGCATTCCGCAGCGCGACGCGAGAGTTTCGCGGTCGACCGGGTCGGTTAATCGCCGTGCTCGATGCTTCAGCCGTGCGCGGCTTGACCAATCTCAGTATCTACAGCGCGGCGCAGTCGGGTGTGATTGGATTGGTACGCGCGCTGAGCCAGGAGTTGGCGCCGACAGGCACGACGGTCAATGCGATCGTGGTCGGCTGGACGGATTCGACACCCGGTCGCGGCTCGTCGACGGTGGACGAGAACCTGCTCCTGCGCTACATCCCCATGCGCCGCTTCGGCGAGGCGCCGGAGGCAGCGCCGCTGGCGGTCTACCTCGCCTCAGAGGCGAGCGGCTACATCACGGGCCAGACCATCCAGGTCGACGGCGGAGTGCTGAAGCACCTGTAGCTCGTCGCATCCTTGCACTGAGACAATGCGAAAGCAAAGGATAGTGAATATCCTTTGTGTTACTTGATAGTCCGCTGATCGCTCAATGAAGCGGTCAGCCTCCGGATCCTGATCTTTGCTTCACACCAACACAAGGGATATGGAGTATCCTTTGTTTACAGCAAGGAAAGGGCCAAGGATCCATGGGCGGGCGGCTGATCCATCAAGTCTGGCAACCGCGGTCCGATTCGCTCGCGCCCAGGCGGTTCCGCCGGGAGTGCGGATACGACTCCTTCGTCCCTGATCGGCTTGCCGGTTCGGAGTTCAACCTTCCCATCGATGTCGCGGCGTATCTCTCAGAAGGAGAGGCGGCAATCCAGCGGCTGCAGGAACGCGACAATCGACTGCTCGATCCACTCGCTCATCTGCTCACGCGCAGTGAGTCGATCGCTTCCTCGCGCATCGAAGGTCTGCAGATCGACGCACGAGGATTGGCGCAAGCCGAGGCGAGGCAACGAGTCGGACGCAGAGTTGGCACACAGGCTCGAGAAGTGATGGACAACGTAGATGCCATGCAACGCGCGATCACTGAGGCGGCGAGCGTTGAACGACTCAGCGCTGACGATCTGTTGGGAGTCCATGACGAACTGATGCGGCGGCGACTCGACTCCGCCGGCCGGATTCGCTCGTCGCAGAACTGGATCGGCGGTAACGATTACAACCCATGTGGAGCTGATTTCGTGCCTCCGCCCGTCGAGTTCGTCGGCACACTGATGGAAGATCTCTGCGAGTTCTGTGAGTCAGAAGAAGCACCTCCGCTGTTTCAAGCGGCCGTGGCGCATGCGCAGTTTGAAACGATCCACCCATTCGACGATGGCAATGGTCGTACTGGTCGTGCGCTCATCCACGTTGTGCTACGACGCCGTGGGCTAGTGGCGCAAGTGGTCCCACCGATTAGCGTGGCGCTGTCCAACAACCGGAATGCCTACATCAATGGGCTGATCGCCTTCCGCGAGGGCGACCTGACCAGATGGTTGGAGCTGTTTGTCTCAGCGGTGCTGCGTAGCGTGAAACTCGCCGAGCGATATCGGTCGTCAGTACTCGAGTTACTCATTGACTGGCGGCAACTGTTGCGCGACAGAGCGAACCCGCGCGCCGATGCCGCAGCTTGGGTCATCCTGGAAGCGTTGCCGGGATTTCCTGTGCTGAACCGTGCCGATGCCGCGGTTTGTTCCGGGCGCAGCCTGCCCGCCGTTGACCATGGACTACGCCAGCTTGAGTCTGCTGGCGTTCTCACGCCGATACGCGATGATCCGCCAAGCCGGCGGAGTTGGGAACCAACAGGGCTGTTGGACATGATCATGAGCTTGGAGTCAGACCTTCCAACTGCCGGTTGAATGGAAGGCGTACCTTAGACTGGCGCTGCCGATGATTACCCTCCAGGAGCACTTCTATGACTGACTTTGAGAATATTTTGTACCGCGTCGAGGACCGCAAGGCCTATGTGACGCTGAACCGGCCGGAGAAACTGAATGCGCTCTCGATTGCGCTGCAGGACGAGCTGTCTCAGGCGATGTGGGAAGCGGATAACGACACAGCCGTCCACTGCGTGATTCTCAGTGGCGCCGGTCGCGCGTTTTCGGCCGGATACGACCTGACCGGCTCGACTCGCGACTCTCAGGAGACCTACGACAAGGTCTACCGCGGTCGGGTCACATTCGATGACGACACTTGGGGCATGGAAAAGGCCCAACGCGCGCGGATGGCGATCTTCGACATGCACAAGCCGGTGATCGGCAAGGTGCATGGCTACTGTCTGGCTGGCGGCACCGACCTGGTGTTGCTCTCGGACATCATCATCGCCGCCGAGGACGCGGTGATCGGCTTCCCCCCGGTCCGTGCGATGGGCGCACCACCAGCGCACATGTGGCTCTATCACGGAGGGCCGCAGTTCGCCAAGCGCATGCTGCTGACCGGCGACAGCATCTCGGGCAGCGAGGCGGCCAAGCGCGGACTCGTCTACGACGCCGTACCGGCTGACCGGCTGGACGAAGAGGTTGAAGACCTGGCCAACAAGATGGCCATGATCGACCACGAGCTGCTCTCCGCCAACAAGCGGATCGTCAACCTTGGTCTCGAGATCATGGGTGCTCGCACCCTGCAGCGCCTGGCCTCCGAGAATGACGCCCGCGCCCACCTGGCCCCAGCAGTGATGGAATTCGGCAAGATGTCGCGCGAGAAGGGTCTCAAGGCCGCCCTCGAGTGGAGAGACAACCGATTCGGAGACGGTCGCGGCTCGGCCGCCGCGCAGCAGCGCAAAGCCTCGACGACCTGATCCAAATCTCCCCCTTTTGGGGGATGATGTCGCGGAGTGACAGAGGGGGCACAATGGCAACGCCCGATCGATTTCGACTCGACGGTCAAGTCGTCCTGCTCACTGGAGCGGGACGCGGCCTCGGCCGCGCCATGGCCATGTCATACGCCGATGCCGGTGCGAAGATCGCCGGTGCGTCGCGGACACTGTCGCAGCTCAAGGAGACTGCTGGTCTGGTCGCGGAACGCGGTGGTGAAGCGATCTCGATCGCCACAGATGTGACGGACTCGGCAGCGATCGAGGCGATGGTCCAAGAGACGCTCGACCGGTTTGGTCGCATCGATGTCCTGGTCAATAACGCCGGCGGTGGCGCCGAAGGCGACGGTTCGCCGCTCACAGATCTGACCGATGAACAGTGGCGCTGGGGCATCGACATGAACCTCACGTCGCAGATGCTCTGCGCTCGCGCGGTCTTGCCACACATGACCGAGCGTGGCTCAGGCGTGCTCATCAACGTGGCCAGCGGATTCGGTCTGCGCGGCGGTCGCGACAACTGGATGTATGTTTCGGCAAAGGCCGGCGTGGTTAACCTGACCCGCTCGTTGGCGGTGACCTACGGCCCTGCCGGCGTGCGGACCAACTGCATCGCGCCCGGTATTTTTCCGCATACTCCGCAGGCGCTCGAGCGCTGGCGCGGAGGTCGATACATTCCCGTCGGCAGGGCGGGAGTGGCTTGGGAGATGGGGCCGCTCGCCGTGTTCCTCTCGTCCGAGGCATCGGCAGGAGTCAATGGCGAAACGATCGCGCAAGACGGCGGCGGGTTGGCCGCGATCGGCCCGACGGGTTGGGCGCCGCAAGTGCCACTGGCCGAGCCGAGCTGAAAGCGGGCATCATGGCTGACTTCGTTCCAACTGCCAATCCAGAACAGCCCGATGATCCGTTTCTGCTCAAGGGTCGGGTCGCGTTGGTCGTCGGCGCTGGCGATCCGCTGGGCCGAGCGTCAGCAGTGGCGCTTGCCGAGTCCGGCGCCGATGTCGCGGTGGCTAGCCTTCGCGCCGGGGCGCAGGAGGTGGTCCGCGTTCACTCGGTCGCCAACGAGATTTGGTCGCTCGGACGCCGCAATATCGCGCTCGAACTCAACGCGACCGTTCCCGATCAGATCGAGCGGGCCGTCGACCAGGTTGTGAATGAACTGGGCGGTGTCGACATTCTCGTCAATGCTGCTGATGTCGTTGCCGCTGCGCCATTCGAGGAGTGGAAACTCGCCCAATGGCACAATCTGTTGGTCGCCGATCTCGTCGCACCGAGCCTGGTCTCGCGCTCCGTCGCACAGCCGATGAAGTCTGCGGGATACGGACGAATCATCAACATCGTCTCAATCCTCGCCGAACGCGGCGTCGCGAACACGGCCGCCTATGCGGCTGCGCACGCGGGCATGCTCGCCGTGACGCGTGCGCTCTCGCAGGAGTGGGCTCGCGACGGGATCACGGTCAACGCGTTGCAAGTCGGCTTCTATGAAGGCCAAACCGGCTTCGGCGACGAAGCTGAGGCGGCACAGCGCCTGATGCGAATGTTGCCAGCCAAGGCACTAGTCCGGCCCGAGGATGTCGGGGCCGCGGTCGTCGCCATGGCCGCAGACTCCGGGTTCATCACCGGCGAAACCATCGCCGTCGACGGAGCAGCCACCGCCCGCGTCTGAGTCCAGATTCGCTACGCTCAAATCCCGAGGAGGAGTTGGGCATGGGTGCCACCATGAGATTCGTCTTCGATGAACGAAAAGCCGGTCAAGCGGCTGCTTGGCTGCTGCGTCGGTACGGCAAGCCAATGGAGGCCGAACGGCTGCTGATGCTGCTGTACCTGGTAGATCGTCGAACATTTATCGAGACCGGCTACCCGCTCACCGGCGACGACTTCGTCTCCACCGCGGACGGCCCAGCGCTCCGAGCATTGAGTTATCTAGTGCTCGGGAACGAAGAAACTACAGGCAACGACTGGCGCACCTATGTCCAGCAAGTGGGATCAGATCGACTGACACACACCGGGGTGGAAGACGTCGGAACGCTTTCGGAGCGGGATTGTCAGCGGCTCGGAGAGACCCTAGACAAGCATCACTCGATGCCGTGCTCGCGCATGTCGAGGAACATTCGGCGCCTACCCGAATGGCAGCCGCCAATTGGTGATCTCGCGACAATCGATCCCCGATCAGTGCTCCGGGATGCAGGCTTTTCGGAAGAGGAAGTTCTTGAAACTACCGAACTCGTTGCCTCCATACATTGGTTCCGTTCGCTCGTCCGGGAATGATTGAGCCAGGCGATACGTTCGACGGCTTCGACAGGCAGGGCCATCTTTACATCGTTTTGAGTTCTCGACTCGGAACAGGAGAGGTTGCGATTGTCAATCTCACGTCTCACTACGCCGTCCATGCAAGACATGGAGAGTTCTGCTTGATCATCAAGCCCCATGAGCATCCCTGGATACGTCGCGATTCGTGCGTCTATTTCCAGGAGGCTACGCTCGAACGCCTCAAGACAATTCGAGAATTGATGGAATCTGATGCATTGCGTTCTCACCCACGCTGTGCGCCTGTACTCCTGAGACGCATTCAGGAAGAGGCGCTCTCGTCCGAGGAAGTAAGCAGTGAAGTCAAGGATGCGATCCGCGACTCACTCGCTAACGACCAGCGCTGATCAGTTCCGCAACGGCCTTGTTGATCCGCTCTCGCTGTGGAACGCATTCCAGCCAACGCTCAGGAATCGTCGATGCTCCGTAGCGAGCCCCAAGCACAGCCCCGGCGACCGCAGCGTTCGTATCGCTGTCGCCGCCGGCGCTGACGATCCTGATCAGGGCCTCTTCCAGGTTGTCTTGCGTGTCCAGACACCAGAGAGCGGCTTGCATGCAGAGGTAGGTGTGACCACTCACCCGCTCCTCTGCGATGCGCTGGTCGATGGCCTTGGGTATGGCTAGCGTCCAGGCGATCAGTTCCGCAGGCGCGCCATCTTGGCTGGCCGCAAGGATCAGGTCTTCGCGATTCGGACTCTGGCCACGCAGCAACATGGCGATGGCTGCGTTGACCACGATGCAAGACCACTGCGCGCCAGGCGCGAAATGAGTCACCGCGCAGCTCGCGGCAGTCTCTGCAATCAGCCGCTCCGGGTCGTAGGCAAACTTGAGCGCGACCGGAGCGCAACGCATCAGCGCTCCGTTGGGCTGGGTTTCGGGACTGCCACGCTCCTGCCAGAACGCTCTTGCTGCGCCTGGTACGCCAAGTCCGAATTCGAGATAGTCAATCACCGTCGAAGTCATGATCCCGATACCGTGACCATTCTCTCTGCGCCAGCGGACCAACCGGTCGGCGAGGCCGGCCAACGGGTCTGCATCATGAGCGAGCGCTTCGGCAAGGTCGACGGCCTGTGCAAGATCATCGTCCATTGGGCGATCGCGTTCACGAGGATCTATCTCAGTAACGCCGTCAGGGAACGCGTCACGAACTGACTCCTGGCTCGCGCCTTCGATGGGCAGGCCCAGCAGATTGCCGACAGCCAGCCCGAGCAACACGCCGCGGGCTCTGTCCGCGTCCAACGGGGCCGTGGGCGCAGAATCGATCAGCTCTGCGAGGTGCGGCGCCTGACGGATGATGCCGGGGTCGTTGATCGTTGACATCGCCACGAAGCCTATCGAGTTGGAGCAATGATCGCGCTCCCTGGCCAGCTACTCTTAGCCTTGGATCGGCAAGCTGAGGAGCAACAGATGACCCTGCCCAATGACGCATGGGGACTGCCCCTGACGACATCCGATGATGCGGCTGAAGCGTATCGCGATGGTGTCGACCGGATGTTGTCGTACTCGCTGGGCGTCGATGCGGCACTGGAGCGCGCGATTGAACTCGACCCGGAGTTTGCGCTGGCCCATTCGCAGTTGGGACTCTTCCACCTGTTTCGCGGGAACGGCAAACGGGCGGCGGAACTGGCTAACCGGGCGGCAGAGCTGGCAGAGCGAACCACTGCTCGCGAACAGCGGCATGCAGCCATCCTCGGCGCGGCCGCGCGCGGCAAGGCTTCCGAAGCGCCGGCCCTGATCGCCCAACACCTGGACGACACTCCACGCGACGCCCCCATCCTGCTGCAGTGGTTGGGAGGCAACTTTTACGGCGGCGGAGTGGAGAAGCGCGAGCGCATGCTGGAGAAGTTCGACAGCCTGGCGCCGTCCTACGGCGAGGACTGGTGGTTCCTGAGCTGGCACGCCTTTGCCAACCACGAGATGGACCAACTGGAAACCGCCCGACGCCTGGTCGAGCGTTCGCTCGAATTGCGAACAGCGAACGGACAGGCAGCGCACGCGATGTCGCACGTGTTCTTCGAGGAACACGATCTCACGGGCGGCTCCGACTTCCTGGGCGGATGGCTGACCGACAATCCCGATCGGGCCGGTTTCTTCCGCCATCTGACCTGGCATCAGGCGTTGTTTCTGCTCGCGAACGGACGTCGATCCGACGCGCTCGCCCTGCACGAAGAGACCATCCGTCCCGGCGCCGATGAGCATGGCGATGCGCTGGGCGAAGTCGCCGATGGCGCGTCCCTCTTGTGGCGCTCCCGGTTGCATGACACTGTCGCCGATCACGGTTCTGATCATCCCGACTGGCGTGCGATCGCGGACGTGGCGGACAACGCCTTCCCGCGCGCCGGTACCGCCTGGGTCGACGTACACCGAGCCATGGCCCTGGCCGCACTCGGGGACGAGGTCGGGCTGGGCAAGTTGCTCGACGGCTTGCGTGAGGCAGAAGAGCGCGGTCATCCGACGGCAGGCACGGTGGTCGCTCCGGTGGTCGAAGCGCTATCCGCGTTCGGACAGGGGGACTTCGAGTCCGCTGCAAATGGTCTCGCCGATGTACGCGAGTTGTTGGTCACGCTGGGTGGATCGAACGCCCAACGAGACGTGTTTGAAGAGACGCTGGTTGAGGCGCGCCTGCGAGCCGGTCAGACCGAGCAGGCGCTGGAACTGCTGCGAGAGCGGCTCGATCGAGGCGCGACCGCACGCGACCTGTTCCGTTGGGGTCGCGCCCAATCGGCCCTGGGCGAAATGACCGAGGCCAAAGCGTCGTTCCGTCGCGCTGCCAAGCTGTGGGCCGACGCCGATCTCGGTGCGCCTGAGCTGCAGGCCCTTCGGGAGGCAGCCGCATGACCTCCCAGCCGTCTCTGCCGCGACCCGATGTGATCGTCGAGGATGACATCGACGCCGAACGCGGTAGCGAGCTGGAGAAGCGATTCCACCTCTTTCTGCACGACTCCGATGATCACACTTATGAGTACGTGATCGAGATGCTTGGGGCGGTGTTCGGCTATTCGAAGGAGAAAGCGTTCGCCATCGCCTCTATGATCGACGGTCACGGTCGAGGCATCGTCGAAACAGCGGACTACGAGATGGTCAAGAAGCATCAAGATCAGATCCATGGCTGGGGACCCGATCCCAGAATTCCACACTGTCGAGGATCACTCTCCGCCACAATCGAAGAAGCCCCCTGAATGCCCTTGGTCTCACGTCCCCTCTCCCTCTGGGAGAGGGTTAGGGTGAGGGTCCCGCCACAGCCAGGCCAATGCCACGACAGTGTCCTCTGACTTCACCAGCAACTAGCATCCCACCCGGAAGAGCGCAGCAATGGTCCGCCTGAGCGATCTACACCCCGAAGAGGCCGAGCACATGCTCCAGCGCGCCGAGGGCTTGCGGCAGCAGGAGTTTGATTTCGATGCCACGCCCTGGATCACTCCCGCACCCCTGGCCGAGTCGACAGTCGCTCTGATCACGACCGCCGCACTGCATCGCCGCGACGACATCCCCTTTCGCTTTGCCGACACGGGTTTCCGGCAGATTTCCGACGACATCGATCACAACGACCTGGTCCAGTCGCACATCAGCGTCAACTTCGACCGCACGCACTACCAGCGCGACCTGAACGTCGTCTTGCCTCTCGATCGGATGCATGAGCTTGCGGAATCCGGCGAAATCGGTGGTGTCTCTCCAATGCACTTCTCCACCCTTGGGGCGACCGATGCATTCCTGCTCGAACCGTCTGCAGCGGAGATGGCTGAACGGATGCACAATCTGGGTGTCGACACGGCGCTGCTAGTTCCCGTTTGACCGGTCTGTACGGCCGCCGTCGGCGTCCTCTCACATTTCCTCCAGCGACACGGCATTGCGACCACTAGTATCAGCTTGATTCGCGAACAGTCCGAAGCGGTGCGCCCGCCGCGAGCGCTATGGGTGCCCTTCCCGCTGGGACGGCCACTGGGAGTGGCCGACAATCCCGACTTCCAGCGAGATGTGTTGCGTAGTGCGCTGGGACTGCTGGAATCCGCCACTGAACCGACCATCGTTGAGTACCCGCACGAGGCGCCGGAGGGCGATGGCGATGGCGTCTGGGCCTGCGCCCTTGAGTTGCCGACGCCGCAAGTCAGCGAACTCGAAGCGTCGCTCCGCCGAGAGATCGATTTGCTCATGCCCCGCTACGAGGAAGCGCGCCGACGCCGCGGCAGGACGACACTCGGGATGAGTGGCGCGAGACCTGAGGAGATTGACGCAGTGGTCTCGTTCGCCATTGCGGTCGCCGAGGGCTCCGGCTTCGACGAGATTCCGAAGTCCGCGAGCGGGCCGGAGTGGATCCATCCGATGCCGATGTTGGTCCGCTTCGTGGTTGAGGACCTGCGAGCCTTCTACCAGGAGTCCGTGGCCTCAGCCAACGGCGCCGCGCCCCCATCCCAGCACGACATGCACGCTTGGATCTTCGAACAAACCGCGCTTGGACGCCTGATCAAGCAGATCGCGCAGTTGATCAGCGACGATGACGATCCCCGTCTGCTCTTCGTGCGAGGGCTGCTCATCCCGGAAGGCTTCTGGGAGGGTGGGCCAACCTTCGGCGGCCCGCCGCCCGGCGAGGATCCCCGGGAGTTCCTGATCCGCAGCCGACGCTATCTTCGGGGTCAAGAGGCGTGAAGCAGAGTACCGCTCGAGTGCCTTCCCCGGTCCGTGATTGAGTGAGGAACAGCGATGGTTCGTCTTGATGATCTGCATCCGGAGGAAGCGCATCACATGCGCAACATGGGCAAGCGTTTTGACCAGATGCCGCTCGACTCCACGCCGTTTGTGACGCCGCCGCCCCTGGCAGAGTCCACGGTCGCCCTGATCACCTCCGCCGGGCTGCATCGTCGCGACGACCGGCCATTTCGCTTCGCCGATCAGGGCTATCGCGTCATCCCCAGCGACATCGATCCCGCCGACCTCGTCCAAACCCAGGTCAGCGTCAACTTCGATCGCACTCACTACCAGCGCGACGTCAACGTGGTGCTACCGATTGATCGGCTTCGAGAGCTGGCCGACGCGGGAGAGATCGGGGCAGTGTCCGAGTATCACTACTCGGTCCTGGGCTCGAACCCCAATCCGGCATTGATGAAGGACACGGCCGCCGACCTGGCGCAACGTCTACACGATTCCGGTGTGCATTGCGCGATGCTGACACCCGTTTGACCAGCCTGCACGGGTACCGTCGGTACCCTCGCGCACTTTTTCGAGCAGGACGGCATCGCCACCACCGGGATCAGTCTGATCCGCGAGCACACTGAAGTCGTCAATCCCCCGCGAGCCCTCTGGGTGCCGTTCCCGCTGGGACGGCCTCTGGGCATTGCCGACGACACTGAGTTCCAGACCGATGTCCTGCGCAGCGCTCTGCGACTACTTGAAACAGCCACGGAACCAACTATCGAGGACTACCCGCACGAAGCCCCGGACGGCAACGGAGCCGGAGTCTGGGCCTGCTCCATCGCCTTGCCCGAACCAGACGTCAGCGACCTCGAAGCCGGCCTGCGTCGCGAGGTAGATCTGCTCACTCCCTGGTACGAGGAGCCCCGCCGCCGTCGAGGCAGGACCACCGTCGGCATGAGTGGAGCCACTCCAGATCAGATCGACAATCTGGTCTCCTTCGTCGTCGCCTGCGCCGAAGGCGCGGGGTTCGCCGAGGTCCCAGAGGCTGCCTCAGGTCCGACCTGGCGACACGCCATGCCCATGCTGTTGCGATTCGTGGTCGAGGACCTGCGCGCCTTCTATCAGGAGGCAGTCACGTCGCGGCCCGGCACCTGGGCGCCTTCGCAACACGACATGCACACCTGGATCTTCGAACAGACCGCCTTCGGACGCGCCCTGCTCCAGATCGGTCATCAAATCGCAGCCGTAGGTGATCCGCCGCTGCTCATGATGCGTGGCTTCATGATCCCCGAGGGCTTCTGGGTCGAAGGTCCAACCTGGGGTCAACCGACCGCCAACGTCGGCGGCCCCGAGTGGATTCGCCAAGCGCAGGACTACCTGGCCGGTGAACAGTCACAGCAAGAATCGCCAACATGATTCCGTCATTCCCGCACCGCCTCCGTCATTCCTGCGCAGGCAGGAATCTCGAAGCACCCAATGGTGCAGTCTCTCCTCCATCTGGTCGTACTCCCGTGGTTGGATCGCGCCACCTCCCCATTCCTGGAAGCAATGGGCAAACATGCGACTGTTGCAACGGTCTCCGCAGGCGGGAATCTCGATTCCGGCCTCAGTCGTCGCTTCCTTGCGGGTGAGCAGAAACCGCTCGGCTAGCATTGCGGCGGAGGCTTGATATGGCGCTACGCGAAGTGATTGAGGAAGTCCGGCAAGAAATTGCCGCTGCCGGCATTGGCATCAACGAAGCCGACGCGAAAGCAGCCTTGATCACCCCGATTCTCTCGGAGCTAGGTTGGCGAGGATTGCAGCGGATTCGCTCCGAGTACCCCGTCGATCAAGGCCGGCTGCGGCTGGATTACGCTCTGATAGGTACGGGTGCTAAACCCGTCGCGCTGATCGAGGCGAAGGCGCCACGTGAAGACCTTGAGTCTCATGTAGCTCAAGTACTCAACTACGCTTTCCATGAGGGCGTGGATATCTGTGTCCTAACTACCGGCATCATTTGGTGGCTCTATCTGCCGAGAGAGAAAGGTACCCCAGCGGAACGACGATTCTCTAAACTTGATCTACGTAGCGACGATCTGGCTGAAGTGGCCGCGATGTTCGGGTCCTGCCTGGAGCACGAAGCGCTAACGAGCGGAGCTGCCGAGAAGAGCGCCAAGGAGATGCTGGCCGCTCAACAACTCGAGCAGCGGGTTGGCAATGAGATACCCCGTGCGTGGCAGCGACTCCTCGCCGAGCCAAACGAGATGCTGATTGAACTCGTGCAAGAAGAGGTGCAAGATGCGCTCGATGTGCGTCCTAGTGAGAAACACGTCGCGGCATTTTTCCGACATCAAAGTGTGGCCGATATGTCAGAGGATGTGGCGGTGGCCTATGGAGAGCCAAAGACCTCTTCTTCCTCCCAGGAGCGAGACAACAAGAGTTTGCGTCGACGTAGGAGTGGGTCATCGCGTTCTCTGAATCGTATGAGTCCAGATGATGACTCTCTTGCGCTGACGCAGATGGAATCGATCGAGCGAAACGCAGCGAGGCGTGCCAGGCGCCCGATTTATGGCTTTCGCTTGCGTGGTGAGATACATCGGGTTTCAACTTGGACCGATCTGTGGATTGAGTTAGCTAGCAGGCTATACGCGGAATTCGGCGATGAAGATGGATTCCTCAAGAGAGTCCGTACATCACATAACTTACAAGGCCCGTCTCGTGATTACTTCAGTCACTCCCCCCAGGGGATGATCAGACCTTACAAAATAAAGAACAGCGAAATATGGTTGGAGTGTAACTTCAGTTCGGATAGTATTGCTACTCGATGTTTCGAGCTAACGCAAGCATTTGGCAGAGACAAGAATGATTTTGAGGTGTTAGACAAACCGCCAGTATGACTAAACAACTTTTGGATGCCGCGCTCAAGGAGCATTACGGGTACGAGTCGTTTCGCCCGCAACAGCGCGAGACGATTGAGCACGTCCTCGACGGCGGCGACGCCCTCGTACTGATGCCGACTGGCGGCGGCAAATCGCTCTGCTATCAGCTCCCCGCAATCCTCTCCGACGGACTGACCGTTGTGGTCTCTCCCCTGATCGCCCTGATGCACGATCAGGTCCAGGCACTACAACGTGCCGGCGCGAACGCACAGTACCTGAACAGCACGATGTCGCCGATGGAAAGCTCGCAGGTCGAGCGGATGGTCGCCGATGGTTCTGTCCAGTTGCTCTACGTCGCGCCCGAGCGAGTCAACACCGACCGCTTCCGCAACCTCCTGGAGCGGCGCAATCCCAGCCTGATCGCCATCGATGAAGCGCATTGCATCTCGGAATGGGGTCACGAGTTCCGCCCCGACTACCGAGTCCTGCGCCTGTTGACCGAGCGATTCATTGACGTGCCAACGGTCGCCTGCACGGCGACGGCGACGCCGCAGGTGCAACGAGACATCGTCGATCAACTCGATCGTCCGCGCATGGAGACGTTCATCACCGGGTTCATGCGCGAGAATCTGACGTTGCGGGTCGTGAAGAAGCACAAGTCGTTGGACCGACTGGTCGCGCGACTACAGCAGATGCCGGGCGAGGCGGCGATCGTCTACAGCCAGTCGCGCAACAGCACCGAAGAGAACGCCGCACAGTTTCGTCGATATGGCATCATCGCCGAGCATTACCACGGCGCAATGACAGGCGACGCCCGGCATGGCGTGCAAGACCGATTCCTGAGCGGCGAGACGCCCGTGATCTGCGCCACGATCGCCTTCGGCATGGGCATCGACAAGCCCGACATTCGCCTGGTCGCACATGTGGATATGCCGTCTTCGATTGAGTCCTACTACCAGGAGACCGGCCGCGCCGGTCGCGACGGCGAGCCGGCCGAGTGCTTGATGTTCTACACCAAGGGGGTCTGGCGTCAGCAGATGTACTTCATCAACCAACTCACCGACGACGCGGAACGGCAGCAGCGCGTCAAGCGGCTGGGCACGATGATGAGCTTTAGCGAGCAATCACAGTGCCGCTGGTCGAGGATCCTGCAGTACTTCGGAGAACAGCCCGCATCGGCGCAGTGCGGACACTGCGACAACTGCCTGGGCGAAACGGCCGACGACGCGATTTCGGAGACTCCGCGAACAGTCGATTCCGACGATCCGCCACCTCCGCCCGGACGCAACGAGCCGCGACCGTTGGACGAATACGAAGAGGAACTGTACGAAGCGCTAAGGCAGACTCGGGCGCGCTTGGCCAGGGACGAAGGAGTGTCGGCCTATGTGGTCGCTGGCAACAAAGACCTCGCTGCCCTGGCCAGAGCGCGCCCGCGCAACCTGCGCGAACTCAGACAGGTGAAAGGGTTCGGCTCGAGAAGAGCCGCAAAGTACGGCGAAGATCTCTTGGAAGTGATTGCGCAATTCATGGATGAACGAGTTCATGACGGACCCAATGACACCCTGTCGCCGCAAATGCAAATGCCAGCCGGTGACGGGTCCAGCAGAGCTGAAGAGCCGCCGGAACAGTGGCAGCAGCGGTTCAACGCCCTAGCCGCGTGGCGCACCTTGACCAGCAGCAGCGAAGAGTGTGATCCGTCCAGTCTGCTGACCGTTCCGGCCATGCGACAGATCGCAGAGACGCCCCCCGGCTCCATTGCAGAGCTGGCCGGAGTAGAGGGCGTTGGATCACTCGCCATCGAGCGCTTCGCAGATGAACTTTCAGCCATCCTGGGAATCGGACAAACGATCTCAGCACCTCCACCGGTCGAGCCCGTCACGCAATCCGCCGCCGTCCAAAGTTGGGTGATCACCCTCGAGCTCTACCAGTCGGGACACACTGTGCTTGCAATCGCCGAGCGTCGGATGCTGTCGCCCGCGACCATTGCCTCACACCTGACCACCGCAATGCAACATGGGCGGCAGGTTGATCTCACCCCGGCCTTGCCCTCGGTCGAGCAGATTCAAGAAGTGCGTAGGCAGTTGTCGAATGATCCCGAAGCCAGCACGGCTGCTATCCACGATCGAATCGAGTACCGGCTCTCGCGAGCAGAACTGCAACTGGTCATCGCTCATCTCAGGCCACCGGAAGCGTCTGGCAACCAGGGCTAGGGCGAGGGGCGCGTCAGTCCGCAGCCGCTACACCGGACACTGGTGGTTCCAGGGGCACGCCGTCGACCAGCGTGAGCCGCGCTCCCAGTCTTGAGGGGACTTTCTGACCCGGGAGCAGGATGCCGACCAGGTTGCATGGGTCACTGGCCGCGATGGTGACGTGCTCTTCAGTCGTGGCCGCTCGGCGGACCGCTCGCAACTGGTCGAGCGCTGAGGGCAATGCGAACTGCTCTCCGAGTAATCCCTGGATGAAGCGGCCGCCGCGGATCTCACCTCGCGCTTCGAGACGCCGCAGCGCTCGCAGCACGTCACGCCACTGGATCGTGAGGCTCTCTCGAGTCGCCAACTCTCTCGAGACCACGCCGTATCGCTGTAGCAGGATGCGAGCGACTCGCTCGGCCAGTTCATCCGCTTCCTCGGGATTGGAGGGCGCTGCGATGCTTGGTGGCAGCGAGGCCCAGCGACCAGCCGGCCCTTCGCCGATAAACACGCCGCCTCCGCCGTAGCGTGGTCGGCGCGACTTCCGATTTGGACGCAACAGTTGACGCAAGCCCTGGAAGCCGTCGGCGTGGGCGAGACCCGATGCGACCAGCTCTCGAAGCCCGCTTTCGACATCGGTCGCGATCCGCCGGGTGCCATCGACGAGCTCATCGAAGAACAGCGCACCGCGCTCCTCCAACAGCCGCAGAATCTGGCTGGCAGCGCCGCCATCGGCGTGGAGCTGCTCGGCGACATCGGGCTGCGGCTCGGGAATTGAACGTCCACGAGCGGCCGGCGTCGGCGCCGGCTTGCGCACCGCCGCCAGCAACGAGCGGAAGTCGCGGCGCAGGGCAAGCGTGATCGGCGTGGATTTCGTCGGCGCTCGACGAGCCGAGCGGGGCGTCAGCCGAGCCCAGGCGATGTCTCCCGCGAGACAAAGTTCGTCCAACCAGGCCTCCCGGTAGTCGGATACCCGAGGCGCGAGCAGGTCGCGCTCCCAGGCGGCCGCTGGAGCCTCGAATCCCTGCAGTTGCTCGATGACCGCTCGCACGCCAGCTTTGCCCGACAGTCGCGTGTCGGGCGTCAGATGCTGCCAGCGGAGCAGGAAGCGGAGGTAATGTTGCACCGTGACCGCTTCGATTTCGGCTCGCAGCCGAGCGATCGTGTAGCGATGAATTCTGGCCAACAGGCGGCGATCGCAATATTCCTCCACATCGTCGGGTTGCAAGGTAGGCGTGAAGTGACCGCGCATGACCTCGCCGTACGCCTCAAGTTGGGCCAGGCCGTAGCCGCAATCTTGCGCCGACAGCCCACAGCGTCGCGCGAGCTGGTCGGGAGTGACCGGTCCGGAGATCTCCAGATGTCCGCGCACCAGTCGCAGGCGCGCGTCCTCACGGTCGGTCGGCAAGATCAACGCCGACTCCGGCACCGAGAACGACGGATCGACTGCGTGATCGGGGAAGAGCTGGCGAATCGATTCGAGGTGTTCCGCGGCAAACCAGATCGCTCCGTCTGGTCCTTCAGCCTTGGCCGCACGGCCATCTGCCCGCAATGACGCCAGCATCGACGGGGGATCAAACTCACCGAGTACCGCGGACAGGCTCGCTAACGTGCCTTCTCGTAGCGCCAGGACCGAGATCAGCAACTCATGCAGCTCGTCCGCATCGCGGATCGGTGGGAATGCTTCCTCCTGGACTCGCTCGATGGCATCAAGGTCGAGCTTGCCCAGATCGCGTTGCTCGTTGGGTAGCGTCCGGCGCGTCATGACGGCTCGAGCGCGACGCTCCTCCAGCGGAGCGTCGTCGAGGAACCCGAACGGGTTGATGTTGATGATGCTCTGGGCCATCCCCGACGGCGTCACGGTGTCGCGAGCGTGGAGACGGATTTCGCCGCGTTCGATACGCTCCAGCACGCTGATCAGCGCGTCGGTATCGACGGCCTCGTGCAGGCAGTCGTCCATCGTTTGCGCGATCAGCGGGTGGTCGGGCACTTCCAGCGGACCGGCGAGATTCTCTTGGCAACCGACCTGCGCCGGGAAGACGGCGGCCAGCAGGTCGTCGGCGATCATCCGCTGCAGATAGGGCGGCACTTCTTTCGCGCCGCGCCGTCGAGGCACGGCCAACGCGCGAGTTGCGGCCCAGCGCCAGCGCGTGTTCCAGAACGGCGCGTAGAGGACGGCCTGGCGCAGCGACTGCTCGGCGTTGTCGGCCTTGAGGTACTCGAACGCTTCCTCGAGCGGGAACGACTGCGTCGGGCCCAGCGAGAGCAGAATGCCCTCCTCGTTGGCGGCGGCTTGTAGCTCGAAGTCAAACCGAACACAGAATCGCTTGCGCAGGGCCAGCCCCCAGGCTCGATTGACGCCCGAGCCGAACGGCGCGTGGACAATCAGTTGCTGTCCGCCGGCCTCATCGAAAAAGCGCTCGAACACCACGTCCGTGTCCGACGGCATCACCTGCAACGAGTCCTGCGTTTCGCCGAGATACTCCACCATCTGCTCGGCCGCAATCGTCTGCATATGGCACTCGCGCTGCAGGCGTCGGACTGCCGACTCGACATCGCTAGCCATCTCTCCAATGTCGCGGCGCAGCTCACCGACCGCGGCCGAGAGCTCCATGCTGCGACCGGGCGCTTCGCCCAGCCAGAACGGGATCGTTGGCGGTGCGCCGTGCGCGTCCTCGACGCGGACGATGCCCTTGTTCTCAACCCGCCGGATCCGCCACGACGTGCTTCCCAGCAGGAAGATGTCACCGGCAGCGGTCTCGATCGCGAAATCCTCGTTGACCGTGCCGATGAATGCGCCTTCCGGCTCCTTGATCACGCGATAGTCACCGGTCTCGGGAATCGTGCCGCCATTGAGGATCGCCGTCATCCGAGCCGCGCGCTTTGGCTTGATTACTCCGTTGATCCGGTCGCGATGTACCAAGGGATTCGAGCGCCCGCCGCCCTCGCCGACGCCGGTGGCCAGCATCTCGACGGTCTCATCGAAGGCCTCGCGCTTAAGCTCGCCGTAGGGTGCAGCGCGACGCATCAGCCTGAACAGGTCGTCTTCTCTCCACTCTTCCTCGGATGCGGTCTCGGCCACGATCTGTTGGGCCAGGATTTCAATCGGCGCGCTGGGTTGGCGGATGCGGTCGAGGTCGCCGCGCTCGACCGCGCGAACCATTGCCGCGCACTCGATCAGCTCGTCCAGCGATGTGGGAAACAGCGCCCCATGCGGCACCAGACCGAGTGCGTGCCCGGAGCGCCCCACGCGCTGAAGGAAGGTCGCGATTCGGCGCGGCGAACCGATCTGACAGACGAGATCGACAGAACCAATATCGATGCCCAGCTCGAGCGACGCTGTGGCAACGACCGCCTTGAGGTCGCCGTTCTTGAGTCGCTGCTCCATCACATGCCGGCGCTCCTTGGAGAGCGAGCCGTGATGTCCGGACACATGCTCCTTGCCCACGCGGATGCCCAGCTCATGCGCGACCCGTTCAGCCAGCGAGCGCCGGTTGACGAAGATCAGCGTCGTCCGGTGCTGGAGGATTAACTCCGCTAGTCGGTCGTAGACCGCGCCCCAGTGCTCGTGAGTCGCGAGCGCCTGCAGCGGCGCGTCGGTCGTTTCAATCCAGAGTTTGAGTTCGCGCCGGTGTCCAAGGTCGAGGATGCGACAGGGCAGCGCGCGCCCCGACGCATCCAGCCCGGTCAGGAATGACGCGATCTCGGTCATCGGCTTCTGTGTGGCCGAGAGGCCAATCCGCGTCGGCCGCTGCTCGGCGACGTGGTCGAGCCGCGCCAGCGTCAGCGCCAGGTGCGATCCACGCTTGTCGCGCACGACGGCGTGGATTTCGTCGACGATCACCGTCCGCACCGTGCGCAGGATCTCGCGCGACTGCTTTGCCGTCAGCATCAGGTACAGCGACTCGGGCGTGGTGATCAGAATCTGCGGCGGCCGCTTGACGATCGCCCGCCGTTCGGACTGCGAGGTATCGCCGGTGCGCAACCCCATGCGAATACGCGGCAGTTCGACGCCGCGCTCATCGGCGAGCTGTCGAATCTCGGTCAGTGGTTCCTCAAGGTTGCGTCGGATGTCGTTGGACAGCGCCTTGAGCGGCGAGATGTAGAGGATCCGCACCTCATCCGGCAGCGCGCCGTCGTTCAGTTCTCCCTCGCGAATCAGGTCGTCAATCCCGGCCAAGAACGCGGTCAGCGTCTTGCCCGACCCGGTCGGAGCGGCAATCAGGCAGTCCTCGCCCGTGCGAATCGCAGGCCAGCCATCCTCCTGCGCATACGTCGGCTCGCCAAAGCGCCCGCAGAACCAGTCCCGAACCATCGGGTGAAAGTCATCCAGGACAGAAGACACAGTCATAGTCTGGCTCATATGTTCCGTATCCTAGCGGCCGATGCCGCGCCGTTCCACCGAACCCGGATAGAATGTTCGTGCTACTGGTTAGTCGCTCGGTAACCTGAGCTAAAGCGCGAGCGACAGGGAGCCGGGCCGCCACGATGAACCTTCGCAATCGGACCATCTATATCGGCGACAACCTAAGACGCCTGCGTGGAATCGATAGTGAATCCGTTGACCTCATCTATCTTGATCCGCCCTTCAACAGCCGCGGCGAGTACCAGTGGCCGATAGGAACTGACGAAATCGAGTGGGACGATGATCAGTCTGGCGGCGAAGGCGACAACCTCGACGATGAAGCGCTGGAGAAACTAGTCGGCGGTAACGGCTTCGACAAGTTCAAGGATGCCTTCACACTTGACGACCTTGACGAGCGCACACTCCACCAGTTGCTGACCGACGGCGAACCGGCCGGCTATGTTATCGCCGCCGCCGGTGCTGCCGTCGGACCAGGTACCCAGGCGTACCTCACATTCATGTGGGAACGCTTGGTCGAGATGCGCCGCATCCTGAAGCGCAGCGGCAGCATCTACTTGCATTGCGACGACACAGAAGGCGCTTGGCTGCAAGCGCTCATGGACGCGATCTTCGGGCGGTCCAGTTTTCGCAACGAGATCGTTTGGCAGCGCACCAGTGCTCACAATGATGCTGGCCGATTCGGGAGAATCGCGGACAAGCTGCTCTTCTATGCCATGTCGAACAACGCCGTCTTCGATCGTGAAGGGGCAGCCCGTGCGCTTGATCGCGGCTACGTGGCCAGGGAATACAGTCGTGGCCGAGACGATCCGAGAGGACGCTGGCGCCGAAGCGATCTGACCGGCCCCGGCATCTCTCCTGGTGAGAGTGGACAGCTGTGGCGAGACTACAACCCGACGGATATCGGCCGCTGCTGGTCGGTGCCCCGAGCTACCGGGCGGGGCGATTACGCCGACTGGATCGCCGAGAACGTCATCCCGGGCTACGAAGAGATTGAAGGTGTTCACGACCGTCTCGACGCCCTCGATGCCCACGGCCTCATCCATTGGACGCGAACCGGCACGCCCGAGCTCAAGCGCTACCTCGCGGCCACTGCCGGACAAGTACCCGGCACGATCTGGGTCGATGTCAATCCCGTTGCGGCTGGTTCCAAAGAGTGGCAGCCGTGGGATACACAGAAACCATTGGCCTTGCTTGAGCGCGTGATCGCCGCCTCCTCACGTCCCGGCGACATGGTGCTCGATCCGTTCTGCGGCTGCGCCACCGCCTGCGTCGCCGCCGAGCGCCTCAATCGACAGTGGGTCGGCATGGATCGTTCCCCGCGCGCCGGCATTCTCGTCCGCAAGCGGCTGCGCGAGCAGGACGAAGGCATCGCGATGTGGGCCCACGACGTTAACGTCACCAGAGCGGTTCCCGTCCGCACCGACATTACCGAACCGTCTCTGACCAGAGCCGAACTCAAGGCCAACTTGTTCGAGCGCCAAGCAGTGGCCGCCGATGGCTACCTCATCCCACACGCACTTTGCGCAGGACCCGGCTGCGACACCGCACTGCCCGTCCACCTGCTCGAAATCGACCGTATCCGTCCCGGTGCCGTCGGCGGCGAGTACACCCCCGACAACACCCAGCTCCTTTGCGGTTGGTGCAACCGCGTCAAGGGCAATCGAGACATGGACTACCTGGCCTCTCGGATCGCGCAGCGCCGTCAGGCTGAATCGGAAGCGTAGCGCTATGAGTCGACCGTCCGCCAACCTCATCGAAAGTCAGCTCGCGCACCGCAGCACAATCCCACCCAACACCATCTAATCAACGCACAGAGCGCTCCAAGACCGTCCAAAATCGAACAAGAAACTGACCGATGACCAGTAACGTTCGCGCGTTCACCGCGATTTCTCCGGAAATTCGCCGCCAGTTACCCTCCAGACCAGGGAGCGACGACACATGACCACCGACGAAACCATCACCTGGCAAGCGACCTTTGACGAGGCCCTCGAACACTTCGTCAAGTACCTGCAGATTGACACCTCGAATCCTCCCGGCAATGAGAAGCCGGCCGCGCGATGGCTGGGTGCGATTCTTGCCGATGCAGGGATGGAAGTTGAGTACGTCGAGATTCAGCCGGAGCGTGAGGCGGTCTTTGCCTGGCTACGTGGCGACGGCTCGAAGCGGCCGATGATGCTCTGCAACCACACCGATGTAGTGCCGGTCGAGGAGGCCTACTGGACCAAGCCGGCCTTCGAGGGATACATCGAGGACGGCAAGGTCTATGGACGCGGCGCAGTCGACATGAAGGGCTGCGGGATCATGCACCTGATGACGATGCTGCTGCTGAAGCGCCACAACGTGCCGCTGACCCGCGACCTCGTGTTCTGCGGCGTGCCCGACGAAGAAGCAGGCTCGGTCTGGGGCATGGACTGGCTCTGCAAGAACCGCCCCGACCTGGTCGACGTCGAGTTCGAGCTGTCGGAGGGCGGTTCAGGCTCGACCCAGCTTATGGGCGAGGAAGCGAACATCTTCTCGGTCGCGACGAACGAGAAGGACATCTGCTGGCTCAAGCTGACCTCAATCGGCACGCCGGGGCACGGATCGCGGCCGCACTACGACAACTCAGCCGTGCACCTGGTCAACGCGCTCTCGAAACTGGCTGCCTGGGAGCGTCCAGTGACGATCACGCCCTCGACCCAGGTCTGGCTGGACCGGCTGATCGAGGAAGGTCACATCCCGCCGATCAAGGACGCTGAGGAGCTGACCGCGCATGTAATCGATCACCCCGGCACGCACGCGATGTTCATCAACACGTTGAACGTGACGATGGTCAACAGCGGGATCAAAGCAAACGTGATTCCAGCGAAGTCAGAGGCGACCATCGACTGTCGCCTGCTGCCCGGTCAGGATCGCGAGGACTGGCGACAGCAAGTCATGGCCGTGATCAATGACGACCGAATCGAGGTCGAATTCTCAGGTTGGGACCAAGAGCAGCCGGTCGAGGTCGATTGGGATACGGAGCTCTACCGGACGATCGAGACGGTGGTCAACGACGCTGTCGAAGACGCGACCGTCGTGCCATCGGTGTGCGTCGGAGGCACCGACAACCGCTTCCTGCGACAGCAGGGCATCCCCGCCTACGGCTTCATCCCCGTCCTCCTCAGTCCCGAGGAAGCCGCCGGTTTCCACGGCAACGACGAGCACATGACGATCGAGAATCTAAACATGGGCGTCGAACTGACGTATGAGATCGTGCGTCGGATGGTGACGTAGCAATACAGACCTCCCCCTCTGGGGGAGGTGCCCCGAAGGGGCGGAGGGGGCTTGTCGAGACGAGCACAGCGTCCGTCGGCCGGCCCCCTCAGTCACTTCGTGACAGCTCCCTCAAGGGGGGGAGCGCTGGGGAACTACTGCATCTTCGAGTACGGCAGCGGATTGAGGAAGTAGATCTCCTCTTCCGGCGCGTGCTCTCGCAGCGGACCGATCACGTCGGCCAGCGGATCGCCGGGCTGGTACTGCATCATGAAGTCGGCTCCCTGCGGCATAATCCACAGGTCGGTTAGCTCGCCGGTACGTCCGATGCGCGAGGCGTAGGCCGTGACTAACTGCAGCGCGCCGCCCTCGCCCATGCCGTCGATCAGCTTGCCCAGCATGTCGATTGCCGGCAGCAAGCCGCCGCCGGCGGTTTGCAGGACTGCGAGCATGTACTGACGCGGCTGGTCGGGATTGGCGTCGAGCGCGGCCTGGAGCCGTTCTTCGGTGCCGTAGGAGACGCGGTTGGCGAACTTCGTGATCTCTTCGATCTCGATTTCGCCGCGCAACTTCTCGACCGTGGACCAGAGCGCCTTGTCCTGTCCTAACGATGCCAGACATTCTTCGGCGTGGGCCATGCTCTCGTAGCGATGAATCGAGAGATCCCAGCCCATCTCGCCACCGGTCATCTTCCAGGCGCCAATCAGGTCAATCCCGTGACGCTCCATGGCGGGGACGACGGTGTCGGCATAGAAGTCGACGAAGAGGTCGAATGCGGTATTGGTAATCGGCTTGATTCGGTGTCGGACTTCAAGGTAAACGGCCATGATCTACTCCTGATCAGCATCACATTCTGCGCAAAGGCTAATGCTTCCAATTCCCTCTCCCCGAGGGAGAGGGCTAGGGTGAGGGCCCGCCCCTACAGACTCGGCATGAGGGCTGCGATGAATTCGCGTGTGTGCTGTCGTTCGTCGACGTCCAGGCCTTCGAAGGCGGCGTAGAAGTCGGTCACGCCGATCTCCTTCCAGCGCAGCAATTCCCGCTCGATCTCCTCCTCGCTGCCGACAATCGAGACGCCGGCTGGGCCGTCGGCGCCGGAGCCCTGGATCACGCGCTGGTATGAGGGCAGCGTGTTGTACATCGCGAAGGCGCGGGCGATGCGCTCGCGAGCTCGGTCGGGGTCCGCAGTGACCGCAATCGGTACACCGGCGATGACTCGTGGATCGGGCTTGCCGGCGTCGCGTGCGGCGCCGCCCATCTCGGGCATCACGACCTCCTCGATCCACTTTGGTCCGGCCAACCAGAGCGCAGTGCCGTCAGCGAGGCGTCCCGTGACGCGCAGCATCTGCGGACCAAGCGCAGCGACGATCACCGGCGGCGCGTCGCAGTCGGGCAGATCGATCTGCGAGTGGACCTGGAATGCCTCGCCCTCGTGGTCGACCTGCTCGCCGTTCATCAGCGGCACGAGGATCTCGAGATACTCGCGCATGTGACGCACGACGTTGCCGAAGTCGAGGCCCCAGGAGTCCGCAATCACGACCTCATGGGAGAGGCCAAGACCGAGCGTGAATCGACCGCCGGCGGCGGCGTTCGTCGCTAGCGCCTGCTGCGCCATCGCGACTGGGTGACGTGTGTAGGTCGGGATGACGTACGTGCCGAGCTCGATTTCGGATGTCTCGCCGGCTGCGAGCGAGAGCACAGTCATCGCGTCATGGCCCATCGAGGGCAGGAACGCGCCGGCAAAGCCGTCGGCTTCCAGTTGCTTGACTGCTTCGATTTTGCCGGCGAGCGTGGCGCCGTTGGGTGGGGCGAGGACGCGCATGGACGATTCCAATCTTGGTTTGTTGCAGTATGGCGTACAAGAGTCGTTAGCCTGCTCGCGACACCACATACTCAAATGGACTGGAACTTTGACATGGCATCAGCAGAACTGCAGAGAGTCCTCGGCCTGATGGCTGAGCGTCCTCTCGGCGAAGGAAACCCCACCCTCGAGGAGATGCGGGCGGGAATGGAGGCTTCATCATTCCCGGCCACCGACGCCGCGACGGTCACCCCGGTCGTCGCCAACGGTGTTCCCGGCGAGTGGGTGACCGTAGCCGAGTCCGACCCAAATCGGCGGTTGCTGTACGTACACGGCGGGGGCTACGTGATCGGCTCTGCCGTCACGCATCGTCGTCTCTGCGAGGACATCGCTCGCGCTGGCGGATGCGCTGTGCTCAACCTTGACTACCGGCTCGCGCCCGAGCATCCGTTCCCGGCCGCGGTCGAAGACGCCATCGAAGGGTTCAAGTTCCTCCAGTCCAACGGACCGAACGGTGCAGGCGCGGCGGAGTCGACATTCGTGGCTGGCGACTCAGCCGGTGGTGGACTGACGCTGGCGACGCTGCTCGCAGCGCGCGATCAGGGCGTCGACCAGCCCAACGCAGCAATCGGCATCTCGGCCTGGACCGACCTCGCGATTACTGGAGAGACGATTCAGACCCGAGCCGATGCAGATCCGCTGATTACCGACTCCGCCATGGTCAGCGGCATGGCTGCGCAGTATCTCGGCGACGCAGCCGCCGACGACCCGCTTGCATCGCCGCTGTACGCCGACTACGCGGGATTGCCGCCGCTGTTGCTCCAGGTCGGCGACGCCGAGATCCTGCTCTCAGACACGACCCGTGTCGCGGAGAAGGCGCGAGCCGCAGGCGTCGATGTCGTCGAGGAAGTCTGGGACGAGATGTTCCACGTCTGGCACGCCTTCGCGCCGATGCTGCCTGAAGGCCAGGCCGCAATCGACCGCATCGGCGAGTTCATCAATCAGCACGCGTAACCCGCCTGCCGCGGACGAGATCGGAACAGAACATGCCGTCCAAGGAATACAGCGAAGTCGTGCAGGCAATGCAGGCGCAGGCCGCCAGCATGATCGGAGCTGAACTGACCCTCGAAGAGCAACGCGAAGCGATGGAGGCGGGATTCGCCTTCCCCTTGCAGGACGATGTCACGCTGACGGCGGTTGATGTCAACGGCGTCCCCGGCGAATGGACGGCATTGGCCGACTCCGATCCCAGTCGCCGGCTGCTGTATGTCCACGGTGGCGGATATGTCCTGGGATCAATCAATACACATCGTCGGCTAGTGGCCGATATCTGCCGCGCAGCGGGATGTGTGGCACTGAGCCTGGACTACCGGTTGGCGCCGGAGCATCCCTATCCGGCAGCAGTTGACGATGCCATCGCCGGCCTGGAACACATCTGGACTAACGGACCAGATGGCGGGAGCGATGCCGCCTCGGTTTTCGTCGGTGGCGACTCGGCCGGGGGCGGGCTGATGCTGGCGACCCTGTTTGCCGCACGTGAGCGCGGCGTGCGCATGCCGACCGGCGGTATCGGACTGTCCGCCTGGGCCGATCTCGCCGCAAGCCCTGAGGAGCTGTCGGCATTCGGACTGGATGACCCAACGATCCCCGACAACACGGTCGCAATCACCGCCTCGCAGGGGTGGGCGGCGATGTACGCCGGCGACGCGGACCGCAATGATCCGCAGTTGTCGCCCGTGTTCGGCGACTACGAGGGCGTTTGCCCGTTGCTCTTGCAAGCAGGCAGCGTGGAGATGATCTGTCGAGACACCGAGCGGGTCGCAGCCCGCGCCCGGGACGCCGGAGTCGAGGTCGTCGAGGAAATCTGGGACGACATGTTCCACGTCTGGCAAGGCTTCGCGCCAATGCTCCCCGAGGGCCAGGAGGCGATCGATCACATCGGAGAGTGGATTCGCCAGCACGCTTAGCTTGACCTTGATTCCGCCTCTGATGAAGGCGTACCTTACAGGACTATTCGTGTCTATAGCAACATTGGATTTCTCGGACCTTTGAGCGGATACCAAAGACCAACAACCAACCAGTTGCCGTAGCGGTAATCCGTCCCAACGAAGAAACTCAAGTCGCAGTTTTCTATCAGGTGGTCCTCATACTTTTCCCTGAATTTGGCCTCCCAATCTTCGCCATACCTCCAGCGCCATCCCCGAAAGGACTGAGCCATCTCCCAGTCCGTGCAGGACTGTTCGTGGCCCGGGCAATATTCATGAGGACACTTGTAGCGATACTTGAACGTGTGGGGGATTTTCTCAAGTTCTGCAACTTCCCGATCATTCCAAAGCGAAACGCGGCCCAGCTTAGCTCGCTCTCTTTCTGACCACTCTGCGGATGTCTCCTTGACAAGCAAGCGATCCACTTCATGAGGGCGAAAGAAGCCAAGTGTGGGAAATCCGGACTTAAGCTGCTTCTTTCGGAGACAGCACATGCAGTGTTCCTCCAGATGCTCGATTCGTTTCCTTCTCGCTTCCCATTTGTTGTCGCTAGGGATAGGCGGCCCAACGATTTCGATCGAGTCCGGTTCGATTTTGTGGCTCTCCGGCCGGACATCGTTGGACTTCCAGATTTGTCCCCGAATCTCCTGATACTTCTTGAATCGTTGGTCATCCTTCATAAAGCGGAATGGCACCGGGAAAATCCTGATCAGCTTTCCGTCGCTAGTTACTCCTGCTGTGCAAGACACTTCAATATCTCTCAGTGAAGGGGTTGGATAAGTCTTCACCAAGATCAGAATCTGTTCGGGACGTGGTTTGGGCGTGAGCGTCGTTCTAGGCATGCCTGAAATATACTACGTCAGTTCTATTCGCGGACAGCCAGGACACATCCGGCACCGAGAGAGTTTCCCCTCACGCCCTTGACCGGAGCGTCGATCTTCCACACAGTGTGGAGAACCAGTGGAAGGATGGTGGAAATGGATTGCGTTGAAGCGTACGAAGTCGACCAAAGTCGCACGTTCTTCACGATCGGATATAGCGGGAAATCCATTGGCGCGTTCATTGATGGCCTACATGCTGCCGGCGTCACCACCCTATTGGACATTCGTCATTTGCCGCTCAGCAGATTCCGTCCCGAGTTCAGTAAGCGGAATTTGGCTCAGGCATTAGAGGACTCCGGCATTCGATATCTGCATTGCCGCGAACTTGGGATACCGTCGAAGGTGAGAAAGCAGCATGGCTATCCTTCTTCTTCCAAGTCCCTTTGGGATTGGTACGAGGCAGAAGTGCTGGAAGAGCAAGTGAACATGCTGGGATGGTTCCCCTCCGATCAAGGCGATGTCCCCGCCATGATGTGTGTGGAGAATGATCCAGCAGACTGTCACCGACAACGACTGGGAATAGCGCTTGAGTCGAAGGGGTTCGTTTATGTGGGAGACCTCTAGCCTCACTCAACGGGTCTACGGGTAGAACAACTTCTGGGCCGCCTTGCGTAGCTCCCCGCGGAAGTCGGGGTGCGCGACCGCGATTAGTTCTTCTGCCCTTGCACGGACTGTTTTGCCCAGCAGCCTCGCGATCCCGTACTCAGTCACGACCGTATCCGCGATGTCCCTCGGCACTGTCACAATCTGACCCGGATCGAACTGCGCCATGATCGTCGAGATCGTTCCTGAGCGGTTGGTCGACGGCAACACCGTCACCGAGCGGCCCTTCGGCGCCAGGTAGGCGCCCATCGCGAAGGCCAGGTGACCGCCGACCCCTGCGTAGACTCGTGGTCCGATGGTGTGGACTCCGAGTTGGCCGGTCAGGTCGGCCGTAAGCGCTCCGTTGATGGCGACGATGTTTTCGTTGCGCGCGATCTGACGCGGGTCGAGCAGATACTCGATGCTGTACGTCTCGAAGGCGGGATTGCGGTGCACTGTCGCGATCTCGTCCGGCGTGTTGCCGATCACCGTTGCAACAAACTTATCGGGATGCGTCTGCGAGTACCTGCCGGTGATGATCCCACGCTCGACCAGTGGGACCAGTCCTTCGGTGGTCAGTTCGGCGAAGTAGGAGAGGTTCTCGCGCTCGTCGAATGCGCCCAACCGAGCCAGCGCGCCGGAGTGTGAGCCGACGCCGACCTGGATCGTGTCACCGTCCTGGACGAGCTCTCCCACGTAGTGAGCCAGTCCCAGGTCGACTTGATTAGGCTCCGGATGTTCGAGATTCACCATCACTGGCGACTCGCCGGGAACGAAACAGTCAATCTCGGACACGTGCAGCCAGGAGTCGCCGAACGTTTCTACCACGTGTTCGTTGACCTCGGCGATCACCTTCTTGGCTCGCTTGGCCGAGGTCACGCCATCCCAGACCGAGCTGCCCAGCGATACGAATCCGGCCTCATTCGGCGGCGTTGCGCGAATCTGGAGGACATCGATGGGCCAGGCTTCGTCCTCGCGCCCGGCGTCCCACGCCTTGTGGATACCGACCAGCCAGTACGGGTGATAGTCGGCGATACCGGCATTGACCGCGTCGCGGTCGAACAGTGTGCCGAATTGGGGCGCGACGCTGAACGCCGACATCATGTCCTCGGTGAACCAACCGGCATCGGGTACGACGATGCCCCGCACCTCGACGCCCTCAAGCTCATCGCTGCGAGCGACAAGCGCCTCCAGAATCGGCAGCGATGCGTGACCGGGCGGAATCCAGAGATGGTCACCGGAGTTGAACATCGCGGCCGCCATCTCGGGCGTCGAGAGGCGCTGCGCGTAGACATCGCGCCAGTCGATGGTGGGGTCGAATCGCGAACTGCGCTGCTGGTGATAGAGGGATGTGGTCATGGTTGGGCCTGTCACGTGGGCGCTGCCAAATACGTGCTCACTCTAGAGGCAGCGGTGACAGAGCCAGGATACGGCGCGCTCCGAGGCGCAACTGCCCAGCGCGGCGAGCGATGTTGCATGGCGACCTGATTCAAAAATCGCTATCGTCTCTCTTGCAGCGAGCGTAGGTGGGAGATGACGTACAGGCAGACGATTGCAGCGAAGTGGGCCGCTGGATCCGTGCGGTCGTTCGCGGTCGTGGTCGTGGTGATGGTCGTGGCAACGCTGGGATTGGCATCCGCGCTGTCCTCCGCGCAGACGCCGCCGATATCGGGATTCATCAGCGACGACACCGCGGGCGGCGCACCCTGCGTCGGCGACATCCGCTCGGACGAGGCACACTGCGACCTCCGAATCACGGTGACCAACCACACCCCGTCGTCGACTCAGTTCACCGTCGACGAGGTCGGGACCAACGGCGCGTTCGATACGAGTACGATCACGCCGGGAACGAGCACGCTCGCCGACTGCCCGTGCGTCTTTACGTTGTCGGGGAACCAATCGCGCCACTACCGACTGCGCATCAAACCAACCCGAAGCGCGATCACCGCGGGCTACTTCACCAGCCAGATCAAACTGTACGCCGGCAGCGGCGCCAGCGGTCGCCAGCTCCACACGCACCGAATCAGCCTCAAGTACATCCCCGATCCGACAGTGATCACCGTAGGCGCGACGACGGACACGACGATCGACATTACCTGGACCGCCGACCGGCTTGCGACGTCGTACGTAATCTTGTATTGGCAGGTCGGCAATCGAACTGACGCCAAGTCAGCGGTCGCTCGGTCGAAGGCCCACTCGTTCTCCGGCCTCCTGCCGCAGACCGCCTATTGGATCCAGGTACAGCCGACCTCCGTCAGCGTGCAGTTCCCCCGTCACCAAATCAAAGCGACGACCTCACCGGCCACAACGTACGTCAATCCATGCAAGACGCCGACCGGCGGCGACTATGACTCGGACGACGACGGCCTGATTGAGATCTGCAGCCTGAAGCAGCTCGATGCGATCCGCCACGACCTCAACGGCGACGGCGTGCCGGATGTTGCGCCGAAGCCTCCACCGGTGTCGGATAGCTTCACCTGGGGCACGTTGACGCACTACGACAGCCACGATTTCTGGTACACGAACAGCGATGGCGTCAACCGTTATCGCACGGTCCGCTATCACCGTGGCGACCACTCGGACTCGGAGCGTGTCTCGCAGTACAAAGCCGCCTTCCCCACAGCCGCGAGCGGCATGGGCTGCCCGAGCACGGGTTGTCAGGGCTACGAGCTCATGGCCGACCTCGACTTCGATCCCGACGGCGACGGCTTCAGTGCCTCCGACCCCTACGGAAGCGGCGGCAAGGGCTGGGTACCGATCATGGGCAAGACCTACGATTGGCAGTCGAGGCGCGGCTTCTACCGGTTCTACACCGGCAGCACCCACGTCCATTCTGATGTGCCCTTCAACCTGGCCAAGATGTTCACTGCAACCTTCGAGGGCAACGGCCACACGATCGCCAACCTCTACATCAATCGTCCGAGCACATACTATGTCGGCCTGTTTGGCTACCTCGGAACCGGCGGAGCGATTCGCAACGTCGGACTGATCGCGCCCTACATCCGAGGCGGGAGCAATGTCGGAGCACTCGCGGGCATCATCGAGCGCGCACGGATCAGCGGCTCCTTCGCCAGGGCGGCTGACGTCGTCGGGGGATCTGTTGTCGGCGCGCTGCTCGGCACCGCCTGGCGGGAAAACGTGTTCGTGACCGAGAGCTACGCGACCGGTCGGGTGCATGGCACCGCCAACGTCGGTGGACTGATCGGCTTCCTCAATCCATACGTGAGCGTGAACGACGTCAGTCTGCACTACACCTTTGCCTCCGTCGATGTCAGTTGCCACGGCACCTGTGAGCAGACCGGAGGACTCGTCGGCGGCGTGGTGGCGTCCCATGTCCAGTCGTCTTACGCGACAGGACGGGTGGAACGCAGCGGCCCATCGAGGTGGAACCGATATGGGCACATGGCGGGCTTGCTCGGCGGACTGCAAAGTCTCCGCTACCGAAGCGACAAGCACGCGTTCAAGATCGCCAACTCGTACACCACCAGCACGGTCTGGACCAACGCCCCAGACACGAGATCCGGGCTGATCAGCTGGTGCCTGAACGTTCCCTGGAAGGACCAAAACTGGCAGTCCTATTGGAAGACCGACATGAACACCGGATTAGCTTCGACCTGCCGTCACGAGACCATGAACATCCAGGAGAAGACGCTCGACGATCTCAAAGCGCCGACCTCGACCAACAAAGGCATCTACGGAACCTGGTCCGACAACGCTTGGGACTTCGGCACCAGCACGCAGATGCCGATCCTGGCGTACTGCGGACCGAAGCCGGGCATCGACCTCGCCTGGGACACCACCCGCACCGAATACTGTCCGCTGCGTGAGGCGACGCAGTGGGGTCGCACGCTCGGCAAGCGCTGAGCGACCGCCGCAACACCCCCCACACGGCTAGACCTACAGCTAGACTCGAACCGACAGCACTGCCGAGCGCTCGGCTGGCAACTGGAGGACAGATCATGGCTTCTGATGGACGCATGGATTTCGGCATATTCATGGCACCGTTCCACCGCGTCGGCGAGAATCCGTCGCTGGCGATGCATCGCGACCTCGAGTTGATCGAGTGGCTCGATCAACTCGGTTACGACGAGGCCTGGATCGGCGAGCATCACTCGGCCGGCTGGGAACTGATCGCGTCACCGGAGGTATTCATCGCCGCCGCAGCCGAGCGGACCAGCAACATCCGCCTGGGCACCGGCGTCGTTTCGCTGCCTTACCACCATCCGCTGATGGTGGTCGACCGCATGATCCAGCTCGATCACATGACCCGTGGGCGCGTGATGATGGGCGTCGGGCCGGGAGCGCTCTCGTCCGACGCGCGAATGATGGGCATCGATCCGCTCTACCAGCGACAGCGCATGGATGAGTCGCTGCAGGCGATCATGGCGCTGCTCAAGCAGGATGGCCCAGTCAACATGTCGACCGACTGGTTCGAGTTGACCGACGCGCGCCTACAGGTCTCGCCGTACACGAAACCGCACTTCGAGATGGCCGTCGCATCGACCGTCAGCCCGGCTGGTCGAGTCACGGCGGGCAAGTACGGAATGGGAATGCTCAGTATCGGCGTCTACCTCCCCGGCGGGCGCTCAAACCTCGAGGGTCAGTGGAGTGAAGTGGAGGAGATCGCCGAGCGAGAGGGTACCGTCGTCGATCGCAACAAGTGGCGCCTCGTGATTCCGATGTACATCGCCGAGACTCGTGAGCAGGCCTTCGACGAGGCCCGCGAAGGTTGGCGAGCCTGGCAGATCGACTACTTCCGCGACACGCTGCAAGCCGTCCTGCCCGGCACCGCCGAGACCCCTGAAGGCGCCGTCGAGACCGGCGGCGCGATCATCGGCACCCCCGACGACGCGATCAAGGCCATCGAAATCCTGCAAGAGAACTCGGGCGGATTCGGCGGCCTGATGATGCTCGCCCACGAGTGGGCGAATCGCGAAGGCATTCGCAAGTCCTACGAGCTGTTTGCCCGCTACGTCGCGCCAAAGTTCCAAGGCCAGCTCGCGTCGGTCGAGGGGACGCAGCAGTGGGTCGCCTCCGGCGGAGGCGCAGTCTCGTTCAGCCGCAACGACGTCCTGGCCAAAGCCTTCCGCGACGCCGGCCAGGAAGTCCCCGACTTCCTGCAAGAGCCTGCAGAGGCGGCCTCGGACTAGGGAGCTTCGCCCCCCCTTGTGGAGAATGATGCATATCCTCCGATTCCCCTCTCCCCCCCTTGCGGGGGGAGATGTCACAGGGTGACAGAGGGGGGGTCGGCTGGCGACGACCAGATAGGGCCGACAGGCAGCCCCCCCGCCCCCTGTTCAGGCCAGGGGCAGGCTTTCGGCATCTCCCCCGCAAGGGGGGAGAAGGGGAACGGATCAACGGATTCGATCAAGCGCAGGTATGTCGGAACGGAAGTCCACTAATGCGTGTTGGCTACCAGATGAGACTGTCCGACGCATCTTTGAGCGCCTGCCGCCGATCTCGATAGTCGGGCAGGATCGACTCGACGAGCTGCCAATATTCCTTGCTGTGGTTCGGTTGGATGAAGTGGCATAGCTCGTGTACGACGACATAATCGACGATGTCAGGATGAGCGAAGATCAGTCGCCAGTTGAAGCTCAATGTGCCGTTGGATGAGGCGCTGCCCCAGCGGGTCTTCTGATTGCGTATCTGCATTCGAGCCGGCTTTGCGCCAACAATCGGCGACCAGTACTGCACTCTGGCTGCGAAGTGGCCCCGGACATATTCGCGCAGCCATCCCTCAGCGAACGCGGCGCGCTCAGGTCTGCCGACGTTTACCAGGAACCGCTCACCATCGAAGTGGAACGGCACAAGACTGGCCACGACGGGATAGCGACCACCAAGCAGCGGCAGTGAACCTCCCTCGCGGAGTTCGGTTTGCAACCCTGCAGGATGTTCCGCGGCCAGCCGTTCAGTGATCCAGTCGGCGCGCCGTTGAATGAACTCATCGATCAGTCGTTGAGAAGCCCGCACCGGGGACAACACCCGCAGCAGCTCGCCCTCCACAGATAGCGTGACGTTCTTGCGGCGCCGCGGGCTGCGATGCAACTCGTACGTGATCTGGCGACCTTCAATGATCGCCACACGTTTCGACGGCCGACCACAAGGCACGGCTTTAGCGTCGCTAGCTGCCGTTGGCGGCGCGGTTGAAGGCCCTACCGAGTCGGTCGGCCGCCTCTTCGAGCTTCTGCGCCGGCGGCCAGGAATAAGCAAGCCGGACCGATTCACCATCGTTGCCGGCGTCGTTGCCGGGATAGAAGCGATTGCCCGAGGGGAAGCTGAGGCCGTCCTCGGCGGCGAAGTCGCGAACAGCGTCGCCGGTCAGTCCCTCGCGGAGCTTCAGCCAGAGGAAGAATCCGCCCGAGGGTTCGGTCACGTCAAAATAGGGCTCGCCATATGGCTCAAGGGCGGATGCCAGTGTCTTGGCCTTGAGACCATAGAGGTTGCGCATGTCTTCCACGTGCTCGCGGAAGTTGCCGCGCACCATGAACTCATGCAGCATCCGGTGCAGCAGCGGACTGTTGCCCATATCGAATCGCGCCGGAACCATCGCCTGGATCCAGTCAGGCCGCGCCTGCACCCAGCCGACCCGCAGGCCGGTGGCGATCACCTTCGAGAACGTACCTACGGTCAGCACGCCCCAGCCGTCGGTCAGTTCAGACAGGGTCGGCGGCGGCGGACCGTCGAAGTACAGCTCCGAGTAGGCATGATCTTCCATCAACAGGATTTTGCGCCGCACGGCCAGCTCGATCAGTCCGAGCCGGCGCTCTAGCGTCATCGTCAGACCGGTCGGGTTGTGGAACGTCGGCTGGGTGTAGATCAGCTTGATCGTTCGGCCGTCAGCTTCGAGACGGTCAATCGTCGCATCGAGTTCTTCGAGGTTGATTCCCTCATCATCCATCCCCACGCCGATCACAGAGGCTTGTTTGCCGCGCATCGTGCGCAGCGAACCGGCGAACGTCGGAATCTCGGTAATGACGACGTCGCCCGGATCGAGGAAGGACGCGCAGATCGACTCAATCGCCCCTGCTGCGCCGTTAGTCAGCAGATACCAGTCCGCGGTTGGTTGCGAGGGATGGTTGCGGGCAAAGTAACCCGCGATCTCGTCACGCAGCGGCCTGTAGCCCTGTGCGCCGCCATAGACGAGCGGCGCGTCTCCCGGCGCTTCCAGCACTCGACCCATCGCCGCGAGCAGTTCCGTGCGAGGCTGCGTTTCGGCGTCCGGGATACCTCCACCGAGGGAAATCGGCGGCAGTTGGCTTTTCGGCGCGGTGCCCGAAAGTCCCCACTCGGTCATGTTTCCGGCGGTCATCCCCTTGGTCGCGGTGTTCGCCGTGTAGAGCGCAGGGAAGTTGTCCCACGCCTCACGCGCCGCATCGGCAGCGCGACTGCTGATCGGCGCAAGCGACTGATTCGGGGCGTCGGAACGAGTGGTCATGGAAATCTCCAGCAGTGTTCGGAGGGCGTCGCGAGAACGCAGAGGCACATAGATGTGCGTACTCAGCTTACGCGAGCATTCAGGGTCGGTTGTAGGCTGACGGCATGGTGCAAGACATTACGCTCGGCGTGCTCGATCAGATTCCGATTCGAGACGGCGGCACGGCGGCAACGGCGATCTCGGAGACGTTCCAACTCGCGCAAGCATGTGATCGACTCGGCTACTCGCGCTATTGGCTGGCCGAGCATCACAATGCCGGCTCGCTTGCCTGCGCTTCGCCGGAGGTACTGATTCCCCAGGTCGCCGCGCAAACGTCCCGGATCCGTGTCGGGTCGGGCGGCATCATGCTGCCCCACTACAGCTCACTCAAAGTGGCCGAGAACTTCCGCACCATCACAACCCAATTCCCGGACCGGATTGATCTCGGAGTGGGTCGAGCGCCAGGCTCCGATGGTCGCACCGCGCGTGCCCTGGTTCATGGTCCCGGCGCTCTGGGCATCGACCACTTCCCTGAGCAGCTTCTCGACCTCTACGGCTGGCTGGCCGACGACCTGCCGCCCGATCATCAGTACCGAGAAGTCCAGGCTGCTCCGCCGGGCGCGCCGATGCCCGAACTGTGGCTGCTCGGCTCGTCGCACTACGGCGGACACGTCGCAGCCGAGCTGGGTTGGTCGTATTGTTTCGCTCACTTCATCTCGCCCGAGGGCGGTGAGCAGGTCGTGCGCAAGTACCGCGAACGGTTCCAGCCATCCCCGGTGAGTTCTGAACCTCGGGCCTCGCTGGGCGTCTCAGTCACCGTGGCTGAAACGTCTGAAGAAGCGGAGCGCCTCTGCTGGAGTCGTTGGTGCTGGCGGATCAAGGGCAATCGCGGCATGCGCGGTGGGATTCCGTCGGTTGAGGAAGCGTTGAATTTCCCTTACTCGCAGCCCGAGTTGGACTATCTCGCCTACATGCAGAATCGCAGCATCCACGGCTCGCCCGTGCAGGTGCGCGACAAGCTGGAGCAGTTAGCCCAGGCCTACGAGGTCGACGAGTTCATCGCCCTCACGATCACACACGATTTCGCCGCCCGCGTGCGTTCCTATGAACTGCTGGCGGAAGTCTTCGAAATGCCGTCCGCCGAACTCAGTCAAGCGGTGGCTGACTGAGCAACGGCGCCGGATCGAGCCCCTGTTCAGCCAGGATGTCCGCGCTGATCCGCCGCACTGTTTCATAGCCTGCATCTGTCCGAGCTTCGGCAACGATCGTCAGATTCGGCGTCGTGTTAGACGCGCGAACGTTGCACCAACCGCCAGCAGCAGCAGATGAGAGATCAATCCGGGCCCCGTCAATCTCGTTCACCGGCCAGCGACTCCGCGCGTGCTCAGTGATCGCTGCTGAGACCGCGTGTTTGCGATCATCAGGACATGAAATCTTCACTTCCGGCGAAATGCGATACCGAGGAACGGCATCGAGCAACGGTTCAATCGGCGTCCGCGACGCAAGTTCGGCAATGCGACAGGCCGTGCGGACGGCGTCGTCTGTGATGTGGGGCGGATCATCGACTCGGTAGTAGTAGTGAGTCGATGCCTCTCCACCAAAGTCGATCCCGGTGTCGCGCATCGCGTACTTGCCCAGCGAGTGTCCAACTGGTCCAAACTTGGCGTGACCACCGAGTCCGTTGATGTGGTCGATGACAGCTAGTGACGTCTTGACATCAATCTGGACTCTGGCGCCCGGATGTGCCGATAACCAGTCCTGCGCCAGTAAGGCCAGTACCTGATCGGGAGTGGCTCGTCGCCCGCGTCCGTCGACGAGTCCCAGCCGATCGCCATCGCCGTCAAAGGCGAAGCCAAGGTCGGCGTCTGACTCGCGAACGAACTTTGCTAGCTCCCTGACGTTTTCCGCATGTTGTGGGTCAGCGGTGTGCGGCGGATGAGGCTCCTCTGCGTCGTCGTTGATCGCAACCACTTCGCACCCGATTGCCTGCAAAGCCGTTCGCGCCGTCACGGTCGCGACACCATTGCCGGGATCGATGGCGACCCTTAGCGGCCGTTGCACGCGAAACGACTCAGCCAGGCTGTGAACGTAGGCTGGCCTTGGGCTCCACAGGCGGCGGTCGCCCTGTCGATCGCCCAGTCGATCGCCAGTGGAAACACCTGACGCCACACGGTTGGCGACGGCCTGGATCTGTTCCGGCAGGAGCGGCATCACGTCGGTGTGGAGCAGCTTGATCCCGTTGTCCTCAGGTTGATTGTGAGAAGCGGTGACGACCAATCCGGCGGTGGGACGCTCCTGTGTGAGCCGGGCAGTGGCCCAGTAGACCAGCGGCGACGGCGCCCGACCGATGTCGACGACATCCAGGCCGGCGTCCAGCAACCCCGCAATGGCGGCCTGTTGCAATGCGGGCGTGGTCGGTCGCTGGTCGCCGCCGACCACGACCTGCGCGGCGGTATCGATCAGCCCGGCATAGGCCAGTGCGACTCGAATCGCCAGGTCCGGCGTGAGCAACGCATCGGCGCCGAGCGCGAGGCCGCGGATGTCGTAGGCACGGAAGATTTCGCGCGGTACTGACACGGGTTGGCGGCTCATCGATCACTACCCTACGGCCATGCCGCTTGAACTGACCGAAATCGATCTGCAGCGAACCTTGTTCAGGTTTCTGACTAAGTCCGCTCGCAAGGGTGTACTCGCGGACCCTGAAGCCGCAAGACTGCGATTTTCGGTGGACGTTGGCGCAGTCGATCTCGTTGAGGTGGCCGAAGGTATGCAAGCTCGGATTCGGGAGATGTACCCGGGCGCTCCGAGTCTGCTTAGTTTGCTCGGTGGGGCCTCAGATACAGATCTGGCCGCGATGCAACGCTTTGATTGGGTCACTGTTGGAATCTACGCCTTCGGATTGCCACCGACCAAAACGCGCTCCGGAACGCCGGAGAGTTCGGCGCATCGCGCGCTCAAGGAGTGGGCCGCGGCCAACGGACCGATCCTCGGAGCGCCCTCCGATGTGGTTGGTGTCACTGAGCGCTGGTTCCCTTCCGGCGACGAATCCGACGCGGCGTTCGTCGGCGAATCTGATGCGCTGATTGTCGAGGTCCGCCCGCAGGGAACCGAGTCGCACGAGTTGCAGCTTGCGCTGTTCACGCTGGTCAAAATGCGTGCCGTGATGCAAGCGGAACAACATCTCAATGGCCGAGTTGTGACGGTACGAGTAATGCTGGTGACCGAGGCTAAACCAGAAGTGTCGATTCGTGAACTGGCCGATGAGCTCGAAGTTGAACTGTTCGTGAGATAACTAGGGCCTGTTCACATCAACCATTTGCTCAGCCAAGATTCCGTCATTGCCGCGCTTGCCGCGGCAATCTCGCCGAGTGGTGCCCGGACAGTGGCGCTGAATGCAGCGAGATACCCCCGTTCAAGCCGGGGGCAGGCTCCGCGGCGAGCGAGGGTATGACGGGAACTCCTGGACTGAACCGCCCCATGTGAACACCCCCTAAATCAGCAGTTGAGGTCCAATCGTCGGGGCTTCATTGAGCAGCGCTATGCCTGCAACGGATCGATGTGATTTGAGCGCAGCCTGCAACTGCTCAGCGACTCGGCGGTATGCCGTTTCGTCGTCGGCTTCGAAGCGCAGACTCAGGGCCGGCGCAGTGTTTGAGGCTCGCGCGTGGAGCCAGGCGTCGCCCAAGGAGACCCGAGCGCCGTCGCTGCGGTCGATCTGCGCTTGCGGATGCCGCGCGACGAACCACTTACCGAGCGCCTCAGCGATGTCGGCCTTCAGCTCATCAGGACAGTCCAGACGCAGTTCCGGCGAGATCGGTCGAGGCTCGATCTCAGCCATCTCCTCCGCCAGCGTTCGTCCGCTCGCCGACAGGTAAGCGAGCAGCGCACAGGCCGCATAGACGCCGTCGTCGATCCACGGCGCGTGTTCGTTTGGTCGATAGCCGGGACCAAACATGATGTGACCACTGGTTTCTCCTCCGAATGCCATCTCACGATCTCGCATCAGCCGTCGGAAGAATGAATACCCGGTCTTGGCCGAGACCGGTCGGCCGCCGTGACGTTCAACACTCTCGATCACGCTGGTGCTGGTCTTGAGGTCGAGCAGCACCTCGGCGCCGGAGACGCGTTGCAGCAGCGGCCGGGCTAGTAGCGCCACCAGCCAGTCGGCCTCATAGCGGCGTCCCAGATGGTCGAGCACACCGATCCGGTCGCCGTCGCCATCCCAGCCGATGCCCAGTTCCGCTCCGACGCTGCGAGTGGTGCGAGCCAACGCTCGCATGGTGTCCGGATTCTGCGGATCAGCGGCGATCTCAGGCGTTGGCCGAGCCGTGGAACGGATCGAGTGAACACGCGCACCGGCATCGATCAACGCTCGGGCAGCGGTCAATGATGTCGTGCCATTGCCGGGATCGATGGCGACCGCGATGTCTGTGGAGTTGGCAAATCGACTGCGAATCATCTCAAGGTACGGTTCGTTCACATCGAAATCGGTACGTCTCCCGGCTGACGGCGCAGCTCGCGGCTCTGTCGCGGCCACCAGCGCGATGTCATCTGGCATCAGCGGACGCGCTGCATTTGCGAGCAGTTTGAATCCGTTGTACTCAGGCGGATTGTGACTCGCAGTCACGATCAGTCCACCGCCCAATCCCTGCTGATCGACGGTCCAGCCGATGACCGGCGTCGGCGACAATCCCGCCGCATACACATCGACGCCGGCACTCAATAGGCCATCGATCGCGGATTCATACAGCTCCGGCGAACTCTTACGGGCGTCCCGACCCACGGCGGCGCTTTCGCCCCCGTTGTGTTGCAGCCACTGACCGAAGGCGTTGCCAATCCTCCAGGCGACGGACTCGTCGATCTGGTCCGGTGTCGTGCCACGAATGTCGTAGGCACGGACGATCGAGGCTGGCAACGGCTTCGGAGGCATGGCAATCACTTTAGGCTGACTCCAGGTCTGGGTTTGTTGAATGCGCTGGGACGTAGATGGCCACGCTGTTCGACCGGGATGACTGGCGTTCGGCCCTGACACGCTGGCGCGAAGCTGACCTGATCGACGAAGAGACGGAGTTGGCGGTTCTCGAATGGGAGGCGGAGCGCTCCGCACCGCCCCTGGATACGGCGGGCCGCAGAATCTCGCATGGTCGAGTCGCCGATGTCGCGGCCTACCTGGGCGCGTCGATTGTCGTCATCGCCTGGCTGCTACTGACGGTGTCACTGTTCGACGATGGTCTGAGTTCGTTCGCCTTCTCGCTCGCTGGAGGCCTCATTGGTGTCGCGACCGCCTGGCTGGCCGAACGCAACCGCGCGGCAGCGCTGGCGGACGCCTGCGCCGGGGTCTCGGTGCTGCTCATTGCCGTCGCGGTGGGTTGGCTGCTGGACGAGATCGGCGACGATGATCAACTCTGGCTCGGCTGGTTCCTACTCACCATGGTCGTCGTGAGCATGGCCACACTGATGCTCCGGCTGACACGGTCGCCGTTGGCTACCTTCGCCGCTAGCGCTGCACTGGCGCAATCGCCAGCGGCGTTGGCAATCGGCGCGGGTGCTCTGGACCGCGGGGTCTTTGGCTCCCGATCGCTCGACAGCTGGCAGCTATGGCTGACCTTCGTCCTGGTCGTGCTGATCTCAGGCGGTGTGCTTGCCAGGGTCGGTCGGGCCAGGCGTTGGTTCGATCCCGAACTGGCAGCATGGAGTCGGTTGGGTGCGTCGCTGGGCGCTGGATTCGCCATTCTGGGACTGGCCGCAGCCTCTACCGAGCCAATCATCGACTGGGGGACGCTCCTGGTCGGCTGGATCGTCACAGCCTGGGCGCTGAGAGACGGACGCCCCGAGTTGCTGCCGGCGTCTGGCGTGCTGCTGGTCGGCGCGCTCGCAGGCGGTGTCTCCGACGTTGATAACGGTGCGCGTTTGGGGCTCACCGTGATCGTACTGCTGACTGGCATCGAGGCGACAGCGCTGGGCATGGTGGGACCTCGGCTGTTGCGACGGCTGTCGGACCACTGGTTGACGCCGCTCTGGCAGTCGGCGCTATTGGGCGCCGGAATCGTCGCAGCGTCGGCGTTGGCGGCTCAAAGTCCCGAGCTCGCCGGCATCGGGATCGTCTGGGCGCTCTTTGTGCTCGCCGCAGGAGTGGTCTATCAGCATCGGATCGGATTTGCGATGGGGGTGATCGGGAGCTATGCGACCCTGCTGACGCTGATCATTGCTCAGTTTGACTCGAGTGTCGCTGGAGCACTGGGAACACTGGCCTTTGGGCTGCTGATCGTGGCGGCGGGAATCATCTGGCGACGGCGCTTCGCGGGTTTGACACTGGGCAATCAGCACTCATAGCCTTGCATCGTGTCCGCGCGTCTCCAAGAGCGCGTTTCGCGCCGTGCGGTCGTGATTGTGCATGTGTTTGCCTGGAGGTGCATGGATGGAAGACAAGACGATTTCGCTGGTCAACGGCCGTTTCAACGTGGGTTACATGGAGGCGGGATCGGGTCCCGACCTGCTCTTCATCCACGGCGCCGGCGGCCTGATGTGGGACCCATTCCTCGAGCAACTCTCGCAGCACCATCGCGTGCTCGCGCCAAAGCTACCGGGGACGGCCAACTCGACCGGCGTTGAGTGGTTGATGGACCACCACGATGTCTTCTACTTCTACTGGGACTTCCTCGACGCGATGGGCGTCGACGACGTGATCGTGGTCGGTCACTCGATGGGCGGCTGGTTCGCCGCCGAGGTCGCCGCGATGCAACCCAGCCGCGTTTCCAAGCTGGTGCTGATCGCACCGGTCGGCCTCTGGAATGACGACTACCCCGTCGCCGACTTCTTTGCAATGATGCCCAACGAGCTCGTGCCGGCGCTGTTCCACGACCAGGAGCACCCGGGCGCGAAGATGATGACCGCGCCGCCGCCGGAGGATCCGGCAGAGCTGCAGGTGGCCACCGTCGAGCGAGCCAAGATGCTTCAGACCGCAGCCCGCTTTATGTGGCCGATCCCCGACAAGCGTCTGGCCGAGCGGATTCACCGAGTGACCTCTCCGACGCTGATCTGCTGGGGTGCATCGGATGGTCTCGTGCCGCCGCAGTACGCCGAGGACTTTAGTCGCGGCATCTCGAATTCGGAAGTGGCGATGTTCTCCGCCTCCGGGCACATGCCGCAGGTCGAAGAGCCCGAGGCGCTGCTGAGCAAGCTCGGCGAGTTCCTGAGCGCCTAGCGCTCGACAGGTCTGAGGCCGAACCATGCCTCCGCGCGACGGTCTCGATGCGCCCAACCTGGCGCACTATGCGCACTATCGCGATGTCTTCCATCGCTTCGCCAGAGTTGAAGCGCCCGACCTCGCCTCGCCGATGTACGCCGAACTCGCGTACGGCGTGTCGCTCGACCGTGAGTTGCTCGAACTCGCGGCGCAGAAACGTCGTCGCCAGCCGGCCCCCAACATGCTCTTCGCGGCTGTGCAGTACCTGCTGCTCAGCAGCGCAGCGTATGCAGCGCATCCCCTCTCGGCCCACTATCCAGTCGTCTCGGGGGCGGATCGGCCGATGGAGCCGGCGTTTCCAGCGTTTCGCGAGTTCTGCCTCGACCATCGCGCCGAGATTCTGGAACTGATTCGGCATCGGCGCACCCAGACCAACGTGGTTCGTCGCTGTACCTGCCTGCTGCCGACGTTCTCGATGGTGCAGGCCGAATCCGAGCGCCCGCTGGCACTGATCGACATCGGAGCCAGCGCCGGACTCAACCTGAACGTAGATCGCTACCACTATCGATACACACGTGGAGGCCTCCAAGAGGCGTCGTGGGGCAGCGAGCAGGCTCGAGTCTTGCTGGAGGCCGAACTGCGCGGCAGTGGGGCACTTCCGACTCTCGCCGACGAGTTGGCGATCCAGTTTCGCGGCGGCATTGACCTCAATCCCATTGACCTGACCGACGAATCGGAGTTGCGCTGGCTCCAGGCATTGATCTGGCCGGAGCACGTCGAGCGTCACCAGCGATTGCTCGACGGAGCGGCTGAGTTGAGACATTCACCGGTCGACCTGCGCTCGGGAGATGCCGCCGAGTTGCTGCCACAGATGATCACCGATGCGCCCCGAGACGCGGCGCTGACCGCCTACTCGACGGTCGCCATCTACCAAATCCCGGCGGCCGGACGGCAACAGATCTTCGAAACACTGGCAGAAACGAGCCGTGATCGCCCGGTATGGCTGGTCACACTGGAGCACTTGCTCGACGACATCGACGACGTGCAGTTCCCCTCGCTCGCCATCACTCGCTTCCGCGATGGAGCAAGCAGCCGGCAACTCTTGGCCCGCTCATCACCACACGGCTGGTGGATCGAGTGGGCGGCCTAAACTCGGGGTCGTCATTCCCCTACATGCTGCCGGCAGATCGCCGACTCCAGCACTGAGATCAAAGAGCAGCCCAGGGGACTACCGCATCAGACGGGGCAGCAACGGAATCGCAAGGGGTGGATCGCCCATCGCGATTCGCACTTAGCCTTCCCGCCGTATCCGGATTCTGTTGCGAGTGACCACGATGATGCGTTGTTCTTCAATCTCGTCCGAAAAACGTTCGAGTAGCTCGAACATTGCATCGACCTTCTCATCGACTGTCATACTGGTGAATCGAATGATGCCGGAGTGTGGTTGTCGGCGCACAAACACGAGCTCGCCGAAGTCCTTGTCCTCCGTGATAATGACTCGCTGATCCGCTCGCGCAAGCTCCAGCAGCTCTGCGTCGGTTGCTCTTGGATCGATCTCGAGGGCCGAGATCACGTCGTGTCCGTCATTCAGCAGCATCGACCGCAAGCTCCGCGAGGAAGCGCAGACATCGAGCAAGAATCTCATTGTCAACCGATGAGGGCGCGATCATGGATGGACTCACCGGCGACAGCGCGGTGAGCGAACAGCAGGCAGGCCTGGATATCTGCGGGTTCGAGGAACGGGTACTCTCGAAGAATCGTTTCGGAAGAATCTCCCGCGGCCAGCATCGCGAGGACATGTTCCACTGCGATGCGCATGCCACGGATGACCGGTTTCCCGCCCAGCACACCGGGGCTCACCGTGACCCGATCCAGCAGGTCAGCCTCTGGCATAGCGGCAGCTCCCATGTTCGTGCGGGCCGATGCTGCCATTGTAGAGATTCTGGGCAGGCCTCGATCCGCTGTTCAGCTTGCTAGCCCTTCAGAGCATCGAGGATACTGGCGAACTCGTTTGGGTCCTGCTCCATGACGTTGACACTGTGCAGCAGCGCGCCGGCCGACTCCTCTTGTTCGAGGCGCTCAACACACTCCTCCGTCGTGCCGACGAAGCCGAACTGATCCAGCATCTCCTCGGGCAGGGACTGCGCGGCTGCTCCGCCGCCGCCCTCTTTCCAGGCGACGCGGGCGGCGTTGGCCTCATCCTCGTAGCCCATGCGCGACAACTGGCGATAGTAGAACTCGCCCATCCGCGCGCAATAGAAGGCGAGCGTGCCGGCCTGCCCGGCGCGGGCCCGCGCCTGATCGTCGGGCGAGTTGGCGACGGTGACGCCGCCCGGCGCGCGGATCGTGAAGTCGGCAGGATCCTTGCCCGCCTCACGGACCCAATCATTGACCAGGTCGATCTCTTCCTTGAGCCGATCCATGGGAATCATGATCGGCAACCAACCGTCGGAGATTTCGGCAGTCATCTTCACCGATTTGGGGTTCAACGTGGCCAGGTAGATCGGCAGTTCCTTACGATAGGTCTCGAATCGAAGTGTGAAGCCTCGCTGGAGCTTGAAGAGGTCGCCGTCATAGTTCAAGCGCTCACCGGAGAAGAGAATCTTCATGATCTCAACCGTCTCGCGCATGCGCTTGAAGGCCGGTTGGAAGGGGACGCCGTGGAAGTGCTCGATCACCTGCGGACCAGAGTTGCCCAGGCCCACGATGACACGACCCTCCGACAATTCGTCGATGGTGGCGAAGTGCTGGGCAAGCGCCGCCGGCGTGCGCGAGTAGATGTTGACGATGCCGGTCGCGACCTGCACGTTGCTGGTTCGCTCAGCAAGCTGTACCAACGTCGTAAAGGCGTCCTGCCCCCAAGCCTCGGCAACCCAGAGCGAATCGATTCCGACTTCATCGGCGATTTGAGCGCGCCTGAGCGCCGTCTCGCGGTCCATCGATCCTTGCCAGTCGAATCCCATCCCAATGCGTCGGCTCATGATCGGCTCCTCGATGCTTCGGTATTGCACAGCTAACCCTTCAAGCGTAGCGGTGGACCTCACAATGAACGCCGTTGCCGAGCGGGAGACCCTGTGAGCTTGGGATAGTCTGCTGCGAGTACCATCAGCCGGCCTTCAAGCGGGAGAGTCCAATGTCAGAAGCGATCACAGAGGTGAAGCGCCTCGGGGTGTTGGGCGGCGGAACGATGGGTTCTGGTATCGCGCAGACCGCTTTGTTGGCAGGCGCAGAGGTCTCATTGATCGACGTTGATTCCGGCCAATTGGAACGCGCCCGTGGCGTGATCGAGAACGGCGTTAACCGGCTGGTGTCTCGCGAACGAATCTCCGAGCAACAGGGTCGGTCCGCCCTTGCCGCCCTGACTACCACGACGGATATGGAAGCTCTCGTATCCGCGCAAGGCGTGATCGAGGCGGTGTCCGAGAACGTCACCTTGAAGCAGGGCATCTTCGAACGGCTCGAGGAGCTGTGCGCAGACGCGGCGTTCCTCGCTTCCAACACATCCTCGCTGTCGATCCAGGAAATCGCCCAGCGCATGTCCGACCCCTCGCGGGTCGTGGGGTTGCACTACTTCAATCCGGCGCAGGTCCTGCCCCTGGTTGAGGTTGTGGTCCCGCTCACGGCCTCCGAAGAGGCGGTGCAAGCGGCCTGGGCCTTTGTCGAATCGACAGGCAAGACGCCGGTGCGAGTCAAGGACACGCCGGCGTTCATCGTCAATCGATTGCTGGTCCCCTTCTGCCTGTCTGCACTCAGACTCTGGGAGTCAGGCGTGGCCACGGCTGAGGACATCGACCAGGCCTGCCAGCTTGGTCTGGGGCATTCGATGGGTCCACTCGCGACGGCCGATCTGGTCGGTCTGGATGTATTGCTGGACGTGGCTGAAAGCATGCAGCGAGAGATCGGTGACCCGACACTGGCGCCACCGACGATCTTGCGGCGTCTGGTCTCGGCAGGCCGCTTGGGTCGTAAGACCGGATGCGGCATCTATGAACACGGTGATTAACGGAGGTTGAGCATGGCTGTCACGTTTGAAGTGTCGGATCGCATCGCGACGATCGTGCTTGATCGTCCGAAGGCGCTGAACGCCTTCGATCGAGAGCAGTACGCGGCATTCTCTGAGGCCTGCGCACAGTTCAAGGACGATGACGATGCCTGGATTGCGATCATCACAGGGGCCGGAGATCGCGCCTTTTCCGCCGGCGCAGACTTGCGCGACATGATTCCGGCGATGATGGACGAGCCGTCCAAGGAGCGCTTCGAGCTCGCTCCGACGATCATGCGCGGGATGTACATAGCGAAGCCGTTGATCGCAGCAATCAATGGCTTCGCATTTGGCGGTGGACTCGAAGTCGCACTGGCCTGCGACCTGAGGATCGCCTCGACCAATGCACAGATGGGCCAGCCGGAAGTCGGTCTGGGACTGCTGCCCGGTTGGGGCGGTACGCAGCGTCTGCCGCGTCTGTTGGGCGAGAGTCGGGCCATGGAAATCATGCTGACCGGTGATCCGCTCTCGGCCGAGCGGGCGCGCGAGATTGGTCTCGTGCATCAGGTGGTCGAAGCGGATGAGCTGATGGACGCTGCGCGGGCAATGGCCGAGCGGATCAACCGCAACGGACCGCTGGCGGTTCGCGCGTGCAAGTCGGCGGCCGTTCGCGGCATGCAAACGTCACTGGACGAAGGGCTGCGGATCGAGCAGCTCTACTTTGAGCGCCTCGCCTACACCGACGATATGAAAGAGGGCGTCGCCGCCTTCAACGAGCGTCGGTCGGCAGAGTTTTGGGGCAGCTAGGGTCTGTTCGTATGGATGCTGAGCTCCCATGCGTGAGACTGCCTCACTTGTTCCTCATCCCCCGCTTCACGCGGGGGTCTGGTCCTCTTGGGACCGCAAAGAAGCGGGCCCACGATCAAGTTGGGCAGGGGAATTCCTCATTTTGCCACAGGCGACCGGAACCCGAGCAGACCCCCGCGTGAAGCGAGGGATGAAGAGAAATGGGTTCGCGCAGTAAACCTGCGACTTTTGAGACAACCTCACGAGGCGCACCAGGATTCCCTGCTCCTCCTTGCAGAGACCGATGCGTAACTCCCCTTCTCCCCCCTTTGCGGGGGAGATGCCGAAGGCAGAGGGGGGTCCCTGCCTGTTGGCCCTATCTGGTCGTCGCCAGCCGACCCCCCCTCTGTCACGCTGTGACATCTCCCCCCGCAAGGGGGGGAGAGGGGAATCGGAGGATATGCATCAGGCTCTTGCAGGGGGAGCTGCCGAAGAGCCTGCCCCCGGCTTGAACGGGGGCTGAGGGGGTCCCGCTCCCCATCGGCAGACCTGTGTAGCTTCCGTCCGCTGTTCCACACCCCATGTGAACAGACCCTAGGCGCCGATCTACTCGATCGGTTCCGATTCAGTTTGATTGCCTCTTCCGTCATTCCCGCGGCAAGCGTGGGAATGACGGAATTCGCGCTGTTCTTCGTCCGTCAAGTCGATTTGGCTCAAACCTGCCTACTCGCGGTCGGACTGATGATTAGCCTCTTCCTCACCGACCTCCGGGTGGGCACTCCAGGTCTTGAAGTCCTTCTCGGTGGCAGGCAAGGTGATGCCTATGGTCTCACCGGGTTCAAGATCGGTGGGCGTGGTTGGTCCGAGTTCTGTGCCGTTTGAGAGATGTACTTCGACTCGTACTCGGGTGAGCATGCCATCGGTCGTGTTCTCGACCGTGCCGACAAACTCATTCGCTTCACCGTCGTAGGTCAGGATTAATCGCGCACCGTTGCGGGTGTGGTCGTAGGTGTCTGACTTGCTGAACTGGACTGCGGACTGCTCTTCGCCCTGTTGTTGTCCTTGTTCTTGCCCGTGCCCTTGCTGTCGACTCTGTCGATCTCCGTGTTCTCCCAATCCCTCCCCTGAGTCGTCACCGGAACAGGCAACAGCGAACAACATTGTTGCGATTAGCGCTGCTAACGCGATGGAACGCTTCATATCACGACCTTTGCTGTGCATCTGCGTCGGCAACCATAGTCGCCGCTTGATGTACACATGCGGTTTGAGATGTGTTTGCAGGCGGTTAGAAGCGCCAGCGCGTTGCGTTGCTGGGGTAGTCGGATTCGGTCCAGGCGAGCGCCTTGCGCATTGTCAGGCTGAAGACGGGAATCTGCTCATCTGCGCCCCAGGGCATGTCGTACTTGGCGTTGAAAGCCTGTTGGATGCTCTCGGTCGATTCATGCAAGGTGAACTGACCTTCCAGGATCACAACGTCATCGCCCGATTCAAGGGTCACAACCGATTCGGGATTCCGCTGGAGATTCCTGGCCGTGACGCCCAGTGGATCGGTGGCGAAGTGGAACGCATCATCCGTCCACACACCCCAGACCGGCACCGAGTGCGGCCGGCCCGACGGTCGAGTCGTCACGATCCAGTAGTTGCGCGAGGCTTCGAGCTGCGACGTCACCCAGTCCCACGACATCGGAGTGAAGGGATACTCCTCCAGGGCGAAGCCGAAGCTGTCGGGAGCATCCAGTCGTTCAGGCTCGGGAAGGCTCACGAATGGTCCTCTGAGAGGTCCTCTGCGAGCGGATCGTAGGTGCCGAGGTGCCAGTGATTGCCTTCGTAATCGGCGACGGTGAAGGCGTGGGAGCCGTACTCGGTATCAGTCAGCGGCTGGATCACGGTCGCGCCGGCGGCGACAGCGCGAGCGAAGGTCTCGTCGACCTGTTCGGCGGACTCGGCGGTCATGCTGACTGAGCCATGACGATGCGGCAGGCTATGCACATTGTCAGTGGCGTCGCCCAACATCACGATGGAGCCGCGCCAAGCGAGTTGGGCATGCTCAACCCTGCCTGCCTCGTTACGGACGACGAAGTGCTCGGTCAGTCCGAATGCCTCGCCGAGCCATTGAATGGCTTGGTTGGCGTCGTCATAGCGCAGCGTGGGGACCACAGTTTGGTGCGTCATTGGAGGCCTCTCGAATCAAATTGTTTCACGTGAAACATCTGTACGGTGTTCTTCAGGCTATTCGATGGGCAGCGGGTCTCGCAAGATCTGCGACAACGCTCCCGATGAGTGGACCGGCGCTGAACAGGCGAACCGTTGGCAGACATAAGCCGTCGGCGATCCCTGCTGGAGGGTCTTGTCGACCAACTGCGGAACGATCGTCGCGTCGGAGGTGCGCTGCATCAGCACCATCGGACGAGGAGGCCCCGACCAGAGGTCGCGACGCATGGCTGCAATCTCCGGGGCGTCGCGCGGTCCGACGAGCGCGACCGATCGATGATCGGACAGCCAGTCCTCAATCGAAACGAACAGCCCCAGCATCGTCGGAGCTTTGCTCAGGAAGGCGGAAAAGGTCGAGCGCATCGCTTCAATCAGGTCGGCGTAGCGGCCGTCGGCGGTCAGGGCGTACATCCGCGCCAGGGCGCGAGCGGCCAGCGAGTTGCCGCTCGGCGTTGCGCCGTCCTGGACCGGTTTTCGCTGCGCAATGAGCTCTTCGCCGCCGCGTCCGACGGTAAAGAATCCGCCGCCATCATGGTCCCAGAAGCGGTCGATCATTGCATCGATCAGCGCTCGCGCTTCCGAGTACCAAGATTCGTCGCCGGTCGCCTCGTAGAGTGAGATCATGCCGTCGGCAACCGCGGCGTAGTCCTCGACAAACGCGTCAACCGAAGCGCGCCCGGCCGAGTGGATACGCAGCAGCCCGCCGTCATCGGCGCGCATGTTGTCGAGGATGAATCGTGCCGCACGCTCTGCCGCTTCGATGAATCGCGGCTCATCGAGCACAGCGCCAGCCTTGGACAGTGCGTCGATTGCCATGCCGTTCCAGGCGGCGATGATCTTCGTGTCAGTCGCCGGCGGTATTCGCGTCGCCCGATGTTCCAGCAATGTGCGCCGACTGCGTTCCAACGACTCGTTCACATCGCTCAAGGGCAGGTCGAGCCAGCGCGCGACATCCTCAGGCGACTGCGCCGCCAGCAGGATCGAGTTGCCCTCCCAGTTGCCGCCGACATCGACTCCCCAACGATGACAGGCAATTTCCGCGTCGCCATCGCCAAGCAGTTCGTGCAGTTCGTCTCGTGTCCAGACAAAGTACTTGCCCTCCACGCCTTCCGAGTCGGCGTCGGTTGAGGCGAAGAACGCGCCGTCCGGAGTCTGCAGCTCGTTGAGTAAGTAATCAGCAGACTCGCGGGCTATTCGTGCGAAGGGGGAGTCTCTCCCCCCCTCTGCCGTCGGCATCTCCCCCCCGCTGGGGGGGAGAGTAGATGAAGAGGTCTCCAGCCGATGTGCGTCCAGGTACAGGGGAATCAACAGCGCGTTGTCGTAGAGCATCTTCTCGAAGTGCGGGACCAACCAGATCTGGTCGACCGCGTAGCGATGGAATCCGCCGGCGAGCTGGTCATAGATGCCGCCTTCGGCCATCTTGCGCAACGAATCGGCGAGATGTCGGCGGGCATCGGTGCGATTGCTGGCCGTTTCGTCGAGCGCCTGCTGTATGAGTAGTTGGAGATAGAAAGGCTGCGGAAACTTCGGCGCGGCGCCGAAACCGCCGTGCGTGCGATCGGCGGTTTCCAGGAGCGCCGTCGCGGCGCGAGAACGGACCTGCGCGGCAGACTCGGTCAGCTCCTCACCAGCCAATTCGACACGAAGATTGAGATGTTGCGTGAGCTGCGTCGCCTGTTGTTCGACCTGGTCACGTTGCTCGCGGAACGCTCGTGTGACGCCTTCCAGGACATCGGTCCAGCCTGGCATCCCAGTCCGCCGCTGCGGCGGGAAGTACGTGCCGCCGAAGAATGGGCGACCGTCGGGAGTACAGAAGACGTTGAGCGGCCAGCCGCCGTGGCCGTGGATCATTTGTTGGGCATCCATGTAGATCTCGTCGACATCGGGCCGTTCCTCGCGGTCAACCTTGATGCTGACGACGAGATCGTTCTGCAGCGCGGCGATCTGATCGTTCTCGAAGGATTCACGCTCCATCACGTGACACCAGTGGCAGGCGGCGTAGCCCACGCTGACCAGGACAGGTTTGTCTTCCGCCCGAGCGCGAGCCCAGGCTTCATCGCCCCATGGATACCAATCCACGGGATTGTTGGCGTGTTGCAAGAGGTAGGGAGACGTCTCCCGTGCAAGTCGATTTGGCATAGACCAACCTTAACAGCGCGCACACTCCGACCGATGTGGTCGCTGTTAGCGTTTCGGTCGAGTTGTTCAGGTCTAATCGGAAGGTGGCTGCGATGACTCCGATTGAACAGGTCCTGGCGCCGGGACAGCGTCTGCTCAACCCCCTGATTGACGCATTCAGCCTCGACCAGGCCAGCGTCTATGGCAATGCCCGTCAGTTGATGGCGGAAGTATTGGGCACGTTTGGGCTCGTCTTCTTCTGCGCCGGCTCAGCGCACGTCGACTGGTGGTCGGGTGGACAGCTTGGAGCATTGGGCGTCGGGCTGGTCAATGGATTCGGCGTTGCGGTGATGATCTTCGCCTTCTGGGCGATCTCGGGCGCGCACCTGAATCCGGCGGTTTCGCTAGGGCTATGGCTGAGCGGGAAACTGCCGGGCCGCAAGCTGGTTCCTTACATTGCGGCACAACTGGCGGGTGCCTTGATCGCCTCATCGGTGATGCACGGACTGTTTCGCAATCACACGGGCGAAGGCGAATCCTGGCTCGGAGCGAACTTCAGCGATGGGCCGTTGATCCAGGCATTCGGCACCGAGATCGTGATCACATTCTTCCTCGTCTATGCGATTCTCCAGATGGCCGAACGTGGACGCAGCGCGACGGTGTTTGCGCTTGCAGTTGGTCTCTATGTGGCGGCGGCGGTCACGATGGCCGGCAGCGTCTCAGGAGCATCGATGAATCCGGCGAGAGCCTTTGGTCCTGCGGCGATTGCCTGGTTCTGGACAGATCATTGGATCTACTGGGCGGCGCCAGCACTGGGAGCGCTATTCGCGTCGGTGTTCTTCACGCTGCTGCGCGATCGGTCGGCGAAATCCGAGTAAGATCGACCGATTAGAACGAGTCGAACGGAATACGCTGAGGTGTAGGAGGACCGATCATGGTCACACAAGAGCCGTCCAGTCGTGAAGCTCGAGCAGAACTTTCCCAAGAGGAACTGGCCGCGATGCCCAATGAAGCGCAACAGGCCTACCATCGCGCGCGGCTCATCGAACAAGGCATCGCCAATGGTATGCCGAAGACGCTCGAGTGGGTTCTGCCGCAACAGGATGACGATGAGGCACCAGAAGAGCGGGAAGAGTGGCTTCGGATCGCCAAGGAAGCCAGAGAAGATCTTGTGACGGAAGAGATTGACTTCAATGAGGAGATTGACCGTGAGTACCCGGAGATGAAGGCCTTCTTTGACAAGATGGACGCCTATTTCCCTCACGGATACAGGTGGATCCACTTGCTAGATCCCGAGTCGACACCAGGCCGCGCACTATTTTCTCAACTCAAGAACGAGTTCCCGGCCGCTTGGGATTTTTTCCTCGCAGAAGTCGACTAGCTGCATGGCCGTCGGACGTTGGCGTGTCCAGCGGTCTGCTGAAGCGAGCAACCAGTTACGCAGGCTGCATCCATTGCTGAAGCAACGCGTGAATGAAGCGCTGAAGGAGTTGAGGAGCGGGCCGTCTTCATTGGACGGGGAACTGCTCGACCAGTATGAGTCCACTTGGCGACTTTCGATCGGCAAGTTGAGGGTGGTGTACGAAGTCGACTGGGACGAACAGCGCATCCTGGTGACTCGGATCCTGCCACGGTCGATTGCTTATCGAGGATTGCGCCCCCGCCGACGAGGACGGCCCTAACACTCAATCCCCTCCGCTCGCAGGGCGATTCTGAGCGCTTTGTAGTTGTTTCGGGTGAAGTGGTAGCCGCCCATGCCGATTGCCTGGGCGCCCAGCACGTTCTCTTCCAGATCGTCGATGAAGAAGCAATCCTTGGGCGCAACGCCGATTTCCTCGGCGGCGTGCTCGAAGATCCGTGGGTCGGGTTTTCGCATGCCGATTTCTCCCGACACCACGATCGCGTCCCAGTTCACTTCGACCGGCAAGTCGCTGAGGAATCGCTCGCGTAGATCGTCGGGGGCGTTGGAGAGGACGCCGATCTTGTGTCCTGCCGCCTGGAGATCGTGGGCGAGCTCGAAGTTGGGATGGTGATACTGCCAGGGCTGGGCGTACCAGGCATCGAGCAGGCTCCGGACCTCCTCGGCCACGTCGCCCTGCAAGTAGGGCTTGAGGCTCTGCTCGACGCCTCGCTGCCAGGTGTCCCAATTGCCACGGCCGGTCTCGATCGCGTGCCACTCCGGAGTTCGGTAGAAGGCGTCGACCAGCGTGCCTGCCGGTAGATTCCAGCGCTTGCCAAACTCATCGTATCCGTCCCAATCCATTCGAATCAGAACACCACCAAAGTCGAACAGAACGGCGCGCTGCGTCATGGCTCGGTCTCCTCAAGGTCCAATAGTGATTCGCCCATGGCGAGTCTACGTGCGATCCTGACAATCCGTCCCCCCGCGACCGAGAATGGGCGTTCGCGACCCCAGCGCGCCGCCGCTTCGCGATGTCGTGATATCTCACGAGTTTCATCGGCATGCAACGCCCTCCTGATCGCGGCGGCAAATGCTCGCGGAGTTGGTTCGGCGATCCAGCCGTGTCGTTCGTCAACGGTGGCTCGAGCGCCGGCATGTGGCGCGGCAATCACCGGGACGCCGCTGGCGAGTGCTTGCGCGATGGTCAGGCCGTATGCCTCGTAGTAGCTGGGAGAGCAGAACGTATCGGCGGCCGCGAAGAGTCGCCACTTCTGATCGCCGCTGACATATCCGGCGAAGTGAACTTCAGCATGTTCCAGCGTCGCGGCAGCACTTCGTAGCTTGCGATCGTATGACTCACCTCCCATGTAGGCCGGCGCGCCAGCGACGATCAGTTGGATTCTCTCCGCTGTGGATGGTGATTGTTGCTCGATCAGCTTCAGAGCATTGATCACTAGTTCAATGCGCTTTTCCGGTGAGATGCGGCTGAGCGTGAGCAACGTGAAACGGTTCGGATCGGCCTGAAAGACTCGTAGTGTCGCCGTTCGCTGTGTTTGTAAGCCGGGATTGGCGTCGCCGATCACACCCCAGGGAATGACCTGCGTGCGCTTGGCGACTCCGCTTCCTGGATAACAATTGGCCAACGACCGCGCGATCGCTGCGGACGGTGCAATCGGCACGTCGACATACCTGGCAAGATTGCGCTCCTTGGGCCAGACCAGTCGGGCAATATCGGGCGCGTGTTTGGTCAGGCCTCGATCTTCGACAAGTCTCCACAGGGCCGCGAGATGATGTCCGCGAACAGGGATGCCGGTGGGCTGCGAGATGTAACGACGACTGAAGAACTCGCTGACGATCACGTGTAACAACGACATCTGTCGGAACCCGTTGTTGTGGAGTTCCGCGAACGGCGGCCCTTCCGAGGTGTCGTTGGCTAAGACGACTGTGTCCGTAGTTTCGATGTCCGAGAAGTATCTCAGTAGCGCCGATTCCCACTCCAAGGCAAATCGGGCATAGCGTCGAGCATTGAGCTTGAGGATTTCGTCCGGATTCGCCCGAGCAAGTGTTGGCACCGGAAGCGATTGGCGCAGGCCGTCGAACGATTCGTCGCGACCGGGAGTCAGCAGCGTGACCTCGAAATCGGTCTGGACTAGCTGAGGAATCAGGGCTTCCAGTACGGCGACACCACCGCCAACAGGCACCGACTCGGACGTGAGGGCGCCGGTCGCGCTGCAGAGGAAGATGCGTGGCATGTCATTGAGGCTATTCGGTCGTTGCTTGCAGGCTCAGAGGTACGCTGCGGGCACGGAGACGAGTGGAGGCACGGAATCATGGTGCTGAAGTATGAACGCCTGGATGGGCTGATGGCGGCCCAGGTGACGCCGTTTACGGAAGGTGGCGCCGATGTTGACGTGGACTGGATCGGTCCGCACATCGACTGGCTGCGAACAATGGGCATCACGGGGATCCTGACGCTCGGCACGAACGGCGAAGGTCCATCGGTCGGGCTGGAAGAGCGCAAACGTGTTGTCGAAGCAGTGAAGCAAGCGTCGCGCGGGATCGGCGGCGGGTTAGTTGTAGTTGCCGGCGCCACGTCGCCGTCGCTGCCCGACACCATTCGTGCGGCCAATGATGCGCTCGACGCAGGAGCCGACGCCGTGGCGCTGTTGCCGCCGTTCTTCTTCAAGAATGTCGATTCCTGGGGGATGATCAAGTGGTTTTCCGCTGTGATCGAATCACTGCCCTCGGAAGGCCGGGCATTGCTCTACAACATGCCGGCGCAGGCCGGAATCGACATTCCCGACGATGTCCTGGCTGGCGTGCTGCAGCGACATCCTGACCAGCTCATGGGAATCAAGGATTCAGGCGGCGACGCCGAACGCACGCAGCGGTACATGGCGCAGGTTCCGTCGGAGGGTCCGGGTTCTGAGTTTCGCGTGATGGCTGGATCAGATGCCGCCCACGCAGCCCTGTACGGTGTCGGATGCGTCGGCGGCGTATCTGGCATGGCCAACGCGGTGCCGGCGCTGGTCAAAACCATTCAGTTCGCCCATCGTGAAGGCGGAGAGCCGCATCGGCCGCAAGATCAACTCAACGAGCTGCACGCAATCCTCAACCTGTTTCCCCGGGTGGGAGCGTTGAAACAACTGACCTCGATCACCAGCGGTCTGCCGCTCACACACACGAGGCCGCCGTACCGCGATCTCGATCCGCGTGAAGTGTTGGCGCTGGAGGAAGCGGTCGGGCAGTATCTGCTGGGCGGGACGGAAACGGCCTGACTCTGAAGCGCGCCGATTCCGCCTCAAGGGCAATTGCCCGCTGAGGTCGACGCTGCCCCTGGTTCTACACGCGGTTTCGGTCTCGGTAAGGCCTGTTCACATCAGCCATTTGCTTAGGGTCTGTTCACATGGGGTAGCGAACAGGCGTATGCCTGGTTCGGGGCATTACCGGTGGGGAGTCGACCCCCTCAGCCTTCGGCAGCTCCCCCTGCAAGAGACCGATGCATAACCCGCAATTCTCCTCTCCCCCCCTTTGCGGGGGGAGATGTCACGGAGTGACAGAGGGGGGGCGGCCGATGCTGACCAGATAGGCGAGCAAACAGGGAACCCCCCCTCTGCCTTCGGCATCTCCCCCGCAAGGGGGGAGAAGGGGAGTTATGCATCGTTCTCTGCAAGGGGGAGCAAAGAACCCAAGTGCGCAAGGCGTGGGTTCACTGAACTAATGTGAACTGGCCTTAGCCAGAATCCCGTCATTGCCGCGCTTGTCCCCCCATCAAGTGCGGGGCAGGCTGCGGCAATCTCGCCGAGTTGTGCACGGACAGTGGCGCTGAATGCAGCGAGATACCCGCGGCGAGCGCGGGTATGACGGGAACTCCTGGACTGAACGGCCCCATGTAAACAGGCCCTAGGCTGATATCTGAGGTTCTGGACAGTAGAACCTGCCCGAGATCTCCTAATGCCGCTGATGAAGGCAGGAAGAGGAATTTCCATGATCCGAATGCTGGCTGGTTTCGCTATTGGCGTGGTCGTCACTTCGCTTGCCGTGCTTGGCACGATCTTGGCGAGCGAAGGGCAAGACGAAGTGCGCGTCGCTGCCCGGCTGTTGGAAGATGGGCGGGTGGAAGTCGCCGTTCAGCAACACGGGGTAGATGGGTGGGGTGAACGCCAATTGCCTGCGTCTCGCTTCTTGCCGGCCGACTCTCCAGTGGGCGAGTGGCGCACGAGCAGTGCGGTCAATCTCGTGCACACGGAGCCCGATTCGGACTCACAGCAAACGGCAGGAGCACCAGGGCAAGCGACACAGCCCGAGAATCCGGCCGCTGCGGCTGCCCGGATCAGTACGGCAGAGCATCCAGACTTCTATTGTCTCGTGACTCATGAGCAGCCTGGCGACGAAGCATTCTGGAACATCGTTCGCCAGGGGGCCAAGCGGTACAGCGAGACCTCAACGGTGCAGCATCGTGTCGTCGGCGCGCCGACCGCCGCCGGGCAATCGGCACTGGTGCGCGAGTGCGTGGAGGATGGAGCCGTGGGGATTGCGGTGACACTGGCCGATCCGGACGGCCTGGCCGATGCGCTGGCCGAAGCGCAAGCGGCTGGAGTCGTGATCAACTCGTTCAATTCGGGTGTGCTCGACTACGCCCGGCTGGGATCGTCGCGGCATGTGGCGCTGGACGAGACCCGTGCAGGCGAGCAGGCGGCGACCCTGTTTGCCGAGAACGGAGTCGACGGTCGGCTGCTCTGCGTGATCCATGAACAGCAAAACGTTGGTCTGGAAGAGCGTTGCAATGGATTGACGCAAGGCCACGGCGCCGAGGTGGAACGCTTCAGCGTGGCCGGGACCGGTGTGGATGACATTGAGGGCACGACGGCCGCGATCCGTGATCGACTGCTTGACACAGAGAAGGAGCCGATCGCCGGTGTGCTGACACTGAATTCGAAGGTGGGTCTGGCCGCGCGCGATGCAATCTTGGGAGATGATCTGGATGTGAAGCTCGCGACGTTCGATCAGAACAGCGGTGTGTTGCAGGCGATTATCGACGGCGAGATGCTGTTCGCGATTGACTCGAGCCCGTGGTACCAAGCCTGGTTCGCGATGAGTTCGCTGACTGCAGATGTCTACGCCAGACGCATCCTGATCGACAACTATCAGCTAATGGATCCGAGTGCGATTATCGCAAATGTCGCCTTGCGGCTTTCACCTGAGATCTTTCAATCAGACAACGCGCGCGAGTGGTTGGAGGTTTCTCAGCTGATCGCGGAGATCAATGAGAACAGCGGGGGCGAGTGATCAGCGTGTCCCTCTTTGGTAGCTGCTGTCGATTAGGGTCTGTTCACATGGATGCTGAGAACCCATACATGGCGCTCCCGGATTGCCCGCTCCCCCTTGCAGAGACCGATGCGCAACCTCCAATTCCGCTCTCCCCCCCTTGCGGGGGGAGATGTCACGGAGTGACAGAGGGGGGTCGGTCGGTGAGTACCAGATAGAAGTTGCGGACAGGACCCCCCTCTGCCTTCGGCATCTCCCCCGCAAGGGGGGAGAAGGGGAGTTATGCATCGGTCTCTTGCAGGGGGAGCTGCCGAAGGCTGAGGGGGTCCCGCTCCCCATCGGCAGACATGTGTAACGTCCGTCCGTTGTCCACACCCCATGTAAACAGACCCTAGAAGTGGTTCATGCAGTGCATGGCGTACTCGGTCGCGAAGAGGTGATCGGCGCGGTTGAGTGCCACAGCGTCGCTTGCTTCGATCCGACCCAGCCGATGCGCATAGGTCGCGCTCAACGCTCCGGTTGCGAGATGGGCCAGGGTGAACGCGTCCATGGTCAGTTGTGGTGTGGCGTCCACCTGGCGAATGTCCGCTCCTTCGGGACCGGTCGATAGTTTCCAGGTGCCCTGGTTCCAGTCGCAGAGATCGTCGATGACGCGGAATGTCAGCTCGGATTCGACTGGGTATTTGCGTGTCATCAATGCACGCGGCAGATCGACGATGCGGACCAGGATGCCGTCACCGACATCAACACGGAGCGTTCGTGGGTCGCGGGCGAAGTGCTGGATCGGATCGTCGGACGGCGCGTCGTTCACGTGAATCCGGTAGACGAGATCCTGTCCTGCGGCAAACTGCCACATGGCGACGTACGCCGCAGGAGTGAGCCAACCGTATTCGCGGATCGTCATGCGTTGGTCGCGCTGACCGGCGCTGAACGCGTTCAGCGATCGGTCCTCACGGCTGGTGTAGACCATGTAGCCCTGCGTCTCACCCTGCTCCTCGTAGAGCAGCACACGGACGGGACCCTCGGTGATGTCGTCCGGCTCGGATAGCACCTCGGCGCTCCATAGATTGAGGCCACGATGCAACAGGCCGTTACGGGGCTGCATGTACTGGCGGTAGAGTTCGCGGATCACCTGCGCGTCATCAGGTAGGTCCTTGGCGTTTGTGACGCTCAATTGTCCGGTCGGCGTCGGGGCCTGGACGAAGTTCAGATCGAGGGGGTCAATCTCGTACTTGTGGCGTCTGGAGCAGATCGCGTAGCCGAAGCGCTGGTAGATGCCGGCCTGCGAGGCATACAGCGCTGCCAGCGACTGTCCGCGCTCATACTGCTCGTCCAACGAGTGTTCCATGGCGAAGCGCAGGTAGCCGCGCCTGCGCTTTGTCGGGTCGGTACCGACGGCGGTGACGCCGGCAACGTGCGCTCGTTCGCCATTGAAGCGCATTGAGAACGGCCAGGCGCCGAAGGTCGTGGCCAGCGAGCCGTGCTCGAACACGCAGGTTGACCATTCGGGCTGGAGGAAGGTGACCGGATCGCGCATTGGGTTGCCGTGTTCCTGCAGCGCCAGGTTGGCGATGAAGCGGAAGTCTTCCATTTCTTCGGCGTTGGCGGCTCGGACTTCGACTCCGGCGGGTATCTCGCGACGCGTCATGTGGGCTCCTTGGCAGTGTGAACATCCTGAGGCTATCAACGACACGGGTTTTGGAGCATTGTCCGGATGCTGCCCGTGAAACCCGTCAACTGACGATTGAGGTTCTATAGTGAATTTTGGTTGGCTGGCAGGCTGAACGCCATGAAAATACTCATCGCTGATGACGAGCCCCACATCCGTGAGTTAGTCCGGCTGTACCTCTCGCGAGAGGGTTACGAGCTGGAGTTCGCTTCCGACGGCCAAGAGGCCCTCGAGAAAGCGGTCATGCTGCAACCTGACCTGGTTGTGCTTGACCTGATGATGCCCAAACTGGACGGCTTTGAGGTGACGAAGGGAATCCGGCAGGATTCCGATGTCCCCATCCTGATGCTCACGGTGCGACGTGAAGACGCCGTCAAGGTGGCTGGCTTCGAACTGGGCGCCGACGACTACCTGACCAAACCGTTCAACCCAAAGGAACTGGTCGCGAGGGTTAAGGCGATTTTGCGCCGCGCCGACGGGATCTCTCGCTCCGGCGTCGAGGTTGCGGTCGGCAGTCTGACGTTGAATCGGCAGACGCGCGAGGCTGATCTTGGTGGGACCTCGCTGAAGCTTCGGACGAAAGAGTTCGACCTGCTATTCGCGTTGGCGCAGAATTTGCAGACGGTGATGTCTCGCGAGCAACTGCTGTCGTTGGTGTGGGGCTACACCTTCAGTGGTGAAACGCGCACCGTAGACGTGCATATCAATCATCTCCGTCAGCACCTGCGCGACAGTGACCTGCAAATCGAAACGCTGCGCGGAGTTGGTTACAAGATGACGATGCGCGACAACCCGTCTGGTCTCTCTCTGTCATCCAATGGCGACGCCAGCACCCTGTCGCCAAGCGGCGACGCCAACTAGTCGGCAGCGGCAAACGTTGCCAGCAGGGCGAATCCAATGATCCCCGGCACGCAGCGACGGCTACCGGCTCCGGGCTGGCCGGGCTTGCAGTTCAGCACGATTCGTTCCCGCATCTATGTGACCCTGGTCGCAATCGTTCTGCTGACCCTCGTCGTTGTTGGCCTGATCAGCTTCCTGTTGCTGGGCGGGTACCAGGACCGTGTCGAGCAATCCCGACTACGAGAGCTTGCGACCGCCTGGGGTCCTGAGTTGTTCACGGAGGAGTGGGAAGGTCGCGAGCCCGACAACCTGCTGCGTCCCGAGAATTTACTACGCAGCTTCCAGACCGAGCGACGACTGTCCGGCTCCATCGTGAGTGAGCTGGATGTTCCGGTCCTGGGCGTCACATCCGCGGGCGAGGTCGTACGGGTACTTGAGTCTGGAGATCGCTTCCTCGGCGAACGGCTTGAGTTCGATTTTGGCGCACTGGACACGAACCAGGTGGTAGAAGGACAGATCACAACGGAGGACGGCGAACGACTGGCTTACGTCCTGACCAGCTTGCCCAAGGAGGAAGAGGAACGGCAAGGCTACTGCTGCGTTGTCGTGGCCCTGGTCGGCGAGTCCAGAGGAGCGCTGTTGGCGGATCTGGCGCCGAACCTGCTCAGTGCGGGCGCCATTGCACTGGTAGTCGCCTCGCTCGTGGGCTTCCTCGTGTCTCGCTCGATCTATCGGCCGATCCAGCGAGTGGCGGCTGCATCGCGCAGCGTGGCGCGCGGACAGTTACAGCAACGCGTCGATGTCGGCGGCTCGCAGGAAGCGCAGGAACTGGCCCGTTCGTTCAATCAGATGACTGAAGAGGTCGAACGTCAACAGACTGCGCTGAGGGACTTTCTGGCCAATGTTTCGCACGATCTGCAGACCCCGCTGACGTCGATCAACGGCTTCTCTCAGGCGCTGATGGATGATGTGGTCAAGGGAGACGAGCAGCGGAACGCCTACCGCATCATCGAGGACGAGTCGCGCAGGCTGCTGCGACTGGTGGAAGGGCTGTTGGATCTGTCGCGGATCGAGGCCGGACAGGTCCAGGTGGAATCGAATCCGGTGGATGTTGCTTCCCTGCTTGATCACGTCGGTGATCTATTCGCGCTGAGAGCGCAGGAGCTAGATGTCAGTCTGTCGGTGGCTGCGTCGGATGTCGGCGACGTGCTTGGCGACTGGGACCGCCTGGACCAGGTGTTGGGCAATCTGCTCGACAACGCGTTACGCCACACACCGCCGGGCGGCAACGTACAGTTGAGCGCACAGAGCGAGAGTCGAACCAGCGTGTCGATCGCGGTCGCCGACACGGGTGTCGGCATTCCCGAGGAAGCAATCCCCAACCTGTTCGACCGCTACTACAAGTCGGACCGGCCCGGTGCGCAAGGCGGCACCGGCCTTGGTCTGGCGATAGCGCGCGAGCTGGTGCGAGCGCAAGGAGGCGAGATTCGGGTGTCGAGTGCGCAGGGGGTCGGCACAACCTTCCACATCGTGCTGCTAGCGGCTCGCGGCGACGACGAGTTCGGCAACGATCTGGCCGAAGCGAGCGCGGAAGCGAGAGACCGTTCCAACCAGGAGAACGAGTAGCGTGCCTCGCTGGTCGGTCCTGGCGGGACTGATCGCGATCGCCGCCTGGGTAGCGGCGACCGTTGCTGCGTGCAATGGAGACGCTCAACCTCCTGAGCCGGATCGGGTTGACCAAGCCCAGACTGAGCAGCCGTCTCCGACTCAATCGATGCCGCCGACATTGCAACCCAGCGCCGGGTTCACGCTGGAAGTTCCCGACGAGGTGGTCGGAGCACACCTGGAAGCCACCGGGATCTCGGTGCCGTTGGATCTGTTGCTGCAGGAATCGGATGATGCGGAGGTCGGCGCGTTGCCTCAGCGGGCGAAGGCCTCGGTGGGCCTGCTCTATCAACCCACGCTGGACAGCCAGACGCAGGAGACGTTCTGGTTTCACGTCATTACCGATGAATCTGAGCAGGCAGCAGTCGACTGGGTCAAGTACCTGGCGTCGCGGCCGCCGTCGCTGATGCGGTTCATCGCGCCGCATCCTGATCTGATGTCTGCGGAGTTTCGGCCTACACCCGTTGTCGGGGACGCCGCAGTCTCAATCCAATTGATTTCGGGCCATAGTGGCGGGTGTTGGTTGTCCGAGCTGCTCGTCTTTGCCCAGAGGAACGCGCTCGTCTTCCTCAAGAATGCCATCGAAATCACCGCTGAGGAGGGCAATGTCGAGGGGTCAGCGCTGTGCGACGAGACCAGAGCGCAGTTTCAATTGACAGATATCGATGCAATCGCACGCTTGATCTCCGAACGGTTGTCGACAGCCCCATAGGGTTCGGTTAAGACATCGCGTGCACAGTTCGATAACCTGTATCGCCAGAGTCGGTAGGATTGATCGCGCAACCACAAGCGATCATGTGGGCAGTCTGATCGGGCAGAGCGGGAGGGCAACGGGGGCCGTGCGTCGGGTGCAAAGCATCAGCCGTCGGGAAGCGATAGGCGCCGTGAGCTGGGCCGCGTTGGCGGTAGGCATCGTTGCCGTACTCCTGCGCCAGACCGTCTCTCTCGAACCTGTCGTCTTCGCTCCAATCTGCGGGATCGCCGTCGTAGCCGTATTCGTCCTGGCACGCCGATGGCCCGACTGGGGCATCCTGGTCGCCTATGTCGTCGCGATGGCCTTGTTCATTCAACTCCGCGACGCTGCAGATGAAACCGGATTGCGCACCCTGACCGGCTACGTGCTGGATTGGGAGCTCTGGATGTTCGCCGGCGTGACGCCGTCTGCTTGGCTGCAGGCGCGTATCGGTGGAGCGAGTTCAGATCCTGGACTGCCTGCGTATTTCTCCGCGTTCATTCACTGGACCTGGTTTGTGTTCCCTCACGCAGCCGTGCTTGGCGCGTGGCTCTTTGTGCGCAAGATGGCATGGCGCGTGACGCTCATCGTCGCGCTGACCTTCTACCTCGGCGTGTTGCTCTATTTCACGGTTCCGACGGCACCGCCCTGGATGGCTTCTGACCAGGGCCTGGTTGAAGGGATCGCACGCGGGATGAATGCGGTGGGTCCGGCGATCCTCGGCGTCGACCTCTACAACTGGGCCTTCGCCACCATGGCGGAACCGAATCCAATTGCCGCGATGCCGTCGCTCCACTTCGCCGCGTCGTTTGTGGTAGTCGGCGTCGGTATCGTCCTGCGCTCGCGCTGGGTGGTGGCGGTGGCTCTGCTCTACTCGGCAGCGTTGACGTTCTCCCTGGTGTACCTGGGCGAGCACTACATCGCCGACATCCTGGCCGGCGGCGTGGTGGCCTTCATCGCGTTCTCGGTTGTCGAGGGCGGGCGCTACGTGCGAGCACAGCTCATGCTGCGCCGCGCCCAGCTCAGCGCCAGCGGCCAACGCATGGCCCAATGGCTGCGAGAAGCGCTGCGGTTGCCGCCGTCTCGAATCGAGGCAGGGTAGCCTCCGCCTGAATACCGGCGGAGTGATTGATGACGGTACGGATTCCTGGATGGGCGACAGGTCGCGTCGCGCGTCTGGCGTTGGGCATGGGCGGCAGCAGCGCCTTCTTGGTGTTGTTCCTGCGAAATGCAGATTTCCACCAGGTTGGTCGGGCGTTCACCGAGGTCTCCGCCTGGTGGATCGGTCCGGCGCTGGTCGTCTATTTCGCCGGCATCGCCGCCCGAGCGTGGCGTTGGCACTGGTTGCTGCTGCACATCAAGCACGTCTCCTGGTGGCGGTTGTTTCCGATCGTCGCGATTGGATTTGGCGTCAACAATGTCCTGCCGCTTCGGGCGGGAGAGTTTGTCCGAGCGCATATCCTCTATCAGCGCCACGACATCTCCCGGCTGACCGGGCTCTCCAGCATTTTCATGACGCGGGTTTACGACGGGCTGATGCTGACGTTCTTTCTCGTGATCGGTGTGATTGCCAGCCTGGTCGGGCTTTGGGGCATGACCGATGCCGGCGACGAGTTGACAGGGGCCATGTCGTTTCTGGTCTTTGGTATCACGGGCGCCTTTCTCGTGTTTGGGGCGATTGCGCGTCGTCCTGACGACGCCGAGCGGATCATCGGCCGACTATTGGGTCGGCTGCCGGGCCAGTCCGAGCGCGAATGGACCTGGCTGCGCCCGCTGATCACCGGGATGTCGGCGCAGGCCAACCGCAAGCAAGTGACCGGCGCGCTGGTTGCCAGCCTGATCGCCTGGGCGCTGGAAGCGTTGATGTACTGGATGGTCGGGCAGGCTTTCAACCTGGGTTTGCCGTTTCCCGTGTATCTGCTGGTCGCGGCCGCTGCGAACTTGTTGATTACCGCGCCGTCAACGGCTGGCGGCGTCGGTCCGTTTGAGTGGGCCGCGAAAGCGACCCTGCTGATCTGGCTCCCGACGCTGGGGACGATGGGCATACAGGACGCGGAGTCGACGGCGGTGGCCTTTGCCGCCATTCTCCATGCGCTGGTGCTCATTCCTATCTCTCTGACCGGTCTAATCTTCCTCTGGGTGTTTCAGGTCGCCCCGCGACGTCGGATGTTGCAGCCCGAGTCGTAATCTGGGCAGAGCATGCGTCGGCTGGAGGAGGGCTGGATCTGATGACAACCCTGGATGGACCATTGGACGGAATTCGCGTCGTCGACCTGTCGGCGTTGGCGCCGGGACCGTACTGCTCGATGTTGCTGGCCGATATGGGTGCGGAAGTGATTCTGATCGAGCAGGCAGGACGACCGCGCGGTCGCCGAGACATCGTGGGCAAAGACCCCAACGAAGAGCGACGACGCTACTCCTCCTATGCGCTCGGACGTGGCAAGCGCTCGATTGGGCTCAATTTGAAGTCTGACGAGGCCCGTGAGATTTTCTACCAGCTCTCCGACAGCGCCGATGTTGTGCTCGAGGGATTCCGTCCCGGTGTGGTCAAGCGCCTCGGCGTCGACTGGGAGACGCTGTCCGCGCGTAATCCGCGACTGGTCTACTGCTCGCTGTCGGGGTTCGGCCAGACGGGACCGTATGCCTCGCACGTGGGACACGACATCAACTACATCGCTACAGCCGGCGCATTGGGCATGATCGGCGACTACGCCACTGGCGGTCGCCCGGCGATTCCGGTCAACATCATCGCCGACTTCGCCGGCGGCGGGCTGATGGCGGCGTTTGCCATCGTCTGCGCAATCCAGGCGCGGGAGCGCACCGGCGAGGGGCAGTACATCGACCTCGGGATGTCGGATGGCGCGATGTCGCTCATCACATCGGCAATGGCCGGCTATGAGGGCGCCGGGGCCGACATGCGTCCCGCGCAGCACGTGCTCAATGGCGGCGAGCCGCACTATCAGGTCTACGAGACGGCCGACGGACGTTGGTTCTCGGTGGGTTCGATGGAGCCGTACTTCTACGCCAACCTCTGCCGGGCGCTGGAGCTCGAGCAATTCATTGATGACCAGGGAACGTCGAACGTCGAGCGGCGCGAGGAAATGCGTGCGGCTTTTGCCTCGGCATTCAAGACTCGCAGCGCCGATGAATGGCACGAGCTACTCAACGATGTCGATGTCTGCGCCAAGCCGGTTCTCAGCCTCGAGGAAGCGATGCAGGACGAGCACAACATTGCCCGTGAGATGGTGGTCGAAGTCCCCACTCCGGACGGCGGTGTGATGCGGCAGGCGGGAGTTGCTCCAAAACTGTCGGCTACGCCAGGTCGGGTTCGTGGAGGCGCCCCGAGTCGCGGGCAGGACACGGAAGCGTTGTTGTCGACGCTGGGATACGACGCCGACGTGGTGGCTTCGTTACGAGAGCGCGAAATCATCGCTTGAGTTCGCCCACAGTTACAGGTCCACGAGGTCGTGATGGGCTCGACGCCAACCGATCCAGAACAGTACGCCGCCGCCAACCAGCAGTCCGAATGCCAGAGCGAAGCCGGCGCGGAAATCGAAGACGTCCACCAGAACTGAGGCAGAACCAATCACGACGGTGATCATCACGGCCGTGAGTAGCGAGAAGATGGAGAGCACTGTCGCCCGCTGGTCTGAGGGGATACGTCGGTTGATGTAGCCGCCGGCGAGCGGTTGGACGGCCGCCGTGCAGGCGGCCAAGAACGCGAATGAGGCGACGATGGCGAGATGGTCAACGACGAGCAGGGGTAAGAAGACCAAGACGCCGACTACCAGTACCGCTGGCAACGCCCGGCGTTCCCCGAGCCGCGCGGCCAGCGGAGCGGCAAGGATGGCCCCGAGCATCAAGCCGACGAACGACGGCAGCATGAAACCGGAGTAGGTCAGCCCCTCGATCAACGTGATCGCAGGATCCACGCCGTGCGAACGGACAAAGGGTTGGATAAAGAACTCTGGGAGATCGAGCGTGGCGAGCAGGACGCCAGCGAAGAGGATCGCCCAGAGTACTGGGCGAGTTCGCAGGGCAATCCTCAATCCAGTGCGGATCTCGATGAGGACTGTGCCGCCGGAGACGTGCGAAGCCGATTGTTCATTCGTTTCGCTGGTCGTGTCGCTGTAGTCCGATTCGCGTCGCGGCGGTTCACGCAGGGCTAAGGCGAGCAGGCCGGCCAATCCCATTCCTGCGGCGCTGATGATGATCACGGTGCGGAAGTCGAGCACCGACACCAGCGGGCCAGCAAGGATCGTGGCGGCCAGCAAGGAAGCGGTCGCCACAGCGCTGGCGCGACCGGCGTGGCGCTCGTACTCGTCAGTGCGCTTGAGTTGTCTGAGGCTGTCGTAGAGCAGCGCGTCGTCGGAGCCGGACATGAGGGTTCGGGTGATCGACATGAACAGGTGGCCGAGGATCAGGCTGGGGAAGTTGAGCGTGGCAAAGAGCACCGTCGCTCCGGCAAAGCCCAGCGCTCCCATACCCAGGGCCACCCGGCGTCCAAAGCGATCGGCGATTGCGCCGGTCGGAACCTCCGCCATGATGGTCGCGATCCCGAAGAGGACTTCCATGAACCCGATCTGGACATAAGACAATCCATGCTGGGATTGCAGGAAGAGGAACCAGATTGGCAGCCAGAAATGGAATCCGCGAACGAACTGGAAGCTGTAGTAGATCGGAATGTTGCGCGCGAAGGGACTGAGAGCCGACACGCCGTCCGTCGGCGAGCCAGTCATGCCCGATCGTGAGGTTCCGACATCGGAGCGGTCAGCGTTGATTGCGGAGAGACACCATTGGTTTGAGCCAACCGGCCGTTTGTTCCGTTTCCATTCGCCCCGTTTGACCCATGAGCTGCGAGGCTGCCAGGAACCTCACCTCCAACGTCGGCCTGCGGTGCTGGACGGATGCTGATCCTGCGCAACGTATCTGCCTGCTCTCGGCGATGAGAGCGCCGCCAGGCAATCCAGAATCCGATGCCTACCGTCAGTACGACGCCAACCGAGAGTCCGTAGGCGAAGCGGAAGTCGATGCTATCTGCGGACGCGGAGATTGCCGGCACGATCAGGGCCATTTGAGCGGCCATCATCAACTCAAAGATCGACAAGACAGTGGCTCGCTGGTCAGAGCGGATGCGCCGGTTGATGTAGCCGGTGGCGATCGGCCGAATGGCAGCGTGGATGCCGCCCAGAATCGCCATCGGCGCGATAATGCTGAGGTGGTCGAAGAGCAGCAAGGGAATGAAGAGGAATGCGCCACCGATCATCAGGATCGGGATCGCCCGGCGTTCCCCCACGCGGGCAACGAACGGAGCAGCCAGCAAGGAGCCGGCCGACATCGCGGCGAAGCCCGGCACGATCAACCCGCTCCAGACTGCGCCATCGAACAGTCCGCCCGAAGGGCTGAGACCATGATGCCGGAGGAACGGCTGCACGAAGAAGTTCGGCATCTCGTATGCCACCGTGACCACTCCGGCCAGCAGGATGATCCACAGCACCGGCTTTTGACGTATGACGATTCGGAAGCCATCGAGGACGTAGCTGACTATGCCTTGCGGCGAACGGTCGTCGGCGGATGCATCGACCGCTGAAACCGGAGCGGCGTGTAGTCCGTCGTCGCCGAATTCTGCTTCGGTCCGTGGCGGCTCGCGTAGCAGGAGCGCGACGAATCCGGCCAGGGCCATCGTGCCGGCGCCGATCAAGAAGACGGCTTCAAGGCCCCAGAGGCCGGCCATCGGGCCGCCGAACAGCGCCGCGCCGAGCAGTGCGCCGGTCATCATCGCTTCCGAGCGACCCATGTGCTTTTCGTACTCGCGACTGCGGCCCAGCGTGCGCAACGTGTCGAACAGCAACGCGTGTCCCGACCCGGAGTAGAGGGTCATCGACACGGCCATGACCACGTAGCTCAGCGCCAGTCCCACGAATCCATCGGCCATGACGAACAGGAACGTTCCACCCGTGAACATGAAGCCGCCCAGCGCCAAGGAGGTGCGGCGTCCCCAACGGTCGGCAATCGCGCCGGTCGGAACTTCGGCGATGAACATCGAGACCCAGAAGACGGCTTCCATCAATCCGACCTGGGTCAGTGAGAGACCGCGTTCGTCCTGCAGGAAAATGATCCAGACGGGCACCCAGATCAGGAATCCAGTGGCGAACTGGAATAGGTAGTAGATCGGAATGTTTCGCGCGAAGCGGTCAGGCTGTGTCATCGGGCGGCGCGTGCAGATTAGCGGTCATCGTTGGCAATGCAGTAGAGCGTAGGGAGTTGGGACGAAGACAGATCACCCGGTCAGTCAAGGTTCTGCACATTTGGGTACAGAGTCGGAGCATCGCCGCCGTGTCCATGCTGATTCAACTGCGATGGTTGTCGACGGGCTTGGGGTTTGGGGACGGTCATCGACCACTCGCGAATGCGTTCTGACTGGTCGCGCCGATGTGCAAAGCGCCAGAGCAGCCACAACGCCGTGCCGATCGTGATCACCACCAGCAACGCCAGTCCGAATGCGGCCGGAAACGAAACGAGGTCTGCCACTGGCAGGAGCGCGATCACCACGATGCTCATGACACCGCCGTGTACCAGTGAGAAGATTGACAACACCGTTGCACGCTGATTGGATGTGATTCGTCGGTTGATGTAGCCGGTAGCGATCGGTCTGATCGCCGCCTGAGCAATGCTGACCATGAAGATGGCGCCCAGCAGACCGAGATGGTTCCAGATCGCGAGCGGAACCAGGAAGACCGCTCCAAACGCGAGGATCGCGGGGAACGAGCGTCGCGCACCCAACCTGCCGATCAGTCTGGCGGCTGCCATCATGCCCAGCATTGTTCCCAGGTAGCCAGGGATCAGCAACGCCGACCAGATGAATCCGTCCGTCACGCCGGCCAGTGGATCGAGGCCATGCTGCGCCACGTACGGCTGAGCCACGAACCGTGGAAGGTCGAACAGGGCGATCAAGATCGCCGCGAACGGCACCAGGTAGCGAATCGGTCGATTGCGCCAGACGATGCGGAATCCTTCGAGCATCTCGTGCATGATCGGCGTCCCGCTGTCTGCGTGGGGAGCCTGATCCGGGTGGTCGGCAGCGGTGTGCCGGACGTTTGACGGGGGCGCATGGAGTGGATCCGGTGCAAAATCCGACTCTCGGCGCGGCGGCTCACGCAGCGACAGTGCTGCGAATGCTGAGACCACAAAGAATCCTGAGGAAACGAGGATGGTCGCGGAATATCCGAGGAAGTAGGCGACTGGTCCACCGATCGCCGTCGCGAGCACCATCATGGCCCAGAACAGCCCATGAGAACGCCCCGCATGGCGTTCATATTCGCCGGTTCGGCCCAGGACTCGCAGCGTGTCGTAGAGCAGGGCGTCGCCAGCGCCGGAGTAGAGGGTCATGCCCACACCCATCACGAGGTACGAGCCGAGCAGGAGCGAGAAGGAATCGGCCATCGCGAAGATGACGGTTGAGATCGCAAAGAGCATCGCGCCGAGCGCCAGCGAAACGCGCCGACCAAATCGGTCCGCAATCGCGCCCGTCGGGACTTCGCCGATGATGATCGTGAGCCAGAAGAATGACTCGATAATGCCGACTTCTGTGAGAGACAGGCCGCGTCCATCCATCAGATAGATGATCCAGACAGGCAGAAAGATCATGAACCCGGTCGAGGCCATAAACAGGTAGTAGACGCGGATATTGCGTTGAAAGCGACGCGGTTCGTACTTCGGCGGGGCAGGAGCGGGTGCGGACATACTCGCTCAGAGTACGGCCAACGTCAGGGACGAGTCAGTCAGCAGGGCGGCTCGGAGATAGCGGTCGCCGCCGCATCTGGTTCCAGGCACGTGGATAGATCGAGTTTGTGGGACGGATCTTGGTTGCGACCAGGATGTCTTGCGGTGGATCGATTGGCGTGATCTCCGCGCCCAACTCATGTGCCGTTTGCTCAGCCAGATGTGTTTCCGCAAGCGGGAGTTCGCCCGTCCAGGCCGCGGCGATGCCGCCAACCTGCAGGAAGGGAAGCATGAGCTCTAGCGCTGTCGCCGGTGGAGCGACTGCCCGGCTGATCGCCAAGGAGAACCCTTCGCGCATGTCAGTGTGTGCGGCCAGCTCGGCGCGTTCCCGCAGGACTCCGATGTGAGGCGCGTCAAGCAAGGCGACGGTCTCAGACAGGAAGTCCGCTACGCCGGTGCGCGAGTCCAGCAGTGTTGACGCTCGTTCCGGTTCGCAGAGGGCGAACGGCAAGCCCGGGGCGCCGTTGCCGCTGCCGACGTCGATCATGGGTCCGTGCGGCATCGGCAAGTCGGCGCCAATCAGGCGATGTCGCCCTGCCAATGGCTCAATAACGTGCTTGTGAATCGCGGCTTCAGGCTCTCGAATTGCTGTGAGGTTGCGTGGCGCGTCGAGCATGCCGCTCAGCCAAATGCTCAGTTGCGCGGCCAGATTTGGATTCAGATCCTCCACATAACTCAGGCCTGCCAGGCCAATGGCCTCTCGAATCTGCTGTTGGTCTATCAGGTACGCCATCGGCAAGGGAGTAGGATAGGGGTGTCGGAGCCTGGTGATGCTCTATCCGCGTCGCGTGTCGCGCGGGAGAGGTGCCGGACGACTCGATAGCTGCTCGAAAGTTGGAGACGACTGATGGCATTCTTTGACGACGAACAGACAACCGACGCGGTGGAAGAGTCCGTGGACGACGTGGTTGAGGGCGACGCCGAGATATTTGATGAGCCGGTCGCCGCAGAAACGGAAAACGGGAGCGTTGCTCCGTCCAAGCCCATCACTCTGGACATCGCGGTGATGGAGTACTTCAAGTGGGAGGAAGAGCGAGAGGTAAAGCGCTCGCGACGCAAGACAACGACAGCCGGCCAGCCCCGTCGCGGCGCATTCGTTCTTGACGAACCGGCGCGCGAAGCGGTCACGAGATTTCTCTGGCATTTCGGTCCCAGTACACCAATCTCGGAACTCTCGCCCAAGACGATGGAAGGCTTCCAGGAAACCATCGGCACCAACGCCATGGATCTCGCCTCTCGCTTGCAGCCGGTGAAGGAGTTCCTGCGCTATTGCTGGAAACAGCAATACACCGTCACCGTCGATGCCGAAGGAGAGGCGAGCGCGCAGAACCTGGGCAACTACCTTCGAATCAAACGGGCCACCAATGTGGTGCGCGACGCGTCGCGCTTCCAGCATGAACAGGCTCAGACCTTTGAGATGACCGCTGCTGGTCTCCAGTCATTGCATGAGGAACTGGGACAGCTCAACGCGGAGATGCCCGAAGCCGTGCAGGCGGTGGCGGCCGCGCGCGAGGATAAGGACATCCGTGAGAACGCTCCGCTCGAAGCAGCACGTGAGCATCAGGAGCGCCTCAAGTCACGGATCGATGAACTCGAGTACCAGATTGCGCACGCCGTGGTTCGCGATGAACGAGCGACGGGACGGGCCAAGCTGGGCAGCCGCGTGTCGGTCGTCGAAGTAGACGATAACGGCGGCTTGCTCGGGGAAGCCAGAGAGTACACTCTCGTAGGAACCACTGAAGCGAATGCCGCGGCGCGGCGGATCTCGGTCGAGAGCCCGCTCGGTCGTGGACTGCTTGATCAACCTGCCGAGCGGCAGATCGAAATCCAGGCCCCCAGCGGTCGCAAACGGTTCCGCCTCCTCGCGGTCACGGGCTGACCGGCCAGATTCGGTCGGCCGTCCAAGCGAGACGCAACATGAGCGAGATGTGCCGCCTCCCGTGCGCACCGGGACGCGGTGTCCATCCACTAACTGAGCGTGCGCGCGGGGAAAGTGACGCCGATGTCCGACGTTCCGACCATTGAGTTCACGATCACCAATGACCACCTTGACACCGGTCTGCGCGGCTACCCGGTGGGTACCTGCGAAACCAGCTACGTCGACCCGCAGGAAGGCGTCTCATACGTCGGCTATCCGATCGCCGATCTGGCCTTCCTGCCGGCCGAAGACATCATTCACCTGCTGTTCAACAAGTCGCTGCCAACCGATGCTGAGCGTCAGGCAGTTGCTGATGACATCGCGGAACGCTCCGAGGTCTCCGAGGACGCGGTGGCCTCGATCTCGGCACTGCCGGCGGCCGGACATCCGATGGACCAGTTCTGCGCCGCTATCCAGATCCTGGGTATGACCGGCAAGACCGACGACTATTACGAAGACTCGCTCAACCTCGTCGCCCGGATTCCGACTGCACTCGCAGCGATCTTCCGCAAGCGTGAAGGCTGGGGCCCGCCTATCCCCTCGGAGCCCTCACGCGGCTACGTGAACAACTTTGTCCACATGCTGGGCATGCCGGGCGGCGACGAGGAAGCGTTGACGCGCCTGCTGTCGGTCTACTACAACCTGCATGCCGACCACGGCGGCGGCAACCTCTCGACATTCACCGGGCGCGCGGTCGCTTCGGGTCTGGCCGACATGTATCGCTCGATGGCTTCCGGGATGAACGCGCTGGCCGGACCTCGGCACGGCATGGCCAACCAGGACGCCTTCAAGATGGTCAAAGAAGTCGACACCGAGGATCCGGAAGCGGCCTACGAGGCGCTCAAGGAACGACTCGCCGGCGGCGGCCTGATTTTCGGCTTCGGTCACGCAGTCCTGCGTCAGGAAGACCCGCGAGCCAAGGTACAGTTGGGTATCGGCGAGGAACTCTGCCCCGACGACCACTGGTTCAAGGTTGTCAAAGCAGTTCGCGCGGGCGGTATCCGTGCCCTGAGCGAGAACCCCAAGGTCTCCAATCCGTACCCCAACGTCGATCTGATCTCCGGCAGCCTGGTCAATGCACTGGGCTTCACCGACCCCGACTATTACACCACCCTGTTCGGTTGGTCGCGCATCGCCGGCATTGGCGCGCAGATCGTGGACGAGCGAACGCGTGCGCGTAATGGCCGAGGCGTGGCGATCTATCGACCCCGCTACATACCCATCAACCAGCCAGCCCGCTCACTCTCCAGCTAATGCTCGAGAAGCGAGATCTGTGGACTCACTACGCCCAACTCATCCTGAGGGGATAGCCACTGTCGCAGGGCTGGGTTAGGATCGGAGATCGACCGCGCCCCTACTTGGGGCGCGGCTGAGCGAGAGGCGAACAGACGGCAATGCCCACGCTGGAATCGGCGAGGCAGAAGCGCGGGAGCGTCCTTCAGCAAATCGCTGAGGCGTCTTACGGCTATCCCAACGACGAGTTCCCCGATCGCGAAGTCACGACCAATTTCCCCCAGGAACAAATGGGCGTCCGCGTCAGATCGGGCGGCTGGCTGTATCCGGACATCGTCGTCACAGACGAGCCCGGCCACTTCGTTGCCCTCTCCGGCGATCTGGCGCTGGCCCACGAAGTCACCAATGAATCCGCTGTTGAGCGCTGGAAGCCACTGGCCCAGGCGTCGCCACTCGTCCTCTACGTCCCCATGGGACACAGTGGCCGCGCCATTCGCCTCTGCCGCATGAATGGGATCAAGCTGCACAAGCTGATCGCCTACCGACAACGACCGGCCGGATTCGGCATCGATCTGCAAGAGGCCTACAGCGGTCCCGACCTGTTCAAGCCGATCGCGGGCCTCCTGCCACCGGCCCTCCGACCAATGGCGTACCGCACTGAGCGCAAAGTCGTCGCAGATTCCTACCTACAGCCGCTCCCGGCTTCACGCAGCGGCGACGTGCCGGCTATCGCTGGTCCCGCCGAGCAGCCGCCGGCAACGCTCGCGCTGACGTCGGGCGTAGAAGACGAACACGGCCATGGTGACCATGACTCTCCCGAGTCCCACCTGCCACCACCCAGTCTCGCTCCGATCCTGTTTGCACTCGGGCTGATTATGACCGCCGCCGGAGCGGTGTTCGTTGGTGAATTGCTTGGTGTGGGGATCACGTTGATCATCATCTCGGCCGTGCGTTGGTTGCTTGAAGACATGGGCTACTTCGAAGCGGGTGGTCCGGCAGAGTTTCGTCAGAATCCTTTGCAGGTCATGCCCGAGGTGTCTCCACCGCCGGGTGTGCACATGCCGCCGCCCAGTATTTCTCCAATCATGTTCGCCATCGGGCTGATGATGACCGGCGCTGGCGCAGTCTTTACCGAGCACCTGCTGGGCGCCGGCATCACTTTGCTCGTGTTTGGTGGCGTCGGATGGTTCCTGGAAGACATCAAAGCCTTCGAAGAGCCTGCGCACGATGACCACCACGACGAGCACGACGACCACGAATCGGACGCACCGCTCATGTCCGGTGCGGACGGCGCAGAACAGCGCGCCGGATAGCGACAACGAACAGTGCTGAACACAGAGCTGCAACAGGGAGAGAAGGGAGCGGGCGCGTGACGGCATTTCAACGGTTGTGGCGAACGCGATTTGGTCGGCTAACGCTAGTCATGGGCGCCGCCGCCCTGGCTCTGCTCGCGCTCACCGGTTTGGCCAGCGCGCAGGTCGCACTACCCGAAGCGGTCTCCGAGCAAGGCGATTCCATCCGCACGCTCTACTTCATCGTCTTCGCCATTGGCGTCATCGTCTTCATCATCGTCGAGGCGATGATCCTCTGGGTCGTGTTCCGCTACAAGCGCAAGTCCGACGACGAGCTGCCCACACAGATTGGCCATAACACCACTGCTGAAGTCCTCTGGACCGGTATCCCTACGGTCATCGTCGTCATCCTCTTCTTCGTTTCGTTCTTCGTACTGCAGGACATTCAGGCCGCAGCGGATCCGGATGAAGAAGTCACGGTCGTTGATGTCCAGGGTCGTCAGTGGGCCTGGGCATTCAACTACGCGGTACCGCTCGGTACCGAGTTGGCCGAGAGTATGTCCGCGGACCTGGCCGAGACAGAGATCCATCTCGAGGATCCTTCTCTCGTGGTCCCGTTCATGACGCTCAAGATGGGCGTCGAGCACATGCGCGTCGTTGCCCGTACGGGTGATGTCGTCACGGTTGAGCGAGCCGTCAACGGTACGGTCGCAATCCGGCATAGCGCAGGTTCTGAAATCATGCGCGTCTTCAATGGCACCGACACGGTCGCCGAGGGTCGACTGCAGGCCGCCGACAACACGCCGATCGTGACCGTCCCGGTCGGCCAGATGATTCGCTTCAATATCGCATCTGCTGATGTGCTGCACGCCTTCTACACTCCACAGTTCCTGACCAAACTTGACGCGGTCCCCGGCCGCGTACAGACCCTCTGGGTCCGGATCACCGACACCGGTGACTTCCAGAGCCAATGTGCGGAGTTCTGCGGTCGCGACCACGCGCGGATGATCTACACGGTCAGGGCGTTGTCGATGTCCGACTACAACGCCTGGTTCGAAGACAAGGCAGGCGACGCACCCGAGCCGGTCGAAGGCGACTTCGGTGGCGAAGAAGAGGTCGAGATGGAAGAGGGCGCGATCGGTAACCCGGCCAATGGCCAGAACCTCTTCTTCTCACTGGGCTGCAATGTTTGTCACGGCGACAGCGGCGAAGGCCTCGTTGGCCCGACCATTGCCTTGACCGTCGTGCCGCTGGATCGCGTGGTTCAGCAGTACCGTGAGCCGCTCGAGGCGATGACTGAGTTCACGCCCGACCAGGTTTCGGACGAAGAAATCGCCGACATCTACGCCTGGCTGCAGTCGGTCGAACGACCACCCGCAGCAGACGAAATCCCCAGCAAACTGGCTGAACTGATCGAGGCCGGCGGCTAGCCCCGCCACCGCGCACGCGAAGACGCAGAGGGAGGCATCACGATGGCGACACTGGCGGGGGCTCAGAGCACACCTTATGCAGGCGCAAATGCCTGGCGCGTGATCCTCGAATGGTTGACTACGGTCGACCACAAGAAGATTGGCATCATGTACCTCTGGACGGCCGGCGCGTTCGGACTGGTCGGCATGGCGTTCTCCCTGGTAATGCGCACCGAGCTGGCGCAGACCGGCACCATCATTTCTGCTGAGACCTACAACTCGATCTTCACGATGCACGGCAGCGTGATGATCTTCCTCTTCTTGCTGCCGGTTGGCGCGGCGTTCATGAACTACTCGATGCCGCTGCAAATCGGCGCGCTCGACATGGCGTTCCCGCGGATTAACGCGTTGTCGTTCTGGATCTTCCTCTTCGCTGGAGTGCTGCTGACGCTCAGCTTCGCTGTTGAGGGCGGCACCGCCTCTGCCGGCTGGACCGCCTACGCGCCAATCACGCTTGACACGGGCAACAACGCCGAGCCGCCCGGCGTCGGGATGGACATGTGGTTAGTCGGTGTCATCCTGTTGGGTCAGGCGTCCATCTTCGGGTCTGTGAACTTCTTAGTCACCATTTTCAAGATGCGCGCGCCCGGCATGACCATGTGGCGCCTGCCGCTATTCACCTGGACCACGCTCGTCACCGGACTGCTGATTCTGCTTTCGACCCCAGTCCTCGCCGCAGCCCTCGTGCTCGGCTTCATCGACCGCAACGGCGCGGGCGGAGCATTCTTCGACCCGGCCGCCGGCGGACAGCCGCTGCTCTGGCAGAACTTGTTCTGGTTCTATTCGCACCCCGCCGTGTACATCATGATCTTGCCCGCCATGGGGATCGTCTCCGACGTGTTCGGCGTCTTCACCCGACGCCCCGTCTTTGGCTATCGCTCAATGGTCCTGGCGCTCGTCGGTATTGGGTTGCTTGGATTTATCGTCTGGGCGCACCACATGTTCACCACCGGCGGCGTCTTCCTGCCCTTCTTCATGGGTGCGACGTTCCTGATCGCGGTGCCAACCGGGGTCAAGATGTTCAACTGGATTGCCACCATGTGGCGCGGATCGAACATCTTCCCCACGGCGATGCTGTTTAGTGTCGGCTTCCTGATGCTCTTCCTGATCGGCGGCATCACCGGCGTCTTCCACGCGGCAGTACCCGTCGACTTTGCCCTGCACGACACTTACTTCGTCGTTGGCCACTTCCACTACACCATGTCGATTGCGGCAACCTTCGGCTTCCTCGCCGGTTGCTACTACTGGTTCCCCAAGATGTTCGGCAAGTTCATGAACGAGGGCCTGGGCAAGCTCCATTTCTGGTTGCTGTTCATTGGCGTCAACCTGGTCTTCTTCACCCAGCTCTTGCTCGGTCTTGACGGTATGCCTCGCCGGATCAACGACTACGTCGACAACCCCGGCTGGGAGCTGATGAACATGCTGATCACGATCGGCGCGTTTGTCTCGGCCGCAGGCATGATGGTCTTCCTCTACAACGTGTTCTACTCACTCAAGTGGGGCGAGCGCGCGGGCTCAGACCCATGGGAAGGCACCACGCTCGAGTGGGCGACGACATCGCCGCCGCCACCGCATAACTTCGACTCGCTGCCTGAGATTCGCTCTGAGCGACCGCTGTTCGACCTGCGCTTCGGTGAGAAGCTGCAGGACGACCCGCACTACCACGTCAACAACGGCCACAACGGTGGAGGCGGCGCCAAATCGCCCTCCGCGTCCGCGCGGGAGGAGGGCTAGTCATGGCAGCAGGAGCCATCACCCACAAGCGGGTACACCCCGTCCGCAGCTTCCTCGTCGGCGACGAGCCGATGACGACAGGGCTGTGGGGCATCATCTTCTTCATCTTCTCCGAGATCATGTTCTTCGCTGGACTGATCGCGGCGATGCTCGCCCTGCACAGCGACACGCTGTTCTGGGAACCAACCAACGGCGCTCACCGTCTCGAAGGCGGTGAGTTGCGCCCGATTCTGTTCACGATCCTCCTGGTCAGCACATCGATCCCGATGCAGATCGCGGCGTTCGCGATTCGCAAGGGCAATCGCAAGGCGATGTTGATCAACATGGGCATCGTGCTGGTGATCGGCGTCGCCTTCATGATCAACCAGTACTTCGAGTGGCAGCACGCCGAGTTCGGCATCTCCGATGGTCCTTACGCAGCCACCTTCTACACGCTGACGGGATTCCATGGCGCTCACGTGATTGGTGGTTTGGTCTTCATCTTCGCGCAGTGGTTGCGCGGCCTGTTGGGGCACTTCGACGCCAAACGCAACACGGCGGTTGAGGCCGCGACGTTGTACTGGCACTTCGTGGGCTTCGTATGGTTGCTCGTGATCTTCCCGCTCGTCTTCTTCCTCAGCTGACTCGGGCAGTCAGGTGACAAGCTGGCCGCGGGCGCTGTTCGCGGTCGCCTGCGCAATTGCGGCCCTCATCGCGCCTTCGCTAGCGCTGGCCCACGACGGTCGGTATGCCGAGTCGGGCGAGTTCTTGCATGCGCTTGGGGTCTGGAGCGTGGATGCGCCCGGACTGGCGCTGGTGTTGATCGTTGGCGGACTCTACGCCTGGGGCTACTACCGTCTGCGCCGCGATTCTCCGACCTTCCACTTTCCCCGTTGGCATGGCTGGTGTTTCTTCGCCGGTTGGGTGTTCATACTTCTGGGGCTGATGTCCCCGATCGACACATACTCGGACGACTTGTTCTGGGTGCACATGGTCCAGCATGTGTTCATCACCATGCTGGTTGCGCCACTGATGCTGTTGGGCGCTCCGGCGACTCTGGCGCTGCGGTCCGCCTCGCCGCGGATTCGGAACTCGTATCTGGTGCCGTTCCTCAACTCCAGGCTGGTTCGATTCCTGACCTGGCCGCCGGCCGCGATCATTATCTACATCGCCAGCGTGTGGAGCTGGCACTGGCCCGACGCGTACGACGCGGCCATCGCGTCGGAGGCGGTGCACTTCGTTGAACACGGTGTGTTTCTCTTTGGCGCAGTCCTGCTCTGGTGGATGGTGATCGGCGTCGACGCGACCCGTCTGCGTCCGCATCACGTCTGGCGCTGCGCCCTGCTGGTCGTCGCGATCCTGCAGAACATAGGTCTGGGGGTCATCCTGATCAACGTCGGAGACGCGATCTACGACACCTACGCGACCGCCGCCGCAGTTCGCGAGTGGGGACCGACCGCGCTCATTGACCAACGGATCGGCGCGGGCATCATGTGGGTGCCGGGCTCCATGATGTTCGCACTGGCTGTCATCATGACGGTCTACTTCTGGGCCGAGCGAGAGGGCTTCAAGGATCGCCGCAATGACGTGGTGCGCGATATGCAGATTCGTGTCCACGGCGAGATTCCGACTCTTGGTCCTCGACCTGGAGAACAGTGAACCACCGCGGAGCTGAGTGAAACAATGTGCCCTGCGCATTTCGCCGATGCGTTGAAGAGTGCGACACTTAACCGGATAAGGCCCTCACAGGCCGGCTGATAGACGGATCTGCGTTCGATGGCATCGATGACCAGGTTTCAACGAGTCGGTCTGGGGCTGGTCATCTGCCTGTTGGCGTTGACCGCTCTGGGCGGAATGGTCCGAGTCACGGGCTCCGGGCTCGCCTGCCCCGACTGGCCTGCCTGTTACGGAGGATTGATTCCCTCCGGCGACTTCGGGGAGTTTGCGGCCCACCAGGTCTGGCTCGAGTGGACCCACCGCCTGGTCGCCGCGATCATGGGTTTCATCATCCTTGGCTACGCCATCGTCGCCTGGCGTCGATATCGAGATCACGTACGCGTCTGGCTGCCCGCCGTCCTTGCGATCCCGTTGTTGGCGCTTCAGGTTGTGTTGGGTGGCCTGACCGTGACCGAACAGCTCGAAGCGCTGATCGTCACCTCACACCTTGCCACCGCCATGTTGATCATCGCAACCGTGGCGATCTCCTGGTTGAGTACGTTCGCCTGGCAAACCGTGACGCCAGACGACGATGCACCGCTCGGCGCAGACTCACCTTCACAAGCGCGAACCTTTGCCCGGCTTGTGCTGGTGACGACCGTGCTCGTCTATGCCGTCGTCGTGGTCGGCTCCTATGTGACGCATGTCGGCGCAGGCCCCGACGCGGGAGCCCACGTAGGTCCGGGTGGCGCAGCCTGCGGAAATCAGTGGCCGCTCTGTTACGGAGGCCTATTGCCCGAGGGCGAGTACGCTCAATGGAATATGGGTCATCGACTCCTGGTCCTATTTGGCGGTCTCGCCCTGTTCGGCGCATCAATGGGCGTCGTGATGTTGCGGCCCCGCTCGCGGTCACTGACATTCCTGATTCACGGAGCGACGACGCTGTTTGTCGCTCAGATATTCATCGGCGCCGCGATGATCTGGATCAACTTCGACGCCTGGGCACGCGCACTGCACCTGTCGATGGGATCAATCGTCTGGCTATTGGTCACTTCATCTGCACTGGTCGCGGTCTACCGCGCGGGCTGGCTCCGATCAGCTCCACGGCTTGGCGGACAACCACTTCCGGCAACGGTCGTTGCCGACGCGGTCCCGTCTGAACGTGAGGTCAATGGATGACCGATCGTCCTCTCACGTTGCAACGACCCGCGTCGATCTCGGTCCCACGTCGGACACTTGATGTGGCCAGGGGATTCTGGGATCTGACCAAACCGGGCATTATCGGCCTGTTGCTGGTCACAACCGTGCCCACGATGATCGTTGCGGCCGACGGATGGCCGCGCGACAGCTTCGTCGATGGCCTCGCGCTGATCGTGCTCACCTTGCTCGGCGGCGTGCTGACCGCAGGCGGCGCAAACACATTCAATCAGTGGTTCGACCGCGATATCGACGCAATCATGGACCGCACCGCTGACCGACCCTTGCCGTCGGGTGTGATTCAACCCTGGCAGGCGTTGGTCTGGGGCGTATTCCTGGCGACAATCGGCGGCGTACAACTGGCGTTGACCGTCAATCTGCTCGCCGCGCTGTTGGCCGAGGCGGCCGTCCTGTTTTACGTCTTCATCTACACGATCTGGCTTAAGCGCTCGACGACCCAGAACATTGTCATCGGTGGCGCGGCCGGATCGATTCCACCGCTCGTTGGCTGGGCTGCCGTCACCGGCGAGGTGACCTGGACGCCGTTCATCCTCTTCCTGGTCATCTTCATGTGGACGCCGCCGCACTTCTGGGCGCTGGCGCTGAAGTATCGCGACGACTACGCCAAAGCCAATGTCCCGATGCTGCCCGTCGTCTCCGGCGAGCGTGAGACGCGCAAGCAGTTGTTGATCTACTCCATTGGTCTGGTCGCCGTCAGCCTGCTCGGACCACTGGGTGGACATCTGAGCTGGTGTTACGAGACGACCTGTGCGATTTCCGGCGCCATCTTCATCTACATCGCCTGGCAGGTTTGGAAAGAGCAGGCGCCGCCGATGCGCCTCTTCTTCGCCTCAATCGCCTACCTGTTCATCGTCTTCGCGGCAGTCGGGCTGGATGTGCTCGTCTAGCGCAGCGCCTCTTCGATAGCCGCTTCCAAATCAGACTGCTCGACTACGATCTCGAAGCGAGCTGCAACGCTGCCTTCTTCGTCAATAACGAAGAACTGCGGCTCCGCTTCGATCCCCCAGCCTTCGTTGGCCACGTCAATCAATGCTTGTAGCGCTGCAGGTCGGGGACGCCCGAACGGTTCAACATGCAGAACGGCGATCACGTCTTGCTCGTAGATCGTGCGCGCCTGGTCAACCGCCCGAGCACAGGCCAATCTGCCAGCGCAGCGATCTGCGGATGCCCACACAATCAGAAACGGCTCACCCGCGCTGACCGACTGCGACGCAGATTGCTCATACATGCCGTGGTACAAGTCGGGCGTTTCCGGCATACGCTCGAGCACGCCGTCGGCCATCGTCGGCGTGGGAACATCGGGCGCGGTCGAGCCAGCAGCCAGTCCTCGCGGAGCGTCGTTCACGACAAATGACAGTCGAGGCGAACTCTCCGCATTGCCGTCGCCAAACTCCACTGTGACGGCGATCGCCCAGTTGCCACTGACCTGAAACGGCGGCTCTGTTGCCAGGAGGTATCGCAACCCTTCGACATCGATCGTCCTCAGTTCCGTTTCCGAATGGAACTTGATCCCGCCCTCAGTTGGCTCAAAGTATCGAATGCGGAACGTCGCGTCTTCACCGAACTCAGGCTGCCGATCACGTTCCAGCAGAGTCAACACCAGCCTCGGGACACCGACGAATATGTCGGATGACTCGATCACGGGTACGAACGCCGCCTCTGAAGGCGTAATGACCACGCGATTGTCCGATTCCTCGCAAGCGACCAACGTGACCGCGCCAGCGATCAGTCCGATGAGTATCAGAGTGGTTCGCAGTCGATCGATCATGCGCCTACACCGCTCTAGGCGCCCGTCGCAGCCCGACAACGAACAATGCGACCGCCAGACCACCCAGCACCAGACCATCGATCAATGGTCCAATCAGCCCCTCGGGCGAGTCCGCGTATGACGCGTAGTGCAAGAGGTCGACGGCGTAGGTCAGGGGATTCGCATAACCGATCACTTCCAGCCACGTAGGCACCTGATCCAACGGGAAGAACGCCCCGGAAAGAAAGAACAGCGGGAACAGGACGAGGTTCATGATCAGATGAAATCCTTGCATCGTCTTGATTCTGACCGCCAACAACAGTGACAGGCCCGAAAGCATGAAGTTCAGCGCCAGAATCGTGACAACCACAGTCGCGACGCCGCCAAGCCAACCGAACTGCCAGGCAAGATCAATACCCGGGATCACGACGGCCAGCACCAGCACCGTCAAGGCCTGTAGCGACCCGATCAGGATCGACCCCAGCGCCTTGCCGAACAGGATCGTTTGCGCGCTGTGCGGCGAGGCCAGCATGGCCCGCAACAATCCACTCTCGCGGTCCCGGTAGAAACCGGCGCTGGAGAAGGTAGATGAGAACAGAGCGGTCATTGCGATCATCCCCGGTGCGAGGAACGATGTGTAGTCGCCATCCAGGATCCGCTCCGAAGTCGGAGACAATCCACTGGAAACGCCGGTGCCCAGGAGTGCGAGCAACATCAGGGGAAACAGGATCGACGAGTACAACTGCGATCGCGATCGCGCGACCGCTTTCAGGTCACGGGCTAACAGCGCCCAGGATGCAGTCGCGGCGGCGATCATTGCCTCTCCTCCGCGTCCTCCGCCAATGGTCGACCCACAATCTGGAACCAGGCGTCGCGCAGGCTGGACTCGTGAATCCGCAGCCCAATGATCTGGGCGCCGTATGACTCGAACAGCCGCGGCACGATTTCAGCCGAACTGTCGACGGTCAGGTGCAACCCACCTTCGGAGCGCAATACCGCACCGACACCCGACCAGCGTGTCAGCTCAGCCACGTCGTCATCATCCGCATCGGGCCAGTCGAGCTCAAGCGCGTCGGCCCGCAACTCGGAGGTCAGATTCCTGGGAGTGTCTTCCGCGACAATGCGACCTTCACTGACCATGACTACGCGGTTGGCATGCGCCTCTGCTTCTGCCGTGTCGTTCGAGCAGACCACGACGGCGATGCCTTCCGTCACCCGCTGGCGCAGCGTCTCCCAGATGGCGTCGCTTGAGTCGGGATCAAGCGCCAGTGTCGGCTCATCGAGCAGCAATAGGTCAGGATGATGCAGCAGCGATCTGGCGATATCAAGGCGTCGTCGCAGACCGCCGGACAACGCCTCACATCGGTCATGCGCACGGTCGGCGATGCCTAGCGAGTCCAGCAGCTCGGTGCTGCGCCGATTCAGTTCAGCACGGCGCAGACCGAAGAGCCGACCATGAAGCTGCAACGTTTCCTGCACCGTCATGAGATCATCGGTGCTCGCCTCCTGCAGGACCAGTCCGATGCGCCGTCGGGCATCTGGACCGTGTGGCGCGCCGAAGATTGAGACCTCGCCGTCCTGGGGCGCGATCTCGCCGCTCAGCATCTTGAGGATGGTGGACTTACCTGCTCCGTTCGGACCAAGCAGCGTGACCACCTCGCCGTGACGAACGGTGAGGTCGATGTCGGACACGCCGCGCCCGCCAGGCCACGCGAAGGCCGCGCCGCGCAAATGTGCGGGCAGAACAGAATCCAGGCTGTCAGTCGGCGCATTCGACACAGGTCAGAGTGTATCTGTGGTGCGATACTCTGCGATCCGTCAGCCGAATCGCGGCGATGGGACAACTCAGGAGGCTCCGTGCGACGCTTGCGTGTGTCGTTAGCGCAGATCAACTCGACGGTTGGAGATCTCGACGGCAACGCCGACAAGATCATCGACCAGATCCGCGAGGCGGAGTCCGTAGGCGCGGATCTCATTGCGTTCCCCGAGCTGGCCCTAACGGGCTATCCACCTGAAGACCTCGTGCTCAGGCGCGGGTTCGTCGAGGACAACCTGGCGACCCTCGACCGAGTCCGAGAAGCCACGATCGGCCTGCATGTCGCGGCGATTGTCGGCTTCGTCGACTATGCACACGACATTTTCAATGCCGCGGGAGTCCTGCACGACGGGGAACTCGCGGGTGTGTATCACAAGCAGTACCTGCCCAACTATGGAGTTTTTGACGAGGCCCGCTACTTCAGGCCAGGACAGGGCGTGCAGCTCTTTGACATCGCCGGGGCCCGCGTGGGTGTCACGATCTGCGAGGACATCTGGTACTCCTCGGGTCCGATGCAGGATCAGTGTCTGGCGGGCGCTGAGGTCGTGGTCAATATCAACGGCTCACCCTTCCACGCCGGCAAGTCGCACCAACGCGAGCAGATGCTCGCCACCCGCGCCGCCGACAATGCCGTGCTCACGCTCTACTGCAACCTCGTGGGCGGACAGGACCATTTGATTTTCGACGGCGGCTCAACAATCTACGGTCCCGGCGGCGACCTGATTGCCAGGGCCGAGCTCTTCACGGAGCAATTACTCACGGTCGACCTGGATGTGGAAGAAGTGCGCCAGACTCGACTTCACGATCCGCGTCTGAGGCGATTGCCGCAGACTCAGGCAGAGCACGCGGCAGTTTCGCGCGAGATTGAGATGGATAGAGGACCGATCCTCGAGCCGAGCATTGCCGAGACGTTGCCCAGTGACGTTCAGGTCTACGAAGCTCTGGTGCTGGGAACCCGCGATTACGTCCATAAGACGGGCTTTAGCGACGTTGTGATCGCGCTATCCGGAGGGATCGATTCGACGATCACTGCGGTGATCGCCGTTGATGCACTTGGTGCAGACCATGTGCGCGGCGTGTCCATGCCTTCTCGCTACTCCTCCGAGGGCAGCGTCGCCGACGCGCGCGCACTGGCCGACAACCTCGGCATCCAGATGGACGTGCTGCCGATCGAGGGCCCGTACCAGTCCTACCTCGACACGCTGGCGCCGCTGTTTGAGGGTCTGCCACAGGATGTGACTGAAGAGAACCTGCAAGCGCGTATTCGTGGTGTGCTGATGATGGCGATCTCAAACAAAACTGGCGCGTTGGTGCTGACCACTTCCAACAAGAGTGAATCCGCGACTGGATACACGACGCTCTACGGCGATATGACCGGTGGGCTCGCGGTCATCCAGGACGTGCCCAAGCTGCTGGTGTATCGCATCTCGGAACTCGTCAATGAACGAGCCGGGCGTGAGGTCATCCCCGTATCCGTGTTGACGAAGCCGCCGAGCGCCGAGCTGCGCCCCGACCAGTTCGACGAGCAGTCGCTGATGCCCTACGAGCGGCTCGATCCCATCCTCCAGTCGTTCGTGGAAGAAGATCGCTCACTTGACGAGATCGTCGCCTCAGGCTTCGATGAGACTGACGTCAAGCATGTGATGTCCCTGGTCACCGGCGCGGAGTACAAGCGCCGACAGGCCGCTCCTGGACTCAAAATCACACCTCGCGCCTTCGGACGAGACCGGCGTTTCCCCATTGCCAATCGCTATCGGGGCTTCTGAGGCTCCTATGGCCGACTCCGCCTCCGCAGAGTGGCAAGCGCTCGCCGAACGCATCAGTGCGCGTCATCGAGGCCGAGACTCGCTGATTCGCGGCGTCGGCGTGATCGGCGACTACGCCAGGAGCCAGGTCTGGGATGCATCGCTGCTGCAGATCCTCCTGTTTCGCCACCGAGACGAAGCGTTGATTGACGAAGGCGGAGTCACAACCGAGAACGGCGTCTCTGTCACGGTCAACTCGATCACATCGGGATCGTTGGTCGAACTGGAAGAGCTTCTCCATCTGGAACCGCTGGCCGGACATCTCGCCGATATGCACACGTTGCGTATGGCCGACCCAACCTTGCGGGATATCTTGGCCACGTTCCGTGACCGCTACTACTCGGCCGAAGGCCGTCAGTTGCGAGCTGCTCGGGCCCTCCAACGAGCCCGAGTCTCGCTCGATGACAGTGAAGCGGCAGGGCGCCCAATCGATGCTCTGGAAGCAGTGCGCAGTGGCATCTTCCCAGCCGTAAGCGCCATCGTCAGTGAGCCGGTCGATGTCCTGCGAATGCCAAGACGTATGCGAGCCGCCGGACGACTGCTCAAGCTCACCGACCTCTGGCCGCGAGTTCAGGACGCGCTCCAGCTTGACGAAGTCGGCGCAGAACAGCGCTGGGCCGCGGTCGACTCATTGCATTCGCTGACCAAGTCTCACTTGGATGCCAGGATGCCTGAAGTTGGAGCTGCGCTACTGCCGCGACTTGATCGAGCACTTGATCCGGCCCGTCAGGGTAGTGAGGCGCTGTTGGAGGTCGGAGACGCGAGCGGAGCGACCTGGACCGCGGTCGCCGCTGCCGCTGAGTTGGACGCAATCATCGAAGCGGCCTCACCGGGATGGCGTGAGCGAAACGACTACCAGCAACGAGCAGTGGATGTCTATGGCAATCCATCGATCAAGGAGTTGCGTCGAGTTTGTGTCGAGGTGCAGTCGAGGATCAACTGAGACGCACGCAGAGTTCGGTATCAGGGCAGGACAACCAATGGATCGACGTACCAATCGTTGTGACGCACCTCAAAGTGCAGGTGCGGCCCGGTGCTGTAACCGGTGTTGCCGTTATAGCCGATGATGTCGCCCTGGGTGACGTATTGACCCTGCTGCACATTGAATTCGACGAGGTGAGCGTAGGTCGTGCTCCAGCCGCCGTCGTGCTCGATCTCGACATACCAGCCCAGCCCAAATGCAGAATCTCCGCCGACGAATGTCACCAAGCCGTCAGCCGCTGCCACAATCGGTACGTAGAAATCGAGCGCCATGTCGAGTCCATTGTGTCGGTAGGAGCAGTCCCAGCTTCGGCACAATCCGAAGGGATCGGTCAGTTCTCCCTGGGCCGGCCAGGCAAAGTCGGGCACAATCAGCGGCACGATGATCTCCTGGCCGATCACTATGGCGTTTGGATCGTCAACGCCGTTCGCGGGGTCGGCGAGGATGAGCGACATATTGACTCCATGCGCATTGGCAATCCCCTGGAGCGTGTCACCCGCTTGAACCGTGACTAGGAGCCCCTCGCGCAGCGGCACGTGCCAGGTGGTGCCGGCGGCCAGCCACTGCCCAGGTTCAACCCAGGCATGATTGGCCAACAACGTATGAGGCGTGACTCCGAGAATCGCCGCTGCGTACTGAACCAGGTCGGCCTCCCACAGCGTCCGCTCTTCCGAGACAACTGGAGCGTCAATGTTGCCGGGCAGGAACAGCAGCTCGCCGACGGCGACGAGGTCGTTGGGACGGCCTGCATTCAGACTTCGCAGTTGCTCCATCGACAAGCTGTGACTGGCGGCGATGCTCTGAAACGTATCCAGAGGTTGCACGCGGTAGGTCCGACGCCGCACCTCAACTGCCGGAACGGAGCCGGGTGAGGCGTCGGCTGATGGACCCGTCCAGGGCACGGTCAACGTTTGACCGATCGTGATGTGGTTCAGACTGCTGCCGCCGTTTAGCTGTCGCAGGTCCGCCAGACTGATGCCAAAACGATCGGCGATCCGCGAGGCGATATCGTCGGTACGCACTGTGTAGGTCGTGGTCAAGATGCCTTGCGCCTCGGATGGCTCCAGGGCCGGGGCGAGGTAATCGGGAATCGGGATGCGGAGGACGTCTCCCGGATGGATCAGGTTCAAGTTGACCCGCGGGTTGTGTTCCCGCAGCAGTTCCAGTGACACTCCGAAGCGCTCGGCAATTTCGGTTGCCCACTCATTTGCCTTGACGGTGTACTCCGTGACGCGCGTGATGCTCGGGTCGGAGTCGTCGGTAAGAATTCCAGCCGTCAACGCCTGCGCCGCGTCCGGTTCTGTTTGTGTACTAATCGTGGAGCTAGCGCACGGAACAATCAGCGTCGCGCCCACCCAGAGGAGGTTGGGATTGATGTTCGGATTGAGCCTAATCATTGTGGACGTATCTGTGCCGTAGTCGGGCGCGATGTTGCTTAGGTTGTCGTTCGGCTGAATCAGATGAGTGCATGAGTTGTCGCTGTTGGTGCCGTTGTTAGTTTGCACCCTCGACTCTGTGTTCGTGGACGTCACGCCATCTTCGGTTCTGGTGGGTTCCGAGCAGCCGTTGCTGAGATTCTCGGCATTATCTGGCACCTGGATGCGCTGGCCAATGAAGATGGCATCGGGAGAGGAGATGTCGCTGTTGAGCGCCTGCAGCACCGAGGTGCTCACATTCAGACAACTGGCTATGCCCGACAATGTGTCGCCACGTTGCACTTCATAGGTGTCAGCGCTGGCACGATCGCTTCCGCCTGTGACAGTCCACACGGCGATGAACAGCAGCAGCGCTGCACACACGGCCAATCTGCGCCTAGTGGCTGATTGAGTGGCTGTTTGAGGCATAACTCACTCTATTCACGCAACGGGTGACTGCGGCGATGCTGAGTGTCATGGCAGTGATAACTTCTACGAGGTGACGTAATGCAACAGCGGGATGCGAAGCGCTCTCGCCGAAATGGAGCGGTCAATGAGCTACGACCTGATTGAAGTCGAACAGCGCGGAGCGGTGGGCGTGATCCGCAAGAATCGTCCGGAGAAGTTGAACGCCTGGAGCCGCGCCATGGCGGCCGAAGAGAAAGATGCCGTCACCAACTTCAACAACAACCCGGAGGTCGCGGCGATCGTCTTTGCAGGCAACGGTCGCTCCTATTGCGCCGGCCTGGACTTGCAGCAACAGCAAGCCGAGGTGAATACCGGAGAAGCCTCACGCCGAGCCGGCGAAGCGGACGAGCACGACGAGACCTGGGTCGACTTCTGCAACGACAGCAAGCCCATCATCGCCGCCGTGCACGGCTACGCCGTCGGCGTCGGTGTCACGACGGTGCTGCCATTCGACTTCCGCATTGCCGGCGAGAGCGCTCAGTTCGGATTCCGCTTCGTCAAGATGGGCTTGCTACCCGAGGCTGCCTCCACCACACTGCTGCCTCGTCTCGTGGGAGTCGGTCGCGCGCTCGACTGGTGTCTCACCGGTCGGTTCGTCGGCGCCCAGGAGGCGCTGGAAGCGGGCCTGGTGCGTGACGTGGCTCCGGACGATGAGCTGCTCGACCGCGCCGTGGCTCTCGGTGAAGAACTGGCCGAAAATCCGGATTCGATCATGCGTCGTGTGAAATCGCTATTTTCGCAAAATCAGTTGGAAACCAATATTGGGCTGGTTCAACAGCGCGAAGGCGAGGCGCTAGAGTGGGCGATGCAGACACCGGAGCATGCGGAAGCAATCTCGGCGTTTCTTGAGAAGCGTCCGGCGAAATTCCGCTAAGCGACACGCCTTCGGGCACAAAATGCGGCGGGGTGACTCGGTTGGGAGACCGGGATGTCCCTACAGGAAGCAGCCTCGGCGGGTTCATTCAAACCGCACGCGGCGCAACCATCGGACCCACAGCGAACAGAGTCACCGTTCAATCCGTCAGCGGTGGAACGTGATGTCGATCAAGCGATGGCTGATTCAGCCACGCCCTTCGGCGCAACGTTCGAGTTCACGCCTGGCGCTGACGAAGCCATGGTTGACGGCGGCGAGCCGGACATGCGTGCGACACGTCGTCGCGCCTGGACTGTCGTCGGGCTGGCCATTGTGATTCCGGCTGCTGTCGCAGCCGTCATCGCCTGGCAGCTATTCGGGACCGATTCAGAGCCGGCGCCAACCGTCACCAGAGTCACCACGACTCCGGCGACCACCCAAGTGACGCAGCAGGCGCAGGCCACTACCACTGCGCCGGTACAGTCGACGGTCGCCGCAACGACCGAGACTCCGTCAACCGCGTCAGCGAGCACAGCATCGACGACCACCGTGGCGACCTCGGCTGAGACGACGAACGCCGCCGCTGTTGAAGAGCAGACCGCCGCGACCGGAGCAGACGACGTTGATCTGGCCTCGCTCGACCCTGCTGCCCGTCTCGCCGCATGGTCTGAGATCGAAACGATCGAGGTGCTGCCCGGCGAAACGCTCTGGCTGATTGCCCAGAACTACGGCACGACGATCTCCGCGATCGCGACGCTCAATGGGATGACAGACCCGTCGACTCTGAGCATCGGACAACAACTCATGATCCCCGTCGGCTTCGCCGAAGAGATCATTGAAGTTGCTCCGGCCGAAGCAGCCGAGAGTGCGACCGTTGCCACGGACGAGGGTTCCCCGGCGATCACCGCCGCGGCAACTGACGACCTGCCGTTGACTGATGACCTCGCCAACTGGCACACCATCGTCCCGGTTGCAATCGAGGAAGGCGACAGCCTGGTCGCCATCGCCGTCGCCAACAACACGACGATGGACGCGATCATGGCGCTCAATGGCCTCACCGATCCGAACCTGATCCTGATCGGCGATGTGCTGCTGGTTCCGGTTGGCTACCAGGGAGACGCATCACCGGCGCTGACCACCACGCAATCGCAGGTCCAGGTCGATTCGGTCGCGTCCACAAGCGGCGCCGCCAACGACGAGTTGGAAGACACGACCGCAGGCGCCACTAGCCAGAACGACGACGACAACTCGTTGTCGGAGTAACGCAAGTAGCGAAGATCGTCTGGCACAACAAACGCGCCCTCGCTTCCGCAGTGTTACGGTTCAGCGACGGGCGCGTTCGCGCGTCTGCCCGATGGGCGGGAAGTCCGGAGACTAGTCCTTCGGATCCGGTGTCACCTGGCGATTCGTGAACCGCCACTGACCGTCGATCTTCTTCAGCGTGTCGTCGTAGCGACCGGTCACGATGCTGGAACCACCGTCCTTGGTCTGGACGAGGTTCAGGTAGCAGGAGTGCGTCGCCTCGTCGCCGTCAACGTCGACGACGTGGTTGTTCGTCCAGTGCCGTGCTCCGGCCATGTTTGTGCCGAAGCCGGCCGCGAACTGCGCCAGGGCCTCGTGACCTGTGACCGGCTGCGGTCCGCCATTGAAGACGCCGTCCTCTGCGAACGTACCGGCCCAGGCCTCGGGATCGCCGTAGTCGATCGCGTGGTTGTAGCGCGCCGCCAACTGCAGAATCTCCAGGGTGTCCGCTGCGTCGATTGCCATTTCAGTTCCTTCCGCTGAATCACGTTGTTCGTATCAAGGGTCCTCGCGCAGGATAGCGAGGTCCCGGGCGACTTGATCTGCAGACCGATGCACCCCGTGCTCAAACAGCAACAGGGTGATGAGATTCAGGCTGAGCGTGCCCTCGTCGGAGTAGCGCGATCGAATCCAGGAGGCTTGAGCAGGTGCGTCTGCCTGTGAAGGAAAGGCGCTGCGTGACTCGTCCACACGCGACAGCAATGCTGGTAGGCGCGCCGACTCCTCTGCGGTCAATCGAATGCGTGGCGGCATGGAGCAAAGGTATCCTGCCGTCGAAGCACGTTCCCGATGCAGCGAGGAAGCACCATGCAGGGACCCCTGGACGGCTATCGAATTCTCGATTTCACTCGCTATCAACAGGGGCCCTATGCAACCGTGATGCTGTCCGACATGGGAGCTGAGATCTGGAAAATCGAGCCGCCCGGCGGCGACCCGGGTCGCGGCTCCGACCTCTCCGACGACGGATTCTCCCGCTACTTCGAAGCGCACGACCGGGGCAAACGCTCGATCGTCCTGAACCTGAGAGGCCCTGCGGCGGTCAATGCGGCTCTGCGGATGGCCGAGCAGTGTGACGCCGTGATCGAGAACTATCGCCCCGGTGTCATGGACCGACTCGGCCTGAGCTACCAGGCCCTTCGTGCTCGAAATCCGCGGATTGTCATGGTCTCTGCTTCTGCGTTCGGCGCAACGGGCCCACAGGCCGGCGAGCCCGGCTACGACGTCATCGGCCAGGCCACAGGAGGCGTCATGACCCTGCAGGCGCTCGGAGAAGAGGCCGAGCCTCGCACCTTGCCGGGCGGCTTCGCAGACCAGGTCGGGGCGATGCAAGCCTGCATCGGCCTGCTTGCGGCCCTGATCGCCGCCAAGGACTCCGGGCAGGGACAGCACGTCGATGTCTCCTTGCTCGGCTCTCAGCTTGCGCTGCAGTCGGTCTATCTGACCGGCTTCCTCAAGACCGGCGTGCAGCCACACATGACCCGACGGCGGATGCCGACGTTTACGTTTTATCAGGCGGCCGACGGACGTTGGCTCGTGATTGGCGTCGTCGATCCCCGGAACTGGCGAGCGCTCTGCGAGCTAATGGGACATCCCGAATGGGAATCCGACGAGCGATTCGCCACAGCGCCGGCCAGGCAGAAGCACACGCTGGACCTCGAGGCGCTGCTGGAGGACTGTTTCATCATGGCAGATCGCGACGAGTGGCTGCGACGCCTGCGCGAAGCTGATGTTCCCGCTGCTCCAGTCAACAGTTACGGCGACGTGGAAGCCTCCGAGCAGGTCTGGGCCAACGGCTACCTGACCGAGATTCCCGATCCGCGCTTTGGCACTCGACGGGTTACCGGTTTGCCCTGGAAATTCTCCGCCACTCCCGGAGCGGTCCAGGGTCGAGCACCGGAACTGAACGCCGATGCCAACTCGATTCTGGCTGAGTGCGGCTATAGCGTTGAGGACATTGAAACACTCCGCGCCAGCGGCGCGCTACCTGCATAGCATCCGTATGATGACCGCCTGAGCTAGCAAAGAGGCACTCCCATGAGCGATACGCCGGCCGACGTGATCGGCTTCTACGCCAAGCAGCTCGGCGTTGACGAGGCTGCGGCTGAATCGGTGCTCGATTCGGCGTTGGGACGAGGAGGTTCGTTCGCCGAGTTGTACTTCGAGCACAAGCGCTCGGGCTCGCTCAGCTTCGAAGACCAACAAGTCAAATCAACGCAGGCGTCGCTCTCCCAGGGCGTCGGCATCCGCGTGGTCGAGGGTGACGCCATCGGCTACGCCTACACCGAAGATCTGTCGCTCGACGCGATGCGACGAGCCGCGGCCACCGCCGCGCAGATCGCGCATGGAACCTCCGACTCCGATCCCGTTGACGTGACGGCCGAGTCCTATCCCGCCGACCGATACGCGATCGCCTCGCCGAGCACGTCTACGCCGCTCGCGGACAAAGTCGAGTTGCTGAGACGCGCCGATGGCGCAGCGCGTGCCTGGAACTCCAGCATTACCCGTGTTGACGCTTCGATGGTTGATGAAGAGAAGCGAGTCCTGATTGTCCGCAGCGACGGGCGTCTGGTCGCCGACTATCAGCCCCTGCTTCGATTCAACGTCTCCTGCCTCTCCGAGCTGGACGGCGAACGCCGCAATGCCCGCTGGGGCGGTGGCGGTCGCATGGGCATGGGCTACTTCGACGAACACTCGCCCGAATCGCTGGCGGAAGAAGCCGCTCGACAGGCTGTACTCCAGCAGGAGGCGCGTGAGGCGCCGGCAGGAACCTTCCCCGTCGTGCTGGCAGCGGGAGACTCCGGAATTCTCTTGCATGAGGCTGTTGGACACGGACTCGAGGCCGACTTCAATCGCAAGGAGACATCGAACTATTCGAACCGAATCGGACAACCGGTCGCCTCGGACCTCGTGACCGTGATTGACGACGCGACGCTGAACCTGTCGAGAGGCTCCGTCAATATCGATGACGAGGGCGAGGTCGCCGGACACAACCTGTTGATCGAGAACGGACAGCTCGCGGCCTACATGCAGGACCGCATCTCTTCCGACCACTTCGGCGTCGCACCGTCCGGCAATGGACGCCGCCAGTCCTTCCGTCATGCGCCAATGCCGCGTATGACGAACACCTATATGACCGCAGGCGAGGATCAACCCGAGGATCTGATTCGGCGCGTGGATTTTGGCATCTACTGCAAGGCCTTTAGCGGAGGACAGGTCAACATCACCAACGGCGACTTCGTATTCTCCGTGACCGAGGGCTACCTGATCGAGAACGGACAGGTCACCGCGCCGATTCGCGATGTCAACCTGATCGGTAACGGCCCCGATGTCCTCTCCAAAGTCACCGGCGTGGGACACGACCTGGAGATGTCCGACGGTCGCTGGACCTGCGGCAAGTCGGGCCAGTCGGTACCGGTCGGCGTCGGAATTCCGACGGTCCTGGTCTCTGGCATCACGGTCGGCGGCACGCAGATGCAGCCCGGCGCTGGGATGTCGGCATAATGGCGAACCAGGCACTCTCCACTGAGCCACTCGAAATCGCGGCGCGACTGCTTGAGATGGCCAAAGCCGCAGGCGCCGACCAGGCGGACGCCGTCGCTGCCAGCTCCACCAATGCGTCGACCACCGTGCGCAAGCAACAGATCGAAAAGGTCTCCGAGTCAACGTCTCGTTCTGTCGGACTGCGCGTCATCCTCGACGGGCGTCAGGCGACTGTCTCGACCAGTGACATTAGCGATGCCGCGCTCGCGGAAACCGTGCAGACCGCGCTCGAGCTGGCTCGAGTGTCAGAGCCTGATCCCTTCGCCGGACTCGCCGATCCGAAGGAACAAGCGCGCAACGTGCCGCAGTTGGGCCTGTTTGACGAGCAGATTCCCGAGGTCGACGGCGACCATCGGCTCGCGCAGGCCATGTCCTGCGAACTGTCGGCGCTGGACGCCGATGAGCGAATCGTGAACAGCGGCGGAGCGACCTTCAGTACAAACGTCAGCAACTTCGCGCTCGTCGACTCCAACGGGTTCGCCGGAACATATGCCGATACTGGTGCGTCGATGTGGGTCGAGGTGATGGCCCAGGAGGCAGACGGACAACTACGCAATGCTGGTTGGTCAACGTCGGAACGCAGCCTGCACCGGCTAGACAGTCCTGAGGATGTTGGCCGAGAGGCAGCCGCACGCACGCTGCGTCAACTCGGAGCGACCAAGGCGTCAACCTGCGAGGTGCCCGTCGTCTGGGAGCCGCGAATGGCGTCCGGTCTCGCCGGGATCGTCGCCGGAGCGGCCAACGGGGAAGCACTCTATCGACGCGCCACATTCCTTGCGAATCGAACGCTGACTGAAATTGCGTCGCCGCTGCTCACAATCGTCGATGACTCCACCATGAGCAATCGCCTCGGATCGCGCCCGTTTGATGGCGAAGGCGTCGTCACGCGACGCAACGCCCTGATCCAGCAAGGCGTTTTCCAGGGCTTCCTGTTCGACTCGTACAACGCACGCCGGCTCGATGCCTCCAGCACCGGCTCTGCCTGGCGCAGCGTCGGCGGACTGCCGCAAATCGGTAGTGGGAATCTCGCCATCGAACCTGGCGATACGCCGCCAGAGCAAATCATCGCCGAAGTCGAAGACGGTCTCTACCTGACAACACTGATGGGATTCGGGATCAACTACACGACCGGAGATTTCTCCCGAGGCGCAGCCGGCATGTGGATTCGTAATGGCGAACTCGCCGAGCCTGTCCAGGAAATCAACGTGTCGGGCAATCTGCTCGAGATGTTCCAGAGAGTCGACGCCGTTGGCAGTGACGCCCAATGGTTCGGAGCCAGCTCGGCGCCAACAGTGAGAATGTCAAGAATGACCGTCAGCGGCGTCTGAGATCTCCAGCCACCCTTGCTCCGTTGTTCCCGCGCTTGTCGCGGGAATCCCGTCGAGCGCTACTCAATCGCCATATTGCTTCACCTGCCGCAGCCCTTGTGTACTCGAGTCGCACTACCAGCCTGCTGGCAGCAGCGAGATATCCGCTGCAAGGAGGCCTGTGCGTAAGTCCGATTCCGGTCCCCTCTCCCCGCGGGAGAGGGTTAGGGTGAGGGTGAGGGCCGGAGGACAGGTGACAAGTGGTCACTACAGATAGCGACTCAAGGCCGACCCTCACCCCAGCCCTCTCCCAAAGGGAGAGGGAGTATGCACCCTCTCGCGCTGGGCCGACTTACGCACAGGCCTCCTACAAGCGGAGACCTTAGGAAAATTCCCCATCTCCCCCCCTCCCCCCCGTAAGGGGGGGTGAGGGGATTCGGGAGTTAGTCAAAAGTCTCCTGCAAGCGCGGGTATGACGCAGGACCTGCGGCGAACACTGATTGAATGACCAGGTCTCAGCTAGGAAGAAACACCACCGCGGATGATCGCACGCTGCGGTCTCGGGACGCCTGCTCGATCCAGAGTTCGAGATGTATCTCGCGACCACCTTCGGTGGCTTCGACGCGTGTCACTTGGCCGCCGATCGTGAAGCGGTTGCCGTGATAGTCGGGACGCCGGAATCCCGACTGCAATCGGACGATTCGCCCATGCGGCTTGGCCAGGTGTCGCAGGTAGCCCAGCAGAAACGCCGATTTGTACTCGGCCGGAATCAGTGGACCTTCGAGACCTGTCTGACGGGCGGCGACGGGGTCGAGGAAGATGGGAATTGCGAAGCCGGCCGCACCGACAAACTTGGCGACATCCATGAAGTCTGGCGCCAGCGAGAGTTCAGGCAACGCCGTACCCTCGGTCAGTTCCCCAAGATCGAGCAGATTCGGCAATGGCACGGAGTTCACTCCGGCTTAGTCAAATGCGATCGTCGCCGCGCCCCGCACAGAGCGGTCGCCCTGGGGATTGTCGATGTGGATTTCCAGATCGGCCATCCGCCGCCCGTCCGCCTCGTAGGTGCGCGTGATTTCGCCGCCAAGCGTCATTTCGGCGTTGTGTACATCGGGGCGGCGATGATTGAGCTGCAGGCGAGTGATCTGATTGCGGCCAAAGTGGCGGCGCAGATATTGATCGAGGAAGCCCTGCTTCATGTTGCCCGGAATGATCGGTCCGGGCAGGCCCATCTTTTCCTTGGCGAACTCGGGATCGAGGAACTGTGGTCCTGCGTTGCCGGTCGCGTTGCAGAACGCCACCACCTGATCGGTTGTCGGCGTGCGTTGCTCCGACGGTAGCTCGGTGCCCTCGCTGAGAGCGTCGTATTGCAAAGTCATTGTGCTCTTACTCCCCTGTGTGACGCGCCTGGAAGTGCGTCACGGTCCTGCGCACACGAGCCACTTCGACATCGTCCTGGTTGGTGTAGACCCACTCGTGATGAATGAACAACGAGTGACCAACCCGGCCGCCGATCCGCTCCTGGATTTCGGCCAGCCTTGGCACGATGGTCATTTTGTCACCGAGATGGATGTCGGCCTTGACCTCCCAGGCGTCAGCCGCCATCAGCGCGCGCTCGGGCGCGTCGGGCACATTCAACTGTCGCTGTGATGTGCTGGTAGTGAGCAACGCGTACGTCGGAATCGGATACGACGTGTCGCCCGACTCGACCGCGGTCATCAGCTCTTCATCATCTTCGTCCAGCGCGTGCATCAGGCGCAGGATCAGCTCTTTGTCAATCGTGACTTCCCGCGGCTCGCCTTCAGTGCCGATGGCGGCCTCCATCGCGGGCGTGATCAGACTCTCGTCATCGCTCATGGTGGACTCTCTTCTTAGGCCAAGTCGTTGGTGCGAACAGACTCAAACCGATTCGCTCAAGTATCGCCCGCCAGCCACTCACGCGCTATCCGAGCTTAGTGGTTGGCTGGCTCGAAGAACCGATCGATGTCCTCGGCATGCTCCGGATAGTGTTCCAACACGACGCCGTCGACCATCCGATTGATCGTCTTGCCCTCGCCGAACCGAGCAGAGTCGACCTCGCCAACCGCTGCAGCGAACTCCTCATGCGCGCTGTCAAAGGCAGCCCGCGCTTCTTCGTAGCTTTGATCGCCACGCTCGGCGACGAATCCGGGATTCCAGTCGTCAGGATCGGAATAGTCCACGCCCTCGGGCGTTGGTCGTTGACCGGCGTTCATTCGCTCCACTCCTGCAGTCATCTCGGTCAACCAGCCATGCAGGTGTTGCAGCAACTGTGCCACCGACCACTCGCCGATCGCGCCCTCCCACTCGCCATGCGCTTCATCGATCTTGCTCAACCGCTCATCCAGGGTTTCTTTGGCCTCGGCCATCGCGGCCAACGTTGTGTCTCGGTCCGTCATGCCGACCCTCCAGTGATTGAGATCCGTGAAGTCAGTTGGGAAGAATTAGTCCGCCTGGCGTGCGACGTTCACCCGGCTGCACGCCGCGTTGCTCCAGCGTCTGCAGGATGAAGGGATTCTGCGCTCGCTCTGCGGCCAGCGTGGTCTGGTCCATGTGGCCGGGGAGCACAATCGTCTCGTCGGGCAGCATCAATAGCTTGTCGACGATGGATGACATCTCCTGGTTGTAGTCGCCGCCGGGCAAATCGGTGCGTCCAATGCTTTGCTTGAACAGCGTGTCGCCCGAGAACAGCACACCATGTCCGTAGAAGCAGACTGACCCGCGTGTATGTCCCGGCGTGTGGATCACTTGGAGCTCTACGCCATCAACTTCGACTTTCTGCTCGTCGTCGATGTAGTGATCAGGATCAGGCGGCTGCTCAACCTGCATCCCGCCTGTCAGCCCGAGCCGCGCCGCCGACTCCGCCGTGCCCCGGAGAATGTCCAGATCAGCCTCATGCAGCAGAAACTGAGCATTGCTGTCCGACTGCACGCCTCGCACACCCAGCACGTGGTCAAGATGGGCGTGGGAATTCGCGATCAGTTTGATCGTGACGCCCATCTCCGAGGCCATGTGCACAATGTCATCGGCCTGTTCGCCCGGGTCGATGCAAATCGCCTCGCCGGTTCGTCGGTTACCGATGACCCAGCAGTTCTCTTGGAACGCGCCCACGATCAGGCCACGGACTTCAATTTCGTTGACAAACGGTTCTTCGCTGGTTTCTGGCTCGCGTTCACTCATGTCAGTTCGATTCGTCTCCCCGCAGGAGCCGATTCACCGCCTCCATGATGTCGTCGCTGTCCAGTGGTTCTGCTTCCATCTCGTCCGCAGGCGACTCCTCATCATTCTGAGCTTCAAGGTTGCGGACATAGTCGCGAATGTCGGGTTTGTCTTCGAGAGCGGAGTCGATCTGCGCTCGATAGCGCTCCTGCGCTCCATCGAGGTGATGCAGATCGAGTTCAAGTGCAAACACGCGATCGAGCTCAGTCAACAGTGCCTTCGTCGCGCCGGGATTGTGTCTTGAGGTCACATAGTGGGGCACCGACGCCCAGAATCCCATGTGCGGAATCTGAGCGATCCGGCATGCGTCGCCAACTGACCCGACGATTCCCGTGGGACCCTCGTACTTCGACGCCTGGAAACCGAACTGTTTCTGCCGTTCCGGGTTCGAGGAGCCGCCCGACACCCTGGTCGGTCGCGTATGCGCGACATCGGCCAGCAGCGCACCGATCGTGATTACTTCTTCCACTCCGGCCATCTCCGCAACCTGTAGGACGGCCCGGCAGTATCGGCGCCAGCGCAGGTCGGGCTCAGTGCCGAGGCCAACGATCAGGTCATGATCCGCCTGCGGCCGGCGCAGCACCGTAAAGTCGGTCACCGGCCAGACGACTTCGCGGCGCGGATTGTCGCCATCGACCCACTTCACCGTCGGCCGATGTTCGCTAAAGACAAAGAAATCGTCCGGATCCAACGTTGCAACCGCCGCCGTTGGGTCGAGATTGCGAAGAAAGCGCACTGCGTCCGTGGCTGCTTCCGCCGCATCGTTCCAACCGAAAAACGCCATCACGAGGATGGGCCGGCGTAAGTCGTCGGGTATCCCGTCGATCGTCAGCGCCTCATCGATGCGGTCGATACTCATGTACTGAGGGTAGCCGCTGCCGACCGCACTGGGCAGTCAGCTAGAGTTCCACCGCGCCGTACTTCTCGCGCAGCGCCGGTACGACCTCCTTGACGTAGACCGACAACGCCTCGTCACTCCAGGGAGCACGCAAGGCTACATTGACGCCCGCTGCGCCGGCGTCGCAGTACATCGAGACTCGATCAAACGCATCCTCTGGCGTGCCCTGCAGCGCACCCTCCGAGACTCGATCGGCCTGATCGCCCCATTGCTCTTCCAGCTTCTGCCGCGCAATCTCGGCTTCAGCCTGCGTTGGGCTCAGGTTGAACTGCAGGTTGACCGTGCGGTCGATTGTGGCAGGATCGCGTCCCTGCTCACCACAGCGGACATCGAGCACGCCCGACAGTCGGGCAAACTCCTCCGGGCCGATGTAGGGCACGTTCCAGCCGTCGCAATACTGCGCCGCCATGCGCAGTGTCTTGCGCTCGCCGCGTCCGCCGATCCAGAGCGGCACATGCTCCTGTACCGGGCCGGGCTCGTTGGTCGCATCGAGGGCGTTGTAGTGAATGCCTTCAAACGTCGTTCGCTCCTGCGAGAGCATGCCCTTGATGATCTGCGTGCCTTCTTCGAGCATCTCGAAGCGGGTCTTGAGGCTGGGCCAGCCGTAGCCGAAGCCCTCAAACTCCATCTGATGCCAGCCGGCTCCTAGGCCGGGTTCGATCCGGCCGTTGGAGATGTGGTCCAGAGTCATCAGCGACTTGGCCAGGTAGGCCGGATTTCGGTACGGGACACAGAAGACGAGGCAACCAATCCGCACCCGCTCAGTCTCGGCCGCGATCGTCGCCATGCAGGTCAACGATTCAAAGTGGGGCGACATCCCGTCAACGGGCGGCGCCTCGTAGAAGTGATCCCAGACCGAAATCCAGTCCATTCCCTCGTCGTCGATCCAGCGCCAGAGCTGGCGCAGGTCACCCATGGACACATTTTGTTGTCCGGTGTGAACACCAAATGAAACGGCCATCAGAACCCACTCCCATCAACGCCGACCACAGCCGACGCACACGCAGTCAGTGGAGGATAACGCTCACATCCCGCCGAGTCGCCGCAATAGACTGAGCACATGACGACGCAGACGGAGAGTCAGGCGAAGCTGAAGCTGATTGTCGATCGAATCGTCGCGGGATTCGATCCACACAGCGTGTGGCTAGTCGGCTATCGGGGCTACAGCGAGCCGAACGACTTCTACCACGTAGATCTCTTGGTCGTGTTGGACGAACAATGCGCTGCACGGTACGAGCACCCAAGTACGGCGCTCCGCAAGTGTTCGCGTGGCACGCAGATGGACGCCAGTTTCTTCGTGTCAACGCCCCAGAAGTTCGCGGAACGCAAGCACAGTATCAACACAATGGACCATCTCGCGGGTTCTCGGGGCAAGGTGCTCTATGAACGGGGACGTTGAAACCGAGTCCTCACCCGGGACGTGGCTGCGGTACGCAGAGTCCGATTTGTTGCTGATTACGGCCGCCCTCAACGGACAACGTTCCGCTGGTGAAGTCTGCTTTCACGCTCAGCAAGCGACGGAGAAAGCGCTCAAGGCATTGTTGGAGTTGCAGCAGGTCGAAGTGCCTCGCATCCACAATCTGGTCCAGCTCCATTCGCTTGTGGAATCATCTCTCCATGTGCCCGTAAACCTAGATCGGCTAGAGCGACTAACCGACTTGCAGTCCGAGGCACGATACCCCGGCGAATGGGCGGAACCGACCGATGAGGAGGCTCGGTGGTCTTCGGAAATGGCCGCTTCTGTGGTGTATGCGGTCAAGGAGGCGTTCGGGGAGTCGGGGGAGTTGTTGGACTAGTCAGGCAACTCGACTGGAATTACGTCGCGCCATCCGGGGATGTCCATGCCGTAGTAGCGCGCCAGCAAGAGGATGGCGATTTTCTGCTTCGCCGGGCCGACTCCGGGCACCCCGCCAAGTCGCTTCATGATCGTTTTCGCGTCGGGTTGGTTGTCCCAGATGTTCTCGGCGTTGTTGTCGAACTCGTCACGCACCATCGCGCAGGCGGCCTGGACGCGCTTGCCCATCGAGGCGGGGAAGCGATGGATTGCCGGCTTCTCACGGAAGATCGTCAGGAACTCATCCTCGTCCATCTCGGCAATCTGCGCCGGGTCGAGGTGGCCCAACCGTTGCTTGAGGTCGCGTGGGCCCGAAAACGCTTTGGTCGAAGAAATCTGCTGGTCCAGCACGATCGCAATCAGCAGCGCATTCGGATCATTGGCCAACAGCGAGTTGGCGTCGTCGTCGTTGGTGAACTTGATCACCGGCGTCCCCGAGTCGGTGAACTCGGGTGCGAGATCGATGTACATTTCGGGGTTACCCATGACGCGTCTCCTTCAGTTGTGTTGTCCGGATTATGGGAAGAGGCCCAGATCCAGATAGCTTTGCGCGACCAATTCCAACGAGTACAAGTACGAAGCGCAGCGTAGATCGGGAAGTTCCCGCTTGCGGCGTACTGTCGAAATCCGGTCGTACGATTCGGCCATTGTCTGTGCCAGCGCGTCGTAGACGATGTCCCGCTCGGACGGTCCACGCTCCAACTCCCAACGCTTGACATCATCGATCAGTGCGCCGGTGTGCTGTTCGATCGTGTCGAGCAGTCGTCGATTGTGCATTTCGGCGTTGCGAGTCAGCATCCGATCGAACGAGACATGGGAGAGATTCTTGATCCACTCGAAGTACGACACCGTGACGCCGCCCGCGTTCAGATACAGATCGGGAATGACGATGATGCCGCGCTTGCGTAGGATCCGATCAGCGTCAGGAGTGGTCGGTCCGTTTGCCGCTTCGGCGACGATCGATGCCTGTATCCGTTCAGCGTTGGCTGTTGTGATCTGATGTTCGAGTGCAGCCGGAACGAGGATGTCGCAGGGCTGCTCGATCGTCTCCAGGGAATCGGCAAACACCTGTCCGGCTGGATAGCCAGCGATGCCGCCATGTTCCCACCGATGGGCCGTGACTGCTTCCAGGTCGAGTCCGTTTGGGTCGTAGACGCCGGCGTCAATTTCTGCGATTCCGACAATCCTGGCGCCATGCTCCGAGAGCTCGCGCGCGACGTGATAGCCGACATTGCCAAGCCCCTGAACGATCACACGTTTGCCGTCAAGCCCCGGTGAGAGTCCGTGGGTCTGATGAGGATCGCCAAGACACTGCATAATCCCATGAAACACGCCGAGACCTGTGGCCTCGCGGCGTCCCGGGATTCCGTGCAACGACAGTGGCTTGCCGGTGACGCAGCTCCAGTAGTTGATGTCGTGCGGATTGAGCGTGTGATAAGTGTCGGCAATCCAGGCCATCTCACGCTCACTGGTGCCGTAGTCGGGCGCCGGCACGTCGACCGCCGGGCCGATGAAGTTGTGTGAATTCAGTTCAATCACCAGCCGCCGAGTGACGCGTTCGACGAACTCCGGCGAAGACTTGAACGGATCGATACAGACGCCACCCTTTGCGCCGCCAAACGGGACATCAACAATGGCGCACTTGAACGTCATCAGGGCCGCGAGCCCCTTGACTTCTTCCGCGTCGACCATCGTCGAGTAGCGAATCCCGCCCTTGGTCGGTAATCGATGATGACTGTGCTGGGCGCGGTACGCCTCGATGACTTCGATCTCCCCATCGTCGTTCTCGACTGGGAAGGTCATCTGATAGACGTTATTGCAGCTCTTGACCTGCTCCAGCAGGCGCGGATCATGTTTCGAGAACTGAGCGGCCTGCTCGAAGTACTCAGTGAAATCGTCGTAGAGCGAGGCCATTCGGCATCTCCCCGGCACGGTTCAGGCTGAATTGAACCGAGAACATGATTGTTCAACACGCCAGTCAGCAGGCCGGGACCCCCTCAGCCTGCGGCAGTTCCCCTTGGAAGGGGGAGCGGAGATCATGCGCGAGGCAAGCCCAGGCCGCGGGTGGCGATGATGCCGCGTTGAATCTCGGACGATCCGCCCGCAATCGTGGCCGGCACGGAGGACATGTACTGCTCGGTGAACCAGCCTTGCATCTGCGCGTATGGGTCGCCCTTTCGGACCTGGCCGTAGCTGCCCATCGTGTTGACCCCGAAGCGGGCGAAACGCTGCGACAGTTCCGACGAGAACATCTTCGCGACTGACGCCTCATGGTTCGGGGCCAGACCGCCCTGCTGCATCGAGAGGACGCGCAAGGACAGCATCCGCGATACTTCGATATTGATCGCCGTATCGGCGACACCGAGCTTGGCTTCGCGACCCGTCGCAGGATTGTCGCCCAGGTAGTCGATGAAGTCCTCGAAGTTGCGACGCAACGCAGCGCTGCCCGAGAGCGCGCTGCGTTCGAAGTCCATCGTCGCCATGCCGACGTACCATCCGCGGTTCTCTTCGCCGACGCGGTTCTCGACCGGCACGCGAACGTCCTCAAAGAACACTTCGTTGAACCCGTGTCCACCGAGCATGTTGATCAAGGGACGCACCGTAATGCCAGGCGTCTTCATGTCGACCAACAGGTACGTGATGCCACGATGCTTGGGCGCATCGGGATCGGTGCGAACCAGTGCGAACATCCAGTCTGCTCGGTGAGCGTTGGATGTCCAGATCTTCTGTCCGTTGATCACATAGTCGTCGCCGTCTTTGACAGCGCGTGTCTGCAATGACGCCAGGTCCGAACCTGAACCCGGCTCGGAGTATCCCTGACACCAGGAAGCGCGAGAGTTGACGATGTCGTCCAGGAACTGACTCTTTTGATCATCGGTGCCGTAGACCAGCAGGGTCGGGCCGACATAACCGACTGAGATCAGATCCGGACCGGGGACGCGATTGTAGGCGAGTTCCTCGTTGAAGATTGCCTGCTCGGCGAAGGACAGACCCATCCCGCCGTGCTCGGTCGGCCAGGCCGGCGCCGTCCAACCCTTTTCCGCCAGCTTGGCGCGGATGCCCTTGGAGAATGCCCAGGCCTCGTCTGAGCCCTCTTCGCCGTTGGAAACGTCGAGTCCGTTCCAGTCCTCACCGAATTCTTCGCGGATCCATCCGCGAATCTCGTTCCGCCACGATTCCTGATCGGCGCTGAATTCAAAATCCATCGTGAGTCCTCGCTGTTACTTGGGCTAACGATCCCAGTCTACCTGCGACCTTCAGAATCTCACGCTACTGCCTCGGGAACTGATACAGAATGTCGTCAGAGGACGGTGTCCCTTCGGGTCGCAGGGACGGCACATCACGGGATACGACAAAGCCGATCAGTTCGTCTGCCGACTCCAGCACATTGGGATCGATCGACACGGCTGCCCGACCCTCCGCATCCCGCTCAAAGGTTGGGCCAGGCTCGACGGATCCCGACGCTCTGACCAGCCAGATTTGCCAGGTTTCGTCGACGCTCAGCGGTGGCAATCCCCAGAAGATGAGGGCAAACAACTGGTCTTCGTACCTGGGCAATAGCACTCCAGTCGCGCCATCGTCCGTCAATGCAATCGCCCGACCGGAAATCGGTTCTTCGCCGCGAAACGCGAGGTAGCCAAACAGAGCGGCAATCGCGACCAACGACACCAACAGCATTCGCACCACGTTGCGCCGCACGACACGCAATGCGTAGTGCGAGCGAACCGCAGGCGGACGGACAAGTCGAGCTCGCTGTATGAGTCGCTGCTCAAGCCGAGCTTCGGCCGGATCGGGCGCGACCACCAAGGTCGCGCCAGTGATTGCCGCCGCAGCCGTGGGCCACGCGCTGCAACGGCGACGAATTGCAGGATCCGAGCGGACAATCCGCTCGACTTCGTCATGCTCCTCTTGGGGAAGCAGTCCGAGATAGAACGCGGCTAGACGTTGTTCTGGTTCGGTGGTTCTGGAGGTCACAACAGCTCCGCCATTCCCACATTCATCGGTCAGAGCGAACGATGCGACCGCTTAAGATTCGCTCGACCAGCGCATCCATCGCCTTGTTCATGGACTCGTCGTCATGGCGGATCGCGTCAAACCAGGCGTCCTCCAGGTGCCGTCCCTGATCAAGTGGCAGCCGGATCACGGCTCGTTGCAACTCCTCGTGATCCAATCCCTCAACAACGTCCGGGAGACCCGTTACCGGACCGATCGGGAACGGCTGAACTTCGTCCGCGGCCAGCGCAGGGGTGATGCCGCGTCGACGCACTGCCAGGGCGATATCGCGGACCAACCGCAGGATGTGAACATCGAGCGCAACCGAGGCCCAGTGTTCGGGCTCCGTCCAGATCAGCAGAAACGCCTCTTCGACGATTTCGTCCGCCTGGTCGGAACCGACGATCCGCCGCGCCAGTGCTCGCGCCGTCGATCCATAGGCGCGGAACGCGTCACGCAGCGCGATCTCGTCACCCTCAACGATTCGCTGGAACAGGTCAGGCGCGGCCACGAGTATCGCAATCAATCTTCGTCAGTCTCTGACAGTCTCTGTCAGCCTTGAGCAAGGAGTTCTACACGGCCGTAATCATCGGCCAATCGCACGATGTCGTCCCCATCTTCTTCTTCCGGTCGAGATGCGACCTCGAGAATGTCGGCGCCGTCGCCAGCGGCGCTTACGCGATGCACGACACCGGCCGCAATGTCTTCGCGTACGCCGGTCTGCATCGACACGTGGCGCAAGCGTTCGGCGCTGGGACCAACAGTCAATATCGCACTGCCGCCGAGCAGCATGAGGGTCTCCTGTTTGCGCCGGTGGAACTGCAGCGACAACCGTCGGTGTGGAGCAATGCGCAGCATTTTCACAATCGAAGTGCCGGTTCGGCTGAGGATCAGTTCCTCACCCCATGGTTTGTCGATGCGTTCCAGAATCGGCCCGGCGACAGACGTTGAAGTCGCTGAATCGAGTACCACTTCGCCTCCTCAACGCCCTCATGGTTCGCAAGGCCCGATTGCTTACTAGAGTGAGAGTACGAGCGCGAGCGGCGTCATCCAACTGCCGCGCCAACAAGTTTCTACATTCGCGAGCAATGGAGGTTCGGCTTGAGTGGACGGTGGTGGGCACTGGTTGTGAGTCTGGCCGTTGTGTCCGCCGCCGTTGGGGCAGGCGCGGCGCTACTGATCAAGCAAGATGACGACGCTCCGGCCACCACAGCTCAAGTGGCCGTCGTCGCCAATGTGACGGAACTCGCACAGGACGAACAATCGATAGGGCTTGGCCAGTCTCAACAGTCCACAGCGGAGGAAACCGATTCGATCGGTCAGGTAGCGCCGTCGGCAGAGCCTTCGCAGGAGTCATCAGCACCTGAGACTGCAACCGATCAACCAACCGCACAACCAGGCGATTCACAATCCAGCACATCTGACGATCCACCGCCGGACCAGTCTGGTCAGTCTGACGACCAACAGTCTGAATCGCAACAGGTCGAATCTCAACAAGTCGAAGCGCGAGAGGTCGAATCGCCAGAGGATCTCCAGGAGGCGCAAGCTCCGCCTGAAGGGTCGCCGGATTCCAGCGCCGACACGCCGAGCGCCGACATGCCCAGCGCCGTTTCGGCCAGCGTCAGTCCTGGAACCATCGCCCAGGGTGAGTCATTTGCCGTCACGGTAGATGCTGAGGACGCCACCGCAGTCGCGGCAACGCTCTTGCGGCGGAGCTGGAATTTGAGCGAGGTCGCGCCGGGCGTCTGGTGGGTCATCGTGCCTGTGCCTCGGGACAGCGAGACCGGAGCGACGGAGTTGGTCATCGATCTCTACGGCGAAGGCGGCGTCTGGTTGGATGCCATCACCTCTCAGCTCGTTGTCCTTGCGAATGCAGCGCCGTTTGAGGAGATCACGCTGGGCGGTACCGGGCCATCGCCCGATCCTGCCGAGGTAGCGAGAGACATCGCCGTGCGCTTCGAACAGCACGCAGCGGCGACCGGGCCGCCGCGCTGGAGCGGACCCTGGATCCTGCCCGTCGAGGGCGAAGTCTCGGGAGTGTTCGGTTCGCAGCGCTCATATGACGGCGTGCCTTCCGATCAGTGGCATCACGGCCACGACATTGCCGCTCAGCACGGAGATCCCATACTCGCTCCGGCTCCGGGAACCGTGGTTTGGACCGGCGACCTCGTGCTCCATGGCATGGGAGTCATCATCGATCACGGAGCCGGCGTCTACAGCGGCTACTGGCATATGTCCCTGATCGCCGTGCGCGAAGGCGTCGAAGTCGAGCCCGGAGACTATCTCGGCAACATCGGCACGACCGGACTCTCGACCGGACCGCATCTGCACTGGGAGGTCATCATTCAGGGCATCGACGTCGACCCGGTGCAGTGGACCACCGAGGACCAGCCGCCGCTGCCGCCAGTGCTAGAAGCAACGGCCGATACACTCGAATAATGCCCGACGCGCCCGTAATGGCAGACCAGAAGTCCGTGTACGCATTCGCACTCGGTGCGACGTTTCCCGATCTCAAGGCTGAAGAACTAACGATCATCCCGGAACCATATGGAGAGCTGGTTCGCGCTGATTGGCCTGGGTGGACCGCCCTGTTCCCGCAGTCGGAGGAAGCCGCCGTCCAACTCTCCAATATGACTTCCGTGATGCCGCACCTGCGAGGTTTCCTCAGTCCGGCCGTGCCGGTCTGGGAGTATGGCAGCGGCTCCGACAACTGGAAACGCGACTGGCGCGCCGCAGAGCGACCCGAGGGCCGCCCCCTGGTTCCCGAGTTGATCGTCGACCAGAATCGAGAACGCCTGGTCAGGGACCTGGCGACGTTCTGCCATGAGCTACATGGCTTCTCCGTTGAGCGTGCCCGATCGTTGGGTGCGACGTCGTTCCGCGAATGGCGAGATGAGCATGAAGCGCTGGCCAGACGGTCCTTGAGCATCCTCAGACCACTGATGGCCTGGTCCGAGATCACCTGGGCGAGACGTTGGTGGTCGAGGTTCCTCGAAGACGACACCATCTGGAAGATTCAGCCTGCGCTTGTGCACGGCGGGATTTCGACTGAACGGCTGCTGGTCGACCCGCTCGTGCAACAACTGGTCGGGGTGACCGGTTGGCACGGGCTCAGAGTCGCCGATCCAGCCACCGATTTCGCCCATCTCGTCGATTGCTACGGCACCGAACTCGGCTGGCGCATCGTTGAGCACTACGGCGAACTTGGATCCACTGCCGACGCATCCCTCTTCCGTCGGGTGCGGCTGTTGCTCACGGTCCGGCGTTTCCGGGAAGTCGTCGCGATCGCTGATGGAGAGGGTGTCGACAGTGAAGCGATGCCCGTAGCGATCAAGGCGTTGCGCTAGTCGCGCGCCAACGCAGCCCCAACGCGGCCACGGTTTTGGTACCGTTGACGGCACTTGAACATCATTGGCGAACGATTGGAAGGATGACCAATCATGAGTGATGCACCCGCACGCGCGATGACTCCCGTCGGCGTTAACCATCTGGTCTTGAATGTCCGTGACCTCGATGTCGCGCATGAGTTCTGGACCGAAGTGATGGGTTTCCGCCACATCGGATCGCTCAAGCCGCGCTCCGAGCGCTCGATGAACATGCGCTTCTATAACGGTCTCTCCGAGAGCCACCACGACCTCGCCCTGGCTGAAATCATGGGCGACTCCGAGGACTCCGACGACTGGTCGATGGCGCCAAAACGACCCGGACTCAACCATCTCGCCGTTCACTACCCCGACCGCGACTCCTGGCTCAAACAGATCGCCTTCCTGCAGGCCAAGGGCGTCAAGTTCAATCTGCGCATCAACCACGGGATGACGCACTCCGTCTACATCAACGATCCCGACGGTCACGGCATCGAAGTGCTCTACGAGCTGCCGCGCGAGGACTGGGAAGCTGACATCGACGGTGCGTTGAACTACGCGGACATGCTGCCGACCGAAGGAGCTGAAGCGTTGGTCGACGAACCCACGCCTGTCTTTGCCGCGCCCGGCGTCGGCGACTAGCGCGGCGCTCGGCAACTGCCATGGCCATGCGAGACGGCGCGGCCTACCTGGCCGGCCTGCGCGATGGACGCCGTATCTGGCACAACGGCGCGTTAGTTGAGGACGTCACCACCGCGCCCGGCTTCGCCGGAGCAGCGCATACCATCGCGGCCTATTACGACTTCCAGTGCGACCCCGCCCTCCGCGATGTCATCTCATACGAGGACGAAGACGGAGAGCGCTCACACCTCTCGTTCAAGATTCCCCGCTCAAAGGAGGACTTGCGCAATCGCTCAGCCGCGTACGCGGCTTGGGCAGAACACACCGGTGGACAGCTTGGCCGAGCGCCCGACTACATGAACGCGGCCATCGCTGGGGTCGCGGCGGCCAGGCATCATTGGGGTCAGGACGATCCCGCCCTGGGTGAGCACGCGGCGCGGATCCACGATCACTGTCGCCGCAACGATGTCTGCTTGACGCATACCTTCATCACGCCGCAGATTGACCGCAAAACGCCGCTCGGCGAACAGGAGCCGTTCCTCAATGCCGGCGTCGTCAAGCGAACCTCGGACAGCATCATCGTGCGCGGTGCGCGCGTCCTCGGGACGCTAGCGCCGTTCTCGGACGAGAACCTGTCGATGGTCCTGCCGATCGTGAGCGGTGAAAACGAACGCAAGTACGCGTTGGGCTTCACCATCCCCGTCGACGCTCCCGGCCTGCATTGGGTCTGCCGTGACTCGTTCGACCCTAACCGCTCAACCCGCGATTACCCAATCTCCAGCCGTTTCGAAGAGATCGACACAGTCGCGGTCTTTGACGATGTCGAAGTGCCTTGGGAGAACATCTTCGATTACCAGGACGGCAAGATTCACAACATGGCGCTGATGGCGATGCGCTTTCATGAATCGCTCGGCCATCACGTGATCGTCAAGAACGTGGCCAAGACGCGCTTCCTGCTCGGTCTCGCCCACCTAATCGCCGAGAACGCTCAGACCAACTCATTCATCAACGTGCAGATCCGGCTCGGCGAGATCGTCACCATGCTGCAAACGCTCGAGTCAGTCGCAATCGCGGCAGTCGAGGGCGCCGTCGAGAATCCCGACAACGGCGTCTGGTACTGCAACGCCAACGCGATCACGGCTGGACTGCGCCTGTTTCCCGAGTACTACGTTCAGATCATCGACCACATCAAGCAGATCGGCGGTAGCAACTTCATGGCTGCTCCGTCCGAAGCAAACATGGAGGCGATCACCGAGGTGCTCGGTCCATCAGTGGAGCGCTACTTCAAGGGCGCAGCCGACATGAAAGAAGAGGGCATCGACAAGGTGCCGCTCTTCCGCCTCGCCTGGGACGTGGTCGGCACCTCGTTGGCCGGTCGGCAGGAACTCTACGAGCGTTTCTTCTTCGGCGATCAACAAGTTTCAAAATCACAGTCATACCTGCGCTACGACAAGAGCGAAGCGATCGACATCGTCCGTCGCCTGCTCGATCCGGACTGGCTGAGCCACTCTTGAGCCTCCGTCGCAGGCCGCGAGGCTCGATACACTGAGTCCTGATGCAGGGAGCGGTCACAATGAATCGCGAAGAGGCAGTCAAGGAAGTTCTAGGGCACCCGGCAAGGAGTGCGGGGGCGGAGGTTTCACGTCCGCCCTTCGATTGGGGCGACGAAGAGCCGGACACGTACTGGGAAGACCTATATCACCGGGGACTTGTTGATCCCCCTTATCGGTCTCCGAGGGAACAACGAGAATTCTGGATGTCGTTCCTTAAGGACTACAAGCCTGTCGGGAAGCCGATGACGAATGATGAGTTGATGTGCGCGCTAGGTCGGTGTCATTGCGATCATTGTGAATGACCATTGAGCGGGTCTACTTCGACAGCAGCGCGTTGGTCAAAGTGCTGGTGTCGAGCGAGGCGGGCGCGGAGCTCGCCTCAGGACTGTTCCACTCGGGCGGAAGCCAATACACGAGTCGGCTTTCACGTCCAGAGACCTTATCCGCGCTATCCCGTCGCGTTCGCAACCGAGAAATGAGCACGGCCGATTTGAACGCGGCACAGATACGCCTAGATCAGGCCTGGCTTCAGCTCAACATGATTCCAGTCCTTGATGTGTACGTTGATTACGCCGCCGAGCTTGTCATTGGTCACTCACTTTCCGGTGCCGACGCTGTCCATCTGGCGACTGCTCTCGACATGCTCCAGTATGGCGAGATGACCTTCGTCACCTGGGACAAGCGACAGGCCGCTGGAGCTGCCGCCCTCGGCTTCGACGTTCAGCCGCCAATCGTTTGACCCTTGCCCACGCGTCGCCCTAGCCTCCTCACGACTCTTCACAATGAGGATCGGAGCGCGCAATGGGACACCTCGATGGCAAAGTGGCGTTGGTCACTGGTGGGGCTGGGGGTATGGGTTCGCAGATTTGCAAGGTCTTCGCCGAGCAGGGTGCAGCCGTCGTCGCCTGCGACACCGGCTTCGATGTCGAAGGGCGCGCCGGGATGGACCCGTCTAAGGTCCAGGCCGTGGTCGACGAGATCATCGCCAACGGTGGACAAGCCACTGCCGTCGCAGGCGACATCGCCGACATGGACACCGCCGAACGCGCCGTCCAGACCGCGATTGAGACTTACGGCGACCTCGACATCCTCGTCTGTGCTCACGGCATCCTGCGCGAGCGCATGGTCTTCAACATGACCGAGGAGGAGTGGGACGAGCTGGTCCGAATTCACCTCAAGGGATGCTTCGCGCCGACCAAGTTCGCCGCCATCCACTGGCGAGCAAACCGCGACAAGGGTAACCGGCGGATCATCTACTTCACCTCGTCTGCCGGCGTTCGAGGTGAAGCTGGACAACCCAACTACTCGGCCGCCCACGCGGGCAAGATCGGGCTATCGCTCTCAAACGCCGAAGCCCTCGAGCGTTACGGGGTGACCTCGAACTGCATTTCCCCGGCAGCCTCGACGCGGATGACCGATCGTGGACGCGAGGTCGACCAGGCGACCGACGCTCCCAGCCTCAGGGCGGCCGGTACGTTGATGGACCCGGGCAACGTCACGCCCGTTGTCACCTATCTGGCCTCCGACGCATCAGCAGACGTTTCTGGCCGCGTCGTTGGCACGACCGGCGGCCGCATCACGATCTGGAAAGAGCCCGAGTGGGAGCAGACAATCTGGAACACGGAACCCTATTGGGACATTGACACGCTCTTCGCCTTAATTCCGAACACCTTCGAGCTACAGGGAATGGGTCCGCCACCGCGTCAGTTCCCCTAGCCAGATCTCAGACCTCCCCCTGTGGGGGAGGTGTCACAACGTGACGGAGGGGGCCTCCCCGACGCTTGTCAAGGAACATCACCATGACCACCCAGGACTCTGACAACACACCTCCATTCGTGGGCCGGAGCGATCAGACCATGAAACACCTTGAGGGCCGAATCTGCATCATCACCGGCGGAGCCGGCGGCATCGGCTCCAACCTCTGCCGCGTCTTCGGCGAGCAGGGGGCAAAAGTCGTCGTCGCCGACACCGGCTTCGACGTCGAGGGTCGATTCGGCATGGACGCGTCCAAAGTCGATGCAATCGTCGCTGAAATCCGAGACGCCGGCGGCGAAGCCGTCCCCTTTGTTGGCGACGTCGCCGACATGGACACCGCCGAGCGCATGATCCAAACCGCGCTGGACGAGTTTGGCGGGCTCGACGTGCTCGTCTGCGCTCACGGCATCCTGCGCGAGCGAATGATCTTCAACATGCTCGAGGAGGAGTGGGACGGCCTGGTGCGGGCACACCTCAAGGGCTGTTTCGCGCCGACCAAGTTCGCTTCGATCTACTGGCGCGCCAACCGCGATGGTCAGAATCGGCGGATCATCTACTTCACCTCCGACGCCGGCATCCGCGGCTCGGCAGGCCAGCCGAACTATTCTGCAGCGCACGCGGCCAAACTGGGCCTGATGCGATCCAACGTCGGCGCGCTCTCGCGCTATGGCGTCACAACCAACTGCATCGCCCCCGGTGCATCAACGCGCATGACCGACCGCGGCCGTGGAGTGGAAGCGTCCGGACCGGCGCCCTCCGAATCGGCTGCCGGAACAGCACGCGACCCCAAGAACGTCGCGCCGATCGTGGCCTGGCTGGCCTCTGACCAGTCCGATGCTGCCAACGGCCGCATTTTCGGCGCGAGCGGACATCGCATTTCGCTGTTTTCCGAACCGATCCTCGAACGCTACCTGCATTTCGATGACAACCGGATCGAGATCGACACACTGTTCGATGTCTGGTCGCACACGCTGGGCGCGGGAGGATTCCCTCGCAACAGCATCCGCCCCGGCCTGGTCTGACGCCCTGTGACTCTGGCTGGCGGTTGCAGCAGCAGAGGTGCGATCATAGGCTAGCCCCGCATCTGGAGAAGAGACGCCGCGATGGTGCGGTCCGCTATCCGTGTGTTCCTGGGATTAGTCGCCCTGGTAGCGATGACCGTGATTGCGTGCGGAAGCGACGACCGCGACGGCGACACCCTGCTCGTGGTGACCACGGTCGCGCCGCTGCGCAACATCATCGAAGAGGTAGGCGGAGATCGGATCGAAGTCGTAGGACTTGTTCCCGAGGGCGTCAACAGTCACACATACGACCCGCCTCCATCCGCCGTTGGCGAAATCGAGAACGCAGACCTCATCGTCATCAACGGGCTCAATCTTGAATTGCCCACGCTCGAGCTGGCGGAAGCCAATCGTGCCGACGACACGCGAATTCTGCAGCTTGGTAACGAAGCGGTCTCGCCCGAGGACTACGTCTACGACTTCTCATTCCCTAGGGCGGGCGGCAATCCGAATCCCCACCTCTGGACTGCGCCTCATCTCGCAGTGCGCTACGCGGAAATCGTCCGCGACGCCTTGGTCGAGCTTGACCCGGAGGGTCGCGCCTACTACGAGACCAACACTGAGCGACTGAGCGATCGCTTTTGGGAGCTGGATGAAGCGATCGCCGAAGCAACCATGACAATTCCCGAAGCTCACCGCAGGTTGATCACGTATCACGACTCGTTCCCCTACTTCGCGCCTCGATATGGACTGGAAGTCATCGGCGCCATCCAACCCTCCGACTTTTCACAGCCGTCGCCTCGAGAAGTGGCGGAGCTGATCGAACAGGTCAGAGGCGCAGGCGTACCAGCCATCTTTGGTTCAGAGGTGTTCCCGTCGGAGGTGCTACAAACGATCGCCAAAGAAGCCGGCGCCATTCAAGTCTCTACGCTGTCCGACGACGATTTGCCCGGCGAACCAGGCGACGCAGGCAATACCTTGGTGGGGATGATGGTCGAGAACGTCCGCACCATGGTCAACGCGCTTGGCGGAGACGCTTCGGCGCTTGACGGATTTGATACAGGCAGCACATGGCAAGCGTCCCAGTAGGGGAACTGGTCCGACTCGACGGCGTCGCCCTGGGTTACGACGGTGAAGTGGCGCTGCGCGATGTCAATGTGCGGATTTCGCCGGGAGAACTGATCGGAATCGTGGGCCCCAGCGGCTGCGGCAAGACGACGCTGTTGCGGTCGCTCCTGGGTGAAACCGAGGTATACGCCGGCGATGCATCGGTGGCCGACAACACCAGGGTCGGTTACGTCCCGCAGGTGGAGACGGTCGACTGGAACTTCCCAATCACCGTCGAGCAGGTCGCGATGCTCGGCAGTTGGCGAACGAGGCGATGGCTGCCATGGACGAGCCGCGACGAACGCAGCCGCGCGCGGGTCGTGCTCTCGCAGCTCGGCATCGCTGATCTTGCCGACCGACCGATTCGCGCCCTCTCCGGCGGACAACAACAACGTACATTCCTCGCACGAGCGTTGATCCGTTCACCGGACCTGCTGTTGCTCGACGAACCGACTTCCGGTGTCGATATCAAGACCCGGCACGAAATCCTGCATCAGTTGGCGGCGCTCAATCACGCCGGCGTCACCGTCGTCCTGACGACACATGACCTCAACGGAGTCGCGTCACATTTGCCCCGCTTGATCGCTCTCGGCGAACAGACCGTGCTGGCCGACGGCCCGCCGGAGGAAGTGTTGCAACCGCCCATTCTCGAGCGGGCCTACGGTCAGCCAATGCTCGTGGTGCAAAGCGGTCATGAGACGTACGTCTTGCCGGTGCCCGAAGAAGCGCCCGGAGCGCACGAGGAACCGTTGGCGCCGCCCCACGTCGTCAATGTCATAGGACGGCCGGACGCCGACGATGCTTGAGCCGTTCGAGTTCGGCTTCATGCAACGGGCGATGATCGCCGCCACGCTGGTCGGCGGCGTCACGGCGGCGGTCGGCGTGTTTGTCATCCTCAGGCGTCTGGCCTATATCGGCCACGGCCTGGCGCACAGCATCTTCGGCGGCGCGGTGGTTTCCTTCACCATTGGATTCAACTTTTTTCTCGGCGCCAGCCTTTGGGGCGCGTTCTCCGTCTTTCTGATCAACCAGGCCGCGCGACGGCGACAGATTGGCGGCGACGCGGCCATCGGCATCATCACCACCGCCGCCTTCGCCATCGGCATCGCCGTGATCTCCCGAGCTCGCAGTTTCACCCGCGACTTCGAGGCTGCCTTGTTCGGCGAGATTCTAGGCATCACCAACCAAGACCTGTACGTCACGACCGGCATGATCGTGCTGATCGCTCTGGTGCTCTTCCTGCTCTGGAAGCCATTGGTCTTTATCACCTTCGATCACGATGTGGCCACTTCCTACGGGATTCCTGTGCGCTGGGTCGAAGCCGTGTTTTCGCTCGCTCTGGCAGCCACGGTCGTCGCCGCGCTTCAGGTGTTGGGTGTCACCCTGATTGCGGCCGCCCTCGTCATTCCGCCCGTCGTCGCAAGAATGATGACCGATTCGTTCCCGCGAATGTTTCTGATCGCAGTCGTGCTTGGCGCGCTGACAGGATTTCTCGGCGTGTACATCTCCTGGTTTGTCGATGTGTCCTCAGGAGCGACCGTCGTGCTGGTCCAGGCCGCCGTGTTTGCGCTGACTCTCGGTTGGGGTGTCCTCGAGTCACGACGAGGACTGAGCGCAGCTCGGCGCGCGGAGCGGCTTGCCGGTCTGGAGCGCTCCCTCAATGACTGAACGAATGGCTAGAGTCAAGACAGATTGATTTCTCCGTTCGTTCCAATGATTTGACACATGCCCAGCCAATCCGATTCTTCACCTGCGGATCTGTTCGACGAAGCTCCGCCGCTATTCGACCTGGCCGCACTGGAAGAAGGACAACCTCCGCTCGACCAGCCCACGCTCGAGCGAGTCACCCAGGTGTTGGCCGAGATCGAGGGACGAGTCGACGACGGCTGGTTGACCGATTGGCCGTCGCCCGCCGCTCAAGAGACGCCTCCACCGCTTGTCCTTGGGTCCGCTCCGACCGCGCTGCGCACAGACATCGAGACGCGCCAGCCATCGACGACTCCTGGAGCCGAATCAGCCGAACCGCCCGAACTGGTGGGACTGACCGAGGCCGAGGTCGCACAACGCGTCGCCGACGGGCGAGTGAATCAGGATTCATCCAAGCAGCGCTCTGACATCGATGTCATCGTTTCCAACGTCTTCACCTATTTCAACCTGATCCTGTTCGGACTGATCGGAATCCTGCTCGTCCTGGCAGTCACGGAACAAAAGACCGATCACCTGCAAGACGCCGCCTTCGTCGGCATGGTTGTGCTGGCCAATGTGCTGATTGGCACATTCCAGGAGCTGCGCGCGACTCGTAAGTTGCGGCAGCTCGTGGCGCTGACCGCGCCCAAGGCGACCGTCGTACGAGGTGGATTCGAGCGCGAGGTTTACGCCATCGACGTCGTCGAAGACGATTTGCTCGTCCTGCGCAGCGGCGATCAAGTCGTTGCGGATGGACCCGTCGTCTGGGACCAGGCAGAGATGGATGAGTCGATTCTCACGGGCGAGACTAGCTCCGTTCGGCGCGGCCGCGGCGACGAACTCGAATCGGGCGCATTTTGCGTCGGCGGCTCTTGCTACTACCGCGCTGCGCGAGTCGGCGACCAGTCCCGAGCGATCCGCGAAACCCGCGACGCTCGAGAGCTCAAGCGCACCGAAACACCGCTGCAACTCCGCTTCAAACGAATCCTCGATGGACTGATCGTCGGAACGGCGATTCTCGCCCTGCTGATCCTGATTTCGTTTCTGATCACCGGACGGGAGTTCGATGAAGCGGTCAAGGCGACGATCGCGACCGCCACATCCGTCGTGCCCGAAGGCCTGATGCTCGGGTTTACGGTGGCATTCGCCGTCGGTGCACTGCGCGTGTCGCGCATGGGCGCAATCGTCCAGGACAACACGGCTGTCGAAGCGCTGAACTACCTCGACACCATCTGTCTCGACAAGACCGGCACCATCACTGCAAATCGGCTGCGAGTCGACGATGTGCGTTGGGCGCCCGGCGGCCGCGCCCTCGCCGGCTGGCTAGGAGCGTTTGCCGTGTCGACATCGGCGAACAACAAAACAGCCGAAGCGCTCTCCACGGCGTTCACAGCGCAATCAAACGGAGCGCAACTCGTCGACGACGAACCATTCAACTCCGAGCGACGTTGGAGCGCAGCCCGCTTGCGCCTCGGAGACGAGGAACGAGTGTTCGTGCTCGGCGCGCCGGAACGACTGCTCCGTACCACCAGTTCCTCTGACCGTGACGGCCAGGCTGAGCTGCTCTCTGAGTATGAGATCGCCGCCGGTCAAGGCTTGCGCGGAGTCGTCTTTGCCGAGGCGGCAGCGATGCCGGACGCAGAGACCGATTCGCTGCCCTCCTTGCGGGTTGTCGCGTTGATCACTGTCGCCGACGAGCTGCGCGCGGAGATCGCCGACGCATTCCGCATGATGGCTGATCTGGGCATCGAGCCCAAGATCATCAGCGGAGACAATCCAGCCACGGTCGCTGCGCTTGTCCAGCAGTTGGGAATTGAACTCCCCGGTGGACTGATCACGGGAACAGCCCTGGAACGGCTCAGCGAGGACGAGTTCGCCGACGCGGTTGAGGAAAACTCCGTATTCGGCCGGATTGCGCCGCAGCAAAAGGAAGAGATTGTCTCCGCACTACAGGACAACGGTCATTTCGTGGCGATGGTCGGAGACGGGGCGAACGATGTCCGGGCCTTACGCAAAGCAGATGTTGGTGTCGCGATGGAATCGGGCGCCAACACTGCCAAGGGCGTGGCATCGATCATCTTGCGCAACGACTCATTCGAAGCGCTGGTGCGCGGCTCGGGCATCGCACAAAGCGTGCTCGGCAATGCGTCGCAACTCTCAAAGTTGTTCGTGACCAAGAGCTTCTACGCCTTCTTGATCATCTTCATCTCCAACATGATGGGCCTCGAGTTCCCATTCCTACCTCGCCACGGCTCGCTCACTGCCTTATTCACGCTGGGCGTGCCCGCCGTATTCATCACACTCACCCGACCGCCCAGGTCGGCCGGCCGCAACTTCCTCTCATCAACGATGCGGTTTGCCATCCCCGCCTCGCTTGCATTGGCGGTCGCCGCGGTCTCCGTCCATCTGCTCACCGAAGGCATTCTCGGTCGACCCGTCGAAGACGCGCGCACCCTGGTCTCCACCACGATTGGGATTGTCGGACTTGCCTACATGGTTGAAGTGATCGGCTTCGAAGGCGCGACCCGAGACAACCTCATGCGTCCGGCGTTGGTGACCTTCTTTGGTGTCGCGTTGCTGGGCGTGTTCATCCTGACTCTCTACACACCACCGCTGAGAAACTTCTTCGACTTCTCACCGCTCTCGGCGGCCGAGTGGGCAATCGTGATCACCGCAGTCGCCGCCGCCGTCACTGGCAAATGGGTGCTCTCGACATACGCAGCGCAGATCATGCGACGTCTCACCGGCCAGGCCTACGAAGAACTCGCGTCCCGCGGCCGAGCGCAATAGGAAAGTCTCCGCCAAACCAGCGATCCCACGCAGGAATCACCCAAGTTGCGGTCATTCCCGCGCTCCGACGCGGGAATCTCGCCGATATCTGACTTGACGTCGCGGACCCGTGACAGCAGGACTACCGCGAACTAACTCCGTTGCGCACCGCCTGTGCGCGCGACTGCGAGACACCCGCGGCGGAGCGCGGGTGTGACGAAAAGTGTGCGCAGAGGCTGATTGGTGAGATCTTGCCCTAGCCGCCGTATAACTCCGCCAGCTCGGGATCCTTTTCAGCCAGCATGTCGGCCAGATCGAGCAACACCTGGCACTGTTTGTACGTCGCGTCGTCCTGCATCTTGCCATCGACGACAGCCACGCCGCCCGACCCTCCGGCCTCCTGCATCGCAGCCACAACGCGGCGCGCAAACGACACTTCATCGGGGTTGGGTCTGAACACGGACTTGGCAATCGGAATCTGGTTGGGATGCAGCGTCCAGGCGCCCACGCAACCAAGGATGAACGACGCGCGGAACTGATCCTCGCAGCCAACCGGGTCGGAGAAGTCGCCAAATGGACCGTAGAACGGATAGATCTCGTTCGCTGCGCAGGCGTCAATCATCCGCGCCAACGTGTAATGCCACGGATCCTGGATGTAGGAAGTCCGCGCTGCAGACTCATCCTCGGGATCAGCGTCGGTACGCACGACGTATCCGGGATGTGGACCGCCAACGCGAGTCGTCTTCATCCGCCGTGACGCCGCCAGGTCCGAGGGCCCCAGACTCATCCCCTGCAATCGCGGACTAGATTGCGCAATCGCTTCGACGTTCGACACTCCCTGGGCCGTCTCAAGGATGGCGTGAATTAGGATCGGTCGCGCCAAGCCATTTCGAGCCTCAAGCTGCGCCAGCAACAGATCGAGGAATCGAATCTCTTCCGGGCCATTCACCTTGGGCAGCATGACGGTGTCGAGCACATCGCCGATCGCTGCCGTTAACTCCAGCATGTCGTCGAGGAACCAGGGACTGTCAACCGCATTGACCCTGGTCCACAACTTCGTCGCACCCAGGTCAAGCGTCTGACCAACCTTGATCAGCCCGGCCCTCGCTGCTTCTTTGGAGGTTGGCGGAATCGCATCTTCGAGGTTGCCCAGCAGAATGTCCACTGTCGGCGCGAGCTGCGGCAAGCGGTTAAGAATTCGCTCGTTGGACGGATCGAAGAAGTGGATCATCCGCGACGGATATGTGGGAATGTCGGTCGGAGGATTCGGCGCGCCAAGCACGAGCGGCCGGAGAAATTGGCGAGGCGTAGGCATGAGCAGGTCTCCTCTGCGATGCGTAGAGCCTATGGCTGTCCATCACTATGTGCAGGCACGCGCCGGTCACGCAGGTCGCGCCGGTCACGCCGGTCATGTCGAGGCTATGATCGCGTAGGCCGTTCTCAACAGGACTGCCGTTCAAGAAGGAGAACACCATGGCAATCGATCTCACCATGGGCGCCGTACTGCCGACCAATGAAATCGGCGCCGACCCATCAGCAATCCGCGATTTCGCGCAAGCAGTCGAGGACATGGGCTTCGACCATCTGTTGATCTACGACCACGTGCTCGGCGCCGACCCGTCGGTGCATCGCTTGACCGGCCCGTACACCGATCAAGACCAGTTCCACGAGGTCTTCGTCACCCTCGGCTACATCGCCGCATGCACGACCACCCTGGGTCTCGCGACCGCTGTACTGGTCTTGCCTCAGCGTCAGACCGCGTTGGTTGCCAAGCAGGCCGCTCAGTTGGCTGTCCTCTCCGGCAACCGATTTCGCCTCGGCGTCGGCAGCGGCTGGAATCACGTCGAGTACGAAGTCCTGGGCGAGAACTTCCGCAATCGCGGCCGGCGACAGGAAGAGCAGATTGCTCTGATGCGCGAGCTCTGGTCAAACCACCTAGTCGACTTCGACGGTGAGTTCCATCAGGTCAAATCCACAGGCATCGAGCCCCGCCCGACTGAGCCGATCGAAGTCTGGTTCGGAGGAGCGCACGATCTGCAACTCCGCCGTACGGCCAAGATCGGCGACGGTTGGTTTCCAATCGGCTCTCCCAACGCCGACTCTGCGGCCATGGTCGACACGCTGCGCGGCTACCTTCGCGACAACGGGCGCGATGCCGATCACTTCCCCATCGAACCGCAAGCACAGTTCCGCGGAGGCAATCCCGAACTGTGGAACAGCCACGCCGAGCGCTGGACCGATCTGGGAGCCACCGCTATCTCAATCGCCACCATGAACGCGGGCCTGCCGGACGTCGATGCTCACATCGACGCAATCCGTCAATACCGCGAGGCGGTCACCGAGTAAGGCCAGAAGGATTGCGTCTCGGGAACTCGCCCACACCCCCGCTCCCCGTACAAGAGGAGCTACCGACCGATCTCGCGCTCCCCCTTGCCGAGCCTGATGCAAATCCTCCGATTCCCCTCTCCCCCCCTTGCGGGGGGAGATGTCACAGCGTGACAGAGGGGGGGGTCGGCTGGCGACGACCAGATAGGGCCAACAGGCAGGGACCCCCCTCTGCCTTCGGCATCTCCCCCGCAAGGGGGGAGAAGGGGAGTTGTGCATCAGTCTCTACAAGGGGGAGCAGCCGACCCATATCACGCTCCCCCTCGCAGGGGGAGCTGCCGAAGGCTGAGGGGGTCCCCCCCCCCCCCGTTGCCGACGCGAAACTCGCTATCTCTGCGGAACACGAGAGTGATATGCCTCAATCGTTCCCGCGAACATGTCAACACTCATCGCAACACTACGAGTCGTCACGTCGCGACTGTCCCTGCGCCGCCACAGCCGCTGCCGCCTCGGCCGCTGCTTCCTCACCCGCCAGATAGCGACGCTCGACGACCTTGAGCTCGCCGTCGAGCGTGTAGGCGAGCGGCATGCCTGTGGGGATGTTGAGTCCCGTGATCTCTTCGTCCGAGATCGATTCCAGGTGCTTGATGATCGCACGAATGCTGTTGCCGTGCGCAGCCAATAGGAGACGCTGGCCACGTTGTAGCGCCGGTGCGATTTCGTGTTCCCAACAGGGGAGCACGCGCTCCAGGGTGAGTTTGAGCGACTCTGCGGCCGGCAACGCGGCGGTTGGTATGCCCTCGTATCTGCGATCGAATCTCGGATGGTCTGGATGATCTTCGTCCAGTGTCGGCGGCGGGATGTCGTACGACCGACGCCAGATATGAACCTGATTATCGCCATGCTTCGCCGCGGTCTCTGCCTTGTTCAATCCCTGCAGGCCGCCATAGTGGCGCTCGTTTAGCCGCCAGTCCCGATAGACCGGCAGCCACGGCGCATCAATCTCATACAGAATGATCCAGAGCGTATGAATCGCACGCTGTAACACCGAGGTCCAGGCCGCGTCGAACTCGATGCCGGCGTCGCGGATCTGTTGGCCGGCGCTGTGTGCTTCCGCGATCCCCTGGTCGGTCAGATCTACATCGATCCAACCGGTAAATCGGTTCTCGCGGTTCCACACGCTTTGCCCGTGACGCACCAGCACCAGGTTGGGAGCAGAACTGCCGTCTGACATGTCCACAGGCTACCCTGCGTTTGCTGTAGCGAACCCTGGGAGGAAGCCGCGTGAGTGACGCTGAGCGTTCGTCGGACACCGTGTTTGGCGCGATCGTGCGAGGTGAAATCCCCGCCGACATCGTCTACGAAGACGACCAGTGTCTCGCCTTTCGCGACCTCAACCCGCAAGCGCCGACCCATGTGCTGGTGATTCCTCGCGTCGCCATCTCGGGTCTGCAAGAAGCCGATCAAGCCGACCCGGCCCTGCTCGGACATCTAATGCAGGCCGCTCAGACGGTTGCCCGCCAGGAAGGTCTGGAAGCCGATGGCTGGAGAGTCGTCGTAAACGTCGGCGATAACGCCGGTCAGACTGTCGCCCATCTGCATTTGCACGTGTTGGGAGGACGCAAACTGTCCTGGCCGCCGGGCTGAGGCGCAAGGCTCCCACATGGATGCCCACATGGATGCATTGTTAGACGTTCGCGAGTTGGATAAACACTTCGGCGGACTGCGCGCCTGCGATCAGGCGACATTCCAGGTCGAACAAGGCAAGATCGCTGGAATGATCGGTCCCAACGGCGCAGGTAAAACCACGGCGTTCAACTGCGTGGCCGGTTTCCTCAAGCCCGATGGCGGTCAGGTCCATTTCGGCGGCGAAGAAGTCACTGGTCTTCCCGCACACCGAATGTTCAACAAGGGCCTCGTGCGAACGTTCCAGATACCGCAAGAGCTGGACACGATGACCGTCCTCGAAAACCTCATGCTGGCCGGTGAACATCAGTCGGGCGAGGCGGCTTGGCGCAACTGGCTCTTGCCCGGCAAGGTGCGCCTCGAGGAGCAACAACTCGAGGCTCGAGCGCACGAGGTGCTAGAGCAGACCCAACTCGGCCACCAGGCCTACATTCGCGCCGGCGCACTCTCCGGCGGACAACGAAAGCTGCTCGAACTCGCACGCGCGCTGATGGCCGAGCCGCGCATGATCCTGCTCGACGAGCCTGGCGCCGGAGTCAATCCCGCCCTGGTGCGCCGTCTGGCCGAACACATCCGAGAGCTGCGCGAGCGGCTGGGCCTCACGTTCCTGATCATCGAGCACAATCTCGACTTCGTCCGCCAGCTCTGCGATCCGGTCATCGTCATGGCCCAGGGCCAGGTCCTCGATGTGGGAACTCCCGACGACGTCCTCTCCAACCCCGAGGTGCAGGCCGCATACCTGAGCGGACAACGCCCATGACCGAGCGCCAGCCGTTGCTCCAGGTCAAGCAATTCTTCGGTGGCTACGTCGACGGCATCGACATCATTCACGATGTCGCGCTCGATCTCTACCGTGATGAAATCCTGACCATCATTGGACCCAATGGCGCCGGTAAGTCAACGCTGCTCAAAGCCATCGTCGGCGCGTTGCCGTACGAACGAGGCACGCGCTCGTTCCAGGGCGAAGACGTGAGCGGATGGTCAACGCCCAGGATGATCGCTGCCGGAGTCGGCTACGTGCCCCAGGTCGATAACATTTTCACCTCGATGTCGATCACCGAAAATCTGGAAATGGGCGGCTACATGCGCAAGGAGGGCCTACGCGAGCGGATCGCCGAGGTCCTCGCCATGTTTCCCGACCTCGAGGGCCGTCCCCGAGAGCGGGCAAGCCGCTTATCCGGAGGCCAACGACAGATGCTGGCCATGGCCCGAGCACTGATGCTCGACCCGATCATGCTCTGCCTCGACGAGCCAACGGCGGCGCTATCGCCCGCAGCACGAGGAGAGCTGCTCAGCCGTATCTACCGCATACACATGTCTGGCGTTGGCATCCTGATGGTCGAGCAGAACGCGACCGAGGCTCTGGTCTGGTCTGACCGCGGGGTGGTCATGGTCGATGGCGAAAAGGCGTTGGAAGGCACTGGCGCCGACATGCTGACTAGCCCAGAAGTCGGTCGGGCATTCCTTGGACAAGCGGAGGGAGAGGGCGAGGGATTCACGATCGAGGAGGGGAGCCACTCATAGAGATCGCGCAGCTCATCACGATCGGGATCATCGTCGGCTCGATCATCGCGCTGGGCGCGATGGGTCTGACGCTGATCTTCGGCGTGCTCGGAATCGCCGACTTCGCGCACGGCGACAAGATGGGCTGGGGCATGTTCCTGGCCTTCTTCATCGTCTCGTCGGAGGGAGCCAACTTGGGCTTCGCCGGTGGACGATTCGGTTCGCTGTCGTTCGGTTGGGGGCTGATCGTCGGGCTGCTGGTGGCGATGATTGGCGTCGCGCTGATCTCGGTCGTGCTGGAGCGGCTCGTCTTCCGCCGGCTCCGAGTCACGGGCGGTGGCTTCTTTGTCTTCGCGATCGCCTCGCTGGGCATGTCGATCATGCTGCGCGCCGTGATCCAACTGATCTGGGGACCCTCCAACTTCCGTTACACCCCGGGCATCCACCCGGCCATCGAAATCCTCGGTGGGATCAAGGTCAAGCCCGACCAGTTCTTCATCGTCGGGATCACGGTGCTGGCAGCGGTGCTGCTCTATTGGCTGCTCTACCGAACCCGATTCGGCAAGGCCATGCGAGCCACCTCCGATAATCCCGGTCTGGCCGAAGCATCGGGTATCGACACCGACCGCATCCGCACCGGTACTTGGATCGTCGCCGGCATCCTCGGCGCGCTGGCCGGAGTCATGCTCGGACTGCAGGCCGAAGTCCGGTTCGACGCGGGCTTCCGCCTGCTGTTGCCGCTGTTCGCCGCCGTCATCCTGGGCGGTATTGGCAATCCGTGGGGAGCACTGGTCGGAGGTCTCACGGTTGGAATCGCTCAGGAGCTCTCGACTCAGTGGATCAACACCGGCCTCAAACCCGGCGTTCCCTTCGTGATCGTGATTGTCGTACTGCTGTTGCGACCTCGCGGCCTCTTCGGACAAGTGCGGTAGAGGCGGTCCGAGATGGAACAGCTCTTCGTCACGCTGGTCACCTTCGACGGAGCAGTCAACTGGACGGTCGGCTTCCTCACTACGGTCGCGATCTTCGCCATCCTGGCCCTCGCGCTGAATATCCAGTGGAGTGTGGGCATCCTCAACTTCGGAGTCGCCGCCTTCTTCATGGTCGGCGCATATGTCTCTGCGGTGCTGACCTTGCCCGCGCCGGAAGGCCTGGAAGCCTACGTCGCCGGTTGGGGTATTCCCATCCCGATCGGCTGGATATTCGCTGCCATCGCTGGAGGCGTCCTGGCGATCCTCCTTGGAATCCCCACGCTTCGCCTGCGAGACGACTTCCTCGCCATCGCCACCATCGGAGTTGCAGCGATCCTGCGCAGCGTCGCCAACTCGGTCGAAGGACTGGTCAATCGCAGCCGCGGACTCAATGGCATTGATGGATTCCTGCAAAACGAAGTCCAGGGACCTGACTACCGCTGGGTCGAGCTTGCCACTGCGCTCATCGTCCTGATTGCCGTCTACTGGCTCGTTACCCGCGCGACCGCGTCGCCCTGGGGCAGAGCGCTCCGGGCGATCCGTGACAACGAGGACACGGCCAAGGCATCGGGCAAGAACACCGTCCGCTTCCGCATGGGAGCATTCATCCTCGGAGCCATGCTCATGGGTCTGGCCGGGGCCATCTATGCCCACCGCAGCGGAACGATATCGCCGCTGACCTTCTCCGATCTGCTGGGCACCTTCTTCGTCTGGACCATGCTGATCGTCGGCGGCAGCGGCAATCACCGAGGCGCCGTGCTCGGCGCAGTCGTCGTCGGCTTCTTCTGGTTTGGCACGCCGCTGATTCAGGAGAGCCTGCCCGACTGGTTAGGCAGCCGCGTCTTCCAGGTGAGACAACTTCTCATTGGACTACTGATCGTCGTGTTCCTGCTCTGGCGGCCACAGGGACTCCTGGCCGAGCAGGATCGAGTCAGCCGTTTCGTCTCCCGAGGCCACGAGGATGATCCTGGCGACAACGCCAGTTCCGTCTGGCAACGGCTCAGAAGCACAGTCACGCGCTAACAGGGTGCTGATAAACGCCCTGTTTCGCTCAGACATGCTCTCTGTCGGGCGATCGGCGCCTACGGCGCTTCGTAGGCGACGATCTCCACTTCCTCGAAATTGCCATCCTCGGTGTAGCGCCAAATGCTACTGAACCCAGACGACAAGTCGCCGTGTTCATCCCACTCCATGGCGGTGGCTGCACCGACGTAGTCCACGTCGCCACCATCGGCGAGCGTCTTCAGACCATCCGCTACCGAATCGGGACTCGCGATCACCTCATCGCCGGGCGCAGAGGCAATGGTTCGGAGCTGATCACGGATTGCCGCCCCGTCACCCGATCCAGCGGCTTGGGCAGCCAACGCCAGCGCGATTGTGGCGTCGTAGGTCTCCTTTACGTAAGGAATGGCCGGCGGCACGCCGTACTCATCAATGAAGGCGGCAAGCCAGGCTTCGGCCGACTTGCTGTCGGTCGCCGACGCCGGCCCCGCGCCGTACATACCAGCGAGGTGCTCGGCGCCGATAGTTTCGACGAGTTGCAGACTCTGCGCGCCATTACTGAACACGAACTGGTCATAGAGACCCTGTTCGATCGCCTCACGAATCATGACCTCCGCCTCGGGAACGAAGGTCACAACCATTAGGGCTTGCGCGCCTTCGGCAACAGACTGCTGCAGCTCGGCGATGTAACTCGTCTGAGTCGGGTCGATAGCGATGCTGACAATCTCACCTTCCCAGGCTGCCTCGAAAGCAGTTGCGTACCCCTGCCCCCAGGCGTCGTTGCGGTAGATCAGGCCAACGTTGTCGAATCCACGGTCGGCGGCGACCTGGGCCATGATCGGTCCTTGTGCGGCATCGGACAGGGTCGAGCGGAAGAGGAAGTCGTCGTCCTCAGCCAATGTCAACTGCGGCGACGTGGCCGATGGACTGACCATCGGAATCCCCGCGGGCGCGGTGATGTCCGTCACGGCCAGGGTGATGCTGCTGGCGGTGCAGCAGACGAATGCGTGAATCCTCTCGACCTCAACCAGACGGCGGGCCTCCTCAGTCGCGATTGTTGGATCCAGTGTCGAGTCAGTGACGAGCGGTTCAACGGGTTGTCCCCAAACACCGCCGGCGGCGTTGATGTGTTTGATCGCCAGATCAAAGCCCTTACGCATCTCATTGCCGTATTCGGCCAGACCGCCGGTGAAATCAAGCATCAAGCCAATCTTGAATGGTTCAGATGGGTCGTCAGCCTGTGCAGCCGACTCAGATTGATCGGCCTGTTCGCTTTGTGCTTGTGCGGCGCTCGATTGATCCTGTTGTTGCGCGTCATCGTCGGAGCAGGCGACAGCGGCAACCGTAACCATCAGAGCGGCAACCAACAGCAGAACGGATTTGAAGCGTGTCATTGCAGCCACAACCTTTCCCACGCGGTGTTTGGTTCGGAAAGCTAGCGGCTCGTAATCGACATGATTTATCCGCTGGTAAAGCAGGATTCAATGGCCGTTGATACTGGATAACTCATGGGACGGCCGTGGTGCGGATTGATCACTCCCCATAGGGAATCACACCAGTGTCCTCGATTGTCCCGTCAGATGTAAACTTCCAGATACCGACGTATCCCCTAGCAAGATCCCCGTGCTCATCCCATTCAAGCGACTGCGCCGCGCCCTCGTAGTCCAGATCTTCGCCTTGTCTTGCTGCCTCAAGACCAAGCCTGATACTGCCCACGTCGGCAAGCACGACCTGGCCTGGGGCAGCCCCAATTCTACGTAGTTGATCGCGGATCGCCGCGCCATCGGTCGACTGCGCTGCTTCTGCGGCCAGGGCGAATGCGATCGTCGCGTCGTACGCCTGCTTTGTGTAAGGGAAACCGTACGGTCGCTCGTACTCGTCAATGAACGCCGCCTCCCAGAGCAGCGCCGACTCGGTGCCTGGCGCCGTGCCTGGCGCCGTGCCCTGCATGTCGCCCAAGTATTCGGCGCCAATCGCTTCCAGTAGCTGAGGATTTCGGCTTGTCGGTCCGAAGACGAATCGGTCGTAAAGTCCGTTCTCGATCGACTCACGCAGGATGATCGTGCCCTCGGGCACGTAGGCCAGCATCACCAATGCTTCAGGATCGTTGCTTCGCGATTGCTGAATCTCACTGAGGTACGAGGGCTGTTGCGGAGCGACAGGAATTGAGACCACCTGGCCGCCCCAGTCTTCGGTGAACGCCTGCTCAAACGACTCGGCGATCCCTTGCCCCCAAGCGTCATCGCGATAGACCACTCCCACATTGGTGTAGCCCTGCTCGTTGACGAGCTGAGCCAGCGCTGGTCCCTGGACCTTGTCGTTCAGAGTCGCACGAAACAGGAAGTCGTTGTCGGCCGCAACAGCGAGCTGCGGCGACGAGGATGCCGGGGAAATCTGTGGAATCCCGGCCGGACCGGTAATGCTCTCAGCGATGGCAATCGAGTTGGTGCTCGAGTGTGCCCCCACGATCACATGGACGCCTTCGATCTCAATCACTCGGCGCGCTTCTTCGATCGCAATCGTCGGATCGGTGTTGGTGTCGCCAATCACAAACTCGACGGGTTGGCCGAACACGCCGCCGGCCTCGTTGATGTGCTTGATCGCCAGCAGGAATCCATCCCGCATCTCAACGCCGATCTCCGCGAGACCACCGGTGAGATCGCCAATGAACGCAATCTTCAGTGGCCCCGGCTGGTTCTCAGTCTGCTGGCTCTCAGTCCGCTGGGCCGACTCAGCCTGTTGACTCGATGGCTGGGCGGCCTGGGCCTCTTGCACATCTCCCTGCGACTGTTGCGTGGCAGTGGCAGCGGGTTGCGGTTGCGAGTCCTCACTACCGCTGCAAGCTGCAAATGTGAGAGCAATACTGATTGCGGAGAGAAGAATGAGTCGGCGCACGTAGTCGTTCCCATTGGTTGAATCTATTGACTATTCGAGAGCTTATCCAACACGCTACTCGTCATCGAATTCGAACACCTCCAGATCTAGGATCGAACCGTCATCGGCAAACTCCCAGGTGCCAATGTAGCCGTGGGTGCTATCGCCGTGCTCATCCCAATCGATAGTCCCGGCCGCCCCCTGGTAGTCGATGTCCTCGCCTGCGGCTGCAGCGTGCAAACCTGCTGTCAGGCTATCCAGACTCGGAATCACCACCAGCCCGGGTGCAGAGCCGATTAGCCGCAACTGATCGCGAATATCGCCGCCTGCCGACGATCCGGCGGCCTGAGCCGCCAGCGCGAGCGCAACTGTCGCGTCATACGCCTCTTTCACATAGGGCAGACCGGGCGGTTCTCCGTATTCGTCCAGAAAGGCTTGCTCCCACGCGATCGACGACTCGCTCTCTGGAGCCGGCGCGACAACAGTGCCCCGCATGCCGGCGAGATGCACCGCTCCGATCGCTTCGCTGACCGCGGGGGTCTTGGCCGGTGCGCCGAAAACGAATTGCTCGTAGTAGCCGAGCTCCAATGCCTCCCGCAAGATCAGAATCGTTTCTGGAGGAAACGCAATCAGTACCAGCGCTTCAGGACTGTGCTCGATTGATTGCTCGAGTTCGGCCGTGAAGCTTGCGGCCCCTGGATCAACGCCGATTGACTTGATCATGCCCTGCCAATGCTCGGCAAATGCGGTGGCCATGCCCTGACCGAACGCGTCGTCCCGATACAACAGTCCCACATTGTCGAAGCCCTGCTGCTTGGTGAGCTGGGCCAGATAGCGCCCTTCGATACGGTCGGCCAGGGAGAGCCGAAACAGGAAATCGTCATCTTCAGCCAGGGTGACTTGTGATGACGTGGCCACCGGAGAGATCGTCGGAATCCGCTCTGGTCCACTGACCGACTCCGCGACTGCCAGGGTCATGCCGCTGGACATCGGACCGACCAGGCCGTGAACGCGTTCAATCTCAATCAGCCGCCGCGCCTCTTCGACGGCCACGGTCGGGTCTAGTGCGGTGTCGCCGATCGCTGTCTCGACTGGCATCCCCCAGACTCCGCCGGCCTCGTTGATGTGCTTGATCGCCAGCTCGAAGCCCTTGACGAGCTCTGCACCGTATTCAGCCAGCGGACCGCTGAAGTCCAGCAAGAAGCCAAGCTTGAGCGGCTCGGTCGGTATCTCCGTTGAGACCGCGGTATGGCCTTCGCGGACTTCTTCGCGTTGCGTGTCCTGTTCCTGCCCTGTTGCGCTCCGGTCATTGCCGCAAGCAGCGACCGTCAGCAACACTGCCAGCAACGCTGCCAGCAACGTTGCCTGGCCGATCAGGAACGAAAGTCGGACAAGAGGGCGTCCAACGACTTGGCCCTTGGATTGCATGACTACGACACAGGTGTTTCGGCGTTGTTGTCTTCAATGATGAACAGTTGCGGGCAGCGTATGCGACGCTGCCCGCAGGTCGTCGATTGGGTTCACGCCAAGTGAGTGTTTCAGGGTGGGCGTTACATGTAGGGGTTAGTTGCCAAGGTCAAATGCGGTCACGCTGATCTCGACAATCTCACCGCCCTGATAGGCCCAGACGCCGATGTAGCCGGAAGTAATGTCGCCGTTCTCGTCCCAGTCGAGCGAGGTAGCGGCGCCTTCCATGTTGATGCTCTCGCCATTGGCAAGCGCCGCGAGCGCACCAGCGACGCCGACCGGGCCAGCCGAATAGCTGGCGCCTGGAGGGGCGGCGATCTCTCGGAGCCCATCTCTGATCGCAGCAGGATCGACCGAGCCGGCTGCCTGCGCGGCGAGCCCAATCGCCATCGCGGCGTCATATGCCTCAGGAATGAATGGCAGCGGGCTCAGCTCGCCGTACTCGGCAACGTAGGAGTCGTTGAATCCCGCCAAAGCTTCCGACAACGGACCTGGCGCCGGCGCGGTGCCCATCATCCCTTCGAGATACTCGCCACCGATTGCGTCGACCAGCTCCTGGCTCTTGCTGCCGTCAACAAAGAGGAACTCGTCGAACAGGCCTTGTTCGAGCGCCTCGCGGATGAATATCTCGGCTTCTTGGGGGAAGGCGATCACGATCAACACTTCAGCGTCGTTGTCGGCTGCCTGTTGCAGCTCGGCCAGGTACGTGGCTTGTCGCGGCTCGATCGAGACGATGTTGGCTTCACCGTCCCAGGCGCCAGCGAATGCCTCGGCCAGACCCTGTCCGTACGGGTCGTTGAGGAAGATCACGCCAACGTTGGCATAGCCTTCATCCGCCGCAAGCTGCGCGAGCACGGGACCCTGCGCGGCATCAGACACGGTGCTGCGGAAGAGGAAGTCGTTGTCTTCCGCAATCGTCAACTGTGGCGACGTTGCCGACGGCGAGATCACCGGGATGCCCGCGTCCGCCGCTACCGATTCAACGATGGCCAGCGTGATCGAGGAAGCGAGCGGCCCCACGATCGCGTGGACACCATCAACTTCGATCAGCCGACGCGTTTCTTCAGTGGCCTGCGTCGGGTCGAGCGCCGTGTCGCCAACGACAACTTCGACCGGGTGTCCAAGCACGCCGCCTGCGTCGTTGATGTGCTTGATTGCCAGGTCAACTCCGGTCTGAATCGCAGGGCCGAACTCAGCCAGGGGCCCTGAGAAGTCGGCCAGGAAGCCGATCTTGAGTGGCTCATCCGACATCACCATCTCGGCCTGCTGGTCGTCGCCAGAGGCATTTGGCGTAGCGACGATCGGACCGCCGCTGAGGTCAAATGCCGTGAGGCTGACCTCTTCAATCGCGCCATCCGAGTATTGCCAGACACCGATGTAGCCGGAGGTGACGTCACCGTTGTCGTCCCAGTCGAGCGACGTCGCCGCGCCGGCGTAGTTGATCTGGTCACCGCTGCGGATGGCGTCGAGCGCCTCGGCGATCCCGTCTGCGCCTGCGGCGTAGGTGTCGCCCGGAGGCGCGGCCGCCGCGCGAAGCTGCCCACGAATGGCTGCAGAATCGACGGAGCCAGCTAGTTCCGCAGCGAGTCCAACCGCAATTGCCGCGTCATAGGCCTCGCGGATGAACGGCAGCGGTGAGAGTTCGTCGTACTCGGCCACGTAGGCGGCGTTGAATGCCCGTAGCGAATCGGACTCCGGTCCCGCAGCCGGGGCAGTGCCCTGCATGCCGTTGAGATAGTCCGCGCCGATCGAGTCGATCAGGTCCTGGCTCTTCGTCCCGTCGACGAACAGGAAGTGATCGAACAGCCCCTGTTCCAATGCCTCGCGCAAGAACACTTCAGCTTGCTGAGGGAACGCGATCGCGACTAGTGCCTGCGCGCCGTCGGATGCGGCCTGTTGCAGCTCCGACAGGTACGACGCCTGCCCGTCCTCAATCGAGACCAGGTTGACATCGCCACCCCAGGCCTGCGCGAAGGCTTCGGCGAGCCCCTGTCCGTATGGGTCGTTGAGGTAGATCACGCCGACGTTGCTCAAACCCTGATCGGCCGCGAGCTGCGCCAGCACCGGACCCTGCGCGGCGTCCGAAGTGGTACTGCGGAAGAGGTAGTCGTTGTCTTCTGCGATCGTGAGCTGTGGCGAGGTGGCTGAGGGAGAAATCACGGGAACGCCGGCCGGACTGGCCACGGATTCGGCAACGGCGAGCGTGATTGACGAGGCGAGTGGTCCAACAATTGCGTGGACGCCTTCAACCTCGATCAGTCGGCGCGCTTCTTCTGTCGCCTGCGTCGGGTCGAGACCGGTATCGCCAATGACCAGGACCACGTCTTGTCCTAACACGCCACCCGCATCGTTGAGGTGTTTGATCGCCAACTCAACGCCCGTCTGAATCGCTGGGCCAAACTCGGCCAGCGGGCCGGAGAAGTCGGCCAGGAAGCCAATTTTCAGCGGCTCATCAGACACCGCCGGAGCCGCTGACTGTTCCTCTTGTGCTTGCCCCTGGCTGCTAGTGGCGGCAGCCGTGGTCTGCGCTTGCTGCTGGTCCTGCTGCTGCGCGTCCGTTGCCTGTCCTTGCTGCTGAGGCTCGTCGTCGCCACAGGCGGCGAATAAGCCCAGTGCAATCGTCGCGAGTAAGGCAATGGCAACGGTTCTTAACAGGTTCGCAGACATGGCTGACCTACCCTTCGTTGGCTGTTTCGCGCACGGTTTTGTGTAATCGGCAGGTTATCGATTTCCTCTATCAGTACGCCCATTTGTACTCTGCCAAGAACGAGATGGGTATCGGGAATGTAATGCAGGAAACGACCCCGCAACAGGTCCTAGTCGTCGAATGCGCTCAGCACCTCTGAGTCAAACTGCTCGTAGAGTCTCGGGTTGTTGGGGATCGACTCGAAGACGAATCCGTTGATCCCGATCGCTTCATACTCCTCGAACACATCGATCAGGTGATCGGCCGGTCCAATCGGCAGACGCGCCTTCTGTTCGTCCGACAAGCCTTCACCGTGAATATCGCGCAGGCGGCGGATCTTGTGATCTTCAACCACGAGCGCGGGACGCATGACCGTGGTCAGTTCGATGTTACCGGGGTCCCGCCCAGCGTCTTCACAGTGGCGGTGGATGATGCCGATCAACCGCGAGATCTCTTCAGGAGTCCCACGGATGTTGCTGATATCCCCGTAGCGCGCCAGCGTACGAAGCGTGCGCCGCTCTCCATTGCCGCCGATCATGATGCGGATCGCCCCGCCAGGATGGTCCGCGTGCGCGCGAGGTGCGAACGGCGCATCGTTGAGCTGGTAGTACTGACCGCCATAGTCGACGCGGCCATCGGAGCGGAACAACGCCCGAATCAGCTCGGTCGCCTCTTCCAGCCGATCAGAACGTTCTTTGATGCCAGGAAAGTCCCAGCCATAGAAGCCGTGCTCTCGCGCGTGTCCAGCCGCGCCCAGGCCGAGAATGGCTCGGCCGCCAGTGTTGTGATCGAGTGTCGCGGTCATCTTGGCGACCAGGCTCGGGTTGCGATAGGTCACGGCCGAAACCAGCGTACCCAGCATCAGTGTCGAAGTCGCCTCGCCGATTGCCGCCAGGGACATCCATCCTTCGAGCGAGTCACCCGTTTCGTCCATGAACCCCAGCGGCGGGACGAAATGGTCGTACGTCCAGGCCGAGTGCCAGCGAGTGGCATCCATCGTCTGCGCCACGTCGCGCATCAGAGAGAAGTCAGTCTGGTTCCCGGGAATCTGCGCGCCGAAGGTGAGTCGCATGGTCATGGTCGTGAAACGTTTCTGTGCTTAGTCGTCAAACGCGCTGAGTACCAACTCGTCGAACTGCTCGTAGAGTCGCGGGTTGTTCGGGATTGACTCGAACACAAACCCGGTGATCCCGATCGCCTCATACTCCTGGAACAGGCTGACCAGGTGCTCTGCCGGTCCAATAGGGAGGCGGGTCTTCTGCTCGTCCGACATGTCTTCACCGTGGATATCGCGCAGACGGCTGATCTTGTGATCCTCGACCACGAGCGCAGGACGCATCACTGTGGTCAGTACGATCTCTGACGGATCGCGACCAGCGTCTTCGCAGTGCTTGTGGATCACGCTAATCTTGTGCGCCACCTCTTCCAGTGTTCCTCGCACATTGCAGATGTCGCCATAGCGAGCCAGCGTGCGCAGTGTGCGGCGCTCACCGTTGCCACCGATCATGATCTGGATGAAACCGCCCGGATGATCGGGGTGGACGCGCGGCGAGAACGGCGCATGGTCAAGCGAGTAGTATTTTCCCTCGTGCTGGACGGGGCTTTCGGCGTGGAACAAGGCACGGATCAACGCCGTCGCCTCTTCCAGCCGATCAGAGCGCTCGCGGAGCGCCGGGAAGTCCCAACCGTAGGCGGCGTGCTCACGCTCATGCCACGCGGCGCCGAGCCCGAGGATCGCTCGCCCTCCAGTATTGTGGTCCAACGTCGCTGTCATCTTGGCGAGCAGCCCAGGATTTCGGTAGGTGACACCACTGACCAGCGTGCCCAGCATCAAGGTTGACGTCGCTTCGCCGATCGCGGCGAGGGTCATCCAACCCTCAAGCGAATCCTGGGTCTCGTCCATAAACACCAGCGGCGGGACAAAGTGGTCGTAGGTCCAGGCCGATGACCAGCGTGTCGCATCCATGGTTTGCGCCACATCGCGCATCAGCGAGAAATCGGTGGAGTTACCGGGAATCTGTGCTCCGAAGCTCATTCGCATGGTCATGCTGGTCCTTTCCAAAAGGGACTGCTCGTCATTGCCGCGCTCCGCCGCGGCAATCTCGCTGGATGCAGGCTGACGTCTGTGATCGGCGGGATACCCGCGTCAAGCGCGGGTACGACGGAGATAGGGCGGGTTCGACGGAGTTGGGTGCGGATATGACGACATTTGTTGAACGCATTGCTTTGAGCTTAGTTGCCCTTGAACATCGGAGGCCGCTTCTCCGCGAACGCCCTCGGACCTTCCTTGAAATCCTCCGTCTTGCGGATGTGCGCCGAGAGCAGCTCTTCCATCCGGATGCCTTCATCAATCGGCAACGACAGCCCACGCACAGCCGCTTCCTTGATCGCTCGCTGAGTCAACGGCGCACCGGCCGTCAGCTTCTGCGCCCAGGCACGAGCGGTCGGCATCACGTCTTCCGCCGGAACGACACGGTTGACCAACCCGACTGTTTGCGCCCGCTGCGCGTCGATGTGCTCGCCCATCAGCAGCAGTTCCATTGCCACCGTCCAGGGCAACTGACGCGTCAGACGCTGAGTCGCGCCCAGCGTCGGGACGATGCCGCGAATCACTTCCGGCAAGCCAAACTGCGCGTGTTCAGCGGCGATGCGCAGATCGCAAGCCGAGAGCAGCGTCAACCCAGCCGCCAGACAGTATCCATTGACGGCGGCAATCATCGGCTTCCAGATCTCCATCCCCCCATCAATGGTTTGCTTCAGCGAGGGCTGGAAGACCGGCCAGTTGATGTTCTCAGCGCCGGGCCGCGTTGGAATCGTTTTCTTCAGGTCGGCGCCGGCGCAAAAGGCGCGATCGCCGGCGCCGGTGACAATGCCAACCCAGATGTCGGGGTTGTCGCGTATCTCGACCCAGATGTCGGCCAGCGACGATATCAGGTCCGGGTCGAGTGCATTCATCGCCTCGGGACGGTTGAGGGTGACGGTCGCGATGTGGTCGGAGAGTTCAAAGATGGCAGTATCAGTAGTGAGGTCAGTCATAATGCTCGCAGGCTAGCGCCCGAGTGTGCCAACCAAGGGAGCCCAGGATGAAGATCGTCAGTTGGAATATGCAGAACAAGCGGGAGAGTTGGCGATTTCTGGTGCATCCCCGCCATGACGATTTCGACTTCGCGTTTGTCGGTGAAGCATGCGTTCCGCCACCCGATGTGGTTCGAACTGCGAAGGGTAGTCAGTGGGACATCCCCTTCGACACCTGGGACCTACAACCTGGTGAACGGCGGAAGCGATACCGTCAGGAAGTGTTGGGTATCGGAACGGGTTGGCACATTGAGCGCCTGAGTCGCAATGAAGTTGTCGATTCTGCTTCGCCCCCGTTGCCGCCTCGTGTGGATCGGGTCTTTCGTCGTTGGCACAGTGCTGCGATCGTGACCAGTCAAGAAATGGAGTTCTGCCTCGTATGTGTCGTGTCAGGGCACTCGCAGGCACAATCACTTCCCGCTTTAGTCGCAGGGATACGGTTGGTGCTCGTCTGGCACGGACGAGACGTCGATATGCCGATGATCGTGGCCGGCGACCTAACGACGAGCAATGACAAGTCGAAGAGCATGTTCGAGGAGATGAACAGGATCGGCCTGCCATGGGCAGGCCCACGCGCCGCGAACTACATACACGTCTCAGGTCGCAAACCCGATCAGCGAGAGACACCGGAGACGGCGTTCCGACGCCTCAACCACGTCTTTGTCAGCACGGAACTCAAGGAACGAGTCTCGGTGACCGCATTGAATGAACCTGACCAGGCGTCACCAGCGTTCTGGGGTCCATCCGACCATTGCAGGGTCGCGATTGAGGTGCAGTGTTAGGTCCGGGTCGAGGGCATTCATCGCCTCGGGACGGTTGAGCGTCACCGTCGCGATGTGGTACCACAGTTCAAAGATGGCAGTATCAGTAGTGAGGTCAGTCATAATGCGCGCAGGCTAATGGCAGGCTGTGTAGAGAACGGGAGAGCGTTGTGAAGATCGTCAGTTGGAACATGCAGAACAAGAGGGAGAGTTGGCGCTTCCTTGTTGATCGCCATGGTGAAGATGACTTCGCATTCGTCCAGGAAGCCTGCACTCCGACGGCGTATGTCCGCAAACACGCGGGGCACTGGGACATTCCGTACGAGCGCTGGCAAGCCAGGCCGAAGCGGTACAAGCAAGAAGTGTTGCGCATTGCAGGTGGCTGGACCTTCGACCGGCTCGACCGAGACGCAATCGGCGCGCTCGGACCAAAGGGGAAAGCCATTCTTGGCCCACGATTCCGAGCAGCAGCCGTGGCACGTCGGTCCGGTCAGCTGGATATCTGCCTGGTTTGCGTTGCTTCCGGCCCCAAGAACTCTCTCAAGCTTGCCGATACCGTCACGGCCGTGCGGAGTACGTTGAAACGGGCGAGATTCGATCCCCAGACACCACTAATCGTTGCCGGTGACCTGACGACAAACATCAATCGCACGCCGGAGACGTTCTCCTCCGTGGAGAAGATTGGACTGCGTCACGTCGGACCGGAAGGGCCCAGCTACATCCACAAGCCCAAAGGCGAAACGCCAGAAATCGCCTGGCGTGAACTCAACCACGTGTTTGTGAGTGCCGAGATCGCGGATCGCGTCTGTGTAACAGCGTTGAATGGCCCGGATGAGGAATCTAGTGAATTCTGGGGACCCTCTGACCATTGTCGAGTCTCGATCGAGGTGCGATAGAATTTTGCCCAGACCTGAACGGGAGACCTACATGACCTACGACAACATCCTCTACGAGACCAACGACCGTGTTGCCACGGTGACGCTGAACCGGCCGGAGAAGCTGAATGCGCTCTCCAATGAGTTGCGCGGCGAGATGTTCCATGCGCTCAAGGCGGCGGAGGCGGATGCCGGCATCGGCGTGATCATCATCAAAGGTGCCGGTCGCGCCTTCTCGGCTGGCTACGACCTCCAGCCGTCGCCCGACCTGTCCAATCCGCACACCAACGAGTGGACCGGGTTGCCCGACACCGGTACGACCCATCCGCAGCACTACGACTGGTCCCGTCACGCGGTGATGGGCAACTTCATCATCTGGGAGTTGGCCAAGCCGGTGATCGGTCAGATCCACGGCTACTGCCTGGCCGGAGCGACGGAGCTGGCCTCGGCCTGTGACCTACGAATCGTCGCCGAGGATTGCCAGGTCGGCTATCCACCCGTCCGCGCGATGGGCACCATGGACGCGATGTGGGCGCCGTGGCATTTGCCCCAGGCGAAGGCCCGCGAGTTCGCCTACCTCGGCGACCCGCACTCGGGCGCCGACATGTATCGCTGGGGTTGGGCCAACTACGCGCTCAAGAGCGAAGACCTGGACGAATTCACGATGGAATTCGCGCAGCGCATGGGTCACATCGACAACCATCTGTTGATGTACTCGAAGCGCTCGGTCAACCGCGCCTACGAGATCCAGGGCTACAAGACGGCGATGATCTCGGGCACCGATGTCGAGGCGATGTCGAAGCACCGCCCCGAGGCCGGCGAGTGGGGCGAGCGCGTCCGTCGCGACGGCCTCAAGTCGGCCCTCGAGTGGCGCGACGGTCCGTTCCGCGACTTCCGTGGCGCGCGAACCAATGCACCCCACGATCGCGAACTCATGCGCGGCGCCGGAGCTCCGTCCAAGCCAAGCTGGGACTGATCGGAACCGCTGCCAATCACGGAGGAGCCTGCGGTGTGTCCGCAGGACTCGCCGACTTCGGTTGGCTTCCACGCGTTCGCGTGCGTACGGCGTAGCGTCCCGACTTTGTATAGAAATCCAGGAGCGACATGGCGATCGCGGTCAGCGGAACCGCGACGAACGCGCCCATGATGCCCCAGAGCGCGCCGCCGGTGGCGACGGCGAGGATCACCATCAGCGGGTGAATCTTGATCGAGCGCCCGAGGATAAACGGGGCCATCACGTTGCCCTCGATCTGTTGAACGGCCAGGACGAGACCACCGACGAACAACGCTGCCGTGACGCCCTCAGTGGCGAGCGCGATAAAGAACGCTGCGAGTCCGGCCAGGACCGCGCCAATCACCGGGATGAACGCGCCAAAGAATGTCAGCACTGCTAGCGGCAGAGCGAATGGGACGCCGATAACTACCAGTCCGATGCCAATCAGGAACGCATCCATGAAGGCGACGATCGTGACGCCACGGAAGTAGAGTCCGAGCGTCTCGAACAGTCCGGTCGTCAGTGTCAGGAAATCACGGCGGTGACTCTTGCCCAGTCGTCGCGCGATTGCGCGCTGCATCGACTCGGCGTCCTTCACCAGCAAGAACACCAGGACCGCGAGCAGGATCACCCCGGCCAACATCTCGGCCGCCAGCCGTACTCCGGAGAAGATTCCCCCGGCGATCGTGTCGGCATTGCCGCGCACGCTCGCCAGCACATCGTCGATCGCATCGTCGACCTGATCTTCCGACATACCGGCCCAGTCACCGACCGACTGCACGACCTCCGTGAAACCAAGCTCGATATCGACTTCCAGCTCGGCAAACTCAGATGTAAGCGTCGTGACCGTGAAATACCCAATCACTCCCAACGCCGCCAGGCCGGCAATCACGACCGCAACAGTCGACAGGAGGCTGTTGAATCCCCGTCGAATCAGGAAGCGTTTCGCCGGTAGCAGCGCCGAAGAGAGAATCAACGCCGCCAGCAGCGGCAGGAAAATCAGTCGCAAGCGGTCGATTGCCAGACCGAGCAGAATCAGAAATGCAGCGACGACGATCACCCGCAGGGCGACTTCGGAAATCGTTTGCAGCCAGCGGGGAGCGTATGAGGTCATGGCCAACACAGGGGACGATGCGAGAGGCGTTGGCTCATCATATGGTCGCCCTCATCGCCCTCATCGCCCTCATCGCCCTCATCGCCCTCATCGCCCTCATCGCCCTCATCGCCCTCATCGCCCTCATCGCCCTCATCGCCCTCATCGCCCTCATCGCCACGTTGATTCGCGTTCGGAGCGTAGCCATCGCAGCGGCGCACCGGCAACCCGGGGTACTTGGGGAAGCGTGAGTCCAGGGCGGATCGCGCACAGCGCAGAAAGCTGGAGCCGCGCTTCGATTGCACGAGCCGCGCCCACTGACAGTCTGCGCACAGGCCCTGTCGCTGGCTTGAGAGTGTCATAGGCAGCGCGATCTGACACGGAGGTTGTTGAAGCTCCGCGAGCGGCGCGCATACGATTGATAAAACGTTCGGTTTGCGCGTAGACCGGTTTCGGTGCACGCACACAGGGAATTTGTGTCGGCATGCGGCTGACAGTGCTCGGTTCCGGAGCGGCTTGCGCGGCTGCGGGCGACAACAGTTCCGGCTATCTGATCGAAGATGCGGACGCGCGCATCCTGCTCGACTGCGGTCACGGCGTCGCCAGCTCCCTGATTGGCTTGATGCCCGCCCAGGACATCGATCACGTGTTTGTTTCGCACATGCACGCCGATCACTTTATCGATTTACTGCCGCTGCGCTTCGCCGTCACCAAGAACATGGACGGTCTCAGCGAACGCCGGACAGTGGTGCACCTGCCACCCGGCGGCAAGGCGAACCTGACCAAGCTGCTCGAGCTGGTCTGCTTCCCGACCGACTTCTTCGACAATGTCTGGCATGTCTGCGAATACGAGCCCGGTCAGACATCGCAGCTCAGCAACGGTCTCACAGCCAGCTTCGCCGGCGGCGTCCACTACATCCCCGGCTGGGCGATTCGGGTCGACGGATCGGCCAGCATCACCTACACCGGGGACACCGCGCCATCGACAGCGGTTTGCGACCTGGCGTCGGGCAGCGACCTCGTATTGGCCGAAGCAACGCTCGATGAAGCGGAGGATGGCCCTGTGCGCGGCCATCTCACCGCGCTGCAAGCTGCTGAGCTGGCATTGGCTGCGCGCGCGCGCCTGTTGATGTTGACCCATTTCTGGTACGACGCCGACCGCGAGGCGATGGCCGAGCAGGCCCGAGGCTGCTTCCCCGGCCGCGTTCTGGTCGCCACAGACGGCAAAGTCGTGGAGCTCTGAGCGGGATGCGCATCGTTCTCATGGGCCTGATGATCGCGGTGGCGGTCGCCCTGATCGGGTGCAGCTCTGATTCCGGAGAGCCAATCACTCAGACAACTCAAGGCCAGGCTGAACAGCAATCTCGTCCCGCGCCGTCCGAGTCCGAGCCTCAACCGCAGGACCAGTCCGAGGCGGCATCTGAGCCAATTGCAGAGACGTCGACTGACCAGGAGTCGAGCGAAGCGGAGCCAGAGCAGTCGGCGGATGACGAACCTTCCTCTGCGCAGCAACGAGACCAAGCGGCCGCCCAACCCGAGCAGCAAGCCCAGATGGCCCCGCAGACCCAGCCGGCTCAACAGTCGCAACAGTCGCAACCAACCCAACAGATTCAACAGGAACAAGTCCCAGCAGGGACGCGAATCGTCAGTTTGTTTGGCGACATCACCGAGATCCTGTATGCCCTGGGCGTGGAAGACTTCATCGTTGGTGTTGATGTCTCGTCGGTCTATCCCGAAGCCGCTCAGAACTTGCCCGATGTCGGATTCGCCGGCGCGCTGAATGCCGAAGGCGTCCTGGGACTCTCTCCGACGATCGTCATTGGCGGTGGAATCGTTGCGCCGGGTCCAGTCGGCGTGTTGGAGCAACTCGAGCAGGCAGGCGTTGAAGTGCTCGTGCTGCCCGAGTTGGTCGGCCTGGACTCGCCAGCCATCAAGATCCGGGCGATCGGCGCTGCCATCGGCATTCCGCAACGCGCAGAAGCGCTGGCTCTCGAGGTTGAGCAGGCCATTGAACTGGCCAAACCAACACCCGATCCCGACGGCGAGGCGATTGAGCTGAAGGTGCTGTTCGTCTACCTGCGCCGTGGAGGAATTCAGTTGGTTTCCGGCGCGGGACGCGAAGCGGAGACGATCATCACCGCATCAGGAGGCGTGGACGCCGGAGCGGCGATCGGCATCGAGGGCTGGCAACCGCTGAGCCCGGAAGCCTTGCTCGCCATCAATCCTGATGTCTACCTCGTGATGCAGCTCGGTTATGACGCCGTCGGCGGTGTCGAAGGCTTGCTGGCCATCCCCGGCATGGCAGAAACTGAGGCCGGCAAGCACAGCCGCGTCATCGTGATGGAAGACATCCTGCTGTTGGGATTCGGACCGCGCATGGCGGAGACTATCGTGCAGTTACGTGACTATCTCGATGAAGTGCGGGCGTCGCTAACGGATTCTTCCGGCGCCAACGAGTAACGCCATGACGACCGGACCGCTGGCGCAACTCCGTGAGCGCCGTCCCAGCGCGCCACCGACCGTGACTGCGTTGCCGCGCTGGCGAATGCCATTTTCCTGGACAGTGCTGACCGCCCTGTTCCTGGCGCTGGTCTTGGCCAATCTTGGTTTCGGCGCGTTCGATGTTGGCGTCGAGCGGATCATCGCGATCTTGTTGGGCAAGCTCGGCATCGACATCGGCGTGCAATACACGTCAGCCGAGGAAGCGGTCGTCTGGGTCATCCGAGTCCCACGCATGATCCTCGCTGCGCTGGTTGGCGCAGGGCTGGGAGTCTCGGGGGCTGCCCTGCAAGGGTTGTTCCGCAATCCGCTCGCCGACCCGAGCTTGATTGGCGTCTCCAGCGGAGCGGCCTTTGCAGTCGCGCTGTCGGTGTTGCTGGGCCTCACATCGGGGGCCGTGTTCATTCAACCGCTCGTGGCATTCGTCGGCGGACTCGTGCTGACCCTTGGCATCTATGCCTTCTCGCGCTCCGCCGGACGCGTACAAATGGCGACCATGCTGCTGGTCGGAATCGCCGTCAATGCGCTGCTCGCCTCGGCGATCTCGTTCATCCTTTCGCTGTCCGACGACGGCGCACTGCGTGACATCGTCTACTGGATTCTTGGTTCGCTGGGAGGATCCGTTTGGGACTACGCAGTCACCGCCGGTCCGCTGATCCTGATCGCGATCTTCGTCCTCGTTCGTCAGGCCGGCGCACTCAACTTGCTCACACTGGGTGATGCTGAAGCGCGTCATCTCGGCGTGCGCGTCGAGCGCTCACAATTCATCATCGTCACTGCCGCAGCCCTGGCCACGGGGGCCGGCGTTGCCGTCGCAGGTGTCGTGGGATTCGTCGGACTGGTGGCTCCGCATCTGGTCCGTCTGGTGGTCGGTCCGGATCACCGCAGCTTGATTCCCGCCAGTGCCGTATCAGGCGCGATCCTTGTCCTCGGCGCGGACCTGGGCGCTCGCACGATCTTCGCTCCGGCCGAGCTCCCGCTCGGGGTCGTCACGGCGGTGATCGGGACCCCGGTGTTCCTGTATCTCATTCATCGCGCCCGGCGCAGTCTGGCGATGGGCGGTTGGTAGCAACGACGAGTAAGCTGAGTCTGTGACCACCAACGAGCCTGTCTTGCGAGGCGAAGGCCTCACTGTGCGCGTCGAAGACAAGACACTACTCGACCGTGCCAGCGTGGGCGTGCGGGGCGGCGAGCTGCTCGGCGTGGTCGGCCCAAACGGCGCGGGCAAAACCACACTGCTCAAGGCGTTGTCCGGCGACGCAGAACTGGCAGAGGGCACGGTCTACATCGATGATCGTCCGCTCAGCGACTTCGACGCGCGCGAACTGGCCCGCCGTCGAGCGGTGATGCCGCAGAGCTCTTATCTGCCCTTCCTCTTCACCGCACGCGACGTCGTGCGCATGGGTCGCGCCCCGTGGGAAGGCGAACGCGGCGAGAGTGAGCACGGCGCGAAGTTGACCGATTACGCCATGAGCCTGACCGATACCCGCGACTACGCTGTCCGCGCGTACCCGACACTGTCCGGCGGAGAACAGTCGAGGGTCACGCTGGCCCGCGTCCTGGCCCAGGAAACGCCAATCCTGCTGATCGACGAGCCGACAGCGCACCTCGATCTCCGACATCAACATCTAGTCCTGCAACTTGCCCGCGAGTTGGCATCCGAGGGCGCGGCCGTGGTCGCCGTGTTGCACGACCTCAATCTGGCCGCCATGTACACGGATTCGTCGGTTGTCTTGCATCGCGGCGCAGTCGTCGCCGGCGGCGACTCCCAGGAGGCGCTGCATCCCGACGTGTTGTCTCCTGTGTTCGGCATTGAGTTCGTGCTGCAGCCACATCCCGCACTCGAGCGGCCCATGTTGGTGCCGTTGCCTGCGTCGGTCTCGCATGATCGTGGTTGAACGCCGCTGCCTCGCCGGGTCGAACGCATCAATGTCGAACGCAGCAATGTCGATCGCATCAACATGGACAGCCAGTTAACTCTGCGACGCGGGAATATTGATCTTTTCCTGCGAATTGTGCATATTTCCGCAGTGATAGCGATAAACTCACAGTTACCACTCGCCAGTCGGTCCACCATGGCAAACGAGGCCGGGGCAAACGAGGCTGGCTGGAGATGTGGAGACGGGAGGCTCACATGCGGCCACGAGAGACTCGCACGACTCTGCTTGAGCGTGTGGTAGAGCTCGGCGGCGCGACCGTCGCCCAATTGTCCGAGGAGCTTGACATCTCCGACGCCACAGTGCGGCGACACCTTGACCGCCTTGAGGCTGAAGGATTGCTCCAGGTCGAGGCGCTACGGCGCGGGCCGGGCCGACCCTCCTATCTCTACCGGGCCACCGACAGTGGAGTCAGAACCGTGCGTGACCACACGCCTGAGCTGGCCGAGCGTCTGTTGTCCGAGATGTCCAGGCTGCAAGTCGAGAAGGCCGCGCTATCCGAAGCGCTCTCTGATCAGGTCGCCGACGCGCATCGAGCCGAAGTGCCTGCTGGATCGCTCGAGCAGCGCGTCAGCGCGGTCGTTGACGCCCTGCGACCGGAAGGCATTCTCGACCACTGGCAGCGCACCGATCAGGAACTCAAGCTGGTCAACAACGCCTGTCCCTACCTGGGCGCGGCGACGACGAACTCATGCGTCTGCGACGCCGACCGCCTGGTGATCGAAAAGCTGCTCGGCGTCGAAGTCGAGCAAACCCTCCGCTTGGCCGAGGGCGACGATGGTTGTGAATACGTCATCCCGTTGCAGCCAATCTCGCTGGACGCCGAGTTCAAGCAAGCCGTCTAGGCAGGACACACATCCCGACATGCGCCGCACCGAGCGCGACATGCCCACAGACGAACAACAGAAGGAAGCCGGTGAATGACACCGACCCCGCCACTCTTTGAGATCGACGCGCTGAAAGTCGCCGTCGAAGACAAGCAGATTGTCAATGAACTCTCATTGACCCTGCGTCCCGGCGAAGTGCACGCGATCATGGGACCGAATGGGTCCGGTAAGAGCACTCTGGCCAACTCGTTGATGGGACATCCGCGCTACACCATTAATGGTGGCGACATCCGCCTGAACGGCGAGAGCGTCATCGAAATGCCCCCGGACGAGCGCGCGCGAGCCGGACTCTTCCTCGCCTTCCAATACCCCACCGACATTCCCGGCGTCTCGATGATCAACTTCCTGCGTCGTGCGATCAGCGCGCGCCGCGGCGAAGAGATTCCCGTACGCGAGTTTCGCCAGGTGCTGAACGATGTCCTGGGACGCTTGCAGATGGACGAACAGTTCGTCCGTCGCTACGTCAACGACGGCTTCTCCGGCGGCGAGAAGAAGCGCGCCGAAATCCTTCAGTTGGGACTTCTGAATCCGCTAGTTGCGGTGATGGACGAGACCGACTCCGGCCTCGACATTGACGCGCTGCGAATCGTGAGTGAAGGAATCAATACCTTCCACTCCGACGAAAATGCGATCCTGCTGATTACGCACTACCAGCGAATCCTGCGATATGTCCAACCGGATCATGTCCATGTCCTGATTGATGGACGCATAGTCGAGTCGGGCGATGCCAGCCTGGCCGAAGTCCTGGAGCGGGACGGCTACGAACCATTCATGGAACGAACCAAAGAAAGGGTGTTGAGCTCATGACCACACCTGCAACCGACGCGCCGGTCTCTCCAAACAGCGAGTACGAGTTCGGCTTCCACGACGACGTTGAAGCGCTGGTCAAGCTGCCCAAGGGCTTGTCGCGCGAAGTCGTCAACACCATCTCGGACATCAAGAACGAGCCTGAGTGGATGCGCAAGCTGCGGCTCAAGGCGCTGGAGCACTTCAACGCCCGACCGATGCCCGAGTGGGGCGGAGAGCTGAGCGACATCGACTTCGACGACATTCACTACTACGTCCGCGCGACCGACCGTGACGAGTCATCCTGGGAAGACGTTCCCGACTACATCCGCGACACCTACGACAAGCTGGGCATTCCCGAGGCCGAGAAGCAGGGATTGCTGGCCGGCGTCGGCGCGCAGTATGACTCCGAGGTCGTCTACCACAACATCCGTGAGGACCTGGAAGAGAAGGGCGTGCTCTTCCTCGGCACCGACCAGGCGCTGAGCGAGTATCCCGACCTGGTGAAGGAGTACTTCACCACGGTCATTCCTCCCAACGACAACAAATTCGCCGCGCTCAACACGGCTGTCTGGTCGGGCGGCTCATTCATCTATGTGCCGCCGGGCGTGAACGTCGACATTCCCCTACAGGCCTACTTCCGGATCAACTCCGAGGACATGGGCCAGTTCGAGCGCACGCTGATCATTGCCGACGAAGGCTCCCAGGTGCACTACGTCGAAGGCTGTACTGCCCCGATCTACTCCTCCGACTCGCTGCATTCGGCGGTCGTCGAGATCATCTGCAAGGCGGGCTCCAACGTCCGCTACACGACGATCCAGAACTGGTCGAACAACGTCTACAACCTCGTCACCAAGCGAGCGACTGCCTACCAGGATTCCGTCATGACCTGGGTTGACGGCAACCTCGGCTCCAAGCTCACGATGAAGTACCCGGCCGTCTACCTGATGGAGCCGGGCGCGCACGGCGAGGTCCTCTCGATCGCATCGGCCGGACAGGGCCAGCAGCTCGACGCCGGCGCCAAGATCGTTCACGCGGCGCCCGACACCACCTCGGTGATCACGTCGAAATCGCTGTCCATGGACGGTGGTCGCTCGACCTATCGCGGACTGCTCAAGGTCTACGAGGGCGCCGAAAACTGCCGCTCGAACGTTCGCTGCGACGCCTTGATGCTCGACGAACATTCGCGCTCCGACACCTACCCGGTCATGGAGATCGATGAGCGGCGCGTCGACATTGGCCATGAGGCGACCGTCTCCAAGGTTGGCGACGAGCAGCTCTTCTACCTGATGGCTCGCGGACTGTCCGAGGGCGAAGCGACCAAGATGATTGTCAACGGCTTTGTCGAACCGATCATCAAGTCCTTGCCGCTGGAGTACGCGGTCGAGATGAACCGACTAATCGAATTGCAGATGGACGGCGCGATTGGCTAGCCGGTGGCTACCCACACAATCTGCGCCCATCCACAAGTGAGGGGCGGTCGATGACGCAGGCAACGTTGGCAGCGCCAACGGACACGGAAACGAAGCCCGACGACCTGAGAGCGCAGGTTTCTGCGCTGAGTCGGTCGCTCGACGAACCAGACTGGCTCCTGGCGTTCCGCCTGGCGAGTCTGGAACAGGCGCTGGCGCTCGAGTGGTGGACCGGTCAGGAAGAGTCCTGGCGACGCACGCCCCGCGAGCGCCTGCCTCGGCGAGCCACCGTTGGATCCCTGGGTCGGGCCACAAACGGCGCCGCCGTCAACGTGCCGTCGCACGTCTTTGCGCCGCGCGAGCACTCGGGCATGGTGCATCAGATTGGTGGACGCGTGGCCGCGTCTGATCTCACCGATCAAGCCGCAGCTGACGGTGTCATCATCATGCCCCTCTCAGCCGCGGCTCAGGAGCATTCGGACCTGGTCCAACAGTGGCTGGGAGCGGTCGGACAACCGCAGGATCGCTATGAGGCATTCGGTCGAGCGCTGTGGACACAGGGCGTGTTTGTCTACGCGCCGCGCGGCGCCGCCGTCTCGGATTCGCTCTTCTATCTCATCACGCAGGATGTCGCCGATGGTGACCACTGGCACTACACCCTGGTCGTTGCCGAGCGCGAAGCGGAGCTCTCCTTGATCGAGGCCGGCGACGCCGACAATCGCCGAGCCGAACTCTCCGAAACTCCGTTGATCCATGCATCGGTCGAACTGATCGCCGAGGCCGGCGCACACCTCAGGTTTGCCTCAGTCCAGCGCTGGCATCGCCAGACAGCCGCCATTTCGACCACCCGAGGCCGAGTTGGACGTGACGCATCAATCCGCGTGACCACAGCGGCCTTTGGCGCAGACCTCGACAAGCAGCGCATCGACATGGACCTGTCGCAGAGCGGCGGATACGCCGATATTCGCGGCCTGTTCGTCGGCGACGGGAAACAGCACATCGAGCACGTCACGCGCCAGTATCACAACGGCGTCGGCGCGGAGAGCGATCTGCTGATCCGCGGCGTGCTGACCGACGAATCGCAGGCGGTTCAATACGGCCTGATACGGATTACTCCCGAGGGCCAGAAGACCAACGCGCATCAGACCATGCGCAACCTGCTGCTTGACGACGGCGCCGGAGCCGACCCGATTCCGATGCTGGAAATCGAAGCAGACGACGTCAAGTGTTCGCACGCAGCGGCGGTCGGCCCTGTCGATCCCGACCAACTCTTCTACCTGCAAGCCCGAGGCATCCCGCCCAAGGTCGCCGAGCGCCTCGTCGTGCGAGGCTTCCTCTCCGAGATCGCCGACGGCGTGCCCGACGCGCACATGCGTGAAGTGATCGACGAATTAGTCGAAATCCAACTAGAACCTGCGAAGACTTCAATATGAGCTTCGAGCGAGTCGCCAGCCTTGACGAGATCGAGCCGGGTACCGCACGGGTGGTGGAAGTCGGCGGCGAGAGCATCGCCCTCTGCCGCGTCGAAGACGGCGATCTGTACGCCATCGAAAATCGCTGCACCCACGACGACGGTCCATTGGGCGAAGGCGAACTCGACGGCGATCGGATCGAGTGTCCTCGGCACGGCGCGCTGTTCGATGTGACGACCGGCCGAGCCGTCACACTTCCCGCGATCGGCAAGGTGCGCTGCTACGCCGTCGAAGTCGCCGATGGCAACGTCCAAATCGAAGTTGACTGACATGACCACCGCGACTCCACTGGACACGGCGGCGATCCGGGAAGCGTTCCCGATCCTGTCGCGCGAGGTCCACGGACATCCGCTGGTGTACCTCGACAACGCGGCCACGACGCAGAAGCCGCAGTCGGTCATTGACGCGCTGTCCAGCTACTACTCGACGATGAATGCCAACATCCATCGCGGCCTGCACACCCTGGCCGAAGAGGCGACAGTCGCATACGAGGACGTGCGCAAACAGGTCGCGACCTTCATCAACGCATCAAGCCACCGCGAAGTGGTCTTCACGCGCAACACGACGGAGTCGCTCAATCTCCTCGCCTACACACTCGGCGCTCGGCTGAAGCCAGGCGACGAGATCGTCCTGAGCGCGGCCGAGCACCATTCCAATCTGGTCCCCTGGCAGTTGGTCACGCAGCGCACCGGCGCCAGGCTGCGATTCATCGAACTGAACGACGATCAGCAAATCGACGTCGACACCGCGCGAGCCGCAATCAACGCCAACACACGCATCGTCTCCATCGTGCACATGTCCAACGTCTTGGGCAGCGTCGCGCCGGTCGCGGAGATTGCCGAAATGGCGCGCGCAGTCGGCGCGACCATGATCGTTGACGCCGCACAGAGCGCGCCGCACCTGCCCGTCGATGTCGCAGAACTCGGCGTCGACTACCTCGCCTTCTCAGCGCACAAGATGCTGGGACCTACCGGTGTCGGCGTGCTCTGGGGAAGGGAAGCGCTACTGGCCGACCTTGACCCGTTCCTCGGTGGTGGCGAGATGATCAGCATTGTCACTCGCGAGGAGTCCTCGTGGGCGAAACTGCCGCACAAGTTTGAAGCCGGTACGCCGAACATCGCCGACGTGATCGCCTTCGGCGCAGCGCTGGACTTCCTCAACGATGTCGGCATGGACGTCATTGCCGCCCATGACGCCGAACTGACTCACTACGCGGTCGACAGGCTCTCGCGCCTCGAAGGTCTCGACATCTACGGCCCGTCCGACCCCACCGACCGCTCGGCCGTGATCGCCTTCAACTACCGCGACATCCATTCACACGACGTGGCCACGATTCTTGACCGCGGCGGCATCGCCGTCCGTGCTGGACATCACTGCGCCCAGCCGTTGATGCGGACGCTCGGCGTGCCGGCGACGGCGCGCGCTTCGTTCTATCTCTACAACGAACGCTCGGAAGTGGACGCGCTGGTCGATGGCTTGCTCGAAGCCGGCGAGCGATTCGGATTCGAACGATAGATTTGACAGGGGAGTCTGAGCAATGGCGAGTAATCGAGAGTCACAGAATCCGGTCGATCTTGACGATCTCTACCGCGATGTGATCCTTGACCACTACCGGCGACCCAGAAACCGAGGAGCGCGAGACGACGCGACCGTTTCGGCGGAGGGTTTCAATCCGTCCTGCGGCGACGAGATACAGCTCTCGGTCGCCATCCTCGACGGCGCCGTCAACGGTGTGGGATTCGGCGGCAGCGGCTGCTCGATCTCGCAGAGTTCGGCCTCGATGATGACCGAGGCGATGTCGGGTCGCTCAATCGACTCCGCCCGCGTGATGTCAAAGCACGTGCAGCAGATGCTGACCGACGACAGCTTTGACCTCGATGCTGTCGATCTAGGCGACCTTGAGGCGCTCTCCGGCGTGGCCAAGTTCCCCGTCCGGATCAAGTGCGGACTGCTGGCCTGGAAAGTCCTCGACCAGGTCCTGGCCAACGCCAGCGGCGAATCCATCTCGGACGACAGCGACATTCCCACCCGCGTGACCAGCGGGTAGCGATCATCAGAACGATTGACAGGAGCCCCACATGGCCAGCGAACAACAAGTCCTCGAAGCGCTCAAGACGGTCTTCGACCCCGAGATTGGCATCAACATCGTCGACCTCGGCCTCGTGTATGGAGTCGAGACGCCCGACAATGAAAGCGTCAAGATCTCCTTCACCCTGACCTCGCCCGCCTGCCCCGTCGGACCGATGATCAAGGCGCAGATCGAGCAGGCCGCCTCGACTGTCGAGGGTGTCGACAACGTCGAATCGGAAATCGTCTTTTCCCCACCCTGGGACCCGCGAGAAATGTGCTCCGACGAAGCCAAGTTCGAACTCGGCATCTTCTAACGATTCTCTTCTCCCCCCCTGCGGAGTCTGATGCGCAACAGCCCATTCCCCTCTCCCCCCTTGCGGGGGAGATGTCACGGAGTGACAGAGGGGGGTCGGCCGGTGACGACCAGATTGGGCTGACAAACAGGACCCCACTCTGCCGGAGCCTGCCCCTGCGTAGAGGCAGGGGGCATCTCCCCCGCAAGGGGGGAGAACGGGAGTCACCCGGCACACTCTGCCAATGGCAGTTCCTAACCGCGAGTCCGCTCACCCGACTCCGCCACGCCACCCGGCGTCGTCCGCCCGCCGCCGTTAGCCCGAACCCCATTCGACGCCTGATGCTGAGGCTCCAGCCGAGCCACCAGATTCGCCACCAGCGGCCGAATCACGCGCAACGTCGGACTGGGAATCCGAGGATTCGGTATGTAGTGAGCCAGTGCGAAGAACACCATCGAGAGTGCGAGACAGCCCATATTGACCACGAGTAGCAAGTCGTATTCGCCGGTGATCTCGTAGATCGCGCCGCCCACAGTGGGAACCAGGAACTGTCCAATGGTCTCGAACATGAACAGTGTTCCCATGATCGCGCCAAAGTGGGCCAGCCCAAACGTCTTGGGCAGAATCAGCGGCTCCAGCACCGGTCCTCCGGCTGATCCGATCATCCAGCAGCAGAGGAACAGGGTGACGGCGAGCATGAGATGTGAATCGTGGAAGATCAGCAGCAGGAACATCCCCACTGACATGATCGCCGCAAGCCCAACCGATGCCAGTTCGATCGACGGAATGCGCTCAGCCAACAAACCGAACGTTGGTCTGGATATCAGTCCGCCCAGGGCCTGTAGCGCCAGGATCACGGAGATCGTTTCCCGGCTAATGCCCATCGATTCATAGACCGGCGTCCCATTGAACATCCAGCCGAACATCGCGAAGAAGAACGTCGCGAAGGCCAGGGCAATCACCCAGAAGTTCCAGGTATGCATGGCCTGACGGACGGTCAGGCCGCTGAACATACTGGTGCGACGCCCATCCGAACCGGCTGGGGTCGGTTCGCCATCGACCTCCAGGCCCTTTTCGTGCGGATGATCGCGAACCATGAACAGACCCAATGGGAGGAACACCACAGCCAGGAGGGCAGCCGCGAACAGGAATGAGACATCCCAGCCCACATCGTCGATAATCCGCTGCATTGCGGGCATGAGGAACCCGCCCAGCGAGAACCCCATCGCCATGATTCCCACGGCGCGGCCGCGCTTGCGGTCGAACCAACGCGAGATCAGCACCTGGAACGGGATGTAGAACATGAAGCCGCGGAAGAAGGAGTTGATCGAGAAGTAGAGGTACCACTCGACGAGCGACGAGGTGGTCGACAGCAGGACATACGTCGCGCAGGTAAAGACCGTGCCCCAGATGATCGAGCGCCGAGGGCCCCACTTGTCCACCACCTTGCCGGCAAGCGGCGAGGCAATCCCGCTGATCAGCAGCGAAACCGATATCCCGGTCTGCAGTAGCGTCCGCGACCAGCCAAACTCTTCCTCAAGCGGCGTGACGTAGTAACCGAGGACCCAGAAGGAAACGCCCGACGCGATCGCCATACCGACCACTGCGGAGATCAGCAGGTACCAGCCGTAATAGGCGTTGCGAAGTTTCGTGATCACAAGGGACTCAGCCGCGGCCCATGGGAGCGCTAATGACGCCCGCGGGATGGGCGAACAGCCTCATGCTATCGCCCAACCGCACCCAACCCTGTGTCTCGCACTGCGCAGCGCGAGTCGCAGCAGGTGTCGCAGCACGAATCGCCGCGCGATCAGCCGCGCGATCAGCCGCCTGGCAACGCGATTTCCGCAGCCGCATCGATCCGCTGTCCCTCGACCGCAACCACCGCCGTAATCGGGTTGGACGAGCGAAGCTGAATCCACGGATGCCGACGCGAACGTGACGACCAAGATCGATGGTCTGTCGCCGAGGATTGCTGCGGCATGATCGAGCAATTTGTCCTCGGCGTCGGACGCATTGTCGGCCAGCTCGACCGCTTTGATTCGGTCGCGAGCCCGGAACACGGGCACACCGAAGTCGAGCGAGCCAATGCCACTCTGCGATTGCACGGCGGAGAGCTCGCCGGCACGGTCGAGTCCGTCCACGTCAGGCGCGATCATGAAGATGTCGGCGCTGGCCGTGACCTGGTCGAGCTAGGCCAACCAACGCCGCACCCTTGAGCGCGTGGTCGGTGGCCCGGTGTACTTGACGCAGAGGTCGTCGAACACGCGCAGCGACTCGTCGTAGATCGGGTGGTTGCGTTCGATGTCGTCGGTGTCAGTGATCAGGCGAACGCCTTGCTCAGCTTGAGCCTTGAAGGTCGCCGATACGGACCGGGTCATGGTTTAAGGGTTCACAGCGCCAATGGCCAGCATTCGGCTCGCCCACGTCGACCCCCGTGCGGTAAGTGTCGTCGTTGTAGCCAGGCCAGTCACCGTCCGAGCCGAGTCCGATCCATTCGTCTAGCGTGGCTCTGCAGTCAGCAAACGCGGCAGTGTTGGCATTAATGTAGGCGGCTGTCTGCTCTTCGGGCAGGCGCTCCCAGATGACATCGGTGTCACCACTAAAGCGGGCCGTCTCCTTGAACTTGGTGTATCCGAGTTAAGCTAACACCTTCGGGTAGAACTTGATGGATACCTTCGACTCCCATGGCCAACGGAACACCTCGCCGAAGCGAACATTCGGGTTCGGCCCGTTGCTTGGCGTGTGGAGCGAGAGCCCGCCATAGTAACCAACGGCTCTAGCCGAGTTGCTGTGCTCATTACCTTGCACATCGTTCCAGGAGACGGAAAACAAAAAGATCCGAGGGTCAACCGCAAAGGGATAGTGAATCGAGCACGGCTTGCTCAACTCGCCGTGCGCGGTGTGGTCGGCGTTGCGGCAATCCTGCGGTAAGTCGGTGGATTGAGCGCTGGCCGGGCTGAACAGTCCGAACACTGCGACGAACCCAAGTGTCAATATGAGCGTGATTGCTACCAAACTGAGAACACGCATGGTGTCTCCTATCAGACGGACGAGCTGATTGCGGACCAGGCGGGTGACTCAGAAGGGATTCGCGCCCAACTCGTTGGGTTCGCAGTGTAGCGATGAACCCTCTTCGAAGCAACAGAAAACGGCAAATATTCTACAACGAAGAGAGCTTCCGGTCGCGCGGCGACCTGGACCGAGCTGGGCGGCTTCCAAGTTGCGTCAACGGCGTCGGCTGGATGTACTGCGGCGAGTCAGACGAAGAAGCGATGGCGCTCGGGGGTGCCCGGCACCGGCGCGTTCATGAATGCCGCCGCGCACCTCGTCGGCGTTGGCAGCATCTATCCGTCGCCTGGCTACAGCTCGCAGGCCAGCGCGATTCAGCTCCGCGACCGACCCGGCGACGTGATCAACCCGCTCCAACAAGGCACGCCGATCGGTAACCCCGACACGGTCATCGCCGCGCTGCGTCAGTGGGAAGAGATCGGCGTCGACCGCATGGTCTTCCTGATCAACTTCGACCAGGTCGTACCGCACGAGAAAATCCTCGCCTCGCTCCAGCGCTTCGCCGATGAGGTGATGCCCGCCTTCGAGGAGCCTGAGCGACCCTCCCTGACCACGCTGCCCGACTTCGGAGCGGTGCAAGAGATCAGCCTGCTGGCGGCCGCAGGCGGCGACTAGGGCGCGTTCTCATCCGGCCTATTCTTCAGGTTGGGCAGGCGCCGAAGCTTGGCCAGTTCTTGTTGTCGCTCGTAGATCAGCGCCCCTGCAGGTGGCAGTCTCCACGTCTGCGAGTGGCCTAGACTGCCGCAACCACACGGCTGTCTGGCCGTGAGTTTCCATACGCAAGGAGCGAGCAATGGAACGCCGGAACTATTGGCAGCGGATGCGCCGATCGAGGATGAGTCGGCGTGCGCTGCTGCGTGCGTCGGGTCGGGCTGGTGTGGGGGCCGCTGGACTGGCCCTCGTCGGTTGCGGCGGTGATGACGATGATGGGCAGCAGGCTGTCAGCCAGGCTCAACAGCAACAGGAACAAGATCAGCCGCAAGCCCAGCGGCAGGCGCAACAGCAGCAGGGCCAACAGCAGGCCATGCAGCAACAGCAAGCCGACCAGCAGGCCGAACAGCAAGCCCAGCAGCAAGTCCAGCAAGAGGCGGACGATCAGGATCAGGCTGCGCAGCGGCAGCAACAGGCCGTTGCAGTCGGCAACCGCCAGTATGGCGGCAACTACTCGATCTACACGCCGGCCAACTGGGACGGCTTCGACCCACACCGTACGAATCTGGCGCATCCTTTCCAAATCTTCAACGACTCGATGGGTCGGTTGGTTGAGATCTACAACAACGCAGGCCCCGTGTATGGCGCGGATCTTGCATCGCTGCCGGAAGTCCCAGACGACGAGACCTATATTTTCCGCATCGATCAGGGTGCACGTTTCTGGGACCGCTACCCGACCGAGGGTGGGCGTCTGTTCACGTCGGAGGATGCACAAGCCAATATTCAACGACAGATAGACGCGCTCGACGCGGACGGCGTGCCCGACGCCAGGTTCACTCGGCAAACAATCTACTCAACAACCGCATCCATGGATGTTCCTGACGACATGACGCTGGTCTGTCAGACAGCGGGCCCAGACGCGACCTATCTCGAAGCCGTCCACATGCAGTGGTCCTTCATGACCTCGATTGAAGCGATGGAGCTTTGGGGACAAGAATGGATCGACGAACAGACCAACGTTGAGCTGGTGTCGGGCTGTGGACCGTTCATTCCGACGATCTTCGAGCCCGAGGGTCGGTTACATCTGGAGCGAAATCCGAACTATTGGAAGAGTCTGGACGGCCAGCAGATGCCCTTCCTCGACTCGCTCACTTGGGTGATTCTGAGCGATCAGACAGCAGTGGAAACCGCCTATCGCAATGGCGATCTTGATGCGGTGAGCCTCAACTCGATCGCCATTGAGGGGATCGAGGCAGACTTCCCTGAGCACATCCGCTATGACCGCGGCGTCGTGCTGCCGCTGATGATGCGCTTCAATTACAACCAGGATTGGGATGACAACCCGTGGCTTGATCGGCGGGTGCCGTACGCGTTCCACGTCGCCATGGACCGAGACGCAATCATCGACGCGATCTACTTTGGAAAAGGCAAACCGTCCACGATTCAACACCTGAACTGGTATCACGGTTGGGCCATCGACCAGGAAACGACGCGAACGCTGCCAGGTTACCGACCAGACAAAGATGCCGACATTCAGATGGCCCGCGAGTTGTTGAGTGCTGCCGGGGTTGAAGAGGGTACTGAGTACCCGATGATCGTCGCTGACATCTTCGAAGGGCTGTACCCAGGCGCTTCGGAACTGTACCGCAACATGTATGAGAACGCGCTCGGCATCAAGACCAACATCGAGCTACTGCCATACGACGGGATTACCCAACGCCTGATTGAGGGAACCTATCCAGGGTCGTTTCCAATCTGGGTTGGAGCCGGCACAGGTGATCCGACTTCCGCCTGGAACTCTCGGTATGTTCCGGGTGGGGGAGAGAACTGGGAAAAGTACGATTTCCAGCCGATCACCGACATTGTGACCAAGATGAAGGTCACCCTTGATGCTGAGGCGCGCCGCGAAATGGCGCAGGAGGTCTCCTGGATCTTGCTCGGTGAAGATGAGCGTTATGGGCTCGATGGCCTTGCCCCATCGGCGGTGATGGGCAACGGCATCGACACCAGCATTTACTGGCCGTACCTGAACGTCCCCGAGCGCAGCCTGAACGTCTGGGAGCGCGAGGGCTGGCACTGGCGCAAGGAGGTCTGGATGGACACCGACCATCCCGACTTCCCCGGCGATCGCACCTAACTGAGGGACTATCGGCTCAATCGCGCAGTTTGAACGTAAACTGCGCGATTGAGCGCCTGTCAGAAACTGGGCTTCCGAGGCTCGCTCTAGCCTCCGACGTTTATATTCTGTTGCAATCACGTCCCCAGAGTTCGTGCAGAATTTCACAACATGTTGAGAGGCTCGCCAATATGGCTGACCCAGCGTCCGACGCCCACCAGCAAATCGCCGTCCGCTACCCACGTACCGCCTCCTTGCGGGACGGACATCGCATCACCCTGCGATTGATGGCGCCCGGCGACGAAGATCAAATCCTCGCCTTCGCCCGATCGCTGCCGGCCGACGACCTGCTCTTCCTGCGCCGCGACATCACCCAACCGGCCGCGGTAGCCCGCTGGATGCAGGAAGTCGAGGAGCAGCAGACCTTCACCGTGCTCGGTTTCGACGGCGATGAGCTACTCGGCGAGGGAGACCTCAACTACTCATCCGCCGACTGGACCCGCCATCTCGGCGAGATTCGCCTGCTGCTCTCCCCAGCCGCTCGCGGACGTGGCCTCGGTCGTGTCCTGGCTGAAGAGATCTACGCCATCGCGCAACTGCTCGAGCTGCAACTGCTCACCGCACGCATGGTCCTCGACCAGGCCGCCGCGCAGTCCGTCTTCCGGCGACTCGGCTTCCAGCGCGAGGCCGTGCTCTGGGACTACGTGATCGACGCCGACGGCAAGACCCACGACCTACTCATTGCCACCCGCCGAATGAAGTCCCCCCGCTCTGGCTCATAGCCTGGCAGTCCGAAGAGCTCCCCCTCTGGGGGAGCTGTCACGAAGTGACTGAGGGGGCCCTTGGCACGTGACCACTAGATGCGAGCAGGCCGGACGGGACCCCCTCCGCCTTCGGCACCTCCCCCTGTAAGAGACCGATGCGCAACCTCCAATTCCGCTCTCCCCCCCTTGCGGGGGGAGATGTCACGGAGTGACAGGGGGGGGTCGGTCGGTGAGCACCAGATAGAAGTTGCGGACAGGACCCCCCTCTGCCTTCGGCATCTCCCCCGCAAGGAGACTGACGCGTAACTCAGTTTCCCGTCCCCGCCCCCGCGCGGGGACCCGCTTTGGCCGGTCCACTGCAGCACCGTCAGGCCCTAGTTGACCAGATACAAGCGACGGCCTGACTGCCGTGCCGAGGCCCGGGAAGGAGCAGGCCCCCGCTCGGAGGCGGGGGCGGTTGAGAGGTTACGCATCAGTCTCGCAAGGGGGGAGAAGGGGAGTTGTGCATTAGTCTCTGCAAGGGGAAGGGCGGACCGTTTTGCGCTTGGCTTTGTAGATGTGACCAAAAGGGTCGCCCCTACTCCATTAGCCCATGCAGACGGTTGAAGTCGATGTGCCGCTCCGGGCTCAGCTCCCGATCCGCCAGCCCGGAGTAGTCGCCCTCATAGCGCCAGGCTCGGAACACCCAGTTGCACAGATCGCCACGCTGCGTGGTCAAGAATGGCGAGATCCACTCCCAGACCACACTGCCCCCGCCATCGACCTCAAACAGCCGACCTGCCGCGCCCTCGGTGATCAAGTAGTTGCCATTGCCAAGCTTGGCTGCACCGGATATGTGGGCCGAGAAGAACTGCTCGCGCGGCGTTCCCTGGAAGACCACGTCAAACTCGTTGGTTTCCGGATCAATCGACAATACGCGCGAGTAGGCCAGATCCTGCAATCGGTGCATGCCGTTGTCGTAGACCAGCACTCGGCCGTCCGACTGCCATGTTGCATGGTGTTGGTGAGAGATCTCAGGCTGACCGAAGCGCCAACGCAGTGTTCCCGGTCCGTCATCCTCGGGTGGATCGACAATCCCGATTGTGCTCGTATTGCGCGCTGAGAAGAGGAGCCCGCCATCGGGGGTCTGCTCGATGCTGTTGGCGTGCGTCCACTCCCACGTGTTCTCCAGTGGACAGATCGGCGCATCCTTGGGCGACAGCACGCGCCACAGTTCGATTCGGCTGACTTCATTGCCCTCGGCGTCGATTTCGATAATGTCGTCGCCCATCATGTTGGGCGGCATCGGCTGATCGGGCTGACGTCCGCCGCCGAGCACCGTGCTTTCAACCTCCTTGGTCATCGGTACCCACTCCAGTGAGACCGTGTGACCGTTCTCCAGTCGATGAAAGTCGTGGTGGATGCCAGGGTTGTCGTATTCCCAGACCACATTGCCGTCCCAATCGAGCTCCCAGAGGCCATTACCGCGACCGCCGAGCATGTCGAAGATTGCCGGCGGTCCGCCGGGATCGATCGAGAAGCGCGACTCGTTCTCGCTGGTTCGCGGCGGTGGTGGATGGTCCGGCGCCACCATCGCCAGGAGGTTGCCATTGGCCAGCAACTCCACGTTGAACAGTCGTCGATCGTCGATATGCCAGCGATGCACAACGCGGCCCTGCATGTCGAGCAGCACCGCGTCCTCTGAGTTGGTCCCGCACATCAACGTGTAGCCCTTGCACGAACGTGCTGGGTTGTGATGCGTCAATCCGATCGGACGATGGATTGGCCAGCCCATGATTAGACCTCCTCAGGCTGCAGTGCTCCGGCGCTGACAAGCGGAAGCACATCATGCGCAATCCGCTCGGCCTCTTCCAGGTGCGGATAGGCCGAGAGGATGAACTCGTCGAATCCCATCCTCCAATAGGCGGTCAGCTCATCGGCGGCCTGCTCAGGCGTGCCGACGATTGCCGTGCCCAAATTGACCCGCACTCGCGAGATGCCGTTCCACAATCGTTCGCCGAGACGGTCGTCTTCAACCCGTCGCGCCTGAGCCGCTGCACCGACCATCGCCGTCGATTTCAGCGCGGCGGATCGTTGGGCCAGCACGTCCGGATGCGCCTCCGATAGCAGCTCTGACGCCGCATCCCATGCGTCCTGCTCGGTATTGCGGACCACCAGGTGCGTGCGCAGTCCCAGGGCAGGTGTGCGTCCAACGCTGGCGTAGGCATCTCGCGCCCGACCGATCAAATCCTGCATCGCATCGGGAGGTTGAATCCAACACAGCAGGACATCCGCTCGATCAGCGGCCAGCTGCAGCGCGGCGTCCGATGCGCCGCCCAGGTACCACGAGGGAGCAGGCCGCTCAGGCGTCGGCGAGACGATTGCTCCGCTCAGGCGCACGGCGCTGCCTTCGAAGTCCAGTGGACCGCCCAAGTCCCAGAGTTGTGCGCACGCGTCGATGAACTCGTTGGCCTGGGCGTAACGATCGGCGTGAGATCCACCGATTCCGAGACGCTCGTTGTCGCCCTGGATCCCTCCCGGCACGATGTTGATATCGATCCGCCCGCCGGAAATCTGATGCAGCGTCGCCGCCTGTTGAGCAAACAGACCAACCGGCGTGATTCCTGGTCGAACGGCAATCAGCAGACGAATCCGCGATGACACCGCGCAGAGCGCCGTCGCTGTCGTCCAAGTTTCAGCGAGCGGCGCCGAGTGTTCGAACGAGCCGTTGGCAAAGCGCGTGGGGATCAGCAGTGAGTGATAGCCAAGTCGCTCGGCGTTGAGTACCACATCGCGCAAGTACTCAAACGTCGGTGCCCGCTGAGCGCGAAGCGATCCAATCCGGTCGCCGTCGCCATCGATCGGCACGAACCAACTGAATCTGGGCGTCGGACGGTCGCTCATGGCGCCAGTCTACGTTGGCAGGCCAGCCCCCTCCGCCGCTGCGCGGCACCTCCCCCAGAGAGACCGATGCACAACCTCAAATTCCGCTCTCCCCCCTTGCGGGGGGAGATGTCACGGAGTGACAGAGGGGGGTCGGTCGGTGAGTACCAGATAGAAGTTGCGGACAGGACCCCCCCTCTGCCGGAGCCTGCCCCTGCGTAGGCAGGGGGCATCTCCCCCGCAAGGGGGGAGAAGGGGAGTTGTGCATCAGTCTCCCAGAGGGGGAGGTCTGAAGAGTTGTTGACACAGCCCTGTTTCGATTTCTTAGCTGTCGAGGAACTCGGTCACTTCGCGCAGGAACACCTCAAGCTGGTCGTGGTGTACCCAATGTCCGGCATCGGCAACGCCGACTCGCTTGGCCTGTGGGAACGAGTCGGTGCGCCCGTCTTTGTTCGGGTCTCCCTGAGACTCCAGTCCGGCGAGCAGCAGCGTCGGCATTTGTACGCGTGCCCAGATCTCCTCGGCATCATGCTCATTGAATGGATACGGCGACGACGAGCGCGCGTAGTTGTCAAACTTCCAGACAAACGTGCCGTCCTCGTTCTGATGCACTGCATGCGTGGTCAGATGCAGCGCCTGCTCCCCAGACAGCCTGGGATTCGCTTCACGCATCCGCTCGACTGCGTCTTCTAAGGTCGGGTAACGATGCGGCAGTCGGCCAGCGAATCGGTGAGTGTCGGAGATCCATCCAGACATCCGTTGATGAGCAGGCACAGCGGAATGTGAGTCCGTGACGCTCCGGGAAGGCCCCAGTCCCTCAATCGCAATCAGCTTCGCGACGCGTTCGGGGTAGATCCCGGCATACTCCAGGCAGATGCGTCCACCCAGAGAGTGCCCCAGCAACGTCACCGGCGCCAGATGCTTCTGGCGAACGAGCTGGGCCAGGTCATAGACATAGTCAATCATCGAGTAGCCGGAGCCGTTAACCCACTCGGAGTCGCCGTGACCGCGCAGGTCGGGAGCGATCACGTGATAGCGGTCCTTCAGGGCCAGCGCGACCCAATCCCAGGATCGGCAGTGGTCGCGACCACCATGAACGAGGACCAACGGCGGCGCCGTCGGATTGCCCCAATCGACGTAGTGCAGACGCAGTCGCTGAGAAAAGTAGATCTGGGAAGCGGGGTAGTCGGTAAGTTCGGTCATGCCTGGATCGTACTTGGCGATCCAGCCTCAAACGAGACGCTCGGGGAGTTGGGCATTGGACGTTCGCAGATGCAGCTCCCGATTACTGAAGGGACCTGACGTTCGATTACGCTCCCAGCAAGCCCTACTCAGCCGAGGGCAACAGCGCCAGGTTGTTGCGATGCACCACCGACGACCCGTAGTTGTAGCCCAGCGCCTCGACGATCTGGGACGACTTCTTGCCCTGGATCCTTGCTGTTTCCGAGGATGAGTAGTTGCTGATCCCCACCGCGATAGGCACCTGCTCGGGGCTATAGAGCTGGATCACATCACCGCGCTCGAACCGGCCACGGACGTTGGTCACGCCGGCCGGCAGCAGGCTGCGTCCCTGCCTGGTCAGCGCTTTGACTGCCCCTGGATCGAGGTCGAGACCTTCGCCGTTGTGCAGACCGGCCAACAGCCAGCGCTCGCGGCTGTCGCGAACTGTCGTGTCGGCTGGTACCAGTGTGCCCAGGCGTTCGCCTCCGGCGATCCGGCTGATCACGTTGGGCTCGTGCCCCGAGGCGATCACCACGTCGGCGCCGCCTGCCGACGCGCGTCGCGCGGCCTCAAGCTTGGCCCGCATCCCCCCTCGGCTGCGTTCGTCGACTTCACCGGCGGCCTCCATCATCGAGACCGGGTTGTGTAGCACTGGAATCAGCTCTGCGTGCTCGTCGCTGCGTGGGTCTCTGTCATAGACGCCGTCAACGTCGCTCAGCAGGATGAGCAAGTCAGCGTCAATCAGATTCGCGATCAGTGCGGAAAGTGCGTCGTTCTCGCCGAAGGCGCCGCCGCGCAATTCGTCGTCGGCGACGACGTCGTTCTCGTTGATGATCGGCACGACTCCGTACTGGAGTAAGCGCAGCAACGTGTTGCGAACGTTCAGGTATCCGCGCCGTTCGGTCACGTCGCCGCGCGTAATCAACGCCTGTGCGGCTGTCAGTCCATAGCGCTGCAATAGCGAGTCGTAACGCTGGACCAGTTGCGCTTGGCCGATCGCGGCCAACGCCTGTCGAGCGCCGACAGACGAACGTGTCTTGGTCACTCCAACGCGAGCGCGACCGGCGGTGACGGCGCCGGATGTGACAACCGCGACCTGTGCGCCGGCATTACGAAGATCCGCCACCTGCCGAACCACGGCCTCCAGCACACCGGGATCCAGTCGATCGGTACCCGAGGTGAGCAGGTTGGTACCCAACTTGCAAATGATCCGGCGCGGTTGCTGATCGGTCATCGGATTGCCGTCGAATGTTCCCGCTGGCGTCGTCGTCGGCGGATAATGGCGTCATGCGACGAACCACGCCGACCGCGCTGGACCGTGACGCGCTGCGGGAACGCAGGTCGCGCTGGCGTCGCTGGCTGGTCCTGCATCTGCGCTGGTGGCGCACCGACCTGCAACTCTTGGCCAAGCGATCGGTCTCGGAGTTTCTCGACGACCACTGCGCTCAGCTCGCCGCGTCGATGTCCTACTACGTATTCTTCTCGCTCTTTCCGCTGGCCATCCTCGTCGTCTCGATCGCCGGGGTGCTGCTGACCGATGACAGCCTGCGCGAACAGGTGGTCAATGGACTCTTCGATCTGCTGCCCTTGCAGACGGGTGCGGGCAAGGAGGATCTCGAGGACCTGATCGAACCGATCGCGAGTGGGAAATCGGCCATTGGCGTCGTTTCGGTGTTGGGATTGATCTGGGCTGCGACCGGCATGATGTCGGCGCTGCGTTTCAGTCTCGACACGGCTTGGGACCTGGAGTTCCGGCGTCCGTTCGTGCGCGGCAAGCTGGTCGATCTTGGTCTCGTGCTGGGCGTGGGCGGACTGCTGACAATCTCGATCGGCGCGACCGCCGTTCTGCAAGTCGGCAATGAGGTGTCCGAGTCGGTGGCCGATTCCCTCGGTCCGTTCGGCACAGAGGCGACGGGGTTCTTCCGCATCGTCTCGATCCTCTTGCCGTTCCTGCTGACCTGGACGACCTTCACGATCATCTACAAGGTCGTGCCCAGCGTGACCACGCGTATCCGCGATGTGGTGGTCGGAGCACTGGTTGGTGCGCTGCTGTTCGAAGCCCTCAAGCACGGATTCGCCTTCTACCTGAGCAACTTCACCAACTATGACGCGATCTACGGATCGCTGGGTGCGGCAATTGCATTGCTCTTCTTCGTGTACCTGGCGGCCTGCGTCCTGCTGTTCGGTGCGGAAATTGCTGCGGAATGGCCGCGAGTGATGTACGGCCACTACGACGAGGAAAAAGACGAGGAAGCGGAAGCCGCGACGTTGCGCGAGCGCGTGCTCAGCGTGGCGGCTCGGCAACTGATTCACGATCAACCTGTCCCAACCAACTTGCCCGACGAAGAAGCTCGCGCGGCACGTCTCGAGCGCAGGGCCGCTGAGCGCAGCAGACGGCTTGGCGGCGAGTGACGCTGTCAACCGGCCTCTGTCCTGGCCATCTCGCTCGAGCAGGTGGAGCAAACAATCTGAGGAACTAGGCGCGCTCGATCGCCAGCACGATCGATGCGCCATCGATATCCGCTTCAGTTCGGTGCCTCGTCAATTCCTGATCCGCGCCATCAATCGAGATGGATGTCGCCAACGTCTCTGCCGCGATCATCGATTCAAACTCTGACAGATCGCCCAGTAGCTCGCTATGCGCAGAAGTCAGTTGCAACGAAATCCGATCATCGGGATCGAGACCGGAGTCACGACGCAAGCCTTGGATTCGGTTGATCACTTCGCGGGCCTTGCCCTCGGCGATGAGCTCGGCAGTTAGTTCCGTGGCAAGTTGGACGGCGCAGCGCTCGTCTTCGGCCGATGCCGCGTCCGCTGCGGCATTGGTATCTGCTTCGACCAACAGATCGCTCGGCTTCAAGCTGACGCCTTCGATCTCGATCGACTGCCCCAACTCTGCTACGTGGGCGATGTGCGAGGCCAGCTCGGGCGAGAGGTTGCTCAGCGCGGAGCGGAGCGCGGGAAGCTTCGGTCCGAGGCGAGGTCCGAGGGCACGCAAGTTCGGCTTGATCGTGTAGCGGCGAGTGTCGCCCTCCGCGTCGGCCAGATTGACCGACTTCACGTTCAGTTCCTCTGCGATTGTGGCGCGGTGTCGTTCGACTGCGGCAGCATCTTCCGGCGTCCGCACGGCGACGCTAACCGCGGCCAGTGGTTGTCGAACCCTGATGCTTGCAGCGCTGCGAGCGGAGCGTCCCAGCGACGCGACACGTTGGACTAACTCCATGTCACGATTCAGCGCCTCATCGATCAGTGAAGCGTCGGCAACCGGCCATTCGGCCAGATGCACCGACTCCGCAGCCTCAGCATCGACCTCGGCTGCCAGGTTGCGCCAGATGTCTTCGGCCAGGTAGGGCGTCATTGGAGCCAAGAGCCGTGCCAGGGTCGTCAGCACCTCGTGCAATGTCTGATAGGCGCTCTGCTTGGCTTCCAGGTCGGCCGCAGCGCCGCCTCGGGCTGACGACCAGAATCGACGCCGGCTGCGCCGGACATACCAGTTGGACAGGGAATCGACAAAGCCGTCGATCTCCCGCGCGGCTGTGGTCGGGTCGTAGTCGTCCAAGGCTTCGGTCACGCGACCAATCAATGCGTGCAGCTCGCTCAGAATCCAGCGGTCCAGCTCGACCGTTGGGGGCGACGCGTTGGCAACGGGCGTCCAGCCGTCGATGTTGGCGTATGTGACGAAGAACGAGTACGTGTTCCACAGTGTGTGCAGGAAACGCCGCTGCGCCTCGCTGACCAGTCGTTCCGAGAATCGTCGTGGGTTGCCCGCCGGCGAGGCGACATAGCAATACCAGCGCAGCGCGTCGGCGCCGCTCTGATCGAGCACCGTCCAGGGATCGACGACGTTGCCCTTCGACTTCGACATCTTCTCCCCTCCCTCGTCGAGGATGTGGCCCAGCGAAATCACGTGCTTGAAGGAGATTGGTTCGGGCACGGCCTCAGCCCGGTGCAGCATCGCGGCCTCGGCGTGCAGCGAGTAGAACCAGCCGCGGGTTTGGTCAACGGCTTCGCAGATGAAGTCGGCCGGGAATCGTTCGTCGAATCGGTCCTGGTTCTCGAATGGGTAGTGCCATTGCGCATACGGCATCGCGCCCGAGTCGAACCAGGCGTCAGCCACTTCGGGACAGCGCCGCGCGGCCGAGCCGCACCGCTCGCAGCCAATCTCGATCTCGTCGACGTACGGTCGGTGCGGATCAGACAGGTCAGGCTCAACGCCGCTGAATGCTGTGGCCCGCTCGCGCAAGTCGTCGAATGAGCCAATGCACGAGACATCGCCGCACTCGGTGCAGCGCCAGAAGGGCAGCGGCGTGCCCCAGTAGCGTTCGCGGCTCACGGCCCAGTCGACATTGTTCGCCAACCAGTCGCCATAGCGACCGGTGCCGGTGTGCTCGGGATGCCAATGAATCTGTTCAGCATTGGAACTGGTCAGCAGGTCTTTCGCCTGCGAGGTCGCGATGTACCAACTCGGCTTGGCGTAGTAGAGCAGCGGCGTGTCGCAGCGCCAGCAGTAGGGGTATGTGTGTTCGTAGATGTCCTTGCGCAGCAGGAGGCCACGCGATTCGAGGTCGTCCATGATCATCGGGTCGGCGTCTTTGACCCACTCGCCGACAAACGATGGCGCACCCTGCGCCTGTGCATCTCCGATGATCCGCCCACCCAGATCGACCGGCTGTCTGAACAGCAACCCCACGTCGCGGCCGAGCAGGTAGTCATCCTCACCGAACGCCGGCGCGATGTGCACAATCCCCGTTCCGCTCTCCATCTCCACGAAGCCGGCAGCGCTCACTCTGCGGGCCGGGAGTACGCCGTCGTCATCCTGCCATTCGACCAGCCGCGCCCCATCGAAGCGGTACGTCGGGACGCCCCACTGTTCAGGGTTGTACAGCCCGTCATAGGTCACGCCGACCAGTTCAGATCCCGGTACCAGTGCGACGACCGTCGAATCCTCGACGACGCCGTCCAGCGACGCATCCAACAGCTCGCGAGCGAGAATGACGCGCTCTCCCTGCGCAACTTCCACGACGGCATAGGTCTCGTCTCCGGCAAGCGCCAGACCCGAGTTGGCAGGCAGAGTCCAGGGAGTCGTAGTCCAGGCCAGGAAGTCGGTCGTCCCTTCCCAGCGCAGTTGCTGGGGCAGCGATTCGTTGTGTGCTCGGAATCGCACCGTGACCGCCTGATCGCGGACGCCATCCTGCATCCCCTGGGACAGTTCATGGCTCGACAGCGATGTTTCACAGCGCGGACAATGCGGCGTCGTTCGCCTGGCTTCGTAGATGAGATCGGCGTCCCAGAGAGTCTTGAAGATCCACCAGCACGACTCGACGTACTCGGGCGTGTAGGTGCGGTAGGCGTCGGACATGTCGATCCAGAACGCCACCCGTTCGGTCATGTCCTCCCATTGCTGGACGTACTGCATGACCGACTCGCGGCACTGGCGATTAAACTCGGCGATGCCGTATTCCTCGATCGCCGGTTTGCTGTCCAGGCCGAGCGCCTTTTCGACTTCAATCTCAACCGGCAGGCCGTGCGTGTCCCAACCGCCCTTACGAGGCACGCGCTTGCCGCGCATCGTCTGGTAGCGAGGAAACAGGTCCTTGAACACTCGGGAGAGCACGTGATGCACTCCCGGCGTGCCATTGGCTGTCGGCGGGCCCTCATAGAACGAGAACACGTCATCAGCCGGGCGCTCTTCGACCGAGCGGCGGAAGATATCCCGCTCGCGCCAGAAGTCGCGGATTCGCGATTCCAGCTCAAGGTGCGGCATCAAGGAGCCAACCGGTCGGAACGGTTGGTCGCTGGCGGTAGGGTCGGTTGAATCAGGTTCGGTGAGTGCAGCGGAGGCTGCTGACTGATTAGCTGTTTCGGCCATCGTCGGGGGAATCCTTGGGGAATCGTCTCGTGATCAGCGCATCGGTCAGTTCGCTGATGCGGTCGCGAGTCTGTTGGTCGAGCAAGGTGGCAGCTTCATCGAGCTGCTCGCTAATCCAGCCGCGCGCCTCTCGCGCCGAGGCCGCCTGTCCACGACGACGGGACTGGTCTACCAGCGCCTGCGCGGCGCGCTCGGGATATCGGGATACGGTGTCGGCAACATCTGCGTCGCTCGGAGGCCGGGCGGTGGGTCGGCCCTGACCGCCCATCAGGCGCATCCAGCGTTGCGCCAGCGAGTCTGCCATGTCGTCCTTCTGAACGTGTGGGTGAGGAACGTCAACGCTAGGAGCGGCTGCGCTCGAAATCAGGCACTTCGACACCCGGCTTCGGCGCAATCAATCCGCGGCGCAAGTCCTGGTTGATGCCTTCGACCTGGCACGGGTGGACGCCCCAGCGCTGCTGGATCTCATCCATCTGATAGCCCAGCGTCATAATCCGCTTAACCGTCGTGCAGAACACCGGGCGATCACCACGCGGAAGGAACGGGACTTCGATCATGTCGCTGCACATCGCACAGGCCGCCGGATGCATCTGACGCGGCGTGCGACCGCCGAAGGACGCCGCGCCGCCGTAGCGGACGTAGCCGGCCTCAGCCTCGGGCGAGGTGCGAATCGACTTGCGCACCGAGCGGCATTCCGGGCAGCGCACCGGATCGTTCTGTAGCCCCTTGGACTGGTAGAACTCCTGCTCACCCGAGGTGAAAACGAAGTCGCGTCCGCAATCGCGGCAAACGATCGAACGATCCTGCAAGGCCATGGTTACTCGCTAGTTGTGCTGCTGGAGTGTCGCTACCTGGACGTCACCTGGACGTCAATGCGCCATTCAGCGCTGGAATATGGTCAACTCTATCAGAGGGTCCCATCCGCAAGTTCGACATCCGATGACGATCAGCGTCGAAGTGCTCGCGAGACGACAGTTTCCGCCCGCTGGAACAACGCCTCCGCCTCATCCTGTTTCATGATCAGGCTCAACGCGAGATAGACGACACCGCCACCGCTCACGCAGAGCGCGAGGACGATCCAGGAATCTCGAGCGAAGTCGAGCCCGACTAGCACCTCGATCAACAGCCAGACGAGCTGACCCATGATCACGGTCGCCACGACTGTCTTGAACGTCGACCACCAGACCATCCGCGACAGCAGCTGACGGTTCAAGCGGCCGTTGAGCAGCAGCGTCAGCAGCGCGAACTCGGCGATCGCCGAGACCGACAGCGCCAGCGCCAACCCCTTGAGCTCCAGCGGTCCTACCAGGACCGCTGACAGGATGACGTTGAGCAGCATCGAAGAAATCGCCAGGGCGACCGGCGTCCGCGTGTCGCCGAGGACATAAAACCCGCGCGAGACGATTTCAATCGCCGCATGAGCAAACACGCCGATCGAATAGAACAGCAGCGCATCGCTGACTAACTGGGTCGCCCTCGCGTCGAACGCGCCGTGCTCGAGCAGCGTCGCCACGATCGAGTCTCGCAACAGCAGCATCCCGACTGACGCGGGAATCGCCAGGAACAGCGTGAATCGGAGCGTCTGCGAAACCAGCGCGTTGACCGCGCTCGGTCCGCCAGCGGCCGCGCGTTCAGCCAGACTGGGGAAGACGGCCGTCGCTAACGACATCCCGAACAAGCCGACCGGGAACATCAACAGTAACCAGGCGAAGTTGAGCGCCGAGATCGAAGAGTCTCCGACCAGCGAACCGAAGAAGGTCAGCACGATCAGATTGATCTGGGCCGCAGCCAGGCCGAGCATGCGCGGCGCCATCAGCCGCAACACCTCCCGCGCCTCAGGGTCGCCCAAATTGAAATGGAACCCGAGTCCACCGCCTGAGCGAACCAACGCCGTCGACAACGCTGGCAACTGGATCATCAGGTGCAGTCCCGAGCCCGCCACGACGCCGATCACGAGGGCCTCAACGCCCAACTCGCCGGGCAGCAGCAACGCGCCCAGGATGATCGCCAGGTTGTAGAGCATCGGCGAGATCGCAGGCAGCAAGAAGTGCCGACGCGCATGTAGGATCCCCGTCAGCATTCCGCTGACGGCAAACAGGATCGGCGAGAGCAGCAGCACCCGCGTCAGGAACACGGCGTCTTCAATGATCGCATCCTGGATCCCGGAGTCCTCGCCCAAGCCAGGCGCGAGCGCCGGCACGATCCATTCGGCCGCGAAAAACACTGCGACCGACAGCGCGATCGTGCCAATCAGAACCCAGTTGAGCACGATGCTGGCTAATCGCCAGGCCGACCGCTCACCGCGGTTCTGCAGCGCTCGCGCATAGACCGGGATGAACGCAGAGGCCAGGGTCGCCCCGGCCAGCAACTGGAAAACCAGGTCGGGCAGCCGCATCGCCACCCAGAACGCATCCAACTCGACCGACGTGCCGTATTGGTCGGCAATCACCGCAGTCCGAGCCACCCCAAGCAACCGAGAGCCCAGGAACGACAGCCCAATCAGCAACACAGCGCCGATCACGCCGCTGCGACTCCCCAGCAGTCGTCTGCCCAATGAAGACGGAGCGTTCAGGCTCATACACGCACTGTCGCAAACTGCAGCGAAAGGTGCATCGCGCAAGTGCAATGTCGCGCTAACGGAGTTTGCCCATCGCCGCTCCCGGCTCCCCCCGAGACCTCTGGAAAAGTACGCTCTCCGTCATTGCCGCGCTCCGACGCGGCAATCTCGAAGCGTTCACACACACGTCAGTGCTCGCATCGGCGAGATACCCGCGGCAAGCGGAGACCTTTGCAATAGTCGCCTTTACGCCCGTTACCTCCAGGAGCGGGGAGGTGGCGCGATCCAACGATAGGAGTACGACCAGATGAGTGAGAGCCTGCACAATTGGGTGCTTCGAGATTCCTGCCTGCGCAGGAATGACGGAAACTGGGATTGTGCAAAGGTCTCCGACAAGCGCGGGTATGACGGAGTAAGGAAGATTGCGCAGAGCCCAGTGCGCTGAGGAACTCGCGAACACCGCTGTGCAGAAGTGTCCTAGACACTCACGGATCCGCTGATACGATGAAGTGGATTGTGAAAGAGGGGTTGTCGTGGCCAACAAGGCTGCTGCCATCAAATACCTGCGCCAGAGCCAGAAGCGGCGAATGCGCAACAAGCCCGTCCGAACCTTCGCTCGTGGCTCCGTGCGCGCGGCGCTTGATGCGATCGACGACGCCATCGACACGCAGGAATGGTCGGATGCCGACACCGCCATTCAACACGCGGTGAAGGCGCTTGACCGTGCTGCCCAGCGAGGCGTCATCCACGCCAACACGGCCGCCCGGCGTAAGTCGCGACTGCTGCGGCAATACCATACGTCGAGAAACCCCGACGTGGCGCGGCGCCCACGGACGCGACCGCCCGAGCCGGCGCGCACGCCCTAGCCTTAACTTCACGTTGGCTTCACGTTGATTTCGGGGCGATTGATGCGCACGCTGCGCATGTCGCGATAGGCGTTTCCATGCGAGCTCTTGTGTTTGATCAGCCTGGAGTCATCCGGGTTGACGATGTCGCGTCTCCCCAACCTGGACCGGGCGAAGTCGTGATCGAAGTTGGAGCAGCCAGCGTCTGCGCCTCCGACCTGCGCGTCTTTCGCGGCGAAAAATACGCCAAGCCCGGAGTCATCCCCGGTCACGAGTTCGCCGGACAAGTCATTGCGCTGGGCGAGGGTGTCGCGGACCTCGAACTCGGCGATAGCGTCGCCGTCTACCCAATCATCGCCTGCGGCGGATGCGAGTTCTGCCGTCGAGGTCTGCGCAATCGCTGCACCTCCCGCCAGACGCTCGGCTACGACGCCAACGGCGGCTTGGCTGAGCAAGTCCTGCTGCCCGCGTCGCTGGTCGCGCAGGGGCACGCCGTCAAACTCCCGGACGGTGCAGACTGGGGACGCGCTGCGCTGACCGAGCCAACGGCCTGCGTCCTCAACTCACTCGAATCATGCCGCTTCCGCGCCGGAGCAAGCATCGCCGTGCTCGGCGCCGGACCGATGGGCCTGTTGCACGTATTGCTCGCCAGAGCCCTGGGCGCTGGCGAGATCATTGTCTCCGAGCCGGTCGACGTACGCCGCGAAGCCGCAGCCGACATCGGCGCGAGCCGAGTCTGCGGCGGCGATGCGGACGAACTTCAGGCCATCGTCGACGAGGCTACCGGCGGCAACGGTTGCGACATTGTGATCGTCTCCGTCGGGCTCAACGGCCTGACCGAGGCCGCGCTCGGCGTCGCCGGTCGGCAGAGCAGCGTCAATCTCTTCGCAGGTTTCCCGCCGGATTCCTCTGCGATCGTCGATGTCAACGATCTCCACTACCGGGAGGTCTCGCTGACCGGGACACAGAACGCCACCCCCGACCAGTTTCGACGCACCGCGGCTCTGTTGCCGTCACTTGAGGCTGTCGACCGCATCGTCTCGCATCGCTTCGCGTTGTCGTCCGCCGACCAGTCCTACACCGCGCGAGAAGATCCGGCTGTGCTCAAAACCGCCGTGATTCCGGACTCCTGATCATGATGGGCTCCGACACCGGCTACACCGGCATCGGTGAAGAACTGCGCCAGGCCCGGATCCGTCGCGGCCGCTCCATCGCCCAGGCCCATCAGGCCACGCGCATCGCCCGACACTATCTGGAAGCGCTCGAGGTCGAAGACTGGCGACGCATGCCGGCCGCCCCCTTCGCTCGCGGGTTCCTCAGCTCATACGCGCAGTACCTTGGGCTTGACGACGGGCCGTTGCTGGAACGATTCCCCTTCGAGCCCAGCGCACCCGGAGAGGGCCTGCAACTCTCGGACGAAACGATCGAGTCCTATCAGGCCGCCGAGCGCAGCGCCGGACCCAGGGAAGAACTCCGCCCGTCGCGAGTCCACCTCGGTCCCTGGCTCGCCGCCGCCGTCGTGGTGCTGGTGATCATCGGCGCGGTCGTGGCCGTCGTCAGCCTGCGCGATGAAGTCGAGCCCGTCGGGCCGGAAGAGTCCGTGCCAGGCATTCGACAGTTGCCCGATGAAGTGCAGGAAGCCAGCAGCGGTACGCCGGTCGACGCCGACTTTGAACCGCTTCCAGATCTGCGCGAGTTCAGCTCCCGCGAGGCAACCAACTTCATCAAGTTGCTCAATGCGCCGTATGTGATTGTCTCGATTTACGACGATTCGCCGCTCGGCACCGTGTTGGAACAATCGCCCGCGCCTGGAGCGCAACCACCTGAGGACGCCGTGGTGACGCTCGTCGTCAGTCGCGGACCGCGACCGGGGACCTCGATTGAACCAGCGGCCGATGCGACCACCGACTCATCAACGAGCACCACCGAATCTGAGAGCGAAGGCGGCTGATGCGCTACCAGATCGTCACTCTCGGTTGCCCGAAGAACACCACGGATTCCGACCGAATCGCGCGCACGCTCGAACAGCAGGGACATCGCGCCGTCCAGCAACGAGCTGATGCTGATCTGGTCATTCTCAACACCTGTGGATTCATCGACGATGCGCGCGAAGAGTCACGCCAGGCGGCAGAGATCCTGGGCGCTGAGCGCTCCGCAGATCAGCAAGTGATCGTCACCGGTTGCTGGTCGCAGATCGAACGTGAGCAGGTGATCGAGATCGATGGCATCGATGAAACCTTCGGCATAGAAGCCTGGAACCAAATCGCCAACCACGCCGGAACGGTCGAGGCCGAACGCGATATCCCCGAGACGTCGCTGAGCATCGGTCCATCGGCCTATCTGAAGATTTCCGACGGCTGCGCGAGGCCATGCACGTTCTGCAACATCCCCGGCATCAAAGGAAGACAGTTTCGCAGCGTCCAGCCGGATGCGCTGGTGCAAGAGGCCCGCCATCTCGTGGCTCGCGGCGCGCGGGAAGTCGTGCTCGTTGCTCAAGACAGCACCGCATATGGCGCCGAGTGGGGCGACGCCAACGGTCTGGCCCGGCTGATCGAGCGCCTCGCCGCAGAATCGGGCGCCGACTGGCTGCGCCTGATGTACGCATATCCGGGATTCGTCACGCCCAGCCTGGTCGAGGTGATGTCGCAGACGCCGCAGGTCTGCAACTACCTCGACATTCCCCTGCAACACGGTTCGACATCAGTCCTGCGACGGATGAAGCGCCCGCACAATATGGGTATGGTCCGCGGCACGCTCGACCGGCTGCGAACAGCGATGCCCGACATCGCCATCCGCACCACGTTCATCGTTGGCTTTCCCGGAGAAACGGATGACGAATTTGCCGAGCTGCTGGACTTTGCAGCGGAGGCCGAGTTCGACCGCGCTGGGGCATTCATGTACTCGCCGCAGGAGGGAACGCCGGCGGCCCACATGTCGGGGCAGATTCCCGAAGACGTAAAGCGAGCACGGCACGAGGAGCTGATGTTGCTGCTCGCTGATATCTCGGCCAGCAAGAATGAGCGCCAGGTCGGGCGCGAGCTCCAACTCCTGGTCGAGTCCGAACCCGGCCAAACCACCGAGGACGGCGATCCCGTCATCGCCGGACGCACCTACCGAGAAGCAGCCGAAGTCGATGGCCTGGTCTTCGCTCTCGGAGAGGCAAATCCCGGCGAGATGCTCAACGTGGAAATCGCAGATTCGCTGGGACACGACCTCTGGGCCGAACTGCGCAGATAACGCTACTTCGCTCCCCCTTGCTGAGGCCGTCGAAAAGACTCAAGCTTGCACCAACAGCTCCGTCATACCCGCGCTTGTCGCGGGTATCTCGCCGATTGCAGCAAACACGTCTGCGCCTTACACAGCGAGATTGCCGCGACGGAGCGCGGCAATGACGAAGCGATGAGATTCGGAAACAATATGGACAGCCAGAGAACACATTCCCAGTCCCCGCTTTACGCGGGGACCCGCTCCCAGTCTGTGACAAGCGCCAATCAGAGAATCATCACAGCGAAATCGTCTCCGTCGACACCTCACCGACCTGACAGTCGATCCGCAAATCCTCGATGAACGCCAGTACCTTCTGCGCCGTTGCGTGTGAGATCTGCGAGTCCGATGAAATCGCTGCAAACGCCAGCGTCGCCCTTGATGGATCGTTCTGCGTATCGACCTCCGACGCCGCGACGGGGAACTTGTTTCGCGTCCGCTGGGTCACTTGGCGCACCACCGCGCGCTTGTCCTTCAGCGACGCGGAGTCGAAGATTACCAATTCAACGGTCAGAACAGTGATGAAGGTCATACGTCTTCGTTCGGTTCGAGCGGCAACACAGCCTGTTGCGCCGGCGGTTCCAGGTCCTCCAACGGAGGCAACTGGTCGAGCGCGGACAGTCCAAAGTGGTCCAGGAATCGCGGAGTCACACTCCAGAGCAAGGGTTGGCCGACCGTATCGAGACGGCCGCTGGGCGCAATCAGGTCTCGCGCCCGCAACGAGCGAATCACACCGGACGCGCCAACGCCCCGCACGCGTTCGATCTGGTCACGCGTGACCGGCTGGTGATATGCAATCACGGCCAGCGTTTCCAGCGCCGCTTTCGACAAGCGCGGCGGCGTGTCCAGTCCCAGCAGTCGCTCGACGTAGGGCGCAGCCTCGGGCGCCGAGACGAGCGCGACCGTCTCGTTGTGGCGACGAAGACGAATCCCCCGAGCGTCATCCGTGTCCAGCTCTTGCAGAACCGATTCAACCGCGTCCACGGACACGCCGGTCACCCGCGCGAGCGTGCGCACCGTCGGAGGGGACTCGGCAACCAGCAATAGGGCTTCGACCGTCAGGCGCAGGTTCTCAGGCGGATGTAATGAGTCAGGATGTTCGGTCGTCATCCCACCAGCTCGCCCGACAGCACGCCTTCAGCAACCGACCCAATGCGCACGCTGCGCAACTGATTCGTGAGATCCGCATTCGTATCGACACGAACCGGTAGATAAGTGTCACTCAGACCGGAGTCGGCGTGCTCGAAGAGGACTGTCTCCAGTGCTCCAATGCGAGCATTGAGCGCATCCCGTCGCTGGCGACCTCCCAAGTCGCGCAACGCTCGTGCGCGCTCTCGTTTCAGCTCAGGAGGAACATCGTCCTCCAACAGCGAGGCCGACGTGTTGGGCCGCTGCGAGTAGGGAAACACGTGTACATCGGTGAACTGGACATCTTCCATCATTTGTACGGAATCGTTGTGGTCTGCGTCGCGTTCTCCGGGAAACCCGGCGATGATGTCGGTTGTGATCGAGGCGCCCGGTACTGCAACGCGTATCGAGTCGACGGCCACGCGGAACTCCGAGGCGGAATAGCGGCGTCGCATCCGTGACAACACCTGATCCGACCCACTCTGCAACGCCACGTGGAAGTGTCGACACATCCGCGCGTCGTCCCAACAGGCCAGCAGTTGCGGTGTGATGTCCTGCGGTTGAATCGACGAGTAATGAATCCGCGCGGCATCCGTCCGTTCGAGCAGCGCCTCGATCAGCGTCGCAGCCGACGCGCCATCCGACCGATCACGACCGTATGCGCCAGGTTGCGTGCCGGTCAGCACGATCTCCTGCACGCCCTCTTCGACCCGCTCTTGCGCAGCGGCGACAATCTCGTCGATCGGTATCGCCCGTTCCCGGCCGCGTACATAGGGCACGATGCAGAACGCGCAGACATCGTCGCAGCCTTCCTGGATCTTGATGAACGCCCGTGTCCGGTTGCTCGATGCCAGGGTCTCGCTCGATATCGGCTTGCGGCCATCGATCGCCGACAACACAGCCGCGGCAGCGTCCTGCTTGCGACCGTTCGGCACCACTGCTACGCGCGCCAGCGACGCAATCTCGGCCGCATCGCGCTCTGGGTAGCATCCGGTGACGACGACCGGAGCTTCAGGCGCTAGCCGCTGAGCGAGCCGGATCAGTCGTCGCGCCTTGCGATCGGCGACGTGCGTGATCGTGCAGGTGTTGATCAGGTACGCATCTGCGCGGGTTGGTCGGTCGACCGTGACGCAGCCATGCTGTTGCAGCTCCCGAGCGGCTTGCTGCGTTTCAGCCTGGTTCAGTTTGCAGCCCAACGTCAGCGTCGCCACTACAGGAGCGCGGGTTGAACTCTCAAGGGATGCGCGGCCGTTCATGCCCATCTACGATACTGATAGAAAGCGACAACGGAGGTACATGATGGTAGAGATCGGCCTGGCAATCCTATTCGTCAGCATCCTTGTCGCTGCCGACCGGGGGCGCTACAACACGCTCAACGAGAAAATGAAGGACTTCGTCGATTGGCTCGACCGTCCCGAAGACCAGCAGTAAGAGCCTCGTCTCCCTATCCGCCTGTCAGAGACTGATGCACAACTCCCCTTCTCCCCCCTTGCGGGGGAGATGCCGAAGGCAGGGGGGGTTCCCTGCCTGTTCGCCCTATCTGGTCGTCGCCAGCTGACCCCCCCTCTGTCACTCCGTGACATCTCCCCCCGCAAGGGGGGGAGAGGGGAATCGGAGGATATGCATCAGTCTCTGTCAGCGTTGGCCCGGTGCAATCCGCATTCCGTCGCGGCAACCTCGTCGTGTTACGTGCTTGGCGGACATAATTGACAACGACGTACGCCCGTACTATGTTTATTGAAACAGAACGGATGTACAGGGAACGACAATGTCCAACCGCGCTCGACCTCCTGTCATCGGACCAATTGCCCGAGCAGCACAATTGCCGTTGATGTTCGAGCCAAGCGCGACTCCGCGCGCTTCCTCGCCAAGGCCCCGCCCAGGAAGCTCGGTCTGTCCACGCTGCGCCGGACCCACCGCCAGCCACGGACGGCGCACTGTCTGCATCATCTGCGGCTACGGCACCGAGCCGTACCAGCCAAGACGCCGTCAGAGCCGCTCAACACGCCATCGCACGATGAAGCCAGTGGCTTAGCTCAACTCCCAACAATGACGTTCCCCCTGCCTTGGAGGCCTTTGCAACACTCCCGAATCCCCTCTCCCCCCCCTTTGCGGGGGGAGATGTCACGGAGTGACAGAGGGGGGGGCGGCGGATGATGACCAGATAGGGCTCCTGAACAGCAAGCCCCCCCTCTGCCCCCCGTTCGAGCCGGGGGCAGGCTTTCGGCATCTCCCCCGCAAGGGGGGAGAAGGGGAGTCCTCTAAGGGTCTCCGCTGCACGGGTCCCATGGCATCTCACGGCCGCCGAGTCGTCTGCGTCATCTGCGCATTCGGCGCACGGGCGTGGAACGCTCGGAGACGGATACGATGAGGCGGTGAGCTTCCTCATTGCTGTCCTGGTCCTGGCCGTGGTGGTCACCCTGATGTACATGCGGGGGCTGTTGACGTTCGGCAATCTGCTGTCTGTCTACCGGCGCATACGACTCGCGCTGCTGCTCGCGGTCGTGGCCATTCTGATCATCGGCTTCCTGCGCATCCTGGGCATCGGCGATGGCTTCTGAGCCGATGCGAGTAGTCGTCGCGCCGCAGGAATTCAAGGGCAGCCTGACCGCAGTAGAAGCAGCGATCGCCATCGAGACAGGTATCCGAGCGGTCTGGCCAGACGCGGAGGTCGACAGCGCCCCAGTCGCCGACGGAGGCCCGGGAACCGTCGAAGCCATCGTCCACGCCGCCAACGGACGCACGTCGATTGCCCGGGTCGACGACCCGCTGGGAGCGCCGGTCGACGCCAGGTGGGGACGAATCGACGCCGGCCGCTGCGCGGTGATCGAGATGGCCGCCGCCTCGGGTCTGACCCTGCTCCGTCCCGACCAACTGGATCCGCGCCGCGCCGCAACCCACGGCGTCGGCCAAATGATCAAGCACGCCCTCGACGCCAACGTCGAGCGCATCCTGATTGGAGTCGGCGGCAGCGCCACCAACGACGGAGGCGCAGGCATGGCGGAAGCCCTCGGTGCAGTCTTACTTGACGATGACGGCCATCGCCTGCCTCCGGGAGGCGCTGCGCTACGCAACCTCGCGAGCATTGAGATCGACAGGCTCGATTCCCGATTGGCCGAGGTCGAAGTCCACGTCCTCTGCGATGTGCAAAATCCACTGCTCGGACCTGAAGGGGCAAGCGCGGTCTATGGACCGCAAAAGGGCGCTGACCCAGCCTGCGTCGCCCAGTTGGACCGAGCCCTGGCCAACTTTGCCGCGATGCTGGAACGCGACCTGAATGCGAGCGTCGCTGACATTCCCGGCGCAGGAGCAGCCGGTGGGCTCGCAGCCGGACTGATGGCCTTCTGTGGCGCCACCCTGCAATCGGGCTTTGCCGCGGTCTCCGATGCCGTCAGATTGCCTGAGCGAATTGCACAGGCCGACCTCGTCATCACAGGTGAGGGCCGTCTTGATACACAGTCTGCCTACGGCAAGACGGTCGCCGGTGTGGCCCAACTGGCCCATGACGCCAATGTGCCATGTCTCGCCGTTGCCGGACTCATCGACGGTCGGACGGACCTTCCAGGATTGATGGATCGAGAAGCCTCAACGCCAGTTGGAATGCCAACCGAAGAAGCGATGTCGCGAACTGGCGAACTCGTCCCCGCTGCAGTCGAGCGATTGTTGCGGCGCTACTCGGCGTAGGGTGTTCGTCGATCTGTCAGATTGATTGCTGCCCGATGAGCATCCCTGGGGGGCGGCGCGATTCCGATCTCGTCCAACCGATCGTCGTCGATGCCAAAGTGATGCGCGACTTCATGCAGGACCGTCTCGCGTACCTGCTCGACGACTTCATCCTCGCTTCGACAGATGCTCTCGATCGGCTGCTGGTAGATCATGATCCGGTCTGGCAGGGTCTCGCCGTACCAGCCGCGATTCGTCAGCGGCTGCCCTACGTATAGACCGAGCAAGGTGTGTCGCCCGCTCAGTCCGACCGAATCGAGTTCCTCGGTCGTGGGCTGGTTGCGCAGCAGGATGACCACATTGTCCATCCGCTCGGCGAGCTGTTCAGGAATCTCGTCAAGCGCACGCTCTACCAGCCGGCGGAATCTCGATCGTCGCATCTGACTACGGTACCCAGTTGTTGAGTATGGCGCCTTCAAGAATCCGTTGCACGATGGGCCCAGCATCGTCGGAGCCGGACTGGCCGTCGTCCAGCACCAGTGTGACAACTAGCCGAGGGTCTCCGAAATTCGCCCAGGCCGCGAACCACGCGTGGGTCGTGTAAGGGCCAATGGTGACCTCTTCTTCCTCCTGCGCCTGTTGATCCTCATCTTCCTCTGTCTGTTCGCTGGCCAGCTCCACTTCGATTTCTTCTTCAGCCTGTTCTGCCACCTCTTCGTCGACCGCGGCCAGCGTCTCGGCGTCAACCACCTGGTCCTCCGCCGTTCCCGATTTCCCGGCGATGCGCAACACACTGCCTCGGAAGACGTAAAAGCCCGTGCCGTAGGGCTGCGAGACCGTAGTCCGCAATGCCGCCTGGAGTTGCTCCAGCGTGTCGGCCGAAACTGGCAGCACACTCAATGAACGCCGTTCGATCACCTGTGGCGGCGCTCCGACCGGTTCGATAGATTGGGCAACGATCGGCGTACTGACCACGCCATTGGTCGCAAGTGCAACGTAGGCATTGGCCATCTGCAGCACCGTGACGGCGACAAAGCCCTGACCAATGCCCATGTTCAGTGTGTCGCCGGTGAACCAGGCTTCATTGAAATGCGTTGCCTTCCACGCAGGCCCCGGAATCACGCCGCTCTCTTCATTCAGACCAATGATCCCCGTCGCTTCTCCGAAGCCAAACCCCGACGCTACTGAGGGCAACAGGTCTGTATCGACACGGTCCAGGTGCAGACCCAGCTCGTAGAACACCGTATTGCACGATTCGGCCAGTGCCTGGGACAACGTGATCCGTCCCTGGTTGGTGTCCTTCCAGTTGCGCAGCGGTTGGTCGCCCACTTCCATCCACTCCGCCGGGCATGAAATCCGGTCGGTGATCTCGTATCCACCACCTTCGAGCGCCGCGGCGAGCGTAACCACCTTGAACGTCGATCCGGGTGCATAGATCTGCTCAACCGCGCGATTAATGAACGGCTGACGTTCGTCGAAGAAGTATGTGTCGTACTCCTCCTGTGTCACGCCATCGACGATCGAGTTAGGATCGATCCGCGGATACGACGCCATCGCGAGCACGTGCCCACTACGAGGATCGATCGCGACCACAGCGCCAGGTTGCTCGCCCAATGCCGTCTCAGCGAGTTGTTGCACTCTCACGTCCAACGTCAGGCGGACGTTAGCGCCGGCTATCGCCGGACGATTGACAATCTCGCGGACCGGGCGACCAATCGGATCGACAATCGACAGGCTGCCGCCACGTCGTCCGGCCAGGATCCGTTCGAATGACTGCTCAATTCCGTCGCGGCCGACCCAGTCGCCGGCTCGGTAACCCTCGACGAACCACTCCGCCAGCTCCTCAGGGTTGACCTCTTGCAGGTAGCCGACGACATGAGCCGCTACGTCGCCGAATGGGTAGTACCGGCGAGTCTGACGCGTCACCAGGATGCCCTGAGACGCGAGCTGCTCAAACTCCCGGATCACATCCGGCGACGTATCAAGCGCCAGCACCGCGACAGGAATGTACTGATACGAGGGGACATCCTGATAGATGATCGCGCGGACGTCTTCCTCCTCCATTCCCACCCGCTCAGTGAAGAAGTTGAGAACGAATTCCTCATCCGAAATTAAATCCCAATGCACGCCGACATTGACTACTTCGGTCTCACCGGCCAATACCACGCCGTTACGGTCGAGAATCTGACCTCGTGGCGGAGTGTCAATCAGCGTCCGAATCAGATATCCGGGAGAACCCAGTCCGCTAAACATCAGGTCCGGCGTCCAGTTGACCACCCAGTGAGGCTGTCGCAACGTGCGTGCCTGGACGAGTTCGTTGATCTCGCCAAAGAACGTCGTCTGATAGCTGATCACTACCTCGTGTGATGATGCGTTCGAATCATCCTGCGGTTGCACCTCCCAGGTGAATCCGCCAATCGTCGCCTCGGCCCAGACATCCCGGTAGCGCTGCTCGAACGCTTCGGCAGTGATTCGCTCCTTGGTCTCCGTCGAGGTCCGTTCGTATGCGCTGCGCAGGTCTCCGGTCGCGATGAGATGGAAGAAACTCTGCACCGCAAACAGCGCGGTCGGCGGTGCGACGTCCAGGTCTTCCAGATCCTCAGCCGGAGGCAGATAAGCAGTCGTTCCGTCGCCCTGTGAACCGCCGTCTACCGCAGTTTCGCTTGCCTCGTCCTCAGCCGCTGGCTGCTCTTCTTCCGGAGGAGGAGGGAAGTGCTTGGACAGATCGCGTTCGGACTCACCCCCGAACACACAACCACTCAGGAGTCCTCCGCTCAGCAGAGCGACGGCAATCAACACCCCCGGCACGATCTGACCGAGCGATGCGAATCGCTGACTAAACCGCTGACCCAACCGCTGACCCAACCGCAGACGTGGTCGCAAACATAATCGCAAACGTGATCGCAGACCTGATCGCAGATGTGGCGCGTCGCGCATGCCCGAGTTACCCGCTCACCCCGCTCTTCGTCACCTTACCAGCCAATCGAGCCACTGGAACGCCGGCACTCACGACGACAGGCGTTAGACTTGGATCGTTCCGGCAGTGAATATGTGCCGCAGAGGGGATTCAGCAGATGGACTATCGCGAGGATCAAACAATCGTCGACTTCCGCAACGAAGTGCAGACGTTCATTGGCGACAACTTGCCCGACGATTGGGGCTCCGGCTCGGGCGGCGAAGGCTACGAAAAGGAAGCGATGGACCTGACTCGTAGCTTCCAGTCGGAAATGGCCAAGCGCCGCTGGCTGACGATGGCCTGGCCGAAGGAGCATGGCGGGCTCGAAGCGCCGCACTCACAGCAGATGATCATGGCCGAGGAAATGGCCTACCACCGTGCGCCTGGCGGCGGCAGCAACATGGGCGTCCAGTGGGTCGGCCCGTCGCTGATGCTCTACGGCACCGACGACCAGAAGGAAGAGCACCTGTCCGGCATCGCCGACGCCGAGACCTGGTGGTGCACGCTCTACTCCGAGCCCGGCTCCGGCTCCGACCTCGCGTCGCTGCAGACACGCGCCGTCAAGGATGGCGACGACTACGTGATCAACGGCCAGAAGATTTGGACCTCCGGCGCCCACGTCTCCGACTGGGGCTGGCTCGCCGCACGCACCGATCCCGACGCGCCCAAGCACAAGGGCATCACGATGTTCATGATGCGCATGGACACGCCGGGAATCACCGTGCGACCGCTGATCAACATGGCCGACGGCCACGGCTTCAATGAGGTCTTCTTCGAGGATGTCCGCATCCCGCAGACTAATGTCGTCGGTGAAGTCAATCGCGGCTGGTACCACCTCGCGGTCGCGCTCGACTTCGAGCGCAGCGGCATCGGCGCCTTCGCCGGCGGCCGCCGCACGGTCGAGGAGATCACCGGGTTTGCGCAGGAAAACAGTCACCTGGTCGACGAGCGACCGAATGCGCGTTACGAACTCGCGGAGCGACACATCGAAGTCGAAATCGGCACGATGATGGCCTATCGGATCGCCTACATGCAGGAACATGGCGTGGTCGCAAACCACGAAGCGTCGATGTCGAAGCTGTTCGGCTCCGAGCTCGGCCAGCGGATCGCCAAGACCGGTATGGACCTGCTCGGTCTGCGCGGCAACGTCTGGTCCGACGGCCCCTACGCCGCCCTCCAGGGCCGGCTCAGCCGCAGCTACGTCAGCGCCGTCAGCGGCACCATCGCCGCCGGCACCAGCGAGATCCAGCGAAACATCATCGCCACCCGAGGCTTGGGTCTGCCACGCGGCTAGGTCGCAGTCCAACCGTGAACTCCAGTCAGGGCGGCCAAACGGCCGCCCTGATTTGTTCTCTTTGGGAACCATGGAGGCCGCTGCGTCGTCTGATACTCAGGAGCGCTAAATTATCGCCACGAACCAATGGGAGCACCGCATGACCCAATCCCGACTCTGGCTGCTGGCCCTGGCGCCCATTCTTGCCGTTGCGATCATCGCAACTCAGCACTACGTCCTGGCGCACTCCACGGACTCGGTCCAGCTACGCGGGTTCAACACCTGCGAAGAACTGCATGAGCGCTACGTCGAACTGTCGCTAAATTCGATCACAGAAGAGCAATACGAAGATGAAGCTGTGGCAGATGACTTTGGCCCATTCCCAGCTACAAGCGTCGACGATGAAGATGCGATTGAGCGAGAACAAGCAGTCGAGCAAGAGGCGGAAGAAACCGCCTCGGACGAAGGCGTGGTCTCAGAGACCGGCACCAATGTCCAGGAGCGCGGCGTTGACGAGTCGGACATCATCAAGACTGATGGCACGCACTTCTACATCCTGCGACCACATTCGCTGCTGATTGCGGAGATCTCCGAGAACGGCCCGCTGGTCGAGGTCGGACGGATCGAGTTCTCGGAGCTGGGACATCGGCAGGAACTGTTGATCGGCAGCGGCAAAGCAGTCGTCGTGCGTCAGCTCGATTCGGCGCCCGGCATCATCAAGCTCGACGAAGAGCTGATCAAGCCAGGCGGCGGTCTGACCTACACGCGTCAACAGAGCGAGGTGCTCGAGATAGACGTCAGTGATGCCGCTTCGCCGACATTGCTGCGTGAACTGGACCTCGACGGTCGTTTCCTCAGCGCCCGACTGGTGGGCAACGACCTGCGCGTGGCCATGCAACACAGTTCGGTCATCCCATATGTCTGGCCCTGGGAGTTCGCCTGGCAGAACCGCGAGACCAACGCCGAGCGTTACAACCAGGCGCTCCAGGACTCGTTCCGTCTGGGCCAGTGGTTCCCCCTCTTCGGCTTCGAGGACTACACAGACGGCTCGTTCCGCAGTGGACGCGCGGTCGAATGCACGCAAGTCTTCGCTCCGGATGACCGCTTGCCGACTCGCTGGGGAGAATTGCCCAGCACCGCGTTCATGCTCTCCTTCGATCTCTCCGAGGGCATCGGCGAATGGGGCAGCGTCGCAGTGCTCGGTATGGCGACCAACCCGACCGTCTACGCATCGCAGGACTCGCTATACCTCGCCGCACCGCACAACTGGTGGCGCGACACCGCGATCCACCGATTCGACATCAGCGATCCGCTCGAACCGACCTACTTCGGCGGCGCGACAGTGAGCGGACAACTGCTCTCCCAGTGGTCGTTGTCCGAGCACAACGGCTACCTGCGAGTCGCGACGACCGACCGGAACAAGTGGCCCACGGTCAGCAGCGTGACGGTACTGGAGGCGGTCGTGGATGAGTCGGACGAGGACGACGACGCCAACGCGCCGACCGGTTCGCTGCAGCAGGTCGGACAGGTCACCGGACTCGGCGCGACCGAGAGCATCTTCGCCGTGCGCTTCGCCGGCGACGTGGGCTACGTCGTGACATTCCGACAAGTCGATCCGCTCTACGTGCTCGACCTCGCCGATCCGACCGACCCGAAGCAAGTCGGCGAATTGAAGATTCCCGGCTTCTCCCGCTACCTGCATCCGCTCAGCGGTGGACTGCTCTTCGGCGTCGGCCGTGACGCCGATCCACGTACTGGATGGGAGCGAGGCCTGCAGGCGACGCTGTTCGATGTCTCCGACCCGGCCAATCCGACGCAGATCGCTGTGCTGCCGCTGGGCGACGACGCCTACAGCCCGGTCGAGCAGGACCACCGAGCCTTCCGTTACCACAACGGCATCGCCTGGATTCCCGTCGGTCCCGACGATTACTGGCTGCGGCAGGACCACGACGGAGCCTTCTTCGGAGTCCGAGTGACCAGCAAAGGTCTCACCCACGAGTCAACGCTGAGAGTCCACGGAGAGGCCAGGCGAGCGATCCCGGTGGGCAAACAGATCCACCTGCTGGGCAGCGAGGAAATCCGAACCTACAACCTCGAAAACTACGCCGATCTCGAAGCCCTGAGCTTCGCCTCCGAATGGGACAGCCGCTGGCTGCCACTGTCGCCGGAATAGTAATCCTCAGTTAGGCACGTTAACGTTTGAGCTTACTTATCAAGCCGAGCGAACACGGTGCAACGAGAGGTTCCACCATGCCACGATTCTCACGACTGTTGGCGTCGCTACTACTGTTGAACATCCTCGGCATGGCAGTATTCGCGTGCACGGACGACATCGCGCAGGTTGCCGAAGATCCTCCGGCGCAATCCACCACTGACTCGGCGACGACAAGGCAGTCGGTTTCAGTAGAGCAGTCAGATACAGAAGTGCAGCAGTCGGACGAAGCAAAGCAACAATCCTCGATGCAGGCAGAATCTAACGAGCAGGTCCAGGCCGTCGAGATGCAGGAAGAGGCAGTACAGGCGCAAGAGGAAATGGCACAGGAGGCATTGTTCCGGGAGGAGGAACAAGCCGAAGAATCGGGCGAACGTTCCGACACCGGCACCAACATCCAGGTCAGCGGCGTGGATGAGCCGGACGTGATCAAGACCGACGGCGAGCACTTCTACGTGCTCGACTCAGACCGGCTCTCGATCATCGCCATTGACGATGATGGTCTCGAACTCCGCAGCACGTTGTGGTTTGACGCTCCCGGGATGCTGCACATCCTCGGGGAACAGCAACTGCTATTGGCGGGCGACACCCTGCTCGCCTTGCGCACTGTCGGCATCAATTACGAAGAATGGTGGTCTCGGTGGAGTACACAGTCGCGGTGGATGTTCTTGCACTGGTGGAGCCAATGGCGGCATGAGGCCTTGTTTGCTAATGGGAACCTCGATTGGACGCTGACGCAGTTGGTCGAAATCGACATCAGCGACCCTGCTCAGCCTTGGATCCGAAGGATCCTCGGCGTCGAAGGCGATCTGCTCGGCGCCCGATTGGTAGACGCCAGTGCCCGCATTTTGCTGAGATCGATCCCCGAGCAACTAGATCCTGCCACCACGTCTCCCAGCTATGTTCTGTATGAGTATGAATCTGCTGCTGCTTACGAGTCTCGTGACCGATTTGACCGCGCTGGTCAGCCACTCCTTGATCTCGACGATACTTTTACCTCGGGGCGCACAGTAGTATTTGCAGATGCGTTGGTCACGTTGCTTACCTTTGATCTCAGCGAAGGAGGGACGGGGCTGGGTCAATGGGGTGCTGTCGCTGTCCCGACAGACGGCGCTGAGACAACAGTCTACGCCTCAGTCAACTCGCTCTATGTCGCACAACGAGAATCCGTCTACGGTCCCACAGACATCCATCGTTTCGATCTTAGTGATGCTATGTCTCCGACATTCGCCGGCAGCGCTGAGGCGCCAGGGCGCCTCATCAATCAGTTCGCGCTCAGCGAATACCGCGGTCATCTACGAGTTGCAACCACTCTCGAAGATGTCTCGCCGACACGAAGCGAGATTTGGATCTACGAAGTGTCGCAAAGCGGCATGCAGCATGTCAGTACTCTGACCAACCTGGGCACTACCGAGCTCATCTATGCCGTCCGTTTCATGGGCGATAGAGCATTCGTGGTCACTTTCCGTCAGATCGATCCCTTGTACATCACTGTTCTTTCTGATCCGCGGGAACCGTTTGTCGCGGGTGAGCTGAAGCTACCGGGATTCTCCCGCTACATGCACCCACTCAGCAGCGGGCGACTCCTGGCAGTTGGCCAGGACTCCGACCCATACACCGGTCAGCTGTTGGGATTGCAGCTCTCGTTGTTCGATGTCTCCGATTCCCACAACCCACGCTTGCTTGACCAACTCAAGCCAGCCGCGGAACATCGAGGGTTCGCTGTCGGATGGCCAGACGCAGATCACCGTGCGTTCACGTATGACGAGGGTATTGCTTACGTCCCTTCGCTGCTTCTCGACGAAGATGCGCTCGAAGGTGTGGGTCGCGTGTTCGCTGTGGGTGTGAACTGCGACAAGCTGTCCCTGTTAGGTGCATTTGGCGGTGAACTTGGCAGCTTCCCGGTGCGGGTCATTCCTGTCAACGAGTTGCTCTACGTCCTCTCATGGAACCAGGACGGATTCTTGTTCCAGCGCATCGCCCGGCCCGATTTGCCAACTGACCAATCTGAGTTCCAGGAGCGAGATCGCATCCTCGTGTCAGGTGGTGAAGCGGAGTACGAGCGCCTCAGCGGTTGTGACTAAGGCGGTCGTGAGTCACTTGCGCGGCTGGTCGCGGCGGTCGGTCGCGCCCAGCCGCCACATATACTCCGAATGTTGTCGACTGCAGCCCGGAGTAACTCATGCCGCCACCCCTTACCGACACGCGCATCCTCGATCTCTCGACCGGAGCCGTCGGGGGGATTGCGACAATGGTCCTGGCTGACTTTGGCGCTGAGGTCGTGAAAGTGGAGCCTGCAGGCGGCGATCCCTGGCGCTCGCTGGCGGCGGCTCCGATGTGGCTGCGCGGGAAGCGGTCGGTGGAGTTGGATGTGGTTGCGGACAGTGGGCGGCTGGAGAACTTGATCCGTGAGGCGGATGTGGTCGTCTCAACCGACTCTCCAGCGCAGGCCAAGGTGCGGCGGCTGGAGTACTTGGACATCCGGGCGCTGAATGAGGCTGCCGTCTTCTGTTCGATCACCGGCTTTGGATCGACTGGTCCCTACGCCGAGTATCCGGCCTACGAAGGCGTTGTCTCGGCCAAGTCGGGACGGATGATGTCGTTCGCCGGTCAGCGCTTGCGCGAGGGTCCGGGGTTTGCGGCGGTGCCGGTGGGATCGCATGGGGCCTCGCAGGGCGCGGTACAGGGCATCCTGGCAGCGCTGATCGAACGGCAGCGTTGCGGTCGCGGACAGGTCGTCGAGACATCCCTGTTGCAGGGTCTGATGCCCTTCGACCTGCTCCTCTTGTTGCTCACCCAGCTCTCGGAACGTGAGCCGGAGGTCTATCCGCAACTCTTCAACATCGGCGGCGGCATGCCGACGCTCAACTATCACCCCGTGATGACGCGCGACGGCGGCTGGATTCAGCTCGGCAACCTGCTCGAGCACCTCTTCTACGCCTTCATGGACGCCGCGGATCTCACGTTGCTGTTCGCCGAGGAGCAGTGGCAGGGCGGCCAGGCCGAGTGGACGCCCGAAGCGACCGAAGAAATGCGTGACCGCATCCTCGAACGGATGCAGGAGAAGACGACCGACGAGTGGATGGAGATCTTCCGCGCGCAGGGCAACGTGGCTGCCGAGCCATTCACACCGACCCATGACGCGGTCGACAACCTCGACATGGCGGCCAACGGCGACACCGTCACGATTGAGGATCCGGGGCTGGGTCCGGTCAAGCAGATCGGCCCGATCGCGCATCTGCGTGAGACGCCGGCAGACGTCTCGCGACCGGCGCCGGCAGTCGGTGAGGCCAACGGCTTCTCCTGGACGTCCCGGAATGGCGATGTTCCGATGAACACGACTGCGAACGGCGCTTCACCCTCGGGCAAGCCGCTGGACGGATTCACCGTGCTGGAGTTTGCCACGATCATCGCCACGCCAATCGGCGTCTCGATGCTGGCCGACCTCGGCGCGCGGGTGATCAAAGTAGAGCCCATCGGCGGCGATCCATTCCGCGGCATGGGCGGCGGTCCGCTGCGAGGCTTGCTCGCTTCGAAGACAAACGCGGCCAAGGAATCGATCTGCATCGACCTCAAGTCTGCCGAGGGACAGGCGATCGTCGCCGAGCTGATCGTCAACGCCGACGCAATCGTGCACAACTACCGGCCCGGCGTCCCCGACCGCCTGGGTATCGGCTATGAGACCGCGAGGGCCATCAAGCCCGACATCGTATGGGTGTCGGCCAATGGCTATGGTCCCGACTCGCCAGGTGCACGCCGACCCTCGGCGCACCCGATTCCCGGCGCAGTCATCGGTGGAGCGCTGTTCCAGGCAGGATCAGCGATGCCGCCGCAGGGCTGCGAGACGATTGAAGAAATCCGCGAGGCGTCGCGTCAATTGATGCGCGCCAATGAAGCGAATCCCGACCCCAACACAGGCGTGCTCGTCGCCTCGGCCACGCTGCTCGGTCTATATGCGCAGCGGCGCTACGGGATCGGGCAAGAAATCTACGTCAACATGCTGACGGCCAACGCCTACGCCAACAGCGACGACTTCCTTCAGTACGAAGGCAAGCCGCCGCGTCGGCAGGTCGACGGCGAGTTGTACGGGACCGCGCCGTGGTACCGGTTGTACGAGGCCTCTGAGGGCTGGGTTTTCTTCGCGGCCTTGACCGACGACGAGTGGTCGGCGTTCTGCCGAGAGGCAGCTCCGCAACTGGCCGAAGCTCGAGGACAGGACGAAGTCGCTCTCGCTTCTGCGCTCGGCGAAGTATTCGCGCAGGCTCCGGCCGAGGAATGGGAACGACGCCTCACGGCCGTCGGTGTCGGATGTGTGCAAGCCGACGCAGGCAACTGCGGTGAGTTCTTCTCCAAGGACGAACATGTCCTCGCAAACGATTTCAGTCCTGTCGCCAATCACCGAAGAATGGGCGAAGTGCGTCGTTGGGGTCCGCTGACCAAGATGGCCGGCGGTCGCGACGACTACGGTCCGGGAGTGCTGGCCGGTCAGGAAACGGACGAAATCCTGGCCGAAGTCGGTCGGTCGGTTCACGAGATTGAGCGTCTGCGCTCGGAAGGCGTGGTCTGGTCGGAGCCAGTTGAACTGGCGTGAACGATCGCGAATTCCTCAGGCGCGCGAGACGGTACGCTCGTAGAAAGCGGCTGTCCTTCGTTTTCGATCCTGAACGTGGGAAAGGCAGGCATGGCCTTGTAACTGTCGGGCCAAACAGAACGGTGATGCCCCGAGGCGAGATTGCGCCAGGTACCTTGGCTTCAATGATGAAGGACCTGGAAATTGACAGAGGGGACTTCTAAGTCATGCGCTATGCGTATCCGTGCTCCATTGAGCGAGACGTCGAAGAGTTGCAGGCGACCGGCCGTGAAGGGTACGTAATCTCGTTCCGGGACATTCGTGGGGCTAACTCGTGTGGCTGGTCTTGGCCGGAAGCACTGGAGATGGCAGAGGACTGCCTAGACGTCGCGCTCTCCTGGTTCATGGATGACAACGTTGCCCCACCGCCCCCAAGCCCGCTTCAGACAGGTGAAGTCATGGTCGCGGCGACTCCGATCATGGCCGGAAAGCTGGCAATCTGCTCGGCGATGCGAGAACAGGGCCTAAAGCGGTCGGATTTGGCCGAGCGCATGGATATGGATAACGAGAAGGTGCGCCGTCTGCTCGATCCCCGATACCGCACCCATCTCACGACCGTCCAGCGCGCCCTCGCTGCGGTGGGACGATCACTGGTGGTCGAGGATTGCGCCGTGGCGTCGCCACCGGAATCGGTTGCTGCAGGAGCTGAGGCCCGCTGACGAAGTGCGCAGGTGGTCGCGACGACTACGGCCCCGGTGCACCTCTATTGACGAACATATTCGCTGACAGAAGCCTGCCATGTCCGTCGCGTTCTTCCCTCTCCTCCTCGGTCTGGTCGTATTGGGTGCTGTGTACGGTCAAGAACCGTTACGACCGCCACTGATGGTAGAGATCAAGTTCGACGTTGAAGCCATCGCCGGACCCCACTTCGATTGGGGAAAACGTTTCACGCTGTATCGCGGCGACCGGGTTCGTGTCCTGGAACGAACCAGTATTTCTGAGCTTGGTGAACGCTCCCGCGTCGATACCTGGCTGCGCGTTTCGCGCGGGGACCTGGAAGGTTGGATTCCAGCACACGCTGCTTACATTGACGCCGAACAGCTTCAAGCATTGCGACTGGCGCAAATCCCGCCGTACACCGTCACTGCGAACGGAGCAGCGACGGCAAGAGCGGCGCCAGACGTCAGCTCGCGGGCCCTGTTCGTCGTTCCGCGAGGTCAGGTCCTGAATGTCGTGGGCCGCAGCGATGACAACGAATGGATCGCCGTCAGTAACCCAGACTTTGACTTCGATACCGATGGACCGCATCGGCGGAGCGGATGGCTGAGAACCAGCCTGCTCACGCTCAGTCGCGGACAGCCCGACGATCTGCCACAGTATCTGCCTGATGGTTTGGTGGTCGTGTCCGTGATCGGAACGCCGGTGTCTGTGAGATTGGCTGAGGTTGCCAGGTGGGACACATGGGCATGGAACTCGAGTGCGCCATCGATCTGGTTCCATCGATTGACCGAAGACTCCACAGAGGAGGTCTGGAGCGCTCCACGGCGGATCAGCGCTGCCAGGCTGTGGAACGGCGATGAACTCAGCATGTACCTGAGTGACTATGACCTCTCGGGCATTGTGTTGCCGGCGCCTGTGGGCGGATCGCTTCTGGTTCGCAGATTCGGGTCAGCCGACGATCCGAGTGCGCCGGTGACTATTCTTGAGCCTGACGGTCGCACGTATAGTCTTGGTCGACAGTGGGCGCTGAACCAAAGCGATTCGCCGCGCCCGCTATCGCTGGATGCGGTGTGGTCGCCTGATGGGCGCGACGTATTGTTGTATCACACACAGACGCGCGGACGGGCCTTGATCTTGTACGACCGCAACGGCGAGGTCGTGCATCTCGGAATCGGGGATCGCGCCATGTTTCACCCCGATTCCTCATCGCTCTACTACTTGAGCAACAGTAAGATTCGGCGTGTCGATTTGCAGGGTCGTCCGGATCGCGACTTCCGCCCGATCTCGACAGCGACTGGGCACGGGTTTCAGCTCTCCGCCGACGGCAAGTACATCATCTCGCTCAACGAGACCCATGGTCTCGTTGCGACGCTGACGACCAGCGACTCGACGTTCGTTCGCTCGTGGCGGGTTGATTCCACACCGCAGATTTCGTCTGACGGAGCACGGGCTCTGTATGCCAACGATGGCAACCTCTGGGCGCAAGATCTTGATGATGGCGAGCTGCGCAAGATTGGTCCGCTCCATGCCGAGCGCCACGCCTTCTCGTGGTCTCCCGATGGAAGCAAGATCGCGTTTGAATCGCCTGAAGGTCTGCGAATCGCCCCCAGTTCGGGTCGCTCGGCCGCGGCCAAGCTGATCATCCATGGCCACCAACCTCGAACGTCGTACTGGTCTCCCGACAGTCGTTGGCTCGCTGTAGAGACTCTGAATGTGCGGTTGTCACCCGCTCTGCCCACTCCAGACTTACAGCTCACTGAGGATGGCCTCGCTTGGGAATGGGCAAACGCCCAGATCCGCGTCTACCAATCAAACGGCCGACTGCATCGCATCTGGCGCGTCAACAGTGGTTGCCGAGATCTCGCCTGGTCCCCCGACAGTGAGTGGATCGCCTACGGCGGACCGTCGGGCTGCGCCTAAACTGACTCCGTAGCGAATAGGAGTCAGCATGGGACTCAGAGGCGAAGCGGCGATTGTCGGAATTGCGGAGTGGAAGCCGGAGCGGCGGCCCACGGCTCCGCCGATGTTTACCCTCGAGCAGTGGGCCGAGCTGGCCCGCGAGGCCCTGGACGACGCAGGGATTGACCCCTCAGAGGTCGACGGCATCTGTTGCACCAATATCCGCGAGTCGGACTCGTTCGTGCCTTCGACGATCACCGAGTATCTCGGCCTTCAGGTCAACTTCGCCGAGGTCGTTGACCTGGGTGGCGCATCCTGTGCAGCGATGGTCTGGCGGGCAGCGGCCGCGATCGAGCTCGGTCTTTGCAACGTGGTCGTGATCGCCGCGCCGTCGTGGCCCTCACCTAGACCGCCGGATCCTCCGAGTGGACCGAGCAGTTGGCGTTATGGCGCGTCCTCCGCCAACTACGGGTCGCCGCAGGCCGAATTCGACATTCCCTATGGCAACGTCGCCCAGAACTGCGGCTACGCGCAGATCGCGATGAAGTACGGCGCTGAGTACGGCTACGACGCAGAGGCCCTGGCCAAGATCGCGGTCGACCAGCGGGTGTCTGCCAATCACAATCCAGCCGCCGTGTTCCACAACGTGCCGATCACGGTCGAGGACGTGCTCAACTCGCCCGTGATATCCGACCCGATCCACATGCTCGAGATTGTCATGCCGTGCGTGGGAGGCGCGGCCATCGTCGTGGCCGGCAAGGATGTGGCCCGACGCTCGAAGCACCGGCCGGCGTGGATATCCGGGTTCGGCGAGCGTGTGCTGCACAAGACGCCGACCTATGCCGAGGATCTGCTCTCGACGGCGCTGATTCCCGCTGCCGACCAGGCCTTTGCCATGGCCGGCCGCAGTCGTGAGGAAGTGGACCTGATCTCCGTCTACGACTGCTATACGATCACCGTGCTGATGACGATTGAGGACGCAGGATTCTGTCCACGCGGCGAGGGTCAACCGTTCGTGCGCGAGCATGACCTGTCCTTCAAGGGCGACTTCCCCTGCAACACGCACGGCGGACAGCTTGGCTTCGGTCAGGCCGGACTCGCCGGTGGGATGTCGCACATCACCGAGGGCGCGCGGCAGGTGATGCGTCGCGGCGAAGACCACCAGGTGCCCGACGCCGACGTCGCCTTCATCACCGGCAACGGCGGACTGATGTCCGAGCAGGTCGCGTTGATCCTGGAGGGCGACTAGTGGCAACCGACGAGCTCCGGCCCCCATTGCCAACACCGATTGACCGGACGCAGCCATTTTGGGATGCGCTGCGCGAGCACACGGTCAAGATCCAGTATTCGCCTTCAAGCGACCAGTGGGTGTTTTATCCGAGATCACACGCACCGTTGACGCTGCAAACCGATCTCGAATGGCGCGAGATTTCGGGAGAAGGCACGCTCTACACCTACACCATCGCCCGCCGACCAACCGCGCCCGACTTTGCTGGCGAGGAGCCGCAGATCATCGCCGTGGTCGAGTTGGACGAAGGCCCGCGGCTGACATCGACGTTGGTCAATGTGGCCGAAGATCGGATCAGCATCGGTATGCGGGTCCGGCCCTCGTTTGAGGATGTCCCCGGCACGGAGACGACATTGCTCCGATATGAACCGGCTACATAGGTTCGTAGTACTTGTTGGTTGTGTAACAATCCTCGCCGCAGGATTGCTGGCAGCAACATGTGCTGGCGAAGAGCAAGCGAGTCCCGATTCTTCCGCCACCCAACAGTCGCAGGACTCTTCGTCCCGACAAGAGGAGTCCCAGTCGCAGGCCCGGCAAGCACAGGAGCAGGATCGCAACGGCCGCGAGCAACAGGAACAGCAAACGGTTCAGTCGGCGCAACAGCAAGCCCAACGGCTGCAACAGGATGACAGCGCCCAAGACCGGTCCGATTCCTCCGACGATGGCCAAGAGCAGGAACAACAAGGAACAGATACGCAGGCCCATCAAGTCAATCTGACCACCGTGCCGATCCTCGACGGCTACCAGTTCCAACAACCCATTGAAATGCTGGCGTTGCCGGATGGTTCGCTACTGGTCGCCGAGCAGCGTGGATACATCACGCGATTCGTCGAGGAAGACGGAGAGATCGAACAGTTCGGCATCCTCGACCTGACCGAATCGATCCGTTTCGGCGGCGAAGAAGGTCTGCTCAGTATGGCGCTGGATCCAAATCTGGAGAACGAGCCATATCTGTACGTCTACTACTCACCCGCCGATGCCCGTGTCACGCGACTGTCACGCTTCCGCCTCGTGCTTGGCTCGGCGTTGATGGCCTCGGAATTGGTGATCATCGAGGTCCCACAGCCCTATGCCAACCACAACGGTGGTGCAGTCCGGTTTGGGCCGGACGGCATGCTCTACCTCGGCTATGGCGACGGCGGCGCCGCGAACGATCCGCAAGACCATGGTCAAAATCGTGAGACGCTGCTGGGCACAATCATCCGCATCGATGTCAACAATAGCGACACAACAACGCCCTATCGAATCCCGCCCGATAACCCATTCCTGGGCGTCGCAGGCGTGCGCCCCGAGATCTGGGCGTACGGACTGCGCAACCCATGGCGCATGGCCTTTGACAGCGAGACCGGTGATCTCTGGGTAGGCGACGTAGGACAGAATCGAGTAGAAGAAGTTGCCATTGTCGCGGCCGGCGAAAATCACGGTTGGAACGTGTTCGAGGGCGACGAGTGCTTCCGCTCGGAAGAAGCTTGTGAGGCGCTGACCCATGCAGTTGCGCCGCTGGCAACCTACACGCACGACGCCGGCTGTTCCGTGACCGGCGGCGAGGTGTATCGCGGTAACGCGATTCCAGGACTGTCCGGGCACTACGTCTTCGGGGACTTCTGCTCCGGCAAGATTTGGACGGTCGCTCCCGACGGAGCAATGGAAGAACGGCTGGAGTTAGATGATTCGATCGCGTCGTTCGCCATCGACAATGACGGCGAGATGCACGTGCTGGTCTTCAATGGTCCGATTCTGAAACTGGTCGCTGACTAGGGTCTGTTCACATGGGGAAGCGAACAACCGTATAGGCGGTTTAGGGCATTGTCGATGGGGAGTCGGACCCCCTCAGCCTTCGGCAGCTCCCCCTGCAAGAGACCGATGCACAACTCCCCTTCTCCCCCCATGCGGGGGAGATGCCGAAGGCAGAGGGGGGTTCCCTGCCTATTGGCCCTATCTGGTCGTCGCCAGCTGCCCCCCCTCTGTCACTCCGTGACATCTCCCCCCGCAAGGGGGGGAGAGGGGAATCGGAGGATATGCATCAGTCTCTGCTAGGGGGAGCGGGGAATGCTGGCGCGCCAAGCATGGGTTGTTAGCGTCGATGTGAACACGCCCTCGTCGCGGTAGGCGGTCGTCGTGTTGCCCCGCATTCAGGCGTCCTCGTCATTCCCGCGCTTGTCGCGGGAATCTCGCCGGTGATGCATGGCCTTGGCGTGCCAACACGTCAAGCCAAGCCGGGAGGTCATGCCGGATGCTGACTCTATACAGACCGCTACGAGATACCCGCGGCAAGCGCGGGTATGACGGAGTTCGGCTGGCAGGTCTGACGGAGTTGAGCTAAAGGGTGCGACGGGGTTGGTGTGCTGCGTGTTACGGCAGGGCGTGGACAGGCCTTACTCTGAGACGACAGGAAACGAGTTCCTCACATGACCACTTCTCGAGCTTTTGGCAAGACTCCTGCACCGGATGTTCCCGGCGGGATGACCTGGCTCAACACAGGGCGTGAAATGTCGATGGCCGACTTTCGCGGTCGACTCTTGATCCTGCACTTCTGGACCTACGCTTGAATCAACTGTCTGCATGTACTTCCGCAGTTGCGGAAGCTCGAACGACGCTACAGCGACACCCTGCAGATTGTCTCGGTGCACTCGCCCAAGTTCCCGACCGAGCGCGAGACCGAGAACCTGCGACAGGCGATCCTGCGGTTGCGAATTGAACATCCTGTCCTCAACGACGCCGACTTCAAGTACTGGCAGTCCTTCGGTGCGCGCGCCTGGCCGACGCTGTTCTTCATCGATCCCAACGGCAACGTGATCGGTCTGCACGAGGGCGAGCTGACCGAGGACATGGCCGTGCCCCTGATCGACGGCTGGTTGGCCGAGTACGAGGCGGAACAGATCCTGTCGCGCCAGCATCTGGGCCTGGAGCGCGAGACCGGTCGCGACAGCGCGCTCTCGTTCCCGGGCAAGGTCGCTTGGGACGACGATGCCGGACGGCTTGTCGTCTCGGATAGCAACAACGACCGGATCATCATCGCCGACATCGACGGCAACGTGTCGCAGGTGGTCGGCGGCTCGCAAGCCGGCTTTACCGATGGCTCAGCAGCGGAGGCGACCTTCAATCAGCCACAGGGCGTGGAGAGCTACGGCGACTACGTATTCGTTGCCGACAACGAGAATCATGCGATTCGCCGCATCGATGTGCGCGACGGCAGTGTGATCACGATCGCTGGTACCGGTGAACAGGCGCGGATGCTGCCCTCGGGCGAGCCTGCGCGCCGGACGGCGTTGAGCTCACCCTGGGATGTCGCCGTGCACGACGGGGATCTCTACGTCGCGATGGCCGGTGTCCACCAGATCTGGCGCATGCCGCTGGGTGACGACGCCGGCGACGACTCGTACATCGGCCCCTGGGGCGGCTCAGGCCGCGAGGGCATCGTTGACGGTCCGCGTATGCAATCCGAGCTGGCTCAGGTCTCCGGTCTGGCGCCGGGTCCCAGCGGCGTAGCGTTCGCGGACTCCGAATCGAGCGCTGTGCGAGAGATCAGTTGGGACCCCGACGGCAGCACGAGGACATTCATCGGCAAGACCGGCGAGGGCGGACTGTTCCACTTCGGCGACGCCGATGGCGGTCGCTCAGTCGCTCGGCTGCAGCATCCGCTAGACGTGGCCAGGGTCGGCGACGAGCTATACGTTGCCGACACCTTCAACCACAAGATCAAGCAGGTGTTCGCGCTCACCGAGAACGTCAACACGCTGGTCGGCGGTCACGGTGACGCGCTGGGCAACTTCAGCGAGCTGCAACTAGATGAACCCGGCGGACTGACAAACGGTCCCGGACGCTCACTGTTGGTGGCCGACACAAACAATCACCGAATTGTGCATCTAGATCTGGAATCGCGTCAGGGTCGGGAGATCGTGCTGAAGTTCTAGCCGCGATCCCTGTACCTCCCCCCTCCCCCCCTGTCATATCCGCGCTTGTCGCGGATATCTCGCTGCGTGCACCGAACAGTCAACTCGCTTGACGGCAACTCGTTGCTCAACGGCAATGCCGGATTCCGCGAGATTCCCGCGACAAGCGCGGGAATGACGAGGTGTCACTGGACGATAGGAGGGAGAAGGTCTCTGCGAACAGCGGGGATGGGAGCGTTGTCAGGGGGCGACCACAGGATGCCCCTGGTGTAACACGAACGTTGGTTGGTCAAGGTCGCGGATGCTGGTGGCTGGATCGCCGCTGAATGCGACAAGATCAGCGTCGAACCCTGACTGGATTCTGCCGACCTGATCGCCGACACCGGTCGCGTCGGCGGTGTCGCAGGTCATGATGCTGAGCGCCTGCCAGGGAGTCATGCCGATGTCCTCGACGAAGGCCCAGGCCTCAGCCGGAGCTCGGTTGAAGTCGGCGTAGGCCATGCCCATGTCGAGTCCGGAGGTGAACCTGACCCCTCGCTCTCGCATATCTCGCACGATCTCCAGTCCCTGTTCTCGTGGAGACGGACCCTGCAGGTTCGGATTGCGCCGAGGAGCCGCGTCACCGCGCTGAAGCGCTTCGCTGGCGAGCAGTCCCAACCCGATCGTGGGATTAACCCAGATCCCCTCGTCGGCGATGCGCTGGGCCAGCTCCGGCTCGTACCTGAATCCCTCTTCCGGATTCGCGGATAGCCAGCGGCAGTGGATCAGGTGCCGGACGCCGCCTTCGACCGCGGCCCTGATGCCCTCGGCTGCGTGCGTGTGCGCAGCCACCTCGACCCCGCCTGACTTGCCCGCTTCGACGATCTCGCGAATGGTCTCCGGCGGGTACTGGCGGTGGCGGGGATTGGAAGTTGGCGTGAAGTTGCCGCCCGATGCCATCACCTTGAGCACATCCGCTCCCTGATCGACATGTGCTTGCGCCGTCGCCCGAACGGATTCAGGGCTATCCGCCTCACCTCCCCAGAACCAGCAATGATCCATAGTCCGAGTGATCGGCGCGCCTGAGGCGAGCAGTCGTGGTCCGGGGATGACGCCCGAGGCAATGGCATCGCGGACGGCAAAGACCACTTCATTCTTGGAACCGAGGTCGCGCATCGTCGTGATCCCGCTGCGCAGCGCGAGGCCAACAGCATGTGCGGCTCGCATCAGCGCAGGCTCGTTGGGCTCCTGCGAGATGATGTCAAAGGCATCGACTCGTGGCGGACAGGGGATATGCGTATGCCCCTCGACCAGTCCAGGCAAGAGTGAGACATCGCCAAGATCAACGATTTCTTGGTCCGCTGCGTTGAAGGCCGGCAGCACATCGATGATTTTGCCGTTGGCGACAGCTACTGCGTGGTCGGGAAGCCAGGCGTCCAGCGTCGCGTTGGCGACGCGGGCAGCGCGATAGAAGCGACGCTTGGATTCCGACATCAGCGTGCGCCTCTCACTACCGGGCTTGCCATTACTGGGCTTGCCAGCTTGGTACACGCTTCTCGCGAAATGCCTGTGGACCTTCTTTCGCATCGTCGGTGACACGGGCGACGCGGCGCATCGTCTCACCAAATCGGATCGCTTGCACGAAGGGCAGCTCCTGACCTCGGTGCGCGACTTCCTTTGTCGCCCGCACGGCGAGCGGCGCACCCTTGCATAGTCGCTGAGCCAGATTGTTGGCAGCCTGCATCAGGTCGTCGTGGGGCACGATTTCCCAGACCAGACCCATCTCCTTGGCCCGCCAGGCATCCACCCGGTCGCCGATCAGCAGCAACTCCATTGCGTGGTGCCAGGCAACGCGCTTGGGCATCCGAATCGATCCCTGAATCGTCGGCACGCCGATCTGCACTTCGGGGAAGCCAAACTGTGCGCGGTCCGACGCGATGACGAAATCGCAGGCCGCAACGAGCGTCAGGCCGAAACCGAGCGCGAAGCCGTTGACGGCGGCGATCGTCGGTTTCCAGATCTCCATGCCCGACTCCAACGAGGTCAGCGAGGGCACTTCCCAGAAGGTGTGTTCCTCGGGCGGCGCGGGCGAACGCAGGTCGGCGCCGGCCGAGAATGCGCGTCCGCTGCCGGTGACGATGCCGACCCAGGCGTCGTCGTCATTGCGAAACTCTTCCCAGGCGGCGTTGAGGTCGGAGCGCAACTCGTGGTTGATCGCATTCAACGCCTCAGGCCGGTTATAGGTAATCGTGGCAATCCGACCACTGCGTTCATAGGTAACGGTGTCGCCCATTGGTGTCTCCTGGATTCATCGGCTGGATTCATCGGCTGTGCAAGTTCGCTCCAGCCTATCTGCCGTGATGGTTAGGTCGTGTTCGCCTAGGCGAAGGGATTGAGTTCTTCGTTGAGCGTGTTGAGATAGTCCGAGTAGATGTATCGGCGATCCCGCCGGCGCCCCGTTACCTCCTCGACGATGCCCAGATTTACCAGGTGTTGAACCGCGGTATCCGCAGCGGAGAACGAGAGTGTCGTGCGATCACGAACAGCAGAAATGGTCAGCAGCGGCCGTTGTACGAATTCATGATGTGCTCGAATCGCGGAGTTGGCTCGCCGTCCGGAAGCAGCGATGCGGGTTCGATCAGCGTCAAACAGCCTGGTCAACCGTTGCGCAGTCTCGACGCCGTGTTGGGCCGTCAACCGCACGCCTTCGAGGAAGAACTGCAGCCAGGCCTCCCAGTCGCCATCGTCGCGTAGCTGATTGAGCAGGTCGTAATAGGTCGAGCGGAACTGTTTCAGATAGAGACTGAGATACAAGATCGGTTCACGCAACGCTCCCGACTGGACCAGGATGAACGCGATTAACATCCGGCCGACCCGTCCGTTGCCATCCAGGAACGGGTGGATCGATTCAAACTGCGCGTGCGCCAGACCAGCCCGAACCAGTGACGGTAAGCCATCGTCCGCTGCATGAATAAACCGCTCCAGATCACTCATGCATGACTCGACCTGATCGTGAGGCGGAGGGACATAGAGCGCGACACCGGGACGCCTACCGCCGATCCAGTTCTGTGAACGACGAAACTCGCCGGGCTGCTTCTCGGAGCCGCGCCCGCTCTGCAGCAGCAGCCGATGCAACTCGCGCAGCAGCCGATTGCTCAGCGGAAAGTCATCGTCCCGCATCCGATGCAGTCCATGGTCAAGGGCGGCGACATAGTTGGAAACCTCGGTGACATCATCGATCAACGCGCCCGGTCTGTTGCCGAGTTCAAATTCCAACAGGTCGGAGAGCGAAGACTGCGTGCCTTCAATCTCAGAGGACAACTGCGCTTCGCGCCGGACGTAGGAATAGATGAAGAGGTCGGGATCCGGCAGGTGTCGGGTCACCGCATCCAATGAACCCAAGGCGATGGTTGCCCGCTCAAGCGGCCGGTGCAGATCGGAGAAGTCGATCGTTGGTACCGGCGGCATCGGCGCCGGTACGAACGCTCTGACCGGTTCTTCGGCGAAGAGTGTCGTTTCGAAATGGCCGGTCGTTGTTCGCTTCACGGGAAGGGATTCACTGGTTGGCTGGTGGCTGGCTGCTCGAGCCTGGTTGTTCTGAGAACATGGACGAAGTTGGAATAACGGCGCCTGTTGTTCCAGAAGTCCGAATAGCGCCGACTCCTATTATGAGTTCGTGCATGAAGTAAGAATAACAGAGATCGTTATTCTTGAAATCGGAACAGCCAAGCTCGTTATTCCGACTTCGCATCTAAATCAGAATAGCGAAGCCACCTATCCCGGAAGTCAGAATAAGAACAGGAGCTATTGCAAGTTTGCGATGAACTACGAATAACTGGTGGAAGTCAACCGCTCTGCAGGGCCGACAGATGCTTGCCCGAGAATTCCGCCAGGACGGCTTCAGCGTCGGCGGCCGGGTGGAGATTGGCGATGGCGTGGTCGAATCCTCTTGACTTCATCTCGGCCAGGGTTTCGGCGGCCTCGTCGATCGTGTCCTCGGCGATGACCGTGATCCGATTGATCATCAGCTTCAGGGCCGACGAGTCGCGACCGTGGGACTCCGCCTCCGTCTTGACCAGGCCCCAGTCCTCTTCAAGCGTGTCCAGCATCGCCGGATTGGCCAGGTAGCCGTCGGCGAAGCGGCCGGCTCGGCGGAGTTGGCGCGGGTTGTTACCGCCCAACAGAATCGGGACGCGGCGCGGCGGCTGGGGTCGGCAGTACCAGCCCTTCGTGTTGTAGAACTCACCCTCGAACGATCCAATCTCGTTTTCCCACAGGTCGCGCAGCACTTGCAGGTATTCGTCCATCCGAGCACCGCGGCGATCAAATGGCATCGACAGTGCCTCGAATTCTTCCTTCCACCAGCCGACGCCCGCGCCGAGGATCAGTCGTCCGCCTGCGAGATGGTCGAGCGTCGCCATGATCTTGGCGTGCAACACCGGAGCCCGCATCGGAGCGACCAGCACGGCGGTGCCCAATTCGACCCGCTCCGTGACCGCGGCAGCGTAAGTCATCAGCGTGAGCGGCTCGAGGAACGGCTCTTCGGCCGGGGCGAGGAAGCGGCCGTCCTCCGAGTAGGGATAATCCGATCCCTGGTCGGGCCGCAGCACGACGTGGTCGAATGTCCAGAGCGAGTCGTAGCCGTTTGACTCCACCGACCGCGCCACCTGCGCAATGTTCTCAGGACTGGCAACACCTCCGACCTGTGGCAAGTAGATCCCGACCTTCATGGCTCACTCCCTCTCGGTCTGCGATGGGCGGTACCCTCCGCAGATATGCCGCTTCTGACCGAACGTTCGCCAAACAGTATGACTGACCCGACGCCGACGCGGCAGTTGGCCTCGTGAGCCAGCGTCCTGCCTTCGATCGGCCGCCGCTGCGGCGGTTGTTCGGCATCCGCGACTACCGCATTCTCTGGTCGGCCGCGCTATGCATGATTATCGCGCAGCAGATTCGATTCATCGCGATTCCGCAGTGGTTTCTTGACCAGACCGGAGCGGATTCCTTCACCGAAGTAGCAATCATCGGCGCGGTGCAGTTGCCGATTCAGGCATTCGCCGTCCTCTATGGCGGCGCGCTGGCCGACCGTTTCGACCGGCGCTGGCTGATGGCGGGCGCGAACATTGCGGTGTTGGTCATTCTGATCGTCGTCGCCGCAGCCGCCACCGCCGATCTGCTCGAATTCTGGATGGCCTGGGTCGCGCTGGGCGCGTTGGGCGGACTGGCCACCTTCGTTGCGCCGGCTCGCGCGACGATCACGCCACGTGTCGTGCCGACGCGATATCTCAGCGCAGCGGTCACCCTGGATACCAGCACGCAGATGAGCGGCTGGATACTGGGCGGCCTGATCGTCACGGCATTGGCCGTCGGACTCAACGCAATCGGGATGCTCTGGGTTGCTGCCGGATTCGCAGCAGTCTCGGCAGTGATGCCGTTGCTGATTCGCACGTCGGCACGGGCCGTGTCCGAGCGTCAGTCGACGGTGCGCATGGTGATCGACGGCGCCAGGTACGTCTCGCGCCATCCGATCCTGCCGGGTTTATTCATTCTCGACTGGGGCATCACGATCATCTCCTACTACCGCGAGATCCTGCCCTTGCTGGCGACCGGCCTGTTCATGGCCGGCGTCGGCGCCGCCGGAGCGCTGGGTACGGTCAACGCGGTTGGTTCAGCCTGTGGCATGATGCTCGCCCTGTTCCTGGTCAACTATCGGGCCAAGGGGATCATGGTGCTGGCCGCCTCGGCGGCATATGCGGCGTTGTTGTTTGCACTCGGCGCTGCGCCATTTCTCTGGGTTGGGATGATCGTGATTGCGATGCTCGGCGCCGCTGATGCAGTCACGGTCGCGGTGAGGCAGGTCACCGTTCACCTGACCACGCCCGACGAAATGCGCGGCCGCGCGTTCTCCGTGATGGTGTTGATGGCCCAGACCGCGAACAACCTGGGCATCATCTGGGTGGGATTCTGGGGCGATGAAGTCGGCGTCGACAACACGTACTTCATGGGCGGAGCGATCGGTCTAGGAGCGACGTTCCTGATCGGCGTACTCTGGCGTTCGATCAGCCGCTATCGGGCGCCGGCGCATGCTCCTGATGCCCCCATCGAATGACTCAGTTGATTGAAATGAGTCGGCGCATGTCTGGTTGGAGGAAACCATGACTTTCAACGAGCAACTGATCCACTTCCTGGTCGAGTTATCCAGCCACAACGATCGTGAGTGGTTCAAAGCCCACAAGGACGATTACGAGAACATCTTGCGAGAACCTGCGCTGGAATACATCCGTGAAGTCGCTGGCCCGCTGGCCGACATCTCCCCGCACATGAGAGCCTCCGACCGCAAACAGGGCGGATCGCTGATGCGCATCTATCGCGATGTGCGGTTCTCGCGGGATAAGTCGCCATACAAGACCAACGTCGGCATCCAATTCCGGCACGAGTCGGGCAAGGACGTTCACGCGCCGGGCTACTACGTTCACATTGCGGTCGACGACTGCTTCATCGGCGTGGGCAGCTACATGCCCGACCGCGACGCACTGCTCGCCTACCGCCGAGCAATCGACGAACACCCGCGCGATTGGCTCGCGATCAAGAAACTGACCGAGTCGGACGACTGGATGCTGGGAGGTCACGGCGACAGCCTCAAGCGCCCGCCACGCGGCTACACCGCCGACCATCCACTAATCGAGGACATCAAGCGCAAGCACTTCATCATCACCCACTACGTCGACATCGAAGACGTGACCTCGCCAGACTTCGTCGAGTACTCAATAGAGCGATTCAAAGAAACGAAGGAGTGGATGTCCTTCCTGACCAAGGCGGTCGGGTTGCCGTTTTAGGACAGTCAGGCGGTCAGTTCTTTGCGTCGGCGTCCCTGTCGAACTCTTCGATATCCCTTGTCTTCTCTCTCCTCCCCCTTGCAGAGACTGACGCACAACCTCTCAACCGCCCCCGCCTCCGAGCGGGGGCCTGTTCCTTCCCCGGCTTCTGCTCGGCGGCCATGCTTGTCGCTCGCATCTGGTCAACAGGAACTGATCGGTGCTGCCCGGGCCAGGCCAATGCGGGTCCCCGCACGGGGGCGGGGACGGGAAACTCAGTTATGCATCAGTCTCTTGCTGGGGGAGGTGCCGAAGGCGGAGGAGGTCCTCTGAGCGGTTGATGGTCGTCGAGGGACTCCTTCACCCGCTTCGCGGGAGCTCCCCCTGCGAGAGGGAGCAAAGCACCTCTCGGCACGACCTCTTCTGCAAGAGGGACCTTGACGAACCCTGTTTATCCTGCCATGAACTTGAATGCATGATCCAACCAACGAGGAGGACGCGATGACCCAGCAGACGCCCGAACGGAATATGCCCCCGGTGGCTCCGGATCTTGAAGGGGACCCGGTGGCTCCTCCCGAGGACTCACGCTTTGTGATCAAGCCGACTACGGAGACTCCTGTCAGTGTTGGACGCAACATCCACTCTCGGCGCATGTTCACGACGGCTGAAGGTCGGTTCGAGAGCTCGTTCCAGTTTGTGCTTCACAACGTCCTGCCCGTCGGCGAGACCAATGTGCGCCACATCCACGAGGACATTGAGAAGGTCTACTACTTCCTCAAGGGCAACGCCGAGATCGATTGCGGCCCCTGGCGCACAACGGCGACAGCCGGCGACTTCCTCTTCTTCCCCGCCGATATCGCCCACCAGATCTATAGCCAGGGTCCTGAAGACCTGGAGTTCATCGTCTGCGCCGCGCAAACCTCGGGCGAGGCACGCGGGATGTCGGATGGTGGACTGCTTGAAGACAATGGTGAGGACGACTAATGGCCGACCAGGATGCGACCGAGATTGTCCCGCTTGAGCCGCTCAGAGTCTTTGGCAAGGCGGTCTACGAGGCCTGCGGCGTTCCCTCGGACGACGCTGGATTCACTGTTGAGATCCAGCTCACCGCCGACCTGCGGGGCGTCGATACCCACGGATTCCAGCGGCTCGGCTGGTACGCGGGACACTTGCAGGCAGGCCGCTATAACCCGACACCGAGCCTTGAGGTGCTCAAGGAGACGCCGGTCTCGCACGTAATCGACGGCGACGGTGGGATCGGTCAGTTGGTCGTCGCGCGGACGATGCAGCGCACGATTGCCAAGGCGAAGGACACGGGACTGGCGCTGGGCACATTGCGCAACAGCAATGACTGGGGCATGGGCGCGTTCTATCCGATGATGGCCGCCGCCGAGGGATTCGTGTCGTTCTGTACGACAACGAGCGTCCCGACGATCGCCCCGTTCGGATCACGAACACGTATGACCGGTAACAATCCAATGGCCTTCGCTGCGCCGCGAGCCTCCGGTCCGCCGGTGGTGCTCGACATGGCGCTGACGCCGGTCGCTCTGGGCAAAGTGATGAGGGCGCGCGCCGAGGGTCGCGAGATCCCCGAGGAGTGGGGATTCCAGGACCTCGAAGGCCAGCCGACCACCGATCCGGAGACGGCGATGGGAGGAGTGATCCCCGCCTTGGGCGCTGTCTCCGCCTACAAGGGCACAGGTCTGAGCATGTTCATGAACCTGCTCGCCGGAGCGTTGCCCGGAGGATTTCACAGCAATCAGGTCAACGTCGGCAAGCGCGGACAGTTCTTGCTGGTGATCGATCCTGAGATGTTCGGTGAGGCGGAAACGTTCTTGTCCGCAGTCGATGAGATGGTCGAGCAGGTCAAATCGGCTGATCCGTTACCGGATGTCGGGGAAGTCTTCGCGCCCGGCGAAATCGAACAGCGCGCCTATGAAGAGCGGATCGCATCGGGCCACGTCGTTTATCCGTCATCAACGCTGAGGGACTTGCGCGACTTGTCGTCGGAGATGGGGATTCCACTGGAGTTTTAGAGGGCTTGCAGTTCGATCGCTGTGTACCTGGTTCGGACCCCTCCTCGGAGCCAGACCGATAAATGCAAGATCGCTCAGACCACATTGCACCGTCATACCCACGCTTGCCGCGGGTATCTTGCTGAGAGGTGCACAGACGTCAGTGAGGTGCGCTGAGAGATTGCCGCGACAGAGCGCGGCAATGACGGGATCGAGATGGTTGCTAAAGCACTCTTGGCGCCTCTCACCGGCGATGGACACTTACCGCTCGCAGACCACGCCGTCACGGTCGCCATCCCTAGCCGACGGCACAGCATCGGCAGGAAATCCTCGACCCTGGCCGTTGCTGCCGGTTTCTCGTTCCAGACCGCCGGCTTGCGCCTCATCGCAGCTCGCGTAGGTTGCGCCATCGGCCGTCGGAGATGGTGGTTCGTCATCATTGGCGTCAGGTGGTGTTTCGACTTCCACGATCGTCGGCTCTCGCTCGGGGTACTCGGCCCGACGCTCATAGTTGGCTAGGCAGGTGTCGAGCATCTGGCGCAGACCGTCGATCTCAGCCTGATCGGCAGTCAGCGACCACTTGACTTTCACCGCAATCCAGTCATGGGCGTACTGACACCAGGCGCTACGCAGCGGAGGCTTCCATTCTGCAGGATCGTCGGCGCTCTTGGTCCGGTTGCTCAAGGCTGAGACAGCGGTCAGCGCGGCCGGCAGCTCAAGATCGTTGGCGTATTCCGACTTGCGTTCCGCGGACCACGCCGCTGCGCCGGAATCGTGCGCTTCAGCAAGGGGCACCATATGGTCGATATCGAGTCGCCCCGGATCGTTGGACGGCTCATCGTCGTACCAGGAATGCCAGATGCCATCCAGGGGTCGACAGTCCTGGTTGACTTCCGAGATCGACACGGCCTCAGCGATCAGGACGAGTTCCCGCACACTGCATCTGCGACGATCCGTACCCAGCCAGCCGTCAGGCATGTACAGCTCGCGGTCATAGTCAATGCCGCCGTCTGACTCTGGAGCAATGGTCAATTGGGCCAACAAGGTCGCATAGGGGTCCGTAGACTCGGCTTGCGGCGTGGCTTGCTGTGCGACTTGCTGCTGGTCCGGTCGCTCGACAGGGTCTACATCTTCGTCGGACTCGGAGTCGGTCTGCCGAGGAGCTTGTGCCACACGCGTCTCGGGCGCTGGCTGCGGCCCCACCTGCTGAGGCTGTGACGCATCTTCATCTTCGAGAGCGCAGCCTGCGGCAATGAACACGGTCAGAAGCAGCGCAGCGAGCAATCGCGCATTGCCCTGTCCCATACCGTTCTGCCTCCGTGTGTTCGGTGTTCTGGGTACGGAACGATATCAGTGAGGCAATCCAGACTCTTGGTTTGACGTAGCCCACTATCCTGAGTCGGAAGCCGAGAGGATGCTTGTCATGGTCAGCCCGATTGTCTATTCCTGTGATTCCCATGTGGTCGAGGGACCTGAGGTCTTTGACGGACTCGTGGAAAAGTACGGCGACCGCGCCCCGCGCGTGGTCGATGGCTGGAAGGGCCGCGAGGGCGTCTACCTGGCCTGGCCGCAGATCGACTTCGCGATGCTCGTCGGCAGGCTCGGCATTGCCGGCGCAAACCTTAATCTTCCCGAGACCAAGGAGAAGATGCAGCGCGGCTGGGATCTGATCAACCCTGGCGTCAAGGACCCCGTGGCGCGCCTGACCGAGCAGGACACCGACGGCGTCGTCGGCGAGGTGATGTACCCCTCGATCAACATGCTGACCTACATGGTCGATGACGTTGAAGTCGTCAACGCTGTGTTCCAGCGACACAACGACTGGATCCGCGACTACTGCTCGCACAACCCGGACCGGCTGATTGGCATTGGCTGCCTGACCCTGCGCGACGTTGACGCCGGCATCGCCGAGCTCGAGCGCTGCGCCAAGATGGGCATCAAGGGCGTCGCGATTCCTTGCACCGCGCCCAAGGATCTGCCCTACTCCGACCCCTACTACGAGCCCTTCTGGACGGCGGCTGAAGAGGTCGGGATGCCGCTGACGATGCACATTTTCTGTGGCTCAGAGCCTGGCATGGGTCTGCCCAAGGAGTGGGACGAGGTCGTCAGCTACACGCTGGCCCACGCCGCGGCCTGGCACACGATCTCCAACCTGGTCACCTCGGGCGTCTGCGAACGTCATCCCAACCTGCGTTTCGTCATGGCCGAGTGGGAGACGGGTTGGATTGCCCACGTGCTCGAGCGCTGGAACCATGCCTACTACCGCGCCCGCGCCGTCGACCGCACGCCCGAACTGCCGATGCTGCCGACCGAGTACTTCAACCGAAACTTCAACGTGACCTTCGAAGACGACGCCATCGGCGTGCAGACGAGGCACGGTATCGGCGTCGACAACCTGCTCTGGGGCAACGACTACCCCCACCACGACGCCATCTGGCCCAACTCACGCCGAATCCTCGACGAGATCATGGAAGGCGTCCCCCAGGAGGACGTCGACAAGATGGTCTGGGAAAACGTACAAAAGCTCTACAACATCGACCAGTCAGCGCTGCCCGTCTGAGAAACACTCCAGGTGCTCACGGTTTCACAGAAACCGTGAGCAAATCAATAGCACCGGGCGTTGTCTCCGTTGTCGTCTTGGCTGTGTCCGTTACTATTGGTTTCACAGAAACCGTGAGGAAACCGACAGTTAGGCGCACGTTGCACGATGCCGCTTCCCCAGACCGCGCCGTCACAAAAGACGCTGACGGCCGAATTCGTCGCTCTTGATGCCGAGCGGCAGGTCGCTCTGCTGACGGACGCTAGTCCGCTCGACGAGAAGAACCGCTATCTCCCCTGGGAAGAGGTGCGCTACCGCCAACCGCCGGACGGCCTCAGCGCCCGTCTCTATTGGTTCGGCATGGCTATGGCGCGCCGAGCTTCAGCTCGCACCTTGCCGCTCCTCGGGCGCGGCGATCAGCCGTTTTGGTACTGCAACGTCCAACCGCTACTGGCCTCGCTCAATCGGCTCGATCAAGCTCAACGCGCCCACATCCTCGCCGATGAGACTCTGATGACCAATGCCGCCCGGCGGCGCTGGCTGCAGCGCGGGTTGATGGACGAGTCCATCCAGTCCAGCAGGCTCGAGGGGGCCAATACCAGCCGCCAACTGGCACGCGAAATGCTCAACGACGGCTGGCCTCCGCGCGACAAGAGCGAGCGCATGATTGCCAACAACTTCGCTGCCATGCAGACCATCGAGGAATGGGCGACCAACGGCGAGCCGATCGATCTCGAACACATCCTGCGTTTGCACCGGATCGTCACCGTTGGAACTCTTCGCGATGACAACGATGCTGGGCGATTACAACAACCGGGCGAAGCCCGCGTTTACGTCGTCTCCGCGAGCCAGGAAGTCGTCCACAGACCGCCGCCAGCCGACGAGTTGCCCGAGCGGATGCGGCGCATCCGTGAATTCGCCGACCCGGACTCGGGCTTTGAATTCATCCATCCGCTCCTCCGTGCGATCCTGCTCCACTTCATGATCGGTTACGACCATCCCTTTGTCGATGGCAACGGGCGCACGGCGCGAGCGCTCTTCTACTGGTCGCTGCTGCGCTCCGGCTGGTGGCTGGCCCCCTATCTGCCCATCTCCCACTTCCTGCTGCGAGCGCCCGCGCAGTACTCCCGCGCCTACCAGTACGTCACCTCGGACGACAACGATGTCACACACTTCCTTCTACAACAACTCGACATCATTGAGCAGGCCGTTGACCAGCTCGGCCATGATCTTCAGGAGCAAGCTGCCGCAACCCGACAGCTCCTGGAGCGACTCGATCAAGACGGCTTCAGCGAACGCCAGCTTGCGATTCTGCAAAGCGCCGTTGAACAACCCAATCGCATCTTCACCATGGCCCAGCAACAGAACGAGCATCGTGTCTCCTATTGGGCTGCCCGCGCCGACCTCCAGAACCTGACTGAGCGCGGCTACCTCTTGCGTGAGCGGTCAGGCAAGAAATTCCTGTTCCGCCCAGCGCCGGATTTGCAGGAACGATTAGGGCCTGTCACCTAAGGCGATCCGCCGGCGAACCGGATATTGACTCCATCTCCGCCCAGGTTGGGTCGTGCCATTCCCAGAACACATGCGCAGATGCAAGCAGAATTTGATATCAATCCCTCACCCAATCACAGCCCAGGCCTCCGCCTCGGCCGATTCCGCCATTCCCGTCCCACGCCCACTTATGTGATCCGGCCGTAGGCGGGTAGTCTGCGGAGGTGAAGGAGTAAGCGATGGCATCGAGGCGGGAACAGGCTGGACTACCGCCTGGTCGAGAGCTTGGCCGTGTCACGCTTGACGTGATGCGGAAAATCTCATTGCCCGCGTCGAACGACGAAATCAACGAGGCGGTAGCGGATGTCTTGGAGCTCACGAAGGTTCAGCGCGCAGCTTCGCACCATCCGAATTCCAATCAATCCGAACTTGCCTATCGAGTAGCTTGGGAGCGCACTCTACTGAGAACGGCAGGCGCAGCCAAGAACGTTGGCCGTGCACTCTGGACGTTGACGGACGAAGGCTGGAGCATCACTCCAGAAGTGGTTCAGCAGAGGTACAAGGATCATCTAGCCGGACGCCCGTCAGAGGAACGACAGATTGCTCAAGGACAGTCAGAGGAAGATGGACGAAGATCATCCCGAGACATTGAAAGACTCCACGATGACGATTGGCGCAACGACCTGCTGGATCGAATGAAGGGAATGTCACCAGCTGGTTTTGAGCACCTGTCTGCGGCACTGTTGCGGGCCTCAGGCTTTGATGATGTAGAAGTCATCGGGCGAAGCGGGGACGGTGGAATCGACGGGATCGGCATCTATCGACCGTCTGGACTGATCTCCTTTCACACCGCCTTCCAGTGCAAGCGATATCAGGGCTCTGTTGGCGCTGGCGCGATCCGTGACTTCCGCGGATCGTTTGTTGGTCGTGCTGACCGTGGCATCATTCTGACGACCGGATACTTCACCCGCGATGCGCGGGACGAAGCGTCGCGTCCAGGTGCCAATCCCGTAGACCTAATCGACGGAGAAGCATTCTGCGAGTTGCTTCGAGAGCACTCCTTGGGAGTCCGCACAACACAGCGCATCGTCGAAGACGTAACCGTCGATGAAACTTACTTCAACCAGTTCGAGGATCTCAAATGAACCAGATGCGTGGTGTTCTTCTCGATGTCCTCGTTGCCTTGATCATTTTGATGGCTGGTGGGGCGGTCTTTGCTCGCATTGCCGGCGTCGAGGAAGGTGAATCGGCGCCGGCCTGGGTTCAGTTTGCTCCTCTCGTGCTGGCGATGCTCTTTCTTGGTTGGCGGACGGTCCGCCGCAACCGGCAGCGACGTGAGGCAGAGGCGCGAGCTGAGGAGGATCCCCTCGCAGACCGCCGCGAACGCGAACTCGAACGCGTCGAAGACCCGCCCATGGACGACTACCAATGGCGCTCGCGGCTGGAGTCCTCGATCCGCAACCTAGGTCGCGACGCCTTTGAACAATTCACCAGACGCATTCTGCGAGCGATGGAAATCGTCGATCTCGAGGTGGTTCGGGTCGCGTTCGATGGGGCAATCGAGTGCGTGGGCGTCCAGGATGATGAGGAACGCGCCAGCGTCTATGTGATTTGCCGCCGCTCGTTCGGCTCACTCGGCGCCAACCAGGTGCGCGAGATGAAGACCCTGATGGCTGACAAAGCCACAGAAGGACTGTTCATCACGAATGGTGAGTTCTCTTCCTCGGCGATCGACGAAGCCGACGAGGGCGATGAACCGATCGAACTGGTCGATGGCGACGATTTGCTCGATCTGATGCACACGCACCGGCTCGGCTTGATCTTTGACGAGATTGGCCGGGTCACAGCGATCGATGAAGAATGGTTCCAGGATCTGGAACGCGACCACCGACTTGCAGATGGAGACTGAACATGGCTGCTGAAGCAACGAGTGAGGCGACCGTTGGAGTCTTGCCTGGCGATGATGCAGCGCCGGAGGCAGTCCATGCCTCGATGGCGGTGTTGCAGGCGATGGAACTGCCGATCGCATTTGAGGTGTTGCCCGACGGCGCAGACCTGACCCGCGAGATGTCTCGCGAAGAGGGCGAGAAGCTGGTCATCGACACCGCCGAACGATGCGACACCGTGCTCTTCGGCTCGACCAGCGGTCAGACGCCAGGTGTCGGATACTTCCGCTGGGGCAAGCAGACCTTTGCCAACGTCCGGCCGATCAAGTGGCGACCAGGTTTTCGCTCCCCGATGGCGCAACCTGAAGGCATCGACTACATCATCGTCCGTGAGAATCTTGAAGATCTCTATGCAGGCATTGAAGGTGACCTGTCCGAGGTCGCAGCCTCGGGCCTGGCCGACCGGCCTCGATTCGGCGGCGTATCGCGGACTCAGGTCCCCGGCGGGTTTGGACACTTCGCCGAGGCTGAGGGCCGCTATGCGATCAAGTACTTCACGCGCGCTAACGTCGAGCGGGTAGCGCACTTTGCCTGCCGCCTGACCCAACAGCGCAAGGCCGAAGGATACGCAGGCAAACTGACCTGCTCGGCCAAGACCAACGTGCTGGCCAAGACCGACGGTTGGTTCGTCGAGATCGCGGCCGAGGTCGCCTCGGGCTATCCCGACATTGAATTTGAGTCATTCATCGCCGACGACTTCGCTCGGCGCATCGTGGCCTTGCCGCACGACCTCGACGTGGTGCTGCTGCCCAACCTGTACGGCGATATCTTCTCGGACGAGGCCGCCGGCACGATTGGCGGGCTGGGCCTGGCCCCGTCCGGATGCTTCGGCGAGGATTGGGCCTATTTCGAGTCCGTCCACGGCACCGCCCCTGATATCGCCGGGATGCACCGGATCAATCCCACCGCAACGATGCTCTCGGCAGTGATGATGCTGCACCACTTGGGCCTGCACGACCAGGCGTCAGGGCTGGAGCGCGCGATCGACACGGTCTACCAGGCAGGAGAGCGGTTGACGCCGGATCAAGGCGGATCGGCGAGCACCGAAGACTTCGCTCAGGCAGTCATCGACGCGCTGTAGTCAGGCACTGAGGGCTCCCCCTCCGGGGGAGCTGGCGCGGAGCGACTGAGGGGGCCGCCCACTGGCGACAACAGCCAAACTCATTCTCGTCATACCCGCGCTTGTCGCGGGTATCTCGCGGCAATCACCACGTGCGTCTAGAGCGCTTCGAGATTCCCGCGGCGGAGCGCGGGAATGACGGAACGGGTGACGTGGCGGGAGCGCATGGGAGTCGAACCCACCCGAGACGGTGCGGACCGCCCCGCATCAGTGTTGAAGACTGTGGAGGACACCGGTCCCCTTCCGCTCCCGTGCTGCTGAGGTTATCCCACGTACATATCAACCGATGCTGGCGTAACTGATGCCTCAAGTTGCGTCCGGAAGGCGCCCCATTCGTCCCCGTAGCGAGATCTTCTGAAGTTGGCGTGGAGACTGGCAGATCCGCCGCTCTGCGTCATCGACGCTGTTTTGAATCCACTGAGATTGGCATTCAGGAACTCTAAGAGCGCCGCCTCGTGCTCGGTGTAATCCATGGCTGACATGGTGATGATCAAGTCGCGACTTCCGGCTCCTAGCCCTCCCAGTCCGGTGCCCGAGAAGATGCGCTGCCCGACGAGCACCAACGCGACCGCAGCGAAGAGGATGCCGATCAGTTCATAGTTGTAGGTCGCCGCGCCGATCGATGATGCGATGACGACGAGCAGGTATCCAATCTCGGCCGGATCCTTGATCGGTGTGCGAAATCTGACGAATGAGAGCGCCCCCAGCAATCCCAGTGAGAGCGGCAGCGACCATTGAATGGCGATGAAGAGCAGTGTGATCGCAGGTCCGGCGAGCAGGAACACGCGATGAATCCCTGCTCCGCGCTGCCAGTCTCGGTAGAAGATGAGATACAGCGCGTACGTGGCAATGGACGCCGCCAGAGAGACGATCATGGCGAGCAGATATTCTTCGAGCGCGATCTCGGAGGTGGGGCCAAGAATCTCGGGCCACTCGATCAGGACGAAGGGCATGGGCAGCTCCTGGTGCGGGGGTTCCGATTATCTGACACGATTATCTGACATAAGTGCGATCGCGGCCGTAGAGCAGTTCGATGGCGAGCGCGTACTTGGAGTGTGCCGACCGGCGTAGGCCGAGCTTACCCAGATGAGCGACGTGCAAAGGAAGCTCGCCGCTCGTCTTGAGCTCCAGCACCGAGCCGTTGGGGACCTGCAACCAGATCGAAGCGCCTCGGGCACTCGCCGCTCGAACCTGCGTATCCAACGAAGCGCGCAGCAGACCGTCGGGCGATTGCCAGCGAATCCGTTGGTAGCGAATGAATGCGACCGGCTCGACGGTCGGTTCGATGGAGGATGCCGCGGCTTCGCTCATGTCGCGCAGCCAGCGAGCGAGCTCAGGCCGGTCGGGCAGTACCAGACCGAGTTGGTTGGCGATGCCTGAGATTGGATAGCGGGCACGCAGCTTCTGAGTTCGCGCGCCGGCGCGGGACTTGAGCTCGATCCAGACGCCGGCGTACGGGTCGACCGGGTCGCCGTACCAGCGCAACCGGAGCTTCTGCTTGTCAAACTCGCCGTCCACCGACTCCTGGTAGGCGTCAAGCTGCGCCGTGTCGTAGTAGCAGCTCGTAATCACGCCGAGGGGATGTTGCGGGTCGCGCGGCAGCCGAGCATCGAGCCAGGCGGTCAGCAGCGCCGCTCGGGCGTCCGGCAGCGGGTACTTTCGCTCTTCGCGCGATCCGTCAGACCCGTCCGACCCGGAGGGTGGGGCACTCATCCGTCTGGTTGGTCTGGGCAGCGTCACAGACATACAGGTAGGCTAACTCCTTGTTGACGCCACACACGGAGATCGGGCATCTGGATGAATCGCCGCACGCGCCGCACGGCATTGTCACTGGCGGTAGCAGTCGCCGTGATGGTCGGCGCGGTGGTGTTTGCGCTCTTCGGCGAATCACAACCGGCGAGAGTGCCGGCTAATGCGGCCGAGTCGACGATCGGCGTCGATCAACAGCGCAGCGATCCGTTCGACATCGTCTTCGACATTGCAACGGTGCGGACCTACAACATCGTCATATCGGAAGCATCATTGGCCCGCTTGAACGCCAATCCGACCGCCGAACAGTATGTTGAGGCGGCTGTCGAAATCGATGGCCAACGCTACGAGCCGGTCGGCGTTCGCTACAAGGGATTCTTCGGCGTCTTGCGATTCTGTTTCCAGAATGGCCGCCAGGTCTGTCCCAAGCTGTCGTGGAAACTGAAGCTGAATCACTATGAACCGAGTCTCCGCTACCACGGCTTGAAGCGTCTCAACTTTCACTCCATGAACAGCGACGAGTCGCAGATGCGCGAGATCCTCAGCTACCAGGTCTTCCGAGACTCGGGCACAGCGGCCCCGCGTTCGGTCTATGCCGAGTTGCAACTGAATGGCGAACCGTTAGGCCTGTTCACACTGACCGAGGACATCGACGACCGGTTCATTGCCGATCGCTTCCGAGACCGCGGTCGCGGGGTGTTGTTCAAGGAGGTTTGGCCGGGCAACATCGACAACCTGTGGGTCTTCCAGGAAACGCTGTCGGACGCAGTGGTGCGCGGCCCGCGCGACACGTCGCAACTTGAGGCGTTTGCCGAAGCGCTGGAGACTGCGGAGTCGAAAGAGGCACTCTATGACGCGCTTCTGGATCACCTGCAAGACGACCAGGACATCTTCAACTACCTCGCGGCTGACCGATTAACCGACAATTGGGACGGCATCGTGGCCTGGTACTGCGTGCCGGTCTGCGGAAATCACAACTACTTCTGGTACCAGGACGCGTTGTCGGGTGGATTCACGTTGATTCCCTGGGATGTCGAGCACACCTGGCGCTCGCCCAGCCCGATTCGAGCGGCGTACCAGATGCCGGATTGGGATGAGCTGGATCGGACCTGCCGCATTCGCAAAGTCTTCCTCGACATCATGGCTCGCGCACCTCATTGTGATCCAACCATGTACGCCCTGGCCACGATGGGTTGGGAACGCTATATCGAAGCATCCCGCGAACTGTTGCGCGAGACCATCTCGGTGGAGCTCATGCATGAACGAGTGGATGCGTTAGCGGAGATGATCGACAAGCATATTCAGGCCGACAGCAAGGGTCCGGGTTACGCCACATGGCGACAGGCTGTGGACCGATTGCACGACGAGATCGACGATCGCTGGCAGTACATTGAGGCGAAAATCGACGCGTGGGACGCGAACGCGCAAACGAGCCGGAGGGAGCCATCCGATGGTTGACCTGATTCTCCGCGGCGGCACAGTGGTCGATGGTACGGGCGGAGAGGCATTCCCAGCCGATGTCGCGGTCGAAGGCGATCGGATTTCGGCGTTCGGGGATCTTTCAGGATTAACAGCAGCTCGTGAGATCGATGCGACCGGACTGGTCGTGTCTCCCGGATTCGTCGACACCCATGCGCACTCGGACGGGGTCCTGCTGCGCGACGCGGTCCATGCGCATGGTCTCGTTCAGGGGGTGACGACCGAGTTCATCACCCAGGACGGCCTGTCCTACGCCATGTTGTCGGGGGACAATCTGCAGTTCTACGGTCGCTACATCGCCGGCCTGTACGGTCCGCCTCCGACCGACCTGGACATGTCCTCAATAGCTGCGTTTCGCTCGCACTACGACGGCAAGGGCTGCAATGTCGCCGTGCAGGTTCCGCATGGACCTGTCCGACTGGAATGCGTCGGCTTCGAGGACGTCCCGCTACAGGGTGCAGGACTGTCGAATGCTGAGCGAATGGTCGCCGAAGGGATGGAACAAGGCGCGACCGGCTTTTCGACGGGTCTGTCGTACTACCCGAACTCATACTCGGACACCGAAGAGTTGGTAGCGCTCAATCGTGTCGTCGCTGAACACGGTGGCGTGTACGTGACGCATATCCGCAATCACAACGACGACCGCGCGCCCGATGGCTCGGGCATCGTCGAAGCGATGAACATTGGTCGTCGCAGCGGTGTCAAGGTCCACATCTCGCATTACCGCACCTTCCCGACCAACGCCGGACAGATCGACTTGATCATGTCCGAAGTCGACAAGGCCAAGGCGGAAGGTGTCGACGTCACGCTCGAGTGCTACCCCTACGCTGCCGCGGCGACCGTCCCGGGATACTTCCTGCGCGGCGAGTGCCATGTCGGGGGCATCGATCGTCTGCTGGAGCGGCTGGGCGATCCAGCCTGGCGCGACCGGTTGGTCGATTCGCTTGAGAACCTGTTCCCCGGACGCAGCGACAGCGCCACGTGGACCTGGATCGACGCCGACCATCTCAAGCACCTCGAAGGCGTGTCCTTCGCCGACGCCGCGAACGCAATGGGCGTCACGGTCTCAGAAATGACGTTGACGGTGATGCGAGAGTCAGGATTGCAGTGCGGATTCCGCGACGGAGTGCCAGCCAGCGCGTCGTTGGTGCGCCAGGTCGAGGCTGACGTGATCGCTCTGCTCTCGCGCGATGACTACATGGTCGGCTCGGACGGCATTCCCTTCGACGAGGGCATCCCGCACCCCCGCGCTTACGGGACGTTCCCACGAATCCTCGGTCGCCTGCGCCGTCGCCTGGGCGTCTCGCTCGAGCACCTGGTGCGAGGAATGACATCGCTGCCTTGCGAACGGTTCGGTCTAACCGACCGAGGCGTGGTCGCCGAGGGCAAGTTCGCTGACCTCGTCGTGTTCGATCCAGAAACGATCATCGACACGGCCGACTTCAACGACCCTCGAACGTCGCCGGCGGGAATTCCCTACGTGGTGGTTAACGGTCAGGTTGCCTTGGACGGTGGCCGTCCAACTGGTGCGCTGGCCGGTCGGTCGATTCCCTGAGCCTCCTTGGACTTCCCCCTTTGGGGGCTGGCGCATCATTCCGTTTCTCGTCCCCGCCTCCGAGGAGACCCTTGAGAAACTCCCGAATCCCCTCTCCCCCCCCTTGCGGGGGGAGATGTCGCTTTGCGACAGAGGGGGGGTCGGCCAGGCCAAGACCGTTCAGCACTACCAAAGGTGGTCGCCAGGCCGCCCCGCCTCTGCCTTCGGCATCTCCCCCGCAAGGGGGGAGAAGGGGAGTTTTTCGAAGGTCTCCCTCTGAGCGGGGACCCGCTTTGGCTTGGCCTCGGCAGCATCAATCGGTTCCGATTGACCAGTTACGGGCGACAAATGTGACCGCCGTGCAGAAGCCGGGGAAGAAGCAGGCCCCCGCTCGGAGGCGGGGGCGGTTGAGAGGACATGCATTGGTCTCGGAGGGTAGGAGCTTGGGATACCTACTCGACAACCCCCTCGACCATCAATTGATGAAACTCTGCCTCGCTATAGCCGCACAGTTCTCGGTAGACGTATTCGGAATCTTCACCCAACAATGGTGAGCGACGAGGCACGGGTGGCGGTGTGGCGCTGAGACGCCAGGGTGGGCTTTCGTAGGACATCTCGCCGATCACTGGGTGATCGCTCGGCCACCAGTGGTTGCGATGGGCGAGCTGTGGGTCCTTGTGGGCGTCCCTCACTGTGGATGCTCGATGGGCTGGGACTCCGACGGCTTGGAGCTCTTGCTCGACTTCGTCAACGGTTCTCTGCGATGTCCAGCGAGTGATGCCGTCGTCGAGTGCGTCCTGCGCCGCCAGGCGTCCCGTGGCATGACAGAGTTTGTCGGACTCAAGCCAATCTTGTCGATCCATGATCTGCGCCAGGCGTCGCCATTGGTCGTCGGATGTCACCGCGATCGCGACCCAACGGTCGCTACCGGTATGGTCGTCAGCGCAGGGGTACACGCCGTGCGGGGCAAATCGCAGGTCTCGGTTACCGAGCGGCTTGGCCACACGGCCCGTGTTGGCGGCGTCGATCACGCCGGCGTCCAGAACCAGGGTCGAGGCTTCGAATTGCGAGAGGTCGATGTATTGGCCCTCGCCCGTGCGGCGGCGATGGTCGAGCGCGGCCAAAATGCCAATGATCGCGACGTGGGTCGCGACCCAGTCCGTATAGGCGACGCCCGTACCGACCGGCGGCAAGTCGGGCCATCCCGTGACCCCGGTCACGCCAGCGGCCGCTTGCAAGGTGAGACCGAAGCCTCGGAACCGCGCGTGCGGTCCGGTCTGGCCTTCCATCGACATCGAGCACATGATCACGTCGGGTTTGATCTTGCGGACTTCCTCGTAGTTGAGGCCGAGCCGGTCCATGAATCCCGGCGCAAACGACTCAGTCACGATGTCGGCGCTGGCGATCAGGCGCCGCGCAACTTCTGCGCCGCGTTCATGGACAAGATTGATCGCCACCGACCGCTTTCCGCGATTGAACTTGGCGAAGTACGCCGAAGCGTCAAGCGATTGATCACCGGCGGGACGGGGCCCGCCGGATCGGAACGTATCGGGACGGCGCGTCGACTCGACCCGGATGACTTCCGCGCCGTGAAACGCCATTTGCATGGTCGCGTTTGGTCCAACGCCGACCCAGGCGAAGTCGGCGATGCGAACGCCATCGAAGAGGTGCGCGCCAGGAATCTCGTTGCTGCTCATTGGAAGGAGGAACTCCTAGCGTCGTTGGAAGCTTGGGTCGCGGCGCTCCTTGAACGAGCGCGCGCCCTCACCGGCGTCGAGCGAGTTTCGCAGCCATGCCTGGTTAAGCTCCTCCAACTGCGCTTGCTGAGTGGCGTCGTTGTTGAGGGCGGCGTAGATCGCGCGTTTGGTTAGACCCATAGCCCAGGGCGCGCCCTGCGCCAGCCGATCGGCCAACGTCAGCGTTTCCCCCATCAGGTCATCGTGGGTGACGACGCGGTTGGCGATGCCTAGCTCCAACGCACGGCTTGCGTCAATCGGATCCGATGTCCAGAACGCCTCCAGGGCTCGCGAATGGCCGACCAGACGTGTGAGCGTCCACGAGGCGGCCCAATCCGGACCCAATCCAATCTTGAGGAACCCGGGATGGAAGCGGGCGTTCTCCGACATGATGCGAATGTCAGCGGACAGCGCAATCGCGAATCCAGCGCCGGCTGCTGCGCCGTTGACGGCCGCGATGACTGGAATCTCCAACTGCTGGAGTTCTGCAGTGAATCCGTAGCGCAGTTCGGTCGAGCCGAGTCCGGGCTGCGATTCGGCGGCGACCCGTTCCTCGCGATTGGAGAGGTCGGCGCCCGAGCAGAACCCGCGTCCGGCGCCGGTGATTACTAGCACACGCGCGTCCGGGTCGGCCTTGAGATCGACGACCATCTCACGCAGACCTGTGCGGATGCGGCCTGAGAGCGCGTTGAGCACTTCGGGTCGGTTGAGCGTCGCGACGACGACTCCGTTGGATCGCTTCTCGATGAGCAGGTGGTCCTCAGACATGGTCAGACTCTTTCTGTTTGCGATTGGCTTGTTGCCGGGAGGATCTCATGGTTGTGTTGGCCAGGTGTCGGCGCGGGACGTGTCTGCCAGGGAGTAGCCGACATCTTGAGCGGAGCGCCAGGTGTCTTGAGACGGCCAAGCGCCGGGTCGTCGACCTCAGTGAAGAAGGCTCGGGCAGCGAGTTGTGGACTGTCGACGATGTCCTGCATCGTATTGACGGGGCAGATCATCACACCATGGTGCTGTCCGGTTTCGTACAACTCTTGCGCGTTTCGGTCGGCGAAGAACGCCTCGATCTCTGTTTCCAAGGCTGCCGTTTCAGCAGCGGGTGGCAGATTATGTCCAGCGGTCGGCGTGCTAGCCCAGAGTTGGGCATCGAATTGCGGATTGCCGCCTTCGGCGGTCATCCAGCGATGCAAGGGAATCATGGATGCTGGTACGCGTACGAAGGCTACGTAGCCATCGGCGCAGGGGTAGATAATTCGCGTTGCCTGATCGGCGAAGGCTCGAGCGCCGCCGGCGCGTTGCGTAATGATGCCGTCCATCTCCCAGTACAGCCGCGCGTTGCCCAATGTGTTGGCCATCGCCGCTTGCATGGCCACATCGACGTGTTGTCCGCGACCGGTCAAGTTGCGGGCGTGGAGCGCGATCATCGCCGCCGATCCTGCATTGAGCGCGGTGATGTTGTAGGCCTGCTCGACCGATGGTCTCAGCGGCGCACGGTCAGGATCGCCGACCAGCGAACTGAGCCCACCGGAGACGTGCCCGATCAAGTCGGAGGCGGCCCACATCGACTTTGGTCCATCTTGTCCGAACGGGGTGATTGAGACGTAAATCAGTTGGGGGGCACGTTCGCGCAGGTCGTCATAGCCGAGCTCTCGTGCCGCCATTGCTCCCGGCGCCTCCGATTCGAAGAGGAAGTCGGCGCTCTCGCATAGCGTTCGCAGTTGTTCGCGGTCAGAGTCGTCGTCAAGGTCGAGCGTGACTGATCGTTTGCCGGCGTTCATCTGGGCCCAGTAGAGGGATGAATCATCGTCGTCGCGAAGCATCGGACCGCGACGCCGCGTCGGATGTCCGCCGGGCGGTTCGACGCGGATCACGTCAACGCCCAGTCCGGCCAGCACCATCGTCGAGAGTCCGCCGATTTCAGCGGTCAGATCGATGGCCTGATACGGGGTCAGCGAGCCAGTCATGGCGACAGGCTACTCGCAACTCGCGCTCGCTCGGTGGTCAAGCTCTCCATTCCGGCAGCGAGTTGGTTGATACCCCATGTGCACAGGAGTACGGTGACCTTCAGAGGCTCAAGTGAAAGGAGGTAGAGACAGAGCGCTCTTCCGTATCGAAGGTTCGGGCGGAGGTCGAAGATATTGAGAATCGCGTTGTTGGTGGTCGCGACCGTGTGCGCCAGCTTGTGGCTCAGTAGCGAGGTCCGTGCCGAAGCGCCTCCGGAAACGCCGGAAGGCCAGTCAGAAACCACCCACCCGTGTCCGGTGTTCGATGCGTACCACGTCATTGCCGATGACGTTCGCTTCGATCTCTCCGGAGAGTATCGGCATCTGGCGTATTCAACTAACGGTGGCTGCAGCATCGAATGGTAAACGTCCGAGCTGAGCCAACAGAGACCGAGTCTCAGTCGGTCCAGTGCGTCATTACAGTTGAGCCTGCGCAGCATGGGCTTGGTCTGCAAATAGCGACACGCGGCGAAGGCGCGTGCGATCGACTAACCCTGCGCACTCGCGTGTTCATTGCTGGGGATGGCCAAGTCCCGCCCGGTCAACACGGCGAGCCGCCGAGATCTAAGTTGGCGTTTGCGACGATGATCGGGTTTGATCCTGTCCAGCGTCCATTGTGGACCACCGTCGCCCGTGTGTCCGGGTCGTAGACACAGACTGCGATCATCGATTGGTCGTGGGATGCGTTGATCATTGAGACTGAGGGCTGGGAACGAACGGTGCTCAGCGAGGGCAGCCAGTACAATTTCTCGGCGAATGAGATCCAGACGTGGGCGGAGGTCCATTGGTCCTCCAATATCTTCGGTGAGGCGTTCGGCCTCGACTTGCCCGTCACGATTACCGCGAAGCCGACTGTTTGGGCACTTCCTAACGGGGCTTACTCCTGTACATTCTGGCACAGTGAGTGGGAAGGAATTTTCAGCGTCCTTGGCGAGCAGTTAGTGAATGTTGGAGTGCTCAAGGTCTGCGCCGCGCAATGAAGCAGCATGGACCGCTTTGGCGATTGGGACGCGCCTGGACTGTTCGGGCAGGGGAGCCACCAGGTTGGGCCCATTGGGCCCAACCTGGTGACGTTCGGTTTACGCGACGACTGATACTAGGTTGCGCTGCGATAGGGATCAGTGCCGGCTTGCTGATTCCATATACGTTTGTGATCATCGCAGCAGCTTGGGTGGGTCTGCTGGTCGGAGTTCTGCTCTACCCGACACCACGGCGCCTGATGTTCGTGATGGTCTTGGGCTTTGCGGCGCTTTGGCCATGGTTTCCTCATCTCTTTGCAGGAAGCGACTGGCGACCGTGGCTGACTGGCGCATGATTCTGTTCGACTGCGACTGGCTTCCTTGGTCTGTCAGCGGGAGTTCGATCTGAGCGGACGATCGGGTACGCTCAGAGGATCGACGGGCACAGAATTTGCCTTCCGATCTTCGAACGGAGCAGTCAATGAGCAGCTCGGCGAACGGATCGCCGATCCGGGCGGCGATTATCAATGTGACGGGCTATGTCGGCGCGGAGCTGTCGCGACTTCTGGCGCAGCATCCCGCTGTCGAGATCGTCTGTGTGACCGGTCGTTCCGAGGTGGGCAAGCGGTTGCCAGAGGTGTTTCCGCACCTGTGGTCGCTCGACCTGCCGATCGTGGCTGAGGTCGAGGACGATGTCGATGTCATTTTTTCCGGCCTGCCACACGCGGCCGCCGCCGAGCGCCTGACGCCGTTCATTGAACGCGGAACGCCCGTGATTGATGCGTCGGCGGACTTTCGCCTGTATGACGAAGAGACGTATGAGCAGTGGTACGGGGAGCATCCGTCGCCGCAACTGCTGGAGCAATCGGTGTACGGGCTGCCGGAGTTGCACCGCGAGGCGATCGTTGAATCGCGACTGGTCGGCGTACCGGGCTGCTACCCAACGTCGGCAATCCTGGCACTGGCGCCGCTGGCCGCACAGGGCTGGCTCGACGGTCGAACCGTCGTTGATGCGAAGTCGGGAGTTTCGGGAGCGGGGCGCGGGCTGAAGATCACGTCTCACTTCTCCGAGGTTGATTCCAACTTCTCTGCCTATGGCCTCTCGGGACACCGGCATCAACCGGAGATGGTTCAAGAACTCTCAACCCTGCAACAGGCAACACCGAGCGAGGCTGCGTTCAGCGTCACCTTCGTCCCTCACCTCGTGCCGATGACGCGGGGCATTCTGGCGACTTGCTATCCGTCAATCCAGGATGGCGCGCTGCCGGAGAACTCGGAACAGCGTGCCGAGGCGTTGCGCGATGTGTATGAGTCGTACTACGCCGAGGAACCGTTTGTTCATGTTGCGCCGAATTCGCCTTCAACCAAGCAGACGCTCGGCTCGAATGCCTGCATTGTCTATCCAATGGTCGATCCGATGACCGGCGAGGTCATGGTGATCAGCGCTATCGACAACCTGGTCAAAGGCACAGCGGGCGCGGCAGTGCAGTGCTTCAATCTGATGTTCGGTATCCCCGAGGAAGTCGGACTGAGCAAGATTGGCGTATACCCATGAGCGCGTCTCATGACTCGTTGGGTGCGAACCCGGACGCCGAAGGGGCTGTTACCCGAGCGCAGGGGTTCTCGGCTTGCGGGTTTACGGCAGGAATCAAGGAGTCCGGGCTACCCGATCTGGCCATGCTGGTCTCGGATCGGCCCGCGACGACGGCCGCCGTCTACACACAGAACCAGAGCACGGCTGCGCCGGTTCAGATCAGTAAAGTGCATACGAAGAACGGCATGCTGCGAGCGGTGGTCGTCAATTCGGGTAACGCCAACTGCGCGACTGGCGAGCAGGGACTGGCCGACGCTCGCGAAATGACCCGACTGGCAGCCGAACGCGTTGGCTGCACTGCCGAGGATGTCTTCGTCAATTCGACCGGCATCATCGGTCACTACCTGCCGATGGACCTGTTGCGCAGCGGCATCCCGCAAATGGAGACAAGAGCAGACGGCGGAGCTGAGTTCGCCCGCGCAATCATGACGACTGATACGTTTGTCAAGGAAGCGGTATCCACGTTCGAAGCGGGCGGCGTGACCTACACCGTCGGCGGTTGCGCCAAGGGCGCGGGGATGATTCATCCCGATATGGCGACGATGCTGGCGTTCTTCACGACCGATGCGCCGGTTGCAGTGAGCCACCTTGATGCCACATTCCGGTTCGCCATGGATCGATCGTTCAATATGGTCACGGTCGATGGCGATACGTCGACAAATGACTCCTCGGTCATCCTGGCGAACGGCGCTGCCGGCGGCGCGGCGCTTTCAGGTCGAGGCTTGGACGCGTTCGCTGATGCGCTTCTGGATGTCTCGACCAGAGTGGCCAAGATGATGGCGCGCGATGGCGAGGGCGCGACGAAGCGGATTTCGATGACCGTGTCAGGCGCGAAATCGTGGAGCGACGCTCGCGATGTGGCTCGCACGATTGTCGTCTCACCGCTGCTTAAAGCTGCGCTGAGCAAGTACGACCCCAATTGGGGCCGGATCCTGATGGCGGCGGGTCGGGCCGGTGTGCCCTATGACCTCGATCGCGTGCGCATCTGGATTTCGGACCTGTGCGTATTCGACGGCACAGCCACTGGCGTACCGGAGGAAGAAGCGTCGGCCAAGACACAGGGCGATGAGGTGTTTCTCAAGATGGATCTCGGCCAGGGAGAAGCCGAAGCGACAGCCTGGGGCTGCGATCTGACCGAGGAGTACGTCCGCTTCAACGCCGACTACGTGACGTAGCTGTCTGTCGGGAGACTTGGATACACTGCGGGGGATCTGAATCGACCGGAGGCTCTCGATGGTGTGGAAGATTCCAGGCGTGCCCGAGTCGTCACGGCCGCCTGTCATGGTGGGTGAGAATCAGTGGGATGCCAACTCTCGCGATGAGTATGAGCGAAGAATTGCCCTTGTGTCGGATGAGGACGGAAGCGTCGGTGATCGAGAGTTCATGCTCGCGTTGGGATTGACAGCTGAGTTCCTGCTTGACGAGACGGGTCTGAGCGACGCTGAGATTATGGAGCAGTTCGGCATGTCTCGGGAGGAGTTCTCAGACTCTCTCGGCTTGCCAACTGCTGAGGAGATAATCGAATTCGGCGAACACTGCGCGACGCAGTATGCCGTTCAAGGTTGACTACAGCGCAGAGACGATAGCAATGTTCCGCGATTTGAAGCCCATGGAAATGATGGCGGCCCGCAAACTGATCGGCAGTTTCCGGCATGATCGTTGGCTGAATGGACGGCCACTTCCTGGTCTCGCCTCTCAGGGCAAGGAGCTGATGGAACTCCAGAACGGACCGATCCGACTGGTCTACGAGCTCAATCGCGCCGAGGAGTCCCTGGTCATCCGCGCGATCGCTTTTGACTGAGCTGTCAGAGCCGCTTTACTGCAACGGCAACGGCGATTGCCACCATGGCGGCTTGCTGCTGACTTCGATCCTGGTGACCCACTTGACCCAGTTGTAACCCCGATGGCCCGGTGCGACGAGGCGCATGGGGAATCCGTGGCCGCTCGAGAGGGGCTCGCCCGAGATGTGGGTAGCGAGCAACAACTGGTTGGCGTCGGTAATCGGAAACCGTCGATTGAAGCCGGTTGCCGACTCGATCACGATGCTCTCCGCGTGTTCGTTGGGAGCAGCGACTGCAATCACGTCGGACAGGCGCACTCCGCTCCATTCCTGGACCGTGTACCAACCCCCGGTGCAGTCGAGGGTGGCCGTGGTTCGGTGGTTGGCGATGTCCAGGATGGTCTGGTAGCTCAGCCTGGCGGGCGTGATGACATCTCCCTGGACAGTGAGCCGCCAGTCGTTGGCGTCGATTCGCTGCCGGCTGTCGAATAGCCATTGTGTCACCGGATGCGCGTTGCCTTGTCCGCTGGCCTCTTCCCTGGAACCAGTGAATCTTGGCCGTTTGCCAGCGACTGGAGCCGCTGCCGAGGCTCCCTGCCAGAGCAACAGGCCGCCTAGTCCAACGCCAAGCAGTCGCAGCGCAGCTCGGCGGTTGGTGAAGTCCGTGGTCTTGACCCGCCGCGGCCAACGCATGGCAGCGTGTGCAATCAGCGGGATTGTGAGTGCGAGACCCAGGGTTGTGTGTATGACGAGTAGGCGCATATTCCCGTAGAGAGGGATATCGACTCCGCCCCGACCGATGATCGCCCAGAGCGTTCCGGTGGTCAGCACGCCGACGAACAACAAGACCAGGACAACTGAGCCGATCGTGTCCGACACGACGCCTCGGCGACGGAATGAGCGCAGGACAATGCGGTACTTCCAGATGACCAGCCCAACCAACGAGAATCCGGCGATCCCGTGCAGCCAGAAGAGCCATTCACCGCTGGGACGTCCAATCGTGAACGAGATCAGCCCGGAGAGCAGTTCGATGCTGAGCAGGAAGAGGATCGCATGGTTGGTCGCGCGGGCGCTCATAGGGCGACGGTATCGGGTTCGAGACGCAGTCCGACTGCGATTCGTGGGCTAGGCTTGCATCCATGACTTCCGCAACCCAGAATCTCGGCCCGGTCGTGATCAAGATCGGCGGCTCGACACTTGGTGAACATGACACCTCGCTGTCGGACTGCGTCGCTCTACATCGCGAGGGTCGTCCGGTGGTCGTTGTCCACGGTGGCGGCGCAGCCGTGACCGACTGGCAGCGTCGACTCGGCGCTGAGGCGGCGTGGGTCGATGGGCTGCGCTCGACGACGCCGGAGTCGCTGGAAGTGGTGGTTGCGGTGCTGGCCGGATTGATCAACAAGGAACTGACGCGGCGGTTGCAGGAGTTGGGCGCACCGGCGGTTGGCCTGAGCGGCGTCGACGGCGGCACACTGCATTCGCCAATCTCGACGAGAATCGGACTGGTGGGCGAGACGCCGCGCTGCAACCCTCACACTCTGCAACGAATGCTCGACGCTGGCTTGCTGCCGGTGCTCGCACCGGTCGGGTTGGCGGACGATCTGTCTACGACCTTGAACATCAACGCCGACACTGCGGCCGGCGCGGTGGCGAGTGCGCTTGGCGCTTCTGCCCTGATCTTCCTGACCGACGTTCCGCAGGTGCTGGATGGTAACGGGGCGGGAATCGATTGCCTGAATGACGCACGGCAACAGGAGTTGACCGAGTGCGGAGTGATCGCCGGCGGAATGTTGCCCAAGTTGCGCGCCGGGCGTGAGACGGTTGGCTCGGGCGCTGAGGTCCGTATCGTGGACGGCAGACAACCGCAAATCGTCCGCGCAGCCGTTGATGGCGCGGCAGTGGGAACGGCCCTCGTATGAAGTGGTCCCCGTGGATCCATCGCAGCCAGGGTGGCTGGCGCAACGGCAGCGACGGCCCGCATGACGTGCCGCCGTCGGATGAGGGTCGCTCCGGCGAACTTGGTCCGCCGCCGCCGGTCTTCCGCGAGGGACTCGGTGGAGGCGGCGGCGCTGGCGCCGACGAGCCGCCTCCCTACACCGCCGCCGAGGGCCAGCCACCTGAGGGCAATCGCACCTGGCCACGCGTCGTCGTCGCCGGCGTCGCCCTGCTGGTGCTGTTGATCCTGCTCAACATCGGCATCGATATCTACATCGATCGACTCTGGTTCGACAACGTCGGTTACCGCGGTGTGTTCGACCTCCGCATCGTGACGCAGGTCTGGCTATTCGTTGCCGGCGCAGGAATATCGTTGTTGGTGCTGGGCCTTTCTTATGCGGTCGCCTGGCGAATGCCGGTCGAGGCGATGGCGCCTGTGGTCGACGATCCTCGACTGACACGCGTGATTCACATCATCGCCGCTGTGGCAATGATTCTCCTGGCGATCATCTTCGGTTCGGTGGCCGCAGGGCAATGGGAGCTGATCCTTCAGTACCTGAACGCCAAACCGTTCGGCTCGACAGACCCGCAGTTTGGCAAAGACCTTGGCTTCTACATCTTCGAGCTCGAAGCGCTTCAGTTCATGAAGGGCTGGGCGACCGGCCTGGCGATCATGACGATGCTCTCTACGGCCGCAACGTATGGCGTGCGGCTGATGATGCATCACGGCAACGCCCAGTCAACCCTCGGGGTGCGCATCCACCTTGCGCTCACCATCGCGGTGGTCATGGCGCTGTTCGTCTGGAGCTACTGGCTGGCTCGCTTCGAACTGGCGTTGAGCCCGAGTGGATTCGTCTACGGTGCGACGTTTACCGACGACAACATCCGCTCACCAGTCCAGATCGTCAAAATGGTTGCGGCAATCATCGTCATCCTTGGCGTGTTGTCGTGGCCGTTCCACGAGCGGCTGCGACTTGCGATCGGGCCGATCGCGATCCTGATTCTGGTCTCGATCGTTGGTGGCGCGATCCTGCCGGCTGCAATTCAGCGATTCACCGTTGAGCCAAACGAGCTCGAACGCGAGACGCCGTACATCGAGCGCAACATCGCTGCGACGCGGGACGCATTCGCGCTGGACGAGATCGAGGAGCGCGAATTCAACGCCGACGATGCCGTTGATGAAGGTGATTTACAACTCAATCCCGAGGCGTTGTTAAACGTCCGACTGTGGGATCACCGTCCGCTGAACGACACCTTGAACACGATCCAGACCATTCGCCCGCTGTACGTGTATCCGGATGTCGATGTCGACCGCTACATGGTGGGAGGCGAGGAGCATCAGGTCTTCCTGGCTGCGCGTGAACTTTCCCAGGCGAATTTGCAATCGACGCAGCAGGGATGGGTCAACCGCCGCCTGCAGTTCACGCACGGTTTCGGTGTGGTGATGACACCGGTCGATGAGGTGTCGCCGTCAGGCGAGCCGGTGTTCTGGGTCTCGAATATTCCCCCGGAAGTGATCGAGGAGACGTCGTCGGGGCCGATCGACCTGGAGATCGTGGAGCCGAGGATTTACTACGGCGAAGTCACCGACGCGTACATCATCGCCAACAGCAAGACGGAGGAATTCGACTACCCGCTGAGCGGTGAGGAATCGACAGGCGAGGCCGATCAGGCGACCACACGCTATTCCGGCGAGGGCGGGATCGAACTGGGTGGACTCTTCCGACGCCTGGCGTTTGCCTGGTCATTCGGCGATGCCAACATCCTGATCTCCGGATCGGTCGATGGGGACAGCAGGATCCTGTTCCGCCGGTTGATCCAGGACCGCGTCAATGAACTGGCACCCTTCCTGCGGTTGGACGCCGACCCGTACATCGTGGTTGGCGATGATGGACATCTGTACTGGATCCAGGACGCCTACACCGTCACCGATCGCTATCCCTACTCTCAGCCGCATGGCAACGGCTACAACTATGTGCGTAACTCGGTGAAGGCCGTGATTGACGCCTACAACGGATCGGTGGATCTGTACATCGTCGATGACAGCGATCCGATTATCCAGGTCTGGCAGGACATCTTCCCCGAGCTGTTCAAGCCGGCCGAAGAGTTCCCCACCGACTTGCAGCAGCACTGGCGCTACCCGCAGGACTACTTCCAGGCACAGGCCGACCAGTACCTCACCTATCACATCGAGTCGGCGCGCGGCCTGTTCAACCGCGAGGACCTCTGGGCGATCCCACAGGAACTGCTGCGCCAGCAGGAGATTGCGGTTGAGCCTTACTACGTGACGCTGCGCCTGCCCGACCAGCCGGAGCCCGAGTTCCTGCTGATCCTGCCATTCACGCCTCGCAACCGACTGAATTCGATCGCATGGATGGCGGGTCGCTCCGACGGCGAGAACTACGGCAAGTTATTCGCGTTCCGCTTCCCGTCAAACAAGAACGTCGACGGTCCGAAACAGATTGAGAACCGAATCGACCAGGACGTTGCTGTGTCCCGACAGTTCACGCTGCTGGGCCAGCAAGGCTCGGAGGTGATCAGAGGCAACCTCCTGTTCATCCCGGTCGGCGATTCGTACGTGTATGTCGAACCGATCTACCTGCAAGCCGATACCGGACGCTACCCACAGCTCAAGGGGGTGATCGTCGTCAACGGCGACCGCATTGCCTTCGAGGACACGTTCGTCAACGCGGTGCAGGTTGCGTTGGGCAACCGTGCGGCCCAGGGTCTGTCCTTCCTCGGCGACGTGCCAGGTCAGGCCGTAACGGAGGAAGCTGCCGAAGAGCCGGACGTCGAAGCCCAGCAAGCTCAGCAGGATCGACAGCCGATAACGTTGTCCGATGACGCGGCAGAACTCACGGCACAAGCCCAAGAGGCCTTCGAGGAAGCGCTGGAGAAGCAGCGCGAAGGAGACTGGGCCGGCTACGGCGAAGCGCTTGATCGGCTGGGCCTGATCCTCGAGCGGTTATCGGAGTCGTCGGAGTAGGGTCGTCGGAGTAGGCAGCAGAGGAAACTCGGCCACATCGGATCCTCGTCATTCCCGCAACAAGGAGAACTTGGCAACACTCCCCTTCTCCCCCCTTGCGGGGGAGATGCCGAAGGCAGAGGGGGGTCCTGTCCACAGCTGCCATTTGATACTCACCGACCGACCCCCCCTCTGTCACTCCGTGACATCTCCCCCCGCAAGGGGGGGAGAGGGGATTCGGGAGTCATTCAAAGGTCTCCAACAAGCGCGGGTATGACGGACCTACTCGCGGGAACTTGGCTCTCTTTCATATGTCTCACTGCGAGCGCTATCGGTTTCATAGACGCCTGACAATCGCTCGCGTAGTCTGAATCGGATTGAGTCTCCCTGTCGGGGTAACCGGAGTGACGAATATGCCCACCACTGCTGAGCGCGAGTCTGCTGTCTTCATGATGTCGGCGGGCCGTTTGCCCGTCACGCTGGTGCGTGGTGAGGGCACGAAGGTTTGGGACGACGAGGGCAACGAGTATCTCGACTTCGTCGCCGGCATCGCCTCGGACAATCTCGGGCACTGCCACCCTCGTGTGGTGGAGGCGCTCAAGCAACAGGCAGAGACGTTACTGCACGTATCCAACTATTTCTACACGATTCCCCAGCTCGATCTGGCCGACATGGTGCTCGAGCAGTCCGGCATGACCCGGATCTTCTTCTGTAACAGTGGGGCCGAGGCGACCGAGGGCGCGATCAAAATCGGCCGCAAGTGGGGCCAGACGCGGCGCGACGGGGCCACGGAGATCATCGTCATGGACGAGGCGTTCCACGGCCGGACACTGGCCTCGGTCAACGCGTCGGGCAATCCTCGCTACCGAGAGCCCTTCGGCCCGCTCGACGGATTCCGCCACGTTCCCTTCAATGACGTCGACGCGGTGCGCGATGCCGTTGGTCCAGAGACGGCCGCAATCCTGGTCGAGCCGCTGCAGGGTGAGGGCGGAGTCAATGTCGCCGACGAAGGTTATCTGACCGCCCTGCGCGCCATTTGCGACGAACACAACCTGCTGCTGATGCTGGACGAGGTCCAGACCGGAATTGGCCGGACGGGCAAACTGTTCGCCTGGCAGCACGAAGATGTGCAGCCCGACGTGATGGCGTTGGCCAAAGGTCTGGGCAGCGGCGTGCCGATTGGCGCGATCGTCGCCAACGAGCGTGGCGACATTCTCGAGCCCGGCGACCACGGCACGACGTTTGGCGGTCAGCCGTTCACCACGGCGGTCGCGCTGGAGACGCTGCGCGTCATCGTCGACGAGGACATTCCCGCGCAAGCTGAGGCTCGCGGCGAGCAATTGACGTTGGGTATTCGCGCGCTGGAGGATCGCCATCCGTTGATCGACCACGTGCGCGGCAAGGGCCTGTTGATCGCGGTGCAGCTAAGCGCCGACGTTGGTCCGGCGCTGGTGACGGCGATCCGCGACCGCGGTCTGCTTTGCAACGTGGTCAAGCCGAATGTGCTGCGACTGGTGCCGCCGCTGACGATCTCGGAAGACGAGATCGACCAGGCGATCGGCATTATTGACGACGCGCTGGCGTCGATCTCGGAGTAATCCGCAACAACGCGAACAGGAACCGGACAGGAGACCGGGGTGGCGAAACGAACAGATGAGAAGCGGGTGGTGCTGGCCTACTCGGGCGGGCTGGATACGTCGGTGGTGACGCGTTGGCTGACCGAGCGCGGTTGGGAAGTCGTCTGCATGACAGCCGACATGGGCTATCTCGAGGCCGACGAAGAGTTGGAATCGCGTGCCTATGCCGCCGGTGCGGTCGGCTTCGAAATGCTCGATCTGCGCGAGGACTTTGCCCAGGCATTCTGCTTCCCGGCGCTGATGGCCGGCGCATTGTACGAAGGTCGCTACCCGCTCGCCACGGCGCTGGCGCGTCCCTTGATTGCCAAGGCGCTCGTTGACGTCGCACGTGAGCACAACGCAACGGCGGTGGCGCACGGTTGCACGGGCAAGGGCAACGACCAGGTCCGGTTCGATGTGTCGGTGCAGGCGCTGGCGCCGGACTTGCGCATTCTCGCTCCCGTCCGCGAATGGGAACTGACGACGCGCGAGTCCGAGATCGTCTACGCCCAGGCGCACAGCATTCCGATCACGGTGAGCGTTGAGAAACAGTACTCAACCGACGAGAACCTCTGGGGTCGGTCGATCGAGGCCGGTCCGTTGGAGGATCCGTGGACCGAGCCGCCCGACAATGTCTGGGAGTGGACGGTCAATCCGGAAAATGCTCCGGACGAGCCGACGTACATCGAGATTGGCTTCGAGCATGGCCGACCGGTCTCCTTGGACGGCGAAGGACTCGATGCTGTCACATTGATCAGCCGCATTCACGATGTGGCTGGGGCCAACGGCGTCGGACGGATCGACATGGTGGAAGACCGACTCGTCGGCATCAAGTCGCGTGAGGTCTATGAAGCGCCAGCAGCGACGACGCTGCGCATCGCGCACCAGGCGCTGGAGACGCTGACCCTCTCCAAGAGCCAGATCCGGCTCAAGCATCGACTGATGCAGGACTACGCCGATCTGATTTACGACGGCCTCTGGTTCACGGGCACGCACCAGGACCTGGCCGCGTTTACCGCTTCGATGCAGCGCCATGTGACCGGCACGTCGCGGGTCAAGCTGTACAAGGGCCAGGCCGTCGTGGTTGGCGTCGAGAGTCCGAACAGCCTCTACCAGTACTCGCTGGCGACCTACGACGAGGGTGACGTATTCGACCAGACATCGGCGGTTGGATTCATCGATATCTTCGGCCTGCCGGTGCGTGTGCAGGCAGAGAAGCAGTTGCTCCGACAACCGGGCGGCGTCTTGGACGTATCATCGGGACACACGTCGTAACCGATCGACCGATGGCCACCTCGGTGCGCACACGAGTCGGCCGGAGACATGGTGACCAGATTGGATATGGGCGATGACGACCAACGCCTCTGACACTGAGATCGCAGTCGAATACGAAGCGGCCGTACCCACGGCCGGCGGTCCCGACGCTGCGGACTTCCAGATCCGTCGGCCCGGGCACGCAACGCTGGAGTGCGCCCTATATCTCGCGCTGGACGCCAAGCAGGCGTTTGAGGCGCTCTGCGGTCCACTCTCCGAGGACCAGATTCAGCTCGTGATTCGCGCGCTGGCCGACGGCATCTACCCCGCGCAGATTGCAGAGCTCGGTGAGCCGGCGGCGATCTGGACGGTTCGCGCTCGTGAGCTGTCGGCAGAGCAACTCGACACAGCGATCGGCGCCGCGGGTCTGACAAAGCTGCCGACGGACGAATAGGGCCGTATCTCTCCCGACGGAAGTGGCGACAACAATGCATAACCCGCTCCCCCTGCAAGGGGGAGCGGTAGAATTGGAATGCGGGCCGCGCATGAGTGACGGTAACGATGCTGAGTCGCAGCGGCTTTGGGGCGGACGCTTCGAGGAAGCGCCCGACGCGCTTGTCCAGGCCTATACCTCGTCGATTCAAACCGACCTCCTGCTGTTCCGACACGACATCGCCGGATCGCGGGCGCACGCTCGGATGCTGGCGTCCCAACGGATCATTGCAGCGGCCGACGCCGCGAGGATCATTGAGGGGCTTGACCAGGTCGAGTCCGAGATCGAATCGGGCGGGTTCGAGATCAACCACGAGCTCGAAGACATTCACACACACGTCGAGGCCCGACTGAGCCAGATCATCGGCGCCGACGCAGCCGGACGGCTGCACACGGCGCGCTCGCGCAACGACCAGGTCGCTCTGGACACGCGGATGTTTGTCCGCGACGCGATTGTGCAGGCAGTCGGCGCGGTGCGAGGATTGCAGGCCTCGCTGATTGAACTGGCCGAGCGGTCGTTGGACGTCTACCTGCCCGGCTACACGCATTTGCAGCGAGCCCAGCCGGTGCTGCTGGCGCATCACTTGCTGGCCTACCTGGAAATGCTCGATCGCGACGCCGAGCGTCTGGTCGACTCGTTCGCTCGCGCCGACATCATGCCGCTCGGCAGCGCAGCGCTCGCCGGCGCGGCGTATCCGCTCGACCGACAGGCCGTCGCCGATGAGCTCGGGTTTGAATCAATCTCGCGCAACAGCATGGATGCCGTTTCATCGCGCGACTACATCGTGGAGTTCCTGTCCAATGCCGCGATCTGCATGGTCAATATCTCGCGCCTATGCGAGGACGTGATCCTTTGGAGCTCGGCCGAGTTCGGTGTACTGCAGTTCGGCGATGCCTTTACGACCGGCTCGTCGATCATGCCGCAGAAGCGCAACCCCGATGTCGCCGAGCTGGCACGCGGTCGCAGTGGCAAGGTCGTGGGTCACCTGACCGCCATCTTGACGACGCTCAAGGGGCTGCCGTTGGCATACAACCGCGACCTGCAGGAGGACAAATCCGGCTTGTTTGATACCGCTGAGAATCTGATTGGCACATTGCACGTCCTCGCTCGTGCGCTGCTGACGGCGCAAGTCGATGGCGCTCGCGCGCGAGCAATGGTAGACGACGATCCGTTCATTCTGGCCACGGACTACGCCGACTACATCACACGCAAAGGTGTCCCGTTCCGCGAGGCGCATGGTGTGGTCGGACGCCTGGTCCGAACTTGCGAACAGCGCGGCTGCAAGTTGTCGGAGTTGACGCTGGAAGACTTGCAAGCCGAGCATGCTGCGTTCGAGTCCGACGCTGTAGGAATGACCGCGCAGTTTGCGCTGGAATCGCGAAATGTCCCGGGCGGTACCGCGCCGCAGCAGGTGCTGACGGCGCTCGATGAGGCGAAAGCTCGCCTGCAACTCAAGCCGGCCAACCAGCCGGAGACACCGGCTCAGGAGCCCGCGTTGGCCACGTTGGAGACGGGACTCAATCGCGCCCAGCGGCGAGCCGCCGAGCGCGCCGCGGCGAAACAACAGGGCCGACGATGACTGCCAGGACTAGCGAGTCGACCGGGTCAGTTGCGATTGCCCCTTCGATCTTGAACGCCGATTGGACACGCCTGGCGGAGCAGATCGCCGACGCCGAAGCAGCCGGCGTCGATTGGATTTCGCTCGACGTGATGGACGGCAACTTCGTGCCGCCAATCACCTTCGGCGCGCAAATGGCTGCTGCGGTGCGTTCGTTGACGTCGCTGCAGATCGAAGCGCATTTGATGGTCGAGCATCCCGAGGATCACATCAACGACTTCATCGCCGCCGGCGTCAACTGCGTGACCATTCACATCGAGTCGACGCGACATCCGCACCGGTTGCTGCAGCAGATTGCAGACGGCGGCGTAGAGGCGGGCGTGACGCTCAATCCCGGCACGCCGCTGAGCGAGCTCGAGGCCGTCGTGCCGATCTGCGACCGGATCCAGATCATGAGCGTCAACCCCGGGTGGGGTGGTCAGAAGTTCATCCCGGAATCGCTGGATCGAATTCGGCAGGCGCGAGAGATGCTCGACGCCTGCGGCCGTGAGTCGTCGCCAGTAGCTGTCGATGGTGGAGTGAACGAGTCGACGATCGCCGCAATCGTGAACGCGGGGGCGACGTGGTTAGTAGCCGGCTCGGCCGTGTACAACGACCGAGAGTCGGTCGCGGACGCTGTGGCTCGCTTGCGTCGTGCTCTCGATGCACTAGCTCGTTAGACCGCATGCGTGGATCGACCTCCCCCTCTGGGGGAGGTGTCACGAAGTGACGGAGGGGGCCGCTCTGTCGAGTGGGCCGCGCGCTGCGGGCCCCCTCAGCCTTCGGCAGCTCCCCCAAAGGGGGAGCCCTGTTTCCAGACCAGCGCTACAACGGCTTCTCGTAGACGCGGTAGACCTTGTAGACCTCGGCGTTGGTTCGTTTGAGGGCGTGGTTGAGCAGGTTGTTGTCCTCGAGCACCCAGCCCAGTTCGGCCCATCGATAGCCTCGCTCGGCGCCTCGCACGTGGACCTCGGCGGTCAACATTTGTCCGAGTTGAGCGAACTCTCGGATTCGCCATTTCTGGCGGACCCCGAGCAGCATCACGCGGCCGCTTTCCGGTTTGCGCTTCAGCCGCCAGAGCAGCTTGGCCCAGCCGAACGGGAAGAGCCGACCATCGATGTCTCGGGCGCACTCGTTGAGGTTGGGAATCGAAATGACCATGGCCGCCGGATCGCCGTCGATCTCGACGATGGCTGTGAGATCGGGATCGGCGAACTGGACCAGGTCGGCTGCGAGCCGGTCGGCTTCCTCGGTCGTGATCGGGACAGAGCCCCAGTTGTCGACCCAGGCTTCGTTGAAGATGTCGGCAGCAATTCTGACATCACGGCGAAGCTGCTTCTTGTCGAACGGTCTCACGGTGACGCGAGGGTGGTCGTGGATGCGCTGCCAGGCACGTTGGCGACGGTCGCCGAGCGGAGCGGCGACCGGATAGTGGTACGCCCAGAGATCCTTGACCTTGGCATAGCCGTTGGCCTCGATCAGATCGGGAAACCATCGGCGTCCGTGAGGCATCGCGATCATCGGCGGCAGATCGAAGCCTTTGACCAGGCAGCCCGATTCATCGTTAATCGTGAAATTGAACGGTCCGCGAGAGTAGATGGCGCCGCGCTCGCGCAGCCACGACTCGGCTGCTTCAAACAACGCGGCGGCGGCCTCAGGATCGTTTGCGCAATCGAAATGACCAAAGAAGCCGGCGGCTTCCTGCCATTTTTCGTCGTGCAGCGGGTTGAGCTGGGCCGAAATGCGGCCCACATCTTTGCCGTCGCGCTCGGCGACGAACAACTGGGCCTGCCCGTAGCGTAGGAAGGGCGTCTGTTTCGGATCGAGACGCTCCAACTGGACGCGACGCAGAGTTGGGATCCAAGAAGGGTCTCCCTCGTAGACGTTCCAGAGAACGTCTACGAAGGGCAACGCCTGACGCCCGAACCCGATTTCTCGGATTCGGACGCCGGGGTTCATGTCGCTATTGGGATGTGGTGTGCGCCGAACGAGCGCTACCAGCGACGCCCACGGTCGGAGTAGCTCTCGCGGGAGCCACGGTCGTCGTAGCGCGGCTCGCGGTATCCACCGCCTCCGCCGCCGCCACCACCACGGCTCTCACGGTAGCCGCCGCCATCGCGGTAGCCGCCGCCACCGCCACCGCCACGGTCGTCACGGTAGCCGCCGCCACCGCCGCCACCACCGCCGCGGTAACCGCCGCCACCGCCACCGCCGCCACCCCCACGCGGTCGCGCTTCGTTGACGCGCAGCTGGCGTCCGTCCATGTCATAGCCGTCGAGCGCGGTGATCGCGTTGCGCGCTTCCTCGTCGTCCATGTCGACGAAGCCGAAGCCGCGTGATCGACCGCTGTCGCGGTCGACGGGGATCACGCAGTCCTGGACTTCGCCGTGCTCGGCGAAGATTTCGCGCAGTTCCTCAGAGTTTGTACGGAAGGGCAGGTTTCCAACGTAGATTCGCATATTCCTCGGTCTCGGTGTGTCTGCACTGTCTCAGTCGGTCAGAGACAGGCTTCGCGGGTCATCAAGGGCGGACGCTTCATCCGCTGATCTGGCTTGGGGGCGGTTCGTTGTTCCGATCGGGGTCTAGCTCACGCTCGACAGCTCATTGCCTGGGGTCAGGCGGCGAGCCGCTTCATCATCGTTCGCAGGCATGCGGTGCATACGTTAAGCCGTTGGGTTTTACCGTCAACGGTTACTTTGTGTCGGTGAACATTTGGCTTGAAGGTGCGCGATGTTCGAGGCGCCTTGCGCTTCCATCGACCCGAGTGCTTGTGCCGGATGTTGCGGCCGAACGTGGTCCGCTTGTCACAGAGGTCACATTTGCCGGCCATCGTTCCGTCCTCAATCCGTCTTTCACACACGCAGCAGGTTCGGCTGTCGCCGGTGCGTGGCAGGTATCATATCAGCACCCTAGCGGGGTTCTGAGCATGCGACTGCGACGATGTCGGCACTCTATACGGGAGGCTACAGATGGTCGAACCGGATGTGAGCGAGGCCAGAGCCCAGGGCTTGAGCGGCGAGGACCTGAAGCGGATGATCCAGGGCGCGGCCGGCTGGGTCGCGCTGCATCGCGAAGCGTTGAATCTGATCAATGTCTATCCCGTCCCCGACGGCGACACCGGAGCCAATCTGGGTCGCACGCTGGCAGCTGCCAGCGAAGCGCTTGAGGCGATCGACGACGACACTCCGGCGCACGAGATGGCCACCGCAGCCGCCTCAGCTGCATTGCTGGGAGGACGTGGCAGCTCGGGTGTGATCGGCGCGCAGTGGCTGCGTGGGTTTGCGGACGGACTCTGGCGTGATTCAGATGATTCGCTGGTAATCGCGTTCAACAATGCCGCCGAGGCGGCTCGCAATGCAGTGTCGGAGCCTCGCGAAGGCACAATGATCTCCGTGGCCGCCGACACTGCTAACGCAGTCGCGTCGGTGACGGGTGGCCCAATGGCGCAGATGCGGGAGGCGGTCGTCGCTGCGTACAAGTCGGTTGAGTACACGCCGGAGCAGAATCCGGTGTTGAAGGATGCGGGCGTCGTCGACGCAGGTGCGCGCGGTCTCGAGTTCATGCTGCGTGGAATGGCCGGCGCACTGGCTGGCGAACCGATTCCAGAGGTTCCGGCGGAACTGGGCGCCATCGATCCCGGCTGGCTCGCGCGACGACTGGACTCGGGCAGCGACTTCGACGGGTTCTGCACGGAATTGGTCGTGGCCAATGTCGCAGACATCGAGGGCTTGCGCGAGGTGCTGGCCGGCGACGATGAAACTGTCATGCTCGCGCCGGACGGCGAGGACCTGCGCATTCACCTGCACACCGACGAGCCGGCCGACGCCTACGCTGCGGCCGATCGCGCCGGACAGATTCGTATCTTCCGCGCGGTCGATATGCGTGCCCAGGCCGCGCGAACGCACGAATCGCAATCGGATGCCGCTGTCGTCGCGGTCGCCCAGGGAAGCGGATTCGTTCGGGTCTTTAGCGAGCTCGGCGCGGCGGCGATTGTCTCCGGCGGCGCAGCCGACAATCCCTCGGTCGAGATGCTGTTCTCGGCGGCTGAGTCGGTTAAGGGTGAGGATGTCATCATCCTGCCCAACAACCACAACGTCACCCCAGCGGCGGAACGGGCCGGGGAACTTGCAGCCGAGGCCGATGAGCCGCAGCGGATCCATGTCATCCACAACGACAGTCAGGCTGAGGGTGTGGCGGCGCTGGCGGCGGTGATCGGCGGCGTTCCGATCGAGGATGTCGTGGCGGAAATGGAAGAGGCGCTCGACGATGTTCGCATCGGTCGCGTGACACACGCAGCGCGTACGGTGGAAGGCGATGTTCCAATCTCCCAAGGTCAGCCGTTCGCCATGCTCGATGGGGAGATCGTCGGCGCAGGCGAGTCGATCGACGAGGTCGCCCTGACGCTGGCTACACAGATGGCGGAGTCACTACCCGGCGCTTCGCTATTCACCCTCTATGTCGGGGAAGATGTGCCGGAAGAACAGGCGGATGCGTTGGCAGAGGCTATTGAAGAGTCAACCGATCTCGAAGTCGACTTGATTGAAGGCGGCCAGCCTCACTATCCGTGGCTCATCGCGCTTGAGTAGCGCCTGGGTCTCGGTACTGGAAGGGTCGCGTTAGTTCACGTAGGATAGAACATATGTCCATCGCTGTAGTCACTGACTCCGCCTCCGACCTTGAGCAGGGCCAGATCCCGGGGATCTCGGTCGTCCCTTTGCACTTGCACTTTGGCGACGAGCAGTTCAATGACGGCGTCACGCTGACCAAGCCTGAGTTCTGGCAGCGACTGGATCGGACCGTCGAAGAGGGCGGCGTATTGCCCACAACGTCCCAGCCTGCGCCCGGGGTGTTTCGCGACGTCTACCAGGGGCTGATCGGCGATGGCGCGGACGGGATCGTCTCGGTCCACCTGAGCGGCAAGCTGTCGGGCACACTGAACTCGGCGAGACAGGGCGCTTCCTTGTTGGAGAATGGGCCGCCGATTGAGTTCGTCGATTCGGCTTCGGCATCGATGGCCGTCGGCTGGGCGTCGGAGGCGGCGCTTGCCGCCGTCAACGACGGAGCCAGCGTGTCGGAGGCGGCAGCGGCGGCTCAAGAGCTCGCCGGCAGAACACGCACGTTGCTGTTTGTTGAGACGCTCGACTATCTGCTGCGCGGCGGGCGAATTGGCCGGGCTCGACAGCTCGCCGGCAAGTTGCTGCGTATGCGGCCGCTACTGGAATTGATCGACGGCGAAGTCGCCGACGTCGAGCGACCTCGGACACGCAAGAAGGCGCTCGACCGGTTGTACGTCCAGATCATGTCGAACGGCGAGCCGGAACGCGTCGCGATTCTCACGGTCAGGCCGATGCGGACGCGAGTGCGCTGGCCAAGCGGGTCTCGGATGCCTGTGGCGGGATGGATGTCCCAATTGTGCTGAGCAGCCCGGTCCTGGGAGCGCACATCGGGCCAGGCACGGTCGGCGCAACGGTGCTGCGCAAGAGCTAATGGCCACCCAGCGCCGGCCGACGCAGACGCTCCAGTCCATGCTGGCGCTGGAGGAAAAGCTGGGCTACCTCGATCGGGCGGTTTCGGGCGGCCTCGACACGTATCTGCGCAACGTGCTCAAAGAGGGCGATCAGCGTCAGTTCTTCACACGGATCGTTGCAGCGCTGCCGAGGGAGGGTTACGCGTCGCTCTCACCGGAGCAGCGACGCAGTTGGGCTGCCGATGTCGTAGCAGCGCTCAAGCCCGGATCGCCGGCAAAGGGCGGCACGTCCCGTCCGTCCAAGCAGGAACCTCGGACTACGCAGGCGGCCGCTGAACCTCGCCGTAAAGCCACACGCGCCAAATCGGCTCGGCGTCGGCCGGCGGCGACATTCGAAGACGACGACCCGCTCGCGCGCGACGTATCGGTGTTGGGACGCATCCCGTCGCAATCGCGCAAGGCGATGACGACGCTGGGGATCAACACGGTCTACGACCTGCTCTGGCATCTGCCGCGTCGCTACGAGGACTGGCGCAATGTCCGCTCGATCTCCGACGCATTGGAAGGCATCGAGCTGACCATCGTCGGTGAGATCGCCAGCATCGGCGTGAAGTACTTGCGTAAGGGACGGCAGGCGACTGAGGCGGTCGTACGCGACGGCTCTGGCAGTCTGCGCGTCTGGTGGTGGTCGCAGCCCTATCTGGCGCGCACGTTGCGTCCAGGCATGCGAGTCGGTCTCTCCGGCAGGATCGATGTGCGCGGTCGCCAGTTGCAGATGGTCTCGCCCGAGTGGGAGCGGCTCGACGATCCGGACGACGATACGGTGCATGTTGGTCGTCTCTCGCCGGTGTATCCGCGCTCGAAGGGTCTGCCCAATCGGACGATCCGAAGGCTGGCGCACGTGGCGGTGCGCGATTATCTGCCGCTGCTGGCGGAGTCGTTGCCGCCGCACATCGTGCTCGAGCACCAGTTCCCCTCCGAGGCCGACGCGCTGCGGATGATCCACTTCCCCGAGGAAATGACGGACCTCGACGCCGCCAGGCAAAGAATCGCGTTCCAGGAATTGCTCTCGATTCAACTTGCGGTCCTGTCGCGAAAACGCGAAGCGCGACTGCGTTCGGACGCGCCGCAGATCGCCATGCCCGGCGATTTCCTGGACACATTTCTTGGAGCGCTGCCATTCGAATTGACCGTCGCCCAGCAGCGAGTCTTGACCGAGATTCGCAACGATATGTTCCGCCGAGAGCCGATGGCGCGGTTGTTGCAGGGTGATGTCGGGTCAGGCAAGACCGTGGTCGCCGCTGCAGCCATGTTGGCCTCGGTGCGGGCCGGGCATCAGACCGTGCTGATGGCGCCGACCGAAGTGCTGGCCTCGCAGCACTTCGAGACCTTCCAACGGCTCTTCGCCGGGAAGGACCACGCCGACGGCGACCAGCTCTGGCATAACTACAGCTTGGCTCCGGCGCTAGGGCGTCCGGTGCGGATGGCGCTGTTGACGGGCAGTGTGCGGGCCGCGCGCAAGCGACAGATTCACCAGGAGATGGAGAGCGGCATGCTCGACCTGGTGGTCGGCACGCACGCGCTGATCCAGGAGAGCGCCAACTTCAAGGACCTCGGCCTCGCCGTCGTTGATGAACAGCACCGATTCGGCGTCTTGCAGCGCGACGCGCTGCGCAGCAAGGGTCGCAGTCCGCATCTGTTGGTGATGACGGCCACGCCGATTCCACGAACGCTGGCCCTGACGGTCTACGGCGAGTTGGACTCATCGGTGATCGACGAACTGCCGCCCGGTCGGCTACGTGTGCAAACGCAGATCGTGGCGCCAGCGGGTCGCGAGGAGATTGTCTACCGGCGCATCCGCGAAGAAGCGAAGTTGGGTCGGCAGTCGTTTGTCATCTGCCCGTTGGTTGAGGAGTCGGACAAGCTCGAAGCCGAAGCCGCGACGGCGCAGTTCGAGAATCTGCGCAACGGCCCGTTGCGTGAACTGGCGTCTCGGATCCGGCTGCTGCATGGGCGGATGTCGTCGGAGGAGAAGCAGTCGGTGATGGCCGATCTGGCCAACGGCGATGCCGACGTGCTGGTCTCGACGATCGTGGTTGAGGTCGGCGTCGACTTGCCCAGGGCGACCGTGATGGCGATCGAGGGCGCGGATCGATTCGGCCTGGCGCAGTTGCACCAGCTTCGCGGACGCGTGGGACGCAGCGACATGGAATCGATCTGTTACCTGATCTCGGAAACTGAACTGGACCAGAGTCGTCAGCGCCTGGAACTGATGGTGCAGACGTCGAATGGATTCGAGTTGGCCGAGTCCGACCTCGAGATGCGAGGTCCGGGCGAGTACTTCGGAACGCGCCAGTCAGGCTTGCCCGAGTTGCGCGTCGCCAAGCTCACCGATCACGAGACGTTGAATCGGGCCAGGAACTGGGCCAACCGCATCCTGGATGAAGATCCACACCTGCGAGCCCCCGAGCATCGGCTGCTGAGAGATCGGGCCAAGGGATTTGATGTCTCAGGCGCGACGGCGGTGCACTAGCGGCTTTCCGTTCTTCTGATCGAACCGCAGAATAACTTCGTCATTGCCGCGCTCCGCCGCGGCAATCTCGCGGCGCCCGGTAGACACGACCGTGCTCCACTCAGCGAGATTCGCGCGCCAAGTGCGGCAATGACGGTGGTCGCTTGATGCGTTCGATTTGAAACGCTATTGAGTGCATGTGCGTTACAGACCAATCGCGATATTCTGATTCTTTGGTCACCCGGCCACTACAGTGTGAGTCTGACGAGCGGAAATGTGATTTCGACATGGCGCGAGCGACGCGAGATCTTGTCGGTGATCTGGTCCGGAATGGCCTTGAGCTGGCGCAAGCCGACAAGGCGCTGCCGCCCATTCCGCCCATGGAGCTGCGCATCGAGCGACCCAAAGAGCGCGAGCACGGCGACTATTCATGCAACGTCGCGCTGAGGCTCGCCAGCGCAGTGCGGATGCCGCCGATGGAGGTTGCCTCGGCGATTTCGCAGCGAATCATGCGCGCCGAGCCAATCGCCGAAGTCGATGTGGCGAGGCCGGGATTCATCAACATCAAGCTGGACGAAAACTGGCAGCGGTCACAACTGTTGTCGGTCATCGAAGCCGGCGATCAGTGGGGCAGGATCGATTTGGGCGCCGGACATCGAGTTCAAGTCGAGTTTGTCTCGGCCAATCCGACTGGTCCGCTGCAGGTGGGCAATGGTCGTGGCGCGGTGCTTGGCGACGCTCTGGCCTCAGTCCTCGACGCGGCTGGATTCGATGTTGAGCGCGAGTACTACGTCAACGACGCGGGTGCGCAGATCCGGCTATTCGGCCGCACGTTGTACGCGCGATACCTGCAGCAGTTCGGCCATGGGGCGGCCTTGCCCGACGGCGGTTATCAGGGCGCATACATGATCGATGTCGCCGCGAAGGTGAAAGAGGAATCGGGCGAGCGCTGGCTCGAAAGCGACGAAGATCCGCCTGAGGAACTCTCGGAGCGAGGATTGCAGTTGATGGTTGAGCAGATTCGCGAAGATCTGACCCTGCTACGTGTCGAATTCAATCACTGGCAGCGCGAATCGGCGCTGTACAACGGCGTTGACGGCGAGTCGACGTACGACGTGGCGATGGGTCGCTTGCGTGACGGCTCATTTGTGATTGAGAAAGAAGGGGCGGTCTGGTTCCGCTCGGAGGACCTGGGCGAAGACAAGGACAACGTCCTGATCCGCTCCTCCGGTGAACCGACGTATTTCGCCTCCGACGTGGCGTATCACTACGACAAGTTCCTGACTCGTGACTTCGACACCGTGATTGATGTCTGGGGCGCGGACCACCAGGGTCACGTGGCAAGAACGAAGGCGGCGGTCTCCGCTGTCGGCGGCGACGGCGACGCGCTGGAAGTGTTGCTGTACCAGTTGGTGCACCTGCGCCGAGGCGAAGAGCGTGTGCGGATGTCGAAGCGGACCGGCGAGATTGTGACGTTGCGTGAGTTGATCGAGGAAGTCGGCGCCGATGCAGCGCGATTTTTCATGCTGCAACGCTCCGCTGATGCGCAGATGGACTTCGATCTCGAGGCGGCCGCGTCCGCCGACCCTCGCCAGAATCCAGTCTCCTACGTCAAATACGCGCACGCGCGTTGTGCCAGTGTGCTGAGAACTGCCGCCGAAGCGGGGATGGCGCCATCTTCCGAGCGCCTCGAGTTGCTGTCCAGCGAGCAGGAAGCCGCGCTGATCGGTGAGATCCTGCGACTACCGGAACTGGTCGCCGACATGGCGATTCGCCGCGAGCCGCATCACCTGACTTACTACGCCCAAAGCCTGGCACAGGCATTTACGTACTTCTACGACAACTGCCGGATTGTGGTAGCCGACGAACCGGAGCAGTCCGCAGCGAGACTCACCCTGACGCAGGCGTCGCAGGCTGCGTTGGCGGCTACGTTGCGAATGATCGGCGTTGACGCGCCTGACGAAATGTAAGACTTCGGAGGAATCACCATGCAGGATCGCGTGTTCGCGGGCATCCGCGCGACCGGTCGGCAGCACATTGGCAACTACCTGGGCGCGATCCAGAACTTCGTCGCGCTGCAGGAGAAGTACGAGTGCATCTACTCGATTGTCGACCTGCACTCGCTGACAACGCTGACCGACACGGACCAACTCCGTGACAACGTGCGTGAGACCGCGCTGGACCTGCTCGCTTCGGGCATCAGGCCGGAAGAGACGATCCTCTACGCGCAATCTCACGTACCTGAAATCTCGGAATTGCACCTGTTGCTCTCGATGGTCACGCCGATCGGCCGGCTGATGAACGTGCCGACATTCAAGGAGAAGGCCAAATCACAACCCGACAATGTCAACTACGGACTCGTCGGTTATCCAGTCCTGCAAACGGCTGACATCGTCCTCTACCGGGCCAACAAGGTGCCGGTCGGCGAGGACCAGTTGCCTCACCTCGAACTCGCTCGTGAGATCGTAAGACGGTTCAACAACATCTTCGGCGACACCTTCCCCGAGCCCGAGGCAGAGCTGACCAGCGCGCCGATGGTGCTCGGTTTCGACAATCGCAAGATGTCCAAGTCGTACGGCAATGCCGTTGACGTCGCCGCGACGCCGGAGGAGACATTCCAGGCGATCCGCACCGCAATCACCGATCCGCAGCGCGTGCGCCGCACGGATCCAGGCGATCCCGATGTCTGCAACGTCTACGCATTGCACGGGTTCTTTGGACCGGACAAGCAGCCGGAGATCGCGTCGGCATGTCGCAGCGCCGAGATTGGCTGCGTCGACTGTAAGAAGCAGCTCTCCGACTCCGTAAACGACTACTTCGCACCGATCAGGGCGCGTCGCGAAGAGTTAGCCGCCGATCCAGACGCGGTTGACGAAATCCTCCTGGACGGCGCGCGCCGCGCACGCGTGATCGCCGCCGAGGTCCTGGCTGAGGTCAAAGATGCGATTGGCCTGCCGGCGTCGTTGCCAGAGGTGGCGAACGCCATGTAGTGAGGTTCGTCATTGCCGCGCTCGTCGCGGCAATCTCGATGAGTGGAGTGCACACGCCCGTGCAAGCAAGTTCGAGATACCCGCGACAAGCGCGGGTATGACGGAGTGAAGGCGACTACTTCCGCTCGATCACCACGATCGGAATCTGCCGACCGGCGCCGCCGGCTCGGATGGCGTAGTCGAGATACGGGGAGAAGTCCTTGGCCATCAACGCGAAGAGCTTGTCTCTTTCTGGACCCTCGGCGGTTCGCGCAGTGGCATCGAACTGCTCGGTGCCGACCATCAACTGGACATCCGGGTTGGCGTCGATGTTGAGGTACCAGGCGGGGTGACTTCTGGAGCCGCCCTTGCTGGCGACGATCACGTAGGCGTCATCGGACTCGCCGTAGATCAACGGCAGCGTCCGCCACTCGCCCGACTTCCGACCCTTGGCCGCGAGCAGCAGGCAGGGAATCGGACCGGAGCCGTCAGGGCGGTCCCACATGTGGCCTTCTTCGCCACCGGAGTTGAGGTACTGCTCGGTGTGGGTGCGGATCCAGTCGGGGAGGTTCGGGTCGACCGTGAAGATGTCGGACATGCTGGCTCTCTCCAAAACTTGTGAACGTGTTGCCGCAAAGTCTAAGCCGTCCCAGACCTCCCCCTTTGGGGGAGGTGTCACGAAGTGACGGAGGGGGCCGCGGCGTACTGCTTAAGGAGACTGGTGCATAACCTCTCAACCGCCCCCGCCTCTGAGCGGGGGCCCGCTCCTTCCCAGGCCACTGCGCGGCAGTCAAGCGGTCGCTTGTATCTGGTCAACAGGGCCGGTCGGTGCTGCCGTGGGCCGGCCAAAGCGGGTCCCCGCGCGGAGGCGGGGACGGGAAACTGAGTTACGCATCAGTCTCTTAAGGCCGTACGCCAGCTTTCCCCTTGACGCCGAGGGTTGCCGAGATGGTTTCGTAGGCGTGCTCAAGGAATCGATAGATGTAGGACCTCGTCTGTCGCGGATCAATGATGTCCTCGATGCCGAACGCCTCGGCCGTGCGGAACGGGTTGCGGAACTGGAGCAGGTGCTCTTCGAGCTCCCGCCGACGCTGGTCGGGATCGGGCGCGCTTTCAATCTCGCGTCGGTAGGCGGCTGCGACACCGCCTTCGATTGGGATAGATCCCCAGTCGCCCGAGGGCCAGCCAACCCGGTAGTTGATCGAGCCGACATTGGCCGTGGCTTGGCCAGCCATACCGTAGTTCTTTCGCGTGATGACGGTGAAGACCGGCACGGTGGCCAGATAGGTCGCCCAATAGGCGCGCATTCCGTGGCGCAGCGTGCCCGTCGCCTCAGCTTGCGGGCCGAGCATGAACCCGGGCACGTCGGCGACGAAGACGATCGGGATGTGGAAGTGGTCGCACAGCTCGACGAAATGTCCCTGCTTGTCAGCCGAGTCGGCAGTCATCGCACCGGCCAGCATGCTGGGGTTGTTGGCCACAATGCCGACGACATAACCGCCAACGCGGGCAAAGAGCGTGTGCACGGTCGTGCCGAACTCGGGCTTGACCTCGAAGAACTCGCCGTCGTCAACGATTAGCTCCACGACCCTCAGCATGTTGTAAGGTATCGTCCGCTTGCGTGGGACGATGCTCAGTAGCTCTTCTTCCTCGCGGTCGGGCGAATCGTCCGTGGTCTTGAAGGGCGGCTGCTGATAGACGTTCTGCGGCATGTAGCTGAGGAAGGCCTGCATCTGCTGGATAGCGTCGAGCTCGTCTTTGGCGCGGTTGTCGATAGCGCCGGACTGCGCCACATGGATGTCGGGCCCGCCGAGTTGGTCTTTGGTCACTTCCTGTCCCAGTGCGCGCTTGACCAGCGGCGGACCGCCGGCGAAGAGCGCTCCCTGGGGCGTCATCACCGTGAAGTGGCCGAGCATGGCTCGCGCGGCGACGCCACCGGCTGTGGCGCCGGCGACACCGAAGATGAGCGGTACTTCCTGGCCGGCTCGAATGTCCGGGCCGAACACATCGAAGCTGCTCGGTAGATGACCGTGGCCGTCGCCTTCGGCCGCGACGTTGGCGCCCGCGCCCTCGTGAAAGACGAACAGTGGGACCCGGTACTCGCGCGCCATGTCGGCGAGGAACAGGCTCTTGAATCGTTCCTGGGTGCTGATATCCGCGGCGCCACCGCCGACCGTGAAGTCTTCACCGCCCACCACAACAGACCGGCCATCGATCTTGGCAAGGCCGCCGATGTAGGGCAACGGTTTGAAGTCCTTGAATTGCCGGTCTTCGTACGCGCCATAACCGGCGAGGCCGCCGATTTCGTGGAAGCTGCCGGGATCGACGAGCGCGTCGATCCGGTCGCGGATGGTGAGTTTGCCCAGCTCTCGCTGGCGGTTGACGCGTTCCTCGCCGCCCATGTTGAGCGCCAGCTTGCGGCGCAGGTTCAGTTCATCAACTTCAGGTTGCCAGTCGGTCGGTTGGGACATCGCACGCTCCAGGATGCTGCGCGATCAACCTAGCGGATCGGCTGACACAGGTCGCCCGACACAGGTCCCCGACGCAATTCGCCTGTTCGCAAATCAGGCCGAGGCCGCCGCGCCGAGCCAACCGATGAGCAGGAGCGGCAACATCGGCACGATCAACCATCGCTGAAGTCGCAGGCGCACCTCGGTGATTCGGCGCATGAGCATCCAGATGCAGAACAGTCCGACGATGACGAAGTAGAGCAACGGCGCCAGCATCCAGGCGAGACTGCCGCCGGACAGGTTGATTGAGGCGGCCGCGAGCGCCAGTGCGGCGGCGAGAATGGCCCAGGACATGGAGATCGCTGTGTCGATGCCCAGCCAGTGCAGCACCGAGCGGGAGCCGTCGACATCGTCGATTTCAAAGTCCGGCAGCTTGTAGATCATGAACGTGGCCGTACCGGTCAACGCTCCGACCGGGATGACCCAGAGCAGATGCGCACTGGTAAAGCTCGCATCTGCCGTCTGGATTGCGCCGACCGGCAAGAGGACGCCAATCAGGCCAAATGCCGCGAACCCGAGCAGCGATCCGCGCCAGGCGTAGCTGTACAGGGCGGTTGCGGCGAGCATGGCCAGGCCGATCACACCCACGCGCCAATCGGTCAGGAATCCAATCACGCAGCCCAGCGCTGTGGGGATCAGAGCCGCGAGCAGCGCTGATTTCGGCGTCATCTTCGATGCCGGGATCGGTCGCATCAGCCTGCTGGTGGCGTCGATATTGGCGTCCAGGGCGTTGTTGATCAGTCCGGCGGCGTAGGCGAATGCGACAATCATGCCGCCGTATTGGAACGGAAGTCCCCAGTAGAGCGAGCCCTCGGCTGCGGTCAGCACCATCAATGCCGAGCTGACCAGCATCCAGCTGGCGGTGGTCGGACGGCAGAGTTCCATCCAGGCATACGTGCGGCTACGCAACAGCCTGATTCGCCAGTCGACTTGCGGGTCGGGGTCGTGCTCTGTCACTGAGTCAGCTTATTCGCCAACTTGTTGATCTCCAGCGATGTACATTCACAATCAGGTCGTCTACAAATACTCGCAACCAATATCGAGCATCGGACGACCAGAATTGATAGGAGCTCCCTATGGCGATCTTGAATATGGTCCGCGACTACGAACGAGTTGCCAAGTTCCAGCTTGGACGGTACGTCGGGATGAAGGGGCCGGGATTGGTCTGGATCATTCCGATTCTCCAGGCGGGAGTCAAGGTCGATACCCGCGAGCAGTACTTCGATGTGCCACCACAGCGCAACATCACGCGAGACAACGCCGGAGTCGATGTGGACTTCGTCGTGTACCTGCGCGTGATGGACCCGGAGCGCACGGTGCTCGAGGTCCGCGACTATCTCGGCGCCGCTCGGCAACTGGCGACGACCACGCTGCGCGCTGTCGTCGGTGAGATGGCGCTGGACGAGGTCCTGTCCCGTCGCGACGACATCAACGACATGATGCGAATCAAGCTCGATGAAGTGACCAATCGCTGGGGCGTGAAGGTGACCGCGGTGGAAATCCGCGAGATCGAGCCGCCGCCCGCCATCGCCGAGGCAATGACGCGTCAGATGTCTGCAGAGCGAACGCGACGTGCGCAGATCACGGAGTCCGAAGGTTCGCGTGACGCGCAGATCAACGTCGCCGAGGGTGAGCGGCAAGCAGCCATTCTCGAGGCGGAAGGTGAGCGGCAATCGCAGATTCTGCGTGCGTCAGGTCACAAGGAAGCACAGTTGCTGGAGGCGGAGGGTTACGCCAGCGCGCTTTCGGCGATCAACGAAGTCGCCGCAGATGCACACGGCAACACAATGGGTCTGCAATACCTCGATGCAATCCGCACGCTGGCGACCAGCGAGAGCACCAAGTGGATCGTGCCGATGGAGCTAACCAACGCTGCTCGGGCAATCGTCGAGCGTCTGGGAGTCGGTTCGAACAACGCAGGCGCCAACGGCGGCGGCGGGTAGTCGGCTGCAGGCATCATGCCAGTCCCCTCTCCCCCCTTGCGGGGGGAGATGTCACGGAGTGACAGAGGGGGAGTCGGCTGATGATGACCAGATAGGGCTCCCGAACAGCGGACCCCCCTCTGCCCCCCGTTCGAGCCGGGGGCAGGCTTTCGGCATCTCCCCCGCAAGGGGGGAGAAAGGGAGATTCTCAAAGGCCTCCTTCACGCGGGGAGAACAGGAATTACGCACCGGTTCCTGCGAGAGGCGGCGGAGAGTTGTTGACCTACTGCGGGCCCGCGTAATCGTGCACGAACTGGTGCATCTCCGACATCACCGTCTGCGGATCCTCAGCCAGACCGTGGCCGCCGTTCTCGATCAGGACCAACCTCTTCGGCTCGGCGGCGCGCTCGTAGATGTCTTCCGAGGCCATGTGATGCAGGATCGCGTCAGCCGTGCCGTGGATCAGCAGTAGCGGCTTAGCCATTTCATCCACCTGGCGGGTGCCGAAGAGCTGCGGCGAGAGTGAGATTACGCCTCGGACCTGGGGCATGATTTGCGCAGTCTTGATCACCACTGCGCCGCCGAATGAATGGCCGGCGAGGACGATCCGCTCCGCTCCGACGCCGGACAGAAACGAACACGCTCCGAGCAGATCGAGCACGCACTCCTCAAACTCGCCTGCGATCCGGTAGTGGATGCGTAGAGTCGAAATGCCTTCGCCGGGCAATTGCTCGGCCAACCGCCGATAGACGCTGTCGGCAGGACCTCGCGTTTCGTGCTCCCCGCCCATCGCGCCGGAACAGGTGATCAGCGCACCAGTCTGACCCTCACAGACATCAAGCATGGCCTTGATCTCTCCGCGAGTCGTGCCCAGCCGCAACTCGAGGCGCGACGGATCTGGCTCGCCCACTTCTACTTCCCTCGGTCGCGCCTGCACGCCGGTAATGCTGAGCGTGAGATCTTCCGGATCGGGTTCGTCGGGCAAGGGATTGAGCTTGAAGGTCATGTGAGCAGGCTAGCGCCCGTGAGATCGGCCTTGAGTGCGGTGTCGAGTTTGAATTGCCCGCTTGAGCCGGCTACTTGGCCATTGGCGACTGATAGAGGAATCGCTGAATGCGATTGAGCGCTTCTTCGATGTCGTCATAACTGGTGGCGTAACAGGCGCGCACGTGTCCCGCGCCGGCGGCGCCGAAGGCTGATCCGGGCACAACGGCGACCTGCTCTTGCAGGAGCAGTTGTTCGGCAAAGGTCTCGTCGTCGTAGCCGGTCTGGGCGACAGAGGGGAACGCGTAAAACGCGCCGCGCGGCTCGGCGCAGGCGAGACCGAGCTTGTTGAAGCCTCGCCACATCAGTTGACGCCGACGGTCGTATTCCTCGCGCATCGAGATCACATATTCCTCGCCGGCGCGGACGGCTTCGAGGGCTGCGTATTGCGCCACGGTCGGCGCGGACATCATGGCGTACTGGTGAATCTTCAACATCCCGCCGAACAGGTCCGAGGGCGCAGCCGCCCAGGCGACGCGCCAGCCGGTCATCGCGTGCGACTTGGAGAAGCCGCCCAGCGTGATCGTCCGTTCCTGCATGGCTGGAAGCGCAGCGATCGGCGTATGGGTCGCTCCGCCGTAGACGAGCCGGTCGTAGATTTCGTCCGAGATGACCAGCAGGTCGTGTCGCTTCACAACGTCGGCCAGCGCCTCGAGGGTTCGACGATCGAGCACTGCGCCGGTTGGGTTGGAGGGATAAGCGATCAGCAGCGCCTTGGTCTTGGGCGTAATCGCCGCCTCGACCGCGCTCGGGGCAAGTTCGAAGTTCTGCGCCGCGTTGGTGGTGACGGGGACGGGCGTGCCTCCGGCCAGCACCACCGCCGGCGCGTGAGCTGCGTAAGACGGGTCGGCCACGATCACTTCGTCGCCCGGATTGATGATCGCCCGCGCCGCCAGATCAAGGCCTTCGGAGACGCCGGTCGTAATCAGCAGCTCTTCGCGAGGATCCCACTCAATCCCGTAGCGACGATCCAGGTCGGCGGCAATCGCTTCTCGCAACTCCAGCAGTCCCAGGTTGGATGTGTAGTGCGTGTGGCCCTGCTCGATCGCGCGGATACCCGCTTCAGAGATGGGCCAGGGCGTGACGAAATCGGGTTCACCGACGCCCAGCGATATCACCTGCTCCATTGAGGCGATGATGTCGAAGAAGCGCCGGATGCCTGAGCCGGGCACCGCCTGCACTCGCTCGGCGACCCTGCTCGGACCGTCGGCCGCGTTCGTTCCCGCTCCAGCCGCCGCAGACGCCGATCCAGCACCCGCGGCGCCGATACGCCTGGGTTCGTCGTCGCTGGCAAATGGGCGGTCGTTGGACGCTATGGGCATGGAACTCTCGCTCTGAACTCCTGTGTACGGGTTAGAAGACGACCTTCTGGCGGTCGTTCTGCAGATCGATCTCAAGGAAGACGCCGTCTTCCTTGTAGCGGCGCATCAGTACGCGGGTCGTGGTGCCCTTGACGCCCGACATCGTGGCCAGGCGATCGCCGACGAAGTCGGAAATGCCGCGCATGTTGTCGGCCTCGACCATCACCAGGAGGTCGTACGCGCCGGAGACGAAGTACACCGTACGCACTTCATCAAAGCGCGCGATCCGGCGGGCGACGGCGTTGTAGCCAACGTTTTCCTGAGGCTCGACGGTCACTTCGACGACGGCGTACACGGTCGAGAGCCCCAGAGTCTCCCAGTTGATCTTCGCGCCGTGTGCCAGGATGATGCCGCGTTCCTGCGCTTCTTCGATCGCGTCAGCTACAGCCGATTCTTCAACGCCGACGGTCGCAGCGATCTGGGCCGGTGTCAGGCGGGCGTCGCGTTCGAGTTCGCGCAGAACGGGTTCGAGGATTGAGTCCATCAAGATCGCACTTTACGTGAAGAATTGGGTCGTGTCAGTGGTGGTGGGCGGACTGGATCTACTCGTTACGTTGAGCCAACATTCGAGCTCGGAATCGTGGGCCACCGCGCGATTTGCTCGTAGGCGTTGGCGACGCCGAGCAGGGTGGTCTCGTCCAGACGTGGTCCGACGAACTGCAGACCGACCGGCATCCCGTCGGCGCCGAAACCGCCGGGAATCGAGATCGCCGGCAGACCGGCGATATTGGCCGGAATCGTGTAAATGTCGTTGAGGTACATCTGATACGGGTCGGTGATTTCGCCCTGCTTGAAGGCGACCGTCGGCGCAGTCGGTGCGACGATCACATCGTGCTCGGCGAAGACCCGGTCGAACTCCCGACGAATCAACGTGCGGACTTTCTGCGCCTGCAGATAGTAGGCGTCGTAGTAGCCGGCCGAAAGCGCATATGCACCGAGCAGGATGCGCCGCTTGACCTCACGGCCGAATCCGTGCTGCCGAGTTGCTTCCATGTCCGCCCACATCGACTCGCCGCCTCGAGCGCCGTAGCCGTACTTGACGCCGTCGAATCGAGCCAGATTGGCCGAGCATTCTGACGGAGCCAGGATGTAGTAGACCGGCAGCGCCATCGGCACTGAAGGCATCGAAGGGCTTCGGTCGATCACTGCGCCGTTCGCAGCCAACAAATCCAATGAAGCTTCGACCGTCGCGGCGACGTCGTCGTCCATGCCGTCACCGAAGAACTCTTGCGGTGCGGCGACCTTGAGCCCATCGAGCCCGTGGTCAAGTTGAGCAGAGAAGTCCGGCACCGGCTCGTCGTAGCAGGTGGAATCGAGCGGATCGGGTCCGGCGATGGCCTGCAACAAGAGCGCGGCATCTTCGACGGTCCGTGTGAACGGGCCGATCTGATCAAGAGAACTGGCGAACGCAATCAACCCATAGCGCGAGACTCGGCCATACGTTGGCTTTAGGCCGATCACGCCACAGAACGACGCGGGCTGCCGGATCGATCCGCCCGTGTCCGAGCCGAGCGACGCGATGCATTGCTGAGCCGCGACGGCGGCGGCAGATCCGCCGGATGAGCCGCCCGGTACCCGCTCAAGATCCCACGGGTTCGCGGTTGGGAACCAGGCGGAGTGTTCGGTGGAGGAACCCATCGCGAACTCGTCCATGTTCGTCTTGCCCACGGAGACGGCGCAGGCGTCGCGCAATCGCGAGACGACCGTTGCGTCATAAGGCGGGACGAGATTGTCAAGCATCCGCGAACCAGCGGTGGTGCGTACGCCCTTGGTCATCAAGACGTCCTTGAGCGCAATCGGCAAGCCGGTCAGGGCTGCAGTCGCATCGCCCTGGGCGAGTAGATCGTCGGCGGCGGCAGCCTCAGTCAACGCTGTCTCACCCGTCACCGTGACGAATGCGTGTACGTCCTCATCGGTGGCGCTGATCCGGTCCAGAAAGGCCTGAGTGAGTTGTTGCGACGTGACGTTTCCGTCGCGAAGCCGGCGTGCGCCGTCTGCCAACGTAATCGTCAGCAGGTCCTGGTTGCTTGTTGTGTCAACTCTTGCAGTCATGATTGATCAAGCACCGCATGCACGCGGAAGTAGTCGTCCTCCCGCTGAGGCGCATTAGCCATGATCTGCTCGCGAGGCAACGATGGCCGCGAGGCGTCGTCGTCTTTGACGTTGAGCAAGTCTGCGCCATTGTTGGTCGGCGGGACATCTGTGGTGTCGATTTCCGCCAACGCGTCGATGTGCGAGAGGATGCTCGCGAGTTCGCTGCGGAACTCTTCGACTTCGGAATCCGTCAATTCAATACGCACCAATGATGCGAGATGACGGACCTGTTCGCTCGTGAACTGTGTGTCGTCTGATGAGGGCATATTGGGAGGATCGCGTGAGCGCCTTCGTTATCGGTGAGTGAAACGCAGCGTATCGCTCGATCACCTACTGGTCAGGTTGAAGGTCACACGACGTAATGTGGAGACTGAGCAGGAGTGTGGACATTGCCCTCTGAACAACACCAGGAGCAAAGACGACGCCTGAGCCTGGCCACGCGCCTCGCAATTCGTTCGCGTCGCCGCAAGCGGGGCGAGCGTGTCGAGCCGGCGCGCATGCGCGGCTGGATGGTCGCGCTGGTCATCCTGCTCGGCGTGCCGATGGTCATGCTGGGTGCAGCGGCGGGGGCCGCGTACCTGGTCTACTCCGACTTCGCCGACGACCTCGCTGCGCCCGATGAGATCGAAGAGACCCAACTACTGCTCGGCAGCACAAGGGTGTTCGACCGCAACGGCGAGAACGGCGTCATGCTGTTCGAATACGCGCGGGCGTCCGACGGATTGCGCGCTCCGGTGCGATTGCATCGAGTGTCGCAATTCATCGTCGACGCGACTGTTGCGACCGAAGACTCCTCGTTCTGGACAAACCAGGGCATCAACCTGCGCGGATTGATGCGCGCCGCCTGGGAGAACTTCGGCGTGGGCAGTTCCGACTTCCTTGGTGGTTCCGGCGGCTCGTCGATTACACAGCAACTCGTCAAGAATGTGTTGATTCCGCCCGAGGAACGCAGTGGACGCACGTTGAACAGGGTTCGCGGCAAGCTCAAGGAGACGATTCTCGCGGTTGAGCTGACCGATGAATACAGCAAGGAACAAATCCTCGAGTGGTATCTCAACTCGATCTACTACGGGAACTTCTCCTATGGGATTGGCGCGGCGAGCCATCGCTACTTCGGCAAAGCGCCGTCGCAACTGACGTTGGCCGAATCGGCGCTGTTGGCCGGATTGCCGCAAGCGCCGTCGCTCTACAACCCGTTGGTCAATCCAGACGGCGCGAAGCAGCGGCAGCGCCAGGTGCTTGAGCTGATGGTTCGGCACGGCTACATCAGCGGCGCGGAAGCCGAGGCAGCCTGGCGGGAACCGCTTGACTTCGACTCGGAAGAGTTCGACATTTCCGCGCCGCACTATGTCATCTATGTGCGTGAGCAAGTTGAGAAGCTTTGTCTGCTCGATCGCTTCGTCCCGCCCCCAGGTGCAGGGGGCTGCGACAACCTGATGGACAACGGCGGGCTGAGAATCCGTACGTCGCTTGACTTCGCCCTACAAGAGCGAGCTGAAGTGGAACTGCGCTCCGCAATCAACGGATTCGAAGCAACTACGGGTGCACATAACGGGGCGTTGGTCGCCATTGATCCATCGACTGGCCAGATCCTCGCGATGGTTGGCAGTCGCGACTTCTTCGACGAAGCGATCGACGGACAGGTCAACCTGGCCACGGCGACGCATTCACCCGGCTCGGCGCTCAAGCCGCTGACTTATCTCGCCGCATTCCAGATCGATCCGCGCATGTGGCATCCCGCCACCGTCCTCTGGGACGTGCCGACGACCTATCTCGAAGCGGATGGAACCGAGTTCCGGCCCGTCAACTTCGACGGCATCTTCCGCGGACCGGTCACGATTCGCAGCGCATTGGCCAACTCGATGAACGTGCCGGCGTTCATCGTCGCCGACCGGCTGGGCAGTGGCGCGCTGCTCAACACGATGCACCAACTCGGGATCACGACGATGCACGATCCGGGAGCGTACGGACCATCGATCACGCTGGGCGGTGGCGAAGTGTCGTTGCTGGATATGACCTACGCCTACGCGACGCTGGCCAACCAGGGAGAGATGAAAGGACATCCGACCGTCCTGGCGCTGCCTGACGGGTTCCGAGACCTGGATCCGGTCGCCATTCTCGAGATCCGCGATGCTGAGGGCCGCCTGCTCTACGAATGGTCGCCGACGGGCGAACCGGAAGTGCGTGCTGCCGCTCGACCGGCGCAGGTCTACCAGATCACCGACATCCTCTCGGACAACAGCTCCCGATCACTCCTCTATGGAACCGCCAGTCCACTGCTGCTTGATCGACCAGCGGCGGCGAAGACTGGTACGGCCGGTGATCCGGGGATGGATGACATTCGGCGCGACTATTGGACGATGGGCTACACACCCCAGCTCGCCGTCGGTGTCTGGGTCGGCAACGCGGATGAATCTCCAATGACTGGCGGATCGTCAGTGCAGACGGCCGGGCAGATCTGGAACCGATTCATGCTCGCCGCTCACGAGGGTCTCGAAGCAGAACCGTTCGCGCAGCCCGCAGGCATTCACCGAGCGGAGGTATACGCACCGGCGGTCCCGCCGCTCTGGGCTGTCTCCGACACGGATGCCGACCTGCGCAATCCTTGCGCCGCGACAAGGCAAGAGCTGTTCGTTTCGATTCGCGTCGTGCCTCCAGTTGACAACTACATCTGCTTCGAAGTTGATGTGGATGCTCGCACGTTGCAGAGAGCGACGGTTGAGACCCCCGAGGAATTCCTGCGAGCCGGTGTGTGGCTGGAGCCGCCGACCGTCGCCAGAGGAGGAGCGACCGCGCACGATCCTGTGATCGTCGACTGGTTGCGGCGCAATCGTGTTGCCTACCTGCAACCCGGCACGGTCGACGAGAATCATGCGCCAGTTCGAATCGACTCCCCAGAGGAGGGCGCGCTGATCGAACGCGGCGGTCTGCTCGTGACGGGTCGGGCTCAGAGCCGGGATCTGGTCGGTTGGACCCTGACCCTGCGCCGTTTCGGCGATGAGGAAGCCCTCACGATCGCGGAAGGAAGCGAAGGCGTCGATGGCGGTGTGATCGCAAGGTGGGACAGCAGCGAGGCCGCAGAGGGCGTCTATCGACTGTCACTGGAAGTGGTTGACGGTTACCTCGGGGCGATTTCACACGAGGTCGTCGTGATACTGCCGGGCGGCGCCTCAGTCGCTGAGACCGAGGCAGAAGTCGATGAGACAGAGTGACTTCGCCATGCATCCCACTATGTCTGCGTCACCCGCGGGTTCTCCTCGACGATGTCAAGGCAACAGCGTGTTCGCCTCCTCAGCCGACCCGATCCATCTGACCGCATCGAGAAACTCGGCCAGCGAGTCGGTCGCCTCCCGCAACTCCAATAGCCGATCTCCCCACTGACTCGCCGACGAAGGACTCGCTCCGTATCCACCTCGGAATGCGAGAAACGCCTGGTTGATCCGACGGTACGGCCTGCCCAGTTCGATCAGCTCCTGACGCACAGCCTCCATTTCACGTTCCGCGTCCTCAATCTTGCCAACCTCGAGCAGCGCGTCGACATCGAGGCGAAGCTGCCTCAGGATGGGATCGGTCCTGGCCCGAATCGCTTGCCATTCACTGTCAGGCTCCCGTTGTGAATCTCCCTCGTATCCGGGGAGTGCTGCAGCGAATGCTCCGAGCTGGTCGCCGACGATGTCGGCCACGGTCTCGTTAATCGTGCGCATGTCCGATCCGCGACCGTAGGCCAGCCCCAGCGGATAAAACCCCAGATGGTGATGCGTCCACTCATGCGCCATGATTTGCAACGTGCTGAGATATTCGCGCGACGACACGACCGCCGCCGGATAGAGCGCGACCCCTCCGACACCTCCGACCCAGGCCGACCAGCGCAGATCTGCTTCGACCATCGATTCGATCTGTTCATAATCGTCTCGTCGCACCTCGGAAGTCAGCAGCACCGAACGGATCATGCGCACTTCATCACGGGCCGAGACTGCGAGGACATGCAGCCGGTCGCTGAGATTGACATCGATCGGCGGCCAAACGATGCGCACTCGGTTGAAGAGCGGCAGAGGAGAGTCCAGATCCAGTTCGGAGACGGCTTGACTAAGTCGGCGCTCGAGCAGCAGTTCGGCCGCCTTGCGGTCATGCTCTTCGCTCCGCTCGAACCATCTCTGCAGGATCGCCTCTTCATCCAAATCCAGGTCATCAACCCAACCAGCGATATTGGTCAGCCATCGGTTCGGCAGATGAGTCAGCTCGTACTTGATGAAGGAGAAGCGATGTGTCTCGGTAGCGTCTGCCAACAAATCTTCGAGTTCGGGAGTAGATTGCGCCTTCAGTGTCGAAGCGGCGAAGAACGCGATCGCCATCGTCATGGAGATTGAGAACGCCGCCAGCGCAGCTGCCAACAGCACGCCTCGGTGGTTCATGGATACGATGCTACGCTCAACCGCGTCGATGGCCCGTCGAGTAACCGAACCACTGCGAATTCCAATCGTCCGCCGAGAAGTGCGCGCGGTGGCTGCCGCGATCGATCTCGTGGTCATCGGCCTGTTCAGCCTGCTCTGTGCCGGGTTTGCCACGCTGGCCATGCTGCTCATGGTCGACCCGCTGGAACGTGATCCCACAGCCGCTGAATGGGGCGTGGGCTACGCCATCGCCCTGCTCTGGTTTCTGCTCTCGTCGCTCTACGCCGGGCTGGGCGCGCGCACCGTCGGCGCTCGTGCGCTCGGACTCCGGGAATTGCGAGGCGGCACACGCACGTTCATCGTCCGAGGACTGATCTGGTGGCCGTCCGTACTGCTGCTGGGCGTCGGTATGTGGTGGCCCTGGATTGATCGCCATGGACGCAGCCTGCCCGACATGCTCTCAGGCTCGCTATTGATTGAGACTTCAGTCAGGTGAGCAATCGTGGTGCGCTGTATCGACCGCAGGTGGCGACAGAGTCCGGCTGGCGACGTTCTGCACTACTGATCACGGTCTTGTTGACCTCAATCACGACAGCGATCACCGTGTTGTTTGTCTCGGCGACCCAACTCACAGCGCGTTCGACGGCCCAACACTATCTCGCACGGTCAGTAAGCTCGCTGCTCGAGATCGATCAGTTCGTCGTCAATGCATGGCCCGCGTTAGAAGCCGCGTCAGTTGAGGGTGATCCGATTGCGCTGACCGACTTTCCGATCTCATTCCAGCTCGATCCGGCCGGCCTCGAGGATGGCCCGGAGGCGGTCTCGGAGGGCATCTCGGCGGCGACGGCTTCGCTGGTCTACGACGAGGGGTTCGGTGTGTTCGCCGACTCACCTCAGGCGTTCCGGCTGGTCTCGCGCGGGGCGGCATTCGACGGGACTGTTGGCCGACTGACCGGCGGTGGACATGCGGTGGCCACTGTCGCGCTGATTGTGAGTGGATCGTTCGCGCTCCTGCTGGCGATGGCGACGGCCGCGCAGGCACGAGGACTGTCGCGGATTGGCGCGCCAGCGCTAGCCATCGGTGTTGGAGCGGCCGTCGTCTGGCTGGCGGCCACACTGGCACAATCGGCGTTCGATGGGCGAGCGCTGTCCGAAGCCGATCCGTTCGAAGCCGACCTCTGGCTGATAGCGGCAGACGCCACATCGTTGTTGGTTCGCAACGCGGCCATTGCCGCGCTAGCCGGCGGGATTGTCGTTGCCACGGCCATCACGGGAGGCGGATGGCTCCGAGTCCTCGATCAACGCCGAAATGCCGGCACGTACCGAAGTCTCTGAGATAATCTTCGCCATTCCACTGCAGCCCCAACCACGTGTACGATGCAAAGGACTGTTTCGCACCACCGTTCGCGACACAGGTTGCGCACGGCTATTGGCGCAACGGGAGCGCTTGCGGGAGTAGCTCAGTGGTAGAGCATCTGCTTCCCAAGCAGAGGGTCGCGGGTTCGAATCCCGTCTCCCGCTCCAGAGCGCTCCAACTGTCCCCCAGCACCTAGTAGCAAGGTTGATCTGATGGAACTCCGATTCTCTGAAGCTGAAGAAACCCTGCGCGGCGATGTCCGCCAGTTCCTGCTGGACAACATTCCCGAGCCAGCCTCAAGCGAAGGTCCAGGCGGCGCCCGCGAAAACGACGAGGACTTCGACAACGCCCTCGACTTCAACCGCAAGCTCGCCGACCGTGGCTGGATCGCTCCGGCCTGGCCGAAGGAATACGGCGGTCTGGGCGCTTCGATCTACGAGCAGATCGTGTTCAACGAAGAGTTCGGCTACCACGGCGCACCCGACACCGGGACGCGTGGCTTCGGCGTCGGCATGATCGGTCCGACCATGATCATTCATGGTTCCGACGAGCAGAAGGCCGAGTACCTGCCCAAGATCACTTCGGGTGAGCACATCTGGTGCCAGGGCTACTCCGAGCCGGGCTCCGGTTCCGACCTCGCCTCGCTGCAGACCCGCGCCGTCCGCGATGGTGACGACTACATCATCAACGGCCAGAAGATCTGGACCTCGGGCGGTCACCGCGCCAACCAGATGTTCTGCCTCGTCCGCACCGATCCCGATGCGCCCAAGCACCGCGGCATCTCCTTCCTGTTGATCGACGACATCAAGAACACGCCGGGCCTCTCGGTCCGACCGCTGATCAACATGGCCGGACGGCATCACTTCAACGAGGTCTTCTTCGAGGACGTCCGCGTCCCGGCCAAGAACCGCATCGGTGAAGAGAATCGCGGCTGGTACGTCGGCATGACGCTGCTCGACTTCGAGCGCTCCGGCATCGGCACCACCGCCGGTCAGCGGCGAACGCTCGAGGGCATGACCGAAGAGCTGCAGAACGGCTCGGCCGAAGATCGCGATCGCTACCGACTCGGTCTCGCCGACCTGGTCGTCGCTAACAACGTCGCCAAGTACCTCGGTTACCGCATCGGTCACATCCAGGCGACCGGCAACGTGCCCAACTACGAGGCCTCGGTGGTCAAGATCTTCCAGTCCGAGCTGGGCCAGAAGATTTACAACTACGGGATCAAGATGTTCGGCCTCGGCGGCCAGCTGATCCCCGAAGAGCCGACCGCCCCCTGGGCTGGAGACATGCCCGAGCAGTACCTACTCTCCGTGCCCAGCACGATCTACTCCGGCACCAACGAGATCCAGCGAAACATCATCGCCACCCGTGGCCTCGGTCTGCCCAGGTCGTAGGGGCAAGCTGTCACAAGCAGGGCGAGAGGAACGGACACAGTGGAGGTCACCCTCGCCCTACTGTGCGACGCTGCCAATTCGTCCGCACACGACCGACTGAACCTGCTCGGCGTGTTTGACACCGTCGCCGGTGGATCGTTCCCCTTCCAGCACCCGCTCATGCACATCGTGCTGCGGATGTCGCTGGACGAACAAGATCTCGGCAGACGCCGCGACGTATCGATCTTGATGTGTAATCAAGAGGGTGAATCGGTCGGAGAACTAAACGGCGAGATGTTTATCCCGACAAGTCACAGTATGAACGAACCAAGACAGGCGCATCTCATCCTGGAACTGCCGAACATGCCATTCCCGTGGCCGGGGCTCTATCAATACCACGTACTGTTCGACGGAGAAGAGAAGACGAAGATTCCGTTGCGCGTCATCGACTTGGCGGCAGATGTCGAGGAGCAAGTGGCGTGACGATCGAGCTACAGGTGACAGATTCAACTGGTGCGTTCAAACTTGGCGGCGGTCCTGCTGATCAAGGCTGTGCGGTGTTCAATATCACCAGCGTCTCAGGAACCTTGATTCCGTATTCCGGCTACTACTGGACGGATGAGTGGCAAGAGGGCGAGGCTGAGGCTGATGCTCAGATCGCCGCTAGTGAAGTCGTCGCTTTCGATGATCTCGATACTGCGATGGACTACCTGCGGAATCTCTGACCGTGCCGCCTGCTGTCGCGTTCGAACCGAGGTTTCGTCGCAGACTGAAACGAAAGCAACAACGCACGCCGCGATTAGCTGCGGCCGTGCTTGAAACGGTCGAGCGGCTCATACGCGATCCTCAGAATCGCGGATTAAATGTGCATCGTCTGGACCGAGCAGCAGGCATCTGGGAGGCCTACGTTTCGAAGTCAGCGCGCTTGACCTTCGAACGCGACGGCGACACAATTGTGTTCCGCAACAACTGTAACCACGACATCATCGACCATCGCAAGTGGTGAGCGTCGCTCAGCCCTCCCACAGCCGACCGTTGTCGGTCTGATTGGTAATCGCGAACCAGTAGGCGTTGTGTCCTCCCACTCGCGGTAGCACTTCTCCGTCTGGACCGAGCAAGCTGTCCTCACGAACTGTCCAGACGCCGCCTTCGGAGTCAGTCAGCAGTCCAGCCGCAGGATCGGCCGACGTAAAATGCACTCCGCCCGCCTCGTAGGAACGGCCTCCCTCGCCGTCGGCAGTGGCGATGACCACAATCGCTAAACCACCGACTTCGTCCAGGGCAAACGTGCGCTCCGTGAGCAGTTGGATTGGGTAGGCAGTCAGCGCGTCGCCGACTCGCACCGCATAGACGTTGTCCTTCTGGGCCAAACGATCATCCTCGACGGGGACGTTAAACCAGGTGAGCGGGCTGTTGAAGTACTCGTTGTAGGCAACGCCCGCTCCGTAGTCGCGGGCGAAGCCGGTCTCGATGCTGAGCACGGTCGTGTCGGGATGGCGTGCGAACCACTCGACCCAGGTGGTGACCACCACCGGCAGCACCTTGAGCCGAATGTCCTTGCCGACCAGCGGACCCCAGGCCGGTTTGCCGCTGAACTGGTTCCAGAGCGTGCGCGTGTTGCGGTCGTACATCAGCTTGTTCGAGCGGTAGAGCAGACCGCTGGTGCCAAAGCGATAGACCTCAGGTCCTACGCGTCCGTCGAACAGAATCGCCGAGCCGCACAGCGTGCAGTAGGCCAGCGACACCGGCACGCCGCCAATCGTGTCATTGACCATCTCGTGCCAGGCGATGATCCGGATCGGATAGGCGCGCGCGTCGCCGTCGATCTCGACGCCGACGACGACATCAGTGTCATTGATCCACTCAGCCGCTTCCTCGGGGAAGATCTGCGCAGGGAACTCCAACTGGGGGATGCCGTCGACGCGGACACCGCCCCACATAATCTCCCTGGCGTCGATGACGATGTCCTCGTCGGGATTCATCATCTCCGCCATGTCTTCGAACTGACTGCCGAAGAGAGCCTGCTTGAAGCGGAGGTATGTGGGTGTCGCCGCGTCCTCGGGATCGAACTCGAAGATCAGCGGGTACTCGTACACCGTCCGATGTTCCTCGCCGTAACGACGGTTCAGATAATCCAGGACCTGTCCCCAATAGGGATTGGGAAAGGCGGCCAGATCGATTACGTATTTGTCGATGGCCGGCGAATCTGATTCCAACAGCTCGTCCAGGAGCGCTTGTCCAGCCGTTGGAATCGGCACGTAACGCCCAAAGAAGCCGTCCAGTGGGCCCCAGAAGATCAGCTGCGACATATCAATCGCGTCAGGATCAAACGGTCCTGCATCCCTCACTTCATCCTGCTGGACGTGCTCGACCGGATCGACCGGCTCATCTTGCACATCCTGGTGTTCCTGCCGCGACTCGGCATCCGATTCGTCAGCCTCCTGTTCCACATGATCCCGTTGCTCAGCTACATCCGCGGCCTCGCTGGCAGTGGCCTTGCTGGCAGTGGCCTCGCTCTGCGACTCCGACGACTGACGGGCCGCCGGCGACTCTGGCGCGAGTTCGCCCCCACTCTCGCAGGCCGTCGTCACCACCCAAAACAGCAACACACAGAACAGCCAGCGCATATGGGCACTCCACCCCTCCACTCATCCTAGGATCACGACCTATCGTCACGCACATATGAATGCGGTCATTGCCGCAACATGAGCAGCAATGACCGCGATCCAGGTATCGAGCAACAACCAGAATGCTCGAGCATCCGACGCCGGCGACGCTAGGGGCGCCCTACCTCACTTCTTGGCCGTTCATCCAGAGCGCACAGCTTCCGTCCAACTGGCAAACGACGAACATGTTCCCAGCGAGAATCTCATCCGACTTGGCGACCTCAAAGTCCGAGAGCAACAGAGAGTGTTGCAAACCGCGATAACGCCACTCGGCATGCAATTCGTTGAAGTCACCGCTGGTCGTCCGCTGCAGCGAAGCGATTTTGTTACGGGTGCGGACGTTGTGAGCTTCGATCCTTCGCTTGTCTTGTTCCCAAGCGGCGGCAGCAGCGTTCTTGTCGCGTCCAGCGTTCAGCTTTGGCCGCTCCTGCACGTAAGGTGTTGCACGGGAATCATTGTCTTCAACAGTGAGTTGTCGACACACGTCACCAAAGGCGTCGTACCGCCGCACGTACTCCTCGCGCTCGTCGGCGAGAATGCCGCCAGAGGCGAAGACGCCCTCGCTCTTGCGTGGGTCGTCACACGGCGGCGTCCATGAATAGCCGACCCATGTCCCCGTGTACCACTCCACGCGGCTGAAGTCGGCCTTCCATTTCCACCAGGAGTGTTGCTGGCCGCACTTCGGGTCCTCTGCGAGACGGCTCCATCGCCAATCCGTGTGGCTCTGTCGTGCCACATCGTCGCTTCCCGTGAACGTCGTACCGCTGCAGTTGTCCGCAGTGATCAGGTCGTAGTTCCATTCCTTGAGCGTGGACTGCGCCTGGTAGAAGTCGGTGCGATCGCGAATGATCGACGTGTACAACCGGTGGTCCCCAGGACGACCAGGGACAGGCAACAACTGGTCCGGCCACCCAGACTCGGGCAGCATTGCCGGGCACGGATCTTCGGTTCCCTTGATCTTGGCAACATCACCTCTGACCTCACAAACCGGACTGTCAGCCTTGTAGGACGCAGGCCGCTGAGCATCCACGAGCCGCGCGCCGGTGTAGGTCGTTAGCGAAACCGTCTGTGCGCTCTGCGGCTCAGGCTCGGTGAACGCTCCGGGGTGGTACAACACAGCGATCGGACTCCCTTGCACCTGGTGCCCTGGAGTGTTTGGATCGCCACGCGCCGGAAGCGTCAACGCCGCTAGTGCCAAGACTGAAGCAACAATGACAAGAATTCCGCGGGCGGTACGCATGCCGATAGATGTGTGTGGGGCGGACATCTTCTGCTCCTTTACCTGGCTGTTATGCCAATAGTAGCGCCTACTGTCAAGATGTGCTAGGTGAAATGTCTCACAAGGATTTGCCTATCGTCGCGGCCGCAGACTGCTCTGAGCAAGGAATTGCGACAGCGTCAACCACCGGTAGGTGGTGCCCTAATCTGCAAAGAAGTCACCCACGATTCGCGGAATGGATCGATTCATGTCCGACCTGCCCCTGATTTACGAGAAAGACCCGGCCAACCGGCGCGCGGTCATCACCTTCAATCGGCCCGAGCGAATGAACGCGATGTCGCTTGAGCTCCTGTCGCTCTTGCGCGACGCGACCGAAGACTTCAACAACGATCCAGACCTGTGGGTGGCGATCATCACCGGTGCCGGCGAGCGCGCCTTCTGCGCCGGGGCCGACCTAGCCAGCACGATTCCGGCTAAGGCCGGAGGCGCGCGCAACGAGCCACTCAAGGTCAACGAGACCCGCAACCTGCACCGGGTGTTCAAGCCCGTGCTATCGGCGGTTAACGGTTACTGCATCGCCGGCGGGCTCGAGTACATGCTCGGCACCGACATCCGTGTCGCAGCAGAGCATGCCGAGTTTGGCCTACAGGAAGTCCGCTGGGGCATCGTGCCCGACGCGGGCGCGCACATCCGACTGCCGCGCCAGATTCCCTGGGCCTGGGCGATGGAGATCCTCTTGACCGGTCGCCGCCTGAGCGCGCAAGAGGCTCTGCACTGCGGCCTGATCAATCGCGTCGTGCCGCTCGAGGACCTGATGTCGACAACCCACGCCATCGCCGACCTGATCTGCGCCAACGGCCCCCTCGCCGTGCGCACGGCGAAAGAGATCGTCGTCAGAGGCTCGATGGGCATGTCTTGGGAACAGGCCTGGAGCCTGGAGTCGGTGCTCGGCACAAGAGCGTTCGGCAGCGAGGACGCGATCGAAGGTCCGAAAGCATTCATGGAAAAGCGAACGCCGCAGTTCAAGGGCAGATAAGGGAGTCGACGATGACGGGACAGACCGGCTATGGCGCAGACACCCTTGATTCGAGCATTCGCTCTCGGTATATCGAGGATGTCAATGGTCTGACGGTGCACATCCTTGAAGCCGGCTGGGACGGCGAGGATCGACCCCGCCTGCTACTGCTACATGGCTTTCCCGAAATCGCCTATAGCTGGCGCAGGGTGATGCCGCTGCTTGCTGAGGCAGGCTTCCACGTCGTTGCCCCCGACCAACGCGGCTACGGGCGGACGACCGGTTGGACGGCAAACTACGATGACTCGCTCATTTCCTACGGCATGTTCAACCTGGCCCGCGACGCCGTAGGACTCGTCAGCGCGTTGGGCTGGAGCAGCGTCGATGGAGTCATTGGTCACGACTTCGGCTCGCCGGTCGCAGCCTATTGTGCGCTGATTCGGCCCGACATCTTCCACTCGGTCGTGACGATGAGTGGGCCGTTCACCGGTCCTCCAGGCTTGCCTGCGGGGGAGCACCGAGGCTCGGGAGCGGCCGGATCGGCGAGCATCGCAGACGATCTGGCTCGGCTCGATCGTCCGCGCAAGCACTATCAGCTCTACTACTGCACTCGACCCGCCGACGCTGACATGACCAACGCACCGCAAGGCGTGCACGACTTCCTCCGTGCCTACTACCACCACAAGAGCGCCGACTGGGAGCAGAATCGTCCCCATCCGTTGGAGGCTTGGACCGCCACCGAGCTGGCCAAGCTGCCGACCTACTACGTGATGGACCTTGACGAAGACATGCCGACGACGGTCGCACACGAAATGCCGTCGGCCGAAGATGTCGCGAACTGTTCCTGGCTCTCAGATCAAGAACTGAGCGTCTATGCCGGCGAGTATGAGCGCAACGGTTTCCAGGGAGGACTGAACTGGTACCGCGCGACGCGCGACCCCGAGTGCCTGGCGCAACTGCAGATGTTCCACGGCAAGACCATCGACGTGCCGGCCGCATTCATCGGCGGTGCTTCGGACTGGGGCGCATTCCAGTCGCCGCGCGCGCTCGATCGGATGCCGCAGGCCTGTACGAAGCTGCTTGGTCGACATCTCGTGGATGGCGCCGGACACTGGGTGCAGCAAGAACAGCCGGAGGCTGTAGCGGAACTGTTGCTCAATTTCCTCGACGCAGCGTCGGCTGACTGAGCAGCCAAAAGCCTAATCGCCAAAGAACCCGCCCTGCTGGGACTCCTCGACGCGGCGGCGCGGCGCGCGCTTGAACGTCGCAGCAGCGCCGAACTGTGGATACTGCGGCTTAGCCTCTTCAAGCAGCTGTTCGATGGTGAAGATCTGCAGTTTCGGATACTGATTGCCGGGCAGACTCTCGGGTTCGTAGAAGCCGGCTGCGATGGCTTCCTGCCTCATCGGCTCGGTCGGTTCCTCAAGTGTGACAAAGACGCCGATCGCCGCGTCTTCGCGATCCATGTCGCCCTTAAGGGTCGCAATCATGCCCCGATTGACGTGCCCGCTCTTGACCTGGACGATGACATGCTTGGCCTTGCCTGAGTTATCGTCGAAGAAGTTGATGTAACCATCGACGCCGGAGTCTGCCCCCTTCTTACCGGTGGCTGGTCGTGCGTCGACCAGACCGAGCGCCCAGTACTCAAACTGGTATCGCCCGTCATGCTCCGATTCAGTGGCGAGTGCGCGTGCGCTGGCGACGTCCTGGGGAAGCCCCACGACTGAGTAGTCGGACAGTTCACTCCCGAAGCTGTCATGCAGGCGGTGCTTCATCAACGAGATGGCGAGGTGGGTGATGTCAATCCCGATCCAATGCCGCTTCAGTCGCTCGGCGACGGCGACGGCGGTGCCGCAGCCGCAGAACGGATCGAGCACGACATCGCCCTCGTTGCTGCTCGCGCTGATGATGCGCTCAAGCAGTGCCTCGGGCTTCTGCGTCGGGTAACCAAGTCGTTCACGCGACTGAGCTTGGACAGGGTTGATGTCATCCCAGATGGTGTCTACCGGATTTCCCTGCATTTCGTCCAGATAACGTTTCTGACTCGCCAAGCCGGTGGAGCTGTAGTGAACGATGCCATTGTCATGCGCGGCTTGCATTCTCTCTTTTGTCCATCGCCACACCCGCAGGTGACCGTTCCATTCGTACGTGAGATTCGGTCGGTTTCTGTTCGGATTTGTGAGGTCGCTCAGTCGATAGCGTCGACCTGTTTCTTCCTCTGTGTACCTGTAGAACTGTTCAACGTAATCGGGATCATGCGGCCGGAAGGGACGGTTCCAAATGGTGTTTTGAGATTTTGAATAGTAGAGAAGAACGTCGTGATTTCTGGGATATCCCCTAAAGGCTAGACCTTTGGCATTTGTTCGTCGCCAGATGATTTCACTGCGAAAGTTCTCGATGTCGAATACCGAGTCCATCAACAGCCGAAGGTTTGCACTCGCGGTCGAGTCGCAGTGCAGGTAGATGCTGCCGGTCGGCTTGAGCACGCGATGCAGCTCGACGAGCCTCTGCGCCATCATCGTCAAATAGGCCATCATGTCGTTCTGACCGAGGAACTCGCGCATCGCTTGGAGCAGCTTACCGAGCTGCTGTGGGCCGTGAATCACAAGCTCCTGATAGACCCGCTCCGATTCAATCGTCCAATGCCAGGTGTCGTCGAAGGCCATGATCTGCGCGCCTGAGTCATCACCGGATCGCTCCTTGAACAGCACGTTGTAACTGGCGTTCGAGTTGAACGGCGGATCCAGGTAGATCAGGTCGACTGACTCGTCAGGCAGATGCTCGCGCAGCACATCGAGGTTGTCCCCGAAGTAGAGTTGGTTGATCCAATCGCTCATCTCTGATCTCCGCGAGATTCGGCGCCTGATCCGAGCCTAGCTTGCCTAGCCCTTCAACTGTGGGATCACCTCGCCGACGAAGCGCTCGCTGCACTCTGAGTGGGGATGGTTTGGATCGAGTGTGGTTCCGGCGATGAAGAAGCGGGTGACTCCCAGTTCGATCAGTTGTCCCAGGCGTTGGACGCAGTAGTCGGGCGGGCCGAAGACTCCGAAGCTGCCGGCGAACTCCTGCGTCACCTGGGCCGACTGCGCGCTGCCTTCCCTGGCGTGACCGTGCATGTCGTAGCTGTCGTGAATCTTCGTCAGCACATCGCGCTGAGTGTCAGTGACTGGTCCCACAATGTCGCCGTACATATTGGAGAACCGAGCGAACAGTGAGAGTCCCGGAGAGCCGATGCCGAGCGCGACCTCTGGATCGTCATGGACGACTGTGGGGAGATATGCGCCGAAGGCGATCTCAGGGTCAAGCCCAGCCTGTTCACGCGCCTCGCGCGCCACGTCCATGCCCCATTTGATGCGCTCCGGATCGCCGCCAACTGCGAGGCTGACTTGATCGGCGTGACGCGCGGCGGCGGCGATCACGCGTGGTCCGGTGGCGGCGACATCGACCGGGACTTTGGCATACGAAGATTCGAGCCATTCGATGCGACTGGCGTCGGGAGTATCGGCCAGACCGAGGACATCGACGTTAGTCTCGCCGAACTCCACGTCGTCGCCGCGCAGATAGCCCTGTAGCTGCTCGAGATAGCGCTCGAATGCAGGCACCGCGTGCGGCGCCAGTCCGAGGTGCGCCAGGGCGGAGTCGCCTCGTCCAATCCCCAGATACGCGCGACCGCCGCTCTCGGCCTGGATCGCCGCAATCGCCGAGGCGGTCACGGCAGGATGACGCGTGTAGGAGTTGGTCACTCCAGTGCCCAGCTTGAGCCTGGTCGTTGAATAAGCAGCGACGGTCAACGCGACGTAGCAGTCGCTTGCGCGATTCTGACTGTCGACAAACGTGATCCCGTCGTACCCCAGTTCCTCGGCGCGTTGAGCCTGCCTGGCCGAGGTGAACACGGACGGGTCTCCACTCGACGCGCGCCCTCGGCCTGATGTCCAGAATTCGACTGCCATATCGGTTAGCCCTTCAACTGCGGGATCACGTCCTGCGTGAAGCGAACGCTGGACTCGGTGTCGGGATCGTTTGGATCGAGCGGGGAGCCGCGGAAGATGAATCGGTCGATTCCGATATCGATCAACTCACCCAAACGCTGAACGCAATAGTCGGGCGAGCCGAAGACGCCAAAGGAACGCTCAAACTCGGTCGGGATCACCTCGGCCTGCGCGCTGCCAGGCCGACCGTGTCCGTGCATGTCGTAGGCGTCATGGATGTCGGTCAGGACCCTGGCCTGTTGTTCGGTCGCCGGGCCAACGACTTCGCCGTACATGTTCGAGAACCGAGCAAACAGAGACACCTGTCCGGCGCCAATGCGCATCGCCTGCTCCGGATCGTCGTGGACCGCGAGCGGGATGTACGCGGCGAACGGAATCTCCGGCTCGAGTCCTGCTGCCTCCCTCGCTGTACGCGCCACGTCCATGCCCCAGAGAGTGCGCTCGACATCGGCGCCGACGTTGAAGCTGACCCGGTCGGCGTGTCGAGCGGCGGCCTGGATCACGCGCGGTCCCGTCGCCGCGACGTCGACCGGCACTTTGGGACCCATGCGATTCATGTAGCGGATGTTGCTGGCCTGCGGCGTGTCGGCCAGACCAAGCGCGTCAACGTCGCTCTCGTCAAAGCCGACGCTCTCGCCGCGCAGGTAGGCCTGGAGTTCTTCCAGGTAGCGCTCGAACGGGCCGACGCCATGGGGCGCCAATCCGAGGTGCGCCAGCGCAGAGTCTCCGCGGCCAATACCCATGTGCGCCCGACCGCGACTCTCGGCCTGCACTGTGGCGATGCACGACGCTGTGATCGCAGCGTGTCGCGTATATGAATTTGTCACGCCGGTGCCCAGTTGGATGCGTGATGTGGCGTGGGCGGCCAAGGCCATCGAGATGTAGCAATCAGGAGCGAGGTTCTGGCTGTCAACCCAAACGATGCCGTCGTAGCCCATCTGCTCGGCCTGTACGGCCATCTGCACGCCATCAAACACGGCCGGGTCGCCGCTGGTCGGTACACCGGCGCCCATGGTCCAGAACTCCACTGACATCAGAAATCTCCTCAACTTGACCGCTGTTGGTGATTGGCTGGAGGGTAGCTCCTCTCCCTTGCAGAGACCGATGCGCAACCTCAAATTCCGCTCTCCCCCCCTTGCGGGGGGAGATGTCACAGCGTGACAGAGGGGGGGTCGGCTGGCGACGACCAGATAGGGCCAACAGGCAGGGACCCCCCTCTGCCTTCGGCATCTCCCCCGCAAGGAGACTGATGCACAACTGAGATTCCCGTCCCCGCCCCCGAGCGGGGACCCGTTCTGGCTGGTCCACGGCAGCACCGACTGGCTACGGAAGACCAGATACGAGGCGTAAGAATGGCCCCCGCGCCGGGGCCGGGGAAGGAGCGGGCCCCCGCTCGGGGGCGGGGGCGGTTGAGAGGTTATGCATCAGTCTCGCAAGCGGGGAGAAGGGGAGTTGTGCATCAGTCTCTTGCAGGACGACGCATCAACGGCCGAGTTGATTGACAGGCTTAATGCAGCCGCCTGCCGACAATAGGTTCGTTTCTCACAATGAGCATTCCAAATTCCCTATATTTCGCGAAAGCGGATAGTTCCGCGAAGCGAAGAGAGAGACCGATGACACGACACTGGACACAACTACGCCACTCACGGTTGAGCCGCCGATCATTGCTGAGTGCGTCAGCCCGAGCCGGCGTTGGCGCGGCCGGCCTGGCGCTGGTTGGCTGTGGCGGCGACGACGATGACGACCAGCAACAGGCGGTTGCCCAGGTCCAGCAAGAGCAGGACCAGCCACAGCAGCAGGCAATGCAGCAACAGCAGCAGCAAGCCATGCAACAGCAGCAGGCTATGCAGCAGCAAGAGCAACAGGCTGAGCAGCAGGTTCAGCAGGTCGAGCAACAGGAACAGCAACAGCAAGAAGAGCTGGACCGCGCCACGGCGCAGGAAGAAGCAGAGGTCAGCGAAGTTGACCTCGATGCGGAGATCATCGTCGGTTACGGATCGTTCCCGCCAACGCTCGACATCACCACGGCCGGCGGCGGCGGTGGTCAGGGCGCAAGCAACAACCTGCACTTCGCGGCGCTGTCGGCCTACAACTCGGGTCGCGTGATCCAGCCGACCGGCGGCTTCGGCGACTGGGAGTTCGCAGAGGACCTGACGAGCTTCCGCTGGAACATCAAGGAAGGTGTCACCTTCCATAACGGAGAGCCGCTCAATGCTGAGGCAGTGCAGTTCTACTTTGAGCGGATCCTGGGCCGGGCCGAGTACAATCCCGACTTCGAGTCGCAGCTACGCGCCCGCGCCGCCTGGATGGGCGATATCACGGTCGTCGACGAATACACGCTCGATATCGCCATGGACACGCCGTTCGTTGACGCGCCCGAGCAGTCGGGCGGGATCAACTTCGGTCTGCTGCCCAAGCAGTACATCATCGACAACGGCGACGACCATTTCGCCAACAACCCGATCGGGCTGGGCGCCTACAAGTTCATGTCGTGGGTGCCCGACCAGGAGATTCGCAGCGAGCGGTTCGAGGAATTCGCCTTCGATCACGACGCGCCCTTCCAGTTCAAGCGCGGTTGGGCTAAGCACATCACCGGTCGCTACTTCCCCGAGGAACAGGCACGAGCGGCGGCGCTCGAGGCCGGTGAGGTTGATATCGCATACCGGATCAGTCCCGACGTGGCAGCACAGTTCGAGGACCGCGACGACTTCAAGGTGATCGCACTGCCGGATGTCCGCGTCATGGCGATTGAGCTGCCGGTCAACCAGTCGCTCGACCCAATCACCGGGGAAGAGAATCCGTGGCGAGATCTGCGCGTGCGCCAGGCGGCGAACTACGCGATCGATGCCGACGCGATCATCGACAACCTGCTGACCGGCACTGAAGAACGCGCCTACTCGCCTTTCCCGGCCGGTTACGACCCGCCGATCGGCGATCTGCCCGGCCAGTACAACTTCGACCCGGACAAGGCGCGAGCGTTGCTCGAAGAGGCTGGCCAGATCGGCTTTGCCTTCACGATCACGCTGCCGACCGGCCTCTGGACTGCAGACCGGATCTGGATGCCGGCGGTGCAGCAGATGCTGAACGATGTCGGCTTCCAGGTTGAGGTGGACTACGCCGACTTCGGCAATGCCCTGGCGCTGATGCGCAACAATGAGCTGCCGAATCCGTACATCTTCAACCAGGCTGGCGTCTCCAGCGGCGCGCCGCTCGGACCGGCGTTCGCCTATCGACTGGTGACCACCGTAGGCGCTCCCTATTCACACGCGCAGGAGACAGACGACTTCCTGCCCGAGTTCCAGGCGTTCCAGGCATTGATCGACGAAGCGAACGCGGAATTCGATCAGCAGCGCGCAAACGACCTCTACTACGAGGCCTCGGTGATCTCGTACGAGAACGCGTTCCAGGTGCCGTTGTTCGGTCTGCCGCACCTCTATGCGGTCCGACCGGAGATTCTCTACAACGAGTTCTTCGGGACTTCGACTGGTCTCAACCCGATCTACGTGCAGAAGCTGAAGACGTAGGTGATCCGGCGCTCCCCCCTTGGGGGGGGCTGCTGCCCAAGGCCTGAGGGGGGCTTCCGCCTAGCAACTCCGTACGTCATCCGAACTGCCCCCCTCTGCCTTCGGCATCTCCCCCCGCCGAGCGGGGGGAGAAAGGCAACGGCGGACCTGAGGCGAGTAACGGAATTGCGGAGAGCGATCGACGATGCGCGGCGAACTCGGAGCGACCGCTGTTGGACGGCTTCTGCGCTCGATCGCGGTTGTATTCGGCGTGGTCTCGATTGTCTTCTTTCTGAGCCGGGGCGCTGGCGACCCGGTTTCGCGGCTTGCTCCGATTGACGCCACGCAACAGGAGATTGAAGAAGCGAAAGAGCGCTACGGCCTCAACGATCCGCTAATCGAGCAATATGGCCGCTTCCTCTGGGACATTGTCCGACTGGACTTCGGTCAGTCCTTCCGCGCGACGCGGCCGGCGACTGATGTGGTCGGCGAGCGGTTGGTGGCGACGATCCAGCTCGGCGCAGCAGGTCTGTTCGTCGCGTTTGCCATTGGCATTCCGCTCGGGATCGTGGCGGCAGTGCGTCGAGGAGGTGTGACTGACATTCTGAGCAGGCTTGGCGCACTGTTCGGTCAGGCGGTGCCCAACTTCTGGCTGGGCCTGATGTTGATCCTGTTCATTGCGCTGTACATCGACTGGATACCGACGGGTGGTCGTACAACTCCCCAGAGCATCATCCTGCCGGCGATCACACTGGGGTCGTTCCCCGCGGCGGCGGTGATGCGTTTTACCCGTTCGGCGATGTTGGACACGTTGCAACAGGATTACATTCGCACCGCGCGAGCCAAAGGTCTGACTGAGCGCGCCGTGCTGTTCAAGCACGCGCTGCGCAATTCGATGCTCGCCGTGATCACGCTGCTCGGTCTGCAGGTCGGCAACATCCTGTCCGGCGCAATCATCGTCGAGACGGTCTTCGCCTGGCCCGGTCTTGGACAGTTGATTATTCAGTCGATCGTCGCGACCGACTATCCGGTCGTCCAAGCGTCGGTGTTGCTGACGTCGGTCTGGATCGTGTTCATCAACCTCGTGGTGGATGTGTCCTACACGTTTATCGATCCGCGTATTCGGACTGGAGCGATCTGAGCCGTGGCAGCATCTCAGGCTCCTGTGCAATCGGTTGAGGATCCCTTCGCGGGACGGCGACGCAATTGGCGGATTCGTTCACCAAAAACGCTGGCGGTCACGCTGACCATCCTGTTGATCTTCATCATCGTTGGCGTCTTCGGCTCACATATTGCGCCGGAGGATCCGTTCAAGCTGGACCTGGTGGGGCGTTTGCAGCCTCCGTTCTTTGACGGGGGCAGCGTCGATCATCCGCTGGGCACCGACGATCTCGGCCGCGACACGCTGAGCCGGCTGATTCACGGCGCGCAGATTTCGCTGCTGGCGATCGTCATGGTGATTCCCCTGGCTACGGTGATCGGTTCGATGCTGGGCCTCCTGGCCGGCTGGTTTGGAGGCTGGACCAGCCGTGTCCTCATGGCGTTGGTCGACCTTCAGTTGGCGATGCCGGCGATCCTGATCGCGGTGTTCCTGCGCGCCATCTGGGAACCGAGTTTGACCAATGTGGTGATCGTCCTGGTGTTCGCGTTGTGGGCGACGTTCGCTCGACTGGTTCGGGGAGAAACGCTGGGACTGAAGGAGCGTGAGTTCGTGCTCGCAGCCCGAACGATTGGCGCCGGTGACTTGCGCATCATGACTCGGCACGTGCTGCCCAGCTTGGTCAATTCGATCGTGATCCTGGCCACGCTCAATGTCGCCACCGTGGTCATTGCCGAGGCGGGACTCAGCTTCCTCGGCGTCGGCATTGCCCAGGACTCGATCTCCTGGGGCATCATGATTTCGCAAGGCCGTGGCGTGATTGCGACCGCCTGGTGGCTGGTCACGGTGCCTGGAATCGCGATTATTGTGGTGTCGCTGGTCGTCAACGTGTTCGGCGATTGGCTGAGGGATTTCCTGGACCCGCAACTGCGTAACGTTCAGGGATAGGCGCGCGCCACTACGAGGGAGCAGCTCATGAGCTGGCAAGCCGAACTGGATGAGATGGAACGGCGCGCGGCGCTGGCTCGGCAGATGGGCGGAGAGGACAGCGTCGCCTTCCACCACGGACGAGGCAAACTCACGGTCCGCGAGCGGATTGAGCTGTTGATCGATCCTGGCGAGTTCCAGGAGACCGGCGCGCTGGCCGGTAATCCGCAATGGGACGGCAACGAACTGACTGGCCTGATGCCCGCCAATGCCGTGGTGGGCGTGGCGAAGATCAATGGACGCAAAGTCGCAGTCCAGGGCGACGACTTCACAATTCGCGGCGGGTCGGCCGACGGCATGATCGGGACCAAGAACGGCTGGGCGATGCGCCACGCCTACATGAACCGCATCCCCTACGTGCGTCTGCTCGACGCCACAGGTGGCAGCGTCAAGCACTTCGAACAGCTCGGCCGCACGTACGTCGTCGGACCGGAGGTCGGCGGCGGCACCGGTGTGGACGACTTCCTCTGGTACATGCCGCTCGTCAATGTCGTGCTCGGTTCAGTCGCCGGCGCGCCGGCGGTGATCGCCTGCGACGGGCATTTCAACGTGATGGTCAAAGGGACGAGCCAGCTCTTCGTCGGTGGACCGCCGGTGGTCAAGGCGAGCCGCGGGCTGGACATATCTAAAGAAGAGCTAGGTGGTGAGGATGTTCACGTCTACGGCAACGGAGTTGTGCAGAACCTCGCCGAGACCGAGGAAGATGCGATGCAACAGGCGCGCCGCTTCCTGAGCTACCTGCCGCAAAATGTCTGGGAGATGCCGCCACGGCTGGAACCGACCGACGACCCTGAGCGTCGCGAAGAGCGACTGCTCTCAGTCATACCCCGCAACATACGCAGGATCTACAACGCTCGCAGGATCCTGGATTGGGTGCTCGACAAAGACTCCTTCTTCGAGATCCAACCACATTGGGGCAAGTCGAGGATCACGGGACTAGCACGCGTTGACGGATACCCGGTTGGAGTGATGATCAACAACCCGCGCGAGAATGGCGGCTCGCCGAACAAGGACACGTCCGAGAAGATCATGCGCATGATCTCGCTCTGCGACACCTTCCACCTGCCGCTGGTCTATTTCTGTGACGAGCCCGGATTCTCGGTCGGACCGGCCGATGAACAATCCGGCCTCGTCCGCACGGGCGCGCGATTGATGCTGACCAGCCGGCTCTCGCAGATGCCCTACCTCGTGTTCATTACCCGCCAGGCATACGGCGTCGCCGGAGGACTGCAATACCGGCGCGGCAACGCGCTCTACCGTCGCTACGCCTGGCCGTCGGCGCACTGGGGATCGATGCACATCGAGGGCGGCGTCACCGCCGCGTATCGCCGGGAGATCCGCGAGTCGGACGATCCGGAGGCGAAGCGTCTGGAGATCGAGGGGAGACTCAACGAGATCCGCTCACCCATGAGAACGGCCCACGCATTCGGCATCGAAGATATGATCGATCCCAGAGAAACACGCCCTCTGCTAGTCGATTTCGTACGAGACGCACAGTCCTACATCGCGCAGAACCTCGGTCCAACAACTCGTATTCCTTACATGCCGTAGATCACTAATGAGAGTTCGTGTTGAGGATGTAGGGGCGCCCCTTGTGGGCGCCCGCCTGTTAGCTATCGAGATTGCACGACTCAAGCAGGGCGCCCACAAGGGGCGCCCCTACAGCACGCCCCGATGCTGACCATCCATTAGAACGGCGGAGCCTTGTGTGACTCGACTTCCTCGATTGCCTCTGATTCGTAGCCCAGTTCCTGCATGACTTCCGCTGTGTGCTCGCCAAGCTCCGAGAACGAGTTCTTTGGCTCTCCAGGCGTTCGGCTCATCCGGATCGGGATGCCTGCGACTCGGCGCCGACCGACGTGTGGGATGTTCTTCTCCACGATGTAGCCGTTGACCAACGCTTGCTCGTCGTTGAGCACCTCTTCGTAGTTCTGCACCCGTTGGGCGGTGATGCCGTCGGGGTGAATCTCAAAGAACGCTTGCCATTCTTCACTGGTTCGGCTCTTGATCATTTCGGCGACGAATGGGCGTACGTCCTTGGCGGAGTCCATTGCCTGCTGGTCACGGAAGGGATCACGCCCCTCGCGATTGTTCCATCGCGGATCGTCGGCGAGTTGAGGATTTCCTCCAAACTCGCAGAACTCGCGCCAGGTCTCGTCGTCACGGATGCCCATGCAGAATGCGACGCCGTCGGAGGCCTCGTAGATCCCGGTCATCGCCGAGACGACGGGATGAAAGCCGCCGTCCCTGCTTGGCATGTGCCCCGTCGCCGAGGTGTGGTTGATCTCCCATGCCTGCATCCAGATCATCGCTCCGTATGACGAGGTCTGCACTTTCTGGCCGAGTCCGTCGCGTTGACGCGCGACCAGTGCCGTCAGCACACCCATGGCGAGCGCCATTGCGCCGCCGGTGTCGGCGATGATCGTGCCCGGAATGAGCTGCGGATCATCGGGCGTGCCCGTGACGCCGGAGATGCCGCTGCGCGCCTGAGCGAACTGGTCGCTCATCCGGTTCTCACGCGCAGGTCCGTCGGGACCGAAGCCGTTGGCGACGGCGTAAACCAGTCCAGGATTGCGCGCCGACAGTCGCTCGTAGCCCATCCCAATCCGCTCCAGCGCCGGCTCGCGAAAGTTGCTCAGAAACACGTCGGCCGTGTCGACCAGCTTGTCGACCAACTCCAGCCCGATTTCAGTGTGGATGTCGACGCAGACTGAACGCTTGCCGTGCGATGCGCCGATGAACTGCGTGCCCACCGACTCATACGGCAGGTCGTTGTTTGCGCCGCGATACCAACGATTGGCGTCGCCCATGGGCGGTTCGACCTTGATCACATCGGCGCCCATATCGGACAGGAATCCGCCCGCAGCCGGACCCTGTACGGCAATCGTCAGCTCCACAACCCGAATACCCTCAAGCGCTTCCATCCTGCTCCTCTTTCATAGCTGGCTGCCTGTCTTCCTGCGGCCAATCGCTAGTATGGCGGAGGCCGCAACCGCTCGCGTTGGATGGCATGCGGCGGACAAGTCAAGGACAGTGTTGGGAGTCGGAATCCATCCATGACGCTTCCGCTACATGATGTCCGTGTCCTCGATCTCTCAGACCATCGCGCGGCGCTCGGCTCGCGCATGCTGGCCGACCTCGGCGCCGAGGTCACGATGGTCGAGCCGCCGGGCGGCAACTCCATCCGCCATCAGGCGCCCTATGTGGACGATCAGCCTTCGCCCGAACGCAGCTATCAACATCTCTACTTCAACGTCAACAAGCGCTCGGTGGTGCTCGATTGGCGAAGCGCCGAGGGACTTGACCGGCTGCTGGAACTGGCGACATCGGCCGACATCCTGATCGAGTCGAACCAGCCCGGAGACTTTCCCGTTGAGCAAGTCCGCGCGGCAAATCCACACCTGATCGTGGTTTCGGCGACGCCCTACGGGCAGCAAGGCCCGAAGTCGGGCTGGCGAACCACGGATCTGACGGCGACCGCGGCGGGAGGCCTGCTACAGGTCAGCGGTGAGCGCAGCGATCCGCCAGTGCATGGAGCGGCGTTTCCGGCACACACGATGACCGGGCTGACAATCGCCTCGTCGGCGATGACCGCGCTGCATGGACGCAACCGCACGCCGGGCCGACCGGGTTGCCAGATCGATATCTCAATGCAAGAAGCGACCTCATTCCAGGTCGTCCAAACCTCGAATCCAAACATCTGGCGCTGGCGAGGAGAAGCGCCCTACCGGCCGGCGCTCTCACAGGTGATCCGCTGCGCCGATGATCGCTGGATGGGTTGCAACATATCGCCGAACAAGCTGCCCGAGTTCATCGCGATGCTGGACGAGGCGGGCGTCGAGCACCAACTCGACCCTGACAACTGGGAAGTCATCCATCGCGGTGACCGAGCCGCCTGGCAATACCTCGAGAATCCGCTCCAGGATCTGGCCAAAGATCTGGCCGCCGTCTGGCCGCGGCAGAAACTGCTCGAGCGTCTCTGGGCCGCTGGCATGCCAGCCATGCCGACCTTGCGTTTTAGCGAGTTTGCGGAGAGCGAACACTATCCAAGCTCCGGCCAGTTCATCGCCGTCGAGACGCCAGCGGTCGGCAAGACCTTGAGCTATTCGCGCAGCCCGCTCGACTCGGTGCAATCGCCGCTGCCAATGCAACCTGCGCCAAGCTTGGGCGAGCACACGGACTCCTCATTCGCACTGCCTGCTGCGGGAGACATCGAAGGCCGGGGAGAGTCCGCTCCGTTCCCGGACATGCCTCTCTCGGGAATTCGCGTGCTTGACCTGACCTGGGTTGCCGCGGGTCCGCTGACAACACGTCTGATGGCCAACTTCGGCGCTGAAGTGGTCAAGGTCGAGTCCAGCGGCGACCGGATGGATCCCGTGCGGGTGCAACCGGTCAAGGGCGAGTTTCAGTTCGATCTCGCCGACCTGTTCAATGAGGCCAATACCGGTAAGCAATCGCTGACAGTCAATCTCGCCGACGAACAGGGCAAGGACCTGCTGCGCGAGCTGATCGGCCATTGCGATGTGATGGTCAACAACTATTCGGCCGGCTCGCTGGCACGGATGGGATTCCCCTGGGAAGACCTACGCAAGATCAATCCGCGATTGATCAGCGTCCACTTGCCCGGCGTCGGCGGCGATAGCCCCTGGCGACCGCTGCGCACGCTGGGCAATCTACTCAAGGCGGCAGCCGGCATGAATTTCCAGATGGGATACCCGCATCAGCCGCCGCGCGGCATGGGGGTCGCCTATCCCGATTTCACCTCACCGCATGTCGGCGTCACAGCGATCCTCGCGGCGCTGCGCGCACGCGAAGAGACTGGCGAGGGACGCGAGATCGAACTGAGCCAGCTCAGCGCGACTGTGGCGCTGCTTGGTGCGCAGTGGATGCAGTTCGACCAGCTTGGCGAAGACCTGCCGCGTCTCGGCAACTCCGATCCCAATATGTGCCCGCACGGGGTGTTTCCATCGGCGGGAGACGATCAGTGGGTCGCCATCGCGCTGGAGTCAGACGAACAGTGGCCGGCGTTTGCAGAGACCATCGGGCGACCGGAGTGGATCCGGGAGGCATCGCTGCAGTCGGTGGCAGGTCGTAGAGCGCGTCACGACGAGGTTGAGGCGGCAATCGGCGTGTGGACATCGCGGCGCACGAAGTGGGAAGCAGCCGAGGCACTGCAAGCAGCCGGGATCGCGGCCAACGCCGTCGAGGATCTGCGCGACATGATGGACATCGACGAGCACTTCCGCAATCACTACCAGCGCGTCGAGCAGCCCTCGCGTCCTGGTTTTGGCATCTGGATCGACGGTGCGCCGTGGGAGTTTGCGCACTTGGAGAAACGAATCCTCGAACGAGCGCCCATGCTCGGCGAGCACAACAGGGCAATCCTCAGCGGACTGCTGGGCAAGAGCGAAGCTGCAATCGCCGAGTTAATCGCCGCTGGCGTCGTCGGGTGAGCCGGAAATTGGTCCGATCCTGAGGAGGAACCATGCCCAAGTATGTGATGCTGCCGCCGATCGACGACGACATGCGCGCCTGGGCGCAGCAGATGCGTGATCAGATTCCGGGACTTGATGTCGTAGTGGTTGAGGACGAAGCAGATGGTCCGCGGGAACTGGCCGATGCCGACGGCGCCTACGGCTGGGTGGCTCCTGATGTCTTGCCCAACACCGAGCGCCTGCGCTTGCTGCAAAACCCGTTCGCGGGGCCGCCGGTCGGTTGGTACTACCCCGAGTTGGCCGAGCATTCGGTCACGGTCAGCAATCCGCGAGGCATCTACTCCGATCACATCGCGCATCACATCATGATGTACATGCTGGCGCTCTCACGAGGACTTCCGTACTACAGTGCTGCCCAGGCGGAAGGCCGCTGGAATACCCGTGCACGCAAACGCGGCTACGTCGATCTGACCACATCGACCGTACTGATCAACGGGGTCGGTGGCATTGGAGCCGAGGCGGCTCGGTTATGCGTCGCGTTCGGATCTCGCGTGATTGGCGTCGAACCTCGTCCGGCATACGAAATCGATGGGGAGATCATCGCACCATCCGAGCTCGACGCCTGTCTCCCCGAGGCGGATTTCGTAGTAACGACTGTGCCTCACACCCCCGAGACCGAGTTCATGTGGAACGCTGATCGCTTCACGGCGATGAAAGACTCCGCCTACTTCATCAACATCGGCCGCGGGATGACCTGCAAGCTCGACGACCTCGTAGCGGCGCTCGACAATGGTGAGATCGCCGGGGCGGGACTCGATGTGTTTGAAATCGAGCCGCTGCCGGAAGGGCATCCACTCTGGCAGATTGAGAATGTGATCATCACCCCGCACATCGCCGTCGCAGATGCGGAGAACATCCCAGAACGGCGCTTCGAGTTGATCCTCGAGAACGCCAGACGCCTCGTTGAGGGTGGCGAATTCGTTAACGTCGTCGACAAGGAGAAGTGGTACTGATACTTCACCATTAGTGATCGGCGCTCGAGATGAAGATCGTGGAAATGTACGGTGAATCGCGAGTGGGCGTCGTTGACGTGCCGGAGCCGCAGGCGCGTGACAACTGGGTGGTGGTCAAGGTGATCGCCAGCACCATTTGCGGGACCGAAGCGCGAACCTATCAGATAGACGGCACGCGAGGTCGACACGGACATAACTCGGGGCACGAGGCGGCCGGCATCGTCTGGAAGGCCGGTCCGACGGCCAAGATTGCGGAAGGCACTCGGGTCGCCGTGATCGCGCACATCGGCGAGCAATGCGGCCAGTGCTTCTACTGCTATCAGGGTCTCTGGCTGCTCTGCACCAATCTGACCGAGGGCGGAGAGGAGTACCTCGGCACTCACGCCCAGTACATCTCCCGTCCCGACACCCACTGCATCCCCATGCCCGACGATGTCCCGTTCGAGATCGGCTCGATCCTGGTCGACGCCGTCGGTACGCCCTACCGAGCCATCCGACGCCTGGGTGTCAATGGGTTTGACACGGTGTTGATCACCGGTCTGGGACCGCTGGGCGCATCGGCCGCCATCATCTGCGAGAAGCTTGGCGCGCGCGTGATCGCCAGTGAGCCCGCCGAGTATCGGCGCAGCAAGGCTCGAGCGTACGGCGTCGAAGTTGCGATCGATCCCGTGGCAGAAGACGCGCTGCAGCGGGTCATGGATCTCACTGACGGCCGCGGCCCGGATGTCGCGCTCGATTTCACCGGCTATACCGAGCCGCAGATGCTCTGTATCGACGCGGTCAGAGTCGGAGGCCGGGTCGGCTTCATCGGCCTCAAGTACGACGAGACCCCCGATGGTCCGGTCCCGCGACCAACGCCGGTCACCGTCGCTGGTCACCTGCTGCCCAAGGAACTCACACTGATAGGAAGTTGGAGCGTCGCGCCCCACGAGATGCTGGAGCTGTACGACCTGGTCCAGAACGGTTTGCCAGTCGAGCAGCTCATCACGCACCGCTTCAGCATCGACGACTCGCAGCAGGCCTACGAAACCGCCTTCAATCAGCGAGGCTGCAAGGTGATCATCGACCCCTGGTCGGAGTGAAGATGGAATGAGGTTGGAATGAAGAAGTAGCCGGACGACGGTCACAGCCGCAGTTGCCGCAGGTCTCTCGCGACCAACCCTGTTACATCCGCGCTATCGAATCACTTCCGAGATCATCAGCTCCGTCATCTCGTCCTCGCTCAGCCCCAGCACGCCTCGGTACACCTCTTCGTTGTGCTCTCCGAAGAATGGCGCGCGGCGGATCGGCAGACGCTCGCCGTTCCAGAGGAAGGGCTGATTCTGAGCCATGAACTTGATCCCGATCGGATGATCGAACTCGTGGAAGAATCCGTCTAGCGACGGATCTGATTCGACCAAGTCCTGGATGTCCTCATTCGGACCGGCGGGAATGCCCGCCGCAACCAATAACTCCGTCGCTTCCCAGAGATCCTGGCTGGAGGTCCAGGCAGTGACGGCCGACTCGATCTCCTCTTCGGCAACCTTGCGGCCGCTCAACGTGCGTAGATCATCGCGAGCCGCAAGGTCGTCTCGTCCAATGACGCGGCACAACTCCAGCCAGTCGACCGTGTTTCGCACATCGAGCGCCAGCCACTTGTCGTCGCCCGCGCACTGGAAGTTGCCGTGGGGCGACGACTCGGGTGAGCGATTGCCACGACGCGGCGGCGTCTCGCTGTTGGCGAGTTGCTCGATGAGTTCGGTGTCGAGCAGGTGGATGCCGGCTTCGTACTGGGGAATCTCGACTTCCTGGCCGATACCGGTGCGCTCGCGCTGGATCAGTGCGGAAACAATGGCGGTTACTGCCAACGGCGCGAGCGTGAAGTCGGTATGCAGCAGAACGCCGGTCGGCTTGCGATCGGCGGGGCCGGTGTGCGCAGCCAGGCCACAGAGCGCGACGACGCTATTGCCAATCCCTTTCCATGACGCTTTCGGTCCCCAGGTGCCCATCACCGGGAAGCTGGCACACACAATGCGCGGATTGATCTTCTTCAGATCGTCATAGCCCAGGCCGAGGCGCTTCATCACGCCGCCGGTGAAGTTGTCGGTGACCACATCGGCATCGCGGATCAGGTCGTAGGCGATGCGCAGGCCGTCAGGAGCGCTGAGATTGACATTGACGCTGCGCTTATCGGTGTTGCAGTCCTGGAAGAACGCCCCGGTCTCAATCGAGGGTGGATCGTGGGCATTGAGCGCGACGCGCAGCGTGTCAATCCGCGCATCGGACTCAATCTTGATGACATCCGCGCCCAGATTCGCCATCAGCTCCGTCGTCAGAGGTCCCGCCGCCTGCCAGCAGAAGTCAATCACGCGAATGCCCTTGAGCGGCAAGTCGACCCTATCTGGGCTGGTCCCGTTTCCCGATCCCGTTGCTCCCCCTTCCAGAGACCGATGCGCAACCTCAAATTCCGCTCTCCCCCCCTTGCGGGGGGAGATGTCACGGAGTGACAGAGGGGGGGTCGGTCGGTGAGCACCAGATAGAAGTTGCGGACGGGACCCCCCCTCTGCCTTCGGCATCTCCCCCGCAAGGGGGGAGAAGGGGAGTTGTGCATCGGTCTCTTCCAGGGGGAGCTGTCGCGAAGCGACTGAGGGGGCTCCCGCCACAGAGTCGTCAGATCGTCTATTGGGCCCCGACACCAACCCGCTATTGGCCATTCGCTCATATGCGACTTCGTCCACGCCAAGCAACTCGGCCAACACATCAGCCGAGTCCGCCCCCAGCGTCGGCGCCGGACGCCCGACCGGCTCGTATCCGGTTGAATGGACTGGCAATCGCGGCAAATCGATCGTGCGATCGAACTGCGGATGTTCGACCGGCAAGAATGCGCCACGTTCGTGGAGATGTGGATCCTCGACAATGTCTTTGACCGAGTTCACCGGTACCACGAGGAAGCCTCGTGACTGTCCCTCGAAACACAGTTCGTCGCGTGGCAACGTGGCGCAGGCTCGCTGGAACGCCTGGTGCGTTTCAGTGCCCCAATCCGGCATCCAGATATCGCCCGGACGCTCAGTCCCAATCAGCCCGTCGTAGCCGACCCGTTCGTTCAACCACTCGGCGAAGGCGGCGTAGCGCTGGTCGGTGGTCGGCACGAGCCCGAAGGTCACCCAGTCGCCGTCCTTTGCCTGCACGAGGAAGGAAATGTGGCCGCCCGGTCGGTACGCCTTCTCGCCCATGTGAACCCACATGTTCTCGTTGGCGAAGTGGATTGTGGTCGAGAGAATCGCCTCCTGCAGCGAGATGTACGCGTGGTTGGCTCGGTCGCCATTGCGACGGTCGTAGAGCATTGCGGCCGCGGTCGCCGCGGCGACCTGGCTGGCCTGCTTGTAGGCCAGCCGTCCTGCCGGATAATCGGGCGCGACCTCGGGGAAGCCCAGACCCAGCATCAGTCCGCCACTGGCGACTCCGACAATGTCGGAGGCCGGCAGGTCTTCGCCGCCGCGCCGCATGACGGCGTCAACCACGCCCAGGTGTGGATGCAATCGCTGCAGCCGCTCGCGATCGAAGAAGCGACGAGCGGAGGCAGACTTGTCCAGTGGGGCCAGCACGACGTCGGCAGCAGCCAACAGCCGATCAATCAGATCCCATGCGCCCGGCGCATCGAAATTCAACGCTAGGCTGCGCTTGCCCGCGTTGTACAAGAGGTGGCGCAGTCCGCTCTCCGGGTCGTTGTGACCTTCAAGATGCGGACCAGCAATACGCAGAGCGTCTCCGGCTGCGGACTCGACGCGAATCACGTCGGCGCCAAAGTCGGACAGCCAGCGAGCGCCCAGCGTGAGGCACTCGTCGCTCAGATCAATGACAACCGAGCCGGCTAGGGGAAGATCGGATCTCTGCATCGATCCAGACTAGATTCGTACGAATGTAGCCGATAGGTGTGCCTCCAATGCCGAAAAATCCCAGTCGCGCCCTTTTGCGACGACTCGTTCGCGCGGCACGGGCTACCTAGCGGCTGCGGGGGCTTGGAGGTCGTGCGGACGGAGCAACTTCGGACTGAACCTCAGGATTCGGTACCATGGGCGTCACCAGTCACAGGCTGTCGACCGCCTGAGATGGATCAGTGACGACACCGCACACACATCCCGAGATCGAGGAGCGCCAGCAACTGACGCTAGAGGCGATTAGCAACCTGGCGGAGCAGATGATGATCCGGTTCGATGCGCTTGAGCAGAACATCGAAACACTGAGCGACGGTCAGCAGCGTCTCGAGAACCGCGTCGAGGACATCGCCCGGTATCTCGGAGTGCCGCCGCGCAACGGGGCGGCCTGAGCGCCATCCCGGATTACAACTGCTGCGGAACGACTCTCGATCTAAAGACATCCACGCTGCGAGGTGCTGAGCATCGAGGGCCTTGACGCGGATGCAGCCGGGGTTGTGATCGGCGGAGCGTCGCCAGAGGTACTTCTCGATGGTACGACCGGGTGGTGGATGGGACTGTTCTTCGGCGCATTCATCGCCGGACAGTTTGCAATCCTCATGTGAGCCGTGATGGAGCCGACGGGAAGAAGGGCAACCCCAGCGCTGTTGCTGCCCGTGCTGATCTGGTGGCCGTTCTGGTTTGGGTATTGATTTTGGGACTACAGGCGACAACATCGCTCGCTCAGTCAGGCGATCGTTTCACCCGCACCCAAAGATTCTGCGGCGCCATCTCGTGCGACAGTACGGACTCGTACACCATCGCAATCACCCAGCCGATGGCGCCGGCTGACCACTCCGGCATCGACACTTCGATTCCGGCAACTGCGCTCGTCCACTCGACCCAATGCAAATCTGGTCTCGTCGGGCGCTCGTTCGACGGAACGATCGACGGTCCGAACCCGAACGGCTCAGCGTGTTCAGGAGGGAGTTTCTTGAAGGATTCCGGAGTAATGACGTCACTTGCGTGGCCTGTCCCCAAAGTGACGACTGCTTGAATGCGATCAGGATCGCCACGGTTGAACCAGTCAGATGCGCTATGCAGAGTCCACCAGTGAGGTCTCTGATTCGGGACAAGATCGTATGCGAGGACTTCATAGGCCGAGATCTCAACCTCGCCGAACCAGCGCAGGGAGTCGTCCACGCACTGAACCAACGGCGGGATCGCCAGCGCCGCGTCAGCAGGCGGTCCCTGGTCGGCGGGAGTCGGAAACGCTGAAGGCACCCATTCAGCCTGGGACAGATCCACGTCCGGCGGAGGCCCCTCAGCCATCTGGTCATCGTCCATCGGGTAGGTACCCGGGAAGTAATCGAGACCCACCTGGACGAATCCGATCTCAGGCCCATCATCGTCGGAAAACTCAGCCTCGTTCATACCCCAGAGCAACGTCACCGCAGGTTCCCTCGACAAACCCATTTTGGTCCAGCCCATGAGTTCGGACCGCGAGAGGAAGACGAAGTACAGGTCTGCCTCGCCAACCTCGCTGGACCGACGCCGATCGAATGTCATATCGCCAAACGCCGTGACGATGAGCGTTCCGGTCATGTTCGATCCTCCCAGCCAACGGACAATGCGCGCCTGGCTTAGCGGAAAAATCTGCCCTGTTGATGTGTCTCGTCAACCTACGTCCGATTCAGCGACTGTATCTCGAGCACCGTCAGCCAAACACACACGATTGCGAGTCCGATCGCAGTCGCCGCCGCCGTATGACGGAGTCGGCCTGGCGGCAAGTCAGGCCAGACCGCTTGAGAATATGGGGTGCGGTTTAGTCGGCGCCAACAGGCGGCGAAGCTCGAGAGCGTGACGTATATCGAGAGCGCGAAGATAACAAACATCATTCCGAGCAAGCTCATCGCTAAAGGCGCTGTGATCGCTAAGAACATTGGCCGATTACATGGGCGTGCGATCAGGGTGGCCACCGCCACGACGCAAAGCAGGAACGGACCGTAGCGCATTGGTCCTTCAAACGACATTGACATCAGGAGACCCATAGCTACCACTGGCAGCACCAGGGCCATGGAGATTGTGGTGCGCGCACGTGGGAACTGATCCCATTGCCAAATCTCGATGGCCATGTTTCTCACGACCATCGCCCGTCCCGTGCCCGCAGCCGTGCCGTTAGCGGCAGCCTAGCGAGTGCCGCACTGCTTCTTGTGGTAGTGGAAGCGGTTCAGCAGGTTAGGCCCGCGGAAGCCGATCGTGGAAAATCGGTACCTCGCGTTTCCTCGACCAGTCACGGGGACGAGTGGGGCGGGGGCGCGGTGGTGAGGCAGGGAGCGGCGGTGGCGGAGCGGGAGGACTGACCTCTTTGCTGCTCATTCAGGTGCGGTGCGTGACACCCGGACCGAGAGTGAGTGCGGGGCCGGATCCAGCGAGAGTGCGGCGTCAAACACCGTTCCGATCAGCCATCCAACCGCTGCAGTCGACCACTCCGGCAACGACACCGCAATACCCACCTCGCCGCGACTCAACTGGAGCGGTTTCCAGTCGAGGCCAGCTGCGATTTCCTCTGGCGCATCGACCAGCGGCCCAATCTCGAAGAAGTAAAGGCCGGCATTGCGAAGGAGGGTGAGGACGTCAGAGACCAGACGATCTCCTCCCTGCGAGGATGCCATCGCGACGATGGTGGGGGTGATTGCTGTTGGGACCGGGTCCTTGAACCAACCGAGCTCAGAGCCAAGAAAGTGATTGACTTGTCCAGGCTGCAGGTCGCAACCGGTTACCTGATACGCGGTTATCTCAATCTCGCCATACCAACGTAGGGAATCGTCCAAGCACTGAATCAACGGCGAGATCGCCACCGCCGGGTCTGTAGGTGGGCCTGCGTCGTCAAGCGTGGGCACAGTCGTCCAACCCGCATGAGACAGATCGATATCGGGCGGTAGTTCGCCAGGGGCTGTCATCTCAGGAGGCAACACCCTGGTGGCCTTTTTGACTTCGAGGCCGACCTGGGCGAAGCCGATTCGAGATGCCCCGAGGCGGTAGGTGAGTTCCGCCTCTTCGACATCCCATAGGCGAGAAGTGCCGGCGCTGCCCTCAGTTGACCATTGCATATGCACTGATCGATCAAGAAAAGTGCTCCAGAGTCTCTCATGTACCTCATTTGAAGACTCAGGGTCGGGAGCTACGCGTTCGGGAATCGGGACGAAGCGCCCGAATGCATCAACGTGCAGAGTTGGATACATGTCGGGCGCCTTCCCTTTGTCTTTCTGCGAAGCCGCATCAGGGATTGCAGAAGAATTCCTCGATATCGCTATAGCGCTTGTCGGGCGGATCTCTCTGCCCGATCAGGTCGACATCGACAATTCCCAAGTACGAAACTAGTTTCGTCGCCGGGCCGCAGTGGCGTCGAGCATTAACCCAATCCCCCCATGGTCTCCGTGAGCGGACATCCTCCTTACCGTATCCGACGGTTATCCACGCGCACAAACCCTTGGCTTCATTCCAGCAGTAATACGCCCTCAGCCAGACCTTGACAGTTGAGCGAAACGGGCAGTCATCCGACCAGGCGTTCCACCATCCATGAACTGACACATGCACGCGAGTGCTGGACATGTGCGGGTTGTCGCCTCCGGTTTTGTAGACGCAACTAGCCTGACCAACGACGCCGTCCTCACTAGGTCCTGAAGTCGTTGGCGGATCCGCTGCCGTTTCTGTGGACTGCGCCCAAGCGCCATTGCTCGACAGGCTGTCCCCGTAATCGATATCTACATCAATCGCAACGGTGCTGCATTCGCCCGATTCGGTGATGGTTAGATCGAATGAGTTCTCGGGCCTGATCGGAGCGACGGTCACCGAGCAAGTCTTGGTGATGTCGGCAGGATTGTCGTCGCTGGACACATCGATGAGCGTCATTGCCATCTCGCACTCCCGATCCGAGGAGTAGGAATACTTGGTCAGCTCGCCCATTCTCTTCAGCGTCATGGTGTTGACGGACATCGTCAATGAGTAGAGGCCGTCGCAGACGATCTGCGCTGGCTGTTCCGTTTCCGCCTCCGGCTCCGACTCAGCCCGAACCTGACCGGGGGTGAGCGCCATGAACGCCACGATCGCAAGAACGACCGCGGGAACGAGCACTCCAAGGATCCCCAACCCAACTTTGAACCGAACGCGATGAAGCTGCAACGCAGCATCCTTTCACTGCCCGGCGAGACCTTCTCGTCGGGCAGTGCAAAGTGTCAGAGATTTGCCTTCAGGTCACGCTCCGTCCTGCGGCACTGCCGACCGTTGGGCAATCGCCTGGACAATGGCTGCCACCGCGGATCGGGAGTGGCGGCTGGGGTCGGGTGGGACGGATGTTGGCTGTCGCTGTTGGAAGGCTTGGGTGGTTCGTGATTCCTGCCTACGCAGGAATGACGGAGGGAGGGCAGGAGTGACGGGGTATTGGCTCGGGCGATGACGGTGTGGGGGCTATGCGACCACTTGGCGAATTGTGTAGCTTGTGATACGCAGCGCCATACGTTGAGTATGGCTTCGTTTTGGTACGGAATCAGAGGAACGACATGTCGGCCATTCAGTCGGAGAAGCAAGAGATCGCCCAGATGGCGCACCTGATGCGCCGGGCTGGGTTCGGCGCATCGCGCGACGAGCTGGAGCGGCTCGTGGATCAGGGCTACGAGGAGACCGTCGAGCAGTTGGTCGACCCGCCCGCTCATATTCCTCGCGCTGACCTGCACCAGCTATTCCGCTACATGCCGTCACTCGAGACCGGCGGCCCCGTGACCGTGCCCGGCGCGGCCAACTGGCTCTACCACCTGATCAATACACAGCGGCCGCTGGAAGAGAAGATGGCCCTCTTCTGGCACGGTGTCTTTGCGGTCGGTAACTCCAAGGTTGACAACGACAATCACCTGATCGCGCAGATCGACATGTTCCGCGATCACGGAACGGGCAACTACCGCGACTTGCTGATCATGTTGGCCCAGAACCCGGCCATGATTTACTGGCTCGACAACCACGAGAACCACAAGCGCTCGCCCAACGAGAACTGGGGCCGCGAGCTGTTGGAGCTGTTCTCGATGGGCGTCGGCAACTACACCGAGAAGGATGTCTTCGAGTGCGCCCGCGCCTTCACCGGCTGGACGCTGGGCCCGAAGATCCCGCGCGTGCCCAACCATCGCTTCTTCTTCCAGTTCGAGTTCCGTCCCGAGGAGCACGACTACGGCGAGAAGGAGTTCCTCGGTCGTAAGGGCAACTTCGACGGCCTCGACGTCATCGACATCATCCTCGAGGAAGAGGCTTGCCCGCGCTTCATCGTCCGACACCTGTACAACTTCTTCGTCGCCGACGAGGCCCAGGTTCCGGCCTGGAACATCGAACCGCCCAATGATCCGCAGGCGATCGACTACCTCGCCGGCGTGTTTAAGGACTCCAACTTCGAGATCAAGCCCGTTCTGCGGGCGCTGTTCAACTCCGACTTCTTCAAGGAAGCGACCTTCCAGAAGGTCAAGAGTCCGGTCGAGACCGTCGTCGGCACCCTGCGCCTGACCGAGCACATGTCCGGTCCGCAGCTCGACCTGATCAGCCTCGGCCAAGAATCGGCCCACATGGGCCAGAGCCTGCACAACCCGCCTTCGGTCGAAGGCTGGCAGACCGGGCGCGACTGGATCAACTCCGGCGCCGTGGTCGGACGAATCAACTTCGTCGCCGACCGCGTCAGCAACACCGAGATGCCGGGCGTACAGAAGATCGTCCAACGCGTCGCCGCGGCCAACGGCACGCAGATGAGCCCGGACGAGATGGTCGACCATTGCCTCGACCTGATCGGCCCGCTCAATGTGGCCGATGTCACCAGGCTCGAGTTGATCGAGCACGCCTCGGAGCAGGGCGACCTCTCCTGGAGCGACGACTACGACGGTTCCTCCGAGCGCGTCGGCGAGATGCTCGCCCTGATCGCGGCAACGACGGAGTACCAGTTCGGGTGAGGCCACGTTGTGGGGACCCTCACCCTAACCCTCTCCCAGAGGGAGAGGGGATCAGAAAGGTATGGACATGACAACTGCCAGCAAGGATCCGGTTGTCGTCATCATTCAGTTGACCGGCGGCAACGACTACATGAACAGCGTGGTGCCCTACGCGGACGGGCACTACAACGACGCCCGCAACGGCGAGCTCTGCATCGGCGAGGACGAGGTCCTCAAGATCGACGACCACTTCGGCCTGCACCCGACGATGGCCCCGCTCAAGGAGATCTACGACCAGGGTGAGATGGCGCTGATCCACGGCGTCGGGTATCCCAACTCGCCGCGCTCTCACTTCCGTTCGATGGATATCTGGCACACCTGTGAGCCCAACAAGGTCGGTACCGAGGGCTGGGTTGGGCGTGCCATCCGCGACCTTGACCCGACCGGCGAAAACCCGGTCACCGGCGTCCACATCGGACAGGGCCTGCCCCGCGCGCTGGTCGTGCCAGGTGTGACTGTCGCATCCGTCGCCGACCTGTCGACCTACGGTCTCTTGACCGGCATCGAGCAACAGCGGCAGCGTGAGAAGATGCTTGAGCGCTTCGTCAACATGTACGGCCGCGCGATCGGCACCGGCAACGTCAAGGAATACCTCGGCCGCACCGGGCTCGACGCGCTTAAGGGCGCCGACATTCTCAAGGAGGGTCTCGGTCGCTACGAGACCTCCGTCGAGTGGGGCACCGAGCAGATCTCGCGCAGCCTCAAGGACATCGCCACGATCCACTGCGCCGATCTCGGCACCCGCGTCTTCTACACGCAGCTCATCGGCTTCGACACGCACGCGAACCAGAAGCCGGTCTTCGAGAAGCTCTGGACCGATCTCTCGCGCGCCATCTCAGACTTCTGGGACGACGTCAAGGCGCACGACCGCGATGACAACGTGATCATGATGCTGTTCACCGAGTTCGGCCGCCGCGTGCGAGACAACGGCTCCGGTTCCGACCACGGCGCCGGCGGAGGAGTCTTCGTGCTCGGCCCGCAGGTCAAGGGCGGCATGCACGGCGAGTTCCCCAGCATCAACCCCAGAGATCTCGAACAGGGCGACCTCGTTCCCAACCATGACTTCCGCGGTGTCTACTCAACACTGCTGGAAGACTGGATGAAACTGGACGCCAAGCCAATCGTCGACGGTGAGTTCGAGAAGCTCAGCTTCATCGAGCCGCTGATGGCAACCGCGTAGGCAACTGGAGCGGCTCCCCCGCTGGGGGAGGTCCGAAAGGAAGAATCGCCATGCTGACCTATTCAGTCGCCGGACGAACCTGGCACTTTAGCCACTCGATTGGCTACTTTGTCGGACCCCAGGGATTCACCTATCCGACGCCGATCACGACCACTGCCAGCGGCACGATGTACATCGCAAATGTCGGCCTGGCGGAGTACTCGGGTGCGGGCAACCTGGGCTCGAAGATCTACAAGTACCGCATCGAGGATGAGTTCCTCGGCGAGATGGGAGGAGGCGACTTCCTCTGGCCCGAGGGCATTGCGCTCGCTCGCGACGGCACCGTCTGGTGCGCCGACGCCTACCATCACCGCATTTTCGGCTACGACCCAGAAGGATCGCCGGTCGGTGACTGGGGTGAGTTCGGCGACGGAAACGGCCAGTTCAACCGACCCTCTGGGATCGCCTTCGATGCGGACGACAACCTTCACGTCGTCGACAGCCATAATCACCGGGTGCAGAAATTCACCAAGGACGGTGAGTTCCTCGGCGTATGGGGCTCAGAGGGCTGTGACGATGGACAACTCAATCAACCCTGGGGGATGACCATCGACAACGAGGGTGCACTCTTCATCGCCGACTGGGGCAACGACCGCGTGCAGAAGTTCACGCCCGAGGGGGAGTTCCTGGGCAACTTCGGCTCCCGATACGAGGACATCGGCATCGACGACGGCGGCAGTCTCAAGCGTCCCGCCGATGTCGCCGTCGACAGCGACGGCGACGTCTACGTCTGCGACTGGGGAAACCGGCGGGTTCAGATCTACTATCCCGACGGCGACATCATCTGCAGTCTGCAGGGCGACGCGCACGAGTTCTCCAAGGCGGCGGCCAGCGTCATGGAGGTCAACCCCGAATACGCGCAGGCCTTCAGGAGGGTCACGCCGGTCGAGCTGATCAAATTCGGCATCTTCGACCGTCCCCGAGGAATCGCAATCGACAGCGAGGACCGGATCGCGATCAGCGACGGCGGCCGAGGCCGGATTCAGGTCTACCACAAGGATCACAACTATCTGCTGCCACAGTTCAACGCGTAGACAATGCATCCTCCGCTGAACTGATTCCCCGCTCCCCCCCTTGTGGGGGGAGCTGCCGAAGGCTGAGGGGGGCGGCCGCAGCCGACGAGGACTCCAGATGACTCTCCGGTTCGGCATCCTCGGAGCCGCCGCGATCACGCCTCGCGCACTGCTCAAGCCTGTAGCGGAGTTCCCCGACGTCGAAATCGTCAGCATGGCCGCACGTGACCGCGACCGTGCCGAGACCTTCGCCGCCAGAGCCGGCATTCCCACCGTCCACGACACCTACGACGAAGTCGTCACCGACCCTGACGTAGACGCGGTCTACAACCCGCTCGCGATCAGTGGGCATCGCGAATGGACGATCAAGGCGCTCAACGCCGGCAAGCACGTGCTCTGCGAGAAGCCGTTCGCCATGAACGAGGCCGAAGCGCGAGAGATGGCAGACTGCGCTCGCGAGACCGGGCTCATCTGCGCAGAAGCGTTTCACTACTACTACCACCCGCTCTCGATGCGGATGCGCGAGATCGTCCGGAGCGGCATCCTGGGCACGATTCGCTACGCCGACGCCCATTTCCAGAACACGGTGGTCGACGTGCCCAGCCAAATTCGGTACCGGATCGAGCTCGGCGGCGGGGCGACGATGGACCTCGGCTGCTACCCCCTGCACTTTCTCCGCCACGCATTTGAGGCAGAGCCAGAGGTCGTCTCCGCGAAGGCGGCAACGGTCCATGAACACATCGACCTCGAACTCAAGGCCGAGCTGCTCTTTCCCGGCAACATCCCGGCCACCACTTGGTCGCGGATGAACGCAGCCGGAGGCTTTTCCGCCGAGGTCAACGTCTACGGCGATCAGGGCAGGCTCAAGGTCGTGAATCCAATGGTGCCGCACCGCGAGGTGCACCGAATCGAACTCGTGACATCGTGGGGAACGCGCCGGGAAACGCTGACCAGGACACCGACGTTCAACTACCAATTGCGCGCGTTCGTGGATGCGATCGCCGGTGTGCGCTCGATGCCGACCGACGCTGAAGATGGCGTAATCAGTATGCGCGTGATCGACAACGTCTACCGAGCCGCGGGAATGAAACCGCGCGGAGACATTTAGACTTCGGACGCCATGACCGACCGCGTTCGCGCCATCGATTCACTGATCAATTCCTCGTTCCTCGATCCCTCGGGGGACACTGCGTTGAGCTATCTGTTCAAGGACATCGAAGGCCGCGGCGCTATCGAGACTCCCGAACAACTCCTGGAAGTGCTTGACCAGTCCGACATCGGCGCCGGTGTCGTTTCGATCATGCAACCCGAGCACGCCGAGTGGGTCGGCGACGCGCACAAGCAGTTTCCCGACAAGATCCTGCCCGCGATGATCGTCAATCCGCTCAACGGGTACGACGAAATCCGCAAGGTGGTCGATTACTACGAACGCTATGGAGTCCGCTGCCTGCGCATCCCGCCGTTCCGCTACGAGTTGCCGCCAACCGACCGCGTCTACTGGCCCTTCTACGTCAAAGCGATGGAACTCGATATTGCAGTATCAATGAACGCCGGTATGCCTGGACCGCGCCGTCCAGGGTGGGTCCAGAACCCAATGCATTACGACGAGGTCGCCTATCACTTCCCCGAGCTGCGCCTGATCATGACGCATTGCGGCCAACCATGGATCGAAGAGACCATCTCAACGATCGCCCATTGGGATCACGTCTACATGTCATGCACGTCGGTGGCGCCAAAGTACTGGCCACTCAACTTCGTCCAGTTCATCAACACCCGAGGGCGTCAAAAGATGATGTTCGGCACGGAGTACCCAACAATCCCCTGGCCCAGGGCAAGAGACGAGATCCAGGCACTCCAACTTCGAGAAACAGTCGTAGACTACTTCTTCGTCGAAAACGCGCGCCGAGCCTATCGCTGGAACGCCGACCCAACGTAGTCCACCCCCAACCGTTTCTTCCGTCATACCCGCGCTCCGACGCGGGTATCTCGCAGCTTTGGCGCCGACGCCGGGAACGGATGAGACGTTGTATTGGCAATCGCTTCGGCTGATCAAGCGTGGTCACTGAGCTCAGCGAGATTGCCGCGACGGAGCGCGGCAATGACGCATTTGTTGATTTCTGATGTCGGATTCCGATCATTCCGGCCAATGCGCGTTCATCAACTGCACCCATGTGTGACGAGTCAGCGAGTGCCGCTCACGCACGCTCTCCTGGAACAGCTTGAGTAGCTCCTCGGACACTCCAGAGCCCGGGTCCTGCGGCGTCCGCGTCGCGTGCCAGTTGCCGACACTGTGATAGCCGGCCAGGTTGGTCACTTCCATGTCGTCGCTCAGCACGGCGTCGTGAAAGTTGCCCAGCACTCGGTGTCCCATCGCATCCATCGCCGGCCAGACGCCGAACTCGGTCAAGTAGGAGAACCGCTCCCACGTAGCCGGATCGATCGTCCAGCGACGCAGACCATAGACGGCGCGACGGTCGGAGTCGGGAGTCTCCGCCAGCGGGCGGCCCCCGTAGGGAATCTTCGGCCGCGCCGTCTCATTCACAATCAACGCTCGGCGAGCGTTGCGATAGGCGTCATCGTCCAGCCCGACCAGGATCTCCTGCCCACGTCGCCACTCGTCCCATGACGGCGCGCCGATAAACGTGTGAACCTCCTCAGGCGTACCGCCAATCAGCGCATTGAGCAGACACAGAGGCCGGAATCCGCCTTCAACCAGACGAGGCCAGGTCTCCCCAAGGAACAGTGCACGGTACTCGGGAAACCGCTTCGGCTCAATCATCGTGACGCGGTGCTCGTAGAGATCCATGGTTCATCCTCTGTACTCGGCTGACACCTGTTGCGATGCAGAGTAATCTCAGCGGCAGGACGAGAACATGACAGATTTCTTCGACATTGTCGTAGTTGGCGGCGGACCGGGAGGCTCGGCCTGCGCCACATTGCTTGCTGACCAGGGATACCGTGTCGTCCTCCTGGAACGCGAGAAGTTTCCTCGCGAACACGTTGGCGAGTCACTACTGCCGGCAAGCATTCCGGTGTTGGAGCGGCTTGGCGTGATGCCCGCGATCGAAGCTGCCGGCTTCGTGGTTAAGCATGGGGCGACGCTGGTCTGGGGTAAGGATCCTGAGCCCTGGAGTTGGTACTTCGCCGACGATCCGGGCCAGCGTCCGACGTCATTCCAGGTCGTTCGCTCCGAGTTCGATCACATCCTGCTTCAGAACGCAGCGGCTCATGGCGTTGATGTGCGCGAAGAGCATCAGGTGGTTGAAGTCCGCGAAGACAACGGCCGTGTCACTGGAGTCCAGTACCTGCATGATCGCAAAGAGGGCGAGATCGACTGCCGCATTCTTGTCGATGCCAGCGGTCAGACGGCCATCCTGAGTCGCAAACTAGGTCTGCACCAGTGGGACGAGCACTTCAATAATCTTGCGGTGTTCGGTTACTACCGAAATGCCGCGCACCTTGACCCGCCCAACAACGGCAATATCTTCATTGAGTCGTACGAGCACGGATGGCTCTGGAAGATTCCGTTGCACACTGGCGTATCCAGCGTTGGCGCCGTCGTCGATAAGGACTTTGGCCAGCAAGCTCTGCGCGAGCTTGGTCCGAGAAAGTTTCTCGAGACTCAGATCGCGCTCGCTCCGCACACCAGGGAGCTGCTTACCGAGTCCGCCTTGGTGGACGAACCGAACATCGAACGGGATTGGTCCTACACCTCCAGGCAGTTTGCCGGCGACGGCTACGTACTCGTCGGCGACGCCGCATGCTTTGTCGATCCGCTGTTCTCCTCGGGTGTCCACCTCGCGCTCGGCAGCGCGACCCTGGCCGCCAACTACGTCAAGTCTGCGTTGGAAGCGCCGCAGACTCGAATCCAGGCCGCACAACTCTATGAATCGCTCTATCGAAAGCAATACGACTACTTTCATTTGACCGCGCAACTGTTCTACGGGACCAACCGCAGTGCCGATTCATACTTCTGGGAAGCTCGGCGCATTCTGGGTGAGGACGAAACCACTCCGCGGGAGGCCTTCGTCCGGGTAGTCAGCGGGCAGCCGCCGCACGGCTACGAACGGGCAGTGATCGAGCACGGGGAGTTGCCGCCTGAGATCGATGCAGAGGTCAGACGCCGTGACGCTCGTGCCCAGCGCCGTCGGCGGGCAACCGAGGCCATCACGGCCGAACCGGGTGCGTTGCTGCGCACTGTTCCCTCACTGCCTGGACAGGTCAAATTGGAGCAACAGCGCCCGCTCGCGGATGCCAACTTTCAGCAGGCGTTTCAGCTCGTAGTTGACTCCGGACAGAGGCGGTCCGAGCCGTTTCCGATCACGGCAGTGGTCGCGGCCTGTGTGGGTCAGATGGATGGCCGAACGTCGCTCGGGGAAATTATCAGAACCGTCGATCGGCAACACAATCTGCGCGACGAGCGGGGCCTACAACGCATCATCGAGCGCGATCTCCCACCGCTGATTGAAGCGGGCCTAATCGATGTCGCGACTCAGGCAGTCGGCCGCAACGAACCGTGTCCCTGTGGATCAGGAAAGAAATACAAACGTTGTCACGGTCGGTAGCTCGCGACGAGGCGTCAGCCCCGGCACTGCCGCAGGGCCGTGATTGTTGACCACGATGGGGCAGTTAGTGAGTCCGTTCACATTGCCGAATAGTCCAGTGACAGGTAATATTCGATGAATGCGTGGCACCTAAAGAGGTGAAGCTCGCGTAGAGCGAGACAGAAGGAGACTCATGGAACGGAACTATTGGTCACGGATGAAGCGGCAGCGCCTCAATCGGCGCAGCCTGCTCAAGGCGAGCGCTCGTGCCGGCGTCGGTGCGGCCGGCCTGGCTCTGGTCGGCTGCGGCGATGATGACGATGATGGCCAGCAGCAGGCCGCTGCGCAAGTACAACAACAGCAGCAGGCGAGCGAGCAGCAGGCCGAAGAACAGGCCATGCAGCAGGAGCAACAAGAAGACATCGCTCAGCAGCAACAGCAACAACAGCAGGCGGCCGTCGCACAGGCTCAGGACCAGGCCATGGTTGACAGCCAGGGCCATGCGATCCAGACCGGCGGCGTGTTCAAGCGGGCTGCGGCGTCCCAGCTCACCCTGATCCGGTTCCCCTGGAACTCGGCTGGCAACAATGGCACCATCGACCCGACCGGCTACATGTACAACTGCCTGACACAATACGGCGGCGTTCAGCTCAACGAGACCGCCAACCAGTTCTGGGAGTACGCCAATCCCGACTGGGAAATCAAGCCTGATGTAGCAGCGGGATGGGAAACCCCGGACAACCTGACCTGGATCTTCGATATCAAGCCGAACGTCATGTTCCATGATGGCCGCGCCTTCACAGCCGACGACGCGGCTCACAGTTATGAGGCGATCCGCGATCAGGGTGTCTCCGGTGGCGGCTCGCCGGCCTTCAACCTAGGCAAAGTGATCGCCGGAACCGAAGCGATCGACAACCTGACGATGCGCCTCAACCTGGGAGAGCCGCGCGGATTCACTGGCGCGCTTACCGCCTACGTCCGCATGGGCCACCCGGAAACTGCGGGCTCAGCGACTGCGCCGGCGTTAGACATGGCGCGCAACGAGGAAGCCGTGTTGGTCGGCACCGGTCCATGGAAATTCGACACCGACAGCTACGACCCCAACACTGGCTGGCGTCTGACGCCATTCCCCGAGAGCCATATGGGTGGCCCGAACATGGACGAGATCACCTACACGATCTTCTCCGACGCCGATGCAATCGGTATCGCCCTCGAAGCCGGCGACATCGACTCGCACAACGGCATCCCGTTCAATAACCCGGAGACGATCGATCGTCTGATCGACAGCGACGAACACTGGGGTTGGGCCGGGACGAGCCTCGGCGGCCAGATTTTCCGGTTCGCCATCGACGTGGAACCAACGACCGACCCGCGTGCGCGGCACGGCGTCTGGCGCATGGTTGACCAGGAACGTGTGGTACGCGACTACTTCGGCCCTTACGACGACGCTGGACGCCTGTTCTTCCAGCGCGGCTCGCAGGGTTACATCGAAGATCAGGACCGCCCCAACTATGACCCGGCCGAAGGCGCCAAGCTGCTTGACGCCGCGGGTGTGGGCGAAGGCAGTGTCTTGACGGCAAGCACGTTGCCGATCCGCCCATACGCTCCAGCGTTGGCTCAGCTCTTGCAGGCGGAACTCTCGACGCTTGATATCGAACTCGAACTCGAACCGACCGAGTACAACGTCATGATCGAGAAGCAGCAGGCCGGCGACTTCGGGAACTTCCTGATTGGCTTCGGCAACTGGATTCGCCCCGAGAGCGCTGCGCTCGCCATGGTCATGCAGGATGCCCTGCACGGCGAAGGCAACGCAAAGCGCGGCGGCGACGCCAGCAACCCGATCCCCGTTCGCGAACGTCCTTACATGGACAACTATTTCCACTGGTTAGACATGATCGTTGATGTCCAGACCGGTAACCACGAGGACACGGAAGATTACTGGCGGTCGTTCAACGACACCTTCCATGAGGTGATGTTTGCGCAAGCCATTGCGCGGCAACGCGGTGCGGAGTTCTATACCAATCGGGTCCACGTGCCCGACCCAGGTCCAACCACACCAAATCCGCAAACGATCTGGCTTGAGCAGACCTAACAGCGCAACCCTGGACGCGGGCGTTCTCCACGGGGAACGTCCGCGTCCACGCGGTACACCATGTGTAGTCATGCCGTAGGCAAACGATGACCTACGTACTTCGTCGTCTTGTCACCCAGCTGATCCCGGTTCTGTTCGTTGCCTCAATTTTGATCTTCGCCTCCGTGCGATTGATCCCTGGTGATCCGGTGGCCGGAGCCATCGGTGACGCAATGGGCAACACTGACCCTGAGGTCTACGAACAGCTCAAGGAAGAACTTGGCCTCAACAAGCCGATGTACGAGCAGTACTGGATCTGGATCGGTCGGATTTTCACCGGTGACTTTGGGCAGTCGCTCACCGGACTTCCGGTCACAGAGATCCTCGGTAACGCGATCCCGGCATCTATCGAACTGGCGGGCCTGGCGATCATCATTGGTTTCACGCTAGGACTGACGCTTGGCGTGCTCGCAGCGATCAATCGCGGCGGGTTCTTCGACTGGTTTGCTGCTCTGTGGACCGGATGGAATATTGGTGTCCCGTCGTTTGTTGCTGGGCTCGTGTATCTGATCGTGTTCTCCGTTTGGTTTGACCTGACCCCGGTGTCGGGGCGGGTACCACTGACCGAAGATCCCATCAAAGCATTGGAACATCTTGCCCTGCCTTCGCTCGCGCTTGGTGGCATCGTCGCGGCCAACATCAGCCGCTTCACGCGACAATCACTGCTCGACACCCTGACTGAGGACTACATCCGCACGGCCCGGTCCAAGGGCCTCACCAATCGTGCGGTGATCATCCGGCACGCACTGAGGCCCAGTCTGATTCCGGTCGTCACAATCATGGGCCTCGAGCTTGCCTCGATCCTCAGCGGTACCCTGGTGATTGAGACCGTCTTCACCTGGCCAGGGCTCGGGCGCGCTCTGATCAACGCCGTCAACAATCGCGATTACACCGTGATTCAGGCGACGACCATCCTGCTCGTTTTCGTCTTTGTTGTCGTCAACCTGATCGTTGATCTCGTCTACGTCGGCCTCGATCCGCGCATTCGTATCGGGCAGAGTTCGGAGACGTAGCAATGTCCGGTCAAATCGCCGTCGTCCCCTTCGAGGAAGAGAGCGATCGCTTCCACTTCCTTCGCAGCGTTGGTACCGAATTGCGTGCCGTGGCGCGCGAGCCACGCGGCGGACTTGCCCTGACGGTGCTCACCATCCTGCTTTTTTTCGCGTTCATCTTCCCAGTGCTCGATCCAACCGATCCGAACAAGCCTGGTACGACGCCAAAGAACGGCGGAATCTCCTGGGACGCGCCAATGGGCACCGACCACATTTCGCGCGATCTACTCGCCCGCAATTCAGTCGGTCTCGGTCGCACGATCAAGCACGGCTTCGCGGCTGTACTTGTTGGATGGTTGGTCGGCATCTCAATCGGCTACACGGCCGGTTGGCGAGGAGGACGCACCGACACCCTGCTCATGAGAGGAGTGGACGTCCTGTTGGCATTCCCCGGGATCGTGTTCGCGATCCTGTTGATCACGATCATGGGCTCAGGCATCTTCAGTGTCGCGGTGGCGATCGCGTTCTTTAACATTCCCGGCTCGGCCCGGTTGGCGAGGGCAGGAGTTCTCCGTGAACGAGAGCGCGACTACATCCTCGCCGGGCGCTGTCTCGGACTCTCCGGACGCCGGATCCTCTTCCGGCACGTGGCGCCGAACACCTTCGGCGCGTTCACGGTGCAGGTCCCGCTGGCCGTCGTGGCTTCGGTCTTGATCATGGCCGCGTTAAACTTCCTTGGTCTGGGCGCAGAGCTCCCCGATCCCACGCTCGGCGCAATCATGCAGGAAGGTCGACCCTTCATGCGTGACGCGCCTCACTTCGTCCTCGGTCCGGTGGTGATCCTCGCTCTGATGTTGACCGCGCTGAATTTCCTCAGCGATGTCTTGACCGAGCGTCTCGACCCCGTCCGGCGACGGCGTGTCTGAGTCGCGTCTACCCTGATCCGCGAATCAACTGACGCATCCCAACCAAGGAGACATACCTATGGCCGTGCTTGCCAACACGTTTCGCGAGAAGCTCGACGCGGGCAAACCGACGATCGGCACCCATTTCCTCTTCAACGACCCCGATATCGCCGAGCTGATTGGCGACACCGGACAGTTCGACTATGGCGAGTACGTGGCCGAGTACTCGACCTTCGACATGAAGACGCTGTACCACCTCGCGCGCGCTGCTCAGTGCGGCAATCTGCCGCTGATGATCAAGCTCGACCAAGCCAACCAGACCTTCTGGGCGCAGGCCGCGCTTGGGGCGGGATTCAAGTCGGTGCTCTACACCGACATCCGCACGCCCGACGACGTCGACGCAGCGCTTCAGTCGATTCGCCCCGATAAGCCGGGCACGCTGGGCAACATGGGCGGACACATGGGCGTCAAGACGCGACGACCGGCGCTGGCCGGCTACGCCGCCGGAAACTATGGCGCAGACCTCGACGGCATCGTCACCGTGATCATGATTGAGAAGCGCGTCGCTCTGGACGACATCGACGCCATCCTCGAGCGCGCCGCCGAACTCGGCGTCGACATGACCCAGTGGGGTCCGAGCGACTACGGCTTCTCCTTCGACGAGCGACCGAGTGCCGAAGAGATTCGCGCCGCCGAAGAGAAGACGATCGCCAAGTCAATCGAGTACGGCGTCGCCCCACGCATCGAGATCGGCGCGGTCGAACAAGCCCAGCGCTACCTCGACCTCGGCGTCAAGCACTTCTGTATCGGCTGGGACCGCTTCCTGCTCAACCAGGGTTACACCGAACTGGGCAAAGGCCTCCGAGCCCTGATCGACGACGCATAGGAGTTCACCATGGTCACCAACAACTTCGACTGGCTCGCCACCAACCAGGAGCCCGCATTCGACCCCGATCAGAAGATCATCGACCCACATCATCACCTCTGGGACGGTCGGGAAGACGGCCGCCTGCTGCGCTACTTCCTCGACCAACTGCTCGAGGACACGGCCGACCTCAACGTCCGCCAGACCGTCTTCATCGAGTGTGGAGCGATGTATCGCGCCGAGGGTGAACAGGCCATGCGGCCTGTCGGCGAGACTGAGTACGTCGCTGGGGTCTCCGCCCAGAGCGCGAGCGGCATCTACGGCGAGATGCGCGCCTGCACTGGCATCGTTTCGCACGCCGATTTGCTGCTCGGAGCCGCTGTCGGCGACGTGCTCGACGCGCACATGGAGATGAGCTCCCGCTTCCGCGGCATCCGCCATCACGCAAGCTGGGATCCGTCGCCCGACGTGCCCAACTCGCGGATCGTGGATCAGCCGCACATCTACCTCAATGACGCCTATCGCGAGGGGTTCGCCGAGCTGGGCAAGCGCAACCTCAGCTTCGAAGGCTGGCTCTACCATCCGCAAATCCTTGAACTGACCGACCTCGCCCGCACGTTCCCCGACACCACGATCATCCTCAACCACCTGGGCGGACCGCTGGGCATCGGTCCGTATGCGGGCCGCCACGACGAAGTCTTCGCCGAATGGCGAGAGACCATCAGCGAACTTGCCACCTGCGAGAACGTCGTCGCCAAGGTCGGCGGCATCCAGATGGTGATCAACGGCTTCGGCTGGCACGAGCAAGCGCGCGCGCCATCCTCCGACGAGCTGCTGCAAGCCAACCGCCGCTGGTACGAGCACACCATCCAAGTCTTCGGTCCGGACCGCTGCATGTTCGAGAGCAACTTCCCCGTCGACAAGGCCTCATGCAGCTACACGAACATGTACAACCAGTTCTTCAAGCTGGTCGCCGACTATCCCCAGGACGAAAAGGATCAGATGTTCCATGACACCGCACAGCGGGTATATCGGCTCGGTTCCGTTTGACGAGGCGGCGCGGGAACCCTCACCCTAACCCTCTCCCAGAGGGAGAGGGAATTGGCTTTCTGATCCCCTCTCCCTCTGGGAGAGGGTTAGGGTGAGGGCGCTCCCTGGGATGTGGGTAGAGATTCCTGTCCTACCATTCAGCCAGTAACAGACACACACGAAAGACCCCAACCATGCCGACTATCGTCCAGGCCGTACCGATTGAAGACGAACTACACGACATGCTCGCCGCCGCAGGCGACGTCCGTGTCGTTGACGGTCGCGACCGCGGCGCGTTCATCGAAGCCGTCAAGGACGCTGATGGCGTGCTGCTCAATCCGCTGGTCAAGATCGACCAGCAGGTCGTCAATCTCGCGCCCAATCTGAAAGTCGTCGCCACCACCTCGGTCGGCTTCGACGCCTTCGACGTGCCCTTCCTGACCAACAACGGCATCGCCCTCTGCAACACGCCAGGCGTGCTCAGCGCCGCCGTCGCCGACTTGACCATGGCCTTCCTGCTCATGCTCTCGCGACACCTGATGGAGTTCGAGGCCTACAACCGCTCCGGCGGTTGGGGACGGCGCGAGCCCTATCCCGCGCTGGCCAACGACCCGCTCGGCAAGACGATTGGGATCGTCGGCTTCGGACGCATCGGCCAGGAAGTCGCACGTCGTGCCAACTTCGCCGGGATGAAGGTGATCTGGTACGACATCTACGACAACCCGCCCGACGACGCGCCTGCGGCCGAGAAGCGCACGCTCGACGAGCTGCTGGCCGAGTCCGACTTCGTCAGCGTTCACACCGACCTCAACCAGTCTTCGCGACACATGATCGGCGCACGCGAGATCGCGCTGATGAAGCCGAGCGCCTACCTGATCAACACCTCGCGAGGCCCAGCCGTTGACCAGAAGGCGCTGCATGACGCCCTCGTCGCCAATCAGATCGCCGGCGCCGGTCTCGACGTGCTCGAAGACGAGCCGCCCGACCCCGACGAGCCCATCGTCAAGCTGCCCAACGTGATCAGCTTCCCCCATATCGGCACCGCCACCGAAGAAACCCGTTACGCCATGCGAGCCCTGGCGACTCGCAACGTGGTCAACGTGATTCAAGGGAATCGGCCTGAGGCGATCGTCAATCCTGAGGTGCTAGGTTGAGCGGCATGACACGTCGATACGCGCTGCTCCCTTCACTCGTCCTCGTCGAGGGCCCGCCGCTGGAACGCGACCCGGCCACCCAGGAGGAGATGCTCGCGGACCTGGCCGCGGCAGGCTTCACTGAAGAGCGCCTTGAGCGGATATTCGTCAACACCGAGCGGAACGACGAGTACTTCCGGGCACACGAGAAGGAACTGTTCGATCAGTACCCCGACAAGGCACTTCTGATCCACAGCGGCGGGATTGTCGAGGCCTTCGACGACATCGCTGAGCTATCACGTCGGCACGACGAGCTCGGCCAAGATGCTGCCGATGGCGCCATTCGGCGCGAATGTCGACACCACACCGGCGACTGGATCCTGTGACCAGGGTCTTTCGCGGCCGCTATCAATCGAGCTTTCCGGGCCAGCCGCCTGGCGCATGGCTGAAGGTGTACGCGATCTTCGAGGGCAGACAGCGCGAGCTTGACTTCCTGATCGATACCGGCTCCGATGTCACGATGCTCTCTGCCAAAGATTCCGTCAATCTGTTGGGGCACGAAGCGTACCAGCGTCTCGACGACGCGTTCCCCGACAGTCGCGTCTCCGTGACCAGCGTTGGTATGGGAGATGCGGTAGCGGTGAATCTCATGCTGGTCTTTCGAGTCCTGGGCGACCTACCCATCGTCTTCCGACTACCTGTGCTGATCACGCCGCCGCCAGTGATGCAGCCCGCAGGCAGCCCAACTCTTCTCCCCTCACTGCTCGGTCGGGACATTCTCAATCACTTCTCGATCCTGCTGAACCCGGCTGCCGACACGGTCGAGCTCACTGAGCTTGAGATGGCGCCTGCCTGATCACTCGGCGGCCTGACAGACACCGCTATCCTCAATCTCGTACGACCCCACACTCGATAGATCGGACTGAACCATGTCCTGGCGACCCAAGCGCATGAAGTTTGGACTCTTCCTCGCCCCATTCCACAGCGTCGGCGAGCACCCCACTCTCGCGCTTCAGCGCGACGTTGAACTGATCGAGCACCTCGACGACCTCGGCTACGACGAAGCCTGGATCGGCGAGCATCACTCGTTCGCTCGCGAGATCATCTCCAACCCGATGATCTTCATCGCCGCCCTGGCCGAGCGGACCAAGCACATCAAACTGGGCACCGGCGTCGTCTCGCTGCCCTACCACAATCCCTTGATGATCGCCGACGACCTGCTCCAGCTCGACCACATGACGCGCGGTCGCGTGATGCTCGGCGTTGGTCCCGGCGCACTCACCTCGGACGCTGTGCAGATGGGCATCGAACCGACCACCCAGCGCAAGCGCATGGCCGAGGCCTTTGACGCTATCGTCCAGCTCGCCCGCGACGAAGAGCCGGTCTCGATGGAGACGGACTGGTTCTCGTTGACCGAAGCGCGGCTGCAGATGGCCTGGTACTCCGACCCGCATCCCGAGCTGGCCGTCGCTGTGATCCTGACCCCGTCCGGGCCGCAGCTCGCCGGCAAGCACGGCGCGAGCCTGCTCTCCGTCGCCGGAGCCGACTCCGAAGGCATGAAGCAAGTCTGGGACTGGTACGAAGAGGCCGCGACCGAGAACGGCCACGAAGTCTCGCGCGAGAACTGGCGCGTTGTCACAGCGATCCACATCGCAGAGACCCGAGCCCAGGCAATCGACGATGTCCGCGCCGGATTCCTCAAGCGCGCTTACGTCGGCGACGTCCGTGACCCCGGCCGCCGAGGCGGCATCGCGCTGCAGATGGCCGACACCATTGAAGAAGCGATCGACAAGAACATGGTCATCGTCGGTTCCCCCGAGGACGCCGTCGACCAGATCGAGGCAATGCACGACCGCTCCGGCGGTATCGGTGGGCTACTGGGCATGCACCACGAGTGGGCCTCGACCGACGCAACCAAGCGCAGCTTCGAATTGCTGATGCGCTACGTCGCGCCCAAGTACCAAGGTCAGCTCGACCGCCTCGTCGCCTCGCGCGACTTCGTCGAAGACCGTCAGCTCGACATCTTCGGCGCCGGCCAGAAGGCCATGGCCAAGGCCTTCTCCGACGCCGGCAAGGAACTGCCCGAGGCCTTCAAGCAGGCCGCCGCAGATCGAGCCGCCCTCTCGGCCAACGGCGCAGAAGCCCCAACCGAAGCCCAGGCTGAGCCGGTCGCGGACTAGGCGCTCCCCTTCTCTCTAGACCTCCCCCTCTGATCCCCTCTCCCTCTGGGAGAGGGTTAGGGTGAGGGCCGGGGTGGGGGACAGGCGTTGGCCGAATCAAATCGAGCGGACCAGTAATGCAAGCCGTCGTCGCGCTCGCGGGCGAAATCCACGATTCCCCCCTCGTCCGCAGCGCCCTGAACGGCGCAGGACTGATTGTCGCTGCCGACAGCGGCGCAAACCGGCTGCGACAACTCGGCATCCTGCCGCACGTCGTGATCGGCGACCTCGATTCCCTCAGGGGCGAAGACCTCTTCCACCTCAAGTCCGTCGGCGTTGAGTTTGAGCCGCATCCCGACCCGGAGCAGCGCACCGACGGCGACGTTGCCGTCGAGTACGCGCTCAAGCGAGGCGCAACCAGCATCATCATCGTGGGACTCTTCGGAGGCCCACGCTACGATCACGCCGTCGCCAACCTCTACCTGCTCACGCACCCCAGCCTCAGACACATTTCGACCTGGACCGTCGACGGTTGGACTGCACTCACCGTGCTCAACGGAGACGGAGTCTCGCAAGCGCATTTCCACGGCAGCATCGGAGACTACGTCAGCATCACTGCCGTCAGTGAGAAGGTCGAGGGAATCACCACCGTCGGCCTCAAGTGGCCGCTCGCCAACGCGACGTTCACGCGAGGGTTGAATGAGGGGACATCGAACGAGCTGATCAACGATCGGGCGATGATCTGGATCGACGAGGGCACAGCCTTCGTCTCGCACCACTTTCGCACCCAACGTCTACCGTAAGTGCAACATGTTCCGATTGACCGTCGCTATCGCGATCTCTCTGGCTCTTGGCATTGCCATCGGGTTCGGCATTGCATCATTGATTGATGACACGATGTCAGAGCAAGGCGCCGCCATTGCGCAAAGGTCGCTGCGGCAGTCTGACACGCAACCCGAGCAAGCCATTGAGCAGATGCGAGAATCCAGCGTGCAGGCTGGACAGGCGCAAGAATTGCTACAAGTTCTGGAGGTAGAAGAGCAGACACACACTCCTGCAGATCCGTCTTATGGACCGTATGTACATGCTTGGCGGCTGACGATTCTTTCACTGCAGTTTGAACGAGCGGTACGTACCGTGAGGCAGGAGGCTGCCTGTTTGGGTATCCGGCGAAGCGAACCCTCGTCGTCGCACTCGCGACTGATCGCAGAGGTCACGTTGGTCAAGATTGACGCGATGCTCGACCTCATAGGTGTTCAGGCCGAGCAGCTCGCGCCGGTTTGGGAGACACGCGCGAGCGAGCTGCGCACTGGCTACGACAAGCTGATGGCCGAGCCGGCGGGCCTTCCAGCATCCATCTGCGGTTCCGACTTCGCTCAGCAGGCTGACGCCTTGTTGCAGGAACTGACCCGCCGCGCCACGTCAGAACCAACATACGTATGGAGCACATTGGGCGGCTCACGGCCATACTATGACTTTGACGCAGTCAAGCATCTCTACGCCTTGGATCACATACTCCTCTGGATGAGGACCTCGCTCTGGGACAATTGCCATTACGACGCAGGCCCGATCGGTGAGGCTGAGCTGTTCGACCTTGCAAGCAGTCTTCAGAACGGAAATGTAATATCCGACTGGTTGTCAGGAGAGCTGTCGACACGGGTGCACGACCTGAGGCGAATCGTGTCCGATTGGGTCCAGCGGGGTCGGGCCGGTCTACTGGCCGAGGTACCAAACAACCCGTGTATTGGGTTGAGGCAAAGGCGCGTCCTAGACGAGGACTACCTTGTAGCAACTCGTTACAGCCAACCTGGTGCTACCGATGTCAGTGCGTTAACAGTCATGCTCAAATATACGCCAGCCGCTGTGGGAGTTCGCACGGTTGCCCTGCTCTCGGGATGCGATGCTAACTCCGCACTGCAACATGTGGATGAGCTCTCAGCTGACCAACTCCTCGCGGTCAGGCATACCCTCTTTCACATCCGTGACACCCTTCATGGCTTCCGCAGTACATTGGGCCAGAAACCGGAGCAATTGCAGCTTTTAGCCGGGAAGACTCGAAGCGTGCTAGATCAGTGGGTTGGTCTCGAACTCACGAAGCTTCAGAATCCGGAGGGGGAGCAAGAACTGTTGCTGTGTTCCGATGAGGTCAGCGCGGCGGTCGACTTGCTGCTCACAGAGGCCGGTAAGTACATGGTGCCCTACGAGATCTACTGAGGAACATACGGGGCAGCCGCAGGGGTTGCCCCTACTCGTCAAGCGACTTCGGTGTTGGAAGGGCCCTACGGATTGAATACATCGCGCTTCCCATTCCGACTCGACGAGGCCGCAAAGGCAAATATCCCGCGCGCCATTGACGAATCCTGTTCTGCTGCACGCGCGTCGTATATCTCCGACCTCAGCTCGTGCACATCCGGACTGTTCGGCGCAGCCAGCGCCGCGCCCTCGATCAAATGACATGCCATCTGCAGGTTGCCGTTCTGCATGTGCGCGCGCGCCCGCTGCATCACCGGCTCCAGGCCGCCGGCCAGCGTCACCCACTCGGCTGCCTCAGCAGACCTTGGCGCGGGCAACAGACGATCCGGCTCGCCCTCGTACCAGCCGCCGAAGTAGCGCCAGACGCTGTGCACGATGAACTCGGGATGGTCGTACGCGGACCGCAGCCACGGCTTCTCCAACAGGTGCTGCGGCATCTCAATCGAGTGCAGCACCCGATCCAGCGTGTAACCAAGGTTCATCAGCGCCAGCGTCTGACTCTCGATCTCATCCAGCAGGTCGGCGGTATCGATCAGCGCTTCGGCGACGCGGTCGGTGCCAAAGATCGGGAAGCCGTGACCTGGACTCATCACCTCAGCGCCCTTGCCGGCCATCTGTCGCAGCCCGGTCGCCCATTCGCCGGCCCAGCGCTGCACCTTCTGCGGATTGCCCGCGTTCGGTACGGCCCAGATGAAGAGGTCGCCAGGGAACAGCCACTTCTTCTCCGGGATCCAGGTCCAGGCCGCATCCTCTGTCTCACCCCGTGTATGCGTGACCTCAAACGTCAACTCACCGACCGAGAATCGCACGGCGTCGTCGAACGTCACGTCCGGATAGCGAAACTCATCCGGCCAGGGCAGCCGCACCTGGGTTGCGTCCATGCCCGGACGGATGAACTGCCGAGAATTGATTGCCGTGTTGTAGCCAACAGTCCGCTTGTACCGATCAAAGTGAGCCGGAATGTGCCGCTGTCCATAGACCGTCGGACGCGCCTGACCCTTGCTCGCCGCTTCCTCGTCGAACTTGTTCACGCCAAAGATGTGATCGACATGGTGATGCGAGAACACCGCCGCTCGCAACGGAGTATCGGGACGCCATTCGCGCACTGCCGAGAACAGCCCCTCAGCGTCCCGAGCCGTCCCCGTATCCAGCATCACCAGACCGTCGCCGGTGTCAATCGTGTTCATCGACGCCGCGGACTTGATGTAGAGGAAGTTGTCGTCAATCTCCTCCGGCTCACGGTTGTTCCACGGCGAAGTCACCGGGTGCGCCTCGGTGATCGTGTCAATCTCACCTCGCCACAATCGATCACAGTAGTCACGGATGTCGGGCATTTGGCTGCTCCCTGTTCACTACACCGCGTCGGTGGCGCGGGTCACGGTCGTAAGATATGACCCAACGACCGATCACTGCTCAGCATCCTCTAGGGAGGACACCCGTTATGCCGATGTACGAGTACAAGTGCCCCGACTGCACCAACGTCTTTGATGTCCTGGCCAAGATGGGACAGGCCCCAGAGTCACCCGACTGCCCAGCCTGCGACGACGGAGTCGGCGACCGCGTCTTCGGCGCCGGCGTTGCGATCCACACCGGCTCCGGCGGTTCCTCCTTCGACGACTTCGATATGGGAGCGATGGGGGACATGGGCATGCCCGACATGGGCGGCATGGGCATGGGAGGCCACGGTCACGACCACGGCCACAGCCACGACGACTTCGGCATGGGCGACTTCGGCATGGACGACTTCTAGCCGAATACCAACAGCGCTCCTACCCCTGGGGAACCTGCTGCCGTTGCTTCCTCTCTCCCCCGTAAAGTGGCCTTTGCAAAACTCCCGAATCCCCTCTCCCCCCCTTGCGGGGGGAGATGTCACGGAGTGACAGAGGGGGGGGCCGCCGGTCCTGCACAGCAACTTCGCCAAGACCCCTCGGACCAGCCTCTCAGATGCTCTACTTCCTCCGAGTCCAGGGCGACTCCATGTCTCCCACCCTGCAGGACGGTGATTGCCTCCTCGCACTCTCGACTAACATGCTCTCGGTTGAACCTGGCCGCATTGTCGCCTTCCGCCGCAAAACCGATCTCTTCATCAAGCGCGCCCTCAGCCGCGAGGGCGATGGCTGGTACGTCGTCGGCGACAACCCCAGCCGCAGCACCGACAGCCGACGCTTCGGTGTTGTGCCCGACAACCAACTGCGAGCGGTGGCGCTGCTCAGGCTCCTGCCCAGGCCCCGACTGCTCCTCTGAGCGCCTCCGCAATCAAGTCGTTGTAGCCGATTTAACAGCGCCATTGCAGAGCCGACGGAGCACGAAACGATAACGCCCGCGCCACTTGCGCTGGCGCAACAAATTCGACACAATACACGCGTTGGCACTCTCGCTATGCGAGTGCTAGGAATACAAACTCCAGCCGCAAGACTCCACGAAGAAGGAGACCACCACATATGGCCAAGGCACTGCTGTTCGACGAGGACGCTCGTCAGGCGCTGCGCGACGGCATTGACGCCCTCGCTGACGCCGTCAAGATCACCCTCGGTCCGAAGGGCCGAAACGTCGTCCTCGCCAAGACCTTCGGCGCACCGACGATCACCAACGACGGTGTGACCATCGCACGCGACATCGACCTCGAAGACCCCTTCCACAACATTGGCGCTCAGCTCGCCAAGGAAGTCGCCTCCAAGACCAACGACATCGCTGGTGACGGCACCACCACCGCCACCGTCCTCGCCCAGGCCATCGTCAACGAGGGCATGCGCAACGTTGCAGCCGGCGCCAACCCGATGGCCCTCAAGCGCGGCCTCGAGCAGGGTGTTGAGGTCCTCTCCGACGCCATCCGCGAGAAGGCTGTCCGCGTGACCACTCGCGAGCAGATGTCGCAGATCGCCGGCATCTCCGCCGCCGACCCCGCCATTGGCGAACTTATCGGTGAGGTCATGGAGAAGGTCGGCAAAGACGGCGTGATCACTGTCGAAGAAGGCAAGGGCATCCGCTCTGAGGTTGAGTACGTCGACGGTATGCAGTTCGACCGCGGCTACATCTCCCCCTACTTCGTCACCAACGCCGACCGCATGGAAGCCGAAATCGAGGACCCCTACATCCTCGTTACCGACAAGAAGATCTCGGCCGTGCAGGACATCCTGCCCTTGCTCGAGAAAATCCTCAAGGTCACCAAGAACCTCGTCATCATCGCCTCCGACGTCGACGGTGAAGCGCTGGCCACCCTCGCGGTGAACAAGCTGCGCGGCACGATTAACGTCATCGGCGTCAAGGCCCCCGGCTTCGGCGACCGCCAGAAGGACAACCTCGGCGACATCGCCACCCTGACCGGCGGCGAGGTCATCTCGGAGCAGCTCGGTGGACAGCTCGACCAGGCTGAAATCTCTCAGCTCGGGCGCGCCCGCCGCTTCATCGCTTCCAAGGAAACCTCGACCATCATCGAGGGCAATGGCGAGGCCGCGGCCATCGACGAGCGCGTCAACCAGATCCGTCACGTCTACGAAGCCGCCAAGAGCGACTGGGACCGCGAGAAGGCCCAGGAGCGACTAGGCAAGCTCTCCAACTCCGTCGCCGTCATCAAGGTCGGCGCAGCCACCGAGGTTGAGCTCAAAGAGCGCAAGCACCGCGTCGAGGACGCCCTGTCCGCGACCCGCGCCGCCGTCGAAGAGGGCATGGTCCCCGGTGGTGGTGTCGCGCTGATCAACGTCATTCCTTCGCTGGGCGGCGTTGACCTCGAGGGCGACGAAGCCACTGGCGTTGGCATCCTCAACCGTGCGTTGGAAGAGCCGATGCGCCGCATCGCGATCAACGCCGGCCAGGATGGCTCGGTCATCGTCCAGTCCGTCAAGGACGCCGAGACCAACAACTTCGGCTACAACGCCGCGAGTGACGAGTACGGCGACATGATCGACATGGGCATCGCCGACCCAGCCATGGTCACCCGCGCTGCACTCGAAAACGCCGTCTCGATCGCCGGCATGGTCCTCACGACCAACTGCCTGGTCACCGAGAAGCCGGACGAGAACGCCGTGGCCGCTCCGCCCGCCCCGGCCTACTAAGTCCAACCAACGGCAACCAACAAACGGGCCGCTCCCAGGGGAGCGGCCCGTTTTGTGTTCCCTGATCCTCTCCCCCTTTTGGAGAACGTTGAAGGCTCCCGAATCCCCGCTCTCCTCCTTGCAGAGAATGATGCATATCCTCCGATTCCCCTCTCCCCCCCTTGCGGGGGGAGATGTCACAGAGTGACAGAGGGGGGGGCGGCCGGCGACGACCAGATAGGGCTAACACGCAGGGACCCCCCTCTGCCTTCGGCATCTCCCCCGCAAGGGGGGAGAAGGGGAGTGTTTCGAAGGTCTCCTTTGCGGAGACCCCTCAAAGGGTCAAGTCCACGCGAGCAACTCCTTCATAGCCGCGCTTGTCGCGGAGCCTGCCCCCGGCTTGACCCGGGGAATCTCGCCGATTCGAGCACAGACGTCCGTGCAGCATGCGGCGAGATTGCCCCCGCATCAAGTGCGGGACAGGCTGCGTCGGGGCGCGGCAATGACGGAGTTAACCGTTCCGCTATCGCCATAAACTGAACAGAAGCCAAACTGATCGATGTGCAGATGACTTCCAGACGCCGAGCGAAAATAGTCGCCACCCTCGGACCCGCCTCTAGCGATCCTGAGACAGTCCTTGAACTGGTCAACGCCGGCCTCGATGTCGCCAGGATCAACTTCTCCCACGGGGATGAAACCTCCTGGACCCGCGCCGTCCAGACCGTCCGCCGCGCACAGGCCGAGACGGGCAAGCCGGTGGCCATTCTCGGCGATCTGCAGGGTCCGAAGATACGAATCGGCTCGGTGCCCGACGGTACCGAAATCGCGCGTGGAGAGCGAGTCGACATTCTCGCTGGAAGCGACGCTGAAGCCGAGTATGACGGAAACTGCTTGGTCCTCAGTTGCAACTATGCGGCCCTCGTCGATGAGGTCGAGACCGGCGGGCGCGTGTACCTGCGCGACGGCGAACTCGATCTGCTGATCGAGGAGATCGTCGGCAGTCGGATCCGCACCACAGTGCGCGGCGGCGGCCTGCTGACCGCTCGGGCCGGTCTACACGCGCCCGGGGCCGGCAAACAATTGCCCGCGGTGACGGCACGCGATCGCGAGCACATCGGCCTTGCCGTCCGTCACGGCTTCGACTTCCTCGCGCTCTCATTCGTGCGCAGCGGCCTCGATCTGGCTGAGGCCGGCGCCGCAGTCCACGAAGCAGGCGGTGAACTCCCCTTGATCGCCAAAATCGAAACCCTCTCCGCCATTCAGGACCTACAGGAAATCATCGCCGTCTCTGACGGCGTCATGGTCGCGCGCGGCGACCTCGGAGTCGAAGTCGGACCGGCCGAAGTGCCGGTCCTGCAGCGACACATCATCGAAGCCGCCGGACGCGCCTTGTTGCCGGTCATCATCGCCACCCAGATGCTTGAATCGATGGTCCAACGCCAGCGACCGACACGCGCCGAGGCCTCCGATGTCGCCAACGCTGTCTGGGACGGCGCCGACGCCCTCATGCTCTCCGCCGAGACCGCTGTCGGCCGCCACCCGGTCGAGGTCGTCGACATGATGGACGACATCATCCGCCGCGCGGAGTCCAGCGACGCTGGACGGACCGCCGTCGCCCGGCCGATCGAGCTCAAAGCCGACACCGCTCGAACCGTTGCCGTTGCCGTTGCCGCTGCCGTCGAGCAGCACCCGCAGGTCCGTGCCGTGATCGTCTTCACCATCAGCGGACGCTCAGGACGCCTGATCTCCCACGTGCGTCTGCCTGTGCCGGTGCTCGTGCTCGCTCCTGGAGACTCCACCCTCCAGCGACTAGCGCTCATGTGGGGCGTCCAACCGCGCCATTGTCAGCCGCCCGACGATATCGAGGGGATGCTGACAGAAGTCGAACGTGCCTCAGTCGACGCGCTTGACCTCAAGCCGGGCGATCAGATCGTCCTCACCGGAGGATTCCCCCTCGGCCAGGGCGAACCAACCAACTTCCTCAAACTCCACCAGATCCCACGGATCCCCTCACCGTCGGAGGAGAGAGTTCTGCAATCCCCTCTCCCTCTGGGAGAGGGCTAGGGTGAGGGCGACGGTCCCGGCACAAGAAGGAGCATGACATGACAGACAATGCACCAGAGTTCAACGTTGAGATAGGCGACGCCTGCGAGATCGACCCTGCAGCAGGACCCATCGAGTCCCGTGAGGCCGATCCCAACGCCGATCGCGACGTCCTCCTCTACATCACCGTCTGGTGCGGCGACTGCCGCCGGGCGGTGCGCTTTCTCGACGAATTCGAGATCCCATATCGAACCATCGACATCGAAGAAGACACAGAAGCCGCTCGAGCGGTCGAGATGCACAATGGCGGCAGCCGCTCCGTGCCGACCATTCTGATCGACGGAGAACACGTCGCCACCGAGCCCAGCCGAGCAGAACTCGTCAACATCTTCGGCGTCGTAGACGATGAAGCAGCCCGCGGCAGCCGGACTCCGTTCAGTCTGCTCCGTCGTCGCTGATCACATGCACGTCCGCCGGCGCAATCCTGGCGACGGCCGCGTCTCCAACCGACAGCCCCAGCTCATCCCACATCGTCACCGGAGTATCAACGGTCAGGTGTAGTCGGCCGCTCGTCAGGTTGGCCCGAACCACCGGCCCTCGAGGCCTGACCGTCTGCACAATCGCGCGAAGCTGGTTCTCCGTCCCCGCCCCCGAGCGAGGCCTGCCGCCGACTTGATCGGGGGAAACGGTCCCTCCCCCGTCCTGTGTCAGCACAAGTCGCTCCGGGCGCACGCAGAGCAGCGCCGGCGAGCCCGGAGCAATCGACTTCGCCGTTGACGCCAGACGAATGCCTCCCGCCTCATAGACGCCCGACTCCGAGCGTCGCCCAGACCACAGGTTTTCCATCCCCACAAACTCAGCGACAGCGCGGTCGGCAGGCCGTTCGAAGACCTCCGAGGGAGGTCCAATCTGCCGCAGTCGTCCATCAATCAGCAGTGCCGCCTCGTCTCCAAGACGCAATGCCTCATCGCGGTCGTGTGTGACCAGCACCGTGGTCGGGCGTGTCTCGGAAAGATTCTCGGCAAAGTCCTCGATCAACCCCTCCCGAGTCGGCGCATCCACGCCGGCAAATGGTTCATCCAGCAACATCACCTCCGGCTGCGAGGCAAAGGCACGCGCCAGACTGACCCGCTGTGCTTCCCCGCCTGACAACTGTCGCGCATGCCGTCGGGCCAACGGGGCAATCCCAAATCGCTCCAGCCAGTGCTCTGCCAGTTCGCGCCGTCGTCCTTTGTTCACGCCCCGCAACCTGAGCGGCAGTTCAACATTCGCCCGAACCGACATGCTCAGCAAAAGGGGTTCTTGGAACGCCGCCGACATCCGCCGCCGAGTCGCGACCGGATCGGCATCCATCGGTTCGCCATCAAGCATCAGTGTCCCCTCAGATGGATGAAGCACAAGTTGCAACGCACCCAGGAGCGTCGACTTGCCCGATCCATTTGGGCCAAGCACTACGGTCACCAACCCGCGAGGGATGTCCAGCTTGTCAATTTCCAGCACCGTCACGCTGCCGCGCTGTACGGCAAGGTCTCGGATCTGCAAGTGAGCGTCAGGGCGCGTCGTCATGTGACCGGCCGACGCTGCTGCACGGTCGTCAGCACGAGATTGACGAGGAACGCCAGCAGGACCAACACCAGCGACAGTGCAATCGCGACCTCAAAGTTGCCGCGGCCCGTCTCCAGCACCGTCGCGGTCGTCAGCACGCGAGTCTCGCCGGCGAGATTGCCGCCAACCTGCATCGATGCGCCAACCTCGGAGATCGCTGCCCCAAACCCGGCCATGACCGCCGCCAGCAGGCCAAGCCGAGTCTCGCGGACGAGCAGCCACAGCACCTGCAATCGGTTCGCGCCCATCGCCCACATTTGCCCAATCAATCGAGGATTCACCGACTGAATCGAAGCAAGCGAGAATCCCACAACCATCGGCAGACTCAGCAACAACTGAGCAACCACCATCGCCGTGGGCGTATAGATCAGGTTCAAGTCACCTAGGGGCCCGGTTCGCCAGAGGATCAGAGCGACCAGCAAGCCAATCGCCACCGGAGGCATGCCCATGCCCGTGTTGACTGCCGCAACGATCATTCCCCGCCCCCAAAAGCGCCGCAGAGCCAACACCGCGCCGAGCGGAATCCCAACGATCAGCGCCAACGCCGTCGCCGAGGCGGAAATCGCCAGGGTCCGCAACGTGATTTCAATGATCTCGCCATCGCCCGACCACCACAGCCGAGCCGCCTCACGAATCCCATCCCAGATCAACTCCATGTCGCGATCCTACTTGCGGGTCGGCGATCATGCGCCTCAACGATTCCATTTGTCTCCTCCTGGAGACCTGTGCGCAAACGAGATTCACATCGTTCTGAGTTCCTGTAGGGGCGACCCTTGTGGTCGCCCTTGTTGGCGAAGTCAACATTGACCAGATAAGGCCCCCAACGCGGGCGACCACAAGGGTCGCCCCTACAGAGACTGATGCAGAACCTCTCAACCGCCCCCGCCTCCGAGCGGGGGCCTGTTCCTTCCCCGGCTTCTGCTCGGCGGCCATGCTTGTCCCTCGTATCTGGTCAACAGGAACTGATCCGTGCTGCCTGGGCCAGGCCAAAGCGGGTCCCCGCTCGGGGGCGGGGACGGGAAACTCAGTTATGCATCAGTCTCCTACGGGGTGGTTGAAACTGCGACGCCTGCCTTACGCGCAAGTGTCCTCCGGGAGAGGGTTAGGGTGAGGGCAAGAGTGCGCCTATGACGGAGAATATGCTCAGGACGCCAAGCACGAGTGCTCAGCCCAACGCCTCACCTCGAGCCGCAATCGACGCCTCAGTCTCGCCCGCAGCCGGGATGAACAACGGTCGACCGTACTCCTCGCGCAGATACTCGCCGATCATCGCCTGGATGTCCTCGCGCAGTAGGAACTCCTTGAATGCCTCTGACCCGACCGTGTTGATCCGCCCCTTCGCCCCGTCGACCTCCATCACGCTGTAAAAGTTCAGCAACAGCGGATCACCTTCGACCAGCGGAGTCAGGCCACCGACATCTTCGGACAGCGACAGGTACGTCCCACGGTCAGTCAAGGTGTACGCGCCTCGCTGGTTGGCGACGGTCAGTGTCGCCGACATGCCCTGTCCCACTTCCAGGTACCACTCGTCGTCATCGACCGACGGCGACAATCCCGCCTCATCCCATAGCGACCGCTCTTTCTTGTGAGTGCCGCTATCATCTCCGCGCGAAGCGAAGACTGCTTCCGCTCTCGCAATCTGGATCAGCGCCTCGGAAACATCGTCCATCCCGGCGACCCCCGCCGGATCATCCAACGGCCCGACAATCACAAAGTCGTTGTACGCCACCAGGGTCCGGCTCGTCACGTCGCCCGCGTCGACCAGCATCTGCTCCGAGGCAGGCGCGTGCGTTAACAGCACATCCGCATTGCCTTCGGCGCCCATCCGCAACGCCGCGCCCGTGCCAACCGAGATGATCTTGACCTTGATCCCCGCCTCGTCTGCGAAGATGGGCACCAGCTTGTCCAGCAGTCCCGAGTCATTCAGTGATGTCGTTGTGGCCAGGATCAACTCGTCCTCGTTGTATCCGGGATCGCCGCCGCAGGCGGACATCAGACTAATCGCCAGGGCGGCGAACAGCATCAACACGCCCAGTACGCGTACTCGGCTCATTCCAACTCCCCCGATGGACTATTCCCCGGAGGTGATCATTCCTGCGCCGACGGTGGCCGATGTCGCTTCATCGATCAGGATGAACGCCCCTGTTTCCCGCGACTCAGCGTATGGGTCAACCGACAATGGAGCCATGAGACGCAGCCGCACTCGACCGATTTCATTCAAGGACAGTTGAGACGCCGTCAGGTCATACTCGAGCGTGTTGACATCCAGGCGAGCGCCAACCTCTTCCACCATCGCCCGAGTCGTCTGCGTCGTCTGCTTGACCACCAGCCGATCCCGCGTGCGCAGTGGAACTCGCTCGCTCATCCAGCAAATGTGCGAGTCAATCGAGGAAGCGGCGACCGGCGGATGTTCAGCCGACACGATCATCGACCCACGTCGCACATCCAACTGATCGGCCAGTTGAACCGTGATCGCCATCGGTGGCGTCGCCTCCGCCAACTGCTGATCGAACGCATCAATCCCGGCAACCGTTGTCTCCGCGCCCGAGGGCATTACCTTCACGCGGTCTCCAACTCTGAGCACGCCCGAGGCCATCGTCCCCGCATATCCGCGATAGTCGTGAAACTCGTCGCGCAACGGACGAATCACATACTGCACCGGAAATCGCGAAGCATGATGTTGTGGCGGCTCCGACGCCTCCATCGTCTCCAGCAGTTCCAACAGCGGCGGACCGTCGTACCAGGGCATTCGCTCCGACGGCTCCACGACCCAGTCGCCAAACTTCGCCGAGATCGGGATTGCACGCACGTCAGTCACGCCCATCCGCGAGGCAAACCGAGTCAACTCCTCTGTGATCTCGTCAAACACCGCCTGATCCCAGCCGACCAGGTCCATCTTGTTCACGCAGAGCACGAAATGCCTGATGCCCAGCAGATTGGACAGATAGGCATGGCGTCGAGTTTGTTCCAGTACTCCACGCCGTGCATCGACCAGCAACAGCGCGGCGTCCGCCGTCGATGCTCCGGTGACCATGTTGCGCGTGTACTGCACGTGACCCGGCGTGTCGGCCAGGATGAACTTGCGCCGGGGCGTGGAAAAGTAGCGGTAGGCCACGTCGATCGTGATGCCCTGTTCGCGTTCCGAGCGCAGTCCGTCTGTCAGATAAGCCAGGTTGACATCTTCTTCACCGCGAGTCCGCGACGTCCGTTCAATCGCTTCCATCTGATCGATGAACGTCTGCTTGGAATCAAACAGCAGGCGACCGATCAGTGTCGACTTGCCGTCATCGACCGATCCCGCCGTCGCCAGTCGCAGCAGCGTTCGTTGATCCGTTCCCAACGGATCAGCAAGAGCGCCATTCAAGCTTGAGTGCTCAGTCGTCACTAGAAATACCCCTCGCGCTTGCGATCTTCCATCGCCGCCTCTGAGAATCGGTCATCGGCCCGCGTCTCGCCGCGCTCGGTGATTCGCGTCGCCGCAATCTCCGCCACCACCGCGTCCAGTGTTTCAGCTTGCGACCGCACTCCGGCTGTGCAGGTCATGTCGCCGACCGTGCGAAACCGCACACGCGCATCAAAAGGATCTTCGTTGGGCAAGCGCGGCACAAAGTCGGAGACGGGAAAAATCATCCCGTCGCGTTCAAACATCGAGCGGTCATGCGCGTAATAGATCGAAGGAATCTCCAGCCCCTCGCGCTTGATGTACTGCCAGACATCGAGCTCGGTCCAGTTCGACAGGGGAAACGCCCGGATGTGCTCGCCGCGAGTCAGGCGACCGTTGTACAGATTCCAGAGCTCGGGGCGTTGATTGGACGGGTCCCACTGCCCAAACGCATCGCGGAACGAAAAAATCCGCTCCTTCGCCCGGGCCTTCTCCTCATCCCGCCGAGCGCCGCCAAAGAGTGCATCAAAGTTGTGCTCCAGCACGGCGTCCAGCAATGTGACGGTTTGCAAGCGGTTACGAGAAGCTCGCGGTCCTACTTCCTCGACCACCCGGCCCTGATCAATCGACTCCTGCACTGATGCGACAATCAGCTCCAGTTCCAGCTCCGCCGCCCGCCGATCGCGAAATTCAATCGCCTCGGGGAAGTTGTGACCGGTGTCGACGTGCATCACGGGAAACGGAATCCGTGCCGGCCAGAACGCCTTCTCGGCCAGTCGCAGCATGACGATCGAGTCCTTGCCGCCCGAGAACAGCAGACACGGTCGCTCCAGTTCCGCCGCCACTTCGCGGATGATGTGGATTCCTTCCGCCTCCAGCCAGGACAGCGTGTCCAGGGAGGCAGGTCGGCTCGCAGTCGTGGTCATCTCGTCCTCACCGCATTCCCCGGTTCTCACCGCATTGCCAAGTCAATCTTGACAAACATTACTAGATCACTCATATATGAATCCACCGACTAACCTGCTTGCCAGTGCAACGAATTACAGATCGGTAACGAATCGACGCCGATCACAACGAGACTCGACAAAACGAGGCTCGACAAGAGGTGGGCAATGTCTGTAGGAACCGTGAGTCAGCTCTGGCGTTACCCGGTCAAGTCAATGGGCGGTGAACTGATCGAGTCAGCCCTAGTCGACGGGAACGGCCTCGCCGGCGACCGCGGCTGGGCCATCCGCGAGTCGGGAGAAACCCGGACTGCGCGCCAGATTCCGCAACTGCTGCAATGCGCCGCGCGCTATGACGAAGCGCCGACAGGCGACCGGCGCTCGCCGCGAATCGCATTCACGCTGCCCAACAACGAGTCGCTGCTCAGCGACGCCGTCGATATCGACCAGCGCCTCTCGGATGCGCTAGGCAAAGAGGTTGTGCTCACAGCGCTGCGGCCCGCTGAGGACCTTGAACACTATCGTCGACCCCCCGCCGATCCCAACGCCGATCAGGTCGCCAACATCCGCGAAGTCTTCGGACTCGAACCAGACGACCCGTTCCCCGACTTCGGCGACCTGCCCATGGATGTCCTCGCGCAGTTCTCGACTCCGCCCGGCACCTATTTCGACGCCTTCCCCATTCACATCATGACCACCTCGTCGCTCAACACCCTGGCCGACGCCGGCGGCGGCGATGAGGTCGACGTCCGCCGTTTCCGGCCCAACATTCTGATCGACACCGGCGACGCCGAAGGCCTGCTCGAAGTCGACTGGACCGGCAAGAAACTCCGTCTCGGAGAAGTCGTGATCGAAATGCGAACCACCACCGTGCGCTGCTCCATCCCCGCCCACGCCCAGAGAGACTTCGGTTCCAGCCGAGCCGTCGGTCGAGCCCTCATCGAAAAGACCAAGCAGCACCTCGGCAGCTACTGCAACGTCGTCGAGGGAGGCCAGGTCAACGTCGGGGATTCGGTCGAGTTACTCGACTAGCTACAGTTCCGTCATACCCGCGGTTGCCGCGGGTATCTCGCCGAGCGCATCACCAACGTCCCGTCCAAGCCAACTACCTCGACGCACGTTAGTTTCGTACCGGACTCCGCGAGATTCCCGCGACGGAGCGCGGGAATGACGGTGTGAAGAAGCGTCGGACTTCCGTGTGGCGACGAGTTAACTTTCCCCCGATCCACTCTCGAGACTCGCCAACGACACCACCTCGGTGTCAGGATGGAACGCCTGCCAGGCGAACCAGAAATGGTCCGAGTGAATCACCCGAGTAAGCTGCGAACCCTCGAGCTCGCCCCGAATCCCACGTCCAAAGATGTCCCAGACCGTGCCGGTCTCGGCATCGACAAACGTCTGACCTTCTTCATCATCGGGATTTGGCGCAAAGGTCAACGACCGACCATCCAGCGACGACTCAAACACCGCCGTCGTCCCAACCTCCCGCCCATCGCGCAAGATCCCCGAATCGAGAATCGAGATCGCGCCCGGCGTCCAGAAGACGACCAGGTCGATGCCGTCAAACGAGTCGTGAAGCACGCCCTGAGCCGATAACGCCGACCACGCATACGCGATCGCCGCGCCCGACGGTCCTTCGATGCTCACGACACGTTCCGCCGGAGGCAGCCGCTCATCAACGCTGTCGCGGTCGAAGAAGAATGAGTAGGGACCGCCATTCTCGGGATTGTCATAGCCGCGGTACGGATTCTGACCGTAAGACCGGGCCCAACCGGTATCGCGAGACATCACCAGCGCGTCGGGATAGGCAAATCGCAACTGACCCAGGGTGACCACCGTCGCCGGCACATACGTCAGCCGCGCGCCAACCATCCGGCCGACAATCGCACGACCCGATGACTGTTGCCACAGAGACTCGGTATTGCGGTCGTACATGATCAGGTCGGAATTGCGCAGCAAACCCGAGACGCCAAATTTGTAGACCTCTTCGCCAATCTGCGACTCAAACGCAATCGCCGTGTTGCACAGCGGACAGAACGTTACCGTCAGAGGCATGCCGCCGATGACATCGTTGACGATCTCGTGCCAGGTCAGGATCTCCAACGGGAACGCGCGCACATCGCCGTTGACGTTCACCTGCACCATCGGCACGTTGTCGGTGTAGTAGTCCGACGCCTCCAGGATCGACACATACAGCGGGCCGGAGATCGCTGGGATCGCGTCGCGACCAGCGCCCTGCGAGATCTCGGCGAAATCAACAATCCTGATCCCCCACGCGGTCCCCCAGTCCAGACCGAAGTACTGTGGTCGCTCGGAGTCGCGGATGATCGGGATGCCATCTGGCGTCTCTGTCGCGTCCAGCGGCAAGTATGTGTCTGCCACCATCGCCTGATCAGCCGTCTGCTGCTGAGCGTCCTGTGGCTGGGCCTGACTCTGCTGGCTCTGCTGGGTCTGCTGATCTGGTGCGGACTGTTGTTGCCTGAGCTGCGAGCCTGCTTGCTCGGATTCATCTACCGCCTGAGCAGAGGACTCTTGACGGCTCTGCTCATCCTGCTCGCCCTGCTGCCTTTGCTCGACATCTTGCGCGACCTGGTCCTGTTGCTGCTCAGTGTCGGCCGCGGACTGTTGCTGCGCCGCCTCCTCGATTTCGTCCCTGCACCCCACCAGCATGAGTCCGACGACCGCGATGGCTATTCCCGCTGTACCGACCGTTCGCGCAAAGTTTCGTATGATTTCCATAACCCTGAGCATACGCGCCGACCCAATGATCAGCGTCTCGCACGGGGTTGGTATTCCAAGTTCTCATCTCGCTCGAACCCGGAGCGCTCCTATGTCCGCCGACGAATCGAGTCAAGACTCCTCCAACGATCGCGGTGCCGTGCTCGAAGCAAATCGAGCGTTCTATGAGGCATTCAACGCGCGTGACATCGAAGCCATGGCCGACCTCTGGCAACGCGGCGACGACGTGACCTGCATCCACCCGCACCGTAACGTGACCACAGGACACGCCGACATCCAACGCACCTGGCGCGCCATCCTGACGAACCCGGACCAGCCCAAAATCGTCTTCGCCGCTGAGGAAGCGCGAATCGTCGGCGATATTGGCATCGTCGCCGGACGCGAGGTCGTTGCCGGCGTGCCGATCGTCGCCACTAACATCTATCAGCGCTCGCAGAGCGCCGACCAGACCGACAACGCTGACACACCGGACAACACCTGGCTCCTGATCCATCATCACGGCAGCCCGGTCCTGCATACCGACTAGCCCAACTACCCATCACGAAAGAGAACGCCATGCCCGTCACACTCGCCAAAGGCGACCAGGCGCCCGACTTCCAACTCCCCGACCAGGACGGCAAGACGCACAAGCTTGCCGACTATGCCGGTCAGACCGTCGTCCTCTACTTCTATCCCCGCGACGACACCCCAGGTTGCACCAAGCAGGCCTGCTCCTTCCGTGACGATCTCGCCGAGATCAGCGCCGAAGGCGCCGTGGTGCTTGGCGTCTCTGCCGACGACGCCGACTCACACCAGAAGTTCCGCGCCAAGTACGATCTCAACTTCCCGCTCCTCGTTGACTCCGATACAGAAGTCTCGACCAGTTACGGCGCCTGGGGCGAAAAGACGCTCTACGGGCGCAAGAGCATAGGCATGACCCGTGCTACCTTCATCATCGGACCGGACGGCGTGCTGACCAAGGTTTGGAAGCGCGCCAAGGCGGCCGATCATGGCCAGGCGGTCCTCAAGGCCCTGCGGACAGGCCGCTAGCAGCACTCATCGTCCGCCTAGATCGTCTCTTCCATGTCCCGGTTCTTCAGTTGGGCGTTCGTCGCCCTCATCGCGCTGTCCGTCTCGGCGGCGCTGACCATCGGTTGCTCCGACGACGAACAGGAGCAGCCCCAGCGACAAGCGGCACAGCAGCAGAGTGAGTCTGCCGCAGAGTCTCGAACGAGCACAGCGCAAGACCAACAGCAACAGCAGGATCAGCGGCAGGCGGATGACGGCGAGCCGCTCAAAGTCGTGGTCTCCACGCAGGTCATCGCCGACTGGGTCCGCCAGGTCGGCGGAGATCGTGTCAGCGTGCGAGCGCTGGTTCCCGCGGGCGCCGACGCGCACACGCTTGAACTGAGCGTCGCCGACATCCGTGCCGTCGCAGACGCCGACCTCGTGATCATCAACGGAGCCGGCCTCGAGGCTTCCTATCAGGATGCCATCCTCGAGAACGCCGAACACGTTCTCGACCTCACCGAAGCGATCGAAGACGCCGGGTTCGAGCTGGCGCCATTCGGCGCTATGGCGGATGAGCCTGGTCACGACGACGAACATGAAGGCGAACAGGCGCACGAAGACGAAGATGACCAAGCTCACGGAGCACACGACGAGGATGAAGATCACGACGACGAGGAAATGCACGACGACGATCACGGCGCGGCCGAGGCCATCGGCCGGCTGTTGATTGCCGACGCGGTTGAGGCTCACCTCTCGGTCATCGACCTCTCGACGGACGACGTCGACAGCGGACTGTTCTCGATTGCCGCGCCGGGCGCCCGCGTCTTGCCGAGTCCGACCCACCGCTACGGCTTCGTCCTCGCGCGCGGACCCGAAGACAACGACGACCGCGTCCACATCTTCGACGGTGGCGTGTTCCTGGTTGAGCACGATGACCACTACGACCTGGTCCGGGAGCCGGTCAGCCGCCACTCGCTCGAGATCGTCGAAGAGAACCCGATTCACTACGTCAACAGCCACGGTTGGACGGCGATTTTCGCCGACACCAGTGGTCACGTGTACCTGATCAACGAAGCCGATCTGACCAACGCCACGGGCGACTACGAGCCGATCGTGCTCGAGGCCGGACCGCAGCACGGCGCGGCGCTGGTCATGAACGACGAACACGTCGTGGTCACGACCAAGAATCTCGACGATCTGGAAGACGCCCTGCCGGTCGGCGTTGAGGTTCGCACCTTCGACGACGAGGTCGTCTACGACGCCAGCAACGGTTCCTGCCCGGGCATGCACGGCGAATCGCACAACGAGCACGGCGCGGCCTTCGGCTGCATCGGCGGGGTGCTCTTCCTGCATACTCACGACGGTGAGTACGAGCACGAGTTCATCGCCAATCCGCCCGAGATGCGCGAAGAGTCCCGGATCGGCTCGGTTTACGGCCACCACCACGTCGAGCACTTCTTCGGTAAGGCCTCCTACTTCGATGGTCAGGGATTCGCTGACGACGGCATTTGGCTGATCGATGTCGCCCGCGGCGAAATGCGCCAGGTCTTTTACGAGCCGAGCGTGTCCGCATCGTTCTCCAGTGACGGCGAAATCCTGTACGTGCTCGGCGTCGTCGGCATCCTCCTTGCGTTCGACGCGCATGACGGCGAGCTGATCGACACGATGGAGCTGGTCGCCCCGGGCGAAGCCGGAAGTCCCGCCATGATCGTCGTCGGCGAAATGATGTATGTCGCCGACCCGAACAGCGGCCGCGTACTGGCCGTGCACCTCGACGACATGGAGATCGAAGAGGAATGGGAAGTCGGCGGCGCACCGTCGAGCCTGGCCTTCGTTGGCGTGGTCGATTCGCACGAATCTCCCGACGACGACCACGACGACGAAGACGAGCACGAACACGAAGAGGGTGAGGAACACGAAGAGGAAGAGCACGAAGAGGACGAACACGGCCACGATGAGGAAGAGGCTCAGCACGGGCATGCCCATGATCATGGCGACGAGGACCCGCACTTCTGGTTCGACATCGAGTTGGCCGCTGCCGCCATTGAGGCAATCGCCGCAGAACTCAGCCACCTGAACCCGGGTGCTGCTGACGTATTCGGCGACCGCCTCGACCTCTACCTCGCCGAGATCGAGGAAGCCGATGCCGAAGTGCGTGCGCTGCTCGAAGGATTGACCGAACACCAGCGCCTGCTGGTCACCTTCCACGATGCATTCGGCTACTTCGCCCGTCGCTACGGCCTCGAAATCGTCGGCTTCGTTGTCGAGGGACCAGAGCAGGGGATTAGCGCAGGGGCGTTGACCGAGCTGATCGAGTTGATCGAGCACGAAGGCGTCCTGACGGTCTTCCACGAGCCGCAGTTCGACTCAGTAATCCTCGACACCGTCGCAGACGAAACTGGAGCTGGCAGCGGAATCATCTGGTCGCAGCCAACCGATGAAAATCCGACTTACATCGGCATCCTCGTCGGCAACGCGAAGGCCATCGCGGAACAATAGCTGACTCGATAGGCCGTTAGGCTGAGACGCGATGTCAGATCGCCTCTCAGCCTCTCAGCCGAAGCAGTCCAAGCACAACATGGTCTGGATCGACCTCGAAATGACGGGGCTCGATCCAGGCCGTGATGTGATCATCGAAGCCGCCGTGCTGATCACCGATGCCGGACTCAACATCATCGCCGACGGGCCAGAGCTGGCGATTCACCGCTCCGAGGCCGAGCTCAGCGTGATGAACGAGTGGAATCGAAAGACGCATCACGGCTCCGGCCTGATCAAGCGCGTCAGAGCCTCCGACGTCAGCGTGGAGCAGGCGGAGCGGGAAGTCCTCGAGTTCGTGCAGGAGTGGACCGTCGAAGGCAAGTCGCCGCTGTGCGGCAACTCGATTCACCAAGACAAGCGGTTCCTGTATCTGGAAATGCCGCAGCTCGTGGACTGGCTGAGTTACCGCCTGGTCGATGTTTCCACGGTCAAAGAACTGGCCAAACGCTGGTATCCGGACCTGGAAACGTTCGTCAAGCAAGAACGACACCGAGCCATGGATGACATCCGCGAGTCCATCGACGAACTGCGCTGGTACCGAGAGCAGATATTCAGACCCTCTGGCCCGTAAGCCTCGACTGCGGCAAACGGTTCAACGCCAAATCTACAACGCCAAATCTTCAACGCCAAGTCACCAGTCGAGCACCCAAGCGGCAACAGGCGCCCCAGCAGACGCCACCCAGCAGACAGCACAGCCCCCAGCACATACGAGGTGTGCGTTGCCATCCTCGGACTCCTTCTCCTTGGCCAAGCTCTTCCAAGACGCCAAGGCTGGGTAGCGCCTCGCGTAAGCCTCGCGGGCTGAGTACGAACGTCAACCCGAGCAGTAACACCGCAGTGAGCACAATCGACGGTCCGGCCGCGAGGTCCAGGTGGAAGGACGCATACAGGCCAAGCAGCGTCGAGACGATACCAATCAACGCCGCCAGCAGCATCATCGTGGTCAATTGGCGGGAGATCAGCACAGACGCTGCAGCCGGAGTTACCAGCATCGCCACCGCCAGAATCACACCGACTAGCCGAAACGCCACCACCGTCGCCAGCGCGATCAGGACCAGTAGTCCGATCTGCATCAACGTCACAGGCACGCCCGAGACCGCCGCCACTTCTGGGTCATACGCCGTAAAGCGCAGTTCGGGAAGGAACGCCAATACCGCGACCAGCACCACCCCAGTCAGGATCGCCATCACGAGCAGATCGGTCCAGGAAGCGCCCAGGATGTGACCAACAAGCAACGAACCCAGGTCAACGGCGAACGTCCGCTGACGAGAGATCAGTAACACACCCAGGGCAAAGAACCCGGCGAACATGATCCCAATCGCTGTGTCTTCCCGCAGCCGCCCGCGAAGCGTCAGCAGCGCGACGCCCAGCGCCGTCAACACCGCCGCGATGCCCGCGCCGAGGGTTATCAGGACCGCGCCACCGCCCAGCACCAATGCCACCGCCGCACCGGCGAGCTGCGTATGAGCCACCGCGTCGCCCAGGAATGCCAGGCCGCGCAGGACGACAAACACGCCAACCATGCCCGCAGCCACCGATACCACGATGCCCGCCAGCAGCGCGCGCTGCATGAATTCAAACGACCACGGGTCAGTCAGCCAGTCCACGCCAGCTCTTGCTAGGCCCCGATCTGCAACTCGCCACTACCATCAGCGAAGGCAGGCAAGATCTACGGCGGAGGCCCCTACATGGTACTTGAGCAACAAGTCACACTGATCACCGGCGCATCCCGCGGCTTCGGCCTCGCCGCTGCCGAGGAACTGATCGATCGCGGTCACCTGGTGATCGCCACCATGCGCAATCCCGATCGTGATCGCAACAACCTTTCCAACCTTGATCCAGCGGCCTACGAGATCGCCCAATGCGATGTCACCGACCCTGCCTCCATCGACGGCGCCGTCAGCGCGGGACTGAACCGCTTCGGGCGCGTCGACGCGCTCTTCAACAACGCCGGCTACGGACTCTACGGCCCGGTCGAGGACATGTCCGACGACGAAGTCATGCGCCAGATGGACACCAACTTCATCGGCCAGATCCGCATGGCCCGAGCCGTCATGCCCGCCATGCGAGACCAACATCACGGCAAGATCATCAACGTCTCATCACTCGCCGGACGTATCGTCGCGCCGATGATGGGCCTCTACGCAGCCTCCAAGTGGGCCGTCGAGGCCATGTCCGAAGCGCTGCGCTACGAAGTCTCGCGCTGGAACGTTGATGTCACGATCCTCGAGCCGGGCATGTACGCCTCCGACTGGCAGACCACCAACCTCGATGTTGCCCAGGCGGTGCGCGAGGGGCGCTCGCCGTACCAGGCATCCGCCGAGCACGCGCTCAACACCTTCCGCACCAGAGCGGCAACCCGCCCCGGTTCCCGCTCAGTTGCCACCGCCGTCGCCGACATCGTCGAACTCGAACAGCAACTCCCCATGCGCTGGCCTGTTGGAGAAGACACCATCCAAACCATCCGCCTGCGAGAAGCCATGACCGACCAAGAATGGGAAGCCCGAGTCCGGGGAGACACCAAGATCTACCGAGGAGCCTTCTTCCACGGAGTCGAGAATCCCATGGAAGACAAGCCCCGCTAGCGTTGGCTGAGTTCCAGTCCGCGCTTCACGGAGAGCTTTGAAAACTCCCTTCCCCCCCCCCCCCCTTGCGGGGGAGATGCCGAAGGCAGAGGGGGTCCCTGCCTGTTGGCCCTATCTGGTCGTCGCCAGCCGACCCCCCCTCTGTCACGCTGTGACATCTCCCCCCGCAAGGGGGGAGAGGGGAATCGGAGGATTTGCATCAAGCTCTCCCAGAGGGAGAGGGGGCTATTGCTTGGTCGCGCTGATCGGCCTTACACGCAAGTCCCTCCGACCCTACGCATGCTTACCGACCGTCCAGCCCGCCTGCGCCAGGTGAGCATCCGAGAACTCGACCGCGTCCGGCTCTAGCTCGTTCGCCAGCGTGTCATTGAACCGATTGAGGAATCCGAACATCGAGATCACACAAACGATCTCGACTATCTCCGAATCCGACCAGTACTGGCGCAGTTCATCAAACTGTTCGTCGCTGGCGGCATTGGGCACACCGCCCGAGTCGCGAGCCACACGTAGCGCCGCCCGCTCGGCATCCGAGAACAACTCCGAAGTCTCGAACGCCCAGACCGCCTCTACGCGTTCGTAGGTCTCGCCCGCCAGCGAGTGCGCGAAATGTCCGGTGTGCGCCTGGCAGTACAGACAGCCCGCTGTCCGCGAGACCACGTGCGCGATCAGTTGCTTCAGGCCCGCAGGGACTGATCCTTCCCGCATGATCGAGCCGAAAAACGGTTGGAAGGCCTCTAGCACCTTCGGTCTGCGTCCAAGCACGTGGAACGACGTGGGAATCGTGATTCCGTTGTCCTGCATGGCCGACAGGAATGGAGCCGCTTCCAACAGCTCATCGGTGCTCAGCGGTGTAACGCGGTTCATCTTGTCCTCCAGCGAATCAATTGCTGTGTCGGTCGTTCGGGAAGTGTCCAGCGACCGTCTTCTTCGACCAGTATGGCGTGTATCGCCTCGCGCAGACGAGGCAGCTTGGCCGAGTCCTCCACCAACCACAAGCGCCGACGCCCCCACTGCAGCGCCTCATCGAATGAGTCGAACGACCAACGGACGCGCGCCGACCCAGCGATCGGCGACATTTCCACTACCGCGCCGCGTGCACGCAACAGCGCCACGAGATCCTCGCCGCCGGGCAATTGGACATGTTCCTCGTCGTGCACCATCGGCCACGCCTGCCAAAACAGCGACCCCGGCGCGCGGTCAAACGTCAATGCGACACACTCACGCCGCGCCGACCGTTCCAGCGTGTCCAGAAACTCCGCGATCGGCTCGATGTCGTAACCGACATGCGAAATCAACGCGACATCGGCAATTTCATTCAACGCAGGATCGTCAGTCGGCCAACGCTCGTCACAGATTTCGACATTGAAGATGCCGTGTTCTATCTGGAGCTGCGCCAGTTCGGCCCGCATTGCAGGCGATGGCTCGACCGCGATCACGCGCGCGACACGCAGCGCCAACGGCAGAGCGAATCGCCCTGCGCCAGCGCCAACGTCGACCCAAACGTCGTCCTCCGACGTCATGTCCACCAACGCGTTCAAGGCAACATCTCCGCTCCGACGCGGATCCGCGCGAAACGCCGATGCGATCGGCCGGTAGTGATCGCCGCCCTCAGGCTCTTCCCGCAGCCGCTCCGCCTGCTCCCGATTCCCCATGACACGCTCAGCCCATGCTTGCGTCAAGCGTTGAGCCGTTTGACCGTTGGCGCTGGAGTAAACTTCGCTCATGACCACATCACCTGACCTCAATATCGAGGAACTGCCCAATCTCACCGACCCAGTCCTGATTCTGGCCTGGGAAGGCTGGAACGATGCCGGCGAGTCGGCCTCGACCGCCGCCCAGTATCTGATTCAACAACTGGGTGCGAAGCCGTTTGCCTCCATCGACCCAGAAGAATTCTACGACTTCACCGACGCTCGGCCCATGGCTCGTTACCAGAACGGTGAACGCTACATCGAATGGCCTGACACGCAGTTTGTCCACTTGCGCCCCTCATCGAGTGGACGCGACATCGTCGTCGGGATCGGCATCGAGCCGCAGTATCGCTGGAAGCGTTACATGTTGGCTATGTCCGAACTCGTCGACGAGATCGGAGCCAAGCTGATTCTCTCGCTCGGTTCAGTCGCCGCCGGCACGGCGCACACACAACCGGTTCATGTGCGAGGGTCGGCCAACAACTCCGAGCTCGCCCAGCGCTACAACATGCACCCATCGCGCTTCGAGGGTCCCTCCGGCATGGTCGGCGTCTTCCACGACCACTGCCGACGCCGAGGCATCGCCGGAGTGTCGCTCTGGGCTTCAGTGCCGCACTACTTGCCCGGTATCACCAATCCCGTTGGCGCGCAGGCCTTGCTGCGGGTCGTCAGCGACATGACCGGGCTGTCCTTCGACCTCGATCCGCTCGAGCGCGGCATTCAACAGTTCCATTCACAACTGGAAGAAGCGCTGCGTGACAACAATGAGCTGCGCGACTATGTCGCCCGACTCGAGGCGGCCAGCCCAGCACCCCAGCAGGAGCAACAACCGGAGGGCGAGCTACCCAGCGCCGATGCCCTCATCGCCGATCTCGAAGACTTCTTCAGACAAGGCGGAGACAGCGACAATAACTAGCTGCCAACGCGTCGCAGCGCCTAGCTGCCAACGCGTCGCAGCGCCTAGCTGCCAACGCGTCGCGGCGCGAGGTCGTAGAGTGAATTTGCCGACCCGGGAGATGTTCGGTTAGACGGGTGGAGCGTGATGACAGATGTTGAACGAGTCAGTGACGACGATCTGCAACAGGCGTCCGAGAAGAATCTCAACAAGATGCGCAAGTTCGCAACCAACTTCGCGAACAAGAGCGGCTCGTACCTGCATCCACAAGAAGACATCACCGAGTTCCTGGTCATCGGACTGGCCAAGCACATTGACGATTATGGGCGTCCGCTCTGTCCCTGCAACTTCTACGAGGACAAGGCCGAAGAGGTCAAGGAATCCACTTGGATCTGTCCCTGCGAGGAAATGCAGCGCTGGAAATACTGCCATTGACTGCTCTTCTGCGATGAGGAAGGTCTTCCCATCACCGAATACCTGCCAGAAGGACACGAAGGCATCACAATCTACGGCATCCGCGAGGATCCGCATCCAGACAAAGGCCGAGCCCTGGGTCGCCTGGAAGAGCAAAGCGGCCGAAAAATCGACAAACGAAAGCGCCGCGACTGATCCTACGCTCCGTCATTGCCGCGTCGGAGCGCGGCAATCTCGCCGCGTTCGGCTGCCCGTGAAGTTGTCTCAAGAGTCGCAGGTTCGCTGCGCGAATCCATCTCTCTCTCCATCCCCCGCTTCACGCGGGGGTCTGCTCGGGTTCCGGTCGCCTGTGGCAAATGAGGATTCCACTCCCCCGACTTGATCGAAGGACAGCTTCTTCGCCGTCCGAAGAGGAACAGACCCCCGCGTGAAGCGGGGGATGAGGAACAAGCGAGACAGTCTCGCGTGTGTGAAATCAGGGACTAGCCCGACCACTCCGATTGCCACTACGCTCATATCAGCAATTCAAACAGCCAACCACTGGACGACGCATGGCCCGAACTTCGAATATCCACCGCGACCTCAAGCGCCGCGAAATGCACGCCAAGTACAAGGGCCGCCGCGAGGCGCTCAAGCAGCAGCTCAAAGAGTCGAACAATCCGCGCGAGAAGCAGAACATCCAGTTCCAGCTCCAGGCATTGCCGCGCAATAGCTCGCCCACGCGGATCAAGAATCGCTGCGCCGTGACCGGCCGCCCCCGCGCCTACATGCGCAAGTTCGGACTCAGCCGCATCACCTTCCGCGAGATGGCCTCGCTCGGCCTGCTGCCTGGCGTGCGCAAGAGTTCCTGGTAGGCTCCTGACGAGGCGTTGAGCCTCTTTCTTCTAAAACTTACAATAAATGTAACATTAGTGAATAATCTGCCTGTCGGCGAGACAAGGTGCAGGTCATCTGCGCTTCCCGGCCAGGAAGTCTCACACCAATGTCTGGTCCCCTCCTCTCCCTGATTCGCTCGCGAGTTTTGCGAACCCTCGTTGTTCCATTAGCGATCGTCCTTGCCGCCGTGATCGCGCTGAGCGCCTGCGCCACCGACGACACCGAAGCCAACGAAGCCGCTGACCGAGCTGCGCAGGCCGCTGAGCGAACCGCCGCCGCCGCGCAGTCCGCATCGGCGGCTGCGAGCAGGGTCGGGCAGGACGAACAGATGGATGATGAAGATCCCGGCGAACTCACCATCTACTCGGGACGCGGCGAATCACTGGTTGGTCCCATCATTGAGCGGTTTGAGGAACTAACCGGCATTGATGTCCGCGTTCGCTACGCCGGCACCGCAGAACTGGCTGTGGCCATTCTTGAAGAGGGAGACCGGTCCCCAGCGGACATCTATTACGCACAGGACGCCGGCGCGCTCGCGGCACTGGCCGAGAATGGCGTGCTGACCCAACTCCCCGACGACATCGTCGGCAGCGTGGCGGCGGAGTTCGCCGACGCTTCCGGTCGCTGGGTCGCGACCTCAGGTCGGGCGCGAGTCCTGATCATCTCCCCCGACCGTGTACCGAACCCACCAACTTCCGTCTTCGATCTTGTCAATTCCGAATGGCGCGGACGAGTCGGTTGGGCGCCAACCAACGGCAGCTTCCAGGCGTTCGTCACCGCCATGCGTCAGATTCATGGCGAAGAAGCGACCGAAGAGTGGCTGCGCGGCATGATCGCCAACGATGTCAGGGTCTACCCCAAGAACTCGCCCCAGATCCAGGCGGTCCATGATGGCGAACTTGATATCGGACTGGTCAACCACTACTACCTAATCCGTCAGACTTCGGTGGACGACGACTGGCACGGCGTCAACCACTTCACCGATTCGGGCGAGGCGGGCGCTTTGATCAACATAGCCGGTGTCGCATTGCTCAACGCCTCCGACAACGACGGCAACGCATTACGCTTCATTCGCTTCCTGCTCAGCGAGGAAAGCCAGACCTACTTCCGTGAGCAGACATTCGAATACCCGGTCGCTGCTGGCGTCTCGGCCTGGCCAACGCTCGTCTCGCTGGACGAGCTCAACCCGCCTTCGCTGGCGTTGACATCGCTCTCCGACCTCGAGGGCACGATCGCGCTGCTGGAAGAAGTTGGCGCGCTGCCCTAACCGGCTGCCCGAGAGCCGGTCCCCAACTCACCCATCCCCGCTCTGGATGGCATGGCCTCTGTCGTCGCTTCGCCATGGGGGCGACGGCAGAGGTCCATCCAGATCTCAGCTAGGGCGTGTTCACATGGGGTGTATAACGGCGGACGGAGGTTACACCGGTCTGCCGATGGGGAGCAGGACCCCCTCAGCCTTCGGCAGCTCCCCCTGCAAGAGACTGGTGCATATCCTCCGATTCCCTTCTCCCCCCTTGCGGGGGGAGATGTCACGGAGTGACAGAAGGGGGGGCGGCTGGCGACGACCAGATAGGGCCAACAGGCAGGGAACCCCCCTCTGCCTTCGGCATCTCCCCCGCAAGGGGGGAGAAGGGGAGTTGTGCATCAGTCTCTGCAAGGGGGAGCGGGGAATCCGGGTGCGCCACGTATGGGTACTCAGCATCCATGTGCAACGGGTCCTAGCTCATGAATATGCATGCATTGCGTTATTTCATGGTGAACTACTCCGATAACCTCGCTCCATGACCATCTTTGGCGGTTCCGCCGACCTCCCTGCTCGACTCCGCTTCAACGTCCCCATCATTTGGATGCTCGCCCTGGCCGCAGCCGGCGCTGCTTGCATTCCCCTGGTCTACCTCGTCATACGCGCCGCCGAAGCCGATGCGGACGCCTGGTCCAAGGTCGTTGCCGACAGCACACTACGCCTGCTGCTCAACACCGCCGGATTGGCCGCAGCCGTCACTGCCGCATCCGCCGCGCTTGCACTTCCAATCGCTTACCTCACCGAGCGCACCGACCTCCCCTTCGCCCGCGTCTGGCGAACCATCACCATCATGCCCCTCGCCATCCCCTCGTATGTGGGCGCATTCGCTTTCATCATTGCGCTGGGCCCGTACGGCTCGCTGCAGGACCTGCTCGCGCCCCTGGGCGTCGAGAACATTCCCAGCATCTACGGATTCGTCGGCGCCTGGCTGACCCTGACCCTGTTTACCTTCCCCTACCTGTTGCTGGTCGTGCGGGCCGGACTCCGCGATCTCGACCCGGCCATCGAGGAAGCGGCTCGCTCCCTCGGACAATCAGCCTGGGGCACATTCTGGCGCGTGACGGTGCCGCAACTCAGAGTGCCCATCGCCGGCGGATCTCTACTTGTCGCGCTCTACGTCATATCCGACTTCGGCGCGGTCTCGATGATGCAGTTCGACACGTTCACCAGGTCAATCTATGTCCGCTTCGGTTCGTCGTTCGACCGTTCCAGCGTGGCCGTACTATCCCTCGTCCTCGTCGCGTTGGTCGCCTTGGTCCTGGCCATCGACTGGTCCCAACGACGGAGCGCCAAATATCATCGGTTGGGTACTGGCGCTGCGAGAACGCCAAGATTGGTCTCGTTGAGACGCTTCCGCTGGCCGGCGTTGCTCGGGCTATTCGTCGTCTCAGCCGTCGCTCTGCTTGTCCCTATCGGCGTACTGTTTCACTGGCTTTCAGTGGGCCTGCAAAACGGAGAGACATTCCCCGGTGTCTGGAGCGCAGCGCTCAACTCGGTCTACGCATCAGGACTGGCCGGCGCAGTGACGGTAGCGGTCTCGATTCCGATCGCCCTGGTCGTCGTCCGTCGACCTGGATTCCTCTCTCGTATCGTCGATCGAGCCGCGTACGTCGGTTACGCGCTGCCAGGTGTGATCGTCGCATTCGCATTGATCTTCTTCACCTTGCGGGTCACTCCGGGCCTCTATCAGACCATCGCCACGCTCGTCTTCGCCTATGCGGTGCTCTTTCTGCCGCAGGCGATTTCCGGTGTGCGCGCCTCAATGGTCCGTGTGCAGCCGGGACTCGAAGAAGCGGCTCGTTCACTCAATCGCACTCCCTGGCAAACCTTCTACAGCATCACCTTGCCGCTGATCGCACCAGGAGTGCTGGCGGCGTTCGCCCTGGTCTTCCTCACGACCATGAAGGAACTGCCCGCGACCCTGCTGCTCGCGCCGATCGAGTTCGACACCTTGGCGACTACCCTTTGGGGACACCAGGAAGACGTGTTCTTCGCCCGCGCCTCGGCCGCAGCATTGCTTCTGCTCGCCTGCGCCGCACTGCCAATGATGATCCTGTTCGGACGCGACCGTGAACTCCGAGCCTAGCCAACCGGACAGCACTCCCGCGCTGGTCGTGAGCGAGATCTCCAAGTCGTTCGACGGGACTGACGCCGTGAACGACGTCTCATTCCAGGTCGAACAGGGAGAAATTCTCGCCTTGCTCGGCCCCAGCGGCTGCGGCAAGTCCACCACCCTGCGCGTCCTCGCCGGCTTCGAGCGTCCCAATCAGGGATTGGTCCAGATCAACGGCGAGACCGCAGTCGGTCCCGCTCTCTGGCGCTCACCTGAGCAGCGTCGGATCGGCATGGTCGCACAGGACTTCGCCCTGTTCCCTCACCTCAGCGTCGGCGAGAACATCGCCTTCGGCCTGCCCGATGGCCATCACGCCTGGTGGACGAAGCCGTTGCGCCGGTTCCGGCGAACTGAGCCGCCGACTCGCGTCCGCCACATGCTTGAGTTGGTCGGACTCAACGGCTTCGCCGATCGCTATCCACACGAACTCTCCGGCGGCGAGGCGCAGCGTGTCGCGCTCGCCCGAGCGCTTGCCCCACAACCGGCCGCCGTCCTGCTCGACGAACCCTTCAGCAATCTCGACCAGAATCTCCGCGCCAGCCTCCGCCTCGCAATGCGCGAGATCCTCAAGACCGCCAGTACCGCCGCCGTCTTCGTCACTCACGACCGCGAGGAAGCCCTCTCCCTCGCCGACCGCGTCGCCGTCATGCGCAACGGCCGGATCGAGCAGATCGGCGCACCCGACGACATCTACTACCGACCCGAAACCCGCTTCATCGGCACATTCGTCGGCGACGCCAACATCCTGCCCGGAGAACGTGTCCGCGGAGGCGCCGAGACTGAACTCGGCTTCGTCGTTATGCTCAACGACGACGCTGATTCCACTGGAGAGGCGATCGACGTCCTCCTCCGTCCTGAACAACTCGCGCTGAGGCATTGTCGCGACGACGGCCCTGACTGTGCGAACGTGATCAGCAGCGAATACTACGGGCATGATCAGGTCGTTCGCGTGCGATTGCAGTCGGGCCAAGAAGTCGAAGCACGACTCAGAACCGAAGTTGTCTGGCATCCCAACGATCCAGTCGACGTGATCGTCCTCGACGACGCCATCGCCTTCCCTCGCTAGCGCACACATGGTCAGTGAACACCGTTGCCCCGTGCTTGACACGGGGCCTAGACCTCGAACTTAGCGCGTGAGTTGAGCGTCATCCTCACCCCCTCAGGTAGCGCGGACACGTGAGGCTGTCTCAATAGCCGCAACGCCGGACCTCTCGCGCCCTCTTCCGTCATACCCGCGCTTGCCGCGGGTATCTCGATCTTCTCTGCGCGACCGTTGGTACAAGAGTCGGCGAGATTCCCGCGCAGGAGCGCGGGAATGACGGGAGTCTAGACGCGACCGCCGAGCAGACCCCTGCGCAAGGCGGGGACTGGGGTTCAACCAACTCATGGGACTCTTGAGACACCTTCAGGAGGATGGGGCAGTTGTGAGGTTTCGCATCAGTCCCTTACACAAGGCCATCACCGCAGGCGAGTCTCTTGGAAGTGCTTTGCCCCAACCACTCCAGGCGACTCCCCCTTTACCATGCCAACACCGGCGCATCGCCGATGCGCGTGGCAGGAGAAGCACCAATGCGCGTCGCCTTGATGGTTGAAGGACAGAACGATCTCACCTGGGAGCGCTGGCGACATATCCTCAGACTCGCCGACCGCCTCAACTTCCCTTCCCTCTTTCGCAGCGACCATTACTTCACCGGACCGATCGAGACGAACCAGCAGGACAGCCTCGAGTGCTTCCTCAGCTTCGTCATGGCCGCCGAAGAAACCTCCAACCTGCGCTTTGGACCAATGGTGACACCGGTCACATTTCGCCGCCCAGTCGACGTTGGTCGGATGGCCGCCCAGATCGATCAGCTCTCCGGCGGACGCTTCGTGATGGGTCTTGGAGCAGGCTGGAACCAGCCCGAGCACGATGCCTACGGCCTCGATTTCCCCTCAACCCGCGAACGCTTCGACCGCCTCGAAGACGCAATCAACATGATGCAAGCCCTCTGGAGGCCGGGACCGTCCAGCTACAGCGGCGAGTACTACCAGCTCAACAGCGCCGACTGCTTGCCCATTCCCGACGCAGGCCGCCCGCCAATCCTGATCGGTGGGGGTGGCGAGAAGCGCACGATTCCAATGGCCGCAACGTACGCCAACGAGTGGAATTGCGTCTCGCTCACACCCGACGCCTACAGACACAAGCGCGATGTCATGGCTCGCGCCTGCGAAGCCATCGACCGCAACCCTGACGAGATCGAACACTCAATGATGATGTTCCACGCCGTCGGCCCGCCCGAATTGGTCGAGGCCGGAGGCAAGTTCGCCCAGGGCATGTTTGGCCGACCCGGACAGCCGTTGGACGAGTTTCTGACCGAGTTCAATTCAATGGGCAGACTCGTCGGCGGGGCCGATCAGGTCGTCGACGCCCTCGGCAAACTGGCCGAGGCTGGTGTCGCCGAGGTGCAGTTCCAGCACTTCATGTTCGACCGCGACGACGTGCCCGAGTTCCTCGCCCGAGATGTCGCGCCGCAGGTCGCGGGCATCGCCATCGGCAGCCACACGTAAGGAGCCACGTGATGAAGATCAGTGACAACGTCCGGATGGTTCCGGTCCCCGAGGACCAACCGATGCGCCCGACCTCGACCAACATCTACATCATTGGACAGCGCGGCGGCCAGACGTTGACCATCGACTCCGGCGAGGCGATCGACAAGTTCCGCTGGATGCTGCGTGGATACCTCGCCGCCATCGACCACTCCGAGATTGGCGTCGCCGCGATCACGCACCACCACTTCGACCACTCGGGAAATCTGAAGCATGTCCGCGAGCACCTGAAGGCGGAGATTGCCGTGCCCGAGAACGGGGTCAAGCTGCTCAAGCGCCAGTTGCCGAAAGACAACGAGGGCGTCAAGACGTTCACCGACGGCGACACCATTGACCTCGACGGCGGCGTCAGAGTTCAGGTCATGACCAGTCCTGGCCACTCCGTCGATTCGCTCTGTTACTACATCGAAGAAGAAGGCATCCTCTTCACGGGCGACACCATCCTCGGCAACACGACCACCGTCGTCGGCGACATCAACTCGTATATGGCCTCGCTGCGCCGGTTGCTTGAGTTGCCCAACGTCAAAGTCCTCTGCCCTGGCCACGGTCCGCTGATTCGCGACACCGACGAAGCTAAGGCCCGCGACCGGCTCGAGATGTATGTCAATCATCGCCAGATGCGCGAAGACCAGATTCTTGAGCAACTCCAGGACGGCGAACCCAAGACCTCCTGGCAGATCATGGAGACCATCTACGGAGACAGCATCGACAAGCGCCTCCGTCGCGCCGCAGACGGAAATGTCCAAGCTCACTTGAAGAGTTTGCAGAAGTCGGGAGTCGTCAAAGCGTCTCGAGGCGAGAAAAAGAAGCCCAACCCGGCCACAGCGGCCAAGAACAAGGCCAAAGAGAAGGCCAACCAGAAGATCATCCAGCAAGGAAAGAAGCTCGACAAAGCCCAGAGAGCCAAAATCCTCGCCCAACAAGAAAACCCGCCAACCGACCTCTGGAAAAAGCCCCCCACCTACCAGTTGAGGTAAACGCTCCCCCTCTGGGGAGCTGTCCCGAAGGGACTGAGGGGGCTCGTCCCACTTCACTTGGCACAGCCCGTCAGCACGGATAGAGGAAACACATGGACTACGGCATCGGAATCCCAAGCTGGATCAACGCCTATCAGGAAGTGCAGCGAGCAGAAGCCGCTGGCTTCACTCACGCCTGGTTCTACGACTCTCAGCTCATCTACTCCGATGTCTACGCAGCCATGGCACTGGCGGCGCACCACACATCGACGATCAAGCTGGGCACGCTCGTCGCCATTCCCTCCAACCGGATTGCGCCGGTGACCGCGTCTGCCGTCGCTTCGCTGAACAAGCTCGCCCCGGGACGCATCATCCTTGGCATCGGCACCGGTTACACCGGACGCAACACGATGGGTCTGCCCGCCTATCCAATCAAGCGCTACCGCGAGTACGCCCAGCAGGTCCGAGGTCTGCTCAACGGCGAAGACGTGCTCTACACCGACGACGTCACTGGCCAGGAGCGCTGGATCCGTCTGATCCACGGCCAACACTCCGAGTTCCTCAATCTCGACGACTTCATTCCCATCTACGTCGCCGCCAACGGTCCCCGCGCACTGGAGGTCGTCGGACAGGCTGGCGACGGTTGGGTCACGACCGGCATGGGACTCAACGCCCAGCAGTCGTTCCCGGCCATCGCCGCTGCGGCGGAGGCAGCAGGACGCTCGACCGAGAAGCCCTACACGGTCGGTCTCACATCAGGTCTCGTCTTGCAGGACGGCGAATCATTCGAGTCCGAGCGCGTCACGCGCATTCTCGGACCCGGCATGGTGCCCGGTGTCCACGCCATGTGGGAAGCCGCTTACGGACCCGGCGCCAATCTCGGCATGGACAATCCCGATCTCGCAGGCGAGTACCACAACTACATCCGTGAGTACTCGGCCGCCAAAGGCACGCCTGAGGACCGGCTCTACCTGGACGTCCACGAGGGCCACATGGTCTACCTCAAGCCGGGCGAGGAGCAGTTCATCTTCCCACAGGTCTTGGAGCGCAGTCTGGTCGGCAGCGGCCCCGAGATCATCGAGAAACTAGAGCACCTCGAATCAATCGGAGTCGACAACATCGCCCTGACCGCCAACGATCCCGCCGGCGCAAGAGAGATCATCGACGACTTCGCCCGCGAAGTCATCCAGAAGCGCAGCTAAGCCCTACTCCTCACAGGGAGTGCGGATGCGCCAGTAGAGCACGATCCAGTGGTTTGGATCTCCCTCATCGCCTCGCAACAGGGCCAGTTCTACGACGGCATCAGCGGAACCCGGTCGCGAAGATTGGCCATCGGCTGAATGGAGAATCAGGTGTTGGTTCAGCTCGAAGACAGTCTCGTAGTCATCGCTGCGTAGCCCGTGTTCCAGCAACGCGGCCTCTACAGCGTCTGGCAACGGCCTCCCGGCTGTGATTCCAGGGTCGAGAACAACCCCAGCTAGGCCGACAATGTGGTCAATCTCTTGTAAACACATTGGATAGCGAACCACAGCCTCATTCGAGGCGTCCTGTGCGCAACTCCATCCGGCACAAGCGACGAACGCCAGCATCAGCCATGCGAGCCGATTTCGTGCTTCACGTAGCCTTGGGCGAAGCCAATCGACCAAGCCGTGGACGATGATGGCTGTTGTCCATACCAACGGGTTCATGCGTATAACAAGTGAGTGCAGCGCGGTGATTGAATCAGTGTTGTTGGCAGTAGAGGCATTTGCGCTGACGCCCTTCCTGTGGATGTGGATCAAGCGATGGGAGGTATCTGACGTAAGAGCACCCAATGCGATCATCTATCCAACACCACTGATGGCGAGGATGGTGAAGCTTCTCCTTGCTGTGATACTCCTCGTCCTGTGGGCCGCAGCAATGAAGAACGTCCTGGGCTGGTGAGACGATGGATGTCGGTTTGGACCTCGCGATTGCAGTCTTGTTGACCGCTGGGTTTCCGTGGCTTTGGCGAGAAGTGACGAAGTGGCAGCGACGAGAGTTTGATACGGCCTGGCCAGCAACGACGGCGCGCTCCGCACTGGTCAGGTGTGGCTTGATCGTGTTTCTTGCGTCGGAGTGGGCGCGAGTATTGGTGCGGGTACTGGTGTGACCAATGCAAACAGCCGGTATTCCGAGCAGATGTTTGGGAACAGGATTGACGGTGTTGCGTCGATTTCCTCCTGCCTCACAGTGAAGCTGTGCAAGTACTGTATGAAGAAAGAAGGGGCTCACCCATGGACTACGGACTGCTCGTACCCACTTACGTCGACATGTGGAAGGAAGTCGTCCGCGCCGAAGAGGCGGGCTTCACTCACGCCTGGTTCCCCGACTCGCAATTGATCTGGTCCGACTGCTATGCCGCCATGGCGCTGGCCGCGGAGCGCACCTCGACGATCAAGCTGGGCACGCTCGTCTCGATTCCCTCCAACCGGATCGCGCCAGTCACAGCCTCCGCCATTGCGACGATCAACAAGCTCGCGCCCGGCCGCACGATCCTCGCGCTCGGCACAGGTTACACCGGTCGCAACGCGATGGGACTGCCCTCGTACCCGGTCAAGAAATTCCGCGAGTACGCCCAACAGGTCCGCGACCTGCTCGATGGCAAGGACATCCTCCACACCGACGATGTCACCGGCCGTGAGACCTGGATTCGCCTGATTCACCCCGACCATCCCGACTTCTACAACATTAAGGACCACATCCCGGTCTACATCGCCGCCAATGGACCGCGAGCAACCGCGGTCGTCGGCGAGGTCGGCGACGGCTTCGTCACCTCAGGTACCGGGCCGTGGCTGGACTCGGCGTTCCCAATCATCGAGGACGCCGCCCGCTCCGCAGGACGCTCGACCGACAAGCCGTACACCGTCGGACTGACCGGCGCCTGCGTCATGCGGGAAGGTGAAGACATCATGTCCGAGCGCGTCATCCACCGCGCCGGCGCGGTCGCCGCTGTCTACAACCACACATTGTGGGAGTCGGAGTACGGTGGTTGGGGAGGCAACCTCAAGGGCGTCAACCCCGACGCCGCAGCCGAGTACAACCAATACATCACCAAGTACGCCGAAGAACGCGGAAGACCACTTGACCGTCTCTACCTCGATGTCCACGAAGGCCACTACAGCTACCTCAAGGAAGGCGAGGACCGCTTCATCACCCAGGACTGTCTCGACGACATGATCATCGGCACACCCAATCAGATCATCGAGAAATCCGAGATGGCTCAGGCACACGGAGTCGACCACCTGGCGCTGACCGCCCTAGATCCCGCCGCCGCCAACGACCTCATCGACGAAATGGCCCCAATCATCGCCCGCACCGCTGGCTAGGTTCTGTGCGCCGTGATGCATAGAACCCAAGCCAGACGCTTCGCTACTCCACGCTCCCCCCTCGCAGGGGGAGCTGCCGTTCTTTTCTCTTCGCTCCCCCTTGCAGAGAACGATGCATAACTCCCCTTCTCCCCCCTTGCGGGGGAGATGCCGAAGGCAGAGGGGGGTTCCCTGTTTGCTCGCCTATCTGGTCAGCATCGGCCGCCCCCCTCTGTCACTCCGTGACATCTCCCCCCGCAAAGGGGGGGAGAGGAGAATTGCGGGTTATGCATCGGTCTCTTGCAGGGGGAGCTGCCGAAGGCTGAGGGGGTCCCGCTCCCCGCCTAACAGGTTGAGATGTGCCGTAACCTCGTGTCAGACCTCTCTCGTTGCGAGCAAGAGTCCGAGCGAAACTGACCCAATGGAAACGCCGCTGACCTGGAATCTACCCAAGTCACCGCCAGCCCCAACCCTGGCACTGACCCACGGCGCAGGCGCATCCACAAGCCATCCGAGCACCGCTGAACTCGCCAGGCTGATCGCCGAGCACGGCGTCCGCGTCGCCCGCTTCGACTTCCCCTACATGCGCCGCGCCATGGAGACCGGCCGCCGCCCATGGCCGCCCGACGCCGAAGACGTGCTCGCAGGGACCTGGATCCAGGTGATGCAACAGCTCGCAGAGCAGGGAGTGCCAACCTCAAAGTTGTTCATCGGAGGACGCAGCATGGGCGGGCGCATCGCCAGCTACATCGCCGATGCCGCCGAACCCGCCGGCATGGTCTGTATCAGCTATCCCTTCCACGCACCCAATGATCCCTCACGAGCAACCACGTTCCACCTCGAACAAATGGCCACGCCCACACTCATCGTCCAGGGAGAACGAGACGAATACGGAACCCGAGAAGAAGTCGAAGCCTACGACCTGTCGCCGAACATCAAACTCCAGTGGATCCCCGACGGAAACCACGGCCTCATCCCCAGAAAACGCTCCGGCCACACCGAGGAAAGCAACCGCGAGCTGGCTGCCGAAGCAATTGCAGACTTCATCCACAACCTGTCCTGAGTCTTCCCACGAGCTCCCCCTTTGGGGGAGCTGTCCCGCAGGGACTGAGGGGGCCCGGCGGCAGCAATGGTGCGACACGTATCCAATCCACTCCGTCACTTAGCCACACCTCCTCAAAGGAGGAGTTGCGCCTAAATCACTGTTGCTGGTGTGCTCACCCAGCAACTTCCCAGTCCCCGCTTCACGCGGGGACCCGCTTTGGCCAGGCCGCGTCAGCTGCGACCGATACCGGTTGACCAGAAGTGGGCGACAAATCAATCGGCTTCGATAGAGCCGAGGAAGGAGCGGGTCCCCGCGCGGAGGCGGGGACGGGAAACTGCGAGGCTGCACGCTGGTCAACGTCGGCGAGGAACGGATCCCCGCGTGAAGCGGGGACTGGACCAGATTCTTGATCTCGTGATTTACGCGCAGGTCCCCAAAGGGGGAGGTGATTGGGTTCTCAGCCCCGCCAAACGACCTCAGCCGGCCGACGTTCTGCTGGCATCTCGCGCATTTCCTCTGGTGGGTAGCCCAGATACAGATACGCGACAATCCGGTCGTCCTCGCCGATTCCCAACCAACGCTTCGCCGCTAAATTCTCGGCCAGAGCCCCGGTGCTCCACTTCGTCGCCAGCCCCCTTGACGTCGCCGCCAGCATCATGTTTTGCACTGCACAGCAGACCGCCGCATAGTCCTCCCGATCGCGCACCGGATCATCCAACACCGCCTGTTGCGTCACCGCGACGAACAGCGGCGACCGCATTAGCTTGCCTCGAGGATCCTTGGCAAACTCGCCCCCGCCGTCAAGAATCGCGTCGCACAACTCTTCTCGCGCCGCACCCGAGACCACGTGAAACCGCCACGGTTCCGTGTGCTTGTGATTCGGAGCCCAGCGCGCCGCTTCAATCAGATCCTCGATCACGTCTTGCGCAACGAGGCGATCGGAGAACACGCCGATCGTCCGCCGCTCGCGGATCGCGCGGTCAACGTCCATCTGTCTGTCTCCAACTCCCTCTCCCCCTGGAAGAGGGTTGGGGTGAGGGCTCACGCGACTCAGTCTGCCGCACAGCATACGATCACGAGACATGATTCGCGCTGGCATCGGACAAACATTCGAGGCCTTCGGTGTCGGCACGTTCCGGCTGCACTGGATGCTTACCGTAATGGCCTTCATGGCCTTCTCGATGAACTTCACCGTCCTGCCGATTGTTGCCTTTGACCTCGGCGGCAACAACTCGTCGGTCGCCATCGCCATGGCCGGCAACGGCCTCGCCTGGTTCTTTATCGGACCGTTCGCGGGCGCGATCACCGACCGATTCTCCAAACGACGCCTGATCGCCCTCGCCCAGACGGCAATCGCGATCAACTACGCGCTGATCGGGTTTCTCATCCTGATCGGCCGCATCGAGGTAATCTGGTTGACCGTCAGCACTCTCTTCCTCGGCGCCTGCTTTGCGTTCACTGGACCGTCGCGACGCGCCTACGTTGCCGACATCGTCCCGCCCCGGCTGATCGGCAACGGAGTCGCGCTGCTGCAGACCGGACTCACATTCCCCCAGTCGGTCGGTCCTGTGATCGGTTCGCTCCTGCTCTTCGCGCCCTTCATCGGCGCCGATGGTGCATATTTCATCATGGCCGGCATCCTGGTGGTCACGATCTTCTCCCTGTTCCTGATGCCGCCGGGCAGCCCGCGCAACGTTCCGCGCGGTTCCGTCACTCGAGAACTGCTGCTCGGACTCCGCTACGCCTGGCGACAACCGAGACTCCGAGTCCTGCTCGCGACTCTGCTGCTCGTCTCAGCCACCGCCGGTCCCTACCAGAACGTCCTGCCCGGACTGCTCGAGAATGCATTCGGAATCGAGTCGCGAAACCTCGGACTGGTCTCCTGGCCCATGGGCGTCGGCTCGTTCGTCGTTGGACTCTCAGTCGCCGGCGTCGTCGGTACCCGCTGGTCGGGAGGCGTCCTGCTCGTCATGAGCTGCGCCTTCGGCCTCGGAGTCGCCTTGCTCGGTGTCACTCCGAACGCGCTCGTCATGCTCCCCGTCATCTTCCTCGTCGGCTCAGGCTTCTCCGCCTTCCAGACACTCAACACCGCCGAGGTCATCCGCCAGTCCGAACCCGAGTTCCACGGACGAGTCACCGCACTCACATTCCTCCCCTTCGGAGTCCAGTCCTTCACCGGACTCGGCTTCGGAGCAGTCGCCGACATCATCGGCGAGCAGGACGTGCTGATCATCATGGGCCTGTCGTCCATCGCCATCAGCATCATCCTCGGCACGATCTACCTGAGAATGAAGCCTCCCTCAATTCAGGTCCAGGCCACCGCCCAGAGAGTCATCAGACGAACCCTCCGGCCGATCGCCGCAATCACTCGCCCTCAGAAGTAGAATCCGCAACCCGGAGCGAGTTCAAGGTCCGGGGATTGCTCCATCCGAGCCACACGCTCCGATCCCACGCTCCCCCTTGAAAGCGAGAGTTGCCGTCCCTTTCCCTTTGCTCCCCCTTGCAGAGAACGATGCAAAACTCCCCTTTTCCCCCCTTGCGGGGGAGATGCCGAAGGCAGAGGGGGGTCTGCTGTTCGGGCGTTCTGTTTGGTCATTGTCAGCCGACCCCCCTTGTATCTTCGCTGTCGCCCCGGGAGCAAGTGATTCCCGAGGCGAAGTGCGCTGCGGCAGACCGATCCTCCCTGGGCCTGCGAGGCCGTGACAGAGCTTGGGTCGCCGCAGCGCGACAGCGAAAGAGCCCGAACAGTTGCCGGGGCCCTGGAGCCCGCATCTTGCAAGGACGGGCCTGCGCAGGATAGGAGTTGAAGATGACAGAGACGAGTCGCTACGTCGGCATCGACGTATCACAGCAGTGGTTGGATGTCGGCATCCGGCCGGCGGACGGGCCCGCCGAGCGGGTAGCCAACGACGCGGCCGGGATCGACGCCCTGCTCAGACAGTTGGAGGCGCTGGGGCCGGCGCGGATCGTGCTGGAGGCCACGGGCGGTCTGGAGCAGCCGCTGGTCGCGGCGCTGGCCGCGGCGGGGTTGCCCGTGGCGCTCGTCAACCCGCGCCAGGTGCGCGACTTCGCCCGCGCCAGCGGCCGCCTGGCCAAGACCGACGCACTCGACGCCGCCGTCCTGGCCCACTTCGCCGAGGCCGTCCCAGTGCCGCTGCGTCCGCTGCCCGACGCCGAGACCCGGCACTTGCGTGAGCTGCTCGCCCGGCGCCGGCAGCTGCTCGCGATGCTGGTCGCCGAGGGTCAACGCCTGCGCGCCGCCGGACCCGCCCTGCGCGCCGGCATCGAGGCGCACATCGCCTGGCTCGAGCAGGAACGCGAGCGAATCGAGGCCGAACTGCAGGCCGCCATCCAGGACAGTCCCCACTGGCGCGCCCAGGACCAACTCCTGCAGAGCGTGCCCGGCGTCGGACCGCAGCTCTCGCGCACCCTGCTCGCCCAACTGCCCGAACTGGGCCAGGTCGACCGACGCCAGGTCGCGGCCCTGGTCGGCGTCGCCCCCTACAACCGCGACAGCGGCCAGTGGCGCGGCAGACGCAGCATCTGGGGCGGTCGCGCCACGGTCCGCGCCGCGCTCTACATGGGCGCGCTCGTCGCCGCTCGCCACAACCCCGTGATCAGCGACTACTACCAGCGCCTGCTCGACCGGGGCAAACCCAAGAAGGTCGCGCTCACCGCCTGTATGCGCAAACTGCTCGTCATCCTCAACGCCATCCTCAAGAGCAACACCCCCTGGCAAGCACCTCAACACGCTTGACTTCCAAGACAGTTGCTCTGTCACTCCGTGACATCTCCCCCCGCAAGGGGGGGAGAGGAGAATTGCGGGTTATGCATCGGTCTCTTGCAGGGGGAGCTGCCGAAGGCTGAGGGGGTCCCACTCCCCACCTCCGTCATTCCCGCGCTCCGCCGCGGGAATCTCGCCGAGCGCACCAGAGATGTTGTTGCTGAAGGGAGTCGCACCGAGTGCCATCCCAGCTTGGTCCTTACCTGTGTGTCGCAGGCATCGGGGGACCCGCTCGCGCGGCAGAGAGCATCGTCGGCGAGGCCCAGTGCGGGAGGGGGCAGGTCCCCGCGTGAAGGAGGCCTTTGCGTAAGTCCGATTTCGGTCCCCTCTCCCCGCGGGAGAGGGTTAGGGTGAGGGCCGGAGCACAGGCGACAAGTGGTCACTACCAGATTGCGAGTCAATGCCAACCCTCACCCCAGCCCTCTCCCAAAGGGAGAGGGAGTATGCACCTTCTCGCGCTGGGCCGACTTACGCACAGGCCTCCGTGAAGCGGGGACTGGGAAACGCGACGACTGAGACGCGCCTCCTCACATCTCACTTCACGTACCGATCAAACCAGGCGATCATCCGCTCGTAGTACTCCTTGACCATCGCCGGATCGCCAACTCTGAACATCGAGTGCGAGCAACCGGGGAACCGCACCATCTCCGCCGGCTTGCCCCGATACCGCAGGCCCGCGAAGTACTCCTCGCCCTGTGAAATCGGCACCCGCCAGTCTGACTCACCGTGCAGGATCAGCACCGGACAGCGCACGTTGTCGACGTATGTGATCGGTGAGCGTTCCCGATACCAGTCGAAGTCGTCGTCGGGCACATCGCCCCACTGATACGAACCCCACGACGGCCCGATATCCGACACACCCCACATGGACCACAGATTCACCACCGGGGCACCCGCGATTGCCGCCTTGAAGCGTCGCTGATCGTCGTGCCCTATCAACCAGGTCGTCATGTATCCACCATATGAATAGCCATGCACGCCGAGCCGATTGGCATCCACATACGGACGCTCGCAAACCACATCAAGCGCACGGAGCAAATCGAGCGAGTCCTCGCCGCCCCAATCGACGGTCACTGCATCGGTGAAGTCGGCGCCATACGTCGATGACCCACGAGGATTGACAAACAACACCAGGTATCCGGCGCCCGCTATCACCTGGTGCAGCGCATTGAATCCCTCGCCAAAGAACCCGTTCGGCCCACCATGAATCTCCATCACCAGCGGATAAGACCGCTCAGGATCAAATCCCGGCGGATACATCAACCCACAGGGAATCTCCCAACCATCCCGCTCAACCGTGAAGAACTCAACCTCACCAATCTCATGCTCGGTAACAAAGCCTGCTGCTGACAACGTCAAAGCAGTCCCATTTCTCCCCCCCTTGGGGGGAGATGCCGTAGGCAGAGGGGGGCTCCCTGTTCTCAGAGAGACAATCTCCCCAGGAGCATCGGGGGTCGTCGAAACGACCGCTACCAACGTTCCATCAGCCGACACGTCAAACCCATTGATCAACTCAGCTTCAGCCCGAATCGCCTCGGGCTCCCCCAACCCCTCGGCCGACACCCGATACACGCCCGACCGTCCACGTACATCGGCGGCAAAAGTGATCCCGTCATCCGTCCAGACCATCTTCGGCGGACCAGAAATTGGAAAAAATCCGGACTGTGGATTGACGGAGTCGTCAGTGAGCCGCGTCCGCTCGCCGCTATAGCGCTCAACCCGCTCGAGATACGCCTGGTGGCGTTGCGACACGTCAGTCACCGAGACCGCCAATGACAACCCATCCGGCGACCAACACGCCCGTCCAGCCGCCATCACGCCCGGCGTCAGCCGTTCAACATGCCCACCGCCAGCCACGCCCTGAGTCGACATCACGCACAGCTCGGATCCAAACGGACGCCGCCGCTCACGATCCACATTGCGGTCGGCCGTGAACGCCACCCAGCGACCATCCGGCGAGACCACCGGGTGCGCATGGTTGTATGTCCCTGTGGTCAACTGAAGCGAGCCACCGGTCGAGGCGTCGATCCGAAACAGTTGATGCCACGCATCCTCGCGATAGCCCAACACATCGCCGCGATAGTAGGTGTCACGCACAACCGTCGTCTTTGAGCCGTCGCGCTGGCCACGATGAGGGTCAATATCCACGACCGCAATCACTCCCGAGCCGTCCGGCAGCCAGTCAAACCCGGCTACGGAGTGATTCAGGTTCGTCAGACGACGAGCCTCGCCGCCATCAGTCGGAAGCAACCAGATCTGCCGAGGCGCTCCCGCCTCAGCCGACGACGGCCGCAGAAACGCTAGGACTGACCCATCCGGAGCCCAGACTGGACCCGAGTCTGAGTCACCAGAAGTCAGCCGCCTAGATTCGCCACCCTCGAACGGAGCGCACTCAATCCAGGAAACCCGCTTGCCGTCCTCAACTTGGCCGCGAACGTACGCAACTACCACCCCATCCGGCGAAATCGCCGGAGCCCCAACACCACCCAACTCAAACGCAATCTCCGGCCCAATCGGAGTCTTCATCACGCGCCTCCATCTCATCAGCGTTCGCCGCAATCCGACCCCTATCCTACCCAGCGACAACACCAGTACCTCCACGTCTACGGAGCCGCGAAATGCCCAACATCGATCGAGACGGCGTCAGCATCCACTACGAGGCGCACGGCGACGGTCCAGCCATCATCCTCTCCCACGGTTACGGCGCCACTTCGCAGATGTGGGCTGGGCAGGTCGATGTACTCTCCGCCGACCACCGCCTGATCGTCTGGGACATGCGTGGACACGGACTCACCGACTCACCCGACGATCCCGCCTGCTACAGCGAAGCCGAGACCGTCGCCGATATCGTCGCCATCCTCGACGCCGAAAGCATCGACAGCGCCGTGATCGGCGGCCTTTCACTCGGCGGTTACATGTCGCTCGCCTTCCAGGTCGCCCATCCTGACCGCACCCAAGCCCTGATGCTCTTCGATACCGGTCCCGGCTACAACAATCCGAAGGCTCGCGAGGGCTGGAATACGGGAATGGCGATCCCCCGAGCCGAAGCGCTCGAGCGCGATGGCCTCGCTGCGCTGGGCGGCTCCGAGGAAGTCCGAGTCTCTACGCATCGCTCCGCTGAGGGCCTGGCCAAAGCCGCCCGTGGCATGCTCGCGCAGTTCGACAACCGCATCATCCAGTCACTCGCGACCATCCCCCAGCCAACACTCGTCCTCGTCGGAGAGAACGACAAGCCCTTCCTCGCTGGCACCGACTACATGGCCAACAAAATTCCCAACAACATCCACGTCGTCATCCCCAACGCCGGACACGCCGCCAACATCGACAATCCAACCGACTTCAACGAGGCAGTTGTCAGCTTCCTCAAAGCCCTCGAATAGGGCGTGTACAAATGGACGTGACACACGAACCGATACTCTGCGAGTCCCCCCGCTCCCCCTTGCAGGGGAAACTGCCGAACTCACTTCCACGCTCCCCCTTGCAGGGGGAGCTGCCGAAGGCTGAGGGGGTCCCCGACGTCAAGCTGCAAAACGTAGGACAGCGCTAGCCACCATCGTTTGCGATCCGCCGATAACCAAGTGAACAATCACCCCTGGAGCTCCCATGCAGGTCAGTCTCTTCTTCCTCCCCTCAGTCGGAACCCGCGAGGACATCGAAGCCGGCATGGCCGGCAATCGTCCCGAGCTCTACCAGGACATGCTTGCCGACCTCTCTGCGTTCGCCAAGGCCGGCGATGCGCTCGGTTACGACTCAATCGGCTTCACCGAGCACCACTTCCACATCGAGGGCTTCGAGGTCTCGCCCAACCCGATCATGCTCGACCTCTACCTCGCCATGCAGACCGAGCGCATCCGCGTCGGTCAGCTAGGACTCGTGCTGCCGGCGCAGAATCCGATCCGCGTGGCCGAGGACATCGCAATGCTCGACCACATGTCGGGCGGTCGCGCACTGGCGGGCTTCGCACGCGGCTACCAGCGACGCTGGGTGGACACGCTCGCCCAGCAGATCCACGGCGTCCACGCTGCTCGCCCCGGCGACCATGACGCGATCGACGCCGCCAACCGCGCAGCCTTCGAGGAGCACTTCAACATCATCCGCAAGTGCTGGACCGAGGAGATGATCTCATATCAGGGCGACGCCTGGCAGATTCCGCCCGACGGCACGCCCTGGGACATCGAAGCGACCCGCATGTACGGCAAGGGCGTCGACGAAAACAACATCGTCCGCGAGGTCGGCGTCGTGCCCAAGCCGCTGCAGAAGCCGCACCCGCCGCTCTTCCAGCCCTTCGCCTCGTCCGAGCGAACCATCCGCTGGTGCGCCCGTGAAGGCATCACCGCCATCCTCCCGCCGATGTACCCCGAGCTGCAAAACCGCCTCTACGAGGTCTACCAGGAGGAGGCTGCCTCAGTCGGCCGAGACCTCAAACCGGGAGAAGGTCTGGGTGTCCTCAGGGACGTGATCATCACCGACACCGACGAAGAGGCCCTCGAACTCTGGCGCCACTCCGCCGCCTTCGCCGGAGGAGCCTGGTTCGCCCCCTTCGGCTTCGCCGAGGCCCTCCGCCCACCCGGTGGAGAAATCATGACCCCCGAGCAACAACTAGAAAACGGCCTCCTCTTCGCCGGAACCCTCGACAGCGTCAAAAGACAGGTCCAGGCCATGATGGACGTCACCCCAGTGAGCTGGATCTTCATGTGGCAATACAACGGCCTCCTCACCCAGGGCCAAATCCTCCGAAGCATGGAAGACTTCTCAGAGAAGGTACTGCCGGAGTTTGGCGGGTTGGGGACCGCGGTCAGGGAGTAGAATGAAGCCATGAAGAAGCTGAGATTCACAGTCCATGATCGCGTGTTGCTGGCGCTCGCATGCGCTGCAGACCACACGCAGGCAGCGGTCCCGTACGAAGAGATTGTGCTGAACTCGTGGCGGATGTTTCCGGAGCGGTTCTCTCTGCGACGCCACCCCGAGTTCCCGGATTCAAATGACCAGAACAAGAGCCTGTACGGACCCCTAAAGAAGGATGGGTTGGTCTTGTCGCTCGGCGACATGACGTTCCGCCTCACAGATGCGGGTATCGATCGTGCCATCGCTTTGGGAGATGTCATCGGCCGGATTGAGCAGAAGTCGGCAGTAGATCGTGTCAGCCGTGATGAGGAGCGACTCTTACGGTCAGTGGCCACATCTGAGGCGCGAGCGAAGTGGTCACGCGGACAGCGGGACGACATTGTCGACTTCGACGCCCGCTCGTTCTTCGGGATCACCGCTGCGACCCCGGACCAAGAGCGATGCGTACGGGTTCAGACCGCGAAGGACGCGATCGAAAGAGCGGAGTACGCCAAGTTCAGCGGTGCCAGTGAACTGCGGGAGCTGTTTGAGTTTCTCACCGAGGAGTTCCCCGAAGCTCTTGGCGCTGGGACCGCGTGACGTGCCGGCGGGAGAGCGAATTCGGACGCAGATTTCCCACGACGTCCTCGACCAGATCGGGCGAGACTTCAAATTTAATCACGGTAAGGGAATCGCTGAGTGGTTGAAGAATAGCCTCGATGCGTACATTGACCGCCGCGCCAGAAGCACGGAACTCGAGCCTGAAAGTGGCGGATGGCCGGTGCATTTGCACCTTTTCGACGGTCCTCATCTCGCCTTGATGGACTTCGCCGGCGCGACTCACCAAGATGTCGAGGACTTCCTCCTGAACTGGTTTAGCACTGACGCTGCGGCTCGCGGTGGCCGCGCAGAGGGCAGCGCGCTGACAGGCGGACACGGCAACGGCGGCAAGTTCTATATGCGCCAGATGTGGAAGAACAACGCTCGGTTTTGCACCTGGCTGGATGGACGCGTCAGCAGTTTGGTCGTGGATGATGCGAGCGACGGTACTTGCGGATATTGGGAGTATCAGGCGGCAGAGTTGCCTTGGCAGATGGCACTTGGTCTTGCGTTCGATGGCGCTGCACTTTCTTCCACGGATATCCAGAACTTCGTGAATCAGTACGACCCGCAGATGCTTCGAGACTTGGAGGCAGGCCGCCGAGGCTTCACCGTAGTCCTCGGCCGACGTGCCGAGCAGATTCTCAGCTCAAACGACGTCGTGGCGGGCAGGCGTTGGATTAGGGACAAGCTCCTCGAATCCCTGCGAGCAGCTCCCGCGTCGCATCGGCCACTGCACGAGCTCACCATAAGAGTGGCTCACAACGGCAATCTAGGGACAGAGAGGCTTGAACCCGAAGGGATAATCGAAGACCCCGCTTGGCAGGTTCGACGGATCGATCTGCCAATGAGTCTTGCGCGTTCTGATGCTCCCGAAGTCCCGATCGCCTTGTCTGCAGATCCGCGGACCGTAGCAGGAGAACTTGTGATCAGGAAGGCCGCTTCGCCGCTCACTGGCCGAAAGCGGGCAAGAGACACGGTGCTTGTCTTCGACTCGTCAAGCAATCCGGTCGGTTCGTTTCCCATGGGCGAGCTTCACGCTGGAAGCACTGACCACACTCGATTCCTGTTCTGCGAGTTGCATCTTCAGTTTACGGAAATTGAAGAGCACGTTGAGAACGACAGAGAGTCTTTCCGTCGGACACCGCAAATCGAAGCACTTAAGAATTGGCTGCGAACGCATATCGGCGAATGCGTTGCCGTGCTGGACGAGGAGCTGCGTGAGACACAGCGTCAGCGTCAGCTCGCCGCGACTTCGAGGCTGAATCGGATGTTAAATCAGTATGCTCAGAGCTTCCTCCGAGAACTGGAAACTGAGGTGTTCGTTGATTGGCGCGATGAAGAGGGTGGTGGTGAAGGTGGAGATCGAGGTTCCGGTGGAGGGCAAGGAGGTAGCGGAACAGGATCTGGCGGAGGGAGCGGCGAAGGTGGAGGCCGCAAGGATGAACCGGGAAGCACGAAAAGGGTCCGGCGGCCGCGCTATCCACGGATCTTGATTAGCGGTGCTGATCCAGATCCGGCAATGGAAGACGGTGCCACGCGTCTCCTTTTGTCGGGGCATCCTCCGATTCATCAGAATGAGACCGATGTCGCATACAACGTGTGGTGGATCAATAGCAGCCACCCATACGCAAGCGAGGCACTGGCACGCGGCGGCCCAAGCGGCACGACGTGGCGCGAATACCACCTGTTTATGTTCCGGGACATCGTTCAGATTGAGCATCTCCGGATGCTGCGACGTCACGACGCTGAGATGTCACTCGATCAGGTGGAAATCGAGCTGATTCAACGCTCTAGTGACTTCCTAGGTCGCCTGACCCAGCAGCTTGCAGAGGCAGTTCTGGAATAGCGGATAATCATGTCCGAACCGCTCATTGACGCGATCCGGCAGATCCGTAACAGCACGGACACTCGAGGCTGGCGTGTTCTTGTACTTCGGTACGGTCTTGACGGATATGACCCTCCATCAGGCAAAACGATGCGAAAGGGACGTGTACGAAACAGGAATCCGAAAGACAGTGCAGTCCGGACCTTGGAAGAAGTTGGCGATGAGATGGGTGTCACGCGGGAGCGGATTCGCCAGATTGAATCTCGTACGCTCAAGTGGCTGCGACACCCATCCCGCTGGCGAATCGTGCAGGGGGCAATCGTCCAACAGAAGAGTGAAATGGAGATTGGACCATTGGAGTTTGCCCACTCCTTTTTCGTTGGTGTCCTTGGTGGTTACCCTGGGGAGTTTCCCGCACCAGACCGCTGGATCACATTCTTGTCGTACGTCTTTCCCGATGTTCCGGAGTTTTCTCCGCCGGATCGGCAACTCGAAGATCCGAAGAAGTTCTTGAAGGAACAACTGGATCAGAATGGCGGCTCGATAGACGCAACTGAGTTCGCGAAGAGGCTAGAGGAAATTGGCGTTGCCGGGGACATCGTCAACAAAATCATGGCAGGTCTCTATCACGCAGACCTAGGATACGCGTGGACGGACGGTGTGATCCTAGTAACGAGGCACAAAGAGGTCGCTCGTTTCGTGCTTCGAGATGCTGGCGAACCACTTCACTGGAAGGAAATTTACGAACGTGCTTCGAAGCTCCCGCTCGGGCGCGAACTTGGCGCTTCTACGTTCTACAACGCCATCGGCGCAGCGGGTGATGTTTTCGTCTACCGGGGTCCTGGTACGTATGGTCTCCGTGAGTGGGGTATGGAGCCTAAGCGATTTCAGAAGGACGTGCTCGTTGAGTGGTTCCGTGGCTCGAAACGAAACGCAACCGTGAGCGAGATCGAACACGCTCTTAAGAGTACTGAGGATGAGATAAGCCGCTCGTCAATCACGCTCTATCTGGGAACTCACGAACTCTTTTATGAAGACTTGGACGGGAAGTTCGGGCTGCGGGAATGGCTGCCGCCTCCAGCTGAGCAGCGACTCGACACTCCCCGACACCTGCGTGAGGCAGCACGCTCGCGTAGGCGCTTGGAGAAGGGCGAATCAGTTTAGCCAAGGCGTTCCAGAATCATCTGCAAATTCGACGGGTCTGATCGCAGCTCCCCGACCGGGAAACTCCTCACGACCTCAGCCACCGCAGCGTTTGCCGGCGTTGCGACTTCCACGGCCTTGCCCTGTTCGACGACCCACCCGTTCAACGCGTCGATCTCCACCCTGCGCTGACGGATCACGTCCTGTAAGAAGCTGGGACGACCCGCGCCTAGCGCTTGCGCGCCGACGATCAACTCTGCATCAAGCTCCGAGGAATCGCCTCCGTTGGCGACATCGACGAACTTCTGCGCGTCGATGCCCCAGACGCCGTCGATGTTGTGACCGTGCGCTCGGCCGACTTCGATCACTTCCGCCGCGATCCGGATGCACAGCCAGCGAGTGTCGTCGCGGGCGCGGACCTCTCCAGATCCATAGCCCGACAGCCCGGCGATTGGATTCGCCATGCAATTCACTGCCAGCTTGCCCCAGCGCTCGCCCCACAGATTCGTCGTCGATTCCGATCCGGCCACGTGATTCATCATCGCCGCGATGTCACGCGCGCGGTCGGAATCCGAGCCGTCCAGTTCGCCGACCTTGAAGCCCAACGTGCGCGTGTCGGTGCGCATGCAATGCCCAGGCTCGTACATTCCCGCGCCGATCGTGATCACGCAGCCCAGCGTCCGCTCGCGACCAGCGATCGCTGCCACTCGCTCGTCATTGATTCCGTTCTGGAAATCAACGACGACCCCTTCATCTCTGACCAGCGGGGAGATAAACGACGTCGCCCATTCAGTGTCATAACTCTTGACCGCGACGATGCCGATATCGAACGGCTCCGAAATCGCCTGCGCCTCATACAGATGCCGCGCATCGACGGGCACACGGATGTCGCCAATCAGCGGACCGCTGAGGCGCAGTCCGTTCTGTTTCATTTCGTCGATGTGCTCAACCCAGTGGTCGAACAGCGTCACCTGGTAGCCGGCGCGAGTGAGCATCCCACCGACGACACCGCCAATGGCGCCGGTTCCAATGATGCCGATCGTTGTCATGGTTACGAGTTCCTGGGTCTAGTCATTCCCTGGGTCTAATCATGGAGCGGGAGTCGCACAGTCGCCCAACCCGGCGTAGTCACACCGAGTCGGTCATTCTCCAGCCAGACCTCAAGCTCCACGACGCCATGGTCATCGTCGAGTTCGGACTTGCCGGTGACCTTGCCACGAGCGTGTACCTGGTCCTCGGGAATGTTCATCCGCCGCATCTCAAAGCGGAACTTGCTCATCCATCCCGACGGTCCGGCCCAGTCGGTCACCACGCGACAGAGCGCCGCTTGCGTCCAACCGGTGTTGTAGAAGACCGCCGGATGCCCGGCCTCGGCCGCAAACTCAGGGTCGTGATGGACCGGATAGAAGTCCTGCGATCCCGATACTTGCTCAACCATCTTCGTCCAGTCCAGCGTCAGATCGTAGCCCTCAATCAGGTCGCCGACTCGAACGTCGTCCCAATGGGTCTGTTCAGTCGCCGCGCTGTTGGGTCTGTTCGGTGCGCTGCTCGTGGTCATAGCGGTCGCTCGCCTTCTTCCGATTCGACTTGTTCGGGAGTCCGATGCGTACATAACGTGTTGGCGCCAACAGCGACCAACTCGCCGTCCTGGTTGGTGATGCGCATCTCCGTCTTAATCCAGACCGAGCGCGGATCGAGCTTGATCGATTTCTCGTATATGTCAATCACTTCTGTCTGAGAGGACAGGTGATCACCAACCTTCGCCGGCCGGACGTACTCCCACTCAGTGTTGAGATTGATGTTTCGCTCGCCCCGAGTCGGCACCTGCAGGATCAGGCTGACGCCCTCGTCCGAGGACGGTGGCCACACACCGGACCTGGCAAAGTAGCGGGTCATCACCGGTGGGGCGATCACCGATCCCCACTCCGATTCCTTGCCGTACTGAGGGTCGAGGAACAGCGGATTCGTGTCCTCAACCATGTGGCAGTGGCGTCGAATGCTGTCGTATTCAACCGGATACCGACCGGGAACAACCGCTGTCTTCCGCCCCAACCACTCGCGACGAACCGCCTCAATGTCGTAGCGTCCTGTAACGCGAACCATCGTCGTTCTCCAGTGACAAAGGCCCATCCCCGTAGCTAGGCTGAGGCTACCAGACTGTCAGGCGCGGTCCGATGACAGGGAGAAGCAATGTCGGTGATGTCCCCAATCCTACGAATCAGGAAAGTGCTTCGCTCGATTGGAGCCACGTCGCATCAAGCCGACGAATTCTCCGACGCCATGAGTGCTTATCCAACCAAGGACGAATTCCAGCAACGGCTGGATGCCATGTTTGCTCAACAGTTCAACCGAATCATGTTCGGCATCATCGTCGTCGTTGGCCTGGCGGTTGCCCTAATCGTTGCCCTGAATTGAGGATCCCCACTATCCCTCGCTCCGAGGACCAAACGGCTCCGGACGGAATGGCTCATCTCGAGCTCGCAGGAAGGCCCCGAATCCACCTGTTTCCTTCGCCGCGTCGAGATGCGCGACCTCTGGACCATCGGCCGACGCCTCAACCATCGTCGAGAGCATCGAACCGACGTTGAGCGCGTTGCGTAGACCCATCGCCTCAAGGCCGCGAGCCGTAATCAGCTTGTTGTAGCGAACCGAGTGCGACGGCACGAGCGCCAGCCGCCGCGCCAGCGCATCTGCCTTCTCCATCAGATCCTCGACCGGGACAATCTCATTGATCACGCCGATTCGCAGTGCCTCCTGAGCGTCGAAGTGGTCGCCGGTCAGCGCATACCGATGCGCGGTCTTCCAACCCGCTAGCGCCGCGAAGAGCACCGAGCTGTTCGAGATCATCCGAACCTCAGGCTGGGCGAAGACAGCTCGATCAGTCGCGATCGTGATGTCGGCCGCCAGCGAGTACCAGAATCCACCGCCGATGCACCAGCCGTTGACCGCGGCAATGATCGGCGTCTCCAGCGTCATCAAATGCATCATCATGTCGGGGTTCTTCGAAGAGAAGCGGAACCAGCGCTCCAGGTGCTCGGAGACCGGCTGCGTCGGTCCGCCGACCTCGCTGTCAATCCCACCGGCAATGTTGTAGCCCGACGAGAATGCCCGTCCCGCGCCGGTGAAGATGATCGCTCGCGCCGTCGGATCGGTATCGGCCACATCCAGCGCGTGATGGAACTCCTTCTCCAATGCAGGCGTGATCGCGTTCAGGGTCTCCGGGTTGTTCCAGGTAATCGTGACAACCGGACCGTCTTGTTCGTACAGAATGTTCTCGTAGTCGGGCATCGTGCCGCTCATTTCTTGCGCTCTTGAGGTTCAATCAAAGTCTACGCGCCACTCTCCCGTAACCTGAGCCCTTGGGAGGCCATATGCCCGGACCACTCGATGGCATCAAGGTGCTCGAACTGACCCAGATCATCGCCGGTCCATACTGCGGTGTCGCGCTCGCCGACCTCGGCGCAGATGTTGTCAAGCTGGAATCACCTGTCGGCGACGCATCACGCAGGATCGCCCAGTTCGCGCCCGGCGAGAGCAAGGCGTTTCACGGTCTTAATCGGGGCAAACGGGGATTGGTGATTGATCTGGCCCAGGCCGAAGGTCGGGCGGTCGCTCACCGGCTCATCCCCCAGTTCGACGTGTTCGTGACCAACGTTCGGCCGGGTGTGTCGGAGCGGATCGGGATGGACTACGAGACTCTCCGCCAGCTTCGCCCGGACCTGATCTACTTCGACGTCACCGGTTTTGGCGATCGCGGGCCGAGCGCTCACCGTGCGGGGTCGGACGCGATGGTCCAGGCTTACTCGGGGCTAGTCGCCGGTGACCTGAAGGTGGGGCCCGATGGCGCTCCTGAGCAGATCACCGCGACGGCGCCCTCCGACTACATTGCAGCGCTGGGCGGGGCGATGGGTGTCTGCGCTGCGCTCTATCACCGCGAGAAGACGGGCGAAGGACAGCGCATCTCGGGCACCCTTCTAGGTGCAGGTCTCGCGCTGCAGACTCCCTGGGCTGGTGACGTTCCCGTCTCCGACGCCATCCTGATCGAGCCGTTGCACCAGATGATGTCTGAGTTGCGCGCGAAGGGCGCCTCATACGCCGAAATGATCGAAGCTCGGCGCAGCCGTCCCAACCAAGGTAAGGCGTTCCGGATATATTACTCCGCCTACCCGGTCAAGGACGGCGCAATCATCCTCGGCGCCCTCACCCCCCAGAATCGAGACCAGATCCGCACCGCCCTGCAGATCACGGGCGATCCCACCGACGATAACGACTTCAACGCCATCGGTCCGGAAGCGGACACGATTGTGGCTCGGGTAGAGGCCCAGATCCGATCCAAGCTGGCAACTGGCACGATGGCGGAGTGGATTGCGACACTCGACGCCGAGGGAGCGCCAGCTTCGCCGGTCAACTGGCTGGAAGACATGCCCGACGATCCACAAGTCGTCGCGATGAACCTGATGCCCTCGATCGATCATCCGTTGACCGGCCCCGAGCGGCAGGTCGGTCCGTTGGTCCAGATGTCCACAACCGAGACCGGCAGCGACCGCGCCGCGCCACCTCTCGATGCCGACACCGACGACATCCTCCGCGAACACGGCTTCAGCAAGGATCAGATTGCCGCACTCCGAACCACCGGCGCCATTGGAATCTGAATCGATGATTCAGGCCAACAGGTTCGTCGCTGAGACTCCGTCGAACACTCAGTGCCAGTCGCCCACAACCGCGTCAGTCTGTTCCTGCAATGAAATGCTCGTGCCTCGCGAGCTTCAGAGACTTGCGAAGGAGGTTCACATCATCTCCATTCGGGTCTGTGCTACCACGCTCACGCCAGGCCAATCCGCGATCGACCTCCAGTAAGGCTGAGGCGAACTCCAAGATTGAACGACCGAGTGATGCCGCTTCACTGTGCTTCCGAAACTCCTCTTCGGTCTCCTCCATTCGGTAGTTGAGGAGCACGATCTGCAACCAGGGCTGCGCAACCAACTCTGATCGCTCGTCCCAATCTGGCGCTGCATTGAACAACGTGTCGCCACCGTCGCTCAACTCCCAGCCGTCACCAACCGGGCGAAGCCGGATCGTAAGATCGTCACCATTGCTGTAGTAGACCGGCAGGTGCAATCGATAGCCGTGCTCCCCCTCAGAGCGAACATCCATCGCGGCCGCGAATGCCTCACGCAATTTGTCTGGCTGATAACTCGGTTTCATTGCTCTCCTGGTCTCAGAGTAGGTGAATCGGCAAGTCAGGGTTCATTTCAACATTCGCATCTTCGGTCAAGCATCGCCAGGCCCCCACAAGATCCGAGAAGCGTTCAGAGGCGACTGCAAAACCATCCTCGCGAGAGTGAGCTAACCGTTGGTAGCGCTCGGTCGCTTCATGAATGTGAAACCCTCTGAACCTGTTGCCTTCGAACCGATTGTGATGTATGTGGCTATCGCCGTCATAGCGTCGCAAGTGGAAGAGACGGTTGGGATCACTTGGACGCGATAGAGCAAGTATGAGCGAGAAGTTCCGCGGATCCGGTTGTCGCTGACGAGCAATGACAAGGAACTCGTCTCCGCTGATCCCCGCCAGTGGGATGGAGCGCTGACGATCCTCCCGCTTGATCCGAATCTCTGAGCGCTCGCGCCAATCGCTGACGAAGAGTTTCCGTTCCGACAGCAAGGCGGCGATGGCGGAGTCACTCAGCTCTACCAGCATCTGGTGAGCTTATGCTCTGACCAGTAGCCAAAACGACGGAGATTTATGATGCCCGGTGCGCTTGATGGAATCAAAGTCCTTGAAGTCACACAGATCATCGCCGGACCGATGTGCGGCGTCATGCTCTCCGATATGGGCGCCGACGTGATCAAGATCGAGTCTGCGGCCGGCGACGGCATGCGTCTGCTCGGCCAATTCGCGCCTGGCGAGAGCAAGGGCTTCCACGTCTTCAATCGCGGTAAGCGAGGCATGGTCCTCAACCTCCAGGATCCCGATGGGCAGGCCGTGGTCCAGAAGTTGATCTCGGAGATGGATGTCTTCCTGATCAATGCCCGGCCGGGAGTACCGGAACGTCTCAGCATCGACTACGAGAGCCTCCGTGCACACAAGCCCGACCTGATCTATCTCGAAAACACCGCGTACGGCCCCACGGGACCATCGGCTCACCGCGCCGGCGCCGACATCATCGCCCAGGCATACTCCGGTCTGATGGCCGGCGACGAAAAGGTCGATGAGCACGGCGGACCGGACCTCATCACAGCCACCACTCCCGCCGACTTCGTTGCGGCATTCACCAGTACGATCGCGATCTGCGCCGCCCTCTTCCACCGCGAGCGCACCGGCGAAGGTCAGAAGATCGATACTTCGCTGCTGGCTGGGGCGCTGGTTTTGCAGAACGCCTTCACGTCACGCTTGCCCGTCTCGGACTCGATCATGCTCGATCCCATCCTCAACGGGTTAGCCGCAGTCCGAGAACGTGGCGGCAACTACCGCGAATTGCTCGGAGCGAGAGGCGGTCTCCGCGCCCTGGTCGGCGGCGCATTTTTCCTCTATTACGGCGGCTACCAGACTTCGGACGGCGCAATCATGCTCGGTTGCGTCACGCCGCCCAATCGACAGCAGGTGCGGGAGGCGCTCGGACTCCAGCCCGGAGACGATCCGACAGACGATGGCGATTTCAATGCACTCGCTGATGGCTCGGAAGAGATTGTTGCTCGCGTTCGCGCGCAGATCTCGGAACGATTCGCGTCCGACACCACGGAGAACTGGGTCGCCAAACTCGACGCCGTCGGCGCGCCTGCCTCGCAGGTCAACATTCCTGAGGAGATGATCGACGACCCACAGGTCCAGGCGTTAGGCATCATGGTCGACCTCGAACATCCGCTCACCGGACCCGAGCAGATGGTTGGTCCCCCGTTCAACATGTCGGCAACGCCGCCTCAGGCCAACGGGGCAGCGCCTCCGCTCGACGGCGACACGAACGAGGTGCTGATCGAGTACGGCTACAGTGCCGAAGAAGTCGCGGCCCTCCGCTCATCCGGCGCCGTAGGTCTGCCTTCCGACAGCTAGGAGCCGCGCATGCCTGGTCCGCTCGACGGCATCAACGTCCTTGAACTCACCCAGATCATCGCTGGACCGATGTCCGGGGTCATGCTCTCCGACCTCGGTGCAGACGTTGTCAAGATCGAATCACCGGCGGGTGACGGTACCCGCGTTATCGGTCAGTTCATGCCTCACGAATCCAAGGCGTTCCACGTGTTCAACAGAGGCAAGCGAGGCATGGTCCTCAACTTGCAAACGGACGACGGGCGAAAGGTTCTGTATCGCCTGATTCGGCAGTTCGACGTCTTCCTGATCAACGCTCGACCGGGCGTACCGCAGCGGCTGGGCGTCGACTATGAATCATTGCGCTCGTTCAATGACCGGCTGATCTACCTGTCAAACACGGCATTCGGCCCGGAAGGACCGTCGGCCGGACGCGCGGGCGCCGACATCATCGCTCAGGCCTACTCGGGATTGATGGTTGGCGACGAAAAAGTAGACGAGCAAGGCAATCCCACCTTGATCACGGCAACGACGCCGGCTGATATCGGCGCCTCCTGGACCAGTGCGGTCGCCGTCTGCGCTGCGTTGTTTCATCGCGAGCGGACCGGACGTGGACAGCTCATCGAAACGTCGCTGCTCGGCGCAGCGCTCACACTGCAGAACTTCGCGTCGGCGAGGCTGCCGGTCAGCGACGCCACCTTTCTCCAGCCGTCGCTCGATGCCGTACAACAGGTTCGCGAGCAGGGCGGGTCTTACCGAGAACTGCTCGAAGCGCGCACCGGCACGCGATCCACGATTGGCGCGGCATATCTGCTCTACTACGGCGGCTATCAGACATCCGACGGCGCAATCATGCTCGGCTGTCTGACACCGCTGAATCGACAGCAGGTCAGGAATGCGCTCGGACTGACAGAGAGCGAAGATCCAACTGATACCGAACACTTCAATCCGCTCGAAGATGGCGCAACAGCCGTCGTCGATGGGGTTCGCGAGAGAATCTCGCTTCGCTTTCGCGGTGACACCACAGCCAACTGGGTCGCCAAGCTCGATGCCGCAGGAGCTCCCGCCTCGCAAGTCAACATCCCCGAGGACATGGTCGACGATCCACAGGTCCAGGCAATCGGCGCCATCGCAGAGATTGACCATCCACTCACGGGTCCAGAGCGGATGGTCGGACCGGTCTATCGAATGTCCGACTCCCCACCCAAGGCAACCGGACCATCCCCCATCTTCGACGGAGACACCGACGACATCCTCAAAGAACACGGCTACACCGACGCCGACATCGCTCAGCTCCGAGCTTCCGGCGCCATCGGGGTCTAGCTTCCGCCCCAATTCCCATGCCCCCCTTGCGGGGGAGATGCCGGTCCTTCTCCACGCTCCCCCTCCCGGAGACTGATGCATATCCTCCGATTCCCATCTCCCCCCCTTGCGGGGGGAGATGTCACAGAGTGACAGAGGGGGGGCGGATGGCGACGACCAGATAGGGCCAACAGGCAGGAACCCCCCTCTGCCTTCGGCATCTCCCCCGCAAGGGGGGAGAAGGGGAGTTATGCATCAGTCTCTCCCAGAGGGAGCTGCCGAAGGCTGAGGGGGTCCCTCCCCGGCCCGACCAAACACGCCTATCCAATCACTCACCCAGCTCCCTACCCGGATAAGGATCGCCCAAACTCAACTCCCGCTGTGAGTCCAGAATCAGAAACCCGTCAATCTCCTTGCCCTCCCACAACGTCTTCACATACTCAATCACAGCGATAATCTCTTCACGAGACAGCTCATCCCCAAACGACGGCATATTGCTGCCAAAGCCAAGCCCCAACCCGCCCTCACTAACGATCCCGTACAGCACCCCATCAGAGTGATGCCAGGTATGTCCCTCACCGTTCAACGGCGGAGGAGGCAGGCGGCCGTCATCATCTCGCACCCTCCAGTTATCGACACCCTCACCCTCCGAGCCGTGACACACCGCGCATGTCGATGCGAAGACCTCTTGGCCCGTGCGATTCCCAGCGTCCGACGCCACATTCGGCGTTACTTGTTGCGATTCCGGCGCGCTTGCGGAACAAGCCATCGCCAATCCTCCGGCGACGCTCAAGCCCAGAACGACAACGATTCGCAACATTGAACGCATCTGTTCCGTTCCTCCCGCTGAGCTGACGGCCAACCGTTACCGCCGCAGCGGTTGCATTCGACGGTACGTCAAGACGCGCCAGACCCATTCAAAGGGGCCGTAGCGGAAGCGGGCTAACCACCACGGCGACCAGGCGAGCTGGAGGATCCAGACGGCGACGATGAACAGCAGCACCCAGGCACGGTTCAGATCATCTGGATCGAAGAGCGTGCGCAGGACGATGATGCCGATGATCGTCTGGGTCAGGTAGTTGGTCAGGGCCATCCGCCCCACGGCATGGATGCGGCCTCGCCAAACGGACACGCCGCGCATGTTCCAGAGAACGATCAAAGCGGTGAACCCGAGTGTGGCGGGAATCGTGCCGACGGTGTTGGAAATCATCGAGAGCAGGGCCGAGCCGGGCGCGAAATCATCGAGCGCAGCGATTAGCACGCCGAGTGCGGCAAGAGGGAGTCCGACTCCGAGTCCGATGACGGCCATGCGGCGGTAGTACTCGCGCGGACGCTCGCCGCTGAGCACACCGGAGCGGAAGAGCGCGACGCCGATCAGCATCATGCCCAGCGCGCGCATGAAGAAGGTGAAGAGCACCAGCGAGCCGACGCCATCGTCCGGGGCTTGTCCGCCGGCGAACCAGAGTTCACCGAGCTGAGCGCCGTCGGCGTCCACAATGGACTGCGTGAGTCCAAAGACGAGCGCGGACAGCAACACAAACGCCACGCCGAGCACGACCAGGACGCGGTCGGGAGATCGCCGCGCGAGCAATAGGAATGGTGAGGCAATCGCATAGGCAACAAGGATGTCGCCTTCCCAGAGCCACATGTGCAGAGCCCCAATACCCAGCAGCAGCAGGTTGCGCCAGAGGCTGAGCCAGCCGCCGCGATTGCCCTTGGCGTCGGCACGATCGGCAAACAGGACAATCCCAGCTCCGAACAGCAGCGAGAACACGCCCATGAATTTCTGGTCAACGAACACCTCGCCGAACACGCCGACGATCCAGTCGAACGGGGTGTCGTTGGCGAGGCTGATGTTGAAGTACGCCGCGGGATCGAGGCCGTAGGACACGGCGTTCATCAGCAAAATGCCGAACACGGCGACTCCGCGCAGGGCGTCGAGGTTCGTGATCCGCCCGGCTTCCTCGATCGGCCCAGCGCTCGTTGGTTCTGCCATTGGTTCTGCAACTGGTGGGTCCCTGCGTATGATGCAGGGGACGGTTGAACGGCAGGTTAGACCCTCTCGGAGGTTGATCATGGTGCTTCCAACCAGCGCAGCGCAGAATCTCGGCACCGAGACTGCGTTCGAAGTCCTCGCCAAGGCCAATCGGCTCGCCGCCGAGGGGCGCTCGATCATCAACCTCGGCATCGGACAACCCGACTTCGCCACGCCCGACAACATCGTCAAAGCCGGCGAACGCGCGCTCGCCGAAGGCAAGCACGGCTACACCCCCGGTGCCGGCATCCCCGAGCTCCGCGACGCCGTCGCCCGCGACCTCAAGCGACGCCACGATGCCGATGTCGACGCCGAGGCCGTGCTCATCACGCCCGGCGCAAAGCCGGTCATGTTCTTCGCCGCTCTACTCATGGGCGAGCCCGGCGCAGAAATTCTCTACCCCAACCCCGGATTCCCCATCTACGAATCGGTCATTCGCTTCTCCGGCGCAACGCCCGTGCCGATCGAGCTGCATGAGTCCAACGGCTTCACCTTCGAACCCGACCAGGTGCTCAGCCAGGTCAACGAGAACACACGCCTGATCATCCTCAACAGCCCGGCCAACCCGACCGGCGGCGTCTACACCCGAGATCAGATCGAGCGAATCGTCGAGGGCCTTGAGCAATGGCCCAACGTCGTCATCCTCAGCGACGAGATCTACTCACGCATCCTCTACGAAGGACGCCAGCATGTGTCGCTGCTCGACTACCCACAACTCCGGGACCGACTGATCGTGCTCGACGGCTGGAGCAAGACCTATGCCATGACCGGCTGGCGGCTTGGCTATGGCGTCTTCCCACCGGACCTGTTCCCCTTCGCAGAGCGACTCGCTATCAACAGCTATAGCTGCCCAAACGCCGCGACCCAGTACGCCGCAGTCGAGGCCCTCGACGGACCGCAGGAAGCCGTCGACATCATGACCACCGCCTTCGACGAGCGACGCCAGGTCATCGTCAAGGAACTCAACGACGTCCCCGGCGTCAGTTGCGTTGACCCGGGCGGAGCCTTCTACGCATTCCCCAACGTCTCCGAGACCGGCATCAACGCCCGAACCCTGCAAGAGCGCCTGCTCGACGAAGCAGGGCTCGCGGTGATCGCGGGAACCAGCTTCGGACACCTCGGAGAGGGATACCTGCGATTCAGCTACGCCGCCTCCCTCGAAGAAATCATTGAAGGCGTCGACAGAATGCGTACCCTGTTGGCCAACAGCTAAGTCCGCAAGGAGCCTCTTATGCCCCACTTCGAATACATCTCACGCAACAAGCTCGAACTCAAGAACGGCTTCCGACACGCCACGCTTGGTGACGTGCCCGAGCAGGTCGTCTACGGCGTCCAGGGCAAGCTCAAGGAGCACTACGGCGTGCCCGAGGATGCGCCGCCAATGACCGCCACGCTCGACCACATCGTCGCCGCAGTCGGCGGTTGAATGTACGGCACGCTCGCGCGGGCGATGTCCGTGCGCAAGGTCGAGTTCGACCCCAACACCTACAAAGCCGATGTCCTGGGCACCATCGAAGGCGATGACAACCAGACCATCCGAATCACCAAGATCCACGTCGTCTTCCACATCCCCGGAATCGCCGAGGATCAACGAGCCGCAGCCGATCGAGCGGTCAAGTTCCACGCCCCCGGCTGTCCCGCCCACGAAAGCGTCAAAGACGCCATCGACATCACCTGGGAAGCCAACTACGACGACAACTGAGCTAACGCCTTCACTCCGTCATTGCCGCGCTCCGACGCGGCAATCTCGCCGCGTCCAGCACGAACGCCCGTACCCCGATCCGCGAGATACCCGCGGCAAGCGCGGGTATGACGGAAGTGGGACCGGAGCATGACGTTCACGCATCGGTCACTAGCAAACTGAGCCGCCACCCCACCCCTTGCGCCCACATTCCAGGAGCTGCCACCAACTCCCACGCTCCCCCTTACAGAGACCGATGCGCAACCTCCAATTCCGCTCTCCCCCCCTTGCGGAGACTGATGCATAACTGAGTTTCCCGTCCCCGCCACCGCGCGGGGACCCGCTTTGGCCTGGCCAGGGCAGCACGGATCAGTTCCTGTTGACCAGATACCAGCGACAAGCATGGCCGCCGAGCAGAAGCCGGGGAAGGAACAGGCCCCCGCTCGGAGGCGGGGGCGGTTGAGTGGTTGTGCATCAGTCTCTTGCAGGGGGAGCTGCCGAAGGCTGAGGGGGTCCCCGGACTCACAGGAGAGGTAGGCCAGAGCCTCTCTAATCCTCCACCGGCCGCCGAGCATTCCAGACCACCTGCTTCGGCAACGGAGCTGGCTGTGGCTGAGGCTCGACCACCGGACGATTCGCCACGTCCCCCGTCGTGATGTCGATGAAGTCGTCAAGCACGACCGGCTTTCCACCGATCGTGAATCGCGCGTTGGACGAGATCGGAAATTCGCGGTCGGGCTCTTCCGACGCCTCATCAACCTCAGGGACCTCGTGCTCATGCTCAGACATGCCCGCAACCTAGCATGAGCCTATGTCTGAATTGAACCCAAGCGAGATCGACTACACGCTGCTCAGCTTCCCCGATCCGCCGCAGGATCGACCCTTCGTCGCCATCAACATGGTCATGTCCGCCGACGGACGCACCGTCGTCGACGGTACCGAGCGAGGCCTCGGCTCGACACTCGATCAACGCCTGATGCGAGAGCTCCGAGTCCACTTCGACGTGGTCCTCAACGGAGCCGCCACCTTCCGAGCCTCCGGAACCTCAGCCCGCCTCAACAACCCCAGGCTTGAGCAATGGCGAACCGATCGAGGTATGTCTCCGTCGCCCATCGCTGCTGTATTGACGAGGAGCGGAACCCTCCCACCCGAGCGTCGCTTCTTCACCGACCACAGCTTCGAGGCCATCATCTACCTCTCAAGCGCCGCCCCAGAATCCGTCCACCAGGAACTCGAATCAAGAGGCCGTCCCGTGGTCGTTGTCCCCGAGGGCGATGAAGCATCCGCAGCCCTCAATCACATGAAGTCAGAACTGGGAGCATCCCGAGTCCTCGTCGAGGGAGGAGCCAAGCTCAACGGAGACCTCATGCGCCAAGACTGCGTCGACGAGTACTTCCTCACGCTCGCCCCCAAGATCACTGGAGGCCAATCCGCCCACCCAGCCATCCAATGGCCCGGCAAGCCCATCGCTTCCGAAATCAAACAGCTCCACCTGGTTCACGCGCTCACCGCTGAGACCGGCGAGGTATTCCTGCGCTATATCGTTGAACGGTGGTAAGAAAGGCCAAGCATGCGGTTGTCGTGGAATGAGATTCGCTCGCGGGCCGCGCAATTCGTTCGCGATCACGCCGATGACCGCTACGAGAAAAGCGAAACTCAGACCTTCTACAACGATTTCTTCGCCATGTTCAACATCAAGCGTCGCAGTGTGGCGCGGTACGAGCGACATGTAGACAAGCTCGACAACTCTGATGGATACATCGATCTGCTTTGGCCCAAGGTCCTGCTCGTCGAGCAGAAAACCACGGAGCGCGGCCTGCGCAGGGCCCGCGAGCAAGCTCTCGAATACCTTGAGGCGCTGTCTGAGCATGAGCGACCGCGCTACCTCCTCCTCTGCGACTTCCAGAAGTGGGAACTACTCGACCTGGACCTTGACGAAGAAATCCGTTTCAACCTTGCCGAATTGCCGGAATACATCGAGCACTTCGGCTTCATGATGGGTGTGCACAAGCGCACGTTTAGAGATCAAGACCCTGTCAACATTGAAGCGTCCGAGCTGATCGGCGCCGTCCATGATGGACTGCGAGCCTCTGGCTATGTCGGCGATGACCTTGATCGGTTTCTCGTCCGCCTTGTGTTCTGCCTCTTTGCGGACAACACCGGCATCTTCGAGCCTGAGAGCTTCCTTTCCCTGTTGGAAGACCGCACCACGACGGACGGCGCAGACACCGGAATGTGGTTGGATCGCCTCTTTGATACGTTGAATCGGCCCAAGGGAGGGCGTTCGTCTCTGCTTGACGAAGATCTGCGTAGCTTCCCATATGTGGATGGTGATCTGTTTAGCGATCGGATTCGCAATGCCGATTTCGATTCCTCGTTACGAGCCGATCTGATCGCCGCCGCGCGCTTCGACTGGTCGCGGATTTCACCCGCGATCTTCGGAGCGCTCTTCCAGTCGGTAATGGATCCGGATCACCGACGCGCGATCGGGGCTCATTACACGACCGAGCAGAACATTCTGAAGGTCATCGAGCCGTTGTTTCTCGACGATTTGCGGGCTGAATTTGAGCACATCAGAGGGCTGCGAGGGCGAGCTCGGCGGCCCCGCCTCTTTGAGTTCCAGCAGAAACTAGGCAACCTCACGTTTCTCGATCCCGCCTGCGGCTGCGGCAACTTCCTGATTATCGCCTACCGAGAGCTGCGCCAACTAGAAATCGAGGTCCTGGTCGAAATTCATGGCGAAGAGCGACAGGCTGTGCAGGACGTCTCGCAACTGTCAGTGATGAACGTCGATCAGTTCTACGGCATCGAAATTCTCGAGTTTCCTACCCGCATCGCTGAAACCGCCTTGTGGATGATGGACCACATCATGAATGTGCGGCTCAGCGAGGCGTTCGGGCAATACTTCAGCCGTATCCCGTTGCGGCGCTCGCCGCACATTCATTGCCAGGATGCACACGAGGTCGACTGGAACGAGATCCTGCCAGCGGAGAAATGCAGTTACGTACTCGGCAATCCGCCGTTTCGCGGTTCTCAATTCCAATCGGAGCTCCAGAGCGAGCAGGTGCGCCGAGCGGCTGCAAATGTCAGTGGCTCCGGCACCCTCGACTACGTGACTGCTTGGTTCCTTGTAGCCAGTGATTACATTCAAAGAGGATCTGCGAGGATTGGGTTCGTGGCAACGAATTCAATCACTCAAGGTGCTCAGATCGGTGTTTTGTGGCCCCTGCTTTACGATAAAGGCAATCTAGAAATCGCATTTGCTCATCGAACTTTCGAGTGGGGATCGGAAGCGAGTGGAAAAGCGCACGTGCACGTCGTGATCATCGGCCTCACTAAGGAAGCGGCAGTTCCAGCCGTAAGGGTGCTTTACAGCTACGACACCGTTAAGTCAGATGAACCGAGGGCAAGCAGCCATACAGCGATCTCGCCATACCTGATCGACGGGCAAGCTATTGCAAATCCACGAATCGTTGTGCGGTCAAGTCGGTTGCCGCTAAATCACCTGCCGCATCTTAAGACAGGTGTGCAGATGATTGATAATGGCCTATTGACTTTCACTGACGAAGAGCGTGCCGAGTTCATTGAGAAGGAGCCGGACTCTGAACCGTTCTTTCGGAAATACGTCGGTGGTGATGAGTTCATCAATGGCTTTCACCGTTGGGTGCTTTACCTTCGCAATGTGTCTCCGAATGAACTACGCGCACTACCTTTGGTTGGGGAGCGGCTCAAGCAGGTTAAGCAGTATCGACAAGCAAGCAACCGAGCAAGCACCCGTAATCTGGCGCCGACGATGATTGGTGTAGATGAGCGATTGGAGCACGACTACATGGTGCTCCCCAACACAAGCTCCGAGCGGCGCGACTATGTTCCAATCGGTTGGCTGCCCCCAGACGTGGTTGCGAATCAAAAGCTCCGTATTTTGCCAGACCCGCAACTCTGGCAATTCGGTCTGCTCACCTCGACGATGCATATGGCTTGGATGCGCACGGTGTCAGGCAGGATGAAAAGCGATTACATGTATTCAGTAGGCGTTGTTTACAACACGTTCCCTGTGCCGGCAATGCGCCTCGCTCAGCGCCGCCGCCTCTCTGAGTTGGCGCAGCAGCTGCTCGATGCTCGAGCGTATTGGCCGGATGCCACACTCGCCGACCTTTACGATCCCGACACCATGCCGGCGGATTTGCGCCGAGCGCACCGAGCGTTGGACCGCTATGTTGACCGCGTCTATCGACCTCGAATTGGGTTTGACTCCGAGCGTGAACGCGTCGAGCACCTGCTCGCCAGGTACGAGACGATGGTCGCCCCGCTTGATGCAGCGGCAACACCCAGACGCGGGCCCCGCCGCCGACGTTAGTCCTCGCGCACCAGCTTGCTCAGCGAGTGCAACTCGACACCAAGCGCCTTGCCGCGGATCGTGTTGCACACCTCACCGACGTACACGTCTCCCTTCGAGTCCACGGCGATCCCGTGCGGGGCGATGAACTTGCCCGCCTCGTCGCCCTCATCGGGATGACCCAGCAGCGCCAGCCGATTCCCTGAGCGGTCGTAGATGCTCACCCGATGACCGAGGCCGGGCGCGTCCTGCATCCCGCCCATCTCGTTCAGCTCGCCGATGTAAATGTTGCCGTCCGGCGCCAGCGTTAGACCGTCGGGTCGGTGGATGTTGTTCCACATCGTCACAAACTGGCCCGACTCCGAGAAAATCTGCACCCGGTGACACTCACGGTCGGCGATGTACAGCAGCCCATCCTCATCGATCGCGATGTTGTGCGGCCGGATGAACTGGCCGGCGTCGATCCCCGGCGTGCCCCAGGTCTGCTTGTGATTGCCGTCGGCGTCGAATCGATGCACACAGCTATTGCCATAGCCGTCGGTGACGAAGATGTCGCCCGCCTTCGGACTCACCGCCGCATGCGTCGGACGGTTGAACGGCTTCCCTGCCCAGGCCGGCGCCGGGTTGTAGGGGTCGCCCAGCGTCTGCAGCAACTCACCATCCGGCGACCAACGGGTGATCGTGTGCGTCCCGTCGTCCGCGCCCCAGACATCGCCCTCCGGACCGATCCAAATGCCGTGTGAGCGATCGGTGAAGTTGCCCTGACCCCAGCTCCCACGCCACGATCCGTCCGAATTGAAGACCATAACGGGGTGCTCGACGTTACGCGTCAACACATAGACGGTGTCATTGGCGTCAACAGCCACTCCGGGACATTCAACCAACGTCACGCCGTCCGGTAGCTGCTCCCAGATATCAAGCGCCGCATACGTGAAATTCCCGTCAGAAAGTTGCGCTGCCATCGTTATGCTCCACAGTCTCTTGGTCGTTTACCAGTCTGTTCATCTCAGGACCTGCGAGTGAGTCTAACCGCGCAATATCCTGTTGACATGGTGTGTACCAGATATGACGCTGGGAGCCCTCGATGACGAGCAACGGCGTTTCAACCGAGCTGTCGCAGCGTCTTGAGGCGGCGACCCCGATCCAATCGATCATCGACACCAACTCACCCGAGTTCCACGAAAACGCCGCCTGGATGCGCGGCCTGGTCGAAGAACTTCGGGAGCACGAGGCGGTTGTCCGCGCAGGCGGCGGACCGCGCAGCGTCGACCGACACCACGCTCGAGGCAAACTCCTCGCCCGCGAGCGCATCGAGCGCCTGCTCGACCCCGATTCACCCTTCCTCGAACTCTCGCCGCTCGCTGCCGACGGCATGTACGGAGACGAAGCGCCCGGCGCAGGTATCGTCACCGGCATCGGACGCGCCGCCGGCCGCGAAATCATGATCGTCGCCAACGACGCCACCGTGAAGGGCGGAAGCTACTACCCCGTCACGGTCAAGAAACACCTCCGTGCGCAGGAAATCGCCGCTCAGAATCGACTGCCCTGCGTCTACCTCGTCGACTCCGGCGGAGCCTTCCTGCCCATGCAGGCGGATGTCTTCCCCGACCGCGAGCATTTCGGCCGCATCTTCTACAACCAGGCCACGATGTCCGCGCAAGGCATACCCCAGATCGCCGCTGTGATGGGCTCCTGCACCGCCGGCGGCGCGTACGTCCCCGCCATGTCCGACGAGGCGATCATCGTCGACGGGGTCGGCACCATCTTCCTCGGCGGACCACCGCTCGTCCGCGCCGCGACCGGTGAGGAAATCTCCGCCGAAGAACTCGGCGGCGGACTGGTACACACACAGATCTCAGGCGTCGCCGACCACCTCGCCGAGGACGACGAACACGCGCTAGAACTGGTCAGGGCCGCCGTCGCCAATCTCGGCAGCGAGACCAGCGCCGATTGGCCCGTCTCACCGCCCGACCAGATTGAAGAGCCGCTCTACGACCCCAGCGAGATCTACGGCATCGTGCCGCAGTCAACGCGCAAGTCCTACGACATCCGCGAACTGATCGCTCGAATTGTGGATGGATCGAGATTCCACGAATTCAAACCGTCCTACGGGAGTACCCTCGTCTGCGGATTCGCGAGAGTGATGGGGCATCCGGTCGGCATCGTGGCCAACAACGGCATTTTATTCTCCGAATCCGCGCTCAAAGGAGCGCATTTCATCCAGCTCTGCGCCAAGCGCGGCACGCCGCTGCTCTTCCTACAGAACATCACCGGATTCATGGTCGGTCGCCGATACGAGCACGAAGGCATCGCCAAGCACGGCGCAAAGATGGTCACCGCTGTCGCTTGCGCCGAGGTGCCTAAGTTCTCCATCGTCCTCGGTGGCTCATTCGGCGCCGGGAACTACGCCATGTGCGGACGCGCCTATTCGCCCCGTCTGCTCTGGACCTGGCCCAACGCCCGCGTCTCGGTCATGGGCGGCGAGCAGGCCGCAAACGTCCTCCTGACCATCCGACAGGATGCCCTCGCCAGACAGGGCGAAGAGATGACGCCCGAACAACAACGCGAGTTCATGGCGCCTACCTTGGAAAAGTACGAGGAGGAGGGGGCCGCCTACTACGGTTCAGCCCGTATCTGGGACGACGGCATCCTCGATCCGATCGACACACGTCAAGCGCTCGGAGTCGGACTCGCAGCAGCGCGCAACGCGCCGATCCCCGAGTCAAACTTCGGCGTCTTCCGGATGTAGCCTCCGATGGCACAGGCAGACCAAGTCTCCGCTGCAGATTCCACCGCCGGCCAACGAGGTCTGCCACACCTCGCTGGCCTTGACGGCATTCGTGGACTCGCCGCGTTGGCTGTGGTCCTCTTCCACGCCGGAGTCTCCTGGTTGCCCGCCGGATTCCTCGGCGTTGATGTCTTCTTCGTCGTCTCCGGTTTCCTGATTACTGCGCTGCTCGTCTCCGAGCGTGAGCGCAGCGATAAGACCAACCTCGGCCAGTTCTGGATGCGCCGCGTCCGGCGCTTGCTGCCCGTGCTGGTGCTGGTGCTCATCGTGACCACGGTCTACGCCGCGCTGGTCCTGCAGGACACCCTTGGCCAACACCTCCACGACCTGCTCATGGCCGCGATCTACGCGACCAACTGGGACCTCATCGTGCGCGGCGTCTCCTACTTCGAGATGTTCGAACGCCCCTCTCAGCTCCGGCACCTCTGGTCGCTCGCCGTCGAGGAGCAGTTCTACATCGTCTGGCCGATCCTCTTCACCCTGGTCTTGCGATTCCTCAACCTGCGCTGGCTCTGGTGCATCGTCGCGGCCCTGGCTGTGCTGTCCGTGATCTGGATGATCATGCTCTTCACGCCGGGCAGCGATCCCTCCCGCGTCTACTTCGGCAGCGATCCCCGCGCCTTCACCATCCTCATCGGCGTCGCAGTCGGGCTGTTCTGGAAGCCCTGGCAATTCACCTGGGGCAGGCCGGTCGGACTGGTGATGGATCTGTTGGCGCTGCTGGGACTGGTCACTGTCGTGGGAATCATGATCATCGGTCGCCACTGGAGCGACTGGATGTACCCCTGGGGTCTGCTGCTCACATCGCTCTCCACGATCGTCCTCGTCGCCTTCGTCATTCGCCCTGGCTCCCTGATCGGCAGAGGGCTTGAGCTGGCCCCGCTGAAATGGATGGGCGAGCGCAGCTACAGCATTTACCTCTGGCACTGGCCCGTCATGCTGGCGCTGCAATGGGAATTCAACTTCGTCCCCAATACCGTCGCGATGGTCCTGACCGGCCTGATCGCAACGTTCCTACTGTCCGAGATCAGCTATCGGCTCGTTGAAACCCCCATGCGGCGACCACAGTTCTGGAATCCCAGTCGATACCGAGGAGCCGTTGCGAACCCGCGTGGCCTCGCCACGATTACGGCTGCCATCTCACTCGCCGTCCTGCTCGCGCTCTTGGTCGGATTCACCGTTCTGCCCGGGCGTTCCCCCTCCGACCTCCTCATCTCAGCATCAGCCGAACAATCGGGACACAACCAGGAATCAGGATCCGGGACCGTTCCGCCGAGGGCGGAGCGCTCGCCGCTGCAAACCACGTCGGCGACCGCCATTCCTAGAACGGCAACGCGAACCCTGCCCGCTGCCGCAACGGTCGAGAAGACAACCCCCACTGCCGATGACACCTCCAAACAGGCGAAGCTGGAGCTACAGACGACCGCTACTGCGACCACCGCAGTCGAAGGCACCGACGATCAGTCCACCGAGCCCGCTGTTCGCCTGGCCACCGCCAAACCGTTAGTCGAATATCCGCTGGGCGAGTACTTCGCCACCTACACCGTTCAAAGCGGCGATTCACCAAACGGGCTCATGGGTCGGTTCGAGATCACGCGTAGCCAGATGATGGAACTCAATGGCGACAGTGTGCTCCATATCATCCATCCCGGCGACGAGCTCAAAGTGCCGTGCCCAGGCACTGCCCCATGCGCGTTCGTGGACATCAAGCAGATCGGCGACGGCTGCGTCACCTGGCCGGACGAAGCTGAGATCAATCGGTTGTGCAAGTCCTCAGTCGTGCTGGTCAACTTGCCCATCAGATTCACCGCCGAACCCGGCGGCCCACTCGACGCTTCGCCCGAGTGGTATTGGGATGGCGCCGCGACCGAAGGGATGATCTTCACGATCGCGCCCGCCCTGCCCGATCTGGCGCATAGCGCCGCCTCGACCTTGGAACTTCGCTTCGGCTTACCGCCCCTGGCCATCGGCGACTCCGTCATGGTCGGTGCGCAATCCCGACTCCAGGACGTCGGCATCGAGGTCGACGCTGAAGTCGGCCGCCTCGCCCATCAGGGGATCGCAATTCTGGTCGAACAGACCAAACGCTACGGAGCTCGCGACACCGTCATCTTCCACGGCGTCGGCACGGGATTCCTCGATGCCAAGGGCTTCCAGAAGCTCATCGATGCGGCCGAGGGTGTGCGCCATCTCATCGTCCTCACCCGCCAGTTCCCACCTCGCGAGCCACTGCTCAGCTACGAACGAGACACCAACAAGATGCTCCGGGAAGAGGCAGCCAAGTACGACTGGGTCACGCTGGTCGACTGGAACGAAATCACCGACGGGCGCGAAGACGAAGTCTCATGGGACGGCACTCACCTCAACGCCCTCGGCCGTCAGCTCTATACAGACCACATCCTCGCGGCCATCCTCAGCCGCCCACCACCCCAGTTCGGAGGCACAGGCGGCGGCAAGTCCAGCGGCTAATCCGGCAGCTAGCCCGGCAGCGACGCCTCGTACCCTGTCACCGAAACGACATCACGACGCTGAAACAGCCACTCGCCATCTACCTTGACCACGATGTCCTCATAGCCAAGCAGCACCGACGTCACAGACCCATCCGGCGAAGGAATCTTGAAGTCCAGGAAGCACTTGTGCTCGCAGGTGTCGCCATCGACCTCAAACAGGTGATTGTCGGTGAAATGCATCCCACCCGGGAATGATGCGCCCAGCTCGCCACAGAACGCGATCAGAGCCTCACGACCCTCAGCATGCCCTGCCGGTCCATGAAAGACGCCATCAGCCGTGAACGTGTCGGCCCAGCCCACACCGTCAACCTGGTCAACCGTGTAGTTGTACCGAGAACAGAGATCAATGATCTCAAACCGGTCCTCAAGAGAAATCTTGCCCATCTTCGTCTCCTCAACATGGTCCAATCCTCCTGCCGGAGGAGCTGTGCCGCCATCCCCAATCGCTCCCCCTTCGGGGGAGCTGTCGCGAAGCGACTGAGGGGGCCGGCCCCGCCAATGCTCTCAATCAGTCCAGTACCACGATCGCCTCAACCTCGATCATGAACTCCGCAGCCGCCAGCGCCTGCACGCCAATCAGCGTGCTCGCCGGAGCCGTCGATCCCCCAAAGGCCGCCTTGCGAGCGTCATTCAACGCGCGGTCCATCTCAGGGTCATAATTCACGATGTACACGTTTGTCTTCGCCACATCGGCTGGTGTCGCGCCGGCCGCCGCAATCGCGACCGCCAGGTTCTCGTACGCCTTCTTCGCCTGGGCCGCGAAATCGCCGACCCCAACAATCCCGCCGTCGACATCCCAGGCCACCTGACCCGAGATATAGATCGTCTTGCTCCCGCTCGCGGCGACAACCTGCGTAAACGATCGCAGGTTGACCAGCCCTTCAGGATGAATGTGTTCCAGTGCCATCTAACGCTCCTAACCCGGTGTCTCTGTGAGAAAGTCCCGTCGGACGCTTACGATAGCGTCGAAACCTGCGACTCGCCCATCCGAAACGAGAGGAACCCGCCATGCCACGCTACGGACGACTCGGTCTCCCACTCTACGAAGCCATGTACTCAATGCGAGCCATCCGCCGCATGCGTCCCGACCCGATCTCCGACGAGGACCTGGAAATCATCCTCGATGCTGCCCGCCAGGCGCCCAACGGCGGCAACGCCCAACCCTGGCACTTCTTGGTCGTCCGAGGTGAGCAAGAGAAGGCAACCCTCGCCGACCTCTACCACGAAGCCTGGTGGGCCAAGCGCGCCGACCAGGGCATCGAGGGCCGAGACCATCCAGGTCTGCAGAACCCAGTCAGCCAGTCCGCCATGAGACTCGCCGACGAAATCGGCGGAGCCCCCGTCATGATCCTCCTCTGCGCCACCGGACCAGGAGCGGGCAACGCCCAATCCGTCATCCCCTCCGTCCAAAACCTTCTACTCGCCGCCCGAGGCCTCGGCATCGGAGGAACCATCACCACCCTCCACCCCGTCGTCGATGAAAGAGTGAAGACCCTCTTCGAAATCCCCGAAGAAGCCCAGGTCGTCTACTGCATCCCGCTCGGCTACCCCAGAGGCCGCTTCGGCCCCCTCAACCGAAAACCCCTCAAAGAAATCGTCTCCGAAGACAAATGGGGCGCAACGCCAGAGTGGATTAAGTAAGCGCGGTGGTCTCCGGCGATCCCGACGGTCGACGGCGTGCAGCACGTCAAGCGCGCGAACTGGAACACGCCGGGCGTGTGGCCAAGCTGTTGCATCTACTGCTGGAACGAGCGGGCTCCGAAGATGTCGCCAGCGCCAAAGCATTGGAGCAGAACATAGCCGCCGCCGAAGCGATCGCGCTTCAACGGTCTCATGGCCGGCTTGAATCGCGAACCCGGTTCAGACGACCTAACTCAGGCGGAAACCCGGTCCGCGAGGATCGCCCGCGTCATTTCCTGTTCCTCGATGAAGCGGGAACCAGCCAGCCACCTCCTGAGCGGGGCAAGGAGGCCTGGTTTGCGTTGGCGGGCGTCGCCATGTCGTCGGGCCGCGCAATGATCTACCAGGAAGAAGCGGACGCATTGAAGCGGTGGTTCTTCGGCCGAACCGACATCACATTGCATGAACCGCTCATGCGAAATCATCGCCAGGATTTCAGCTTTGGAGGCGATGAGAAGCGGCAGCGCGAATTCCGGGACGCCGTGGATGAGTTGGTCACAGGCACAGGGTTCGTCGCCTTTGCCGTCGGCATCCGGAAATGGGAGTTGATGGCGGGGGAGGAGCATCAAGATGCCTACCGACCGAACGGCGCATATGAGATCGCCATGCAGATGTTGCTCGAACGTTACATCGACTATCTGCACCATGAGGATCAAGATTGGCGAGGTCGCGTGACGTTGGAAGCCCAAGGCTCTCGCGAAGACGCCCAACATCAGCAAGCCTTTGTTGAGTTGCTCCTGCAGGGCACTCAATGGGTACCCGACAGCGCCTTTCGCAGCTACCTGGAAACGGGCTTGCGATTCGTCGGAAAGGATGGCTCGCACCCCACCGAACTGAGCGACATGCTGGCTCGCGACGTATTCGAATGGGTCCGCTCTGATTGCGAACGTGAACCCTCCCGTTGGCCAATATTCGAATCAAAATTCTATCAACGCGGGGATCTGCGCAGCGGCAAGTACGGAATCAAAGTGTTTCCCGCCACTGGAATTGAGGAGCGCGTCGAGGCGCAAAGAGACAAGATCAGGGAACGATTGCGCCGCCCGTAGGCGGCGCTTTCGCGATAGCGACACTCCGCTATCCACACACTCAGTCTATAGGCAGCGCGGCATGCTCGCACCACGCGCATTCACATTGGAACTCGGATTTCCTCAGTTCGCATCGAGAACGGCACGTCCGAAAATGCGTGGTGTGCCGCCTCTGATGCCAACGTACCGAGATCAATGAAACGAATCAAACATGCGCGAGCCTTGCCAGGTTGGTCTTGGCGAGGAGCAGAGCGTATCGAGCAGTTGTCTTACGCCCCACGCAGCCTCGGATCAAACGCATCCCGCAGAGCATCTCCGATGATGTTGAACGAGAACACCGTCAGGAAAATCGCCAGACCTGGCCAGACCGACAACCAGGGCTGCTCGATCATGTGGATCCGCGCCTCGGCGCCGAGCATGAATCCCCACGAGGCCGACGGCGGCTGAATCCCGTAGCCCAGGAACGACACCGACGCCTCGATCAGAATCGCAATGCCCAACTGCGCCGTGGCGATCACCATGATCGGCGGCAATGCATTGGGCAGGATGTGCCGACCAATAATCCGCGCCTGACCTGCGCCCAATGTCCGTGCCGCCTCGATGTACGGCTGCGACGACACTTGGATCGCCGCCGCGCGAGCCACGCGGATCCCCGCTCCCAGCAGCGCAATCGCGATCACCACGACCAATAGCCCAACGCTATTGCCCAGGAACGCCGTCAGTGAAATCACGATGATCAGGCCGGGGAACGCCATCAGCACATCGACGATCCGCTGTACCAGCACATCAAACCAGCCACTCACCGCACCGCTGACCAGTCCCACAAATGTGGATATGGCAATCGCGAATCCGACCGATGCGACGCTGATACCCAACGACGCACGCCCTCCGTAGAGGACTCGCGTGAATACGTCCCGACCAAGTGCGTCGGTGCCCATCAGGTAGGCCGTCGATGGGCCGAACAATCGCTCCCGAGGATTAATCGCCAACGGATCCGCCGGCGCCACGAAGTCGGCCAGACCTGATCCCAGCCCAATCAGGACCAACACCAGCGTCATCAGACAGGGGAACGGATAGCGCCGGACGACTTGCACGAACCGGCGCGCCAGGCCCGGGCCGCCGGAAAGCGCAGCCGGCGCGGTGCGCTCAGGCGCCGACGCGGATGCGGGGGTCGAGGAAGCCATACGACACGTCCACTAGAAGATTGGTGATGATTACTGCACCGGCGATCCAGACGTTGACCGCCTGTACGACGACGTAATCACGATTCGCGATCCCGTCGAGCAGATACGCTCCCAGTCCCGGCAGCGCAAAGATCAGCTCGAACACGACCGCTCCACCAAGCACGACTGGAAACTGCACTCCGATCACGGTGACAAACGGAATCAGCGAGTTGCGCAGCGCGTGACGGCGCAAGAGCAACAGCCGCGACAATCCCTTCGCTCGAGCGGTCAGCATGTAGTCCTGACGCAGGACATCAAGCAGCGCCGTCCGCAGAATCCGAGTCTGCACCCCAGCCAGGATCAGCCCGAACAACAACGCCGGCAGCCACATCTGCTGCAGGTTGGTGAAGGGCGCCTCCCAGATCGGTTGATATCCCAATGGCGGCGACCAACTAAACCACTTCGCGCCAAACACAACCGCCAGCGTCGCGAGCCAGAATCCCGGAATCGCCAGCGCGAACACGGCGATACTACGGGCGACATAGTCCGGCCATTGACTGCGCCGAAGCGCCGCAACTATCCCCAAGGGCACCGAGATGAACGTCGCAATGATCAGGCCAAGGAGCGCCAACTCCATCGTCACATCAAGTCGATGCGCCAGGTCATTGCCGACACTGCGCTTCGTCCGCAGAGACTCACCGAAATCGCCCTGAAGCGCATCGCCCAGCCACTTGCCGAAGTAGACGAAGAACGGATCCTCCAGCCCCAATTCTTCGCGCAGGCGCTCTTTCTCACGGTCGTCGTAGAACGCCTCCGCCGCCAGGACATCGACGACATCGCCGGGCAGCGTGCGCATCATCCCCGCGACCAACATGCTGATCCCCAGCAGCGTCAGGGCTGCCAGCAACAGTCGTCGCACCAGATATCCGCGCACGCGCTCCGCCCATCAACAGTCAGAAAGAGTCAGTTCGCGCAAGAGGCCTCAATTGCCTCGCCCCAAGGGCCCCTACAGGTTGTTGAACCACATGTCCTCCAACGACGGCGACGGCGCAAATGTCTGGATGAACTGCACGCCCGACAGCTCAGGACGAGCAATCTGCGATACCGGCGGGTTGACCCAGGGCACCGAGTACATCTGCTCGGCGATGTGCAACTGCAAGTCGTAGATCTGCTTCTTCCGAGCTTCAACGTCGCTTTCGGTGCGCTGCGAGTTGAGCAGCTCCGACATTCGAGCGTCGTTCGCCATCAATTCGCCATTGGGAATCGGCGAGCGTGGGCTGTCAGGGATGAAGACGTTGCGCAACGCTTCGTCCGGCTCAATCGACGCCACCGACAGCGTGTGACCGATCACGCCGGTCGTGCTGCCGTTGAAGATCGTCGAATAGTGGACCGTCGGTTCATTGACCACCAGCTCGACTTCGATCCCCACGTCCAAAAGGTTGGCCTGAACGACCTGCGACTGCTCGGCGAAGATTGGCCCATACGCCGTCGTCGTATGCAGCGGCACCGCATCAATGCCGTCGATACCGGCCGCATCGAGCAGTTGCATCGCGCGCTCGGGGTCGTAGTTGTAGTACTCGCCTAGTGCGGCGTCCTCCTTCGGGTCGACCCACCAGCCTGGCATCGGCGGCAGCGCCGTCGACCACTTGCCGGTTTCCAACGCCCCGCCAACCGCCAGGATCGAGTCCCGGTCAATCGCCGACGACATCGCCTGCCGCACGCGTGGATCGGTAAACGGCTCCATCCCAATGTCCGGGAACACTCCGCCGATCACGAGGCTTGGCTCAAACTCCCAGGTCGAGCCGGGAATACCGTTCTCCAGCTCCTCCACGATCGGAGGCGCAACGCCGAACCAGCTCGTATTCAGTTCGCCGCTCAGGTACGCCGCCGCAATCGCCGAGTTGTCACCGATGAAGTTGATCACCAGCGAGTCCGCATACGGCTTGGGCGCGTCGAAATAGTTCGGGTTGCGCTTGTACACAACGCGTGAGCCTGGCTCATACTCGTCGAGCAGGAACGGACCGGCGCTGATCATCGTCTGCCGGGACATCTCGTCCTCAAGCAACTCCGGCGGCATCACATACGGTCCCGCGTGGTGGCCCAGGTAGAGCAGGAACGGAGCCAGCGGCGCCGTCAGGTCAAACCGGACAGTCCGATCGTCCGTCGCCTCGACCCCGCCCAGACTGGGCAGAATGGCGCCGCGGTTGGGATATCCCGCATAGCGGTCGCCGGCGAACGAGAAGGCCACATCCTCGGCCGTCACGTTGCGTCCGTCAACCGGCGAACGGTCCTCCCAGACCGCGTTGTCCTTGATCACGAACAAATACGTCGCGTCGTCAGGCTGCTCGACCGAGTCGGCCAGCCAGAGCTCGGGCTGGAAATCGATCGACGATTGTCCCGACTCGTTCGAGAACTGCGTCAGCATCGGGTAGCAGTTGTGCCCGTGTAGGAAGGCCTTGTAGCCAAAGGTCAGGAAGCCGTCGAACGAGGCCAGGTCGGACGTGTCCGAGATGCGCAGCTCGCCACCCATCGCCGGGCCGGCCTGCTGCTGTTGAGCCTGTGCAACCGCTGCCTGCTCCTGTTGTTGTCCCTGCTGTTGCGTCGCTGCTTGATCCTGCTGCTCGGCCTGATCCGCTGCTTGCGCCGCTGCCTGATCCTGCTGCTGTTGGTCGGCCTGCTGCATCTGTTGTTGCTGCTGGTCCTGCTGAGCCGTCTGCTGAGCGGCCGACGGCTGCGAATCGTCGTCATCATCGCCACAGCCAACCAGGGCAAGTCCAGCAGCTCCCACTCCAGCCGTCGCCGCAGATCGCAGCACCGCCCTCCGAGAAAGCCGCCGAGTCCGCATCCGCGTCCAATAGTTCGATTCGCTCATCTTAAACCTCCAAGTGTGGTCATCGGAGGCTAGTGAATCTGAAACGGCTTGGTGGGGAGCAGTGGAGTCCAGTATTGGCCACTGCAGCGCCTGTGTTCGGGTATCGTCGCTAGTGAAAGAGGATTCGCGGTATGGACTGGCATCAGCGATACGACGCAGAGATAGTGGACGCTGCACTCCTGCTAACCCTCTGGCAGCGCTGCGCAGTAGACAGCGAGACGCTCGGCAGCCGCATCCGTCTGATGAAGCTCGCATATCTCGCAACAAGGCGGCTGGCAGAGCAAGGAGTTTACGCGCTAAACCTCGAGTTCCATCAATGGAAACATGGCCCAAGTTCGCCGGGTGTACTCAAGGCTTGGCGTCGTTTGCAGTACGCGGGTCACATACGCGAGGAAGAGGTTTGGGAGCTATCCGATCAGGGAACCAGTCTCGCGAATGATTTCTATCGAGACGTGGTCTGCAAAGAGGAGTATGGAGCCCTTCGGTCCGTGATCGACGAACTTTCGTCAACCTGGGCTACGTGTTCTGACGACCGTGCTCTGTGCGATCACATCTCTGGGTTGCAAGGCGGGGAGAGCTGCGGCGACGTGAAGGTAGGTCAAGCTGAGCTATTGTCGCCCCTCTTGAAGCCGCCGGTTCGCGGCCTTCCACTCATCAACCTGGATAGCGAAGCAGGTTGGGTCGAAACGTTGGCTCTGGAGTTCAGTCCGCGCGACCAGGCCGGCCTCCAGCGAGCAGTAGAGGATTTCCGTGCAGGCCGATTTCACGTGGCCTAGCGGCCAGGGCTGGCATGTCCGATACTCGCGCGAATTCTTTCAACAGATGGACAGTGAAGAGTGGCGTGCGGAGCGAGCCGAGATTGTCAAATGTCTGAATCACTTGCTTGGCGCTCCATTCGACGCTCTGCTTGCAGAGCGTCTAGTGCGAGAACATCGAGGACTTCGTAGTGCTCGCTATGGGTGGCGCTATCGATTGCTCTACAAGCTGTGCGGCGAATGCCGACTGCAGGGAGATCGAGGACGCTACCCATTGGCCTGCTGTTTGGATACCGGGCCAGACCAGACATCCGACAACACGATCAATGTGCTGTACGTCTCCGACCACTACAGCGACACGCCACGGGGCTTCGAGATCACCGATTCTCCAGACCAAAACCTCTAGCCTCTACCCCTTCCGATCCTCATACGTCTCGAAGAACCGCGTCTTCACCGTCTTCTGATTCTCGTAAATCGACCCCTGCTTCGGCGAGATTGGCAGTGGTAGATACGCCGGAACCTCCGTCTGACGCGGCTGCTCGACGTGTTCGCCGGCGCACATGAAGCCCTGGTAGTCCTCCAGGCTCAGCTTCCCCAGACCCATGATCGGCCAGGCGTCTGCGGCCGCGTAGCCGAACAGCAGCAAGCGACGCGGGCTCTCCGACCGATTCAGCGCCGACCCGTGCATCGTCCGCACGTGATGGAACGAGACCGTTCCCGCCGGACCCTCTAGCGAGACCAGGTCCTTCTCCATGTCCCAGTCAAACTCCTCCGGCTCGACCGCGCCCGTGAAGTACCGACCCTCCGGGTGGTGATGGTCGTAGATGTCGCGCTTGTGCGATCCCGGCACGACCAGCAGCGGACCGTTGACCGCGTAGCAGTCGTCCAGCAGGACGCCTGCTGCTACGAGGTCGTCGTTCGTGTGCGGATAGAACGGCCAGTCCTGGTGCCACTCGACCGGTGCGCCATACTCGGCCGCCTTCATGTTCAGCTTGTCGTTCTGCAACCGGACGTTCGGACCAATTAGCGCTGTCACGACCTCCATCAGCACCGGATGTTGAGCCAGCTCTCGGAAAAACGGCCAGTGCGTCGAAGGCGACTTGAGCCGCCGCACCCGAGGCTCCTCCGCCGTATGCGAGTCTTCGAGGTCGTACATCGCATTGTGGTCGGTCAAGCCAGCCGCTTCGGCAACGATCCGGTCGGTCTCGTCACGCAGCGCCTGCAGCACGTCGTCCGGCAACAGCTTCGGCATCACCAGGAAGCCGTTCTCGTTGTAGAAGTCGACGTGTTCCTGGGTCACGGTCGGTAGGGCGGCGGTGGTCATGGCAAAACTCCCTGCAGCAGCGGGCCTGTCAATCGGAATCTGCGGCCCAGTCTAAGCGATGTGCGTCCCTCGTAGAGCCTGTTCGCGGGATGCTGTAACCCCGTGCCAAACACTCCCTATTCCCCGCTCCCCCTCGCAGAGACTGATGCACAACTCCCCTTCTCCCCCCTTGCGGGGGAGATGCCGAAGGCAGAGGGGGGTTCCCTGCCTGTTGGCCCTATCTGGTCGTCGCCAGCCGCCCCCCCCCTCTGTCACTCCGTGACATCTCCCCCCGCAAGAGACTGATGCATAACTCCCCTTCTCCCCCCTTGCGGGGGAGATGCCGAAGGCAGAGGGGGCCCCGCCGGCCACCGGCAAGGTCGTGTCACGCCGATTCGTACGTTCAGCCCCACTCATGACCGTCTTAGACTGTGCCAATGCCAGACCTACCCGATCACCCGTTCCTGTTCGAATCCCGACGTTCGCCCGTGCTCTCGCGCCGAGGCATCGTCGCGACCAGTCAGCCGCTCGCCTCATTGGCCGGCCTGACCATCCTCCGCGAAGGCGGCAATGCTGCTGACGCCGCCGTCGCCGCGGCCGCTACGCTGGCTGTCACCGAGCCGACCTCCACCGGCATCGGCGGCGACTGCTTCTGCCTGTTCTACAACGCTTCCGACCAGTCCGTCCGCGCCGTCAACGGCAGCGGACGAGCGCCTGCGGCCCTCAATCTCGACGTCGTCGAACGAACCGGAGCATGGGACCGCCAGGGCGCGCACGCAGTCACCGTCCCCGGATCGGCAATGGGCTGGCACGACACCGTTGAGCAGTTCGGTCGCATGACACTCGCCGACGTGCTGCAACCCGCCATCGAGGTCGCCGAGCAAGGCTTCGTCATGACCCCGGCCATCGGCCGAGGCTGGGCCTTCCAGGCCGATTTGCTCGCTGCTCAGGGTCCCGCCGGACAGGACATGCTGCTCAATGGCAACGCTCCACGGGCCGGCGAAGTCTGGACCAATCCCCTGCTCGGTCGCGTTCTGCGAGAAGTCGCCGAGGGCGGTCCCGATGCCTTTTACCGCGGACGCCCCGCCGAGCGCATCGTCGAGGCGCTCGCCGAACACGGCGGCGTCATGTCCCTCGACGACCTCGCCAACCATTGCTCCACGCTCGACGAGGCCATCTCCACCACCTACCGCCGCCACCGAGTCTGGGAATGCCCGCCCAACGGACAGGGCATCACAACCTTGATGGCGCTCAACATCCTCGAGGGCTTCGAGATTGGCGAATACGAAGCACGCTCGCCCGAGGTCTTGCACATCATCATTGAATCCCTACGACTCGCCTTCGCCGACGCTCGTGCGCTCGTCGCCGACCCAGCCAAGGTCGATGTGCCGATCGAGGAGATGTTGAGCAAGGCCTACGCCGCCAAACGCCGTCAGTTGATTTGTGAAGACCAGGCCATTGAACTCGCCTCCTCAGGCTTCCTGCCCGGCAAGTCCGACACCGTCTATCTCTCCGCCGCCGACGGCGACGGAAACGCCTGCTCCTTCATCAACTCCAACTACGAAGGATTCGGCAGTTGCATCGTCCCGCGAGAGTCCGGATTCAGCCTGCAAAACCGCGGCGCAGGATTCGTCGTTGACGATCCCGATCACCCCAACGCGCTCGCCGGCGGCAAGCGGCCCTACCACACGATCATGCCCTCAATGATCACCCACCCCGACGGCAACCTCTTTGCCAGCTACGGCGTCATGGGCGGCTGGAACCAGCCCCAGGGACAGACCCAGGTCGCGATCAACCTGATCGATCGCGGTATGGACGCGCAGACCGCCATCGACGCGCCGCGTGTCTCGATGTACGAAGAACCGCCCAACGGACGCATCTACGTTGAGGACACCTTCGGCATCGAGGTCCTCGCGGAACTCGCCCTGCTCGGTCACCCGGTCATGCCCGCCACCGGAGCCATGAGAACCGGAGTCGTCGGAAAAGGCCAGGTCATCGTCCGAGATCCCGAAAGCGGAGTCCTCTGGGGAGGCAGCGACCCAAGATCCGACGGCTGCGCCGTCCCGCTCTAGGGCGTGTTGACATGGATGCCGAAAGCCCATGTTTGGCGTGCCAGCATTCCCCTCTCCCCCCCTTGCGAGACTGATGCATATCCTCCGATTCCTCTCTCCCCCCCTTGCGGGGGGAGATGTCACGGAGTGACAGAGGGGGGGTCAGCTGGCGACGACCAGATAGGGCCAACAGGCAGGGGACCCCCCTCTGCCTTCGGCATCTCCCCCGCAAGGGGGGAGAAGTCGAGTCGTTCAAAGGTCTCCTATGGCGTGTACGACTGCGCGTAGGCGATCGCCTCGGCGATGCCTTCCCAGTGCGGGTTGTCGTTGGGCTTGGTGCGACGGTTGGTCGCCTCCTGCACGCCGACCGTGCCGCCGTGGTAGTTGGCGTACCCCGCCACGCCCAGAGTCTTCAGCACCCGCTTGAGGTCGTGCGCCTCGCCAAGATAGTTCGGGTCAGCCATGTCCTGCTTGATCCGCGCGATCAGCGACGCGTACTTGACTAACGGCGGCTCCGGCGTCGGCTCAGGCTCGACCGTTGGAGTCGGCGTTGGAGTCGGCGTTGGAGTCGGTGTCGGCGTCGGAGTGGGTGTCGGAGCCGGCGTCGGCGCGACGTACTGGTTGGCGTAGGTCACCGCCTCGACCGTGCCGTCCCAGGCCGTGTTGGCGCCGTCGTTCCAGCGATCTCTTGCATCCTGGACCGTCACCGCGGGCTGCGGATAGTCGACGTACTCGGGATGGCCCATCGCCTTGAGGAAGCGCTTGTTCCAGCCGCCGGCCGCGCCGTCGCCGTGCTGGTTCTTGGCGCTGATGCGGTCGTAGAACGACTTGACCAGCGCCGCGTACTTCTCCAGCGGCGGCTGCGGCGTCGGGTCTGCCGTCGTCTCGCTGTTGCCCGTCGAGGTGCTGTCCGGCTCGCCATTCGGCTCCGGCTTCGGTTCCGGCGGCGGACTTGCCGGGAGCCCGATGTCGACCGGTGAGACGTACTTGACCGGAATCTGTCCAGAACGTGCTGTGTTGTTGGAGTAACGGATGGTCCAGCGCAATTGTGCGGTCGAGTCGACCGCCGAACTGGCTGTGGACCACACATAAACACGCCGAGGATCATCCCAGTTGCCGCCGTCGAATCGAAGCCGGTTGAAACGGTTCTTGGTCTTGCCCTCGAATCTCGCAGTGCTCACCGCGAACGGGTCCCCGGATCTACTATTCAGGTGGACGCTCACGGGGTCGTTGTTGGCGACCTCCACGGTGACGTAGATGTTGTCGTCGCTATTGCGTGACGGACGGGTCGGCAGAAGCAGCGGATTCGTGTCGTCGATCACGTCGCCGTCTGAGTCCTTGATGATCGGAAGATGCAGGTACGTGTCGTCATCGCGGATGGAGACCGGTATTCGCAGGTGTTGCGGAGTGGTAGTTAACCCGTTGTTCCAAAGGCCACGCGCGGCAGAACGGAAATTGTGAAGAATGTTACAGGGATCTCCTTCAGAATTGCAGAACGGTCCGTCCACCTCATGGTAGATGGTGACGCTGTCGCTGATGGTGTCGTCATCTTCTGGGGCGCTCACCTCTATTGTCTGGGGCACGTTCCAGTTCTCGCTGGTGAAACTGATCGATGTCGGGTTAAACGTCAGCGCTGAGGTCGTGCGGTCTGGGCAGCAGCGACTTGACTGGTCGACCCGCGGCGTCACCGTGTAGGTCTGACCAAAACGCGGCTCTTTGGTCAGCGTGATTGTGTAATCGGTGGTTTCAAAGCCGGGAAACTCCTCGCCCCTGTCGTTTACGAGTTTGCCGCCTTCAAACACTGCGATTCCTCTGACTGCACAGCGCTCCACAGGCGGGGTAACATTCCTGTCTAGTCTGCAGCTGTATGCGGTTTCGGGGAACTGGACGTGGTGGGTATGGATCCTGCCGCTGACCATCGGGATGTTGACGGTTTGATGGCTGATCGGACCCTTCACGACAACGTTGTCGGACCGGGTCACGAGGTCATAGATCTCGAACCTGACGGGGAGCTGCGTATCGGTATGAACGTTGGCCCGCACGCGGAACTTGAGCGTTCGCACCGTGCTGTAGTTGGTCGAGTCGAAGTGCAAGGTGTGCACACCATAGTTGCCAACCGAGGTGTCCCCGTCGACCGAGACCAGCGTGAATTGGCTCCTGAGGTAGTGCGCCTCGGTACGGACCCTGCCTGACGGAGCCGACGCCATCCGCGCGGTGATCTCGAACTCAAGCCCGGGCGAGTACTTGCCTGAGGGGGGCAAGTCGGCGGAGTCCACCTTGGTCAGGGTCAAGCGTCCCGGCGACTGCGCCGAGCTGCTCAACGTGAACAACAGCACTGGCGCGAGCAGGGCCGCGACCACCAACGCCGCCGCCAGATGTCGGAACCTCCATCCCGGCAGTCGCCGCTTCGGGGGAGCTAGTTCCTCATGATCGGGGGGGGGGGGGTGGGGGTGAGAGAGAGCTGCAGGGACCGGTTCATCCGTTGTCTCCTCGTACCATTTGCCGCCGCACCAATCCGGATTGTCGCCAGGCAGTCACAGAATCATATCCCATGCAACAACCAGATAACAATGCATGAGCAGGTGTCTGTCACCAGCGAACAGAACAGAGGTCGATGTTGTTGCAACAGTTGCTGAGCGGAGATTGTCGCTATAGACCTCCGCCTCCTCTCCCTCCCTTGCGGGGCAGAGCCAGGAATCACTGCACATCTCTTTGCCGGCACGCCAAGCATGGGTTGTTCGGGCGTGTTCACATTCGCCATTTGCTTAGCCAGAATTCCGTCATTGCCGCGCTTGTCCCCGCATCAAGTGCGGGGCAGGCTGCGGCAATCTCGCCGAGTTGTGCAGGGACAGTGGCGCTGAATGCAGCGAGATACCCGCGGCGAGCGGAGGCCTTTGCGTAAGTCTGATTCTGGTCCCCTCTCCCTTTGGGAGAGGGTTAGGGTGAGGGCCGGAGGGCAAGCGACAAGTGGTCACTAGCAGATAGTGACTCAAGGCCGACCCTCACCCCAGCCCTCTCCCAAAGGGAGAGGGAGTACGCACCCTCTCGCGCTGGGCCGACTTACCCACAGGCCTTCGGCGAGCGCGGGTATGACGGGAACTCCTGGACTGAACGGCGCCATGTAAACAGGCCCTAGCATCGATGTGAACACGGCCCAGTCGGTCGCGCGGACCAATCAAATCGAGCATCCGCTCAGACACGCGACCGCTCGCGGCGTACGCCGAAAGGCGCGAAGTCGCAGGTCCAGGGACATGGGCCCAGGGACATGGCCTCCTCGGCCAACTCAAAGATTCTTGCATTTGGGAAGTTTGGTGGAGCTGGGGGGACTCGAACCCCCGGCCTTTTGACTGCCAGTCAAACGCTCTCCCAACTGAGCTACAGCCCCACGCAGTGCGCCACAGATCCTGTCCGGCGCGAAGTACTAGCCTACGCCCGACGTTGCCGACGCGCCACTGCGCACGCTCCAGTTTTGTGATTCGCGTCCTTCTTGGCTGCTCACCAGGTCGCATTCGGTTTACGCTGGGCTAACTGAGATTGCGGATTCCGTTTGCCGCTGTCGGCAGTAGCTGCATACATTGACCGAACAGGCGTCGCGGGTGGCGCAAGGGATGGCGGCTATGCTGGACCGACTCCGAGACCTGTGGACGGAACGACCGGCGGTTGTTGCCGCCGTTCTGATCGCGCCAATCGCGTTCGTGATCACGTTGCTGGTGCTGTTCCTGGCTGTTGGCAGTGAAACCAGCAGCGGCGTAGGGCCGGACGCTACTGCTCAGGTCGCACAGGCCGACCAGGAACAGGATTCCTCCTCCAATCCAGCACCTGTGGCTGTTGTTGTCGTGGATACCCAGAGCGACGATCAGCGGGACAGCGGCCAGACTCAGCAGGCAGACTCCGCCGATCAGCAATCGACCGCATCAAACGAAGAATCGGCACAGCAAGAGTCGACCGCACAGGCCCATCAAGACCAGGGAACCGAGCAACAGCAATCCCAACCTGGTCAGCAGCAGGTTGAGGAGGATGCCGGGCCGCTGGTCGTGGCGGGGTTTGTCGTCGTCCCGCTCGACTCGGTGCTGGAAGAAGAGCTGGACGAAGACGCCCTTCAACACGGCTCCGACGGCTCCGAAGGCGGAATCCTGCCGATCTCAAATGGCGTCGTCGTCTCAAGTCGCGAAGAGGATCGGACGACCTGGGAGTTGCTCGTACCGTCAGCCGGACTGAAGAGCAGCATCGTCCGCGTGGGCAGGACGGAGTCGGGCGCGATGGGATCGCCGGACAATCCCTATGTGATCGGTTGGTTGGACTCCAGCGCTGCACCGGGCGAGACGGGCAACGCGCTGCTGGCTGGGCATCGCGACTTCGAAGACAAGTCGGGCAACATCGGCACGGGCGTCTGCTGGGAGCTGGTCAATACCGAAGCGGGCGACTTGATGCTGGTGCGCGATCACGACAGCGATATCTACTACGTCTACACGGTCACTGAAGCAGTGACGATCAATCCATACGATCCGGACGCGGTGCGATACCTCAGAAACACTGACGAAGCGGTCATCACTCTGATCACCTGTACCGGGGCATTCAACGCAGAAACACACCAATACTCACATCGGTTCGTCGTCGTAGGTGTGCTCGCAGCGGTCGCGTCGCCCGACGCATAGGATGTCGAGGCCAAGTGGATGCTGCGAACCCTGCATGAGGCCTCCGGGTGGTGCTATGACCTGCTCTGGTATATCGCTGATCTTCGCTATCAACGTCCGCGGTTGTTCGCGGGCATCATTGCTTCATTTCTGCTTCTCGTCGCTCTGATCCTGATTCCGATCCTTGGGTTTGGCAGCGCTTCGGGGCCATCGACATCGCACGCATCGGCCTGGCCGGACTCCAACGGAGCGTCGGCCGGCGATGGGTCTCGTGAGGTTCGCTATGTGCCGTACAACGGACTGGCCAACTCAGAGGAAGAGAACATTGCGAATCCTCGAGGTCTGCCGGCTGAGCCGGGGGAACCGCGGGTTGAGCTGCCGAAACTGTCGGAGGTGTTGAAGGAAGATTTCAACGACTCGGATCTCACCTTCGGGTCCGACGGCGCCGAGGGTAGCATCTTGCCGTTGGACAACGGCGTCGTGCCTTCCAGCGGACCGAGATTTTCGACGTCCTGGGAGCTGATTCTGCCCTCGGCCGGGATTCGGGCGGCGGTGGTGCAGGTTGGATTGACACCGGACGGCGCTATGGGATCGCCCGACAATCCGTTTGTGGTGGGCTGGTTCAATCGTTCCGCGATTCCCGGGGAACCGGGCAACGCGCTGCTGGGCGGGCACCGGGACTACCAGGATCGGGACGGTCACGTCGATGTCGGTGTCTGTTGGAAGCTGGACGAGACGCGGGTTGGCGACCAGATGATCATGTTCGACCAAGCAGCCAATCGTTACTACGTCTACGACGTGGTGGATATCGCCAACATCGATCCTGACTCAAGGGATGCCGTCAAGTATCTGAGCCAGACACGTGAGTCGGTCGTGACCTTGATTACTTGCTCGGGGGACTTCGACGAGGAGACGCACAGCTACGATGAGCGGATCGTCGTGGTGGGGCTGCTCAACGCAGTTGCTGAGCCCGACGCGTAGGTTTCTTGACGGACACTGCAATCGGGACCATTCGCAGGATTGGCACTGAACAGCTCACAGAGCGTTACGGGTTCGTCATTCCGGCGCAGGCCGGAATCTCGCAGAATAGATGCCGATGTGGCGATGCAACGAGATTCCGGCCTGCGCCGGAATGACGGAAATCGAATACAGGGACTGGGACGTTCGAGATTTCGTCCCCGGCCCTCCCGACGGCTTACCAGTACTGGCGGCGTTTGCCTCGCTTGCGGCCTGCTCCACTGTGTTTCCACTCGGATGGGTCGGCGGCTCTCTCTACGGCGACGGCGCAGACCTTGTACTCGGGGATGCGGGCTACTTCGTCATAGACGTTGTTGGTTAGCCAGTTGACGGCGCTCTCGGCGAGGCGCACGAAGGGGACGAAGATTGAACCTTCGGCTACGTCATCGGTGACGAAACTGACGCCTTCCAGACGGCCTCGACGCGAGGCGACCCAGACGGAGTCGCCATTCGTGATTTCGAGCCTGGCGGCGTCATTGGGGTGAATGGCGACTCGAAGCTCCGGCCAGGAATCGACAAGACCCTCGACGCGACGCGTAATCGTGCCGCCGTGCCAGTGATAGAGGACGCGACCTGTGTTGAGGATGAGCGGATAGCGCTCATCGGGTGCTTCCTCCGATGGTGCCAGTTGCCGCACGGGAATGAACTTGCCCAGTCCGCGCGGGAACGACTCGTCGTAGAGGCGCGGCGTGCCGGGATGGTCCTCGCTCGGACAGGGCCACTGGATGCCGCCTTCGGCGTCGAGTCGTGTGTGGGATAGTCCGGCCATGATCGGCGTCAGACCGGCCAATTCGTCGAAGACCGAGGCGGCCGAGCCGTGTTCAAAGCCGATCGATGTCAACCCAAGCTGCCGGGCGGTGCGCCGCGCCACATCCTGCACAATTTCCCAATCGGCTCGAGACTGTCCGACGGGCGGAATCACCTGCCGGACGCGCTGCACGCGACGCTCGGAATTGGTGAAAGTGCCTTCCTTCTCGGCGAAGGAGGCCGCCGGCAGGACGACATCGGCCAGCTCGGCCGTTTCGTGCATGAAGATGTCCTGCACCACGAGGAAGTCGAGTTTGCCGATCGCTTCGCGGGCGTGGGCGAGGTTTGGTTCGGTCAGGAGTGGGTTCTCGCCGACGATGTACATGCAGCGCACGCCGTCACCCGAGAGCATGCTCTCGACCATGTCGGTCGCGCGCAGACCTTCAGCCTGCGGCAGATCGGACTGCCAGATGTCGTTGAACTTCCGCAACACCTCTGGGGTGTATCGCTGATAGCCGGGCAGCGCGTCGGGAACGCAGCCGGCGTCCCCGGCGCCCTGCACATTGTTCTGGCCGCGCAGCGGCGATACGCCGTTGCCGATGCGTCCGACCTGTCCGGTCAGCAGGGCGAGATTGAGTAATGCTGTGGCGTTGGCGGTGCCATTGGTGTGTTGCGTGACGCCCATGCCCCAGATCAGACACGAGCCGCCGGGACCGGAGTCGGTTGGATTGGGTTGCGCATAGGTGCGAGCGGCGCGGATGAGCAGGTCAGCTGGCACGCCGGACATCTGCTCGACGTGTTCGGGCGTGTACTCGTCGAGTTCTGCTCGCCATTCTTCGTAGCCCTCGGTGCGATCGGCGATGAAGGGTTCGTCGGCCAGGCCCTCGTCGAGGATGACCTTCGCCATGCCATTGAGCACTGCGACATCGGTGCCGGGATATTGACGCAGCCAGAGATCGGTGTGGTCGCACATCTCGATGCGCTTGGGATTGAGCACGATCAGCGCGGCTCCGCAGTCAACGGCGGTGCGCATCCTTGAGGCGACGACGGGATGGTTCGAGGAAGGGTCGGCGCCGACGACGAAGAGGCAGTCCGATGCCTCGTAGTCGCTGTAGCTGTTTGAGGTGGCCCCGGAACCGAGTTGGGCCAGCATCGCTTCGACCGAGGGGGAGTGACAGAGTCGGGTGCAATGGTCGATGTTGTTCGTGTCCATGACGGCGCGGACGAACTTCTGCAGCATGTAGTTGTCTTCGTTCGTCGCCTTGGCCGACGAGAACGAGCCAAATGCGCCGCGATGCTCGGCAAACTTTTCGGCGACGAGGTCGAGTGCGTCGTCCCAGGAAGCGGGCTGCAAGCCATTGGGTCCATGGATCAACGGTGTGGTTAGCCGGTCAGAATGGTTGACGAAGGCTGTGCCAAAGCGTCCCTTGACGCAGAGCAGACCCTTCGAGGAGAGGTTGTTTGGGTCGTCGTCGACGTGGGTGAGGACGCCATCCTCGGCGGTGATGTTGATACCGCAGCCAACGCCGCAATAGGGACAGACCGTTGAGACTGTTTTGACTCCCGAAGCGGCGCGTTTGGGCATGAGCGCCTCGGTTGGGCAGGCGGCGACACAGGAGCCGCAGGACGTGCAGGTTGATTCGCCCAGCGGTTCGTCGCCGAATGACGCGATGCGCGCAGCCTTGCCCGCGCCGGCGATGCCAATCGCTCCGATGTGTTGTCGATCGCTACAGGCCGAGACGCAGCGTCCGCAGAGGATGCAGTCGGTGGCGTCGAACTTGTAGAAGTGGTTGCTCTCGTCGATGTGATCGTTGGAACGTGCGGTCCAACGATCGCCGCTGGCGTCGTGTGTTGCAGCGTGATGTCGCAGCTCGGTCTGACCTGAGCCGTCGACGTCGATGCCGCGTTCGGTCATCGCCAGGGTGAGCTCGATGATGCCCTTGCGAGCGGCCGTGGCTGCCTCGGAGTTGGTGCGAACGACCTGCCCGTCGGCGAGCGGGGTGTGGCAAGCTGCCGGTAGTCCTCGGACGCCGTCAATCTCGACGAGACAGGTGCGGCATGCCCCAAGCGCCGGGCCGTCATTGTCCTTGCACAAATGGGGTAGGTCGACGCCGGTGGAGAGCACAGCATCGAGAACGGTCGCGCCAGGCGGTGCTTCGCAGTCTTCTCCGTCGATATTGACTGAAATCATGTCAGCGGCCATAACTTCTCCTCATTGGATGGTAACCAAGCCGACTGTTGTGCGGCCAGTTGCCTGCCATCCAGCAGCGACGACGGTTGCCGTCGCAGACAACCGGTGAGCCCCGTTGCGGAGTGAATGCCATCGACGTACTCCTGGCATTGGACTGGGGCATATCCCCGATCGGCTAAAGGATTCGACCACGGTCGGAGCCTTTGGTTTATTCATGACTCAGCTCCAGCAGCGAAATGCCGGCTACGTTGATGGGGTGGGACCCTTCCCAGCCTTTGGCAGCTCGCCCTACGAGAGACCAATGCGTAACTCCCAGCTTCCGTCATTGCCGCGCTCCGCCGCGGCAATCTCGCAGCGTGCCTGACGTGAGTGGTGAGTACAACGAGATACCCGCGGCAAGCGTGGGTATGACGGAAGTGGCGCACCTGCATGACAGTCACAATGGTTACGCATCAGTCTCGGTCAGTAGGAGCTCGGGGTAGATTGTGCATTCATCTGGGATGACAAGGCCGATGTGAACTGGCCCCAGTCCTCCAGCTGGTGAGACTGTGGACGCCGCTTTCATCGGTGAAGATGATGTAGCGACTCTGCTCGGTTTCCGACGCCACTATGCGACCGAGCCACCAAATTGGTGTCTGGCTGAGGTGATTGGATTGGGCGCCATCTGGCCAAGGCCGCAGAGGGAGCCGGCGGCGATCAGGGGAATGAGCTCTTCGATATCGGCCCAGTTGCCCTCGGCGAGGGCTGTGGCCATTCGCGCCGAACCTTCGCGGCAGGGCGTGCACTTGCCACAGGATTCGTTGGCGTTGTAGTCGGCCCAGACGGCCAGCGCCCGCTCAATGCCGAACGATTTGGGAATCGCGATGATCCCGCCGGCGCCGAGCAAGGCTCCGTGCCCGTCCATTGCTCCCGGCGCGATCGGCGTGTCGAAGTTCTCGGGCGCGAGGAAGCCGCCCGATGGTCCGCCCATCGTGACGCCAGCCAATGCCTCTCTCGGTTGGCCCAGGTCCACGATCTCCGACACAGGTGTGCCGAGCGGTAGTTCGACGACTCCGCGGTTGCGGAATGCTCCACTGAGCTGGATCAGCTTGGCGCCGGGCGCGCGATCGGTTCCCACTTCCTTGAACCAGTCGGGTCCGAACTCAAAGATGTCGGGCACGTTCGATAGCGTTTCGACGCTGTTGATCGCGGTGGGGCGGCCCCACAATCCACGTTCGGTGGGAAATGGCGGCTTCAGCCGAGGTACGGCGCGATGTCCTTCGATCGATTCCAGGATGACTGACTCCTCGCCACAGACGTAGCCTCCGGCGCCGCGTCGGATCTCGACGGTAAGTCCGTCCATCAATCCGGCAGATTGCGCTAAGGCGATCGCATTGGCCGCTGCGGCTGCTGAGCGGTCGGCCATGCCGTTGATGTACCAGTAGGCATGTGATGCGCCGAGCACGTAGCAGGCGATTCTGATGCCTTCGAGGATGCGCTGGGGGTCGGACTCCATGAGCCAGCGGTCCTTGAACGTTCCTGGTTCGCCTTCTTCTCCATTGGCGACCAGCAGCGGTTGTCCGTTTCGTTCAGCCGCGTCGATGGCGCCGCTCCATTTGATCTGTACTGGGAAGTACGCGCCGCCGCGACCCAGCAGACTTGCTTCACCGACAACAGCGAGCGCTTGCGAAGGGCTGAGTCGAGAAGCCGCTTCCCACCCGCGCCATTGGACTGGGTCCGAAGTTCGGGTGGCTGTGACTCGTTGCAGACCTCCCGGGACCGTCGCTCGAGCGCTGCGAACGGTTTCCTGGGGTATCGATGATTCCAATCGGTCTGCTCCGGAGACTGTGATCGGCCCCTGCTCGGCGGCCGCGCAGAGGAACATGCACTCGTGCGCTTCACCCTCTGCTTCATTGTCCACTTCATTGCTTCCGGCGGCGATCTGGCAAGGCAGGCCGCGACACACGCGAACGCTGTCCGATGCGAGGGGGCTCCAGCGGAACTCGGTATAGCTGGTTGCGACCGCAAACAGCTCGGCGCGGGGCATGTGCAGCCAGCCGGCCACTGCTTCCAGCGCTCCATGATCGAGGTAGCCGAATGCTTCGTCAACCAGGTGCAGTGCCGGCAGCGCCTGGGTCCGTTGGCGCGGCAGTGCCGTCAACGCTGTTTGCAACTCTGTGAGTCGCGCCTCGGTTGCTGTCTCAGTTGCCACCCGGTCCAAGCCCTTCCGGCCATTAGGTCGGCCATCGTTTCCACCCATCGAGAAGTGCTGGATACCATTCTAGATACCAGTCCGATTGTTCCCGATGGCGATCGGATGGGAGGGCTAGTGATGACTGACCGGACAGATCTGCCCCGTTCCTATGCTGAGGCTCACCGGCGTAATCCACCGCCCAATCGCTACGGCGGAGCGAACACGTTTCTTGGCGTTCCGCATGCCAGATTGAGCGATCCGGCAACGCTGGAGGGATCTCAGGCAGTCATTCTCGGCGCACCGTTTGACGCTGGTACTAGCTATCGGCCCGGCGCACGATTCGGTCCGAAGGCAATTCGATCGACCGATTACATCCCCCATTCCGGTTACCGCCCGCACCTGGCCTTGCGGGTTGATCCGCTGGGCGAACTGGGCGTCGTCGATGCCGGAGATGTCCACATGCCGCAACTGGACAGCGAAGGGGGACTGAAGAACCTGATGGAGGCGTGTCGGCAGGTGTCCGCAGCAGGGGCGATGCCAGTCGTGCTGGGTGGTGATCACACGATCACGTACGCCACTGCACAGGGTGTTGCCCAACACCACGGCTTCGGTCGGGTTTCGCTGATTCACTTCGACGCCCACGCCGATACCGGTGATTCGGAAGGCGGTCTCTGGGGACACGGCACGCCGATGCGCCGCTTGATCTTGAGTGGTGCGATCCGCGGTGATCGATTCCTGCAGATCGGGCTGCGAGGCTACTGGCCTGACCCTCCTATTCTCGAGTGGATGGCTGACCAGCGAATGCGCTGGTACGAGATGACCGAAGTGGTGGAACGCGGCCTCGACGAATGTCTCACCGAAGCGTTGGAGCGGGCAGCCGATGACTGCGACGGTGTCTTTCTTTCTGTCGATGTCGACGTGGTCGATCCAGGCATGGCGCCGGGGACAGGTACGCCGGAGTCGGGTGGGCTGACATCGCGACAGCTGCTGGATGCGGTGCGGAGGATCGGGATGGAATCGAACCTGCTCGGCATGGACGTGGTCGAGGTTGCGCCTCCCTATGACCACTCGGATGTAACGGCGCTGTTGGCGAATCGTGTGGTGCTGGAGACATTGTCAGGTGTCACGGTGCGTCGTCGGCTCATGACGGAGAATCCGTCGAGTACTGTTTCCGATCCAGAACTCGGCAGTTCTTAACATCAAACTGATATACGACGTTGTGCTATCCTTACCCAGAAAGGTGTTGTCATGGTCACGAAGACATCAACTGGCATTCCGCCGACCGAGTTGAGCGATCCTGACGAGACTGGGCTGCAGGCCGATTCGACTGACGTCGAAGAGCAGGAAATCGACCTGTTGCCGCAGTTGAATTCGCTGGATGTCCTGACCAACTTGGTTGAGCCGATTGTGCTGCGGCTGCCATCGGGCTGGCGATTGACCGATGACGCCCTGTTTGAGTTTTTCGAGCTCAACGAGCCGGTCAGTTTTGAGCGCACCAAAGAAGGGCACCTCGTCATTTCTCCACATTCGCACGGCCCCAGCTCTGCCCTTGCTATTGAGATCAGTTTCCAACTCATGGTTTGGCTCAATGCGGGACCAGGAGGCGAGGTCCGCGGCGAAGGCGGAGGTTACAAATTCGGACCGACACCAAGACCAGGCGAGGAAGAGAAACAGGCCGAACTCGCGCCTGACGTCTCATGGTACCCGCAGGACGTGTTGGACGCCCTCGATCCTGATTTGTACGAGGACCAACTGCTGGAACTCTGTCCGCCGTTTGTGGCGGAAATTGTGTCGGCGAAGCAACGAGTGAAGCCGCTCCAGGACAAGATGCGGGAGTACATGAGCTACGGCGTGCAGCTTGGCTGGCTGATCGACCGTAGGCGCGACAAGGCCTGGATCTATCGCGCGGGACAGGATGAACCCGAGGAGTTGGATCACCCGGCGACGCTGTCGGGAGAGGACGTACTGGAAGGGTTCGAGTTGGACTGCTCCAAGATCTGGCGCTAACCCTGGCGATTCGGGCTTGGCGGTTACCCTAGTGCCATGCCCAACGACTCAACAGTCGACTATGGCGGCAATGGCCAGATGAAGTTCGGCGTGCTGCAATTCTTCAGTTGGCCGGGACGCCGCGTTCCGCTGCCGACCGTCTATGAGCGGGCGCTCAATCGCATCGACATCATGGATGAGAGCGGCTACGACTGCGTCTGGCTGGCCGAGCACCACTTCTCGACCTACTCAGTCTGTCCATCGGTCCACCTGATGGGCATGCACGTCGCCGGGCGGACCAAGAACATCCGCATCGGCACCGCGGTCACGCTGGCCTCGTTCTATCACCCGTTGCGAATTGCCGAAGAAGTCGCATTGCTTGACATCCTCTCGGGCGGCCGAGTCAACTGGGGCGCGGGACGTGGGTTCGATAGGACCGAATTCGAGGTATTCGGCGTCGAGTTGGAAGAGTCGTATCCCCGATTCCGCGAATCTGTACAGGTCGTGCTCGAGGCCTGGCGCAATGAGCGAGTTACTTGGCATGGCGACTACTTCGACTTCGACGAGATCGAGGTGCTGCCCAAACCGCATCAGCAGCCGACTCCGCCGTTCTGGGTCGCCGCTGGAGGACCCGACGCCATCGACTGGGCCGCCAAGCAGGGCTACTCGATCTTGATGGACCCGCACGCCACGCACGACGAGCTTGGCGACAAGCGACGAAACTATTTCAGTGCCCTCGACAAGTACGATCACGAGACCGCAGACCGTGTGATCCCGATGGCCCGATTGATCGCAGTTGCGGAGACCGACGAAGAGGCCGAACAGATCGCGGTCAACGGCGCCCAATGGACGATCGGCTCGTACGCAAACGACAAGACCAGCGGCAACTCGAATCCTTCCCGCTTGCTCTCAGACGAGCAGCGGATCGAGCGCTACGCGAATCAGGTCGTGATTCATGGCAGCGCGTCCAAGGTGATTGACCAGCTCGAAGAGCTGCGCGACACGATCGAGCTTGACTACTTGATCGCTTCACCCTTCTCACACGATTCATTCGTGCGCTTCACCAGGGACGTGATGCCGCACTTCCAATAGGTCCAGGACCCCTACAAGGAGACGTTCTCGATGGCATACGAATTCATTACCGTGGATCGCACTGGCGATCAGGATGGCACAATCTGGATGGAGCTGAATCGCCCAGAAAAGTTGAACGCGCTCACCTTCCCGCTGCTGGCTGAGATGCTCGATGCGCTCTACAAGATTCGCATGGATCGCTCGGCTCGTGTGCTGGTGATCACCGGCAAAGGCCGAGGATTCTGCGCCGGCATGGACCACGCCGGCGGCGGTCGCGGGATTGACTTCTGGGACGAGAACCCCGACCCGCTGGTCGGCAATCCGGCACCGGATGGCTATCCCGACAACGAGGGTCAGCGGCTCAACTTCCGCTACGAGACCAAGACGTTCGCCGAACTGCGCCGGATTGACATTCCCGTGATTGCCGGCGTCAATGGCGCATGCGTCGGCGCGGGTTTCGACATGGCCTGCCTGGCTGATCTTTGCGTCGCCTCCACGAACGCCCGTTACCAAGTCGCCTACGTGAAGCGAGGACTCTACGCCGACCTGGGCGGATTCTGGGCGATTCCCAAGATCATTGGCTGGCGCAAGTCGATGGAGATGATGTTCACGGGCCGCTTCATGAGCGCCGAAGAGGGTCACGAGGCGGGTGTCAGCAACTATCTCGTTGAGGCGGACGACTTCCAGGAAAAACTGCGCGAGTTCGCGCAGGAAGTCGAGAACGGGCCGCCGATCGGCCAGAAGGTCGGTAAGTTGATGGCCTATCGCACCGCCAATCTCGACTACGAGTCGGCGCTGGAGCTGTCCGGAGGCGTGTTGCCGCTGGTCCAGAACTCATTCGACCGGATCGAGGGCGTGCAGTCATTCGTCGAACGGCGCGATCCCAAGTTCACCGGCTTCTAGCACCTATGCCAATCAGGGAGATCGCTCCCTCTCCTTCTGGGAGAGGGTGAGGGCCAGACGGAGGGAGCTGTCCGATGTGCCGCTCAATCAAACGTCTACGCCAGCCTGCCGGGGTTGATCCGGGCGAAGAAGAGATTCAGCAGGCTGCGAGGCAGTTCGTGCGAAAGATTTCGGGGATACAGCATCCCTCGTCGCGCACCGAAGACGCCTTTCAGCGGGCGGTCGAGGACATCAGTGCCGTCGCGGCAAAGCTGCTCGAAGACCTCCCGCCGCTGCGTAGGTAACCAGTGACGATGCCGCCGGAGCCAAGGCTCTACCACATCTGTCACGTTGACCGACTGGAGTCGATTGTCAGAGACCAATGCCTGTGGTCCCACGAACAGATGCAGAAGCGCCAGAGACCAGGGACGATAATCGGCTTCGGCGAGGCAAAGGAGCGCAGGCTGTATGGGGCATATCTCAGCAGCCATCCGGGCCTGCGTGTTGGTCAATGCGTCCCATTTTATTTTTCCGTGCGCCCTCCGATGCTGCATGTAATTCACCGGCGAGATCCAGCGCTTGACTACAAAGGGGGACAAGACCCGATTGTCTATCTCGAAGCGGATCTCCGCGCAGTGGTCGCATGGGCCGACTCGAACGCTCGACGTTGGGCGTTCACCACCGGAAATGCGGCTGCAGCGGCGTTTGAGGACTTCGGAAGCCTGGATGATCTTGACAACATCGACTGGAGGGCGGTCCACGGCCGCAACTATCGGCGAGAGTTCCATCGCGGCAAACAGGCTGAGTTCTTGATCGAGTGGTCGTTTCCCTGGGAACTTGTGCGGAGAGTCTGCGTCCACTTGCCTGAGATGAGAGAACAGGTGTACGATATCTTGAAGGAGTCACGACACAAGCCGGCCGTCGAGTTGGCGCCCGGCTGGTATTTTGGGTGCGAGGAGCGCAGCCATGGCGACCATCGAGAGCCGCACAGGAGACATTTTCGCTGAGGACGTCGAGGCGATCGTGAACACCGTCAACTGCGTGGGCGTGATGGGCAAGGGTCTCGCCCTGCAGTTCAAGCGTCGCTACCCGCAGAACTTCGACGACTACGTGGTCGCCTGTAACCAAGGCAGAGTTCGGCCAGGTCAAGTGCACTTGCACGAGCTTGCGCCGCCGCCACAGCGTGAGACTGCTGTGCAAGGCCAACTCAGCTTCAGCAACTTCAGCCGTGTGGCGGAGCCAGCGGCGACGTACTCAGCAGCCCGGCCGCGCCTGATCATCAATTTTCCGACCAAAGATCACTGGCGACGTCACAGCAGGCTCGAGTACATCGAGTCTGGCCTCGACGATTTGGTGCGCGTGATCAACGAGCAACAGATTCGTTCAATAGCAGTCCCCGCTTTGGGATGCGATCTCGGCGGACTCAACTGGAGCGAGGTCAGGCCTCGGATCGAGCGTGCGCTGGGTGCCGTCGACAATCTGCGCGTCGTAATTTTGGAGCCGAGGAACGCCCCGATCTTGGCTGGCTGAGGTGCAACCAGACCGCCACAACGGCTATGCCCATATGCTGCGTCTCAGTAAGTCGAGGGGATCGCCAGATGACTACCTTCCAACTCTCCGAAGCAGACCGAATGGTCCAGCAGACGGCTCATGCCTTTGCTCAGAACGAGGTCCGGCCTGTCGCGATGGAGTATGACGAGCGAAACGAGTTTGCCTGGGATGTCGCCTCGAAGGCGGCGGAGATCGGACTGACCGGTGTGCCGTTGGGTGGGCACTCGGCCGAACCGGGGATCACGGCAATGATCACGGCCGAGGAGCTGAGCTGGGGTTGCGCAGGGATCGCTCTGGGGACGCAAGTATCCGGACTGGCCGCGACGGCGATCTCCGTGATTGGCACGCCAGAGCAGAACGAGCGCTGGATTCCTGAATGCACATCCGATGATGGCAGGCTGCGGCTCGGCGCGCTTGCCTTGACCGAGCCCGACGCCGGCTCCGATGCGGGCATGATCAAGACTCGCGCCGTCCGCGACGGCGACGAGTACGTGCTCAACGGCACGAAGCGCTTTATCACCGGCGGTGGCATCGCCGATATCACCGTTGTCTTCGCTCGTGAGTCCGACTCCGAGGGCTGGCGTGATGTTTCCGCGTTTGTCGTGCCCAAGGATGCCGAGGGCTTCTCGCAGATCAAGATGTGGGACAAGATGGGCATTCGCGCGTCACATACTGCCGATCTTGCCTTCGACGATGTGCGCATTCCACTGGAGAATCGGCTGGGCGATCCTGACCCTGACTACCGCTCAGGCGGGAAGGGTGCGCTCGGCACGCTGGCCGCGACGCGACCGTGGATCGGCGCCTTTGCCGTTGGTCTGGCCCGAGCGGCGTTCGAGTACTCGGCCGACTATGCGCGAGAGCGCAAGACGATGAAGCGCCCGCTGATCGAGCATCAGGGTGTCGGCTTCATGCTGGCCGACATGGACATCGCGATCGATGCTGCCCGCCTGCTCACCTGGCGGGCTGGCGAAATGGCCTCCAGCAACCAGCCCTTCGACCTCGAAGAGGCGAGCAAGGCGAAGACGTTCGCCTCGGACATGGCGATGAAGATCACCACCGACGCCGTCCAAGTCTGCGGGGGCGTTGGCTTCATGCGTGACCTGCCACTAGAGAAGTGGATGCGAGACGCCAAGATCTTCCAAATCTTCGAAGGCGCCAACCAGATCCAGAGAATGGTGATCGCGAGGAATATTCAGAATCGGTACTTCGCGTAGCGTTGATTGGGTGCGCGGAGGCCGTTGATGTGCGATCTCGTCGCTGCCCTCGCGCTAATGATCTCGATGGTCGCCGCAAACTGCGCAACGACCGCGTCAGAACTCGGACTGCAACCGCTCCATTCCAACGGGCATGCCTATCATAGCCCGCTCCTGCTCCGCCTCTACGACCGCGAAGGCGAGTTGCACGCCGAGTGGGTCGGCCAGCGCTACGGACTGATCGGTTGGACGACCCAGCCTGAATTGGTGATCTTCAACACCACGCAATACTCGACCTCGTACCTGGTCGCCGGAGACCCGTCGGACGGCCGACTGTATGAGGTCGGCAGGGAAGTCGGAACCCTGCGCTGGATGGAGAGTCCAACCCAGGCGCGGTTCTCATACCGGGACGGCGCCTATCGAGAGCGCATCGTTCGCTTGCCGGCCCCGCTGCACGAACGCGCAGGGTTCGTCGCCGATACCGCTGCTGCCGGTCAGTTGAAAGTCGTGGACAACACCGTCCAGGTTGACGGACGCATCTTGCTGAACGACAACGGCCTACCGCACTCGCTCATCGAGTCGCCATCGGGGAGATGGGTCCTGGCAGTCGAAGATCAACTCGCCTGGACGCCGATCATCTACGCCATCGCCCCGGACGGCAGCGGACGCCTACTAGCAGTTCGCACAGTCAATCCGGCTGAGCTGCCCCTCAAACGTCAGCAACCCGAGGTCACCTCCCCCGACGGTCAATGGACCGTCGCCTTTCGCGCCTGGCCCTGGGGGATCCTGCTCTCCAACGTAAACGGAGACCGGCGGCTTTACCGCGGATCGCCGGTCGACGGCCCATGGTGGTCGCCAGACAGCCGGCAGTTCGCATACGTTGACGGTCGAAGCCTTTCCGTGATTGATCTGGAAGACCGATCGCAGGAGTCTGAATCTACAGATGTGTTCTTCGGCGGCCGCGCAATACTATCGCCGGCGCCTCGGGTGTTCTTGGGTTGGATGCCTTATGGCCTCGCCTGGCTCATAATCGGATCTTCCGATCACAACGATCATGGGCTCCCACCCAACGATTGGCGAGAGACCTTTGAGTGACTTGCCTCAAGCTAGAGCACGCCGATCCAGGCGAGGAGCGTCCAGACGACCATTGCTGCGAAGCCGGCTCCGAGCAGGAGCTGGAATAGGATTAGGCTTTCGGCAGGGCCTCGCTTTGGCATGGCGGTTGCTCCAGACTGGTCTCCGAGGGACAGGGTAATCGATGCTCGAACTGGCTGTCTTTGAAGATGTGGCGGAGTTGCGCGACGCCGTGTTGATCCTCGCCGGTGGCGCGGCGGCGCTGGTCGCGTTCATCTTCCTGTTGCTCGTGGCAAGGTTGTCCTTGACTGCCTATCGCGTCGTGCGACGGCTGGAGCGATTCCATGAGCGGCGCATCGCCGGTAGTGTGGCAACGGCCGACGCTAAACTGGCGGCCTGGCTTGAGGAAGAGCGCTGGTCGGCCCGCGGAATGCTTGAACTGGTTCAGATTGCGTCTCAGAGAGTCCAGGAGCGACGCAATCCTCCGCCGAAGAAACGGCGGCTGTTTGGATTGCTGCCTCCGGCGTAGCCGTGTGGCTGCCAACGTCTGATTGTTGTGTCGGTCAGTGCGCTCGCCTAGCATGAACGCCGACCGCGCAGCGCTGTGCGGCTAATTTGTATGAGCAAACTGGGAAGGACCAGACGTGAAAGCTGCCATTTTCGACCCCGGTAATCAGGCCAAGGACGGCGACCGTTCCGTGCTTGAGGTTCACGACATCAACGTGCGTGACCCGCAGCCGACTGAGGTGCTCGTGCGCACCACGACCTCGGGTGTGTGCCACTCCGACCTTCACTTCGTTGACGGCAAGTGGGCCGCCGCCTTCGGTGGACTGCCCGCCGTGCTCGGCCACGAGGCCGCCGGCGTCGTCGAGAGCGTCGGTGACGATGTCACCTACGTGCAGCCCGGCGACAACGTCATCATGTCCTTCCGCCCCTTCTGTGGCGAGTGCTACTGGTGTCTGCGCGGCGAGCCCAATCTGTGCCCCGACCCGGCCGGCGCCGCTCTGGCCCGCGACCGCCTGAACTGGGACGGACGTCCCGTCGTGCAGATGGCCAGCGTCGGCTCGTTCGGCGAGTACATGCTGACCTCGCAGACGGGCGTGCTCAAGATTCCTGAGGACATCCCGCCGGCCGAGGCGGCGCTCGTTGGTTGTGGTGTGATGACCGGCGTCGGAGCCGCGCTCTACACGGCCAAGGTGCCGGGTGGTTCCGTAGTGGCCGTGATTGGCTGCGGCGGTGTGGGTCTCAACGTGATCCAGGGCTGCAGGATCGCCGGCGCGAGCCGGATCATTGCGGTCGACATCCTCGAGAACAAGCTCGACTTTGCCGAGCAGTTCGGCGCCACCGACCGCATCAACGCGGCCGAGGTGGACGCGGTCGAGGCGATCAAGGAACTGACCGATGGCGTCGGCGTCGAGATTGCCTTTGAGGCGATCGGCAACACCAACGCAGCGCGTCAGGCATGGGACATGGTCCGTGCCGGCGGCACCGCCTGCATCGTCGGCATGATGCCGCTCGGCTCCGAGGTCAGCTTCCCCGGTCCCGAGTTCCTGCAGGAGAAGAAGGCGATTGGCTGCATGTACGGCTCGACGCGTTTCCGCGAGCACATGCCGAAGCTGCTCGACCTCTACCGCCAGGACAAGCTCGACCTGACCGGGCTGGTCTCGAAGCGCTTCGCCCTAAGCGAGATCAACGAAGCCTTCGCGGCCATGCAGGCCGGCGAAGTCGCCCGCGGCGTGCTGGACATCTCCCAGCCATAGTCCGCATCGTGCGAACATCAAACGCGCCGTCCGAGCAATCGGGCGGCGCGTCTTGCGGTCTGCCCAAGCCGACTTTGGTGCCTATTCCCTTCGCGATTCGGTGCGGTCAATCAATGACGTCCTTTGATGAGAACGAGTTGTTCTCGCTTACGTACATCCAGGCTGTTGCTGTGAATGCGGGGTACCAACTGGCTGATTGGCAGGTAGACGATCAGAGCGTTGACGGGTCCTTACGGCCACTAGGTCGCCGGTCGCCGATTGTCCACTTTCAGGCCAAATCAACGACTCAGGATTTCGTGAAGACTGATGGAATCCACTTTCCACTCGACAAGGACAACTTCAACGACCTCCGAGATCCAGACGAAGCTTGGCCGTTCGTTCTCATCGTTGTCCTCTTACCGGAAGTGAAGGACGAGTGGCTCAGCCAATCGACCACAGAGCTTTGCCTCAGACGTTGTGGCTACTTCTTGTCCTTACGTGGGGAACCAAGGACGGAGAACAAGGTTTCCCGCACCGTGGTCATTCCATTGGATAATGTATTCAACAAGGAGAACCTTGATGCGCTAATGAAGAGCGCGAGACCGGAGTATCTCTAATGCGCGTTGAGATTCAAGATCCGGACGCGCTGCGCACGATTCCCCCGGCAAGCGTGTTGGCTCACCTCAAGGCCAGCGGCTGGGAAGAGGCTGAGGTATGGCCCGATCGCGCTGTCGTCCTCGAAAAGGCTGAGGTGGGGCAAAGATGGGAAGCCGTCGTTCCTATCAAGACCACCGCACCAGGCTACGCTCGGAACATCTTCCAGGTCGTTGAGGTCTTGGCCATGTTGGAGGACCGGTCCCAGCTCGACGTGTTTCGTACCCTCGCATCTGTAGGTGCGGATACGATCCGAATCTCGGCACGTAATGGCGTTGAAGGAAAGCCCGTCTCGTTGACGGACGCGAATGGCCTGATGGCTGGTGCTGTGTCAGCTTTAGCCGCAGCTGCCCGGGCCGCCGAGACGCCGCGTCCAGCGTTCCTCGGCCCAAGGTCTGCGAAAGTCACCGATTTCATTGATCACATTGCCGTTGCACCCTCAGACTTTGACACGTATGAGCTGACCCTGTTGTCTCCAGTTCCTGATCCACCGGCCCAAGCCGAGCTGTTTCCGGATTCTCATGATTTGCCGTTCTCCCGATTGGCGACTCGCACACTCGCTGGTGCCCTGGATGCCACCCATGCCGCGATCGCCAAAGCCCATGAGACAGATGCGCTCGACTCCTTCGATGACGCAATGAGTTCTGGTGTCAGCGCAAACTTCTGCTCTGCAGTGAGCGCGATGTCAGATCAGGCTCGAGAGTTTGGCGACGGGCTAGTGGCCGACATTGCATGGTCTGCGCTACACCCAAACCACCGTTCACCAAACGCTCACGTTTCCTTCTCCTTGCGTGATGTTCAGACTCTCGATGACGCATCGAAGCATCTTCGCTCTCGAGCCACGTTCGAGAACGAACACATCCTCGCAGACGTCTTCCGCCTCACCCGCGATCCTGCAGAGTTTGACGGTCACGCGGTACTCCTCGTCGAACTAGACGAGCGCCTAAGAAGAGTCGAAGTCATGTTTCCGTCTTCTGAATATGAGACGGTTATCGACGCACACCGACGTCAGGTGAAGATCGAACTGCATGGTGATCTCAAGCCGAAGGGCAGGGGTTATGTTTTAGGCCACCCCCGCAATCTCAAGATCGTCGATGAATGATTGACTTCGACGACTATCTGCCGCCGCGATCGGCGCCGCGTGGTACTCGCGAGAGGCGTGCGGAGCAGGCGCTGCGCGTGATTCCCGATGGTTCGCGAGTCGTTGTTCCTCCGATGTCGGCGACTCCGGTCGGGTTGTTGCATGCACTTGATGAGATTCGCTCTGGTTGGACGGATATCGAACTGGCGACGGGCAATCTGTTTACTCATGTGCCGCCGTTGGACCATCCTCATGAGCCGTTTCGATTTTCGACCTATCAGACCAGCGGTCCGTTGCGTGATGTCGAGGCGGCTGGTGCGCTTGAGCACATCCCTGCGACGTATGCGCAGGTGCCGACGCTGTTCAGACCTGACGGTCCGTTGCCTGCTGATGCGATTCTGATTCAGGTGTCGGAGCCGGGTCCTGAGGGTCTGTATTCGCTGGGGACATCGGTTGGCGGGATTGTCGACGTGGTCCGGACCGCACCGCTGGTGATCGCCCAGGTCAATCCCAATCTGCCCTACACCTTTGGCGCGGCAGAGCTTCGGCGTGAAGAGATCGATTGGTTGGTTCCCCTGGATAGCGACATAATCGAATTGCGCCGTGGCGAACCGGGAGCGCTGGAACGTGAGATTGCCGCCTCGGTGGCGGAGCTCGTGACCGACGGCGCGACGTTGCAGTTTGGCATCGGCGGCGTGCCCGAGGCGATCATGGGAATGCTCGGCGAGAGGCGAAATCTGGGCGTCCATTCAGGTCTCATCTCGGATGGCGTCATGGGGTTGGTCGAGAGTGGAGCGTTGACGGGTGCTCGGAAAGCGACAGCGTCAGAGCTGATTATCACGACTGAGGCCGCAGGCAGCGCAGAGTTCTTCCACTGGATCGACCGCAATCCTGCAGTCTGCATGGCGCCCGCCGGTTACACGCATTCGCTTGAGATTCTGGCTCAGCAGCACAACTTTGTCGGGATCAACTCGGCAGTGCAGGTGGCGCTTGATGGCACGATCAACGCGGAGTCGTTGGGCAGCCGACAGATTTCCGGTCCGGGTGGTCAGCCTGACTTTGCTGCGGGCGCCATACTCAATGGCGGCATTTCTGTAGTCGCGATGCCCTCTACCGCAGCGCGAGGCAAGGTCACGAGGATTGTCAGGCGGCTTGACGCCGACTCGGTGGTGACGACGCCTCGTACGCTCGCCGATCGGATTGTCACCGAATTTGGACAGGCCGAACTGGCGGGACGAACGCTGTCTGCGCGGGCGGAAGCACTACGCGAAATCGCGCATCCGGACTTTCGCGACGATCTCGCGTAAACGGCACACCGCTTCGTTCGCAACATTTGTCACAACCCATGGCGTGTTCGGCCGATTCTGCCTGCATTTCTCGACTTATGGCGATATCTTGCATCTGAAGACCAGATATCTCAGCGCCGCGTGCGCTGTGGAACAGCTTCGGAGGCTCAGAATGCCGGTTTCTATTGAAGACATGCTCGCCAACACGTCGCTGTTCTCGCACGTCGACCGCGACGAGCTGCACAACATCGCCGGTTGGGTCCAGATCCAGGACTTCAAGGCGGGACACGTGATCGACCGCGAAGGCGAGCTCGGCACCACGTTGCACATCATTCGGACCGGTTCGGTGGATGTGTTGCAGCACTACGGCACCGACGAGCAGCAGCATCTGGCTACGTTCGGCGAAGGCGACTTCTTCGGTGAAATGGCACTGCTGCTTGGCCGGCCGCGATCGGCGACGGTCGTGGCCAAGGAAGACACCGAGTGCCTGACGATCCTGCGCAACACGTTCGAGGAAGACGCCACCGTGCCGGTCCTCTGGGCAATGCTCCAGCACGTCGCAGAGCGCCTGGCCCACGCCGACGAGACGATCGGCGAGATGCACGCGCACTAGCGGTTGCCCAGCACTACTCCGTCATACCCGCGCTTGTCGCGGGTATCTCGTAGTGAGGCGGGCAAGGCCGACTTGATGAACACCGCCGGCAACCTGACTCGGTTCCGAGACACTCTGCGTCCCTGCCCATAGCAGCGAGATTCCCGCGACGGAGCGCGGGAATGACGGACCTTGTTGAGTGGTGGTTCTAGGGCCTGTTCGCATCAGCTATTTGCTGAGCCAGAATTCCGTCATTGCCGCGCTTGTCGCGGCAATCTCGCCGAGTGGTGCACGGACAGTGGCGCCGAATGCAGCGAGATACCCGCGGCGAGCGCGGGTATGACGGGAACTCCTCGACTGAACCGCCCCATGTGAACAGCCCCTAGAACGCTCCCTCGGGTCTCGCTATTGGATGCTCTTCCCAAGCCCCGACACCACTCTTGCTAGCGCCTGCGTGCCCTCGTCGCCGAGCCCTGAGCTCTGCAGCTGGTAGTAGAGCTGTTGGACCAGGGATGTGTTTGGCAGCGGCTGGAGGACATCTGCGCCAGCTTCGAGGGCCAGGCGCAAGTCTTTCTGCATCAGCTTGACCATGAAGCCCGGCGCGTAGTCGCCGACGGCGATCTTTGGCCCCAGGTTCGTCAGCTGCCAGCTTCCGGCTGCGCCGGCCGAGATGGCGGCCAGCATGCGCTCCTGGTCGACGCCCGACTTGTCGGCCAGCGACAGCGCCTCGCACACTCCGAGTAGTGCGCCAGCGATTGCGACTTGGTTGCAGAGCTTGACCGTTTGACCCGCGCCGGTCGGGCCACAGTGAGTAATCGTTGAGCCCATCGCCTCAAGCACGGGCCGGCATCGTTGGAGGACATCCTCATCGCCGCCGACCATGATCGAGAGCGTGCCTGCCTTTGCGCCGGTGTCGCCGCCTGAGACCGGAGCGTCGAGCATTGACACGCCTCGCTCAGCGAGTTGCGACGCCACGTCGCGTGTGACGGCGGGCGAGATAGTCGTCATATCGATCACGACGGAACCAGAGGCCAGTCCGTGGATCGCTGCGTCTTCGCGACCGACCAGTACAGACTCGACATCGGGTGAATCGGTGACGATGGTGATCAGGATGTCCGAGGCTTCAGCTACGGCCCGCGGCGAAGCGCCTACAGACGCGCCCAACGCGGTGCAGGCGTCGATGCCGGGCTGTGAACGGTTCCACACGGTTGGCGCGAAGCCGCCCTTGATGAGATTGGCCACCATCGGCACGCCCATGATTCCCAGTCCGATAAATCCAATGCGCTCCATGGCCTACTTCCTCGCTCGCTTGCTTGCAGGTGCTCAACTGACGATTGCGACTACGATACGACCCATGCCGCTCTATCAGTCTGAAGCTCGATGGGACGCCGCACAGCCGCTTGCAAGAACGTTGGCGAGCTTTGAAGAACTCGTGCAGCGGACAGGCGGGCAGGTTGTCCAGGTGCTGCAAGTCGACGGCGGTTTGTCCATGACGATCGAGACGCCGGACGACCTGTCGCTGTTTCGTATCGCGCGGGAGGCGTCTGATCTGGGACTGAAGCTGGCCTCGCGCGTAGCATTGTCCCGAGTTGAGGCGGAAGCGCTGGACGAAGCGCACCGAGCACGAATTGAGTAGGAGAGCCACCGATGGCCGACGAAGCACGTTGTGAAGAGATGCGCGCCGAGCGCGCGAGGCTCAACAAGCTCACCGACGACATGCCGGGCAAGCTGCCTCCGCAGCCGGGCGAGGGCCCGCTGGGCCGTCCGAATCCGGAGTTGCGCCGCATCTACGACCAGATCAACGATCTGCGCAAGGAGATGCTGGCCATGGGCTGCAAGCCCTAACATCTTCCCTGGTTCGCTCGGCGTGTATTCCCGCCGTTCTCGATCACTGACGTTTGAGTTGAACTCGTCGAGATTGCCGCGACGGAGCGCGGCAATGACGGAGTGGCGCTGTTCGCTAGGGAGTACTCCACGTTGGGATGTTGGGACGCGATCAATGATGTCTGGGTCGTTACATAAGGGAAGAACTCTCTAATCCCCTCTCCCCCCCTTTGCGGGGGGAGATGTCACGGAGTGACAGAGGGGGGGGTCGGCTGACAATGACCAGATAAGGATCCCGAACAGCGGACCCCCCTCTGCCCCCGCATCAAGTGCGGGGCAGGCTTTCGGCATCTCCCCCGCAGGGGGGAGAGGGGATTAGGGCGTATTTCAAAGGTCACCGTAAAACGGGGACTGGGAATGTTGACAGTTGAGATATTCCTCGCCTTCCGGAACTGCGGCGACTGGCATCAGCTCACTCATGTCAACGCAGTGTTATCTCTGCTAGTGGCATTGGCAAATGCGTTCCAGAGTGAGTACGCTTGCAGTCACAACTGAATATTCGGGCCGAATCCCTGCAACATCGCAAGACGGCGCAGGGAACGGGGGACCCAACACTTGGGGTGAATGCAGGATTCGAGATTCGAGTTCTGCACGGCGCACTCCTTCGCGCCGAACCCGTCAGCTAACCCCGTAGGCGACCGAGGGAGATCTGCGCAGGAGCGCTCGTCGCTCCAATGCGCGAATCAAGAACCCGTGTCTTGAGCACGGCTCCAACGGTTCGCCCCGCTACAGGCCTAGCCAGGTAGTGATCGGCCGCGAAACGTGAGAGTCCCGCCGGGAACGACCGCCCGGCGTACTCAGGGGCACGGGTTTCTCGCTCGCCCGGCCCCGCTTCCTGGCCGACCCCCGGACACGCGTCCGGGGGTTCGGTTTTTCTGGTCGATCAGTCCTTCGCCGGGATGAACGCGTCGCCTATCGGCCGACGAAGTTCGGCGGTCGCTTCTCGAGGAACGCGCGAGCGGCTTCCTTGTTGTCCTCGCCGGAGAACGACAGCATGACGTGCGAGCCCTCCTGGTAGAGCGAATCACTCAAGCTCGATGTGGCCGCGTAGTTGAGCGTCCACTTCATCATCGACAACACTGCGGTTGGACCCTGCGCGATTTCGCGGCAGAACGCGAGTCCCTCGGTCAACAGCTCGTCGTGCGGCACGACTTTGGTCACGATGCCAAGCGATTCGGCCTCATCCGCGTTGATGCGGCGGTCGAGGATCAGGAGCTCGCGAGCGCGTGTGATGCCGACCATCTGATTCAAGAACCAGGCGACGCCGTAATCGCCCGACACGCCGATGTTGCGGAATGCGGTCACGAAGCGGGCGCGGTCGGAGGCAATGCGGAAGTCGGTCGCCAGGCAGAGTCCCAGACCACCGCCGGCGGCCGGACCGTTGACCAGGGACACCGTCGGCGTACCCATCTGGTGCAGCATGCCCGATGTCTGTTGTTGGCTGCGATGGCTGCGGCGGTTGACCACGCCTGGTCCCGGAGGAGGCGCGTCGGAGCGTCGGCCCATGTTGTTGATGTCGGCGCCGGCCGAGAATCCGCGTCCTGCGCCGGTGACGGCAACGCAGCGGACCTCGGGATCGTCTTCACAGTCGATCAACGCCGCGGACAGTCTGTCGAGCAGGTCGTCGCCGAACGCGTTCAAGCGCTCCGGTCGATTCAGCGTGATCAGGGCGACGCCGTCGTCGCGCTTATCCAGGATGACCGTCGGCTCACCATTGTTGTCTGACATCGAGGGCGCCTTTCTTCAAGCTGCTGGACGTGCGGTGTCGCGTCGATTGCGAGACTCATGAAACTTAGGGATGCACTCAATGCTAAAGCCACACTTGCTTACACTGACCTCATGTGCGGACGTTTCACCCTCACCGTCGACTCGCTGGAGTTCATTAGAGCCGTCAAGCGGCTGAACGTGAAGCTGTTCGGCGATCCGTCGTTCAAGCCGCCATTCAAGCCGCCGTTCAAGCCACGATTCAACATCGCGCCGACGCAGCTTCATCCGATCATCCTCGCCGACGGCGAGGAGTTTGTCGCGCAACCGGCGCGCTGGGGGCTGGTCAACTTCTGGGCTCAGGACGCCAAGCGTGCGGCGCGTCAGATCAATGCGCGCTCAGAGACGGTCGCGACGTCTCGCGCCTTTGCCCGACCGTTCAAGCGTCAGCGCTGTCTGGTCCCCGCTGACGGTTGGTACGAGTGGAACGGGCCGAAGGGCAACCGTCAGCCGCATTGGATACACCGCGAGGATTGTGAACCGTTCGTGTTCGCCGGCCTCTACGACATCTGGCAACCTGAGCCGGATCGGCCGGCCACAACCTTCACGATTTTGACCACCGACGCGTCCGAGGCATTGGCCAACATTCACGCGCGGATGCCGGTCGTCATGCCCATTGATCGCGCCGAGTCGTGGCTGGATCGAGGCAATATCGAGTCCGATGCCGTCCTGTCCTTGTTGGACTTACCGCCCGACGATTCGTTCGTCACGCTTCCGGTTTCGTCGCGAGTCAACGCAGTCCGCAACGATGACCCCACGCTCCTGCAGATTGAGCAACAGCCGACGCTCGACATGGTCGAGTAGTCGCAACGATTGGCGTTCGCATGTTTACCGATATCGACGGCTTCCTCCGCTACTTCCGCTCCGTCAACGGACGCGCCGTCCGAGACATGACAGCGCTTCCTCCCGAGGCGGACGGCTGGACCCCCATCGGCGGTGAAGGCGCCACGTTAGAGGGGGAAGGGGCTTGGTCGATCAACAAGTTGATCGGGCACATGTGCGGTTCGCGGCTGTACTTTGCCAGCGCATATCGGCGCGAGGGTTGGATATCTCCCGAACCTCCCGATGTCTCTCATCCCGAACTCTGGGGTCCGGCGCTCGATGCCAGTTTCGAGGAGTTCAGTCGCCTGGTGACTGAAGTCGGTCCTGAAGGGTTGACCCGGCAGATCGAGATGATCGACACACCCGGCGCAGCGCTCAGCGGCTGGCGACTACTGCTGATGATGATGGAGCACGACATCCACCATCGCTCGCAGATTGACACATATGCCGGTCTGAACGGCTGGGATCCGCCCGACATCTACTTCCGCTCGGCTGAGACGATCGCCGAACGTCAGCCCGAGCAGATCGCGAAGTACCGCTCGTGAGCGGCGCATTGGCGCCTCCGACGCTGGAGGAAGTCCGTCGCGCGTATGAGATCATCAAGCGTGAAATCACTCTGCCGACCCCGTTGATTCACAGCCCCGGTCTCTCGGAACATTTCGATGCGCACGTCTCGATCAAGCTGGAGGCGGCAACGCCCACATCGGCCTTCAAGGTTCGCGGCGGCATCTATCTCGCCTCTCAGCTCGACGCTGATGTTCGCAAGCGGGGACTCGTGACCGCCTCGACCGGCAATCACGGTCAATCGATCGCCTACGGCGCAGCCAGTGCCGGAACGTCGGCCACCGTCTTCATGCCGACCGACGCCAATCCCGACAAGATTGCGGCGATCGAGCGCTTCGGTGGCCGGGTGGAACTCGTCGGTGAACGGGTTGATGAGTGTTTCAACGCTGCAGCAGAGTATGCACATGAGCGAGGCGCGTTCTACGTGGAACCGGTCAACCAACCCACCTTGATCGCCGGTGTCGCCACAGCCGCTCTGGAAGTGCTGGAGACGCAACAGCCGGACACCGACCTGGTGATTGTCCCACTCGGCGGTGGCACAGGCGCCTCTGGCTGGGTCACCGTCCGAGACGGGCTTGGGCATCCAACGGGCATCTGGGCAGCTCAGTCGTCGTTGTCGCCGGCGGTGCACGACGCCTGGCGTTCGGGCAAGATGGAACCCCGACCCAATCAGACGCTCGCCGAGGGCATCGCCACCGGCGTCGTCTTTGACCTGCCGCTGGGCATTCTCCGCGCCGGACTCAACGACTTCATCCTGGTCGACGATGAGCAGATACTCGCAGGCCTGCGTCAACTCTGGGATCTGCAGCACATCATGTCCGAGCCGGCAGGCGCAGTCAGCGTCGCGGCAGCAAATCAGGAGCGGGACCGAATCGCCGGTCGGCGGATCGTCATCGTGGTGAGCGGCGCCAATGCGACGCGGGATCAGCTGCTTAAGTGGTTGGTTGATTAGTCAGAGCCAGAAATCTGCCGATCTGGCGCGTGTCTCCGTCATACCCGCGCTTGTCGCGGGTATCTCGCTAACTCGAGCACTGACGTCTGAGCAGGATGCGGCGTGATTGCCGCGTCGGAGCGCGGCAATGACGAAATGGGATCTCGGCAGTTACTCCTGCAGGGGTGCAGGGATCTGGAATCCGCCCGATACAAGGCTTGCGGCTCCAGTTCGAAGACGCCTTAGCCGGCAACCTCGTTGATCTGACCCGCCAGGACGAAGTCGAAGTCAGTGACGCCGCCGGCGTCGTGGGTGTTGAGCGCGATTGAGACGCTGTTATAGACGTTCGACCAGTTCGGATGGTGGTCCATCTTCTCGGCGAGCAGAGCGACAGACGACATAAATCCAAAGGCCGACACGAAGTTGTCGAACTGGAAGTCGCGCGTTAACGAGCCGTCCTCGTAGGACCAACCTGCAATCTCGGCCAGCCGACCGCTAATCTCGGAATCATCCAGCTTGCGTCGTTCCGGCATGACAACCTCCCTGTCGAATCCCAATGACGTGTCGCGAGTATAGGAATCCTGTGCCCAGCCTCGACGATGTCCGCAGCACGCTCGAAGCCGCCAGGCATGGATACCTCTCCACGGCGTCGGCGGATGGCGACCCACATCTGCAGCCGGTTGTCTTTCAGATGGTTGAAGACTCGATCTACATCGCCATCGACGAGAAACCGAAAACAACGCTCAGACTCCGGCGATTGACCAATATCGAGTCCAATCCGAGGTTCGCGCTGCTCGTTGATCGCTACGACGACGACTGGAATCAACTCTGGTGGATCCTGCTGCGCGGTCCTGCGGATGTTCTCTGGCCGAGCGAATGGGATCAGGTCGAAGCGTCACGAGCGATTGCCGCGCTCAGAGCGAAGTATCCGCAGTACGAGACGATGGGATTGGAAGAGCGGCCGCTGTTGAAGCTCATGCCCGACCGGGTCACGCGTTGGTCGGCGTCCGGCAGTTACTGACGAGGCGGTCGCTCGATCCCGATGTATGCAGTGCTTCGTCGCCTGATGCGAGTGATCGTTATCTCCCGATTCGGCTCATCAAGTCGGAAGACGATTCGCCAATCTCCAAACTTGATGCGCCATAGGTCGGAGCGATCAATCAGCTCAAGCTGCTTCGACTCGGGCATGTATGGACCAAGCCTCAACTGCTTGCGGTGTTCATTGGCCGCGTGACGCGGACGCGGAGCCAATCGCTGAAACTCACCCCAACCTTCAGGCGAGAGGCGAACTGCATATGGGGCAATCCGTGGACTCACTCCATCGGCATGGCGATCATGTACAAGAAGACTGCTTCCGGAAACTCATCCTTCAGTCTTCTCATGAACGCCTTGCCCTCCGAGGTGCACAGTTTGCGGTCTATACGCATCTCCTCGTTCTCGGGGAACTCTCGGTCAAGGCGTTGGAAGAACTCATAAAGCTCGGGATCGTGAATGCGGTCGAACTCGTCGTCCCACAGGACTGTCGGGCCTACTTCTCCACGTTTCTCCTTCGCTTCGTACTCCAGGATGAACGCGATGTCTTCGGCGTCTTCTTCTGGCGTGAAGTCTGGTCCAGAGTCGTTGGCGGCGCGGATAAACTCCGCCCACTGCTCATCGCTTCCCGACAGTGCCTGCTCCAGCGCGTCCATCCACTCAGCCTCAACTTCTTCGAGTGTGGGTTGCTGTTCTTGCAGAACCATCGTGAGCGTCTTTCGTAGCGGCTTTGGATCTCATCTTACCCAGCTGAGCACTAAACCTGGCTCCAGTCACGACCTGTGAGATCGTCATAGCGACCGTCGGGGCCGGTCCAGCCGCCGTCAACGACGAGCTTCTGTCCGGTGATCAGCGCTGAGGCGTCGGAGGCCAGGAACAGGGCCGCGTTGGCGATGTCGATGCCTTCGCCTGAGCGGCCAATCGGGTGCATCTTGGCCCAATCCTGCCGCGTTTGCTCGACCCGCTCTTCGCTGAGCCAGCCCTGGCCGGTAGCGATGCCGCCGGGACAGATGCAGTTGATGCGGATGCCTTTGGACGCCCATTCACCGGCAGCCGCTCGAACCATCGCAATCACCGCGCCCTTGGATGCGCAGTAAGCCGCCATGCCGGCCAGGCCGACCAGTCCCGCCACCGACGCCGTCGCGATGATCGAGCCGCCGCCGGCGCGTTCGAGGTGCGGGATGCCGTACTTCATGCCCAACCAGACGCCGCGGATGTTGACGTCCGAGACGAGGTCGTAAGTATGCTCCGGGCAGTCGCGGATGTTGTCCTCGGGTGGTCCGACTCCTGCGTTGTTGTAGATGATGTCGATGCGTCCCCAGGCCTCATCGGCGGCCGAGAACATGCCCTGGATATCCTCGCTCTGGCGCACATCCGTCTCGACGAAGAGCGCAGAATCGCCGATTTCAGATGCCACCCAAGGTCCACGCTCTGCGTTGCGGTCGGCGATCAGGACTCTGGCGCCCTCGGACGCAAAGAGTCTCACCGTCGCCTCGCCAATGCCCGACGCGCCGCCTGTGATCACCGCCACTTTGCCTGCCAGCCGTCCGGATGTGTGGTCTGCCATGATCTGTTCCTCTCTACTCTTCTGTTACTGCAGGACCCATGACTTCGACGTAACGAGCGTCGAGGCTGGTCCAGCCGCCGTCGACGACCAGCTTCTGACCTGTGATGAGCGACGATGCATCCGAGGCCAGGAAGAGCGCTGCATTGGCGATGTCGATCGGCTCGCCCGAACGACCCACAGGGTTGATCTTGGAAAAGTATTGCCGGGTTTGCTCAATCTGCTCTTCGCTACGCGAGCCTTGCCCGGTCGTGATCGAGCCCGGGCAGATGCAGTTGATGCGGATGTTCTTCGACGCCCATTCGCCAGCAGCCGCCCGAACCATCGCGACCACCGCGCCCTTCGACGCGCAATAGGCCGTGACTCCCGCGACACCGGTGATTGCCGCGATCGAAGCCGTGACGATGATCGATCCCCCGCCGGAACGCTCCAGGTGAGGAATCCCGTACTTCATCCCCAGCCAGACGCCACGAATGTTGACATCCGAAATCAGGTCGTAGCGCTCCTCGGGACAATCGCGCAGGTTGCCCTCGGGGCCTCCGACTCCGGCGTTGTTGTAGATGATGTCGATGCGTCCCCAATCGTCGTCGGCGGCCGCGAACATGCCCTGCACATCCTCGCCGAAACGCACGTCAGTCTCGACGAACCGGGCCGAACTACCGATATCAGCCGCGACCCAAGGGCCACGCGATGCATCGCGGTCGGCGATCATGACTCTGGCGCCTTCGGAGGCGAACAGCCTGGCGGTCGCTTCTCCGAGTCCCGAGGCAGCTCCAGTGATGACTGCCACTTTGCCTGTCAGTCGGTCTGCCATGATGCCCCGTCCGATGTCGATGTCGATGTCGCTACCGCTATGAGAAGTCCCTGCCGGTGAACTCGAACCATCGGCTGTCGACGGCCGTCCAACCGCCGTCGACGACGATCGCCTGGCCGGTGACGAACGACGATTCGTCGGAGGCGAGGTACAGTGCCGTCTGCGCGATATCGGCGCCTTCGCCCGACCGACCGAGCGGATGAGCCATTGCGTTGCGCTCGCGGCGACGCTCCATTGCGGCCGGGTCCTCGGGACCGCGAGTGTTGTCCCCGATTCTCGTCGCGATCGCGCCGGGGCAGATGCAGTTGATGCGAATGCCCTTGGCCGCCCACTCGCCTGCGGCTGCTCGTGTCAGAGCGATCACGCCGCCCTTGGATGCGCAGTAGGCAGCGATGCCTGACAAACCCGAAATGCCCGCAACTGAGGCCGTAGAGATAATCGAACCGCCGCCAGCCTGTTCCAGGTGCGGAATCCCATACTTCATCCCCAGCCAGACACCGCGCAGGTTGACTGACATGATCTCGTCGAAGACATCCTCTGGACAGTCCCGAACGTTGTCTTCGCGAGTTCCGATGCCGGCATTGTTGTAGATGATGTTGACCCCACCAAAGGCGTCGACTGCGGCTGAGTACATCGCCTGCACGTCTTCACCCTGTGCGACGTCGCCGGTGAACGCGATAGCCACTTCGCCGATGCTCGATGCTGCTTCTTCTGCCCGCTCAGCCCAGCGGTCAACGACCAATACGCGAGCGCCCTCTTCGGCAAACAGCTCTGCAGTCGATCGGCCCATGCCGGAGCCTGCGCCAGTAATCACGGCGACCTTGCCGTCCAAACGTCCAGCCATCGGAGAGCTCCTCACAAACGCGATAGCGCGGCGCCCGCCGCGCTCGGTAGGGAGGGTAGAGCTTGAACGTCTGAGTTGTCAGGCTGATGACAACGCTGCCCGCAGTTACGTCAGCGCGTCGGCAATCGCGAGTTGCGCGATTCTCTCATCGTCGTAGCCCAGTATCTCCCTCAGGACCAGGTCGTTGTCACGACCGATCGAGGGTGCAGCCGAGCGATAATCGGGCGGCGTCTCCGACATCATGCCTTTGGCCGCCTCGATCGTCGCGACTCCGTGAACCGGATGCTCCATCTGGATGAAATGTCCGCGGTGCAGCAACTGCGGATCGGCAGCGGCCGCTGAACTGTTCGAGACGGCGTGCGCCGGGACACCGAAGGCCTGCAGCATGTACTCGATCTCGATCGCCCCGTGCTCCACGGTCCAGCCCGCGACGATGCCGTTCAGTTCGTCCTCATTGGCCTTGCGAGCGGCGAGATCGGCGAACCGATCGTCGCAGGTCAGCTCGCCCAAGCCCATCGCTGCGCACAGGTTGGCCCAATCACCATCGTCTCGCGCTGCAATGGCGACCCAGTCGTCATCGCCGGATGCGGCATAGCAACCGTGCGGAGCCATAGCCGGGTCGGCGTTGCCGACTTGCTCAGGAACACGCCCATTGACGGTGTAATCCAACAGGGCTGCGCTCATGAAGTGCAGCGACGATTCAGCCTGAGCCTGGTCGATGTAGACGCCCTCGCCGGTGCGATCGCGATGATCGAGCGCCGCGAGGATGGTCGGCAGGGCGAAGCGCGGTGAGAGGTAGTCGGTGTAGGCCGAGTACGGACCGATCGGCGGGCCTCCGGGATTCCCGGCCAGTGCAATGTATCCACCAATCGCCGCACCCATCGTGCCGAACCCGGCCACGCGAGAAAGCGGGCCTTCCTGCCCGAAGAGGCAGGTCGAGAGCATGATCAGATCGGGTCGAATTTCCTTGAGCGATTCGAAGTCCATGCCCCAGGCGCGCATCGCCCTTGGCGAAAAAGACTCAGTCAGGACATCGCACCACTTGATCAGGTCGAGCAGGACGTCGCGAGCTTCCTGCGTCCCGAGGTTGAGCGAGAGTCCGAGCTTGTTCACGTTCATGTTGCTGAACAGTCCCGAATGATCGGGGCCCTGCGCGTTGTCGTGGAAGGGGCCGATGCCACGAGCCGTCTCAATCCGGTTCGCCGATTCGATGCGCACGACGGTGGCGCCGAAGTCGGCCATGGCCCGCGTCGCGGTTGGGCCGGCGACGACCCACATCAGGTCGACCACCTTGAGTCCGGCCAGAGCTCCTTCGGTTGGGACCGCCGGGACGTTGGGAATCACTGTGGTCATTTAGATCACCCCTCGTTCACGCAAGTCGTTCAGCGCTTCGGCGTCGAGCCCGAGTTCTGCATAGATCTCTGCGTTGTGCTGGCCAATGGTCGGGGCCGGACGGCGGTACTCAATCTGATTGTCGGACAGTTTCACGAACGGTCCCGGGAATCGGACCGGCTCCGGCCAGCCGGGCATGTCGTGTTCGCGCCAGAACTCGCGAGCTTCGAACTGCTCGGAATCCGCAACCTCGTCGACGCTGGTCACGGGCACGATGAGCAGAGAGCGCGACTGCGCCTCGGCAAACAGCTCTGCGCGAGTTCGCTTGATCAGGAACTCGCCAACGACTCCCATCAGCCGATCCCATTCCGACAGCGGCCGCTGACCGGAAATGAATTCCGCGCCGAGGCCGATCCAGTCGAGATCGCGGTCCTCCAGCGAGCACTCGCCTTCGTCGTACATCCAATTGAACAGCCGCTGCGAGAACGGTCCGATGCCCGAACCGAACAGGAAGGTGAGCGAGATGTAACCGTCGGCGGCCTCCCAGATCAGGCGCCCCATGAAGGGCCCAACGGCCATCCCGCCGGAGACGCGGGCCGTCTCGGCAGCGCCGATCGACGAGGCGAGGATCGTCGACATCGTGGCGGCAGCGACCGACTGCTGGGCTGAAATGTCGACATGTTGTCCGCGACCGATCTTGCGGCGCGCGCGCAGGGCGATCATTGTCGCCATCGCAGCCTCGCCGGATGCATGGTTCCAGGCCTGCGGCACCGATACGCGGACGGGCGCTTCACCGGCGCCGCCGGCCAGAATCAGCGGTCCGCCAGCGGCCATCAGGATCAGGTCGGTTGAGGCATAGCTCGCTTTGGGACCGGTCTGGCCGAAGGCGGAGATCGAGGTGTAGATCAGGTCGTTGTGCTCGGCCGAGAGATCGTTGTAGCCGAGTCCCCGAGCCGACATCACGCCCGGGTCATCGGACTCGAGAATGAAGTCGGCGCTGGCGGCCAGTTGGCTCAGCAGCGCTTGGCCGTCGGAGTGATCGAGGTTGCAAGTGATGCCCCGCTTGTTGCGGGCGTAGGCCCACCAGAACAGGGATCGATCCGGTCCTGGATCGTCGCCGGCGAAGGGTCCGACCGCCCGCGCAGAAGACCCGTCCGGCGGTTCAACGCAGATCACATCTGCGCCCAGATCAGCGAGTATCTGTCCCGCGAGCATGCCTCGTTGATCGGTCAAATCCAACACGCGATACGGAGTCAACAACATCGTCCTGCGCTCCTCCCGCTCAGCAATCGAAGGGTATCGTAAGCGGAGAGCGCGTTGCGGAATCCGGCTACGCTGTCCCTGGAGTTGGATCATGACGACGATCGACAAACAGACCTTCCATGTGAACGAGCCGAAGTATCTGACCGACGAGTACGAGGTCGTTCGCGATGGTCGGACACTTCGCTGCAGGAGGTTCGAGTACCGGGGCGACGAGTACGAGTCGTGTTACGAAGTCGGGGCCACAGTCGAGATGTTCAGGGAGCTGATTCCAGAGCCGATTGTTGGCCCAGACGATCCATGCTTTGACGAACTGGTCGCGTACATGGACCAGTTCTTGATTGAGCGAGATGAGCCGACGCCTGAATGACCTCGCATGTCCAAGTGTTCGTCGACACCTCGCATCTCATCGGCGTGGAATTCGATCATGATCAATGGCACCGAGTGGCGCTGCTGGCGGCTGATGTCACCGCCGACATGCAGCGAGTAACGAGCGAAGGCGTCTTCCAGGAGCTTCTTGCCCACTTCGCGAGAGCAGATGGAGGAACGCGTAGATCTGTCGCGGCAACCGTGAGGGATATGAGAGCGGATGCCCGCACGATTGTCGTACGACACACGCCCGGTTTGCTTGCGGCTGCGTTGGACCTGTTCGATGGAGAATTCCGCCACACTCGGTTGAGCTATCAGGACTGCATTGCCATCCAGATCATGCGCGACTTTGGCATCACCGACATCTTGACCGCCGACCAGGAGTTCGCGCTGGCCGGAATGACGCCACTGCTCCGCCGCTACATCTGAACTCGCCGCTACTGAAGCGCTCCCGATCCCGTGATCTTCCACTCCTCCTCGACCACGCCCGATCGATGGGCGTAGAGCGTTCGATGCAGCAGGACGGTGCTGTCCGAGTAGTGTGGGACCATCTCGACGCGATCGCCCAGCTCCAGCGACTCGCCGCCGTTTCTTGAGAGATGCGTGTGCTCGGCGCTGAGGCCGACGCACTCCCAGCCTGGTGGATTGACTACTGAAGGCAAGCCTGTGTGTCGGCCCGTCGCTTTCCAGCCGGCGTCTCCCGCTGCGCGCTCTGAGGTCGCCGCCGAGACGACCTGGCAGATCAGACTGAGCGCGCGCCGATGTCCATCGACGCCCATCTGTTCATAGGTCATGTCCATCAGGGCTGCTCCTCCGGCTTGCAGCTCGCTGAGCACTGCCTGCTGCAGGACGTATCGATAGTTTCCGCTGCCGCCGCCGGACATCACGCCAATGCTGTGTCCTTCGGCGTCGCACAACTGCCGCGCCTGCTCGATGATCTTTGCCGAGGCAGCAGTCTCGCGTTGCTTGTCGTCGTCGGGCAAGCCCATGACGTGGCCCTCGTAGCCCATCAACCCTCGTAGATGCACGCCGGGCAAGTCCTCGACTAACGCGCAAAGGGCCGGCGCCTCCTCAGGAGTGATGCCGCATCGGTGGAGATTGACATCGATGTCAACCAGCAGGTCGACTTCAACTCCTGCGGTGTCGGCGGCTGCGGCGATTTCACGAATGTTCGCCGCGTCGTCAACCGCTACGCACAAGGTTGCCAGGCGTGCCACCTCGATCAGTCTGGCAACCTTCTGCTCGCCGACGATCTCGTTGGCGATCAGAATGTCCGTAACACCGCCCTGGGCCATCGCCAAGGCCTCCGAAGCCTTCGCGCAGGTCACGCCAACGGCGCCGGCCTCGATCAGCCGCAGCGCCATGGCCGGTGCTTTGCATGCCTTCACATGCGGACGCCAGGCGATGCTCGCCTCGGCGCAGCGCTGCGCCATCAACGAAGCATTGTGCTCCAGCGCGTCGAGATCGACGAGCAACGCAGGCGTATCCAACTCCCAGACGTAGGTCATACCATCCTCCCAACGCGACAACACCGCCGATAGTAACGAAACGCCGCATCATGCCATTCGTCGACATCAACGGACTCAATCTGTTCTATCACGAACAAGGTCCCAACGACCCGCCCAACAACGATGTGCCGACCATCGTCTTCGTCCACGGGACGCAGAGCAGCGCCGCCGTCTGGGCCGACATGATCGACGTGCTCTCTGATCGCTTTCATTGCGCCGCGTTGAACCATCGCGGTCGTGCGCCTTCGGAATGTCCGCAGGATCCTGCCGCGTACAGCATTGAGCAGTTCGCCGACGATCAGGCCGCATTCATCGAGCAGCGCGACTTCCGCAACATCACCATGATTGGTTGGTCGCTGGGCGTGCGAACGACATTGGCCTATCTGGATCGACACGGCAGCGAACGGGTGGCGCAAGCCATCTTCGTCGGCGGTCCGCCCTCGCTCAACTTTGGAGGTCAGCCGTTGAATGCACCCAATCGCGACGCACCGCCCCGCGAAGCGTGGGGACAGTCGTTTGCAGCCTCGACCGAGGCTTGCTGGGAAGGTTCAAACGCGTCGCGCTCGACATGTGATCTCGAGGCAACATTGCCCAACGTCGATGTTCCCGTTGCCATCTTCCACGGGCGAAATGACCCAATCGCTCCGTATCCTGCAGCCGAGTTCATGGCTCGGGAGATTCCCGACGCAACACTCGTCACCTTCGAGGAGTCGGGCCACGCGCCGCCAATCACCGAGCCAGGACGATTCGCATATGAAACTGCGGCCTTTATCGAGCGCTGCGAAGCGGAGCGAGGCGCAGCGATTCGTTGATCTTGTTCAGGCCACCTCCTGCGAGAGCCGCTTGCGCAGCTGGGCCATCGTGCCCGAGCCTTTGCGAACGTTGCACGTCCGACAGAGGAGCTGCACGTTTGACCAGGTGTGGAGGCCTCCCTTTGATCGGGCCTTGATGTGGTCCATATCCATCAGGTCGGCGAACTCCGGTGTGAAGTGGCGCTCGCAGCCGTTGCAGATGCCTGCTTGTTGTTCGTAGAGCCGCTGCTTGACGACATCCTTTGAGAGGCTGAGGTCGATCGGCATTTCATCAACCAGCGCCAGCATGTCGGTGCGGTCAGGGACATCCGTGCGGTGAATCGGGTCGTGGTAAGGAATGCCGAAGTCGACTTGGCCGGTCTCGTTCTGCATCTTCTGAATGCGGTCGTCGCAAAGCAGCACGGCGAGTTCGGAGACGTCGATTCCAATCCAGCGACGCCCTAGCTTCTCTGCGGCTACGCAGGCAGTAGCGCATCCGCAAAAGGGGTCAAGGACGAAGTCGCCTGGCTTGGACGACGCTTTTATGATTCGCTCCAACAGGGCCAGAGGCTTCTGCGTGGGGTAACCAGTCTTCTCAGTGGAGAAGCTCTTGATCATTATCGAATCGAGCACATCTCCGCCAGAGCAATTCCACGTATCCTCAATTGGGATCCCTTTGCCCGTTGGTTTCTTGCCATCGCGGCGAACGTAGTCTGGAGGGTATGGCAGGTACTCCTTGTTGAATCGTTCCTTCGCGGCAGATGACTTTGTGTAGTAGAGAATTGTGTCGTGATTGCGGATCCATCCCTTTTTCTGAGTCTTGAAGCCTGATACCCATCCGATCCGCCAGATGATCTCACTGTCGAAGTTGGATCGCCCGAAAATGGCGTCCATGAGCAACTTGAGATAGTGACCTGCGATAGGGTCGCAGTGCAGGTAGATGCTCCCCGTTGTCTTGAGTACCCTTTCCATTTCGACAAGGCGCATGGCCATGAATGCCAGATACGCGCCCATTTCCTCGCCGGCCGTTGCCTCAGCCGTTTCCACTACTGCACGGACGGGTGATTCGATTCTCAGGTCGTTGAGCCACTGACGCTTGACGCTCGTCGCCAGCGTCTCGCCTTCCTCCTCTGACACGTCGTCCCATGCCCAGATGTCGTTGAACGACGCGCCCTCGGCGTCGGAGCCGATTGGGGCGTGCCATTGCTTGCCTGTGTTGAACGGCGGGTCCAGGTAGATCAGGTCGATGGTTTCGGAGTCGATACCGCGGAGCACGGGGAGATTGTCCGCCGTGAAGATCGTGCGGTTCGACGGCTGCGCGCCTGGTTGCCCAGTGGGATCGATCATGATGTCTGATATCGCGGTGCCCGCTTCAATGGCGGGAGTGACGATGATCAGCGCTACGCCGCGGCGACTCTCTTCCGCTGAGTGCTGCGGATCAGATTGGCTCGTTGGAGACGCATTTGTTCACCTACCTCGCTGTCTGGCGGGAACGAAGATAATGGCGCGTTGGATCAGAGGCAACCTGTCGGTCAGCCTGTGAGATACTGGGTGAGCCAGACAGCGTCGGGAAGAGAACGTGAACCACAAGCGCGGGAGTTGTGCCTCGGTGTCCCCTTCGTGGCGTTCTCTGGCGCATTAGTCGCTGTCTGGCAACACGGCTCGTTCGCTTTGCCAGGAAGGGGGCTTGCGGGCCTCTAGAGGCAAGGATTGCCGGATTGGTTCTGTGAGGGCGGGCTAAGCGGCCTGACTCCTAATCTGAGACAGCTATGCGCGGTGATACGCTGAATCGCGACCTTGCGACAAGAAAAGATTGGCCGAGCGCGCCGGGAGATTCAGTGAGCCGGAACGGAGTTCGGCGCTCGGCGAGGCGCGTTCGCGCGCCCTTGAAGGGACCAACGACGTGACGACGAATCAGAATTGGTGGCCGGAACAACTCAGTCTCCGGCCCCTGCGCCGCAATACCCCTGCCTCAGATCCGATGAGTGCCGACTTCGACTACGCAGAGGCGCTCAAGGACCTCGATGTCGATGCCCTCAAGCAGGACATCGAAGCGGTGATGACGACGTCGCAGGACTGGTGGCCAGCCGACTATGGGCACTACGGACCACTCTTCATCCGCATGACCTGGCACGCCGCCGGCACCTACCGGATTAGTGACGGCCGTGGCGGCGGCGGCGCAGGCCAACAACGCTTCGCTCCGCTCAACAGTTGGCCCGACAACGCCAACCTGGACAAGGCGCGACGCCTGCTCTGGCCGATCAAGCAGAAGTATGGCAACCGGCTCTCCTGGGCCGATCTGCTGATCTTCACCGGAAACTGTGCGCTCGAGTCGATGGGCTTCAAGACGTTCGGCTTCGCTTTCGGCCGGCCAGACTCGTGGGAGGCGGACGACACGGACTGGGGTGCGGAAGAGGAATGGCTGGGCGACGAGCGACATGACGCCGATGGCGAGCTGAACGAACAGTTCGGCGCAGACCACATGGGCCTGATCTACGTCAATCCTGAAGGTCCCGGCGGAGAGCCGGATCCGAAGGCGGCCGCCGAGTACATCCGCCGGACGTTCATGCGCATGGCGATGAACGACGAGGAGACAGTGGCGCTGATTGTTGGTGGGCACACCTTCGGTAAAGCGCACGGCGCCGCCGCAGAAGCGCACGTTGGTCCAGAGCCGGAAGGCGCGCGCATTGAGCGCCAGGGCATCGGCTGGGACAGCGCCCACGGCTCGGGCATGGCCGCAGACACGATCACGAGCGGCATTGAGGGCGCCTGGACTGATCAGCCCACTAAGTGGGACAACGGATTCCTCGAGAACCTGTACAAGCACGAGTGGGAACTGACCAAGAGCCCGGCTGGCAAGTATCAGTTCGAACCCAAGGATGCAGCAGCAGTTGCGACCGTGCCCGACGCGCACGACCCGCATCTGAAGCACGCCCCGATGATGCTCACGACCGACCTCGCCATGCGTGAGGATGCGGATTACGCGGCGATCACGCGGCGATTCCACGAGCAACCTGCCGAACTTGAGGATGCCTTCGCCCGCGCCTGGTTCAAGCTGATCCATCGCGACATGGGACCGCGTAGCCGCTATCTGGGACCGTTGGTTCCCGCCGAGCCGCTGCTCTGGCAAGATCCTGTTCCCGACGTTGACCACGAGTTAATCGGAGACGCCGAGATCGCCTCGCTCAAAGCCGATGTGCTCGCTTCGGGTCTCTCGCGTTCACAGCTGGTCGCCGCTGCCTGGGCTTCGGCAGCTTCGTTCCGCGGCACCGACAAGCGCGGCGGCGCAAACGGCGCTCGCATCCGCCTCGCGCCGCAACGAGATTGGCCAGTGAACGACCCTGTCGCACTGAGCGGCGTTCTTGAGACGCTTGAGGGAATCCAGACAGCATTCAACGCTTCGCGCACGGACGGCAAACGAGTCTCGCTGGCCGACCTGATCGTCCTGGCCGGATGCGCCGCCGTCAAGCAGGCGGCAAGAGACGCCGGTTACGACGTGTCCGTGCCATTCACTCCGGGCCGCACAGATGCGTCCGAGGAGTGGACCGACGCAGAATCGTTCGCGGTTCTCGAACTGACCGCCGACGGCTTCCGCAACTACATGCGCCAGGATCTACATACCTGGCGTCGTGGCCGCGCTGAAGACTTGCTGATCGAGCGAGCCGAAATGCTGACGCTCACGGCCCCGCAAATGACGGCGCTTGTAGGCGGCATGCGCGTGCTGGACGCCAACACCGGCGGATCGGCGCACGGAGTCTTCACCGACCGACCGGGCGCCCTGAGCAACGACTTCTTCGTCAACCTGCTCGATCCAAACACCGAGTGGCGATCAACCTCGGACGCTGAAGAAGAATTCGTCGGGCACGATTGTCAAAGCGATCAACAAAAGTGGACGGCGACGCGAGTCGACCTGATCTTCGGTTCACACTCCGAGTTGCGAGCCCTGGCAGAGGTCTACGGCTCAAGCGACGGCGAAGAGAAGTTCGTCAACGACTTCGTCGAGGCCTGGGACAAGGTGATGAACCTCGACCGGTTCGACCTGGCGTAGCAATCATGGGGCCGCACCGGACTGTCCCTGTCCACGCTTTACGGAGACCTTCGAAAACTCCCCTTCTCCCCCCTTGCGGGGGAGATGCCGAAGGCAGAGGGGGGGTCCGCGGTTCGGGAGCCCTATCTGGTCATCATCCGCCGCCCCCCCTCTGTCACTCCGTGACATCTCCCCCCGCAAGGGGGGGAGAGGGGATTCGGAAGTTTTTCAAAGGTCTCCTTGCGCGGGTATGACGAGGCGCTCGGAATCCTCAGTCCACGACCAGCGGAAGTGACTCGTCAGCCGCATACTCCGACATTGACGCGTCGTACACGGCGACATCCTCGTACCCGAGCAGACTCAGCACGAGTGCGTCGTTCGACGCCGCGATCCCGCCTCCGCAGTACGTCACGACTCGCTGCGACTTGTCGGGGGCGACGCTGGCGAACATCTCGGCGAGATCTCCTGACGATCGATATAGGCCGGTGTCCGGATCAATCAGTTCCATCGCGGGGACGTTCGTTGATCCTGGGATGTGCCCAGCGCGCCCGTAGGTCCGACCGCCGTCCGCGCCGGAGTGCTGGTCGCGGCCTAGCGCGTTGATCAGGCAACTTCCGCCTGATTCAACGAACGCGTTGACCTCGGCCAGGTCGGCGAAGCGTGCGGAGTCCTCGGTTGGCGTGAACGATGCTGGTGCGTATGTCGCTTCGTCCGTTGACGTTTCCCGCCCTTCACTGGACCACCGACTCCAGCCGCCGTCGAGCACTGCGGCATGCTCGCAACCCATCGATTGGAACATCCACCACAGGCGTGCCGCCCACATCGAGCCGAGGCGGTCGTAGATGACCAGCTTGGAAGTCTCGGAGATCCCGTGTCGGCCGGCAGCGTCGGCGAACTCCTGGGCGGACGGCATCATGAAGCGCAGGCGTTGGCTGTTGTCGGAGAAGTCGGCCTGCAAGTCGAGGTATCCCGCTCCGGGAATGTGTCCAGACTCGTATTCGGCCCGTCCTGACTCCACGCGATAACCGCCGCCGTCGCGAGGCCGCAGGAAGACCGTCGATTCAAAGACGCGGACATCCGGATCAGTGAGATGCGCTGCCAGCCAGTCGGTTGAGACCAGGTACTCGGGGTGTTCAAAGGTCATGAGTGGCTCCTGTCGCTTGTATCCGTCATACCCGCGCTTGCCGCGGGTATCTCGCTGAGTTCAGAACGTACTTTGTCATGGCTTCGAGATTGCCGCGGCGGAGCGCGGCAATGAGGAGGGTGACGACTCTAGGCTAGCCACCTCCCGCGATAGACTGCCTCAGTACGTCCAGAACAGCCCACGAAATCGCGACCGTGCCCTACCTGAACACATTTGCTCCGACTGCCGACGCCGTTGACCTGACTCAGACGGAAGAGTTCGCGTCGCTTTGCGAATCCGCCGAGGACCTCGGTATCTCGCATATCGACCAGGTTCGCTATGTCTCTCGCAACGCAGTGATCAACCACCTCCGGCTGCACCTGCTCGAGTGGGGCGATCCGGCCAATCCGACCATCGTGCTGCTGCACGGCGGCAATCAGTCGGCGCACAGTTGGGACCTGGTGGCGCTGCACCTGGCCGACCGATTTCACATCATCGCGCCCGATCAGCGGGGACACGGAGACTCCGAGTGGGCCCGCGACGCCGCGTATGGCCCCGACCAGATGGCCTCGGATGCGTTGCAACTGATCCATGAAGAGGCGCATGACCGTCCAATCGTGATGGGCCACTCGATGGGCGGCATGGTCACGATGAGCCTGACCGCACGTGAACCCTCGTTGCCGCGGGCTGTTGTGCTGGTTGATGTCGGTCCTGAGGTCTCGCAGCGCGGCGCAGAACAGATTCGCAACTTCGTCGTGCGTAATGTCGAGTTTGAACACCTCGATGAATTCATCGACCGCGTCGCGGCGTACGATCCGTTCCGCTCGCGCGAGCACATGGAGCGAACGGCGAAGTACAACCTGGTGCATCGATCCGACGGCAAGTATGTGGCCAAGTCGGACAGGATCCTGCACGACCCCGGCTTTCGCCGGCCTCAGGGCGATCGACGCGACGTCGCCGACGGATTTCACCAATTTGCCGGACCCACCCTGCTCGTCCGCGGCGAATCCAGCAACATCCTTGACGCGGACGCCGCTGCGCGATTCGTGTCCGATCTGCCCAATGCTCGCCTGGTCGAAGTGCCGGATTGCGGACACAACGTTCACTCGCAGAACACGCCAGGGTTCATCGACGCCGTGTCCGGTTTCCTCAACGACGCCGCTGCGATCTGACTGGCGTACCATCGAGTTATGGCCGAACAATACGTCGCCAGGGACAAGACCACGGGCTTTGAAGTCTCCGTCACCGGCGACTTCCCCGAGCATCCCGACGATCGCATGCGCATCGCCCGAACGACGACGCTGTTCACGCGGCTGATGTCGACGCTGCTCCAGCGCGACGACGCACAGCGTCGCGTGGGTTTCCGAGCGATCGAGACGCAACTCGAGTTGGCCGACGCACTGATCCGGGAGGATCACGAGGAAGTGCAGCGGCTCGTGCGCGAAACGTTGACATCAATGGGCGTCAGCGAGGACCAATTGCGCGAGCTCGCGCAGCGACTGGCTGAAGCGGGTGGACTCGATCCGCGAGTCGCCGAGGAACTGTCAAAGGCCTTTGGTTTCGAGGCAGACGCACTCGACGTGGAAGCAGAGCCTGCGAGTGCCGGCGAACTTGAGACCGAGGCCGACCAATCGGACGACCCTGATTCGCCGGGGCCGCTCGATCCGCAAATCATGGAGCAACTCGAACAATTGCTGGCCGACGCGGACCGTAAGGACCCGGAGTCTGGTAGGTCGGAACTGGGCGGGTCGGAGCTAGGCGAGTCGGCACCAGATGCCGAAGACGAATCGAAAGGACCCACGACATGAGCGCTTCTGCCGTTGGCTACATCAAGGACATGCTCAGTTTCATTCACGGCGGCTTCCGCGACGCCCGCAGCGGGCAGTCGGCCGAGCAGCTTCATTTCGTCCCGGATGGCGAGTCTCACTCGGTCGCCTGGGTGCTCTGGCACGCGGCTCGAGTTGAGGATCTGCTCGTGCAGGGAGCTTGGCAGGGCAAGCAGGAGATCTGGCGTGAAGGCGGCTGGGCCGAGAAATCCGGCCTGCCCGAGCGCGGCTTCGGCACCGGACAATCGACCGAAGAAGCGTCGGCTGTGGCAATCGGCGACATGGACGCCTTCTGGGCCTACCAGGACGCCGTCAACGAATCGACGCACGCGTTTCTCGATTCGCTCTCCGACGACGATCTGGCTCGTGAGGTCCAGCTTGGCGAGAACACCGAGACGCTGGGTCAGTCGATCACGCTGCACCTTTGTACACACCTAAACGGACATCGCGGCGAGATCAACCTGATCCGTGGGATGCACGGTCTTGATCCGGTTCGCCCGAATATGGGCGGCTAACTGCTGTTCCGAGAGGAGCTACCACATGCACGTAGTCATTACTGGCGCCAGCGGTCTGATTGGTGGTGCGCTCGTCGGTCAGCTTCGGCAGCGGGGCGTCAGCGTCACCGCCGTCTCGCGCGATCCCCGAGCTCACACCGCACTAGCCGGCGTCAACTGGACCAACTGGGACGGCCTCACCGATGCCGTCTCGGGCGCCGCCGGCGTTGTTCATCTGGCGGGCGAGGGCATCGTCGATCAGCGTTGGAGCAAGGCCCGCAAGGAAGCCCTGCGCAACAGCCGGATCGATACGACGCGACAGGTCGTGACGGCAATCCAGGAAGCGGGAGAGAAGCCGGGAGTGCTGATCAGCGCCTCGGCGATCGGTTACTACGGAAACCGGGTCGAACGCGAGTCAACTGAGTCGGCGCCAGCCGGTGATGACTTCCTGGCGCAACTCTGTGTGGATTGGGAGGCGGAATCGCAAGGAGCCGATGTGCGCACCGTCAACGCCCGACTGGGCATCGTGATGTCCACCGAGGGCGGCGCGCTGCCGCAACTGCTGTTCCCGTTCAAGCTGGGTCTGGGTGGGCCGATTGGTCTGGGTCGCGCCTGGTGGAGCTGGATCCACATCGAAGACGCGGTTGGGACCATCCTTCACGCGTTGGAGAACAGTCACGTCGAAGGCGCCATCAACCTCACCGCACCGAATCCGGTCCGCAACCGTGAGTTCTCAAGCGCATTGGGACGAGCGCTAGGCCGTCCCGCCCTGATGCCGGTGCCGCCGCTCGCGCTCAAGCTGATGCTGGGCGAAGGCGCGAGTGTCCTGCTCGCATCACAGCGCATCCTGCCCACACGAACACTGGATCTGGGCTATCGATTCAAGTTCACCGAGATTGACGCCGCGCTGCAGGACCTGGTTGGATGAGCCGGGTCGCCTGAACTGGCTCGCCTGAACACGATGACCGAATCAATCGCACTGCGCTACGGCATCAATCCGCACCAGACCCCGGCCTCTGCGTCTGCAATCGCCGAGTGGCCATTCGAAGTGCTCAACGGTCAGCCTGGTTACATCAACCTGCTCGACGCGATGAGCGCCTGGAACCTCGTGCAAGAACTCAGGCAGAAGCTAGAGCAGCCGTCGGCCGCGTCCTACAAGCACGTCTCGCCCGCCGGCGCCGGGATTGGACTGCCGCTGTCTGACCGGCTGGCCCGTTCATATGAGGTCGAGAACCTGGAGCTCTCACCCGTAGCTACGGCCTACGTCCGCGCGCGCGGCGGCGATCTGGTCAGCGCTTATGGCGACTTCGCCGCCGTCTCGGACGTGGTTGACGAATCACTCGCCCGCTTCCTCCGGCGCGAAGTTTCGGACGGGATCATCGCACCCGGATACGAACCGAGCGCACTCGACATCCTGTCGGAGAAGAAGGGTGGTCGATACCTCATCCTGCAAGGCGACCCTGAGGTTTCTGCGCCCGAGGTTGAATCCCGCGACCACTTCGGCATCCGCATGGATCAGCCGCTCGATCGCAGGCCAATTGACCAATCGGTGTTCGACAATCCTGTCACTGACTTGAAGGAGTTTCCCGAGAACGTTCAACGCGATTTGCTTCTTGCGACGGTCGCGCTGCGCTATACGCAGTCGAACTCGGTCTGCGTCGCCGCCGATGGTCAGGTGATTGGACTCGGCGCCGGACAACAGTCCCGCATTCACTGCTCGCGACTGGCCTGTGGCAAGGCCGACCGATGGATGTTGCAGCAGCACGATCAGGTGCTGGGGCTCGAATTCGATTCGGCGCTGAAGCGACCCGACCGATTTGCCGCTCGCGAACAGTACATCGCCTGGAACGAGCTCTCCCAACCCGAGCGCGATCGGTTGCAGTCGCAGGTCGCCAACTGGACCGGCCCGCTGGCCGAGCAGGATCGGCAGGCATGGATTGGACAGTTCCGAACCGTGCTCAGCCACGACGCGTTCATGCCCTTCCGCGACAATGTCGACCGCGCGCAGGCCTCGGCTGTCACCCACATGCTGCAGCCCGGAGGATCGATTGCCGACGCCGACACGACTGACGCCTGCAATCAATACGGCATCGTCATGGCGCTCACCGGACATCGCCTGTTCCGCCATTAACATGAGTAACATGGCGGTCGCTGATCAGTTGTAACCTCAATCCATGTCCGCCTTCAACGACTCCCCCATCGCCTTGTACGACACCCTGCTCCGCGACGGATCGCAGATGGAAGGCATTGCCTTCTCATTGCAGGACAAGATCACGGTCGCCCGCCGGCTCGATTCGCTGGGCATGCACTACGTCGAGGGCGGGTTTCCCGGCTCGAACGAGAAAGACAAAGCGTTCTTCGAGCAGATGAAAGCGCAGCCGTTGGAGCGAGCCAAACTGGTCGCCTTCGGCGGCACGCGCAAGCCTGGCTCGGATGTCGAGTCTGACTTCAACGTCGTCGCGCTGCGAGAAGCCGAGACGCCGGTCGTCACGTTCGTCGGCAAGTCGATCGCCTCGCAGGTCAAGACGGTGCTCAACACCTCGCGGGAAGAAAATCTCTCGATGGTGCGCGAATCGGTCGAGTACATGTCCTCAATTGGACGCGAGGTCCACTTCGACGCCGAGCACTTCTTCGATGGCTACAAGCAGGATCCCGACTACACGCTGAATGTGGTCAGCACCGCGTATCGGTCCGGTGCGCAGTACCTGATTCTCTGCGACACCAACGGCGGCGCGATGACCCATGAAGTCATCGAAGCGATTCGCGCTGTCCGGGAGATGCTACCGGGCGCCAGGCTCGGCATTCACACGCACAACGATTGCGATCTCGCCGTGGCCAACTCGCTCGCTGCGGTCAGCGAGGGTGTGGAGCAGGTGCAGGGTTGTCTCAACGGCTACGGCGAGCGCTGCGGCAACGCCAACCTGTCCTCGATCATCCCCAATCTGCAACTGAAGATGGGTATGCGTGTCGTCGAAGACCATCAGCTACAAGAAATCACGACCGCATCCCGTTTCGTCGCCGAACTGGCCAACCTACCGATGAACGGGCTGTCGCCCTATGTCGGCGCTTCCGCCTTTGCGCACAAAGCCGGATACCACGTCGCTGCCGTGGTCAAGGACCCTAATCACTACCAGCACATCGAACCCGCCGCCGTCGGCAACGACCGCCGAGTCCTCGTCTCCGAGCTCTCGGGCAAGCGCAACATCCAGTTCAAGCTCGCGGAACGCGGTCACGACCTGCCACTGACCCAGGAGGAGACCACGGCCTTGTTGGGCCAGGTCAAGCAGATGGAGTCGCGCGGCTTTCAGTATGAAGCCGCCGAAGCGTCGTTCGAGTTGCTCGCATTGCGCTCCAGGCCTGACTATCAAGCACCGTTCGAGTTGGACGATTTCCTCGTCATCGAGCGTCGCCGCCCCGGCGCGATCCAGACCGGCTACGGCGGTGACGAGTCGCTGATGATGGCGGAAGCGACCACCAAAATCCGCGTCGGCGACGAACTCTTTCACACCACCGCCGACGGCAACGGACCGGTCAACGCGCTCGACAGCGCCGCGCGCAAGGGCCTCGAGCTTGCCTATCCGGAACTCGCTGCCGTCTCCCTGCTCGACTACAAGGTGCGCATCATCGACACCGACGGCGGCACCGAAGCCCATATCCGGGTGCTGATCGAGTCGACCGATGGACAACGAACCTGGGCCACCGTCGGCGCCTCCACCGATGTCATCGAAGCTTCCTGGATCGCCCTGGCCGACGCCTACGAGTATTATCTGCTGCATCGAGAGCAATGGCGGCTGGAAGACGATCAATCGGCCGAGTAACGGCTGGTCGGCGTCAGCCACCTGAGCAGACCCGATCTCGCAGGCGCTAGCATACGCATTGGACAACGTGGGCCGCTGCTGAGCGGGACTGTGCTCTGGATGCCGGTGAGCGGGCGCGGCCCAAGGGAGCTGGGGGCGATGGCGAACGATGCGCTCGACGTGATTCAAGGTGGATTTCCCAGGTGCGCCCAGTGTGAGAAAGGTGTGTTGGTCCCCCTGTCCGACTTCGGCGGACAGGGAGCCGCCGTGCATTACAAGGCATGGGTCTGCACCGACCCGAAGTGCCTCTTCAATCTCAAGATCCGCAACGGCGACGTCTATCTGAACGAACCGATCTACGACGGCCGCGAGGACCGTCGCTGAACGGTCTGAATCTCCGGTTGAGAGCTCCCCCTTTGGGGGAGCTGGCGCGAAGCGACTGAGGGGGCCTGTTTGCGTCCCACCCGATAGCTGCGCGCTTGCCCTCTCAGCCTTCGGCAGCTCGCCCAAAGGGGGGAGCTCTAGAAACTCTCGACAGAGCGTGCCTTCATGAACATCGCCAGCATCGACATCTACCCGATCATGACCTGGCGTCCGCACCTGTTCGTCACCGTCACTGCGGACGATGGCACCTGCGGCGTGGGTGAGTCTGGGCTGAGCTGGCAGGAACAACCGATTGCTGCCTGCATTGAGCGATTCTCGGAACTGGTCATCGGCGAGGATCCGATGCGCACGGAGCATCTCTGGCAGATCATGGCGCGGGCTTCGTTCTTCCCCGCCGACCGGATCAACGCAGCCGCGATTTCGGCCATTGACCTCGCGCTTTGGGACCTCAAGGGCAAGTTGCTGGGCCAGCCGGTCTACAACCTGATTGGCGGACTCGTCCGCGATCGCATCCACTGCTACCCGCACAACGAGGGTGAAGACGATCCTGCATCCCTGATCGAGGACATCGAACGGACCGTCGCCGACGGTTGGCGCTTTGCTCGCTGGGGACTGAGCGGTACGACAGGCGAGTCGTTTGAGCCTTCAGTCGCTGTGCGAAGCTCGATCCGGGCCATTGAGGCAGTTCGCGCCCACTTTGGCCCCCAGCTTGAGCTGTGCGTCGATGTGCATACCCGCCTCGATCCGCCCGATGCGCTTCGCTATTGCCAGGCGGTCGAAGAAGTCAATCCCTTCTTCATCGAGGACGCGCTGCGCTCCGAGCGGCCCGAATCGTACCGGCGCCTGCGCCAACGCACCAACGTCCCGCTGGCTGCCGGCGAGCAGTGGTTCACCAAGTGGGGCTTCGCGACCGCCATCGAGGAAGAGTTGATCGACTACGCCCGCATCGATCTCTGCCTCGTCGGCGGTTTCACGGAGGCGCTCAAAATCGCTCGCTGGGCCGAGACGCACCACATCCAGATCGCACCGCACAACCCGCTCGGACCGGTTTCCTCGGCTGCTGGAGCGCATCTAACGCTTGCAGCGACCAATGCCGGCGTGCTCGAAATGGCCAGGCCGCCGGGCAGCGTGCTCGAGGATGTCTTCCCGCAACAAACTCCGTTCGAGCACGGACACGCGCTGCCCACCGACCAGCCCGGCTGGGGCATCACATTCGACCCCGAGGCTGCATCGAAGTATCCAGAACCGACCACCGGCTTCGCCCCGATGCTCAAACGGCGCGACGGATCCTTCACCAACTGGTAGGGGCTGGTAGTAAGCTAAATCGGTCGGGGAGTGGCGCAGCCTGGCAGCGCGCTTCGTTCGGGACGAAGAGGTCGGAGGTTCAAATCCTCTCTCCCCGACCACCATGCTCTTCCTCGTTGACGCTCCCGTAACAGTCGTAACACCGTCGCCGAACAGCGAACCGTCCCCCTGCGTACCCTCGACATCGAACGAGGATTCGCAATGACGCGACAGAATCGCTGGATGACATGAACTCCCGACGAGCCAACCTCCTCCCCGACGCAATCTTCCTGACCATCGCCGTCATCGCCCTGGCGATCCTGATCGTCACCTGAACCGACACTGACCCGACACTGAGTTGGCGGTTGACGGGGCCAGAGAATCGTCGCTGGCAACCCCGCGCCAGAGGCGTAGGCTGAACCCGACGGACCCACAAAAGGGAGGACGCCACCAGTCGAACGAGCGCCCCGCTCACCGAGGCACGGCCAACACACGAAAGGGGAACGTGATGACGTTCCGACCGACGGCCGCAAGAATCCGCCTCAACCTCCGCCCACAGCGAGTGAACCTAAAGCTGTTCTGGATAAGTTCCACAGTCGGATGGACGCACACAGTCGATAGCATTATCAGTGCATGGCGCCGTCGCGCAGACTGGAGAGGCCTACTGTGGCATGATGCGAGGAACCGCGCGGGAACTCTGATTTGGCGGACAGCGTCCGAGATTGAGGGATACAATCGAGCAGGATTCGTATCGAAGGCGCCCGCAGTCTGGGCATGGGTAGAAGCATCGGTCGTCGCCCTACCCGGCGGGGCGCATCGCTGTAGTCGTTGGGTCAGAGTAAGTGAAACGTGGGATGACCTCGGATTGCGCCTGGAATTTACTTGTGCAACACAGTAGCAACCTCGCGAGGGGAGCCGATGTCTTCGGATCCCCTCGCCCGTCCATTGCCTTGAATTGCTATAGGTGACACAAGAATGAACGTGATCAACAGATGCCGCTCGATCTCAAGTCGCCTACACATATTGGCGGAACGGTCAAGACCGTCGCGACATGCATGCAACGAGCCAATCCGCGCGATGGGATTGATTCTTGTATGCATCTTCGCGTTCTCCCCCAGTATCTTGGCACTCTACGGTGTCAGCACCGGCCTCGCGATTATGATCGCGGCGGCGGTGATGAAGCCGACGAAGAGTAGCTGGCTCATTGTCATCCTCACAGCCGCAATTGGCTATTGGTATCTGTGGCTTGATTGGGTTGGGGCGCTATGACTTTTGGCCCCTGACTTGCGCGATCAATGCTGCATTACCAGTTGAGAGAGAAAGTCAGCATGCCAGCACGTAACGAGGAAGACTGTCCTTCGTGAAAGTACCGGAACTGGATCGGCGCCGATTTCCCCTCGCGGCGTTGGTTCCGATCGTCCTCGGCGCGATGCTCATGGTGCTCGGCTTGCTTGGCTTCTCTCTACCTGCGCTGTTGCTTGCCATCTTCGGATTGATCATGTACGGGTACGGATGGGTCGTGCTCATCGTCCGTCTCCGCAGATGGTCGTTCATCGTCTACATGTTAGTCGGACTAGCAGTTGTCGTGCTCGTGAGAGTGTTAATCACTCTCCTGTTGCTGCTCTGATGGTCTAACCAAGCGAGCGATTCGCAAATGGTTGCGGCAGCCGACTCGCCACGAGGAACACGACGCAACTCGCCGCCACGCAGATCGCATAGATAATCAGGGCCAGGTCATAGTTGCCGTTGCGGTCGTAGATGCTACCGGCGACGATTGGCGAGAACACGATCGCGATCGTCTGGAACATGAACGCGGTGCCCATGATCGTGGCGAAGTTCTTCAGACCGAACGCGCGCGATAACATCAGCGCCTCCAGCGGCGGCGCCGCAGCGAAGCCGACCACGTACAGCACCACCGCGACGCTGACCCCGGGGATGCTACCGCCCGTCAGGTACAGCGTGATCAACGACGCGCAAACGAACAGCGCGCATACAGACGCCACCCGCTCCGGCCGCCGAAACCGCTCAATCTGCGTGCCCGCGGTCAACAACCAGACCACCGCGCCGCCCGCAGTCAGCGAGACGATCTGCGCCGACCAGGTGTCGGAGAAACCGACAGAGCGGTAGTAGGGGACGCCCTGCGACAACCAACCGAAGACGACGAAATAGAGCAGCATCAGCCCCAGCACGAGCGTCCAGAACAATGGCGTCCGAATCGCCTGTCCGATCGTCAGTCCGCTGAGCACGACCGGTTGCGCTGGCGCTGCCGTGCCAAGTGTTGTCGCCGGCGCGTCGTTCTCGCCCTCCCTGGGGTGATCGCGGACGAAGATGAAGGCCACGATGTATGCGCCAACGATCAGCATGGCCGAGTAGAGAAACGCGTCGCCCCAGCCGAGTCTCGTAATGATCAGCTGCACCAGGGGCAGCATGATCAGCTGACCCATCCAGACCGACGCGCCGATGATGCTCAGTGCGACTGCGCGGCGCCGGTCGAACCAACGCACGGCCAGCGCCTGGGCCGGCATGTAGGCGACCAGGCCCAGCGCCAGCGATGAGACGCCCAGGTAGACGTACCACTGCCAGAGCTGCGTCATGAATGCCAGCAGCGAGAACGCAACCGCGCACAACGGCGCGCCGATCAGCATCAGCCGCCGCGGTCCGACCACATCGATCAGCCGCCCGATGATCGGCGCAAACAGACCGATCGTCCCGACCGTGACCGAGAAGCCCATCGAGACCTCAGCCCGAGACCAGCCAAAGCGCTGCTCGAGCGGCTCGGTGTAGGCGCTCAGCGATCCAAGCGTCAACCCCTCCGCAACGACAAGCGCCACGACCATGCCAAACAGCACATACCAGCCGTAGTAAATGCGCCTGATCCGCCAGCGGCTCGACTTACCCCCCTCAAACGTCGTCGCTTCGACAGCCATAGATCGCAGGCTACCCCTACAACGCTGCTTGTCATTCCCGCGCTCCACCCGGGAATCGCGCTGTAACCGGCGCCAACCTCAGGGCCCGACAGATTCCTGTAGGGGCGCCCCTTGTGGGCGCCCGCTCTCTCCCGCTGCTGAGCCCGACGAGATGCCAGGCATTCCCACCTCTCCCCCCCTTGCGGGGGGAGATGCCGAAGGCAGAGGGGGGGTCCAACCGCTTGCGACCCTATGTGGCTGCCAAACGGGCAAGAGCCCCCTGCGAACCCTCACCGTCCGCAGCGCCTGGGCCAAATCCAGTAAGTACTATCCTGCTTGGCAACATCCGTCGCAGCCCGAGAGACCCCACATGACCACCCAACTCAGCAGCATCAGCACCAGCCCTCTGCCCTGGCCGAATCAGCGTGAGCTGCCCGAGGTCTCGCGTCCGTTGCCCGCCGGCACCACCGTGATCTCCGCAGACAGCCACTGGCTCGAGACCGGCGAATTCGTCGACCGGATGCCCGCCAGATACCGAGATCGCGCGCCGCGCGGCATGTTCAACGAGCGCGGTTTCCACATGGAGATCGACGGCAAGTCGACCGACAACCCGGGCATGCCCAGCGAGCTGATCGAGGGTCGCGAAGGAATGTGGGACGCGCAAGTGCGCGTGGACGAGATCACACGCGAGGGCGTCGAACAGGAAATCCTCTTCCCGCAACGGATGCTCGGCGTGATCCGCAACGAAGACTTCGACTACATCCAGGCCTGCATGGACGCCTACAACGAGATGCTGGCCGACTTCTGCGCCGAGCAACCGGGCAAGTTGCACGGCCTGGCGCTGCTCAACTACTGGAATCCCGAGGCGACCGAGGATGAGCTGCAGAAAATCAAGGCGCTCGGCTTCAAGGGCGTGCTGATGCCCTCGCTGCCGCCGCCGCACGCCAAGGTCTACTACAACGCGCGAGCCCTCGAACCGATGTGGAAGGCAATCGGCGAGGCCGGTCTGCCGCTCAGCTTCCACGTCGGTGAGACGTTCGACGCTCGCGGTCAGGGCGGTCTGGCGACGACCATCGTGGTTGCCTTCCAACCCTTCCGCCGCCTCTTCGCGCTGCTCACCTTCGCCGGCATCTTCGAGCGCAACCCCGGACTGCGCGTCGTCTTCACCGAAGGCGGCATCTCCTGGGTACCCAGCGCGCTGTTCGACTGCGACAAGGTCTACGCCTCGTTCGAGAGCGAGATGACGCCCAAGCTGGCCAAGCGACCGAGCGAGTACTGGTTCGAGAACTGCTACGCAACGTTTATCGAGGACCCGTCCGGTTTGCGCCAGCTCGATCTGATCGGCGTCGACAACGTCCTCTGGGGCAGCGACTACCCACACCCCGAAAGCGCCGTCGGCTACACCCAGCAAAGCCTCTGGGACGTCTTCAGCGCAACCGACTCGATCGAAGACGCGCAAAGGATCGTCGGAGGCAACGCCCAGAAGCTGTGGGGCCTTGCCTAACGCGAACCAACCCTAATTCTGAGAGCTTCCGACACTTCCAGCTCCCCCTCGCAGGGGGAGCTGCCGAAGAGCCTGCCCCCGGCTTGAACGGGGGCTGAGGGGGTCCCGTTCCCCATTCATTGAGCGCGAGAACAGAGCATTGCGCCATAACTCGCCTCTAAGCACGTCCGCCGACCCGGGTCAGCATTTCGCAGAGGAGTACCAATGACCTTCCAACAATCACTTGATGCCATCCGTGCAAAAGTTGAGAGATTCGGCGACGATCTTGACAACGAAGAAGTAACCAAGGATGTACTAATCAGACCAATGATCAAAGCGCTGGGCTACGACTCCTCAGATCCAACACAGGTGAAAGCCGAGTTCCAGGTAACCCTGAGGAAAGGCGGAAGGGGTCGTGCGGACTACGTGATTATGCACAACGGCGAGCCGGCAATCGTCATGGAGTGCAAGGCTCTCGGTGTGCCATTGGACCACAAGATTCAGAACCAGATGAGGCAATACGCACAGGCCTTGGGCGCCAAAGCTGGACTGGTCACTGATGGTGACTTCTATCTGTGCTTTGCAAACGTAGATGACGAAGGAAGAATGGATGACCGCTGTTATCGCGGGCTTCGACTTTCCGAACCGAACGATGAGGATGTCGAAGCCTTGGAGCTCATGTCACGTAAGAGGTTTTTTCCCAAGCAGTTTCGAGAAGGTGCCAGCAGATTCCAATCTGACCTCGACCATAGAAACAATCTCATCCAAGTCCTAAACCACCCTGCCATGATCGAAGAACTGAAACGTATTGGAGAGCTTGGGGACTCATCCGAGCGAGAATCTGAGTTCTCAGCAACGATGAAGTTCATTCAGCAAGTCTTGAGCGAGGATGTTGAACGGGCCGCAGCAGGCGACCTGGAGACACCAGAGATTGACACAACGAGTGAGGAGCTTGACGCCTATCGGCTATGTCAGGGAATGCTCCACGGGGTGATTGAACCACGTCGAGTGTCGTTTCGCGACAGCAAGACCTACGCCAGCGTCCTCATCGATGACAACAACCGCAAACCCCTGTGCCGATTCCATTTCAACGGACGCATCAAGTACCTCGGAACCTTCGATGCAGACAAGCAAGAGACGCGGCACGCGATCGAGGAAGTAGACGACCTGCTCAAGTTCGCGCGCACGCTTCGAAAGACCGCCAAGCAATACGCCGAGAGCTAGGTTCTGCCGACGCGACCGCCTCCGCGCTTCCCCCGTCCCCGCCCCTGAGAAGGCGTCTCAGAAGTCCCATTGGTTGGTTGAATCCCAGTCCCCGCTTTACGCGGGGACCCGCTCTGGCAGCACGGGATACCTGGCGGTGGAGTCCCCTACAGGGAGGGAGCAGGTCCCCGCGTAAAGCGGGGACTGGGAAATGTGACTTCTGAGAAATCCTGCGGAGGCGGGGACCCGCTCCATCCTCAGTCAAATCCAACACCACCTCCTCGCTCCAACAGAACACATGGCCGCATATGATCGATCCCATCTATCTCAGCCGCAAAGGGACGAACAATGCCCATCGATACCACCATCCGAGCAGCCTTCCGGCGACTCGCCGACCTCGCCAGCCCCGACAACCCGCCTCACATCGTGGCCCGCGCCGCGGGATTACTCGCCAATTTGCTTTCCCCAGCCAACCCCAGACACGCCGACATCATGCAGGCCCTCAGCGATCCCGAACCGACATCCGCCGACAACGCCGAAGACGACGAAGCATCCAGCGAGGAAGAGGACGATCCGCTCTAATGCCCGTCTCCTTCTTCGGCTCGTGTTTTTTTCTGGAGCGCTCCCAAGGACCTCCCCCTCTGGGGGAGGTGTCACGAAGTGACGGAGGGGGCTTCCCGTGTCCGCGCGAAGAGCCGCCGACTTATCCTGCACACCATCAATCGGTCCGAATCGAGCCCAACCCGAAAGCTGAACCAGTATGTCAGTCGAACGAATCGAAATCACTGAACAGGGACCCTACGCCGACGGCCAGGCATTCGGCGATGCCGGACCCTTCGAGCTGATCCGCGCTCGCCTGCGCTACGCCGTCAACCCGATGTTGGAAGACCACCAGCGCATCACCGACCTTGAGTGCGCGAATCGCGGAACCGACGGCTGCGTTCGCTTTAGTGGCGACCTGGTGCTGATCCGCCCGCAAGATCCCTCATCCGGCAATGGCGCGCTGGTGATTGATGTGCCCAACCGAGGACGCAGTCTGCTGCCTGGCGCCTTGAACCGCACTCCTGCAGAGCTCTCAGTGAGCGATCCCCAACACCCAGGCGACGGCTTCCTCTTCCGCCACGGATTCAGCGTCGCTTCGGTTGCCTGGCAGTGGAATGCTCCGGACATCGAGACGCTGCTCCAGTTCCAGGCGCCCGAAGCTCTTGGACTTGACGGCAATTCCATTTCCGGTGAGGCGATCACCGACCTGCGACCCAGCAAGCGATACGCTTCGATGCCGATCGAGCACCTGGGTCAACCCGGATACCCTGTCTCGAGCGACGCGGCCGACAGCGCCCGCCTCTATGTGCGTGAGTATGAAGACGACGAGCCCAGCGAGGTTCCACATGACCGCTGGCGTTTCGCGCGTCAGACTGACGACGGAGTCGTCCCGAGCACCCGCGACCTCTGGATCGAAGGTGGGTTCACGCCGGGCCGAATCTACGAGATCGTCTACCCGACGGATCGCTCGCCGGTCGTCGGCACTGGCCTGCTCGCATTCCGCGACGCTGCCCTGTTCCTCCGAAACTGGCAACGCTCGTATGACCGCGTACACGGATTCGGTATCTCGCAGAGCGGGCGATTCCTGCGCCACCTGCTCTATCTGGGGCTGAACCGCGATCCGGACGCGCTCACGCAGCGAGCCTTCGACGGAGTACACATCCATGTGGCCGGAGGGATTCGCGGCGAGTTCAATCGCCGCTACGGACAGCCATCGCAACTGTTCCTCGCTGGACCAATTCATGAGTTCCCGTTTGCCGACGTCGAACGCGACGATCCGCTGACAGGTGATCGCGATGGGCTGCTATATCGCTCCGACGAGCAGGGCGTGACGCCAAAGGTCGTGAAGACCAACACGAGCTGGGAGTTCTGGCGCGGCGACGCCTCGCTGATCGATATCGACCCGGCCACTGACGAGGACGTCCCGCAGCATCCGCAGTCGCGGCACTACCTACTCGCTTGCACGCAGCACAGCCCTGGACAAGCCGAGCCGGTGGACAGCTTCTACCTCACCGACGAGCGCAGCATGTATCGGCACAACGCCGTCGATCAGACGCCGCTGATGCGCGCGGCGCTGATCAATCTGGATCGCTGGGCCGCCGGAGAGTTGGAGCCGCCGCCGTCAAGCGTCCCGAGCTGCGCAAACGGCACAGCCGCCAGGCGAAACGATGTGCTCGCAAAGCTCAGTGATCGCGTGACGACTCCCGACGCCGACCGCTTGTCGCGAGTGCGAACGGTCGACTGGACATCGCTGCCAGCCAAAGAGGGCGACGAGTACCAGGGCTACGTTTCCGCAGTCGACGACGACGGCAACGAAGTCGCCGGTCTCCGTCTACCCGATCTCACGCAGCCCATCGGTCTGCACACCGGCTGGAATCCCCGCCACCCAGAGACCGGAGGCGAAGACCTGACCAGTCACTTCGTCGGCCTAACCCAGTGGATGAGCCGCGAGGACATCCTCGCCCGCTACGGCGACAAAGAGTCATATCTGAGCCGAGTCAGGTCAGACGCAGTCCAGCTCGCCAAGGACCGCGCAATCCTGCCAGAGGACATCGACCTGGTCGTCCAAAACTGCGCCGAGCGCTGGGATGTCGCCGTGGGATGAGGCGCATACTCGACATCCGGTTCCGTCATTCCTGCGCAGGCAGGAATCCCGATCTCCTTTGGCTGACCGCAGCAAGAGGTTAGGCCGTACCCCGGACGTTCGGCTCGCAGCCTTCCTCGGTACGCCGTTGCACCGAGTCGCGGATGAGCTTGGGTGCTTCGTGATTCCTGCCTGCGCAGGAATGACGGAGGGGACAGGGACCCGAACTCGTTCGGCTGTCCGCAGCAAGAGGTTTGGCTGTGCCTCGGGCTTTCCGCTCGCGGCCGTCATTGGTACGCCGTTGCGCCGAGTCGCGGATGAGCTTGGGTGCTTCGTGATTCCTGCCTTCGCAGGAATGACCGCGGGGGCAGGAATGACGGAGGGGCAGGAATCACGGAACTGGAGGCTTTACACAGAAACGACCCCCGACATCGCCAATGCCTCAACCTCGGACACCTCCAGGCCCAGCTCCTCCGCCAGCACCTCGGCCGTGTGCTCTCCGAGCAGTGGCGCTCTGCGATGCACGGCGGGACTTTCGCTGAGCCGAATTGGGCAGCCGAGTAGCGTCATCGGACCTCGGGTTGGATGCTCGATGTCGACCAGCATGCCTCGTTCTCGCAGGTGCTCGTTAGTGAAGATCTCTCCCGAGTCGAGCACCGGACCTGAGGGCACGCCGACTTCTCGCATCTTGTCCATCACCTCGTACTTGGTCCTCTGGCTGGTCCACGATTCGATCGCCTGACGGACGTCGTCACCCTCATTGCGGGTGATCCCGCGTGCGCCGTTGGACTCGGCCAGGTCGGGACGTCCGATGGTGTCCATCAGCGCCTTGCGCATCCGGCCGCCGGCAACCACGATCCAGACCCAGTCCGAGCGTCCTCCTGGCTTGCAGGGGAAGAGGCCGGTCGGCGCGGTCTGACCGTCGCCGTATGGCGGTGCCGGGTCGCCTGCAATCTCGCGACGGACCATCGGCACACGCGTGTAGTTGGTGACGGCCTCTTGCATCGACAGTTCGACCTTCTGTCCCACACCGTCGCGCTGGCGTTGCCAGAGCGCCGCGAGCATGCCGATCGCCGCCTGCACGCCCGTCCCTGTGTCGCCAATCGTCGGTCCTGGCTTGAGCGGCAGCGTCTCGTTGGTGCCGGTGATCGCCATCGCGCCGCCGGCCGCCTGCGCAACCATGTCGAACGACTTTGTCGGCGCCCAAGGTCCGGTCGTGCCGAAACCCTTGACCGTGCAGTAGATCAGTTGGGGATGGATCTCCTTGAGCGTGTCGTAGCCGATGCCCAGCCGCTCCATCGTGCCCAGGGTGAAGTTCTCGACCACGATGTCGAACTTGGGCACGAGCTGTTTGAAGATCTCGCGCCCGTCATCGGACTTGAGGTCAAGCGTCAACGAGCGCTTGTTGTTGTTCAGTGTGATGAAGTAGGTCGAGTCAACCGCATCCGACCCAGCCCCCAGACGTCGTCCCGGCTCTCCCCGTCCCGGAGGCTCGACCTTGACAATCTGAGCCCCCAACCAGCCCAACGCCTGGGTCGAAGAGGTCCCAGCCTCATACTGCGTCAAGTCCAAAATCCGAACATCCGAAAGCGCCAAGGCCATATCCAGCCCCTCTCAAGTCTGGCGTGAGGATAACTGCTCCGGAGATGCGGGCCGGTCAGAGTGTGACTCAAGCAGGGATCTGCTCAGTTGAGTGTTCCGGTAGGATCTTCCGCTCGCGAGCATGCTCGATAGTGAGCGCCACAGGATTGCCATCGCAGTCCAGCTCAAGCAAAGTCTGGAAGTCAAGGTCGACATAGTCAACGACGGGCTTGTCGGAGAACACAAACCAGAGCGTGTCGGTGTCTTCGTAGTACTTGCGCTTCACGGCCGGAATCTCCCGTCAATGAACGCAGTATGCACTGTCTCGCCGTCTGCCAAGAGTACCACTCGGATGTAACGGCCGCCGAACTCCGGAACTGCGCCCCAGCGCAGGATTCGCCCGTCCGACTGCACCACTTCATGCCTGGGTCGGTCCACCACCCTCTGAATCCATGCGAGCTGGATGCGCCCGCGGTCCGGGGACTCGAACCTGGCGTCCCAGAAGTGGTTGGTCGTCTTCAATACCAATGACTCAGTCCGCCGCGACGACCACACCTGCCTCAGATAGCTCCGCGGTTCGGTCTCCCAACACTTCGGACGCCCCAGATCCAGGGACCATTGCCGGTCGACCAACATCGACTGGTGTTCGACTCATCTTCACGGACGGACCATTGGTCCGGACTCGACCGCGTCCCTCGTGATCTCGAGTGATCGAGAAGCCCTCTGACACGGCGCGTTCCTCGGTCATCGCATCCTCAACCGAGCCAACGGCCGATGCGCCGATGCCCTTGTCGGTCAGTTCCAAGACCCACTCGGCCACAGTCCTTGTCTTGAGTGCCTCAGGACTCGGCATGTCGCCCGACTGCTCAGGCTTCGCGCCGATGAAGAGCCAGCCGTCGGACGCCTCGTAGAGTCGATGTAGCGGTCCTTCGCCGACCGCATCCTGGCCAGCCGGTTCGTCCCAACGCTTGCCCTCGTACTCGTGCAGCATGGAGGACTGCATTGTGCTCGCGGTGCGGGCGAGCGCCGTGAAGACCTGCTGTCCTTCTCCCGTTCGCAGTCGGTGATACAGCGCCATGCCGACTCCGAACGCGCCGTTGATGCCGGTGCCGTAGTCGTTGATCGCGAACGGTTGCAGCGTCGGCTCAGTGTCGCCGTAGCGGGTCATCATTCCGCTAGCCGACTGCGCCAACTGCTCCCAGCCGGCGCGTCCGGCCCAGGGACCGATCTCGCCGAACGCGTTCAGGGAGGCATACACCACGTCGGGATTGATCTGACGTACCGAGTCGTAGTCGACCCCCAGGCCTCCGACTTTGCCCATCCGGTAGTTCTGGACGACCACATCCACGTCGGCGGCCAGCTCCATGAAGACCTCACGGCCTTCATCGCGCTTCAGATCCAGCAGCATTGAGCGCTTACCGCGGTTGATGTCCTCATGCAGCATGATCCCATTCTCGCGCGACGGGTTGTCGATCTTGACCACGTCGGCGCCAAACTCAGCCAGGGTCCGGCCGCAGGTCGGGCCGGCGAGGATGATGCAGAGGTCGAGCGCGGTCATGCCTTCGAGCGCCTTCGATAGTCGGCCGCCAGGGGCGCTCATCGCGGACGGCGCCGTCCTCGACAGTTCCGACATGATGTCGGCGCGGTCGGAATCCAGCGCCTTGCGAGGCCCACGAATCTCACCCGGCGTGCCGCCCATGCGCACCTGGATTCCAGGCTGCAGGATCGGGCCGAGCTGCGGATCGTCGAGTTCGACGATGATCTCCGCCTCGCGTGCATGCGGCTCGTGCAGCCATTCAGACGAGTCGAGAGATCGCACAGTCGGGGGACCGGCTTCGTTGATCAGGTCTTCCCACTCCTGCGCGGTTCTGGTCAGGAAGATGTTGGTCAACTGCGCCCTAGCCACATCGGCGAGCGCGAAGTCTTGCTGGATTTCCGATGCGTTCGACCACGGCTCATCCAGCCACTGCGGCACGCCTGCGGCGACGCAGAACTGTCCGATGAAGTGCGAATATGCGGCATGGAAGAACACCCACCGACCATCGGAGCATTCGTACGGTCCGACCCAGGGAACAGGGCCTCGGGGCGCATCACGGTCGAGATACTTGAGTCCGCGAATGCCAATCGCCTGATAGAGGCTGTCATGCAAGGACGCCTCGATCTGTTGTCCAAAGCCGTCCCGCTCACGCGCAACCAATGCCATCGAGACGCCCGCACAGCCGGTGAAGGCCGCATATGAGGAAGCGATCGGGACTGCGGTGTAGACCGGCTGCGGCGCATCGGCCATCAACGATCCGCTGTAGGTACCAACCGGAGCAGAAACCACGCCTTCCCATCCCGGAATCCCGGCACGCTCGTCGTCGGATGAGAAACCTGGCATCGACAGGTAGATCAGCCGGTCGTTGATGTTGGTCGATTCTTCGGCGCCCAAACCCAACCGATCCATCACGCCCGGACGGAAGTTCTCGACGACCACGTCGGCGGAGGCGATCAGCTCCTGCGCCGTGCGCCGGCCTTCGGCGGTCTTGAGATCCAGGGAAATGCGGCGCTTGCCACGATTCCAGACCGCGTTGCCGGGCGTGTCCCACAGCGGACCGGCAGGTGGGTCGATGCGAATCACGTCCGCACCGTGGTCGGCGAGCATCATCGCCGCTAGCGGGCCGGCCATGTACTGGCCGAAGTCGATTACGCGAAGTCCGTCGAGCGCGCCCATATCCGCCTCCATCACAAACTCGTGGCAAGGGTTGTTGTTGCGACTAGAGGCTAGCGGCTATTGGTGATCCTGCAGTGCGCTCGCGATGGCGTCGTCGACGGACGCAAGAAACTCTGTGATCGAAGCGTCATTGTGCAGCACCAGGTCGGCCTTGGGCGCACGCTCGGTCCAATGAATCGCCGATGCCATCCGTTGCTCTGCTTCCTCGCGCGAGAAGCTGTTGCGGGACATCAATCGCGTCAGCGCGGTTTGGTCCTCCGACGCCACCAGCCAGCCGGCATCGCAGACTTCCATGTACGGCCCCTCGAATAGCCGAACAGCCTCAAACACCGCAATCGGCGCCGGGTCGTCTTTCAGCTCTCGCAAGAGGCGCATGAACTCGCCCTCGATATCGCCAATCGCGGTGCGCAGCGCCGATAGCAGATCGGGCTTGCCAAAGACGATGTCGCCCAGTGCTTTGCGGTCGATAACGCCGTCGGAACCGACTACGGAGTCGCCAAACTGATCCACGATCCTGTCAAATGCCGGTTTGCCCGGCTCGTACATGGTGTGGACATGTCGGTCGGCGTCAATGTGTCGAGCAGCGTGGGCCTCGGCAAGGTGCTGGCACAGCAGCGACTTGCCGCATGCGATGGATCCGGTGACTCCGAGGATGAAGGACATGCGAATAGGCTACCTGCATGGCTGACGAAGCTCGAAGTGAAGACAGCGGCGGAATGGCGGCCCTGCAGGTGGCCTCGTCCCACTTGTCGACACTCGTTTCAGGCTCTGATGCGATGGACGCCAAGGCGACGTTCATCGTCGCCGTGAGCGTGGCGTTGTTTGGCGTGTACTTTGGCAGCGTTCTCTCGATGTCTGGTGCAATGACCGAGCCAGATTGGATTGCCCTTGCTGCTCCGGGGATCGTCACGCTCATTGTGCTTCTGCTCGGGGCGTGGACCGTTCGGCCGAGGCAGTTTGACCAGTTCGTCCGCCCGAGAGACATGTTGGAATCGCATATCACCGGATCGTTTAGCAACGATGCGTTGGCTTGGAGCTACGTCAGGAGCATCGCGAACGCGACGGAAACGGTCTCGGCGGTGTTGGACCAGAAATCGAGCGGAGTTGGCTGGTTGGCCTTCCTGACCGCGCTCGACCTGGTGGCGATGGTGACATCAGCCGCGGTGTGGCTTACCTGAACCTATTCGACCCCACAAGCCTGAGCGATATGGAGCCGGAGGAAGCGTCGGCGGCCGACCGTCGTTGGTCTCTACAGGAGCGGGCCTCGGCCTGCGTTGGCTCTTAGGCTCTTTGTGACTACCGGATCGGCCCGGAGCCAGGAGTCTCAGCGCCCGCAATAGCTTCAAAGCTCGGGTCTTCATGGCATTGTCGCTCGTTCCTGACTGGGTCGCGAAGGCGGTTCTCTCTTGACTGGTCCGGGCGGCAGGGTCGGTGGTTTTCCATCGGATTCAGCCAAGGGCCTTCGAGCAGCGGTCTTCGGCATAGCGCGGTACCTTCTACTTGAGACCAGTGTACTGATCCCTGGAGACACCATGACGGTCAGTCGATGTTCCTGGCCCGGCGACGACCCTGACGAGATTGCTTACCACGACCTTGAGTGGGGCGTCCCGACACGAGATCAGGCGAAACTCTTTGAGGCGCTGACACTTGAGGGTGCGCAAGCTGGACTCTCCTGGCACACGATCCTGATGCGCCGCGACGGATACCGGCGCGCATTCCTTGACTGGAACATCGAGGCCATCGCCGAGATCGACGAAGCAAGTGTGGATCTGCTGGTCCAGAACACAGGCATCATCCGACATCGGGGCAAGATTGAGTCGACCATCGCCAATGCCCGGGCGACGTTGCTGCTTCGCGAACAGGGCTTGTCAATCGCGGATATCGTCTGGGCCTACGCAGATCCGTCGAGCGAGCCGCGCACCGACATGCAATCGCAGACCGATGAGTCGAAAGCCATGTCTCGCGAGTTCAAGCGTCGTGGTTTCCGGTTCGTTGGGCCCACGACCTGCTACGCATTCATGCAGGCGGTCGGCATCGTCAACGATCACGATGCTTCGTGCTTCCGCTTCTCAGAGATTGCCGACATGCGCAGTACGCTGCTCAACGAACGGAGCGAACCATGACCTACCAACACCTGCGACTCGATATCGCCGACCAGATCGGGACGATCATGCTTGATCGCCCGGAGAAGCTGAATGCGCTTTCACGCGATCTGCACAATGAGATGGTCGCCGCTGCCAACCAGCTCCAGGCCGACGATGACGTGCGCGTCGTGATCGTGACCGGCGCCGGACGTGGCTTCTGCTCAGGCGCCGACCTGACTGCCCGTCCCAAGGATTCGGCTCCTGACACCCAGAACGACCGGATGGACGAGTTTGGCTGGGTCGGACACCAGGCGCTTGCATTTGGCCAGCTCGACAAGCCGACCATCGCTGCCGTCAATGGTGTCGCCGCTGGCGCCGGCATGAGCCTGGCGCTGTCATGTGACCTGCGTGTCGCCTCCGAAAAGGCGCGATTCAAGGTTGTCTTCCTCGAGCGCTCGCTCAGCCCCGACGCTGGCATGACCTGGTTCCTGCCACGCGTTGTTGGCTATCCGAAAGCCGTCGAACTGGTCCAGACTAGCCGCTTTGTCGAGTCCGACGAGGCGCTGCAGATTGGACTAGTCAATCAGCGGGTGCTGCACGAAGAGCTGATGAATCGCGCTCGCGCGCTGGCCTCCGAGATCGCGTTCTGGCCGCCGCTCGCCTCTCGCGCCGCCAAGCGTGTGATGCAGCGAAATCTCAACGCCACGCTCGACGAGGCGTTGCGAAACGAGATCACGGCCATTTCGCACGCGACTCGTTCCGAGCATGATGTCCGCGAAGCTCAAGCGTCCTTCATTGAGAAGCGCCCGCCCGTCTTCACGGGCGAGTAGTCGAGTCCGCTGTGTCCGATGTCACCACCCGTGAGGCCACGCCCGACGACGCGCAGACCATCCTTGATTTCATCGTTGGTCTGGCCGAGTTCGAGAATGAACCACGTTCGACGGTCAAGGCGACCGTCAAGAGCATCCGGCGCGACGGCTTCGGCGATCATCGACTGTTCGAGACGCTGATCGCCGAGCGTGAAGGACAGCCGGTCGGCATGGCGCTCTTCTTTCCGCATTATTCAACCTGGACCGGCACACCGGCGCTGTACCTGGAGGACCTGTTCGTCACCGCGGAAGCGCGTGGCACTGGAGCGGGTTTCGCGTTGATGCGCGCATTGGCGCAAGTCGCCGAAGCGCGAGGCTGGGCTCGGCTCGACCTCTCGGTGCTTGACTGGAATCCGGCTCGTAAGTTCTATCGACAACTCGGGATGACGCACGAGTCCGAGTGGCTGCTCTACCGGCTGGACGAAGATGGCATCGCGACGCTGGCTCGGACGGGACGAGATGGCTGAGCTGAAGGTCTACGGCGCGCCCTGGTGCCCGGACTGCCGGCGATCCAAGGCGTTCCTCAGCGAGCATCGCCTCGATTACGACTGGATCGACATCGACCAGGACCCCGAAGCCTTGGCCTACGTCGAGGAGTTGCAGAACGGCGGTCGCTCAATCCCGACCGTCATGCTGCCTGATGGCGGCATGCTGATCGAGCCGAGCGATGAGGAACTCGCCCAGGCGCTGGGCATTCAAGTCCGGCCCCAGCGAGAGTTCTACGACCTCGCGATCATCGGCGGCGGACCGGCAGGGCTCGCAGCCTCGATCTATGCCGCCCGCGAGGGCATCGACACTGTAGTCGTCGAACGTTCCGCGCTTGGCGGCCAGGCCGGACTGACGAACCGGATCGACAACTACCCCGGCTTTCCCGACGGCGTAGACGGCGACGATCTCATGTCAAAGTTTGTCGCGCAGGCACGGCGATTCGGTGTGGAGTTGTTGTCAGCAGTGGGGGCGGTCGAGATTGCCGTGTCGTCCGACGTGCAGGTCACGCTGTCCTCTGGCGACCGCGTCGCAGCGCACGCGGCGATTCTGACTCCAGGCAGCACTTATCGACGACTCGGCGTTCCGGGCGAGGACGATCTGATCGGCACGTCGGTCCACTTTTGCTCAACTTGCGACGGCCCGTTCTACGCCGGAGCGAAACAGCTCGCCGTGATCGGCGGTGGTAACTCGGCGTTGGAGGAAGGGTTGTACTTAACCCAGTTCGCCGAGCAGGTGCATATCATCCATCGCGGCGAGCGACTCGCCGGCTCGGCAGTCTTGCAGGAGAAAGTGCAGTCACATCCACAGATTGCGCTGTCCCTCAATACATCGGTCAGTGCCATGGAGAGCAACGGCAGACTGTCGGCGTTGACCCTGGAGTCGAGCAGCGGAACCGTACAAACCAGTCCCGACGGCGTTTTCGTATTCATCGGCTTGCAGCCCAATACCGACTTCCTCCAGGGAGTCGTTGATCTCGACCAGCGAGGGTTCATCCAAACCGATGATCGCTTCCAGACAAGCGTCGAATCGATCTACGCCGCCGGCGACGCCCGCGCCGGCTCAACCAAGCAGCTCGGAGCCGCCGTCGGAGAAGGCATCACCGCACTCATGATGACGCGGGAATACCTCAGGGCTCACCAACACGTCCGCACCCCGTCAACCGACGAATAGTCGCAAGGCTCTATCCAAGCGACACACCACTTCCGTCATGCCCGCGCTCCGTCGGAGGCCTTTGAAAAACTCCCCTTCTCCCCCCTTGCGGGGGAGATGCCGAAGGCAGAGGGGGGTCCGCAGTTCAGGAGCCCTATCTGGTCATCGTCAGCCGACCCCCCCTCTGTCACTCCGTGACATCTCCCCCCGCAAGGGGGGGAGAGGGGATTCGGGAGTTTTTCAAGGGCCTCCTCTCCGTCGCGGGTATCTCGATGCAATCTACACACACTCGATTCTGCTGAGACTGGTTGCTGGTAGAGCTAACGGCACATGTATTGCGGCTGATTTGCGCGCTGCGAGATCGCCGCGACGGATCGCGGCAATGACGGAGATGTGGCTTTTGCAAAAGTTCAGACGCTACCGACCACCAGTCAGCGGCGGCTGATCAACCAGGGTGCCGTCCTCGATGAATGCGTCGATCTCTGCCGACGTGAACCCCAGCTCCTCGCAGATCTGGCGATTGTCCCCGCCCAACTGCGGCGCCGGACGCATCTCGGCTGGACCCCAATCGCTGAAGTGGATGGGGAAGCCGCCGTACTCGTAGACACCGACTCCGGGCTGATCCCACTCCACGATGAACCCTCGATCGCGCAGGTGAGCCGACTGCATCAGGTCGCCATTGGTCAATGCTGGCAGGGCGGTGATATCGGCGGCTTGCAGACGCTCGGCCAACTCGAAGCGTTCCTGAGGGCGTGTCCACTCATTGATCAGTGCGTCGATTTCGTCGTGATACTCGAAGCGTCCAGACATGTCTCGGAATCGTTCATCGCCCAGACGTGTGTCCCCGACCAGTGTTGCGAATTGCTCCCAAGAGTCATCATCTTCAATGGTGATCCCAATCCACATGTCCATTGACTCTCGTGCATCGGGACTCTCGTCTCGACACCGGTACACGCCCTGCGGGGCGCAACTGCGCGAGCGGTTGCCTCGCGCCGGCGCCTGGCCCTGCGCCGATGTCTCGAGGACGAGATCTCCGGCGACCGATGTGTAGGTCTGAAGCTGGGACAGATCGACGAAGCATCCGTGACCCGTTGCGTCGCGCTCCCACAGCGCAGCGAGCACCGCAAAGGCTCCGTGTAGACCGCCGATTGGGTCGGGAAATGCGTGGCCCATCTTCATCGGACCGCCTTCGACGTAGCCGGTCGCCGATGCCGCGCCTGAGTGCGCTTCCAGTACCGGCCCGTAGGAGACTCGCTGGCGGAACGGCCCCGTGTGTCCGTAGCCCGTGCATGAGACTGAGATAATGCCCGGATTCCACTCGCGAACTGTCTCGTAGTCGATGCCCAGGTTCTTGACCCCGCGCGGACTGAAGTTGTCGACGATCACGTCAGATTGTTCAACCAGCCGTCGCCAGACCTTCTTTCCCGACGCCGACTTCAAATCGGCGCACAATCCGCGCTTGTTGCGATTGTGCTTGTTGAAAATCCCTGCCCGATTCCAGGGCTCCGGTTCAGGCTCACCCTCGGGGAAGACCGACGCTCGCAACATGGGCTCGACTGCCTCACCGCGGCGCCAGTCGTCGAGCGCGGCGCGCAACGCGGGATCGTCGGGCAGATGACCACCGCGTGATACGTCCTGCTCCAGCTTGATCACGTCGGCGCCAAGATCGCCGAGCGTCCGGCCGACCAGCGGTCCAGCCCAGGCATAGCCGAACTCAACGACGCGCACGCCCGACAACATGCCTTCAGCCACGGTCCGCTCCGCCCAGACCAATCACGCCGGATGTCGCCAACGACTCGATCTCGTCACGTGGTAACCCCACCTCATCGAGCACCGACGCAGTATCCGCTCCGAGCGTAGGCGCCGCTTTGAATTGCGTCGGCGACGATGGTAGGACGAACGGCACGCCGGGCATCTTCACTCCTTCGCCCAAATCCTCGGGATAGGCCCAGTAGGCTCGAGCCTCAAGCTGTTCGTCAACCAATACCTCGTCCATCGATAACACGGCGCTGGCCGGGACGTGTTGCGCCTGCAAGTGCTCGACGACTTCGGTTCTGGTGCGCGACATCAGGAACGGGGCGAAGCGACCATCGATCTCTTCGGCGACGTCGTATCGAAGACCAGCGGTCGCGTATCGCGGGTCATCGGCCATCTCCGGCAGATCCAGCGCGACGCACAGGTTGATCCACTGCGCCTGCGACGGTGCGGCGATGCAGACCCAGCCGTCTCGGACCTGCATCAACGAAACCGGATGATGCGCCTCGGCATGGCGATTATTGGCGCGATGCTTGATTCGTCCCTGGTGCGACCACATCGCCAGGCTCCACTGATGGGCCGAGGCCATCGTCTCCATCGTCCCAACATCGACCAACTGCCCACGCCCCGATGTACGACGGGCATGTAGCGCAGCTAGGGCCCCGACTGCAGAGGCGATGCCACCGACATACGACGCCCATGGCCCAGCGCCCTGCAGCGGTTCGCGCAGCGGATCTCCGGTGATGTACAGATAGCCGCCCGCGGCCCATTCGGTCAGGTCGGATGATTTCCAGCCGGCCCATGGTCCAGTCAGTCCGTAGGAGGTGGCCGAGACATGGATCAGCGATGGTCGCGCTGCCCGCATTCGATGATCGAAGGCCAGCGCCTCGGCTGCTGCCATCGTGGTCACGACTACATCTGCTTGATCCAGCAATCGACCGAGCGCATCGAACCCAGCCTCCGACGACCAGTCCAGCGCTACTCCCCGCTTCCAGGCCGAGAGATACTCGAACGCCGCGCTGCGATTCGGTTCCGTTGCCGTCAACAGTGGTGGACGCGAGCGCAGCGACGAGCCTCCGGTTGGTTCAATCAGCGTCACGTCAGCGCCGGCCGTGGCCAGCAATCGCGAGGCATATGCGCCCGAAACCTGGTCACTAAGGTCCAACACCCGCAGATCGGACATGCCGGCCATGCGCTAAACCTTCGCCACCGAGACGACGCCCTCGTAGACGCCGGGCAGCCACTCTCCGTCGGGACCGATGGCCTGGTCAATCATCACTGGGGCAAGGTCCTTCGCAGCGGCATAGAGTTCATCTACGTCTTCGAATGATCCAAACGACGCCGCACGCAGGCCCGGACGCCAGATCACCGTCGGCACGAGCGAACCGAACTGGTCGATCTCCGACTTGGTTCGCTCCTGCGAGGCGATCTCCATCGAGCGTGCCAACAGGTCAACCAGTCCGCGTGGCTGATACGGCGACGGATGCACGCCGAGATCAACCGCCAGCGTATGACTCGCGCCATTCAGGATCGCCGTCTCCAGGTCAAGACCCGAGGACAATCCGCCATCGACACACCAGTCCGCCTCCAGCCGTACGGGCGGAAACAGTCCCGGCAACGCAACCGACGCCATGACCGTGGCCAACAACTGCCCTTTGGCCATCACGTGTTTGCGCCCGCTGGACAGACTGGTCGTGACCAGGAACAGCGGAATCTCGGCGGCCGCGATCTCATCGATGGTGACATGTTGCTTGAACAGGTCGCGCAGGAAGCGGTTCGAATAGAGCGAGGTGCCGCGGGTGAGCAGCCGCCGTCCGATGCGCAACAAGTTGCGATGCCAGAGCCGGTTGTCGCGCAGCGCCATCCAGAGCTCGGCCAGTCCCTCAATATTGTTCGAGTGAAAGGCCAGGAACGCGCCATTGACTGCGCCGACCGACGATCCCACGATCAGGTCGGGCCGAATCCCACGCCGAACCAGTTCTTCCAGAAACGGCACCTGGACAATCCCCGACGCCCCGCCGCCGCTCAGCACGAGCGCCAGTCGTCGCTCCTGGATTGCCAGTCGGCTTGACGTCATCAGTATCGCCCTCCGCACTGATCACTGTTGACGCGTGGACCCTCGCTCGTCAAGCGTTCGCGTAGGGGCGACCCTTGTCGTCGCCCGGCCCGCTGTAGGGGCGGCCCTTGTGGCTGCCCGCTGTAGGGGCTCCCTACGAACCCGACGCCTGCGGTCGCCGATCTGGGACAATCTCGGTCAGGATGCCGCCTGCCGTCTTGGGGTGGAAGAACGATGCGGTGATCTCGTCGATTGGACCGCCGAAGTCGATGTACGACAGGCCGCGCTCCATGAAGAGCTTGGTGTCGCCGACGACATCTGTCGAGCCGTAGCCCAGGTGATGCAGGCCGGGGCCGCGACGTTCCAGGTACTTTCCGATCCCGCTGACGTTGTCCTCGGGCAGCAGGATCTCGATCCGCGTCTCGCCCAGGTTGACCTTGACGAAAAAGATCTTGGTGCGCTCGGGCGCGAAGAAGCCACCTTTGGGGAACGGTGTGCGTTCTTCGTCGTAGAGCAGGCCAAGCTGGTCGACCAGCACTTCGCCGGCTTCCTCAAGCGAATTCGCCACGATTCCGACGTGATCCAGGTACGTAATCATGCCCACCCTTGCCTTCAATGCAGCGCTTGCTCGCTAGCTGGTCTCCGATGGCGTCAAGATAGCCCAGCGCCGATCGCCTGCTTGCACTATTGCAGACGGCGCAGGGTCGGCGAGAAGGCTCCGAACAGCGCAAGCGCACCTAACAGCATGACGCCGACCACGAAGATCGCCAGGCGAATGCCGACCAGCTCAGCGACGATGCCCAGGACGAACACTCCGCCCTGCATCACCGCGAACTGCATCATCAGGACCGACATCACGCGGCCGCGATAAGCCGGTTCGGCCTGCTCCTGGATCAGCGCCGAGGCCATCGCCATCCGACCCGACTGGCCGATGCCCATCAAGATCATGATTGGCAGGCTCAGCCAGATCCAGGGCGAGATCGACATGCCCAGGGTCGCGGCGCCGAGGAAGACGCCCATCAGGATCAACAGCTTGCCACGGCCGCTGCGTCGGAGCGACGCAATGATCAAGGCGGCCAGGAATGCGCCGACCGCTGAGAAGGTCAAGAACAGCGCGGCCAGTGCCGGTCCGGCGTCGAAGGCGTCCTGCACGAAGCCCGGCAGCAAGCCCTGGAACGGCGTGCCGAGCAGCGAGATGAAGAACGAGAGCAGCAGGATCATCCGCAGCGCGCGGTGACGCGCGATGTAGCGGAATCCGTCGCCGATGTCGCGGAACGCCTCGCGCACGCCGCCTTGGCCCCGACCAGCCTGTGCAACCACCGATGGAATCGGGAGCATCGTCAGCATCGCCAGCACGTAGCAGCCGGCCATCGAGTAGAACGTCACACCGGCGCCGGCGGTTGCCAGCAGGGCCCCGCCGATCAGCGGCGCGCCAAACTGCATCATGTTCATCGCCGCCGTGTTCAGGGCAACGCCGTTCATAATGCGATGTTTCGGCACAATCTCGGAGACCATGGCCTGGCGCGCCGGCACCATCAACGCGACCAGGACGCCTTGCGAGACCGCCGAAATCACCAGGTGCCAGAACTCGAGGATCCCCATCACCGCTAGCGTGCCGATGACGAAGGCGTTGAGGAAGCCGACAAACTGAAAGACCTGCGTCACGGCCTTCTTGGGGAAGCGATCGGCGAGCACGCCGCCATATGGCCCAAGCGCGAACTGCACTACGCCACTGATCAGCGCCACCAGTCCGACCGCCGCATACGACTCGGTCAGCTCATAGACCAGAAAGGTGCGGACAAACATCTGGCCGATCGCGGAGTACATCTGCGCCAGGGTCGAGACGAAGAACCAGCGAAAGGCCGGGTCGCTGAACGACTCGAACGTGCGCAGGCGACGCCCAGCCACACGCCCAGCCACACGCGCGGGCGACGTTGGCGCTCCGTTACTCCAGGCTTGACCTGGAATCTCGTTCCCTTCTCTCGGTGGTCTTGGTGGACGGGCATGAGACGAGATTCCCGCTGGCGCGGGAATGACGGAGTGCTTCCCATAGTCGTGTTGGCCCGCCCGCCGGACAACGACAGACGAACGCGGCGGCCTAGCCGCCATAGTGCCAGCCGGTATAGAGGGAGGTCAGCGGACCTTCATCGATGATCGACGTATCGCCGTCGAACACACGACAGAGCGCCAGGATGTGCTCGCCGACGGGCACGAACTGTTGAGCCTCAGCGGCGATCCAGGCCAGCGAGTCATCAAGCACCGGCGCGCCGCCATCGAGCGAAGCATGCTCGAGCTGCTGGTAGGCCACGCCTCGCATCTTGTCGGGCGCGGCGAACTCGGACGAACGACCTTCAATCTTGGACGGATCTGTTGGCTGTAGAAACTTCGCCGCCAGGTCCATGCTCGACTCCGGCAACAGACTCACCGTGAGCTGCCGCGTCTCGCGCAGGTTGCGCAGCGAGGCGGCGTCGCGCTCGAACGAGACGCATATGATCCGAGGCCGGAACGAGACCTGCATCACCCAGTCGGCGACCATCGCGTTCGGTCGCCCCTCGGCGGTGACGGTGCCGACGACATAGATGCCATAGGGCAGATGTTGCAGCGCATCGCGGATGCGAGCCTCGCGGCGACGTTCCCTCGTGGTCAGCGCGCGGTCGCTGCGCTGAGGTTCAAACTCAATCTCAACCGTGGGCGTGTCCGAGCCCAGCAACAAATCGACTGCCGCGTTCAGCTCCAGCATGCGCACGCCGGCCGCTTCGTCGTCGGGATTCGCATCGGGATGGTAGATGCGGGCCAGCCGCCGGTAGCGATCGCGAATCGTGTCGCGGTCGGCCGAGGGAGCGACGCCCAGAAGCGTCGCCGCGTCGATTGCAGTGCTGGGAATCGGCATCATTCCTCCAGGATGCTCAGTTGATGTTCACTTCAGGTGGCGCTCGAAGTAGCGGGCGACTCGGCGTTCCTGGTACTCCAGTCCGGCCTGATCTCGGGGCATGTGACGCTCCTCGGGGAACATCAGCAGGTCGTAGTCGCGGTCGGCTGCCGTCAGCGCCGTGATCAATCTTGCCGTATGGCGGAAGTGAACGTTCTCGTCGACGCCGCCGTGAATGAGCAGCAGTTGACCCTCGAGCTTGTCGGCATGGGTCAGGAGCGAGCCTTCGCGGTAGCCTTCGGCGTTGTTCTGCGGCGTACCCATGTATCGCTCGGTGTAGCCGGTGTCGTAGCCGTCCCAGTCCGAGACCGGCGCGCCCGACACGCCCACCTTAAACAGGTCGGGTCGGCGCAGCATCGACATGACCGTCATGTAGCCGCCGTACGACCAGCCATAGAGGCCGACACGGTCAACATCGGCCAGCCCCTCGATGGCAAGCTGTTCCACTGCCGCCGCCTGATCATCCACCTCTATCGTGCCCATTTGCCGATGCAGGTGCGCCTCAAAGTCCAATCCGCGTCCGGCCATGCCGCGATTGTCCAGCTTGAGCACGAGATATCCCTGCTGGGCCAGGTATTGGGCCCGCAGATCGACGGTCAGCCCCCAGGCGTCGAGCACCGTTTGAGCATGCGGCCCGCCGTAGACGGCGACCAACAGCGGATGCGGACCATCGCTGTCAGGTCGATAGAGCGCTCCGTAGAGCGTGGTGCCGTCTGCTGCCGAGAATGTGCGCAGCTCCGGCGCATCCAGTCCCAGTTGGCCGATTGATGCTTCTGATTCATACAGCGATCGTTGAACCGAGCCGTCCGTAGCGACGAGCGAGATGCTCGGCGCAGCGCCCAGGGACGAACTCATCATCGCCAGCCATTTGCCGTCGCGAGACAGGGATGCGCCATGCACACCGCCCGGCTCCGACAGCGTCTGGATCTCACCGCCACCCAGCGAGACCCGTTCCACCCGTCGTTCCATCGGAGACCCTCGAGTGCTACTGAAGTAAACCCAGCGGGAATCCTCGTCCACGCCGATCACGCCATCAACGACCCATTCGCCCGACGTCAGCGTGCGAATCCCCGAGCCGTCCCCTGCCCGCAGCGACAAATGCCGAAACCCACTCGATTCCGACGACCAGAGAAAGGCGCCATCGGCCAATCCGCGGGCGTCGTCAGCCACATTGACCCACGGCTCCTGCGTCTCATCGATCAGTACAGTTGCTTCGCCTAATGTGGAAATCGATGTGGAAAACGCCAACAATCGCAGACGGTTCTGATCGCGATTGATCCACTGCGCCACCAGGCGTTGTCCGTCGCTCGAGTCGGCCCACCATGCAACGCGGACGAGATATCCATCTTCCTCAGGAAGTGGCTGTTCGCGGTGCTCACCACTGGAGCAGTCCACAATCCAGAGGGACACGTGCGCATTCTCATCGCCTGAGAACGGATACCGATGCGTCTCGACATCAACGTCGGTCGAGCCCTGGTGGACGATTGGATACGGCGCGACGTGTCGTTCGTCGACTCGTAGGTAGGCGATCCGTCCGTCCTTCGACCACCAGTGGCCGCGTAGCTGTCCAAACTCTTCCTGCGCGATGTAGTCAGCCAAACCGTTAGTCAGGCCGTCTTCTGCGCCCGAGGTGAGTTGGGTCGGCTGCGATTGGCCGTCGACATCGACTACGAACAGCTCGCCCCCCCGAACGAACGACATCTGTGTACCGTCTGGGCTCAATGTCGGAGTCAGCGCGCCCTCGGATCCGGCAAGCGCTCGTAGCGGCTCACCGTCGACTGAAACCCGAACCGTCGGACCCGGAATCATCAGCACAGGAAGGTCAGACTCTCGTGCCCACGAGTAGGACGACACGCCAAGTTCCCGTGTTCGTGTGCGCTCGCGTAGCAACTCTTCCTCGCGAGACATCGGGGAATCAGCGCCAGGTCCGGCGATGACGGAGCGTTCACCGCTCTGCACATCGATCCGCCATAACGAGCGGACCAGCCCGCCATCGGCGGCGTGCAACCATGTCATTGCAGAACTGTCGGGCGTGAACCCAACCATCCCAGGCGCGTCCATGCCTGGACGCGGATACGTCGCCACATCCGAGATCGTCAGCCGCTCAGCCACTCGTCACACCCAACGCATCCCGGCGAATCGCCTCGATCTCCGCCGCCGACGACGGCAACGCGCCGCTCATCACGTTGCAACCATCGGTCGTAATCAGGACATCGTCTTCAATCCGGATGCCGCCAAAGTCCAGCATCCCATCCACCATGTCCCAATTCACCATCTCCGCGTATCGCTCGCGGCGGTCAGGATCGTTGAGCAGTGCCGGAACAAAGTAGACGCCTGGCTCGATCGTCACGACATACCCCGGCTGTAGCGGCAGGTCTGCTCGCAGATAGGCGAGTCCAAATCGATCCTCGGGCACGCGACCTTCGAGATATCCGCCGCAGTCATGCGTCGACAGCCCCAGCATGTGTCCCAGACCATGCGAGAAGAACAGCGCGTGGGCATCGGCCGCGACAAGTTCATCGGCCGACCCTCGCAAGACGCCGACATCGACCAGCCCCTGCGCAATGGTCGCCGAGGCTTGCAGATGCAACGACTTGTACTCGACACCAGGTCTCGCCGCCGCAATCGCCTCCTGCTGAGCGGCCAGCACGACGTTGTACAACTCGCGTTGCATTGTCGTGAACGATGCAGACACGGGGAATGTGCGGGTCACGTCGGAGGCGTAACCCTCAACCTCGGCGCCAGCGTCGATCAACACCAGCTCGCCACCGGACATCACCCGTTCACCCGGCGTTCCATGGAGGATCGCGGAGTTCGGCCCCGAGCCGATGATCGACCCATAGGCAGTCCGTGCGCCACCCCGGCGGAGAAACTCCGCCTCCATCTCGATTTGCAATGCGCGCTCAGTCAGTCCGTGTCGAGCCAACCGTTGCGCCGCAAGGTGGCCCTCCACTGCCGCATCAACTGCACGAGTCATCCGGTCCATCTCGACCGCATCCTTCGCACGCCGCAACTCGGCCAGCGCCTTGCCAAGCCGCTCGGTCGCGTCCTCGTCAACGACCGCCTCCAGCGTTGACCAGGCTTCGACGCCGTATTCCGTGGCCCGCGTCTCGATGTCGCGCGATCCCAGCAAGACCAAGCCGCGACCGCGCCGCGATTCCAGCCAGCCGGCCAGCTCCAAGCGATCAACCGATCGCCCGACGCCAGTTTCTTCGGCCAACGCTTCAGCCGATGGCGGCGCAGACATCCAGACCAGATCCTCGACCGACAGCGACGGCGCAAACAGCGTCCAACCGTGCTCACGCTCCCAGGCCAGGGCAGCGCCGGGTTCGGCGACGCCAGTCAGGTACTGAAACTCGGGATGCGCGTGAAACTCATGGAATTGGTCCGTGCCATCGATCGGAATCGGCAGACTGGCCGGGATCAGCACCGGACCATCGACGTCAATGCCAGACCACGCAGCCTCGACTCGCTGCCGGCGCTGCCTCAGGATTTCGGCCTGCTCGCCGGCGTTCATGTGGCCGCTCCCAGTTCAATCAACACCGTGTCCTCGTCAACCGACGCGCCCGCTGACGTATGCACTGCGCTCACGACCCCACCGTTCGGAGCGGTCAGCAGGTGCTCGATCTTCATCGCTTCCATCACCGCGAGCGTTTGTCCCGCTTCCACTTCATCGCCGACCGCGACCAGTACCTCAATCATCGTGCCCGGCATCGGGGCGCGAACCACGTTGGCTCCTCCGGCACGCCGACTCCTGCCGACGGTCCGCTGTCGTCGCGCTCTCAAGAACACCCATCGTCGTTCGCCGTTCGACACCACAACACCTCGTGAGCCAACATCGGCCGACCAGTCGCGACTACTCGGAACCGGAACCGATTCGCCATCGAAGGTCGCCTGCCACCCTGCAGTCGTCCGCGCGATGCTGATCTCATACGATTGCCCATGCAGCAGATACTTGCGCATCAGCTCGCCTGACGATCTCCACGCGCCCTGCTCGGCTTCAGCCCGCGCTGCAACCGACAAGGCCTCAAACGGGACTGACCGTTCGGCTAGCTCGACTCGTTCCAACCACGCAATATCGACGCTGCCGTCGCAAAAGTCGTCGGATCTCAGGATCGCCGATAGCTGAGCCAGGTTGGTCGTCACCCCGTCAATCGCCCATCCGTCCAGTGCTTGCAAAGCGCGTTCGACCGCTTCGTCGCGACTCGGGGCATGCACGATTGTCTTGGCCAGCATCGGGTCGTAGTGAGCCGTGACGACATCGCCGGTCACTGGACCGACATCATGCCGTGCTCGTTCATCCAGCGGAGCAAACCAACCCAGCCGGCCAGTCGAGGGCACATATCCCCGCGACGGATCCTCGGCATAGATTCGAGTCTCGATCGCGTGTCCATCGAACCGCACATCATCCTGCGAAACTGCCAGCGTTTCGCCACCTGCGACCCGTAGCTGTAGCTCGACGAGGTCAAGTCCCGTGATCGCTTCCGTCACCGGATGCTCGACCTGGATGCGGGCATTCACTTCCAGGAAGACGAACGAACCGTCCGGCATCAGCAGGAACTCGACGGTCCCAGCCCCGACATAACCAGACGCTCGGCAGACGCCAAGCGCCGCTTCGCCCAGCCTGGCTCGCAACGATGAATCGACTGTGGGAGACGGCGACTCCTCGATCACCTTCTGTCGACGACGCTGGACCGAGCAATCGCGTTCGCCCAGATGGATGCCGTGGCCGTGTACGTCGAACATCACTTGTACCTCGACGTGACGTCCGTCCGACAGCGCACGTTCAACGAGTAATCGCCCATCGCCAAACGCTGCCTGAGCCTCGCGTCGAGCCCCTGCGACGGCCGCTTCCAATCCATCCGGCGCATCTTCAGCGCTCCTGAGCAAGCGCATTCCGCGCCCGCCACCGCCCGCCGCGGCCTTGACCATGACCGGAAAGCCCAGTTCGGCAATGCCCGAGGCCAGGGCGGCGTCGCCGTGATCGTCCTCGATACCGTCGGCCACGGGAACACCGGCCTGCGACGCCAGACGCCGGGCCGATACCTTATCGCCCAACGCGTCGATCACATCAGGCGGCGGACCTATCCAGATCAGTCCCGCATCCACCACTGCACGCGCGAAATCGGCGCGCTCCGACAGGAATCCGTAGCCGGGATGAACCGCGTCGGCGCCTGTCAATTGCGCCGCGTCGATCAACGCGGGAATGTTGAGATAACTCTCGGACGCTGCCGCAGCGCCGACGCGCGCAGCCTGATCGGCCGCCGCAACGTGCGGCGCTGACCGGTCGGCATCCGAGTAGACGGCAACCGTTTGCACATTCAGGAGATGACAAGTGCGGATGATCCGTGACGCAATCTCGCCACGATTGGCAATCAAGACACGAGACGGGAGCCGTGCGCTGTCGGACATGCCCTGAGTCTATCTCTGACCTCGGGCTGAGACGGATACTCTGAGGTCATGACTTCACAGATCGAAGAGCTACGCGTGTTCGCCGAGCAGAACTTCGGCCGACACCTCGCCGCCAACAGTTACCCGGGTCGCGGCATCGTCGTGGGGCGGCTGGAAACGCCGGACGATTCCGACGTGTGGGTCCAGATCTATTGGATTATGGGGAGAAGCGAGAACAGTCGGAATCGCCGCTTTGTCGTCGGTGGCGTCAACAACGAGGAGCTACGCACCGAGGCTCGCGATCCTGCACTGGTCAGCGATCCGACCAACATCATCTACGACGCGATGCTCGAACTGCCCGACAACTATCTGGTCTCAAACGGCGACCACACGCGCACGATCCAGGACACGATCGAGCGGTCTGCCCGCTTCGAGGACGCGCTCGCGGTGCGGGAACGCGAGGACGACGCGCCCAACTACACCCCGCGCATCGCAGCCATGCTTGACCTTCGCGGGCATGGCGAACTGTCCATGGCCATCCTCCGCGCCAACGCCGCCGACCACGCAGAGACCGACCGAGTCGTCTGGCGAGTCCCCTTCCCACCGAGGGGCCTCGGCTATGGCATCACGACCTACCGCCACGATGGCAATCCACTGCCGCCATACGCCGGAGACCCACTCTGGTTGCCACTCCGGGGAAGCGCCGAACAAGTCGCGGACACCTATTGGGACATCCTCGACAAGAGCAACAAGATTGCACTAGCAGTCAAAGTGATCAGCAACGGCAGTTCCCGAATCATTCTGCGCCAGCCTGAGCGCCAGCCTTAGCGCCGTGAACTTGGCGCCTGCATCAGCACATTGATTCCGGCCAACGTGAACTCCCGATCAGCCGTCAGCGCGTCGAAAATCCCCCGCTGACGCATCACCAAAATCGAGATGCAGTCCTGCAGACTCAGCCGGGTGTAGCGGAACTCGCCTGCGTAGGCATCGATGGCGGCATCCACCAGGCCGGTCGTCAGTTCGGCTACTTCGAATCGGTCGTCGGACTTCAGCTGTTGGGCAAACACGGACGCGCGGAGCCTCACTTCGTGGTCGTATCGTGAGCAGTGCGCCAGAAACTCGCTAACGATACCGTCAGTCGTCACGAGCGGCCGCGTGTCGTACTCATTATCAAGCGACTCCGCCGCTGGACCCCACTGGTCGTCTGGGTCGAAGACGGCGATAAGGTAGACGGTATCAATGAAGAGTGGTTCCCGCTGCCTCACTTCAAGGCCGGATCCGGCGGACGGCTTGGCTCGCGCGCGGCGACCTCATCCAACCATGCGACCATTTCGGTTCGGGCCGCCTTCCGTTCCTCTTCAGGAATCAGGGCGGCCAGCCTGCCCCCCAATTCACTGACGTAGGCGAGGGGCCTGTCTCTCAAGTGTTCCAAGTCATCCAGGATGGCCTGCACTTCCGGATCGACTGCTCTTGATGTTGTCGCCATGATCGGCTCCTCAGTCTGGATTGAGCTTAGTGCAATCGTCAATCGTCCGACGAGCTCAGCCCGCTCCGCGCGATCAGCACCGGCGCCGTCGGCACATCCGACGTGATCTCTAGCGCGTACAGTTCTGCGATCTGTTCCTCGTCGTAGCCCAACTCCGACAACACTTCGTGGTTGTGCTCGGCGAACCTCGGCGCGGCCCGTCGGATCAACGGTTGCGTCCGGCTGAATCGCCAGGGCCAGGACGGATAGGGATACACGCCCACCACCGAATGCTCGACCCACTGGTAAAATCCACGCGCGTGGATGTGCGGGTCGTGCAGCACTTGCCAGTTAGCCAGGATCGGCGCAGCCGAGACGCCCGCGTGCTGCAACTCCCACGCTGCCTCATACTGTTCGCGTTCGCTGCTCCAGGCCTCGATCGCCTCGTCCAATTCGTCGTGACGCGCTACCCGTCCGGCCAGCGTCGACAGTCCGTCGTCGGCCAACAGATCGTTGCGATCGATCGCGCGGCACAATGCAACCCAATCCGGGTCGCTCTGCACCGACAGCGCGATCCAGGTGTCTTCGCCCATCGACCGGTAGGCGCCCTGTGGGGCGAAGCGAGCGTCGCGATTGCCATTGGGACGGCGAATCTGCCGAGTGGTCTGATACTCCATCAACGCCTCAAAGAAGTACGCCGCCCCGGCTTCGTTGAGCGCCACGTCGATGTACTGTCCCTCGCCGGTCTCCTCGCGATGCTCAAGTGCTGCCAGGATGGCGACCGTCGCGTGGTTGCCCGACACCGGATCGGCATAGAACAGCGGAGTCCGCCGCACCTGATCCGCCTGGTATCCAGTCACGGAGGCCAATCCCGACGACGCCTCGATGTTCGAGCCATATGCCGACCAGTCGCGCCATGGTCCGGTCGCGCCGAAGCCAGACATTGACACGTAAATCAGGCCCGGATTCTCTTTGCTCACCGTCTCGTAGTCGAGGCCAAGATTTGGCATCACCCGAGCTGAGTTGTTCTCGACGAACACATCGGCTTCGCGCATCAACTCCATGAAGATCTGCTTGCCTTCATCGGCTGATAGGTCGACGACAAGGTCGCGTTTGTTCCGATTGAGCAGGTTGAAGTACATCGCCCGGTCGTAGGGATACTTCTGCGGATCCTGTGTCGGACCGGGCATGAACAGCGCCCGAGTCGCTGGACGAGCGGCCCACTCCAGCTTGACCACGTCCGCGCCGAGGTCGCCCAGATGCCGACCCACAATCGGTCCTGCCCAGTTGCCTGTCAGTTCCACGACCTTAAGACCGGCCAGCGGCAGATCGGCCGTTGCCATCGCCGGCGGTGGCTTGGGAACTTCAGACGTTGCGAATTCGGCTTCCAGGGCAGCGGTGTGTTCTCCCAGTGACGGCGCCGGTCCCTGACGACCTGCCGCCGTCTTCGACAGCTGATAGGCGGCACCGGGGAATCGCAGATCGTCCCAGGCGGCGTCCTCGCCCAACTCCCACCAGTCGCGCGTGGCCAGTTGGATATTTCTGTCGAGCCCTCGCGCGTCGAGCACTGGCGTGCATGCGACTCGCAACTCCTGCGCCCTGGTGGCAACCTCGACCGAGTCGTAATCCTGCGCCCAGGCCTCGACATCCTCATACAACTGACCCAACTGCTTGCGCCAGTCGTCAATGTCGTTGATCTCAACCGTTTCCATGCGTTCAGGCTGGTCGATCAGCAGGAAGATGTTGGGATTGGGTACTGCGCGCATGAACAGCGCCCAGCCGTCCTTCGTCTTGGTGAAGTCGTTGGGCACACGGTTCATCGGCGAACCGCTCGCGATCCAGGAGGACACCAGCCATGCGTGCGCCGAGAGGTTCGACTCCAACGCCGAGATCTCAATCGTCTGGCCATGTCCCGACCGCCGCCGTTCGCGGACGGCTGTCAATGTGGCGATGGCAGCCTGGACACCGGAATGTAGCTCCGATTGTCCGCCGGGAATCATCAAGGGCGCCCGGTCCGGATCTCCAGTGAAGAACATGTATCCGCCCATCGCCCAGGTCGCGATTTCCGACCCGCGCCATCCGGCGTACGGCCCGTCCGATCCCCAGGGCGACAACTCAACCGATACCACGCGCTCCGGCAACACACTCGGCAAGGCCGAACGCCAGCGTGATCCTTCATCCAGAATCAACACATCCGCAGATCGGCAGAGTCCCGCGAGCAACACCGAGGCAGCATCAGTATCGGCTGGCGCCGTCGACTCCTTACCGCCGCTCAGGTGAGCCCACGGTCCGCCCCACTCCCGATCGCCAGCCCCCCAGAGCCGAACCGCTGATCCATCAGACGGCTCCACCACGATCACCCGAGCACCGAGATCAGCCAGTAGCTTGGAGCAGTACGCCCCACCCAGGCCTGCGCTCAAGTCAACGACCAGCAATCCGTCAAGGGCTCGAGTGCTCACTTCTGTTCCTCGCTCGCTTTCCGGAGAATCGAGGCCCCGTCCCGTTCGTCCGTCATACCCGCGCTCCGTCGCGGGTATCTCGCAGCGTATGGCGAGAAAGGCAAGAACTGGCAACGTCAACGAATCGGGCGGGGTTGCTTGGGCTCGAACGCCAGTACAGCACTCCGCGAGATTCCCGCGACGGAGCGCGGGAATGACGAGCAACTGAATGTTGAGGCGTGTTCTGGCAACGGAGACTCTCAGACCGCCGCCGCCGCAAGTGCTGAATCATGCCGTGGATTCTACCCACCCAACCACGACCTCAAACCAGCGGCCAGGGATACGACCGCCGACCCTGTGGTGGATCGGGCAACGTCCGCTCGATGAGCACCCGCTCTGCCCTGCGCTGCAGCACGTCGATTTCGCCTTCGCTGAGCAGGTCCGATAGCGCCGCCGCCGTCTCGCCCGACTCAGACAGGGTCGGAATCAGCTCCTCCACATCTGCAATCAATTCAGGCGCAATCGCTTCTCCGGCGTAGTCCCAAATGACGGTTCTTAACTTCTCCTCCTGATGAAACGAGAGACCGTTGTCGATTCCCCACAAGTGATCACCAACCCCTTTGAGGATGTGCCCTCCCTTGCGATCCGCGTTGTTCGACAACCAGTCAAACAGGGCGAACGTTCGCATGTCATCGGCATACTGTTCGCGTAACTCGAAGAACGTACTGCTGTAGTCCGTGGGAATGTATGACTGTAACGATCCGACGCCGTACTCCATGCCGGTTTCACGCTCGATTGTCGGCGGAATCAGATTCCAACCGAGTGCTGCCGACAGGCGAAAGGCCGCGACCTCTCGCCGGTACAGGTTCGGCGGAAAGTCCCAGAGCGGATTCTCGCCTTTGCCCGGCTTGTAGACGGCATACCCGGGCATCGGCGCCTCGTCATGCTGCAACTCGAGCAGAAACACATAGTTGGATGCATACGGAATCCGCGCCCCGTCAGTCACCGTCGCGGTCGCCAGCCACGACGGCACACGCTCGTCCAGGGGGTCCCACGACTGCTCGGGAAATCGCTCCATGGCGGAAGATTACGCGATCAGGCGATCAAGCGACGACCGAGATCTCGTCGCCGACCCGTACCTCACCGCCGACAATCACGTTGGCTTCGACCCCAAAGTTGAGGTGACCATATTTGTCGTTCAGCAGCTTCATCAGGTCCAGATCGCGACCCTCGCCCGTCGGTGAGGCGTTGACCGCGTTGCAGCGCTGAATCGGCGCAGTCACGTCGATTTCGACCGTCTCGCCGATCCGCACTCGCTTGCCTACCCAGTCAAACTCACCCCACTCGTCCACGCCGTCTACCGAGAAGTTCAGCCGGAAGCGGCGCATATCGACATCGACGCCGGCTTTCGCTGACAAGTCCGCCAGAGAGGCCAGACCGCCCAGCGAAATCTGCGTCGGACCGCGATCGGTGAATCGAGCCGCGCCATCACCAAGCAGGCGCAATGGTTCACGTTCAGGCCGGCCGCGCAGCGGGTTCTCAGGCAGCCCGAGCACCACATCGGTCATCCAGTCGGACAGTTCGAGTCGCGAGGCCGGATTGTCGACCTCGGCGGCCTTGGTTTGTCCTTTGATCGTCACCGAGAGCACACGAGCGTCCGGGTCCCAGCCCGACTCAATCCAGGGCAGAAACGGAGTGTTCAGCATCGTCACCGATTGCCGTTTCGACACCCAACCATGAGCGCCCATGCTCTCGGCATTGCCAAAGGCAAAGATGAACGCCCGATCGCCAACAACCGACTCACCAGGCCGAAGCGCCAACGAAGGCGCAAGATGAGCCGTCATACCCTTGACCGGATATGTGTAACACGCGGTGATGTTCATTCATGTGCTCCGATTCAGGCCGATTGCTCGGATGCAACAAAGGCGAGGAAGTCGGTTTCAGCAAGGATTCTAATGCTCTGGCCTTTCCTTATGAGCTGCTCCGCTTTGCGATGCTTGCTGCTTTTCTTGTGTCCTGCCAGCTTGGCTACGTCTTGGTCACCAACAACAAGCAGCGTCGTCTTCTTCGTGACGTTGTCCGCCACTTCGCTCCCAAGTGAGGCCGCGATGGCTAGTGCATCTTTCCTCACCATCGAGAGCTGTCCGGTGAACACGGTTGTTTCTCCGACCAGCGGGCCTTCGCCTGACGATTCAGGAAGCGTTGCCCGCCGACCAGCATCGGCCTCTCTCCAAGAAAGGGCCCAAGTGGACATCTCCAACAGATCGATTTCGGGATGCTCTTGTGCGGCCGCGAGAATGACCTCTCCGCACGCTCGAGCGTCTTCCAGCGCGTTGTGATGATCGAACTCATATCCGATCATTTCGCAAACATTGGCCAAGCCATACCCGCTTTTCGCCAACTGCGGCCACGCGCGTCTGGTGACTTTGGCAGAGTCGAGCCACAGCCAGCCTGGGGTAGAGATGCCGTGCAATTCGGAGGCTTGGCCGATTGCAGTGCGGTCGAAGTGAGTGTGATGGACAACAATCAGGTCGCCAACGAACTCATTCAGCGAATGGAGAATCTGTTCGAAGGTAGGTGCGCCCTCGACGTCTGAAGATGTGATGCCGTGGATGAACGAGTTCATAGCACTGAACTCAGTCCTCGGATCGATCAAAGAGTAGAAGTCGCCGGCAGCTCTTCCGTCTACGACCTTCATTGCCCCTATGGAGCAGATTGACGAGAAACGCTCGTTGGCAGTCTCGACGTCAAGCGCCACAAAGTCTTTCATGAGGTTGCCTGCGACGCCGCAAACGCCCGGCACGCCTGAGCCCGCTTCGCCTCGTCGAGCCGTTCGCGCAATGGACGCGACAGGATGACCAGCTCGTCGCCCAGCTCTTCGAGCAGCGCTTCTGAGCGCTCTAACAGTTGGTCTGACGGCGACATCTGACCCGGATACATCGCGCCGAAGAAGCGCGACGCGTACTCCTTGTCGCGCTTGTCGAAGACCGAGCGCACCTCATCGAAGAAGCGGTCGGTATATCCCGCGAGCAACTCTGCCTGCGGACGCCACCAGAAGCCGTGCATTGACGCAGTCAGCATTTGCAATGAGGCCTCGGTGTCCTCCTGATAGCGGGTCCAGGCGGCCGCCTTGACCTCGGCGTCGGGGCGTGAGGTGCGAATCTGTTCCGCCGCCCGACGTCCGCGGTCTGAGCCGTCCCGCTCAAGTTCGGCGTCGAGACGCTCAAAGCCACCGTCCATGCCGTACGCCGTCGCCTTGGTAATCAGCGACCAACGCATGTCCTGGTCGAGTGCAAATCCCTCGATTCCTGTGCCTTCATCGACCAACTGCAGCGCCTCGCCGATGTGCTCGACATTCTGCGCCGCGCCGATCATCACCCGCGACCACATGATGCGGAAATCCTGCTCGGTCGCCGAGAACAGACGCTCCCGTGCGAAGGCATACAGGCCGGCAGCGCTCTCCAGACGCATGTCGTCGGGCAGATACGAGCCGACCGCGTGCAACGCGTTGTAGGCCACCGTTTGTGCGATCTCCAGTGTGCCCTCCGAGGCCAGCTTGTCGGTCGCCAGCGCGGCGTAGTCAGCGGCCGAGAACTGCTGATCACGGACCATGTCCCACAACGTGTGCCAGAGCAACAGCCGCTGGAAGCCGTCCGGAAATCGGTCGAGCTCCTCCTGGACAAACGCCAGCGTGCGCTCGTCCAGAGCAATCTTCGCGAAGGCGTGGTCGTCATGGTTGGGGAACACCGCCGCCGGCGCCGGCGCGCCCGACAACTCCTCAATCACCGTCGACGCGCCGTCAATGTCGACCGGCTGAGCATCTCGCAGTTGCGGTCCACTGTCCGAGCGGTCGTAGACCGCGATCTGCGTCCTGTGCGGTCGCAGCGTTGGATGGTCTTCAGGCGCGGTCTGTTGAATCGTGAACGAGTTGACCGCTCCTTCAGCGACATCCCATTGCGGAGCGATCGTGTTGACGCCCGCTGACTCCAGCCAGGCTTCCGACCAACGCCCCAGTTCACGGCCTGAGCCGCGCTCCAGCGCTGCCAGGAAGTCCGCCAGCGTCGTGTTGCCCCAGGCGTGCGTTCGGAAGTAGTCGCGCATCCCGTCGCGGAAGCCGTCCGCGCCGAGGAATGCGACGAGCTGCTTCAGCACCGCCGCGCCTTTGCCGTAGGTGATGCCGTCGAAGTTCAGGAACGTCGCATCGGTGTCGGGCACATCGCCCGCGATCGGGTGCGTCGTCGGCAGTTGATCCTGCTCATACGCCCAGGCCTTCATCCGCGCATGGAACGCCGACCAGGCGCTCTCCGACCAGCGCGTCGCGTGCTCCATCGCCAGGTAGGCCATGTAGGTCGCGAACGACTCGTTCAACCAGAGGTCGTTCCACCAGCGCATCGTGACCAGGTCGCCGAACCACATGTGCGCCATCTCGTGCAACACGACTTCGGCTCTGTTCAGCCGCTGGATTTCGGTCGGCGGGTCGCGGAAGATCATCCGCTCGGAGAAGGTAATGCAACCCACGTTCTCCATCGCGCCCATGTTGAACTCGGGCACAAAGACCTGGTCGTACTTGTCGAACGGATAGCGGAAGTCAAAGAACTCCGAGAAAAACGTCAGACCGTCGCGCGTGACCTGGAAGAACTCGTCCGGATCGAAGTAAGGAGCAATCGATTCCCGGCAGAGCACACCCAGCGACGTCTCCCCCGCCGCGTCTGACCACGTGTCTTCGTAGCGCTTGTACGGACCAGCGATGAAGGCAAACAGATACGTCGAGATCCGCGGTGTTTCAGTGAAGGTATGCGTCGTTCGGCCCTCGCCTGCGCCTGATGACGAGACCACCGGATAGTTGGCCGCCACTTCCCATTCCGACGGCGCGGTCACGGTCAAATCGAGCGATGCCTTGATGTCCGGCTGGTCGAAGCAGGGCAGCAAACGGTGAGCGTCGTACGGCTCGAAGTGTGTGTACAGGTACTCCTCGCCGTCCTCGGGGTCGACAAACTGGTGCAGTCCGGCGCCAATGTGGTCGTACTCGTTCGTGTACGAAATCTCAACCACATTCGTCGCTGCCAGGTCGGCGCCGTCTAGATACAACCGATTGCGCTCATGCTTCACATCGACCGTCGCCCCATTGACCGTCAGCGAGTCAATCGACTTCGACGTGCAGTCAAGGAACGTACCCGACGAAGGCTCGGCTAGCGAGAATCGAACCGTGAGCGAGCCTTCATACGTCGGCGAGCCTTTCGTCAGACTCAGCGAAAGCGTGTAGCCCACACCGGACACGCGCCCGGCACGCTCCTGCGCTTCCGCCTCGCTGAGCACGTTCAGCGTGTCCATCGTCGCTGCCTCTGCCATGAGTAACCTCGATTCAATAGACCTCCCCCCTTGGGGGAGGTGCCCCGAAGGGGCGGAGGGGGCCTCCGGCTCTTGGCCACGGCCTTCAGGCGAGCCCTCTCAGTCGCCGCGCGACAGCTTCCCCTCTGGGGCAACTCTTTCTGACCGCGAGGGTATCAGCGGACCTGCCTTACCATGCCGCACGACAGCGCAATTCTGACGAACCAGCGAGAGGCCGCCATCATGTCCGACGGGTACACCGAGTCCACCATCGAGGTCGCCGGCCTCCCGATCCAGGTTCGCCGCGGCGGCGACGGCCCCAGCATGCTCGTCATTCACCACGAGACGGGTAATCCAGGCTGGCTCGAGTTCCACAACGCCCTCTCTGCAAACAACGATGTCATCCTGCCCACGCTGCCAGGTTGGGACGGCACCGAGCGCGGCGACTGGATGCGCAGCGTCCGTGATCTCGCCGCCGTCTGTTCGCTCGTCCTGGACGAGCTCGGCATCGGCGACGCAACGGTCGTCGGCCTCGGTTTCGGCGGCTACATCGCCGCAGAAATGGCAACGGCCAACCAGTCGCGAATCACGAGCCTCGTCCTCGTCAACGCAATGGGTCTGCAGCCCAACGAGGGCGAAATCCGTGACCAGTTCCTCGAGGCCCACGCCGACTACGTCAAGTCCTGCTTCGCCGACCCCGCCAACTTCACCGCCCTCTACGGAGAGGAGGTGTCAACCGAGCAGCTGATCGACTGGGACGCCAACCGGGAAATGACCGCCAGAGTCGCCTGGAAACCGTTCCTCTACAGCCAAACACTCCCGCATCTGCTGCCCAACGTGAACGTCAAGGCCAAAGTCATCCGAGGCGCCCAAGACAGCGTCGTACCCGCCGCCGCTGCCAATCAATATGTCGAGCTCCTCGGAGACGCCGAACTAATCGAAATCGCCGGAGGCCACAACCTGGAGTCGGACGCGCCCGAAGCCCTGGCCGAGGCGATCGTTAGGTGGCTCTGATCCATGGGGGCACGACATCACAACGTATGGGTCGCGCTCCTCATAGTGGTGGCCATCGCCGGCGCGCTTCAGCACACATCACGCACTGATGCACAAGCTCCACCCGTGGGCGCCGAGGTGCGCCTCGGCGCGCGTTTGAGTGATGACGGTTCCATCAGGATTGGATTGCAGTGGCGAGCGGGCGGCCTTTGGAGGGGCACCATTCCTCGCCTGTCAACCTTGCCCGACGGTGCAGGGACTGGTAACTGGTATGCGTCATCCACGGTCTCAGTACCAGTTCGTCGAATTGAAGTGGAGATCCAACTGGAGGACGAAGTATGGAACTGGGAACAGTCTCATGGAGCGATCATCGTCACTGCTGGAAGTAGGGCTTGGCGAGCTGGATGCGGGGCGCTTCGGATCTCTCTTGAGCCGGAAGCGTTGAAGCTGGAAGATGAGGAAACTTGCGACACCTGGGAGTATCGTCCGTTCGCGAGCGACATCGGAGAACGCCCGAACGGAGAGGCGCGTCAGTTCGTTCGTGTGTTGGCTCGTCCCGTTTCAGACAGCGTCATCGAGTTGGGACTGCAGCGCTTCGTACTCGGCGAGTGGCAGCTCATTGAGCAACCATCGCAGCCGTCGCTCGCATTGACATCTCGCAACCAGTGGAGGTTTACGGAGTCACTTGCGCTACCACTCTTGCCAGCGATCGTCAACGGGGAATTGCGACCTGGCGTCACGATATCGACGCAAGAGGGTCAATTGCAGGTGAACGTTGATGGCGAGGTCAAAGACGCGCAATGTGGCATCCTCGAACTCACCACGGGCACGAACACCATACGAGTAGAGACGCTATCCGAGGACTGCCAGTCGCGCAACACTCTGTTCACGGTGTGCGAGACCCGGCAATGGTGTGACCACCAGCAGTATCAGGTCTACAAATGGGAAGACGAATACGATGCGCCTGCGTGGATTGAACTCAGTCTGAAGGAGATGGAACCCATAGTCCAGGCTGTGTACTCGGACTTCGTGCCAAATCACGCGCCGCCCTCCGCCGCCATGTCCGACTTCAGGTACTCATATTGGGATCAGGAAGACCACCAAGTGTACATGGCCGCGGAGCATAACCGATTCGACATCGTTCTCCATGAAACCGCGCATGCAATTGCCGACGGGCTCGGGCTTCATGACGAGGGGCATGGCCCCAACTATGCTGCGACGTATCTGGAAGTGTTGCGGCGCTATGCACCCCTGGTCGACACTCGAGTCATGCGAGCGAATGCCGCGAACATGGGAGTGAGCGTCGCGGAGCAAGGGCCGCGGCCGGTTTCGGACGAGGGTGTCGAGGTAGTGCGAGAGATCATCTGCGGGCTCGGAGAACGGGGCCAGGAAATGTGCGACGCCTACGGAACGCAAATGGTTAACGTGTCGAATCACTCTGTAGAGGGAGGGTTCATCGGTGGTGGACGCAACGGGAACATATCCTGGCACAGTGATGTCGATGACGATGGGTCGCTCTGGACGTCTGTGTCGGTGTATGCGCATATCGACGGACAGCCCGAATCACAAGCCAACCTTCAACTCGCCTGCAGCCGAGAAGGCCAGTTCCTGGTGAGACTCTGGTGGCCGGGCGAGGCAGAGCTCTCGGGCGACGTGGAGTACCAGATCGAGTCATTCGGACTGATCAGCGATCGTTGGATCGTCAGGCAAACGCCGTGGACCGACGAAGGCCATCAGTTCTTACAAGCGACGCGGGCATCCGAGGTCATGGAAAGCTTGATCTGGGCCTCTAGCGCAGGGTATACGTGGTCTATTCGGATCAAGGACGCGGAGCGCGCGTACCAAGTCACATTCGATCTTGCTGGATCGTTCGACACTCCGGCGCAGGCGAATCTGGCGCTCTGTGGTCTGGATCCGGAACAGGCAAGCGCCGAGCGATTCGTCGGCCGCGGTGATCTCCCCTACGGTTGGTACGGCGCGGGTGACGACGATTACGGATTGTTCCGATCATACCTGTATGTAGAATCGGTGGAGCCCCGCGGAGAAGAATCTGTCGCGCGGCTGTACATTGGCTGTAGAACCGACAACGATTTGGATGCTCATGTATCGTGGCGTGGCACTGAAGCGGTTCCGCCCACACTCTCCTATCGAGTCGGTGACCAGCCGTGGCGGACCGCACGATGGCGAACGTCTAGTAATGCTCAGGGCGAGGACAAACGCGCGTTTCATAGCCCACTTGACCCAGTAGTGTTCCTGCATCAAATGATTTGGTTGGCCGGCGGTTCGGAGATGCTGTTCGTTCAGTATGAAGATGGCGAGACTACTTATCATGCCAGCTTTGATCTGACAGGCGCGTTCGACACGCCCGTGCAACGAAATCTCGCACTGTGCGGAACGCGCAGTGAAGTGCGGGACCCAGTTGCACCCGTGATCGACCGAGGTAGATTCGGTGAGAACTTTTGGTGGGGCGTGACCCTGGCAGACGAAGAGAACCCAAGACACGATTCGTATGAACCTGGGACAGTTGTCGTGACTGACATCGGGCTTCAAACCTCCCTGACCGATGCCGACGAGGCGATCGCGAGATTATTGTTCCGCTGCGACCGGCACCTGCCAACTGTCGGCATCTACTGGGAAGTGAGTCCGGCTATTGACAACACGGTGAGGATCGGCTTGGCCGACGGTCAGATGGAGTCGCGGGAGTGGAGAACCGGAACCAGCAACTGGGGCGAGTATCGCTTCAAATGGACTGGTCTGGACGGAACTGATGCTCTCGAACTATGGACCACTCTCTACTGGGCAGCCCAGCGAGGCACGCTGTTGACCGTAGAGTCACATGCCCATAACCGTCCAAGCCAAACCTACACCGCCACCTTCGACCTCGACGGTCTCTTCGACACCCCGGTTCAGCCCAACATGGCACGCTGCGGTCGTTAGATGAGGATGTCTACCACGAAGAAGATGAGCATTCCGATCCAAGCCGCGCCAATGGTCACCTGCCAGAACCGTTTCTCGACGTGGTACAGCTGCGTGATCTGCTCGGTGAGCAGGCTAGCGACGCGATACTGACGGATCGCGACAAAATATCTTCTCTGCATTGGTCCAGATTTCCGCCAACACCCGCAGCTAAGCCGCGACCTCCAGCCGCTTGATCTTGTCGCAGGTGCGACGCACCTTTGCCAGATCATGGCTCGCCTGCGCTCTCAGCCAGAATTCTGCGGTGCTGCCGAAGGCCTGTTCGAACCGCACGGCCATGTCCGCTGTAATCGGCGCTCGCTCCTCGCAGATCGCCGCGAGCGCTTGTTCTTCAACCTTGAGATGCTCCGCTGCTGCCGCGACGGTCAAGCCGAGTGCGGCGATGCAGTCCTCGCGGATCGTGACCCCTGGGTGAGATGGGTTCTCGCGGCTCATGTTCCGCTCCTTAGTGATAGTCCACAAACCGTACTTCCACGATATCGCGCCCGTCGAATTGGAAGATCACCCTCCAGTTACCGCTGGTCCGAATCGACCAGAATCCGGCCAACTCTCCCGACAGCTGGTGCAAACGGTAGCCCGGAAGGTCGAGATCCTGCGGCGCCCCGGCATCGTCCATGCGATCCAGGACAACACCCAATCGTGGCAAGAGATGAGGCGGTAGTCGGCGTCCAACGCCGCGCAGGTGAAAATCTCGCAGCCGCTTGTCGGCGAAGTGGGTGATCACCGATGCAGCGTATCCCGACCGCTAGACTCCCCAGAATGACTCCGCGAGGGAAAGGAAATCCCCATGCACCTGATGTACTTCACCGAGCAGCCGATGTCGGCTTATGACGAGGCCGCCGCCGAGGAGGGCGTGACCGCGCTGCTGTTCTCCAACTCCAACTTCGACCCCGTCGCCGGCTCGCAGCTCTACAACGACCGCCTGACCGAGTACAAGCTGGCCGAGGAGGTCGGCGTTGACGGGATCATGCTCAACGAGCACCACAACGCGCCCTTCTGCATGCAGGCCAAGTGCAATATCTGGGCCTCGGTTCTGGCCGGCGCCACCGAGCGCGTCAAGATTGTCTTGCTGGGCAATCCGCTGCCGTTGGCCGAGAACCCGATCCGCCTGGCCGAAGAGCTGGCCATGATCGACATGATCTCGGGAGGACGCCTGGTTTCGGGATTCGTTCGCGGCGGCGGCACCGAGCAGCTCGCGACCGGCGTCAATCCCGCCTTCAATCGCGAGCGCTTCGAGGAAGCTCACGACCTTATCGTCGAAGCCTGGACTCGCCCCGGCCCGTTCCGTTGGGAGGGTCGACACTACCAGCACCGAGTGGTTAACCCCTGGGCGCTGCCGATGCAGCAGCCGCACCCGCGTATCTGGATTCCCGGCGTGCTCTCGCGCGAGACCGTCGTCTGGGCCGCCAAGCATCGCTACCCGTACATCGCGCTGAACACCACCATCGAAGCGACCAAGCGCATCTGGAACACCTACGATGACGCGGCGCACGAGGTTGGCTACGACCCGGGTCCGGAGAATCGTGGCTACCTGCTGCGTGTCCATGTCGCCGATACCACCGAGAAGGCGTTGGAGAACGCATCGCAGTTCATGTGGATGCAGGGCGAGTTCACCGGACTCGCGCACCCGGTTTGGTCGAACCCAGCGGGCTACGCATCGCCGCGCAACCGCGAGGCGCTGGTCGAGGTGATGAATGGCCGACGACCGCCTCCGCGCGCCCAGTCCTTCGACAACCAGATCGAGAACATGCAAATCATCGCTGGCACGCCGGACGAATGCATCCGCAAGCTGCGCACGATCCTCGAAGAGACTCGCCCGGGCATCCTCGCCCTTTGGGGCAACGACGGCCGAGTCACACACGAGGACTCGATGCGTTGCATCGAGCTGCTCGGCAACGAGGTCATGCCCGCCTTGCGAGACATGGGCGCCGAGCTCGACCTCAATGGACCGTTCGACTCAGAACCGCCGGTCAGCATCAACTACGACGAAGCCGCCCAGGCCCGCGTCGCGGCTGGCGCTGCGGCAGGTTCTGGCGACTAAGTAAGCTCCGTCATTCCCGCGCAGGCGGGAATCTCGCCGCACTGGCAAGGAGCCCGTTCCGCGAGATTCCCGCCTGCGCGGGAATGACGGTCAATGTGCAAGGACACCTAGAAATGGCAACCGTAGACATCCTCCTCCCCGGCTACTCGTTCGGCACCGACTCCGGCACGCCCGCATTCTGCGCGGTGATCCTCGTCGAATCCGACGGACGCCGCATCCTCGTTGATACCGCCCACGTTGGACGACGCGTACAACTCCAGGAACAGCTCGCCGCGCGAGGCTTGGGCGTTTCAGACATCGACCTCGTCTTTATGACTCATGCGCACTGGGACCACGTGCAAAACTTCGACGCCTTCCCCGACGTGCCCATGGCGATCCATCCGCACGAGCGCAAATACGCGTCCGAGCCTCACGTCAACGACTGGGCCACCCCGCAATGGACTGGCGCCGCGATCGAGACCCACCCGATGACCGAAGTTGACGACGGCGACGAGCTCGCCAAGGGTGTCCGTGTGATTCACCTGCCGGGACACTCGCCCGGCAGCATCGGTTTGCTGGTCGAGACCGAGGCGGGCATCGCAGGTCTGACCGGCGACGCCATGCATACCGCCGCCGTGGGCAAAGCAGGACGCAGCCCCCTCGTCTTCTACAACGAGTTCCAGGCCAACGAATCCATTGCTCGCGTGATGAGCGCCTCCGACCTCCTCTATCCGGGCCACGACCGACCATTCCGCATGGTGGACGGCGATCCTGAGTACATCGAGGAGTACAAGCTCACGCTCAGCGGAGTGCAGCCCAACATGGAGGGCCTCACTTTCGCCGAGCCACCAACAGAACTCGTCACATGGGTCATGCCTGGCATTGAGGACCAACCGGTTTACGACTAAACGTCAGTCGCTTCGTTCAACTCCTCGGCGAAACTATCGTCATACCCGCGCTTGTCGCGGGTATCTCGCGGTGGTCCCATCAATGTCAGTGCGACTGAGACCGCTTGCTGGATGCAGCGAGTATGCGAAGAGGCTGCGACTGAGAGGGTTTCAACGAGATTCCCGCGACAAGCGCGGGAATGACGGAATGTGTTGCGCTGACTGTCGGTTGATCTAGACAGGATCTTGCGTGCAACTCGCCCTGATCAACGGCCGCCGCGTCGCCTACGAAATCTCCGGTGATCCGACCGGCAAACCAGTCTTGATCATTCACGGAGCCTGGGGAGGCCCGTCCTCGACGCTCTGGAACGGCCCCAGAATCCGCTGGCAAGCGCCGACTGACGGACTCAAGCTGATCTGGTACGACCGCCGCTGCGCCGGCCTCTCGCAGTACGACGCTGAGCCATTCACCCTCGAAGACCTGGCCACTGACGCCGTCGACGTCCTCGACTATCTCGGCATCGAGCAGGCCGCCGTCATCGCCACTTCAGCGGGCGGGCCAATCGGGTTGAGGCTGGCCCTCGATCATCCCGAACGGATGGAATCGCTGGTCCTGCTCAACACAGGCGCGTCATTGATGTCGCTGGAGCCCGTCGCAGTGGATCCTGTAGATCCGTTCGTGGCTGATCGACTGGAAACCGTGAGCAAACGATTGGCCCTTCTGGATCTACTCGAAGCAGCCGGACTCGAAGCCGCGATAGCCGCAGCGGAGGAAGAATGGCGGTCACCGCCCCAACCGCCCGATCCCGACCCGTCACTGGCATTGTTCAGAGAGAATCGTCAAAGAACCCTCGCGACCGTGTCCGGATGCGTACTCAGTCGCCTCGCCCATGGAGCATTGCTCAACATGAAGGCGCAGCGGGGCATCGACTTGGCCAATGAAGTCGGCGACATAAGCTGTCCAGTCCTCATCGTCCACGGAGACGCCGACACGACTGTGCCACTGGCATTTGGTCAGGCACTGGCCGCCGGTATCCCACAGGCTAGGTTGATTATCCTTGGCAGCGAGGGGCATGGCCTCATCGTTAACTCGGCAGCGCAGGGCGCGGTGGTCGGTCAGCTGAGGCAGCGGTAGAATGCAAGCATGACAACTACTGAACCCAGGCCCGACGCGCCCCCCGATCTCTACAAACTAGCCGCGGCGCGCGGCATCAAGCCGATGACTGGTCGGGAGCTTGCTCAGGCGTTGCGCGACCTCTTCGAGGACGAAGAAGACAAGCAAGGTTTCCTCGATAGCTTTGACCACTTCTGGCCGAACGAACCTGATGACTGAATCCCCGCCGTGGGTCTCGGTTGATACCAACGTCGTCAGCGCAATCGTTCGAGAGAATGACTACTCTACACCGTACCTCCAGCTCCTGGATAACTTCACTCCAACGCTCACGTTCTTTGTTCGCGGGGAGCTGGCTGCGGCAAGATGGAATCGGCGCCGACAAGGGAGATTCGATGCTCTTCTTGCCGAATACCTGTACTTGCCTCATCCCGATGAGAACACCATTGATGCCTACGTACGGGTGAGTAGCGCCGCAATGTCCCTGGGTTTGAGTGCGTCTTTGGGCTCGGACCTGTGGATTCTAGCTCAAACAGTCGCTCTGGATCTCCCATTCATGTCGCACGATAGCAGCGCGGTTCGCACCGCTGAACGAGCAGGCATCCAGTACTACACGTTGAATCGCCGGGCATTAGCTCAGATTGAACTGGACAGAGCGTCCACGTCCTAACCCAACTCCGACAACACCTCGTCGGTGTGCTCCCCGAGTAGCGGCGGACGACGTGTGATCCCCCAGCTTCCTTTGGTGAGTTGGTAGGGCGCTCCAGGATAAATCACTTCCCGACCCAACTCAGGATGCTCAACCTTGACTTGCATTCCCCGATCAACGAAGTGCGGGTCCTCCAACGCTTCTTCGGGGCTGTGAATCACGCCCACCTGGAAGCCGAAGTTCTGGGCCTTGGTGAAGAACTCGTAGGCGGTCAGCTTTGAAGCGAGCAGATCGAACGCTTCACGACCAGCACCAAAGATTGCTAACAGTTCCTCATTGTCGCCGCTGAACACGTCCGCCAGCGAGAAACTCTCGAGCTGCGCCCCGACTTGCAGCAACGCCGCCTCCGGCAGTGCGTCGAGCAGGTCCTCTTCCTCCAACCACTGGTAGACCAGGCCGAACTCGGCCGGCCGGCGTGGCGGAATGCCGGTATTCACGTAGCGACCATCGGCGCACTTGATCTGTGAGGGCATTGACGGCGCGACGCCCGCGTGGCGTCCTGTCTGTCGTTGCACCGTCGCATGGGCGACCAACCATGAGTACGAACCAGCCTCGGTTGTCACGTTGACCGACGCGTTGATGTTCACGTTGATGTGTTGGCCAACGCCGGTGGCGTCGCGGTGCAGAAGCGCCGTCAGGATCGACATGAAGGCATAGTTTGATCCCGTGTGATACGCCTGCTGTCCGCCGCCACGTACCGGCGGCAACGTGTGATCGTCATAGCCGTTCATCCAGGCGAATCCGCCATTGGCAGCAAGAGTCAGGTCCGTATGCGGTTCATCGTCGCGCACGGAACCGAAGCCGAAGTTCGTGATCGTGCACCAGATCAAGCCCGCATTATCGGCCATGACCTGGTCGTAATCGAGACCCAGCCGCCCGATTGGATCGTACGTGTTGGTGTCGAAGATGATGTCAGCCGATTCGACCAGTTTGAGGAACACGTCGGCATTCGACCGATCATCGAAATCCATGACAACACTGCGCTTGGACGTGTTGTAGTACCAGAAAAACAGCGAGCGCTCGTGATGTGGTTCGTCGTCGACAAACGGCTCATACCGACGAGAAGGATCGCCATCAGGCGGCTCGATCTTGATCACGTCGGCCCCCATGTCGGCCATCAGTTTGCCGCACCAGGCGCCTCGTTCATCACCGATCTCGAGCACTCGCAGATCGTCAAGCGCCATCATTGCCAGGGGATTCGAACTCGTCGTCATTAGATCACGCCCTCTTCATGCAGCCCGGCAATCTCGTCCTGGCTCAACCCCAATAGCTCGCCGTAGACATAGTCGTTGTCCTCGCCGAGCGTCGCGGCGCCGCGTGTCATCGACCAGTCAGTCTGCGAGAAGTGTGCGGGAATCCCGTCGACCCGAACACGACCCATCTCGGCCTGGCGAATCGTCGGCCAGACACGCGCTTCGGCCGAGTTGATGTCCTGGTCAATGCGCTGCTCTGGAGTCTGCACGGCATTCGCCGGCACACCAGCTTGTTTCAGGATCTCAGCCGACTGGAACGGGTCGCGGCGCAAGCACCATTCGGCAATGTTCTCGTCCAACTGATCCTGCGCCTCCATCCGACCGGAGAGCTGTCCATAGCAGTCGTCTGCCGCCCAATCGCAGCCGTCGGCGACCAGCACGTCACGCATCGCATGCCAGTCCTCGTCGTTGCGACATGCGATCGCGATCCAGGCTTCGTCGAACGAGCCGGGAATCGGCTTGGCTGCGTAGATGTTGTGCGGCGCCATCGCTGGGCTGACAGAGTGGTTGGCGTCGGGATAGCCGTCACGCCGCAGCGGACGGCCATTGACCGTGTAGTCGAGCAGCACCGGACCGTTCAGCGTCAGCGCTGCCTCAGTCGCGGCCACGTCGACGTACTGGCCCTCCCCGGTGCGGTTGCGATGATGGATAGCGAGCATAATCGCCATCGCCATGAAGTACGCGCCGGTGTGGTCCATGTAGGAGTATCCCCAACCGGCCGGCGGCTGGTCGGGAATGGCCGAGGACATCGTCAGACCGCTCGTGGCCTGGACAATGGGTCCCCAGGTCTTGAACTTCTCGTACGGCCCCGAGTGTCCGAAGCCGCAGTTGGAGACATAAATGATGTCTTCCTTGAGCTGCTTGAGTGCGTCGTAGTCGTAGCCCCAGGAACGCATCACGCCGGAGGAGAAGTTCTCGGTGACGCAGTCAGAAATCGCGACCAGGCGCTCGAACAGCTCGCGTCCCTGTTCGGTCTTGATGTTCAGCGATATGCCGAGCTTGCCCACGTTGTGGTTGTTGAATGGTCCGCCCAGCTCAGGTCCGCGCCGGTCGTCGACGTATGGCGGCATCCCGCGCAGGATGTCCCAGCGGCCATGGTTGGAAGGATCTTCGATCCGGATCACCTCGGCGCCAAACGCGGCCATGAATTTGGTCGCACCTGCTCCGGCGAGTTGACCGGTGAAATCGCAGATTCGCAGATGTGAGAGCGCTTTGCTCTTGACGTGATGGGGCATCGTCGTACTCCTCCTGCGGAAGTCTATATGGCGAGTATTCTGAGACCCGCAGAAGAAAAGCTCCCCCTCTGGGGGAGCTGCCGCGGAGCGGCTGAGGGGGCCCTCCGCGATTGGGCAACCTGACGGCGCCGAGGCCCCCTCCGTCACTTCGTAGCCTGCCCCGGCCTGAACGGGGGACACCTCCCCCGTGGGGGGAGGTCTTGTAGAGCAGGAGCTTCACCATGGCCAAAGTCGCATTCATCACCGGAGCCAGCCGAGGCATTGGCAAACAGCTTGCCCAGGATTTCGCCATCGCCGGCTACGACATCGCCGCCGTCGCGCGTTCCACCGCCGACACGCCGACCAAGCTGCCCGGCACTGTGAACGAGACCGCCCAACTGGTCGAGGAGGCCGGACAGCAGTGTCTGCCGATCGGCGCCAACCTGGCCAAGGTCGAGGACCTGGACTGCGCCATCGCCGAGACCTATGACCGCTTCGGACAGATCGATGTACTGATCAACAACGCCGCCATCGCCCCACCAGGCAAAGCGCTTGAATCGGGACGCCACCTGTGGAGCCTGGCCCTTGACATCAACGTCAACGCGCCCTTCTACTTGACCCACGCCGTTGCGCCAAAGATGGCCGAGGGCGACGGCGGCGCGATCATCAATATCGGTTCGGGCGCGTCCGTCAGCCCGGACTTCGGCCGCGCCAGCTACACCACAACCAAGCGCGCCCTGGAGGCCATGTCCGAGTCGCTGGCCAGCGACCTCAAAGGCACAGGCATTTCTGTCAACTGTCTGCGCCTCGAGCTCTCGGTGTGGAGCGAGGGCTACGCCTTCACCCTCGGTGAACAGGCCAAGCAGATGGACTTCGAAGACCCCATCATCATGTCCGATGCCTGCCTCTGGATGGTCGCCCAGGGTCCCGAGTGGACCGGCAGAATCGTCACCATCGCCGACCTGAGAAAGTACGGAGCCGTGCGTCCCGTCACCCGAAAGTCGTTCGACGATTAGGACGTAATGGAGCCTTGACAAGTCGCAAGCATCTACATACCTTCTCGGTATGGGCTGGGATGTCTCGGCCGCTGTAGGACTGGGAGTGATCTCATTCTGAACGGGCTGGCGGAAGTCGCCGGCCGGAGGAAGGCCTCGGTCATTGACCGGGGTCTTTTGCTGTCTGAGGTACAACTTCGATTGCGCTCATAAGTCCGGTGTCTGGGTTAGCGTGCCGGACTTTGTCCCGAATCGCCTCCCACGCACGATTCGGTTGGTCTGGCCTCAGTCTGGCCAGCCCGATGGGACGAGCCATCAGGTCGGCAAACTGGATCCCCGAGAGATTCAGGTGTTTCTTGGCAAAGACTAATTCGAATTCATCCATTGCCGCATTGGATCCCCCACCCCGCTTGATTCGCTCGAATCCTTCACGGAGAGCTCGGTCTTCGTTCTTTCCCCGGGCTTCAAGAACAACGTGTGTGCGCTGATTTAACTGGCCCTTCGCGCCAAGGAATTGGAGAGCCCGACGAAGGCAGGACTGCAAGGCCAGCTCGTAGGGGTCGTCCCCGAACCGTGAGGCGACCGACTTCTTGTCAACGACCGCTGCAAAGATCTCGAACGGAACCGCCTGGATAATGCGCTGCAGCTCGTTCATGAACTCTTGGCGTTGCTCCATGTTTGCCAGAAACACGAATGGCCTAACCCGATGTCGGATTTCTTGTTCGTGAAGCACAACGGAGTCATGACCAAAGAAATGGAACTTGAGCCGCTCCACTTCTGGCACGAACCGTGCGATGTAGTCCTCCTTGTGGAACATGCAGCACACCAGGACAAACACTGGAAAGTCACTATCGACAACCCGGCGATTCGCATCTCCACTCTCGTCGGCGTAGATGATGTAGTCGCTGAACTGCATCCGCCGATGATAGGCAGGTCAAGGACTTCAAGGAAACAGCTAGTCTGCTGACTAGTAGCACTTTCGAGAACGGCACGTGTTTGTTAGTTAAGACGATTGACTGTCGATCGCGTCGCGCAGCTCTTTGGAGCGGAACGACTTGGTCTCTGTCCTCAACTCATCGGGCTCTGTTGCTTCCTCGCCTTCCCCTCCACCGAGTTCTCGCATCTGCTTGGCGCCTTGCAACAGGTTGCCCTGGATGGAGCTGATGCCGTCGTCGTAAGCGCGGACGGCGACGTCCAGTTGTTTGCCTAGCCGCGCGTAGACGGTCGCGTGCCGTCGGACGCCGCTGTAGAGCCGCTCACCGGCACGCTGAATCTCCAATGCATTGTTGCGCAGCAGTTCTTGTTGTTCCTCCTGATGCAATGCGGAAGCGACTCCGCTGACCAGTGCAATCATCGTCACCGGCGTGGCCAACAGCACACGATGATCCGAGAACGCCTTCTCAATCAAATCCGGCATCACACGGGTCGCGCCCTCGAGAATGCTGTCGGTAGGGATCCACATCACGACAAAGTCCAGCGACCCCTCAAACTGCTCGTCATATCCCGCGTTCTTGAGCGCCGCAGCGGTCCTCAGCACAGTCTCTGCATGCTTTTGCAGCAGGGTCCGTTGTTCCTCTTCAGATGGTGCATTCAGAGCGTCCCGATATGCATCAAACGGCGTCTTCGAGTCGATGATTATCCGTTTACCGCCGGGCATCCGCACGACGAAGTCGGCGATTCCTCTTCCCGACTCACCCGAGACTTGTGTGGTGAAGTCGTGCCCTTTCCTCATCCCAGCCAGTTCGAGGATGTTCTCCAGTGTGGCCTCGCCCCACTGACCACGATGCCGCGAAGAGCGCAGAATCTCTCGTAAGTCGCCGGTTTCCGAGTTCAGCCGACCGACCTGCTTATGCGTTTCTTCGATCAGCTTGCTCACACCCTCATACGCGCCGGTTCTGGCTTTCTCAATCTCGGACACGTACTTGCGCAGTGCTTCCAACTCCTTGCCGACCGGGCCGACCTGTTGCTTCAGCTCCTGGTCGGCAAGCTCTCGCTGTCGTTTGAAATCTTCGGCGGCCTGCTTGCGAAACTCTTCATTGCTCGAACGCGCGATATCAGAGGCCAGTCCCTTGAAATGGGTATCCAACTCCTGCCGACGCCTTTCCAGTTCCTCCTGACGCGTTTGTTCCGAGGACTTGATCCCCTCAAGCTCAGTTCGCGCCTCTTCCAGTTCTACTCGGGTGGTTTCGAGCGTCCTGGTTCTCGTAGCCAACTCATCACGGTCCCGCTTGAGAGCCGCCTCCACCTGTGCCAGCGACGCTTCCTTGGCCGATAGCTTCGATTGCGTCTCAGTGAAGTCCTCAATGCGTGTTTCGAGTTGCGTGCGGAACTCGTCCCTCTCCTGAATGAGAGTTTCAACCTGGCGATTTCGTTCCTCCAGTTGGGTGTCCGCGTTGACCTTGGCGACTTCGAGGCTCTGCAGAGAACTCTCCACGTTCCTAAGATCCGCACGCAAATCCGCCGACTCCTCGCGCACCGCCGACGCCTGGCGGAAAAAAATCAGGGCAAAGCCTCCACCAACCGCGAGGCCAATGATCAAGCCAACAACAATCTCCATCGTGTTCTCCCAACTCCTTCGCGCTACCCGGCGTCTCGATGCTATCTAATGGACGTAACGGCGGAACCTCGGAAGACGAACCATGCCCCGGTTTATCGCTTACTCGACATCGATCTTCGCTCTCGCTGCCGCTGTATGCACGGCCATCGCCTGTGGCTCCTCCAACACCATCAGCGGCGAGATCCAGTTCCACCGCGACGTCGATCTGCCCGACGGCGCAACTGTGACAGTCAAGCTGCAGGACACGTCATTCGCCGATGCATCAGCGATCGAACTCGGTCGAGATGTGATTGAGAACGTCGATAGCCTGCCCGTCCGCTTCAGCATCGAGTACGACTCCGGCCAGATCGAAGGCCAAGCTGAGATCACGCTCAGCGCCAGAGTCGAAGTCGGCGGCGAGCTGCTCTACATCAACGACACAGTCCATCCCGTCCTCACCCGAGGCAATCCGCGCAACAGCGATGTCCGAGTGATCTCAATCAGCGAGTTCGACCAGTGCGTCGAGTCCTTGCCCGGACAGATCCACTCCTCCTTCTGGGAGAGACCGATGCATAACTGAGTTTCCCGTCCCCGCCCCCGAGCGGGGACCCGCTTTGGCCTGGCCCGGGCAGCACGGATCAGTTCCTGTTGACCAGATACCAACGACAAGCATGGCCGCCGAGCAGAAGCCGGGGAAGGAACAGGCCCCCGCTCGGAGGCGGGGGCGGTAGAGAGGTTATGCATCAGTCTCTGGGAGGGTGACCTACCCGGCGATGCGATCCTCGAGCTCCGGCTCTGGGATGTCTCCGAGCAGGAGGAGCGATTCGTCATAGCTCAAGCCAGATTCGAGGACCTTGGGTCATTCCCGATTGCGTTCGAGCTGCCACATGAAGGCGTCGAAATCGGCCGGCATCATCGCTACGAGCTTGAAGCCAACATCTCGTTCGACGGTGAGCTGCAATTCCACATCCCCAATTCCGAGCGACGGCGGACCATTCTGTCCCACTGTCCCAACGACGACCTGATGATCGTCAACGATGTCTTCCCGGTCTCGGAGTTCCCGGCTGAGTGATCGCCGGGACCAGCGGGGCCTGAGTGCAATAATGTTCCCGAATCTGCACGAGGACGCAGGCGGCTGTGAGATGCGGCACTGCGAATGACTGGGGGAGACGAAGATGGAAGTCCCGCTGTTGGTCAATGATTTTCTGCGCCGTGCGTCCAAGCTTTACGGTCCCGCCGAGGCCGTCGTTGACGGCGATAAGCGCTTTACCTGGTCCGAGTTCAACGCACGCGTTAACCAGCAAGCCCACGCGCTGCTCGATGCCGGCGTGGGCAAGGGCGACCGGGTCGGCATCATTGCGCCCAACTCTCACCAGTTCCTCGAGACCTTCTATTCAACGGCGGCCATCGGCGCGATCATTGTGCCGATGAACTACCGCCTGATCCCGGCCGACTTCGAGTACATGCTCGAGCACTCCGGCTCGAAGGTCGTACTGGTCGACGCCGAATTCGCGCACATGGTTGATGAGGTGCGCAACAACCTGAATTCCGTCGAGCACTTCATCGCCATTCCCTTTGAGGACATTCAGATCACGCCTGGCTGGACCAACTACGAGGACTGGATCGCCAGCCAGCCAACCGTTCAACCGCCCGATCCGGGACTGGAAGAGACGGACCTGCTCTCGATCAACTACACATCCGGCACCACGGCGCGTCCCAAGGGTGTGATGATTACGCATCGCAACGCCTACATCAACGCCTACAACTTCATCGCCCACCTGCGCATCTCGCAGGACGACGCCGAGATGTGGACGCTGCCGATGTTCCACGCCAACGGCTGGGGCGGTCCGTATGCGATCACTGCGATGGGCGGTAAGCACGTCGTGTTGCGCGCCCCCGATGCTGCCGACATGTACCAGGTGATCCAAGACGAGAACTGCACCTTCGCCTGCATGGCTCCCGCCGTGCTGGCCCGGATCCTCGAGTTCGAGCACAAGGACGACTACAACATCACGGTCCGTCCGCGCTTCACCGTCGCCGGCGCACCGCCGCCACAGGCGTTCATCGAGCGTCTCGAAAAAGAACTCGGCTGGGAGTTCATCCAGATCTACGGCCTGACTGAGACCTCGCCGATCCTCACCGTCTCCGAGGTCAAACCCTACCTGGGCGCCGACGAAGAGGCCTACTTCAGCACCAAAGTGCGCGCCGGTCACGACGTGATCGGCGTCGAGGTCAAGGTCGTCCGAGACTCCGGCCGAGAGGTCGCCTGGGACGACGAGGAAGTCGGCGAAGTCGTCGCACGCTCGAACGTCGTCCTGCGCGGCTACTGGCAGCAGCAGGAAGAGACGGACAAAGTCATCGTCGACGGCTGGTTCCACACCGGAGACATGGCCACAGTCAACCAGGACGGCTACATCAACATCGTCGACCGGGCCAAGGATGTGATCATCTCGGGCGGAGAGAACATCAGCAGCATCGAGGTCGAGGATGTCCTCTACGACCACCCCGCCGTCCTCGAAGCCGCCGTCATCGGAGTCCCCTCGGAGCAATGGGGAGAAACCCCCCTCGCGCTGATCGTCCCCCGAGAAGGCCACGACGTCACCAGAGACGACATCGTCGCCCACTGCCGAGCCACCATGGCCGGCTTCAAGATTCCCAGGAGAGTGGAGTTCGTCGAGACGCTGCCAAGAACGGCGACAGGCAAACTGAAGAAGTTCGAGTTGCGGGAGGCCTACTGGGAGGGCGTCGACAAGCGGGTGAACTGAATCCACTCCCAAGACCTCCCCCTCTGGGGGAGGTGCCCCGAAGGGGCGGAGGGGGCTCAGGAAGGCGCCACCAGTGGTAGATCGCGACTACGAATACGCGCCTCAAGAGCAGATCGCGTTTGCAAAGCAACTGCGTCGCAACGCGACCGATGCCGAGGTGCTGCTCTGGAGTCGCCTGCGCAGACGCCAACTGGGCGGATATAGATTTCGGCGCCAGCACCCAATCGGCCCGTACATCGCCGACTTCGCCTGCGTCGCCGAACGTCTCGTGATCGAGCTGGACGGTGGACAGCACGCCGACCGCGACAAAGAAGACGAGGCCCGCACGCTCGACCTTGAGGCATTAGGCTTCCGCGTTCTCCGTTTCTGGAACGACGATGTACTTCGGGACCTTGACTCGGTGGTCGAGCGGATTGCGTCTGAGCTGCCGTAGTTGGCGGGCCCCCTCAGTCGCTTCGCGCCAGCTCCCCCTCTGGGGGAGCTCTTGGAAAGGAGTTGAGCTAGCTCCCTGAACTCGGGAGCACATTGCTACCCCAAACACCCACTGAGGAAGTTATTCACCCGATTCGTCGCGTCCATTCCCGCTGGTGTCGGGAAGCCATCGAATCCGTGCGGCGCCTCTGGGAACACGTGTAACTCGGTTTCGTGACCGGCGGCTTGCCAGCGGGCGGACATGAAGAGTGTGTCGTCGAGCAGCGGGTCTAGCGTGCCGACCGTGAAGATCGCTGGCGGCATGTCGGACAGGTCCGCCAGCAATGGGGTCACGTCTGGCAAATCGCGTAGTTCGGGCTCCTCCGGGGATACGTAGTGGTCGATGAACCACTCCATGATTGGCGACGAGAGGATCAGGTTGCGCTCTCCCCAGAGCCTGGCTGAGGGTGAGTGGCGCAGGTCGAAGACGCCGTAGGTCAGCGCGGCTCCCTTGAAGCCGGTGTAGCCGTGGTTGTCTCTCATGCGCAGCAGCGTGGTTGCCGAAAGATGTCCTCCGGCCGACTCTCCACCGATCGTGAAGGCGTCCGTGCCAAACTCCGACTGGCCGTGTTCGATCAGCCAGACGGCGGCCGCTTCGCAGTCCTCGTTGGGCGCTGGATACGGATGCTCGGGCGAGAGCCGGTAGCCGACCGAGACAACCGCCTGTTGGGTCGCCTGGGCGCGCTCCCAGAGCCGCTCGTCGGCGCCGTCGTGGGAGCCGATCGCCCAGCCGCCGCCGTGGATGTGCAGGTAGACCCCTCGCACGACTGGCGGAATGAAGACACGCACGGGAATCTCGCCGGCCGGCCCAGGAATGGTCCGCTCCTGTGCGATGTCGTCCAGCTTCGGCGGAGGCGGACCAAACGGGCCGCCCTCGGCCAGGACATCGCGCAGCTCTTGCGGCTCCATCTCGTGCCAGGGCTTGCCCTGCGACGACGCCTCTTCGATCATCGCGTTGAGTGCCTGCGTCTGCGGATCGGCTTTCATGGCGGATTCCTTATCTAGGATGTATGTACTAGTCTCAAGGTCGGTCGCGATACAATGCGTCTGCGTCCGACAAGTCAACCAGTCGGAGTATAGGTAGCAGATTGGAAGATGCCGATGTCGCTTGAGGGACCCGCGCTGCCCGCGTTCGAGACCGCCTGCGATCTGGTCGAACGCATTCTCGCCGCCGCCGATGGACTCACTTCGGAGCAGCTCGATACTGCGCCGTGGGATGACGCATCGACGATGTTCGTCCTCGCCACGCACTCAATCTCGGCAACGGAGTGGAACATCGTTGAGGTGCTGGCCGGCCAGAAGCTCGACCGCAGCCGCCAGGCTGAGTTCGACTCGACTGCGAAGTCGTTCGACGACCCGCAAGGCGTGCTCAACGATCGCTGGGCCGGCGCCAAGGCGGCGATCGAGTTGGCGCTCGCCGGCCTCTCCGACGACGCCTGGGTCGGTCCGCACTATCACATGTTCATGGACAAGAACCTGACCGGCCATGAGCTGATCGACCGAGCGCTCGCCCACACCGCCGAGCACGTCGGCCATGCCGAGATGACTCGTCAGTGGCTCGACGCTCGGGGCTGACGGGAGCCGAATCCCCTCTCCCCCCCTTGCGGGGGGAGATGTCACGGAGTGACAGGGGGGGGTCGGCTGACAATGACCGGATGGGGACCCCCAACAGCGGACCCCGCTCTGTCCCGCACTTGATGCGAGGGCGGAGGGGGTCCCCGTCGCGCAGCACACCAAGCATCCGAACGCGAGTCCTCACCCCACACACCAGCGACCAATCCCCACCGCCTATCCTGTCCGAGTTGCGCCGCTCGGCGCTTGACTTTGAACAAGATTCGCCACCTAAGGAGAACACCATGCCCCCGACCCCAGAGACCCAGGGATTGCTCACCATGCTGGAAGAGGCCGGCGGACCCGATATCTCCGAACAGACCCCCGAAGAGGCTCGCGCGGCTATCGCCAACTTCGCCATGATGCAGGCCGGCGCTCCCGAGCCGGCGCGCGTTGAAGACCGCACCGTACCCGGACCCGGTGGCGACATTCCGATCCGCATCTACGCCTCCGCTGGCGACAATCTGCCTGTCGTGATGTACTTCCACGGCGGCGGCTGGGTGCTCGGCGACATCGACTCCCACGACGGCACCTGTAAGCAACTTCTGGCCGAGCTGGGCGACGCCGTCGTCGTCTCGGTTCACTACCGACTCGCGCCTGAGGATAAGTACCCGGCTGCAGCCGACGACTGTTACGCCGCCGCCGCTTGGGTCGCCGAAAACGGCGCCGAGATTGGCGCCGACGGTTCTCGCATGGCGGTCGCCGGCGACTCCGCCGGCGGCAACCTGTCGGCCGTGGTCTCCCAGATGGCCCGCGACAAGGGCGGCCCCGCGATCGCCGCGCAGGTCCTCCACGTGCCCGTTACCGATCACAACTACAGCTACCCGTCCTACACCGAAAACGCCGAAGGCAAGCTCCTGACTCGAGCCTCGATGGTCTGGTTCTGGGACCACTACTTGCCTAGCGCCGAAGCGGGACAGGAAGCCTACGCGTCACCGATCAAAGCGGCCGACCTCTCCGGCCTCGCCCCGGCGCTGATCCAGACTGCCGAACTCGATCCGCTGCGCGACGAAGGCGAAGCCTACGGCGCAGCCATCGAGGCAGCCGGCGGCGACGTCACCGTGCATCGCTACGACGGCGTCGTTCACGACCCCTTCATGATGTTCGCCGTCATCCCGACAGGCGTTGAATGCCTCAAAGAGGCGGCTGCCTTCATCAACGAGCGCATTTAGGAACGCGCTAGTCGTCGCTGTTCCCCGCTTCCCCCCTTGCGGGGGAAGCTGTCCCGTAGGGACTGAAGGGGGGTCTTCCCCCATTCGCGCAGCTACTGAGCCGAAAGGAACCGCCAATGCCCGTCACAGCAGAAACCCAGGCCATCCTCGATATGCGGGCAGGAGCGACGCCGTTCAACGAGATGTCGCCCCAGGAAGCTCGCGAGGCCATGGCCGCTCTGCGACCGCAGGGCGAGCCTGAACCAGTCGCCCAAGTCCATGAGATGGTCGTGCCCGGCCCTGCCGGCGATATCCCGGCTCGTGGCTATCTGCCGACCGACGATCCGAGAGCGCTTCCGACCCTTGTCTACTTCCACGGCGGCGGTTGGGTGATCGGCGACCTTGAGTCGCACGACGCCGTTTGCCGCGCCATCTGCAACCGCGCTGGGATAAGCGTCATGTCGGTCGACTATCGGCTCGCGCCCGAGGCGAAGTACCCCGCTGCCGCCGAAGACTGCTACGCCGCGGTCGCCTGGATGAACAGCATGTACGACCAACAGGGCGGCCGAGACGACCGAATCGCTGTGGCCGGCGACTCGGCCGGCGGCAACCTCGCCGCCGTCGTCTCGCAAATGGCGCGAGATCGCGGCGGACCGCGCATCGACTCGCAAATCCTGATCTACCCGGTCACCGACTTCAACTTCGAGACCGAGTCTTACAAGCAGAACGGCGTCGACTTCGGTTTGTCCGAAGCTGGCATGCGCTGGTTCTGGGACCTCTACCTGAACGACGATTCAGAAGGAGCGCAGCCCTACGCTTCACCGCTGCAGGCTGCCGACCTCGCGAATCTGCCGAGATCGCTCACCATCACTGCGGAGTACGACCCACTTAGAGACGAAGGCGAAGCCTACGCCGCCGCTCTCAGCGCCGCCGGCGTGCAGTCAAGCTGCACCCGCTACGACGGAGTCATCCACGGGTTCGTCAGCGCCTTCGAGGCCGTTCCCGAAGGAAGCCAGGCCCTAGACCAAATCGCCGCCGAACTCCGCGCCGCCTTCGGAATGGAGTAAAAGAGAGCTCCCCCAAAGGGGGAGCTGTCCCGAAGGGACTGAGGGGGCTCCCTGTCGAGGCCACCGCACGTGAGGCTGTCTCACTTGTTCCTCATCCCCCGCTTCACGCGGGGGTCTGCTTGACGTTCGCGTCCAGACCACCGTCATTCCCGCGCTCCTGCGCGGGAATCTCGCCGACTCAGTCATCAACTGTCGCGCGGAGGGGATCGAGATACCCGCGGCAAGCGCGGGTATGACGGAAAGAGGGCGCGAGAGGTTCAGCGTTGCGGCTATTGGGACAGCCTCACGTAAGGCCGCGCGGCCCCCTCCGCCGCTTCGCGGCACCTCCCCCAACGGGGGAGGTCCTTTCGCTACCTATCCGCCCGGCATCTGCTTCTGGAACGAGGCCATGTCGAAGTAGTCGCGCCAACGCGCGATCTTTCCGTCTCGGATTTCGAACACGCCGCAGACCTGCACAGAAACCTCTGTGCCGCCCATGTCGAAGCGGTCGACTCGCTCGTTCAGCACCACGTCGCCATTGGCAGCCGAGTGCAGCACCTCCCAGCCTCTCGAGGTCATCTGCGAGACCCCAGACAATGCCGCCTTGACCGCATCAATCCCCTCGGCCGGAGCCATCGGCATGTTGTGGTAGACAGCGTCTTCGGTGAAGTACGACGCCAAGGTGTCGGCATCGGGGTGCTCGGCATCAAACTCGGCCATGAAGGCATTGACAATCGCTTCCGCGTCGGACATCGTTCGTTCCCTTCACTTTCATTTGCAGTGCAACGTGTCGAGGCAACCTACGCCCCTGACGACTCCTTCGCCAGTTCGCCCATCAGCTCAACGGCTTCCTCCTGGTTGGTTCTGACGGTCAGGCCGGTGATATAGCTGTCGGCCCAGGCCTGGTAGCGCTCTCGGATTCTTGCCGGCGGACCGAGCAGCGCCTGCTCGTCGAGGAACTCCTCAGGCACTTCCTCGATGGCCTCGCCCTTGCGGCCCGCGAGGTAGAGCTCCTGGATCCGTTCCGCCGCGTCGCCGTAGCCGCGACGAATCATGCTCATCTTGTGGAAGTTGACGCTGCGCGCGCCCATGCCGCCGACGTACAACGCGACGTTCGGCTTCATCTTGCGGAAGGCGTCGCGCAGGTCATCGGTGATCTCGACCTCGGCCGATGTCTGTACCTCGAAGTCGGGCCACCACTTCGGCTCGCCCGTTTTCGCCTCCGAGCGCGTGAATCCCTCCTCTAGCCAGGGAACGAACATGTCGGCGTTGTACGGCGTCAGGCCCAGCGGCAACCAGCCTTCGGAGATCTCGGCGGTCATCCGCACATTCATTTCTGTGCCGGTGCCCAGCCAGATCGGGATGTTGGGATTCATGTGCAGAATCGACTTGAGCGGCTTGGCCAGCCCGGCGCTGCCCGGTCCCTCGTAGGGCAAGGCAATCTCCTTGCCGTCGTGCGTGACCGGCTCCTCGCGGGCGAGAATCTTGCGGATGATCGCCACGTAGTCGCGGATCCGCGTGTTCGGCTTGCCCCAGGGCTGCCCGTACCAGCCTTCGACGATCTGCGGGCCGGACACGCCGAGGCCCAGGATCATGCGGTCCCCGCCGGCCAGCGCGTCGATCGTCGCCGCTGTCATCGCCGCATTGGCCGGGGTTCGACCAGCCAACTGGATCACGCCCGTACCAAGCCGAATCTTCTCGGTCACCGCCGCCAGGTAAGCCAGCGGAGAGAACGCGTCGGAGCCATACGCCTCCGCAGTCCAGACCGAGTCATAGCCCAGCGCCTCCGCCTTGCGAACCATATCGACCGGCAGCGTCATATTCGCGCCGGAATAACCCAACGCCAGTCCCAGTTTCATCTCTCAATCCTTTCTCGCGCTCGCTCTCTCAACTGGCAGGCTAGCGTCGCAATCCCGTTCAGCCCCATCGCAGAGACCGATGCGTAATCTCTAAACCGCCCCCGCCTCCGCGCGGGGGCCTGCTTTGGCTAAGCCAAGGCGTCACCGCTAAGCCAAGGCGTCACCGCCAAGCCAAGGCGTCACCGACAGGTTGCAGATGATCAGACGTATGCGACAAGTATGGCCGCGTGCAGGAGCCGGGGAAGGAGCAGGTCCCCGCGTAAAGGAGGCCTGTGCCTAAGTCGGCCCAGCGCGAGAGGGTGCATACTCCCTCTCCCTTTGGGAGAGGGCTGGGGTGAGGGTCGGCCTTGAGTCGCGATCTGGTAGTGACCACTTGTCGCCTGCCCTCCGGCCCTCACCCTAACCCTCTCCCAAAGGGAGAGGGGACCGGAATCGGACCTACGCAAAGGCCTCCGTAAAGCGGGGACTGGAACCTGGATTATGAATCGGACTCCAGCAGAGGTGGATGCCGATCAATTCCGTTTCTCCATCGAAGCGGGAGGCCTTGGTTCTGTTATCGGAGCGTGATCTGACCGCTCGGACCCTCGATCACCGCAACGAGTGCAGGGGTCGAGCCTTCACGAAGCTCAAGCTCGACACCAAGCGCGTCGTGCGCGCGACGAACCGTATCCAGATCAGGATGTTCCCCGTGCCACGACACCAGGCGCGCGCCCTTGACCGCCGTCGACGACGGATGCCTGGCGTCACCCCAGTCGATCAGGAAGGGCATCAGGCCTCCCAGCAGTGGCGGCCAGATGGTACGAGTCAGGCGCCAGTCAAGCCTCGTACCATCGGCTAGCACGCGGCCCAGCGGCTGGACTTCGCCGATGTCGTAGCCCGCCTCCTTGGCTGCCGCCACTCGACTGTCGATCTCGGCGCCGGCCTTGCAGCACCAATGCGGCGCGTGCGCGCCCTTGTCGCCGAACTCGTGCATGCCGAAGGGCAGTATGCCTTCATGATCAGCCTGGTCCGGGTCCGGACCGATGATCTCTAGGTAGGCGTCGTCCTGTAGTGCAAGTAAGTGGTTGTACACCCCGCGACCGGGAAAGTGCCCGCCGAGCTCGGGGCGCAGTCCGATTGCCGCTTCGATTTCAGCGACCGAGGCCTGGACGTCGGGCGTGGCGAGAACGATGTGGTCCAGCATGGCAGGCCCTTCTAGCGATAGGTGATCGAACCGTCAGGTCCCTGGAACGTCGCGACCAGGGCAGGATCGTCGGCTTCGCGTAACTCAATCTCGATGTCCATCAGTCGATGCGCGGCCCGGACGGCGTCGAGGTCGGGGTGCTCGCCGTGCCAGGATGCGAGGCTAGCGCCCTGGACAGCGGTCGTGGAAGGATGCGGAGCATCGCCCCAGTCGATCAGGAAGGGGATCAATCCGCCCAGATTAGGCGGCCAGGTACCGATTGTGAGCCGCCAGTCCAGGCGACCACCGTCCGGCAGTTCGCGTCCCAGCGGGACGACCGCGCCGAGGTCGTAGCCCACAGACTTGGCTATAGCAGCAAGTTCGTCGATTCGCTCGTTGCCCTTCCAGCACCAGTGTGCGATGTGGGTGGCCGGGTTGGAGTGCCTGTCCATGCCGAACGGCATCGATCCCCCGCCCTGGTGGTCGGGATCGGGGCCAATGATCTCCAGGTATGCGCCGTCCTGTAGCGCGAGTAGATGGTTGTAGGCGCCCATCTCCGTGAATCGTCCGCCGACTCCGGCTCGTATCCCGATCGCCTCTGCGATCTCGTCTACGGTCGCTTGGACGTCGGGCGTCGCCAGAACGATGTGGTCGAGCATCGTTGGTCTCCTCAGTCTCCGTGGGTTGATTCAAAGTGGGCCAATGCGCGATCCCGCAGATCGGGATCAGTGAGCCAGTCGAGCGCCGTGTGCGCCATCGCCTTCGTTGCGGTCAACGTCAGTTCATGACCCTCCGCCGATCCCGCCGCCTCAGTGAACTGCGGCGTGTGGTTCCCGCTCTCGTGGGGGATGTGAAACATCGGGTGGATCGACGGGACGACGTGCGACACATTGCCCATGTCAGTCGAACCGAAACTGCCCTGGATGCTGCCGTCCAGGTCAGCCGCGCGCACGCCGAGGTCCAGCCAGCGCCGTCCGTAGGTCTCGGCCAACGGCCCGTTGCTGGCCATATTGCTGTAGCGTTCGCCGGCCTGCCATTCGACCGACCACTCACAGCCGGTCGCCTGAGCCGCGCCGGCGAAGCAGTCCTCGACCCGCCCAATCATCTCGTCTAGCCGATCTTCCTGCGGCGCGCGCACGTAAAACTCAGCCTGTGCGTAGTCGGGGATGATGTTGGGCTTGTCGCCACCGTGGTGAATCTTGCCGTGGATGCGTACGGTCGGATGCGACTGTTGACGCAGCAGCGCGATGGCCTGGTAGGCCAGCACCAGCGCATCGAGTGCATTGCGACCCTCCCACGGCGCGCCCGCCGCGTGAGCGTTCTTGCCTCGAAACTCGACGAAACAGGTGTCGATCGCTAGCACGAAGGGATAGACGATGTCGCCAGTGCCCGGATGAATCATCATCGCCGCGCCGACATCCTCGAACGCGCCCTCGTCGATCAGGCGAATCTTGCCGCCGCCGCCTTCCTCAGCCGGAGATCCCAGTACACGCACGGTGCCTTCAACGCCCTCGCGCTCCAGCGCATTGGCCACACCCACCCCAGCCGCAGCGCCCGAGATTGCGATCAGGTTGTGCCCGCAGGCATGACCGATGCCGGGCAGCGCGTCATATTCACAGAGCACGGCAATCGTCGGCCCGCCCGATCCACGTGTCGCCTCAAACGCCGTATCCATCCCATACGCCGAGGGCGTCACGTCGAATCCGGCGTCGGTCAGAAAGCTGGTCAGCGCCGCGTGCGCGTGCACTTCCTCATAGTTTTCTTCGGGATGCGAGTGAATGTTCATGCTCAGAGCCCGCAACGACTCCGACGCCGCATCTATGGTTTCCGAGGCGATATCCCAGAGCGACATTTGGCCTTCCTCCCGCTCAGACCTCCCCCTCTGGGGAGCCCCTTGCAAAATACGCGTTCCGTCATTGCCGCGCTCCGACGCGGCAATCTCGCCGCATCCTGTATCGACGTCTGTGCTCGAATCAACGAGATACCCCCGTTCAAGCCGGGGCAGGCTCCGCGACAAGCGCGGGTATGACAGAGTTGCTCGCGCTGATTTGACGTTTCTCATAGGTCTCCAGAAGGGCAGCGCTTGCTGCTACTCCGTGAACCAGCCGCCATCGGGATGAATGATCTCACCCGTCACGTACGACGCCTCGTCCGAGGCTAGGAAGCAGGCAACCTTGGCAATCTCCTCGGGCTGACCGAAGCGGCGCATCGGGGTCATGCTCAGCACCCACTGGTTCAGCTCCTCGTGACCCGAGATCGCCGCCGTCATCGGCGTCTCGATGAAACCCGGACCGATCGCATTGACGCGAATGCCGTCCTGGACGAGTTCCTGTGCCAGCACCTTGGTCAGCATCCAGACGCCCGCCTTCGATACGCAGTAGTTGGCGGCCCCCGGCTGTGGGAACTTGGCCATGATCGAGGCGATGTTGATGATCGATCCGCCGTTGCCCAGCTCAATCATCTTTCGCGCGCACGAGCGGTCTGTCATCATCACGCCGGTCAAGTTGACCGACATGACCTTCTCCCAGTGCTCGACATTCTGGTTGGCGATGTATGAGGCGGTTGGATCCTCGCCCAGTTCCGTGGTTTCGCCCGACACATACTCGGCATTCGAAATCCCGGCCGCAGCGACTACGATGTCCAGCCGACCAAACTCATCAACACATGCCTGCGCAGCCGCGTCGTTTGCGGCCTCGGTCGACGTATCGCAGGCGACGACGACCGCGCGCCGTCCTTCCGCTTCCACTGCGGCGACGGTGTCCGCGGAACGGTCGGGTAGCAAGTCCGCCAGGAGGACATCCGCGCCCTCCTGGGCGAACCGAATCGCGCAAGCCGCGCCGATTCCGCTGGCTCCACCCGTGATCAATGCCGCCTGTCCCTCAAGTGCTCCAGCCATGTTCTCAGCCTCTCAGATCTCCCAGTGCGGAAGTGTGCAAGCGCCAATAGACGACGGCAGGATAGGCGTTGTCGCGGATCAATTGAGGAAACGGTATAGGTTCCCGATAAGATATGCGGCAACCCTGTCTCGAATCAGATAGAAAAGGCTTGTCAAGTGCGGACATTGATATTGCTCCTGCTGGGCATGGTTGCCGGTGTGGCTGCTTTGGGAGCGGTCTGGGCGACATCCAGTGAAACCGATGGACACGTTGAAGTTCGAATCGTCGTCGAGCGACTCGACGACGGTCGTGTCGAAGTTGGGCTTCGGCATCTCGAGGCAAGCGGCACGTGGGGCGAGCCGCAGTATCCGGAACTGCGCTTCCTGCCGGCAGATACCGAGCCCGGCGTGAGGCTCCAGAGCTCTGAGATCGTTGTTGACACCGACAGCCGACACGAAACCGTCGCCGCCAACTACGGCGCTTATCTGCACGAGTCCGGCTTGGACGCCGGCGTTCGCTTCGCGGAGCGATTTAGCATGCCGGATGAGGATCTGCCCAAGATGCTTTGCATCGACGACCTCAATCACCCCGGCATTGGCCAGCTCTGCGATGGATTCGAGTCGGGCTACGGCGCTCCGGTTGAACGCATCGAAGTCACCAGTTACGACGAATTCCGCGCTCAGTTCGACACCGTGATTCGCGAGGACGGCGATCTGGCCGGCTACTTTGCCACGAGCATTCCCACCGCCGACATCATCGATGAGTCGATGGAAACGAATCGCACCTGGTTGCCGGGCACCTACTGGATCGAACTGATCGACCCGCAACTGCCCGATCCCGACGAACTGCACTGCATCATCAGCCACGGCGCTGAGGATGACCTGTTCTGGGGCCTGGCTTCCGAGTCCTCGGTGGCTGCGGCCGGCGCGCTGGGCATCCACGTCCGTACCGAGGCCTACGCCGTGGCCGCCGACCAGGCCGATGCCATTCGCCGCTGCGTCGGAGATGGCGCCGTCTCCATCGCCACCACGTTGGCTGAGCCCGAGGTCCTGAAGCCGGCGGTCCGCGAAGCGATCGACGCAGGAGTCCACGTGATCTCGTTCAACTCCGGCGCCGAAGTCGCGGCGGACGTTGGCACCGCCCTGCACATCGGACTCGACGATCGCGAAGGTGGCCGCCTGGCCGGTGATGAGTTCAATGCGCGCGGTATTGAGGGCAACGCGCTCTGCATCATCCACGAGCCGAACAACATCGGCCTGCACGATCGCTGCGACGGGCTCGAGGAGCAATTCAACGGAACGGTCGAGCGTTGGAGCCCGACTAGCAACGACACTGTGGTCGAGGAACTTGACGCTCGCATTGCGGAAGGCGATGTCGACGCAGTCCTGGCGCTTTCTTCCGACAGCGGAGTGGCAGTGCGCATTGTGATCTGGCTCTCTGACGCCGAGGTGCCCGCAGCAACGTTCGGATGGACGCGCCTGATCAGCGAACTGGTGTCCGAGGGTCGAATGATGTTCTCGATCTTCGACCATCCGGAACTGCAGCCGTACCTGGCTGCGGTGGGCTCGCTGCTCGTCGAACGCTTGCGCGTCGATCCGGACGGCTACTTCAACAGCACCCAGCTCTTGATCAAGCCGATGGTTACTGACGCCGAGGCAATGCAAGCCCTGCGTGAGTCGCTGACTTCGGAGTAGTAGCGGTTGTCGGCTCAAGCCCCGAACAGCGGGCGGCGTGCCCCACGCCGCCCGCCTCTGCGTGACTTCAGCCGACCATGCTGATGATGACACTGACACACTGAGAAAGGTCATTACGATATGCGTAATCTGATTCTGCTCGCGCTAGGCGCACTCATCGGCTCAGCCGCCCTGGGAGGCGTGTGGGCCGTGGGACACGGAAACGAAGACGAAGGACTGGAAGTTCGCGTGGCCGCTGTGCGGCTCGATGACGGCCGCGTTGAAATTGGCGTGCAGCAGCGCGGCGACGACGGAGCATGGGGCCAGACGCAACGGCCTGAGCTCCGCTTCCTCGCTGCCGACTCCGAAACCGACAAGGTGAGGTACAGCTCACCGGTCGCGTTTGACCTCGTCACACGAGCGGAACGCATCGAGGAGGGGTATCGCGCCGAGCTGACGGAGAGCGGTCGGAGCCTGGGTCGGCAGATGTTCTCGAACTTCCACGCCGAGGACGACCTCGAAACGCTCCCGCCCGTCCTCTGCCTGGTAGACCCCGAGCAGAGCGCGATGCGCGCCCTTTGCGACGGAATCGGCGAGACATTCCCAACCGGTGTCGACGTGATTGAGTCGGGTGACTACAACGCCGTAGCCGATGAGGTGGAGCGCCGCCTGCTGGCAGGCGAAATCTCCCAGATCATGGCAACATCGAATCAAGTGAGCGAGACAGCCGTCTTTGCCCGCGACCACATCCTGCTCAACAATCCAGACCTAGGCTGGACCTGGGTGCACTACTGGCTCGAAACGGTCGATCCGCGACTGCCTGCCGCCGAGGACCTCTTCTGCATGATCAGCCACGGTGGGAGAGACCTCTTCTGGGGTCTCGCCTCAAACTCGGCAACGACAGCGGCCGCTGCGCTCGGCATCAATATGCGCGCGGAGTCGTTTGTCGACGTTGCAGACCAGGCCGAAGCGATTCGTGAGTGTGTCGAAGACGGCGCTGTCTCCATCGCCACCACCTTGGTCTCGACCGACGAGCTCGCCCCGGCGATCGCTGAAGCCACGGCCGCAGGGATCCCCGTGATGTCGTTCAACTCCGGCGCGCATGCCGCCGCTGAAGTTGGCTCCAGCTTCCACATCGGCCTCAACGACCGCCGTGCCGGGGAGATTGCCGGTGAACAGTTCAACAAGGAAGGCACTGAGGGCACAATCCTTTGTGTCATTCACGAGAAGAACAACGTCGGGCTCACTGAGCGCTGTGAAGGTCTCGCCACTACCTATGCCAATGGCGATGTCGAAACCTGGGACTTCGAAGGCGCAGATGCCACAGAGGCGGTGCTCGAACGCGCCGGCGAAGGAGACATCGCTGCGGTGATGGCCCTCTCTGATTCGGTCGGCCTCAGCATCCTCTTCGCGCAATGGCCCAACCCGGAGATTCCGCTGGCCACGTTCGGATTTAATCTCGGCTTCGCCAAGTGGGTCGAAGAGGGCAAGATCATGTTCGCCATCTACGACCACCCTCTCGTCCAAACCTACCTGGGCGTCATGGGTTCGTTGTTGATCGACCGCATGAGGCTCGATCCGGCAACGCTCTTCAACGGCATGACGATTCTGATTGATCCCCAGATCGCCGACGCTGAACAGATGCGACGGGTGACCAATGCGTTGATCCCGCAGGAAATCCAGGACCGCTATCTGAACACCGACGCCGACACAGAAGGCGACGACTCGGATGACGGCGACTCGGATGACGGCGGAAATGGAGACAGCTCCACGGATGACGACAACTGATGGGGTTGAACGTCGACGCGCCCGCTGACGTTAGTGCGTCAGCGGGCGCTGCGGCTGCCCTGGCAGAGTTCAAGCCAGGTGCACATTGCAAGCCACATTGCAAGCCACATTGCCAGCCACATTGCCAGCCACATTGCCAGCCACATTGCCAGCCAGGTGCACATTGGCCCTCAGCAGTTCCGCTTGCGACACGCGGTTTTCATTCGTGTTTACGAAACGACTTGCGGATAACACCTCCTAGGGCGTAGCGTCCTAAGCGTCGGGGATGTACCGAGGGTTACTGAATGTTCAGCCCGCGTGGCACGAATTCCCCTGGTTCCTACAGTGTTCACCTTGGCATTGCGTATCTTGCCCCGCACAGGTCTATTGTGCGGACGGGAGCCGTTCTTGGTGGACGACACCGGGGGGTTGTTCCCGAGTAATCAGGCCGGCGCACCGCACTCCTGCGCCGTCCGCGGAGGCCGTTGAGAGATGACCACCACATCAACGCAGGCGAATGGATCAGGCGGCACGAGCGCACCGATCCAGGAACGTGACCGCGTCACCGTCCGCTTCGCGGGCGACTCCGGCGATGGTATGCAGTTGGCCGGCAATCGATTCGCCGACGCCACCGCTATCTTCGGCAACGACTTCTCGACGCTGCCCGATTTTCCCGCCGAGATCCGCGCACCCGCCGGATCGCTGGCTGGAGTGTCGAGCTTCCAGATCTCATTCTCGAAGCACCAGATCTTCACGCCCGGCGACGAGCCCGACACACTCGTGGCGATGAACCCCGCCGCGCTCAAGTCGCACCTCGCAGCCCTGGCCAAGGGCGGTCTACTCGTCGTCAACGAAGACGCCTTCACCGCAGGCAACTTGAAGAAGGCCAACTATCCCAGCAATCCGCTGGCCGATGGCTCGCTTGAGGGCTATCGCATCATCAAAGCGCCGATTACGACCGCGGCCGTCTCTGCCGTCGACGACCTCGGTCTCTCCAACCAGAACGCCGAGCGGACCAAGAACTTCTTCGCCCTCGGCCTGGTGTACTGGCTGTACGACCGCGACCTGCAGCCGACACTTGACTGGATCGAGGAACGATTCGGCCGCCTACCCAATATCGCCGAGGCCAACCGCCGGGCGCTCTTCGCCGGTCACGCCTATGGCGAGACCACGGAAATCGCCGACGCCCACGTTCGCGTCCCGCCGGCCGTGCTCAACCCCGGCGAATACCGGACTATCACCGGCAACCAGGCGCTCGTGCTGGGCCTGATCACTGCCTCTCACCTGAGCGACCTCGAGCTGTTCTACGGCTCCTATCCCATCACACCGGCCTCCGACGTGCTGGTCGAACTCGCCGCCTTGCGCGAGTACGGCGTCCGCACATTCCAGGCCGAGGATGAAATCTCCGCCGTCGGTACGGCCATTGGCGCTTCCTATGGCGGGGCGCTCGGCGTGACCGGCACCTCAGGACCGGGCATCGCGCTCAAGAGCGAAGCAATCAACCTCGCCATCATGACCGAGTTGCCGCTGATCGTCCTCGACGTGCAGCGCTCCGGTCCCTCGACCGGTATGCCGACCAAGACTGAGCAGACCGACCTCTTGCAGGTCATGTTTGGACGCAACGGCGAGTCGCCGCTCTGCGTCCTGGCTGCCAAGACGCCGGGCGACTGTTTCTACATGGTGCTCGAGGCTGTCCGGCTGGCGTACAAGTTCGTCACGCCGGTCGTGCTGCTCTCAGATACCTACCTCGCCAACACCGCCGAGCCCTGGCCAGTCCCCGACCTCACCCAGCTCGACCAGATCGAAGTCCCCTTCCGCAAGCTCAAGTACATCGATCCCGAAGAGTTCGCGCCCTATAAGCGCGATCCTGACACCCTGGCGCGAATGTTCATCCCGCCGGGCGAAGCCGACCTACAGCACCGCATTGGTGGCCTGGAAAAGTCCGACATCAGTGGTGATGTCGCCTACTCGCCCGAGAACCACCAGCGCATGACCGACTTGCGCGCGGCGAAGATTGCTGGAATCGCCAACTTCATCCCCGAGCTCGAGGTTGACGGCCCAGACTCGGGCGACCTGCTCGTACTGAGTTGGGGCTCGACCTACGGCGCAGTCTTCACTGCGGTCAACGATGCCCGTGAAGCCGGCTGCGATGTCGCCCATGCGCATCTGCAGTACCTCAACCCCTTCCCGCGCAACCTTGGCGACGTCATCTCGCGCTACAACAAGGTGCTCGTGCCCGAGGCCAACACCGGTCAGTTGCGCATGCTGGTTCGCGCCAAATTCCTCGTTGACGCCAAGGGCTACAACGAGGTCACCGGTCAACCGCTCTCGGCTCGACTGCTGGCAGAAGCAATCCAGCAAATTGCCGCTGAGTAGCCCCGACCAGCACCGCATATCCCGTAGGATCGAACACAGAGAGCCACAGGAGACACGACATGGTACTCCAGACGCCGCACTCACCAGAACACGTCCAGTCGATCATCCCGATCGCAGATGAGAATCTGACGCGCAAGGACTACGCCTCCGACGTCGACACCCGATGGTGTCCCGGCTGCGGCGACTATTCAATCCTGGCTCAGATGCAGCGCGGGCTCTCCAACCTCAACATTGCGCCCGAGAAGATGGTCTTCGTCTCCGGCATCGGCTGTTCGTCGCGCTTCCCCTACTACATGAACACGTACGGGATGCACTCGATCCACGGTCGCGCCCCCACCATTGCCTCCGGTCTCAAGCTCTCGCGTCCCGACCTCATGGTCTTCGTCATCACCGGCGACGGCGACGCGCTGTCGATCGGTGGCAACCACTTGCTGCATGTCCTGCGCCGCAATGTTGACGTCAAGATATTCCTCTTCAACAACCGCATCTACGGCCTGACCAAGGGACAGTACTCACCGACCTCCGAACTCGGCAAGGTGACCAAGTCCTCTCCGATCGGCACAACCGAGAAGCCGCTCAACCCGCTTTCGGTCGCGCTTGCTTCGGAAGCGTCCTTCGTCGCCCGGACGTTCGACACTGACCCGCAGCACCTCACCGCGACCATCGAGGCTGCCGCCCGACACCACGGCGCCGCATTCGTCGAGATCCTGCAAAACTGCAACATCTTCAACGACCGCGCCTTTGCCGACTACACCGATCGCGATGTACGCGACGAGCGGCTGCTCTACCTCGAGCACGGCAAGCCGATGCTCTTCGGCGAGGAGCAGAACAAGGGCCTCGCCGTCTCCGCCACCGGCCTGCGAGTCGTTGACGCCCACGGTCCCGACGCCGGCCTGATCCTCAGCCACGATGCAACCCGTCCCGCACCCGACGTGCATCAGCTCCTGGCCCGCTGCGCCTACCCCGAGATGCCCGTGCCCATGGGAGTCATCCGCCAGGTCACAACGCCCACCTACGGCGACTACCTCGACAGCCAGATCGAAGTGGCCAAGTTCAAGAACCACCAGGACGTCGCCCAACTCCTCCGAGGCCGCTCCACCTGGCAAGTCGAGTAAAGCAGAGCTGCCCACGGAGCGCTACCCTCAGGCCAGAGGGAACTTATGTCCACCGAACCAATTGAGCCTAGGCTTGGCCTAGGTCTTGAGTTACCCGCCTCCCGTGTTCCAGCCAACGGTTCTCCACGGTCAACCAACCTTCAGCGGGTCAACCAGACGCGTTCAGTTCTTGACGACTCTGTGGAACTGTTCGATGTTCCAGTCCTGACGGAGAAGGTGGTAAACATCGCGTCGGTCCCTCAACGCAGCCCTTTGCGCTATCCGGGGGGGAAGACCTGGCTAGTTCCGCAGATTCGGAAGTGGCTAATGGGCTTAGATACGCGTCCGCGGGTGCTGATTGAACCCTTCGCCGGCGGAGGCATTGCTTCCTTGACTGCTGTCATGGAGGGACTTGTCGATCGCGCAGTACTTTGTGAGCGCGATCCAGAGATTGCCAACTTTTGGTTTTGTGTGCTGGAAAGTGGCGAGGAGCTCGCGACCCGAATAGAGAGCTTTGTTCTGACAACAGAAAATGTTGCCGAAGTTCTTGATTCCAGTGCGGCTTCGAGAATGGACCTTGCCTTTCAGACACTATTGAAGAATCGAGTGAATCGAGGTGGAATCCTCGCCAAGGGCGCCTCTCAAATGAAGAAGGGCGAAAACGGAAACGGCCTCCGGTCACGTTGGTATCCAGACACAATTGCAGAACGGATCAGAGCAATTGGCTCTATCAGTGGGCAGCTTCAGTTCTTTCAAGGGGATGGCGTTAGCCTCGTCGATCTTTGCCAACTCGACGCCTCCGCTGGGTACTTTGTCGATCCGCCCTATACAGCAGCAGGTAAGCGAGCTGGGTCACGGTTATATGCTTACAACGAGATTGACCACGTGTCGCTCTTCGAGCGCATGTCAGTTGTTCATGGTGCGTTTATGATGACATACGACGCAAATCAGGAAGTAATCAAAATGGCGCGGAATTGGAGTTTCAACTTGGCGAAGGTGCCTATGAAGAGCACTCACCATGCGGTCCAATATGAGCTCCTGATTACTTCACATGAGCTTAAAGCATGACTGCGCCTCGCCGTTTCGGAATCGGTGAATGGTACGGGAACTCATTCCTTAGTCTGACGAGAGAACAGCGTCTACAACTGCTTCAACCCGGCACTAAGCGATTGTGTCCTTTTCGACTCGATGGCGGACAGTGCACAAAGAGGGGTGGCGTCTGTTCGTTCAGGGCATATGGAAACGATGGTGGCAATGCTGCTCCTATTGACGGTGAAGGACTCCGTGTATTGTGCCCCAGGCGCTTTGAGGAGAGCGGGGATATCTTTGGCTGGGTTGGGGAAACCGTGCTGGGTACATCGACGCCGAGAGTTGCCAAAGAAGTTGGATTTCTGAGATCCAATGAAGGAAGCAGTGATGTCGGCCGAATCGACATGGTCTTGGCCAGTGGAGAATCAGACTACGAGCGACTTGAATGGTGCGCTCTCGAGATCCAAGCGGTCTATTTCTCTGGAGCTGCTATGAGTGAGGAGTTCGGTACTATCCGAGAACACCCTGACGGTAATCCGCCATTTCCAAGCAAGAACCGTCGTCCAGACTATCGCAGCAGCGGGCCGAAGCGGCTTATGCCGCAACTGCAAATCAAAGTGCCGACGCTAAGGCGCTGGGGAAAGAAAATGGCAGTGATTGTAGATCGAGACTTCCTTGACGCAATGGGGCCGATGGAATCGGTCGAGGATCTGTCTAATGCGGACATAGCCTGGTTCACAGTCAGCTTCGAGGAAAACGGGAACACCGGTCGCTTTCGACTTGTTCCTGATCAGGTACGGTTCACCACATTGGAACGAGCCACCGAGGGGCTGATAGCGGGGTCTCCTGTGCCGCTGTCAGAGTTTGAGTCGCGCCTAATCGCGAAACTATCAGTGTGACAGAGGCAATGGCGCTTTATCGACCCCGATTCCCGCCGCCGTCGATGGTGTGCATTGCTCCGTTGATGTACCGACTGTCGTCCGAGCACAGCCACGTCACCAGTGACGCCACCTCTTCCGGCTCTCCGTACCGACCCAGTGGGTTGGCTGCGGCGAACATGTCGTGCACGCCCTCGGGGTTGTCGGGGTCGAACTGTCTCTCGAGGCTGCGCATCATCCGAGTCTCGATTGGACCGGGGCAGACTGCGTTGACTCGCACCGAGGGCGCTAGCTCTTGGGCGGCCGACTTCGTCATCCCGACCACCGCGTGCTTTGACGCGCCGTAGGCGATAATGCCCGGGGTCGGCGAGAGCCCCGCGATTGACGCTGTATTCACGATCGCTCCGCCGCCCGACTCCGCAATCGCCGGCGCGACGTGTTTCATGCCCAGCCAGACGCCCTTGAGATTGACCGCGATGACGCGGTCGAAGTCCGATTCGTCGAGTTCAGTCAGCGCCGAGCGCACGCCCTCGATGCCGGCGTTGTTGAAGAATGCGTCCACCCGACCGTAGGCCGACAGCGCCTGCGAGACGTAGTTTGCTACGTCGGCCTCCTGCGTCACATCCGCCTCGACCGTGATGCACTCGCCGCCGGCGTTGGAGATGGCCGCGACGGTCTCATCGAGGTCCGACCCTGCGAGATCGACGGCCACCACCTTGGCCCCATCCTCTGCAAACCGCACACAGGCCGCGCGTCCGATGCCGCCTGCCGCGCCAGTCACAATCGCCACCATGCCATCGAATCGATCAGTCATCGTCAGCCGTCCTCTCGATGTTCATTTGCTCACGGCACAGAATAGAGCGTCAGAAAATCGGAGTCCGCCAGTTCGGCGCCGCCCAGGACAACGCCAAGAACACGCAGAGCACGCCCAGCCCCAGCACCATTAGCTCCGGCAGCGGGCGCAGCACCTTGACCTGCGATGCGAGGTTGATGAACCCGGTCCACTTGGGGACGGTCCAGAGGATGATCGCCGCAATCGCGCCTACGATCATCCCGCCCAGGTGTCCGCCGATGCTGACGCCCGGCCAGAGGAACGAAATGGCGACGTTGATCACCAGGAACGCGAGAATCCCCGAGTCGCGGAAGCGGATGCCCGACGCCCGCTCAGCGATCACGACCGCGCCGGCCATGCCAAACACCGCGCCCGACGCGCCTGCGGTGAAGGCGTTCGGCTCGACCATCAGCGCGCCCAACGCGCCGCCGGTCAGCGAGACGCTGTACAGCAGCAGCATCCGCCAGCCGCCAATCGCCGGCTCCAGCATCCGTCCCAGCAGGACCAGGATGAACACGTTCATCGCCATGTGCAGCAGGCCGTAATGGAGGAAGGCAGAGGTCACCAGCCGCCACCACTCGCCGCGTTCGTGGATGTATGCGCCGTGCAAGGCGAAGTCGACGTGAATCTCGGTTACGCCGCCGCCCCACAGCGACAGCGATCCGGTGTACAGCGAGACGAAGATCCAGATCAGCGCATTCGCGACCATCAACGCCTGCGTCACGCGAATCGGAGAGGTCGTCTTCCACTCCCGAGTCCGCTTGCGGCCCTCGGCCACACACTCGGGACACTGAAACCCCACCGGAGCCTGAACCATGCACTGAGTGCAAATCGGCCGAGCACAGCGCTGACAAAGAACGCCAGCCCAGGTATCAGAGTGCCGATAACAGGAAGCCTCACGAGAACTCATAGGGTCAGTGTATGAGGGGCGGTAGTGGATCAGCACACAAAGAGGATTGCCTCGGCGGCCTCGTAGGATGCAGACATGCAGACTCCCGAATTCTGCGCTGAACGCGCACAGTAGGTTCTGGGCCTGCAGGCTCAAAGCCGTGACGTGTTGCAGGTTGACGTCTGGACGTCTATCCTGACCTTGCGCCGTTGGAGGTTCGCTCGTGGCAGCAACCAAACACTCTCCCGGAACCGTGAGGGACGCGATTGTCGCCTACCTAAGTTCTCTATATGGAGATGCGACAGTAGGCGAGATCAGGAACGCGGTGGAGTCGGAACTTGGCGACGTGCCTGCATCTTCCGTGCGTTCGTACCTGCGCCTACGGCCGGATACGTTCGAACGGACGGGACATGGCCGCTATCGGATCAGAGGTGAACACCATGGCGCTTCATTGGCGGTATCGCAGGAGCCTGCCTATTACACCGCGCCAGCAGTGGCGCACGCAAACGCTGAGCTCTATCAGTCCGATTGCTTTGACTGGCTCGGAACATGCACGGAAAACACTTTTCATGCCATCGTCACCGATCCTCCCTACGGCCTGGTCGAGTACACCGAGAACGAGCAGCGCAAGCTCCGCAACGGCAAAGGGGGAGTCTGGCGAATCCCGCCGTCGTTTGACGGGCATCAACGGTCTCCGGTTCCGCGTTTCACTACGCTGAGCGCCGCAGACTTGCATTACATGAGCGAGTTCTTCCAACGCTTTGGGAACGAAGCGATCCGGGTTCTTGTTCCAGGCGCCCACGTGTTCGTCGCGTCAAATCCCTTGGTGTCTCATATTGTGGCGACGGCTCTCGCAACGTCCGGCCTCGAGAATCGAGGGACCGTCAACCGGCTTGTCATGACCATGCGGGGTGGCGACCGCCCAAAGAACGCCCACGAGGAGTTTTCGGATGTCACGGTCATGCCGAGATCGATGGCGGAGCCGTGGCTTCTGTTCAGGAAACCACTTGAGGGCCGTGTGCAAGACAACCTGAGAAAGTGGGGCACGGGGGGATTGCGACGTGTATCCGATCGTCGCCCCTTCGGCGACGTGATCAAGTCGTCTCCGACGCGACCAAACGAGAAACACCTGGCCCCGCACCCGTCACTGAAACCGCAGGCCTTTCTGCGGCAGTTGGTTCGCGCCGCATTGCCAATGCAACAGGGTGTGATCCTGGATCCGTTCGCGGGTTCCGGGTCGACTCTCGCGGCGGCCAATCACCTCGGCATTCGCAGTGTCGGCGTGGAACGTGATCCTGCCTACGTCAGGCTAGCGACAACAGCTATCTCCGCCCTTGAGGCGGTTCCCTGTCCAAGTACACCCAACTCTGCCGGAGCTTTTGAATGCCATACCTGTCAAGGGTTGCAGTCCGCGTTCCCAACTCACCCCTCGGATTCCGACGAAAGTCGTCAACCGTTACATGGCCCAGATACACTTCAGTGAAACGCATCGGCGCGCGGTCAATGGCAGGTTCCGAAGCATTGTCGACCTGATAGACAAACACGCACATCCATTGCTCCCGAGCACCGTGAGTGTCTACCGCCCCTCCGCGCTTTCGAGTCGTTTTGATCTCAACACCCTCTGTCGCAGATTTGACGGCGTCATTCGGATACAACCCGTTCACAATGAGATCCGGATGGCCGTTGTGAAACTGGTTTTCCACCAGGACCCGTGAGTGCTGCGCCATGCTCGCCGTAATCATGTCGGAGATCAGTCCCGACATCGCCGCTGGCCGAAGCATTTCGTCCAGCCGCCTAATGCCCTTGTTGAGCAAGTGAATATTCACGTCGAAGAAGAAGTCATAGACGTCCTGCATGACCAGGCCGAAGTCTTGCAAACGCAACTGATACGGAAGAGTGACGCTCGGGTTGAACTTTGAGTGATCCGGCTGCTGGCGCACGACGGGCATGGCTTCGTTATTCAAATCGATGTTGAATGCTCCTCGGATCATCGGCCGGAAAGCATCGGGTCCTATCGCCGATCCTAACCGGACGCCAGAATTGAAGGATTCCCAGCCGTCGGGTCAGCCCGAAGCATTCACGGCCGCCCGCCGCGAGATTCGGAAGTGGCTGTCGAAGTCGGCGGAGGGTCAACGGGTGGAGGAGCTGGTGGGTCGGTTGTTGGGCGGCTAGGGATTGCCAACTGGCGCGATGAAGCGCCTCCGGACCAAAGAGGTGATTGTTACCGCAATGGTCACGGCGTCCTGAGATTGGTCAAGACTGTTAGGTTTCATTCCGGCATGTCGGCTGTGGGCCTTCCATAGTTCGTCTAGCATCGCGGTGAGCGCTTCGACTGTCTCTGCCCCTCGGAATCGAGTGTCCCACTTTTCGGGTTTGGCCCGCAGTGCGCTGAGCACCTTGCCGAGTGTCGGCGACGGATCGTTGGGTATGACGATCGGTACTAGGACCGCCTCGATCGCTTTGACGGCACCGTCGAAGGCTTCTATGGCGCTCGGGTCATCATGACGCCAGGCAGCGGTCCAGGCGTCCTTAAGGTGCTCGCTGACTGGGTCGTTGTAGCTCGTCACTTCTTCAAATTCGGAAACCAGCTCTTTGGGAAGTCGCCGGATGATCTGGTTCGGCGGATCGGCAACCTGCCAAGCGCTTCCGCCCCGAAACAGTATCTCTTCCAGATCGGTGCACGCTGTCGCAAAGGCCCCGGGGGCACCCTCTGCGGCTGCTCCGTGACGGTTCTGAGGATGCAGAATCCAGTCGACGATGTCCAGCAATAGATCGGGATCGCCAGTGCAAATGGTCTCGATTTCGTTGCCAAAGGAAAAATCCGAGCGTATCTGCCGGAGATCAAGGCACATTTCGTCCATGGCTGTATCCGGTGTTCGACCTCTCCACCAACTGTTCTGCGAGAACGCTCTGTCGCACCACTCCGCTAGGGGTACAAACAGGTGTGGAAGAACGTTTTCCACAAGAGTCATCGTCTGCGCCGTTACACCGTCGCGTCTAGCTCGGACTGGGATAAATCGCAGATTGGCAGTTCCAGCCATTGTCATTACGTCCTCTCGCTCACGTGTGCTAAGTGTATCGGGCGGTTAACGGTCGCGGTAGGTGCGTTCGTTCCGGCGGAGGACGTTAGTGATGGTGATCAGGCCGGGGGCGGCCTCCGTGAGTGTTACCGAGGGTGGGTTGTAGGAGAGGGCTAGGTCGAAGTGGCGCAGCGCGTCCTGGCCCGCAGGCTGGCGCTTCCCAGTTGTCCTCCGGCCTCGGCGGAGGGTCGGCTGGTGGTGGCGTTGGCGGGTCGGTTGTTGGGGTGAGCGGAAGCTCTATCATCCAGCCATGATGCTTCGATTTCTCAAAGAACTCGTTCTTGCCTTCAAACCGGTCACAGATGCCGAAGTGATGGCGATGCGGCTTGACGGCCTTCAGCCTCCTAAGAAGGAGCAGCCTGACCTGGGTGTGGCGGAAATGGAGCGCGACGGGTCGATCCGGATCAAACCGGAGACCATTTGGGATAATCTAGACGGCCCGGCCCGGCACAACTTCTAAGACACGAACGGGCGCTCCGTGCGGAGTCGTTTTGGGGTCGGTTGTTGCGAGGCTAGCGGTCGCGGTAAGTGCGCTCGTTGCGACGGAGTACGTCGGTGATCACCACGACTCGCTCGGAGCGATTGATGAGGTAGAAAACGCGCCAGTTGCCGGCGCGGATTCGATGGGAACCATCACTTAGTCGCAGCGAGCGGGGCGGAAGCGGTTCACTGGCAAGCGCCCTGATCTTGGCGACGATCAATTCGTAGTCGCGCGGGTTGATCCGATTCAGTTGGCGGCGGGCGCGAGTGTCGTATTCGATGCGATACGGCCCGGGCTGATCATTGCTCATTTCTGCGCGTCCCGCGCGGCTCGCTCCTTGACGTACTCCTCGAATGGGCGAGTCTCCATCTGGCCGCTCTGATACTCGTTCCAGCGCTGCTCAGCTAGTGCTCGATCTGCCGCTTCTTCTTCCGGCGTCAGTTCGTCCAGCAGTTCGAAGAACCCCAAGTCGAGCAGCCCCACGACCCACTCGGCGACGGTTAGCGCGATGCGGGCCTCTTCCAGAAAGACAGGGAAGCCTTTGTCCGCATCTGGACGTCCCTGCCAGAGATTGGCCAGCACAGGCATGATCGTGTCGACTTCAGCAACGCGGGGGTAGCTTTCGCACCAGAGGTCCGGGCGCTTCTCCCAGTGGTCCAAGATGATGCCCAGGTCGTCAGTCGGGTTGTCGGGCGTGGCGATCCGACGGAAGGCGCCCTCAATCGCCTGGATCGCGCAGTCATACGCGTCGGGCGCGGCGGACTCGTCCTCGCCCCAGGCGGCTTCCCGCGCTGTGCGCAGCAATTCGGCGGGCGGAGTGTCGACGGGATGTTGGAGTGCCATGAGTCGGCGCCTTTCGCTTGAAGCAGCCGCCCAGACTATCAGGCAGGCGCCGCCTCCGTCAGCGTCACCGTGGGCGGGTTGTAGGAGAGGGCCAGGTCGAACCACTCGAGGATGTCTCGACCGAGCAACGAGGGGATGAGCCAGTTACCGTGCGGCCCGGGAGTCCTTGGGAATGGTTCACAGATGGCGACCTGCAGCGAGACCGAGAAGTCTTCGCCCTCTACATCACGCAACCAGAGTTGCATCGGACTGATGACAGCATTGGTGTCACCCTGACCGAAGCCTGCGATCTCGATTCGGCCAGGAGCGCGGTCGAAGTCCATCTCGATGTATCTTCGCCCGAGCAATGTGAGCGCGTCGCGCGGTCCGAGAGCGGTCCAGTCGGCGCCGGTGTCGATCAACGCTTCGATGCTGGGCCGGATGGCTCGGGCCCGAAACGGACAACGACGTACGGCGCAAGGGACGGCGGAGCGATGCTGCCGCGATCGTGTTCCTGAAAGTGGCCTTCGACTCGGCGGATCACAGAATCCAGATGCCCGGCTTGTCGGGCGTGCCGATCCAGACGGTCGCCTGCGTATCGGGCTCAAGAGAATCGCGTCGGTCGATGCATTCCAGGGGGTCTGCAAATGCTTCTATCGTTTGGTCGCCGTAGATCAGCAGCCAATGTTCAGGGTGGCGGTCAAACAGGTCCCACTTGTTTGCGAGAAAGAACTGGTGGTTGCGCTCGCATGCATCGTAGGCGAGACGTTCCTGCGGCGTCGGCGTGCGCGACGGTCCAGGTCCGAGTCTCTGGGTCGGCTCGATGGTTGTCACGTTGTTGGCATCTCCTGCTGGCATAGTACCAACTCGACCTGAGCGGCAGGACCCCGTGCCGTCACCCTCTACACTGACTCCACGACCTCTGACCACCCTCCGACAAGGAGTTGTATCCCATGAAATTCCACTGGTTCAACCTGATGCCCTGGCCGCATCTGCCCGACGACTTTCGCGAGACCAACCGCTCCGTCTGGGTCGATGTCGACTCCAAGCTCTATGACCCCGTCGAGGGCCACCGGGTCTACAACGAGTACCTTGATCAGCTTGAGTACGCCGCCTCGCTCGGCTTCGACGGCATCGGTGTCAACGAGCATCACCAGAACGCCTATGGGATGATGCCCTCGCCGCAGATCATGGCCGCGACGCTCGCTCGCCGGACGCAGGATGTGACCCTGCTGCTGCTCGGTCAGTCGATCGCGCTCTACAACCCACCAACCCGCGTCGCCGAGGAAATGGCGATGCTCGACGTGATGTCGGGCGGTCGCCTGGTCGCCGGATTCCCGGTCGGCACGTCGATGGACGACAACTTCTGCCTCGGTTCCAATCCGGCCACGCTGCGCGACAAGTATCGCGAGAACCACGACCTGATCCGCCGCGCCTGGGAGGACCCTGAGGTCTTCTCCTGGAACGGCGAGTACAACAAGATTCGCTACGTCAACATCTGGCCGCGCCCGATTCAGAATCCGCCGCCCGTCTGGATCCCCGGCGGCGGCTCGGTCGAGACCTGGGACTTCTGCGCCGAGATGGGCTACAACTACTCGTATCTGTCCTTCAACGGCTATGTCCGCGGCGAGGCCTTGATGCAGGGCTTCTGGAATCGACTGGGCGAGCTCGGCGTCGAGTTCAACCCATTCCAGGGAGCATTCGCGCAGCAGATCGTGGTCGCCGAGACCGACGATCAGGCCGAGCAGATGTACACCGAGCACCTGCAGTACTTCTTCGACAAGTGCCTGCACGTCTACCCCGGCTTCGCCGACGCCCCCGGCTACCGCACCGAGAACACGATCCGCGCCGGTCTCCGCGCCGGCGGTGCGCAGGGTCTCGGTATCGCCCACACGCTGACTTGGGACGACTGGGTGCGCGAGGGCTACATCGTCGCCGGTTCGCCGGACTCGGTCACTGAACAGATCGAAGCGCTGGCGACCAAGCTGCAGGTCGGCCACCTCGTCGCGCTGCTGCACTGCGGCAACATGCCCGACGACAAGGCCAGAGCCTCAACCAAGCTCTTCGCCGAGCAGGTCATGCCCCGAGTCAAGCACATCTGGGAAGACTACGAAGACCACTGGTCGCCAAAGCCCATCGGCTCGCAAGACGTCGCAACCCCCGCCCCGGTGCTCAGCGCGAACTGACTCAGTACATCGGCGTCTTGAATACCTCCCCCTCTGGGGGAGGAGCTCCAAAGGCAATGCTTGCGTGTGGGAATGTGAGCGCCGAGCCTCCTCAGTCACTACGCGCCAGCTCCCGCTTGGGGGCTCTGCCTATTGAATTCCCGCTCCCGCTTGCCAGGGACTTCCCGACTGATTTCGAGTTCCCCCTTGCAGGGGAGTTGCCGACCAATTTCCCGCTCCCCCTTGCAGGGGGAGCTGCCGAAGGCTGAGGGGGTCCTGGCCCGTGCCAAACAGCCAAGATCGCGTCGACCAACTACACTTCGCCCGTCAACTTCGGCGCAATGCCACCGAGGCTGAGCAACTGCTCTGGAAGCACCTCCGGCGTAAGCAGTTGTCCGGAATGCGTTTCCGTCGACAACATCCGATCGGCCCATACGTCGCCGATTTCGCCTGCCTGCGGGAGCGCCTGGTCATCGAGCTGGACGGTGGGCAACATAGCGATGCTCAGCAATACGACAGTCAACGCGATGTGTATCTGGCAGAACGTGGATACTGCGTATTGAGGTTCTGGGACTACGAAGTGATGGAAGACATCGACTCTGTGTTGGCCGCAATCACGGAGGCGGTGGAGCCGGGACCCCCTCAGCCTGCGGCAGCTCCCCCTGCAAGGGGGAGCGAAGGGGCCCGGGCAACTCCTCGGGCAAGGGGGAGCGAAGGGGCCTGGGCAACTCCTCGGGCAAGGGGGAGCGAAGGGGCCTGGGCAGCTCTCCGGGCAAGGGGGAGCGTGGGAAGTCGGCCAGCTCCCCCTGCAAAGCCGAGCTAGGACTCAGCGTGAAGTTCCACTGGTTCCACGGGATGCCTTGGCCGCACCTGCCGTCCGACTTTCGCGACCGATCCAACTCTGTCTGGGTCGATGTTGACTCTCGCTACTACGACTCAACCGTCGGCCACCGCCTCTACCACGAGTACCTCGACCAGATGGAGTATGCCGAACACGTCGGTTTCGATGGACTGATAGTCAACGAGCACCACCAGAACGCCGTCGGTCTGATGCCCTCGCCTCAACTGATGGCCGCGGCGCTCGCCAGACGCACTTCACAAGCTGCGATCATCATGCTGGGTACCTCCCTGCCGCTCTACAACCCGCCGACCCGACTGGCCGAAGAGTTGGCCATGCTCGATGTCCTGTCCGGCGGCAGACTTGTGGCCGGTCTGCCGGTCGGCACAACGATGGATGCCTGCTTCGCATACGGCGCCAATCCCGCCACGATCCGCGATCGATACCGCGAGCACCACGACCTCGTGATGCGCGCGCTCTCCGATCCGGAACCGTTCGCCTGGAATGGCGAGTACAGCAAGCTGCGCTACGTCAACATCTGGCCGCGACCAATCCAGCATCCAATCCCCGTCTGGATTCCCGGCGGCGGCAGCGCCGAGACCTGGGACTTCTGCGCCGAGATGGGCTACAGCTATTCGTGTCTCTCATTCGACGGGCGATTCCATGCCGAAGAGGTTCTGGACGCCTACTGGTCGCGATTGGCCGAACTGGGAGTGCCGTTCAATCCCTACCAGGGCGCCGTCAACCAAACATTCGCGGTCGCTGAGACCGACGCCGAGGCACGCGAACGCTACGAGCCGCATCTCCACTACAACTGGTACGTGGGCAAACATCTCGATCCACGCTGGACAAATGCCCCTGGCTACACCAGCGAACGGACCATGCGGGAGTCGGGCGCGGCAACCCAGGCGCCGCCAACGCCTGAGCCGAGCTTCGATGAACGCATCGCGAGCGGTACGCTGATTGCCGGGTCACCGGAGTCGGTGACCGAACAGGTCGAGGATCTGGTCAAGCGATTGCGGGTCGGGCATCTGATCGGCGTCTTCCAGTTCGGGGACATGCCGACCGAACTGACCAATCGCAACACCCGGCTCTTCGCCGAACACGTGATCCCCAGGCTGCGGCATCTGTGGGGTCAGTATGTTGACCATTGGTCGCCCACGCCGCTCAACCGACCAGAAGCAATCGGACGCGATCGAACCGAATCGAACACACACGAACAAGCTGAAACGCTGGAACTCGCAGGAATCACCTGATGGCTGAACTGAAGACCCTCGACCTACGCCCCGGCGGCCAGACCGCCCACGTCTGGGAAGGCGGCGACCCGGCCTCGCCCGCGCTGCTCTTCCTCCACCCGGTCACCGGCATCCCTCGCTGGGGAGACGCCCTCGAGACGCTGGCCAAGGACTTCCACGTGATCGCGCCCTATCAGCCAGGCTGGGGTCCGGCCAAGGACGATCTGCCCGGCGTCCGCGACGGACTAGACCTCGTCCTGTTCAACGTCGACCTGCTGGGCACGCTCGGTGTCGGCTCCGCTCACGTGGTCGGGGTCAGCATCGGCGCCTGGATCGGCGCAGAGATCGCGGCCATTCGGCCCGACGCGGTGCAGTCGCTGACGCTGGTCAATCCGCTTGGCCTGTGGTCCGAGAATTATCCCGGCGAGGACTTGTTCGCACAGCATCCCGGTCACCCAACCGCCGTGCTCTTCAGCGACCCCGACAAGCGAGCCGAGCTGTTGATGGAAGGCCGTGACGCGCTCGATGCCTACGTCGAAGAGTTGCTCGACCTGCGCGCTTCGGCCAAGTTCCTCTGGCCGATCCCTGACACCGGTGTTGGACGCCGTCTGGCGCGGATCGACACCCGAACGCTCGTCGCCACTTCCGCCAACGACAACATCGTCGCGAAAGAAATGGGTGGCATCTGGCGGGCTGCGATCCCCGGAGCGCAGTCAGTCGAGCTCGCAGACTCCGGCCACCTGGCCGACCTCGAAGCCCCCGAAGCTCTGTCCAACCTCGTCCGAGACTTCACACTCTCGGGAGCGTGACGGCGTACGGCCTGCTCCCCCTCGACACCGTGAGTCCAAGCCAAGCCTTCCTCGTTCCCTGTTCCCTTCTCCCCCCCTTGCGGGGGGAGATGCCGAAGGCAGAGGGGGGGTGTCCCCACCCCACCGCCCAGACATTCCATTTCTTGCTGCATTCCTCACGATGCGTTCAGAGCTAGGACAGTCAAACCCATCGGTGTTCGCGTATCAGATCAGGTAAGCGGAACCAGCCCCACAGCACTAGCATCATTCCAGTATTGGATGCCAATGTGATTGCTTCACGTTGTTGCTTGCCGCTATGCGCAGCATCATTGCGACCAGCAATATCGGCGACTATGGAGCGACCAACTTCTAGGTCATCTCCTACGGCGGCGCGGGCGAGGACGGCGAGCTACACGCCAACGAGATCGCCGAAAGCTACAGCGGAACGTCGGCCTTGATCATCGGCCCTAGCTACAGCGCTTACCTGCCCGAGGGCGAGGTCTGGTTCGAGGCTGACGCCGCATCCACAGGGAAGTGGTCGATCGACTGCCGCTAAGCGAATAATCGGTCCACGGAGATCGTTCCGTTCTTCGGCGCGCCTACTGGACTCGACCTGGATGTGGAGCTCATCAGTCCTCCTCTGAAAGACGGTGCAGAGTCGTTGCCGTGGGGATTTGAACTGAACATCGTTTCTGGGCACTAGGCAAGTGCCCGACTGGCCAGCAGCCGATGGCCTGCGTCTGAATTGGAGCCTGACATGACCAACTTCGGACTCACCCTCACCAATCGCGGCGTTGTCACTGGCGATTCCTCGCTTGAGGAGATGTATGACTTGACACGCCTTGTCGACGCGGACGAGCGCTGGGACTCGGTCTGGGTTGGCGACTCGATTACGGCCAAGCCTCGGCTGGATGCTCTGTCTTTGATGAGCGCGCTGGCGGCTCGGACCGAGCGCGTTCGGATTGGGCCCGGCTGTTTTGCCACGACTCCGGTGCGACCGGCGACGCTGCTCGCCTATCAGCTCGCGGCGATCGACGTGATTTCCAACGGACGGCTGACATTCGCCGCCTGCATGGGCGCTGCCGACAACTCCGAGTTCGAGCACTTTTGCGTGCCCGCCGTTACCCGGTCGGGACGGATGGAAGAGGCGATTGAGATCATCCGCTTGCTCACATCCGAGGACAACGCCAGTTACCACGGCAGGTACAACGAGTTCGACAACCTGACCATCGAGCCGCACTCGATCCAACGGCCGATCCCAGTCCTCGTCGTCTCCAATCCCAATCCCCGGGACGCACGAAATCGGGAGCGCGGTCTGAGCCGCGTGGCCAGGCTGGGTGACGGCTGGATGTCGACCACGCTGACGCCGGAGCTGTTAGAGGAATACCTCGGCGATATCCGCCGCTACGCCGACGCCGCCGGTCGCGAGCTGCCTAACGACTTCGACGTGGTCGCTTTCCACTCCGTCATGATCGACGACGACCGCGACGCCGCCTTCGCCGAGGCGAAGCGCTTCCTCGACGACTACTACTTCCTTAACCACTCCGAGGCGATGGTCCGTCGCTGGTGCTCCTACGGCCCACCCGAGCAGGCCGTCGAAGACATCCAGCGCTACATTGCTGCCGGCGCGACGACCGTGCTGCTCAGGATCTGCAGCGGCGATCAGACAGGGCAGTACCAACGCATCTCAGAAGAAGTCCTGCCTGCCTTCGTCTGACCCATCCCCCTCTCCCCCCCTTGCGGGGGGAGATGTCACGGAGTGACAGAGGGGGGGGCGGCCGGTGACGACCAGATCGGGCTGACAAGCAGGGACCCCCCTCTGCCTACGGCATCTCCCCCGCGAGGGGGGAGAATGGGAGCGGCGGCACTGTTTTGGACTGGCGAAACGCCATCCTCCGCTCCAATCACTACCCTGCTGACGCATGAACGGAGGCTCAGCGTGGTCAACTTTGGACTCACACTCTCAAATCGCGGCGTCGTCACCGGCGCGTCAACGCTTGACGACATGATTGCCCTGGCCCAGCGTGCCGACTCCGATGAGCGCTGGGACAGCATCTGGGTTGGCGACTCGATCCTGGCCAAGCCTCGGCTTGATGCGCTGACGCTGATGGGCGCACTGGCCGTGGTCACCGACCGCGTGCGAATTGGCCCCGCCTGCTTCGCCTCGACTCCGCTGCGCGACGGCCTGCTCCTCGCCTATCAGTGGGCGTCGCTCGACTTCATGTCCAACGGCCGCACGATTTTCGCCGCCTGCATGGGGCAGGCCGCTCCGGACGGCGGAGACATGCTGCACGAGTTCGACGCGTTCTGCGTTGCCCCCGAGTCCCGTATGAAACGCATGGAGGAGGCGATCGAGGTCATGCGCCTGTTGACCTCGGAGGACAACGTCTCCTACCACGGCGAGTACAACGACTTCGACAACGTCACCATCGAGCCGCGCTCGGTCCAGCGGCCGGTGCCGATCTGGGTGACGTCGAATCCGCGCCCCAACCTCACCCGCAACCGCGAGGCCGGCCTGCGTCGTACGGCGAGGCTCGGTGACGGCTGGATGACGACCTTCCAGCCACCCGCAATCGTCGAGGAGTACCTCAGCGACATCCATCGCTACGCCGAGGAAGAGGGCCGGCAGCTCGGGGACGACTTCGAGACTTGCGTCTACTACAACGTCAACGTCAACGACGACCGCCAGGCCGCCCTGGACGAGTCACGCCGCTATCTCGAGGCCTACTACACCACCACCTACAGCGACGAAGCCCTCAGTCTCTGGGTCGCCATGGGAACCCCAGACCAATGCATCGCCGACATCCAGAGATACGTCGACGCGGGAGCCACCACAATCACGCTAAGACTCGTCGGCTACGACCAACAGGCCATGTACGACCGAGTCGTGAATGAGGTCCTGCCAGCGTTTGGTTAGCCGCCGGAGATCCTTTAGTCCCTTCTCCCCTTTGGGGAGAGGGGACTGGAATCCGATGTTCGCGCAGCCCTCTCCCAGGGGGAGAGGGTGAGGTCTGTTCCCTCTCCCTCTGGGAGAGGGCTAGGAAGAGGATCTTGGGTGAGGGTCTTGTCTCAATAAGAACATCCGCGCTACACTCTCGGCATGCCCACACTTAACATTCAGAACCGCACCCTGTTTCACGGCGACAACCTACCGTTTCTCCGTGGCATCAACTCCGGCACGATTCACCTGATCGCGACCGATCCGCCCTTCAACAAGGGTCGCGACTTCCACGCGACGCCCGACTCTCTCGCCGCAGGCGCTAAGTTCGAGGACCGTTGGAGCTGGGACAAAGATGTACACCAGGACTGGGTCGACGCGATCCAGGACGACTGGCCGGCGGTGTGGCAGATGATCGAGGCGGCGCGCTCCGCGGCTGGTGAGGACATGGCGGCATTTCTGTGTTGGTTGGGCGTGCGGCTGTTAGAGATGCATCGGGTGTTGCGAGAGGACGGCAGCATCTACCTGCATATCGACCACACGGCACATGCCTGGGTGAAGGCGCTGATGGACGCAATCTTCGGGCGAAAGAACTTTAGGAACGAGATTGTCTGGTGTTACACCGGTCCTGGTTCGCCAGGTATGCGTCAGTTCAATAGGAAGCACGACACGATTCTCTGGTACTCCGTGTCCGACCAGTGGTGTTTCAATGCAGACGATGTTCGTATCGGACACCACAGCAAGACAAAAGGCAATTTCAAGGAAGGATTGCGAGGCTCCGGATTCATCGAGGGGAACTATGGCCTGGCATCTGGCGGCAAGGTCCCTGAGACATGGTGGATTCAGGAGAAGGGGAACGGGCTGGCGATCGCTGCGAGGCAGAAGAAACAATACATGGGATATCCAACGCAGAAGCCTGTTGCGCTGTACGAACGCATTGTCAGAGCATCCTCTAACGCTGGAGACTCCGTGCTTGATCCGTTCTGCGGCTGCGCTACTACACCAGTCGCAGCGGAACGACTAGGTAGGAATTGGATCGGAATGGACATTTGGGACAAAGCTCATCAGACGGTCATCGACCGATTGCAGAAGGAGGGTCTCGCTGCACCGGATGGCGACACTGCCGGTCAGTTGATCACCTTTGGCCAGATCTTCTATAGCACCGCGCCGCCCATCAGATCTGACGAAGGCGAGACGGCCGCTCCGGTTCTCAAGACCAAGCAGAAGATTGCGGAGCCGCCAGGCCCCAAGATGTCTCGGGCTGAAATGGTTGATTTCTTGATCGAACAGAACGGTACGATATGCCGGGGCTGTGATCGGGAGTTCGATGATCCGTTGTATCTGGAGCTGGATCACAATACTCCGAGGTCGGACGGGGGTCTGAATCACATCTCGAATCGGTTGCTGCTGTGTGGGCCTTGTAATCGGATTAAGTCGAATAGACTGACGTTGAGCGGTCTCCGGGTTGAGAATCAGAAGCGCGGTCGGATGGCTGGAGGCAAATGAACGATGCTAAGGGGCGATTGGTGTTCGTGCCTGTTCACATGGAGAAGCGAACAACCGTATGGGTGGTTTAGGGCATTGTCGATGGGGAGTGGGACCCCCTCAGCCTTCGGCAGCTCCCCCTGCAAGGGGGAGCGGGGAATACTGGCGCGCCAAGCATAGGTTGTAAGCATCGACGTGAACACGCCTTAGTGGGATCTGTCGGATATCTGCTGGCTGCGCTAACAGATATGCTTGTACGAGTTGCGTTCTGAGTCGGTAGCTGAACAATTGAGCCAAACCGTTTAGCTTGCCCACCAGCCGCTCGACCTCGCCGAGATACTGCTCGACATCTTCGAACTCCATCGCCGCCTCGTAGAAGTTGATGTGCATTGTCTGCGCGTAGCCGAAATGGAGGCGTAAGTCGCTGTCGCCGGTCTCACGGACGAGGCGTCTGACAACGGTCCACAGGTCGCGGTGCCCTTCGTGCTTCCAGCCGCGCGCCTCGGCCACTGCCTTGACCAGCACCGCTGCGGCTCCCCAGGCTTTCTCCGAGGCCTGCGGCAAATCGCCCTCGGCCAGTAGTTGCCGAGCGTGGCGCAGATAGCCTGCGCTGAGCTCTCTGTAGTGAACGACTTGCTCGGTGGTCATGTAGTCAGTCTACCCGCGCCGCGGTTCTCACCCGACTTGGAATCGGGTGGAAGCTGCATGTATCCCGGCGTCGAGGCGGCGTTCTCTGCCGTCGCCAGGGGCTAAGATTAGATCAGGAGACCGAGATGGCAGACAGCCCGACAGTCAACGGCGCCGATGGGAGCGATGCTCGCGAACGTCCTAGTTGGTATGTGCCGATTCAGCCGATTCCTGAGGACGACCATCGGACGACCGCGGAGGTCCTACTGGACACGTTCGGCCACGAACCGTTGGATTTGCCTGAGGAGCTGCAGGAAGATCTGGTTGCCTACCTGGACCAGTTCCGGGTACCGCGTGATTCTTGATGCCGGGTCTTCCAACGCTGTCACTGGAACCGCTGTTTCTCGACAGTGCCTATCCAATCGCGCTGCATTCGCCGCGCGACAACTGGCGCGAAGCGGCGCTGGCCGCAGCAGCGGAGATTCCACCACACCAGCCGTTTGTTACGAGCGAAGGGGTGATTCTGGAAACGCTCGCCTACTTCTCCCGCTCTCCTGGTTTTGCTCGCGTCGAGATCGGGCAGTCGATGGCGTCGATGATGACCCGCGCTATGCGGTTTTGCCCCACGATCGCGACTTGTCCGAGTCCGCTCTCGACCTCTACACCGGGGAGTTCGCATACTCGACTTTGTCTCTCCAGGACTGCGCTGCAATCGTGATCATGCGCGAGTATGGCATCACGAGCATTCTCACTGCCGATCAGGAGTTTGCTCGAGCGGGATTCACTCCGTTGCTGCGGCGCTATCTCGACTGACGACTACCGCGTCAGCAGCGGAGCGAGATTCCCGCCTACGCGGGAATGACGGTAGGGGATCGCGCTAGCCTGCGCGGCACAGTGAACGGAGTGGCTGATGACACGATCGACGAGCCAACGCATCGACTCCAACGGAATTCGGATCAACGTCACCACCGACGGGCCCTCGGACGGGCCTCCGGTTCTGCTGATCCATGGATTCCCCGAGACCTCCTATGAGTGGCGGAACCAGGTGCCGGCGCTGGTTGACGCCGGATACCGCGTGATTGTCCCCGACACTCGCGGCTATGGCGACTCCGACAAGCCTCCCGGGCCAGTCTCTCGGCATACGTTGGCGGCTGACATGGTTGGCGTGCTCGACCACTTCGACATCGACGAAGTGGCGCTGGTTGGGCATGACTGGGGCGGGATCATCGGCTTCAAGGTCGTGATTGACTGGCCCGAGCGGATTTCCAGCGTCGCGCTGATGGACACGCTCTGCAGCGTCTGGACGCCCGCCGCGGTACACGGATTCTGGTTCAAGGCGCGAGCGTTGCCCGAACTCTTCTACGCCGAGTACCACGCCCAGTTCATCGAGACGATCTTCACCGGCGAGTCCGATCCTGAGCTACCCGGCTGGCCGGAGTCGCCCTGGAGTGTCAGCGGCCGGCGACTGACGCCGAATCGCTGGGCGACCGATGAAGATGTCGAGGTCTACAAGCAGGCATTCTCCGACCCGGACTCGCACGCCGCCGCGATTTCCTACTACCGACACGCGTTGCCCTTCCACCGGATGCACGCCGACGAGAACGTCGCCGGCGGATATCGCTGCGAGCGGCTGACCTCGGCGCAGGTCGGCGAAGTCTGGCGGCAAGGCCTGAACGACCATCCCTGGGGTCGCGAATTCATGGAGTACGGACCGGAGGATCGGCACAAGCGCTTCGAAAAACCGGCGCTCTGGATGTACGGCAACGCACGGCTCGCGCCTGACAGTCCTCCCAGCCGCGAGACGCCGTCGGGCAATCCGTTCTTCGACCAGTTCCCGATGTACTTCCCCGACTTGACAGCGGTCGGGGTACCGGGAGCGGGCCACTTCTTCCCCGAGGAAGCGCCCGACTTCACCAACAAGACGCTGCTCGAGTTCCTCGCGGGAGGATCCGAGTGATTCCAGTCCCCGCTTCACGCGGGGACCTGTTCGGCTGACCGCTTGCCGGTGGCTGAAGACAGTATTTTGCGGTGAGGGAGCGAGTCCCCGCGTAAAGCGGGGACTGAGGGCCTTGATGATTGAGACCTGCTCACTGAATCGGAGTCGAGGAGTCCAATGGCCACGAACGAATCCACCGAACTGGCGCTGAGACTGCTGCGCCAGCTCACTGACACCGTCGAGCAATTGTCCGGCTTGTCGGACGAGGACCTGCCGTTCCCGACCGAGCACGGCTGCGCGATGAACGGCGGCGTGCGACGACTGCTGGTACACAACGCCGAGCACGATCGGATGCACGCCGGCGCAGTCTCGACGGCTCGCTACACCGCGAAGCAGATGCAGGAATCGCCGCTCTCGCATCTGACGAGAGACCTGATCTTCCAGCGAGCCGAGCTGGTCGGACAGCTCCTGCACATGGACGACGCACTGCTCGACGCGAAGGCGCCAAACGACGAATGGTCAATCCGCGAGCACGTCGAGCACGTCCTCTACTGGGAGAACAACTCGATGTCGCAGGTCGCGTCTGAGATGAAGTCGCAAGCCGGGGCAGCGGCAGGGAACTGAGCTAGCCATCCTTGCAGATGCGTTGCCGGACTTCGGGATCGGATAGGTAGTCGTTGAGCACGTCGCATGCAGTATTGCCGTGCTGGTCTCGCAGAGCAGGATCCGCGCCGGCGTCGAGCAACAACGCGGAGACGGCCGACAGTGGGTTGTGACGAGCGGAAATGTGCAAGGGTGTGCGACCGTCGGGGTCAACGGCGTCGGGGTCCGCGCCGTGTTCGAGCAGGACGCGGATCAGCGACGCTCCGCCCTCACGCGCGGCGCGGAGGAGCGGGGTGAGACCGAATTCGTCGAGTGGGTTGGGCGCGGCGCCAGCGTCCAGCAGGAGGCGTACGACATCGACCGAGGCATGAGTGACCGCGTCATGCAGCGGAGTAGTACCGCCCTGGGCGGTTACGTTTGGATCCGTTCCTGCGTCAAGTAGTACTTGCGTCGGTTCTGCGCTTGCGCGCTGGAGCGCGGAGTAGTGCAGCGGGGTCCGGCCACCGTTGTCCTGTGCATCCAGGATTGGATCAAACTCGAGCAGCGCCGCCATTGCGTTTGGCTTACTGTTCAACGCGGCTATGTGAAGTGTGGTCTGACCGAATTCTCGGGCCGCGTTCACGTCAGCCCTCGCATCCAGCAGTGCTCGTAGTACTGCCGCGTTCGTATCGCTGCCGCCGATCGCACCGACGGCGTAGATCAGCGGCGTCTCGCCGGCGCTGTTGACTGCGTGAACGTCGGCGCCCTGATTGATCAGTAGCTCGACGATCTGCAATCCGTGAGTGGCGGCGGCGAAGTGCAGCGGCGACGTGCCGCCGGCGCAGCGGATGTTGATCGTTGCGCCCTGTTCGATGGCGTCGACCACATCTCCGTAGCTGACGCGCGGCTCAGTAATGGAGCGCCGATTGATGCGCGGGTTGAGCAGCGAGCAGAGCGAGTCGTCGACTTCCTCTGGCTCTTGGACCGCTTGTTGTTGCGGGACAAACGCCGACTCCGGCTGAAGTGCGGGTACATCGTCCGTGCAGGCGAACAAGGCGATTCCAACCGCGATAGACCAAAGAGCAGTTACGAGTCGGAGCATGGCGAAAGGGTATCGCCGGCTGTGGATGAGAGAGTCCGTGGCGAGCTGCATGACGGTCGGTGGATATCATGAGAGCGCTGTTGAGGAGGAATGGGCATGAGCGACCGATATGACGTTGCCGTTGTCGGGCTGGGCGCGATGGGATCGGCTGCTGCCTGGCATTTGGCTCGGCGTGGACAGCGGGTGATTGGCTTTGACCGATTCCATCCCCCGCACACGATGGGATCAACCCACGGCGACACCCGTGGCATCCGCGAGGCCTACTACGAGGGTCCGTCCTATGTGCCGTTCGTCCGCCGCGCGTATGAGCTGTGGGACGAGTTAGCGGAGCTGGTCGGCAAGCCGCTGTTCAGGCAGACCGGTTCGTTGACACTTGGCGTTGAGGACTCGCTGCAGATCAACGGCGTGCTCGCCAGCGCTCGCGAGCATGACATTCCGATCGACTACATGGACGGGGCCGAGCTCAAGCAGCGCTATCCCGCGATCCTGGCGACCGATGACCTCGTCGGCATCCTCGAGCATCGCGGCGGGATGATTGACATCGAGACCGCGCTCAACGGTCAGCTCGGACAGGCGGCGGAGCATGGCGCTGAACTGCACTTTGACGAGCCGGTCGAGCGCTGGCTGCCGTCGGACATGGACGACCTCGAGTCGCCGATCGTGATCAACACGCAGAGCGGCACGTATGAAGCTGAGCGGATGGTCGTCACTGCGGGCGCATGGAATGCCGGACTGGTGGGCAAGCTCAATCTGCCGCTCAGGGTGACGCGGCAGGTCATGTTCTGGTTCGAGCCGCGAGCCAATCCCGAGGCGTTCGAGGTCGGCGCACTGCCCTTCTGGATGTGGGAGCGCGGGCCGCAGGACTTCGCCTACGGATTCCCCAACGTGGGCAAGGGCTTCAAGCTGGGCCATCATCAGCCGCTGGATGAGGCCGACCCCAATGGCTACAACCAGCAGATGACGCCCGAGGACGAGGCGAACGTCCGCGAATGGCTGGAGCGCACGTTCCCCGATGTCGGCGGCAAGCTGCTGCGCGCCGAGACCTGCCTCTACACGAGCACGCCCGACGCGCACTTCCTGATCGACATCCATCCCAAGCGCCCGAACATCGTGCTGGCTAGTCCCTGCTCGGGTCACGGCTTCAAGTTCTCGCCGGCAATCGGCGAGGCGCTGGCCGACCTCAGTATGCACCGCGAGACCAGGCACGACCTGGATCTGTTCCGCGTCGACCGCTTCGTCGAGCGGCTGAGCGACGAAGCGGGACAGCCAGGACATTCAGCGCGGTCAGCGCAGACGGCAGCGGGGGACTAAGGGACGATGTCGCAGAGAGTCGCGATTGTCGGCGCGGGAGCGGTCGGCGGGTACTTTGGCATGCGCCTCGCCGAGGCGGGCCAGGAAGTGCGTTTCCTCATGCGCCGCGACTACGACGCGGTGAAGGCCGGCGGCCTGCACCTGGCGAGTCACCTTGGGGATATGACCCTCGACTCCCCGACCATCGAGCGGACACCCGAGGCGCTCGCCGCGCACGGTCCGGTCGACTGGGTGCTGGTCGGACTCAAGGCGACCGCGATTCCCGACATTCCAACACTGATTGGACCGCTGCTGTCCGACAGCACGCGGGTCCTCGCGATCATGAACGGACTCAGCGTCGACGAGGAGATCTCGGCCCAGCTACCGGAGGCAACCTCGCTCTTCGGAGGACTGGGATTCATCGGCGTGATGCGCGGCGAGCCAGGCCAGATCATCCACCAGGAGTTCGGCGCGATCAACATCGGACACCACGGAGACGACCCGGACGAGCTCCAGCAAGCGGTCGACCTGTTCGAGGGCTCAGTCGTCGAGATCCGCCCGGAGGCCAGCCTGCGCAAAGCCCGCTGGGAAAAGCTGGGCTGGAACATCCCCTTCAACGGCCTCTGCGTGATCGCAGGAGGGGTCGGTACGGATCAGGTGATCCACGACCCGGCTCTGCGCCACGTCGCACACGAAATCATGAAGGAAGTCGTGGCGGCCGGCAACGCAGATATGGCCGCCCACGGTGAGGATGTGAGGATCGACGGAGATCAGCTCTGTCACCTCTACCTCACCCTGACCGCCGGAATGGGAGCCTACCGACCAAGCACAGTCATCGACTTCAACGAAGGCCGCCCACTAGAAATCGAAGCAATCTTCCAGCAACCAGTGGATCGGGCGAGTGAGCTGGGTGTGCCGTGTCCAATGATGCTAATGGTGTCGTCGCTGGTCGGCAAGCTGGGCGCGTCGGACGAGACAGGTGACTGAACTCCGGCGGGCCGTAAAGCAATACCTGGATGCGGTGTCGGTAGTCAACCGCGTCGGCACACCGGAGCTCTCCCACTACACGGCCCTCGACAACCTCTTCGACGCCATCGGCGATCAACTCACGCCCAAAGTGCGCGCCGTTGTCCAATACAAGGAATCGAGCAGCGGGCAGCCCGACCTTGGGTTCTTTACCTCAGAGAACGAGCAACCCGACCGTGGCGTTGTCGAAGTCAAACCGTCCGACTACGACCTCGATCTGTTGATCGCATCCGAGCAGGTCCACGACTACTGGCAGCGGCACAAATTGGTGCTCGTGACCAACCTGCGCGAGTTTGCTCTGGTCGGGCAGGACAGTGACGGCGCCAAGCACACGCTCGAGCGTTACAGCCTCGCCGAGTCCAATGCAGCCTTCGACGAACTGCTGAAGCACCGCATCCGCGCCGCCAACCGACATGGCGTCTCGCTGGGCGAGTATCTGCAGCGCGTGATGTCGCACCGCTCGACGATCTCCGAGCCGCGCGACCTCGCCCGCTTGCTGGCCTCCTACGCCCGCGACGCCTTACAGCGGGTCGAGCATGCGGCTGAGGAAGAGGACTCGCTGAAGCCGATTCGCGAGGCGATCGAACAGGCGCTGGGCATGTCGTTCGAAGGTGAGGACGGCGGCAAGTTCTTCCGCTCAACGCTCGTGCAGACGCTGTTCTATGGCGTCTTCGCCGCCTGGGTGCTGTGGGCGCGGGCCGGGACTTCAAGCAATGCTGGGGGGCGCTTTGGCTGGAAGGACACCGTCTACGAGTTGCGTGCGCCGGTGCTGCGAATGCTGTTCCACCAGATCACCGACCCCGGCCGCCTGGAACGACTCGACCTGAGCGAAGTGCTGGACTGGACCGAGGCGGCGCTGGAGCGGGTTGACCGCGAGGCGTTCCTGCAGCGCTTTTCGGAGGGCGAAGCGGTGCAGTACTTCTACGAGCCGTTCCTGGAGGCGTTCGACCCCGAACTGCGTAAGGACCTCGGCGTCTGGTACACGCCGCGCGAGGTCGTGCGCTACATGGTGGCGCGCGTCGACCGGTCATTGCGCGACGACCTCGGCATAGCCAAAGGGCTCGCCGACGAGAACGTCTACGTGCTCGATCCATGCTGCGGGACGGGCGCGTTCCTGGTCGAGACGCTGCGCCGCATCGCCGAGACGGAACAGACGTCGGGCGGCGGCGCGGCCTGGGCCGAGTCGGTCCGACAGGCCGCGTCGACCCGCGTCTTCGGCTTCGAGATCATGCCCGCGCCGCTGGTCGTCTCGCACCTCGAGATCGGCCTGGCGCTGGAGCAGATGGGCGCGGGACTGGCGCCCGACCAGCGAGCCGGCGTCTTCCTGACCAACGCGCTGACCGGCTGGGAGCCGCACACGACCAAGCCGCTGCCCTTCCCCGAACTGGAACAGGAACGTCACGCGGCCACAAATGTCAAACAGAAGAGAGCCATCCTTGTCGTACTCGGCAACCCGCCATACAACGGATTCGCTGGAGTAGCTGTCGAAGAAGAAGACGAAATGTTGGATGCGTACCGCGTGTCGAAAGGGGTCGAAATACCCGATACACGAGCGCTGCAAGATCTGTACGTGCGTTTCTTTCGCGTAGCGGAACGTCGTATCGCGGAAAAGACTGGTGCGGGTGTGGTCTGTCTGATTTCAAACTGCTCATGGCTCGATGGGCGCTCGTTTGCTGGAATGCGAGAGCGCTATCTGGACGCCTTCGACATCATTCGGATTGACCATCTGAATGGGGACAAGTACCGGACTGGCAAACTCACGCCTGACGGAAAGCCAGACCCCAGTGTTTTCTCAAGTGCTGAGGACCCGATCGGCATTCAGGTAGGAACGGCAATCACTACATTGGTGCGTAAGTCCGATCATGCACCAGTAGGGGAGATTGGTTTCCGCAACATATGGGGAACTGCCAAACGCGATGTCTTGGTCGATACTGCTGACGCTGTTCCAACGTCAATGTATGAGCGACTTGCGCCCGATCTATCTCTAGGTCTTCCATTTGCGCCGACGAAAATCGGAGGAAGCTGGTCAGAGTGGCCGATGCTCCCGGACTTATTCCCAGTCCAGTTTGGCGGAGTGAACACAAACCGAGACGGATTCCTGGTAGCGATGGATCGCCATTCGCTTGAGGCGAGAATCAGTGATTACTTTGACCCAGCTCTACCTAATGACGAGATAGGGCGGCGTCATCCTGTCGCTATGGGCAAACGTGCGCGATTCGACCCCGAAAGAGTACGTCGTGTACTTCTTGCGCGAGGAGGGCCGACGGAATCGGGATACATCCGATACGCATATCGGCCGTTCGACACGCGTTGGCTCTACTGGGAGGCTGATACAAAACTCCTCAACGAAAAGCGCCCTGACTATCGGCCCCATGTCTTCGCGGCAAACGTGTGGCTATCGTCGGCACCACAGCTTCGTAAGGGCGAAGCGGAGCCGCAAGCATGTCTAACTCAGCAAATGGCTTGTCTGCATTTGATTGAGCGTGGTGCAAACATGTTCCCCCTCTACCTCCGAGACGACCAGTTCGGTGAGGAGGTCGACGGCATCAAGCGCACCGCCAACCTGAGCGAGTTGGCGCAGTCCTACATCGAGTCCATGAACGCCGAGCCCGAGGATCTCTTCCACCACGTCCTCGCCACGCTGCACGACCCCGCCTACCGCGAGGCCAACGCCGGGGGTCTGCGCATGGGCTGGCCCCGTATCCCCCTGCCCGACAGCGCCGACGAATTCTCGCAATCCGCCGTCACGGGCCGCCGCCTCGCCCGCCTGCTCGACACCGAGTCCGACGTCACAGACCTGCTCGACACCAGCATCGCCGTCCCCACAACAGTAGACGGCCAACCAATGCAACCCAACGACTTCAACCTCACCGCCAACTGGGGCCACTACGGAGCCAACCAAGCCGTCATGCCCGGCCAGGGCAACGTCAAACGCCGGGGCCAAATGGTGGATGTCTACCTAAACGATCAGGCCTACTGGAAAGACGTGCCAATCGAGGTCTGGGAGTATCGGTTGGGAGGGTATCAGGTATTGAAGAAGTGGCTGAGTTATCGGGAGTCGAAGGTGCTGGGGAGGGGGTTGGAGGTGTCGGAGGTGTCGTGGTTCTCGGAAGTGGCTCGTCGCATTTGGGCCATGCAGCCCTTGGTTTGAAGCGTCAGGCGGCGCGTTCGACTCGCTTAATCTCACAGGCCGTCTTGCGGGCGAGTTCTAGATCGTGCGTCGTCTGTAGACGCAACCAGGCTTCGGCTGTCCCCCCAAAGGCCTGCTCCAGGCGCAACGCGAGGTCGGCGGTGATCCGCTCGCGCCCGTCGCATAGCGCCGAAAGATACGCCTCGTCCACCTTGAGATGGACCGCAGCGTCGGCGATCGAGAGATCGCACGGCTCGAAGCACAGCATCAGCACCGTTTCACCGGGATGCGGCGGATTCTTCATCGGCATGGTCAGGCCGCGCGTTCGATTCTCTTGATGTCGCAGGCCGTCTTTCGGGCTTGCGCTAGGTCGTGTGCCGCCTGGAGGCGTAACCAGAAATCGGCGGTGCTTCCGAACGCCATTTCAAAGCGAATGGCGATGTCGGCAGTGATCGGTGCACGACACTCGCAGATGGCCGCCAATGTCTCTTCGTCCATCTGGAGGTGCTCAGCGGCTTCGGCGATTGTGAGGCCGAGAGCCTCGACGCAGTCGTATCGAATGGTGCGGCCAGGATGCGGCGGGCTCTTCATCGGCATGGCATTGGCCTCTCAGTGGTAGTCGACCAGATCAACGTCGGTCACGTCGGTTCCCTCGAAACGGAATGTGATTCGCCAGTTTCGGGAGACCCGGATTGCCCAGAATCCGGCCGAATCACCCTTGAGTTGGTGGAGGTGGTATCCCGGCAGGTCAAGCTCCGCGGCTGTGGCTGCGCGATCAAGGCCGGCGAGGATGTCGGCGATTCGATCAATGTGCCGCGGCGGGAGATAGCTGGGATCGTTGCGGTCGTGCATCCGGCGCAGTCCTCGATGTCGAATCCGGGTGATCACTGAATGAGCGTACCTCGATTGGGAGTGAGTTGCAGCGCCGCGCACCATTCCTCAATGGCCACCGACCTCGACGCCTCGGTGTTCCAGTGCAATGGGCGGGGGCTGCTGCTTGGCAGCGCCAGCAGCTCCGCCTCCAGGTCCGGGAACGCCCGACGAAACTCTCGCAGCCGACGTCCGTTCAGCAGGATCGGGAACGGGCCTCTTGAATCCAGGAGGTCTTTGACCTGGTTTGGGACGGCGTCGTGGATCTTGTCGTCTCCCGACCCTTCACGACGCACCTGCTCGTACAAGTCCCAGATCGCGATGTTCTTACCCCGAACCTGTTCTACTCGCTCCTCATATGGCGCGGTGGCGTCTTCGACGACTCCGCAGTGCTGCATCACTCGCCAGAACCAGTTCTGGGGATGGGCGTAGTATTGCTGGCTCTCGAGCGACTTCACGCTGGGGAAGGAGCCGAGAATCAGGGCTCGGATTGGGCCGTCGGGCAGGATTGGGGGGAGGCCCTGGAGGAGCGGTTCGGGAGGGATGGGAGCCCCCCTCTGCCTTCGGCATCTCCCCCCAGAGGGGGGAGAGTTTAGATGGTTGAGCGGCATCTCCCCCAGAGGGGTGAGGGTTCCCGCTACTTCGCCGGGAAGACGGGTTCGCCTCCGATGATTCCGGCGGCTTCCATTTCTTGCATGTCTCCGGCGCTGAGGCCGAGGTCGTCGGTGAGGACTTCGTTGGTGTGCTCACCGAGCAAGGGGGCTCGGACGATCGGCACGTCGCTCTTCGACATCCTTGGCGCCCAACCGAGCAGACGGATGGTGCCGTGGGCCGGATGCTCGAGTTCGTGCACGAAGCCTCGTTCCTCGAAGTGGGGGTTGTGGAACAGGTCGTAGGTGTCGAGCACCGCCGAGCAGGGCACGCCCGTTGCGCCGAGCTCTTCCATCACTTCCCACTTGGTCCGCGTCCTGGTCCACTTCGAGACCTCTTCGTACAGCTCCTGACCGTTCTCATTGCGCTTCCACATGTCCTCGAAACGCGGGTCGACGAGCAGCTCGGGCCGGTCGATCGCGGCGCAGAGGGTGTCCCACATGCGGCTGGTCACGACCATGATGTAGACCCAGTCGTTGTTGCCGCCGCGTTCCTCGCTCTCGGGCGTCGACTTGCACGGGTACAGGTTGGTCGGCGCGCCGGCGGCATTGCCGTTGCGTGGCGCGACTTTCTCGCCCCACTGCGAATAGGCGATGCGCGTGCGCATGAAGTAAGTCATCGCCTCCTGCATCGTGATCTCGATGAACTGGCCCTCGCCGGTGCGCTGGCGCTGGACGTAGGCGGCTGTGATCGCGAGCGCCAGCTCGGTGCCGGTGCCGGAGTCGCCGACGGTTGAGCCTGGCATCATCGGCGGACCATCCTTCTCGCCGGTCACCGAGAACGCGCCGGCGGCGGCCTGCGCGACCATGTCGTAGCACTTGAAGTCCTGCCAGGGACCGGAGAGACCGAAGCCCTTCAGCCGGCCGTAGATCAGCGCCGGGTTGATCTCCTTCATCACGTCATACGTGAGGTTGAGCCGCTCCATCACGCCGGGGCCGTAGTTTTCGACGAAGACGTCGTAGTGGGGCAGCATCTCGAGCAGCAGCTCGCGGCCCTTGGGATCCTGCAAGTTGATCGTGACCGAGCGCTTGTTGGAGTTCCAGTTGATGAAATAGGGCGAGTTCAGCGTGCCCGTGCGGACGCCGCGGCCGGGGTCGCCGACGCCAGGCTGCTCAACCTTCACCACGTCCGCTCCCAGCCAGGCGAGCGCCTGCGTGCAGGACGTGCCCGCCTCGTACTGCGTCATATCCAGGATGCGCATTCCATCAAGAGCGGGCATGGTCAAGTCCTCCTCCAGCGCGGCGCCGAGCAAGCGCCGTCGCAACCGCATTGCGATCCATGATAGGGAACGGTCAAGCCGGTCTCAGTCCTTGAGCCGGCGCAATTCGTCTTGCAGCACGCGCACCTGGGCCTCCGCCGCTAAGCGGCCTTCGCGTTCGGCGTCGAACGTGGGGATGTGCTCGTCCGTCTTAGGATCAATCCAGGCCAACTGGCCATGATCCCAGCGCAGGATCAGGTTTAGCACTTCGCTCCGCCCTTGCACGACGTCGGGCGAGAGTTCCTCGATCTGCAGCGGCTCGTAGCGATCGCCGACTAAGCGATCGCCGGCGAGTCGGGCGCCATGCAACTCTCCAGTGTTGTCGAAGCGCCAGTACTCGGGGATGCCGAACTCGGCATAATCGTCGCGCTTATCGAAGATGTCGATCGTCGCCGTGCTGCGCGAGGCGACTTCGAGGACAAAGTCGGGCGGTTTGCCTTGATCGGAGATGACGTAGCCGTTCTGGTCGTCGTAGAGGACGGGATCGACATCGAAGGCGATCAACAGGTCGGGAACGCGGTAAGAGGGGTGACCGAGGTAGGGAACAATCCACTTTTCGGCCTTCACCAACGTGGACTCCGGGCGGCCGAAATGCCGGTTGAGATGCAAAGGAGAGCCGGGCTCATACACGAAGTCAAAGGAGGTCAAGTCGTCCCCCTCCCGCTCAGGAGGGTCGGGCAACCGGAACGGGCGAGTAGTCCGGGTTTGGGATGAGGCATTGGCGGTTGACATGTCGTATCGGTTTCTGAGGCCATCGTAACGGCTGCCGATAGTTGATTCGGCTGATGGCCGGGCGGATTCTTGCACCCTCGGTTCGGGCGCTGAGCGCGGGAGGGGACGTCTGTCGTTGCTTCGGGGAGGCGCGAGGCTTGACAAATGAGGGGGGGGGGCAGACTCCGAAGCACGAAACGCTGAGCTTTGCAAGTGACGATCAGCGACACCGGACGGAGTGCTCACATGAGCGAACGGAATTATTGGCAAGGGCTGCGGCGCAACAGGATGTCGAGGCGGTCGCTGTTGCGGGCCTCGGCGTGGGCGGGCGTTGGTGCGACCGGTCTGGCGTTGGTCGGCTGCGGCGGCGACGATGACGATGACCAGCAGGCGGTCGCGCAGGCTCAGCAGCAGCAACAACAACAGCAACAGGCGATGCAGCAGGAACAGGTTCAGCAGCAACAGCAGCAGGCCATGCAGCAAGAGCAGGCCGAGCAGCAGGCCGAACAACAGGCCATGCAGCAAGAGCAACAGGAGCAGCAGGCCGAACAACAGGCTATGCAGCAACAGGAGCAGCAACAAGCCGCCCCTCAGCCGGCTGCGGGCGAGACCGATTTCAACGCCACCGTGCGCATCGCCATCGACACCGCGGCAGACACCCTCGACCCAATTCGAAGCGGCGGGAAGGGCATGCTGCCGCACTTCGACACCCTGGGGCAGTTCGACCAGTTCACGAAGGAGTTCGTGCAATCCGCGGCGACCTTTGAGTGGGTGGACGACTTCACAGCGGGGATCGTCAATATGAAGCCGGGCATGAAATGGCACGACGGTGCGCCGGTGACCGCGGAGGACGCCAAGTTCACGATCGATCGGGTCAACGGCATTGCCCCATACAACGCCGACGGTGCCAGCGACTCCCTCTATGGCTGGATGGTCAGCGCGATCAACGATGAAGTCACTGTGGAAGGCGATCTCACCTTCCGGCTGCCCGTGAACCGTGACGCCTCGGCGTTCGCCGTGCTCGGGACGGAAGTCCGAATGACGCCGAAGCACATCATCGAGGAGGTCGGCGACGAGGAGTTTGGCAACCTCGGGATCGGCAGCGGCCCCTTTGCGCTCGAGTCGTACAACCCGGCCGATCACGTGTTCAGTACGCGCTTCGAGGACTACCACGTGGAGGCCGGCTCGACGCACCGCGTCCACAAGCCCTGGATGGCCAGGTTGGAGCAGCTCGTGCGGCCGGAGCCAGTGAGCCGCGTAGCCATGCTGGAGGCCGGCGAGGCCGACATGACGCTGTCCCTGGGCTGGGACCTGTCCCAGATCTTCGAGGGCAGCGACGACTTCGACGTGCTGTTCGCCCAAGGCACCGACAACTGGAACATCGTCTTCAACACAGAACGTCCCGCTCAGGACGGCAGCTACCCGTTCCGCGACATCCGTGTGCGCCGGGCGATCAACCACGCCGTCAACTGGGAGGCGATCATCGAGTCGCGCGGTGGCTTTGAGCGGCGCAACATGGGTATCGCGGCGACCAACATTGGTGCCCTGACGGAAGAACAGCGGGCGGAACTGGTCTACGAGTACGACCCGGAGCAGGCTCGCGCCCTGTTGGCAGAGGCCGGCTACGAGGACGGCTTCCATGTGCCCTTCTGGGGCTACGCGTCGCGCTTCGCCGGCATCGTGGAGGGTGGTTTGGCCATTGCGCAGGACCTGGCGGCGGTCGGTGTCACGACCGACTTCCAGGCCGACGAACACGCCGTCTTCCGGCCGCGCCTGGGCGCGAAGGGCGAGGACGGCATCCACGAGGCGGCAGGATTCCACCATTGCTTCTTCAACACCTACCCGGATCCGGTCAGCAACATTAACGCGTGGATCGACAAGAACGGATCGATCTCACATTCAAAAGCGGATCCGGACTCCAAGATCCAGGCGCTCGTCGATGCGACGCGCACGGCATTCGATCCTGATGAGCGGGCGAAGGCGATCAACGCGCTCCAGGTGGCGATCTACGACGAAGCGATGTTCCTCTTCGGCATTGAGCAGGTCAACGTGGGTGTCATGCGCAAGAACATCGAGTGGATCAACTACGGCGCCCGGCAGGACGATTTCAACTACTGGGGGATCCGCACGATGGTCACGTAGGAGCCAGGAGGAGCCCTCACCCTAACCCTCTCCCAGAGGGAGAGGGGATCCCGAAGGGATCGCGAACGAATTCCCTCGCCATCTGAGAGAGGGCCGGTTTTGACTCCCTCTCCCCCTGGGAGAGGGCCGGGGTGAGGGTCCCTTCCTGCCCCAACAGGCAGGCCTGGACATGAACGAGGTAGGCGACCCCGGTCGATTCGATGCACCGTCGAGGGCGCGTCTATGACAAGCAACAACCTTTGGCAGGTGCTGGCCTCGCGCCTGCTCCAGGGTCTATTGGTTGTGTTCCTCGTCGTCACGGCTGTGTTTTTCGTCAGCCGAGTGACGCGCGACCCGATCGCCTACCTGGCCGACATCCAATCGAGCGAGGCGGAGATCGACGCCCTGCGCGAGCGGTTCGGGCTGAACGATCCGCTGTACGTGCAATATGGGAACTTTCTCTGGGACACCGTGCAGCTCGACATGGGCCGCTCACTGCACAACGGCCGCCCGGCCTTGAATGAGGTGACGTCGCGGGTCGTGAAGACGCTGCAGCTTGGCGCGGGCTCACTGCTGTTCGCCCTCGTGCTGGGCCTGTTGACGGGCGTGATTGCCTCGTTGCGCCGAGGCCGTCCGACGGATTGGCTGGCCCGGCTACTGGCCGTGATTGGTCAGGCTGTACCCGACTTCTGGTTGGGCTTGATGCTGGTCTTCCTGTTCGCCGTTGAGCTGGGCTGGCTGCCCACGGGCGGCAGCGGCAGCCTGAAGCACATGCTCATGCCCATGATCACGATGGGCACGTTCACCGCGGCCGCGCTGATGCGACTGACCCGCTCCGGCATGATCGACTCTTTGGGCTCGGACTTCGTGCGCACGGCGCGGGCCAAAGGCCTGCCCGAACGCGCGGTTGTGTATCGCCATGCCCTGCGCCACGCGCTGCTGCCGGTGGTGACGATCCTCGGCCTGCAGGCCGGCCGGTTGATGGCCGGCGCGTTGGTCGTGGAGACTGTCTTCGCCTGGCCCGGGATTGGCCGGCTGACGATTGACTCGATCGGCGGAGGCGATTTTCCTGTTACGCAGGCCGCGATCATGCTGATCGCCGTATCGATCGTGCTGGCCAACATCGTCGTTGACATGTCCTACCGGCTGATTGACCCGCGCATCCGGGCGGGAGCCGCCTGATGTCGATGCAAATCGGGCCCGATGTCGCGATCCCCGCCCTGGAGACCGAGCGCTCACGAGGCACTCGCAACTGGAAGCGTCTGGCGCTGCTCCTGCCGTCCGCGTTGGTCGTCACGCTGTTCCTCGTCGCGGCGATCTTCGCCGATCTGCTCTCGCCCTATGACCCACTGGAGATCGTGCTCCCGGACCGCCTGATCCCTCCGGCCTTCAGCGGGGGCACATGGGATCATCCTCTGGGCACCGACCAGCTCGGCCGCGACATCCTCGCCCGCACGATGCACGGCGCCCGTATCTCCCTGATGGTGGTCGTGATCGCAGTCCCCGCGGCGGCCGCCGTCGGCACGCTGGTCGGCTTGCTGTCCGGCTGGCGCCTGGGCTGGACGGACAAGGTGCTGATGCGACTCGTGGACATGCAACTGGCCTTCCCGGCGTTGCTCTTCGCCGTCCTCGTGGCCGCCGTCTGGGGGCCCAGCCTGCGCAACGTGATCCTGATTATCACGCTCTGGACCTGGTCCGGCTACGCGCGCCTCGTCCGCGCCGACGTGCTCTCCCTGCGCGAGCAGGAGTACGTCCTCGCCGCGCGCTCGATCGGAGCGCCGGATCGACGCGTGCTCGCTCGCCACGTGCTGCCCAACCTGATCAATGTCGTCGTCATCCTCATGACGATGGAGGTCGCCTCGGTCATCCTGTTCGAGGCGGCACTGAGCTTCCTTAACGTCGGTGTCGAGGCCGGGTCTTCCTCCTGGGGGATCATGATCTCCGAAGGGCGTAACTTCATGCCGATCGCTTCGTGGCTGATCTGGATCCCAGGTATCGCGATCGTGTTGATCTCGCTGACCGCCATGATGATGGGCGACTGGGTGCGCGATGCCCTCGACCCACGCCTGCGCAACCTACGCTAGCCAGAGACTCAGCTAACGGCTGCTCACGATTCCCTCAGCCTCAACTCGAACTCAGTCTCGCAGGCGGCGCAGTTCCTCTTCCAACTCGCGCACCCGAGCTTCCGCAGCCAGCCGACCTTCGCGTTCGCCGTCGAAGGTGGGGATGTGCTCGTCGGTCTCAGGATCGATCCAGGCCAACTGGCCTTGATCCCAGCGCAGGATCAGACCGAGCGCTTCGCTGTAACCCTGCACGACTTCGGGCGAGAGATCTTCGAGCTGAGTTGGCTCGTAGCGATCGCCGACTAGGCGGTCGCCGGCGAGACGAGCGCCGTGCGATTCGCCTGTGTGATCGAAGCGCCAGTACTCGGGGATGCCGAGTTCGGCGTATTCGCGGCGCTTATCAATGGTGTCGATCTTCGCCGTGCTGGGCGATGCGACCTCGAGGACAAAGTCGGGCGGTTTGCCTTGGTCGGAGATGATGTACCCGTTCTGTTCGTCGTAGAGGTCGGGGTCGGCATCCAGGGCAATCAGCAAGTCGGGGACACGGCGAGGTCGATAGCCGCGGTGGGCAACCAGGAAGAGCTCGGCGCCGATGACCGTCGTCTCGGGCTTGGCAAAGTGGCGCACCAGGAAGTGCGGGTTGCCAGTCATGTGGACGTACTTGTAGGAGGTCACTTCGTCCGGATGCCGTTCAGGCGGCTCCGGCAGACGGAATCGGACCAATGTCTGGCTGCTGGATTGGGCATCGGCGGTAGTCATGTCGCTCCGGTCGCTGGCTACAGGATAGCTGCAGCTAGCTGCGCAGACTGATGATGCCTTCGGATTGCATGTTGGCGAGTTCTTCGTCGCAGAGGCCCAGGTCGTCGGAGAGAACTTCCCTGGTGTGCTCGGCCAGCAATGGGGCGGCCGTCATCGGGACGTTGCTCTTCTCCATCTTTGGCGCCCAGCCGAGCAGACGGATGGGGCCCCACTCGGGATGGTCGATGTCCTGGATGAAGCTTGTTTCGCGCCATGCATCGTTGCGCTCCATCACCATCAAGCCGGGCAGTGCCTGGGTGCGCGACGTGATTGCCTACTTTCCGCTCATGTCCAGGAAGTCCGTCCCATACAGTGCGCGCATCAACAAGTCATCAGGCGGCCATGGCGCAGAGTCACGCAGTCACGAGGTCGAATCGCTGACGGCCAAGGGGAATCTAGGTCGATCTGTGCATATCCTGTCGGAGTGAGACGCAAATGGTCTGCGCCAAGCACTCCCCGGGGGTGGCTAGAGCTGTTTGGAATCTTGGTCTCCGTTGGAGCCATCGGAGTTGCCTGTCTATATCTGGCTGGCGTCTGGCCGGATGATCAAATTCCCATTGTTGGATGGTCCAAGAGGCTTGAGCAGGTTCGGAACGCCGGCATCGTCATCGGGGGCATCTTGGCTCTAGTAGTTGCATACCTGAGGAGCCGGGCCGCCGATCGGCAGGTGGAGACCGAACAAGTTGGGCAACGAGCAGAACGCTTTCAGAGAAGCATTGAGCTCTAGGGCGACTCTTCACAAGCCGTTCGCTTGGGAGCCATATATGCCTTACAGCGACTCGCAGCTGACGATCCTGAGAGTTACCACTTGGAAACTGTTCGTGTTCTATGTGCATATTCCAGAATGTCAGAGGATGTCGCTCCTCAGAGGGTCGCCATCGATGACGGTACCAATGTAGAGGTGGTTGCGATCGATTCTTCACAAGCGATCATGGAGTGGTTGGCTCGAGAGCGAAAACCCGAGTTCGAGACCCGGGCCGACGTCGAGCAAACGCCTGACCTTCGTGGGGCCAACCTCAGCGGAGTGCAGATCGTTGGCGACTTTGACTTGAGCGGAATTGATATGTCAGAAGCCGACCTCACCAGCGCAGCATTGATTGGTTTGTCGGTGAATGGTTCGAACCTGACAAACGCCGTGCTTACGGACGCCCAGTTTGCGGGAAGCGACTTTACAGGCGTGATTCTAGATAATGCTGTCGTGAAGGGATCTCGGTTTCTCAATCCACCTGTTATAGGATTGACGCAATCTCAACTGGACAGTGCTCGAATTGATAAAGGTGGTCCGCTCGACTTGGACGAACTTGTGGATCCAATCACCGGCGTACACCTTCGATGGCCTGGATAGCGATTCTCTTTCAGACGCTGAGCTGGCACTTGGATTCGCGTCATTGACGACGCTCAAATTGCGCAAGTGTGTTCAGGTCCCTCGTGTATCCAGCTCGGCAAGACGTTTCCTCCCTATTGCAGCGGCGCTGTCGGCTATCTTGACAGTTTCGTTGATGTTGGCAGTGAGCTTGCGAGTTTCTCTCGATGCCCTGCGCCTAGCGCGATTGAATTCTTTTTCGATAGGAGGCAGATTTTCCATGGCTGATGCCAAGTTCTCCATCTCGCCCAATCCCGTCAACGCGCTATCCCGCATCCCTTCTAGTGATTCGAGGGCTGTTCCGAATTCTTCCCGTTGTTCTTCAGTCTCCGCAAACTGTAGCCAAACCATAGATTCCAGTGACTTCCTGAGCGGGGGCAAGTGAGGTTGGTACTGGTCGTTCACTGTCGAGACTGTTGTTGCGTAGATGTCGATGGTGCTGGCGGCAGTTCGGAGAAACTCTCTGATCTCACTAGCATCCGGCCTGCTCCCGCTTTGAGTCGACCTATTGAGACCCTCAGTCTGTCTCCTAAGGGAATCACCAAGCTGAGTCGTGGCGTCCGTCAAATCTTTGAGAAGTGTAGCCATCTCGTTGAGGTGCCCTGTCGCTTCATCTTGATGATCCAATAGCCCTGCATCGGCGGCCGTGTCATCCGAGTCGCCAATGCTGGGCAAGTCCACTGGCCGATTTAGTGCTTCGGAGACTGGACTTCCGAACACTGTTCCACCTCGCAAGAGACCAGCGGCCCTATCTTCTAGTTCTTGCTTCGCTCGAAGTGCGTCTGCAACTTGAGTCCCGTAGCGGATTGCTCGATCTTGCCTCAGGTCGAATGGCAACTCGTCGATGTTTTGCGTGAGAAGGATCACTGGGCGATTGAGCGCGTGAGCAATTCCCAGCTCGTACAGGACGTTTGGGTTCAGCCCACTCAAGTCAGCGACGACTAAGGTTGCGTCAGCGATGTTCGAGACCACGTCCCTTAGGATGGATTGCTGGTTCTGGATTTCGTCTGCGCGGCGCACGTTAAATCCTGCCGTTTGCAAGCCCGGCCGGATGGCCAGATCATAGATAGTGTCTAGTTCCTCCACAAATGGCATGAGAACAAACGCATGCGGACCACTGTCCGTTTCTGGCGGACTTTTCGAGTTGATTGGCGTCGGCAACGGCATTATGAAGTGATCTTACCCGTTCCTGCTGCTCACGATTCCCTCAGCCTCAAGCTTGGCGAGTTCTTCGTCGCAGAGGCCGAGGTCGTCGGAGAGGACTTCCCTGGTGTGCTCGGCCAGCAATGGGGCGGCCGTCATCGGGACGTTGCTCTTCTCCATCTTTGGCGCCCAGCCGAGCAGGCGGATGGGACCCCACTCGGGATGTTCGATGTCCTGGATGAAGTCTCGTTCGTCGAAGTGGGGGTTGTGGAAGAGGTCGTAGGTGCTGTGCGTCGCGGAGCAAGGCACTCCGGCCTCGCCGAGGATCTGCATCGCTTCCCACTTGGTGTGCTGGACCGTCCAGGCGCGGATCTCGGCCTTGAGCGCGTCGTTGTTGTCGATCCGCGCTTGTTCGTCGCAGAAACGCGGGTCGACAACCATGTCGGGCCGGCCCATCGCCGCGCAGAAGGTGTCCCACATTCTGGTAGTCAGCGCGATGACGTAGACGTAGTCGTCAGCCCCATCAGAGCCGGGCATCGGCTTGCACGGGTACAGATCGGTCGGACCGTTCCAGCCGTTGCCGCGACGTTCAGCGGCGACATCGCCCCAGCTCTGCGTGCCGGCGACCGGTGTGCGGACGTAGTAGGTCATCGCCTCCTGCATCGAGATCTCAATGTGCTGACCCTCGCCGGTGCGCAGCTTCTGCACGTAAGCGGAGGTGATCGCAAAGGCGAGCTGCATACCGGTGCCGCTGTCGCCGACACAGGCGCCTGGTCGCATTGGCGGGCCACCGTTCTCGCCAGTCACCGAGAACGAGCCGGCGGCATTCTGCGCGACCGGGTCGAAGCTCTTGAAGTTGGCGAAGGGGCCGGAGAGTCCGAACCCCTTGAGTCGCGCGTAGATGATGCTCGGGTGAATCTCCCTGAGCGCTTCGTAGGTCAGACCCAGCTTCTCCATCACGCCGGGTCCGTAGTTCTCGACGAAGACGTCGTAGTGGGGCAGCATCTCGAAGAGCAGGGCGCGACCGCGCTCGTCGCGCAGGTTGATCGTGACCGAGCGCTTGTTGGCGTTCCAGTTGATGAAGTAGTGCGAGTCGATGTCCTCGCCGCTGCCGACGCCGCGTCCGGGGTCGCCGACGCCAGGCTGCTCAATCTTGACCACATCGGCGCCATGCCATGCCAGCGCCTGGGTGCAGGAGGTACCCGCCTCGTATTGGGTCATGTCGAGGACTCTGAGTCCGTCAAGTGCTGGCATGAGTTGGTCCTTTCTTACAGGCCTGCGTTTGTGACATCGTCACGTTCGGGTCGCTGGCCTATTCGTCATGGCTGTGATCGTTGTCGCCTTGATCGTCTTGCTGATGGGTCGTCGGTCGACCATGTCCACCGAGCGGTCCGCCAACATGGACATTGGGCTGGCCGTTGAAGCCCATCGATCCCTCGAAGAAACGCGCGTTGGGATGGTAGCTGTACATGTAGTGCAGCGCGGCCATCGGGAGCAGCGTCTCGACACGCGCGAAGTCCATGACCATGAAGGCGATCCAGTCTCGCTGCTCGAAGCTCAGGCGACTGAGTGGGTACTCGCCGATGGAACCGAGAATCGCTGACGAGTTGGAGTGCTGCATCGCCTCGATCGCCGCTGGCAGCAGGTCTGCCTCGGTCACCAGGAGCCCGGCGGCATCGGGATGTTCCTCGATCACTGACTCGATCTGACCGCTCCAGTCGTCTGCGGTCAGCGTTCGACTGACGACTTCCACGTCTACAACCAGGTCATCAACGACGTCGCAGATGCCGTTGCGACCCTGCGGGTTGCCCGCTCGTCCGAGACAGACGAGGGTTCCTGACACCTCAAGCGACTGGAACTGCTGGGCTGCTCGATGCCCGGCTGCGGTTTCGTCAAACGATACGTGGATCAGCGATCCTGCCCGATCTGCGTGTTCCTCGCCCGCCCCGAAGGTGGCGATCTTGACGCCTGCCGCAGCGGCGTCGTGCAGCGCAGGGATGACGTCATCGGCATCCGCCAACGTCGCAATGATCATCTGTGCGCCGTGTTCGACGCATTCTCCGATTGCATCGACGCGGTCCGCAACATCGGGATGGGTCGAGTAGTCGAGGTCGACACCAATGAGGTTGGCTGCTCGCTTGGTGTGGAACTCCAGTAACTGCCAGAAGAGCGTGTCTGGGTTGCCATCCGAGATCACGCACATCAAGGGCATGGGACCAGGCGAGGGAATTGGTGCATCTAGTTCCACTGAGCCGCTGTTGAGCCAGCGGTCGACGCTGGCATTAGTCGAGAAATGGCGGGGGCGCGGTAAGAGTCGCTCGCCCCAGACGCCGCCATCACGCTGCTGCACGGCGACCTCGACACGACCATCGGCCAACTGCCGAGCAGCGACGCGTACCTCGACCGTACTGGGGTCGTCGGAATCCGCCTGGGCGGGACCGATCGCGAACTGATTGACCAATGTCGTGACAAGCGCCGTCAGCGCAACGAGGCCGACCAGGAAGAACTTGTTCCGAGTACTCAGATGCATACCTCTTACTGCTTTCTGAGGTGCTGCGCTGTCGCTGCTGGAAAGTGGCACGACCGACGTTTCCAGAATAGGGCTTGACCGCCGCCGAGTCGCGAGCATCGTCTTGCTCGCAGACACCTCGTACCATGCCCTTGAGTTCAATCAGCATCGAGGATGGAGTCGAACCCATGACCAGCGCATCCGTGGGCGTCGCACCCGACGCACCGCCTGAGCCCGATAGCTACGACTGGCCAGCGATCGTCGCAGGCCTGCAGCGCTACTTGCGCCTGACCGCCACGCCGGTCGGGATGAAGATGTTCGAGACGATTGAGGAAATGCAAGACGTCGAGCGCATCCGGCGTCCTCAGAACAAGTACGCCCTGGACCAACTGGTCGCACAGGCGCGCTGGCTGAACTTCACCCTCGGCGTGACGATGGACGACCTGATCGGCGCACAGTGTGGCGCCCCGGTTGGTCTGCATCCCAACGAGGATGACGGCGAGTGGCGTCTACGCACGACCATGACCAACGTCTGGTTCCAGACCGATGAAGACGCGATCATGCACCAGCAGGCGATGGATGTGCTGCCCTATGGCCGCTACGCCGCGCTGGCCCTGTCGCCGATCGCTACCGGCCGTCTCGATCCTCCCGACGTCGTCCTGCTCTACGGCACGCCGGGACAGATGATCATCCTGATCAACGGATTGCAGTTCTCGGGCTTCAAGAAGTTCGAGTTCGCCTCGGTCGGCGAGTCGGCCTGCGCCGACAGTTGGGGTCGGGCGTTGCGCACGGGCGAGCCGTCGCTGAGCATTCCCTGTTACGCCGAGCGTCGTTTCGGCGGAGTTCAGGATGACGAGCTACTCATGGCCATCCCTCCGAGGTACCTGCCCAAGCTGATCGACGGTCTGGATAAGCTCTCGCGCAATGGCCTGAGGTATCCGATTCCCCCGCTCGGGATCCAGGCAGATCCGTCAGAGTCACTGTCGAGGTCGTATCAGGATCGGTTCTAGCGGCGAGTGCGCAGGTCAGCGGGATGATCAGCGGGTTCCATCGCAGGGCGAAAGGGTTGGAAGGATTTCATCTCACCGGCAATCGTGCCGGACTGAAAACAACACACGTACGCCGAGTTGAGCGAATCTTGGACCGCTTGGACGCTGCCCATCGGCTGTCTGATCTCGCTGCTCCGGGCTGGCGTTTACACGAGCTGAAAGGGGACCGAGCAGGGACTTGGGCGGTGAACGTGTCGCGACACTGGAGAATCACCTTCCGCATCGATCAGTCGGATGGATTCGATGTCTACGACGTGCAGGAGGAGGAGTACCATTAGGCGGCGTGTAGGCGGCGTGCACAATGGAAGGCTGGGCTCGGGACATGCGAGGAAATCCGCGGCATCCGGGGGAGTCGCTGTGGGAGGATTGGATTGCGCCATTGGGATTGAGCGTGGCCGCGGCGGCGAAGCAGATGGGAGTGGAGCCCGGTGTGTTGCAGGCAGTCTGCGATGGCCACGGAACAATCACGCCGGAGTTGGCTGTCCGGATAGACCGGGCCTTCGGCGGCGGGGACGACACCTGGCTCGCGCTGCAATCGGCGCACAGCCTCGCGCAGGCAAGGGAATCAATCGCCGCGGTCCAGCGCTTCCAGTCGGATTCGTCGGCCGAGGTCGCTGACTAGCCCAATTGGGTCGCGGGAATATCCACCGCCGCCCCACCGCCTCTGTAAACCGCTTGTTGACATCCGCTCCTCTGCGTGGGTAATATTGCTTCTTGCACCCCACTTTCAGCAGTCCCCCTTATGCAGGGGGCGACCGACGGCGGGATGCGCCTTTACAAGGGACATAGTGATTGAGATGCGTCCACAGCATCCCCCCGGGAACCGGCGACGGCGTCGGATCCCACCGACATCAGGGGGGCTGCGGGATACTCTCGCGTCAGCTGGTTGCTTGCTGCAGCCGGATGAGCGCGGGAGGTACGTGTGTGGTTCTAGATGACATGCAAAGATGACTGCGCTGGTCGCCGATTCGTCGGAGACGAGAACAGCGCGACGCGCTGCATGCGGTGGGAAACGTCGGCATGAGCAACAATGCCGGCGAGGAACTTCCCTCGCGACAAGTGCATGCGCGTGGCGTAGCGCAGGTCAAGTGACTACGGCGCACGGTGGATGCCTTGGCACTTCGAGCCGATGAAGGGCGCGGTATGACTGCGATAAGCCAGGAGGAGCCGTCAAGCAGGCTGATCCCTGGATTCCCGAATGGGGCAACCCGGTGGCGGTAATGCGCCATCACCCCAGGCTGAACACATAGGCCTGGTGGAGGTAAGCGGGGGAAATGAAACATCTAAGTACCCTGAGGAAAAGAAACAATTCCGGTAGTAGCGGCGAGCGAACCCGGATGAGCCCAAACCGAGTGAGCCTAATGGAGCCCTCTCCTCTGTTCATTCGGTGTTGTAGGGCGTTGCATTCGCACCGAGGGTGGTGCGACAGCAGTTACAAAATGCGCGGATAGGCGAAGGCCCCTGGAACGGGCCGCCAAAGACGGTGAGAGCCCGGTAGCCGACATCCGACGCAACTGCTGGCAGCGTCCCTGAGTACCACGCGGCACGGTGAAAGCGCGTGGGAAGCTGGGGAGCCCACTTCCCAAGGCTAAATACTCGAAGTGACCGATAGCGGACCAGTACCGTGAGGGAAAGGTGAAAAGTCCCCCGGGAGGGGAGTGAAATAGTTCCTGAAACCGTGTGCTTTCAAGCAGTGAGAGGTGCCTCTGGCACTGATCGCGTGCCTATTGAAGAATGAACCGGTGAGTTACGTTTTGTGGCGAGGTTAAGGCATTCAGTGCCGCAGCCGCAGCGAAAGCGAGTCTGAACAGGGCGAAGCGAGTCGCAAGACGTAGACCCGAAACCAGGTGAGCTACCCATGGGCAGGGTGAAGCGGAAGTAAAGCTCCGTGGAGGCCCGAACCTTCTTCAGTTGCAAATGGATTGGATGACTTGTGGGTAGAGGTGAAATGCCAAGCGAACCTGGCGATAGCTGGTTCTCCCCGAAATGCCTTTAGGGGCAGCGTTGCGGGAAACGACCGTGGAGGTAGGGCTCTGACTGGGTAAGGGGGCGGACAGCCTACCAACCCCTATCAAACCGCGAATGCCACGGCCGAATCTGCGGCAGTGAGACTGTGGGGGATAAGCTTCATGGTCAAAAGGGAAACAGCCCAGACCGCCGGCTAAGGTCCCGAAATTTCCGCTCAGTGGTAAAGGAAGTCCAGTCGCGCAGACAACCAGGAGGTTGGCTTAGAAGCAGCCATCCTTGAAAGAGTGCGTAATAGCTCACTGGTCGAGTGATTGGGCGCCGACAATTCAACGGGGCTCAAGCGGAATACCGAAGCCGCGGATCTGACCTCAGCTTGCTGAGGCAGGTGGTAGGGGAGCGTTCCGTTCAGCAGTGAAGCCGGACCCGCGAGGGCTGGTGGAGCGGACGGAAGTGAGAATGCCGGTATGAGTAGCGAAAGGTGTGTGAGAACCACACCCACCGAATACCTCAGGGTTCCTACGGCAGGGCAATCCGCGTAGGGTTAGGCGGGCCTAAGCCGAGGCCGAAAGGCGTAGGCGATGGACAGACGGTTCATATTCCGTCCCCGCTGTTTGTGTGCCTGAGCGACAGGGGTGACCCGGGTTGATAACGTGAGCGGGCCTATTGGACATGGTCCGTCGCGCTGCGTAAGCGTCGAGCGGGGTTCAAATACCGCTCGGTTAAGCCGAGGCGGCGCGGAAGCGGCGACGTCAGTCAAAGCGACTCGTGCGAAAACCCCGGCAAGAAAACCCTCGGTCGCGAATACATTCAGCGCCCGTACCGCACACCGACACAGGTAGGTGAGGGTAAGTACCTCCAGGTGGACGAGTGATTCCTCGCTAAGGAACTCGGCAAAATAGTTCCGTAACTTCGGGAGAAGGAACGCCTCGCGGCTTGGCCCCGACTCGCTCGGGTGCTGGGCCGGAGGCCGCAGCGAGCAGGCCCAGGCGACTGTTTAACAAAAACACAGGTCTCTGCGAACGCGAAAGCGGACGTATAGGGGCTGACGCCTGCCCAGTGCTGGAAGGTTAAGGGGAGGGCTTCACGGCTCGAACCGAAGCCCCAGTGAACGGCGGCCGTAACTATAACGGTCCTAAGGTAGCGAAATTCCTTGTCGGGTAAGTTCCGACCCGCACGAATGGCGTAACGATCTGGGCACTGTCTCGGCGAGGAGCTCGGCGAAATTGAAGTGGCCGTGAAGATGCGGCCTCCCCGCAGATGGACAAAAAGACCCCGTGGAGCTTTACTACAGCTTGACATTGAAGGTCGCCTTACGATGCGTAGGATAGGTGGGAGCCGGTGAACCCAGGCTTGCGGGCCTGGGGGAGGCAACCTTGGAATACCACCCTTCGTATGGTGTCCTTCTAACGCACGAGCAAGCGTGCGGACCGTGTCTGGTGGGTAGTTTGACTGGGGCGGTCGCCTCCCAAATTGTAACGGAGGCGCGCAATGGTTCCCTTAGGGTGGATGGAAATCACCTGTCACGTGTATTGGCATAAGGGAGCTTGACTGCGAGACTGACACGTCGAGCAGGGACGAAAGTCGGCCAAAGTGATCCTACGGTTCCGAGTGGTAGGGCCGTGGCTTATCGGATATAAGTTACCCCGGGGATAACAGGCTTATCTTGCCCGAGAGTTCACATCGCCGGCAAGGTTTGGCACCTCGATGTCGGCTCGTCGCATCCTGGGGCTGGAGTCGGTCCCAAGGGTTGGGCTGTTCGCCCATTAAAGCGGCACGCGAGCTGGGTTCAGAACGTCGTGAGACAGTTCGGTCTCTATCCTCTGTGGGCGTTGGAGCATTGCGGGGAACTGCCCCTAGTACGAGAGGACCGGGGTGGACGGACCGCTGGTGTGTCAGTTGGAGGGCCTACCTCCACAGCTGGGTAGCCATGTCCGGACAGGAGAAGCGCTGAAAGCATCTAAGCGCGAAACCAACCTCAAGATGAGTGCTCCCTCCGCCTTTGAGCGGATAAGGCCACGGGAAGACGACCCGTTTGATAGGCGACAGGTGGAAGCCCGGTAACGGGTGCAGCTGAGTCGTACTAATGGCCGAATGGCTTGACCTGCCCTGCGCCACGCGCAGCAACTGCAGCGCAGACCTACATCGCAGCACGATTTGCACCGTGGTGCCATGCGCAGAGCAACATCAAGTATGCGTCAACTACATACGTACGCATCTCTTCACTATCTCCCCCCGTTGCGGGATAGAGCAGCGGTAGCTCGTCGGGCTCATAACCCGGAGGTCGTGGGTTCGAATCCCACTCCCGCTACCAGTCCCATCACAAACGGCCGATGCCCAGCGCATCGGCCGTTTGTCGTGCGCCTGGGGTATACGTCTGGAGTTGGCGCACGGCTTGACCCTGCAGGGTCCCATGAGACTCCTGCGATTCCGCTCTCCCCCCGCAAGGGACTGATGCACAACTCTTCTCCTTCTCCCCCCTTGCGGGAGAGATGCCGATGGCAGAGGGGGGTATTGTCCGCAGCTTCTATCTGGAACTCACCGATCGCCTCCCCTTTGTCACTCCGCGACATCTCCCCCCGCAAGGGGGGGAGAGCGGAAGTGGAGGTTGCGCATCGGCCTCATACTGGGGGGCAGTGAGGGGGGGAGGGGTGGTAGTCGGGTACTGGTTGCTATCGCCGACCGTCCAGCGGCTCGCCTAGCTGCTCGTCCAGGGCCGAGAACACGAACCGATCACCGACTTGCACCTCTTCAGTCATGACCGGATTGAGCAACACCTCGTCGCCCCGCACGATCGCGATTAATCGGCGACTTCCTGCGCGCTCCACCGCCCACTCAACGGTGTGCTTCACCCACGTTGCGGGGATCGGAAACACACCGATTCCGTAGCTGTCCGTCAGCGGCAGAAAGTCGCTGGCCAATGAGACCTGGATCATGTGCGCGAAGCGTTCGGCGCCATCCCGCTCCGGACGGATCACGCGCTGTGCTCCCAGCAACCGAAGAATGCGGGCATGTCGGTCAGTCGACGCCTTGGCGTAGACCATTTCGATCTCGAGTTGCTTGAGATTCATCATCGCCAGCACGGACGCCTCGAGATCCGCGGTCGCCACGACGGCCACGTCAACCTCACCCAACGACAAGGCTCTCAGTGCATCGATGTCGGTAATGTCCGCAATCCGAGCATCCGTCACGCGCGGCGCTAGTTCGTGCACATGGCCTTCGTCCATATCGATTGCTAGAACGTCGTGACCCAGGTCGTCCAACGCCTCAGCCAGGTGCGAGCCGAAGCGTCCCAGTCCCAACACCGCGACTTGCATAGCGGCTCCTAACCGATTCGCACCGCTTCAGTCGGGAAGCGGAAGCGCTCACGTGGTCGATCGGGTATCAGGCTGGTGATCACCAGCGGTCCCAGCCGACCAACGAACATCATCATGATCAGGATATTGGCCCCGGCCTGCGTCGCCTGCTGCGACGCGCCCTGGGTCCAGCCGCAGTTGGCCAGCGCCGACATCACATCGAACGCGGCCGGCAGGATCTCGATCCTCGGATCAACTGCGATAAAGAACAACAGTCCAAACGTGTAGCCAGCCAGCGCGATCAACACCAGCGCGTTTGCCCGCAGTACCACCGAGGCCGGGATCTCACGTCCAAACGCGACCACGCGCGCCGACCCAACCAGCGCTGAGGCTACGCCAAACATGACGACCATGAACGAACCAATCTTGATTCCCGAGGCCGTCGATGTCGAAGCGCCGCCAATGAACATCAGCATGATCATCGCCAGCGACGTGTCATCGCTGGCCTGACTCAGAGGCGACGTGGTCATGCCCGTGGTCCGATTGACCGAAAGGAACAGCGAATTGACCAGTTTCGAACCCACGCTCTGGTCGGCGAACAGCCGCGACCAGTCCGCAACCAGGAAGAACGCCATGCCGAGCACCAACAACATCCCCATGCCCGTGATCACCAGCTTGGTGTCCAGCGTCCAACGTCGGCGCGGTTGGCGCAGGTTGAATACAGTCAGGAACGACAACGAGCCCAGGAAGGCGGAGATGCCCATCACGATCATCGGCCAGGCGTCGTGCGCCTGTCCGACAAAGCTACGGCTGCCACCCATCAAGTCGAAGCCTGCGTTGTTGAATGCGGAGATTGCGTGGTACCCCGCCAGCCACACGGCGCGCCAATGCGAGACGTCGCCCGGCTGCTCGATCAGGAACCAGGGCAACAGCAGAAGGAACGTGACGAACTCAACTGCTGCGGTGTAGATCATGACCCGACGCAGTAACACCGAGGTGCCCGAACCGTCCACGCCTGAGGTCATCAGCTCGAGTCCCAGGAACGCGCGACTGCGCATTCCCAGCCGCTGGCCGGCCAGCACGATCAGTACGCCCGCATACATCGTCACGCCCAGACCGCCGAGCTGGAACAGCGCCAACGTGATGAATTCCCCAAAGTGGGAGAACGTCTCCTCGGTGTCAAAGCGCGTCAGCCCGGTCACGCTGACCGCCGAGACCGACGTAAACAGCGCATCGAGGAAGGGCACTGATTCGCCGCTGGCCGACGAGATCGGCAGACTCAGCAGTAGGCCTCCAAGCAGCATCAGCAGAGCAAAGAGCACCACCACCATCCAGGCTCGTGGCGTAATCCGAATCCGCCGCTGACGACGCCCTCGGACTCGTTCTGGCTGCAACCGCACCCGTCGCAGCACCACATCACCCGGTCGCCGGCGATAACCGCGTCGCTGGCTCATCCCCACAACCCTCCAGGTCCTTCCAAGTCGGAGTGTATGCCTCATGCAGAGCGACAGGATGTCGAGTCATAACTCCGCAGCTCGATAGGATTGGAATCGCCGTAAGTCCCGAGCGATCCTCCCCTCCCGGCCTCCGGAGCGTGTCGCAGAAGTCGCCTAGGTTGATTGAGTCCCAGTCCCCGCTCTCCGCGAGGAACCTTGCAAAACTACGTTTACCGTCATTGCCGCGCCCCGACGCAGCCTGCCCCGCACTTGATGCGGGGGCAATCTCGCCGCATCCTGCACCAACGTCCGTGCCTGAGTCAGCGAAACACCCGCGACAAGGGGACCTTTGAAAAACTCCCGAATCCCCTCTCCCCCCCTTCGCGGGGGGAGATGTCACGGAGTGACAGAGGGGGGGCGGCTGACAGTAACCGGATAGGGAGCCCGAACAGCGGAACCCCCGCCTCTGCCTTCGGCATCTCCCCCGCAAGGGGGGAGAAGGGGAGTTTTTCAAAGGCCCCCTTGTCGCGGGTATGACGGAGAAGTTTGCGCGTACTTGATTTTCTTTCAAGGGCTTCCTTCACGAGGTCACCCGCGCGAGCGACACGGGCTATTGGTTGGCGAAGTCCAGGGCGGGGAAGGAGCAGGTCCTCGTGTGCGGCGGGGACCGAGAATCTGGACCTCTAAGACATACTCGAAGAGACGCTGGGAGTAGCCTGCTGAGAGCGTCTGGTGCGCATTTCGGAGGTATGACCATGGCGATCGCGGCTGATATCGCGCGGGCGATGGAGGACAGTTCATGGATTCGGAGGATGTTCGAGCTGGGCATCCAACTGCGCCAGGAGCGCGGCCCCGAGAACGTCTTCGATCTCTCGCTGGGCAATCCAGTCACCGAGCCGCCGCCGCAGTTCTTCGACGAGTTGCGATCCTATGCCGCCCAGGATACTGCGGGAGTTCACCGCTACATGCCCAACGCGGGCTACGTCGAGACGCGACAGGCGGTCGCCTCCGCCCTCTCCGCAGAAACTGGACTGCACTATGGCGCCGAGCACGTCGTCATGACGGTCGGCGCCGCCGCCGCTCTGAATGTCGTCATCCATTCGCTCTGCGATCGCGATGATGAGGTGGTCATCCTCACCCCGTTCTTCGCCGAGTACCTGTTCTACGCAACCAGTCACGCTGCGAAGCCAGTGGTCGTCGGATGCAACGACAACTTCACCCCCGACCTCGACGAGCTCGCCGGTAAGCTGTCGGTCCGCACCAAGATTGTGATCGTCAACTCACCCAACAATCCCACGGGCGCGATGTATCCGGCCTCGTTCATCGAGGCGCTGGCGCAACTGCTACGCGACAAGTCGGCCGAGTTCGGCACCGAGATCTTCCTCGTCAGCGACGAGCCGTATCGCAAGATTCTGTTCGACGAACACAGCTATCCGTTCCCGCAACAGTCCTATGAGCGGACCATCACCGTCACCTCGCACGCCAAGGACATCGCGCTGCCCGGCGATCGGATTGGCTATCTGGCGGTGCATCCCGACTACGCCGGCTCCGAGCATGGCGCTCAGCTCATGGACGCGCTGATCTTCTGCAATCGTGTCCTGGGCTTCGTCAATGCGCCGGCAATCATGCAGCACCTGGTCCGCAACTTGCAGACCGTGACCATCGACACGACCGACTACCAGCAGAAGCGCGACTATCTCTACGATGTCCTCACCACTGCCGGCTACGAGGTGCGCAAGCCCGAGGGCGCCTTCTACATGTTCCCCAGGTCGCCTGTCGCCGACGAGATGCAGCTCGTCGCCGCGCTGCAGCGTCAGGGCGTGCTGGTCGTGCCCGGTCGAGGCTTCGGCATGGAGGGGTACTTCCGCATCTCCTACTGCGTGGAGCAGAGCGAACTCGAAGGGGCCGCCCCAGGCTTCGCCGCCGCCATGCAGGAGTTAACCGGCTGACCGACAGCCTCAGCGGTCAGCCGCCCAAACCGAGGTCGCAGTGTAAGCTGAGATCCGGTCGGCCCTATCGTCTAGAGGCCTAGGACGCCAGCCTTTCAAGCTGGTAGCACGGGTTCGAATCCCGTTGGGGCCACCAAACTGGACAAAATCAAGAACCTTCGAGTTGACCTTCGCGTTGGATATCTGAAGCCGGGCCCCGCTAGGGGTGCTCGAACTGGCGTCTCTGCCTGAGTCATTTCACCGGACAGGGCTAGTAACGCTCTGATCAAGTTCTCGGATTGACCGTTACGATCTTGAAGGCGAGAGTCGGAGGGAGCGGTCTTATGCAGGAACCGACGTTTGCCAGCCTGGAGTTCAGACACTAGAAACGCCGGACGAGACGCGAGCGGTTCCTGGAGCGGATTGAGGCGCTGGCGCCCTGGCCGGTGCGGGAGGCGCGGGTCGAGCCGTTCTACCCCAAACCGAGGCGCGGACGGCGGCCATATCCACTGGCCGTGATGTTGCGCGTCCACTGCGTGCAGCTCTGCTACGCCCCTGCCTTCGCGGGGACAGGCTCTCAGCGACCCGGCGATGGAGGACCTGCTTTACGAGGCCGAGGCGGTGCGTGGATTCTGCGGATTGAACCTCAGCGGTCCGATCCCCGACGAGTCGACGATCCTGCACTTCCGCCACCTGCTGGAGGGGCATCAACTGGACGCGGCTCTGCTTGAGACAACCAACGCCCATCCCGCTGGCCTGGGACTGCGGCTGCAGGCGGGTACGATCGTCGACGCGAGCATCGTCGCGGCCTCGTCCTCGACCAAGAACCAGTCCCGCACGCCCGGCCTGGAGATGAATCAGACCCGCAAAGGCAACGAGTGGCACTTCGGGATGAAGCTGCACATCGGCGTCGACGCCGAGACGGGACTGACGCACAGCCTGAGCACAAGCGCGGCGAACACGGCCGACGTGACCGCGTCGCATTGGTTGCTGCGTGCGACCAGCGCGATGCCGGCTACTAGCAGGCTGCTGAAATATTGATGGTCGCAGCCGGATCACGCCATGATTACCGGGTGAGCTGCGGCTGACCGCGGAGTGTGATCGGGTCCTGTAGGCCTGAAGATGCGAGGTTGGACCGTAGTTCCGACGCCGAAGGCCGCGTCGGCGCGGTTCGGTTATGCGGCGGCCGCCTCGAGGTTGGCGAGGCGGGTGAGGTTGTAGGCGGCGGCGGTCAGTTCGAACCAGAGTTTGTTGCGAGCCTGTCCGAGGTAGCGCAGCTTGCCGCCCGCCCCGACCGTCTTGATCCAGCCGAAGACTTCTTCGACCCGTTTGCGCCGACGCTGGCTCTGGCGGTAGCCCGGATGTCTGGTCGTGCGACCGTCGATCGCGCTGCGTCGTCCGCGATCATTCTGGGCCACATGCGGGGTGACGCCCAGGTTCCGCAACGAACGGACAAAATCGCGCGTGTCGTAGCCACGGTCGGCGCCCAGCGTCGCCGGTCCGCAGACACTGCGCTCCAGCATCGCCAGCGCCGCCTCGCGTTCGGCATAGCCATCGGCCTGGGTCAGTTCGACATCGACGACCAGGCCGTTCCGGTTCTCGCTCAGCACATGGCCCAGATAGCAGAGCTGCGCGCCCTGCTGTTTGCCTTTGCGGTAGAGCCGCGCCTCGGGATCGGTGGTCGACTCGTGCGTCTCGCGGCCGCGGCGCTCGCCCTGGAAAGCCTGCCCCCGGCTTGAGAACGGGGGTCAGCGTCGCGGTTGCGCCCTCCGCCTTTGGGCGGCCCTTGCTCGTCGCGCGGACGATAGCTCTTGTGCGAGGCCCAGGCTTCCAGCAGCGTGCCGTCCACCGTGAAGTGATCGGCCGAGAGTAGCCGGCGCCGGCGCGCCTCGCGCACGACTTCCTTGAGCAAGACCCGCGCCGCATCGGCATCCAGCAGACGCTCGCGGTTCTTGGTGAACGTCGTCGGATGGAACGGCTCGTCCTCGACATTGAGGTCCAAGAACCACTTGAACAGCAGGTTGTAGCGCAGTTGCTCGCAGAACTGGCGCTCCGAGCGGATCGTGTAGAACGCCATCAGCAGGCTCGACTTGAGCAGATCTCGGGCGGGATCGACGGTCGTCCGCCTGCCGCGTAGAGCTCGTCGAACAGGGGCGACATGCGCCGCAGGGCCGAGTCGGCCAAGGGCTTGATCCTTCTCAGGGGATGATCCTTGGGCACGAACCCCTCCGGCGTCAGCCCCAACATCATCGATGCCTGCCGCTCAGTCTCACCACGCATCGCAGACCTCCCTCGTCTATCGGCTCAATACCTCCTCCATGATCTCACACGTTCATTTTCAGCAGCCTGCTAGGGCGTTGAACAGCCTGCCCCTGGCTTGAACAAGGGCGTCCCGAACTGGCCGACTCGGCGGTCGAGTGGCGGGGCGCGATGCGTCCCGGACGCTGGCACCGGTTGCCGCCGGAACACCGGCTCGCTCAGTGCGAGCGTGAACGGGCCTCCCTGCGAGCCAAGGTCGAGCATCCCTTCCTGTTCATCAAACGGCGCTTCGGGTATGACCGGGTACGCTATCGCGGACTGGCCAAGTACCACAACCGAGTGGCCCTGTTGCTCGGACTCACCAACCTGCTGATCGCTGTGCCGCAACTGGCCTGACGCTAGGCGAACCGCGTCCGCCGACAGGCTCGGCACCAACCACAGCACCAACCGGACCCCGAACACGGCCCTGACCCACCGTCCGCAGACCACCACTCATCGCCGCTAAGCAACCACACCCGCCCAATCAGCGCGAGACACCCTCAATGGCCCCTGTTCAGAGCGTTCCTTGAGTCATCCCCCACGGCCGAAGAGCCTGAGCAATCCATTGTTGGTTGGCGCTTATGTTGACTCCAAACAAGACTTTCCGTAGGGTAATCCCGCCCGGCAATTTGAGTTGTCGTAAGGAGCGAACCATGAGAAACCACGATTTGCTGTTCAAGTGTGTCGCAGAAGATGTTGCTCTTCTTGCGGGCGAAATCATGACTGAGGGCCAAGGAGAACTCACCTGTGCAAACCAATGTGAATTACAAGAGCAGGAAGGTAGCTCTTGTGACTCTCCTTGTGTTGAGCACGGAGAGTTGGGGCACACAGAATGTGATCTGACTCTCCCGGGATTCCGTTGCAAGCTGACTTTCCGAGAAGCTGATGCTCTAAGCGCGGCAGCCCAAGTGTACGCCGGTTTGCTGAGCGACGAAGAGTTCCGCGATGACTTGTCCTACCGTGCGGAAGAGCGATTGCAACAGCGCCGGGATAGAATGATTCAAACGAAAGCTGCCCGAGTTGCGCGAAGTCTGCCTAAACATCCGCTGGCCAAAGCTGATACCTAATCTGCTTCAGCTCCAGACTTGATCGGGGGCTGGTTTTGTTCGATTTGCGCTTCGGTGCCTAGTACTCCGATAGCTGTCGCGACGAACGCATCAGTCACGTGCTGACACTGCTGCCTGACCTGCTCCCCGAGCCAATTGGGAACTATGTGTACGGAGTTTCGTGCTGTCCCAAACTGGCAGGCAGCTGAAAGTGACGTATGAGATTACGGAGGAGGCTTTGAACCGTTAGTCGAGAGAGGTCTGCGATGCGCGGCCAGTCAGAACGGCAGGCGACGATGATGTTGGGGTTGACGCCGGACGGCTCCGTGCCGAAGAACCATCCGTTGCGGCGGATTAAGCCCTTGGCCGATTCGGCCCTGGAGCGCGTGTCGCCCCTGTTCGATCAGATCTACGCGGCCGGCGGGCGGCCCTCGATTCCTCCCGAGCACCTGCTCAAGTCGAGCCTCTTGATGGCCTTCTACACGATCCGCTCGGAGCGCCAGTTCTGCGAGCAGCTGCGCTACAACCTCTTGTGCAAGTGGTTCTTGGACCTCAACAGTGCCCCGCACTTGATGCCAGGATTGGACCGTTGGACAACAACGGGACATTCCTGTCCGTGGCAGGTGGGAAGTCAAGCGCAGAACGGGGTTCTGGGCTTGACAGTTCTGAGGCAGGGGGTGGGGCGGGGCGGCTCCCTACAGGAAACGCTCGTGCTGGGTGCAATTGCACTTTGGAACATGTCCGCGGACTGTCCGGACAGACCGGACAACGTGCAGGCGGACTCGCTCGGCGGGGTGGGGAGGCACCAGGCGGGAGGACAGGCCCAGCACCCCCCGATTCACCAGGGTCGGCAGGTTGCTGCTGACGAAGGGGGCGTGGCTGAGCCGGGAGGCAGCGTCAAGAAAGGACTGCTCGGCTTCGGCTGCCTCGAAGACGAACAGCACCAGCGGTCTTGCCCCGCCGTCGTCGAGTTCGCCGTAGCCGCTGTCGAAGTAGCAGGACGCAGGCGGTCAGGGACCTGCGTCATCCAAGTGTCGCGGCACTTGAACTCCAATAGGCAGCGGCGAGCTTGCCATTTTGCCCGCTAGACAAGCTCGGCCAGGCACCCACTCGGAAATGTCTAGCAAGACAATCCAGGAGACGTGTGGGAACTCTCCAAGTCGCTTTGACCCTCCTGCGCGGGACTCATCAGAGTGCAGGTGAGCGCGCCTATTGGCTTTTGGGGGCGCTTTTCAAGCGAACAGCCTTCGAAGCCAGCCGATGAATTCTATCGCGATTGGCGCACTGGCATCTAAATCGCCTCGGCCAATCGCCTGACCCATTCGCCTTGGCGCCTCGCGTGTCGCCAACCATGCGTGCACCTGGGCCCGAAGGATCTTGTTGTCCCGAAAGGGCCTGGGCGGGATTGTCGGAAATTCGTCGACAATCTCTTCGATGTATTGCTGGGAGCGAGGCCAGATGGCATCAGTTTCTGGGATCATTCGCCGGATAAAATCCTCGAGTTCGCCGGCATCCACGTTGTTCGGCATGATCCACACGCCAACTCGCGGTACGCCTTCGTTGGCATCGACGATTGTGCCGCCAATCGACATCGAACCAGGCAGGTGCACTTGGTCATTCAGTTTCGCTTGAAGATCACCCCAACGACGCGAAGTGTCAGAGTCAGCATCGACGATGATTCCGATGACCTCGCGAGCATCTGACTCGAACTCCAGCGGTAGGCCGGCAATAAGATTCGGCAGCCCGTCTTTGACCACGATAGTGAAGTCGTCAACGCCGCCCTCGAGGTCGATTAGCTGTTTGACCACGTGCGCATCGTCTTGACCCTCCACGAGCAATATCCGGGGCGAGTCTTCCGAGTACGGTTGAATCTCGATCACCGAGTCACCGGACCTCAATGCGCTGCCGAGCTGCGACCAACAGCTCTTCTTCCGAGTACTCAACGGCGCGTAAGGATCCGCGGGATGTACTCAGACGAATGAGCGCGCCTTCGATCGTTTCGACTTCAGCAAGCGCCTTCGCGAGTCCTTTCCAACAATCGTCGCTGTGAGTGGTCGCGACGACCTGCACATCGTGCGTTTCTGCCGCATGGAGCACCATGCGCCAAAAGTCCGGGTGCAGCGAGTAATGGAGGCCGTTCTCAACTTCATCGATGAGCAAGAACCCACCGGCACAATTCGCAAGCGCCAACGCGATTCCGAACATTCTTAGTGCGCCATCGCCAAGGCTTCTCAACGGCACCGGCGCCCTGTGTCCACTTAGCTTCACGATCGCCTGCCGTCCACCCGCTCTGCGCAAACCTTCATCGCCGACAATCCTGATGCCTTCGACGGCATCCCCGAGGACGAGCCGCAGAGCCTCGATTGCACGGGATTCATCGTCCGTCAAAGCGACCTTGTCCAAGAATCGGGAGACTTCGTGATTGGGCGGCCGATCCGGACCCAGCGTTAAGCAGGGAATCTCGGGAAACGGCTCGACCTCGTTCAAAACGCGCATGTCTCTTGGAGTCGGGCGCCGACGGCCTCCCATTTCGCGAGACCAGTCCTGAACGATCGGTTGCGGTTCCGATGGCGGCCAGACGGCGACGATCGTTTCGCGCATGCGAAAGACTGCCTTAAGAGCCAATGGGGGCTCCTCATCGAGCTGATCTGCCATTAGTCGGAAAAAACGACCCTGCTGAGGCTCAGACAGTGGTTCCACCTTGAGCGTCAGTTGGTCTTCTGTGCCTCCAGGCCCAAGTTCGATCGTTGCGGACGGAACCGGCTCTCGCCCAAAAAAAAGTGTGGGCCAGGCAACCGCCGCCTTCGCCGGCTCGTCGAGACTTGAAGGGCGAGCCGTTTCATCGCGTGTCATGAGAATCTCGCTCAGAACGCGTCCGCGTCCGCGTGAGGCGTACGCTTGGATAGCCTCCAACGCAGTCGTCTTGCCAATGCTGTTTCTGCCTAGGATTAGCGAGACCCGTCCGAGACGAGAAATCGTCAGATTCTCGATGCCGCGGAATCCTTCAATCGAGAGGCTCGGCAAACGGAGCGGGGAAGCGGCGCTCATTTCATCTCCCTTGTTGCCAGTCACATTTGCGGTCTTATATGAGCACCGTATCAGGGTAAGTCCCAAACGGTCGGCATACGGCGCGCACGCTGGGCGGGGCGTGATGCGAGGGCGCGTAAGGCACCGCCGAAGCAAATGCCACTTGGGCAAGGAATGCGGCGGCCTGGAGTTGCGGCATGGGCGAGTAGTGTGGCTACAAGAAGCGCCGGTCCGAGACATACAGCGGCACATCGACATCAGCGCGATCCATCTCTTCGCGGGGGACGCGCCAGAAGTTTTCGAGCGCCTTCTCATCCTCGAACACGACGATGACGATGTGCGGGATGCCGTGATTCTCGACCGACCACTTGGACGAGTAGTAGCGCAGATATGGCGCGAGCCGCCTCGCCATAGTCGAGGGCCAGATCGCTCGGCGTTCCCATTCGTGGAAGAACGGCTGATTGCGGCCCTCGCGTCGCATCACACTGAAAAGCATCGGTTTGGATTGAGCGCACACGGTACTCAAAGCGGAAGTCTCGCCATCATTGCGGGTCTCCGCGAAATCGACAGCGAATCTGCCTCCACAGAAGCTGGAACCGTACCGCGCGAGTGGTTCGAGCATCGGCTGATGGAGATCGCCGAACTAGGGCCTGTTCACTCTAATCGAGGCTTGTGTCAGAGTTGGGGGACGGTCTGGCGGCTGGTTCAACGGAATTATGCAACTGACCGACGCACAGTGGGCGCGGATTGCGCCGCTCATGCCGACTCCGCGTGGCAACTGCAAACTGCCCTCGCGACAGGTGCTGGAGGGCTGGCTGTTCATCACCAAGGAAGGCTGTAGCTGGCGCGCCTTGCCCGAGCGCTACGGCCCCTGGCACACGGTCTACATGCGCGGACGGCGCTGGATCGACAAGGGCGTGCTGGAACGCGTCTTCGCCGAGTTGCAGGGCGTCGAGCTGGAGGCGCAGCTCGAGCAACGTGAGCCGGACCGACCGTTGCGCGTGTCGCTCGACAGCACGATTGTGAAGGTCCATCAGGACGGGACCGGAGCGCTGAGCAACAGGGGGGCCAAGCGATCGGCCGCTCGCGCGGAGGGCTGACGACCAAGCTGCACGCCGTCGTGCTGGAAGACCGCCTGCCGCTGATTATGACCCTGACGCCGGGTCACTGGGGCGATGCGCCTTGGGGACGCTGGCTGCTGGAACAGCTCGGTCCCATCTCTGGTCAGCCGCAACTGCTCGCCGACCGCGCTTACGAGGGCGATGAGCTGCGCACCCTGGCCGCTGAACTCGGCTGGGAGTTGGTCACCCCGCCCAAGGCGAATCGCCGCAAGCCCTGGACGCTGAACCGCGCGGCTTACCGAGCCCGCAACACAATCGAACGTTTCTTTGGACGCATCAAACGACTGCGCGGGATCGCCGACCGCTACCACAAACTCGCTCATGTCTACCTCAACCAAGTCCTCCTCGCCTGCATCCACTTCATGACGAAATAGAGTGAACAGACCCTAGGTACTCATTGATCTCAGATACCGTGAGTGCCGGTCTGTCCTCACCCAGACGGCGCGGGGAGCTACCTGCCATTGTCCGCACCTTTCGTTCGCACTTCAGCACCACAGATCTCGGCGATCCTTGCAGCTCTTCTCGCCTTCGGGAAATCGTGACAGAGTTCCATTAGCGATCCTCCCTTGGCGTAGGTTCGCATTGACTGCTGAAGGCGATAGAGGACCGATAGGTTGTTGGTCGCTTCGTTGAGCCACAGTTCGTGGTCGTGGAGCCCCCAATTCCCTTCCTCATATGCTGCTTCGTCAATCGGCGTCGAATACTCATGTCCATAAGCCGACCGCAGCCAGTCGAGACCGTCGAAGATGTCGGCGCCGCAGAAGAAACAGGTGAGCACCTCAATGGGACTGATTGCGCCAAAGACATGTATTGGCAAGCTGAGTCCGGCGTCGGTCAGAATATGGCGAAGCATGACGATTGACCGACAGCGGTCGATCAGTGACGTCCCGACTTCTCTGGCAGTTACGCCGGCAGCATCGAACTCGCTCAGGTCAGACGCTATGTTTGCCAGTCGCGGAATATTGACGAGTTCATCCGAGGCCTCCGGCTTGACGAGAAAGTCAAATGCGTGGCGTTGTGCTCTTTCTTGACCCAAAAGTGCACCATCGAGCTGTCCGCGAATGTTGGTACGCCGGTCATAGTTGACCACCATCAGGTTCGCTGCTTCGTCCGTCTGATCCAAGATCTGATGAAATCGCGGAACCGACCAGAGTTGGTCAGATGCGTCGTTTCTCGAGGTTGAGTCGGAGATCAGCTGGTCGTTCGCTTCATAGCCACCACTGTCGAGGACGACGACGTTGGTCGCGAGCAACGCGTTGCTAGGCAGCTGAGCCTGAGCAATATCCCAAGCGCTCACCAGACACACACCAAACAGCCTGTCGGCCATCTCCGCAAAAGTCGCCCCGACCTCTGAGAATCCGCGGCTGGAGAATGAAGGAACGAGTAGGGGTGTCGGCATGTCAAGTTTCGACACACTACGAATTCCGGCGCGCGGCGTCTCACTCTGAATCAAGTAGCCGCCTGTCTAGGCAAGAGGGGCACTGGAGGCAGGCTGGAGCATTCCCCATCTCGCAGCTATAGGTCAGGTCGAGGGGCACGTCGGATTGCAATGCCATCCTGATGATGTCCGACTTGGTTGCCGTCAAGAATGGGGCAGACAGTGTCACAGCCCCATGGGAGTACCCATCGAGAAGCCTCGTCACGTGGCGCGTAAACAGAGGCGTCGTGTCGTAATAATCAGAGAGCGCGTGAATACCGATCTCCACTACAAGTGGCCGCTCAGGCGTCGCTCCTGCCGCCAGCAGAACCAGCATCGCGTTCCGTCCGAAGACCTCGCCCCTGGAAGTAACCAGGTTCGCGGAGATTTGGAGATTTCGCACGCTGACGCTGTAATGGCTGGCGATCTGTTGGGCGGCGTCCCACTCAGTTCGGGCGGCAGCCTGACCATAGTCGATGAACACGGCAGACACCGTCTCGCTGCTCGTTGCGCACTGAGCCAAGATGGTCGAAGAGTCGATCCCTCCACTCAGCAGAACTAATGTGTGATGCTTCATCTGTGACCTATCTTAGCGGCTCCCTCTCGCTGGCGAGGCCAAATCCTTTCGAGCGAGGTCAGCCTACCAATCTCTCGATCACCTTCATCGATTCCTCGCCTATTGCACGCGACTCGCCCATGGTCAGCCCGCGAGCTACTAGCCCCAGCAACGCTGCTCACTCGGTCCCGCCCTGGTCTCCGGGAAAGCCTCCACGCAGTTCGCGGTTTGAAGCCAGCTGTCGAACCTGTCTGAACAATGCGGCCTGATAGTGGGCATCATATAGAGCATTGTGATCGCCCGTCTCATCGATCCCGAAGGCCTCTGCCATGCAGCTCGATGTGGATTCTCTCCAGGCCACTCCACTAGCGCCCATGTAGTACGCCTTGATGTCGAGCGCTGTGAATCCAAAGGGGGTTGCTCCCACGAACCGATGGAAGTAATAGTTGACAAACGACCAGTCAAACGGGGCGTTGAGTCCCACGAACACGAGCCGATCAGCGGAGCTGCGATTTGCTTCAAGCCACGTGGCGAACCGGGTCATGGCATGCTCCGCGGCCAGTCCTGTTCGCTTTAACTCCTGCAGCGACAGACCAGTGACCTTCAACGCCGCAGGATCGGCATTGGTGTTTAGCGGCTGGAGATAGCAGAGGAACCTCCTTTCGGGGGCATCAACCAGGCACGCGCCAATCGCAAGGAGGCTGTACTCGCCAGGGATTGGCCCAGCGGTCTCGATGTCAACCGACACGAACAGATCACGCCCGTTTGTCATGGGATGAGCGGTTGGGGAGGCACAAGTGGTGGACGCGACTCGATGGCCCCCCAGTGCTCTCGAAACCTGCGACGCCGCTCCTCGACACCTCCGCTGGTCTGCCAATGCAATGCGGCGAAGGTCGTGAGGTCGAACGGATGCGGTTCGCCATCACGCAAGGTCAGTATCACCGGCAGGCCGCGGCCGAGCGCATAACCGAGCTCCAGAAAACAGTTCGGGCGTGATCCGGTGATGTCCGCAACAACCACTCGGCTGCGATGAAGCTTGGCGAATATGTCCTGGTCGATTCGGGCATGTTCAAATGGCTGATGTCCATCGACCACGACCAACCGATAACCAAGTTCGCCCTCCACAATCGCCTGGACCACCCCATCGAAGAATTCCTGCACATCCTCATAGTTGGGATTCTGAGGATCGAGGAGTCGGATAACGAACGCTTGCGGCGGATCGAGCGCTTCGAGCAGTGCCAGAATCTGCTCTACGCGCTCAGCGACTGGTGTGCGTGTTGTGAAATTGATGCGATTGATCCAGTTGTGCGCACTCAACACGCCACCCACCTTGAACAGGCGCGCCGTTTCGGCCGAAGATAGGCCTCTGTTGAACAGCTTGAGCGCTCCCTGGTCAGGATTAGTCACAGGACAATTCAGTGGAACAACCGGCTTGCCGGCCTCGTGGTAGAGGTTCGCAAGGAACTGGACTCCCTCAGCGCCTCCAACTGCGATGAGGATGTCGCCAAAGCGGGCTTGAGCCTCCATCCGCTTGCTGTTCATATTCCAGTGGGACACGTTTTCGATCTGCACCTGAGCTGTGCCTCGGAGATCGTCCCAAAGTGTCTGGTACTGCGCCGGGATCTGCTGCTCATTCTTGTGGTGTTGCACGCCGACCGCCAGCGGGTCCACGGCACTGTCGGGGCGCTTGTGCAAGTGCTTCTGCAGAGTGCGCCAAACCAGCCAATCGAAGCAGACGGGCTGGTGATCCTCGTCTCGCACCGGCTCGGCGTCAACCGGTAAAACGAAGGTCGCGCCACGTTCCATCAACTGGAGAACGAGCGTTTCCACCAACTCGCGGGCTTGGTCGACATCGCTAGTTCTCGCGACATCTGGATCCCGAGCGACCGATCCCGCGATATGAATGCGGCGACCGAACAATGGCGAACGATTGGGCATCAGTGATCCTCCATCACTGGTGACGGTGTCAAACTTGAGGCCGCTGATCGAAGATCATCGAAGCGAGCGGCGCGGTCGGGAAAGGCCTGCGCCAGGGCGGCGGGATACAGTCGCGTCCGGATATCGGAGTAGGTCCACTCAGGAGCCTCGCAGTTGTTTCCAGTCAACGTGACCAACTCATCGATTTGCTCCGCAGTCAGGTCGAGGGCGCCTAAGTCCATAATGAACAACTGACGGCGCTCATCAGCCGAGGGGCGTCGAAACGTTTCGACAATGGCCGCGCGCCTCAGCAAGGCGGCGTCGAGTGCGCTCATTCGGTTCGTGCAGAGGAAGACTACGATGCGGCCGCCAGCCCGGCGCAGCGCGTCGATGCCCTGAATGAGAGTGTTCACAGCCACCTTGTCCTCGTGATGGCTGTGCTCCTGCGATCGAGACGTGGCGAGTGAGTCGCCTTCGTCGATGATTAAGATGGCGCGACGGCGTTTGCCGGCGGACATCGTCACACGCTGAAACGCTTCTGTAAGCAGGGAGCCCATCTCCCCAACCTTGCCGCTGCCTCGTACCCGATTGCTCAGCTTGAACAGCACCGAGTCTTCGGCGTGCGATTCGGTCACCAAGCGGTTCGCGATGCACTCCGCTGTCGCTGTCTTCCCTGTTCCCACGTCCCCGTGAAAGATCACCAGGGGATACTGCTCCAGGATGAGGTCGCAGATGGCCAGGCGTCCGCCGTGGTACTGACGGTTCCATGCCTCGATTTGGTCGACATTCAAGAGGAGCTGTAGTTGATCCCGAACCCTTGAGTAGCGGACATCGAAGCCCAGCAGTGTCTTCGCCTTGTTGGTCAGGTCTGCGTCCGGCAGCACGACCTCACCGTCGAAGATGCTGAACTCGTTCACGAACCAAAATCCGTTCGCTGCATTCCCCAGCCGTTGCTTGCGTAGTCGCGGCCGGCGATCTGCTTGAGGGTGGAGTGACTGGTGTCCGCCAGCGTCGGCACCCACTCGACCTTGAGATGCTTGCGCATGGACTCACGGGCTTCGTCGTTGTAACTCGATGTGTGAGACAGGACAATCCGAAGCTCCGGGTAGAGCACACGGGGCCATTTCACTCCGCCTGGTCGGCTTGTTGTCAATTCCCCTGACGAAGTGTTAACTACGTAGGTCACAGCTCGAACCTCTTTCCCATAGCTTAGCAACGTAATGTCCACCTTGCGGAGGAAACCCTCCTTCGCCAGAGCCTCTACGTCGTGAGTGTACTCTCGCGCCTTGGCCTCGGTGATCGCGCCGCTGCTGCTCGCGATCATAACCATGTCCGCTGTGAATCTCCTAACCACCTTCTCGATGTCTACTATCGTGTACGTCTGCGTGGCTGTTGTCGTTTCTGTGTAGCTCATCGTCAGTCCTCAACCTTGAAGCGTGGGCCGAAGAGTTCCTTCCAGAGTTCGCAGTCATCTTCGACCGATGCGAAGTTCGCCGTCTCCCATGCCTTTTCTGCCGTTACGACGATTTCCTCCCGTTCTGCTTCCGTGATTCGCGAGGCGACGTTGTTGCCGCTGTACACCGGGTCGATGATCACGACGGGATCTGCGAAGGTGCCGAGCGGTCGCTGGTTCTCCGGGAAGGCGATGACCTCCCTCAGCTCGGATTGCGCGATGTAAAGCAAGAACCGCCGGAAGCGCTCGTCGATTGTTCCGTCCTTGCCTTCACAGTCAAGCAGGTACGCCATGATCAGCTCGACTGGGAAGGACTTGAGCGGTTTCAACTCGGCGTGATTCCTCCAGCGTTTCGCCAAGCGCACGAGTGTCCGGAAATCCGAGTCTGTCGTCTTGCGGTCGCGGACGAATTGGATCTGGCATGGCGCGCACGTCAATATTGCACTGCCGTAGCTGAGATCGAATTGCCAGCCGTAGTCAGAACCTGCTTCAGTCTGAATGACCGGAACGATGTCCACGCTCAAGCCAGTTCCAATGAACGTGACAGTCGCCGCTTTCCGCTGAAGCTCGAAGTCCTCCACTTTCTTGTTCGGGTAGATCTCCAAGAGCAGGGAGTAGATTGCGTCATTCAGTTCTTGCAGCGTCTCATCTCCGATCGTTCGCCCAGAAATGTAGAAGACCACATCAACATCCACCGGATCGGAAGTGGTCTTCCTGAGAATCGTGAACTTCGCGAACGACCCGGCCTTTACCACTCTGGTGATCTCGATCTCGGTCTTTTCTTGCAATGAGCGACTGAGCTCCGCAATCAGCCGATCGACTTGGGCGTGGTACTCGGCTCGTTTGTCTGCCGGTAAGCGCAAGACGGTCGAGTCGTAGTGGCGAAGCTGGGTATTCGTCAGTGTCATCTGGCCTTTTCCTTCGTGGAACACCTCCGAGCCGCATTGCGTTCCCTCAACGGCAAAGCTTCGTGTCCCTTACCCATGTGAAACTTTGTGGCCCTACATCGTCTGACCACCAAACAGGAGAAAATGGAGAACCATCGAGTTGACGTTCGGTTCCTGGTCTAGGAGGCCTCCGAATGAGCGCTACCCGCGGCGGATCAGCGCAATATTTGTTCAACGGTCACTTCGCTGATGGACTCAGCTTGGAGAGCGAACTGGCCGTTGCTCAAGCACAGCACCACGGCCGCAGGAATTCGTTCAACGTTGCCAGCCACGATGCAGAGACAACCCGGGTACGCGGACTATGCGATCAATCCCGACGCCTTGATTGTGTTGGCCGTTCGTCTACTAATTCTCGCCATTTCGCTCCTCCTCTCCAAGCGCAAGGTTCCATGCGACCGAGACCCTGGCCTGATTCACCATATGCCCGGTAGATGTGATCCGCAACACCGAGTAAGCGGTTTACACAAAGACTAGACGTTCGAGGCCCTTGGGTAGGGAGAGTCCCCTTTGCGACGTTGCGGCTGATTAGGACTTCAACCTCGATCAACTTCGCCGGGCGATTCTCCTAGCAGGCTGCTGAAATATTGATGGTCGCAGCCGGATCACGCCATGATTACCGGGTGAGCTGCGGCTGACCGCGGAGTGTGATCGGGTCCTGTAGGCCTGAAGATGCGAGGTTGGACCGTAGTTCCGACGCCGAAGGCCGCGTCGGCGCGGTTCGGTTATGCGGCGGCCGCCTCGAGGTTGGCGAGGCGGGTGAGGTTGTAGGCGGCGGCGGTCAGTTCGAACCAGAGTTTGTTGCGAGCCTGTCCGAGGTAGCGCAGCTTGCCGCCCGCCCCGACCGTCTTGATCCAGCCGAAGACTTCTTCGACCCGTTTGCGCCGACGCTGGCTCTGGCGGTAGCCCGGATGTCTGGTCGTGCGACCGTCGATCGCGCTGCGTCGTCCGCGATCATTCTGGGCCACATGCGGGGTGACGCCCAGGTTCCGCAACGAACGGACAAAATCGCGCGTGTCGTAGCCACGGTCGGCGCCCAGCGTCGCCGGTCCGCAGACACTGCGCTCCAGCATCGCCAGCGCCGCCTCGCGTTCGGCATAGCCATCGGCCTGGGTCAGTTCGACATCGACGACCAGGCCGTTCCGGTTCTCGCTCAGCACATGGCCCAGATAGCAGAGCTGCGCGCCCTGCTGTTTGCCTTTGCGGTAGAGCCGCGCCTCGGGATCGGTGGTCGACTCGTGCGTCTCGCGGCCGCGGCGCTCGCCCTGGAAAGCCTGCCCCCGGCTTGAGAACGGGGGTCAGCGTCGCGGTTGCGCCCTCCGCCTTTGGGCGGCCCTTGCTCGTCGCGCGGACGATAGCTCTTGTGCGAGGCCCAGGCTTCCAGCAGCGTGCCGTCCACCGTGAAGTGATCGGCCGAGAGTAGCCGGCGCCGGCGCGCCTCGCGCACGACTTCCTTGAGCAAGACCCGCGCCGCATCGGCATCCAGCAGACGCTCGCGGTTCTTGGTGAACGTCGTCGGATGGAACGGCTCGTCCTCGACATTGAGGTCCAAGAACCACTTGAACAGCAGGTTGTAGCGCAGTTGCTCGCAGAACTGGCGCTCCGAGCGGATCGTGTAGAACGCCATCAGCAGGCTCGACTTGAGCAGATCTCGGGCGGGATCGACGGTCGTCCGCCTGCCGCGTAGAGCTCGTCGAACAGGGGCGACATGCGCCGCAGGGCCGAGTCGGCCAAGGGCTTGATCCTTCTCAGGGGATGATCCTTGGGCACGAACCCCTCCGGCGTCAGCCCCAACATCATCGATGCCTGCCGCTCAGTCTCACCACGCATCGCAGACCTCCCTCGTCTATCGGCTCAATACCTCCTCCATGATCTCACACGTTCATTTTCAGCAGCCTGCTGAGGCGGTCGCACAAACCCCATTCTCATCATTCCCGGCTTGGCCCGAAATCCAATCCCAATCTGGTCAGCACTGGATTCGTGCGCCCGCAGCAACGACGAGACCGGGCCAATCGGGGGATTAAGCGACGGCCTCTGCTAGCCACATCCACAGCAACACCAGATCGACCTTTGACTGGGTTCAGTCGGCCCGGCACGAACAACACTACTTACCGCGAATCTGAAACGGCCTCAGGAAATGCTGTTCAATCACCTCTGGAGTCAGTCGCAGGTCAATCAGACGTGATTCACACCTCCGTACCGCCTCAGCCTTGTCACTAAGGTCCCTGGTAACTTCCTGTAGCAACAATCGTAATGAACCAATCATTTCGTCCAGTTTCGCAAGCGTCAGTGCCTCGGTCGTTCCAACAGTGACTGATCCTGTTGCGAAGTGGTTTGGATGCACCACGACTCGGCGAAACGGCAGATCCGGATATCGCTCTTCAAACCATTCGCAAGCCTGGAGCAGTTGACCCTGGTCGTCCTTGTTAAGCTCTGCATCTGCGTTCTTTCTGCTTTTCGCTTCAAGGACCCAGGCCTTCGCCCCGCTAGCGTGAGGTAGAATCCAGAGAACATCTGGCCCGAGACCGGTGTCCTTCTCTGGGCGTTCCGAAGAGAACCCAAGTACTTCACCCAACTCCTTGAGGGCTTGCTCGAACTGATTGCTGGTCGCCGTCGCAGAAAGGAGCGCCCCGATCCGCTCCAAGTCCACGATGGGGCCTTTGTGGATCGCATAGTCAAGGGTTCTATCGACTATGGTCTCTGCTTGCTTGCTTGGTGTAGAGGGCCGCGTGTAGTCCGGAGAGGAGTGCGGCCTGTGGAGATTATGATTGAGCGCAAAGGCGTCCTTCTGTAGCCTGATGCTCCTGGCAGGATCGATTTCCAGAAGCGCACGAGCCGCGAGTTCCAAAAGCCATCCTTTGTGTCTAGGCTCAAGTTCCTGGTGTTCATAGACGTATTTTTCCAGCTTGGACGCCGCTTTTGAAGCAAGGCCCTTCGATAATAGCGCAAAATATTGTCGCTCGACGTGAGCTAGGTCGATTGCCGCTTTACTTACTGCGCGGGCGTGCGCAGCCTCGGCAATTTCTTCTGCATGAAATGTAATCCAATCTGGCGATCGAGCAAGGCACTGGCCTACTGTGTCCGCTAACTCCTCTGATGATGCAAGGTTCCTGCTGACGGTCATTCCAACGTGCAATTGTGCTTGGGTTGCCGGGGTCAAGAGGTCCAAGTTCGCTCTCTTACTCACCCATGCTGCAAGGTCGCGGCCAAGCATCAACACCACACAATGGTCGCCTGCTCCGCGAGTTCCCCTACCTATCCCTTGCTCCACCCGCTCTGCAACTGCGGCACTAATGCTGGTGCTACCTTGGAGTACTGCGCTGCGGAACAGCTCGTAAGTCGTCGTACCGCCTGGTATTCCGTCCAAGATCAACAGCCTGCAACTATCCCCTGGTAGGTCAAGGCCATCATATCGATTCGGAAAGGCGAATGGTCCGTTGTCCGTCCTCTCCACTAGGCTGGAAACCGCTTCGGCGACTTCGTCTCCAGAGACGACTCGAGCAGTAGGCGACCATTCTTGCGCTCGTACCTGAGATGTGGTGAGAATCAAGCAACCTGCCTTCTTCGCAACCTCGGCAGCAAGTGACTTCGCAAAGCTGTAGGTCTCTGCCGAATCAATGGATGTTAAGTCGGGCACAAGGAGCATTCTTTCACCGACGCCTGCCACTGATGTTGGAGAAATGGGATCAGAGACTGAGACTGGATCGGCGTTGAACGTTCTCACGATTGAGCTGTCATCTGCTACTGTCGCCGACATGTAGATGCGACGATCGGAGTCAGCGAAACTCGGAAAGAGCGATAAGTCTGGATATAGCGGGGTGATGGTTAGAGCGGCTGTTGACATGAGGGCATGGCACTGGCCTATGGAGTCTCTTACCAGAGGCCAAGCGAACCCTGCTGTGTTATCGCCAGCTACATGATCAGCTAACAACTTGGTCACTTCGTTCGAACGCGCCTGCCATTCAGGATATGGAATCTCCAGGATGCTATTGTCTTTGCCGCTGATAATGTCATCAAGCGTGCCTTGGCGGCCTTCCTTTAGGATGGAAGGCCGGAAAACGGTGGTGATGGTATCGTAGACGTCACTGTGTGTATCACGCTCAATTGAGAGGCTGAAGATATCTCTCATTTTGGCAAAGCTGGTGTGGGCATCATCAAGAACTATAGCAGCCAGGTCGGTAGGAATCCTCGGGTTGCCTCGAAGGCCAAACTTGGTGCGGCCATTGAAAAGGGCTTCGTAGGTGGCAACCATCACAGCTCGTCCTGAAAGAAAATCCTGGTGGAGTGGGATGCCACCTCCCCGGGAGTAAGGGACCGCGTCAATCCCGTATTGGTGGGCCTGATTGAGGATTTGCTGTTGTAACTGGCGTGTAGGACAGAGATAGAGGACTGGACCACCGGTTTCGAGTGCTGTGGACCTTGCCATAAGAAGGCCAACCAAAGTCTTGCCACCGCCGGTGTTCAATTTGATGACTATGTCTTGTTCGTCTCGTCGCTCGTACCAGTCCCTTAGGGCGTCTGCTTGACTACTCCAAAGGTCATTGATCCCTGGGGCCTTCGGAAGTCGTCGAAAGATCTCAAATGGATCAAAGGAGGAGGGTGTCTGGTTGGTCTGGCGGAGTTTGCTGAAGTCGATCATTGCGGTATCCCAGCTTCCCAAATTCGGACGCTTTCTCCGTTGGAGTCAGAAGAATTGTCCGCCGCGATGGGATTCCGGGAAAGAAGAGGTTTAACACACCGAGCCTATTGATGAAGGTAAATCGGTTTGCCTTGAGGCAGGTTCGATGCTTCGGTAGGATCAGCTGGGCAGATGCCCTTGTGTTCGAGAGGTCGCACGGGAACGCGAGCCAGGTGAGAAATGCCATCGAGTGCCGTTATCAGTGGCTGAAGCTTGGTTTCTTGTCGCTTTCCCTTTGAGACGTTGGTGAGGAGGTCGACCGTAACCCGCGGCCGAGTGGCTTTGCCCGCCTTCTGACCCACGACTCGGGCGAGCGCAGTTGGCGGCAGGAGACCGTGATGAGCGACAACGCCTCCGAGTTCCGTTCGCGCGAGTTCGGCCAGACTGTCTCTGACCCGGGGGCGCCGGCAGAGTTTCCTCCGCACCGGCCGGCCGCAGACCAACGGCTGCGTCGAGCGCGTCCAGGGCACAAACCTGGCAGAGTGCTGGAAGCACGCCTTTGCCCGCTTCCTCATCCCCAAGCAAACCGGCCTGCGCCGCGAACTCAAGCGCTACCTGCGCTACGACAACGAAGACCGAGCGCACACCGCTCGCTGGACCCGCGGTCGCACCCCCGAAACCGTGATCGGCAAGACCAAACCTTGGTCCGAACTCAGAGCAGCATCGGTCGCCAGATCCTGGTGATAGGACAGACTAGAGTCCCCCTGCACATGGTGTCATCAGGTATCTCGGAGTAGGTGTGATGGCGGTCTCAGATTCGCTTCGCCTTGCGATGCGGGAACACACCCGCTCAGCGGAACGGCCCGTATGGGCAACCGCATTGAGGGGATGTCAAGAAACGGGGAGGTCCCGCGCCCATTCCGCAGGCGCAGACAGGGGGCCGCCAGCGACATCGCTGGCGGCCCCCTGTTCCATGATGCGCGGCTCCAGGCGCGAGGCGCCAATCTCACGCGCTGCGGTTATACCACCCAGGGCGTTGATCCCGAGGATGTCCCCGGCCTGCGCCAGCACCTGCGCCGCGTGGGTGTCGCCAAACTCGTTAGCGGAGTTGATCGCCTTGCGCATGAGGATCGGCGCGTACCAGCTGGCATCCAGTCTGCTCGACTCCCCGTTGAGCGCCTTCACCACTTCCGTGATGTCCAGGTACAAACTCCGATGGCTGAGCGACTGGGACTGTAGCTTCGCGTACTTGTCCTGCAATGCTGTCGCCTAAGCGATGAGCTGGGTCTTATCGTCCCGAACGTCCGGCGCTGCGTCGTCGTCCGCCACGCCAACTAACGCCGAGGACGAGTTGCCTACGGTGTAGCCGCTGCCCGACTGGACCGTCGCCGTGACCGAGCCGTCGGCCTCGTCCACCTGATCATCACTGGCTGTGATCCTGTAGGTGGTCGATGCGCCGCTAACGCTGACCGTGGTCGCGCCGGAGGCGACCAACCGTCGCGCGAAGCCCAACGACAATCCGCACTGGGAAGGCATCGCCGAGGCGATCGCCTACGTGCAGTCGTATACGCCATAGGCGGTCGCGGGCACGAAGAAAGGCGGTCACACACGGACTTGGGGGAGGGCGTCGCTATTGGTCTCGGACCGCGTCTGCGCGATGGGCCTCAGACCGGCGCAGACCAAGAGCAGGAGGGGGCCTCCTTCGGGAAGCCCCCTCCTCTTGCGGTCACGCTGACGGCGAGCGGCGCTGCGACTCGTCTATTGGGGCTTCCAGCTTCGCAGCCGGTACCAGTTGCCGTCGTCGCCCTGACCGCAGACGACGCCTTGCTCCATGCCCAGGCATGCACTGCCGGTGGAGTATCCGGTCGCTGGCTGAGCTTCGCTCGGCGTGCTGGTCTCACCTGTCTCATCATCCACATGCACCGCGCTGTGCGGGATTGGATCCGGCTCAGGAGTGGTGTCCGACTCCGAGCGATCAGGCGCGCGGCTGTCGCTGGACGGAATGCTTTCCCGTGATCTCGACGCTGTGCCCGTCGGCAGGGTGCCTGTATTGGTGACTGTGACCACGACCTCTCTGCTGCCGTAGGGGACGTAGACGATATCGTCATCGCTATTGACAACGCCGTCATCGTTGCTGTCCCGCCGGTACTGCTCACAGCCGCCGTGATCCATACCGCACTGTTCCGAATCGGTGTAGACGCGACCGGTGATGGTCGGAACGTAGAGCGTTTCCTCTCCGCCGCCAGCGTGTCTCGGAGTCCGCACCGGCTCGCAGGTGCGGTGATACTGCTCACACTGGTCGGCTGAGATGTACTCACTACCGGCAGCAGGTACATACGTCGATTTCTTGGTCGTAGTCGCAGGGTTGCCGTTGCTATCGAGGCTATGCTCAATCTCAGTATTGTGACCGAGACATTGCCCGTGGATGGTTACGCACTCGTCGAGGGTGTCGTACGTGCGGCTGCTCCTGAACCGGGGCTCCGGTTCCGGCGGACTGGTACTCACCCAGTAGCTGTAGTGACCGCGGCGGACCTCTCGACACTCGTCTTCGAAGAACTCGCAGAAGTCTTGCGAGTGGTACTGTCCGTCATCGAGTGGCGGAATCGGTCGGGTCTCCCGCTCAGCTTGATCCACTGGAATCGGGAAGCGTCGGTACTCCTGGACGGAGATGCTCACTGCATCCTGATGGGCGCCCCTCTCGCCTATGATTTCGTTCCCATCTTCATCGCGGAATGGGTACCACGGGAGTGGGTTCCCATCTGAGTCGAGGAGTGGGTTCCCATCTGAGTCGAGGTATGTGCAGACATACCACCTGGTCAGAGGGTTATCTTCATCCGGTCCAGAACCCTCGCCGGGCGTGGTCTCGCAGACTGCGGTCTGTCGAGCCAAGTTCTCGGCCGCTCGGTCGGAGATTGAGCCAACCTGTTCGACCAGGCGCGCCATCTCCTGGTTGAAGCTCTCGGTCAAGGTCTCGATCTGCTGCCGTTTCGCTGTGATCAGCCGTTCCAGCCTGGCCTTTTCGCTGAAGTAGACGGCAGATTCCGCCAGGCTTGGGTTGCTGTTCAAGAACTGAGATGTGAGCGCGGCATCCGTAACCAGGAGTGCGGCGAGTTCCTCAGTTCGTCGGGCGTAGTCGTCAACGTAGCGCTCGTTGCGGCTATCCATCTGGGCGTGGAGCGAATCGATCCGCCGCTGGTCGGATGGGTTGTGGGTCGCAACCACCCGGGGATTGCCGTGCTCTCGAACTTCCTTACAGCTATCGGGGTCGGAGGATCGGCCGGTGCATTCAACCGGTTCAGACTCTACCCCCCCCCGTTTGTGCGAACGCGCGTTCGGTCGTCACGACGGCGAACAGACCGGCGGCGAGCGCCATCATCGCGACGACTGTCAGAGTTGCGAGTAGACGGGTCATGGTTCACACCCTCTCAACTTTCGGCCAAGGCGAATCAGACACCTCAGTAGCAGCCCAAGGATAGCGAGTCGCCGACTGGGTAGGCAAGGAATCGCCGGAACCGAGGGGACCTCAGTCGAAGGAGACGCCTGCGGTTGAGTCGGATTCGCGTCCGACGAGGAGTCTGGACGGAACCTCGACGTCGGTCGCGGGCACGAAAAAACGCGGTTACATATGGGCTGAGGGGAGGCCGTCGCGAATGCGACGACCCCCCGCTCAAGTCGGGGGCAGGCTCCCCGTTCCGTTACCCGCCGGCAGCGGCGAGGCCAGACTGTTGCTCACGTTCGAGCGCCCACTCGAAGAGTGACGCAGTCGGTTGCGCCTGCCTCCGACCGCGCTGCTTGGTCGGCTGGGGCTCGTCCGCGAGGAACTCGGCCCAGCTGAACAGGTCTCGCTGCTCGGGCGCGTCGCCCGTGTGATGCTCGCAGGGGATGACCGCGAGGGCGGACTCGGCGTCGACCGTTGCGCCGACCGGCAGCGCGAGCGGTTCCGGCGTTGGTTCGACCGGACGCCAGGAATCGTCGACGAGGAGCGCTTCAGCGTCTGCCGCAACCTGCTGCGCCTGTTGGAAGATGGCCTCGACCGGCTCGTCGTCGGTCTCGCCTGAGACGAGCTTGCGGGCCAGGGCCATCATCAGGTCGTCGCCGCTGTCGCCGTAGGCGGCCAGCCCGTCCTCGGGCAGCTCGCCCTCGACCGCGAGCGACGACTGCAGCTTCTGCGCCACGAGCTTGAGCGCGTCGGCCTGGAGCGTGTTCCGATAGGCCATGAACACGACCTTGACCGGCCGCGTCTGACCGATGCGCCAACTGCGGCGCGAGGCCTGGCGCATGGTGTAGACCGAGTAGTCGGTTTCGTACCAACAGATGGTCGGAAACGCGATCAGGTCGAGCCCGGTCTGAACCAGCCTGGGGTGGCAGATGAGGACATCGACGCCTTCTGCGACCCGCTTCGCCACCCAGGCCTCGCGTTGCTTCGGTTCCACCCGGTCGGCCTTCATCACGGCGGTCTTGAAGCCGTGCCGCGTGAGCAGCGACTCCAGCCGCCCGGTGATGTCGCGCGTCCCGGTGTGGGTGGCGTAGACGAGCACCCGCCGTCCGGCCAACCGCTCTTGCGCGACCAGGTCGAACAGCTGCTGCTCCTTCGGGTAGACGCGCTCTGCGTCGAGCGGCGGCAGTTGCACGATCAGGTCGCCGGTGTCCGGGTCGAACACCGACTCGCCCCGGGTGCAGCCCTCGGGATAGGCGAGCAGCGCCTGCAGGTAGGTCGAGAGCAGCCGCGCCGAGCCGCGCTCGATCGCCTGCAGCAACGCCCGCTTGAGGTCCGTGGCCAGCATCCGGTAGGCGGAAGCCTGGGAGAGGCCGTGCAGGCCTTCCTCAGTGTCCATGTTCGCGACCTGGATCTGCTCCTCGTATCCGGGCAGCGCATCGGCGACGTCGCTGAGGCGCAGGAAGAGCGAGTGGCCGATGATGTGGAACAGCGCCGCCGGCGCCATGCCCGGCCGTTCCTTGACCTGCTTGCGGTAGTGCCGCCGGCGCGAAACGGAGCCGTCCTCGGTCGAGTCGTCGCCGCGGTCGTGGCGTACGCGCTGCTCAAGGAAGCCGTAACGCTCGACCCACTTGCGCTCCTCTGAGCACCCGAACTCACTGCGGATCTCCGGGGAGAACCGGTAGAGCAGGTGGAAGAGCGTGCTTGCATAGCCGCCCATGAGGGTGCCGGAGAGCGCCAGCGACTTGCCGCAGGCGTCGGCCAGGATGCCGGCCGAGACGCCCTGGGCCGAGCCGCGCCCCTTGTGCTCGTGCACCTCGTCCACGATCAAGAGGTCGAAGTAGCCGCGCATGCGCTGCTTGACGTAGTCGGCCAGCGGGTACTTGCGCGGACCCTGTCCGGGCCTGCGGCGCGCCATCAGACCGGCGTTGTAGTCGGTCGTCACAGTCTGCACGGGCCGCGCCTCCGCCGTCCACAGGGGCGTCCCGCAGTTGGGGCAGGTGTGACGCTTCTTGTCCAACTGCTTGTGCGAGACCGGGACGCCTTCCGCGTCCACGATCTGCGCGGTGCAGTCGGGGCAGGCCGGGGTCATGATGAACTGGCCGGACTCTTCGTCGCGGACGGGGTTGCCGTCCTCGTCCTTGAGCCGCCGCGTCCAGTAGGCGGGTCGGAAGCGGTGGCCCAACTTGGCCCGCGAGTGGGACATGACCACGTACTGGGGGCCGGAACCCTCCTGGCGGCGCAGCTGCTCCAGGTCGGTGATCGAGTCGGCGATGCCGGTGCGGACCAGCGGGATCGTGTCCTCGATTTCGCGCTGCCACTTGCCGACCAGGTGCGGCGGGCAGAGCACGAGCACGCGGCGGAAGCCGGCCAACTGGGCGGCGGCGATGGCGATGAACGTCTTGCCCACGCCCATCTCGCCGACCACGGTGGTGCCGCGCTGCTCGGTCAGGCTCAGCGCGGCGCCGCGGATCGCGGTCTCCTGGGCGCCCATCGGCCGGCGCTTGAGCGGGGGCATCGGGCGGTGGTCGGCCGCCGGGCGGTACTTGGGTGGGTAGCTGTGGACGATCCGCTTGGTGATCGCCTCGCGGTAGGTGTCGATGAACTCTGAGAGGTTCACGGTTACTCCTCAATGTGGGCCCGGGCGTCGCGGACGCAATCGGGCAGGCTCTCGTAGTCGTCTTGGCTGCGGTTGCAGGCGCACCACCAGGAAAAGGCGCCCTTGCCGGTCTCGTCGCCGTGCTCGTTGATGGGCACGGTCTTGTCGAAGTAGATGTGGCAGCCGCGGTCGTTGATCCAGCGGTTCATGGATGAGGTTCCGTTCCAGCCCGACCTGCACAGGCGGCAGGTCGGGCGTAGTAGTGGTCAGGCTGTGAGCGCGAGCCTGAGCAGTCGCTCGGGGGCGGCGGCGCTGAGGCGCTCGGCCAGCAGCCGGGCGTCCTCGCGGTCGGCCAAGTCCTCCGGGTCGATCCACTCGAGTTCGAGCAGTTCGGCGATGACTTGTCTAACCGTGACGTAGGCGTTGAAGTCCGGTAGCGACGGTGTGCGCTCAGGCATCGGCCGCCAGCCAGACCAGGTCGGTGGGCTGCCAGTCGACCAGTTCGACGCGGTCGTCGGGCCGCCAGTCGAACATTGGGCGCTCGCGCTCGCGGCCCCCGCGGGCCTCCTGCCGGGCGCAGGTCGCGCACTGGTTGAGCGGCAGCGCGTCGGCGTCAGGCGTGTGCGTCTGGTCTCCGACCTCGTAGGTCTCGCGGCAGAAGCCGCACTGGGTAGTCTGGGTCATGTCAGGTCTCCAAATCTGACTAGAGCGAGCGAGAGGTACCAGCTCTCGCTCGCTCGCTTGTTTCAGGGGGTGCAATCGCAGGGGTCGGGCGACGCCAGCGACTGCTCGATCCGGCCGCAGCCCGAACACTCCCAGCGGGTGAATCCGTGCTGGTGGAACTGCCGCCAGGTCCGACGACCCGGTTCGTGAGCGGTCGGGTCGGGGGAACGGTCGTCGTCCGTGGTCCGGTCGGCGCTCTGGGGCGTGTGCCGGGTCATGTAGCCGCAGCCGCCGCAAGGCGCTCGGACGACCTCGGTCTCGTGGTAGCGGTAGTCGAAGTACTCGGCCGACGACGTGCGCCCGCAGCGGTCGCAGGCGTAGTGCACTCTGAGTCGGGGCATGGTCGGTCTCCATTTAGGTGTGGGCGGTGTGTGTGATTGCGCGCGTCCGCCCGGCCGCGCTGAGGTCGTGAAGATGGGTTCGTTCGGTCCCGCTACGCCTCGATCCGTTCGATTCGGCCCGAGTCGAGGTCGAGCGTGACCACGCTGGTCTGCAGCTGCTCGCGGTAGACGTCGTGGGTCTCGCCCTCCTCGACCAGGACCATCTCCTTAGTTGTGCGTCCCTTAACGAGGACGCGCGACTCGGGCGTTTCCAGTTCGAGATTGTCGAGGAAGCCGGCCGCGACCAGCATCGCCAGGTGCCCTTTGCGCAAGGGCATCAAGGGCCGCGTCGAGCGGTCCGTGGGCGGCCAGAAGGCGTCCGTGATCTCGTTCTGGGTCCAGAGCCCGCGCCGGCGAGCCTCGGTGACCGCTTTCGAGAAGTCGATCACCCGAGTCGTGAACATGACCGGACCCGGCGACGACATGCCGACGTCGTACTCGGGCCGCAGGTCGTGGCGCAGCGGTTCCAGCTCCTCGATGCTGGCCAACAGATCGTTCATCGCTCGCGCGTCAGGCCGCGGCTGCGGCTTGCGCACGCCCAGCACGACGACCTGGTCGAACTGCTCGCGTTCGGGCTCGGGGAAGGCCCAGACCCGGACGCGCCGGTAGTTGGTCGTCAGGAACCGCGCTGATGTCGCGACCTGCGCGCGCGGGATGATGTAGACCAGCACCCCGTCCGGCTCCAGGTAGCGGGAGCAGTGCGTCAGGAACGCGTGCTCGACCCGTTTGTCCTCGCGGTCGTGGTCATAGGGCGGGTTGAGCCAGAGCAGGTTGAACGCCCGGTTGGCGATCGAGCAGCGGAACAGGTCGCTTGAGAGCGCGTGGTCGAGCCGCTCGGCGGCCTCCTGCGCCCGCTCGGTGTGCAGCTCAACGCCGTAGGTCTCGATCGGGACGTGGCGGTTCATCGACCCGGCCAACTGCGACAGGGCGTCGCCCGGACCGCAGCAGGGGTCGAGCAAGCGAGAGATGTCGTCTCGGTTTCGGCCGTAACGGATCGGCGCCATCAGCAGCGACCTGATGCAATCAACCACGCGCGGCGGCGTCGGGTAGTAGCCGCCCTTGGCTTGTCCTGCGAGTCTCATTCGTTGTCTTCCTTTCGTTCGTGGTCGGCCTCAACGAGGCCGACCAGGTGGTCTTCGAGGTCTTCGGCGATCCGGGCGATCTGCCAGCCGGACTCCTCGGGTTGGAGCCGCCAGCGGGCCGTCCCGTCCGCGCCCTGGCGGACGCCGACGATGATCTGGTCGTCCGTCGATTCGGTCATCGGTGCTCCTCTCGATACTGCTCAAGCAGGTTGAGCAGGTGGTCGTGGATGTCCTCGTGGACGCTTTCCTCGATCTGCGATCCGTCTTCCTCGAGGTCGAAGTTGTAGATCGCGGTGATCTCCTCGCCGGCGATGTCGTCCTCGCCCGCTCGGGTCTCGACCGTGACGGTCACGTAGCGGTCGGTCATGCCGGGCCTCCGTTCAGGTCGCGCGGCAGCTTGAGCGCGCCGCACTTGATCGCCGCCGAGAGTTCGCTCTCGAGCTGTTGCGGGTCGTGGTAGCAGGCCCAGGCGTTGAGGCCGACCGACTTGAGCGGCCGAATCGCCTCGTTCTGGAGCCCTTGCTGCCAGAGCCAATCGACCCAGCTGTGGTGCAGCGGCAGCTCGCTGCGCTGGTTGAGGAAGCGCAGGTGCAGGGCCGGCGCCTCCGAGGCGTCGGGGGTCAGCAGCAGGAAGGCGTCGCGCTCGAACGAGAGCTCCGCCATCTGCGTGTAGACCATGGCGTGATGAGCGCCTGATTGCGGCAGCTTGGCGATCCTGGTCTTCCAGGTGCCGATGCTCTGCTCGGGAATCTGGCAGCGCTCGTAGCCGCCCTCGTGCAGGTCGTCCACGGCGCCCTGGATCAGGAAGGCCGGGCTGGGCGGCGAGTTGAGCAGCGCCGCCCAGATCGCCTTGAGCGAGGTCTGAGCGCCGACCATCGAGACGAACCAGAGCTGGTTCTGCTCCGGGTCGGAGGCGAACGCGTCGCAGGTGGCGGAGAAGCCGCCCGCCGTGATCGTGTAGAGCTGGGTGGATACAGCGTCGGGTTCAGCCAACGCCAGGTTGGTGTCGAGCATGGTGCTCGTCCTTTCCAGTGAACAGGTTGGGTTGTGAGTTGCGAACGGAGTCAGTCGAGGAAGCCTCCGTTCTTGATCGAAGCGAAGCTCCCGTCGCCGATCACGACGTGGTCGAGCAGCTCAACGCCGAGCAGCTTGCCGACCTCGACCAAGTCCTTAGTCAGATTGATGTCGGCCTGGCTCGGTGTGGCGTCGCTAGAGGGATGGTTGTGCGCGACGATCAGACTGGGCGCCGACTCGACGATGGCCGGCTTGAAGACCTCGGCAGCCCGAACCAAGGCCGAATAGGCGTTGCCCTGATAGATCGTGCGCTGACCGACGATCCGCAGTTGGCGGTCGAGCAGCAGGACGCGCACTTGCTCTTGCGCGAGCGATGTCATTTCCGCGCGGAGCAAGTCGAAGACCTGCTTTGATGTCGCGATCTGTTCACGGTCAGGCGAGCGTTCCGGCCGAGTCTCGACCTCGTAGCGAATCGCGAGCTCGTTCAGCAGTGAGACGTTCTGGCGTAGGGCGTTGAGCAGCTCCTGCCGCTCGCTGTCGACCAGCCGCTGCTGGACGGGGTCGTCGTTCGTGTTGGCAAACAGGTCGGGTTGGACCATGGTGGTCACGGGAAGTTCCTTTCTGGATTTGGAACGAGAAGAGGCCGCGTCCCGGGGTGGGAACACGACCTCATGGGTGCCCGTGCGAGACGGGCAGAACTGGGGACGGAAGTCCGTTAGAAGGGAGCGTCGCCTCCCTCGTCTCGGTCCGAGCGGTCGCTACGCGAGTCGAGGAAGATCACCTCGTGCGCATGGACTTCGACCTTGCTGCGGCGCTCGCCCGAGTCGGTCTGCCAGCTGTGCTGTTGCAGCCGACCCGTGACGTGGACGCGGTCGCCCGTGCGCACGTAGCGGGCGACGGCCTCGGCGGTCTTGCCCCAGCAGACGACCGAGTGCCAGTCGGTCTCGGTCTGACCGCCGTTCGACTTGCTGTAGCGGTCCGTCGCCAGCCTGAGCTGGGCGACGGCGGTTCCGTTCTTGGCGCCGCGCAGGTCGGGGTCGGCCCCGACTCGGCCCAGCAGGTTGACCTGGTTGATGGTGCGTGCCATCGGTAGTGCTCCTTTCCAAGAGCGTGTTGCGACGAGGGGCGTTCCCTCGTCTGTTTGGGAATGGGAAGTGAAGAGGCCGCGTCCCGGTGTGGGAACGCGGCCTCGCGGATGCCCGTACGAGACGGGCAGGATTCGGGAACGGAAGTCCGTTAGAAGGGAGCGTCACCTCCTTCGTCTCTGTCCGAACGGTTGTTGCGCGAGTCGAGGAAGATCACCTCGCTGGCGTGGACTTCGACCTTGCTGCGCCGCTCGCCGGAATCGGTCTGCCAGCTGTGCTGCTGCAGTCGACCGCAGAGGTGGACGCGGTCGCCCTTGTGGACGTAGCGGGCGACGGCCTCAGCGGTCTTGCCCCAGCAGACGACGGTGTGCCAGTCGGTCTCCGACTGTCCGCCGTTCGACTTGCTGTAGCGGTCGGTGGCCAGCCTGAACTGGACGACGGCGGTCCCGTTCTTGGTGCTGCGCAGTTCGGGGTCGGCCCCGACTCGGCCCAGCAGCATGACCTGGTTGATAGTGCGTGCCATCGGTAGTGCTCCTCTCAAAGAGCGTGTGTCGGCGCGGAACGTCCGCGCCTGTTGGGTACGGAAAGAGGCCGCGTCCCGAAATGGGAGCGCGGCCTCGTGGATGCCCGTGCGAGACGAGCAGGTTTCGGGAACGGAAGTCCGTTAGAAGGGAGCATTGCCTCCCTCGTCTCGGTCCGAGCGGTCGTTGCGCGAGTCGAGGAAGATCACCTCGTGCGCGTGGACCTCGACCTTGCTGCGTCGCTCGCCGGAGTCGGTCTGCCAGCTGTGCTGTTGCAACCGGCCGCTGACGTGGACGCGGTCGCCCTTCGCGACGTATCGCGCCACCGCCTCGGCGGTCTTGCCCCAGCAGACGACGGAGTGCCAGTCGGTCTCCGACTGTCCGCCGTTCGACTTGCTGTGGCGGTCGGTGGCCAGCCTGAGCTGGACGACCGCCGTGCCGTTCTTGGTGCTGCGCAGCTCGGGGTCGGCCCCGACTCGGCCCAGCAGCGCGACGTGGTTGATGGTGCGTGCCATCGGTAGTGCTCCTTTCAAAGAGCGTTTGTCGGCGCGAAACGCTCGCGCCTGTTTGAGTAGGGAAAGGCCGCGTCCCGGCGTGGGAACGCGGCCTCGATTGAATCCTGTGTGGGACGCGGCTAACTGACTCGGAGGTACTCCGAGTGAGATTCAGTGACGATTTCGGCCCGCTGCTCGGGGTCGAGCAGCGCGTTGAGGCGCTTGTGGTCGACCTTGTAGCGCTTGCTGGTGACCATCCCGACCGTGCGGGGCTTGTCCCGACCGTCGAGTTGGGACTTGCCAACGCCCTGCGTTTGGAGCCAGTCTTCGAGCGTGGCAAGCGACTCACGCTTGTCGGCGTTTAGCGACTTGATCAGCTCCGAGATTTCCTCGTAGTGCCACAGCGCCGACTGTGCCTCCTCGTCAGAGACGGGTTCGGCAGACGCGTCAGAGGATGCTTCAGCCGGCGTTATCTCGAGGACTGGCGCCTGGCACGTGTCCAGGTAAGGGCAGCTGCGGCACTGCCAGTCGGTCGCCTCGAAGTCGCGTTCGGGCAGGACTTCAGGATCGGGTCCGTTGGCCTGGAGATGATCCGCCAGCACGTCGAGCCAATCGCCGGCGCGTTGCCAGGCGCGCTTGACACGTGCAGCCGGGATAACCTCGTGGTCCCAGCGCCGAGAGCCTGTGTCGAGCGTTGCGATGACCACGTCGCGGTGCTCGCCGAAGAGTCCCAGCGAGTAGCAGGCCGCCTGCGCGACCGAGTCGGGATGGCTGCGTTCAGCGCCGAGCGTCTGCCAGCGTTTGAACGCCTCGGGGCCCCGAGTCTTGACCTCGATGACGAGTTCGTCGCCTTCGCTTGGCGGCGAATCATCGAAGAGGAAGCTGTCGATTGCCGACACGTTGGTGGCGGGCAAGAGTCCCGTCGCGTCGGGGTGACCGCTGACGACGATGTGGTCGCCGAGCTCGACTGTGACGGCGGTGGGGGCGTCGCGGTCGATAGGATGGATCATCCATCCGGTTCGCTGCATCGCGCGAATGACGACGGGTTCGAGCGCGTTGCCGGACTCCATGATCGTCAGCGACTCGGGCGAGGTCGGGTTGGTGATCGGCTGCTCGGTCGCCGAGTACCAAAGCGCTCGGCGGCAGCGTCCCAGCGCCGAGGCGCGGACTTCGAGCTTGAGGTCGTCAGTGAACCGTGCCATCGGTCGGTTATACGGGTTGGTTTCGGACATGGTTCGGTCCTTTCTGTCCGATAGAGAAGAGCGGGGCTGCGTTCGCTTGGAAGGCAGCCCCGCTCAGCTGGTTGTTTCGCTGCGGAAACGGAAGGCGTTAGCTCTGTCGCTGCTGCAGCTTGTCGGCTGCGGAGGCGATCAGTGGCGTCAGGTCGTCGACCCCGAGCTCGTCCAAGTCGCGACCGGTCTTGCGCAAGACGGCGGCGCGAACCTGCTCCTCCGAGAAGCCCTGTTGGGCGCTCAGGTCGATCAACTGAGCCCGCAAGTTGCGAACGTCCGAGTCCTCCGTGCGCGGTCGCGTCCCGTTCGAGCGCGATGAGCCAGAGGCTGACACCGCCGTGGGCCGTTGCTCGGTTCGATGCTGCCGATGCTGCGGTTGCCGTCGTTTGTGACCCGTCGAGGTCGGCGGGTCGCCATAGAGGCCGTTGCCGAAGCGATCGCCGAAGCTGCGCAAGGCTCGCTTGAGCGCGTCGGTGACGGCTCCCTTGTAGGCCGTTTCGTGACCCTCGGCCGAGTCGTCCGAGACCGGTTGGAAGCCGACGTCAGTGCGAGACGGCGCGCCCGGCACGGTCACGCGGACTGTGGCCGAGTAGGCTGCGCCTGACTTGAACTCCCGCAGCGTGACCTCGCCGACGAGCTCGTAGCCCCAGGCGCCGTAGCCGAAGACCTGGTTGGCCTGGTCGATGGCCGTGTGACCTTCGATGTACGAGAAACGTCGTCCGCCGCGTCCCTTGCGCTCGGACACCAATGTCGGGTCGAGCGGCTGCCGCAGGGCGTCGTTGACGTTGGGTGGCAGGGCGTCCCACAGGAGGTCGCTGCCGAGGCTGTTGATGCTGGTGGGCGCCGCGCCGTTCGTGGGGCGCGTCCCGTTGCCGTTGCTCTTGTTGGGGGTTCCGTTGGGGTGAGGGTGGATGCCATTCTTCATGGCGTGGTTGCTCCTTCGTTGAGCTGTTTGGTGTGGGTCGATGTCGTGCGCAAGACACGAGTGTGTTTGGGTCCAGTGACCCTCCTTTCAGAACTTGGGGGCTGGGTGGATGGATGCTTCAGCGAACGCGAGCGGTTCGCTTGAGCAAGTCGAGGAAGACGGCGTGGCCGTCGGAGCGGGTGGCCAAGTCGGCGATGTCGGAGGTGCCATCCGGCAACTCCATGACTTGCGCGCGGTGCTCACCGAGCAGATCGCGCAGTCGAACGGCAGCCGTTTGGCCGGCGTCGTCGGAGTCGAAGGCGAGGAAGATGCGCCGCTGTCCTCGGAGCGCAGCCGCGACCTTGTCCAAGCCCTGAGTGCCCAGCGCCGCCACCGCCGGGATGTCCCAACTGGCCAGCGTGAGCCAGTCGAAGAGTCCCTCAGTGACGACGATCCAGTGACTGGGCCAAGTCAGCTGACCCATTCCCAGGACCGGCTTGGGGCCGGGCAAGGCGGTGAATCGCCGCCTGGCGTCATGCGAGATGGCACGACCGGCAAGCCAGTGAACGCGACCAGCAACAACCTCGGGAACGACGATCATCCCTGCGAAACGCTCGCCGTGTTCGCTGAACAGGCCACTCGACTGAATGCGAGCGTCGTCGAACCCGAGCGAGCGCAGGTGTCCGCGCAGCCTGTTTCCGGTTGCAAATCCCAGACCAAGCCGCTGAGCCGCCACGATGTCGATCCCGCGCGAGGCGAGATAGTCCAACGCCTCAAGCGAGCGGCGCAGTTGCGCCCCGTAGAAGCGCATCGCCGCCGTCAGCAGTTGCGGCTCGCGAACAACCTCTGCCGGTGTCGATGCAGCAGGTTCAACAGGTGCAACGGGCGTGTGCCAATCGCCGCCCCCGTGTCTGGGCACGGGGCAGGCACGCTGCAGCCGCCGAATCGCCTCGGGCAGGTCGACACCATCCAATCTCTGGATGAAGTCGAGCACGTCGCCGCCGAGTCCACAGCCGAAGCAGTACCAGCGATGCGAGTCGGCGTAGACGGTGAAACTGCCTGCGTTCTCCTCGTGAAACGGGCAGACGCCCTGCCGCACGCGGCCTCGACCGCGCAGCGCGATTCCGCTCGACTCGACGACATCGCCGAGCGGATAGCGTCGCTTGAGCGCCGGGATATCGACGGTGGCGGTCACGAGGCGTCGCCTCTCGCGCGCTGGCGGCGCTGCTGGCGAACCTGTCGAATCCGCCAGATGAGCGAAGCCGTCCATCCGATTCCGAACGCGTTGAGCGCCGCGACCTCGACTCCGTAGCCGAAGGCCAACGGCGCAACGAGCATCGCGATGACGGCGCCGACGACGAACAACCTGAGGTCTATCCAGCTGCGTCGGCGCTGACCCGTCGCGGGAGGCTCGGTCGCAGGTGGAACCGTGTCGCCCTGCTCGTACGCCGACCAGATCGACTCGCCGGTCAGCGCTTCTAGCCGCTTGACGATGCGCTGTCGTGAGCACTTGGCTGCGTGACAGCGAACGTCGATCGCGCCGCCGTCTGGCCGCTGTCGGAAAGACAGGCGGTCGTCCAACGAGCCATGACAGACCGCAGCGGTGTGAAACCAGCCGCGCTCGAACCTGACGCGATGCGGCAGCCGTCCGGCAATCTGCCAGGCATCGGGACCGACGTAGCGACCTTGTGTCGCAGTGGGTGTGTGGAAATCTCTCATCGAAAACTCCTTTCTGAGGTGTCGTTGAGTGACGAGAGTGTGTGATTGAGTGGGTGGAAACTGGGTTGGCAGGTGGAGACCGGCGTCGGCATCGGGACGCACGGTCAGCGAGAGTTGATGAGTGAAGACGGGAGTTGGACACGCTTCGCCCACGGTCGATGCCGTTGACCAGTGAAGTCGAAGCGTGGAAAGGGGAGATGCGCGAGTCGGATTAGGGACGATCTACGAACTCGCGCGGACACGAAGCGACCGAGCTGCCCATTCGGAGAGCTCGATCAGATGCAAATCCGGCGATTGGCGGGGCGTTGAGCCATCATGCCAACCGCGATGGCAGTTCCTGCAATCTCAAGTCGCGCATCGGGGGAGCAAGACTCAACCCGTCAACCGACCTCGCGCTGCAAGAGTGCGCGGGTGTCTCTCTGTCTGAACTAACCGTCGGGAGAGCAAGACTCAATCCGTCGGGTCAGGTTCGGGCCGGAGACGAAACCCACCAGTGTTCTGAGGAGGAACCGCTGGCTGAAACCGCAAACCAACGTCATTAGAGCGCGTTCATGGGCCGTCCGCCACGTCGCCGGCGTCCGATTGGTGAGTAGTCTGCAAAGTGACATATAGTCCCGAGGCGCCGGAGTGCGCCTCGCTGACTCTGACCAACAAGGACGTACGTGAATCCGAGATTAGGTTTGACTTTCGCTCGGTCGCCTCGTGGAGCAACGTGCTCACTCAAATCTTGATTACAGTTGGTCTGCTGCTCGACATCGTTGGGGTAGCACTGTTACTCGCAGGCCCGAGAGTTCACCTACGCGCCAGCTTCCTTGAGTTGGAAGGGGATGCGACGCCTAGCGATTTGACCGGGCTGCGACGAACTTGGTCGAAACTAGGTCGTTTCGGTCTGCCGATTGTCACAGTCGGTTTTGCACTCCAAATTTTAGGCACTTGGGCGGGAGATTTGCCGGTAGTTTCGCTCGCGGTCCTGCTCGGCATTGCGCTTCCGTTGGTCTTCCTCGGTGCGCTTGCTGTCGTTTGGAGATTGCCGTTCACTGACTGAAGGCTCAATCGTCAACACCCAGGACGATGGCATGCGCCGGACAACGGGTAGCGATCTACCCCAGCAGACCCAGTGTCAGCAGCCGCACGACGAACCGACGAATCCGCTTTCGTCGGAGCTTGCGTCGCGCTTCTTCCAGCCTCTCGTGGCGTTGTCGCAGCTCATGCTTACGCTGCCAGTCCTGCCAGGGGAGGTCAGCGGGCGGCATGGTCAGCTCGTGCTCGATGATCAGCTCAAGCTCCAGTTCGACCATGCGGACTTCTGCGACGTAACCCTCGACCGATGGCCAGTGCGCCTTGAACTCAGCATGTTGCTGGCGCCACTCGGTGATGAGGACGAACGCCTCTTGTCCATAAGCCTGCTCGTCGTCGGGTTGCGGTGCCAGCTCGACCAACGTGGAGTAGATGCGATTGGGGATGTAGGACCGGCTCGCTTCAGCGACGCTTGGGTGAGCGGCAGGCCGTTGCGTTTCCCGCAGCTCCGTCACAGCGGCAACGACCTGAGCGAGTTGCTGCTCCACGTCCTGTAGGCGGCCTTGCAACCTCTCCACCTGTTGCTGCAGCTCGTCAGCGCCGCTGTCGCGAGCACGTTCGCTGCTCGACCGCTCCAGTTCAGCCAGTCGTGATTCGAGCGCCTTCACCTGCCGCTTGAGCAGATCAAGCTGCACCTCGGCGGACCCGCTCGACTCGCGTTCCAGCTCCTCAGTCAGACGCTTGCCGAGCTGACCGGTCGACAGCGCTCGCCTGAGTGTCCGTTCACTGACTTCGAGTCGACGCGCCACCGGCTCACGACCATCGCGAGCGACCAGGTCCTGTAGGAGGGCCACGAGCCGCCCATCCCCCTCCGCGCTAGGCTCTTGAACAGGCACTTCTGTGGTCGCGACAGGGGTATTCACCGTCGTCTCCATGCCCTCAACCTACCTAGACGCCCGTCCCCTGGTGGACAAAACGACCCGATTTGTCCAATCGAGCGTGGAACCAGCTATTCCACCCAGCCCGTCGCCACCGAACCCCGTTTGTCCGGCGTTCGCCGCAGAAAACACTGGTCGTTCGGTGAGTTTGTCCAACGATCCAACCGCTCAGATTCCTGTACACGCCCCACACCTCTAATCGGCCATCTGTAACGGCAAGCACTGACGCCGAGGACAGTGTCACGCGTGACATGGCCTGGGCGCCATAGCGCGAGGGGTTCGACATCAGACACACTCTGAGTCATCGATAGAGAACAGATGTTCCTAGAAGGGCTCAGGCGTGACACCGACTTGGAAACGACGACTGAAGTTGGCGGTCGCCGGAGCGTTCGCGGCAGCCGCTGTGGCGATACCTGCCCTGCAACTGGTAGATGCACAGACGCCGCCGGTCGTGGAGCGGCTGGTGATCGTCAACGAGGACGAGGAAAAACCCTTCATCGAGCGCAAGAAGAACGGCGAGTTCCGGGCTCGACCGATCTTCAACCTGAGGCTCTCGCGACTGACCTATGGGATTCGCGATGCGGACTCGGGCGAGTGGCTGACTGCGATCTACCGCGTCAACGGTGGGGAGGACGAGCGGGACGAGGGCTGGGAGTACGACTTCGACTATCCCGCGCTCGATGAGCAACCGGAGCTCGATCCGGAGCAGCGCTACCTCTTGGTGATCGCGGCGCAGGCGGTTGGCCATCCAACACCGACCACGTTTTACGTGACGATCCCCGAGCACCAGCCGGGCGGCATCTTCAACAAGATTCTGGGCGCGCTCAACCCCGAACGTTGGGCGCGGGCGGCGGCGGTCTGGGTGATCGAAGGCGTGCACGGCCTGCTCTGCGGCGTGCTCGAACAGTTCGCGGGCGTCGGCCTCGCGCAGTGCGAGGGGTAGGCCTGAATGTCGGACATCATCACTGGCACGCCCGCCGGTCTCACCTACGAACACGCGCTGGTACAGGAAGCCTGGCTGGCCGTCTGGATCATTACCTCGGCGGCGCTCGCGCTGATCATCGGTTGGATCGGGCTGTCGCTGATCCTTGAGGAGCCACTCGGCGGACGCGGATCAAGCTGGCGCGAGCTGATTCCGCGCCTGCTGCTCGGACTCGTCGCGGCAGCGGCATCGCTCTGGTGGTGTGCGCTGGTTATCGACTTGGCGCACGCGGTCTCGGGGTTCATCGCAGCCACCCTCGATGTCACTCCCGCTGATCTCCTGCTTGCCCCGGTCAACACGCTGCTCACAGCGGTCAAGTCCGGCTCCGTCGGCATCGCGCTCTTACTCGCGCTGATCTATCTCATCTACGCCTTCTTCTGCCTCTACCTGCTCTTGCAGATGGTGCTCCGGCTGGCCCTGATCGACCTGCTCCTGGCGCTCGCGCCGGCGGCGATGGGCCTGTGGATTCTGCCGCAGACCGCCGGGTGGAGTCGGCAGTGGCTGCGCATCTTTGCCACCACCGTCGCACAGCAGGCGGTCCAATTGATCGCGCTGGCGCTGGGCATCGGGTTCCTGGCTGAGTTGGCCGAGATCGGTCCCTTCGAGCCGGCTCGCGACCTGGTCTGGAAGCTGCTGATGGCGGTCGGATTCGTCTACCTGGCCACCCGCGTGCCCTCGATGTTGGGCAACTCCGGCCCCTTCGACTCCTGGCTGCGCACCCTCTACTTCGCCTTCTCGCTGCCGATGAACATGGCCCGCTCGGCGGCCAGCTTCGCCGCGTTCGGTGGTGTGGGCGGTGGTCGAGCAGCGCCAAGCGGTCAAGCAGCCGCCGCAGTCGCAGCGGGCGCGCCGGCTCAGTCAACAGCCCAGCTGTCGTCACCGGCAGCCGGCAATGGCGGCGCCGAGTCTTCGGGCCGCGGCCTGCGCAGTCAGAACGAGTGACGGAACGGAGCGAACACCTCATGTGCTGAGTAGCAACCACGTCCCATCGAGGACTGCCGCCAACAGCAAACACAACCCGTTCTGGAAAGGACACACACCCAATGGCTGATCTGATTCAGACCATCTCCAACCTCGTCGGCATCCTGCTCGGCGTGGTTGGCGCGATCGGCGCCGGCTACTTCGTCTTCGGCGCCTACCAGTACCTGACCGCCTCCGGCGCGCCGCACCAGATGGAGCGCGGCAAGTCGGCCATGCTCACCGCGCTGGCCGGCATCGTCTTGGCGCTCGTCGCATTCGGCGTGGTTGAGCTCGTGATCGACGCGGTCGTCAACCCGGTCGTCGACGTCGATGCGCCGCCCGACCCGACCTCCGGCAGCTAGGCCGTCTCAGACCTCTGGAAAGGATGTGTCAGATGCATGAACACGAAGTGCCGACCCATGTGCAGGCCGAGGACCGCGTCCTGCTCTGGTTCACGTTCCCGCAGCTGATCGCGCTCGCCGTGGTGGCAGCGTTGGGTTACGGCGTCTACCACTACGCGCCGATCGGCTCGGAGCTGGTCCGCGTCCTGATGGGCGCAGCCGTCGCCGCGGTCGGCGTGGCCATGGTCGCAGGCAAGGTCGGCGGGAGACCGTTACCGGCGGTGCTCGCCGACCTACTCCGATTCGGGGTGGGCGCCAGACGGTTCACGGGACCAGCAATGCAACTGGTGCGCGCCGAACCGCCGGCTCCGCCTGCGCCTGAGCAGCGCGCGAAGCGGCCCCGCACGCGCGGCGAGCGGATGCCGCGCGTGCCGCTCGGTTGGTTCCGCAAGCGCGACCGCAAACGACTATCCAAGCGTGAGCTGGACGAGGCGAAGCAGAGCTTCGTTCGTCAGAGCCGAGTCCACCGCCCCAGATTCCTGGGGCGGTGGCAGGCGCTCGTCGGAGGGGCCGGCGTACTAGCGGCGATGAGCGTGACCGTCTGCACGCCGCCACTCACGGTCGCGCAGGACCCGTCGCTGCAGCCGACCGTTCCTGAGGAGATCGAGTTCGATCCGGATCCGCTGATCGATGGACGGCGGCTGTTCATCGAGCGGCTGACGGTCACCGAGTCGGAAGCAACCGTCGTGCTCAAGGCCGCTGCCGACCTTGAGCTGAATGTGCAAGCCTTCGGCGGCGCCGACGGCCAACATCTGGCAGTCAACCGTTCGGTACAGCTCAGAGGAGGCGAGCAGACCACGCAAGTCCTACCGCTTAGTGGTGGCCGACCGTCTTTCACGTTCGCCTGGTTGGACGAGTACAACGAGGCAGGCGCAGTAGCACTCGCGGGCGAACAGCTGCCATTTCCGCTGCCGAACGTGGAAGGTGAGCACTGCGACCTTCAACTGACGAAGCTTGTGTGGAAGCCAGGCAGACTGTCCGGCGAGATCGAGTCCGACTGCGTCGATTCGCTCGACGAGCAAGTCCAACTGCAGACGGTTTCGGGTGATCACAACCTGAGTCAGGACGTGGTGCTCAGCGCTGAGGTGCATTCTGTCAACGGAACCATACAAGTCCGCGCAGGCGATCGGACGAGCAGCGCAACCCTTGTCGCGGACGGTGTTACGACGTTCGAACTGGTAATGGGTTCCGAAGAGACAACGCTTGCAATTTCCGTGAGCGCCACCCTCACCGCCGACCTGCAGATCGCATTGCCGCCGCTGGTGCTGCTCACGCACGTGCCGCAGCGCACTGAGTCGTTCTCCGAGACCGTCTCGCTGCTCGACCCTGAATCGGGCGAGAGCGTCTCCCAGACGGTCACGTTCCAGGTCGTGCATCCGGCACGGGTCGAAGCGCAGATCGTCCAGCGTTCGCCGCTCCGTCAGCAGCGCTCAGAAGAGGTGACGTTGAGCACAGGCATCGCCGCCGACGCGTCATACGAGTCGCTCAACGAGCCCGAACCGACCAGTACTGGCTCAATCCAGACCGTGGTCAGCGGCAGCGAACTCACCGACCTCCTGTCCCTGCTTGGATGGGAGCTGAACTGATGCGGCGCGTCTTCACTGTCATCGCACTAGCAGCCGTCGCCTTCGTGACGATAGCGGCTGACTCGCCCGAAGAGCAGGCCATGCTCGACGCCTTCGACGCGGCGCTCACCGCGGTCGTCTACGCCGCTTCGGGCTTGGCCGTGTTCGGACTCGTCTGGGCCGGCTTCCTGCTCATGGCCGACGGCGCCGGCGAGCGCGGCGGACGAGCCCGTTCCGCCGTCTTCCTCACCTTCGCCGGCCTGGCGATTGCGCTGTCGGCCAAAGGTCTGGCGGCGCTGATGTCGAACGGCGCTATCCCGATCCCAATCTCCTAACGAACGGAGCATTCCTCATGAAACTACTCACACAACGACTTCGCCGGCGTGAAAGCTCACCACTTAGTAGTGAAGCGACACTCGACGATCTACCAACGACTAAGCCACCACCTGAGCTACCGCTCTGCTTCATGCTCTCGCACGTTGAAGACGACGGTCCGGTGCGGCTCGACGGCGTGAAGCTGTCGGTTACCGAGCTCATGGGCTTGGAGTTGGACGAAGCAAAACTTGGAGCGTTCGCCGGCGCGCTCAACGCCTGCGACTTCTCCCTACAACTCCTGGTGCGTCAGCATCCGCCTGATCTCAGTCGACTGCGACGGGAGCTCGAAGCCGCTCAACCCGACAACTTGCCGGAAGCAACGAAACAGGCAGCCGACTCATCGAGACGACTGTTGAACGAGTTGGAGTCGCGCCCCGGCATCCTCGATCGGCGCTTCTACGCCATCTGCGAGTCGGAGCACGCCGCCGAACTGCGCGGCGTCCTGGCTCGCGCCGGGCTGGTGATCCATTCGCTCCAGGACGAATCGCTGCGCAAGTTCGTCATCGCCTCCGCCTTGGGCGGCACGCCGACCGAGCGCGACCCCGAAGCTGAGTCCACGGTCCAGATCAACCGAGCCGAGCTCGACGTTGACGGACGCCTGCAGCGCTCGCTGCATCTGACCAAGTGGCCGCGCTCGCTCGCGCCCGGCTTCCTGCAGCAGTTGATGTCGACTGGCGCGCCGATGGACCTGTCGCTGCATCTCGGCCCAGTGCCGCCGGCCCAGGCCGCGAGACAGTTGGAATGGCAGAAGGTGCGCTTCGAGTCGGCGCGCTCGAAGTCGCTTCGACGCGGCAAGTCCCTCTCCCCGGAAGCGGAGATTGCGCTGGAGGACGTCTCGCGCCTGCGCGACGACGTGCAGCGCGGGCGCGAGCGGCTGTTCAACGCCTCGCTCTCGTTGACCCTCCACGCGGACGACAACGAGGAAATCGCTGAGCAGACCCAGCGCACTTCGGCCCACTTCGCCGCCACCCTGGGCAAGCTCGATCCACTGCCCTTCCGACAGCGCGAGGGCAAGCTCTCGACGCTGCCGCTGGCGCTCAACTCGGTCGCGACCTGGCGCACGCTCGACACCTCGTCCGTGGCGCGATGCTTCCCGTTCTCGCCGCCCGACCTGGACACGCGCTCGGGGGCGCTCTACGGGATCGACCTGCGAGCTTGCGCTCCGATCGTCTACGACCCCTGGGACGGCACTCACCTCAACGCCAACACGGCGGTGCTTGCGCGATCTGGATCAGGCAAGTCGTTCGCCACCAAGCTCGGCGTGCTGCGCGGCATCTCGCGCGGCGTCGTTTGCTATGTGATTGACCCCGAAGGCGAGTACGCCGACCTGGCGCGAGCCGCCGGCGGCCGAGTCTTTTCGCCCGGCGTGCCGCGACAGGGCATGAACCCCTTCGTGGTCGGCCGCGCAGATCCAGAGGAGCTGCTACAACGCATCGGCAGTCTGCGTCGACTGGTCGAGGTGATGGTCGGCGAGCGGCTCTCGGCTGAACGCCGTGCCGCCCTGGATCACGCGCTCGCCTCGTACTACGCGCAACCAAACGAGCGCTCCGGCTTCCGCGACTTCTACCGCTTCCTGGAACAAAACGATCCCGAATCGCTAGCCAAGCTCTTGCGCCCGTTCGAGTCGGGCAGCCTCAAGCATCTGCTCTCCGACGACGGCGACGACCTGCTTCAGCACGAGGCGCTCGTGACCGTGTTCGACCTGCACCTCTTGGAGGCGGAACTGCGTCCCGCGGCGGCGATGGTCTGCACCGAGACGGTTTGGGCCGCTGCCGCCCGCGACCCTAGGCCGCGGCTGTTGGTCGTGGACGAGGTCTGGTCGATCATGCAGCATCCCGAGGGCGCCGCGTTCATGGTCTCAATGGCCAAGCGCGCCCGCAAACACCGGCTCGGTTTGCAGTTCATCACCCAAGACGTGCAGGACCTCTTATCAGAGGACACCAGCCGCACGATCACAGGACACTCCGGTCGAGCCCTGCTGCAGAACGCCGCCTTCAAGCTGCTGCTGCAACAAGACGCCGCCGCGATCTCGACGGTCGGCGACGCGTTCGACCTCCCGCAGGACTTGCAGCGCTGGCTCTTGTCCTGCCCGCGCGGCGACGGTCTGCTGCTGGCCCAAGGCCAGCGTTTCCCCATCCGCATCGAGGCCACGCCCGAGGAGACCGAACTGATCGAATGGCGACCCGGCCAACAGTCCAAACACCCAAACGAAGGAGAAACCTCGTGAGATTCAATCCATTCCACCGCAAGCCCAAGCCGGGACCGGTGCTGCTTCAGATCACCCCGCCGCGCACGGGCGAACGCACCCTGTTGGGTATCGAAAACCTGCTGCAAGCGATCGCTTCGGATGAACCGTTCGCGCTCGAACTGGCGGCAGATAGCGGCGGAGTGCGACTGATGATCCGCACCAAGCAGCCCGACCTCGTACGAGGACAGATCGCATCGCACTACCCGCAGGCCCGGGTCGAGACCATTGATGAAGCAGCTGATCCGGTGCAGATTGGCGAGCACGAACAAGCCTGGACGACGCGGCTGCGTTCGTCCGGGCCCGAGTTCCTGCCGCTGCGCCTGTTCCGTGATCGCGACCTGCTCGATCCCGGCTCCGATCCGCTCTTGGCCCCGTTGGGCGCGCTCAGCGGGCTGGCCAAGCATGAGCGAGTGATCACCCGCTTGAGGCTGCAGCCGCTCGGTCCCGACTGGTCGCGGCACCACCAAGCGCTACTCGATGACTCGGCCCCGAAACCCGCGCCGAGCACTCACCCGAGCCCACCGAAGTCGAACGCCGACCCGCTGGCGCTGACCGTGTTGGCGCTGGTCGGATTCGCCGCCTTCCGCGGCTACTCGTGGCTGCAGGCCGGCGAGATCTGGAATCTGGTCGCGCTCTGCGCCGGCGCGGCCATCGTGTTGATCGGCGGCGGATGGCTCTGGCGCAAGTGGAAATCGCGTCGTCGCCGCGTCTGGGATCCGGCCCTGATCAAGGAGAAGATTTCGCGCGTCGCCTTCCAAGGCGAACTGGAGCTGATCGCCGTCCTGCCTGAGGGCTCGCAGGAATCTCGCGGCGCGAAGTTGCTGGATGGACTCGCTTTGGCCTACCGCCACTACGACCATCCGGCCGGGGCTCGGTTCGAAACGGGAACCGTCAGGCAAGCCGAAACGCTCACGCCAATACTGGCGCCGGCGAGTGAGGGCCTGCTCGGGAAACGCAGCGTGTTTGGCGTGCGCGAAGTGGCCTCGCTCTGGCATCCACCGGGCGCATCGGACGAGACGCACGAGCTCGATCGCAGCCGCTCCAAAGTGCTCTTGCCGCCCAAACAGGAAATCAGAGAGGGCGCCAACGTCGGCTTGACGACCGGCGACCAGCCGCGCTCGGTGCACTTCCCTGAGGACCTGACCCGACGCCACCATCTCTACGTCGCTCGTACCAGGATGGGTAAATCCACCCTGATGCGGCACCTGGTTGAGAATCAGCTTGCGCAGAAGGAGAAGGGTCTCAACCAAGACGCCGTGGTTGTCGTCGACCCGCACGCTGATCTGGTCGCCGACATCTTGGAGCAGGTGCCGGAGTCGCTCGCCGATCAGGTGAAGCTGATCGACCTCGCCGACGACCGAGGCGCGGTCGGCATCAATCTCTTGGATGCGCACATCTTCACCGACCGCGACCGCACCGCTGATGCTGTGGTCCGCGTCGCCCGCGGCCTCTGGGAACAGTGGGGCCCTCGGATGCAGTCGATCCTGGAGCAGACGTTCAAGACGCTGCACGAGGCGAACAGTCATCCGCTGACCGAGCGCGAGGACCAGCACACGATCATCGACGAGCTTCGCCTCTTGGCTGACGACCCGTATCGCAACACCGTCCTCACGCGCGTCTCTGACCCGTACCTCCTGGAGTGGTGGGCACGCGATTTCGGCGGCTGGCGCAAGGAGTACCGCGCCGAGGCGCTCGCGCCGGTGCAGACCCGGCTCAACTACTACGCATCGTCCAAGCGGGCGCGAGCCATCCTGGGTCAGGCACGCTCCACGATCGACTTGCGCCAGACCATCCTCGACGGCGGCATCCTGCTGGTCTCGACCGCTCAGGGCACGGTCGGTCGCGATGTCTCCGCGTTGGTCGGAGCTTCCCTGCTCAATCTCGTTGACGCCGTGATCCGCGAGCAGGAGCGGCTACCGCAAGCCCAGAGACGCGGCGCGTTGGTCGTTGTTGACGAGATGCAAACGATTCCCGGCGTACCGTTCGAGTCGATGCTCTCCGAGCTCGGCAAGTACGGCACGCGGTTTGTGCTGGCGACGCAGAGTCTGCGCAAGCTCGACGATCTCTCGCCGACGATGCGGCACACGCTCCTAGCAAACGTCGGCTGTTTGGCCGTGTTCCAAGTCTCAGGCGCTGACGCTCGCGAACTGGTCTGGGAGCTGGGTCGCGAGCGATTGTCCGAAGAGGACCTGGTCGGTCAGCCGGCTCATCACTGCTACGTGAGAGCGTCGGTTGGGACTGAGCGTCTGCCCGCGTTCTCAATGACCGTGCGCAAACCGGAACTGGGCGAACCTGAACGAGCGCTACGGATTCGCGAAGCAGCACGGGAATACATCACGTCTGCTGACCAGCTTGAGGCGCGGCAGATCGAGCGCCAACGTCGACTGATCGAGTTCCAACAGTCGTTGTCCGAGCGCGAAGAATCTCCGATCCAAGCCGAGCCTGACGAATCCAAACCGCGCCGGGTCCGCAGCCGTCGGATGGAGCAGGCCGGATGAAACTCTCGGACTGCCAATCGGATCTGCTGCATCAGCTGTCCCAGACGCCCTTCTTGGACCGCCTTGAGTTGGCTGCACTGAGCGGTTGGTCGCAGTCAGCCGTGTACCGTCAGGTGGCGTCAATGGAGCAAACCGGCCTGGTCGACCACCTCAGTCACGCAACACCACTGATCCCGACCACCCGCCGCTACTGCCTCACTGCTAATGGGATTCGCCAACTGGCCGAAGGCGCGGGAGAGCCGGTGGCGCGAAACCTACACAGCTGGCCGGTCTCGCAGGAGTGGCGACGGCTGATCCTAGAGCGACTCGATGCCGCCGCTGTCCTGTATCGGTTGACGACGGCAATCGGCGGGTCGCAGCATCCGCTGCGATTCCGCTGGTTCCGCGCCCAAGCCATGGACGCGCTGATCGAGCTGCCAGACGGGCGCAACCTCGCGCTGGTGCGGATCGGACGCACAGCCGATCGCACAGCGCTCGCGAAGCGTCTGCGCCGGCTTGACGAAGCGCTCGGCGTGGGAGCGGCGATGATCATCCTGCCGGATGGAATTCGCTTGCGGCATGCGCGGAGGATCGTCGCCGGATTCTCGATGATGGCCTTCCTCGCCGTAGAACGGGAAGTCGTCAATACCGACGCCGACTTTGACCTCTGGCGAATCGCGTCCGGGACATCTCGATTCAAACTCAACGAGGCGCTCAGCTACGCAGTTCCGGGGCGAAATCTGGTCATCGAGCAGCCGCTCAGCCGAGTGTCGATGCCGCGTTCGATCACAGAAACCGGATCCGGTTCGCTGACTGCGACTGAGCAGCGAGGGCTTGACCTGATCGGCGACTGGCCCTGGCTGCGGCCGACCCATCTCGCCGAGCTGCTTGACTGCGGTCAGCGCCGAACGAGCCAGATTCTCAACCGCTTGGCACATTCCAACTTCATCTGTCGCCAGAACGTTGCATGTCGTCCGAGATTGGCGCTGAGCGACGCCGGCATCACACACATCGCCCGGCGAGACCGCGCCGCCGTTGGTATCGCCAAGCACCGCTGGAGCGTCGCCCCAGTCGAACCAGACCAACCCTTGAGTTGGCGCAACGTCTGTGGCGCCCGCTCGCGCCAGTTGCTCCGTCACCAGGAGCACACCGAGTCGGTGCACTGGTTCGTCGCTCACTTGGCGAAGCAAGCGGCCGCGCATGACGCATCACTCGTGCAGCTCGACCCGCCCCACCGCGCGTCGCGCTACTTTCGCTTCGAGGGCGCGGTCCGATCCATCCACCCTGACGCTTACCTTGAATTGCAGACATCCAAAACCCGGCAAGCGTTCTTCCTGGAGTACGAGCGGAGAGCAGACCGTCCCGCCACCATGCGCGACCGACTCGCTCCCTATCTCCGCTACTTTTCCACCCGACGCCCGCTTGAAGACCACGGCGTCATCCCCAGCGTGTTGGTCGTGTTTGAGGACGAGTTGTCGGCGGATCACTTTCTGCGCCTAGCCGAGCAGGTTCTGTCCGGGTATGCGGTAGACGTTCCGCTCTCGGTCTCGTCCAGGACAGACTTGGAACGACACGGCCTGTTCGGAACCGCTTGGCGCTCACCAGGGCGGCACTCGACAACCGCCCTGCTGTCGAGCGCAGCAGGGCGCGGCGTAGGCCGAGTCGCTGTTGGTTGACGACTCCAGTCGGCTAGTCGAGCCAACACCGGAGCCGATTGAATCATCTGCCGTGGCAGCAATCGAGCCGGAACCCGCGGTCGCCGCGATCCCGTGCGAGCAGCAGACCGGCAAGGCGCCAGAGCAGCGCGACCAGTTCAGTTGGGCCGAGTTCCTCGCGGACGAACCCCAACCGACCAAGCGTCGCGCTCGGAACCAGGCGCAGCCCTCGACCTCGCTCTTCGAGTGGGCGCTCAAACGAGAGCAACAGGCCGGCCTCGCGGCGGTCGGCGGATCGCGGAACGGGGAGGCCGTCGCGTAATGCGACGACCTCCCCGAATCCATCAGTCACGGTGTTCTTCGTGCCCGCGACCGACTACGGCGTGTACGACTGCGCGTAGGCGATCGCCTCGGCGATGCCTGCCCAGTGCGGGTTGTCGGTGGGCTTCGTGCGACGGTTGGTCGCCTCTTGCACACCGACCGTCCCGCCGTCGTAGTTGGCGTACTCGGGCACGCCCAAGGTCTTCAAGACCCGCTTGAGGTCGTGCGCCTCGTTGCCGTAGTTCGGACTCTGCATGTCCGTCTTGATCCGCGAGATCAACGTCGCGTACTTCTCAAGCGGAGGCTGCGGCGTGGGCTCAGGCTCGACCGTTGGAGTCGGAGTCGGCGTGGGCGTTGGTGTCGGTGTTGGCGTCGGAGAGGGCGCGACGTACTGGTTGGCGTAGGTCACTGCGTCGACCGTGCCGTCCCAGGCTGTGTTCGCGCCCTGTCCGCCGTGATTCCAGAGCCTCGTCGCATCCGCGACCGTCACCGCGGGCTGCGGATAGTTGACGTACTCCGGGTGACCCATCGCCTTCAGGAAGCGCTTGTTCCAGCCACCAGCAGCGCCGTCGCCATGCTGGTTCTTGGCCGTGATGCGGTCGTAGAACGACTTGACCAACGCGGCGTACTTCTCCAGCGGCGGCTGCGGCGTCGGGTCGACGGTTCGATCGCTGTTGGTGGTCGAGGTGCTGTCCGACTCGGGCTTCGGCTTCGGTTCCGGCGGTGGACTCTGCGTGAGCCCGATGTCGGTCGGGTCCACCAGGGTGACCGGGACCGAGCCTGTCTGGCGACTACCCAGCTCATAACGCAGGTGCCCAGTGGTGTCTGCGGTGACTTTCTTCGACGTGCGCAGGTAGACGCGCTGCGGCTGGTTCCAGTTCTCCTTGGTGAACCTGAGCTGCGCGGAATGGTACGACGACCGATTCTCAGCGTAGTTCGTCGCGCTGACCGTGAACGGCTCTTCGTCGTAGGTGTACGTCATCCGGCAAACTGGCACCAGGATCGGATTCTCACGCGTTCCGTCATTCACATAGAACATGCCCTCGCTCGCGATGCCGCTGCACAGGTTCGGCGTAGACGTGCCCAGATCCACATCATGCGGCCTGTTGGTCAGCAGTGTGTAGCTGGTGCGTTCGTTGTAGCGGGTGTTAAACGTCACAATCGCGCTGGCCTCGTGCGTGAGTCGCACTTCGAAGTACAGGTCGTCCATTGAGTCTCGCCATGGCCGGTTCGGCAGCTTCATCCACGACGCGCCAAGGATCTTGTCCCCATCCTTGTTCACGTAGGTGACGTCAATCCCGAAGGCGCTCTTGTCGTCGTCTCTGACGGTGGTGCTCATCTGCAGCCCCGCAGGAGACAGCGAGGCAATGGGACCATATCCTGGAGCCCTCCCTTCTGTCCGGACTATGACCTGACGAGTGAAGTCGCCGCTCAGGTCGTGGACGATCTGGAAGGGGTGGTCGACAAGGTCGTCATCATTCGCCGCGGCTACCATGAAGCGGACCGTGTTGGAGCTGCCTGCGGTCCAGGAGTGACTGGCCGGCGTGATCGTGACATTGGGAAGTGAATAACCAGACTGCGCCACGGCACTCGGCGTCACGGTGTAGGTCTTGCCAGGCGCACGCCGTATGTTCAGCGTCAGTTCGTACCACTGCGCCGCGCCGCCATCGGTGGGCGGCCAGCTGGGGGAAAAGCGTGAGATTTTGACGTCATGCGGCCAGATGGGTGGAGCGTTGGGAGCGACCGTGATCGTCGCCGATTGCGTCCGCTCCGGACCCTTCCAGTACCTGGTGGCGGTCCAGCACCTGCCTGCGGCACGCGCCCTTTCCTCGGTTTCTCCAAACAATTGGTTGCACACCTCATAGGTATTCGGAATCAGCGCGTACGTCTTGAAGGTGAGACTCGTCTCGAAATTGCGGTCGATCTGATCGCGGCCGGATCCGGCCATCGGCACGAACTTGAGTGTCTGGTCCACATTCCAGTTGTTCCGACTGAAGCTCAGCAGCAGGCGCCCAAGATTGTGTCCTGATGCGGGCTTCAAGCGACGCTGGCTCCACGAGACTTCGACACGGACGTTGTGGGTCGGCTGTGCGGCCAGCTTGACCTTGACGTCAAACTCGGTTCCCGCGACCTGTGCGCCCGACGGCGATGTGATCGTGAGTGTGGGGGGTGTCTGCGCCTGTGCGTCGGACCAGAGCCAGAGCGGCATCGAGGCCAGCGCGACCAGCGCCATCAGCGCGGCGGTGCGAACCAGTCGGCCACGCCGCTTCGGGGGAGCTAGTTTCTCTCTATGTGTGTGTGTGGGGGGGGGGGCTGATAGAGCGCTGCGGGGACCGGTTCATCCTGAGCCTCCTATGGCTTCCGTGAAACGGGGTTCACGCAAGCGTCCAGGGAACGTATCACGTAAAGAGCTCTAAACCAGCGAAAAGCACTTGACAATTCAGTGAGACGTAACGTTAGCGTCCACGCAACAAGCATCTACGAAACGGCCGGACAGATCGTCAGGCGCGAGAGCAATGCCGGAGGCGGTCTGAGATTGGCGCTTAGCGATGCTGGCATTATGCACATCGCCCGCCGCGATCGCGCAGCCGTTGGTATCGCCAAGCAGCGCTGGAGCGCCACGCCGGTTGACCCTGACCGTCACATGAGTTGGCGCAACGTCCACGGGGCTCGCTCGCGGCAGCTTCTGCGGCATCTGAAGCACACCGAGTCGGTGCATTGGCTTATCGCTCGCTTAGCTAAGCAAGCGGACGTGCAACGAACGGCATGCGTTCTTCCTGGAGTACGAGCGGCGAGCAGACCGTCCCGCCACGATGCGCGACCGATTCGCTCCGTACCTGCGCTGCTACTCCACTCGCCGACCGCTTGAGGACCACGGCGTCATCCCAAGGGTGTTGGTCGTGTTCGAGGATGAGCTCTCGGTGGATCACTTCCTCGGATTGGACGGGCGGGAACAGTCGAGGAGTGGCGTCAACTTGCCGCTCATGGTCTCGTCCAGGGAGGCACTGGAACGGAGCGGTCCGTTAGCAAATGCTTGGCGCTCACCGAGTCAGTCCTCGCCAACAGCTCTACTGTGAGCGAGTCAGGCCGGTCGCTGAAGGTCGTCTTCACCCGAGGAGTCGGTGTGTAGGTCCGGCATAGACGCTTCGCCGCCGGCTAACCGGTTCCAAGTTTCATCGTCGAATAGGACGCCTTGACGACGGTCGTACGAACGGGGCTTATCGAACAGGCAGTCCAACACATCGTGCTCGGCGGCAAAATCCAACAACATCAAGAGGTGCGTCGCGTCGGGCTTCGTACCTCTCCGCCAGCGATGAATGGCGCGTAAATTGAGTCCGGCTTCTTGGGCCAGACTCTTCCAGGTGAGCCCTACCGACTCCCGCAGCCGCTCAAGCCGGTGCGGGAGGTCGTCGGGAAAAGCAGGTCTATCTGAGTCAGCAAACCGCTGGGAATCGAACGACACCGAGTTACTCCAGTGCAGATTTCTGACTCGTGACGTACTCATCACCGATCAGCTCAGCCAACCCGCCGGGCACCTGGGCGGCGAGCCGCACCAAGGAGAGCATCGCGCCACCATTGGGGGTGCTGCCGCGGCGCCAGCGCAGCAGCTGGCGGCTATCAACTCCGAGCGCAAACGCCATCGCGTCCCAAGTCAGGCCGGCCCGTTCCTTGAGTCCGAGCAGCCGCTCAGGGAAGTTGCCCGGTAACTGGGCCTCGCCTCCAACCAGGTCCAGATGGCTGGCGTTGGAACGTCTCCTCATGATCCTGTTCCTTCGGTCTCGACGGCCTTGATGTCCCCATCGGCGCTCGCTCGTGGCGCGCAGGACTCCAAGTCCGCCTCTTGTTGGGCCAGATGGTGACGCGCGATCAGCCGCGCCAAGATGCGCAGGCCCTCGCGCAGCACTTGCTGCTCTGCTTCGGTCATCTCCTCTGTTCTCATGACCGTCATCCCTCCACTGCACAAGCTGGATAGTGTGGAGTCGCTGGATGGTCATGATGCACGCTTCTCTCGAAGTACATATGTTCTGTGTAAGGAAATTGTATCCGAGGTGGGCCGAAATCACACATGTCGTGATGACGTCATCACTGTTGATGTGGAAAACTCAATCCACTCACGATCCCAAACGACGCCCAGGCCACACAACCGCGCACTCAGTCCGGGTTGGATCCGCAGGAAGGCGCCAAATCGCTGCTAATCGGCGCCGGTGGCAGCTAACAGCGGTTGAATCTCACGGCGGACATCGGCGAAGGCGCGATCTTTCAGCTCATCAACGTCCGGTACGAGTACCTCACCTCTGAACCGTGCACCTGGCCCTTCGCCCTAGCGAATCGCCCTAGACTCAGCCAACTCGGTTAGTCCCGCTGCCACCGCCGACCGTGATAGCGTCGTCAGCCGTCCGAGATCCCTTTGTCGAATTGCGATCACGCGCTCGGAGCCAAAGTCCAGATCATCCAGCGCCAGTCGCGACACCAACGCCGCCGCCACCCGAGACGCCGGTCCGCCGCTCGTCGCCAGCGACACCCAGTAGAACCGCGCCAACCGGCGCATCACCAGCGCATGCATGCGCTCCCGGACTTGAGGGATGCGCTCTGTGACCAGGTGGATCACTTCCTTTGGAATCCGCACGATGACGGCCTCAGTGATCGCCGAGTAGCTCGCCGACCAGCGTTCGGCGCCCATCAGGAACTCGTGCACGCCAATCAGAAACGGCGCCGCCAGCTCCGAGTACGGCGACTGCCAAGGCGTCACGACGCCATGCTGGACGAACACCAAATGCGTGAACTCGGAGCCCGACCGAATCAGCGGTACCTCAGCCGACGGCTCAGCAAACCGCATCTCCAGCGGTTGCGAGGCTTCTGGCAGCACCGCTTCTAGCTCCTCCTCGGACACGCCCTCGAAGTCGAGGCAACGCACGAGCGACTGCGAGAAGCCAGAGATTTCGATCGTCACAGGTATCCTCGATCGGTTGTCTCAGCATCTCCATTGTAGGACGAGTGTCACATCAATCGGCCTGAGAGTGCCGGATGAAAGTTGCAGCATCGACTGAGTGAATGGGTACGGTCAGTCTCCGTTGGAGACCGCTAGCCTGCGACGAGCATGTCCGCTTGATGCCTGTGCATCAATGCCTATCGGAAGACCCAGCCTTCCTCCTTTATCAAATCAAGTAGATTGATGTCGCGAATGCCCAAGTCTCGGCAGACAGAAGGAATCTTCGGCCTGGCGGCTGTTCCACCACGCTCCCCAGTCACGACCACTGCGTCGTTTAGGCCGGCCACCGCAATCACGAATGGATCGGCGCGGTTGCGTCCGCTGCCTGACATCACAAGGCGTTCGTGAGATCTCAGGATCTCGCGCACCGCCTCAGTGACCTCATTCGTAGTGGGCACGACCACTCGACTACGTCGGTCTTGCAACCACTGATTGAGCGAGTCCTCGTGCCTCGCAACCTCGTGCAGAACCTCCTCCGAGACTCTGAGCCTTCCCTCATCAATCAGGCCCTCAACTTGGTCCCACAAACTCGGAAAGTGAGCAGGCGGATAGTGTCGGACCCAGCCATCGAGAAGGGCGCTGGTGTCGACGGAATAGAGCGTGCTGGTCACCCGGCTGCCGCCTCGAGTGATTCCAGCTGACTGAACCGAATGCCTAGGTAATCCGCAACGTCAAGCGAGCTGATCCGATCGTTCCTGTAGGCGTCAAGGACGCTATAGGCATAGCCGTGGCCGATGTCCCGCGCCTTGACGAGGTAGTAGCTCGGACCCCCTGACGAGTTTTGGCTCTGCTCGCGTTGCCTCTCACGGGCCTGCTCATAGGCACGGTCGAGCTCCGGCTTACGTTCCCAGTACAACGCCCAAGTTGCCCGCCCAAGTTCGACCAATCGCAGCAGAACCGCCTCTGATGAAACGCCGAATTGTCGCGACAACCTGTCAAGCTCAGCTAGCGACCAGTTACTTCGAGAGTGAGCCTCAGCCAACAGCGCGTAACCTGGTAACAAAGCTGCGGCCGCAATCGCGTTGCAGCGCCGTTCGATGGCGGATGGGGTATTCGAGCTGGCACTTTGCGACTCATGCAAATCACAGATACCACCGCCTTCGAGCGCAAGGTGCGCCAGCTCATGAAGCAAAGTGAACAGCCGACGTCGAGGTTGATCCGAGCCATTGAGCGCGATTACGGGGTACGGCCACTCGTTGATCGAAAGGCCATGCATCTCGGCAGGTTTCACGCCGCTCGTGTGGATCACGATGATCCCAGCAGACTCAATGCCGGATATCCACAGACGCAGCGCCGCACCAGCGTCCCTCGCGGTTTTCTGCGAGGCAAGTTCGACTCCCGCAAACGATCTCAGCTGTTGACCGTCCCCGTCGATGTCGGTCGAGCGAAACGACTGTCGCGGCAGTTCGCGAGGAGGCGGCAATGAGTCAGGGCTGACCGACTGCAGTTCGAGCATCACATCGCGTTGCCCAACAGCCCGCCTCAACTCCGCAAGCAGTTCGGGACTGGGATTTCGCGGACGTTCACCTTCGGCTCGGTAGTCTGTCAGCGCATCAAAACCACTCTCGTTAGGAGGCGTCTCGAGCAGCAACACGGCAAGCGGTCGACGATAGACCGTGCCCGCCTTTCGCAGCTGAACCAGGGTTGGCGCCAGCGTGCCGGCTTCCCATTCCTCGAGGGTAGTGAGCGACACGCCAATCTTCTTGGCAGCCTGCTCTTCGCCAAGGCCGGCGCTGCGACGAGCCCACCCAAAAACAGCCGGATTGACGTTGATTCGTGGGCTCGACATCGACGTGGTACCTCACTTCAACGATAGACGGTGCCCGGCGACAGGGTCGAAACACCCTCGTTCCTGGGAGGGCGCTCCGAGGTCCGTCGAACAGGCTGTGCGTCAGAGCAGCTTCGCGTGAGCACATGAGCAAACTTCTGCGTCAGGCAAAGTGTCTCTGATGGGCCTCGAATCTTCGACAATCCAACCTTTCGAAGCGGGCAATATGAACGGCTACACTCCTCGTCGGTTGGTGCGCGGTCGCCAATCAGCGATTACGTTGGTTTCGAGTTCGCGCGTCTCAGCTTCGTCTTGTGTGAATGTGACCGAGAAACGGATCTGGGTCGGCGGGCCGCCGAAAAGGCGAAACTCACGTCTCAGTTCGGGATTATCTTCGTTGTTCAGATGGTCGAGCAGGCGCCGGCGGACGCAAGTGCCGGACATCCCGACGTAGAGGCACTCCGGTGTGTTCTCCGTCGGGCCGGGTAACCAGAGCGCGTAGAGGCCGAGCCGGTCGCGCTCCAAACCACGCACCTCTTGGCGTGTGAACGGGCGAAGGTTGCGCCGTAGCTGATACTTGGCGGTGAACGGCGTCATCGCTACGTGAACAGCTGGCCTTGCGGGGGCTCATCGGCTTGCCGCATAATGTCCGGCCATTCGGTGACAATGCTGTTGTAGAGCACGGCGTTCTGCGAGTCTCGTTGGCGGTCGTGGTGGTTGTAGAGAATGCGGGCCAGACGCTCGATTGAGGCGGCGTCGCTTCCCATGCTTTGGACCACTTCGGCCGCGCCTGAGATGGTGCGCGCGTCTTCGGCCCCGCTCAAATGCCAGCCGATCCGCAAGCAGCCTTCCCATGCCGACATCTGTAAGGGGAGCTGTTGGTGGTCGTACTCGCCCATGTTGCGCAGGCGGACGCGCCCCGACTGCGACTCGAGCAGTCCTTGCGCGGTCATCGTGTCGATCCAGACGTTTTTGGCCTGCGAGAGAACCTCGGCGTCGCCGAATCCACCCTCACCGTAGTCGCACTGTTTTAGCCAGTCGAGGCAGAAGCGAGTCTCGGCGTCCAACTCACCCTGCTGACGCTCGTCGTAGTCGGCGATTGCCTGGTTGATCGCCGCTAACGCTTCTCGCACAGTCACCGGTTCGCCGCTAATCGTCTCGACAGTGCTGAATCGCGAGTACACTTCCATTCCGGGACCAATTGCGGCCTGGGCGAGGTCGACTGGAGCGATGTGGCTGTCGCGTGTGAGATGGTCGAGAGCGTTCGGCAGTTCCCTTTCCAGTGCATCAAAGAATTCTCGCCGAGTAGCCCTGGGCGCATCATCGGGCCGCGGGCGGCAGACAAGGACAACGGACGAAGCCAAGACGTTGACATCCTTCTTCAGGTTACCGACGAGCTCAGTCCGCACTGGCCATGTACCAACCAACTGAAAACCAGACTCTACAAGTGCCGTAAGCATGGTTTCCCAGCCGGTAGTCGTGCGTCCCTCAAGGACTTTCTCTTGTTGCTTATACGCATAGAATATCGATGATGGAAACTCGTTTGAACAGCGCTCACGAATCAACTGTAGGGCTTGCCTTAGTTTGTCCTCGAAGTGCTGCCGTGGCTCATCAAACCTAAAGGGCGTGGCAATCATCTCTTCTCCCTTGGGAGTCGATAGACCAGCAAACAGGTCTGGGTAAGTCTCGCGTAGCATCGGGCGCATCCAGACATAGAAGAAGTCTGACAGGTCAGCATAACCAATGTTGTCATAGTATGGAGGGTCAGTTACAATCACCGGGCCACCATCAGTATGGATAATGGTAGTGGCATCAGCCTGGTGAACGACTCCGACGTTAGACTGCGTTGGTAGCCTTTCGAGAACTCTAGCGACCCATTCCACTTGCGCCGACCAATTGCCGGAGGCGTTGGAGAAGCAGTTCTTTTCGGGAAAATCCCAAACCATCGGAATTGCCTGACGGCCGAAAACGCCGGACACTTTGTGTCCGGCGTTGTGCCACACGCTAAAGCTAGATGCCATATTGGCATCTCTGCCGATTGCTAATGCTAAGTAGGTAGTTACGGCAGCAGCATAGGAAGCTGACGCGCCTTGTGCAACTAAAGTGTCCCTTGCCTCCCTCACTAGATCACACAGCGTTGTGAGAGTCGTGAGCTGTCTTTCTGTGAAGAGCTCGTGCCAGTGCCGCACACCGTAGGCCTGTACGCGGAAGGAAAGCGCTCGTTCAGGCAGGTCGCCCGTTGGCTTCCACGAAGGAGTTGCAGATAATGCTGTTTCGATGTGGACGTCGTCTGGAGCAAGGAAGACTCGCTGATTCCCCCCGTCCGCGACTATGGCGACCATCTGTTGAGACATGCGACCGGCTGAGGCCTCTTCTCGGACGTGGGTGAGCGGGACTGCAGTGTGGCATGCAACGCATCTTGCACCATGCCGGCCCACTGTGCCGGAATCAGGCACGCCTTCGGTGTGGTCTTGGAGAACGAAGGAGACATGTCTCTCGTCTCTGCGAGGTATCGGTCTAGCCCAATGTCGATTGCCAGCCTTGGTTGAAACCTGGAAAGTACGCAGAAGTGGGAGTGGGATACCACATGTAGGGTTTGGACATTGAATCGTCCTCGCCCAGAGCCAAGCGATCACTGTCGCTTCTGTCCCGTCAGGGAGTTTGGCTTTGGGAAAGAAGTGGCCAATCCGCTCATAGGCACGCTCGCGCATCCATTTGCCGTAATAGCGAACGTCGTCAGCTAGTCCTGCCGCCCCTTGCCAGGCGACTTTCTTCGCCTGTCTGCCTTTGCCTACGGTCATACCCATCGGGTCTGCATCGGGATTGATGGGTGGTTGATTGGTGAACTTGGGAGGCAGCTCGATCAACGCCTTGTTGATCAACACGGCGACTGGATTGAGGTCGGAGGCCACGGCCTTAAGCCCCAGCCGTTGCGCCTCCAGCGGGATCGAGCCACCGCCGGCGAATGGGTCGTAGATCGGCAGGGCTTTCTCCTCCAGGTACTTGAGCACGGTGGCCGGTTCTGTCGGAGCGACCTCGGCGCGGCTGCGGGCGACGGACCTAGCAATCTCATAGCGCGCCTGATCGATCAGTTGCTCGTTCGTGGTGTTCTCCCAGATCACGAGTTGCTTGATCAAGTGGTGAAGGCGCTCACGCTCCGCATGCTGCTCTGCTTCGGTGGGAAACTCTTCAGGCACAGCCGAGGGATCGTCAACCATGCTGGCAAAGATCACTGCGCGACAGGCGGCTAGAGGGCGTCGTGCCCACCAGAGGTGCAGAGTCGACGGGTGTCCATGTCGAATCGACTTCTCACGCTTGGACTCTGCGTTGATCTCGTCCAGCGGGAGGTCGACCTCTATCAGCTTTTTGCGATAGCTCGGTTCCGGCATCGGCGCGCCTAACTGCTAGGTGTCGTAGGTATAGGGCAGCTCGAACTCGACGCCAAGCTGCTCACTATTCTCGCGTACGGCACGGAGGGTGTTTTCGGAGAAGCCGGCGGAGTTGCGCGCATCGATTGCGATGGTGATCGTGATCTCAGTGCCACTGTCGCTCAGGTTGCGGATGATCTCTTCCTGGAGCTGGCTGATCTGGTCGAGTGAGATGGCGCCGTGGAGTGTCTTGCGGGCCGCGACGCGGGTGGTGACCGGCGCATTCGCCGACTGGGTTGGCTCAGCGGTGGGTTGTTCCGCAGGAGGCTTCGAGGAAGGCTCGTCCGTTGCGGCAGTTTGCACCGTTTCGGCGATTTGGAGTTCGGCCATATCCGGATGCACGAGCAGGCCGGGCCGATCTTCAGCGAATTGCCCCATACCGCTAGCCGGTGGGTTGCGATATTCAAGGTCCTGGTAGGTCGCCGCCCCGCTGTCGTATTCGGCGGCGCGCCCGAAGGCACCCTCGAGCACGCCAGCGTCAATTGCTGTATTCAGCACTTGGTGGTGTCTGAGCCGGTGGAGGTAGACGTTGCTTGAGACCAAGTCCCAAAGCGAATCGATAGCGATGTGTTCGCCATAGGAGGGACTGCTCCAAATGCGCTGTTCGAGCATCGTCGCCAGGGCCTTGGGCGCAATGGTCTCAACGACCGCCTCTTCTGCGATCAACTTGCGGAAGGCGGCTAAGGCGAGATCGCCGAAGTCAACAGGGTCGCAGTCGAACTGGCTTAGCTGATAGTTCGCGCGGTTCGGGTCTGGTTGGGAGGGAGCGAGCGCCCAGCGGTAGGCGCGAACAAGCGCGCTGTCCGCGGCCTGATCGGTGGTACGCATGCTGTTCCGCACCTGTTGCTCACGGTCGCCCGTGAGTGTGGTCAGGCGTCGTTCACCTTCTCGAATGGACTTCCAAGAGAGGAAGCGTCTCGTCTCTCGGCGCAACGCGCGTATCTCGTCTTCCTTGGCGGCGAGGAAGACGACCAGGTTCTTGCGTATGCGCGGCGCATCGCCACGCATCTGGAGAATGCTCAGGGCAGTTTCGGCTGCCCGGTCGGATTCCGTCGAACGACTGGGCAGGGTCTGAGAGGGCGACAAGACAACGAGCCGAACCTGCTCGCCTTCGGGCACAGCGTTGCGCTCGTTCGGGTCGGGACAGACGATCACGTCAGCACGACGCCCCACGGCCGCACCGAGCCGTCCAACGATTTCCTCGTCAACCTCGCGGTCGGTAAAGTCGTTGGCGCGGTCGACCGCGACCTTGTTGAGGTTCTCTTCTGCATGGAAGTAGTATCGGCCGTCGCTCTGGTACAGGTAGTAGAGCTCGCGTGAGAGCCGATTGAGGGCGTCGTTGTAGACAGAGACTCCGTGTCCAGGTTGAACGACGCCGAGCCGAATGCGTTCCTCGTTCACCCCCTTGACTGCGCCTCCAACGGCGCTGCCGAGGAATATCGTGCGGGTGACCCTCCTGGCGGCACCTCCCACATCGCTGAAGCGGCGCTGTTCCGTGTCTAGTGTGTCAGCGCGCGATCCTTCGCTGTCGACCTCGGACATGACCGGATTCCAATTGCCGGTCAACAGACGCGTGAACTCAGCGGCCAATGCTGGATCCGTGAGCGGAATGTCGCCGGGCATGATTAGAGAACCTACATCGCCTTTGAGCCAAAGGCGGCTGACGCAGTTCGCCAACATTCGCAACACGCCGCGTGTGCGTTGGAAACTGTGAATCGAGGACCAATCCTGGTAGAGACGGTCGAAGATTTCGGGATGGATCGGGTAGCACTGCCTCATTCGCTGGAGATATGTCGTTTCCCCGGTTTCGCGCGGATAGTCGCTGCGCTGGCGGCTGTACATCGCAACGAAGGCTTGGCACGTGCGATCGCGTTCCGCTTCCTCAATAGAGCTGCCGAATAGCCGTCGGCGCACGACCTCGAATGCTTCGTGGACCTCCAGCGGTTGCCAAATGGCTTCGATCCGGCCCAGGTGGGCATCGAGGCGGCTCAGCACCGCCTGACCCTGCTCGCCACCAGCTTCCTGGCTACTCTCGGGCAAAGTCACCACAAGCGAGACGTGCTCGCTCCTGCGAACGGACTCGGTCAGATTCTGAATGAATGTGTAGATATTGTCTTGGCGATCACTTGCGTTCCGGGCGTACGCGACCAACTCGTCAATCAAAATCACACAGGGACCGACACGCTCGAAGAGCTGCTCCAGCTGAGCACCCCCGGGCGCACTCCAAGTCCGAGCCGCCTCGGCAACGATGTCGTAAGCCTCCTGCCCGCCCAACTGATAGGCCATCGTTCCCCAGAGTGTGTTCAGCGGATCCCCTTTTTCGGTCGTGTTCGTATCGGTGGGGGAGAGGTAGGTCCCGCTCAGGACGGAGACCTCAGCGCCAATGTCCTCTCCGTCCAGGCCGGCGTCAGAAACGATCTGTTGCAAGACATCCCGCGTGGCGGCGAAAGCGCTATCGTGAGGCAGTTCGAGCAAGGCCCGGGAACTGTTGACCAAGTGGTAGAGGGCAATCAAGGAGTGGGTCTTGCCGCCACCGAAGCCGGTCTTCGTCTGGATCACTGGATCGCCGCCGCGTCCGGAGATGCGTCGCAACGTGCTGACGAGCAGCGTTCGGAGACCGGGGGTGATGTAGGTCTGGTTGAAGAATGCAACCGGATTGGCGTAGGCCTCATGTGCGCGGCCGTCATAGACCTGTTGCAGATCGGCGGCGAACTCTGCTTGTTGAAATGCGCCCGTGCGGACATCGTCATTGGGCTGAATGACCTCACGCCAGGGTGCAAGGTCAGACCTGCGCGGGGTGCTCTGGGTAACCGGCTCCGGTTCCGGCGGTGCAGGCATCAGTTGAGGTGTTGGACCGGCGCGCAAGGTGTCAAGGATCAGCTGAACTCTGTCCCTCTGCTCCGGAGCATTGATGCGGTTGAGAGCCTCAATGATCTGTTCCAGTCCGCCTTCGGCACTCCCTGCGCTGACGTCTTCTGCGCCTGGATGGGCTGCCTTGTTCCGTGCCTCTGCCACGATGTTGAGGACGGACTCGACGCCCTGTGAGTGCGTGAATGCTTGTTTGAAGCAGGCACGCCAATAGTGGCCGACAATGCGGGCGAAGTCGTTGACGTCGAATAGATCATCGAGATTGCTGCGGTCCGGCCTGAGGTTGGCGCGAATCTGTGCATCCTTCCGTGGCAGCGCCGCACAAAGATGATCCTCGACGCTGCCGCCTCGGACCTTGCGCAGGTTGCGGGTGATGAAAGGGCGCATCGCGTCGCGGTAGATGTCTATGGCCCGATTGAGTGCGTCACGGTTGGGTCGTTCAGTCACGGAAGCCTCCTGCAACAGGCTAGAGGCAACATGGATCAACATCAGCCTCCCTTGTTGGACTCGGGGTCCCTCGATAGACGCCTGTACAGCGGAGAGCGATCCGGGCAGAAACGAGTGAATTGGGACCCAGCCGCTTCGCATGAAGACTTACTGGACGCCATTTCCCGCCCCACCTCCTTCGCCATGCACTGCCTCCGATCCTCGACTTCCGGGACCGAACGGAGATTGTGACCCTTGGCTGTCCGCAAGCATGAAGGAAGCTGAACTGGGCAGCAAGAGCGTCCCCCGCAATCCCCTGCTGTTCAACGTCCTGTATCGGATGAGGCTCGTCGAGCAGATTGGCAGCGGCATTCGTCGCATCATCGACGCGTGCGAGGAGCACGGTGTCGAGCCACCGGTCATGCAGGTCTCCGATGACTGGTTCACCATCTCCTTCAGACGTCTTACGCAACCAACCCCCCAAGTCGCCCCCCATGAGACCCCCCAAGTCACCCCCCAAGTCAGACGCCTCGTTGAATCCCTGCACGGAGAGATGTCGCGGGCCGAACTGATGGTCAGGCTGGACTTGTCTGACATTCGCCATTTCCGCGATGGGTATATCCGGCCAGCGCTTGAGACGGGGTTGATCGAGATGACGATTCCTGATCGGCCAAGCAGTCGCCTGCAGCGCTATCGACTCACTGAGCTCGGCATCCGCAGTCGAGACGCCGGCTGAGACGAAACCCGAGCCGACCTACGTCAAGATCGGCCGGCGCATCACTTTGCCCAGTCAAAGTCGGATAACCTTGTTTCGAACACGGAACCCGGTTGACCTCAGGCCACCAGATCGAGAGGAGCATTCCAATGAAACACCAACCCGAAGTCATCCCAGCCGCCCTCTACGCCAGGGTCTCATCCGACCGGCAGGACGTCGACCTCTCGGTCGCGGCCCAGCTCCGAGCGCTGCGCGACTTCGCTGAGCGCAACGGCTACGTAATCGCACGCGAGTACATTGATGAGGCGGAGTCCGGCCGCGTCGCCGACCGTCCGCAGTTTCGCAAAATGCTTGACGAGGCCAGCGGAGCGGATGCGCCGTTCCAGGAGATTCTAGTCTGGAAATTCTCGCGCTTCACTCGCAAGCGCGAGCACGCGGTGGCCTTCAAGTCGATGCTGCGTCGGCGCGGGATTCGGGTGACATCGATCACCGAGCACGCCGATGACACGCCAACCGGCAAGCTGATGGAAGCCATCATCGAGTCGGTCGACGAGTTTTACTCCGAGAACCTCGCTCAGGAGGTCACGCGCGGAATGCGCGAGGCGGCTGCACGCGGATTCTTCCTCGGCTCGCGCGCACCCTATGGCTACAGGCGAGTGAAGGTGCAGGATGGCGCTAAGGAGCGGCCGACACTGGAGATTGACTCCGCGACAGCGCCAATCGTGAAGGAGATGTTTGAGCGCTCGGCACGCGGGCAGGGTCTGAAAGAAATCTGCCAAGACCTGCACGACCGCGGCATCACCAAGGGCGGCAAGCGCTGGCAGAAGAACATGCTGCATTACGTGCTGACCAACGAGGCGTACACCGGCACGGCTGTTTGGGGAAAGACGGCGAAGGAAGGCCAAATGCCAGACCCGGTGCGCGTACAGGATGCGTGGCCGTCGATAGTATCGAGAGAGTTGTTTGATTCAGTACAAGCTGGCCTTCGCGCTCGAGCGCCGAAGGTCCAGTCGCCGGCGCGCACCGGCAGTAAGTTTCTGCTCAGCGGTCTGTTGCGCTGTGGTGCCTGCGGCAAGCCATACACCGGTCAGAGCGCGAAGAGCGGCCAGTTCGCATACTACGTGTGTAACAAGCTACTGAAAGAAGGCGCAGGTGTTTGCGACGCTCGTTACCTAAACGCAACGCGCATCGAGGACCAGGTCGTGGGCAACATCATGGGTCGCATCCTCAACGAGCAAACGATCACGGAGCTCGTGCAGATGGTGGCCGAGGAGGTCGACTCCATGGCGGAAGAGCGAGCATCGGACTTGGCGATCGTCGAGTCTGACTTGGACGACATCCGCCGCCGGCTGGAAAAACTCTACGACGCCCTGGAGAACAGCGACCTCACATACGAGGCGCTCTCGCCGCGCATTCTCAAGCTGCGACAGCAGGAGGATCAGCTCGCCGCAGCCAGGGATGACGCAGTCCGTCAGTTGGAACAGCGCCGCGCCGAGTTGCCGTCAACACCCGAGATCAAGCGGTACGTCGCCGAGTTCCGCGAGTTCCTCCAAGCCGGCACCATTCCAGAGCGCAAGGCGCTGATCCGCAACTTCGTCAAGGGCATTAGGGTCAATGGGGATGAGGTATCGATTCGGTACACCATCCCCATGCCGTCCGACGGTGCCACGCAAGACCAAGAATCGGTTCTCGATTTCGTCCAGTCAGGCCCACCAACACGTACCGATTTACGAACTCTGCCATCCAGACCCAGTTCAGCGCGATCCGAGCGGCCGATTGGGCTGTCTTTCGGCATGGGGATTGTGTAGCGGATCAGAGCGCGGCCGGGCTTGACCTCGATGCGCTGGATGAAGGTGCGTAGGAATGCGCGCGTCTCCCTCACCTCGCTGGTGAGCAGGAACTCGCTCATGTCCTCGGCGAAGGCGGCGATCATGTCCTGGGAGTCGAGCAGTTGGCGTCTGTCTTCCAGCGTCCTGCGGGCCGTTTCCGCTGCGACCTCCAGCTGCTCCTTGCGCCGCTTGTGTTCGCGGATTCTGTCTGCTGCGTCCGCCATTTCCAGGTCGGTCGTCTCGACCATGCGCCAGATGCGGTCGAGCGCGCGTTTGACATCCGCCAACTCGTGCTCGGCTGACTCCAGCTTCTGTCGCTGCTCCCGCGCCAACCCGTCCATTTCCTCATCAACCATCTTCACGAGTTCGCGGATGTTGCTCTCGGTCAGGATGTGGCTACGCAGTTGCTCGATTATGGTGCGTTCGAAGTCATGAGCGTTGAGCCGAGGCGTCTCGCAGGTCTCCGAACCCTTCTTGATCTTCGATTGACAGACGTAGTAGCTGTACTTGCCGCCCTGGCCTCCGCTCCTGACATGCTGACACCACACAACTCGCAACTGAGCAACCGCGATAGCAAGTATGGACTGGTGACCCGGCGCGGATTGACTTGCTTCGGCGCGCGTGACTTCAAGAGTCGCTGCACTTACTGAAATTCGTCTCGTGTCACGATGGCGGGAAAGGCATCGTTGACGCGGACCGGCGCGGCTCCTTCTTTGGCGTTCTGCCCCCAGACCAATGTGCCGGTGTAGGCCTCATTCGTGAGCAAGCGGTGCACGGTGGTCTTGAGCCACGGCTTGTCGGTGGTGGTCGGGATGCCCTCGTCGTTGAGCGTGCGGGTGATGTCGAGCACGCTCTTCCCGTTCACGGCCATGTCGAAGATGCGACGGACCAAGTCATCTACTGGTGGGTTGAGTATGAGCGTAGGACGTTCCTTTCCACCGTCAGCGACCTTCACCCGCTTGTAGCCATAGGGTGGGCGACTGGCGACCCAGAACCCGCGTGAGGCGGCTTCACGCATTCCGCGCGTGACATCCTGCGCCAAGTTTTCGGAGTAGAACTCATCGACCGACTCGATGATCGCCTCCATCAGTTTGTCCGTGGGCGTATCGTCGGTCTGCTCGGTGATCGAGGTGACGCGGATGCCACGGCGTGCTCACGCTTGCGCGTGAATCGCGAGAACTTCCAGACCAGGATCTCCTGGAAGGGCGCGTCTGGTAGCGCAGCCTCATCGAGCAGCTTGGTGAACTGCGGCCGGTCGGAGCTTCGGCCAGACTCCGCCTCATCGATGTATTCGCGCGCGACGACATAGCCGTTGCGCTCGGCGAAGTCTCTCAGTGCACGCAGTTGCGCGGCCACGGAGAGGTCTACATCCTGTCGGTCGGAGGAGACACGGGCGTAGAGCGCCACCGGCGTCATAGGTTGCGTGTGTTCCATGGGGTGCTCCTATCACGCAGTGGCTGCGTTACGCCGCGATCCTTGTTCGAAACATTGTAGATAATCGAGGCGGCTCCGACTCGGGCGCAGGCGGGCGAATGTCTCGATCTCGACAGGCCCGAGTCGACCACGCAGGCTCGTTCTCTCCTCCTATTGGAGCCTGAACGCCTAGCCAAAAGGGGACTGTCTGCGAACTTTTGCGTGGCATGTGGTGTTGTTGGCGACCTACTGGAGCTTCGCCCTGGATCTGCGTCGCAGTGGTGGCTCTCCGGAGTTTGAGTCTCCGAGCCTGGGTGAACGGCGGCTAGGCTGCTGTCGTGACTATGGCAATGCGAGGTGTCGCTCGGGCTCCTGCGACCTGCGGTGAGTTGGCACAGGGCATGCTCGAGGACTCGCTCGTGATGGTGACCTGTCCGATTGACCTGTACTCCACCGCATCGGTGGCGCTGCGAGCCGGCCTGGGACAGATTGACGGCCCGGCAGAATGCTCAAAGGCGGTCCGCGCAGTCGCGCTCGTGCTCGAGCATCTGGATCGCGCCGACCTTGACGCCACGCTGACCATCGACAGTCCAATCCCGCGCAAGAAAGGGATGGCCAGCAGCACGGCCGACATCGTCGCATCGATGGTCGCCACCGCATCAGCGCTGGGACGATCAATCGATGAGCACACTCTGGCGGAACTTGCGTTGGCTGTCGAGCCGAGCGATGGAATTATGGTTCCGGGGATCGCGCTATTCGATCATCTCGGCGGCAGCGTGAGGCGGAGCCTTGGCCAACCACCTCCGCTGAACGTCCTGGTCCTGGAGTTCGAACCAACGCTCGACACAGAGACCTTCAATGCAACTGACCGGCGCGAGACGTTGCGGTCGCACGCGGAGTCATTTCGTCAGGCATTGGCCCTGATTGAAACGGGTATCGCAACGGACGATTCTGAACTCGTCGGTCGCGGAGCGACGTTGGACGCTATCACCTATCAGTCGGTGCTGCCCAAGCCTCAACTGCCGGAAGTTCTTTCGATCGCCGAGGCCTGTGGAGCCGTCGGAGTGAATGTTGCGCACAGCGGGACAGTGATCGGTTTGCTATTCGCCCAGGACGTGAAACATCTCGATGCGGTTTCATCTCAGGCACGGAGGCGGCTACCGAGCCTGGTCGCTGTCCATAGGCAGCGGCTGATTGGCGGGGGAGCGGCGACGTTGGTTGGCGAGCCGGTACCCACAGACGCGTGCTAGGCTTGCGCGAGCGTTATTCGTCCAGGTGCCCATCCCGGGAGAATAGGGAAGTCGGTGAGAATCCGACGCGGTAGCGCCACTGTAAGCGGGGCTCACTCGATTGAGTGAGCTACACGGAGAGCTGACACCCACTGTCGACCAACCGAAGGTCGATGGGAAGGGTCCGGCAGTAACATCCGCCCGCGAGCCAGGAGACCTGCCTGGACGAGAGGTGACAACTCTCCGCTTCAGAGAGGTCCCTCGATCTCCGGGCTCATCCGTCCGGCCAGGTCGATCACCAACCCTCCAGCGGAGCCGCTGGAGGGTTTTTCTTTGCCCGCCAGCGATCAACGGTTGCCATGCACGCCTGGGACCAAGTGGAATCAGGTTGGCGTGGCCATTGAAGGGTGATGCCATGTTGGGATCGAATTGGCGTTGGATCGGGTGGTTTGCGGTACTGGTCGTCGGACTGGTCGTGGTTGCTTGTTCATCGGACGAGCCGCCTCAGGCGCAGCCGGAGTCACAGAGCGTTGCCGTCCAGACCGATGAGCAGCAGGTTCAGGATGAACCACAGGCTCAGCAAGAGGTCCAAGCCTCAGACCAGCCGCGACCGGAGGCTCAGCAGCAGGTTGAGCAGCAGCAGGTTGAGCAGCAGCAACGTCAACCCCAGGCGGCTGCCGCCGCCGAACAAGAGCAACAGTCCACGGCCTCTGAGGAAGCTCAACAGCAACAAACGGAGGCCGAAGCGCAGTCCGAGCAGGACGTCGCTGAGCAGCAGACACAGAGTTCGCAGCCGGCTGCGAGAACGCTCGAAGGCGTGCGCGGCATCGTTGATCCCAGCAATACTGGTTGGCCGCGCGAGGTGGAGGGTCTAAACGGCATCGTCTCGATTCCGGCTAAGCCGATGCGGATCATCACCGCCTCGGTCGGCCATGACGAGATGACGCTCGCCCTTGTGCCCAATGATCGATTGGTCGCGGTCGGTTCGGCGACCAAGAACATTACTTACTCAAACATCGCTCCACTGGTGCAGGAGAAACCTGAGATATCCCGCGATCCGGAAGTGATCATCGCGTTGTCGCCCGATGTCGTCGTGACCAGCCCATTCTTCCCAATCGAAGCTGTCGAGGCCTTGCAGCGGGTGGGTATTCCGGTCATCCAGACTGAGCTCATCCAGGGTCCAGAGGCGCGAATCAACAGCATTCTGCTGATGGGGTACATCTTCGGCGAGGAGGAGCGCGCCTTCGAGTTCGCCGACGAAGTCCAGGCCCGCTACGAGTCATTGATCGCGGTCACCAGCGCAAAGTCACCGCAGCCGAGCGTGCTGGCTCTGACCCAATACTCGGACACGCTCTGGGTGGCCGGCGGGAATTCGACCGAGGGTGGAGTCATCGTCGCAGCCGGGGGGATCAACGCGGCGGAGGTCTCCGGCGTGCAGGGCAACCAGACGACCAGCCTTGAAGGCGTGATAGCGATGGCGCCCGAGATCATCATCATCGCTCAGCCGCTGGCGTTTGGCGCTGAGGAGTTCCAACAGAGCCTGTTGACCAATGAAGCGCTGGCTGAAGTACCGGCGATCAAGAACGGCGCCGTGCATATCGTTGAGAGCAAGCACTTCACGACGCTGTCCTACTGGAACATTCGCGGTGCGGAAGACCTGGCCCGAATCCTCTGGCCCGACGACTTCTCCGCCCCGCCAGCCGAGACGTTCAGCCTGGCCGAGTAACCCCCATCGCTCGGCGAATGTGCGCCATGTCCAGGTGCTCGCGGACGAGTGCGGCCAGCTTGTCGTATTCGGCGTCCAGATCGATCTCGTCCCTGACCTGGGGCAGTGTCACGCTCTTGCGCCTTGCTGCAAACTCGAGCACCGAACGCCGGATGGCGCGATTGTGAAACAGGCCGTGCATGTAAGTGCCAAGGGTGAGTCCTTCGTCATCGAGTGCGCCGTCGGATGATCCGGCGGCAACTCCGGAACGCGATTCAATCACAAATGGGCTGGTCGTTGCGTTCGCCGACGGGACTCCCATGTGAATTTCGTAGCCGGTCAACGCAGCGCCGTTACCGCCCTCGAGCATTCCCCGTCCCGATACCACGCGGGCTGTGACCTGATGCGTCACTTTCTCGCCCCGAAACGTGGTCGACGTGGGCAGCAGGCATAGTCCGGAGGTCAGCGGCTGGCTCGACTCCACACCATCAGGATCCCGAAGCTCTCGTCCCAGCATCTGGAATCCAGCGCAGATGCCAATCACAGGAGTTCCGACCTCGCGGGCGCCAACAATCAGGTCGGCCAAACCTTGCGTCCGAAGCCATTCGAGGTCGTCGACGGTCGTCTTGCTGCCCGGGATCAAGACGAGATCAGGTTTGCCAAACTCACTCGCGTGACGGACGTATCGAAGGCGAACGCCGCGCTCGTGCCGAAGTGGATCAAAGTCGTCGAAGTTGGCGATGTGAGGCAGCCGCATCACGGCGACATCCACCAGGGTCTCCGCGTCGTCTGGCGGCTGTAGCTGGATTCCGAGTGAGTCTTCTTCGGGCACGTGGATGTCGAAGAAGTATGGCAACACCCCAATCGCGGGTGTTCCCGTGTGATCTTCAAGCAAGTGCAGCCCGGATGTCAGCAACGAAGGATCGCCGCGGAACTTGTTGATCACGTGCCCCGTGACCAGGGCTCGCTCTTCCGGTTCGAGCAGCATCATCGTGCCGACGATCTGGGCAAAGACGCCGCCGCGATCGATGTCTCCGACCAGAAGTACCGGCGACTTCGCGTAGCGAGCGACGCGCATATTGACGATGTCGTGCTGCTTCAGGTTGATCTCGGCCGGACTGCCGGCCCCTTCAATCACGACCACGTCGAACTCGCGGCGCAGCGTGTCCAGAGCCGAGGTAATGGTCGGCCAGAGCTGCTGCTTCAGCTCGTAGTACTCACGCGCCGATTTCCTTGCCTGAGGTCTGCCCATGACGACGACCTGCGAGCGCGCCTCCGCTTCCGGCTTGAGTAAGACCGGGTTCATCTCGACGCGGGGCTCGACCATCGCGGCGGCGGCCTGGACTGCCTGGGAGCGGCCGATCTCGCCACCGTCGGGCGTCACGTACGAATTGAGCGACATGTTCTGCGCCTTGAACGGCGCGACCTGGTAGCCCTCCTGTGCAAAGATGCGGCAGAGCGCCGTCGCCAGGATCGACTTGCCGGCATGGGACGATGTCCCCTGGACCATGATCACCCGGGCCTGATAGCTCATCGGCTCATCACTTCCTCAAGTGCGCTGATCAGGCGCTCGCATTCTTCCTTGCGGCGCACTGCGACGCGGATGTACTCGGGCAATCCGAACGATGTACAGTCTCGTACCGCCATGCCTAGCCGAAGCAGTTCGGTGCGAACGTACCGCGCATCGCCAACGTTGACGATCAGAAAGTTCGCCGCCGAGGGCGTGAACGCGAGGTCCATCGAGTTGAGCCGCTCATAGAGGTAGCGCTTCGAGGCTGCGATGACATCGCGTGCCGCCACGATGTGCGTCTCGTCATCCAACGCGGCCAACCCGGCGGCCTGCGCGACAGCGTTGACGCTCCAGGCGTGCTGCCAGATCCTCACCATCTCGATCAGCGCCGGGTCTGCAAGCAGGTAGCCCAACCGAACACCTGCCAACGCGGAGTCCTTGGTCATCGACCGCAGAATGGCCAGGTTGGTGTTTGGTAGCAACGAGACGGAATCCCAACCCTGGTCCGCAAGTGACGCATAAGCGTCGTCGAGCAAGAGCAATCCGTCCGGTTCCAGAGCAGCCAGAATCTGTTGCACGTATTCGCGCTCAAGTCGGACACCGGTCGGATTGTTTGGATTGCATAGAAACACCAGTTCCGGATGTACGTCGCTGATAGTGTTCAGCGCGACATCGATTGGCCGGCGGAACGAATCTGTTTCTGCGGCTGGCAGACGATGAATCTCTCCCTCGGCAAGAGTCGCTGCGGCCTCGTATTCGCCGAAGGTTGGCTCGAAGATCAGGCATCGACTGCCCGACCGTAGTTTTGCTCTGGCGAGCAAATGAATGAGCTCGGTCGAGCCATTGCCGATCAGCAACTGTTCGACATCCACCTGCAATCGCGCAGCGAGCGCTTCTCGCAGCAGCAGAGAGTCGCGATCGGGGTAGGCGGCCAGGTCGGCCGCGACTGCAGCTTGCCGCACCCGCTCGGATGTTCCCAATGGATTGATGTTTGAACTGAAGTCGAGCACTTCCTCAGCGGTGAGGCCGACCATGCGGAGATCCGTGGTACTGATACCTCCGTGAACCGTGCTCATGCGGTGACCAAATGCCGAATGGTGAGCAGTCGGAGCGCCACAATCACGCCAAGCAGCGCGGTTCCTGCGGCAATTTGATTGCACCGACCGATGTCTGCGGCCTCAGGACGGGGAAACTCAGCGCCGAGGTCGTAATGGTCCTTCTTTTCTAATCGCCGGCCGAGCAGGCCGGCCATCGCCGACATCGTCCAACCCGCGTTGGGGCTCTCGGTAATCCGTTGGTCGCGCAGCATGACCCGCCAGCCTTGATCAGCTGGCAGTCCGCGCAGCGTTCCACTGAGCAGCATCAGGAGCGCACTCAGCATGGCAGGAAGGAGATTGACCAAATCGTCCAATCGAGCAGCGCACTTGCCCAGGTACTCGTAGCGGCCGCGTTTGCCCCACATGCTGTCCAGCGTATTGGTCGCCCGGTAGGCGACCGCGAACGGCACGCCGAGCACGGCGAATGCCAGCCATGGCGCGATGTAGCTGTCGGTCGTGTTCTCCGCGACCGACTCAATCGCGGACGCGGCGACAAGCGGAGCGCTGAGCTCGGCACGGTCGCGACTGACCAGGCTCACCAGCTTGGCTCGAGCATCGTCCAGGTCCTCATGTTCGAGTGCCTGGCGGGTCGACTCGCCGGCAGTGATGAGTCCACGGACTGTGAAGCTGGTGCGAAGCAGGATGGCTCCGCCGAGCAGGTATGCGATGGTCCCGAGTTCGCTCAGCCCAACAATGGCCAGCCAAGTCAACGCTCCCCATGCTCCAATCGTGAAGGTCGCACTCACTGCGCCGTAGGCCAGAGCTGCAGCAGGTCGACGCGGCGCCAACCGCTCAAGTCCACTGATCATTCGCCCCATCCAGACCACCGGGTGAACACGCGCCGGGGGCTCGGGTAAGAACCGATCCAGCAAGAGGGCCAGGAGAATCACGCCAACGTCGAGTGCGAGGTTGGCCCACCACTCGGAATGGATCGCCGGAATCATCTGGTTGGCGCAATCTGGGTAGGAGACTCGGCGGTCAGTGGTGTGCTGGGGTCGCACGCATGACGCTAGACCACTGGCTCGGTCGGGTACAAGGTCCCGTCTCTCGTTGGAGCTCAACCAGCGCAAGCTGACCGGAGTCAGAGACGTTCAGTCCAAGACTTCCCTGGTGACCTCCGCCAATCGCCGCCACGACCTGGCTTCGTTGCGATCGTGTCAAAGACTCGCGAAATCAGTTGCCAGCGAGACACGTGTCCGAGCAGATCCAGTAAGTGGTCATCCGAAGAACTACTCGGTCAAACACAGAAGGCCATGAAATCCAGACCAGCCCCGCTACGGAATCCAGCAAACTGAACACTAAGATCTGCTGAACATAAGAAACAAAGGGGTGGTAAGCCTCGCCGGACGGTGGCCGGTTTCCTGTCCTGCAACATTTGTCCAACGATCGGCAATGTAGCCCTGACAGTTGATTGCAAAGTGCAATCGAGTGCAAGCTGCTGTCTGGGCAGATTGCACTTGGGGGCTGAAGCGCTGTATAGAACAGAGTTTCGTTATTGCGGACAGCCTGGGACAGGCCGGCACAGGGTAGGGCTGGGCGCCCTCCCTACAGGAAGTGCTCAGCACGGGTGGTTGGGGCATTGAGGAACAGTCCAAACTGCTGCAATCGGTGTCGTTCTGGGCTGGTGGCTCCCCATGCGCGCCAGCTGCGACCGAGGATGCCATGCTCTGTCAAGGCACCGAGGTGGGTGCTCAGAAACGGTGCGGGACTGACCCGTTCGGCAGTGTCGAGGAAGGTCGTTTCGGCTTGCGCAGTCTCAAAGACGAAGAGCACCAGCGGCAGCTGCCCGCTGTGGTCGGGCCGGATGTAGTCGCTCTGGAAGTAGCGTTGGTAGGCGCGCAACCGTTCTGGCACTCGCTTCGGCGTGGTGGCGCGACGCTCGAACTCGAGCAGGCGCCAGTGCCAGTCATCGCCAGTTCGGAGCTGGAACGAGGCGTCGGGGTAGATCAGAAAGCGCGTGCCTTTGTGCTCGTAACTGATCTGCGAGCGATGAGTGGGCAGCAGATCGAGGATCTCGTGGTCGGGCGATTGACCAGCCTCAGCGCTAAGCATCGCGCAGAACTCCGTGATTCCAGCTTGGTGCCGATGCTGATTGGCCATGGTCTGGAGCGCGGAGCCGACGTAACCCTGCTCATCTCGCAGCGGCGTCCAGCGGTCCAGGGTCGGACCCACAGCAGATCGGTCGCGACGAGCGAGGTACGTCAGTCCCTTGTCCGCGAGCACGTAGCCCAGTTCCTCGTGTTGGACGAGGCCTTGGTCGCGTAACGAACGCAAGACGTGATTGGCCTGACGCTTGCTGACGCCCTCCATCAGCCCGGCCAACTGCTCCACTGAACAGAACGGCCAACCGGCGAGGAGATCGAGTACTCGCTTCTCGGCCCGACCCAACGTGAGCGAGAGCGCCAGACCCAGCTGCGTTGTTGTGTCTGGCAGGGACACGCGAATGGCAGGGGAAGTCCGCCGCTTCCGCGAGCCATTGATCTTGGGATACGCCTCACCCAGCCGCTGAACGTGTTTGACAATGCTGGGCAGCGATACTTCGGGTTCCAGCGTCGGAGTTGAGGCAAAGCCATATCCGCCTTGTTGCCAGACCTCGTACTTCCCCTTGCCGACAATGACCTCGCCCATCACCGCGACGAACGTCTGTCGATGCACCGATGGGTCGGCGATGGTACGCAGGGCGCGCCGCATGTCCTGTTCGGAATCCGTCAGGATCATTGTGACCGACGGACGCTCACCTACGTTCATTCGCTCGATAGTACGGATGCGGTAACGCACTGGCATAACTCAGCATCGACCCCTGTCGCACGAGCCCGATTGAACTGCTGACGCCTATGTGCAACAGCATGTCGTACGGACCCGCACGGCGATGCTCGATAGGCGCAGGCGCATCACCAGGCCTCAACTCCGCAATCATCGCCGCCACTCGGTACAGCACCGCCACCGAGTCCAGCCGTTCTGCAAAGACTCGGAACCACTGCCGCGATACCGAGTACAGTCGCAATAGACGTTCGCATCCTGCCTCGCCGCCGGCCGCCGCGACAATACCCTCGCGCGTTGGAAAGAACCGACGCTGCGGCCTTGCTCCAAGCAGCTGCAGTCGATGTGGACGGGAGTCGATCAGTCCGCGCTTCGCCAACCGCGAGAGGCGTTCCCGCAGGCAATCGAATGAACGCCGCCAGTTCGTCGACCGTGTCCAAGTGCGTGTGGCTGAGGACTTCCAGCGTTCCAAGCTCCGTTGCCGTCAAATGTTGACGGTTCGCACCCGATACGCCTGGCTTCCCGACATCATCCAACCGATTGCTCGCCCGACGCAACTCCCAAACCGAGTCGCCGACCTCCCCAGTGACGGCGGCAACCAGCCTCGGACTGACGTGGTCCGACCACCGAAAGCGCCACAGCGTGGAGCGCGACACGCCGAATCGCTCCGCCGTCTGCTGGTGCCCGTGTCGCCTAACGTGGACGAGCAAGTACTCACGGATGGCGTCGAGTAGCTCTGTGTCCTGCTGCTGCGTCATGGGCGCTCGAATCTCTCCGGCCAGTCTGCGATGAATCGAGTGTGCACTCAGATTCCAGAGCTCGACAATGGCGCGGGCGTCCAATGTTGACCATGACTCACCGCGATATTCTGGACGTGCAAGAGCGCACACCAGCGAGGACCCAGCCATGACCCTCACACGGCCTGCCGACGAAGTCGCCCGCCTCGGCGACGAAATCTACGAACGCGACATTCGTCCCCAGGTCGAGGCCAACCACCACGGCGAGTACGTCGCCATCGATATCGACAGCGGCTGCTGGGGCCTTGCCACCGATCTGTTGGATGCGCGTAAGCGGCTTGACTATCAAGTGTCCGACATTGACGCAGGCAATGTCTGGTGTGTCCGAGTTGGTTTCCGCACGTTACGCAATTTCGGCGGACGGCCATGGAGAACCGCCGGATGATTGTCGGCGCTGTCAATGACCGACTAGAAGCCGTACTCTCGCTGGAGCTCAGCGGATCTGATGGTCGTTCGCAGGGCGTCGCCGCGGTGATCGACACTGGCTACAGCGGTTACCTGACGCTGCCTCCAGACCTCATTCAAACACTGGCATTGCCTCGGCTGGGGAGAGGCGCCGCCTCGCTAGCCGATGGGAGCGAAGTGAGCTTTGACGTGTACCAATCCGCGATCGAATGGTACGGGCAAGCTCGTACTATCCAGGTTGACGAAGCAGATACCACACCGCTTGTCGGCATGGCGATGCTGGAAGGACACGATCTGCACATCAGAGTCACCGAGGGCGGTCGCGTGACCATCGAGCAGCAGTAGCCTGAACCCGGTTGACAGCTACCTACTACGAGCCGACACCTTGTCTATTGGACTCTCCGCCGCCGACTTCGCCGCCAAGTGGGCGGACAACGTCCGGCGCGAGCGCGCCTCCTCGCAGGAGCACTTCATCGACCTCTGCCGACTGCTCGGCGTGCCCACGCCGGCTGAGGCCGACCCGTCCGGCGAGTCCTACACCTTTGAGGCCGGCGCTGAGCGACTGAGCACCGGCGGCCAGGGCTGGGCCGATGTCTGGAAGCGCGGACACTTCGGCTGGGAATACAAGGGCGACCGCGCCGACCTCGCAGCCGCTTATCGACAACTGCTCGACTACCGCGAAGACCTCGAGAATCCGCCCGCCCTCGTCGTCAGCGACATGGACCGCATCCAGGTCCACACCAACTTCACCAACACCCGGCCTCGCGTCTACGAGATCACCCTCGACGACCTCGCCGTCGGCGGCGACGAGACCGCCGATGCGCTGCGCGTCCTCCGCGCCGTCATGCTCGAACCCGACGAACTGCGCCCGCGCCAGACGCCCGACGAAGTCACCCAGGCCGCCGCTTCGCGCTTCGCCGACCTCGCCCGCTCCATGCAAGATCGCGGACACGAACCCGAAGCGGTTGCCCACTTCCTCAACCGCGTCCTCTTCTGCCTGTTCGCCGAGGATGTCGGACTACTGCCGCGCAGGCTGATGACTGATCTGATCGAATCCCGCCAGGACGCGCCGGACGAGTTCACCAAGGGACTCGCTGACCTGTTTCGGCTGATGTCGGACCGGGAAGCAGGACGGTTCTTCGGCACGCAGCGGATTGAGTGGTTCAACGGCGGACTGTTCGACGACGATTCGGCGCTCAGATTCACCCGCGACGAACTGTGCACCGTTGCCGAGGCCTCGACGCTGGACTGGTCGCAGGTCGAGCCCGCCATCCTCGGCACGCTGTTCGAGCGCGGACTCGACCCGGCCAAGCGCGAACAGTTCGGCGCTCACTACACCGACCGCGAGAAGATCCTCATGGTCGTCGAACCCGTCGTGATGACCCCGCTGCGCCGCGAGTTCGCCGCTATGCAGGAGCGCGTTGCCTCGCTGAAGAAAGACCGCGAGCCCAGCCCGCTCACCCGCGAGGGCTTGCGCCGCGCCAACCTGCCCAAATGGGAGCAGAATGCCGAGTCCGAGTGGCGCGGCTTCCTCGATCGCCTGCGCAACGTGCGCGTGCTCGACCCGGCCTGCGGCTCCGGTAACTTCCTCTACGTCACCCTGCGCCTGCTCAAAGACCTCGAACGGGAGGCGATCCGCTGGGGCGGCGAGCGCCTGCGCATCACCGCCGAGTTCCCGCAGATGGGACCACACAATCTGCTCGGTATCGAGATCAATCCCTACGCGAAGGAGCTGGCCGGCGTGGCGATATGGATCGGACAGATCCAGTGGATGCGCGACCACGGTTACGGTACGCCGAGCGATCCCGTCCTCCAACCGCTCGACAACATCGAACTCCGAGACGCCATCCTCGCCTACGACGAAGTGGGCGAGCCGATTCCAGCGACGTGGCCGAATGCGGAATTCATCGTCGGCAACCCGCCGTTTCTCGGTACGAAGCTGATGCGGTTGTCGCTTGGTGACAGATATGTCGACGATGTCTTCCTTGCTTGGAACGGAACAGTTGATCGCAACTCCGATCTTGCTTGTTACTGGCACGAACAAGCGCGTCGTCAGATTCAGCAAGGAACAAGCGGTCGGGCAGGGCTGCTGGCAACCAATTCCATACGAGGTGGTGCGAATCGCGCCGTCCTAGATGCGATTAAGAAGAGTGGTGAGCTGTTCCTGGCATGGTCAGATGAGCCATGGGTAGTTGATGGTGCTGCCGTTCGAGTCTCAATCGTGGGTCAGGACGACGGAAGCGAGTACGAGCGCATCCTTGATGGCACAGAGGTTTCCGCCATCAATACAGACTTGTCTGTCGGGATCGATTTGACCCGTGCCGACGTACTGTCAGAAAACACGGGAGCCTCCTTTATGGGAGATACCAAGGGAGGATCATTTGAATGCGATGGTGTAACCGGGCGCGAGATGCTGGGTCAGCCGACCAATGTCAACGGAAGACCGAATGCGGACGTAGTAGTTCCGTGGGTCAATGGGATGGACATCACTCGACGTCCACGGGATATGTTCATTGTCGACTTTGGCACGGACATGACCGAATCGGACGCTGCCGAGTACGAAGCTCCGTATGAGTTCGTGACCCAACAAGTCAAAGAGACAAGGGCCCATAGCCGAACTACTCGTTCTGAATGGTGGCTACACGAGCGTCCGCGACCAGCCATGCGAGAGGCTATCAGGCCGCTTTCCCGCTACGTCGCCACATCGATGGTTGCCAAGCACCGAGTATTCGTTTGGCTCGGTCCCCTAACCAACCCTCACAATGTCGTAATCGTCATCGCCCGCGACGATGACTACACCTTCGGCGTCCTCCACTCACGAGCACACGAACTCTGGTCGCTGCGCTTGGGCACCAGCCTTGAGGATCGACCTCGGTACACGCCAACCACCACCTTCGAGACCTTCCCCTTCCCCTGGCCGCTCAACACCCCCGACGAGGCGCTGACGCCGGAGCAGTGCCGGCACCGCGACGCCATCGGCGAGGCCGCACGCGAGCTCGATGAGAAGCGCCGGCTCTGGCTCAGATAACGGGACATGGGAAGTCTCCTTCTTCGACGGTCTACCTCGGGGTGCGTCTTCTGGGGATACTCCAAGACGAGGATACCAAGAGCTGCGCAACAGCGCAATCTCGGTGTCCCGGGCGCTGTTGATATCCGTCCCCGACTCTAGCAACTGACACCCAACCGACCAGCCCGTCATTCCCGCGTAGGGAGAGCTTGGCAACACTCCCGAATCCCCTCTCTCCCCCTTGCGGAGACTGATGCATATCCTCCGAATCCCCTCTCCCCCCCTTGCGGGGGGAGATGTCACGGAGTGACAGAGGGGGGGCGGCTGCTGATGACCAGATAGGGCTGCTGAACAGCGGACCCCCCCCTCTGCCTTCGGCATCTCCCCCCGCAAGGGGGGGGAAAGGGGGAGTTATGCATCAGTCTCCGCAAGGGGGGGAGAGGGGATTCGGGAGTCGTGACATCTCCCCCCGCAAGAGACTGATGCATAACTGAGTTTCCCGTCCCCGCCCCCGAGCGGGGACCCGCTTTGGCCTGGCCTGGGCAGCACGGATCAGTTCCTGTTGAGCAGATACGAGCGACAAGCATGGCCGCCGAGCAGAAGCCGGGGAAGGAACAGGCCCCGCTCGGAGGCGGGGGCGGTTGAGAGGTTGTGCATCAGTCTCTTGCGGGGGGAGATGTCACGGAGTGACAGAGGGGGGGTCGGCTGCTGATGACCAGATAGGGCTGCTGAACAGCGGACCCCCCCTCTGCCTTCGGCATCTCCCCCCGCAAGGGGGGGAGAGAGGATTCGGGAGTCGTGACATCTCCCCCCGCGAGGGGGGGAGAGAGGATTCGCGGGCGGTGTTGCGGCCGACCGGCTATGGCGTGTACGACTGCGCGTACTGAATCGCCTCGGCGATGCCTGCCCAGTGCGGGTTGTCGTTGGGCTTCGTGCGACGGTTGGTCGCCTCTTGCACTCCGACCGGGTTGCCGTCGTAGTTGGCGTACTCGGGCACGCCGAGCGTCTTCAGCACCCGCTTCAGGTCGTGTGCCTCGTTGCCGTAGTTCGGACTCTGCATGTCCGTCTTGATCCGCGCGATCAGCGTCGCGTACTTCTCGAGCGGCGGCTGCGGCGTCGGCTCAGGCTCGACCGTCGGAGTCGGAGTGGGCGTCGGAGTCGGAGTGGGTGTCGGCGTTGGTGTCGGCGTGGGCGCGACGTACTGGTTGGCGTAGGTTACCGCTTCGACCGTGCCGTCCCAGGCTGTGTTGGCGCCCTGTCCGCCGTGATTCCAGAGCCTTGTCGCATCCGCGACCGTCACTGCGGGCTGCGGGTAGTCGACGTACTCCGGGTGACCCATCGCCTTGAGGAAGCGCTTGTTCCAGCCGCCGCCGGCGCTGTCGCCGTGCTGGTTCTTGGCGCTGATGCGGTCGTAGAACGACTTGACCAGCGCGGCGTACTTCTCCAATGGCGGCTGCGGCGTCGGGTCGACGGTCTGCTTGGCCGGCTCTCCGTGCCCATTGGTCTCGCCAATCTCACCTGACGGCTCACTGGAGGAGAGCCGCACCGTGCCGACGATGTCCGTACCGATGGTGATGGTGTGGGCGACATTGTTCGACAGAGTCACGTGCGCACGGGGATGGTACAGCTTCGTGGTGTTCCAATTGACCACCTTGATCGTGATGGTTTCGCCGGTATCGGTGTCGCGATCAGCCAGGGCGACCACTCGGAGGTGGCTGTTCCGCGAGAATGGGACCCACTCCACCTGACCGAGTTTGCCGCCCGCGGGCGGGCGAATGTACGACCGGGACAGGTTGTACCAGCCGCCGACAAAGCCCGGGTCCCAGACTTGCAGCAGATAGTCGACCCCGTACTCGGCGGTGCCGCCAACTTCGAGGAACAGTCGCACCAGACCCTGCTCGAATGAGCCGGTCGTGGCCAGCGCCAGGTTCGCCACGTTGCCGTACGTACTGGCAGGAGTGCCCGTCTGCTCACGTGGTGGCAGGAAGCCCTCGGAGATCGTCGTGCTCGTGGCGGTTGTGCCGCCCAACGTCACCGTGGAAGAGAAACCCGACGAGCCGTCGTTGTCGGAGACGCGTAGCGCACGGGAGCGCCGCGACGTGTCACTGTCCAGCACATAACGGGCACTTGTCGCTGGCGTCGCCAGCGTCGCGGTGATGTCTCCGTCGGATTCGCTGACGCCGTCGTCTATCGTCCGCACCTTGAAATGCGTGCCAATGGAGCCTTTTTTGATCCTGACGTTGCGAGTGGTGCTCTCGCCCGGGGCCAGGAAGTTGGTCGCGCCACTGAGGTTCACGCGAACGGTGTAGTCGATCGGTTGGACCACAGCGTCGTCGACGAAGACGCCGAAGGTGAGGCTGTTGCCTTCGTACCATGGCTGCAGCGGCGTGCGGCCGGTGATATGGACGGTGGATTGTGGGACATCCTCGATCGTAATCGTCGCGCGGCTACGATTCTCACACGGCACCAGGTCAGCGTTTAGGCCGGTTACGAGGATGTCCACCTCGAACGACTCATCTGGTTCAGTCGGGGCATTCCAGGTTGTCGGGAAGTTTACTGTGGTCCTGAACTGGTTCGCACGAATCGTTGCCGTCAGCGGGGCGCTGGGGAAGTCGTTGTCTCCTCTTGTGGCCGTTCCGCCTACTGCTATCAAGGTCACCTCGACCGCTTTCTTGAGGACGGTGGTCGTCGTCAGCGTCAGCTCGGCCGCTTCGCCTTCCGTGACGGTGACGCTTGTGGGATGCACGAAGACACAGGGTTGCCACTGCGCTTCAGCGGGTTGGCTATTCAGCGTCGCGACGGCTGCCAGCAGTGCCAGCGCCGCCACTGCGGCCAGGGCGAACCAGGGTCGGTGCCGCCGTGGCAGGCGTACCCCCCCCCCCCCCCACGTCCGCGCGAGTTAGCGCTGTGTGGTCTGGGTCGATCAGTCATCATTCCACTCCCCCTCCATGCTCTCTTCGATCTGTCCGAATCCGTAGCCTATGCACATCGGCCGTTTGCATCCATACGCGGTCGAGACGTCCTCACCCAGGAGTCGCGGCGGAGCAGCAAGACCTGTGCTCGTGTACCGAGTTCCTGGCCGACGAGCCGGCGCCGTGACCAGCCCCGAACTGACGAGGCAGGCAATCAGAATTCCAGTGCACGTAGCTAGGGTCAGTTCACATGGATGCTAAGAGCCTATGCAAAGCGCACCTGGATTCCCCGCTCCCCCTTGCAGGGACTGATGCATAACCTCCGATTCCCCTCTCCCCCCCTTGCGGGGGGAGATGTCACGGAGTGACAGAGGGGGGGTCGGCTGGCGACGACCAGATAGGGCCAACAGGCAGGGACCCCCCTCTGCCTTCGGCATCTCCCCCGCAAGGGGGGAGAAGGGGAGTTGTGCATCAGTCTCTGCAAGGGGGAGCGGGGAATCCAGGTGCGCCTGGTCATATGGCCGCTGCTCGAGTCGGGCGGTTGCTTAGAAGCTGCCGATGTCGCCGCCGAATCCGCCGCCGTCGAAGCCGCCGCCGACGTCGTGACCACCGCCGGAGTGTCCGCCGTCGTAGTGTCCGCCTTCGTAACCGCCGACGCCTTGTCCCTGGTCGCTTCCCAGGTGATGGTCGCCGACCATGTAGCCCACGGCGGCCGCTCCCAACCACCAGGTCCAGGTGTTGTCCTGCCACTGGCGTACCTTGGCGTTGGCCCGACGACCGAACAGTCGAGAGACGATTCGCAGCGGCCAGAAGACGACCAGTGTGATGATCTCCATGACTAACGTCTTCATGAGAACCTCCGTAGTGCGGCAGTCCGCTCGTCTGCGTGTGTTGCAGACATGCGACCTACCGGCCTACGTTGAATGCTAGTGCTCTGCGACGACGTGCGACGACGTGTAGCGGATGTGAGCGCTTGGCGAGCGCTTGGCATCCGTGCGGGGGCTTCCGACGTCCCTGCTATGTGAACGCGGTGGTGTCGAGGAATCGGTCGAGCACGTTGCGCGTGATCCGCGAGATGTTGTTGTCGTGATTGTTGTGGAACAGGGCGGAACTCCAGCCGATCGACCCGGTGGAGAACACAGCGCCACCGCGCGGCGTCTCAAAGAAAACCACGTCGGCATGCACTCGGGGATCGTCCTGTCCGCCGATCGCGGGCAGCATGTGACCGATGTCCTCGTTCACACGGATGTAGGCGTCGGTGTGCTGCTCGGAGGTCGCGACGACCAGGGCATGAGGCGGAGTGCCGTAGGCACGGCTGGCCCAGTCAAGCTCGAGGCCGGCTGCGCCGCCGCCGATCAGACCGAAGTCGCCGATGATCTCGTCGTCGACGCCCTCGAAGATGAATGCGGCGCGAGGGTCGTCGCTGCCGGGGGCGCGGCGGAAGTAGGAGGAGTGGTCGAAGCCCTGGGCGATGAATCCGTTGCCGACCAGGGACTGCGGGGTGCGTCCGGCGCGCCACCAGAGTCCGCCGTACTCGCCGGTGAAGGCCATGTAGTACTCGCCCGGCTCGCTGGCCCAGGAGCGGGATCCGTCTTCGGTCCGTCGCATCTCCATGGCGCCGGGTTTGTCATCTCGGTAGGCGACGCGCCAGTAGAAGCCGTTGCCGCCCATGTACATCAGCCGCCCGCCGCGCTGGGTGAAGGCGTGTACCGCGTCCCACATGGGGGTGGAGTAGTACTCGGGGTGGCTGCAGGTCATGACGCAGGAGTAGCGCTCCAGCAGCGAGACGCCATCCTGGTGCATGTCTTCGTCGGTGATGACATCGAAGGGGATGTCTTGCGCTTCGAGCCACTCGACGAGGTGCATGTCGGCGCTGAGTTGCCAGAGCCAGGGGTGGGTCGGGCGGATATTGATTAGCGGTCGCAGCCGGGAGGAGTAACAGACGCCCGTGCCGTCGTTGTGGACGTCATACATGGAGTTGCCATACTCCGGGTGTCGGTTGAGGTAGCGTTCGTCCGGCGAGACGACGTGGAGGCTGTTGGAAAGCAACTCATTGCCGGTCTCGATCCCGCCGCGCGAGTTGCCGTATGCCATGTAGCTGGCCGTTGGGATGAGAAACGCCAGCGACGCGGCGGCCCGACTCTGACCAATGATTTCACGCGGAGGCCGCACGACGAAGGTGATGTGGTCTTCTTGATCACCGGCCCTGATCCGGGCGGCGTAGAGGCCGCTCGGCGTGTCGGCGGGGATTTTCAGTTCGAAGTCGGCGTCCCACTCGCAGTCGTAGAGCGAGTCGTCGAGGAAATGGATCGCGGCATACTGATCCGGCGCGTGGCGAAAACTGAGCTCATCGCCGGTCCAGGTGGAGCCGCGTACGGCGCGAATCGGGAGGTTGACGAGCTGGCCGTGTGCGCGGTTGGGCGAGATATCGATGATCTCGTCCGTCTCGAATGCGCGGGCGAAGTCCCAGGCGGCGCAGATGTCGACTCGCAAGGCGACGGGAAGATCCTCGCTGCGCAGTGCTTCAATCTCGCTCTGCGTCAGGACTCGGGAAGCGACGACCGGCCGCTCAATGCGACCGTTGAAGATCATCTCGCCGATCGGTCTTCCGCGAGCCTCTTCACGACTGGCGGCCGCGATCAGGAGTGGCGCGTCGCTGGCGACGACAGCGGTCTTGTCGCTGGTGTGTTCGGCCTCGCCACTGGAAGTGTCCAGCGCGTAGGAGCCCAACAGTTGTTGCCGCAAGTGGACTTCACCGGTCGCGGCGTCGTACGTCGCGTTGACCAGGTACCACTCGCGGCTGACGAAGGGCTGGCCGAGGGCGAATTCTTGCAGTCCTCCGTCACCGTCGCCGAGTTGCAGGACCAGGCCGTCTGCGGGATCGGTCCAGAGGGCGAATCCGCGGCCGTCGTCGACGTCCATCTTGGAGATGACGCATGCACGACGAAGGCTCGGGAGCGTAGGAAAGATGGTCGCTTGGAGGGAGAGATCGGCAAGGCCGTCAAAGGCCGGACCGTGCGGAACGATGGCGTATGAGCCGCAGTAGGTCTCTTGCCTGCGGCCTGGGTACTCGCCGCTGACGGATGTTGGCAGGAGTTCGTCGCGATAACCGGGCCCGCCGGGTTGGCGATCGCCGGAGATGAGGCGGACGATATCGGCCTGGTAGCGATCGACGCCGGGCTCGCAGCTAACCATGAAGCGGATACGTTCGCCCGGAGCCACGCTGATCTCGTCGCTGTAGCCCGCGATCTTCTTTTCCAGCATGGATCGCTCCCTTTGGCCACATCAGTCGAGGCTGAGTGGGGCGCCGGTGATCAGTTCCCAGCGCAGTTTGAACACCGCGCGTTCTCCGTCTTCGATTGACGTGAAGACCTGGTCCTCGTCGAGGGTGACATCAACGCCACGCTGACCGGAGAGCCGGGCGAGACCCCACTCCTTGTAGGGCACCAGCGTGACGAGGACGTAACGACCGGCCGCTTCGGTGTCGCGCATCCGGGTGACGATGCGCTGCAGCGCGGCGCTATGAGGACCCATGGGGTTGGCCATGAACTCTCGAGCGAGATCGGTTCGGCTTGGATCGATCGGATACTGAGACGGCATCCACACCCTCCCGTGTTCGAGGGCAAGGCTAGGCCCGCGGCGAAACCGTTGCAACCGACGGCGGCGCGTTGGCCGGGTCGTGTGCAAATGGTTGTCTGGAACAAACGTAGGGCTCGCCTACAATTCCCGCTCGGAGGGATGCCTTTGCAAAACTCCCGAATACCCTCTCCCCCCTGCGGGGGGAGATGTCGCCTTGCGACAGAGGGGGGGGTACGTCGCGCAACCTCCCAACACCGGATCTCACCTCTCGTGCCCAAGCCGGCCCCCCCTCTGCCTTCGGCATCTCCCCCCGCAAGGGGGGGAGAAAGGGGACAGGGATTCGGCAGCTCCCGCCGTAAGAGACTGATGCACAACCTCTCAACCGGCCCCGCCTCCGAGCGGGGGCCTGTTCCTTCCCCGGCTTCTGCTCGGCGGCCATGCTTGTCGCTCGTATCTGGTCAACAGGAACTGATCCGTGCTGCCCGGGCCAGGCCAAAGCGGGTCCCCGCTCGGGGGCGGGGACGGGAAACTCAGTTATGCATCAGTCTCCGTAAGGGGGGAGAAAGGGGACAGGGATTCGGCAGCTCCCGCCGTAAGGGGGGAGAAGGGGAGTTTTCAATGGTCTCCTCGGAGGCGGGGGCGGATTCCAGGTTAGGCATCGATGTATTGCAGTGGGAGCTGACTGAGGCTGAAGGGGGTCGCGCTCCCCACCAGCCATGCTGTGTAACACTCGTCCGGTGTCTCACTCCCCATCCGAACAGGCTAGGCGCGCAGCCTGGCGTAGATCAGGCGGTCGATGGTCTCACCGTCCTTGTAGACGGCCTGGCGCAAGCGCGCCTCCTGCACGTAGCCAGCCTTCTCGAGGACGCGGCATGATGCCGGATTCCACTCGAACACGCTGGCGTCGATCCTGACCAGATCGAACTGCTCGAAGGCGAACTTCGTCAACGCTCGGACTGCGGCGGTCGCGATGCCCTGGCCCCAATGCGACTCACCTAGCCAATAGCCAATCTCGGCCGAGCGACGGAACACATCCTGGCGGAGTTCCAGGCCGATGCCGCCGATGACCTGCTCCCGGGAAGCGATCGCGAAGGTCTGCTGCGGAACCTGATTCACCGTCAGTGCGATCCGGGCCTGGGCGTCGGCCAGGGTGAAGGGATGCGGAAATCCGTCCTGCATGTTCCGCCAGATGTTGCGGTTGTTGGCCGCCGCAGCCATCGAGCGGGCATCGTCCTGCCGGTAGGGGCGAATCTGACAGGTTCCGATGTCGATGCGCATCCTGAGTTCCCTTTGGATGCAGTATGGCATCGGTTGAGCCTGGTTTGCGTTGCAAGCGGCCGGGCTCCGACGAAATGAAACAGCGTCGATGGCACCCAGTCGCGGGAGGTGGGGGGGGGAGATTGTGGTCGTCTATCTTCCTTGCGAAATCGATCCGACTTCAGGAGGCTCCATGGACTACGGCATTGCCTTTCCCTCATACATCGATGCGTGGCGCGACGCGGCCGCGGCTGAAGCGGCGGGCTTCACGCACGCCTGGTTCTTTGATTCGCAACTGATCTACAGCGATGTCTACGCCACCATGGCTTTGGCGGCGGAGCACACCAGCCGGATCAAGCTGGGCACCCTGGTGGCGATCCCGAGCAACCGCATCCCGGCGGTGACAGCTTCCGCCATCGCCACGATCAACTACCTGGCGCCCGGACGGGTCATTCTGGGTCTGGGCACGGGCTACACCGGTCGCAACACCATGGGTCTGCCAGCCGTGCCGGCCGCGGAGTTCCGCGAGTACACGCAGCAAGTCCGCGGCCTGCTGCAGGGCGAGGAAGTGCTGATTCGCGAAGGCACGCGAGAGCGTTGGATTCGGTTGCTGCATCCGGATCGTGGAGATTTCATCAATATCGAGGACGACATCCCGATCTATCTCGCCGCGAATGGTCCGAGGGCGCTGGCAGCGACGGGCGAACTCGCCGACGGCTGGGTGACCGGCGCACTCACACGCGACCTCGAGACGGGCTTCGAAACGATACGCGTCGCCGCTGCCGCCGCCGGGCGGTCGACCGACAAGCCGTACACGGTCGGCTTGACCAGTGGCTGTGTGCTGCGCGGCGGCGAGTCGCTCATGTCCCCGCGTGTGGTCGAGCGGGTGGGCCCGAACGCGCTACCGGGTCTGCATGCGATGTGGGAGTCTCACTATGGGCCGGGAGCGAACCTGGGGATCGAGGATCCCGACGCTGCTGCTGCGTTCCATCGCTACATCGTGGAGTACGGCGACGCACGTGGCAGTCAGCCAGATCGGCGGTATCTGGACGTGCATACGGGCCACATGGTCTTTCTCAAGCCGGGAGAGGAACAGTTCATCAGCGAGACCTCGATTGGCCAGACGCTGACCGGCACACCGGCGCAGATCATCGAACGGCTCGAGCAGATGGAAGCGGACGGCATTGACAACGTCGCCATTGCCTGTACGAACGCCGCCGGCGCGCGCGATTTGGTCGCCGACTTCGGCCGAGAGGTGATCGCCAAGCGATCGGTCGCCTAGGGCGTGTTCACATCGATGCCAACAACCCATGCTTGGCGCGCCAGCATTCCCCGCTCCCCCTAACAGAGACCGATGCATAACCCGCAATTCTCCTCTCCCCCCCCTGCGGGGGGAGATGTCACGGAGTGACAGAAGGGGGGGCGGCCGATGCTGACCAGATAGGCGAGCAAACAGGGCACCCCCCTCTGCCTTCGGCATCTCCCCCGCAAGGGGGAGAAGGGGAGTTATGCATCGTTCTCTAACAGGGGGAGCTGCCGACGGCTGTGGGGGTCCCACTCCCCATCGACAATGCCCTCAACCACCCACACGGATGTTCGCTTCCCCATGTGACCAGACCCTAGCTTCTGGTGAGCAACATCTGCGCGGAACGTGCCTGATCGGTTGTCTCGGGGAGGTCGCGATGCTTGCCATCGCTGGTCTACCAGAACGTCGACGCGATGCGCACAGGGCCTAACATGGTTGCGATCCAGTCGACTCCAGGGTCTTTGTAAAGCAATGAGGGAGTTTGAGGTGGCGCGCAAATCTCGACGGAACTGGCATTTTCCTGGTTTCGATGGCGCTCCAGGCCGCGCCGTAGGAGAGAGGCCATGAGCCGTCTGTTTGCCAAGCGGTCGAGTGGTCGCTCTGTTGGCGACCTGGATCCTGAGGAGATCAAGCCTGCGGTTGAGGACTATTCGGGGCTGTTCGATGGGAGCCTCGAACAACGCAAAGATCGCTATCACGCGGTCGTCAATCACTACTACAACCTTGCGACTGATTTCTACGAGTTCGGTTGGGGTCGGTCATTTCACTTTGCGCCCCGACGCCGCGGCGAGAGTTTCAACGAATCGATGCTGCGGCACGAGCACTTTCTCGCCCAACAGTTAGCCATGAACTCGGGCATGCAGGTGCTGGATGTTGGCTGTGGGGTCGGCGGACCGATGGCCAATTTGGCCCGCCGCACTGGAGCGAACTTTGTTGGAATCAATCTGAACGCGTACCAGATCGATCGCGCCAAACACCACACGAGGGATTTGCAGTCGCAGTGCCGATTCATTCACGGCGACTACATGGACATTCCTGAAGCTGACGACCAGTTTGACGCTGCGATCAACATCGAAGCCACACCGCACGCGCCCGACAAGACCGCAGTGTTCCGGGAGATCTTCCGCGTGCTGCGTCCGGGCGGCGAGTTTGCCGGCTTCGAATGGTGTCTCACGGATTCTTACGATCCCGAGAACGCCGAACACGTGCGCATCAAGCAGGACGTCATGAAGGGCAACGGACTTCCGGATATTGCGCACACATCGGAGATCAGTTCGGCGCTGGTTGCAGCAGGGTTCGAGGTCGTGGAAGCTCGCGACCTCGCCCCCGAATCGGATTCGGAGACCCCCTGGTATCGCCCCTTGCAGGGCCGTGATCTGAGCTTGGCGAGTTTGCCACGAACGCCGATTGGCCGAGCCTTGACCAATCTGACGTTGCGAGTCGGAGAGAAGCTGCGGATCGTTCCTGAGGGCGCTCGGGAGATCAGCAGCGTGTTGAATGCGGGCGCGGATGCGCTGGTCGAGGGCGGGGAGGCCGGCGTGTTTACGCCGATGTTCTACTACCTGGCCCGAAAGCCCGAACAGACCGAGAACTGAGCCACGCGGCGAGGAACATTGCGGACAGGGTCAGACGCTGCGGGTCTTGCGCCGCTCTTCGTACAAGCCGAGGGCGTGCAACGGGAAGTACTGGCGGTAGAGGACGTAATCCAGCAGTGCGGTGCGGAAAAAGACCCCGGCCATGTCTTGTTTGGGCCAGGTCCCATCCGGGCACTGCCGGTCGATCAGGAACTGAGCGCCACGCGCAATGGCCTGCCAGTCCGACGCGCCTGCCTCCAGCAAGGCGATTAACGCCCAGGCGGTCTGGATCACCTGACTCTCCTCGTGTTGGACGTACTGGCCGGTCATGCAACCGCTGTGATGCTCGCCCCATCCTCCGTCGTCCTTTTGGCGATCCAATAGCCATCTGCATGCCGCGTTGAGCGCCGGATCATTCGGCTGCGCTCCATTGGCGACCAGGCCTTTGATCCCGAAGAACGTGCCGTAGATGAACTGCACACCCCACACTCCGCGCCAGGAGCCGTCGCTGTGCTGAGTCCGGCGGAGGCAGGCGTCCGCTTGCAAGATGGCGCGTTCCGTGTCCCGATCGATGATCTCCGGGAAGTGCGTCCGGCAAGCGACGAGTGCGGCCAGGCAGGATGCCGTGCATTCGACAAATGAGTGCTCGGTCATTGATTCGCCGAACATCTCGGCGGGATTGACTCGCTCGAGTTCGATCCTGGAGCGCTGCGCCTCGTAGCTGCCGAATCCGCCATCGCGATTCTGGCCACGCAGCATGAAGCCAATCGCATCGCGGAGTGCCGTCGCGCTGATCGATGTGGGATCGGCTGCCAGAATCCCCAGCACGGCTTCCGCCGTGCAGTCCGTCACCGGCCAACCGTGCCATTGCGCCGCGAAACACCAACCGCCCTTCGGGTCGTTCCGATACGCCTCGCGATAGCCCGGAACGCTGGTACCGACCTGCTGCTGGCGCAGGTAAGTAGTCCCGCGCTGTAACGCGTCGGGCAAGTCGCCAATCTGAGGCGCCGTCGACAGCGCCTGCAGCGCGAAACCGGTGTCCCACGAGGCGCTTCTGGCGCCGGTCATGCGGGCGCCATGCTCCTCGTCTTCCCAGAACCATTGGTTGACCTGCTCCAGCGCTCGGTTGCAGTCGCCGTCGTCGGGATCGTGCAGCCACAAGGCGAGGATGTTGAGCAGGCCGCTGACCGGAGAGATGCTCGTGTGATCAGTCGTGTTCAGTTCCCACTTGATCTGACCGATCAGCTCATCCATCGACCTGGCGCGTAGGCCTTTGCTATGGAATCGCTCCAGCAGCTCCGCGCCCCGGTACCCCGCTCTCAGCAATGCTGTCGGCTTGGCGAAGAGGTCGGCCTGGCGCAGGTGGTTGCGTTGCGCTGGAAAGTCGATGGTTTCAAACCCCTGGGGGAACAATTCTTCCCGCAAAGACTCGATCAGTGGTGTGACAGGCGTCTGGAACCGACGCGGGTAGATCGCGGCCATGGCCATGTAGATCAGCCGAGTGTGGCAATACCAGTTCGAGGGATGCAATGGCAGTTGGCGGGGTAGGCTCCAGAGCTCGGGGAGCACGGGATGGATTCCACTCCACTCGTAGAGATTGAGCAGCGCCAGCCAGAACTTGCCCCAGCTTGGGATGCTCAGAGTGCCTTCCTGCTGGAGGAATCGTCGCGCCGGCTCGACCAGCGGATCGTCCCGCTCAACGCTGAGCAGTCGTGACGCCACGTAGACCAGGGCGGTGACAAACACATAGGGATGTGAGTGGTCGTGCAAGCCCCACGATCCCTCCGGCAACCGGGACTGCTCGAAGTAACGCAGGATCTGCTCGCGTCGCTTGGGATCGATGGGCCGTCCAATGATGTGTTGCAGCAGTACCCACTGCGCCGTGATCATTGGGCACCAGACCATCTCGCCTTCCCAACTGCCATCCTCGGCCTGGAGGTCCAACAGACGCGCGGCGGCGTCCTGGATCGCCGGACCAGCATCAGGTGGCACGGCATCGGGCGACAGGGCATCGGCCTGACGCAGGTCGCCGTCTCGTGGCCGCCCTGTTGGCGCCGATGGCATGGACGGCGCCGATGGCATGGAGGTCAGAAATGCGCGGGACAGCGTCTCGGTGGGCCGTTCGGGTCCGGCTTTGCCGGATCGTCTGACGCTGTGCAGATTCCAGGCGCCTCGCAGGAGCCAGCCCATCCGGTTGCTCAGTCCGCGAGCGACCTCGCCGAAGCGGCTCCAGGCTAGAGGGTCGAGCGATCTCGGGACAGCGGCCTTTAGCGCCCAGGCCACCGTCATCGAGAACTCCCGACTCAGCCTGGCCACCGAGGTATCTTCACAGGCAAGCAGCCGCACGGTGTGGTTACGTACCGCTGCACTGGTCCTCCAGCGACCAAACATCGCCTGCCGCAGCACGGCCGCTTCGGCCCGCTGATCGGCAAACGCCTCGTAGAGTCCCATCGCCAGCAGTTCCGGAACTCTCGTCGCCTCGAATCGCTCGTTCCGAAAGTCTTCGAACTGTTCGCTCTCCGCCAGTGCGATGGCGTCGCCAAAGCCCAGCGTGAGTCCCGTGGCGGTCAAGGGGTGGTAGTGTCCCGCCGCATCGCCAATCAGCACTCGACGAGAGGTGCCGTAGGTGACCCGTGGGCTGACGGCATTGGCGGCGGCGTGTACACGGTCTTCCGACCACGCCTCGACGAACGGCGCCCGGAGCGGTTCCGGCAACCAGCGGGCATACGAGTCCGACAGGAGGCCCTTCCAGTCTTGAGGCGCATGGTCCAGTGGGATGTCAATGACGGCCCGGACGAGATCGTCGCTCAGGCGATAGATCAGCATCGGGCCCGGAGCGCCACACACGACGTGCCCGTAGCCCTCCAGCGGCAGCCGGGCGCCCTCCAACGTGAGCGCAATCATGCGCGAAGCAGTTTTCGATCTTGTTGCCAGGCCCAAGGAACGACGGACCACAGACGATCGGCCGTCGGCGCCGACGATCCGCTCTGCGACAACGGTGTGGCTTGCGCCGTCCTGCGAGTACGTCATCCGCTCGTCTTCGACGGTGTGTACGCGGGCGTGAAGTCTGAGGTCGACACCGTGCTCCGCGTCCGCCGTCTCGCGTAGGCGTGTGACCAGCGTCGCGTGTTCACACACCAACCCGCGCGATCCGTCCGAGTAGGGAAGCACGATTGGCTCGTGGCCGTCATCCGGGAACACCGCGAAGCCTTTGCCCGAGCCGTCCCGAGCTTCGGCATGAACCGATATCCCGAAATCACGCAGGATTCGTGCGGCTGGAGGATGCAGCCACTCACCGGCCAGTCGTTCAGACGCGGACGGATTCGCCTCAAAGAGCGCGACTCGATAACCCTTGCGTGCGTGAGCAATCGCGCACAGGCTGCCGACAGGTCCGGCGCCGACGATCGCCACGTCGTATCGGCTCAAGCCGGTCTCAGTCACCGGAAGACTCTGCCTGACGAGCGGCGCCGGTATCGGATGCGGCAGGGTGTCACGGGACCAGTGACCCAACTGCCGTAGTTGGGGGTCGGAAACTCAGTGTCGGGACTGAAGTCGAAGCGATCGAGCAGCACGGTCCAGATGGCTTTGACCTGCATCTCGGCAAAGTGCTTGCCCATACAGCGATGCTTGCCTCCGCCGAAGCCGATCAAGGCGTAGGGATGCTGTTTGTCCTCGCGAGCGGGTTCAGCGTAGCGGTCCGGGTCGAATTGGTCCGGGTTGGCGAACAGATGCGGCAACCGGTGAGAAACCGCCGGCGAGACCATCGCTAGCGCACCTTCAGGCACCACGTAGTCTCCGTAGCGCATCGGCTTGAGCACCTTGCGGATCAGGATGATCAGCGGCGGGTGGAGACGTTCCCCCTCGCGTACGGCATGCTCCATGGTCACCTGTTGTCTCAGGCCCTCAAGGCTCATGTTCCCGGTATCGCCGTACACGGCGGCCGTTTCATCTCTGACACGTTCCGCGTACGAGGAAGCTTTGACGAGTTCCAGGCCGGTCCAGGTGGCGAGCACTGCGCTGGTGTGCTGACCGGCGAACAACACGGTCAAGAGGATTCCCGTGATCTCGTCATCACTCAACGAGCGGCCATCGCTGTAGGTCGCGTCCATGAGCGTTTGCATGAAGTCGTCAGGGCGTGCATCGGCACGACGACGGGCCGACATAATCCGGCCAAAGATTTCGGCTACCTGTTTACGTGCCCGGTCGCGGCTGCGATGCGCGGGAGTGGGAAGCCGGGGCAGAAAGAAACCCAGGGTGTTGATGCCTTTCTGCAGGTCGTGATAGGCATCGGCGAAGCCCGCGTCCACCTGATCGCGGACTTCCTGTCCGATCAGACTGCGACTGGCGATATTCACGGTCAGTTCGTTCATCGCTTCCGGCAGATCGAGCACGCCTTCCTCGCCGAGGGAATCGGCGAGGAGCGCCGTTTCCTCGTACATGATCCGGGCGAACTCTTGCATCGCGGATTCCCGGAGTGCTGGATAGAGAAAGCCGAGCTGCTCGTCCATGATCGAGGGCGCGACATCGTAGGCCACGCCACGACCGAAGATTGGAACGGTGAACTGATAGACCTCCTTGGCGTTCAGTTGGTCCTCGGGTGCGCTGAAGAAGGCGTCATGCGCCTCGGGTCCGCAGAAGAGCACAAACTGGCGGGGACCAAGTCGGAATCGGAACAGTTCGCCCAACTGATCCCAACCGCGGCTGATCATGGCCACCGGGTCGCGTTGAAAGTCCCGCAGGTGACCAATCAGCGGCGCCCCGCCACTCAGCTCCGGAAGTGCCCGTTCATCTTGTGGAGCCGTCGGAGCGCTGCGCAGTTGAACCATCTCTGACCTCAACAGACCCTGAAGCGCCGACTCTAGTAGACGCGCGGGATCAATGCGTATGGTACCCGCTGCGTGTAGCGCTCCCAGAGTTCGCCGTACTTGGTTCGGCAGCGACGGTCGTCGCGCCACGCACGATGCCACAACAGCGCCGTCAGCCAGACCGGCAATGCAAACGGGATCCAGGACGCGAACGCGGTCGTCAGCGCAAATGCAACGTACACGCAAATCTCGCCGGAGTAATTCAGATGTCGGCCTACACCCCAGAAGCCGGACACCAGCAGTCGCCCGTCAAGTGTCTCGGCCGGCCGTCCCCAGATAGAACTCTCCGCATTCTGCTTGAACCGGTGCTTCTGTTCGTTGGCGCCGCGGAACATGCAGAATCCCACGACAAACAGCAAGCAGATCAATAGCGCCGCCCAGATCGGTATCGAGTCCGTGGTATCCAACAACCACCATCCTGCCAGGCAATAGAAGAACGGCACCAGGACATAGTCTCCCCAGATCAACATCCAGCCAAAGCGCTCAGCGACGATGTCCCAGGTGAAGATCATGCCATGCTCAAACTGAAAGTAGTTCAGGACGTATATGAACGTGAACGCCTGGTACAAGAGCATCTGTAGCGTGAACTCACCGTGCGTGTCGTACTGGACTGCGGCAAACGACACATTGAACAATGCCAGCGAAATGAGGGATGGTCGGTAGCTAAACAGCTTCAGGTCGACCCCAAGCCAGGATGGATTGAGCTGGCGGCCGAAAAAGAACCCGCGCAGCAGACCGGGCGATTCGCTTCGGAGACGCGACCCTTGCCAATACAACCCGGCTGAGAGTAGACAGGCGAAGACGTTGGCCACGATGAACAGCTCGGCAAAGTGTGTGTGCAGCACCGAGAGTGAGATGACGTCGAAGACATCGCCGAGCACGGCCAGCAGCATGACGAACAAGAACAGCGCCAGCCCGTTGAGGTTGTAAGTGCGCGTCACGCCGTCAGGATCAGGCCTGCCTACCGCCTTGCGGCCCGGTACATATTTTGAACCGAGCAGCAGAACTCCGACGAACAGCAGGAATATCCCCGCTGCCTCGAGCAGGCGCTGGCCTGATACGGCCGTCCACTCCGAGGGGATATCAGGCATCGTTCGCGCTTGTGGCGGTTTCGCGGTCCAGGTGCTCCTGCCACTTGCGGACTGTCACCTGCTGGAACGAGCGAACGACCGGATTGACCTCGATGGGAGCGGCATCCCAGTTCGTCTCGTAACCCGTTTGCTCAGCCTCCACCGCCCAGCGGTCCTGTGAGAGCAGTGGGCCGATCAACATGCGATTGGCCAGGCGCAGGACGGTGGTCATGGCCCAACGAGGAATGCGAACCGGAAGCATGGGGATTTTGAGCGACCTGAAGTAGAAGAGGAAGAACGTTCGCGTCCTCCGCTCATCGATGGGTAGGACGAAGAGCCAGTGTTTGATTTCGTCATCTGTGTTTGATCGCTGGTAGGGATACTCGAAGCAGAGCTCCATGTGATTCGTGTTGAGGCGATCGTGATCGACGAACAATCCAGAGATGCGTCCGCGCCCGACACGGGTCTCGTAGGCCAAGTGCACGTCGTCGCCGATCGTCTCATGCCGCGTTAGCGTGGCGCCGTCGAACGGTCGATATTGACGATGCAGGTAGGCGTGAGAGAAATCGCTCACGTTGTCGATGATGATCGAGTGGTGTGCCGCAAGGTCGAACGTCAGGGGTACACAGGCCCATCGCCCGGACCCTTCGAGCTCGGGGATTTCCGGGATCTGGCGCTCCTCCGATAGTGCTGGATCTCCTGGGAAGATCCAGACCAGTCCGTAGCGGACTTGCACCGGATAGGACCGCACAGAGAGCTTCGGTACCTGGTTGCGACCGAACAGGTCGGGAATGTCAGCGACCTTGCCGTCTTCGTCGTACTGCCAGCCGTGGTAGCCACAGACGAGTTGGCAACCTTCGACCTCGCCTAGCGAGAGTTTGACCTGGCGGTGCAGGCAACGATTCTCAATCGCGTGAAATGAGCCGTCCTCCGACCGGTAGAGCGCGATTGATTGCTTCCAGAACACTACTTCGGTCACCGCGCCCGGCTTGACGTTCCGCACTTCCTCGACGGCGTACCAGTAGTCCGGGTTCATGCCCGCCGCGCGCGCCTGTTGGCGCAGGTTGCCCTCACTGCCAAAGGCCGGCGGCCGGACCGTTGTTGCATCTGTATCGACACTCATGTCGCGAGCCATTCAGAAGTTGCGGCGGTCACTGGACTGGTCATGACTACTCATCCTCCGGGACGATCGATTCGGGGCGCTTCGCCCGTGAATTGGTGATGGCCTTGCGCTGATAGTGGAACGCGTACGCGTCGCGAACCGCGGCGCGCATCGTTGTCGGCTGAAAGCCCAATTCCTCTTTCGCCTTGCTGGTGTCGGCGTGACGGCACTTCTGCAGGAGTCGGATCGCGCCAGGGGTGAATCGCTGTGGGTCGTTTGGGCGCAGCCGGCTGAGGACGTTGCTCACCACGACTGACATCGGCAACATCAGGCTGACGGGTATCTGCCGCCGCGGTCGCCGTATGCCCGAAACCTCCTGAAACAGATCCAACATGTTGGAGATCGTCTGGTACTCGGAGCTGAAGATGTACTTCTGCCCTGTTCGCCCGCGCTCCATGCTGAGCATATGTCCCTGCACGATGTCTTCCGCCGCGACGAACTCGAACCCACCATCGACATAGGCGTGCAGCTTGCCGTTGGCGAAGTCGACCAGCGTCCGACCCATGCGCGAGGGCATGAAGTCGTTGCCGCCGACGACCGCACAGGACGTGGCAATCACAACATCTTGACCGTTTGCCGCCGCATGCCAGCACTCGGTTTCGACCATCGCCTTGCTGCGCTCGTATGGCATCGTGCGTTCCATGGGAAAGAACGGCATCGACTCCTTGGACGGAGCTGACGGATCGTCGAGGTCGTAGCCAACTGCGCTAAACGAGCCGGTGACTACTACTCGTCCAGCGTCGAACTCTTGCGCTGCCTGGAGCACGTTACGAGTGCCGATCACGTTGCTCTCGAAGACATCGCGCCGATGCGTATCGTCGCCGTCGATTGTGGATACGAGCGCGGCCGTGTGGAAGACGCCATGACATCCGGCGAGCGCTTGCCGCGTCGCTTCTAGATCGCGGATGTCGCCATAGACGCGCTCGACGTCGAGCCCATCTATGGCTTCGTTGTTGTCCTCGTGTCTCAGCAGCACCCGGACCCGAGCGCCGTCATCGAGCAAGCGGCGCACCAGATTGGCCCCGACATGGCCAGCCGCCCCCGTCAGGAACAAGGGCGGCGCTGATGTGCCGGAGGCGATGTCAGATCGCTCTGAGTCCATGTGGCTCTCACACTGTGCATTGGGCTGACAGGGTGTGGATGAAGTCGAAGATAATCGCTGCCAGGTAGACCTTCAAGATCGGAACGGACAGTGTCAGGCGACCCGACTTGCGCAAAGCGACTCTGAAGAGGTGAAGTGTCGCTATGATGCACACTTGATCTGGCGGGAGTGGTCGGGTCAATCTGTGTAGCGAAGAAGGTCTGTCGGTTTGAGTAGCGCGAGCGAGCAAACGGGCGGATGGGGCGCGCCGGCAGGTCTGCTCGCAGTGCTGGCGATCGCGCTCCTGGCGTTGCCGGGCATCCTCGTTCGCTACTACATCCATGGCGATCTGAACGCCTTTCAATTCCTGTTCAGCGTGTTCTTCGCGACCAACCTGCTGATCTGCTTCTGGGAAGTGTGCCTCTACTTCCGCAGGGACTACATCGAGGAGCGCGCGGAACACTGGCGCAGAGAGTGGAGCGCTACTGGCCGGACACCTGCCCTCGTGTTCCTGACCACGCGGGTGCCGCTCGCCCGAGTCCTGTCTCCGACGGTCTGGGTTGATGTTTGGGCGACCTACTCGATGTTTGATTCGGCGTACGCCGATCGAAACACGTACGGATTCAACATCGATATCGCGAATGGGTTCACCACTCCTGCGTCGACAGCGGTCCTGTACGCGGCGTACACGGCCGGCGTGCTGCCGGCCGTTGCTGTCGGCATTGTTGGGGCGATGCTGTTCTGGCAGTGGGTCTATGCGTCGTCGCTTTATCTGGTCAGCTTCTTCGTCGGTCAGAAATGGAGCCGTATCACCCCGAGGCAGTTCTACATCTACATCATGGGCCCAAACGCCGTCTGGGTGTTGATTCCGATCGTGGGAATGTACATCTCCATTCGCCTGATCCTGGACGGCGACTACAGCGTGTTGGGCATGGATTAGTGCGAGCTCGATCGAGAGCGGGATGCGAACAGGCGTTAGACTGTCGATTCCAGACGAGGGGGAGAGGTGCTCGGGGATGAGCTTGTCCTTGCACCCGCAGTTCGTACAGACGCATCAGGACGATGATCGCTGCGCCGGTTGCTTGTCCAGGTTCCCTCGACCGTGCCGCTGCGGCGGACAGATCCACGCGGAACGCGGAGACGAGAGTTCGGCCGGCGACGTGTGGCTCAATCGATGGTGCTCGAACTGTGGGATCGATTGGGATGAGCCGATTCGGGCCAAGAAGTAGCAGGCTGACTGATTCTCCGTGTCCGCATTGGGGAGGGCTTCGAAAAACTCCCGATTCCCCTCTCCCCCCCTTGCGGGGGGAGATGTCACGGAGTGACAGAGGGGGGGGGTCGGTTGACAATGACCAGATATGGCTCCCGAACAGCGGACCCCCCCCCTCTGCCTTCGGCATCTCCCCCCGCAAGGGGGGGAGAGGGGGAGTGCTTCAAAACTCTCCTTTGCGCGGGGCCGGGATTCGGATTTCGTGCTCGTGGACGGTCGTTCGAGTCGCTTTCCCTGGACGGCGTCAGCCGATCAGGGCGTTGGCTGGAAGTAGTCATGGGCCACGGCCTCGTCGGGCCAGAGGAAGTCGAATCCGGCCTTGAGCGCGTACTGGCGGTCGAGGTCCTCGCGATCGCCGATGTGTACGTAGGTGTCCGCCTCGAACTTGGCCTTGACGTCCGGCAGCATGTGCTTCGAGATGACGAAGTCGACCTCGATCTCGTGCGTGGCCCAAATGCCCCGCTGACCGCTCAGCGTGCGGTCGGAACAGCTACCGATCAGGAATCCTTTGTCGCGGACCAGGCGGACCATGTCCATCGTCAATGGGCCGGGTGGATCGCCGACTTCTAATGTGCCGTCGATGTCGAAGCTGATGAGGATTGCCATGAGCCACTCCTGGTCGGTGAGAGAAACGCGCAGACAAGGGGAATGAGACGATGGATGCTGATCTTATGGGGTTGCTAGTGGGAGCGGGACCCCCTCAGCCTACGGCAGCTCCCCCTGCAAGGGGGAGCGGGGAGTAGGGGGTGCGCTCGAGGTGGGTAGGACGCGACCACGTGTGATGGTCTTAGTCGGGGCTGGCGCTCCAGACGGTGAAGTTTCCTCCGAGGGGCGTTGGCCCTCCCGAGACGGCGACTTCTGGCTTGACGCCGGTGACCTGCCTCTCCCCGGCTCGGCCCTGGAGTTGTTGGATGCAGTCGGTGTGCATCCAGACTCGGCTGCGTCCGCTGCCGACGTTGCCGCCGCTGGGCGAGACCGGGTTGGGGCCTTCGATGCTGATATCGGTCGCATAGAAGTCCAGCGCCTCGCCGAACTTGATCCCGCGATAACCCAGGCCTTCCAGGTGGAACTGGTGGAAGAGTGAGAAGCCGTCGTACATGTTCTCGAAGGAGAGATCGTCGGCGGTGATGCCTGCGCCCTCGTAGATCTTGCGGCCGGTGCGGGCCGTGTCGTCTTCGACCTCATCGAGCGTGGGCAGCAAGCTGCGCGGCCTCGTGTTGCTGGAGGCGTGATTGAGGATGTAGACCGGCTTCTGCTTCATGTCGGCGGCGCGTTCGGCCGTCGAGAACAGGTATGCGCCGGACATCATGATCGGAATGTCGTTGTCGAACAGGTTGGCCGGCTTGGCGATCCAGCGCGAGGCGAGATAGTCCTCCGGTCCCAGTTCCTCGGGCCGGTGCTGGGCCCAATAGCCCTCGGGGAACCTGAGGCCGTTGCGGCGCGAGTTCTCCATGAAGGGCGCCATCATCTCGTGGGTCTTGCCGTACTTGCGGCAATATTCGGCGAATTGCAACGCCGTGCTGTACGAGGCGGGACCGCCCCAGAGCTGAGTGATGGCGGGGGTGCCAGGCAGCGCTTCGCCGGCATTGGCTCCACCCTGGTAGTAGCGACCCTCGAAGTTGTGCCAGCTCTTGACGACCAGGCAGGTGTGTGCGAGACCGTCGCCGACGGCCTGGGCCGTCACGTTGAGTGCATTCGACATGCAGCCGGGACCGTACATCGTGAACTTGACATTGCTCAGCTCAGGCATGTTGGCCAGCAGCCACTCGGCGCTGAGCTTTGCGATGCCGTCGAGTGGATCGTCCGTCTGTTGGAAGCTCTGGATCACGTCCATCGGAAGCGGCTTGCCGTCTTCCCAGAACGCGCCGGTCGTGGTTTCGCGGACGACGACCAGTCCATCGATCTGATCGGGCGCGACGCCTGCGTCGGCAATCGCCTGGCGCAACGCCTGAATGCTGATCGCGCCGACGCAGGTCTCGGGACGGCCGTCCCAGCGGCGCGCTGTCGGCGCATGGCCGACACCGACCGCGGCGACTTTTCCTCGGTGCTCCCAGATTCCTAGTCCTTCGTCGTTGCGGTACATCGCGTCAGTTGCAACTGGTGTCGTCATAGCAAGTACTCCAAGCCATAAGGGCTGTCGCTGAGATCGGGATCAATCGGCGATCACGCGCCACTCGGGCACGAGTTGACCGTTGGCTGAGGGTTCGAAGATCACTTCGACGGCCGCGCCGATCGGTACATCGTCGACAGGCACGCCGGGCAGATGCGAGAACATCTGGATGCCCGGATCCTCCTCCAGCATGATCACGGCCAGGTTGAAGGGCTGGTCTTGTTGCAGCAACCGTACGGGACAGTCGTGCACGACTCCGTAGTTGTAGATCGTGCCTCGCCCGCTCACCGTCTTCCACTCGAGTTCATCGCCCTTCGTGCAGCCGCGACAGGTATCCGCGGGCGGGTGCTGCAACTGATCGCAATCCACGCAGTACTGGATGACGAGACGCTCTTCATTCGCGGCGTCCCAGAATGGCTGGCTGAGGCTGTCCGGCACGACACCTTGCTTGGCCATCAGTTCCTCCTGTCTCACGGTCGCTGAGCCGCAGGACTTCGCCGCCTGCGGCGTTGGTGCAGAATAATGGCTGTGGCGGAGCAGTGAATGAAAGGTCGCTGCAAGTCAGGTTGATCGGCGTCGCAGCAGGTTTCATCGGCTTGCAAATGCGCTGCTAGGGTCTGTTCACATGGGGAAGCGAACAACCGTATGGGTGGTGTAGGGCATTGTCGATGGGGAGTGGGACCCCCTCAGCCTTCGGCAGCTCCCCCTGCAAGGGGGAGCGGGGAATGCTGGCGCGCCAAGCATGGGTTGTCAACATCTATGTGAACACGCCCTAGCTTGCGCGTCCGCGAGCGGGGGCTGATGGATCTGAGGCGATCATGCTGCGGCCAGGGCTGATCTGGCTCTCGCAACAGGAGTGGGCAGAACGCGGCGCCCGCTCGGCCGGAGTGGAACGCCTGCTGGTGCGCCGCTTCGTCGCTGGAGACACGAGCGCCGAGGCGCTGGCAGTGGCGCGAGGGATGTCCCGGATGGCCAATGGCATTCCCGGAGCGGCGGCGATGTTCTCGCTTCTGGGAGAGGCGGTTACCGACCCAACAGAGGCCGAGCAAGCCGTGGCTGAGTATTGCACCTTGGCGGCCGCTATCGGTGAATCCCCACAACTTGACGCTCGAGTCGCGGTCAAACCGACGTTGCTGGGCCTGGACATCTCGCAGCAGACGGCGGAACGCGGGCTGCTGAGGATCGTCGAGACGGCGATGGAGCACGATGTGACCGTCGAACTCGACATGGAGGCGTCGGACACCGTGGATGCGACGCTGGAGCTGTATCGCGCCGCGGCGGCGAGATCGGAGCAGACTGGAGTGGCCTTGCAGGCGTATCTGCGTCGGACGCCTGACGACGCGCAGGCGCTGATCGATGGGGGGATCGCCCGAGTGCGCCTGGTCAAGGGCGCTTACAGCGAACCGAGCCGAATCGCGCATAGCGGGGCAGGCCCGATTCGGCGGGCATATCAGGAGTTGTTGGCTCAGCTTTGGCAGGCCGGGGCGGATGTCGGCGTGGCGACACACGATCCGGTCTTGCATCGCGCGGCGCGACGGCTGGCAGCGGACACGTCCGTCGTCGGCTCCTGGGAGTTCCAGATGCTCTACGGAGTGCGGCCCGAGTTGGGACAGTCGATGCGAGCGCGAGGAGAGCGACTGCGCGTGAGTATTCCCTACGGCGAACGTTGGTATCCGTATCTCATGCGGCGGATCGCCGAGCGGCCCTCAAACGCACTGTTTGCTCTGCGGGCCGTGGTCGGCCGCTAGTTGAGACTGGTGCATGAATCGCATGCTCTCCGCAAGGTAGATCTGCGCGCAAGGCGCCTGCCATTCGCTTCCGGCCTCTCTCCCCGTGGAGACCTGTGCGTGAACGAAACCAACATTGCTGCGTGTTCCTGTAGGGGCGACCCTTGTGGTTGCCCGCCTTGTCGATAGCAAGACTGACCAGTGAGGTCCTCCAGAGTGGGCGACCACAAGGGTCGCCCCTACAAGAGACCAATGCATTACTGATGGTCCAGTCCCCGCTTCACGCAAGGACCCGCTTTGGCCAGCCCGCGTCAGCTACGACCGATACCGGTTGACCAGAGATGGACGACAAGTAGATTCGCTTCGATGGAGCCGAGGAAGGAGCGGGTCCCCGCGTGAAGCGGGGACTGGAATCCGGGTTAAACATCAGGCTCATGAGGGGAGGGGAGTTGTGTGTCAGTCGCTGAGAACGAGAATCAGCGACTCTCGGCGAAGTGGGGCATCACCTTCGTGGCAAAGGTCTCGAGATTGCGGAGCGTTTTGTGCAAGGGGATGCCCATGTGCGTGAACTCGACGAGCAGGTATTCGAGATTGCAGGTGTCTTGCAGCTCATGGACTTTTTCGACTACCTGGTCGGGGGAGCCGACCAGCAGGGTGCGCGGTTCCAGGAAGTCCCAGTCGAGCTTCACTTCTGGGTCCAGTTCCTCGTCCGGGTTTGTGAATACCTGCCGGCCGCGGAACGGGTCGTTGAAGACGAAGGACGACATAATCCCTTCCTCTGCGTCGCGGCGCGCCTCGGCCATTGATGATGCGACATACGTCGAGCGCATGACGGCCTGATCTTCACCGACGGCGAAGGATCGTCCTTCTCGTTCCGACCGAACGTTGGCGTAGATCTCCATTCGCTGTCGAATCCTCAGCGGTGGAGGCTGCCAATAGCAGGCCTGTAGTCCCAGCTCTGCAGCGGTCGCAACCGATCGGTCGGTGGAAACGGTCATCCACATTGGCGGGTGCGGCTGCTGCATAGGCCTCGGTGTCACCCGCAACTTCGTGACGCTGTCACCGTCCTGCCAGTCCGGATTTGATGGATAGAGCGGATGCGAAAAGACCGTGTCCTCGACCGGGAAGCGATAGTTAGGCCCCTCGTGGGAGAAGTACTCGTTGGTCCAGATCTCGCGCACGATGTCGATGGTCTCGGCGAACAGCGCGCGGTTTTCTTTGTCCTTGCGCGGGTCGGCGTGGGGATGGAACTGGGGACCTTCATAGGGCCAGATGCCGCGACCGAATCCGACCTCTAATCGTCCGCCGGACATGTTGTCCAGGGTCGCGAGGTCTTCCGCTAGCCGGATTGGATGCCACCATGGGGCGATGTTCGCCATCTGTCCGATGCGAATCGTCGAGGTCCGGGCTGCGAGGTCGGCGCCGAGCAGGATTGGATTGGGGATATCGCCGACGCCGTAGGGACCGAAGTGGTGCTCGCCGAGCCAGATCGCCTCAAAGCCGAGCTCTTCGGCCAGGATGGTTTGCTGTCTGAGGTTGTCCAATAGTCCGGCGCTGCTGGTGGATGCTCCGGCTGAGGCTGCGACGGTCGTGAAGGCGGCGAATCTCATGGCGACGAGTTCCCAACCCGTGGGGAAGTCTGTGATGTCAGGTCGTTGCGACGAGCCGTCACTCAACTACCCTTCCCAGACGCTGTGGACCTGTCGACGCCTCCAGACATCGTCAGTGTTGCACATGCAGTTTGGTCGGATCGCACCTGTGGGCTGCGCTGAGGACGGGAGGGAGCCGATGAGCAGAGACGAGCGACGCGGCCTGATTCAAACGGTGCTGGGGCTCATCCCACCGACTGAGCTTGGTCCCACCTCGACGCACGAGCACCTGTATGCCGACTTCTCCTACATGCTTCGTCCGGCACAGGACTCACCGTCGGAGGAGCTGTCTAACGCGCCCGTGGTCATGGAGCATCTGGGTTGGATTCGGCGTCACTACTACAGCAACCGCTCGAATCTGCAGTTGACGGATCTGGAAACGACGATTAGGGAAGTCGTGAAGTACCGCGAGCTGGGCGGTGGCGCGATCGTGGATGCCACGTCGACCAGGATTGGCCGCGATCCGGACGCGCTGCTGCGGGTTTCGCAGGAGTCGGGAGTCCACATCGTCATGGGCTCCGGATTCTATGTCGATGCGCTGCATCCTCCCGACATGGACGAGCGGAGCGTGTACGACCTGGCTCGCGAGATCATCGAGGATCTGACCGAGGGCGTCGACGGCAGCGGGACCAAGGCCGGCATCATTGGCGAGATCGGTTGCAGCTGGCCGCTGACCACCAACGAGCGGAAGTCGTTATCGGCCGCTGCCATCGCGCAGCAAGAGACGGGTGCGGCGATATCGATTCATCCCGGCCGAAGCCCGGATGCGCCATCAGAGATCCTGGAGTTGCTGGCAGAGAATGGGGCAGATACATCACGGGTCATCATGGGACATTTGGACCGGACGGTGTTTGACGTCGACACGCTGCTGCGCATCGCTGAGTCGGGGTGTTACCTGGAATGGGATCTGTTTGGCAACGAAGGCTCGTACTATCCGCAAGCCAATCTAGACATGCCCAGCGATGCCCAGCGGCTTGTGTTCGTCAGACGGATGATCGATGCGGGCTATGGCGACCGCGTAGTCCTGGGGCATGACATATTCACCAAGCATCGGCTGGTGACATATGGCGGGCATGGATACGGACACATCCTGCAGAACATCGTGCCGACGATGCGGCGCAAAGGCTTCTGGGAGGCTGAGATTCGGGCGATTACGCTGGAGAATCCGGCTGCGATCCTGGCGCTTGCCTGACCTCTTGTTCGCTCCTGATCCTGGCGAAGGAGCTCGTCCCCGCGTGTAGGAGACCTTTGCAAGGCTCCCGAATCCCCTCTCCCCCCCTTGCGGGGGGAGATGTCACGGAGTGACAGAGGGGGGTCGGCGGGTGATGACCAGATAGGGCCACAGGCAGGGAACCCCCCTCTGCCTTCGGCATCTCCCCCCGCAAGGGGGGGAGAGGGGATTGGGAGTGCTGACCATTGTGCAGCCGTCCCGGGAGCATCGGTCCAGCTATGCTCCGCCGTGAGATTGCCATGGACGGGAATGCAACGTGAGCCAGATTTCGGCTGTCCGGACGACCATTCTCGATTCGACGCGGCTGACTCAGACGTTTGTCACTGTGACCGACAGTGAGGGTCGCAGTGGGGTCGGGGAGACCTGGTGGGGCATTCCCGACAGAGAACGGCCGGGCGCTGAGGCTCGTGCGATTGCCTCGGTGGTCGATGACATACTTGCGCCTCGGGTGGTGGGACGCGAGGCCGGCGAGATTGGCCGGCTGTGGTTTGAGCTGTGGGACTACGGATACCGCTACGCCGACCAGGGCATCTATCCGATGGCGCTGTCCGGACTCGACATCGCGCTCTGGGATCTGCTGGGCAATACGCTGGGGGTCTCTGTGCTGCAACTGCTAGGCGGATCGCGGCACGACGCGGTGCCTGCCTATGCCAGCCTGCCGCCGCTGCGCGATCCTGAGTTGGTCGTCAGTGAGACGCAACGCGCCGTTGATGCCGGCATCAGCGGAGTCAAGCTGCACGAGGTGACGATTGACCACGTCGAGCGCCTGCGTCGGCGTTTCGGCGACGAGCTCGCGATCATGGTTGATGTCAACGGTCACTTCGACCCGATTGAGGCGGTTGCCTTCGGTCGGCAGCTCGCAGACCTCGGCGCGACCTGGTTTGAGGAACCGGTTCGGCCGATGCGTGATCATCGCGCGATGCGACGCGTGCAGCGCGAGGCAGGTGTCGATATCGCGGCAGGAGAGAATGAGTACACGCTCGAGGATTTCGAACGGCTGTTGAGTACCGAGGCGATTACCTACCTCCAGCCGGAGGTGACGAAGATTGGAGGCATCAGCGCGGCTCAGCGCGTCGCGACGCTGGCCGAGATGCACAATGTGGCGCTCAGTCCGCATAACTTCCGACCGGGGCCGTCGCTCTATGCGTCGCTGGCGTACGGGTTCGCCTCATCGGCGACGCGCTGGTTTGAGATTCCGTGGGTGCCCGACGGGGTGCGATTCGCCTCGGACACGCCGTTGCCAGCGATGGAGGATGGACACGTGCTCGTGCCGGAGGGCCCGGGCCTCAGCATTCCGGACTGAGTTTGGCGACTTCGACTTGGTGCCTCGGTGAGTTAGGGATTGACGCACGATGCCATGAGAAGGGCGGAGACCGATGGAGCTGCAATACAAGAACGCCGTGGTGACCGGCGCGGGGCGGGGCATGGGTCGTGCGATCTCGCTGGACCTGGCCGAGGCGGGAGCGAATGTCGCGGTGGCAGACATCGACCGTGAGCATGTCGAGGGCACGAGCGAGGAAGTCAAGGAGCTGGGTCGCGAGAGTGTCGCCATTCACGCCGACATGGGCAGCGTTGCCGACATCGACCGCATGATCGCGGAAGCCAAAGACGCGTTTGGGCGAATCGACATCATTGTCAACAATGCCGGCGTGACTCGGTACCTCTACGTGATGGACGTGGAGGAGGAGGACTGGGACCGCATCCACCGGGTCAACGCGAAGGGGGTGTTCTTTTGCATGCAGCGGGCCGCTCGCGAGATGATTGCCCAGGGCGATGGCGGCCGGATCATCAACATCGCTTCGGTCGCCGGCAAGGGCTACTCGGGCACTTCCAATGCGGCCTACGCCGCGAGCAAGGGCGCGGTGCTGGCGATGACGATGATCGCCGCCCATCAGCTTGCACCGCACAACATCAACGTCAACGCCATCTGTCCCGGCGTTACGGTGACAGAGCTGTCAATCAACAACATGCGCCAGCGCGCTGAGAGCACCGGAGTGAGCATCGCCGAGCTGGAGCAGGCGCGTGACGCTCGGATCCCGATTGGTCGTGCCAACACGCCTGAAGACATCGCGGCCATGGCGCGTTTCCTCGCCGGCCCCGGCGCGCGTAATATCACTGGCCAGGGCTACAACGTCGATGGCGGCCTAGTGATGCACTAGCGCTCCTTCAACTCGTTGTGTTCCGGTGCAGATTCATCGTCAAGCGTGGGAACGACGGAGGAAGTGTTGGCGTCCTGCCCGCAAGGGGAAGAGGCGTTAGCCCTTGGACCAGTAGCCCTGGTCGGACGGGAAGACGGTTGCGGTTCGGGTAATCTCGATGTCGCCTTCGAGGGTGTCTCGGGCGGCCGACCAGACGGCGTAGTGTGGCGCGGCGCGATGCGCGGCGAGGGCGTCTTCGTTTTCGTAGACCTCGTAGAAGTAGTAGGTCAGGTCGTCGCTTGCGTCCTGCAAGACGTTGAAGCGCAGGCAGCCTGGCTCGTCCTGCTCCGATCCCAGCGCATCGACCTCAATCGCGTGGAGAAACTTCTCCAGCCGCTCCGGTTTGACCTTGACCTTGACCCAGATGGCGATGTTGCTCATGCGGTTCGCTGCCCTTCCTGTTTGAGGGAATCAGGTTAGGGTTTGTTCGCGTGGTGTGTGAAGAAAGGATGGCGCCAAACGGCCTTGCCGGTGGGGAGCAGGACCCCCTCAGCCTTCGGCAGCTCCCCCTGCAAGAGACTGATGCATATCCTCCGATTCCCCTCTCCCCCCCTTGCGGGGGGAGATGTCACAGAGTGACAGAGGGGGGGCGGCTGGCGACGACCAGATAGGGCCAACAGGCAGGGAACCCCCCTCTGCCTTCGGCATCTCCCCCGCAAGGGGGGAGAAGGGGAGTTATGCATCAGTCCCTGCAAGTGGGAGTGTGGAAAACAGATACGCCTCGCATGGATTTTCGGCATCCAAGTGATCATGCCCGGGTTCCCGGGTAGTAGCTTGATGTTCATCGCAATGGCAAGCGGAAGGTGGATTTCGTGAGCAAGCTCTCAGACGACCGACGCATCGATCCGAGGATTAAGGCCCTGTTCGGCGCGTTTGACCTACCGGCTGCTGGAGATGTGGCGACTCGGGAGGAGTTGATCGAGCGAGCCAACAGCGAGGAGTCCCGCGCGCAGTTCGAGGGACTGCAGGCATTCCTGGCGATGTCCGATACGGAAGAGATCGCGCCCTCGGCCGGCCTGACGATCACGACCGAGACCTTCACCTCATCGCCCGACGGCAACACGGTCAACATCCAGTACATCCGGCCCGACTCGGACGAGCCGCTGCCCTGCGTCTACTACATCCATGGCGGCGGGATGGCGCAGATGTCCTGCTACGACCCCAACTACAAGGCCTGGGGCCGGATCATCGCGCAGAACGGCGTCGCCGTGGCGATGGTTGACTTCCGCAACAGCGTGGTGGCCTCGTCGGCGCCTGAGGTCGAGCCGTATCCGGCGGGTCTGAACGACTGCGTCTCGGGGTTGAAGTGGGTCTCGGATCACGCGGATGTTCTGGGCATTGATGCGTCGCGGATCGTGATCGCGGGCGAAAGCGGCGGCGGCAACCTGACCCTGGCGACCGGGATGAAACTGCTGCGCGACGGCGATATCGGGCTGGTCCAGGGTCTGTACGCACTCTGCCCTTACATCGCGGGGAGCTGGCCTCGCGACGATCTGCCGTCAACCGTTGAAAACAACGGCATCCTGCTCAGTCTGCATCACAACAACGGCGCGATGGGATACGGGATCGAAGCCTTCGAGGCGGAGGATCCGTTGGCCTGGCCGCTGTTCGCGTCGTCGGAGGATGTGATCGGCCTGCCGCCGACCACGATCTCGGTGAACGAGTGCGATCCTCTGCGTGATGAGGGGATTGCCTACTATCGGTTGCTGCTGGCCTCCGGCGTGCCCGCTCGGTGTCGTCAGGTGATGGGCACAATCCACGGGACCGAAGTGTTTCCGATGGCGTGCCCCGATGTGTCAAGGGACACGGCCCGAGATCTGGCGGCGTTGGCGATTGGTCGCTGAGGGATGCGCCTGAGAAGCGCCGGGCGACTCAACGACAGTTAGGATGTCGGTACGTACATCCGGCGTTCGATAGGTCGCAAGTCCAATGGAGGCGGCAGGTGACGACTGAAACGCGGCCTGATCCTCCAGACTCCAGCGGCATAGTCGGGGAAGGTCTTGAGCAAACGTTGGTTGACGCTGGTGTGACCGCGCCTCACGCTCGCGCATTGCGAGCCGCGGTCGAATTGATCGTGCTGAGAATGCGGGGGTCAGTGGCGACCAAGGACGACCTCATGGTGGTCAAGGATGATCTTCGCCGCGAGATTGACGGTTTGCGCAGGGAGTTCGACGGTTTGCACCGAGAGATGCGCTGGACTGCATTCCTGATTGTCACAGTGATCGGCGGGATGCTGATCGCGCTACTGACGCGTACCTTCTGAGACGCCGGGAAGGTCCTGAATGCCCTGCCGCTTTTGCCATTGGGTCTTGGCGAAGTGCGGCAAGGTCGGTCTGGGCCGATTAGGCCAGCGCGCGTTGATCTGCGAAACCAGATCAAGGGATCACTGACGATCGAACGATGCGTTGAGGGGGGCAGGACCCCTTCAGCCTTAAGCAAATCCCCCTTCAAGAGCCTGATGCAAATCCTCTGATTCCCCTCTCCCCCCCTTGCGGGGGGAGATGTCACAGCGTGACAGAGGGGGGGTCGGCTGGCGACGACCAGATAGGCCAACAGGCAGGGACCCCCCTCTGCCGGAGCCTGCCCCTGCGTAGGCAGGGGGCATCTCCCCCGTAAGGGGGGAGAAGGGGAGTTGTGCATCAGTCTCTTCAAGGGGGAGCGAGGAGAGAGACCGGTTGACATAGGGTTTTCTCGCCTAATGGGACCCGGCGCTGGTCTTGCTGCGCCAGATGCGGAGGGGATTCGGAAGGAACATCGGGACCGCTTGCTGATAGCGGGCATAGGAGGGATATTTCTCGAGCGAGAGCTTCTCCCCGAATCGCGTTGAGATCTGGAACATCAGCAATAGAACCACACCACCGATTCCGGTCCAGTGCCAGATCTCGCCAGCCGCTGAGATGGCGAACAGGTAGAACACCAGCCACATGGCAACCTCACACGTGTGGCTGGGATGCCGGCAGAAGCGAAAGAACCCGGTTGTGATGAACGGCTGCTCAATTTCGGCTCCCTCGCTGATGAGTCGCTTCTTGTTGTTCTGAAACCGAAGCATCTGGATGTCGCCGATGGTTTCAATCGTCAACAGGAGCAGGAACAACACGGCGGCAAGGTAGTCGAGCCAGCCCAACGACTGGCCAACGTGTTGCCATGCTTGATGAACGGGCGCCGTGAACAACCACACAATCGCCATCTGGCCGCACGAAGTGAACGTCAGGTTGAGCACCTGGAATTTCAGCTCCCCGAGGTTGTTTCTGAGATAAATCCATCGATAGTCCCCATGGCCGACCTTGTATCCGCCCTTCAGCGTGAGGTTGAGTGTCAGCCGAATCGACCAGGCGAGCGCCACAGCCGTCATGAGGTTGACGCGGGCCGATTCGAAGTCCAGATCGATTGCCACGATCAGGCAGTAGACGGAGGGCATGATCGACCACATGCGATCGACCCAGGAGTAGTCGCGGGTCAAGGCCGAGAGCAACCAGCAGACCGCCGTGACGATGATCGCCACGTCCAGGGCGAGTCCATACGGCGTGTCTGCTAATGCGATGTCGAACATGCCGACACTGCCTCGATCGCACTTGGTCGGACCGCAGTGCCAGGGTATCGAACTTTTGCAGCTTGAGGGAAGCAGCGGTCGAACTGATGGCGTTGGCCATTGGCAAATGAAGTCAGCCTGAGAGAGTCAGGAAGTCAGGGTCGAGACCACCGTCATGCGGCGCAATCGTGAGTGCGGCAGTTCGCGCAAGAGAGCGAGCGCTCGCCTTCAGCTCTAAGGCTCGTGTCACATTGTCAATGACTTGGTCACGCGTTGCTTTATCCTTCGGAATTGGGAGTTGCAGCTCGGATATCCGGCCTCCGAGCGTATCGATAATGTCTTGAGTAAACCTCTTTGCGTAGATCTGTTCCCTGACTATGGGGCTAGACAGCGCTGCCAAGAGCAGACTCGGATTCATCTTTTGATGATCTTCTGAGCGAATCTTGTAAATGTGACTTTGATAAACAATGCCAGTGTCAGCTTCCTGAATCATCGCGCATGTTCCTACAAGATAGGTGCCATCTCGCACCATAAGAATGTCCCCTGCCTGAACGTCTTGGCGATCCTTGAGGCCTTCATAAATGTCAACACTTACTGCTTGCTTGGGGTCCAGTTTAATCTCCCAGTTCGCAATATCCGAAGTTCGTATAAACGGGATCGGACCAGTGCCATACGCGAGTTTGCCTACTTCATGCCCGGTACCAATCGAGATTACGCCATCATCCACTAGTTCGCCCAGCGTAAGGACATCGTGAGTCATCCTGAGCTGATCAATCTTAGCGTCCATCTCAGGATTGTAGTATTTGGGCAGATAGATGTCATCGACAATCTGGTCATCTGTAATCAGGAAACCGAAATGGTCATAATCGAGAATCTCGCCTGACTTGTAATCCTCAAACCTCGCAGCAATGAGCGGAATGTCGTCGTGCGGAATCGCGTGGCCACGGGAATCATGCCCGCACCATTTGGCAATGGCCATAAAGATTGAATGGGGTTCGTCTACAGCAGAAGGTGTTTTCTCTACTATAACGCCACAAGTCTTAGCATGTGTGAACGGCTGAAACAACTCTTCAGGGAAAGATACGACGGCGACGATACGTGCGACCGATTTGAGATATTGAATGATGTATCTGTGAGAGGGATTGCACATCATGGATTCAGGAGCGATTATGCCAAGTCGCCCTCCTTCCTTTAGGAGGGCGAGGCACCTCTCGATGAAGAGAATCTGGGGAGACTGTGCATCCCGGAGTTTGTCCTTCTTTTCGTAGGCACCGGTCTCTTTTGTCTTGGTCCACTTGTGACCCAACGCATATGGGCCAAGAGTGGACTGGTCGTCGATTTTGAGTTTCTTTCCGTAGGGTGGATTGGTCAATACCACGTCGAACGTGCCTAGTTGAACTTGCTCTCGTGTAGTGGCGTGCCAGTCTTCGTGGCTCTCCAGACTGTTTTCACAAAACACGCCGCCTCGCCCGTCACCGATGATGGCCATGTAGGCTTTTGCAACTTTGGCGAGGAAATCGTCCTTGTCTATCCCTCGAAAGTTCTTGATGGCGGCTTGTTGTCTTTCAGAAAAAATCTCCTGTTCTGGCCAGTTGAGGTCGTCTCCCTGTTGATCTATTTTTGCCCATACCTCGCGTAGCGATTCAACGAGAAATCCACCTGAACCGCAAGCCGGATCGATGATTTTGTCTGTGGGTGAAACGTCGATCATGTCGACAAGGAGTTTGACGACATTTCTCGGGGTGAAGAATTGGCCCTGCCCACCCTTCAGCGACGGCCCGATGAAGACCTCGAAGGCTTCCGCGATTGCGTCCCGTTTGGAATCGATCAGCGAGAAGAGGTGCATCTCGCCTACAGCATAGGCAAGGGAGGTGTCGTCTAGCAGAAGGTCGTCTTCTTGGGTCAGCACGTCGTTGTATTGGTTCTTTACCTCAACAAAGAGGGCTTGGATTCGTTGCCGGACCGAATGTGGAGGTTCATCAATCCCCGCCCTGAAGCGAACCATGTCGGTAGGTCGTGTGAAGCGTTCGCCGTATATCTTGCAGAAGATGAGATTTATGATTTGTTGGGCGAAGACCTCATCGCGTGTGATGCCTTTAGCATTCGCCGCAAGGTAGTTTCTTATCGTGCGGAAGACGCTTTTCAGATTGTGAGTGGGTTCAAGGTCCATGCGGCGGTAGAGGCCGATGTCTTCGAGGCGTTCGCCGTAGCGGGGGATGTTTGGAATCTCCTCAAAGTAAACGGCACCGTCGTGCTCCGTCTTCTTGAGGAAGAGTTTTTCTTCGCCGTTGAACCAGACTCCAAGTCGTGCGCGAGAGAAGCGTAAGTAGTCTTCGAGCTGGCTACGTCCATCATGCCGGTTGGGTTTCTTGCATTCAACGAGAATGAGTGAAGTGTCGTCAGTGTGATTGTGATCAGAGAAGACTGCAATGTCAACTGGATATTCCTTCTTGGTATCAGAGGGGCGAGCCTTTACTCGCCACTGTGGCCGTGTGTGAATGTTCTCCTTGGGATACTTGTAATCGTGAAAAAGGGATCTGGAGAAAACTTGGACTGCATGAAGCTCTTCGGGAGTTGCTCGGACTGGTTGGCCTGAGATGAAGTCGATGATGGTGTTGTCTGCTGTAGATGCAGTGGCCACGTGTATGGAACTCCTAATCTGTGAGTTGGAGTTTGGTTGTTCTGCGAGAGGTTGGTTGGTGCCTAGAACGGCTTGTCGCCTTTGACCGTGACCCGGATGCCGCTTCTCGACTCGGGGTAGTAGTCCCAGATGGCCATGTGTTGGGTGCAGCGGTTGTCCCAGAGGGCGACCGAATGGGCGTCCCACTTGAAGCGGCATTGGAAGTTGACGTTCTTGACGTGCTCGAACAAGAAGTTGAGGATGGCGTTGCTCTCCTCGAGTGGCAGGCCGATGATCCGACGGGTGAAACTCGAGTTGACAAAGAGCGCCTTGCGACCGGTCACGGGATGCGTGCGGGCGATTGGGTGCTCTGCGCGTGGAGACTCACGCTGCGGCTTGTGGTCGCCGTACTGGCCCGAGTAATCGGCTGCGTGCAGCGCGCTCAGCGGTTCGAGCAGCGCTTGCATCTGCGGCGAGAGACCATCCCAGGCGGCGTACATGTTCGACCAACAGGTGTCGCCGCCCTGTGTGGGAATGCTGCTGATGTGCAGGATCGAGGCCATCGGCGGCTCTTCATCGGCTGAGACGTCGGAATGCCATCGCTCACCGTTGTTGCGGAAGGAGTCCTTGTCGGTGTGGATCTTCATCAGCTCAGGGTTGCCATGCTCGTACGGCGCAGCCGGGTGGATATGCAGGTCGCCAAACATGCGTCCGAAACTCAGGTGGTCCTCAGGCGACATCGGCTGGTCGCGGAAGAAGAGGACCAGGTGTTCCATCCAGGCGTCGTGGATGAACTGGAATGTCTCCTGGTCGATCGGCTGGGTCAGGTCGACGCCGTGGACGGTTGCGCCGATCGAGGGAGTCAACGGTTCGATGGAGATGGCAGAAGTGGACATGGTCATCCTTGATTGCGATTGATGGTCTTGGCACGAAGATAGCGGCCTGAAGAAGTGTGGCGGTCGTGAGCGATACTGAACCGAACGATGGGGGGACACGATGGCAAACAAGAACGGGTCAAGCAGCAATAGGTCGAGCAGCAAGGGATCGCGAGAGCCGGTCTGGCAGCCGGAGATCGATCAGATCGCTCGGCGGCGGGAACTGGCGCGCGAAATGGGCGGCGCAGACCGAGTCCAGGAACAACACGACCGCGGCAACCTGACGGTCCGCGAGCGAATCGAGCTGCTCACCGACGATGGCTCGTTTCGCGAACGCGGCGTGCTGTCGGGCGCGGGCTACTACGACGAGTCGGGCGAGCTGGTTGGATTTCACCCGTCCGGAACGGTGACGGGGACGGCGAAGATCGGCGGCCGTCCGGTGGCCGTGTCGGGTGGCGACTTCACCTCGCGTCCGCGCAGCGGGTCGGCGGCGGAGCGCAGCCATGGCGGCAAGGCTCGGATTCACAGCGGCGGCGACAAGTCTGGACACATCGAGTCGCTGGCGATCGAGATGAAGATCCCGATGATCCGCCTGATCGACGGCTTCGGCGCCGATATTCGCGCGACTGCCGAGATGGGTCGCACCTACCTGCCCGAGCTGTTCTGGCCGCAGCGTTGGGGCAAGCTGATGGCCGAAGTGCCCGTCGTCTCGGCAGCGCTGGGATCGGTCGCAGGCTTGCCGGCTGCCGAAGTGCCTGCGTCGCACTTCTCGGTGATGGTGCGCGGCAGCTCGCAGGTGTTTGCCGGCGGACCGCCGCTGGTTGCGCGATCGATGGGCGAGAAGCTGACCAAGGAGGAACTCGGTGGTTACGAGGTCCACGCGCGCAGCAGCGGGGTCGTCGACAACGACGCCGCCGACGAGGCTGATGCGATCGCTCAGATTCAGCGATTCCTCTCTTATCTGCCGACCAACGTGCACCAGCTCCCTCCGATGATCGATTGCGACGATCCGGTCGACCGTCGCGACGACCGGCTTGCGTCAGTCGTGCCCAAGCATCGCAATCGTGGCTACAACGTGCGCCGGATGCTGGAAATGGTCGTCGATCTTGGATCTTTCTTTGAGATTGGGCGCTACTACGGTCGGTCGCAGGTGACCGGACTTGCGCGGATTGGTGGGATGCCGATCGGTGTGCTAGCCAACGATCCAATGCATTACGGCGGAGCGATGGGCGCGAAGGAGGCGCGCAAGTTCGAGAAATTCGTCGATCTCTGCGACGTGTTCCATCTGCCAATCGTCAACTTCGCCGACCAGCCGGGCTTCCTCATCGGTCGTCCGGGAGAGGGCGCGGGGACGCTGCGAGCCGGAGTCAAGGCCGCGGCCGCGATCAACGACTCGCAGGTGCCATGGGCGACGGTCGTCGTGCGTCGGCTGTACGGAGTTGCGGGCGGCGCGCACCAGGACTTCAGCCGATTCTGCTTCCGCTTCGCCTGGCCGTCGGGCGAGTGGGGCTCACTGCCGATTGAGGGTGGCGTTGCGGCTGCCTACCGGCGGGAGATTGAGGCAGCCGAGGATCCGATCGCCCATCGGACGGCGATCGAGGAGCGGTTGATCGCGCTGCGAGATCCGTTCGCGGCAGCCGAAGCATTCGCGGTCGAGGACATCGTTGATCCTCGTGAGACGAGGCCAATGCTCGCCGAGTGGCTGGAGACTGCATATGAGACGGAGCTGCCGAGTCAGGTCGGATTGAGGATCAGATACGGGATGCGTCCATAGGACGACTATTCGTTTTCCGGTCGAATCAGGGTGACCGTGCGGTTCACGTAGCTGAGCTCGAACTCTCCTGGTCTGATGGCGTCTCGACCGAAGAGCGAAGGAACGAGCCAGTTGCCTTCTTCTGATCGATAGTTCGGCAGGGGCTCAGCAATCCAAATGCGCTGTGCTAACTCAATCGGACTGTCAGTGTCATCCGTGAGCACGAGGGTGGCTTCGAGCGGAGTCATGTAGATCTCTCGTCCGCCAATGCCCTGGAGAGGGACACTCTCCGGATGGGACCGAAAATCCATCTCGAAGTAGTGATCGTCAAATATCCAATGCGCATCTCTGGGCATCAGAATCGTCGCGTCCGAGCCGGTGTCGATCATGAAATCGACGCTGTGCGACGCGGCCTCGTAGATTAGGCGCACTCCAACGAAGGGCGCGCCATCATCGGGATCGTTCGACTCGGCTCCCAGCCAGCCATGCACTCGCCTCACGTTGCGCGACGGCGAAACGCGCTGGTAATGCGGTGGGTGTTGGGTTTGGGTGGCGGGGGCCACCTAAAGGCAGTTGACCTGTTGAGCCCCTCGAGTTGAAACAAGTGGTCGAAGTGTGCCTGTGCGTCCTCGTGCGCCACGACTGTCTGGCCGCCGTCGTAGATCGCGATCCAGTGAGTCGGATATTGCTCGCGGATGCTCTTCCAATCACGCTGCCATCGCTCGCGATTACGCCGCGCTTCGGCGAGGGACTCTTTGAGGGCTGCCTGTTGGATCTGATTTGTCTCTTCCGGCCTCGGTCTCGATTCAGTCGTCATCGTCTTCCTCCCGACCTCCATTCTACCGAAGTGGCTGCCTGATCCTTGTTGACGATCCGCTATCTTTGACCTCGCACTGGATAGCTCGCGAGAGCGTTGATGAAGGGAACGATCATGGCACTTGGGGGATTTGCTGACCGCGTGGCGCGGATCAATCTGAGCGACCGCACAGTCACTTACGAGGGCGTCAATGAAGACGACGCGCGAAAGTACATCGGCGCTCGCGGGCTGGGCGTGAAGTACCTGCTCGACAACGGACCGAATACCGCCGCGATGTCTCCGGACAACATGCTGGCCCTGGTCAACGGGCCGATGACCGGTTCTGAGGTGACGATGTCGGGACGCCTCGCGTTCGTGACCAAGTCGCCATTGACAGGAACCGTGACCGACTCGCACATGGGCGGTTGGTCAGCGGCTCGACTCCGCTGGGCCGGCTTCGACGCCATTCTGATTACCGGCAAAGCGGCGGCGCCCGTCTATCTCGAAGTCGAGAACGGCGAAGTCGAGATCAAGGATGCCTCTCACCTCTGGGGGATGGGTATCCACGACACCGTCAAGCACTTCGGTTCAGACAGCGGCAACAAGACCGATGTCTCGGTCATGTCGATCGGCCAGGCCGGCGAGAACGGCGTGCTGTTCGCCTCGATCCTCAACGAGGACGACCGCGCAGCCGGTCGCGGCGGCACGGGCGCGGTGGCTGGGTCGAAGAACCTCAAGTGTGTGGTCGTGCGAGGCACGCGTGACGGTCGTTGGCGACCAGAACAGGGCGAAGCGCGGCAGAAGTTCCGCGCGGCGCAGGGCGCTCACCTGAAGCTGATCATGGAGTCGCCGGTGACGGCGCCGTCCTCGGTCAACGATGACGGATCGCTCAAGGACGGCTCTGGTGCGCTCTCGGCCTTCGGGACTAACGTGCTGATGAACGCCGTCAACTCGATCGGTGGGCTGGGCACGAAGAACTCGCAGATGACGCAGACGACCCCTGAAGCGGCAGACGCGGTCTCGGGCGAGACGATGCGCTCCGACTTTCTGACCGCCGAACCGACCTGTCACGCCTGTCCGGTGGCTTGCAAGAAGGAAGTTGAGATCACCGAAGGCGTTCACGCCGGCCTGAAGATGGAGTCGTTTGAGTACGAGCCGGCCTGGTCGCTGGGCGCGAACTGCGGCAACGACGATCCGGCTGTCATCGCCAAGATCATCGACCAATGCAACGACTACGGCATGGACGCGATTGAAATTGGCAACGCCATCTCGATGTACATGGAAGCCTCGGAACGGGGCTACGTCGACACGCCGCTCGACTGGGGCGACGGCGCAGGTATGGTCCAGGCTGCAGAAGACATTGCGCACGCCTCTGGGTCGATCGGCCAGGCGCTGGGCCAAGGCCCGGCCAAGGCCGCAGCCTCCTGGGGTCACCCGGAGATTTCGATGACCGTTAAGGGACAGGCCGTACCGGCTTACGACCCGCGCGGGATCAAGGGCGAGGGGCTCGGCTACGCGACCTCGAACCGCGGCGCCTGCCACCTGCGTGGCTACACGCCCGCCTCCGAGCTGCTCGGTATTCCGGTCAAGACCGACCCGCTCGAATGGGACGGCAAGGGTCCGCTGCTGAAGATCTTCCAGGACCTGCATGCATTCTCAGACTCGCTCGACCTGTGCAAGTTCTCAGCCTTCGCGGTTGGCGCGCCCGAGTACGCCGCGTTGTACGAGACGGTCGTCGGCCTCCCCATGTCCGAGGAAGACGTGATGGTCGCTGGCGAGCGCATCTACAACCTCGAGCGCTACTACAACAACCTCGCAGGATTTGACGGCAGCGATGACTCGCTGCCCGATCGCTTCCTCAACGAGCCGGCGACCGGACCGGCCGAAGGTCACGTCTGCGAACTCGACCAGATGAAAGAGCAGTACTACGACGCTCGCGGTTGGGACAACGGCGTCGTGGGCGAGTCCAAGCTGCGCGAGCTCGAGATCATCTCGTAGATTCCCCCTGAGAAGGACCCTCACCCTGACCCTCTCCCAGAGGGAGATGGGACTGAAGCACTTCTTGCGAAGGGAATGGGCCCGATCTTTGCACTCCCTCTCCCTCGGGGAGAGGGCCGGGATGAGGGGTCGCACAGTTATGCAGATCCGCTTCTACGCAACGCTGCGACCGCTTGTCGGTGGTCGCAGCGTTGATCTGTCTGATCCGCCGGACACGATCAAGGGCATTCTTGAACGGCTCGCTTGCGAGTATGAGGGGTTGCACGATCAGCTCTTCGACGAGGACGGCACGGTGCGCCGTTTCGTCGCGATCATGGTCGACGGCCGCGACATCCGACATATCGACGGTCTCGATAGCCGGGTCAATCCCGAAAGCGAACTGGACATCTTCCCACCAGTCGCCGGCGGCTGAGCGCGGCGACCTGCTTACCCTTGTTGGTGTAATGAGGTTCAGACGTTTGGGAGCCTTCTCTGTTCCATCGTGGCCTCATAATCTCCGCGTTGCCCTGTTGGGCTTCCTTGTTGCGGGCATGCTGGTTGCGATTGTTGGCGCAGTTTCCTTGCAGCTCCCAGACGCTATTCCTGAGGATGTGCGCGAGGACGCTGTTGCTGGCGGCGCCGCCCGCGGTCGATACCTGGCCGAGTTGGAGGCGCGACAGTCCGCCATGGAAGCGGCCCCTCGCCTGGCCGAGGATGAGGTCGAAGCTCAACTCTCCAGCGGCGACGCCGACGATGCCTACCGACGGGCGTACGAGTATGCCTGGAATGATGCTGTCAACACGCTCGCACGGCGCTTGCCGCGACAACTGCTCGCCGGGGAAGAGCACACGCAGTGGATTGAGCTGCTGCGATGACCACAGAAACGTCGCAGCCTTCTCCTCCCTACGGACCTCGAGAACCCATGAGGCTGGGTCGGCGCTTACCGCCGCGGGAACGCATTCGACCGAGTTTGACCTGGTTCCTGATTGGCGCGGTCACAGCCATCATCCTTGGCTGGCTCGTGATTTCGGTCATTGGAGAGACAACTGTGTCCCAGGAAGGGCAGATTGACAAGATTCGCTACGAGGCTTTGCAGTCGACCTTCTATGCGACCATTGGAGATGCCGTTCGTGATGCTCAGGAGGAATTCATCACGATCGAGATTGCGAGGATACTGTCCGACCAACAGGTTGGCGCCGAGTCGGATTGGGCGAACGGGTTTCGCGTGGGATGGTCGGACGGCTGGGATGATGCGCTCGACGCGATGCGTGCCGCTTCGATCGATGCCGGCGCCACCGAGGATTCACTGGAGTTGCAGACGCTCAACGCAGGCTTGCAGCGTCAGGCGAGGCCGTAAAGAAACTCGTCGATTGTCCAGTCGTTGCTGGATAGGCTGACTCAATGTCTATCGTTCGCTCTTGGTGGCGCTACGACCTGCCTCGTCAAGTCGCGCTTGCGTTTCTGATTGCTTTGGCGGTGACGGCGGCGATTGGTTGGCTGATCTCGGTGCTTGACCAGGTCACGGCGGAAGAGATTGCCTCAGCTGAGGTGCGTGGGACGCGAGAGGGGCGAATCGATGGCTATGAGGCGGCGTTTGAGCGAGGACGGCTCGACGGCGCTGGTCGTGCCGCGCTGGCGCTGCCGGAACTGCTGGCATCGGGCGATCCCCTTGTGGGATTCCAAACCGCGTATGACTACTCCTGGAACGACGCCATCGACACGGCGCTGAACGAGGCCAAGCGCAACAAACTTGAGGTCGAGTCGGCGTTCGAGTCCTGGGAAGACCTACGCCGATGACGGACCGTCGTGGATCGCTGGAAGGCTGGGGTCAGGGCGAGCGTGAGCGTGTCTGGTGGAAACGCGGCTACGACCCGATTGGCCGGCACACGATGTTCGCGGTCGTGCTCGGCGTAGCGATGGCGGCACTGATCGGCGCGACGCTTGATCCGATGAATCTGCGCACCTCAGACGATCTCAAGCGAGCCGAGCTGGCGGCCTATGAAGAGGCCTACGCAGCGGTCGAAGCGGAGGGCTATGCCGATGGGTTGCCATATGGCGAAGTCCAGCATCTGGGAGCGGAGATCGTCAACGATGGAACAGGGGTTGACTCCGCCTACGCACAGCAATTCGCGACAGGTTGGATTCAAGGTTGGAACGACGCCCTGGATGCGATGGAGGAAGCAGCTGAGGAACTGGACCTGCCCGCTAGCTACACTGAATTCCGGGTTCTGGAAGAGATGACCCGGAGGTAGGCGGTCAGAGAGCGGATGGAGCGCTTCAGAAGGCTCTGGCGGATCGAACTGATACGACACTCAGCGGTTGCGTTCCTCGTCAGCGCGGTGCGTTCGACGGTGGTAGTGGTCAGTGCGTTCGCGTTGGATCAGGTGGAGCGCTTCAGAAGGCTCTGGCGGATCGATCTGGTACGACACTCGGCGATTGCGTTCCTCGTCGGCGCGATGCTTTCGACGGCGGTAGCGGTCAGTGCATTCGCGCTGGACCAGGGCTCGGGAGGTGATCTGGCGTATCACGGCCTGAGCGAGTCGCCGTCCGAAAACGATGCTGGCAATCGAAGCGCAGCGTTCACGTGGGGGACTAGACAGGGGAGATTGCTGGGACGGATGCAAGCTGAACAGGCGTTGGAAGAGTTGCTCGCTGGCCGAAGCGAGCGATCAGGCTATCAAGCAGGTTATCGACAGGGCTGGAATCTCTTAATCCTCGATTCGTCGAATGAGGCGATTCTGCAGCTCCGGTCGGCGGCGGACGGCACTCAGTGGATCGAGTTGCTCAAATGAGCCGTCGCACGCCTCGGTTGAGCGGGTGGTCGCGTCCCGATGCCGCCGAGTCGGGCTGGCGTCGAAAGCGCGATTTGATAGGTGTTCACACATTCGCGGGCGTGCTGCTGGGCGTAGCTGTTCCCGTCTTGATTGCCTTCCTGAGCGGAGCCATCAAGCTGGATGACCGAGTACCGAATCTGCGCAATGATCCCGTCAAGTTGGAGGAACAGTACAGCGACGTATGGACTGAGGCGATGGAACGCGAGAATGGGCGTGCGTACGCTGAGCGTCTGGGTGAACTGCTGATTGACGAAGGTTTGGGCGGCGAACAACCTTGGGCGGTCGGATTCCGCGCGGGTTGGGGCGCCGGACGGCAAGACGCAGCGACAGCGATGCGCGAAGCAGCGGAGGAACAGCAGTTAGGCGAGCAGCGGATCGAATGGATCGTGTTGAACAGGATTGATCCTCCAGGAGCGCAGCGGTAACGCTCGACCAGTCGCGACATACTCTGACATCATGGTCATGTTCAGGAGGCTTGCCGATGGGCTGGCCGGCGTCAAGCGCCGCGCAGGCGTGGGTCGAGGACATCACGCAAGGCGTCTCCCAGCAGGTTGAAGCCCAGCACGATCATCATGATCGCTCCACCGGCAAAGACGGTCTGCCATGGATGCAGGTCGAGCGAGCCGCGTCCGGCCTGAACCATCTTGCCCCAACTCGCGACGCCCTGTGGTCCTGCGCCGAGGAAGGAGATTGCCGCCTCGGCCAGAATGTAGGCTCCGATGCCGATGCTGAAGGCGATGATGAGCACCGCGACGACATTGGGCAGCACGTGGCGCACCATGATCCTGAGGTCGCTCGCGCCAACGACGCGGGCGGCGAGCACGAATTCGCTCTCGCGCACGGCGAAGACGGCTGATCGGATCAGTCGTGTGGTAATCGCCAGTCCGGCAACTCCGAGCCATAAGACGACATAACTCACTCTCGGCTCGGAGATCTGCGTGAAGACGAGCACCAGCACCAGGAAGGGGATCGCCTGGAGCATGTCGACGATGCGCTGAATCAAGAGATCCAGGATTCCTGCGTAATAGGCCGAGATCATCCCGATGACGAGTCCACCGATTACGGCGATCACTGACGCGCCGAGTCCCACAATCAGGCTGAGTCGTGCACCATGGATGACCTGCGACCAGATGTCGCGACCGAACTTGTCGGTCCCAAACCAATGTTTGCCGGAGGGCACGGCGAACTGCTCAACAACCACAGGCGAACCGATGTCGGGATTGCGGGCGAGCTCGAGGGTAGTCGGATTGGCTTTGTAGTCGGGGTTCGGGGCGTCGAAAATCTGGTCCTGGTCGTGGCGCTGAATCTGATTGGCGAAAATGGCGATCAGGATGAATGCGACCGCAATGATCAGGCCGATGCCACCGAGCGGCTTGCCACGGATGAAGCGAAGCACGCTACGCAGACCGGAACCAAGCCTGACGAGCAGGTTGGGGTCGCCCTCGGGGACGATGACCTCGCCGCGTGCTTCAGTCACAGCGCTCTCCTATGACAATCGAATGCGCGGGTCGATGATGCCGTAGAGGATGTCGACGACCAGATTGGTGAAGACAACGAAGACGGCAATCAGGACGATGACGGACTGGAAGACGGGATTGTCGCGCTCGAACAGCGAACTGATAATCAGGTTGCCAATCCCGGGGATGTTGAACATGTTCTCGAGGATGACTTGCGAGCCGATGATCGTGGCGACGGTCACGCCCATCACCGTCAGGACCGGCAGCAGGGCGTTGCGCAGCGCGTGACGAATGATCACGACCGATTCGCGCAGGCCCTTGGCTCGCGCGGTTCGGACGTAGTCCTGGCGCATCACCTCGAGCATCTGCGAACGCAGCAGCCGCATCGTCGCGGCGGTGCCGGCGAAGCCGCCGGCGAGCATCGGGATCAGGTACCAGGTGATCGCGTCTTGCGGGTTCTCCCAGATGTGTGGTTGTCCAATCACGTCGATCAGGAACAGTTCCCACTCGAGGACAAACAGCGAAGCGATGGCCGCCGTCCAGAAGACGGGCGCGGCCAGTGCCAGAATGGCCAGCGACCTCAGGGTGTAGTCAATCCAACGGTCCTGGAAGATCGCCGACAATAGTCCCACCGGGAACGCGACGGCAAAGCCGACGATGACGATCAGGACGCCAAGTTCGATCGAGTAGGGCAGCGACCGACCGATCTCGTACCAGACGGAATTGGCGCGATTGGTGAAGGAGTTGCCCAGGTCGAGCCGGATCGTGTCCCAGAGCCAGTTTCCGTACTGGGTCGCGAGCGGCTTGTCCAGGCCGTACTCGGCGCGTCGCTCGGCGATCTGCTCAGCGGAGGCCGATCCAGCGTCAAGGCCCAATGCGGCCGACGCAGCGTCGCCGGGCAAGATGCGGATGGCGAAGAACGAGAAGGTACCGGCCAGAAACACGACGAAGATCGCGCCGATGATTCTGCGGATGATGTAGCCCTGCATCCTGCAGCCCGGTTATCCGTTGATGCTTCAGGCAGAGGCTACAGTCCGCCGCCGATACGCCGCGGGGCGAATCGGCGACGGACGAATGGCAACCTATGCCGTCGTCCTTGAGCTTCAGTCGATCAGAGAGGTACCGGAGCGGTCGGCTGGCGGCCTTCGGCTGACGGATCATCGAGGTCGACCCACTGCTCAACAGAGTTCAGGCTGTAGGGCAGGAAGTTCCAACCCTCTTCGGGACTGGACAACTGCGGATGGTTGTAGTTGTAGCGAATGGCCGGGTAGATGTAGTTGTAACAGATGCTGCGCCCGTACTGGCCGCGCTCCATCACATACTCCTGGACTTCCCGAACCATCTGGTAGGCCTTCTCGTAGTCGAGTTCCTGCTTGGCCGCATTCAACGTGTCGTCGATGTACGGATCCGAGATCTCCCAGTAGTTCGAGCCGGCGTCGGTGGTGAATGCACCGATCATGTCGGCCCGCGCGTCGGGGATTTCGATGTTCGGAATCCAACTGAAGAACGGATCGAAGTCCTTGGCGATCCAGGACGGGATGATTTCCAGGTACGGCTTGGTGATGCCGTTGAACTGGTCGGTGTCGAAGGCCTGGTTGAACATCTCGGCAATGATGCCTGGCGTCGCCGACCAGGCCGCGCGTGAGGCCCATAGCTCGGACGTGACCCAGTCGATCTGGCCGAGCTCGGGACCGCCGGCGGCGTTCCACAGCGCGCGCGCTTCCTCGACGTCCTGGTCCTTGTCGATTCGGTATCCGGGGTAAGTCTCGAGGTCTTCCTGTGGGATGGCCCAGGCTTCCTGCATCCAGGTGACCGGCCCTGAGACCTTGCCCAGACCGTTGTGCAACTGCTGAATCAACTGGCGCCGGTTGATGGCCAGGTCGATGGCTCGTGTCAGGCGCAAGTCGTTCCACGGCGCCTTGTTCGACGGTGTGAAGATCGCCACGGTGTTGGCGACGCCCTGGAAGGTGAGATACGTCTCATCCTGCAGGCTGTCGTGGATCGCGAGGGTCGTGTTCGGGTCCGGGTCGCTCATGAAGTCGACCTGCTTCTGCTCGAACGCGATCCGGTACGCATTGGGGTCCTGGAACGTCTGCACCCAGACCCTGGCGTCAAGATACGGCTTGTCGGGCAGCGCGTAGAAGTCCGGGTTCTTGACTGCCGAGATGCCCTCACCGGGATCCCACCGGGTGAGGATGTACGGGCCGGTGCCGATGACCTTGGAGGCGTCCACTTCCGTGTACTGGTCCTCGGTGCCGCCGACGAGTTCCGGCTGGTTCATCAGGTTGAACTCGTTGGCCAGGCCCTGAACAAAGGTCGCGTCCGCCTCGGCCAGATTCAGCGTGAGGCTGACGTCGTCATAGTCCATCGAGCCGACGCCGCCCCAGTACGCGCTGCGACCGAAGTTGCTGGCTTCCTCGCCGCTCTCGAGTACCTTGTTGCGCTGTCGATCGATGTTCCAGGCGATGTCGGCGGGCGTCAGCGCGCGACCGGGCGCGGCTGATGGATGGTCGGCGCCAGGGCCGGCGTCGTGCCAGTTCACACCGCCACGCATGTGCAACACGATCGTGGTGGCGTCGGGCAGTTCCCATCCTTCTGCGAGGTCGCCGGTGAGGACACCGGTGTTGGGATTCTCGAAGCGCAGCAGCTTCGACTGCACGTTGGCAAGGACCTGGAGCACCGGCGACGCGACTGTTCGCTGCGCGTCGTAAGTCTCGTAGACGTTGGCCGACTGCTCGATGATCGAGCCGCCGTACTTCTTGCCCTCGGCGACCATGGCCTGCTGTTGCGCAGCCTGTTGATCGGCCTGTTCCTGGCTCGACTGTTCCTGGGCCTGCTGCTGCATCGCCTGCTGCTGGGCCTGCTGTTGCTGGTCCTGCTGCATGGCCTGCTGCTGTTGTTGCTGCATGGCCTGGTCTTGGGCCTGCTGCTGCATGGCCTGTTGCTGCTGCTGGACCTGGGCGACGGACTGACCGTCGTCATCGTCGTCGCCGCAACCCACCAGGGCCAGGCCGGCCGCGCCAACTCCGGCGCGAGCCGAGGCGCTCAGAATGCCGCGACGGCTCATCCGTTTCCGACTCATCCGTTGCCAATAGGAACGCTCGCTCATGCTTTCCTCCTGAACTGTGGCCCCGCGACCGCGGGCGGTGTTGCCCATGAAGCGAAACGATACATCAAAACGAGGTAATGTAACGCGGTTATCACGGATATTCGAAGGGATTCTTGCCATGTCGCGAGCAGTCAGGGAGATCACGCTGCGCGCCATGCCGATCTGGCTGCTGCGCCAGTACCTGGAACAGCTCGGAGCGTCCGACGTGGATCCACCGTCGCCAGGCGCGACCGATCCTGATGGCGTGGTACAGCCCGACGGCGCGATGTCGGGTGACGGCTGGTCGGTCCTCTGGCGGACCGAGCAGCGCTCGATGCACCCGCAACTGCCAACCAAGATGGACGAGCACTACTTCGTCTTCACGGCAGGATCGGAGGAGGCGATGGAGTCGCTGATCGAACGCTTCATGATGAAAGCCCATCGCGGCGGAGGCTGAACTCATTAGCTGCTGACCACTCCGAGCCCCCCAAGGGACCTCAAGTCCCTGAGGCCCGTACACTGCACAAGGAAGAAGCCATGCTTCAGGCCCGCGAGTTCAGCCGGCTAGAATGAACGCAGAAACGGACATTTTGAAATGGCTCAAACCAATCATTCATCGTCGAGCCGGACTAGCTCCACGACTACTCGGAAGAATGAACGGCACGTCTCAAACACTGTTGATCGAGGAATCCCGCTCCCTTGGAAAGCCGCACGTGAACTCTGGGCTACCCGTGGCAAGAGTGGTTCAAAACACGCTCCAAAAGGCCGCCAAGGCAAGCACAAGGACCTCGAGCGCCCATAACGTGATGGCCAAGCTTGTCCATAAGGCCTTCCTCCGGACCTGTAGTTCATTCCTGCTCAACGCGTCGAGAATGTCTGTCGCAGCCTGACTTCGCAGCTCACTGTCGTCCCAAAATCTAGACCTGCGCGCTAGTCGTTCTAAGTCTGCTCCAAGGACCAGCGGCCGGAATCTCATTCCTTGAAGGATCGCAACGAGAAGGGTGACATATCCAAGTCCGCCTACCACCAGCAGGATCAGCACCGGAATCTCAATGTCACGCTCGCTCGGCGCTGTTCCTGAGAAGATGACAACCAGCGCTGTCGTTGAAGAATCTGGTGAGCCATTCAAGTCGCCAAATGTGGCAAAGAGCACCAGGAGAGCGGTCGCGGCAGTAAACGTCGCGGTCAGCCGTCTGTCCAGCTTGTCAAGCTCCGAAAGCTGCTCTTCTAGTCGCCATATGGCCAATTCAAAGAGGGTCTTGTCATGCACAGTGACTCTGCTTTCCGAGTTGGTACAGCCTAGGTCAGACCTATCATGGCGACGGATAATGACCTGGGATGGAGGCCGATATGCCGGGACCGCTTGATGGAGTTCGCGTCTTTGATTTGACGTTGTGGATGGTGGGTCCCTGGGCATCGATGCAGCTCGGCGCTTTGGGCGCCGATGTGATTCACATTGAGCAACCAGGCGTCGATCCTCGGACGCTTGGCGCCGGCGTTCCTCCGGCGATCAATGGCACATCCGTGGGCTACATCAGCTGGAACATGAACAAGCGCGGACTGTTCCTTGACCTGAAATCACAGGCCGATCGACAGACCGCATATGAGTTGCTCCAGACCTGCGATGTCTTCCTGATCAACATGCGTCCCGGAGCAGCCGAGCGCATGGGCGTTGGCTATGAGCAGGTTGCAGCAGCCAATCCCAACATCGTCTACACGGCGATTACGGGTTGGGGTGAGGTCGGGCCGATGCGCGACAAGCCCGGCGCCGATGTGCAGTGTCAGTACTTCACCGGGTTCTGGTCGGTGAACGGCAAGCGAGACGGCAAACCTGAGGTCTACCGGCACTTCACACAGATGGACGCCAGCACCGGCAACGTCGCGGCCCAGGCTGTGCTCATGGGTCTGTTGGCGCGCAAGCGGACCGGCCGGGGACAGCGAATTCACGTCGGCATGTTGAGAGCGGGGATGGCCTTGCAGAGCGGCCGGATTGCGGAATACCTCGCGACAAGTATGCAGCATCAACCACTGGGATCAGCCGGATTCGCGGCCGCGCCCGATCAGGCATTCCAGTGCCACGGAGGCGATTGGATCGGTGTCGCAGCAACGAGCGAGGATGAATGGAGCCGCCTCTGCCAGGCTCTGAATGCGTCGGAAGCGCAGGTCGATGGTCTGAGCGACCTGGTGACTGACCCTCGATTTGCGACAAACCTCGACCGGGTCGCGCATCGCGACGTACTGGCGCCTTTGCTTCAGCAGGCATTCCTTCAGCGTCCACGCCACTATTGGATGTTGCGGCTCGCCGACGCAGGTGTGCCGTGCGGCTATCCGATTTCGTTCGAGTCGCTGCAGCATCATGCGCAAACCATTGAGAATGGCTACCTGCAGGAAATCACCACTTCTGGCTGGGGAGATGTGTGGACCGGTGGTCCGCCCTGGGAACTGTCTCGAACGCCGGCCCGCTGGTTCGGCACGCCGATGCCAGGCGAGCACACGGGTGACATCCTCGACGATCTCACCAAGCGCCGAGCGTCAACCGCAGAGCCGACGCCAGTGATCGGCGATTAGTGTGGCTGGTCCGCTTGATGGATATCGCGTCGTCGAGATCGCGGAAGGCGTAGCCGGGCCGTACACGGCGATGTCGCTCGGAGACGGTGGCGCAGATGTGATCAAGATTGAGCAGCCCACCGGAGACCGTGCGCGGGGCTGGTCGCCACAGACGGAAAGCGGAGCTTCGGCGCTGTTCCAGGCGCTGAATCGTAACAAGCGCGGCATCATGCTCGACTGGTCGTCGGAGGGCGACCTGGAGACTGCTCGGCAGTTGTTGGCCGGCGCGGATGTCGCAATCGTCGATAAGGTCGGCTTGTCCAGCGAGTTGAGCTGGGAGTCGCTGGACGCTCCTGGGCTCGTCTATTGCGCGATGTCGGGCTTCGGTCCTCACGGTTCGTGGAGCGACAGTCCGATGTCGGAACTTGCCGCGCAACTGGCCAGTGAAGCGACGGCATCTTTGGGGACGATTGGTGAGGAACCGGTTCGCCATGGCGGCGATATCGGTTCGATGTATGCGGCGAACTACGCAATTCAGGCGATCTGCGCCGGATTGTACGCTCGCGACGATTCAGATCCGTACGCGCCGATTGGCGGCCAACGGATTGAGGTCTCACTCTTCGGCAGTCTGTTGGCGATGCGGTCGACGCTGTGGGTGGCGCTCTCGAACCCGGATGAGTGGTGGGGATTCCATCTCGACTCGTACGTGAAACCACCCGACCACGGCTATCAGTGTCGTGACTTGCCGATTTACTTCTCGTTGGCACGCATCCGCGGAGACGCGTTCGAGTCGTTGATCGACGAGCTCGGTATGGAGTGGGCACGTGCACGTCCGGACTTCGATCGGCTCCGGACCGACGGAGCCGGAGGCGCAGGACGATACGCCGCAGAGCTGAAACCGCTCTGGGAGCGGGGGTTCGCCAGCTTTGAGGCGGAACGAGTGATCGAAATCATCGAGCGTCACGGCGGCTGGGCCTTCCCGATGCACGACTACGAACGGCTCAGTCGGGATCCGCAGGTTGCAGCCGTGGGAGCCATCATCGATGTGGAGCAGGGAGACGGTTCAATGCTGCAACAGGTCGCACCGCCCTGGGATTTCGAGGGCACACCGGTCTCAACGAACATGCGTCCAGCCCCAGGACTCGGAGAGCATCAGGACGAGGTGCTTGCTGAACTGCATTCGTCAGGCGCCGACCAAGGTCGATAGGATAGGGAGGTGAGAGCGTGGCAACGAATCGAGATGGCGTTATGGAATCGACACAGCAAGCGACAGATGCCAAAGTTCCCGCTCCGGTTACGGACAAGGATGATTCAAAGTCCACTGGCGAGCAACGGACGGGTCGGCCATTGCCGCTAAAGCTTCACAAGCGAGGTCTCTAGCAGTCAGGACCCCAAGGCCGCTCCAGTTGGTGCACCGGCAATGGTTGTCGCCGCAAGAAGCGCCAATTGGATACCCAGTCCGACTATCGCGTATTGCAGCCACTTTCGTTGCGAAGGGATTGTTTCGCTGTTCTGTTCAAATCCCGCGACAAGGGCCTCCAACGAGGCGTCCTGCATTTCGTCGGTGCTGGCATCTCGGTAGCTGCGGGCCAGGATGTCGATTTCGACGCTAAACGCAACTTTCCTCGTGTAATAGGACGCCCAACAGCAAAGCCAGACTACGACTGAGACCGCCAACGCCGACAATGTGAGGACTGAAACCAGCCCACCCGATAGGCGAATATCGCCAACGATCCCCGTTGCAGAGACGAGCAACAGGCTGATGGTGAACGTTGCAACAACGCGCACATCTTGCGACGAAAGAAAGCGCATCTGAGCATCTATTGCATGGTGCGCCTCATCAAGTAGGAAGTCACGAGCGTCGACAGAGCGTTCAGAATCCGTTCGGACGTGGGCTTCGGCTCCTCTGCTCATGGAAGTCTTGTGTTCGGCATTCAGCGCGACGGTCGAAACACCGGCAGCGTGATTTCATCGCTGACTTTGCGGAAATCTACTTCGACGTTGAGGTCGCAGCTGACGTCTTGGTCCTCGATGTCGACGAGAGTTGAGTACATGTAGGGACCCTCTTCGAGTTTGATCAGGGCGACCGTGTAGGGGTACTCGTCGGGTTCCCAGCCGGGGAAGTATTTCTGCCACATGCGGATCCAGGACCAGACTGTTCCATGCCCCGAGATCGGCCGCCATTCCCAGTCGTCCTGTAGGCATCGGGGGCAGGCTTCGGCCGGCGGGAACCAGGGGAGATCGCAAATGTTGCAGAACTGGATTTGCAGAATGCCTTCGCGGCAGCCGTCCCAGAACGGTTTGGTCAGTTCAAGGGCCGGTGGCAGCGGCTTTTCATAGCTGAGTTCCGCAGATTGCGATTCTGTCGTCATGAGTTGTCTCGCTTCAGGATGTGCCCCGTGGCCAGTGGAGCGGCGCAGGCATACAGGCCGTACTGTGCCTCGTTGACCTGGCGGTCACCGCATTCTTGACGCAGTTGCCTGACCGCCTCGACATGTAGCGCCCAGCCCTGCATGTATGACTCGCTGGTATGCCCGCCACCGGTGTTGAGCGGCAGTTCACCACGTAGTCCGATGCGTTCGGGCGTGATCCAGTCACCGCCTTCGCCGGGCTCGCAGAAGCCCATGCCTTCGAGGGTGAACAGCATCGTGGGCGTGAAGTTGTCGTAGAGCTGGGCGAAGGCGAGGTCGTCGCGTTGGACATCTGAGTGTGTAAAGAGATCGTCGGCGATCTGCGACATCGGCTCGTGCCAGAAGTCGTCGGCTACATACACGGGTGTGATGTCCGACGCCTGTGACGTGGCATGGATGAGGACCGGCGTGTGCTTGAGGTCGCGGGCACGCTCGGCGGAAGTCACGATGAAACAAACGCCGCCATCGTTGATCAGGCAGTAGTCGAACAGGCAAAGCGGCTCGGCGATGTAGCGGGCGCCGTGGTAGTCGTCCATCGTGATCGGGCGCTGCATGACGGCATTCGGATTGAGCGCTGCGTTGGCCCGGTTGGAGATGGCGAGGTGGCCGAGCGGCTCAGTCGTGGTGCCGTAGCGGTACTGGTGGCGGCGGAACATCATTGAGGTGACCGCGCCAGGCGAGGTCATGCCGTAGGGCGCTTCGAACATGGCCTGGGTAGAGATACCGCGATTCTCGCCGCCGTATCGCGCGCCGGCCGAGCGTCCGTTGTTGCCGTAGATGCAGGCGACTACGTCGGCCATGCCGTTGGCCACGGCCAGCGCCGCATACTGCAAGGCGATGCCGGATTGCCTGCCTTCGCCCGGCAGCACGTTGACGAAACGAGGATGACGCAGGCCGATCATCTCACACATCCGACCGTAGTGGGGCAGTCGAGAGACGATCACCCCGTCGACGTCGGTGCGCCTCAGACCGGCGTCTTTCAAGGCCTCACGAAAGGCGATCAGCCCGAGTTCGTAGGCTGAGCGTTCGGGGTCGAGGTCGCGGTAGATCGAGCCGAACTCGGTCGTGCCGACGCCGACGATGGCCGTCTTGTCCTGGAGATTTCGCAGCGCACTGCGGTCGGGTTGGTTGGTCATGCGGCGAGTCTAGGGCGTAGTCAGCGTCGGGAGACGCAGGCGGGGCAGGAGCAATCACTTCGGTCTGTGAGGTGAACCAAACTAACCATGTTGCCTCCGCTGCGATCAAAGGCGGGAAGAATCTGGTCGAGTATTGAGTTGTCGTGGTGTTCGTAAGCTCGGTAAAGCCAGTGAGCTGCAAAATCGGCGAGTTGCACAAGGCGGGTCATGCGGCTGTCGATGAATAGTGGCGGTTCCAGTAAGGAGGAATACGGCGCTCGCGACGAACTGTCGACCGTCAGGTCGCTGAGGGCTGGATTCACCAGCGCTTGAATCAGTGGTTCTTGGCGCGTCTTGTCGGCAATGGCCAAGATTGGCGATTCACTCCGGCCTGCCTGGATGAGGGATTCGCAGATTCCAAACAGTGCCCTGTAAGAACGATCGTATAGCCCTGAGGAGGAATCGGAGGATTGATCTGCGACGACGACGACCAACGTCACGGGATTTTCGTCAGCACCGGACTGCCCCACAATCAGTCTCACTATGTCCTCGGTGATTTGATGTCGGATATCTCGTGGAATCCGAGACCAGCTTCGTCTTCCCACACGCATGTGACCGGCATGAAGCTCCATAGCCGCAGCATTGGGGAGCCGATTTGAGACAATGTTCTCCACCGACAGCTTGAGAGGCACGACGCCCCGCCAGTTGACGATGAATCCAGCTACAACAAAGTGACTTGCGTCAGTAGACCCTGATTCATCGAGATACAGGAGATGCATCGGGACCTACCAGAAAGACGGAAGGACAGGAGGCGGGCCTTTCGGCCGGGCCGCCGCAATGATAGAAGTCAGCGGCGCTCGCCTCCCGTCCCGTCCATTGTGCCCAGTTTGGCAATGGCTGTCAAACTGCTGGCCGGATCACGATAGTCCGAGAACAGGGCGAGCGTTCTCTACTAAGATCTGATCGAGTTCGCTATCGAGTAACCCGCTTCTTAGCAGTTGTAGTATCTGCGGTTGTTGATCGGCTCCTGGTGCATCTGAGCCGAACAGCACTCGTTCTGTACCGAGTGTTCGTATGAGTCGGGCTGCGTCTTCGAGCGCGCAGGCTTGGCGGCCGTCTCGACAGGTGAAGTGTCCGTCGTTGAAGCCACCGGCGGTGTCAAAGAGGACTTGCGGGAATCGCTTGGCGATGGCGATTCTCTGATCCCAGTATGCGCCGGGCATGTGGGCCATGATGAACTGCAGCCTGGGAAATCTCTCGAAGACGGGGATGAAATGGTCGGGCATGCCGAAGATGTCGTCGCCAGGACCGCCTCGCAGCGCGCCGGTGTCGCTGAGGATGGGCAGGCCGAGCTCTTCCAGCCTGGCGTAGAGCGGCATCATGCGCTCGTCGGCGGGGCAGTAGCGTCCGAGCCCAGGGTGCATCTTCACGCCTCGTGCGCCCATCGCGACGCCGCGTTCCAGCTCTTCCATAAGCAGGTCCGTATCGACCCAGGTGCCGATGTCGCAGCAGAGAAAGGTGCGAATCCTCGGGTCCTCGGCCTGCCGTTCGAGCGTCCAGGTGTTGAAGCTGCGCACGCGCTCGTGCAGCATTGCCAGCAAGTCTTCGGCCGGAGCCTCAGGGCGGCGCTCTCGTTGCTGCTCGAACATTTCTGGCACGACCATGTAGTTGAGGCCGACGATCGCCTCGACATCGTTGCGCGTCATGTACTCGCCGCAGGCGTCGCCGTTGGCCCAGCGCCAATCCAGCGGCAGACCGCGACGCGGAAAGACGAGCGCCTCTTGCTCGGGCGTCCGGCAGAGATGGACGTGGACATCGATGACGGTGGGCATTGAGTTACCTCAGCGTTGCGGATTCTCGGGTAGGCGGCCGGCGAGGAACTCGGCGTAGTGCATGGTTTCGTGTGTTGCTCCGCTGGCCACCGCTCCAGCTCGCAGATGCAGCGCGCAGCCGGGGTTGTTGGTGATCAGGGTGTCGCAGCCGCTCTCGGCGACGCAATCCAGCTTCCGCTCGAGGATTCCTTGCCCGACTTCCGGCGCGGCCATCGACGTGAGGCCGCCGAAGCCGCAGCAGACCTCGGGCTCTTTGAGCGGCAACGCAGCTTCGCTGGTCAGGCGCTCGACGAGTTGGTCGATTCGGGCGAAGGAGTCGCCCCGGTTGGAAGCTTGGCAGAAACGGTGCGCTGTCCATGAGTCCTGCTCGGCCTGCTCGAGGCAGCCGTCGGGGAGTCGTCCAGGTCCGTCGAGCCAAGCGGCGAGGTCGTGGACGCGACGGCTGACAGCCGATGCTCGTTGCTGCATTTCAGGGTCGTCGCTGAAGAGTTCGGGCCAGTGCTCCTGCATGGCGATGACGCAGCTTGGCGCCGGCGTGACGATCTGGTTGGAGCCGCCTTCCAATGCCTCGATGGTTTGTCGAGCCATCTTGCGTGCGGATTCCCGGTCGCCAGCGTCGAAGGCCGGCAGACCGCAGCAGTGCTGCGATTGCGGGATTCTGACTGATGCGCCGCCGGCCTCGATCAGGCGTGCTGTGGCATCAACGGCGCTGGGAAGCATGCGGTCGGCCAGGCATTGCGCGAACAGATCGACAGATTGTCCGGTCGCGGGCGACACGGCGATTGGCTGCTGCGACGTTCGGCTGTTGACCAACGTCTGTCCGTTGCGAAGCGGCAGCGCTGGTACGGAACGCCAGCGCAGGCGCTTGGGCAATGGCAGTCGAAGGTGGTCTCGACGAACGAGGCCGAGCAGTCTCGCGGTCCCTGAAGCGAGCGCGCCGAGGCCCATCAGGTGGTGAAACAGTCTCGGTTTGGCCCAGAGCCGTAGGGCGGCGCGCTCCCAGAGTGGCGCGTGACCCGCCTCGTGAGCGCGGTGGCGGATGTCCAGAATCTGCTTGGGCAGCGGAATCGCAACCGGACACACGGTCTCGCAGGCGCCGCAGGAGACACACAGTCCCTGAGGACCGGCCGCTTCCTCGATGCCGTGGTGGAACGTCGTGTTGACCAGCCCGATTGCGCCCGTGTAGATGTGGCCGAAGGTGTGTCCGCCGACGACCTGGTACGGCGGGCAGACGTTGGCGCAGGCGCCGCAGCGGATACAGCGCAGGGCGTCGCCGATGCTGTCCGTTTCACGCATGGCGCGGCGGCCGTTGTTGAGCAGGATGATGTGCATCTCTTTGCCAGGCTGGGCTCCGGTGATGCAGGTGGTGTAAGTGCTCAGCGTTTGCGCGGTGGCAGAGCGCGGCAGGAGCTGGAGTTGGCGCTCAGCGTCGGCCCAGGAGGGGATCAGCTTTTCGATTCCGGCAGTGACGAAATGGACATCGGGCAGCGACGTGGCCAGCCGCATGTTGCCTTCGTTCGTGACGACCATGATGCTGCCGGTCTCGGCGACCAGCGCGTTGGCGCCGGTCAGCCCCGCGCCGGCAGAGAGGTAGTGTCCGCGCAGGCCGTCGCGTGCGCTGGCCACCATCGCCGGGATGTCGTCGGGGTCAAATTCGCGGTCGAGTTCCTTACCCAGGATTTCCGCGACGTACTGTCGCTTCTGATGGATCGCGGGCATGACCAAGTGCGAGGGACGCTCTTCGGCGAGCTGTAACAGCCATTCGCCGAGGTCGGTCTCGATGGCCGTGATGCCTCGTTGTTCGAGCTCGTGGTTGAGCTCGATCTCCTCGGAGACCATCGATTTGCTCTTGACGATCAGTTCGATGCCGCGCGACTTGCAGACGCTCGCGATGTAGTTGACCGCATCCTCAGCGGTGTTCAGCTCTACGACGGTTGCGCCTGCCGCCTCGGCGTTGGCTCGGAACTGGGCGATGTGGTCGTCCCAATGCTCGAGGGTGTGGTCCTTGACCGCGGCGAACTCTTGGCGCAGGTCGTCAAAGGAGCGTTCGGTGCGCTGCTCCAGACGTTTGACCTGTGCGTCGCGGCTTTCTCTCCACGAGCGCTGGAAGGTCAGTAGTCGCGGTTTCAGGTCGGGATCCCCGACCGACCGTCGATAGCGCTGTTTGAATGTTGTGCTCATGGCAGCACCGCCACGGTCAGCCGGCTGGGACCCTGGACACCGATGGTGAGCGACCGCTCGATATCGGCGGTCCGGGAGGGACCGGTGACGAATGTGGCGTAGGCCGCCGCGCGTGGTTGTTGCGCGAGCCAGTCGAAGCCTTCGGCGAGGTCGTCGAGGATGTCCGTTTCCTGCACGGCCACGATGAGATGCCTGGTCAGCAGTGAGACGGCGCGGTCGATCGTTGATGGTTCGATCAGTAGTACCGAGCCGGTTTCGGCGATGGCCAGTCGCGCCACGGCGATGCCGACCGGGCGGTCGGCGATGGATCGAAGCGGATCGCTATCGTCGGGCAGTTGTCCACGCTGTAACTGTTCATATGCTGCAGGCGAGACGACGGGTGAGTCATCGCCCAGTGACGTTGCAAATGTCCAGAGGTCGTCCCAGGAAACGCAACGGCGGAACTCGCCCTGGGCGGCGTGCAAGCCCTCGGCGAACTGTGCGGCGCGCTGGTTGGTCGTGACCATGCCGGGAGTCTAGCAGCCGCGCCGATGTATGCTCGCTGAGATGCTCGGTTGGCAGAGCGATGTACGGAGTATGCAAGATGATTGAACTCAACGAATCGCAACGACTCATACAACAAACAGTACGTGACTTCGCTCGTGCCGAAATCGATCCTATTGCGGATGATATTGATCGCGAAGATCGGTTTGCATCACACTTGTGGCCAATGCTCGGCGATCTCGGGCTGTTGGGTGTCACAATCGAAGAACAGTATGGAGGGTCGAACGCCGGACTGCTGGCAGGTGTGATTGCGACTGAAGAGATCGCGAGGGCGAGCGCGTCGATTGCGTTATCTTACGGCGCCCACGCCAACCTCTGCGCGAACAACATTGCCTCGAACGGTAGCGAAACACAGAAAGAACAGTATCTTCCCGGACTCTGCGACGGCACGCAGATCGGCGCGTTGGCGTTGACTGAACCCGAGGCTGGATCGGATGCGATGGGGATTCGCACGACTGCCGTGCGCGACGGCGATGTGTACCGGCTCAATGGCAGCAAGATGTTCATTACCAATGGGTCGGTGGCCGACACGCTGGTGCTCTATGCGAAGACCGACCCTGAGGCGGGTTCTCAGGGCGTGACGGCGTTCATTGTGGAGTCGGGATTCGAGGGCTTTAGCGTGGGGCAGGTGCTGGACAAGGTTGGGCATCGTGGCTCGCCGACCGCGGAGCTGATTCTCGAAGACTGCATCGTGCCGGCGTCCAATGTGATGCGCGGTGAAGGCTCTGGAGCCTCGGTGATGATGCAGGGGCTCGCGGTGGAGCGAGCATTTCTCGCCGGCGAGCCGCTGGGCATCGCGCAAGCGGCGCTGGATGAGGCAGTGGAGTACGCGCGCAATCGAAGGCAGTTCGGGCAGCGAATCGGCGACTTCCAACTGATCCAGGCAATGCTCGCGGATATGTACACCGAGCTGGAGGCAGCCCGCTGGCTGGTCTATCGGACGGCGCACGTGGTTGAAGAGGCTGCATCACGAGGCATCCGCAGCAACAAGGAAGCTGCGGCCGCCATTCTCTATTCGGCAGAGATGTCGAGTCGCGTTGCAGACAAGGCCGTGCAGATTCACGGTGGGTATGGATACATGAGTGAGAGTCGGGTGGCGCGGTATGTGAGGGATGCAAAGTTGTTGGAGATTGGGGCGGGGACGTCGGAGATTCGTCGGATGTTGATTGGTCGGGAGTTGGTTGGTCCGGAGTGATCTAACAACCAGTGAATGGTAATTCCAGTCCCCGCTTCACGCGGGGACCCGCTCGGTCTGGGGCCCAGCCAAAAGCAGACTCATTGGTATGTGAAGGGGCTGGGAGGGAGCAGGTCCCCGCGTAAAGCGGGGACTGGGAAGGGATAGTGGGTTGTTTGGAGTGGACAACAGGCTTACGAAGGCAGTTGTTCCCTCACACGCCGTGCCGGGAGCCCCCTCAGTCCCTACGGGACAGCTCCCCCAGAGGGGGGAGCTCTTGGGAAGGTTCGCTTCTGGACAGCACACCCGACGGGGGAGCTCTTTGGAATCAGGCACCGAGCAGGATTAGCTTGCCCTGGTCATAGGCGTCCATTGCGCGGGCCTGGAGGCCTTCGATTCCGGCGCTTCCGATTGGGTGATCGACGAGTGCGTACCTGAAGTCGGGCATTCCCAGGGTTTTGGCGATCATTCGGCCGGTGGGGTCGAATGGGTGGGTGCAGAGGACCAGGCCGGGCTTGCCGTACTGCTCGAAGGTGATGCCGTCGTGCACACTGCACGTTGAGCAGGAGCCTCAATCACCCACCGCGGTGATCAGGAAATCGACATCGTTGGCGATTCGCTCCAGCACCTGTGGCTCAGCGATGCGGCTGGCGTTGCGCTTGCCGGAGTCGATCACGACGTTGCAGTTTGCCTGTTGCTCGAAGACCTCGGCGGTGTAACGCAGCAGCTTGTCGGCGTTGACCTTCCCGTTGGAGAAGATGCCGATGCGCAGGCCCTCGACTGAAGTCAGCCTGGGCGCGGCGCAGAAGCCGGTCGGCGTGGGCTCGCCGGTGGGGTCGAAGAGTACGAGCGACATGATGGCCTCCGTCTTGGTCGAGTTTGTTCTGGACGGTCAGCAATCGAGACAGACGCCGATCGCCTTGGTCTGATAGATGGAGTTGCGTCCGCGACTCCACGAGGGCAGGAAGGCCGAGTGTCCGCCAGCCTCGCCGCCAGCGACGACGAGCAGGATGTCGTCGGGGGTGCGACCTCGGCGAAACGCGCCATTGCCACGCTCGCCTTCGGCGAGTCCGTCGCCTGGGCGCCCGGCGGGCCATTTGCCCTTGCTCAGCATTTCTTCGGGATCACGGCTGGCGTGCTCGAAGAGGTATGCCTGCACGTCCTGTTTGGACATCCCGTTCGAGGCCGCGATCTGCGCGTGCTCCGGCGACATCACGACCAGCGACTGTCCATCGGTCAGTGCGCCCAGCGAGGCCATGGCGTCGGCGAAGGTGTCGAGCAGGAGTTCGGGGTCGCTGGTGTAGTGATTCTCGACGTTGTAGAAGCCGGAGGCGGCGAAGACGGTGGCGGTCGAGACCTCGGGTGGGAAATCGAGCGACACGTGCAGCGGCTCCCAGGGGCTATTGAGGATGTTCTCGGCGATGCAACAGCCGTACTTTCCGGGCCAGCCGGTCGTCGAGCGATCGGAGATGCCAGGAATCATCTGGAAGATGTTCATGATCACCAGGCGCATCGCCCGTCCGATGGTCGCGTTGGCGCGGTTTCCAGGACCGAACACGTTGACACTGGCGTTCATCCCGATTTCGTCGCGGATATCTCCGGAGATGATCACCACGGGCGCTGAGCCTCCGGTGCTGGCGGTCGAACCGTGGAAGTTGTAGGCGTCTTCATTCAGACCCTCGAGCGCAGCCAGCACGGTTGGGAAGTATTGCGGCAGGCAGCCCGCCATGACCGCATTGACAGCGGCCGATTGGACGCTGCATTCGCGTCCGGTGGCAGGATGCCGAGCGACGATTTCCTCAGGAGGGCGTCCGGCGGCGATGAGGAAACGTTCAACTCGCTCACGGGCAGGCGGGACGACCGGAAGGCCGTCGGTCCAGCCCTGCTCGTAGCACCAGTCGATCGCGGAGAGTTCGTCGGTGAGAGTGTGGGTCTTGGTGGTCATGTGGGTGAGTCTAGAGCGTTGGGCTGAGCGGCATCCAAGAGCTCCCCCAATGGGGGAGCTGTCGCGGAGCGACTGAGGGGGCCCTCGTGGGGCGCTGAACGGAGTCTCCGGCGGGCCCCCTCCGCCCCTTCGGGGCGCATCCCCCAACGGGGGAGGTCTCGAGCGCAACGCAGTTAGTTCGTCCAGCCGAACTGACCATCTAAACTGAGCCTGCGGCGCGTCTGGAACGGCTTCTGACGTGTCTGTGAAGAGGCGGCGATGGTGCAGAGGAATGGCGCCGGAGGCCAGCAGGTTGAGGATGATCGTCCGCTGGTCAGCGGGCCGTCGCTTGGGCCGATTCCTTACTACTGGGTCGCCGCGATTGTTGTTTGCGTCGGCACATTCCTGGGCGTGGTTGACAACTCGATCACGAACGTCGCCCTGCCGACCCTTGAGGACGAGTTCGACCGCTCCACCTCCGATGTGATCTGGGTGGCTCTTTCCTTCATCGTCGTCAGCACCGGCCTCTCGCTGACTATGGGCCGGCTCGGCGACGTTTACGGCCGCAAGATGATCTACGCAGCCGGGTTCGGCGTGTTCACGCTGGCGACCGGACTCTCGGCTATCAGCGGTTCGCTTGAGGAACTGATCGGCACCCGCATCCTGCAAGCCATCGGCTCCTCAATGACAATGGCCAATGGCGCCGCGATCATCGCTGCTTCCTTTCCGCCTTCTAAGCGCGGCACCGGGCTGGGATTGATGGTCTCTACCGTCGGTGCAGGGGTTGCGATCGGCGCGCCGCTTGGGGGGATCCTGATTGAACTCTTTGACTGGCGAGCGATCTTCTGGGCGCGCGTGCCCTTCGGTCTCGTGGGCGTGTTTCTCGCCTGGCGGCTGCTGGTTGACGCACCGAGCGAGCAACGACCGCGCGGGCTCGACATCCCCGGTGCGGTGCTGCTGTTCGGGCTGCTCGGATGCATCACCTTCGGCATCAACCGCGGCAGCAGCGCCGGCTGGACCTCGCTGCTGATTCTGACCCTCTTCGCCGTCGGCGTAATCTTCACCGTGCTTTTCATCATCGTCGAGCGACGCACGTCCTCGCCAGTAGTCGATCTGGCCCTGTTCAAGGGGCGCGGTTTCAGTTTCGGCATTCTCGCCGCGATCTTGCAGTTCATGGGCATGAGCGCATCGCTCTATCTGGGTTACTTCCTGCTCATCGATGGACGCGAGTTCAGCACCCTCGACGCCGCCTTCATGATGGTGCCGATGCCACTGGCGATGCTCGTCGTCTCGCCGATTTCGGGTCGTCTCTCCGACCGTCTGGGTTCACGCCCGCTGACCACGGTCGGGATGATGATGGTCTGCGGGGCACTGGCGTTGCTGGCGATGACCGACGCGAACACGTCGCCAGTCGATTTCGGCCTACGGATGCTGCTGCTAGGCATCGGCACCTCCATCTTCAGCTCGCCCAATACCGCGGTGATCATGTCCGCAGTGCCGCCTGAGCGTTTGGGTACCGCCTCCGCCGCCCAAACCACCGCCCGCACGATAGGCAACGCCGTGGGAGGCGCGATCGCGGTCGCGGTTTACGCATCTGTCGGTCTCTCCTTCGCTGCGGCCAATGATGTCGCCAGCGATTCGCCCGGCGCGATCATCGCGGGCTACCAAACCGCGTTGATCGTGGCAGCCGCGATCACCGCTCCGGCGATCCTGTTCTCATTGGTTGGTGGTCAGCGGGGCGTGCGCAAGGTGGCGGAGAAGGCGGCGGTACAGGCTCAGGCCGTGCGCGAAGCTATCGAGTTCGAGATTTCGCTCATGGTGCCCCTGTTCCGCGGCCAGAAGTCGATATCGCATAGTGAGCACATCGAGAACAGTTTGCGCCGGGAGAACGGACTCAATGGCGTCAGTGAGCCACGACCGGTGAACACCGCTCAGGTGGAGGAGGAGTCGAAGTGACCCATGTCATCGTCGTTGGAGCCGGCAATGCAGCATTGTGCGCCGCATTGGCGGCGAGGGAGCGCGGGGCTGATGTGACGGTGCTGGAGAAGGCGCCGGAAGGCGAGCGCGGCGGCAACACGTACTTCACCGGTGGCGGATTTCGCTTTCCCTACGAGGGGATGAGCGACATCCTGCGAATCATCCCCGACTTGAGCGAGGCAGAGATCGAGCGGGTCGATGTCGGTTCCTATACGACGGCGAAGTTTCGCGATGATCTCGCGCGGGTCACCGATGGATTGATTGACGATGGCATGGCCTCGTCGTTGGTACGTGAGGCGGCGCCGACGATGGAATGGTTGCATGGACAGGGCGTCAAGTTCACGTTGATGACCGGTCGGCAGGCGAACGAGGTCGGTGGGAAGCTGGTCTTCTATGGCGGTCTGACGGTGGAGGCTGTAGGGGCAGGGAAGGGGCTGTCGGACCAGGAGTTTGAGGCGGCTGCACGGGTCGGTGTGCATGTGCGCTACGGCTGCAAGGTTGTGAATCTGTTGCGCGAGGGTCGGCGCATCCGTGGCGTCGAGCTTTGGACGGATGATGCGGTTGAGGAGATGGAAGCGGACGCTGTGGTGCTGGCGGCGGGCGGCTTTGAGGCGAACATCGAGATGCGGACTCGCTACCTGGGTCCCGGCTGGGATATGGCGAAGGTGCGCGGCTCGCGGTTCAACACGGGCGATGCGATTCAGGCAGCCATTGACGCTGGCGCGCAGCCGTTCGGCAACTGGTCGGGCGCTCATGCGGTCGCCTGGGATCTGAACGCGCCGCCAACGGGGAATCGGATCGTTGCCGACTTGTACCAGAAGCACTCGTATCCGTATGGCCTGATCGTGAATGTCGACGGCGAGCGCTTCGTCGATGAGGGGGCGGATATTCGCAACTACACCTATGCGAAGTACGGTCGGGCGATCTTGGCACAGCCGGAGCGGGCAGCGTTCCAACTGTTCGATCAGCGCACAGCGCATCTGTTGCGCGATGAGTATCACGTGCGTCAGGTGACGATGGCGGAGGCGCATACGATTCATGACCTCGCCGATGCACTCGGCGTCGATCCTGAAGGACTCGAGCGCACGATCGATGCATATAACGCATCTTGTCCGCAAAACGGACTTGAGCTGTTCAACCCATCGGAACTGGACGGAGTCGGTACTTCCGGGATTCGACCGCCGAAGTCGAACTGGGCGCTGCCGTTTGATTCTCCGCCTTACCAGGGATATGCGGTGACCTGCGGGATTACGTTCACGTTCGGCGGCCTCAAGATCGATCCTCGGAGCGGTCAGGTGTTGGACACGGAAGATCGTCCAATGTCTGGGCTGTACGCCGCCGGCGAGCTGGTCGGTGGCCTGTTCTACAACAACTACGCGGGAGGCTCGGGGCTGATGGCGGGTAGTGTGTTCGGTCGGATCGCAGGGAGGAGCGCGGCTGGTGTCGATATCTGAGCGCGGGGCGGCGCTGCTGCACGAGATCATCGACTCGCCAGAGGTGCTGATGACGCCTCAGTTACGCAAGATTGCGCGACGGGAAGCACGGGAACTCAAGGCGTCGCCGGGCGAGGACGTGCTGGCGTTGTGCAACATCCTGATCGAGCACGGCGGCAGCGGCCGCGTGCGCCGGGAGGAGCACGGCGCGGCGTACGAGTCGCGGATGGTCGCGTTTGAGATCGCATCGATGCACAGAGCTGCGTTCGCCATGCTGGACTGGCGTGAACTGGAGCGACTCGGGCGGACGCTGGATGGCTGGGCGAGCGTGGACCAGTTTGCGCGCAAACTGAGCGGTCCCGCCTGGCAACGTGGCCAGATCAGCGACGCGCGGATTCGGAAATGGGCGACGTCGTCCGACTTCTGGTGGCGACGGGCGGGACTGGTCTCGACGATCGCGCTGAACGAGCGCCACCTGGGCAACGGCGACGCAGCCAGGACGCTGACAATCTGCGAGTTCTTCCTGGACGACCGGTCGGATCTGCACGTGAAAGCCCTGAGCTGGGCCTTGAGGGAACTGGCGCTCCGCGATCCTGATGCCGTGATCGAGTACATCGTTGATCGTGAGGAACGGCTGGCGCCGAGGGTCCTGCGCGAGGTGCGCAACAAGCTCGAGACGGGACATAAGGACGCTAAGCCGTCGGAAGCGATGGTACGTCGGATGCGGGAGCGTCGGGTCAGTCGTCGAGAGTCAGGCTGACGGTTGGTGGATCGTAGGAGAGGTTGAAGTTGAATCGGGAAAGCAGGTCTCGTCCGAGAAGGGACGGGAGCTTCCATAGCGCGCCCTGAGTGCTGCTCGTCGGTGGCGGCTCAGCGATGGCCACTGACTGCGTGATGGTGAGCGGTGTTCCCGCAGAGTCACGAAGGCGCAGGCCCAACTGTTGAACACGACAGCGGGCTGAGGCATGGCCGATTCCACCGACGGAAATCATGTCAGGCCCACGCCCAAAGCTGATGTCACGACCTTCCAACCTGAACATGCTGGCTATGTCGTGGTACTGGAGAATCGTAAAGTCCGCGCCGGAGTCAATCATGAACGGCACACGCTTGGCTTGCCCGCCGAAGAGTACGGTCAACGTGATGCGCGGCGCCGGCGTGCTCGACAGCGAGCGATGCGCCGGTCGTGCGACCTGGCCAAAGTGTCCAGGAAACCGGCGCATTACAGGGCCCACGCAGTACCTTCTTCGGGCCAGGTGAAGTGCATGGCTGACGAACAAGTGATGCGGTCCAGCGAGAGTAGGAAGTCCATCATCTCATCTGGGCTAGCACAAGCGTGGATCTTGCCGCTGTTGTAGACCACGACGATCTGATCTCGATACTGCGCCATCAGCGCGGCTTCGTGCTCGATGAAATAGTCGAGATTGCGCTGCGCTTCCCGGTCGATCGCTTCCACTTCCGCGTACTCGGGAGTACCTGGCGTGACCATGCGGATGTCGAACGGGAGCGTTTCTTCGTCGGTGACCATGCCCGTCTCCAATACCCTCAGCCTACCGAGATTAGACGCAGGTCGGCCAGGATGCGAGTTCTTTGACTTCTCCTCGGCGGGGGATGCTGACAGGGAAGCGCTGGAGCGATTCGAGCAGCCAGCGACGGGTGTCGGCGGGATCGATGATCTCGTCGAGATTCATCAGGCCGGCGGCTCCCCAGGGCTCGTGGCCGAGGGTCCACTCGTCGATCAGGCGCTGTCGTTCGGCGTCGGGGTCGGTAGCGTTGGCGATGTCGTTCGCGTGGACGACGTTGACGCCGACGCCGGGGTCCATGAACGAGATTTCGGCGCCCGGCCAAGCGGTGATCAGCGAGTTGTCCATGCTGTTGCCGGAGAGCGAGAAGTAGGCGAGTCCGAAGGCCTTGCGCATCACGACGGTCATGCGTGGGACGGTCATCAGCGAGAGCGCCTCGAGGAACATGATTGCTTTGTGCAGCAGTCGGGCGTGCTCGGGCTGCGAACCGACGATGAAACCGGGTACATCCTGGAGCCAGACTGTAGGGATGTTGAAGGCCTCGCACATGCAAATGAACTGAGTGGCCTTGTCGCACGTGTTGGGGTCGAGCGCGCCGGCATTGAACATGGGATTGCTGGCCAAGATGCCGACCGACCGACCACCGATTCGGGCCAGGGTGGTAATCAGCGAGCGGCCGAATCGGGGTTTGAGTTCCAGCATCTCTCCGTCGTCGACGATTCGCTCGATCACGCGGTGCATGTCGTAGGCCCGCTGCCGACGGGTGGGGACGAGATTGGCGATCCTGGGGTCTGGATCGGCCTGGTCGTAGCCATCGAGAGTCGGCGGCGCTTCCCAGCAATTGGAGGGCAGGTAGGAGAGAAATGACTTGATCTGCTCGATCGCTTCCTCTTCGGTCTCGGCGGATTGGTCGATCTGCCCGGTGAGGTCGAGGTGGATATCGACGCCGCCCAGGTCCTGGAGTGAGATCAGTTCACCCGTGGCGATCTCGATGACACGCGGTGAAGAAACATTGAGCGCCGAGCCTCGGACCTGCGTGGTGAAGTCTGAGAAGGCGCTGTGGAAGCTGGAGCCGCCGAAAGATTCACCCACGATGGCCGTGGCCATGGGAATGCGTCGCCGTCTACGGCCGGACTCGAGACTGGGCGAGATCTTGCTGAAGCCCTCGGAGCCGAGTGCATCGGGCAGGCGAGCGCCGCCGGTCTCGCCGAAGTAGACGTAGGGCACGCCCTGTTCCATGGCGTGCTCGTAGATTCGCTTCTGTCGCTTGCCACCGACGACCGAGGAGGAACCGTGGAGCACGGTGACATCGTCGCCGGCGACGGTTGCCGGCCGGCCGTCGATCTTGCCCCAGCCGCCGATCTTGCCGTCGCCGGGTGTGCGATCGCGGACCTCGTGCATCTCGGAGACGGCGAACGTGCCGATTTCGCGGAAGCTGCCGGGATCGAGCAGCTTGTCGATGCGTTCGCGAATGGTCAGGCGTCCGCGGTCATGCTGTCGGGCGATGCGATCGGGTGAACCCATCTCGGCGACGATTTTCTGTCGTCGAAGGAGGAGATCTTCGCGGACCTGCTGAGGTGTGGGTGGGTTGGCGACCATACGGGACTCCTACGGCGAATTGCTGCGTGATTGTCGTACGGAATGACGATATCGGGTGATCGAGGTAAAGCCTGCCAGAAGGCGGTATCCATCTTGCTCGCTTTATCGGATTGGAGTCCGCGCTTCATGCATTGCTTTGCGAGACTTGGCGCTCTGTCATTGCCGCGCGCCGTCGCGGCAATCTCGCCGCGGTCAGCTCCAACGTCGGTTCGTGAAGCGGCGAGATACCCGCGTCACGGGGAGGCCTTCGCAAAGCTTCCGAATCTCCTCTCCCCCCCTTGCGGGGGAGATGCCGAAGGCAGAGGGGGGTCCGCTGTTCAGGTGCCCTATCTGGTCGTCATCAGCCGCCCCCCCTCTGTCACTCCGTGACATCTCCCCCCGCAAGGGGGGGAGAGGGGAATTGGGAGTTTCTCAAAGGTCTCCGAAAAGCGGGGACTGGGATTCAACCTACCGAGACGATTTCTTCGGCAGCCTCGGGCAACGACAGCGGTTGAGAGGTTACGTTTCGATCACCACTTGCAGAGCTTCGCCGGTGGCGGTTCTCAGGATGTATGCCTCTGCGACTTCTATTCCGGCAGCGTTCAGCATTGACATGTATTGATGCAACTGTGCGTTGTACGTAGAAAGGCGATCAGGTGGGATGTCATCGTCAGACTTGTAATCGACGAGGATCCACTGTTCTCCTTCTCGGAAGACGAGATCGGCGACGCCTTCGGTGATGACGTGTTTTTCTTCCTTCGTCTGGATTGTGGTGAGGGGCAACTCTCGATGGATGACGTCTGACATTGATGCTCGCTGGATCAGTTCGGAGTTGAGTGCCCGTTCGATGTGCTGGAGTACCTGGTCGACCGGAACGTGGAACTTGTGGCAGATGCGCTCTGTTCTTCTGCGTGTGATCTCGTGGTTGGTGAAGTCTGCTGTTTCGAGCGCCTCGTGGACGGCCTTGCCGAAGTCGAGCGGATTGATGTTGGAGTCGTCTCGTTCGCTCTCATCGACTCCGACATCGGCGCTCTCCGCTGGCGTGTGTGGATTGAGGCTCGTTGGGGTTACGGCCTCAATGGTTCGTGAGCCAGCGGAGATCGCCTCCTGGTGGCGTTCTTGCCAAAGTGGGCGCAGCTCTTGATGTGGTGGCATATGGAGCGTTGGCGTGGGCGAAGGTGCTGCATCGAAGGTCCTTGGTCCGACGACGACCGTGTTTGGATCGGCGTCGCGGGCGAGCCAATGCGGCGCCGCGTCATCGAGGTAGGTAAGGAACGAGTCTCGGCGCGAAGTGCTGTCGGCGGGGTATGAGGGCAGAATCAGCCAATCGCGAGCTCGGGTGGCGGCGACGTAAAGCATGCGCCTCGCTTCAGCGTCGGCGTAGGCGCGGTCTCTTCGCTCGGCGATGGCGTAACCGGGGGTGCGGAAGGGTGTACGGTCGTCGCCGAGCTTGAATTCGATGCGCTGGTTTGGCCGGTCGACGATGAACTGATTGCCCGAGGCAGGCTGGTCCTGGAGCTTGGGCACGATGACGATGGGGAACTCCAGTCCCTTGGCCTGGTGGATCGTGAGGAAACGGACGGCGTCGTCGTCGGCTTCGGTGGTCGGCGATTCCGACTCGGGCAGGTTGCGGACTCCACGCTGTGAGAGCCAGCGCACGAAGGGTCGCAAGCTGTCGTCGTTGTTGTCGGCGAAGTGGGCGGCTCGCTGGACGAGCATGCGCAGGTTGGCCTGGCGCTGGCGCATCTGGCTGTGCTGGACTCCGACGGCCTGAGCGAGCAGCAGTCCTGAGGCGCGAATCACGTGATCAATCAACTCGGGCAATCCGAAGCGGCTCAGATCGTATCGCAGTGCGCCAAGGAACTCGATCGGGGCTCGGAGCCTGCCCTCGTAGGCCTCAGGTAGCGAGCCGGCTTGCAAACGGATCGCCTGTGATCCGAACGCCGCGCGAAGTTCGAGGAGCTCGGTGTCAGAAGCGGCGACGAGCGGCGATTTGAGCGCTGCGAGGGCTGCTACTTCGTCGGTTGGGTCGTCCAGCGCCTGTAAGAGGTGGGCGATCGCTCGGATTTCGGGCTTCTGATAGAAACCCTGGCCGCTGTCGAAGTGATAGGGAATCCCGGCCCGATCGAGTGCCGTGGTGTAGAGGTCGGCGCCGGTCCTGGTGCGGACGAGTACGGCGATGTCGCGAAATTCGGGGATTCGCGGACCCGCCGCTGTCGCTATGTGGCCGAGTGTTGCGTCGTCCTGTTGCATGTGCGTGATCAGGTTGGCGATGAGCTTCGCTTCGGCTCCGCGAGCCTCAGGCGCTCGGTCGAACTGCCGATTGGAGGGAATCACCGCCACGCCGGGTCCGCGGTCTGTTCGATATGGCACGGTCGCTTCCCAGCGGGCTTGCGCACGTGGATAGTCCTGATGTGGTTTAATGACGCCTGGCAACACCGCGTTGTGCCAGTCGCAGAGCTGGGGACGGGCGCGGAAGTTGACGGTCAGTCTGGCGATGGCCGATGTCTCCGGCGCCGCAAGAAAGATGTCCCGCACCTGCTCGTAGATGTCAATGTCGGCGCGGCGGAAGCGGTAGATCGACTGCTTGGGGTCGCCAGCCAGGACGAGACGCCCCGGCCCGGGCGTGACCTGAGTCCAGTCGTCGGTGTCCGGATCGGCGGCCAGCAATAGGGCGATCTGGGCTTGCAAGGGATCGGTGTCCTGGAACTCGTCGACGAGGATGGTTCGGAATCTGCTTCGCAGATCCTCGCGGGCTCGTTTCGAGCGAACCAGGAGATTGCGCGCTTCGAGCAGGAGGTCGTCGTAGGTGAGCAGGCCGTCGATCCGGCGCTGGTCGGCGCCCTGTTCGATGAACTCACGCAGCGCCGCGGTCAATGCTGCCAATGCGGTGTCGCGCTCGCGTTGGTCTTCAGGGACCTCCTCTGACGGCAGGTCGTCGCTCAATGGGCCCGTCAGATCGCGGTTGCGGGCGAGTTGCTCGGCAGCGAGCTGGAGGTCTCGCAACTCAAGCCCCAGGTCGAAGGCTCGCTGCAATGGTTCTTGGGGCGCGTCGTTGCTCCATAGCCAGGAGCGCCAGGACTGGGCGAATCGCAGGTCGGCTTGGAGTTGGTCGAGGACGTTGAAATCGGGGTCGAGCCCAGCATCGAGTGAGCGCTCACGCAGAATGTTGGCGGCGAAGGCGTGGATTGTCTGGATTTGCGCGGCGTCGACATCGCGCAGGGCGTCGTGCAGGCCTGCAATGGCAAGCTCGGCGCGGATCCGCTCACGGAGTTCTCCGGCTGCTTTCTCGGTGAAGGTGATGGCGACGATCTCGTCGAGTGAGCGGCCATTGCGGACCAGATTGACGACGCGCGCGACAATCACCGATGTCTTGCCCGAGCCGGCGCCGGCCTCGAGGAAGAATGAAGTGTCGAGGTCGTTGATGATGCGCTGGCGGACATCGTCGTCGGCGGGTGGTGGCTGTTGGTCGGTCATAGATTCACGTCATTCCCGCGCTCCGTCGCGGGAATCTCGCTGAGTGGGGGGCAACGTTGGAGCAGGAAGGGTCGCATGCTGCTACTGGCTACTACTGGGCAAGTCAGTTCCTGACGTACGAGGTGTGTGCTGCGAGATACCCGCGACGGAGCGCGGGTATGACGGAGGTTGGGGTGGTGCGAGGAGCTCGCGATGGGGCACAGGCATGATGGAGGTTGGTGGTGGTGCGAGGAGCTCGCAACGGGGCGTGGGTATGACGGAGGTTGGGGTGGTGCGAGGAGCTCGCGATGGGGCGCGGGCATGATGGAGGTGGGGACGGAGTGGGAAACTCCTCATGGATGCAGTCACGGTCGTTGCCGTCTCATGATTTCTAGCTGGCGGACAGCGTCCTGGTCTTGCCTCGACTTCTTCTGATAGCGCTCGGCGATGTCGGCGGTGCAGGTGGATTCGTATGGGCAATGGCGGCAGTTTGGCCGATCTCTCGGTGGGTTGCCGGGGTAGGGGATGAAGTTGGCCGATTCGAGCTGGTCGGCGATGAGCGCTAGGGTGTCTCGCAGTCGTTCACCATCGCTGGGCGCGGAACGGCCTCCACGGGTCGTGAGTGATGCGCCTTGCAGAGTTTGCGAGACAAAATCTCCCTGTCGGGTCGCTGACCGCAGTTCAACTTCCGCTTGACGGATTGGAACTCCTCGCTGCGTCAGGGCGGTGAGGTTGGCGATGGCAAGAAACGAAGAACCGTCGACGAAGCCTCGAACGTCGGGCAGCGATTGGCCGGTGAAGTAGGAACGTGCGCGCTGGCGGCCGTCGGTATGTTCGTCGATCCGGTCGATGCGGCCACTGAAGTGGATGATCCTGCCCCCGGTGACGCGGATGGGAGCGTCCTCGAACTGGGCGTCCACTACCACAGGACTCCAGCCGTCGCGCGCGTCGGATGCCTCCAGCCGTCGCGCGCGCTCGAGGTCTTCGGCAATATCGTGTCGCAATGCCGGGACTGATGCTGGCGGCCCGAGCGCGCCGGCCTCGGCCGCCGTGTCCAGGAGTTGGTGAGCGATCTCGCTGAGGGATGCCTCGGTGTTGGTGTAATCGGGCCAAGTCTGGTCGGAGTTGTCGCCTACCCAGGCTTGCGCCCAGGTGGAGAGGATCTGGCGGATCAACCGACCGAGGACGTCGCGTCGAGGCTGATCCGGTCTGGCGGGTTCGGCGTCGGCTCGGGCGTGGACGATGTAGCGCAGGTAGAAGCGATAGGGGCAGGTGACGAAGGTTTCGATGGCCCTGGTGGACCAGGTTCGTTCGAGCGGTCGCCAGTCGTCTCCGAGCAGGTCGGGAATCTGAGCGGAGTCGAGTTGGCCGTCGAAGTCGGTGAAGCCGGGTGCGTTGCGTTGGAGTCGGGCGTGTTCGGCGGCTTCTGCCTGCGGCCAGAGCTCGGCCAGGGCTGCGCGCGTATCGGAGTCAGGCGATGCGAGCAGGGCGAGATCGAAGGACTGTTCATCGGGTGCGGCGACTGTGGCCGTCCAGTCGTCCGATTCGATTTCGGCAAGGGTCGGCAGCCGAGTGACGGGGCCGGATTCGATGCGTTGGATGCGTCCGGTCTCGTAGAGCGAGGATTCGGTGGCTAGTTGGATGCCCTGTTCAGATGAGTTGGCGGCTGTCTCGAGGATGAGCGAGGATGGCCGGGCCGGACCTCCGACGGCACTGCTTCGCCGACTCCAGCTTGCGCTGAACTGTCGTCGCGCGGCGCGGCGCATGAGCTGCCATGCATGGCGGTCGCTGTCGCCGCGATCACGCTGCAGGGCGAGCGCGTCGGGGATTTGCTCGTTGATTGCCGCCCGGTCGGCGTCGGTGAGCAGTGGGTCCTGCCGACCGACGGCCGGGAAGATGCGTTCGGCGACTCCGGCGGCGAAGATGGCGTCGTAACGGATACCTCGAGCAGGCCCCGTCGCAGCGCCAATGTTGACGCCGCCGATGAGGCGACGCGGGTCGCGAACTACTCGTGAACTCATTGCGCGTCCCAGCGCGGTGAGTCCATCCTGAGCTGTCCAATCGGAGCCGAGCCTGTCGTGGTTGCGAAGCTGGTCGAAGTTCTCGCGAGCGGCAAGTCGGAGGGCCTGGTCGGCCGAATCGTCGACGAAGTATTGATCGAACGCTTCGAGCAGGACATCGGATGCCTCGGCCCAGGAATCGGCATCTTGCAGTTTGCGGCTGCGGATGCTGAGGTCGCTGACGATGGCGACCAGATCTTCGGCGTCCTGGCTCTGCGTCGTTTCGCTCCGCAGATCCAGTCGATGTTCCATGGCGAAGAGATTGCGCGTGAGTCCGGCGTCGACCGAGACGCGCTCCCATTGCGCTGGATGTCGGTGGTGATTGAGCAGTCGTTGGCGCAGTGACCGATGCGAGAGCCAGTCGAGCAACTCGGCGCGTTCGACGGTCTCAGGGCTGAGCAGGACACGGGCGAGCCGCTGGGCGGCGTGGCCGATCGGCGTGTGTGCCAGTTGGCGTCCACCGATTCTCCAGGTTGGGATGTCGGCTCGTTCCAGTGCGGCGGAGAGTCGGTCATCGGTCGGTGCGCCCTGCTGATGCAGGATTGCGATGCGGTGAAAGGCGATGCCGTCGTTTGCGAGTTCGAGGATGCGAGCGGCGATTTCGTCGGCCTCAGCCGTTGGATCGCCGACGCTGAAGTAGTGGTCGGGAGCAACATTGGCCGGAGGAACCTGGGAACCGATCACGCGGACGTTCAGCTCTCGTCGGATTGCGGACACGGTCCTGCGCGGCGGCGACGCCGGATCATTGGATGGCGCCACCAGCAGCATCCGGACGTCTGTTGCGTCGGCGAGGCGCTTGAACAGGAGTCGTTGGATGCGCGTGAGGTCGTAGATGCCTGAGGCGATTAACGGCGCGCCACCCAGGGCCTCGACGAATGCACTGTCCGGAGTCGACGCGCTGGTGGCGTTCTCGTAGTGAGAGGTGCGGTCGGCTACCACTGCGGTCGCTTCGAGCCAGGCGTTGAAGACGAGCTTGAGATCGCCGTCGGGCAGGTCGTCCGCTGTGAGCGCGGCCTCTCTGAGGTCGGTAAGGCTGCGGAGCAGCGCGGCGGCCACACCGGGCGCTTGCGGGTCGAGCGCTACCAGCTTCAGGTCTCGCAGGACGTGTCGAAGGGCGGTCAGATCGGCGCCGGCGGGCCAGGCATGACGCGCAGGAGCGTGGCCGAAGCTTGCTGCCGCCTGTGCGAGGTCGACCGGGGTGAATCCATAGACGCCGGCGAGTGCGCCACCATTGGCCTCGGCGAGCATGCGTTGAGTGGAAAGTCGTTGCAGGGCGGAGCCGTGGAGGATGTTGAGTCGGGAGAGTGGAGAGGGTCGTTGAGCCGCGAGTTGGGTCAGTCGAAGGTCGTTGGCGGCGGGGTCGGGGAGGAGTTCGATCGTGAGGGTCATTGGGAGGTCAGGGTAGACCTGTTGGAGAGAGTGAAGTGCGAGAGCAACTCCGTCATACCCGCGCTCGTCGCGGGTATCTCGCTGACTCGAGCACTGACGTCTGGGCTGGAAGCGGCGAGATTGCCCCCGCATCAAGTGCGGGGCAGGCTGCGGCGGAGCGCGGCAATGACGGAGGCCCAGTTAAACGCATGAAGCGGGGGCTGCTCCGGAGAGCTGCCCCCGCCCCAACCGGTCCCCGCGGAGGGGGATGGGCCGTCGGTCGCCACGGCCTGAGCGGTGTCAGGCTGCTAGACGGCGGCCGGGCCCCGTTCACGGGTGCGGACTCTCACGGCGTCTTCGACATCGAGGACGAAGATTTTGCCGTCGCCGATGTTGCCGGATGCCGCGTTCTCGACAATCGCGTCTATCACGTCGTCGAGCGGCGTGGTGTTGATCACGATTTCGATCTTGATTTTAGGCAGGTAGTCGACCTGCACTTGCTGGCCGCGGAACTCCTGGACGACACCCTTCTGAGCGCCGCGTCCGCGGACTTCGGAGATGGTCATCGAGACGATGCCGATGGCTTCGAGCGCCGTGCGAACGACGGAGAGTCGCTCGGGGCGGATGATGGCGATCACCATTTTCATGATCGTGTGCCTTTCCTGTTTCTGTTGTCCTCTCCCTCAGTCTCTCAAAGTGAGAGCGAGGGAGAGGTCCTCCGGTTCCCTCTCCCCCTGGGAGAGGGTTAGGGTGAGGGTTCCCCGGCGTCAGTCGCCGCCTCCGGCGGCGCCGCCGCTGCCAGACGAGCCGGCTGCAGGCAACTCCTCGCCTGCCGAGACTTCCACGGCGACACCTGGGGCGACGGTCGGGAACTCGGGGTAGGCGCCGATGCCGTGCTCTTGCACGTCGAGTCCGGCGAGCTCTTCGTTCTCCGGGACGCGGAGTCCGATGGTGTTCTTGATGATGAAGAACAGGATGCCGGCGGTCACAGTGACCCAAGCGAGGATGGCGAGGACGCCAATCAGCTGCTCAAGCAGCGCGCGGAAGCCGCCGCCCATGAACAGGCCGTGTCCGGGCGCGCCCCAGGCCTCGGCCGCGCCGGCCGTGGCAAAGAGGCCAACCGCCAGCGTGCCCCAGACACCGCAGGTGCCGTGGACGGAGATTGCGCCGACGGGGTCGTCGATCTTGACCTTGTCGAAGAACTCGACCGAGAGGACGACCAGACCGCCGCCGATTGCGCCGATGATCAGGGCTGCCCAGGGCTCAACGAAACCGCAGCCTGCGGTAATCGAGACGAGTCCGGCGAGTGCGCCGTTGAGCGTGAGGCCGAGGTCGGCCTTGCCGTAGCGGAGCTTTGCGACCGCGACGGCGACGATTGCGCCTGCGCCGGCGGAGAGTGTGGTGTTGATGGCGATCCAGGCAGCCTCAGTCGCGAGTCCGCCGGAGAGTCCGAGGGTTGAGCCGGGGTTGAATCCGTACCAGCCGAACCAGAGGATGAACATGCCCAGCGTGGCGAGGGTCATGTTGTGGCCGGGGATGGCTCGGATTTCCGTGCCGACGTACTTGCCGATGCGTGGTCCGACGAGGATGGCGCCCATCAGTCCGGCCCATGCGCCAACGGAGTGGACAAGGGTGGAACCGGCGTAGTCCATGAAGCCACGCTCGCCGAGCCAGCCGCCGCCCCAGCCCCAGTGAATGACGATGGGGTAGATGATGCCGGTGACGAATACCGTGTAGAAGAGGTACGCGCTGAACTTGGTGCGTTCGGCCAGGGCGCCGGAGACGATGGTCGCGGCGGTCGCGGCGAATGCCCATTGGAAGAAGAAGACGGCTGCCTCAGAGACGCCGCCGGACGTGTCTGTCAGTCCGCCGAGCGCGGGGAAGAACGAGTCTCCGCCAATCAGTCCGCCCTGCGAGCCGCCGAAGGCGAATCCGAAGCCGACGGCCCACCAGACGACCGCGCCGAGCGAGGCGTCGAGCACGTTCTTCATCAGGATGTTGGCGGTGTTCTTGACACGCACAAAGCCGGCTTCGAGCAATCCGAAGCCAGCCTGCATGAAGAACACCAGTATGCCGGCGATGACGAACCAGATCGTATCGACGGCGAGGATAATGTCGGCAAGCGCGGCAGCGTTTTCCTCAACGGTCTGCCCATATGCAATGCCAAAGGTGGCCAACAGGCCGGTCACAATACCGAGGAACAACCCCAGTCCTGGTTTGCGGACGGCGCCTACCGACATAAATGTCCAAGCAGGCGAAGTCCTGACGTTACCGGCTAACGTGCGGGCTATTGTCACAGAAGCCTCCCTTCCCGAGTTCCGGTCTGAGGGCAACGTATGGAAGGTCGAGGCTCTGATGGTTTCGGCGGAGTTGCACGCACATTTCATTTCGGTTGCACGTACATTTCGGCGATGTGTCGGATGTTTCGGACGTGTTTCGTGGGTCTCGTATACGGTCGGATTCCAGTCTTCTCCTTGCGGAGACCGTTGCGCCTGCGTGTCTTTCGTCATTGCCGCGCACCGTCGCGGCAATCTCGCCGCGTGCTGCACAGACGTCTGCGCTGGACTCTTCGAGACATCCCCTGCCTGAGGAGGAGGGAGCAGGTCCCGGCGTGAAGGAGACCTTCGCAGCAGTGGTGCAAGAGTCACCTGTTCGCCCATTACTTCCAGGAGTGGGGAGGTGGCGCGATCCAACCGCAGGAGTACGACCAGAAGGGCGAGAGCCTGCGCAATTGGGTGCTTCGAGATTCCTGCCTGCGCAGGAATGACGGAAACTGGGATTTTGCAAAGGTCTCCGCAACGCGGGGACTGGGAGTTGGGTATGCGTTGTTCTCCTTCTCGGAGTTCTGAAACCGCTAACATTTGGCCATGGGACCACGTCTAATCAAAGCGCTGACTCGTTTCCAGCAGCCGATCTTCATGCTCATGCGCGGGCGGCTGCAGGGGCCTCCGACGCTTCGACTCTGGACGGTGGGGCGCAGGTCGGGGCGTGAGCGATCGGTGTTGCTGCTGTATCTGGATGATGGGTCTCGAGTGATTGTGGTGGCTTCCTACGGCGGGCACTCTGAGGATCCCGAGTGGTGGAAGAATCTCAAGGCGGAGGCGAACTGCCGGATCTGGTCGGCGGCGCGAGGGTCGGAGTCGATGGTGGCGTCGGAGCTGGAAGGCGACGAGCGCGAAGCGGTGTGGGATCGGTTGCTGGGGATGTACTCGAGCTATGCCGACTATCAGGAGAAAACGTCGCGGCGGATACCACTCGTCGCGCTGTCACCGGCGTTGTCGGAGTGAAACGACTTGCGGCTGGTAGGCTGAACTCAACTGTTGGTGTGAATCGCGCGAGCTGCGTATCGCTCGCATAGCTGTGGTGGAACGTTTGAGTATTCTTCGGCGCCTGTTTGCAAAACCCTCCTCCGACTCCTCTCCAAGTCCCGCTCCCAGCCCTCCATCGCCTCCGCCGGCGCCTTCGTCGCCTCCGGCGGCCCCTCCTTCGCGGTCGAACGCCGAGAATGGCGCTGCGCCGTCGGAGCCGCGGCCACGTCGGCGACGGCGCAAGCGCAAGCCTCGTCCGGTTGCTGCTGATCGGCAGCCTGCGCCCCGAGCCGCAGGTGGAGCGGCGGAGCCGCCTCGACCGGCTCGACAGGCTCGACCGGATGGCTCTGACGCTCCGAAGCGTCGGCGACGCAACCGGCGACGGACTCGGGATGGGGGTGGCAGGTCGGCGGGCTCGCCGAGCGCCGCCCAGAGCGCGACGCAGAAAGCGTTGCTTTCCGGCGGCTACCATCTGCCACCGCTTGATGAGTTGGACGAGATATCGCCCGAGAGCTGGCCAGCGTCGTTTGCAGCACTGGGCCTGTCCGAGCGGATGCTCTCTGCGCTGACGGCACTGAAGTTTGAGGAACCGACGCCGATCCAGGAGCAGTCAGTTCCGTTGCTGATGAATGGACACGATGTGGTCGGCCAGGCGCAGACCGGCACAGGCAAAACGGTGGCCTTTGGACTGCCTGCGGTTGAGTGCTGCGACCCCGATCTGGGTGAGTGCCAGTCCATCGTGCTGACGCCGACCCGTGAATTGGCGCAACAGGTTGGCTCGGTGTTGGACTTTTTCGCTCGGGCAGCGGGTCTTGAAGCGACAGTGCTGATGGGCGGTCGCCGATTGACGGATGACTTCGCCAACCTGGAGCGGCGACCGCAGATTGTCGTCGGCACGCCGGGCCGGGTGATTGATCACCTGGAACGGCGCACCCTGCGTCTCGGCAATGTGCGAATGGCCGTGCTGGACGAGGCCGACCGGATGCTCGACATTGGTTTCTATCCCGACATGCGACGCATCCTGCGTCGTTGTCCCGACGATCGTCAGACCGCGCTGTTCTCGGCCACGATCCCCACGCCGATCAAGTCGCTGATTCACCAGTTCATGCACGAGCCTGAGCATGTGCACATTGCGCCTGAGGTGGCCACGGCAGAGGGGATCAAGCAGCGCTACTTCGAGGTCGCCGATCGTGACAAGATCCGCGCGGTGGAGGAGTTGCTGCCCGAGCTGACTGGTCGCACGCTGGTCTTCTGCAACATGAAGGTGACGGTCGACCGGCTGGTCAAGCGTCTGTTGGGTCGCGGGCTCAACGCGGACGCGATTCACGGGGACCGCGATCAACGCAAACGCGACCGCGTCATGGGACAGTTCCGCTCCGGCGAACTGCAGTTCCTGGTCGCCACTGATGTCGCAGCGCGCGGTCTCGACATTCCCGATGTGCAGCACGTGGTCAACTTTGATCTGCCGCAGACTGCCGAGGACTACGTGCATCGAGTCGGCCGGACGGGTCGAGCGGGGGCCGAGGGGTCGGCGATTTCGTTTGTCGGTGAGTGGGACTTCGATCAGTTGGAGAAGATTCTGAAACTGGTCGGGGATGATCTGAAGCGAAGTGAGTTGGGGTTGTACGCGTCGGAGTGACAGAGCTCCCCTTGTGGGGGAGCTGTCGCGGAGCGACTGAGGGGGCTCGCCGGCCTCCGTGTGCTGGTGAGCTAAGTCCCCGGAGGCCCCCTCCGCCCCTGCGGGGCACCTCCCCCAAAGGGGGAGGTCTTTTGTTATCGTTTGGCCCTGCCCGATGGACTAGTGGATGTACCAGCCCGAGTTCTGCCACATTCGGCGCGCTTGTCCATGGATGTTGGAACTGGCGGCGATTAGGCCTTTGACTGACGGCTTGGCTTGATTGAACTGGAGTGGGTCGCCGTCGATGTCTGTGACGGTGGCTCCGGAGGCGGCCAGCAAGGCGGCTCCGGCGGCGATGTCCCATTCGCTTCGGCGTCCGGCGGTGAAGACGAGACAGCCCTTGCCAGTGGCGAGCAGCGCCATTCGATAGGCGATGGATCCAACCGGCATGACCTTGGTGCCGTCGGGGACTGGCGGCAGATCTCCGTAGTGCCACTCGCCCCGGCCGACGAGCATGTAGCTATCGGTCAGGGTTTGCACCGTTTCCAATTGGTAGCGCTCGTCCTGGGAGACGGTCGTGGCGCTGTACATCTCCTCGGCAGCCGGGTTGTAGATCGTGCCGAGCACTGCTTGCCCGTTGAAGGCGAGAGCAATCGAGACTGAGTACTCAGGCACGCCCTGCAGAAACTCACGTGTGCCGTCGAGCGGGTCAACGATCCAGACGCGACGTTTGGTCAGACGTTGGTGGTCGTCGTCGCCCTCTTCGGAGAGCCAGCCGTCTTCGGGGAAGGCTCCCAGCAGGGTTTCGCGGAGGGCGGCGTCAACCTCTACATCGGCTTCGGAGACTACTTCGTAGCTGAAGCCCTGGGCGCGTCCACTTTCTTTCCAGCCGTAACGCGCGCCAGATTTCTGGTAGCGCTGGAGGATGTCGCCAGCTCGGTGGGCGGCTTCCTGGGAGGCCTCGAGCTCAGCTTGGTAGTTCATCGGCGGGCCCCCTCCGCCCCTGCGGGGCACCTCCCCCAGAGGGGGAGGTCTTGGGAGATTAGAAGCCAGATTGTTTGTCGACTTCTCCGACGAGTTCTCGGCTGCCTCGGTAGCGGCGGAGATTTTCGCAGAATCGCTCGACGTTTCGTCCGGCACGGAGCTGGGATGCGCCGGCGGTATGTGGAGTCATGACGATGTTGTCGATGTCGAAGACCGGGTGGTCTGCGGGCAGCGGTTCGCCTTCGACGACGTCGAGGGCTGCCCCTCTGAGGTGGCCGGATTCGACGGCCTCCATGAGCGCTTCAAGGTGGATGATTTCGCCTCGGGTGACGTTGACGATGACTGCGCCCGGCTTCATCTTGGCCATGCTCTCGGCGTTGAAGAGGTGGTGCGTATCGGGGGTCAGCGGTGTGCAGACTGCGACGACGTCGGACTTCTCCAGGAGCGTGTCGAGTTGGTTCATGTGTCCGACGACCGGGACGATCGGTGTGCCGCGGACGGCGAGGGCGTCGACGGCTCGGACGTTCATGCCGAAGCCGTTGGCGCGCTCGGAGATGGCGCGACCGGTGCCGCCGAAACCGACGATGCCCATGGTCATGCCAGAGAGTTCGAAGGCGGCGCGGCGCATCGGGACGCGACCGCCCCAGGCCTCGCCCTTGAGTTGCATGGCCGGCTTGAGTGATCGAGCCAGCGCGAGCAGAAGTGCGAAGGCGTGGTCAGCCAGGTGTGGCCCGACGAGGCCCTTTTCGCCGGTGAGCGGGATGTCGGCGGACTTGAATTCGTCGAACAGGTAGCCGTCGACGCCAGAGGCGGTGGCGTGAACCCATTTGAGTTGCTTGGCCTCGGCGAACAGTTCGGGGGTGAGGTAACCGAGCAGGATTTCGGCGTCGGCGATCATCTCCATAGCGTCTTCGCGGTTGTTGGCGACGACGACATCGGTCTCGGGCCCAGCGGCGGCTCGGATCGCCTCAAGTTGGGCGTCGGAGACTTCGGGCAGTGTGAGTCCGGGCATCACGAGTACGCGCATGGTTCGTAGGCTCCTGAGATTCGTAGAGGCGCGACCGGTGGGCGCCATCTGTGAGAGTACCACCGCCAGTGCTGGCCAAGCCCGCGCCTAGAATGACGCTGAAGTCCAACCGCAACGAAGCGAGGTGTAGGAATGGCAGAAGTGCAGTTTGGAGCCCAGGTTTCGGCGTATCTGACCTCCTGGGATGAGATTCGCGAAGTCGCGCAGACGATGGACGCGGGGCGCTACGACTCGATCTGGTTCGCCGATCACTTTGTTCCACCGAATCGGGGGAAAGAGGTTGAGGGTCGTGAGGCATTCGAGGCGTTCTCGTTGGCGGCGGCCGTCGGGGCGTGCACCGAGACCCTGCGCATTGGTCACCTGGTGCTGGGCAACACCTACCGCAATCCGGGTCTGGTGGCGAAGATCGCCGGCTCGGTCGATCACATTTCGCACGGACGCTTCACGCTGGGCATCGGGGCGTCGTGGTTCCTGCGTGAGCATCAGGCATACGGCTGGGACTTTCCGGTGATGAAGGAGCGTCAGGATCGATTCGAAGAAGCGTGCAAGATGCTACGCACCATCATTCATAGCGACGGCGGCAGAGTCACATTCGACGGTCAGTACTATTCGCTCGACGACGCGCCGTTGTCGCCTGGCAGCTATGATCATCCGATTCCGATCCTGGTCGGCGGGACAGGTCCAAAGCGTACGTTAAGAACACTCGCCATGTACGGCGACATCATGAATCTGGATGGCTGGGCCGGACGCGGGATGTCGGTGGAACTACTCAAGGAGAAGGTTGACATTCTCCATGCGCATTGTGAGGATATCGGTCGAGATCCATCGGAGATTAAGATTACCGCGTTGATGCCGTGTCTCTTAACTGATGATGAGTCGGAAGCGAAGGCGTGGGAGGATCGTATTGGTCCTGGTACGTTGAATGGTACCGCTGACCAGATTGCGGGGCGGATTGGCGAGTTCATTGAGTATGGGATCGACGAGATCATGTTCGGTCGTCGCGGAGACAACGATCCCGAGTATTTCCAGCGTCTGGACGACGCGGTGATCTCGCAGTTCCGGTAGGATGGGACGAACTGGAAGGCGGCGAGCAATGGACGGCAAGGAAGCGGTCAGGTCGGCCAAAGATTACGTCGCCGACATGTTCGGTGACGAAGAGGTATCAGATGTGCTTCTCGAAGAGCTCAGGCTTGACGACGTGAGCGGAGAGTGGAGGGTCACAATTGGCTTCAATAGGAAATCGGCCAGGTTCGGCACTACAAGTCCTCTCGCGGGCGTGTTGGCGCCACCGAGAGATCGTGTCTACAAGGTGGTAGCAATCAGCAATGTGGACGATCAAGTAGTATCGATCACAGATCGTTTGCTGCCTGAGCAGGACTGATCTCCAGATGGCAAGACAGGTGGTCGTAGACTCAAATCTTCTTCTGCTGTTAGTCGTTGGGAGCGTGCGCCGCGATCTGATCGAACGGCATAAGCGACTAGGTCAGTTTGTTCCTGCGGACTATGACACTGTGTTGGATGTGTTACGAGATGTCGAAGAGCTTGTCGTAACGCCAAACACATTGACGGAGACCTCGAATCTACTGGGTTTTGCCGGGAGCGAACATGCCGAATTGTTGGCAGGAGGTCTGCAGAGGCTTGTGGATTCATGCATTGAGGTGTATGTCCCGAGCGCAGAGGCGACTAAGAGGCCTGAGTTTGTGTATCTCGGGCTGACTGACGCCGGCTTGCTTGAGCAGGTGTCACGCGAGCGGCCGCTATTGACCGTGGATGGAAGTCTTTACAGCGCAGCGACGTTGATCGATCCGCATGCTGCGCTGAATATATCCCCTATGTTGGCAAACGCGCAGTAGGGACTGTTGCCAACCGCAAGGAGCAGGAGAGCAAACGATGAACTTTCGACGAATGGGACGGACTGGGCTTCGGGTTTCGGAGATTTGTCTGGGGACGATGACGTTTGGTTTCCAGACGGAGTCTGAAGTGGCCTTTCGGATCATGGACGAGGCGTTCGACGGTGGGGTGAACTTCATCGATACGGCCAACGTCTACCCGCTCGGCACGAATGAGGCGGGCACCACCGAGTCCATCGTCGGACGCTGGCTGGCCGGCAGGCCGCGCGATCAGGTCGTGCTGGCGACCAAGTGCTCGGCTCCGATGGGACCGTCGCCGAACCAGCGCGGCACCTCGCGGCAGCACATTCTCTCGGCCGTCGACGAGTCGCTGCGGCGTCTGGGCACCGATTACATCGATCTGTACCAGCTGCACGGGCCGGACCCGAACACGCCCATTGAGGAAACCATGCGCGCGCTGGATGATCTGGTGCGCTGGGGCAAGGTGCGCTACGTGGGCGCTTCGAACTATCGGGCCTGGCAGTTGGCGCTGGCGCTGGGTGCGTCGGACCAGGCTGGAATTGCGCGGTTTGATTGCGATCAGCCGCGCTACAACATCCTCTGGCGGGATATCGAGTCGGACTTGCTGCCGCTCTGTCGCGACCAGGGTGTCGGGATCATTGCTTACAACCCTCTGGCCGGCGGGTTTCTGACCGGCAAGTACCGCAACACCGAGGATTTGCAGGACGACACCCGCTTCACGCTGGGCAACGCGGGTCCTCGATACCGGGCGCGTTACTGGGACGAGATCCAGTTCGAGCAGGTCGCCCGTCTGCAGCGCTATTTTGCTGAGCGCGAGATGAGCATCACCCATGCGGCGATTGCATGGGTCCTCGCCCAGGACGGGATCACGTCGGCGATCGTCGGCGCGTCGCGGCCGGAGCAGATTGTGGATTCGCTGGGTTACTCGGAGATCGAGTTGTCGCAGGAGGACCTGGAGTTCTGCAATCAGGCGTGGTACGAGATTCCGCGTCCGACGGATCCTGAAGTGGCGACGCGATAGGGAGCGGCGAAATGGAAAATCGCGACAATGCACCAACCGTCTGGCGAATGATCTTGGGGACCAAAGGCGGATACGAAAGTGAAGCTTTAGAGGGCGGGCTCATTTTCGCTGGATTCGAGATCGATATAGATCTGAAGGATAAGTCTGAAGAACAGATCAAGCAGTTCGTTGCGGAAAAGCACGCAGGTCGCACACCGGGGCAGAGAGGGTCGTACGCTGGCCAACTGACTGCACTGTCCGCCAGAATGAAGATCGGAGATCTGATAGTTGTGGTGTCGAAGAGGCGAATCGGGCATATGGCAATCGGTCGTGTCACTGGTAAGTATGAGTTCGATCCTGCACGGGAAGCAGGACCGCATACGAGGCGAGTCGATTGGATCCACCCTGCCGTTGCTTTGTCCCCATTCTGGAGTCCGTATCTCAGTTACTTGCACGCTCGCAAGACCCTCGATCCCGTCCGCGACCGGGAGACCGTTGCTCAGGTGCTTCGCTTTATCGAAGCTGACGGCGAACTGGAGGACACTTCACCCTCCTCACTCGATGACGAAGAGGGATATAGCTATGAGGCGCCTGTCCACGACATCGCCCGGTTGCAAGTTGCGTCTTTGATAGACCGTCGATTCCCAGGCAAGGAGATGGAGAGACTAGTTGCGGGGGTCTTAGAAGCTGAGGGCTATACGATCGCTCCTCCTGTCAATGCTGCAGATCAAGGAGTTGATGTCTTGGCTGGACATGGGTTGTTGGGCTTTGATCCCCCACTGATGTGTGTTCAAGTGAAGCATGAGCAGGGGTCAACAGGCGCCCCTATTGTTCAGCAACTTAGAGGCGCGGTTGAGGACTTTGGCGCGCAGCAGGGTCTGTTTGTGAGTTGGGGTGGATTCACAAGAGACGCTGAACGAGAGGCACGCAAGAATTTCTTTAGGCTTCGACTCTGGACCGCGAGTGATCTGATTGACGCGGTGTGCCGAAACTACGCCAAACTCTCAGCCGAGCTACGAGCTGAGATTCCGTTACAGCAGGTTTGGGCCGTGGTACCTGAAGATTCGAACGAGTAGCGCAGGGGCATGTTACAACCACACCGGATCGTGCGAGCCGGGCTTTACGGTTCGGCCCCACTTTGGGGTGATGTCGCTGAAGTGGATGGGAAAGCTGAGGCGGGTGAGGGTTCCGTAGTCGGAGTCGACTTCTTCGCTGTATTTGTCGGCTAGACGGTAGCCCTCGTCGGGATCGGCGTCTTCGATGTTGTGTGGGGTCCCCAGCCTCAGGAACCAGGCGGCGGTTTGGCCCAGGGCGACCTTGACGTGCCAGCTTCCTCCCTCAACGGCCCGGCGGCGGAGGGCTTCGAGGGCTCCGTATGCGCCCCAGTAGCCGGTGCCGTAGTCGTTGAGCGCAATGGCTGGTCCGGTGCCCATCATGCTGGTCAGGTCCTTCTGTTGGACGTGGTGGATGCCGGTCGCGGCCTGGACATTGCCGTCGAAACCTCGCTTTTCCTTCCAAGGACCGAACTGTCCATACGCGTTCTCGGAGATGTAAATGATCCCCGGTCGGCGCTCGGCCAACGCCTCCGGACTGAGGCCGCGGCGGGCCAGCGAGCGGGCGCGATAGGACTGGCTGAAGATGTCGGCTTCATCGATCAGATTCCAGATCGTGTCCTTGCCTTCGTCGGTATCGAAGTCGACGTGCGCGCGCCGCTTGCCGTGTCCGGTGTCGGCCTGGGCTGCTTGCATGTCGGCGACGCCGGGCGCGCCGATGTGCAGGGCGTCGGCGCCGAGCGCGGCGAGGGTGCGAGAGATCGTCGGACCGGCGAGCACCTTGGTATTGTCGATCACGCCGACGCCGTCGAGTGGCAAGTCTCCGCCGGGAATTGGTTTGGCCGGGGCATCGCCAATGCGCTCGATGATCACGGCTGGCGAGTCGGCCAACAGTTTGCCCTGAGGGTGGGCGAGCCACTCCTCCGGTGATTTGACGACCACGCCGGGCAGTTGCGCGTCAATCAGTTTCGATTCCAGTTCGTCTGCGTTACGGCCGGCGACGTGGTCGGCGACGTTGTCGTATGTGCAGCCGAGGACCTCGAAGGTGCGCTCGACGATGTGCGGGAAGCCGCTGAGCAGATAGAGATAGCGGCCGTCGCGGGTTGGGAAAATCCCCTGTCCGGGGGCGAGCGAATCGGGCATCGACTCGAGCGCGTTGACGCCATTCACCTTCAGCACCCACATCGAGGAGATACCGACGGCGGCCTGTCCCATGTGAATCTGCGCGGTCTGTCGCTGGCCGGTCTGTTGGTGACGGATGTCATCGACGACGCCGGCGATGTTGCCGAGGATGGTCGAGACTCCTGAAGCGAGACGGAGCGGGGATGGGTAGATGGGGTCGCCGTCGCCAACGAACTGGAGGTCGGAGCTGGTCGGTTTGATGCCGGCGGCGTGGCTTATGGCGTTGAAGTCGTCTCGGTCGAGGGTCATCGGGTGCTCTTCCTGCGTCGGCGGATTGCATACTGAGGGTCTGGAGTCAGGCTAAGGGCTCCCCGATCAGTTGGTTGCTCTTCCGCTCTCCCGTCGCGGAGGCGTGTGCATGACTCTCGCCCTCCCTCTACGAGAGGCGGATGCGTAACACTCAACCGCCTCTTCCCGGGATGGTGTCCCCAAAGATCAACCTTCCCAGTCCCCGCTTCACGCGGGGACCCGCTCGGGACGGACGGACTATCTGGTGGTGGAGTCCCTTACAGGGAAGGAGCAGGTCCCCGCGTGAAGCGGGGACTGGGACTCAACCAATCGAGCTGATGTCTGAAACGCGCTCTTGTTGCGTGGGCAGCGTAGGAGTTTCCTTCCGTCTCACCTTGTTGTCGTGTTAGCCCCCCGTGAGTTGCAGCAGGGGCCAGGGGCATCTCGCTGAAGTCACCACGGTTGTTGGGCGAGCGTCGAGATTGCCGCGTCGGAGCGCGGCAATGACGGAAAGGGTTGGAGCGGGTCAGTCTGAGCGAAGAAGTAGGACGCCTGATGCGACGAAGCGTTGGGGCATACTCTGGTGCTCCGACCAGATGGATGGATGTCGGCGCGATGCAGATGCAGGTTCAGGACTCGGAAGGCGACGCACTTTCGCGTTTGGCTGACCGTCGGGGGCTTTCTCGTCGGCGGTTTCTGTCGTTGTTGCTTGCTGGTGGGACGGCTGCGGTGCTGGCTGCTTGTGGCGATGAGATTCCGGTAGTGTCGGACGGCTTGCGTGATCAATCGGAGGTGGGTGAGATGAAGACTGTGTTCAAAGATCCCACGCCGTTTATCCGGCAGGGACGGTCGGGGCTTGAGGCTCGACTTGAGTTGATGCCTGGCCTGATCACGCCTTCGGAGCTGTTCTTTGTCAGGAACAACTCGAACAGCGTGGACCTGTCGGTTGATGACTGGTCGCTGACGATCGAAGGCGACTCGGTCGAGCGGTCGCTGCGATTGAGCTATGCAGAGATCATGGAACTTCCTGGTCGGGCGATGGTCTCGTATCTAGAATGCGCCGGCAATCAGCGGGTCATGTTTGATCGCTTGCAGGGGCGACCGGCTCCCGGAGAGCAGTGGGGTCGCGGTGCAATCAGCAACGGTGAGTGGCAGGGTGTGTCGTTGGCGGATGTCCTGCGGCTGGCTGGGATATCGGACGACGCGCAGAGTGTGCTGCTGATTGGGCTGGATCGGGAATCGCCTGAGCGCGGATTTCGTCGCGTGTTGCCCGTCGAACGGGCGATGCACCCCGACACGCTGCTCGCCTATGGGCTGAATGGCAAGCCGCTGCCGAAAGATCACGGATTCCCGCTTCGGGCGATTGTGCCGGGCTGGGTCGGTAGCTCGCAGATCAAGTGGTTGGGACGGATCGAGGTGTCGTCGGAGCGGCTGTGGACTCGGAACAACACGACGTCCTACGTCTTACTGGGCGACGACTACGAGTCGGAGGGCGAAGCGGCTGGAAGGTTGATCACTCAGCAGTCGATCAAGAGCGCGCTGGCGCTGCCCTGGCCGGCTGAGGTGGGGCCAGGCGCGCAGAATCTGCGGGGATTTGTTCACTCACCGCATGGTGAGATTTCCGGGGTGGAGTGGAGCGACGATGGTGGTCAGAGCTGGAGTCAGGCAGCGGTTGCTCAGCCGCAGGAGGAGTACTCGTGGGCGGCGTTCGAGTTTGAGTGGGTTGCGTCTTCGGGCGAGCACACGGTGATGACGCGCGCGACGGACATTCAGGGAAACACGCAGCCGGATCGGGCGCCGTTCAATCAGAAGGGGTATCTGTTTAATCAGCCGCTGCCTCATCCGATATCGGTGGTGTGATCGGGACTGGATTGAGCGAACGACGTCCGTCATACCCGCGCTCCGCCGCGGAGCCTGCCCCCGGCTTGAACGGTGGTATCTCGCCGCGTTCAGTACCAACGTGAGACTGTCTCACTTGTTCCTCATCCCCCGCTTCACGCGGGGGGCTGGTCCCCTTGGGACGGCGAGTAAGCGGGCCCTCGATCAAGTCGGGGAGAGGAACTCCTCTTTTGACACAGGCGACCGGAACCCGAGCAGACCCCCGCGTGAAGCGGGGGATGGAGAGAAGTGGTTTCACGCAGTGAAGCTGCGACTTTTGAGACAGTACCAACGTCGGTGCACGACGCAGCGAGATTGCCGCGGCAAGCGCGGCAATGACGGAGGTGGTCAGGCGGTATAACGGATGTGGCGCGGGCATGCGGAGGTGGTGAGGGGCTTCGGCTAGGCACTGCGTTACCCTTACTCGAACTGTGATTTCTGGGAGGGACTGCCATGCGTGCTGCCGTACTTGAAGCTCCGAACACTCCGTTGACGATTAAGGATTTGGTCCAGGACGAGCCGCAATACGGCGAAGTGCGAGTGAGGATGGGCGCGGCGGGCATCTGCGCTTCGGACCATCACATCATGGATGGCACGGCGGCGTTTCCGTTGCCGTCGGTGCTTGGTCATGAGGGCGCGGGCACGATTGAGGAAGTCGGTCCGGGCGTAACGAGTCTGAAGCCCGGCGACCGCTGCATTCTTTCGTTCGTCACGCCGTGTGGCCAGTGTCCAACCTGTCGACGCGGCGAGCCGCAACTGTGCGACCTGCATCAGGCCACCGGCTCGCGGTTGCTCGATGGCACGGTGCGTCTGCGCGACGACGCCGGGCGCGAGATATTCCAGATGGGAAAGCTGGGCGTCTTTGGCGAGCATGTCGTCACGGCGCAGCAGGCCTGCTTCCCGATTCCCGATGCAGTGCCAATGGAAGTGGCGGCGCTGATTGGCTGCTCGGTGACGACCGGTGTGGGCGCGGTGATCAACCAGCCGACCGCACGCGCCGGGATGACGGTCGCCGTGATTGGCGCCGGCGGGGTCGGTCTGAACGCGATCCAGGGCGCGAAGATGCTCAACGCGAGTAAGATCATCGCGGTGGACATCCATGACCACAAGCTTGAGTTCGCCCGCAAGTTCGGCGCGACTGACACCGTCAACGCGCGCAATGTCAATGCTGCGGCAGCGGTGATCGAACTCTCGAACGGCGGCGTCGATTTCGCCTTCGACACGTTCGGCTCTGATGTGACGGCGAACCAGGTGTTTGAGTCGTTGGGCAAGGGCGGCACGGGCGTGATCGTCGGTCTGGCCCCAACGGAGGCTGTGGGGTCGTTCGACCTGGTCGACATGGTGCGCAAGCAGAAGACGATGGTCGGCTCGTACTATGGTTCGGCCTCGCCGCATCGGACATTCGAGACGTTGGTCGACGCCTACGTCAACGGCCGGATCGAGGTCGATCACATCGTGCAGCGCAAGTACCCGCTGGACGAGATCAACGAGGCGTTTGACGCCCTTGAGCGGGGCGAGGACGGTCGGGGCGTGATTGTCTACGATTAGGTGTATGGAAGATCTGCCCGACACCCCAACGATCGTCGCAGTCGAGGCACGAGAGGGCTGCCGCGTTTGGGTGTCGTTTAGCGATGGCGTCGCTGGCGAGTTTGACGCGGCCGAGTTGGTTGAGTGGACGGTCGAAGAGGACTATGACATTCGGACCGGACCGCCGCCGAAGTGGCATGATCGGGCGTTCTTTGAGAGTGTTCGCGCTGACGCCGACGGCTGGGCGCTGCACTGGGGTCACTCGGACGGGCGTGGCAACGATATCTGGCTGGACGACTATCGCGCCTACGCGGGCGTGCTCGGTCGCCTGCCGGAGGACGTGAAACTGGAATGGTGGGGTCCGGATCCCGAACCAGTCAAGTATCCGAAGGCGACTCACGTCGAGGCTCGCGAGGGGTATCGGCTCTACCTCGAGTACGACGACGGTGTCACCGGTGAAGTAGACATGTCGCATTTGGTCGGCAAACCAATCACGGTCTGCTGGCAGAAACCTGGTGGATTCGAGCGCGTCGTGCTGAATCGCCAGCAGAACGAAGTCAACTGGGGAAACAACCTGGAGTTTTGCTGTTGGCACCTCTGGGAACGGATCACCGGCATCAACCTGCACGGATCTGCTGAAGAGTCAATCGACGTGGCGGCGGCAGATTGAATTGTGCCCGAGCTGTGCCGCTGGGGCAACGTCATCATCCGAATACGGATCGATGACCACGCGTGGCCGCATGTGCATGTGAAGTGCGCGGAACATGACGCAGCACTGAGGCTTCACGACCTCTTGATCTTCAAGGGTTGGCTGCCCCGGTCACAGCGCAAGGCGGTCCTTGAATGGGCGAGCGAGCACGTCGATGAGCTGAATGAGGCTTGGCTCTGCCTCGAGCGCCATGAGTTGCCCAAGCCGATCGCGCCACCCAAAAGGTGAGCCGCTACTTCAGCGTCGCGATGTGCTGGGACTTGATCAGATCCCAGTCGATCTCGAAGCCTAGGCCTGGGTTGGTTGGGGCGGAAACCATGCCGCCGGACATGTCGATGTCCTCGACGAGGCCGTAGACGAAGCCTCCGGTGCTGGGGAAGTACTCGTAGAACTCGCAGTTGGGCACGGCCATGATCACGTGCAGGTTGGCGACGTTGTTGAGGCTGTTGCCACCGTGGTGGATCTCGCACTTCATCTGAAAGCCCTCGGCCAGGTGGCAGAGGCGCACGAGTGGCGTGATCCCGCCGGTCACGGCGACGTCGCCGCGAAGGATGTCGGTCGCGTACTGCGTGATCCACTGAGTCATACCGTAGTAGCGGCCGGGCGCGTACTCGGTTGACATGATGGGGATGTCGAGCTTCTGGTGCAGCTTGACGTAGTTGTAGATGTCTTCCTCGACCAGCGGATCCTCGTACCAGTAGTAGTTGAGGTCTTCGATGGCACGTCCGACGCGCATCGCGTCTTCGTACTGGTAGCTCCACATGCTGTCGAGCATCAGGATCATGTCGTCGCCGACGGCCTCGCGGACGGCTGTGCAGATTTCAATGTCCGGCTTGGCCACGCCGTGCGGGTGAATCTTGTGAGCGATCCAGCCGTCGCTCTGGAACTGGAGCGCTTCCTCGGCGTATTCCTCGGGCGTTTCCCACCAGGCGGTCGAGGAGTAGACCGGGACCTCGTCCTTGCAGGTGCCGAGCAGGCGGTGGATGGGCTGGTTGGCGATCTTGCCGTTGATGTCCCAGAGGGCGATGTCGATCGCGCCGATGGCGGCGGTCGAGACGGCTCGGTTCTGCTTGTAGAGGTCGTGCCAGATGCGGCCGATGTCCTGCGCGTTCTTGCCGATCACTCGCGGCTTGAGCACGTCAATCAGAACCTGCGCGTGGTGTTGGGGACGCGAGAGGAAGGCGTTGCCGGTGACGCCGGCGTCAGTCTCGACGCTAACGACGGAGAGCTGGTTGGCTCCGCCGAAGCGCATGCCGGAACCGACGCGCCAGTTCGGCGTTTCCCAGTTGAAGACTTCGACGTTGACGTCGGTGATTGTGGTGGTCATTTCGTCGCCTCACTTTCTCGTAGAGCTCCCCCAGAGGGGGAGCTGCCGCAGGCTGAGGGGGCTCTCTGTCTGCCCAGTTGACCAACGACATTGGTGTCGCTGGCCCCCTCCGCCCCTATGGGGCACCTCCCCCAACGGGGGAGGTCTTGGATCTATCGACCCTGGAATTGCGCGGGACGCTTTTCGAGGAAGCTGTCGATTCCCTCTTGCCGATCCTCAGAGGCTCCTGTCACTCCGAGACCCCAGGCTTCTCTCTCGACCTGCATGTCGAAGCTCGGCGCCTGGTTGTTGACGAGGCGCTTGGTGAGCTCGATGGCCAGGGACGGACCTCGGGCGATCTTCTCGGCCAGGGCGATGGCTTCCTCGACCAATGTCTCCGGGTCGAGGGTTCGGTTGGTCAGACCGTAGCGCTCGGCGTCGTTGGCGTTGAGCGGCTCTCCGGTGTACATCAGCTCGAGGGCTCGGCCCTTACCCAGCATTTGCGGCAGGTAGTAGGTGCTGCCCGTGTCCGGCACGATGGCGCGGTGGACGAAGGCGCTAATGAACCGCGCGTTGGTCGAGGCCAGGCGGATGTCGCAGGCCAGCGCCAACGACATGCCCGCCCCGGCGGCAGCGCCATTGACGGCCGCGACGATCGGCTTCGGATAATCATTGAGCGTCGAGAACAGCACTCCGTAGTGGCCGATGGGCGCTTCCTTGTGCCGGCGATAGCCGGTCGCTTCGTCGAGCTCCTCCGTGAGCTGGCGCGCGGCTTCGCCGCCGGAGACGTCTGCGCCGGCGCAGAAGCCGCGGCCGGATCCGGTGACGACCATCGCCTTGACCGAGTCGTCGTGGCGGGTCGATTCGAGCACATCGAGCAGCTCATGCACGAGACGCGGGCCCATCGCGTTCATCTTCTCGGGACGGTTGAGCGTGACGATGGCGACGTTGTTCAGGTGTTCGAGGGTGAGGTCCTGGTAGGTCATGGTGGGTAATGCCTTTCGCTGTTGCTTCACATTATTGCTGGTCGGATCAAGAGCTCCCCCTTTGGGGGTATTCCTTTCCACTCTCCCCCCCTTGCGGCGTTTTGCCGCATACCCAATTCCCTTCTCTCTCCCCCTTGTCGGGGGGAGATGCCGTAGGCAGAGGGGGGGTCGGCTCGGGCACGACAGGTGATATCTGACGTTGGGAGGTTGCGCGACGTACCCCCCCTCTGTCGCAGGGCGACATCTCCCCCCGCAAGGGGGGGGAGAGTGGAACGGGGAGGCGCGAGGCGGCATCTCCCCCCGCAAGGGGGGAGAGGGGATCGGGATCCACCCGCAAGGGGGGAGGAGATTCCGATTACACCTTGTAGCCGCCGTCGACCGAGATCACCTGACCAGTGATCCCGTGCGACTCTGGGGCGGCCAATAGCGCGGCCATTGGGCCTAGCTCTTCTGGTTCGAGGACTCGGTTTTGCAGGTTTTCGGCGGCTCTCTGGGCGTGGGCTTCTTCGGCTGAGATTCCGGCGGCTTTGCCCATGGCTTCCCAATCGACGAGCGCTGTGTTGGTCCAACCCGGACACAGACAGTTGACCGTGATTCCGTGTGCCGCGACGTCGTGCGCGAGGGCTCTGGTGAAGCCGATCAGGCCGTGCTTGGCCGTTGAGTAGGCCAGCGCGCCTCCCGACCGCTTGGCGTAGCCCGAGCCGATGGTCAGGATGCGGCCGTAGCCGGCGTCTCTCATGTGCGGCAGCGCTTCTCGCGTTGTCCAGTAGGCCGAGGTCAGGTTGAGGGCGAGATTGGCCTCGAAGACATCGTCGTCGTGCGTGAAGGGATTCTGCGATCCGCGCAGGGGCGCGCCGCCGCCGACGTTGTTGACCAGGATGTCGCAACTGCCGAACTCGGCCATCGCCCGGCGGACCGGCTGCTTGGACTGGTCGCGGTCCAGCGCATCGGCGATCACAGCCAGTCCCCGTGTGCCAATCGCCTCAACCTCCGCCACAACCTCGTCGAGCTGAGCCTGAGTGCGAGAAGAGACGACGATGTTGGCTCCGTGACGGGCCATCTCCAAAGCAATGGCACGCCCAATCCCACGCCCACCACCAGTCACAACCGCGATCCTGCCGTCCAGACTGCCCATAATCGGTTCGCTTTCATCGAGTAAGACTGGGGTCAAGATAGGGGATGGAAGTCCATTCCCCTCTCCCCTCTCCCCCCCTTGTGGGGGGAGATGTCGCTTTGCGACAGAGGGGGGGTACGTCGCGCAACCTCCCAACGTCGGATATCACCTGTCGTGCCTCGGCCGCCCCCCCCCCTCAGCCTTCGGCAGCTCCCCCCGCAAGGGGGGGAGCGGGGAGCGGGGCGGAGTAGAAAGAGAACTGTTGTTCGTATACTATCACCGATCCACAGCAATCGAGTGGAGGTGTTTGATGGTTTGGACTGGTGATGGCGCGGTCGGACTGATTCGGACTCAGCGGCGGACGGCTCGGCCGGTTCGGCGGCGGGTGTTGCCGGGGGATCCGGGTTGCCGCGCGGTTCCTCGGCCTCGGCCTCCGAGCTCGCGGGTGGCGTATCATGGCAGTCTGCGGGGGATGTGATGGTCACGACGCGAGGTCTGGAGCAGGAAGTCGAGAGCGCGCTGCTGGAAGCGGGCGCGTCGGACGAGCGCGCGCGGGCTGCGGCGAGCTCGCTGGGCGACGAAATCGTTCAGTTGGCAACCAAGAACGACCTGGAGCAGGGCCTGAAGGCAACAAGAGAGGATTTTCAAGAGGCCAATCAGGAAATGCGCGCCGAGATGCGCGAGATGCGGGACGAACTGCGCGCTGAGATGCGCGAGATGCGGGATGAACTGCGCGCTGAGATGCGCGAGATGCGCGATGAGCTGAACGATCGGATGGACCGCCTCGAGCGCACGATGTGGCGGCTGGCGATGCTGGGCTTTGCGATGTGGTCGGCGACGTTTGGCGCGTTAATGTATGCGGTATTCGGCTAATCCCTTTCCCTTTCTCTCCCCCTTTTGCGAGGGGAGTTGCCGAATCCCTTTCCCCTCTCCCCCCCTTGCGGGGGGAGATGCCGTAGGCAGAGGGGGGGTCGGCCTGGCGACGACCTTTGGTAGTGCTGAACGGTCTTGGCCTGGCCGCCCCCCTCTGTCACTCCGTGACATCTCCCCCCGCAAGGGGGGGAGAGGGGAATGGGGAGCCGCAAGGCGACATCTCCCCCGCGGGGAGGCGTCCCTTGTCGCTGGTTGCTGCGGTACCTTGAATGACAGGAGGACGACATGGCCATCATGACTCGCGAGTTGGAACGTGGACTGGTTGAAGCTGGTGTGTCGCCCAAGCAGGCCGAGCGGATCGCTGTGGGACTCGATGAGCGCCTCAGCGAATTGTCTACCAAGCAGGACCTGCGCGATCTCAAGCATGATTTGGAGCGCCAGGTCGACAAGCTCGAGCGCACGATGTGGCGGGTCTTCCTTGGACTGAGCACGATGATGCTGGCCATGTTTGGGGCCGTGTTCGGCGCGCTGATGTATGCGGTCTTCGGCTAGGATGACCCCATGACCACCGAGACCGCGCCCGACCCGATCATCCATGACTGGTCCAACGACCTTGAGGACGAGTTGGTCGAGACCGGCATGGAGCCGCCCCAGGCCAAGGCCTTCGCCCGAGCCTTCGAGCTCGGCATGATGAGAGTGCTCTCCGTCATGGCGACCAAACAGGAACTCAAAGAAGAAATCGAGCGCCTGCGCAGCGAGCTCAAAGACGAAATCGCCAACCTGCGGCGCGAGATGCGGTTTCAGTTCGTGATCCTGGCCGGTCTGATGGCTGGGCTCATGGGCGGAATCATCGCCAAACTCTGAGGTTGCGGGAGGGACCCCCCCCTCTGTCGCAGAGCGACATCTCCCCCCGCAAGGGGGGGGGGGGGGGGAGAGTGGGAGCGGGGAGGCGCAGAGCGACATCTCGCGGGTGGCGTATGATGGCGCTGTGCGGAGGGTGTGATGGTCACGACGCGAGGTCTGGAGCAGGAAGTCGAGAGCGCGCTGCTGGAAGCGGGCGCGTCGGACGTGCGCGCGCGGGCTGCGGCGAGCGCGCTGGGCGATGAAATCGTTCAGTTGGCGACCAAGAACGATCTGGAGCAGGGCCTGAAGGATGCCAAGAGCGAACTGCGCGCCGAGATGCGCGACATGCGCGAAGAGTTGATCGATCGGATGGACCGCCTCGAGCGCACGATGTGGCGGCTGGCGATGCTGGGCTTTGCGATGTGGTCGGCGACGTTTGGCGCGTTGATGTATGCGGTCTTCGGCTAGGCTGGCTGCTCCCTTCTCCCTCCCCCCCTTTGCGGCGGGAGTTGCCGATTCCTTTTCCCTTCTCCCCCCCTTGCGGGGGGAGATGCCCCCTGCCTACGCAGGGGCAGGCTCCGGCAGAGGGGGGGGGTCGGCTTCCAGCACGAGAGGTGAGATCTGGTGTTGGGAGGTTGCTCTACGGACCCCCCCTCTGTCGCAAAGCGACATCTCCCCCCGCAAGGGGAGGAGAGTGGAACGGGGAGGCGCAAAGCGACATCTCCCCCCGCAAGGGGGGGAGAATGGGAATGGGGAGGCGCGGGGCGATATCTCCCCCTGCAAGGGGTGGAGAGTGGATTCCGATCCCCGCTCCCCCCCTCCGCGGGGGGGGCTGCCGAAGGCTGAGGGGGGGTCGGCCTGGGCACGAGAGGAGAGATCTGGCGTTGGGAGGTTGCTCTACGGACCCCCCCCTCTGTCGCAAAGCGACATCTCCCCCCGCAAGGGGGGGAGAGGGGAATGGGGAGGGGCGCTTGACTTCTGGGGCTATGTTGCGTCAGTGTAATTTTGACGGCGCGGGACAGATAATCGGTTGCGGAGCCGGCTCATTATCAGCGATGATCACGACGTGGAACGTAGATACCCAGGGAACACCATGCGCGGCCCGGCCCCGACTCGATCGGGGCGCGGGACCCTCGCAGGCCCCGGCGCATGGATGCAATGCTAGAAGAGGAGGCGCCATCGGCGACATGCAGCAAGCAGGTACGAGGCGAGGGGAAACAGGCTCCGCTCGCTCACTCAGCCCAGAGAAAGGGCAGAAGATGATTGGAACTCTTGCGCGTAAGCGCACCAATTGGGCGGCTCTGGCAGTGCTTGCCGCGCTGGCGGTCGCCCTGTTCGCCGTGCTCCAGCCGGCTTCGGCTGCGAACGCGGTAACAATTTCATTGAACGACTCGGACAACGTCGTCGAGGCTGGCGCCGGCTACGAGGTCCATGTCCGCGTGCTGGATGGCGCCACAAACAACTCAACGGCCTTTAACTTGGAGTACATCGTCGTCAGTAGCGGCGTGGTGCTCACGGGCGAAACGGATGATGCGGCCCTTGAGGAGACGACTGAAAGTGCAGACGCCGAGGCGACCCTGGTTGTGCCGGCCGGCGCAGAGGGCACCTACACCATTACCGCTGGCGTCATCGACCCCGACGGCGCTACTGGCGGCGGTCCGTTGCGACTCGTCGGATCACTCGACGTCAAGGTCGGCGAGGTCGGCACCCCGATCGATTCGGTTGAAGTCGTCCTTGGTAACGTCAACTCTAGTGGCGATGGTGCCGGCACGTTCGGCGACATCAACGGTATCACGAAGGCGACCGACAAAGACACGAAGGGTGCGGGCGGGGTCATCGGTATCACGGTGAACACGCTCAACTCCCTCGGCGACCCCCCCAACGCGGACGAGATCAACTCCGTCATCGTCTTCGCGCCGAATGGAAGGGTTCAGGCAGACACTGCTACTCCTGCGACCACTGTTCCCACCCTCGGTGACGCTGACGCAAACTCGGAGCAGTTGACCCGAATAAGCAGCGACACTCGTGCGGATGCGTCCGTCAACTTCTTCGTCAGCAAGGCCACGGCCGGAACCGTTGAAGTTTACGCCGTCACCATCGGCGACGGCGGCACCGCGACCTCCGCGACCATAACCCTGACCTTCACCGGCGACGCCGGTGTCATCGAAGTCAGCGCTGTCGGCAGCCCGATCAAGCAGAAGGAAGGCTCCACCACCGCGACCGTGACCGCCACGGACGCAGCTGGCCACTTGGCGAACCTCTACGCGGACGGGGAAGATGACTCGGACGTAGAAGCGAAGCTCGTCGACGCTGATGGCGATGAAGTCCCGACCTCGAAGGCCGGTGCCACTGTCCACCAGGCTCCGGACGAGGGCGTTGACTTCTTCGCCGGCCCGCGAGAAGACGACGACGGCACCGCAGATATCGACGAATCCGCCGACGAAACCTACTGTGATGGCACGGCCGCGGATGACGAGTGTGATACCACCAAGCTGCGTGTGACCGTCTCGACGACGGCCGCCGGTCTTGAGCCCGGTACCTACACAGTTGAGGTGACCCTGGGCACCAACGAGGCAGTAACGACGAGCGTCATCGTTGCTGGTGACGCCGCCGAGGTTGCGCTTGAGGCCAGCGAGACCCGCGTCTCGCACAGCGACATTATCACCGTCACCGCCACCGTCACCGATGAGGGCGGGAACCTGTTGCCGGACGGCAGCGACATCACCTTCGAGCCCGTTGGCACCCTGATGCTCCGCGGCCTGGGTGGCGGCGTTGCAGACGGCATCACCTCTCGCGCACTGAACGACGGTGTGGCTTCGGCCCGCTTCTTCGTGGTCAGTGGCAGTGGTACCGCCACCATCATCGTTTCCCATGGCGAAGGCTCCGCGATCGTTGAGAGCGTCATCGCCGTGACCACCGACCCTGCGCCTGAGGACGTTGCGGCGCCGACGCCGGATGCGGTAGCGGAGGGCATTACGCTCGCCGCCGTCGGTGAGGGATTCAGCTACGGCCAGACCGTAACGATCCAAGCGACCGTGACAGGCGATAACGCCGATGGCTCGATGGTTACCTTCCTCCACTCCGGTAGTGGCGCGCTGCTCAGTCCGAAGACCGCAACGGTCTCGGGCGGCACGGCGTCCGCGCAATTCGTAGTGCAGGATGACATTTGGGTGAACGCGAGCTCCGGTTCGATCCAGTCTGGCATTCTGAGAGTCTCCGTCGAAAGCGAGTCGGAAGAAACCGCGCGAATGGCCGCTGAAGCAGCCGCCGCCGAGGCCGCAGCCGCCGAGGCCGCAGCCGCCGAGGCCGCAGCCGCTGAAGCAGCAGCCGCCGAGGCCGCAGCCGCCGAGGCCGCCGCCGCCGAGGCCGCAGCCGCTGAAGCCGCCGCCGCCGAGGCCGCAGCCGCTGAAGCAGCCGCCGCCGAGGCCGCAGCCGCTGAAGCCGCCGCCGCCGCCGAAGCCGCGCGACAGCAGGAGATCGCCGACGCCGTCCAGGCCGCGCTCGACGCAGCCGCTGAAGCAGCAGCCGCCGAAGCAGCAGCAGCAGCAGCCGCAGCCGCCGAGGCCGCCGCCGCCGAGGCCGCAGCCGCTGAAGCAGCCGCCGCCGAGGCCGCAGCCGCTGAAGCCGCCGCCGCCGCCGCCGCCGCAGCAGCAGCCGCCGCCGAGGCCGAGCGCATCGCCGCTGGCATCGCCGCCGAAACCGAGCGCCTGAGCGGCTTGTCCGGCTTCAATAGCTGGCTCGCCGAAGGCTCCACCACCTCCAGCGCCCTGTTTAGTGCGCTGAGCTCCGGTGGCGCGACCGCCCTCCACATCTGGAACGGCTCCGCATGGGTCCGCTACTCGGTCGTGGACGGCGCGATGGTGCCTGGCTCGGTCGAATTCGACATCAACCGAGGTGACGTCCTGTTCATCAGCAACTAGGACATCTCCCGGCCCCTGCGCACGCAGGGGTCGGGACGCCTCCGGTTGACGAATGCGATCCTGAAAGGACGCTGAAATGCAACGATTTAGAAAGATGTCGCGACTAGCCGTGCTGGCCCTGGGTGTCGTGGTTGCGTTCGCCGCACTGGCTTCGGCCTCGGCGCAGCAAGAACCGCCCCATCGCTTCTACGGCAGCGGCGCGACCGCCGGCGATGCGATCACCGTGCACGACGCCGACGGCAACGAGCTCGGCTCGACGACCGTTGGCGACGACGGTTCGTGGTACGTCGACGTGGACCGCGACGAAGCGGGCAGCGCGATGTTCTACCTCAATGGCGAACACGCCGCGGCCGAGATCACGAGCACTGGCTCGGGCCAGTCATCGGTCGTTTTGACCGTCGCCATGATGGACGGCGACTCAATGGACGACGGCTCGATGGAAGACGGCGACGAGCTCGAATCGCTCGAGGGCGAAGGCGACTCAATGGACGACGGTTCCATGGACGATGGTTCTATGGACGATGGTTCTATGGACGACGGAACCATGGAAGACACCGAATACCCGGGTACGGGTAGCGGTGGACTCGCAGACGGCAGCGGTGTCTCAGCCGGCCTGATCGGCCTGCTGATCGCACTGAGCGTCGCAGCAGTCGCCGGTCTCGGCCTGCGCCGAGTCCGCAACCGGGCGTAGTTCTCGGAAGATCGGACAACCCTGTCCACACAAAGGGGCGGGGCCGAAAGGCCCCGCCTCTTTTGTTGTGTTCAGGGGGTTCCGCTCTCCCCTCCTTGCGGGGGGATGTCGCTTTGCCCCTTCCCCCTCTTCCCCCTGGCGGGGGGAGATATCGCTTTGCCCTTTCCCCATCTCCCCCCCTTGCGGGGGGAGATGTCGCTTTGCGACAGAGGGGGGGCGGTAGAGCAACCACCCAACGGTAGATATGACGTGTCGCGCTGAGGCCGCCCCCCCCTCTGCCTACGGCATCTCCCCCCGCGAGGGGGGGAGAGTGGGGAATGGGGATCGGCAGCTCCCCCCGCAAGGGGGTGGGCGTAGGAATGGGGATCGGCAGCTTTGCTCTCTCCCTTCTCTCCCCCCGCGAGGGGGTGGGCGTGGGAATGGCGATCGGCAGCTCTGCTCTCTCCCTTCTCTCCCCCCCTTGCGGGGGGAGATGTCGCTTTGCGACAGAGAGGGGGGTCGGTGGAGCAACCACCCAACGGCAGATATGACGTGTCGCGCTGAGGCCGTCCCCCCCTCTGCCTACGGCATCTCCCCCCGCGAGGGGGGGAGAGGGGAATGGGGAGCGGCAACTCTGCGCTCTTCTCTCTCCCCCCCTTGCGGGGGGAGATGTCGCTTTGCGACGGAGGGGGGGTCGGTAGAGCAACCTCCCAACGTGAGATATGACGTGTCGTGCTGAGGCCGCCCCCCCCTCAGCCTTCGGCAGCTCCCCCCGCAAGGGGGGGAGCGGGGAAAGGGGATCGGCATCTCCCCCCCCCGCAAGGGGGGGAGAGTGGGGAGTTATTCGAGGGCGTTGAGGATGGCTTCGAGGACGGCTTCCATGTCGGTGAAGACTTTGTCGTTGGTGAAGCGAATGACGTGGAAGCCTTGTGATTTGAGGTATTGGTCTCGGCGTTGATCGTGTTCGGGGTTGTCCAGGTGTTGTGAGCCGTCGAGCTCGACGATGAGGCGGCCTTGCAGGCAGATGAAGTCGGCGAAGTATGGGCCAATGGGCTGTTGTCGTCGGAAGCGGTGGCCCTGGAGTTGACGTCGGCGGAGGTGCTTCCAGAGGGTGGACTCTGCTTCGGTTGGGCGCCGTCGTTGGGCTCGGGCGAAGTCGGTGGTCTCGGATGGTCGTCGGTGCATGGCGGAGATGGTATCCCTTTCCCCCGGTTCTCGCTCCCCCCCTTGCGGGAGGAGTTGCCGATCCCCCGTTCCCCCTCTCCCCCCCTTGCGGGGGGAGATGCCGTTCCCTCGGTTCCCCTCTCCCCCCCTTGCGGGGGGAGATGCCGAAGGCAGAGGGGGGGTCGGCTCCGGCGGGACACGTGATATCTGGCGTTAGGAGGTTTCGCTACGGACCCCCCCCCTCTGTCGCAAGGCGACATCTCCCCCCGCAAGGGGGGGAGAGGGGATCGAGATCCATTCCCCCGCTCCCCCCCTTGCGGGGGGAGCTGCCGAAGGCTGAGGGGGGGTCGGCTGCAGCGCGGCACGTGATCACTGGCGTTATGAGGTTGCTCTACGGACCCCCCCCTCTGTCGCAAGGCGACATCTCCCCCCGCAAGGGGGGGAGAGGGGAATGGGGTGGCGCAAGGCGACATCTCCCCCTGCAAGGGAGGGAGCGGGGAGTATGAAGCTCCTTCGTTGCCTGAGCGTAATCAGTGATCTCCCGTGACTGATTATGGGCTGGTCTTGCGATTGGAGGTTGTTGCATAGTCGAGGTGTCAGCGATCAAGTCCCTGGGCGGCGTGCGCCTGGGAGAGGGAGTTTGTCATGATCTCGACGGTCTTGCGGCGGAAGTCTCGGTTGGCGGTGTTGGTGGTTGGGGCGGCGGTCGTCCTGGCCTTGCTCTGGTCGGCGGCCTCGGCTCAGCCTGGGCAGCCGCCGTTCTTGCTGTATGGCGACGGCGAGGCGGGCGATGTCGTGATGGTCTATGACGTGGACGGCGAAGAGTTGGGTACAGCGATGGTTGCTGAGGACGGTACCTGGTATGTGAACGTCGTGTGCGACAGCGACGAGGTGAAGACAATTGGCTTCAGCCTCAACGGCGCAATGGTTCAGGCGGAGATTGATCAGACGGGACAGGATCAGGCCAACGTGATGCTGATGCCCATGGGGCAACCGTCCGACGAGGATGGCGTGAGCATGACGATCACGGCAGGACAGACGGAGCAATCCGACGACGGCGATCTCCTCAGTGAAGAGGAAGCCCTGGGCAACGGCGCAGATCTCTCCATGTACGACGACTCAGCCGCCGACATTGCCGGGGACGAGACCAGCGACACGACAACGGTCTCCGGCGATCAAACGAACGGCGATGAAATGGAAAATGGCTACCCAGAGTCCGGCAGCGGTGGTCTGGTCGACGGCGGCCCCAGCAGCGAGGCCCTCATCGGCACGATTGCCCTGCTGGCCATGGTCGGTGTCATCGCCAGCCTGGGAGCAGTCAAGATGCGCCGCTCGAGGAATCGGGCGTAAGTCCCCCTCCAACCCCTCCCCCCCTTCCCCCTCTCCCCCCCTTGCGGGGGGAGATGTCGCTCTGCGACAGAGGGGGGTACGTCGCGCAACCTCCCAACGCCAGTCATTACTTGTCGTGCCGCAGCCCCCCCTCTGCCTTCGGCATCTCCCCCCGCAAGGGGGGGAGAGTGGAAGAAGGGATCTCAGCTCCCCCCGCAGGGGGGAGAGTGGAAGAGGGAATGTCGGCTCTCCGCGCAGGGGGGGAGAGTGGAAGAGGGAATGTCGGCTCTCATCGCGAGGGGAGAGCGGGGATTAGGACGTGTAGTAGTCTGCTAAGAGTTTGAGTCTTACAACTTAGGAGAATTCAAGTGGCAGAATTGAGTGGCGCGCAGATCGTCGCTAAGTCGCTCGCGACGCAGGGCGTTGAGGAGATGTTTGGCTTGGTCGGGGTGCCGGTGGTACCGATTTCGATTGCCTGGCAGCAAGAGGGCAAGCCGTTCATCGGCGTGCGACACGAGCAGGCGGCGGGCTACGCGGCCCAGGCGGCGTCCTACATGCACGGTCATCTGTCGGCGGCGCTGGTCGTCTCGGGACCCGGGATGACGAACGTGATCTCGGCGCTGGGCAACGCGCAGGCGAACTGCTGGCCGATGATCCTGCTCGGCGGCGCGGCGAACATCACGCTGTCGCAGATGGGCGACTTCCAGGACGCGCCACAGGTCGAAGCGGCGAGGCCGTTCGTCAAGTGGTCGGACCAGGCGCGCGACGTGCGGTTGATCCCGCGACTGATCGCACAGGCGACGCGTGCGGCGATCAACGGGCGTCCGGGTCCGGTCTACCTGGACCTGCCGGGCGACGTGATTGACGCGGTCGTCGACGAGTCCGAGGTGCAGTGGGCGCCTCGCGTCGAGGAACCACAACGACCGATGGTCTCGCAGGAGTCGGTGGAGGCGGCAATCGAGGCGCTGAAGTCGGCCTCGAACCCGCTGGTCATTGTCGGTAAGGGCATGGCCTGGTCAAAGGCGGAGCAGGAAGTCCAGGAGTTCGTCGACAAGACGGGCATTCCCTGGCTGGCGACGCCGATGGGCGCCGGCGTCGTGCCGGCCGACGCGCCGAACAACGCAGCGGCGGCTCGGACGCACGTGCTCAAGAACGCGGACCTCGTGGTCCTGCTGGGCGCGCGCCTGAACTGGATCCTGCACTTCGGCAAGCCGCCGCGCTTCAAGGAAGGCGTGCGGATTGTCCAGCTCGACATCGAGCCGGCGGAGATCGGCACGAACGTCCCGACAGAAGTGGCGCTGGTCGGCGACGGCAAGGCCGTCATGGGCCAGATGAACTCGTATCTGGACGAGAATCCGTGGCAGTTCGAGGACACGACCGAGTGGATCGCCTCGATCAACGCGGAGCTCGAGCGCAAGGCGGCCGAGCAGGCCGAGTGGGCGTCGTCGAACGAGGCGCCGATGAACTACTACCGACCGCTGAAGGAAATCAACGACCGCATGCCGCGCGACGCGGTGTTTGTCACCGAGGGTGAGAACACGATGGCGATTGCTCGTCAGGTGATCCAGTCGTACGAGCCGCGCAGTCGTCTGGACGCGGGCACGTGGGGCACGATGGGTGTCGGCCCGGGCTTCGCGCTGGCGGCGCAGGTCGTGAATCCAGGCAAGCGCGTGATTGCGCTCGAGGGTGACGCGGCGTTCGGATTTGGTCCGGGCGAGGTCGAAACGGCGATTCGTCAGAAGCTGCCGATCACGTGGATCATCTTCAACAACAACGGGATCGGCGGAGGCGCGCCTGAACTGCCGGAAGAGTACGGCACGGGCGAGTTGTCGCCGGGTCAGCTCACGCCGATGGCGCGTTACGAGATGATCATGGAAGCGTTCGGCGGTAAGGGCTACTACTGCAAGAGTCCTGAAGAGTTCGAAGCTGCGTTGGACGACTCGTTCGCGCAGGAGGGCTCGACGCTGATCAACGTTGAGATCGCACCGGGAGCGCAGCGTCGGAAGCAGCAGTTCGCCTGGCTGCAGCGCTAGCTTCCAAGCTGGATATGACGATGCAGGGGCGGTCCATGTGGCCGCCCTTCGTCGTGTTTGCTCATCTACTCACCCTGCACGGGTGGGAGCGTGATCCGATCCCCGCTCCCCCTCTGCGGGGGGAGCTGCCGCAGGCTGAGGGGGGGGGCGGCCTGGCGACGGCCTTTGGTAGTGCTGAACGGTCTTGGCCTGGCCGACCCCCCCTCTGTCGCGAGGCGACATCTCCCCCCGCAAGGGGGGGAGAGGGGAATGCGGAGGGAGGTGCCGATCCCGAACCGCGCTCCCTCCGCAGGGGGGGAGAGGGGAGCGGGGGGAGTGCTTGGTTATGGCAGCTGTGTCCAGACGGAGCCGACTTTGACGACGATGTAGAGGGCGTCTCCGCTTTGCAGGGTGGTGAGTGTGTTGAGGAAGTCGGGTCCATATAGGGACCAGTAGCGCCAGGATTGGGTGTAGGCGTCGAAGTGGTGGGCATGGATCAGGTGGGCGACGTTCTGGAGGGCTTCGGCGACGTGTCGTTCGGGTCCTTGCCATGAGACGAGATTTGCGCCGGTCGAAAGTCGGATGGTGACCTGTCGAGGTTCGGGCGGTGGCTCCGGTAGCCAGGCGACATCGGGATCGACCAACGCCCAGACTGCTTGTCCGGCCTTGAGCGAACGCACGGCGACGTCGGCGCTGTGTGGATCATCGGGGTCGAAGCGTTCATGGGTTTGGCGTCCGGCGTGGTGCACGGAGAACTCGGTCAGCGGTGCGTTGAGATTGGCGAAGAGTCCGGCAACGGACGTGTTCTGCTGCACGCCAATCGTGCGCCATCCACCGATGGGCGCGTCGGCGGGAATGGTCCAAATCGGCTTCGGTTCGGGCTCGGGGACAGTGACTCGCTCGGTTTCGGTTGGTGTTGGCTCGGGGTCTTTGTTGTCGTCGGTGGCAGGCGGATCGGTCGGGCCGTCTGCTGTCGAAATGATGGTCGGTGCGGTCCAGCCTTGTGTGTTGGTCGAGGTGAACTCGAGGCCGCTGTGCAGGTTGAACTCGGAGGACCAATGCAGTTCGCGACCCTCAATGGCGTACTGGCCCGTGAACGGGATGCTTCGATCGAGATAGCCGCCGCCGTACGTGTCATGAATGGCGTAGTGAATGTGCGCGATGCCGCCGTTGGCGTCGTAGCCGACCGGGAAGACCAGGCCAACTTGCTCACCCACGCTCACCCGCGATCCCCGCTGAATGTTGTCGCCGGGATCGATGTGGACGAGCAGGTGAGCGTAGCCGTTTTCGTCGACGATGCTGATGCCGTTGTTATCGAACCATGTCACTGCTCCGTCGACCGGAGAGAGCACTGGTGTCCAATCGGCTGGAGCATCGGTTCGAGTGATGTCGATCGCGTGCGGGTCCTGTCCATCGCCTTCGGAGTGGGTGCCGGTGTTGTATCCGGCGACGATTGTCCATTCAGTTCCGGCGGGTGCGGGGATCGGTACGCCTCCGTCTGCGCTGGCGTGCTCGATCAGGATCATCGCGGCAAACACGGCGATCAGCGCCGCGACTGTGATCAGCAGTGCCCGTCGAGCCGGTTTCGCCGTTGCGGTCATGCGTCTATTGGAGTCTCGACCCTCGCCTTCTCCTGACTCTACCGATAAACGGCGAGGAAGTCTCGACAATGCAATGTCCCCTCAGCAGACCAAGACCCTGTCTAGATGAGGGAGAAGTCCCATTGGTTGGTTGAATCCCAGTCCCCGCTTTACGGAGACCTTTGAAAAACTCCCCTTCTCCCCCCTTGCGGGGGAGATGCCCCCTGCCTACGCAGGGGCAGGCTCCGGCAGATGGGGTTCCGCTGTTCGGGATTCCTATCTTCTCATTGTCAGCCGACCCCCCCTCTGTCACTCCGTGACATCTCCCCCCGCAAGGGGGGGAGAGGGGATTCGCGAGTTTTTCCAAGGTCTCCGCAAAGCGGGGACTGGGAAAATTGACTTCTGATACATCCTGCGGGGTTGGGGATGGGTAGCTGAGCCTTGCAACCCTCTCCCAAGAGGGAGCAAGGGATTCATCCGTCGGTCTCCCAAGGAGGTGGTGGAGTGATGAATGAGTCTCTGCCTGGTCTTAACATCAGACTGTGCATCGCTGCGCGTTTGCGGGAGCACCCTGTTCGGTACTCGACTGGAACCGTCACTGGGTGATCCGATGACCGACTAGGTCGCGACATTACACAAGGAGACAGGGAAATGAAGTACCGACGGCTGGGGAATTCCGGTTTGCAAGTTTCGCTTGCCGGACTGGGGACGAATAACTTCGGTATGCGGCTGGACTACGAGGGTTCGAAGACGGTCGTGGACGCGGCGCTGGATGCGGGGATCAACTTCTTCGACACGGCCGACATCTATGGGGGCGGGCTGTCGGAGGAATTCCTGGGCAAGGCGCTGGGGTCTCGTCGCGAGGACGTGTTGGTCGCGACGAAGTTTGCGATGCCAGTCGGCGAGGGGCCGTTCACGCGAGGAGGATCGCGGCACTACATCGAGAAGGCCGTGGGGCGGTCGCTGAAGCGGCTGGGCACTGACTACATCGATGTCTACCAGATGCACCAGCCGGATCCAGAGACGCCGATCGAAGAGACCCTGGAGGCACTGTCGGACCTCGTGCATCGTGGCGTCGTTCGCTACATCGGACACTCCAACTTCAGCGGATGGCAGATCGCCGATGCGGACTGGACGTCGCGGTCGAAGGGTTATGCGCGGTTCGTCTCGGCACAGAACGAGTGGAGCCTACTTGAGCGCAAGATCGAGCCTGAGATCATGCCGGCCTGCCGTGAGTTTGGGCTGGGGCAGTTGCCGTTCTTCCCGCTGGCGTCGGGCTTTCTGACGGGCAAGTACACACGTGGCGCAGACCTGCCCGAGGGCACGCGATTGGCGGCGTGGTCGAAGGCTATGCCGGCGCGAATCGGCGCGCTGACCTCGGACCAGAACTGGGACAAGCTGGATGCATTGACCGGGTATGCAGAGGATCACGGACGCACGATTCTCGACCTGGCGTTGAGCTGGCTGGCGTCGGACGGCGCGGTGTCGTCGGTGATTGCCGGCGCGACTAAGCCGGAACAGATCGAGGCGAATGTTGCGGCGACATTGAGCTGGGAGTTGTCGGCTGAGGACTTTGCCGCGGTCAACGAGATTCTGAGTTAGGGCCGTTGAGCTTCTCACGCCTGGTTGCCTGGACCGGCGCACTGGGCGCACTGGGCGCACTGGGCGCACTGGGCGCACTGGGCGCACTGGGCGCACTGGGCGCACTGGGCGCCGTGGCGACGCTGTACGCGTGGTGGGAGTCGACGGCGGTCGAGGTAACCGAACGCCGGGTCGTACTGCCTGATCTCCCGCAGGGTCTTGAGGGTCTGCGCATTTTGCATATCTCGGATACACACTTTCCCGCATCGGGCGACTCGGTCGGACGCTTCCTGGAGCGGATCTGGCACCTCGACTATGACCTGATCTGCTGTACCGGCGACTATGTCGAGACATCGGCCGGGTGGGATTCGGCCGGCGATGCGTTGACGCAGTTGACGGCGCCGTTGGGCGTCTACGCAACGCTTGGGGCTCATGACTACTGCCAGCCGGTTCGGTCGTTCGATGAATGGGTCTCGTTCAATGCCGATCGACTGATGGGTTCGCCGCGGCGGTTCGTCAATCCGGCGCCGTTTGTGGAGCGGCTGGAAGAGGCAGGCATCGTCGTCTTGCGCAATGAGTGGCGGTCGCTGGAAATCGGCGGGGAACTGGTCCGGATTGGCGGCGCGGGCGACGACTCGGTGCGGATGGCTCGATTGGATTCGGCAACGCCGCCACCCGGTGGGTTCTCAATCATGCTGACCCACGCGCCCGACGCGGCACTGCGATTGCGGATGCCAAGGGACGGTGGTCCCTCTCTGGTGCTCTGTGGGCATACACATGGTGGACAGATTCGCGTTCCAGGCTGGGGTGCTCCCTTGCGGCACTCTCGACTGGTGAGTCGGGAGCAGACGTCTGGCGTGTTTGAGGTCGGTGGGGCGCAGGTCGTCGTGAGCCAGGGATTTGGAACGGCGCACGTTCCTCTGCGGTTCGCCTGCCGACCGGAGATTGGCCTGATCACACTGACGAACCGGGCTGGTTTACAGTCCTGAGACGGTGTTTAACGGCAGTGAAATCGGCGTCTGCTCGCGGACGATATAATGCAACATGAGCGACTATGACAAGTAGTGAGCTGTGTGTTGTTGGCGGATGCCGTTACGCAGCAGTTCAAGCAGCAGTGTTGAGAGGAGCTGAGACATGGTGTCCCAGCCGTATGACGTGACAAATCTGACTTCAGAAGACTTCGCTTCGGAGCAATACCAGGCGATCAATCTGCATAACTTCGAGCAGCTTGAACAGATCCAAGCGTTACCCGATGACGTGGTCTACAACATCAACGTGGTGGGCCGGGTGCTGCCGTTCAAGTCAAATCGGTATGTGGTCGATCATTTGATCGACTGGTCCGACGCACTGAACGACGGCATGTTCCGGCTGACCTTTCCGCAGAAGGACATGCTGGCGCCGGCCGATTTCGACACGATGGCAGCGGCCATCGACTCGGGCAAGAATGCGCGTGAGTTGAAGGTCGTGGCCGACGAGATCCGGATGACGCTGAATCCGCATCCCGCCGGTCAGATGGAACACAACATGCCCAGCCTGCAGGAAGAACCGCTGCCGGGCATGCAGCACAAGTACCGCGAGACCGTGCTGTTCTTTCCGTCGCAGGGTCAGACCTGCCACGCCTACTGCACGTTCTGCTTCCGCTGGCCGCAGTTCGTGGGCCTCGAGGGCAAGAAGTTTGCGATGCGTGAGGGGGAGCGGTTGCGCGGCTATCTGTCCGAGCACCACGAGGTCTCGGACGTGCTCTTCACCGGCGGCGACCCGTTGATCATGAAGACGAAGACGCTGCGCGAGTACATCGAGCCGCTGACCAAGCCGGACGCGGGCCACAATCTGCGCACCGTGCGGATCGGATCCAAGGCGATCGCATATTGGCCGCATCGATTCATCTATGACGACGACGCGGAAGAGCTGCTGGATCTGTTCCGACAGGTGACCGACGCCGGGATGCAGCTCGCGCTGATGGCTCACTTCAATCATCCGGCCGAGCTGCGCACGCCGGTCGCATTGGAGGCGGTGCGGCGGATTCGCGAGACCGGCGCACAGATTCGCACCCAGACGCCGCTGCTCAAGCACATCAACGCGGACTCGCAGTTACTGGCGGATATGTGGGCCGAACAGACCCAGGCCGGCTGCGTGCCGTACTACCTGTTTGTCGCTCGAGACACTGGCGCGAAGCGCTACTTTGAGTTGCCGCTGGTGGATTGCCAGGAGATTTTCCGCGGCGCGTACCAGCGAGTGTCGGGCGTCGGGCGGACCGTGCGTGGACCGTCGATGTCGGCCGGACCGGGCAAAGTCCAGATTCTGGGCGTCTCCGAGCACCGAGGCGAGAAGCTGATTGTGCTGCGCTTCCTGCAGGGTCGCGATCCCGAGTGGGTTGGCAAGCCGTTCTTCGCCAAGTACTCCGACACAGCGAGCTGGCTTGACGAACTGGAGCCGGCGGAAGGCACGGAGTTCTTCTACGAAGAACGTCTGCGAGAACTGCTGGCCGAAGAAGGCTCGCCATGGTCGCGTGAGGAGACGCGGATCCAACTGCTCGACAGTGTGGCTGCCGGCCTCTAGCCGCAGCCATCCGCCAACAGATGACCGACGACGCGCGGCAGGACGACGATTCTGTGGTGCGTCCGGGTACGCCATCGTTTCGTTGCATTGCCGATGAGTGCGGCGCCATGTGCTGCCGCAATCCGTATCGCGTGGACCTGGGGGAGAACGAGGTAATCCGTCTGGCGCGGGAAGTGGACGTGTCGGAGGTGTTGGACGAACGAGCGTCCATGGTGCTGATGCTGCAACCGGAGGGTGACGCCTGCGCGCTGCTCGGTGACGATCTGCGTTGCAGCGCATACGAGGTCAGGCCAGACGGTTGTCGGGACTATCCATTCCGCCTGGAATCGGAAGCCGGTCGGACACCGAGGGTGACCAGGGATATGGCTTGTCCGGGGTTTGTCGGTCCACCAATGACGGACGCGGAGTATGTCGCCCTGGTCAGTTCACTGCACTAGCGACTGAGAAGCGGCGAGAGCTTCTCGAGGAAGAGGTGCATGGCCTTGAGTGCTCGTGCCACGTTCTCAGGGGAATCCCAGTTCTCGTAGTAATTCTGGTGCAATGCGCTGGCAATGTGAAAGAGATTGCTGATGCTCTCGTCGTCCGTCTCCACCACCAGCCGGTCAATGGCCCTGTAGAGGGATGCATGACTCTGGTGTGGCCAGCCTCGTTGTTCTGCCACTGCCTTGACGACCTGCGCTGCGGCGCCCCAACCCTTTTCTGATGCCTGCCTCACGTCTCCCGCCGCGAGTTCCGCGTCTGCTTGCGCGAGGAGCGTCATGCTGGCTTCGTGGTAGGCCTGAGTGGTCATTCCGTGTCTACTCCTATCGGTGCATCGTAACCGCCCGGACTCCCGGGGCGGATCTGGAGATGCCTTCAATCGTCGACCGACAGTGAGCGGTTACGTGCGGAGTTTGGCGGCTCTATGGTCGTGCAGCTCAGATAAGCCTTGAGACCAGTCCCACGAAGCGTCGCGTGGCCGCAAGTGCTCTTTGGACGTTCTGTGGACTGTCCCAGTTCTCATAGAAGTTGACGTGAAGCTGACTTGCCACCTGGAACAGCAGATAGATGTCGTCGTCGCTTGCCTCAGTAGACAGCGCGTCAACCGCCCGGTACAACGCGGCGTGGTCCCTGTGTGGCAACCCTCGCTGTTCTGCGGCTGCCTTGACGACCTGCGCTGCTGCGCCCCAACCCTTTTCTGATGCCTGCCTCACGTCTCCCGCCGCGAGTTCCGCGTCTGCTTGCGCGAGGAGCGTCATGCTGGCTTCGTGGTAGGCCTGTGTGGTCATGGATGTCAGCTCCCATTTGTACATCGTACTTGGCCGAGGCTGGCGGGCCGCGTTGGCCACGCTTCGTATACTCGACGAATAGCGAGTGGATCCAGGTGGGAGTTGGCGATGCTTGATTCGGCGACCATTGATGCACTGCGGAAGTCTCGGAGCGAGTGGGATTCACGAGTCGAGGCGGATGGCCGCGAGCGGCCGGGGCCGTTCATGACGGTCTCTTCAAGGCCGATCGAGCGGCTCTACGACGCCACGACGCTTGATGAGTCGGGCTGGGATGTCGAGAATGACCTCGGATTGCCGGGCGAGTATCCGTACACGCGTGGGGTGCATCCGACCGGATATCGCGGACGTCCCTGGACGATCCGCATGTTCGCCGGATTCGGATCGGCCGAGGAGACCAACTCTCGTTTCAAACGACTGCTGGACGACGGTCAGACAGGTCTATCGATCGCGTTCGATATGCCGACACTGATGGGCTACGACCACGACGACGATCTGGCGGCAGGGGAGTTTGGCAAGTGTGGTGTGGCCGTGTCGTCACTGGCCGACATGGAACTCCTGCTTGATCAGCTGCCGCTCGATCAGATCACGACATCGATGACAATCAATTCACCGGCAGCGCCGATCTGGGCGATGTATATCGCGGCGGCCGAAGGTCGTGGGATCGACCGCTCGAAACTGGGCGGCACACTGCAGAACGACATCCTGAAGGAGTACATCGCGCAGAACGAGTTCGTCTTCCCGCCGCGTCCGTCGATGCGGCTGGTGACAGACACGGTGGAGTTTGCCTCGGAGTACATGCCGCGTTGGAACTCGATCTCGGTGTCGGGCTACCACATCCGCGAGGCGGGCTCGACGGCGGCTCAGGAATTGGCCTTCACATTGGCTGATGGTCTTGAGTATGTGCGCTGGGCGCAGGAGCGCGGACTGCACGTGGACGAGTTTGCGCCTCGATTGTCGTTCTTCTTCAACTCGCACAACGATTTCTTCGAGGAGATCGCCAAGTTCCGTGCGGCCCGTCGGATCTGGGCTCGCGAGATGCGCGAGACGTTTGGAGCTGAGAATCCGCGCTCCTGGTGGATGCGCTTTCACACGCAGACGGCGGGTGTGTCGCTGACCGATGTCCAGCCGGAAGTAAATTTGTTGCGTGTGACGATCCAGGCGTTGGCTGCTGTGCTCGGTGGTACGCAATCCTTGCACACCGACGCGATGGATGAGGCGCTGGCGCTGCCCTCGGAGAAGGCGGCGCGACTGGCGGTACGGACTCAGCAGGTGATCATGCATGAGTCGGGCGCGATCAACACGGTTGACCCGTTGGGCGGCTCGTACTTCGTCGAGCAGTTGACCAATGACCTCGAGCGTGAGGTGTACCAGTACTTCGAGCAGATTGACGCTCTGGGCGGCGTGATCGCTTCGATTGAGACGGGATACTTCCAGAAGGAGATCGCGGATGCATCGGCTCGCTTCCAGCGCGAGGTTGAGCGCGGTGAGCGGACGATTGTTGGGGTCAATGACTTCGAGGTCGAAGAGCCGATCGAGATTCCGATTCTGAAGATGGACCCTCAGGGCGAGGCTCGGCACCTGGAGCGCCTACGACGGACGCGTGCCGAACGCGATCCAGACCAGGCCGACTCGGCTCTGCAGGCGCTGGCGAATGTCTGTCGTGATCCGCGGGCGAACTCGATGCCGCAGATGCTCGACGCGGTGCGCAGCTACTGCACGCTGGGCGAGATCATGAACACGATGCGAGACGTCTTCGGTGAGCATCAGGAGCACGTGGTGCTCTAGGCTGGGCGCCCAACAGACGAGGTGAAGTCATGGTCACTGCAGAACCGGCATCAACTGCCGAAGAGCAGGCCGCGCATCGGATCTGGCAGGAGCAGCGAGACCTGGCCTACGATTATGGTTTCGTCGAGTTCCTGCTACGTCTGCCACCTGATTGGAAGCTGACTTACGAACGGCTGTTTGAGATAGGTGAGTTGAATGACCTCAGCCAGGTGGAACGCTCGGCCGAAGGAGCGCTCATTGTGAGTGCGCCGCCGCCGGCCCCGGAGAGCGGTTGGATTGAGAGCGTCCTGATGGCGCAAATCCATTCATGGGCAAGCGACGCAAGGTGGCGAATATTCGGTAGCACGTTTGGCTACAACCTTCCCGACGGTTCGCTACTCGTTCCGGATCTGTCCTGTATGCCCCTTGCGCAGATACCCCCAAGGAGCGACCCGATCTGGGACGAGCCGTTTGCACTCGTTCCGCCGTTCGTGCTCGAAACGCGTTCGCCGAGTCAGTCGCTCATCAGTCAGCAACGCAAAATGGCAAAGTACATCGCAAATGGAGTCAAGCTGGGCTGGCTGATTGATCCAAGGCGACGCCAGATTCACATCTATCGGCCGAATCGGGAACCGGAAGTGTTAGACGACCCAGATTCGTTGAGCGGTGAGGACGTCATGGAGGGCTTGGTCGTCGATCTATCTGACCTTTGGCCGTAGGCATTCGAGGGGAGCGCACGATGGCTGGACCGCTTGATGGAATCAAGGTGTTGGAGTGTTCGACGTGGGGGTTTGGGCCGATCGGTGGGATGATGCTGGGCGATCTTGGCGCCGATGTAATCAAGATTGAGTCGCCGACTCGTCCCGACGCCGCAAGATTCGTCGAGTCGGTCGCCGGGATTCCGAACATGATGCCCGATGGTCATTCGGCGCTGTTTGAGGCAGTCAATCGCAACAAGCGATCATTGGCACTTGATCTCAAGTCTGAGCGAGGGCAGGAGCTGTTTCGTGCACTCATCGTGGACACCGACGTCTTTATCGAGAATTATCGACCGGGCACCTTCGAGAAACTAGGACTGACGAGTGAGGCGCTGATGGAGATCAATCCTGGGCTGGTCCACGCAGCGACTGCCGGCTACGGATTCAAAGGCGACGAATCGCACTTGCCGGCGTTGGACGCCGTCGGCCAGGCGCGGGGCGGGTTCATGTACTCGGGCGGCGGCCCTGATGATCCTCCGAACTGGAACACCCTGGGCATTGCTGATGTGATGGGCGCGACCTGTCTGGCCTATGGCGTGCTGGCTGCAATTGCCGGTCGAGAGCTGAACGGCGGTCAGGGTCAGCGGATCGAGGTCTCGCACATCATGGCCACGATGTGGCTGCAGTTCTGGGGCATCAGCGTGGGGTTGATGCACGGGCTGGACCTGTGGCCTCGATTTGATCGATCGAAGGCGGCCAACCCGCTCTGGAACCTCTATCGCTGCGGCGACGACAAGTGGCTCATGCTCGGCATTCTGGAGGCTGAGCGCGATTGGGCGTCCTTCTGTCGCGCTGTGGGATTGGAGGATATCGCCGATGATGAGCGATTCACGACGCTCTCGGCGATGGGCGAGCATTGCGAGGACCTGATCGCACTGCTGGAGGAACGGTTCGCCTCTGCGCCGCGCGAGGAGTGGGAACAGCGGCTGTTGACTGAGCCGAACTTGATCTTCACGCGGGTGCAGCAGATGGGCGATCTGATCAATGATCCTGCCGTGATCGCGAACGAATACATGGTCCAACATGATCATCGGCATTACGGTCCATTGCCGACGCTGACGCATCCAGTCATGCTGCACGGTCAGCCGGCGACGCTGCGTCGAGACGCACCGGAACTTGGTGAGCATTCTGGCGAGGTGTTGCAGGAGCGTCTGGGGTTGTCGGAAGAGGAGTTGGCGGAGCTATCGGCGGAGGGCGTGATTGGTTAGTCGACCTGTCAGCCGAGATTGACGAAGAAGGGCGGTCATAGGCCGCCCCTCTTGATGATTTTTCCAGTGCTCTGAGACGCTAACGGCCGATGACTAGTGAGACCGAGGTCGTGCCGGAACCGCCGATGTTCAGCGTCGCGGCTCGTTCTGCGCCTTCGACCTGGAAATCACCGGCCTTGCCGGTTACTTGCTTCCAGGCGTCGAGCGCCTGGCGGACGCCGGTCGCGCCGACCGGGTGTCCGCCGCCGATCAGGCCGCCGGACGGGTTCATTGGAATGTCGCCATCGAAGTCGATGCGGCCATCTTCGATCGCCTCGTAGTTCTGGCCTGGCGCGGTGATGCCGAAGTGGTCGATGGCCATGTAGTGACTGGTGGTGAAGCAGTCGTGCGTTTCGATCACGTCAACATCTTCGACGCCGTCGATGCCGGCTCGCTCGTAGGCGTCCGTGATTGCTCGGCGGGTGTGCGGCAGGATGTACTCGTCGCCCTGGGCTTGTGCGATCTTCTCGTCGAAGGTCAGCGCGGCGGTGTGGTGTCCCCAACCCTGGATCGTTGGCACGTCGGCCAGGTCGATGCCGCGAGCCTCGGCCCACTCGGCTGCTCGATCCTCGTTGGCGAGGACCAGGGCCGCCGCGCCGTCGGTGATCTGTGAGCAGTCGCGCAGCAGCAGTCGACCGGTGATCGGCGCGACGTATTTGCCGGCGTCGAGGTCGGTCTTGACATCGCCGAGCCATGCGCGGGTCTGCGCTGCCGGGTTGCGCTGTGCGTTCTCGTAGTTGATCTCGGCCAGGCGCTGGAGGTGGGCCGGGTCGAGGCCGTAGCGGTCCTCGTAGACGTCGCCGAGGCGGCCGAACAGCTTGGGGAAGGGCAGCTCGACGCCGTCAGCTTCAAGCTCGTACCAGCCGGCGGTACCAAGAAAGTCTCCGCCCTCAACCGGGCTGACGGTCTTCATCTGCTCGACGCCGAGGATCAGCGCGGTGCCGTAGCGTTCGGCCTCAAGCTCGGCCGAGGCCATCAGGATGGAGATGCTGCCGGAGGCGCAGGCGGCCTCGTGCCGGGAGGTCGGCAGACCGCCGAAGTCGGGGTTGATCTCGGCGAAGAATCCACCGAGTTGTCCCTGCTTGGCATAGAGCTCGCCGGCGAAGTTTCCGACGTGCGCGGTGTCGATGTCGCCGGGTTCCATTGAGGCAGAGTCGAGCGCGCCATTGACGGCCTCGGCCATCACATCGCGAAGATTGTGCTCTTCCTTACGCCAGTTGCGGGCGAAATCGGTCTGGAATCCGCCGAGAATGTAGGTCTTGGGCATGTTCACTCCTGGTTGGCTGTGCTTGCGAGGCAGGATATCAGGGCAGGGCGTCGAGTTTGTCGATGAAGCGGCGCACGTCCTCAATACCGTCAGAGACTTCTTCGCGGTTGTATGCGTCCTCGTAGAAGTTCACGTGCAGCAAGTTGGCGGACTTGAAGAGCAGATTGATCTCTGCATCGCCCGTCTCTTCGGCGAGGCGTTTAGCTGCGATCCGCAAGCGTCGATGACTGCCATGACGCCAACCACGGTCCGCGCACACAGCCTTGACCGCTTGCGCGGCCGCGCCCCAGGCCTTTTCGGCGGATTGGCGATAGTCTTCGGCCTCAAGCTCAACTTGTGCTTGCTCCAGCAATAGGCGGCATCCAGCCTGGTACTTCTCTGTTGTTGTCATTGTTGTGCTCTGCGTCCAGACTAACGAGGTTCAGTAACCGCGGAAGACGGGGGCTCGCTTTTCTCTCCAGCTACGGCGACCTTCCTGGGCGTCGTCGCTGTAGCGGTAGCGATCGGAGACTTCTACCTCGTGTGCGAGGCTGTCACGGAGTGAGTGCTCGGACGAGTAGTCGATCATTTCTTTGAAGGCGGACAGGTTGAGCGTGGGCAGGCTGGCCAGGTTGTCGATGTAGGTCTGCGCCTCGGTGTCGAAGTCCTCCAGCGGCCAGACCCGGTTGGCCCAGCCGCATTGCAGGGCTTCCTCGGCGAACATGTGGCGACCCGTAATCAGTAGCTCCATCGCTCGGCCACGACCCATGATGCGTGGCGCGAACCAGGTGGTGCCGCCGTTCATACCGATCGCTCGTTGGACTCGGTGGTCGCCGACTTCCATGTTGTCGGCGCAGAGGCGGATGTCGCAGGCGCAGGCGATCTCCCAGCCGTGGCCCAGAGCCCAGCCGCTGATGAGCGCCACAACCGGCTTCTTCAGCTCGCGAAGTGACATCAGGAATGGGTGATGCACTGTGATTGATGAATCAATACCGGGAGTCGGCTCCATGCCGTAGAGGTCGTCGCCGGAGCAGAATGCCTGCTGGCCGGAGCCGCGCAGCGTGACCACACGGATGTCGGGCCGGGCTGCTGCAAAGTCAACGAGTGCTTGCAGTTCTCTCAGTAGTCTGAAGGAGAGCGCGTTGAGCCGCTCCGGGCGATTGAGTGTGATTGCCAGAACGCCGCTGCTGGTGATGTCCCAGACGGTGACCTGCCATTCTCCATCGGCGAGTGGAGTTGGCGCATCGGGCCAGGATTCATGATTCGACATGTAGCAGCCTTTCTGGATTCGGCGCAGGTCAGTGCAGTGTCAGTGCGGTCAGGTGAGGAATTGCTCGTGAGGAAGTGTAGGCCGATGCGTGAAGCGACAGTAAAACCGCGCCGAATCCGGGCGGCGGTCGGCGGGCGGAGAGGGTCAGAGTCAGGCCGATGCGTACACTGAGCCTGTGATGAAGAGCCAGAAATGGCGTCTCCGAGTGCGGTGGGCCGCCCTCTCAGCCGTGTTGCTTTTGACGACATTGGCTGTGTTCGCATGGGCGACGGCGATCGATGCTTCGTCTCAGCGTGTGCTCTCGGTGACTGCCTATCCGCGGGCGGTGTCCGCGCAGGGCGGCGAATCGACGATTACGGTTCGACTTCCGGCCGCTGCCGCCGAGAACGCGACTCGAGTGACACTCTCGACAGAACTGGGCGCGTTTACGGCGGCCAGCGGTCCCGCTCGAATTCAATCGACGCTCGTCGATGTCGGCAACGATACCCTTGGCGCCAATGTGAAGTTGGTCGCCGACGGCCGCAGCGGCGCGACCGTCGTCACAGCCCAGGTGGGCTCGCTGTTGGACACTGTGACAGTTCGATTCGTTGGCGAAACGTCGAGTTTGCGTCTGGCTCAACCGTCGGCGAACGCGCGACTGGACGCTTCCACCCAGCACCGCATCAGGCTGATCGCGGTCGATGAAACCGGCATTGCCTCGCCCGGTTCGCAAGTTTCAATGCAGATTCTCGCCGCTCCGTCAGGAGCGCAGTTGCGTAGCGGTATCGCGTCATCGACAACGGAACTCACTGTCAGAACATCGCAGACGGGCGAGGCGACTGCCTTGCTCAGCTCGGATCCGGGCGTCGTGCGCATCCGCGCGACCAGTGGGTCGGCCTCGCTGACGATCGAGTTCGAGCTCTACGGCGAACCGAAAGCGCTTCGTCTCGTACCGATTTCCGGCGCATCGATGGAGTTCGGCAAGGTTGGTGCCCCCGGATCGATCCAAGCGCTACTGGTCGACGAGCGCGGGCAAGGCGTGCCGAACCAACGGATCACGTTCGCTGCCGGTGGCGGCCTGGTGGTCTCATGGGAAGGCGATGGCGAGTCGCAGACCACTGATGACTCTGGCGCTGCGCGTGTCCACCTGGACAGCCGCAGCGCGAGGCTCGGTTCGGCTAGCCTGAGCGCCGCGTGGGCTGGTGACGGCAGATCGCTGAGTGATGAACAGACCATCAGGGTGACTGGTACGCCGGTTGCCCTGTATCTGCGCGCCCAGTTGTCTCTAGCCGATGTCGAGGAAGTGTTGATTGAAGAGTACGTTTCTTCAACCCGCTACCGATTGCAGGCCGAAGTTGTGGATCGGTTGGGGCAGCCTGTTGCTGGCGAATATCGCGTGTTGTGGCGTCCGTTGGTGGTCAACGCCGAAGCGCAGGTGTATCCGCAGATCAGCGTGACCCAGGGAGGCGTGGCTACTGCCATTTTCGATTTGCAGCACATCGATGGTGTTGCGCAGACGGACTCGACATGGGCGCAGGCGCTGTTGATGGCGAAAGCACATGTAAACAACAACGGATTGATCGCGGATCTGTTGGGTACTGGACTCCCGCTGCTGGCGAGTTGGAACGACCTCGTCTGGCGCGGCCAGGAGACGACTGTCAGCGAGGCAGTGTCGGACATCCAACACGTTGTGTCGGCGGCCTGGCATTGGTCGAGCGCAACGGGATGGCAGGCCTGGTTCCCGGGCAATGTGCCGGGCGACGTTGATTTCGCGCTGATGCCGGGCGACACGTTCCATCTCGTCTTGAATTCCGCCGCCTTGCTGCAGAACGTCGAGCGTCGCTAGGCCGATCCCGTCCTAGAGTGAGATCGTGAAGTTCTGGACAGCCGTTGCTGTTGCGCTGGCCGCGCTTGCGGTCTTGTGGTGGACCGCGTCCGGGCAATCGACCTCGGAGATATGGGTCGTGTCCGACGGCGACGTCGGAGCCGGGACGTTGCGGGCAGCGATCGAGCAGGCCAACGACTCCGCCAGCGATGATCTGATTCGCTTTCAGTCTGCGATGACGCTCCGACCCCGATCGGCGTTACCGGCGCTGAAGGATGACGGGATCACGATCGATGGTTCGAATGGCACAGCATCAGCGGACGCCAGGCCGCGGATCTGGCTGGACGGCTCTCTGGCCGGAGATACCGCCGGACTTGAGTTGATCGCGGCGCGAGGGGTTGTTCGCGGACTGGGCGTGTCCGGCTTTGGGCGCTATGGGATTGGCGTGATTGGCGCCTCGGCGAGCGATGCGCTGATTGAGGGCAACTGGGTTGGCCTGACCTCGAACGGCGAGCAGGCAGCGAATCGTCTGAGCGGGATTGCGGTGATCGGCGGCGCTCGCGGCGCACAGATCCTGGAGAACCGGATCGGCGGCAATAGCGCGGCCGGTCGCACTGGTCATGGCGTTGTCGTTGGCGGCGGTGGCGTTGATGCCGTCATTTCGGGCAACGTGATCGGCATCGCTCACGACGGAACGCCCGCGCCCAACGACGATGGCATCCTGGTCGTTGACTCGGCGCAAGCGAGCATCGTCGGCAACACGATCGGCAACAGCAAGGTCGCGGGAGTCGAACTGCGCGAGACCCGGCTGCCGATCCAGATCGATGGCAACAGGATCGGACTCCGGCGTGACGCTGGGCTAGCGTCGAACGATGTAGGGGTCTTTCTCGGCGACGGTTCGGTGGACGCGACGATTGGCAGGCGTTCTGCAAATGTGATCGCAGGCAATCGGGTTGGCATCGCGGTCGAGCAAGGCGCGCGGGAGTCGGTGATCGAGAACAACTGGATTGGGCTAGCACCAGCCGATGCCTCATTACAACTGGTGGCGTCCGAGCTGCCACGTGCGCTGGTCCGGCCCAACCGCCAGAAGGGCATCTCGATCATTTCCGGCGCCGCCGAAATCCTGGTGCGCAACAACGTGGTGGCGGCCGGCGATCTGGGCATCATCGTCGCGGATTCGAACACGACCAGAGTCAGCCTGACGCGCAATGTGATCGCTGGTTCTCGTGAGGGAGCGACGACGGCGGCGATCGACATTCAGGCGGGCACCGAGATTTCTATCGGCGGCGAGAAGGGCTACGGCAACGAGATCTGCGGCGCGGAGTTCGGCATTCGTCTCGCGAATACCGAAGAGGCGTCGATCAGCGCCAATGCCATCGGTGCGGGAGTCGCCAATCGGGTCATCTTCGACAGCGACGACCAGATGCGCTGGGGAATCCGGCTCAACGACGGATCGATTCGTTCCAGAGTGCGCAACAATCAAATCGTTGACGCTTCACTTGCTGCGATCTCGGTGGTTGGCGCGTCGGCGCAGGACAATTCCCTAGAGAGGAATCAGTTTGCCCGCAACGGGATTGATATCGATCTCGGCGCCGACGGGCGCACCGTCAACGACTTCGGCGATCGGGATTGGGGACCCAATCAGCTTCTCAATCATCCGAGCATTGTCGATCACGAGGTAGTTCGAATCAGCGACACACAACTGCGCTCGACGTTTACCGGTCGAGCCACGCCCGGTTCGTTTGTGCAGATCTACGTGAGCGAGGGATCGACTGAGCGTCGTATTGCCAGGAGTGGTCGAACCAGGGCCGACGGCACTTGGACGGCGACGACAAGGGAGGTCCCATCGGGCCAGCTTCGTGCGCTCGCCACGTTGTCGGCAGGGGCGACTTCCGAGTTCTCTCCCAGTTTCCAACCCTCTCAGCGGCTCAGGCTACGCCCCGGCACGAACTGGTTCGCCTGGAGCGGACCCTCAATGGCGATTGAACAGGCGATGTGGCCGGTGCTGCGTTGGGTGCAGACCGTGTGGGTATGGAAGTCTCCGGATGTCGGTTGGCGCGGGTGGTCGCCGCACTTGCCGACAGATTCAACCGGCCGCCGAGGAAGGCTGGAGCGGCTTGAACCAGGCGACGTGGTAGTGCTGAGGCTCAGCGGGCAACCGCCGTCCGACTGGTTTCTGCCTGCAGGTGGCGAGATCGTCGAGGATGCCGTCATCGTCCTCGGGCAAGGATTCAACAGCGTTACCTGGCCGGGTGGGAGAGTTGACGCGCTCGATGCGCTGGCCGAAATCGACCGTGTGCAGCCTGGTGTGATCGGCAGCGTCTGGCAGTGGGACGGCAGCTCGTGGCAGCTGATCTGGCCGCGACTGCGTGGCGCATGGGATCCCGGTCAGTGGAATCTGCCAGTGCTCTGGATCTGGGCTACGAGGTATGCCGAACTGGGACCTCGGTAGCGGGCTGCCAACACTCCGTCATACCCGCGCTTGTCGGAGGCCTTTGAAAGGGGAATGAAGCCTAAAGGTTGACAGATTAGGGCTACGCACCTAATCTATCGCACATGGCCGACCAGAATTTTCAGAGCCGCACGCTGTTCCACGGCGACAATCTCGACTTCCTGCGAGGGATGAATTCTGAGACTGTCCACCTGATCGCGACCGACCCGCCGTTCAACAAGGGCAAGGATTTTCACGCGACGCCGGACTCGCTGGCTGCCGGTGCGAAGTTCGAGGATCGTTGGAGCTGGGACCGGGATGTCCACGAGGAATGGGTGGATGCGATTGCCGACGATTGGGAGGCTCCCTCGTGGGTAATCGAGGCCGCCCGTGTGGCCTCGGGGGACGATATGGCGGCGTACCTCTGTTGGCTCGGCGTGCGGCTGTTCGAGATGCACAGGGTGTTGCGTGACGATGGCTCGCTGTACCTGCATATCGACCACACAGCGCACGCCTGGGTGAAGGCGTTGCTCGACTCAATCTTCGGGCGGGAGAACTTCCGCAACGAGATCGTCTGGTGTTACACGGGGCCGGGCAACGTCAAGCGCTGGTTTCCACGCAAGCACGACACGATTCTGTTCTACGCGAAGTCGGATACGACGCTGTTCAATCGTGACGCTGTACGAGTCCCATACGACGCCGAAACGATGGCAAGACGTGGACGCAGGGAAGGTCAGCAGAGCATTATTGCGCCGTCGGTCGAGACCCAAGATCGCCGCTCTGAAACAATCGTTCAGGAATTGTGGGGGGGGGCAAAATTCCTGAAGATTGGTGGCAGATTCCATCGTTGACGAACCAGGTAGAACGAACGGGATACCCGACCCAGAAACCTATTGCGCTGTACGAACGCATCATCAAAGCTTCCTCGAATCCCGGCGACATGGTGCTCGATCCGTTCTGTGGTTGCGCCACAACGCCCATTGCGGCAGAGAGGCTAAGTCGTCATTGGGTCGGCATGGATATCTGGGATAGTGCACATCAGACGGTGCTTGATCGCCTGCGGAAGGAAGGCCTTGCCGGACCAGAGGGAGATACCGACCGATTGCTGACGTTCGGGCAGATCACCTACTCCAACGAACCGCCGGACCGGACGGATGATGGCAAATCAGCCGTTCCTCCGCTCGTGCTCAAGCTCCAGATTCCCGAACCTGCCGGTACGAAGATGAGCCGTGCCCAAATGTTCGAGCTGTTGATTCACAACAGTGGGACTGTCTGTCAAGGTTGCGACCGAGAGTTCGACGATCCGCGCTACCTGGAACTAGACCACAACACGCCACGGGCTGACGGCGGGATCAACCACATCTCAAATCGCGTCCTGCTGTGCGGACCGTGCAACAAGCTCAAGAGCAACATCTACACACTCAGCGGCTTACGCCAAGAGAACGAGAAACGCGGCTACATGGCGAAAGGGATACAGATCTGATGAGCGACGAACTCAGGGAGCCTCCCCATGGCCCAATATGGCCAATTCCCACAGATATTTATCTAGCCCGCCACACACACAGAGAGATGACAAACGTTGTTTTCGAGCTGAGACATCCTCAAGGAAGCGAAGTGCGTCCTGTCGTCGTTCCTCTTCATCCCACAGAAGCTCACCATTTGGCCCAACTTCTTGTTGAGCGGCTGAGAGTCGTATCCGAGTTCCTGGAAGAGGATCAGGCAATGGACGATCTGACATGGTGACTAAGCCGTGAGCGCGGTGTAGGTCAGTCGCTTGCCGCGCATTCCTGCTGCAAGCATACCCATCTGCTCAGCCGTATCCAACTGCCGGACGTTGTGACGTCCCGCGAATTCTGCGATGTAGCGATGCAGGTGCTTGGCTGACATCTGGTGGTATGTCCCGATGTAGCCGCGCTTCAGCATCGACCAGAAGCTCTCGATCCCGTTGGTGTGGGCCATGCCGTCCACGTACTCGCCAACTGAGTGCTTGACCGCTTGGTGGTTCATTCTGACGCCCCTGTAGGCCGGAAACTCGTCTGTGTAGAGCTGTGCGCCTGAGGCGACGTGATCCTCGATGAATCCGTGCAGCGTCAGCTTGTCAGCCGTTCGCACGACTTTGGCCTTGATCTGCTTCGTCTTGCGATCCTTGGCTCCCACAACCGCCGTCTTGCCGACAGTACCGCGACCCTGCTTGAGTCGTTTGGCTGAGTGCTTGTTGCGTTCTTTGCCGCCGATGTACGTCTCGTCCATTTCCACCGGACCGCCGAACTGCGCACCGCCGTCTTCCTCGAACGCTTGCCGGATGCGCTGCAACATGAACCAGGCGGCACGTTGGCCGATGCCGATATCGCGCGCCAGCTTGTGCGACGAGACGCCTTTGAGCGACGTGAGATGTAGGTAGATGGCGTAGACCCACTTGCGCAGCGGGAGCTTCGACGATTCCATGACCGTACCCGTCTTGACCGAGAAGTAGTGGCGGCCCTCAGTGCACCAGTACGGCATCTTGGCGTGCTTGGATTCGACGGTCTTGTCGGAGCCGCAACGCGGGCAATGTCGCTCATTTCCCCAGATGCGGGATTCGAACCATTGACGAGCGGAATCCTCTGTCGGGAACATCTCCGAAAGTTGGATGAGGCTGATTCCAGTGCGTTCTTTGGTCGTCATTTCCGTCTCTCCCTGATGTAATCAGGGTACAGAAATCCTATCTGGTTGTCAACCTTTAGGCTTCATTCCCTTTGAAAGACTCCCGAATCCCATCTCCCCCCCTTGCGGGGGGAGAGGTCACGGAGTGACAGAGGGGGGGTCGGCTGAGAATGAGCAGATAGGGATCCCGAACAGCGGACCCCCCTCTGCCGGAGCCTGCCCCTGCGTAGGCAGAGGGCATCTCCCCCGCAAGGGGGGAGAAAGGGAGTTTTACAAAGGCCTCCGCTTGTCGCGGGTATCTCGCCGATTCGAGCTCAGGTGTTGGCGTTGGTCGCGGCAATGGCGGAATGGGCGCACTTACTCAGGAAACAGGGCTCAGGGAACAGGGAGTGTTCGTTCGTTTAGCACGAACTCTTGGCAGCTAAACAACCAGGCTCTATGCGCCGTCATCCACAGAGAGCGTCTCGGTGGCGACGAGGACGACGATGGCTCGGTCGCCTTCTTGTGCGATTCGCAGCTCTCCCTTGAAGGCGGGATTGTCGGCGTCGCGGAATGTGATGAAGTCGACGCCAGCGCGTTGCGGATCGGCGGTCACTCGCCAGGGATCGGTGTCGAGCTTGGAGCGGAACCAGCTAAAGAGATCGTCGGCCTGTTCGTCCTCAGTCTGCCAACCGACGATTAGCTCGCGGCGAGTCTCGGTGTCGCTGAAAGCGGAACCGAGCAGATTGAGCTCGTCATGTTCGGGGAAACCGGGCGGCAGCTCGTCAACTAGACCCTGCACGCGGACATCGGCAATGGCCGTGCGGTCGGATTGAAGCAGGTAGGTACGGAACAGGCGCTGGGCGGCGAGCCGTTCTTCGTCGTCCTGATTGGTGCATGCCGCACCGAGACCGCCAATGAAGATCAGCGACAGCAGCAGGACGAGCGGTAGACGAGCCATCGAAGTCCTTTTTCGTCGTTTCCGTGTCGCGCGAATCTCGATGAACTGTCACCGTCGCACTCGCGAGTCGAGATTCCCGCCCTCGCAGGAATGACGGAACAGGAATCGGCCGTTCGGTGGGGTGGACGGTGGGATTCGAACCCACGAATACCAGGGCCACAACCTGGCGCCTTAGGCCTCTAGGCGACGCCCACCACGCGTAACGATTGCGCGAGCCAAGCTCAACGTGAGCTAGCTCCACGTCAAATCAGAGTATCACCGACGCGTGGGCCGGACTGTCAACCAGATCAAGGTGTTCGAAGCTGTTCAAAGCTGCTTAAGCAGCCTGCTCAGGCGATCCGGTCGATCAGCAAGGCGGCCAGACCGAGGAAGAAGAGAAAGCCGAGCATGTCGGTGGCAGTCGTGACGAAGATGGCGGCGGCCAACGCCGGGTCGGCGCCCAACCGTCTGAGGACGATTGGGATCAGCAATCCGAACAGTCCTGCGACGACCATGGCGCCGAGCAGAGCCGTGCCGATCGCGACTCCGAGCCACGGATTGTCCTGCCAGACCCAGCCGATCACCCCGACCAGGAGTCCGAAGGCGATCCCGGACGTGATGCCGATCATCACCTCACGGGGCAGCACCAGGCGGGTGAAGTGACGGTCGAATTCACCCAGCGCCATGGCTCGGACGGCGAGCGTCGTGACCTGCATCCCAGCGTTGCCGCCTTGGCCGGCGATGATCGGTAGGAAGATCGCCAGCGCGGCGACGCGCGTCAGGGTGTCTTCGAACGCAGCCACGACAGCAGCGGCGGCGAACGCCGTCGCCAGATTTAGCAGTAGCCAGGGCAGCCGTCTGCGTAGAGCAGTGACTATTGGAGCCGTCAGTGCCTCGTCGTCGACGAGTCCGACCAGGCGGTACATGTCCTCGGTCGCCTCCTGTTGGGCGATGTCGAGTAGATCATCGGAAGTGGTGACGCCGACGAGGCGTCCGTCGCCGTCAAGCACAGGCAAGGCATGGAGTCCGTAGCGCTGCAGAATCTTCAGCGCGTCTTCCTGGTCCATGTCTGTGGTGACGGTTGGCCCGATTGGTTCCATGAGGTCGCGCAGGGCCGTCATCGGCGACGAGAACACGACAGTATGCAGCCCGACCGATCCCAGCAGCACGCCCTCGGAGTCGACGATGAAGACGGTATCTCGCACTGTGGACGCCGGAGCAGCGGCGCGAAGCAGCGAGAGCGCCTGGTCGGCGGCGAGATGCGGTCCCAGGATCATCAACTCGGGCGCCATGATGCCGCCTGCGGAGTCGTCGTCGTGGGCGAGCAGCGGTCCGACGAGTTCGGCGTTGGGCAGACGATCGAGAATCAGTTCCGCGTCGCCTTCCGGGATCGCGCGAAGGACGTCGGCGCCGAGTTGCGCTGGAGTCTCGTCGAGGGCGGCTGTCAGTTGCGGCAGTGCGACATCGGGAGCGACAAGCTCGAGTTCTTCGTGGGTCAAGAACGGCAATAGCTCGGCCAGCGTGTGCGAATCGATCCGGTCGAGCAGGCGTCGGCGCTCGTCGCGATCAAGTGCGGCGAGAGCGTCGGCTTGATCAGCGGGGTGCAGATTGTGGAGCTGGGCCGCTGCTGCGGCAAGCTCTCCGGCATCGACGCGCGCAACGACATCCCAGACGGCCGTCGACGGTTCGGAGCCGATCGTGCTACCTGTTGAAGAGCGAGCGTGTTGACTAGGCGTACGTTTGGCCATACGAACATCCGAGGCGACGGGAGTAAGCTGACATCGTGCGCCCGTAGCTCAGCGGATAGAGCACCAGGCTTCGGACCTGGGGGTCGGGGGTTCGAGTCCCTCCGGGCGTGCCACTGACTTTGTCAATCGTAGCGGCGATCAAGGGCCGCGGTAGCGCTATGGCATCGTCTGAAGTGGTAACTTTGCTCTGATGGTGGCGAACACCTGGGAAGGCGGATAGGGATGTCTGACTACTACCAGCTCGGCGGACGCCAGGTACCTCGCAACGTTGCCGAACAAGCGCTGGCCCTGTTCGATCAACAAGTAGGGTTTGATCGAGCCATCGCAGCGGACCAAAGTCTGGCCCGCCCTCAACCTCCGATCACTTTAGAAGGGATCGGCAATCCGACAGCGGACGAACTGCTGGACGCAGAGCACCGCGCGCCAGCGCTTCTACACGCGCAGGAGTTGGTCGCGAAGTATGTGACATCTGATCGGTCGCTGGTTGAAGAGCTGATGACGGAGCGCCGCGCAGAGGCGGCGAGTGAGTAGCTTCGTCTACGACACTTCCGCAGTCATGGCCTACCTGAACAAAGAGCGAGGCGGTGAGCTGGTCAGCGCTGCGCTATTGAGCCCCGGGTTCATGAGCGATGTCAATCTCGCTGAACTCGTGACCAAGCTGTCGGACTCAGGCATGCCCGAAGACGAGATTCGCGATACTCTCGGGCCGCTCAATTTTGCGAATGTTCAGTTCGGCTCGGAGGCTGCGTATGTAGCTGGCCTGCTGAGGCCAACCACCAAAGCCGCTGGACTTTCCCTGGGGGATCGCGCCTGCCTCGCACTCGGCATCCTGAAAGGTCTTCCGGTCTTGACCTCAGACCAGGCCTGGCGCAGGGTTCCTATCGAGATACCGGTAGAGATAGAGTTCATCCGCTGACCCATGCCTGTGCGATACCTTGCAGGGAATCTGAGTTGATGACCGGTGTTGGGAGCGGATGATGTTTATTGGCTGGTTTACCGAGCGGCCGTACCAGGATCCCGAAGCATCGTGGTGGGGTCGCACCGGACGTCGTTTGACCGACCTGGACTCATCCAACGACGAGTACGATCCCGTGCTCGGCGCCAATCTGTATCACCGCTATCTCGACGAGGCGGTGGCAGCCGAAGAAGCCGGCTTCGACGGCGTGATCCTGAACGAGCATCACTCAACCCCGTTCTGCATGGGATCGGTGCTCAACGTTGAGGCGGCGATTCTTGCCCGGATCACACAGCACGTTAAGATTTGCCTGCTGGGCAACATCCTGCCGATCTGGGAAGATCCGCTCTGGTTGGCCGAGACGCTGGCTGAGATCGATATGATCTCCGGGGGTCGGCTGATCACAGGCTGGGTGCGAGGCACTGGTCGAGAGTCGTTGGCCCACAACTCGCAGTCGCCATACAACTGGGAGCGCTACCAGGAAGCGCACGACCTCGTGGTCAAGGCCTGGACCGACGCGGGTCCGTTTCGTTGGGAGGGCGAGCACTACGACTATCGCTACGTGAACCCGTGGTCGAAGCCGCTCCAGCGTCCGCATCCGCCGATCTGGATTCCCGGAGCGGTCTCTCAGCGCACCGTCGCCTGGGCCGCTGAGCACCGATATCCCTACGTGATGCTGGCCACCCGGCTCGCCCCGACGCGCGACTCGTTCGCCTACTACGACAAGATTGCGGCAGAGTTCGGCTACGAGGCTGGGCCTCAGCATCGCGGCTACCTGTGGAAGGTCCATGTTGACGAAACCGAGGAGAAGGCTGAAGAGGTCGGTCGCAAGTACTTGACAGGTCCGGGCAACATATTCCTCGAGGGATCACGCGGCGACGTCAAGCGCCACATCCAGAATCTGCCCGGGATGATCGACCGGCGTCGCTTGCTGCCGACAGCCGGTGTGCGGCATGTTGAGGAGTCTCGTGGGACCAGCGAAGTGAATCCTGACGACTACAAACGGCTGCAGCTCGACGCGGCAGAAGGGTTCGTCGACACCGATGACACGTACCGAGGGCTCGAGGAGTCGTACAGCATCATTTCGGGCACGCCGGAGACGGTGATCCCCAAGATTCGCCACGTGCTCGAGTACCTGCGCCCAGGCAGCATCTGTTTCTGGGACGGCGACGGATCGATGACGCACGAGGACTCGATGCGCTCGTTGCGGCTCATGGGCGAAGAAGTCCTGCCGGCCGTCCGCGAGATGGCCAAGGAGCTTGATCTACCGGGACCCTTCGACTTGCCTGAGGGTTCGGATCCGGTCGGTATCTCGCCGGCGGCAATGTCCACTATCTAGAACAGCGGCTGTTCGCACATCAGTACCGATATACTGATTTGTGGAGGCGTCGCCATGGACATGAGCTTCGAGTCCCGGCCCAGGTTGATTGATCGGTTGAGGTTGTTCCAGATCTTCCGCCGCCACTTCGGCGAGGAAGACGCTGAGGCAGTTGTAGACGCGTTCCAAGATGAGTTCGCTCCGGTTGCGACCAAGGATGACCTGCAAAAGTTGCACCTACAGATCCAAGCAGAGATTCAGGCATTGAGGGCGGAAGTGAACGCGATGACCCTCAAGGTCATTGGCGCGACGGGTGTCATCGCCGGTATTGCGCTGGCCATTGCTCGGCTTACCTGACGCCGATTGAGGCGGGCGGCACGTCGCGGAGCCGGCGACCCGGCAGCGCTATTCGAATTCCTAAAGGAAGCCGAAACGGGCTTGGTGTTCCCGTTCGACAACTGCTGATGTTCTCACTTCTTATGGTTTGCTACGGCTGGACCTGCTGATCTATCAGGGCAGTTCTGTTGGCTTCCCCACCCTGCATTTGTTGTGACTGCGTAAAGCGCCGGTTCGGCGGGTAACGCACCGGTTGCTTGCGCTCTGGTTCAGGACGCAAAGTGCAAGCAGCGCTTGTCGAGAGGACGGATTGATGCAGGTCGCAACCGGTAGGCGACGACTCGTGGTGGTATTGATCGCTGTGTCGCTGGCAGTGTTGTCGGCGCTGTTTGCGACCCTGACTGCCTCCGCGCAAGAGAGCGCAACGCATCGATTCTTCGGTTTCTCGGGCGACGTAACCATCGACGGCGAGCCGTTGCTGCCAGGCGATGAGATTGTCGGTTTCAAGGACGGCGTTGAAATCGGCCGATCCACGGTCAATTCTGCCGGCGCATGGATCCTGGACGTCGATGCCTCGCTACTTGAAACCGGTCCCTGCGAGGTGACGTTTGTTATTCGTGGTCTGAGTGCCAACCAGAGCTGGGACACCTGTCCGCTCAGGGTCAGGCTCGCGCTCGTTCGACCGACGGGGTCGGCTGATTCAAGTACCGAGTCAGAGAACGGCTCGGCGGGCGGCGCCGCTGACGACAGTTCATCCACGTCGTCCGAGGGTGCAACTGACGCTCTTGAAGAGGATGACACGGACAGTCTCACGGGAGACGACGAGCAGGATGCCCAGTCTTCGCAGGAGCGAGAAATCGTTCGTCCTGCAGCTCCGAGGACTGGCACCGGCGGCGCACTCGGTGTTGGTGCAGAAACGGATTGGCTGCGCGCGGCGGCGGTTACCGCGCTCCTGACATTTGCTGTTGCCGTAGTCGCCCTGCTGATCGCTCGGCGAACTGACGGGGCCGCGTAGTGAATCGATGTCCTGCCGCCGACCTTCGATCGGCTGCGGGAAAGACCGCAATTCTAGACAAGAAGCGAGTCCACACCGGCCAGACGAGCGATTGAGAAAGGACCAGGTGATGCCAGCAGTTGGCACGGGGCGTCACGTGATCACGGCGTCGTTGCTGTTGCTGGGCCTTGTCCTGTTGATCCTCGGTATGCGCGTGATTCGCGCGCAAGAAGACTCGCAGACCGAGCGTCAACCCTCGCCCGACCACTACTACTACCAATTCTTTGGCTACTCCGCCGATGTGACCATTGATGGCGAGCCGCTTCAAGTCGGCGACTCGATCACTCCGATCCTCAATGGCAACCCAGTGACGCCGGCAGTGGTTGCCGAGAATGGATTTTTTCTCACGTTCAAGCATCTCTACCAGGAACCACCGATCGGCGAGTGCAAGGTCGTCTACGAGATTCAAAGCCAGCAGCACGCACAGGCGCTGGTGAGCGAAGAGTTCGCCTATGCACGAGGCTGCGGCGACATCTGGGTGGTGATCGCGATTGTGACGACGAACGAAGGCGGTGTTGATGGCGAAGGTTCCAGGGACCAGGTGGAGTCCCCCGCTTCGAGCGGCGGCGAACCCGCAACCAGCGAGCCGGCCAACTCAGGCGGCTCGGCATCCAAACCGCACGGCGACACCGCTGAACGCGACACCCTGGAAGACGACGCGCAGGCTCCAGGCATGGATTCACCGGCCGCAGACAAATCAGACAAATCAGACAACGGCGGCCAGATGAACGAACCAGAACCTGCATCGGCGATTCAACAACCGCAGGCTCCCCGGACCGGGACCGGCGGCGTGTACGTCCGTGATACAGAGACCAACTGGCCAGTCGTGGCCGGAGTATTGATCCTATTGGTTGCCGTGATCGGTTTCGTCACGGTGATAGTGCATCGCCGAACCGACCAGTCAGTGCGCTAAGGTCTGTTCGCATGGGGTGTGGAACAGCGGACACACAGGTCTGTTGATGGGGAGCGGGACCCCCTCAGCCTTCGGCAGCTCCCCCTGCAAGAGACTGATGCACAACTCCCCTTCTCCCCCCTTGCGGGGGAGATGCCGAAGGCAGAGGGGGGGTTCCCTGCCTGTTGGCCCTATCTGGTCGTCGCCAGCCGCCCCCCCCCTGTCACTCCGTGACATCTCCCCCCGCAAGGGGGGGAGAGGGGAATCGGAGGATATGCATCACTCTCTGCAAGGGGGAGCAGGGAATCCAGGTGCACCTTGCATGGGCTCTCAGCATCCATGTGAACAGGCCCCAGCAACACGAGCTGCCGCGTCGCGATACTCAGGAAGGACGACCGCCATCGACCACGCTAGGGGGCCCATATGCGGCGATGTTCCATGCAGCAGGTATGGCGGGATTCCCGATCAAACAGATCGGAGCTCCGGATTGTGGGAGCCACTTGGGTTCGTCGTGGCGGCGACCAGCCTGGCTGTGCTCTTCTTGGCATGGATCCGGCGTCGCAACGGCGAGTGACCGAAGCACTGTTAGACTGAGCCGTAAGTATGTAGAAACTGAATGCTGATCAGAGGAACTGAGCGCCCATGCTACTGGTGAGCCGCAAAGAGCAAGAGAGTCCAGAGGCTCTCATCCGCCGCTTCAACAAGATGGTGCAGCGCGACGGCGTGCTGCAGGAGGCGCGGCGTCGTCGCAGGTTTATCAGTAATCGCGAGAAGCAACGACAGGCCGAGCGGCGCGCCGCGCGCCGCCGCCGTCGAGCGATGGTCAAGGTGCGCCGTCCGAGGTTGCCCCGCTAGCGGTAGGTGCAGTTAGCGTTCGGGTTCGCTGGCGTTCCTTCCAAGTTCCGCCTACTAGGTTCCGCTTTACTGACTGCTGACGAAGGCCTGACCGGGCCCTGATGTCGCTGCGTGCCCTCGACCGTGAGTATGTGAGCATGTGAGTTGAGAAAGGCGGAAGGGAGTGATCGGCGATGTCCCTGATTGACAGCACCGACCGCACTGTGTTGGTGGTCGACGACGAGGCGAACATCCGCGAGTTGTGCTCGCTCTATCTCGAGCAGGAAGGGTTTGGCGTGATCACGGCCGACGATGGCGTCTCGGCCCTGGCCGTCGCTCGCGCGGAGTCGCCCGATCTGATCGTGCTCGACCTGATGTTGCCGAAGAAATCGGGCTATGAGGTCACGCGCGAGCTGCGTTCCGACGCGGGTGCGATCCGAGATGTGCCGATCTTGATGCTGACCGCACGCTCGGAGGATGTGGACCGGATCGTTGGTCTGGAACTCGGCGCGGACGACTACCTGGGCAAGCCGTTTCATCCTCGCGAGTTGACTGCCCGGGTCAAGGCGATCCTGCGCCGCGCTGCCGCTGCGCCGGGTCGTGTCAACGCAGGCCCGGGAATGCGCGGGCAGTTCGAGGTCGGTCCGTTGTGTGTCGATTGGGATCGGCGTGAGGCGACGCTGTCAGGCCAGTCGTTGAAGCTGCGCAACAAGGAGTTCGAGCTGCTCAAACAACTGGCGGAGTACCGCGGCATCGTCCTGACTCGAGAGCAACTGCTCGAACAAGTCTGGGGCTACGAGTACTTCGGAGAGACTCGAACGGTTGACGTTCACGTCAACCAACTACGCCGAAAGCTCGCGCCGGACGGCGGCGATCCGGGAGTCGCCATCGAGACGGTGCGAGGAGTCGGGTACAAGCTTGTGGAAACGAGCGCACGACAATCCGGCTGACTTGCACGCAGGTTCTCTCCGATTGGCTCCCCGATTCCAGAGCCTGATGCAAATCGTCCTATTGCCCTCTCCCCCCCTTGCGGGGGGAGATGTCACAGAGTGACAGAGGGGGGGGGCGGCTGGCGACGACCAGAAAGGGCCAACAGGCGAGGACCCCCCCCTCTGCCCCCTGTTCAGGCCAGGGGCAGGCTTTCGGCATCTCCCCCGCAAGGGGGGAGAAAGGGGAGTTTTGCTTCGGTCTCTTCCATGGGGATCAAAGAAGACCACCGATGGGATAGCGCGTCAAGACATAGGTGACAACATTGCGCGGTGGCTATGGTCTGAGGTTGTTTGCCGGGTTTGCCGGACTGGTGCTGGTGATGGTGATCGTGCCTGGCGTGGTGTTTGCCTCGCTGTTTGGTGGGTTTCGCGACGATGTTGACCGCTCGGAGCTTCGCACCGCAGGCAATGCGCTGAGCGTCGAGATTGTTCGCATGTTGCGACAGGCAGAGGCCTACGAGCGGGATCAGCTTGTGACGCTGATCCGCGAGCAGGCCGAGCACGCCGGACTGATCGTGATCGTGACCGACGGTTACGGACGCGTGATCGAGGGATTTGCCCCGGCGCGCGGGCTCAAGGGTGACAACATCGGCGTCGGCTATGCGGCCCTTGCCCAAAAGGGTGAACGACAAGTGTGGTTTGACTCCAAGCTGCATATTGGTGATGAGTTGCGGCCGGCCCTGGTCCGCGTCCTGGCGCCTCCAGGCAATGGCGGGCGTGGCGACAGCGGGTTACTCATGGCTGTCGCCTTCGGCGATGAACACCGACTCGGCTCGATCGATGACCTGATCGGGCGGCTAGTGGTCGCTGGACTCGCCGGACTGGCAGTGGCTGTCGTGTTGGCGATGATCATGTCGCGGCAACTGATGCGTCCGTTGGAAGCGTTGACCGGCGTCGTGCGCCAGTTCGGGCCGGACCGCTATGACATGCGCGCATCGGACAGCGGTCCATCGCAGGTGCGCGACCTTGCCAGGGCATTCAATGCGATGGCTGAGCGAGTCTCGGACAACGAACGAGCGATGCGTAGCTTCATTGCCGACGTCTCGCACGAGCTGCGGACGCCATTGACCTCGATCCGCGGTTTCGTCGAAGCGTTGCGCGACGGCACGGTGACCGACCCGGAGCGGCGTGCATCGTCGTTGGAGGTCGTGCATCAGGAGACGCAGCGGATGCTGCGAATGATTGAGCAGTTACTGGATCTGTCCCGCCTGGAAGCAGGCGAGTATCGGCTGGAGCCGTCGCGGATCGACCTGGAAGAACTGTTTGGACACATCGAGGCGATGTTCGGCGGTCGGGCCGACGAGTCAGGCGTCGTCCTGCAGACGGAGATCGAGGCAGGCACGCCTACGATTGAAGCCGACTACGACCGCTTGGTCCAGGTGCTGAACAACCTGATGGACAACGCGCTGCGCCATACGTCCGAAGGTTCGGTGACGATGGCGGCGAGATCTGTCGATGACGGCATCGAGATCAGGGTCGAGGACAGCGGTGAGGGAATCGCGGCTGAAGACCTGGGAAAGTTGTTCGATCGGTTCTGGCAGCCAGAGTCGCGCAGCGGTCCCGGAGCCGGCCTGGGTCTGGCCATCAGCCGGGAGATCGTGAGAGCGCACGGAGGCCGAATCGGAGCTGAGAGCGCGGTCGGTGTTGGCACGACGATCACGGTGTGGCTGCCGATGCGTCCCGCGGAGTCCACGTAAGCCGGTCTCACCTTCCCCGCTCCCCCCCTTGCGGGGGGAGCTGCCGCAGGCTGAGGGGGGGATCGGCAGGGGCGGGACAGGTGATATCTGGTGTTGGGATGTAGCGCCACGGACCCCCCCTCTGGCACTCGGTGCCCCCCCGCAAGAGACTGATGCATAACTCCCCTTCTCCCCCCTTGCGGGGGAGATGCCGAAGGCAGAGGGGGGGGGCTGCGTGTTAGCCCTATCTGGTCGTCGCCGGCCGACCCCCCCTCTGTCACTCTGTGACATCTCCCCCCGCAGGGGGGGGAGAGGCGAATCGGAGGATATGCATCATTCTCCGCAAGGGGGGGAGAGTGGGGCGATGGGGGAGGAGTGGATTCGATCCCTGCACGGTGAAGCCGAGGAGGTTGCGGTAGCTTGATCAACGCTTTCAACGACAGGTCAACGGGTCCATGCTGTACTTCCAGGCGATTCTTGGGATTGTCCTGATCATTGGCTTGGCCTGGGCGCTGAGTGAGAATCGCCGGGCGTTTCCTCGTCGGACGGTTGCTGCCGGGTTGTTGGTTCAACTTGGGCTGGCGGCGTTGTTGATCAAGGTGCCCGGCTCGCAGATCGTGTTTGAGTGGATCGGCGACGGTGTCGACGCCCTGGTTCAGTCTTCCGAAGCGGGCACGACGCTCGTCTTTGGCTACCTCGGCGGCGGGACCTTGCCGTTTGAGGAGTCGTATCCCGGCGCTGCCTTCATCTTTGCGTTTCGCTCGTTGCCGCTGGTGATCTTGGTCGGGGCGCTATCGGCAGTCCTGTACCACTATCGCGTCTTGCCTCTGATTGTCCGGGGATTCGCCTTCGCGTTGAGCAAGACACTCAACATCAGCGGCGCAGCTAGCTTCTCGACGGCGGCGAATGTGTTCTTGGGCATGGTCGAGGCGCCGCTGTTGGTCCGTCCGTATCTGCAGACCATGACCCGCTCCGACCTGTTCATCGTGATGACCGGCGGCATGGCGACGATTGCCGGCACGGTTTACGTGTTGTTCTCGGTGATTCTCGACGGGATCATCCCCGATCCCGCCGGACACCTGTTGACAGCGTCGATCATCAGCGCGCCCGCCGCCGTGGTGATCGCGTTGATCCTGATCCCGCGCGATGACGACGCGGTCGATGAAACTAAGGTGGAGTTCGCGCACCTCTACGACAACGGCATCGACGCGCTGACCCGAGGCGCGATCGACGGGCTCAGGCTGTTGGCCTACATCATTGGCATGTTGATTGTGTTTGTCGCGCTGGTCGAGTTGGCGAACATCATCCTGGGCGCGTTTCCCGAGGTTGACGGGACCGACCTGACGCTGCAGCGCATCTTCGGCTGGGTGCTGGCTCCGGCGGTCTGGGTGCTGGGCATTCCCTGGTCCGACGCGCTTGACGCTGGTCAGTTGCTGGGCACGAAAGTGGTCTTGAACGAGCTGGTGGCGTACATCGACATGTCGCAATTGCCGGAAGGCGCGCTGAGTGAGAAGAGCACGCTGATCATGACCTACGCGATCTGCGGCTTTGCCAACTTTGGCAGCGTCGGGATTATGCTTGGCGGTCTGGCGGCGATCATCCCTGAGCGGCGCGCCGAACTGGCCCAGCTTGGACTGAAGTCAATCCTCGCCGGCACTATGGCGACCTGCATGACCGGCGCGATTGCGGGTTTGCTGTTCTGGTAGTCGGGTTCACAACAGCGCCTGCGATACGCTGCCAGCCATGGATCCTCTGCAGCAATTGACCCTCGTTGCGGCCGCGATGACTCGTGACACGTTGATCGGCGATGGCGCATCGGACGTGTCGTTCGAGCCACCGAGTCCCGGCGCCTCGCACACGACATTCAGCGCTAACGACGCGACCGGGATGTTGGCGGTTGGCCCATTGTTTGATCTCTCCGCTTTACAGGGCGACGGCGAGATGCTGTCGCGTAAGGTCGGCTTCGAGGAGCGACTGCACGCTTACGGCGCGCGCGACGTCGTGGTCTGGGTGCCGCCGGGAGCGTCCATTCCCGCCGACGCCGATCAGGCGGCCGGTCAGGTGGCGGACGCAGCACGCGAGTTGGAGCTTGGCCAGAAAGGCGAGGTGGCGTTCAGAGTCGATATCGCGATCCGCAAGACGGGCAGCGAAGGCTCGTACATGAGCGTGCTCGGCGGTCTCTCGCAGCAATGGGCGCGGTTCACCAATCAGGTGATGGGTGAGTATCAACTCGACGCGTCGAGCATCTTCCGCCTGCCCGAGGACGAGCAGCAGATCACGCAGATGGTCGATTTCCTCGTGCTGGTCGCCAACGGCATCCGCAACGACGGAACAACGCAGACGGTCAAGGGCGACGATACGTGGCGAATCCAACGGCTGGCAGGTGTCGAGGAACCAATCGTGCTGTGCTCACCGCCGACCTCGGCCATCGATGGCCGTGCCGTGCGCCGGCTGATGCGGCGCTCGCTGCGCGAGGCAGAAGAGGCCATTGGAGGAGCCGGCGGCTTCCGGATCGCGGCGATGCTGACGTTGGCCAACAGTCTCGATCGGGAGCTGGTCACGACGGCGCTCAGAGGAATCGATCCACTGCTGCTCGCCGGTTGGGACTACATGCCGCTGCTGGTCGACGGTCAGACGAAGTCGCTGTTGGAGCCGTCGCCGCCTTTGGGGTAGCCAGGTTCTTGTCGGAGACCTTCGAAAAACTCCCCTTCTCCCCCCTTGCGGGGGAGATGCCGCAGGCAGAGGGGGGTCGGCCCGGGCACGACAGGTGATATCTGGCGTTGGGAGGTTGCTCCGCGTACCCCCCTCTGTCACTCTGTGACATCTCCCCCCGCAAGGGGAGGAGAGGGGATTCTGGAGTTGTGCATCAGTCACTGCAAGGGGGAGCGGGAAATGGGAACCGCGCTCCTTGGCTTCTCAGGAATGGTCTGGATTAGTCCTACGCCCGTTCGACGATCGTCACCTGGCCGCCGGAGCCGTCGACTCTCAGCAAATCGCCTGACTGGATTTGCTGGGTTGCCTTCTGCACGTTGACGACGGCGGGGATTCCGAATTCTCTGGCGACGATTGCTCCGTGACTGAGCACCCCGCCGATCTCGGTGACGACGGCGGCGGCGAGGGGGAAGATGGGCGTCCAGCCGGGATCGGTGAAGCGGGCGACAAGGATCTGTCCCGGGACGAGATCGCGGCCAGTCTCGGCGGAGAGTGCGACGTGGGCGCGACCTTCGGCGGCGCCGGTCGATGCGGCAATGCCTCGCATGGTCATTGGCAATAGAGGAGCGCCTTCCTCCTGCGTGGTTTCGGCGGCGGCTGACTCGGCCTGTTCCGCTTCTGCTGTTTCGAGTTGGTCGCCGATTGGATCGCCCATCGGATCGCCCATCGGATCGCGCAGCGGCGGAGCCGTGTGCTGTTTCCATTCCTCGAACTGCAACTTGCGACGCCTGATTCGGCTGCGCATTCGCGCGGCGATCACCGGATCGGATGAGCGCCGGGCGAGCGTGGCCAGTTCGTCGAAGTGCAGGTAGTAGACATCATCGGCATCCTGGATTCGTCCACTGTCGATCCAGCGGGAGGCGAGCACCTGCCAGAGCCGTCGCTGTTGCAGCGAGAGCTCGAGCAGCGTGAACTTGGGATTCTCGCGCAGCGGCTGCAGGCGTCGGGCCTGTCGAATCTGTGCCTTGAACAAGGGCCAGCGCAGTCGACCGAGCGGACTGCGATAGAGCAAGTCACGGATTTCCTGTTCAGCCTCGAGCCGCACGCGCTGCTGGCGTTCGATGAGCTCGTCGGGATGATTGCCGTCCGGATTGAGCACGTAGTCGCGGAAGGTGTCGAGAATCAGCGAGGGCTGCTCGACCCAGCGAGGCTCGGCGGCCTCAAGCTCTCCTGCGGCGCGGTGTCCGTACTCGGCCATGAAGTCGTCGAGTTCGTCTCTGAGCCAATGCGCGCTCGCTGGCAGTGCGTCGCTATGGACCGCTGACCAGAGGGCATCAGCGTCCTCGCCTCGGACGAATTCGGCCGCCGCCGGATCGTTGGCGGTTCGTTCGGCAATCCGGCGCAGGGCGATGTTGCCTTCCTGCGTGCGGACGCCAGGCAAGCCCTGGAGCACTCCAAGGACGAGATGGCGACGATTGGCGCCCAGCCAGCGGTCGGTAATCCATAGCAATCCCTGGACGGCGCTGTAGACCGACGCCTGGGCTCGCATGAGGAAGATCGTCTGGCGCTCCGCCTCGCCGCTTGACTTGCTCAGTTCTCGTAGGAGGTCGCGGTCGGACATCTCGGAGGCGTCAAGCGCCCGGAGCCGATCGCGCTCCGCCTCGGCCGAGGCACGCTCCGATGGCCAAACCTTGGGCAAGGCGTCCTGGTCGCGCAGCCATCGGATCATGTAGGGCAACTGGCCGAGCATCGTCAGCCAGCGAATCTTGGTAGCGGCCTTGATCGATGCCTCGTCGCCGTCCTGGGGTTGCACCATGGTCGCGGCTTCTGGTCCGCCGACGGCTTCGAGGAAGTGCGCGCCGGTCAGGCCGAGTCGTTGCTGGATGATCTCCATCATCAGGCCGACGTTGAAGTAGACATAACCGTCGTAGAGCGACACGAACCGGCGACCTTCGCTCCAGTCTCCCCAGGGAGCGTGAAAGCCACGGTCGAGCGCGTCGGCGATCACCGACCAGCTCAACGGCGTCATCACGTTGGGGATGACTTCGCCGGCGTTGGCCCGGGACCAACGGTCGAATTGGTTTGGCGCGTAGGGCAATCCGCGACCCGGTCCGCCGCCCCAGGGCAGCGGTTCATCGATCAGGCGGCCTTCGCTGGTTTTGACGGCGCCGTTGCCGTCGGAGTGCCAGCGCAGCGTGGCCGGACCGCCGAGTGTCTGTTCAAGTTCCAGCAGGTCGTCGCGCACCGCGGTCAGGAGCGGCGCATCGCTGAACTGGGAGATCTTGATCGGGCCGCGTCTGGGCAGCGAGACCGAGTGCGGCGCTGCGCCCTCGTAATCGATCCGTAAGGCCTGGAGCTCGACGCCGAGCGGATCTTCCGACCAGGCCAGTCCGCCGACGTAATCGGTTAACGTCGCGTTCATGCTCCAAGCATACGTAACTGCAAACCCATTGGACGATGTCGTCTCGTAATCTCGAGTGGATTCTCGAGTGGAATCCCGAAGGGATACGTTGCAAGGGATAGAGCGTTGAGGACTGAATATCCTGACGAATTGAGAAGCGGCAAGCTACCTCCCGAGTTGCTGTTCGCGATGCTCTCCGAAGCGCGGAGCGAAGGCGTGGTCCAGGGTCCCGGAGTCGGGCGAGACGCTGCGATCGTTGAGTGGGGCGGCCGCGCATTGGTGGCCACGTCTGATCCGATCACGTTCGTAGACGCCGACGCGGGCAGGCTGGCGGTCACGGTCAATGCGAATGACATCTTCGCCGTCGGGGCCGAGCCCGAGTGGTTGCTGGCCACGATTCTCGCCCCAGTTGGGGCAAGCGCAGAACAGATCGCTGCGTTGATCGGCGAGTTGCAGTCTGCTTGCAATGACCAGTCAATCGCGTTGGTCGGAGGACACACTGAGGTCACGGACGCGGTCAATCGGATTGTCGTGTCATGCACGCTGATCGGCAGCGCTGCGCTGGGACAGATCATCAAGTCGGACGGCGCTCGGGATGGCGATGTCTTGATTCAGGCGGGCGCGGCGGCGGTTGAGGGCACTGCGATTTTCGGATATCCCGAGCTACTGGATGAGCCGGGCATCAGCATTGCTCCTGCGGCTCGGGCCTTGAGAGATGTCGAGGGCGTTCATGCGATGCACGACGTGACGGAGGGCGGCCTCGCCACGGCGGCACTGGAGCTGGCCGAGGCGGCCGGACTTGGAGTCGAGTTACAGGGCGATGAGATTATCTGGTTGGCCGAGACCATCGAGGTTTGCGCAGTGGGCGGCCTCGATCCGTTGGGCTTGCTGGGCTCGGGCACGTTATTGGCGGCTGTCGATCCGGCTGAGGTCGATCTGGCGCTCGCAGCGCTGAGTGACAGGGGCGTGGATGCAGCCGTGATCGGGACAGTGGCGGCCGGGATACGCGCTACACTCGATGACGGCGGCCGGAAGCGTGCGCTGCCCAGATTTGGGCGTGATGAGGCGCTTCGGGCATTGGCCGATGCACCGTGACCAAGCCCGTGACCAAGCTAGGTGACGTGGTGCTGTTGTTCGTCCAGAGGGGACGAGACAGCAACGGACAGGAGTCGACGTGAGCGCAAAACCGGCCACCGTGGGACAGCTCAAGGAATCGGGATACCAACCCCGGACCGTCAGAGAAGAGATCCGAGCCAACCTGATTGACCGTCTCGAAGCGGGCGGTCCGTTGTTCCCCGAAATTCACGGCTACGAAGACACGGTCGTGCCGGCGCTCGAGAACGCGCTGCTGGCCGAGCAGGATGTGATCTTCCTGGGCGAGCGCGGACAGGCCAAGAGCCGCATGATCCGCGCCATTACCGGTCTACTGGACGATGAGACTCCGGTGCTTGAGGGCGTCGAGATCTACGAAGAGCCACTGGCGCCGATCTCGCTGGAAGGCAAACAGCAGATCGACGAGCACGGCGACGACGCGCCGATTCGCTGGATTCCCCGCGCCGACCGCTACGGCGAAAAGCTGGCCACGCCCGACATCACCATTGCCGACCTGATCGGCGAAGTTGACCCGATCAAAGTGGCCGAGGGTCGTTACCTGTCGGATGAGATGACGATTCACTTTGGTTTGATTCCGCGCACCAATCGCGGCATCTTTTGCATCAACGAGCTGCCCGACCTGGCCGAACGTATCCAGGTGGGCCTGCTCAACATCATGGAAGAGCGCGACGTTCAGATTCGCGGTTTCCGCGTGCGATTGCCGCTGGATGTGCTGATCGTCGCCTCGGCCAACCCCGAGGACTACACCAATCGCGGCCGGATTATCACGCCGCTCAAGGACCGCTACGGCGCACAGATTCGGACGCATTACCCGACTGAGCTGTCGACCGAGATGGAGATCGTTGAGCAGGAATCAGCCGTTCTCTCAGCGCCGGGTCGTGTGCTCAACACTCCCGACTACATGGCGGAGATCGTGTCCGAGATCGTGCGCCTGGCGCGGCGTAGCCCGGACGTGTCACAGCGCTCCGGCGTGTCCGTACGAGCCTCGATCGCTGGGTACGAGACACTGACGGCCAATGCGATGCGCCGAGCGATTCTCGGCGGCGAGGAGCAGGTCGCGCCTCGTATCTGCGACCTCTGGCATCTGGCGCCTGCACTGCAAGGCAAGATGGAGTTGGAAACGGTCGACGAGGGCGCCGATGAGAAGGTGATCGAGAAGTTGATCGCCGGTGCAATCGCGGTCGTCTTTGGTCGCTACTTCGACCTGGGCGCGCTGGAGCCGGTGATTGCACAGTTCAAGATGGGTCTCTCGGTCGAGGTCGGCGAGGCGCTGAAGGCCGGCGACTACGCCAGCATCGTCGGGCGCGTCGAGGGTCTCGACGAAGCACTGCAGCCGTTGGGCGTCGGCGAGGACGCCGCATCTCTGGCAGCCGCAGTGGAGTTCCTGTTCGAGGGTCTGCATCTGAACAAGCGGCTGAACAAGGACGTTGTCGACGGAGCGGTCTTCTATCGCGCCTAGTTCGTCTTAGCTCGCATGGCGCCCTCACCCTAGCCCTCTCCCTCAAGGGAGAGGGAATTGTAGGTTCCTTTAACGCATCGCCTAGCGCTGAGGGTTGAGCCTCAAGGCCCTCCGATCCCCTCTCCCTCTGGGAGAGGGTTAGGGTGAGGGTCCGGCGCTGGACGGTGGGCGATACACTTGCTCAAGCTGCTCGCAGGAGCGTGAGCGTTGAGTGCCTTGAAGGAAGTGCCCATGCCCACCCGATTCCGATTTTCGCAGTGGGATGGCACGCAGGACATTCCCGCGCTTGACGCGGACGATGTGCTGCAGTCGCTCTCTGACGATTTGCTCTCGTTTGGCGACCTGCAACAGGCCTTGCGCAACATGATGCAGCGCGGCATCCGCACGCCCGACGGTGATCGCACCGACGGGATGCGCGATCTGCTGCAACGGCTGCGACAACAGCGGCGGCAACAGCTGGAGCGCTTTGATCTGTCGTCGGTATTCGACGACATCCAACGACAGCTTGACGAGATTCTCGATCTCGAACGCGATGCCCTTGAGGATCGCCTGGACGAAGTCGGGCCTCGCCCGCAACCGCAGCAGCCCGCTGATCAGCAAGATCAATTTGCTCCCCCCGACGGCGGAGAATCACCGCCATCTACCTCCTCTCTCCCCCCCGACGGCGGAGAGTCACCACGATCTTCTTCCTCTCCCCCCCCCTCTGGTGGAGAGTCACCGCCATCCTCTTCCTCTCTCCCCCCCTCTGGGGGGGAGATGCCGCAGGCAGAGGGGGGGTCCCCCGACGGCGGACTGACCGACGACGAGATGGAGCGGCTCAAGGAGGCCTTGCGCCAGCGGCTTGAGCGGAAACAGGAACAGATCGATCGACTGCCGGAGGACGCCGCCGGTCAGGTCAAAGACCTGCAGGAGTACGAGTTCGAGGACGAAGAGGCGCGACAGAAGTACGAGGAACTGCTGGAGCAGTTGAAGCAGTCGATGATGAATCGCTTCTTCAACGACATGAGCCAGATGATGTCCGACATGTCGCCCGAGGACATGGAACAAACGCGGGAGATGATGCGGGACCTCAACGAGATGCTGGAGCGCCAGCGTCGTGGCGAGGACCCAGGCTTCGACGAGTTCATGGACAAATGGGGCGACATGTTCGGCGATGATCCGCCACAGTCGCTGGATGAGCTGGTCGAGCAGATGCAGCGCCAGGCGGCGCAGATGCAAAATCTGATGTCATCGCTGCCCGGAGAAATGCGGCAGCAGCTCGGCGACATGATGCAGCAGCTCATGGGCGACATGGGCATGGAGCAGGAGCTGTCGCAGCTCGCTCAGAACCTCGAATCGCTCTATCCGATGCGTGATCTGCTCAATCAGTATCCGTTCCGCGGGCAGGAGGAACTCGATATGCAGGCCGCGATGTCGCTGATGGGCGACATGCAGCAGCTCGACGAACTCGAACGCGCCCTGGAGCGTGTGCAATACGGCGGCAACATCGATGACATCGACCCCGACCAACTTGAAGAGCTGATGGGCGAGGAGGCTCGCGAGATCCTCGAGCAGCTCAAGCAGTTGTTGGAGCTGTTGGAAGAAGCGGGCTACCTGGAGAAGAAGGGCAACTCGTACGAGTTGACACCGCGCGGCAACCGGCGGATCGGCGAGAAGGCGCTGGCCGAGATCTACGCCAACCTCAAGCGTCAGAACTTCGGCAAGCACAATGTGCCCGAGACCGGTCGCTACGGAGATCGAGCCGACGACACCAAGGCCTACGAATTCGGCGACCCCTTCCACCTGAACCTCAAAGACACGATCTCGAACGCCATCCTGCGCACCGCAACAGATTCCCCTCTCCCCCCTCTGGGGGGAGATGCCGAAGGCAGAGGGGGGCGCTTCCCGATCCAACTCTCGCCCGACGACTTCGAGGTCTACCGCTCGGAGACGCTGACCCAGACGGCGACCGTGGTCATGCTCGACCTGTCCTGGTCGATGGCGCTACGTGGATCATTCCAGGCGGCCAAGAAGGTCGCGATGGCGCTCAACAACCTGATCCGCATGCAGTACCCGCGCGACTCGCTCTATCTGATCGGCTTCAGCGCCTACGCACGCGAGCTCAAGGCCGACCAACTCCCCTACGTACGCTGGGACGAGACGGTGCTGGGTACGAACATGCACCATGCGCTATTGATCGCTCAGCAACTGCTGGCCAAGCATAAGGTCGGCACACGGCAGATCATCATGATCACCGACGGCGAGCCGACCGCGCACCTTGAACAGGGGCGCTCGTACTTCGCCTATCCGCCCTCGCCGCTCACGATTCGCGAGACGCTCAAAGAGGTCCGGCACTGCACGAAGAAGGACATTGTGATCAATGTCTTCATGCTCGACCGCAGTTACTACCTCAAGGAGTTTGTCGACCGCGTGGCGAGGATCAACGGCGGCCGCGTCTTCTACAGTCAGCCGGACGAACTGGGGGAGTACGTCCTGCACGACTTCGTCACGAATCGGCGAAAGACGCTGACCCGGTCCTGACCCTGTCCTGGCCCGGTCCTGAACCTGACATGGTCCTGAACCTGACATGGTGGACCGGGTGCAGCGGGCGCCCTGCCTACCGCCATGCCTACGCTGCGGACAGCCCCAGCACCAGGTCTCGCAGCGTGACCAGACCCAATGGCGTTCCCTTATCGTCGACCACCAACGCGCGTGACACTCCAAACTGCGTCAGCAGCCGCACCGCGTAGCGGGCAAGCATCCCCGAGCGCACGGTCAGCGCCGGCTTCGACATGATCTCGTAGACATTGACCCGCTCAGGGGCGCGATTAGGCGAGATCACCTCACGCGCGATGTCGCCCACGGTGACGATCCCCGGCTCATCGTCGTTGTGCCGCCGGTTCACCACCATTGAGCTGATCTGATGTTGCTTCATGGACGCCATCGCCTCGGACACTGTCGCCAGCCCGTCGATCGTGTACAGTTGCGTGCCCATCACGTCGAACACGCGTAACGCCGCGATCTCGCTCTGATCGGTCATAGGGTGTCCTCCAACTCTTCCTTCAGTTTGGGCAACTGTGTCGAGAGGCCGACCGCGTCCTCGATCGTGATTTGAAAGGCGACGCCGTCGCCATGCTCGCGATCCATGCCGCCTGCCTCTGCGATTCGCTCGAGGATGTCCCTCGCTCGCTGCTCCGCCACCAGGAACAGCACCATGTTCCGCTGCGACGTCAGGTTCAGCCCGAGAAAGGTCTTTTCCGGGCGAAGTCCCTCGCCGCGTACGCCGCTGATGATCGTGTCGCCCGTCGCACCGCCTGCCCGTGCTGCATCGATCACATCGGTTGTCTTTTCGTCACTCACCAGCGCGACGACCAGCGACATCTTCATGATTCCATCTCCTGATGCTGCTTCCGCTTACGCCAGCGCCCCACCCAATCGGCGGAGATTGCATAGCCTAGTACGGAGATTATCGGGAACACACTAGCGAACGCGATCAGCCCAAAGCCGTCGATCAGTGGGCTGCGCCCAGGTACGTTGGCGGCCAATCCAAGCCCAAGCGCAGCCACTACCGGCACCGTCACGGTCGAGGTCGTGACGCCCCCGCTGTCGTAGGCCAGAGGGATGATCATGCGATTGCTCAGGATCGTCTGCACGATGACGATGATGTAGGCGCCCATGATGTACCACGGCAGCGCCGTGCCCGTGACGATCCGGAAACAGCCCAGGGACACGCCCACGGCCACCCCAATCGCCACGGCGATCCGCAGCCCCCAGGCATTCACCGCGCCACCGGATACTTCCTCCGCCTTCAGACCCACCGCGATCAGCGACGGCTCGGCCACGGTGGTGGCAAATCCGATTGCCGCCGCGAACAGATACACGAGCCAGTAGTCCTCCCAACGCACCGCGCCCGCCACCGACCTTGCCTCCTCCGTGAGCTGGCGCGCCATCGTTTCCCCGATTGGGAACAATGCCTGGTCCAGTCCGATCAGAAACAGCGCGAGCCCTAGCAGCACCATCACCGAGCCCGTAATGATGCCCCAGACGTTCGCGGGCTTGCGCCGCAGTACCGCCGCCTGGAAGACCAAGAGGATCACAATGATCGGCGACACGTCGCGGAGCGTGTACAAGAGGGTTTCCCCGAAGAGTTCGAGAGACTCCAGCATCAGGACACCATCCCGTAGCCCAGCACGCAGATCATCGGCGTGAGACTGGCGAACGCGATCAGTCCGAAACCGTCGAGCATCGGGTTACGCCCGCGGATCGAGGAAGCCAGTCCGACGCCCAGCGCCGTGATCAATGGCACCGTGATCGTGCTGGTGGTTACGCCACCGGAGTCATAGGCGACGCCGACAATCTCCTCGGGCGCGAACACGGTCATCACCATGATCACGACGTAGCCGCCGATGATAAAGCGGTGAATCGGCCACCCCTTCAGAATGCGAAGCACTCCCAGGACGATGGCGAGGCCAACGGCGACCGCCACGACCAGACGCAACTCAAGCGCGTACCGATCTTGGGCGGCATCGCTGAAGCCGATGAACCTCGCCTCTGCCGCCACCTCGGCCGCCTCGGCCGCCACTGCGATCAGCGCCGGCTCAGCGACCGTCGTGCCGAAGCCGAGACTGAAGGCCAGCGCCAGCAACGCCGTCGTGCTTCCCTTGTGCGCCATGCCCTGCGCCAGCGCTTCGCCCAGCGGGAACAGTCCGCTCTCCAGACCCTGAATGAACAGCGCAAGCCCGACGACGACGCACACCAGTCCGACCGCCACGCTGACCACATCAGGAAACGGCTGCCGGATCACCACCACCTGGAACAAGACGATTACGGCGAAGATCGGGAGCAGATCTCGAAGGGCGCCCAGCACCCGCTTCACCATTGCCAGCGCGAAACGCAGCAACTCATACTCCTCGCGCGTGGCTGCATTGGGTCGATGCGCCTGCGCAGTGCGACTGCACGATACGCAGCGGCTGGGAGCGGGGCAAGCGCCAATGGCGGGCGCAAGCCACCGTCGATGCGCGCAACACTCCGCCGATCAGCCCGCGCTCCGTATCGCTCCGCTCGATGCCCGCCATTGAGCCCAGCGCTTGGCGAACATGTTCAGTCCGGCTCGGTAGGCGAAGCCCTGGATCAGCACATTGCCGAAGAAGACGCCGGCGAAGTATCCGCCGAGTACCAGGAACACGATCGCGAAGACCTTGGTCCAGCCGGGCAACAGGAGAATCATCAGGATCGAGAGCGCCGTCGCGAGCAAGATTCCGGACCAGGCAGCGAGATGCACGTATAGTCCTTCACGCTTGCGCTTGGCGTGGTAAATCTGTGCGAGGTCGCGGTCGATCTTGTCGCTGGCCGGAATCGTGGATGTGGTTTCGCCGCAGACGCCGCACGATTCTTCCCGTCCCAGTGGAGCGCAACAGTAGCCGCAGAATCGACCGATATTGGGAGCGCGTCCAGCCCTGATCTCGGCGATCAGCTCATCCAGTTCCGATGAGAATGGCACGTCGTGGGTCGGGACGAAGTCGCCGTCCTGGTAGGTCGGTTGGGGAATGCCGGACGCTGCGCTGGTAGCCATCGGCGTCAATCGGGCCAGTCGGCTGGTCGCCGTCCAGGTAACCAGGAGTAAAGCTGTACGAGCACGCCACCGGTGTCACGAGGGTGGATAAAGAACTGATTCCACTCATAGTCTTTGTACGGTTCGCCGAGCGGTTCGATGCCCAGTTCCTCGCGGATGTACTCGCAGGCGGCGTCGGCATCCTCGACCTCGACGGTGATGTGGTGCATTCCGGGCCCGCGTTCGTCGATGAACTTTTGCACGAACGATGACTCATCGAACGGTGCGATCAGTTCCAGCCCCGATTGTCGATTGGGCAGATGGAACTGCGCAACGCGGAAGCCGCCGTCGTGGGAGATCGTCCAGTGATCCAGTTCAAGCCCGAACAGCCGGCCCCAGAAGTTCGAAGCGGCCTTCGGATCTTCGGCCGCGATCGCGACGTGGTCCAGCCTCACCCAACCCAGGCTCTTTTTGTCGGACATGTCGCTGATGCTCCAATCGAGACAATCTTATCTCACGCTTGACTCCGCCATATGTCAGCCCCTCTAGGTGCGAATAGGCATATCGTTCATAGATGCAGATCCAGCCAGACGACATTGTCTTCGTCCTTAATCCAAACTCCGGCAACGCCCTTCATCCTCGGACGCTGACAGCCATGTGCCATGCGGCCTGCAACGAAGCCGGCCACCGCGCGCACGTGGTCGCGACGCGCAATCCGCTTGAAGCTGCCGAGACCGCGCTTGCCGCGCATGAGTCCGGGGCGGCGGCAATCTTCGGTTGCGGCGGCGACGGCACATTGTCGGCGCTGTTGCAGGGTCTACCCGTGGGTTCGTCAACCGCGTTGGGCGCCGTTCCGCTGGGGACGGCGAACGTCTGGGCTTACGAGACCAATCTACCCACGACGCCGTTCGCCGCGGTGTCGGCGCAACTGGCCGCCCTCGATGGCATCAGCGGTGAGGTGGCCTGGGTCGACACGGGACGAGTCTGGTCGACCAACCCTGACGGGTCGATCGCCAAGCAACGATTTCTCCTAATGGCTAGCTGGGGGCTGGACGCCGCGGCGGTGAGCGGGATCGTTGGTAGCGATCGTCGGAGCAGGATGAAGCGGATGTTGGGCGAACCGGCGTATTTTCTCTCGGCGGTGCAAGAAGCGATCGGTCGCCAAGCCTGGCCAATCGCGATCAGCGTCGATGGCGGTGAGCCGTTCCAGGTCGACGCCGCCATGCTGACGGTGGGCAACACGCGAATGCTGGGCACGTGGCTTGAGGTCAACCCGAACGCCAATGTCGTCGACGGTGAACTGGACATGCTGCTCGTCGAGGGAGCGCCATGGAAGGCGCTGGCGTTGTCGCCTCTCGCCCGCTACGGCTGGCTGCCCCAGGGACCAGGCGTCAGGAATCTACGCTTCCAGCACCTGGAGATCACGCCGTTGCGTGAAGCCCCGCCATTCCAAGTCGACGGCGACCCCGGCCCGCCGACGGCCTACGCCGTCGAGATCGAGCCGCGGGCGCTGCGGGTGCTTTGTCCCGTGCCAACTTCCGAGGTGCTCGGCGGCTAGCGCTGATTCAAGCGTGAGGACGCGGCAATCGTTTCACAGCACTTTGTCGATGATTGTGATCGCCGCGATCACAAACGCGCCGACGGTCATCGTCCAACGCATCTGGCGAGCCTCCGACTGCGCAATCAGCGCCGCCAACCGAGATTCAACTCCTGCGAGAGCCTCATTCGTCGCGTGTCCCTGCGTCGCTTCGGTCACCATCGTGGTGACGACATTGGCGGTCTCTTCAGCCGCGTCCTCGTCGAATCTGCCGCGAATCAACGCCTTGACCAACGACATGCGGTCAACTGTACGGCCTTCAGGCAGCAGAATCTGCGCCATATGCCCGCTCCTTCAGCGACGTGTGTCTAGACCCGATCCTAGCACCGGAGCATGCCGCGTGAACCAGACCTAGTTCTGCGCAACCGCCCGCACGGCGACGATGCCGCCTTCCAGCGGATCCTTGATCTGGCCGACGAGGCCTGGATGTGCGGCAGGTCGATCGAAGTTGATTGAGTCCAGGTTCTCCATGTATGAGTCGTACTGACGCTGACGCAGCGTCTTCAACTTGTCGACGCCGGCCTGGAGATTCTCGACGCCACCGGCCAACAGGACGATCAGCGCCTCGCGCTCGGTGGTTGATAGTCGCATTTCCTGCACCATCGCGGCTTCGGCGCGAAGGAACTGGATGTTGAGCCGCTTGTCCGCCTCGGGCTTGTAGCGCGTGTACCAATCGAGGTGGGCAAGACCGTAGTCGAGGTGTCGCCGCGAGTCTTTGGCGATTAGTGCAAAGATGTCACGCTCGACATCAGTCTGCGCCCACTCCGAGGCCGACTCGAATAGCGTGACCTCGTAACTCTTGTAGACCACGTCGAGCGCGATGATCATGTCGGTAAAGGTGAGGCCCTGGTACCACCCGCGATAGATCTGCCCCAGCGGCGCTTGGCCAAGTCCGCCGCCGTTGATCAGGGCGCGCTTGCGCAGCACCTCGACCTTGCGTCCTGCGTCGTATGCCTGCGTCGCGAGGAAGAGTTTGACCTCGTGGAAGCCGTACGAGATTTCCTCGAGCCAGCGTCCGATGATCTTCTGCTCGACGAGTCCGTTGTTTGAGTAGATGGTGCAGATCTGACCGACAGAGCGCTCTAGGTCCTCGGGCAGTTCGGCGAGGCCGTTCTCCCAGTCGAGCTCCGTCGCCGGAATCCAGCGGTCCTTGATTGCGTCTTCGTACAGGTCGACGGCGTTCTCGGACCAGACTTCGGCCTTGTCGAAGATCGAGTAGCCGGCGGCCATAATCTGACCGGTCGACTCGGTGCCACGGGGGGCGTCGTTCGGCAGATCCCAGTGGTCGGGTACGACGCCGTAGCTGCCGATGTTGATGTCGCGCAGTCGCAGACCGTCTGGACCCGGCGTTGCTTTGATGCCGATCTCGGCCGGGGTCTTGAAGATGTTGAATGGCGCGCCGCTGAACGGGTTGTCGGGGTTGTTCTCCATGAACTCCAGCCAGCCGCTGATTTTGGCTTCGCTGAGTTCGCCGCGGGCCAGGTTCTCGACCTGTTGGTCGGTGGCGGCCGAGGCTTCAATCCGCTCGATCAGATCTTCCGACCAGCCCGCCTTCTTGGCACGAACCTTGGTCATTGTCGAGAGTTCCATGTGTGCTCCATTGGGGAATAGCGCGGGCGCTGGTGGCAGGTTAATCACTAACGACCGCGCGAGGTGCGCGGCCGTTAGCGAGCTTGGCGGCGGGGCGACGGAATAATCTGTGTTGGCGTGGTAGCTAGTTATCTTCGCCCAGCAAGGAGAGCACCTCGGGCGCGAAGCGGTCGTGACGGTCCAGCCCGATGACTTCCAGTCGGTGCGCGTACTCGATGAACTGCTTGCGACGCATCAGCATGACCATGTTGTAGCCCTCGTCGAGGTGCTCGATGCCGCCACCGGAAAGGATGGCCAGCGCCTCACCCGTCAGCGGGTTGGTGGTCAGCGAGGTCTGCTGCGACTGGGTCAGCAGCGCTTCCTGCATGTCGAGGATGTGGTGCAGTTCTTCCTTGCGCCAGGGCTCGGTCTCGACGGTGTACTTGAGGTGCGTGACACCGAATGCGAGATGACGCGACTCGTCCTGCGCGGAGAGTCGGAACATCCGCTTCTCAGCTTCGTTCTGCGAAATCAGCTCACCCATGCGGAAGAGCGTCTGCACGAAGCCCTCACCGACAAGGTGGAGCAGCGCGGTCATCTCAGTGAAGTCATCGGAGCCGAGCAACTGGACTGCGCCCAAGCCTGCACCGGACATTCCGCCGCCGTTGATCAGCGTGCGCTTACGGAACACGTCGAGGTGACGCGCTTCGTCCATGAGCTGCGTGCCAAGGAAGAGCTGCGACTCGAAGAACTCGGGGTGAATCTGCTCCATGAATCGACCCGGCACGTCGGCAGCGATGAATTCGACCTGCGTCAGGAAGGTGCAGAGTGTGCACATCGCGTGCTCAAGGTCGGGAGGCAGTTCTTCAATGGTGTCCCAGGGAATGTCGCGAGCCGACGACCATTGGCGCTGGAGCGCCTCTTCGTAGAGCAGCATCGCGGACTCGGTCCAGACATCAGCCTTGTTCAGGTGCTGGACGCTGTTCGACGGCGATCGTGGGTCGGCGGCGGCGCCGCGCGGCGCCCACTGACGCTGGCGTGCCTCGTCGCGGTCGTCAACGCCGTAGGTGAGCTGATTAATCGTCTCCAGCGTCAAGCCTTTGCGACCAGTCTCGATCTCCATGCCCTGGTCGGTATCAACGTTGAGCCAATCAAGGTTGATTCCAGGAACTTCGTGCTGAATGGTGGCCATGGATACACTCCAGTGGTTGGCGGGGCGTCCGCAAGTGAGTTTGGAACATGGTACACGCTCAACCCAATCTGTGCAGGCGAAGTTGATCGCAGTAATCTGTGCCCATGGCTCTGCTTCCCGTCACTCTTCGTAGGCGTCTGAGAGATTCGGGCTTTTCCGAAGAGCAAACGGATGCACTCCAAGAGACGAGCGAAGTGACGGCATCTGTCGCTCGAGAAGGACTGGTGAAAGAGACAGACGCCCAGGACGAGTATTTCGCGTTGCGGAATGAAATCACCCACGTGCGATCAGAAGTGGCAGAAGTGCGAAATGAGATCGCAATGCTGCGAGCCGAGATGAACGCGATGAAGTGGTGGCTCTTCGCGAGCACCGCTGGGCTCATCACCGCCGCGACGGCCGCCATCATCGCGGCCATCGCCGTCTGGGGCTGACCGACGCATACACTCCGACGTGTGTACCTGACTCGACTGCAACTCTCCAACCTCCGCTCCTGGTCCGAGCTTGAGCTTGAGCTTGATCCTGGAATCACGCTGATCAGCGGGGCCAATGCGGCGGGTAAATCCAACCTGATCGAGGCCATCTACCTGCTCGCCGCGCTGCGCTCGACCCGTGCGCAGACCGAGGGCGAACTGATCCGCTGGGGAGCTCCGCAGCCGCAGATCATGCGGGTCGCTGGAATCGCTCAGACTGCCGATGGACAGGCTGAGGTCGAAGTCGCGTTGGCAGCGCGTGTCGGTGGTTCGGCAAGCAGTGCCCGACAACGCAGCGGCGCCCCCCTGACGACGAAGCGCATCCGCGTGAATGGCGTTGCGCGTCGCGCCTCGGACGCGCTCGGCGCGATTCGGGCCGTGCAGTTCACCACGCTTGATCTCGATCTGCTGACCGGTCCGGCGGCGATGCGCCGGCGCTATCTCGATGTCGCGATCGGCCAATTGATGCCGTCGCATGCATCGAACTTGAGCCGCTATCAGCGAGCGCTGACCCAACGCAATGCGCTGTTGAAACGAATCGCCGAGGGAAGCGCGGCGCAATCGGAGCTTCAACAATGGGACGACTTGCTGCTCGCCGCCGCTGAGCCGATCTGGCGAGCCCGTTCCGATGCGGCGTCCGCCTTGTCCAGTGCTGCTGCCGAGCGACATCTGTCGCTGCGCTCTCCGGATGATCCCGCCGAGGTCCTGCAACTGATCTATGCGGCCGCCCGGGAGCCGACGTTGCAGGAGTCCCGCCGACGAGACCTGGCGCGAGGATCGACCAGCGTCGGGCCGCATCGCGACGACCTGCTCATCGACCTCGATGGTCGTCCGGCAGGCAGGTTCGCCTCCCGGGCCCAGCAGCGAGCCGTCGCCCTGAGCATGAGATTGGCCGAGGCTGACTACCTTGAGGCGCAAGGCGGCGATCCACCGATCCTGCTGCTCGACGACGTGTTCAGCGAGCTCGATCCGCCCCGCCGGTCGCGGACGGCCGACGCGGTTTCGACCGCCGAACAAGTCATCCTGACCACGGCCGATGCCAACGTCGTGCCGTTCGCTCGCACCGATCTCACCGCGTCGTTGATGATCACAGATGGCACGATTCACGAGCAGTAACCCTCCCATCTCCCCCGCAAGGGGGCTCAGGGAGCTGGAGCTCAAGCCATGGTCTCCCTGGTCGGCTGGCTTCAGCGAGGCAGCGGTGTTCGCTGGCCTTGCTTGCATCGACGACACTTCCAGACGATGGTCATGTACTGTTCGTGGTCCTCGATCTGGCAGGCCAGCGCTCCGAGATCGGCGTGCCGGCGGCTCGGGCAATTGAGGTTGTTGCAACGGATGTCGTGTGTTGACGTCACGGGTAGCTCCTGTTCGTTGATGGACTCCTTGCGAGCTGCGAGATTCGACTAGGGACTGACCGTCCGGTCGTCGTCCGACGCCGTCAGGGAACCCAGCGGAGTGAGATGTCCTGTCAGCCGGCTCGACGCCGGCCCACTCTGGCCGCCATTGGGCGACGATGGTTGCGGTTGATTTCCCGTAAGTTGCGCAACCTCCTGCTCGAATCGCGCCTGTTCCAGACGCCATTGACGATGCCGCGCGAGCACCTGGTCGGCATGTTCCTCGCCGATGTACTGCTCGAGATAGGCGCGTTGGTCCAGTGGATCGAGTGGATCGTTGAGTCGCGCCCGTCCGTGTTCCTGCACGGCGATCCGCTGGGCCGAGGAATACGGATCGATCCAGACATCAATGTCCAGCGAAGGAATCTGCGACGGCTCTACGCAGACCGTCTCGCGACGCTGGACGCGTCCGTTGCGGCCCTTGGCAAACACCCAGATTGGAGCGCCGAATCCGCCTTCGGCCAGCGGCTTCGACATCACCAGCGCCATGTTTCGCAGCATCGTGCGCACGGCCAGGGTCTGTGCGCGCTTGAGCTGCTGCACCTGGAGATTGCGCGAACCGAGCAGCAGGTTCAGCGTGTGCGGTTGCGTGTTTGGACCAATCTCACCGCGCTCGACCGACCCTGAATCGGGCGCTGCGGCAATCAGCTCGTCGTGCGACATGCGCAGAAACTCGACAAACGCCGGATCGATGCGGAACTCGACCCGATGCAGCGAGGCGCCGGGCGGCAGCGCTTGCGCTGAGGCGGCGTCGGGCGTTAGTTCGACGCGATTGCCGTCGTCATCGGTCTGCCAGGAGCCGTCGGCGAGTTGGATCCAATAGAGCGGGATTGCCGTCTGTTCGGCCAGGAACCGGCCCAGCGATCGCTCGTAGTCGTAACCCGGCTTGGCCCGATAGATGCCTTCCATCGTCGGCTCCCAGCGCCGGACCATGTCGGGATGATCGTTTGTGTCTGCATCGGCGATGGCGAACGGCGGCATCTCGTACGGATGCGGATGCGACTTGATCAGCGTCCATTCGTGACGAGGGTTCGACTTCGTCGATTGTGATGTCTTAAGCGCGTTGCGGTCGAGGGCCGCCAGTTCGTAGTATTCATGCCGGGTCCAGACTGATGCGACGCGCACCCGATCACCCCAGCCGGCGCCGGACGGCTCGTGTCGCAGCGGCGCATCGACCGCTCGCGAGACGCCCAGCGACGGCACACCGCCAATCGCAGCCATCCGCAGATCGAGTCCGTCCTGGTCGCGCAATCGGTCGCGATATTCGAACAGTCCAACCTCGCGTAGCACGACGGCGATGCCCAGCCCGTTGCCCGAACCGTGGTCCTCGACAAAGGCGAACTGGTCGGGCCGGATGACTTCCACGTCCCAGGGGAATCCGGCGGCCTGTCGTTGCCGATCCCGGTCGCGCCTGCTTTCCTCGGTCTCGATCCAGGGCAGTGACGGCCCGTCCTCGGAACGCGCCCGTCGGAAGCGGCGGCGCTCGTCGGGATCGTCGGGTCGAGCGCCGCGTTGCTCGCGAGCTGGCAGCGAGGGTAAGCGGTCGGCGGCGCGTTGCCAGTGCAGGACGCCGAAGCAGAGGCAAACCTGGCCATAGCCGAGGTCGGCCTGCAAGGACAGTTGCGAGCGCTCCTCGACCTGCCGCAAGCCCTGCTCGAGCACGTGCTCAAGATTGTCGGCGGCCTGACGCGCCGTGGGCGAGTTGTCCGGCGGTTCGACGTGGACGCGCAATGGATGCTCGGTCAGGCGTTGTCGCAATTGCGACCACGTCCGTCTGGGCAGATCGGTCTGCCAGGGTGCGGCGTCGAGGTGCGGCGCCGAGAATCGGGGATCGGCCTCGCGAGTGTTGTAGAGGTGAGTTTCGCGATGCCGAATCCGCTCATGCAACGCAGAGAATCGGCTCAACGCGCCGCGAGCTGCTGATCGCCCGCCGCCAAGCTGGTCAAGCATGTGGTTGAGGTCGGCCTCCGACAGAGACCGGACAAGAATCGCCGGCGCCGATTCCTGAGGCTGCGCTTCAGTCGGTTGTGCAAGTGCGGGCAAGACGCCCTCCTTTACTCAGAATGTCAGTGCGAATATGTGGAATTGATTATGAGAAGATATGTTCGGTGTTGTCAAGATGAAGTCGAGTTATCCACAATCGGAGTCGTGCTCTGTGGGTAACTTGTGGACAAAGTGGGCTAAGTGGATGAAGTGAGCGGCCGCCCGGCTAGCGGCGCCTCGGACGGCGATGTGGCGGAACCAACAACCCGTTATCCGAGCCTGCGTCGCACGAACTGATCGAACATCGGGACGGTGAAGTCAATAACGTTGTGGCTTGGCGAGTAGCACAATCCCCGCTTTATCAAAGAGTCTCGAACGGGACCGACCTGATTGGTCCGCTTGCCCAGTGACCCTGCGACTTCGCCTGACTGATACGGACCCTTCCCAAACAACGCCATGGCCGATAAGTATTCGCGTTCCCCGGGCGTCGTGCGATCGAACCGCGCAGCGAAGAATCCTATGTCCAGCTCATCAATTGCAACCGGAATCGCTGTTTCCACGTCCTCAGCTCGGATGAGATGAGGACCCTCGGCGGCGTCCCATGATTGCTTGCCAAATTCCTGGAGAAAGTAGGGATAACCTTCCGATTGTTCAACGGCCAAATGCAGCGCATTCGAAGACCATCGCACGCCTTCATCCCTTGCGGGTGACTGCAACGCATCCGATGCCTCTGCATCTGGCAGGCTTCCGATGGTCGCGAACTGAAACAGGCGCTCCGCGTACGACCTCGCCTCGCTAGCCAAACTTGGCAGAGATGGCAGCCCTGCTCCGACGACCATGAGGGGCAACTGTCTCTGACTGATTCGGTGTAGCCCAACAATGAACGCCGCTAGCTGGGTTCTGTCCAGATACTGGATTTCGTCAACGGTGAACAACACTCCGGAACTCTGCTCATGAGCGAGCGTGCCAACTTCAATGAACAGGTCCGCCAGGTCGTCATCCAACTTGCCGGAGTCCGCCAAACCGGCAAATGGCTCAACCTCTAGTACCGCTCCCCACTCAGGAATGCCCCAACGAATCTGCAGAGATCTGAGCACACCCAGCGCTCGCCGAGTTCTGTCAGCCATTCGTTGTCCCATTGACAGGCCAAGAATTGCTCTTCGACAAATCGTCGCTACTGCCTCAGCCAAGTCAATGTCTTCTGTCGCCTCCAGATGTTGGTGACTCCATCCTTGATCTCGCGCCAACTGACCGAATCTGCTGAGGAGCACAGTTTTGCCGACGCCCCGTAAACCAGTGAGCATCACACTTCGTGCAGATCTGCCCAAGGCCAACCTCTGTATGGCGACATCAACATTCCGCAACTCTTCGTCACGGCCAACCAGCGCTGGCGGCGGAGTGCCCGCGCCCGGGCTGTAAGGATTTCTCACTGGATCCATGAGTCGAATATAACAAAATATTCCCCGTATAACCACTTGGGCTATAAGAGGATAAACTTGCTATACATCGGCTGGGTCGTCCTTTGAGGCTGCGAGCCTAGCCCTCGGCGAGCTCCTTGACCAGCTCGATCAGCGCGTCGGCCGAGGTTGGGCCTCGTTCTCCGTTTACCAGGACGGTCGGCGTGCTGGAGAGGCCTCGAGACACCGCGTCGGTGTGCTGGTCGTAGATCAGATCGAGATGTGTCTGGTCGTCCATGCACTGGCCGAACTGGTCGGTGTCGAGACCGAACTCGGCAGCGACCGCGACGGCGCCGTCTCGCGTGTAGGCGTCGCGTCCGGGGCCCTCGAAGTAGTAGTCGTGGAACTCCCACCAGGCGCCCTGGTCGCCGGCGCACTCGGTTGCCAGCGATGCCATCTCTGACGACAGGCCGTGATTGATGATGTGCCGATATTCAAACCGAGCCAGTCCGGTGGCGACCAGTTCCTCTTCGATGCGCGGCCCAACCTGGGTCGCGAAGTGGCGGCAGCCGCCTCAAAGGAAGTCGGAGTACTCCTGGATCACGACAGGAGCGTCGGGGCTACCGATGAACGCGCGATCGCGAATGACCTGCACTCGCGCTTCCGGCTCGGCCTGCTGGGCGGCCTGCTGGGTCTGTTCATCCTGCGCGGGCTGACCAGCTTGCTCCGCTTGAGCAGCAGGCTGAGCTTGTGACGCAGATTGTTGGTCTCCGTCGCCGTCGCCACAGGACGTCAGCAATAGTGCAATGAACGCGACGGCCAGCGCTCCGGCCAAGATTCGTATTCGATTCATGTCTAACCTTCAGCCTCCAGTTCTGCCGCCAGAGTGAGCACTTGTTCGATCAGAGCATCGGCAACGATGGCGGCGCCTTCGCCGTTGATACGCACGGTGGGAGTTCGGTTCGCGCCGACCGCAACTGCGTGTCGATGTTGTCCCTCGACCAGCTCGAGGTACTTTTCGCTGTCCAGGCACTGGGTGAATGCCTCGGTATCCAGTGACAGCGATGCTGCGTAGGCGATCGCACCCTCACGCGAGAAGTCCCACTGGCTCATGTAGTGGTCGTGAAAACTCCACCACGCGCCCTGGTCGCCGCCGCATTCCGTGGCCAGCGCGCCGAGCATCGACGGCGGACCATGATTGATGATGTGCGAGTACTCGAACCGGGCCACGCCGGAGCGAACCAATTCCTCGATCACGCGCGGCTCAACCTGAGCCGCGAATCTGCGGCAGCCCGGTCAAAGGAAATCTGAGTACTCGGTGATCACAACCGGCGCATCGGGATTGCCGACCACATTGCGATTCGCGATCAGGCCGGCGCGGTGTCCCGATTCGATGATCACCCCGACCATGGCCTCCGCATCGCCTCCGTCGCCGCCCTGAGCGGCATCATCCTCCCCGTCGCCGCCCTGAGCGGCATCATCTTCCCCGTCCCCGCCTTGAGCGGGGACCCGCTCCGCTTCCTCTTGCCCATCCTGATCCTGTGCGGCGACTTGCTCTTCGACTTCAGACGGAGACTCTTCTGGTTGGGCCGCTTCAGTCTGCTGAGATGTCTGCTGTTGAGATGTTTGCTGGGATGTCTGCTGTTGAGATTCGGCTTGCTCCGGAACTGGTTGGTCGGATTCTGAATCCTGCGATTGTTGGGCAGAGTCAGCCGCGACTGAAACGGTTTGCTCATCATCCTCCGACGATTCGGCCTCCGTGTTTTCGTGCGTTACTGCCTCGTCGCCAGCAGACTCGCTCTGGCCTGCGACATACGACGTGGCCGACTGCTCTTGTTGTTGCGCCTGGTCTGCCGCCTGGTCTGCCGCCTGGTCTGCCGCCTGGTCTGCCGCCTGCGCGACGGCCGACTCCTCTTGTTGCTCTTCCGCCACCTGAGCCGACGAGGGCTGCGGCTCGTCAGATTCCGACGAACACGCCGCCAACAACAACGCGGCGCTTACCAGGATCAGTCCCATCCGCAGCAACATCAGCTTCCCTCCTCGTTCTCCGCCGCCTCAGCGGCCGCGTGCACCTGCTCGATGATCCCACTCAGTGACCGAGCCCCGGGCTGACCGTTGATCCGGAACGTCGGCGTCCCGCTCACACCATCCGCGATCGCCTGCTGTTGCATCTGCAAGATCCGATCGTGGTGCTCCTCGTTGTCGACGCACTGAGTGAATTGCGCCACATTGAGTCCCTCGTCGCGGGCCAGCTCAATCGCGCCGGCGCGAGTGAACGTGCGCGCTTGCGCCTTGAGCAGGTAGGCGTCGTGGAACTCCCACCAGGCGCCTTGGTCCCCCGCGCACTCGGTCGCCATCGCCGCAAACTGCGAGGCTGAACCAAAGATGATGAAGTGCCGATACTCATAGCGAGCCACCCCGGTGCTGATCAGTTCGTCCATAATCTGCGGCTCAAACTGAGCTGCGAAGTTTCGACAGCTCGGTCACTGGAAGTCTGAGTACTCAACAATCACGACCGGCGCCTCGGGATCGCCCACGACGTTGCGAATGAAGGGCAGTCCCTCGCGGTGGCCAAAGTCAATCTCGCCCAGCTCGGTCGCCTGCAGCTCCGACGTGTCGGCGGACGAGACATCGGCCTGTTCAGTTTGCTCAGCCTGCTCAGCCTGCTCAGCCTGCTCGGCTTGTTCAGCCTGCTCAGTTTCGCTGGCGTTGTCCGTTTCGGCAGTGGTCTGCGACTGCTGAACCTGCTGCTGCATGATCGAGGCCTGGCGCTCGGCGCGTTCGCTGCGCTCGGTGCCGGTAGCGGTTGGCTCGTCGCTCTGATCGGCAGACTCGCCGCCCGATCCGCAGGCTGAAACGAGCAAGCCGACTCCCACTGCCAGAGCCGCCAACGCCCACAACCACGTCGATCGTCGAGTGCCCGCGCCCATGAATCGACTGTACTCCTGTCGGGAACGGATCGCGTTCGCGGTACGCATCACTCCCTGTCCTCCTCTGCCGCCTGCTTGACCGCTGCCTCGATGGCTTCATAGGTGGGATCGACGGATTCACCGTTGACGAACGCCGCCGGAGTGCCTTGCACGCCGCGAGCGAGTCCCTCGTCATATGAAGCGCTGACCTGTGGGAAGGTATGACCCTCGGTCACGCAAGTCGCAAACTCTTCGTAGTCCAAGCCCTCAAACGTGATCTGTCGCCGCAGCCCGGCTTCGGTGAAGAGGGTCTCATCGCCGGCCATGAAGCGGTCGTGCAGCGGCCAGAACGCGCCTTGGTTGGCCGCGCACTCGACGACGACGGCGGCAAAGACCGCCTCATCGCCGCGGATCGGAAAGTGGCGGAAGTCGAAGCGGGCCGTGCCCGTCGAGACCAACTGCTCCAGAATCAACGGCTCAACCTGAGCCGCAAACCATTGACAGCCGCCTCAAGTGAAGTCCCCGTAGTACAGAATCTCGACGGAAGCGTCGGGGTCGCCGAGCACATTGCGCTCTGAGCGCACACCCTTGTGGTCGCCGACGACATCCTCGGGCAGGACAACGACCTGCTGGTCACTGGGGGGTTCCTGTGGAGCCTCAACCTGCTGCTCAACCTGCTGCTCGGCCTGATCCTGCTCGGCTTGAGTCTCTTGACTCTGAACTTGCTGGACCTGAACCTGCTCGACCTGTTGCTCGGGTGCCGCCTGGTCGTCCGCGACCGCGACCTCTGCCTCCTGCTGTTGCTCCTGTTCCAACACCGTCGCCTGCCGGTCAGCTCGCTGTGACGTTTCCGTCTCAGTCGCCACAGGCTGAGGCGTAGCATCGCCCGAACCACAAGCAACCGCGAACAGGGCTAGGCCAAGCAAGCCAATCAGGACAGTAAGCAGGCGTTGCATCACGTCAGCCTATCGGCTGAGCGCTGATCGTTTGACGAGATCGGAGGGCGCATTTTTCTTGAAGAGCACACCCCTGTACGCCTCGGCGGCAGGGCGCGAGGCTGCCGCCAGGCAGCCTCTGCGTTACCTACGTCTTCCCGGCGCCCGATCCACTCCAGCTATAGGCGAACCAGTGGACGGTCGGGCGATTCGGGTCGCGGAGTAAGCGTTTGGCGGGTGCAGTCAGCAATCAGATCGAGGAATTCCATTACCACTTGGCCGATCAATGCGTCGGCCCCTGACGGCACGACGATGCAGTTTGTCGGCATTGAACGGTCGCCGATCTGAATCGTCAACGGCCCCGCTACAGGCAAGGGCTCGCGCCGACCGTCCGCGTACCTCGCCGAAACACTGCCAGATTCCGACAGCCCCAGCTCATCCACGACATCCTCAGGCAGCGCCAGCATCATCGCGCCAGTGTCGGCAACCGCTGGAATTCGCGTTCGGCGAACTTCAGATTCCTGAAGATACCCCAGTCGCACCGCGGCTCGGTCATCCGCATTTTCTAACTCGATCTGGACCACAATCTCACCCATTGACCTGACTCCCTTTGGCTGCTTTCAGCATACCGATGCGCCTACCCACGCAAGCGCGACATCTCGTCTCTGAGCTGCTGCAAACCCATCGGACCCAGCTCCAGCGCCGCCCGATGGAACGCCTTCAGATTGAAGGCGTCGCCCATCGACTCCCTTGCCGACTCCCTTGCCGCCAGCCACTCTCGCTCTCCGACCTTGTACGAGATCGCCTGACCCGGCCAGCCCAGGTAGCGGTCGACCTCGCTGGCCAACATCTTCTCGGGGAAGAACGAGCGCTCGATCAGGAACGGCAACGCCAGTTCAGGCGTCCACGTCTCGCCGCCGTGGTATTCCTCGCGCTCTGGGATCGGCAATTCGAGGTGCATCCCGATATCGATCACCACGCGCACCGCTCGCAGCGCCTGGCTGCTGAGCAAACCCATGTAGAACGCCGGATCCTCGAGGTAGCCCAGCTCGGCCATCAGACGCTCGGCGTACAGCGCCCAGCCCTCGACATAACCTGATGTCCCCGCCAGCAGCCGCTGATACCGCGTCAGTTGATCGCCCAGATACCGAGTCGTGCCAATCTGTAGATGATGCCCCGGAACGCCCTCGTGATAACAGACCGAGAGCTCGCGCCAGAGTGGAAAGCGAGTCTCGCCGCCCGTTGGATACCACGTCCGACCGGGCCGCGAGAAGTCCTCCGACGGACCCGTGTAGTACATCGCCAGCGCTCCGCCCGGTGGTGCGATCATCGCCTCGATCTGCTGCACCGGCTCGGCGATATCGAAGTGAGTGCCCAGCAGCGACTGCATCGTCTCGTCCTGCGTCTGCTGCATCCATTCGCGGAATGCCTCCTCGCCAACGATCGCGCGCGAGTCGTCCGACTCCAGGATCGCAATCGCCTCAGCCGCCGTCGCGCCCGGCGAGATCCGCTCCGCCGTCTCAGCCATCTCCGACTGAATCCGCCAGACCTCCTCCCAGCCCCACCTGTACGTCTCCTCAAGGTCCAACTCAATCCCGTTGAATCCCCGGGAAGCAGCCTGGTACCGCTCCCGACCCACCGGATCCCGAGGATTCGCGCGCGGCAAGTACTCCCGCTCCAACCACTCCCCCATCGCCGCATATCCCTGCTCCGCCGCCGTCACATTCGCCCCACCATCAATCCCCAGGCTATCTACGAGATTCGAGAAGAATCCCTTGGCTCCCGCTTCCCCCCTTGCGGGGGAAGCTGTCGCGGAGCGACTGAAGGGGGGTCCCTGCCCAGCCCACACTCGACACTGCTCAATCCCACCAAGCACCTGACGCTGAGCCACCACGATCCCTTCGTCCATCCCCGCCGCCAGCGACGACCGATAGCGCTCCAACGCCTCCGGCACCGCGCCCATCCGCTCGACGATGTTGGCCTGGTCTTCCTCCGTCTCCCGAGGCATCAAGTCAAACACCTGCCGCGTGTTTTGCAGCGGCGAGGCGAGGATGTTCAACGAGCGCAGGTGCTCCTGCTGAGCCTCAAGCTCCGCCTCATACTCAAACCGCTCCAGCATCACATCCCGAGCCACCCGGTCCCGCTCACTCTCCACATTCAACACCCGAAGAGCCGCCTCCGCCTGACGCCGAATCGCCGACCGCTCCGCATGACCATTCGGCGAGTAATCCGTCAGCTCCGTCTCCCGCCCAGGAATCCCCAGAGAGGTCGCCATATTCGGAGAAGCCGCCGCCAAAGCATTGACATACCAGTCAGAAATCGCAGAAACAGTATTCAGTTCAGCACTCACCACATACCTCTTTCCCAGGATCCACAAGACCTCCCCCTCTGGGGGAGGTGCCCCGCAGGGGCGGAGGGGGCCGCCCCCCAATCATCCAATAGCCAAACAAAGTCTAAGCCGCCCCCAGCCACCTCCTCCTCCGATCCCCGTTCCCTCCGATCCCCTCTCCCTCTGGGAGAGGGTTAGGGTGAGGGCCGGCCCACGAGCAACGAACGTGACAACACCCCGCCACGCCACGCCCCCTCAACACACCATTGCCAACAAACGTTCCAATGCATAACCTGTCCCCATGTCCACCCTCAACGTCCAGAACCGAACCCTCTTCCACGGCGACAACCTCCCCTTCCTCCGAGGCATCAACTCCAACACCATCCACCTAATCGCCACCGACCCGCCCTTCAACAAAGGCCGAGACTTCCACGCCACCCCCGACTCCCTCGCCGCCGGAGCCAAGTTCGAGGACCGCTGGAGCTGGGACAAAGACGTCCACCAGGACTGGATCGACGCCATCCAGGACGACTGGCCCGCCGTCTGGCAAGTCATCGAAGCCGCACGAGCCGCCGCCGGAGAAGACATGGCTGCATATTTGTGTTGGCTAGGAGTGCGGTTACTGGAGATGCATAGGGTGCTGCGGGATGACGGCAGCCTGTATCTGCACTGTGATCCAACCGCCAGCCACTATCTCAAGTCGCTGCTTGACGCGATCTTTGGACGGAACCAATTTCTTAGTGAAGTGGTCTGGAAGCGAACTGGTTCTCAAGGAAGCGCGAAGCGATGGGGGCCTATCCACGACATCATTTTATTTTACGCCAAGAGCGACTCCTACAGTTGGAATCGTATCCACCAGCCATATGACCAGCAGTATCTCGAAGACTACTACCGTTACGAAGATGCTCGTGGACGTTATCGACATGTGTCGCTGACAGCGCCGGGGGAGCGTGGAGGTAAATCGGGACAACCTTGGCGTGAAATCAATCCGACCGATACCGGACGCCACTGGGCTGTGCCAAGGCAGGCATTTCGCGCTGCCTTTCCCGGTCGTGAGGAAGACGAGCTGTCTCCGCAGGAGATGCTTGACCTTCTTGACGACGCTGGGCTGATCTATTGGCCTAAGCGAGGCAAGATGCCGCAACAGAAGCGTTACGCAGAAGAAAGTCCCGGAGTTCTGCTTCAAGACACAGTTACTGACATTCGTCCGCTCGGCTCGCACGCCAAAGAGCGACTCGGTTATCCAACACAAAAGCCACTCGCACTCTATGAGCGCCTCCTCAAAGCTTCATCCAATGAAGGCGATACCGTTCTCGATCCGTTCTGCGGGTGTGCCACTACTCCTGTAGCGGCCGAACGCCTGGGTCGCCAATGGATCGGGATGGACATCTGGGAGAAGGCTCATCAGACCGTGATCGATCGTCTACAGGACGAAGGACTAGCCGGCCCAGACGGCGACACCGCTGGTCGATTGCTCACGTTCGGCCAGATCTTCTACAGCACCGCGCCGCCAATCCGCTCCGACGACGGTGAAACCGGCTCCCCAATTCTCAAGACCAAGCAGAAGATCGCCGAGCCGCCCGGACCCAAAATGTCCCGCGCCGAAATGGTCAAGTTTCTGATCGAACAGAACGGCATGGTCTGCCAAGGTTGCGACCGACAGTTCGACGACCCACTCTACCTCCAACTAGACCACAAGACCCCCCGCGCCGAAGGCGGCCTCAATCACATCTCCAACCGAATGCTCCTCTGCGGCCCCTGCAACCGAATCAAGTCAGACAAACTAACCCTGAACGGTCTAAGAGCCGAAAACAAGAAACGCGCCCGAATGGCTGCGGGGAGTTAATGGTGAAGACTGTCTGGAAGATTGGTAACACCCACATAGAGTCCGAAGCGCTCGAGATTCCAGACGTTGGAGACTGGGAGGAAACATCTCATGAGCCACTTGCGTGGCTCCCGCTGAGCCCGAGGAAGAGCGGCGGCGGTGCAAGGAAAGTTCCTCCAAGAAAGCCTGGGATTGATGTCAAGATAGATGTGCCCAATGAGTTCTACCGCGAGCATATGGTCACCAAGAACCCTGTTTATCTCTGGACCACTCACTATAATGAGCAAGATAAGGTCCACCACACATCTTGCAATCAGTATCTAATCGGTAGGGCAGAGCCGAAGGAACATGAGGCCGACGCGACGCATATGAGGGTCTATCTGTCAGAGATGTACCGCGGACCATTCGCGAATACCCAGGAACTATTGGATGCACAGAAGGCAAGGCCAGAAGGAGATTTCGTAAACAAGAATTGTAGTTGCCGGGGAACCAAAGAAGGATTCCCCGATTGGATTCAGCGAGTTTTTCGTAGATCGCCGTACACCTACACGCTGTCTCAAGTACCTGCAACGCATTCAGAAGTCGGTAATGACACTCAGGTTCGTGCGCCTAGGTTCTATGTTTCTCGACTAACCCGGTCCGGCCGAATCGACTGGCAGTGCGTTTGCGGCGCTTGGACCCAAATCGAACCTATGGACCTTGGCAAGTTAGATATCAATCCCCTTGTCTTTGCTGATGCGCGTTCAGCACACGACCATGTCCGGCGTTTACGTAATGGTGTCCCGCAAAACTGGGAGTTGATCATTGCGCTCTCCTCGGTGCTGAGTGCGGCAGCGTTTGTGGTCGGCGAAATCGCCCTACCAATTGTTCTCAAGGTAAACGGGAGCGAGTGAGAGTGTGCTGTTGCCTCCTCGCCCTACGCCAGACCATCCAGCTTCCCCACCAGCCGTTCCACATGGCTCAGGTAAAGCTCCACGTCTTCTGCCGGTAACCGAGCCTCGTAGAAGTTGATGTGCAGGGCCTCCGCGAGTCCGAAGTGTTCGCTCAACTCATGGTCCCCGGTTTCCTCGACAAGCTGCCGGACGATGCGACGCAAGAGAAAGTGTCCATTGTGATCCAGCCCGCGCACCTCAGCGAGGGCCTTGACCGCCGTCGCCGCCGCACCCCAACCCTTCTCCGACGCCTGCGGCAAATCACCCTCCGCCAGTAGCTCACGCGCATGGCGCAGATACCCCGCGCTCAAGTCCTGATAGCGCCCAACCTGTTCACTGGTCATGGAATCAGGCTACCCAAACCCTCGACACCTGATCTCCCTCTCCCTCTGGGAGAGGGCTGGGGTGAGGGTCCCTCCCCTGGACACATCCCCATCTCTGCAAAATGCGCCACCTATCCGCTCTTGTGAGCCGAACAAATGTACACATACCATCATCTGCACCCGTCGATAGCCTAAGGAGCAGTCAATGTCCGAGCAAAAGCCATTCGTCCCCTTCGAGGGCAACGCCATCCGCCGCGCACTCGGTGAGCTCGCCGCCACCGGACCCGGCTACGTCCGCCTCGGCGCGCTCAAGGTCATGGCCTCCATGCTCGGAATTGCCAACGACCCTCTCGCCCACGCCGACCCACAGCGCGATCAACGGCTCGATGCTGCTCTCGACGAGGTAGAAGCCATCCTCGCCGAGGCCCTAACCAACAACGCGAATGTGCAGACCGCCGACATGGATTCCGAATCCGATCCCGAAGCCGGCGACGAGCAAGACAACCAGGCAGAGCAACAGGAAGATGCCGACGATGACGACGAACCACCATAAGTCCGCCGACCCCAGGGTCCGTAAGGCCCTCAAAGCCCTCCACCAGCTCCGTTTTTTTTCTCCCACGGAGCGCCAACAAGAACTCTACGAAGAGATATTCAACGCGCCCTCGGACAGCCTCACCTTGCTCGGCTACGGAGGCGCCATGGGCGGCGGCAAAACCCGGGCCATCGTCGAACTCGCCATCGACGCCGCCCTCGCCTACCCCGGCAACAACATCCTCGTCGCCCGGCAACACTTCACCGACCTCTCCGGCACCACCATGAAGGCCTTCCACGACGCCTGCCCCGACGAGTACATCCGCAGCAGTCAATCCGTCCCAACGCCGCTCGTCAAGATCGCGCTCCCCAAGCGCCCCAACGACCACATCTCAACCATCAACTTCCGCCACCTCACCGACTGGTCCGGCCTCGGCTCGCAAGAGTACGGCGCAGTCCTGATCGACGAAGCGGGCGAGGTCGCCGAAGAAGCCGCACAGATGCTCCTGACCCGACTCCGACATCCTGCGCAGCCGCAACGATGGTTCGTCGCCGCTTCCAATCCCTGGCCGGGCTGGTTCGAGCGTTGGTTCGCCCGACGCGAGCTGGACGAGTCGGCCTTCGCCGAAGCCGACGGCCGCATCGTCTACATCCCGGCCAAGATCCCCGACAATCCGCACCTGCCCTCAAACTACGCCGCCCAGCAGCGAGCGCTCCAGCCGGGCGAATGGGTGCAGCGCTTCATCGAGGGCAGCTTCGATGCCTTCGAGGGTCAGATCTACCAGCACTTCGGCCCCGACACGCACCGCTGGGACGCGCCGCTGCCCAGCTTCGCTCGATACATCGGAGGACTCGACTTCGGCGGCCAGTCGCCCAGGGACCATTACACGGCGGGTATCGTCGCCGGACTGACGGCTGGTTCCACGTTCCATCCCTCGCAGGGAGAGATGTCGACAGGCGCCCACTCTCCTCTCCATCCCGCGCAGGGAGAGATGCCGACAGGCACCCAATCTCCTCTCCCCCCCTTGCGGGGGGAGATGCCGACAGGCAGAGGGGGGGTTCCCCCCAACATCCTGATCCGCCTCGGCGAGTTCGAGGAGCGCGGACCCGGCGTCACCCAGCGCCTCGAACGATGGCAACAGTCCTGGCAGCGCAAGCTGGGCCCCATCCAGTGGTGCGCCGATCGATCTCAGTCGGCCTGGATCGACCATCAGCGGCGACAGGGCCATCACGTTGTGCCCAGCAAAGGCGGCCCAGACTCCGTCAACTGGGGTATCGCCCTGGTCCAACAGCGACTCAACGGAGATCCGCCCAGCTCCTACTACGCGCCGTCAATGTCGGCATTTCCCACGCGGATGCGTGAGTATCAGTGGGATCAATCAACCACCGACCACAGCCCCAAGCCAAAAAAACGAAACGACGACCTGGTCGACGCCGACCGCTACATGCACGAACTGGCCACCTCGGACAGAGGCAAGAAGTCACCGTTTGTGCTGGTCTCACCAGGCCGCGGCCGGGATGCTCGTTGGCCAGGTCGGTGAGCGTGCGAGATTGACACGATCGCAGCGATGATCAATCCCATCGGGCCAACACTCAAGCCAGCGGGCGCTCGGGATAGACTCCCTCCATGACCGACCAACAGGGGCCGCTTGAGGGTGTGACCGTTCTTGATCTGACCGAGCACATCGCCGGGCCATATTGCACCAAGCTGTTTGCCGACTTTGGCGCTGATGTCATCAAGGTTGAGCCGCCCGGCGGTGACCCGTCGCGCTCGGTGGGACCCTGGTATCAGGGCGTGCCCGGAGTAGAGCGCTCGGGGACGTTCTTCTACTTCAATACGAACAAGCGCTCGCTCGTCCTCGACCTGGAGCACGATGGCGCCGGCACGGTGATTGAACGGCTGATCCAGCGGGCCGACCTAGTGATCGAGTCGCAGCCTGTGGGTCGGATGGACTCGCTCGGACTGGGTTGGGAACGGATTTCCTCGCTGCGCGACGACCTGCCGCTGGTCTCGATTTCGCCCTTTGGATTGGACTCGCCGTATCGCGACTACCAGATCTCGGATCTGGTGCTGTATGGCTTCGCCGGCGAGATGTACTCGATCGGTGTGCAGGACCGCGAGCCGGTCAAGATGTTTGGTACTGCTTCACTGGTTGAGTGCGGCGCCGCAGCGGCGACCGCCGCCATGGGCGCATTGACAGCAGCCGAGTTGCAGGGCATCGGTCAGCAGGTCGACTTTGCGATGGCCGATGCACAGTTCAATGGCGTTGACCGTCGCCATGCCGCAACGATGGGGTGGGAGTTCGCAGGTCGAAAGTCGCTGCGCGCTCCTGGCCCAGCGGCGGGCATGCTTTCGGGCGTCTATCCCTGTGCCGACGGCTACGTGGAGTTCTCCGGGGCCGCGATTCGGATTCCTCGATTGAATGACATGCTGGGTCGTCCCGATTGGTTGCAGGAAGAGAAATGGTGGCGGCCGGGCGCCGGCGTCATCCCGGAGCTCGTTGAAGAGTTCAACGCACATTTCCTGCCCTGGGCGCTGAAGCGAACCAAGCGAGAAATCTGGGCAGAAGCGCGTGATGCGAAAGTGCTCTGCGGACCCTTGTTCTCGGTTGACGAACTGTTCGAGGACGCACACTTCAGTGACCGAGGATTCTGGGCGACAGCAACTCATTCAGAGCTGGGAGAAGTCCAGCTTCCGGGCCGTCCGCTGATCATGCCCGCATCGCCCTGGAGCCTGAGGCGTCCACCACCGTTGCTCGGTGAGCATACAGATGACGTCTTGTCGGCGTGCGGGTTCGAGGCGTCGGAGATCGCAGAGTTGCGGCGTTCCGAATCGGTAGGCTGAACGCTACGAGCCGAGTTGCAGAGGAGCCGAACATGACGCAAGAGTTCACGGCGGTGTATTACAAGGAAGCGTACGACGAGCGTTACGAGACGCAGTGGTTCATCTCATATTGCCCCGAGGTCGATGTGATAACGCAGGGGGAAACGATCGAACATGCGAAGGCGATGCTCAAGGAGGCCGTCGAAGGCGTGCTGGAACTGTTGACGCCGGAGGCTCTTGAACGACGGCGGCGTGAAGGCCCACCCGACCATTCCGACATTAGTGAGGAAGAAATCTGGGAATCGCTGACCGAAGTCAAGCGTGATGTGTTGATGGTAGAAGCCAACATGCGCGAGGCAACCGTTGGCTAGGCTGCGAGTGCTCTCAGGTTGGCAAATCTGTCGGATTCTTGATGACAATGGCCTTGAGGAGCTAAGCCAGCGCGGTAGCCATGTCAACTACATGCCGCCAAGCGGAGACGTACATCGACCAATTACTGTGCCCCTTCACAAAGAGGTTGCGCGAGGAACATTGGCCGAGATTATCCGGTATTCGGGGTTGCCCCGATCGTTGTTCGAGTAACGGGTAGGATTCCCTTCATGGCTCTCCCGCTAGAAGGCTTCCGTGTCCTTGATCTCACCGTCGTTTGGGCGGGCACGTTTGGCACGACCCTGCTAGCCGACCTCGGCGCTGAGGTGATCAAGGTTGAGAACGTCCACGTCTGGCAACCGATGACTCGCGGTGGACAGGCGCGCCCGTCGGCCGAGGTGGTCAAGGCAGGCGCTGGCTGGGCCGTCGGCTACCCGAACGCAGAACCCGGTCCACGTCCGTGGAATTATGCGCCGACATTCGTCCAGCAGTTTCGCAACAAGCACTCGATGACGGTTGATTTGCTCTCGGACGAAGGTCGAGAGATCTTCGCGAACCTGGTTTCAAAGTCGGATGCCCTGGTCGAGAACAATGCGTCTGGGACATTGGAAAAGCTGGGTATTGGCCCTGACTTCCTGCGCGAGGCTCGAGAAGACATCGTGGTCCTGCGAATGCCGGCCTACGGTTCCAATGGCCCGTATCGGTTTGCACGCGCGCTCGGCGTGCACCTTGAGTCGGTCATGGGGCACACGTTGCTGCGCGGTTATCCCGATTTGGACCCGTCATACATCACTTCAATCTTCTCAGGCGACTATGTCGCAGGCGCACACGCCGCGTTTGCCATCATGTCGGCGCTGCGGCATCGGCGACGGACTGGGGAGGGTCAGTTCATCGAACTGGCACAGGCCGAGTGTGCGGGCGGGATGCTGGCCCAGGCGTTCATGGACTACTCGATGAATGGCGTGGTGCAAGAACGAATCGGCAACAGGTCGCTCGATGGACGCGCGCCGTACGGCCTGTATCCGGCGCGATCGGAGGGCGATGGCGCCGATGCTGGCGATCGCTGGATCTCGATCTCGGTGATGGACGACGATCAATGGCTGGGTCTGCGCGAAGCGATGGGTGATCCGCAATGGGCTCGAGATTCCGGCTTGAGACACGAAGCGGGCCGGCTCGAGCGGCACGACGAGTTGGACAGTCACATCTCGGATTGGACATCTACTCGTGACGACTACGAGTTGATGCATCTGCTCCAATCACACGGCGTTCCCGCAGCCCCAGTGCTGGACTCATCCCGAGTTCATGACGATCCGCATGTCCAGCATCGGGAGCTCAATGAGCCGCTTGATCTGTATGACGATGTTGGAACCTTCCGCTACAACAGACCGTTCCTGCGCTATTCGGAAACGCCGCTCCGTATTCGTAAACCGCCGGTTGCGTTGGGCGAGGACAACGAATACGTCTACCGCGATGTCCTGGGCTACTCCGATTCCGAAATCGCGGGTTTGCGCGAGCGTGGCCACATTGGTATGGATTACGACCCGGAGATTCCGTAAATCGCTCAAGACATCATCATCGACTCTTGACGGCGAGTTGACGCGACGCATACGGAACGAACCGAATTCGCTTACATGGCACGCGTAACTTCCTTGCATCGAGGGCGTTCCTCGAACTGCGAAAGGTGCTGACGATGGATGAAACGACTTCTGGACGAAGCTGGTTGCAGCTTGCCTACCGGTGGCTGATGCCGGTTGCGCTGGTCGCGGCAATCAGCGTGGCTGCGGTCACCGTGATCTCGGCTGGGTCGGATCGTGGTGGCCACGGCGAGCATCAGCGCTGGTCGGAGGGAACCAAGGGCGAGGATCAGAATGGCGACTGCGACCGCGACGGCAAGCGCAGCGCGCGCTGGACGCGCGTCGCGGAGTTGGTCGGCACGGACCTTGATGGACTCAAGACTGCTCTCGGTGAAGGTCAGACGCTGGCCGAAATCGCTGAGTCGAACGACGTGGAGCCACAGACGGTGATCGACGGCCTCGTGGCAGACGCGAATGATCGCATCGACGAGTGGGTCGAGGCTGGCAAGCTCACCGAGGAAGAGGCCGAGACCAGGAAGTCGGAGGCCGCAACGAAGATCGAAACCCTCGTCAACGACGGCTTCAACAAGGAGAACCTGAAAGGCTGGGGCGAGGGTCGCTGGCGCAGTCACGGCCATGGACGAGGTGCAAACGTCGACACCAACTGAATCTCAGTTCCTGACGATTCCTGTGGGGGTGCCCCTCGTGGGCGCCCTCAAATGTCATGTGGACTATGGTTCTGCGGGGGAGGAGCGGGTCCCGGCTCGAAGAGGGTGTCTCAGAAGTCGCATTGGTTGGTTTAATCCCAGTCCCCGCTTTACGCGGGGACCCGCTCTGGCAGCACGGGATGTCTGGTGGTGCAGTCCCTAACAGGGACGGAGCAGGTCCCCGCGTAAAGCGGGGACTGGGAAGACTGAATTCTGAGACATCCTGCGGAGGCCGGGACTGGATGTTGCGCAATGCCGGGCGAGTCAGCCAAGCGTGCCAGCGGCGGCGAGACGCACCATATCTTCGTCGCTGTAGTTGAGGATTCCTTGCAGGACTTCCTCAGTGTGCTCTCCCCAGGTCGGCGCCCGACGCGCCGGCAGACGTTCGCCGTCCCAGAGGATTGGCTCTTGCTGGATCTGGAAGATAGGGCCCTCAGGCGATTCGGCCGGGTTGTAGTTGTCTCGCATCGCGACATCTTGTCCCAGGAAGAAATCCTCGAGCCGTTCGACCGGGCTGGCGGGCACACCGGCGTTAACGAGCAGCCGCGACGAAGTCCACTCGTCCCGAGTACGCGTCCATTCCGATATGGCTGCTTCCAGCTCGTCTTCATGCGCCTTGCGACCGTCGACATCCGCCAACTCGTCGCGTGACGCGAGATCGGCGCGAGCCATGACTCGGCAGAGGTTGCGCCAATCTGCGTCATCGCGGCAGGCGATGGCAACCCAACGTTCCTCAGCGGCCGCCGGAAAGATTCCGTGCGGCGACACAAATGGTGAGCGGTTGCCCATGCGGGGGCGCTCGCCAGCGCCGTTGAGCGCCTCGATCAGTTCGGTGTCGAGCAACTGGACGGCCGTCTCGTACTGAGCAATCTCGAGGTAGCGTCCTTCCCCGGTGCGCTCGCGATGATCGAGGGCGGCCATGACTGAGGTGGCCAGGTAGTAGGGGACAGTGAAGTCGGTGTGCAAGGTGCCCAGACCGATCGGCGCTTTGCCGGGGAAGCCGGAGCGATGCGCCAGGCCGCACATGGCGACGATGCCGTTGCCGTAGGATCGCCACTCCGCGCGTGGGCCCTCGATGCCCATGACGGCGACGTTGCAGACGATGATGTCTTCGTTGATCTTGCGCAGATCGTCGTAGCCGATGCCCCAGCGGTCGAGTCGGTACGGGGTGTAGTTCGAGGTGACGAGATCGGCTTCGCGCGCGAGTTCGCGGACGGCATCGATGCCTTCTTCGGTCTTGAGATTGAGCGTGACCGACTTCTTCCCGCCGGAGCAATCGTTGAATGTGCCGTTGGTGTTGATCGAGAAGTGGTCCGGTGGTTGGACGCCTCGATAGCGAATGGGATCAATCCGCGACTCCGACTCGATCTTGAGCACTTCTGCGCCGAGATCAGCCAGGAGACGTGTGCCGAGCGAACCGGCGATCGCCCATGTGAAGTCGAGGACGCGAATGCCGTCGAGGGGTCGTCTGGGAGGCGGTGGCGATCCGTTGAAGAGCGCGGAGTGTGGGAAGGGGACCCCCTCAGCCTTCGGCAGCTCCCCCTGCGAGGGGGAGCGGGAACCAAGCGGGTCCCCGCTCGGAGGCGGGGACGGGACAGAGCCGCTCAGGACTTCATTAGTGTGTTCGCCGAGCGTGGGAGCTCGTTTGGCCTGGGGCTGTTCGCCTCGGGTTCGGACGGCGGAGCGCGGCAATGTTAATGATTTGCCGAACTGAGGATGATCAACGCGTTGGTAGTAGCCGCGCGCCTGTAGATGCGGGTCTACAGCCACCTCTTCGACCGTGTTGATTGGCAGAACCAACAGTCCGAGTTCCTGTCCTCTGTCGTGCAGTTCGGTGACCGTGAGCGATTTGCAGAGGCGATCGATCCAGGGCTTGATCTCGTCCTGGTGTTGCTCGCGCCAGAACTCGTCGTCCCAGTCCTTGCCTCGCAACTCTCCCTCTTTCAACCCCAGCACTTCGTCAACCCAGTTGACGAATCGGTACCAGTGCGGCGGATGAATCGTGAATGACAGCCAGTGACCATCCTTGGCCTGGAATGTGACGCCTGAGCCGATCGGGATGTGTCGGTCGGGTGAGATGCCGTGCCAGCTCCAGAAGTTGCCGCTCGCGGTTTGCAGCGTGGTGAACGTGACCGCCTCCTGCAGCGACACGGTGATTCGTCCCACTCCGCCACCGCGACGGCGCTGCATGATTAAGGCCATGGCCGCCTCGGCCATCGCGATTGAGCCCTGCTTGTGCGACAAGTTGCCTGCCGGCCAGACCGGCGGATCCTCGGGATGGCCATTGAGCACGACGTGTCCGCCGGCGGCCATCGCCGTGATGTCGCTGATCGGCTCGTCTGCACCGCGACGGAAGACGGCGTCGACAATCGGAATCTCGGACGACCACTCACCGTTGCGTCCCCGATCAAGCCAAGCGGCGAGCGTACCGTTGGACTCCAGCGGGGCCAGGACCGCGTCGAACTGCGGCAGCATCGCCTCAATCCGACTCCAGGTGTCTGGGTCATCGACGTCGACGGCGACAGAGCGCTTGCCGCCGTTGTAGAGCAAGTGCGCCCAGCCACGCTCGTAGCGCGGAGCGTCGCCGTCCATGGCAGGCTCACGCATGCGCAATTGATCGCCGCGGGCATCTTCAACGCGGATCACCTCAGCGCCAAGGTCGGCCAGCAGCCGCGCGCCGAAGGCGAGTGGTTCATCGGTCAGGTCGAGAATGTTGGTGTCGTTGAGCATTGCAACAGAATAGTGGGCGGTGAGAGGGGCCCTCATTCCCATGATGTAAAGGCCTTTCCGAGAGGCAACGCTCCGTCATTGCCGCGCTCCGTCGCGGCAATCTCGCGGCGTTCACCTCCGAAGTCAGTGCCCGTATTGACGAGATACCCGCGGCGGAGCGCGGGTATGACGAAGCACGGTGGAGCTGCCGAAGGACAACAGGCAGAGACCAAGAAGCTGTTAGTTATAGAGAACATCGCTTGTTTTCTATGCTGTACGGTTCCAGGACCGAAGTTGCTGGTTTCACTTAAGTAATATATCGAACTTGTGTTCCTTATCGAAACCGCATACCTTCGACCACCTAGCCCGACGGACAGCGCGCCTCCGAGCGCCGAACGGATGATTGCCGTCGGCGCTCAGTTTTGTTGGAGGCGCAGATGGAATCTACACAACCCACACAGGTGCTCGATGGCGGGCCGCCGGAGTCGGCGGCGGCCTCGAACGACGGGACTGCGATTCGCACCGCGGGAGACGCGACGCCGATTCGCACCACGTCTGACGCGACTTCGATTCGCGAGGCAATGCTCAGTGCGATTGGCGAGCTGTCGGACGAGGAGCGTGAGCGACTCGGTTCTGCCGAGCAGCCCGACGAAGTCGCGCAGACCTGGCGCGACCTGATCGCCGAACGTGCCGCACAGGAGCGCGAGGCCACCGTTCGCACCGAATTGACCCGGGAGTTTGAGTCGCGAACCCGCGCTGCTCAGCCTCGACCCACCAGCGGATTGCGAGGCGGTCCGCCAGCGCCTCAACCGGGCACGGTGTCCGAATGGACCGACTTCATTCGGTCGACCGACGCACAGCCGCTCAGGCAACAACGACGGGCGCAGTTTGCCGACTGGCTCGCAGCACATCCCGAGGCATGACGTTCGTGCACGGGATTCGAGATTCCCGCCTGCGCGGGAATGACGGAGTAGAGAAAGGAACACAGAATGGCTGACACTCTTTCGGCGAACATTTCGTCGTCCTACGCCGCGATGGTCGAGCGGACCATCGCGCAGATGCCGCAGACAGCGCCGATGCTGTCCTTGGCGCGCAAGCTGATCGTGCCCAAGGGATCGAACAGTGCGCAGATCCCGCGAGTCGCCAGCGTCTCGACCGTCCAGACGCCGAACGAGAGCTCTGAACTGAGCACGACATCGCGCTTCACGCTCGCCAGTAACACCATCTCGCCCACTTTCCGCGCGATCTACGTGCGCATCCACGTGCGCGCGCTGAACTACTCGCAGGACGACCTGATCCGCTTGGTATCGGACGAGATGGCGCTCTCGCAGGGTCAGGACATCGACACCGATCTGACCGGCGAGTTTGCCAACTGGCACACCGACAACGACATCGGCGCGACCGGCAAGAAGTTGACCCTGGCCAAGCTGCGCACCGCGCGTCGCGTCCTGCAGACCGTGCCACGGTCGAAAGGCGGACCTCCGCGCGGCGACATCGTGACAGTACTCTCGCCGGTCGTGGCCGAGCACCTGCTGGAAGACCTGGGCGCCGCCGGCGTGGGTTCGGGCTCCAACTGGATTCCGGCCGGCATCTCCGAGCAGCTCATCCGGCGCTTCCATGTCTCGGAGATTCCGCTGATGGGCACGGCCGTGTTCGTCGACGGATACATGGGCGCCGATGGCTCGGGCGACTATATCTGCTCGATGTTCGGCACCGAGGCGCTGGTCTGGGCCTGCTCGATGGACTGGGAAATGTCCGTCTTCGAGGAGGCTGAATGGCCCGGCGTGACCTTGCGCTCGCTGGCCGACTACAACGCCGGTATCGCGGGCTTCAAGCACCACGGCTGCCAGATCACCGCGGACGGGGGCTAGCCATGCCCCTGGACGACCGCGGCCTCTGGTCGCCGGCCGACTTCTCCCAGCTGCGGTCCGAGACCTTCTCGGCGCCGCGGCTGGGACGCAGCCTCCGCGCACAGCGAGCTCATCTGCGCGAACCCAAGCGTGACCAGCACGGACGGGAGTACCTGGGCCGCAATCACACGCTGCTCGGCAACGGCTTCCACGACGTCCGAGAGGCCGAGCGCTTGCTGCTCGACGCCGCCGACGAGCAGGGACTGCCGCATGAGGCGGTCTCGATCGAGGCGCAGCCCTGGCTCGAAACCCAGATCAACGCCGGTCTCGGTCCGAGCTGATCAAGAACACCACCACCGAATCCGAACAAGAAAGGAACGAAGCAATGGCTGCAACGAAGCCAACGAAACCAACGAACGAACTGGGGGCTGTCATGGTCCATCCCGGAGAGCGAGCCGTGCTGCTCAGCCACCACGAGTATCGACTGGCTCGGAAGGTTGGCAAGGGCCTGGAGGACTACGACATCCTCATGCGCCAGCCTGACGAGGACGACGCGTCGGGCGATCAGGTCGCGGATGCCGAGCGTTGGCAACTAGTCCGCGCCGACAAGTACCTCAAGCATCGAGCGACCGGCTGGCGCGAGGCTGAATCGCTGGAGGAACTGCCCGAACAGTGGCGACCGTCGGACAAGGGCAGAACGCTCTTCCCCGACTCCGCCTGACCTCGGCTGACCCCGGCTGACTTCGCCCAACCAACCCACCGCATCAGCAACACCAATACGCATGAGAGGCTCAGATGTCGAGACCAAACTTCACCCGAAAAACGTCGCAGCCGCCCGACCCTGGCTCCTGTCCGGGGCCGGGCGGCTGCCCCGCTCCGAACCACTCCACCGATCACACCGACGCGCTGTGGCAATACCTGCGACGGATCGAGAGCGGCCTCGACCAGATAGACGCCCGGATCGATCGGCTCTATGTCGCGCTCGGCGGCGGAACCGTTCTGCTGGCGGCAATCGGCCTCGGATCGGCATTCATCGTCCGCGGGGGTTGAGCGGGCGATCCCCCTCAGCCACTTCGTGACAGCTCCCCCCCCCACGCCGAGGAGGGAGCAGATTCGCTACCGCTCTCACAGGAAAGGAGCAAAGGATGGAACACACACAGGAACCTCCAGATACGCCACACGACGAGCAACCGACGTTGGCTCAGCCGCTCTGGCTGCCCAGAGGCAGCGTGCGCGCCGTAATCGCGCTCGGCATGATCGCCGTCTGGGCTGCGCTCGAGACTGGCGTCGTTGGCATTCCGGCCTCCGACGCCGTGCGCTCGATCGCCGTCGGCGTGGCCGCCGGCTACGGCATCTTGCGCAGTCGCGAGCAGCGGACGGGAGGCGCAGAGTGACCACCGCCAGCATCTACTCACCTCCCGATCTCGGCGGCATTCACGGGCTACCCGACGGCGCGCGAACCATCTGGCGACCGGCGCACGCGTCCAACTACTCGACCGCAGCATCGAAGCCGTACTCCGGCGCCGAGCGCCGGTTCATCGCAATCTGTTACCACACGCCCGAGGAGCCGTGGGATGACAACGAAGTCACCCCGGCCTGGTTTGAGGACCCACGAGCCAACGCGAGCACCAACTACTACGCGGACTCGGACGGCGACCTCTACCAGATGGTCCGTGACGGGGACTTCGCCTGGGCGCAAGGAGTCCGCCGCAAGGATCGGGTGACGCCGCGTCCAGCCTGGTGGCGCGACGAGTACGTCAGCTACAACACGTGCATGTTGTCGATCGAGATCGAGGGCTACGCGCACCAGATCGGCGAGACGTTCCTCGTCGGCAGCCGTCAGTTCGAGACCGTAGCTGCCTGGTCGGCCTTCGTCTGCAAGAAGTACGGCATCCCAATCGATCGAACGCATCACATCGGCCACAGCGAACTGAGCCGTCAGAAGGGCGATCCGGGTCGGAACTTTCCCTGGGAAGCGCTGCTGGATCGCGTGCGTGAACTGAGCTCTGACGACCGCGGAAGACTCGCGGAGATCGAAAGAAGGCTATCGGTCCTCGAGCGTCACACGCACGGCACCCCGGTGTTCGGCGCGTAGGCTCAATCTCTCTCCCCCCATTGCGGGGGGAGATGCCGAAAGCCTGCCCCGGGCCTGACCCGAGGCAGAGGGGTCCTCAGCGCGAAGCTGCCGGAAGAGCGCCGAGGGACCCCCTCAGTCGCTTCGCGACAGCTCCCCCTGCGAGGGGGAGCGGAAGAGTCTAAGAGACCTGTCGCGTAGACGTCGAAATCACAAGAATCAGATGCCCCACGTCGGACAGGATCTCTCAGAAGTCAGACTTCCCAGTCCCCGCTTTAAGCGGGGACCTGCTCCCTCCCTGTAGGGGACTGCACCACCAGATATCCCGTGCTGCCAGAGCGGGTCCCCGCGTAAAGCGGGGACTGGGATTCAACCAACCAATGGGACTTCTGAGACACCCTCCGGAGCGCGGGGCATCGGAATGAAGCGGCGTTGCTGTTTGTGCTCAGCTTCCGCTTTCAGACGCCGGAGGACATGCGCAAAGTGTCAGTTCCGGAGCTTCTGCCCCGACATCAACGCCACAGGACGCAGCATCGGCGGTGGTGGCGTCGTCGGGACTGCGACAACTGCTTCACCGTTCGAGTCCTCTGCGACGGCGAGCTGCGCTCCGCGGATATCCGTCTCCGGCGTCAGACGAATCCTTGGCGCCTGGAATTCGTACTTGCGGATGGCGAGCCAGCCGAGCGTTCCGAGGCCGACGACGAGAAAGCTGAGCAAGCCGACGCCCGCGAGCACTTCGCGCTCGCCGAGCATGTCGGCAAGGATGCCGGCCGGTGCACCGCTGACCGAGGAGACGCCCCAGGACATCATGGTGAGGGCGGTGACGCGGCCGAGGTAGGCCGACTCGGTGTTCATCACGATCTTGGCTTGCAACAAGAGGGTTGGCCCCTGGAGGCCGGGACCAAGCAGCGCCATCGATGCGACCGCGACGCCGTAGCTCTGGGCTTGCGACATGATGAGATAGCCCAAGCCCATCAAGCCGATGCAGAACAGGCTGACCGGCCAAGCCCAGCGACTAGTAGCGAGGCCGGCGATAAAGACGGCGACAATGGCCGTGGCGACACCGTTGACGGTCATCATCAGGCCCATGTCGGTCGAGGGGCGATCGAGGTGGACTTCAAGTAGGGCTGGAGTGAGTACGCGAAAGCTGAACCCGATGACGACAGAGGCCATGAAAAGCGCGAGCATGACCTGCAAGTGTGGGCGGCGGAGGACGTAGCGAACGCCGTCGACGAGGTCGGCGGTAGGGCTGCGTGGAGAGGCGCGGTACGGCTTGCCCTTGTTGGGCATCACGACCATCGAGACGACGCCGATTGCGACCAGCACGCCCATGATGACGTATGTGCCACCTCCGCCGACAGCGGATTTGACCAGCAAAGCGGCGATCATCGGCGCGAGCGGCATGCCCCAGCTATGCGCGAGCTGATTGAGGGCAACGGCGTTACCGATCAGTCGGGGTCCGACGATGTCGGCGGTGAAGGCGTGCCGCGCAGGTCCCATGAACACGAAGGTGGCGCCCAGGATGAGGGTGAGGATGAACATCAGGGGGAGGTCGACAAGATCGAGCAGCAGCAATACGCCGGTGAGCGCCAGCATGACGGCGCCCGCGCCCTGGCCCCATACGATCAGATGTTTGCGGTTGACCCTGTCGGCGATCACCCCACCCCAAGGCGAGCCGATCAGCATCGAGATGCCGGTACCCATGGTGACGAGTCCGACAGCGGTATTGGTGCCGCCAAGGTCGTAGGAGACGAGCGACATGGCGACGAACATCATCATGTAGGCCAGCGTCGCAAACAGCGTGCCGGCAAAGAGAATGCGGAACTGTGGATGCTCAAGAGCTAGGAAGGTGTTGGCTCGCCAGCCCTGAATACTTCGCCTCATGCGAGCAGTCTATGAGCGGGCGAAGGGAGTAGTCGGTGTCTAAGTCATACCCGCGCTCCGTCGCGGGTTTCTCGATGTGCGCAGCAACAGAGCCTGGAAGGGACAGATCAATGCAAACGAACAGAGTCGACGGTCTCTAGCGAAGGTGCGACAGGCGGCGAGATTCCCGCGACGGAGCACGGGAATGACGAACGCTACATGGAGATCACGAGACTCAGTTGTCGATCTTCTGACCCGACATCAGCGCGACCGGCCGCAGCAACGGCGGCATAGCAACCGAGCCTCCGTCCCTTCCATTACTACTTCTACTGCCATTGCTCGACGCGGCCGCTGCGACCGGCATCAACGAGGGCAGCGAGGGTCGGTCGTCCTTGCGGATTGCCAGCCAGCCGAACGTTCCCAGCACGGTCACGGCAAAGGCGAGCAGACCCATCAGGGCAAACACTTCGCGCTCGCCGATGATGTCGGCCAGGATGCCCGCCGGCGCGCCGAAGACCATTTGCACACCCCACGCCATCATCGTGAATGACATGACCCGGCCGTAGTAGGCCGATTCGGTGTTCATCATGATCCGCGCCTGCAAGATCATCACGGGTCCCTGTAGTCCGGGCCCCAGCAGCGCCATTCCGATCATCGCCTGACCGAGGCTCTGCGACGCCGCCAGGACCAGGTAGCCGATGCCCATGACGGCAATCAGAACGAGTACGATCGGCCAGGCCCATCGCGTCGTGGCCGCGCCGGCGACGAGGAACGAGACGACCATCGCGGCAACGCCGTTGACCAGGAAGAGCATGCCGATGTCGGTCGTCGGTCGGTTCAGGTGCTGGTCAAGCAGCGCCGGCGTGAGGATGCGGAAGAGGAAGCCGATCACGACCGAGCAGACGAACATCAGCAGCATCAGTCGCAAGGCGGGACGCCGCCAGATATAGCGCGCGCCGTCTGCGATGTCGGCCAGGACGGACCGTTTGGGTTCCGCTGCTTGCTGTCCGGCAGCCGGAACGGCCTGACTCCGTCGATTGGGCATCATCGCAACCGTGACGACACCGAGCGAAACCAGCGCGCCCATCAAGATGTACGTCCCGCCCGCGCCCGCGGCGGATTCGATCACTACGGAGGCGATGTATGGCGAGAACGGCTGGCCCACCGTGTGCGCGAGCTGGCTCAGGACCACGGCATTTCCGATCAGTCGAGGACCAACCAGATCGGCGGTGAAGGCATTGCGGGCGGGGCCCATCACGACGAAGGTGAAGCCCAACACCATCATCAGCACAAACATCAAGGGCAGCGTCATCGCATCGAAGAGCAACAACACTCCGGTGATCGTCAGCATCGCCGCGCCACCGCCCTGACCGATGACGATCACCCACTTGCGATTCATCCGGTCGGCGATCACGCCGCCAAACGGAGCAAGCAGCATCGCCAGTCCGACGCCAGTACCGATCACCCCGACCGCCGTGTTCGTCCCCGACAGGTCGTACGAGACGATCGACATCGCAACGAACATCATCATGTAGGCAACCGTGGCGAACAGCGTGCCTACGAAGAGGATCCGGAAGTGCCGGTCGTTGAGCGCGGCGAAGGTGTTCGCTCGCCAGGCCTCAAACGCGGAGATACTTCGTGTCATGCGAACAGATTACGGTTGGCAACGCTGGATCGGGTATCGCGGCGAATGCGCGTTGGGCCTATGAGATTGTTTCAGATCGGCTGTTCTTTCACTTCCGTCATACCCGCGCTCCGTCGCGGGTATCCCGCAGCGCGCCACACTACGGATAGAAGTCTCCAAACAGTTTGCTGCGGACGGAGGACATCTCGAAGCGCCAGTTGAGCAGATGTCGAGATTCCCGCGGCGGAGCGCGGGAATGGCGGCATCCTTGCTGCTCTGAGTCGCCCTAGCGCCCACGCGATCCCTCGATAAGCTGACTCGATGAAGATTCCCGACCTGAACTTGGCGGCCTGGGTGCTGGTAGCGATTGTCGGCGCAATCATCGGCGCCGGCATTTGGGCGTTTGGCGTGGACAAGCCGACTCGCGTGACCCAGGTGCAGATCGCCGTCCGCAACATCGACGAGCAGCGCGCCGAGCTGGGCGTGCTCGAGACCGACCACGTGGGCGTCGAGCGATTCTATGAGGCCGACGGTCCGGATCTCGACTTCTCCCTGATCAATCGTCCGCGCTCGATCTACAGCGAGCCGATCACGCTCTCGAACGATCGCGAGAACGCACCAAGCAAAGTGCGAATCACAATCCGGGGTCTCTCGGATGAAGAGATCAAGCTCGGCATGCGCGTGATCAAGCCGAACCGCACCTGGGACAGCACCCGCTTCCCGCGACCCGAACCTGTCACCATGGCAGAGCTACGAAGCGAGGACTGGTTCTACATGAGTCCGCTGCCGGTGCGAGTGACCTACCACCAGCCGCTCGTCGACATCGTCCGACTGTTCACCTACATCGCGGCAGCATTCGGAGTCGTGTTCGCAGTCAGTTGGATCGTCTGGCGCCGCTGGCTGAGTTAGCGCACAGTCCCACTTGGCTCAGCAGTACCACGCACCACGAAATATCCTCGGGTACCGAGCCACCTAGCAGAGGTCTTTGGCAGAGGCCTCTGAAGGTAAGTCAAGCTCGCGGGAAGAGCACCGTCATACCCGCGCGTGTCGCCGAGCCTGCCCCGGCTTGAACTGGTGTATCTCGCTGATTCGAACTCAGACGTCTGTGCCACATGCAGCGAGATTGCCGCGTCGGAGCGCGGCAATGACGGAGGGGTACCTGGCAACTAGCCGCCGCCGACCTGGTAGATCGTCCGATGCCTGAGCCTCGCCAGGTCCTCGCCCGACTCAGAGCTGATGGTCACGTCAAGCAGGCAGTACTCGTGCAACTTGCGACGGTAGCCGTCGGTCACGTGGCCCGAGACAACCAACGTCTGTCCGGCTACCGCGGGCGCGAGCATCTGAATCTGGCTGCCGGCGTGGATGCCAGCCGGATAGTTGTACGTGTGCTTGGTCAGGCGGACGCAGCGCCCGGCAATCCAGCCGGGGTGCAGGCGTGCTTCCTCGCCGCGCCAGCGAGCATGAGGATCGCGCGCGAACTGGTCGGCGTAGTCGGCAGCATCTTCGGTCGACATCGGAACCGCCATCGCCGGCAGATCCTCGCCGATCGGTAAGTTCTGCGGGGTGAGCAGCGTTGGAGGATTGGCAGGGGGAACGGGGCTGCGGTCCTGCGCGACGGCCAGGTCAGCGTAGAACTCGGCGCGGCCGAGCCCGGCCGTTCCCGCAATGCAGACTTCGCCGTCGGCTTTGGACATGCTGAACTCGATGCCAACCTCAGTCGGCGTGACACGCGTTGTGATTTCGTCGCCGGGATAGACCGGTCGACGCAGACGGAAGTCGATCCAGCCTGTGTCCAGCCACTCTTCGCCAAGTCCCTCGATCAACGCCGGCACAGCCCAGGAATAGACCGTCACACCGCCAACCAGAGCACCTTCGAATCCAAAGTGCGCCGCGCCCTCGGTCGAATGGATGATGTTGTCGATCTCCAGAGAATCCTCGCCGTCGAGAAAGGCTGTGATCGAGCGTTCGATTGTTTCAGTGGTCATAGTGTTTAGCGCTCCCCCACCTGGTAGATGGTCGGCTGGCGCATACGGACCAGTTCTCTGCCGTCTTCGGCAGTGATTGTCAGGTCGATGACGGCATACTCGTGGCCCTTGCGCTGATAGCCCGATTCGAGCCGTCCGCTGACCAGGAGTTGCTGGTCGGGATGGACCGGTGCGAGGTGCTGGATCTGGCTGGAGGCATGGATCGCGGTGTAGCGCCAGGTGTGGGCGAGCAGCGCATTGGCTCGCTGGGCGATCCATCCTGGGTGGACACGGGCGTTGTCGTCGTGCCAGAGCGGATCTGAGTCATGGGCCTTCTGTTCCGCGTACCGTGCGGCTTCGGCCGAGCTCAGGTCGATCGCCATCGCTGGCAGGTCCTCTCCGAGCGGTGCGACGTCTCGGGTGATGAACGGTCGGTCAGGCCGTTCGGGCAGCGGCGTTCGATTGTTCGCTTTCGTGATCTCTCCGTAGAAGTCGGAGATGCCAAGTCCGGCGCTGCCCCGGACCGCAATCTCGCCGGTGTGCTTCGTCATTGTGAACTCGACATCAGAGGGATCCCCCCTTCAGCCTGCGGCATTTTCCCCTTCGAGGGGGGAAGCGGAGAAACGCGGGTCGTGATCACCTCGTCCGGGTAGACGGGTTTGCGAATCTGGAACTCGACCCAGCCTTCGTCCAGCCAGCCGTCGCCCAGAGCCTCCACCAGCGCTCCGACCGACCAGGAATAGACAGTGGTTCCACCGACCAGCGGACCCGTATAGCCAAAGCGAGCGGCACCCTCGGTCGAATGGATGGTGTTACCGATCTCCAGCGAGTCGTCGCCGTCGAGGAAGGCGGTGATGGTTCGTTCAACAGTCGCGGTAGTCAAGTTGGTCGTCTTTCGAGTTCAGTCAGCGTTGGCTTCGTCGGCCAAGCTCCAGATTTCCGCACAGTCGATCTTCAGACCGACGAGTACGTCTTCGCCGTCAAGCGTCGACGGACGCTCTATCAGTTGCGGTTCCTGCTCCTGTCGGTAAATCCAGACATTGCAGGAGTCCAGATCAATGAGCCAGCCGAGACGGACGCCGAAATGCATCCAGATTTCCATCTTGGTTTGTTGGTCGCGAATGCGGTCGCTGGGTGAGCGGATCTCGACGACGAAGTCGGGATTGAGCGACATCGCGCCCTTCACGTCTTCGCGCGTGGCCATGGCTAGCCGTTCGGGGCTAACCCAGGAGACATCCGGCTCCAACAGGCGAGTACGTCCATCCGTATCGGTCATGCGGTAGCCGGCGCTCGCGTCGCGGGCTCGCCCTCCGCCTCCACCGACTCGCCAGTTGCGGAGTTGTCCGCCCAGTTCAGCGCCTACGTCCGAGCTTTCGTCGCCGGCGTACACGTTAATCACCAACTCCCCGTCTTCGTCGAGCTCGAACTTCCAACCCGGGTTCTCGTCACAAATCCGCTCAAGTTCCTCGTCGCTGATCGGTCCGAGGCCGCAACCGATGCGGATCAGACCGGGGAGCGGTGGTGCGTCGGCAGGAGCCGTGGTGATCATGCCATCTCCAAGAGTTGCCGAGATCGTAGCAATGCGTGAGTCCCTAGATCACACCGTCCGCCGACAGCGCGTCCAGATCATCGTCGCTCACACCAAGCAACCCGCCGTAGATTTCGTGGTTGTGCTCGCCCAACGTCGGCGCACGATGCTTGACGCCGCCCGGTGTTTTCGAGAGCCTCGGCGTGATGCCTGGCTGAGGCAGCTCGCCGTGCTGCTCCGACGGCACATCTACGATCTGCTCCCGCGCCTGGTAGTGCTCATCGCTCATCACGTCCGAGGTCGCATAGACCTTCGTCGCCGGGACACCGTGTTTGTCCAATAGGTGCTGGACATGTTCCAGCGTCATTGAACCGATCCATTCGCCCACGATCTCGTGCAGCGATTCGTAGTTGCGACGCCGATCGCGATGGACCTCGAAGCGCTCGTCCGTCAGCAGGTCGGGACGTTGCATCGCCTCGACCAGGCGGACGAAGGTGCCCTGCGTGGTCGCGTTGATGATTAGGTGGTGTCCGTCGGCGGTCTGCCACTGCTCGGCCGGCACGACCCCCGGCCAGTAGTTGCCCGAGCGCTCGCGATTCTCTCCCGTCAGATAGAACTGCGACGCGTGCGTGCCCGACTGCTTCCAGATCGCCTCGTAGAGCGCGACATCGACGTCTTGTCCCACACCGCCATTGACATCGCGTGCGCGCAGCGCCATCAGCGTGCCCATCGCAGCGAAGACGCCGGCGCTGTAGTCGGCAACCATGTAGCCGGGACGCACCGGCGGGCCATCGGCCCAGCCTGTCGTGTAGGTCATGCCGGCAAAGCCCAGCGCGACGCGGTCGAAGCCGGCCCGCTCGCGATACGGTCCGGTTTGCCCGAAGCCCGAAACACGCGTCACCACGAGCCCCGGATTCAGCTCACGCAGCGAATCGGGCGCCAGTTCCATTTTCTCCAGTGTGCCAGGACGGAAGTTCTCGATCAGCACATCGGCCCGCTCGCAGAGCCGTCGGAACAGATCTTTCCCGCGCGGGTCGGCCAGGTTGCATGTCACTCCGCGCTGGGAGCGGTTTTCCTGGACGTAAGAGATCGTGCCGTGGTTTGGTTCGCCCGTTCCAGGGCGCTCAACCTTGATCACGTCGGCGCCAAACTCGGCCAACATCGTGGCGCAATGTGGCGCGGCGAGAATCTGTCCAGCATTGATGACGACGATGCCGTCGAGAGGAGGAAGAAGGTGGTTGTCAGTAGTCATGCAAACGAGGATACGAGCGCAAGCGACTACGTTCCCCGCTCGAAATGTGAGCGAGGGAGTTCAGAACGCTCGATGATCTTCATCAACGTTCTCCGTTTGACGGTACGGTGCAGCGGCACAGTCAGGCTTAGATGACCTGATGCGCGCTGCAGAGTCATCGTCACGTGGCTCCCGCGTTGTCTGTCAAACTCAAAGCCATGCTGCTCAAGAATTCGGATGACTTGGCGCCCCGAAAGAACCCGGAGCCTAGCCACCAGTCGCGCCGAGCAGGTCCGGCTTGATTAGCAACGGTCCCGACTCAACCTCTTGGAGGCCTTCCATCAACTCTTCCTCAGTGAACTGAGGAATTGAGACGTATGACCCGTTGAGCCTTGCCCGTATCTCATCCTCGTCGGCTGACTCCAATGTCAGCTCAACCGCCTCTATGAGCATCGACCGAGCTTCGTCAACGGACTCTCCCTGGCTCGCGACGCCAAGCTCCGGACACTCGGACACATACCCACCATCAATGTCTGAAAAAATGACGCTGGTCAGTCTTGACAGGTCGCTCACGGCAGCCTCCTGAGGCTCAGGGTATCAGGACACCTGTGCATGCAACGCAGTACCAGCGCAGGTAGGCAACCGCGCTCTACGATCCAGGGAGCGGCCTCAATGCGCTCGCTTTGGAGAGACGCCCACCATGTCCTACGACTACGACCTGGGTTCCTACAGCCGGACGATCACGACCTCCTCGCCCGAGGCTCAGCTCTGGTTTGATCGCGGTTTGATCTGGACCTATGGATTCAACCACGACGAGGCGGTCTACTGCTTCCGACAGGCGGTCGCGGCCGATCCTGACTGCGCCATGGCTCACTGGGGTATCGCCTATGCGATTGGGCCCAACTACAACAAGCCCTGGGAGGCGTTCGGCGGCAAAGAGGTTGCCAACGCGCTGAAGACGGCATTCGAGGAGACCAATCTCGCTGTGTCTCTTTCTTCCAGTTGCACGAGCGCCGAGCGCGATCTGATTGCGGCTCTGCAGCGGCGATATCCGCAGCCGCAGCCGCTCGACGACATGTTGCCTTGGGTCGACGACTATGCCGACGCCATGCGCGACGTCTACCGCGAACACTCGGACGATTCCGACATCGCATCGCTGTTTGCCGAAGCGATGATGAACCGCACTCCGTGGTCTCTGTGGGATCTGACACTGGGACAGCCGGCTGAGGGCGCTGACACGGTCGAGGCTCGCGCGGTGCTCGAGGGTGCGATGGACCACATCGCTCACTGCGGCGAGCCGCCGCATCCCGGCATTCTGCACATGTACATCCACCTGATGGAGATGTCGCCGTCCCCCGAGCAGGCGTTGCGGGCCGCCGACCAGTTGCGCGGGATTGCCCCGCACTCCGGACACCTGCAGCACATGGCAACGCACATCGACGTGCTCTGCGGCGATTACCTGAACGTCGTCAACTGGAATGAGCGGGCGATCCAGGCCGACCGCCCCTACCTCGAGGCGCGCGGGCCGTTCAACTTCTACACGATGTATCGCTGCCACAACTATCACTTCAAGATTTACGGCGCGATGTTCCTGGGCCAGTTCGGGCCGGCGATCGATACGGCGCGGGCCATGCAAGAGGTCATTCCCGAGCAACTGCTGCGGATGGAGTCGCCCAATATGGCCGACTGGCTGGAGGCGTTCGTGCCAATCGACCAGCATGTGCTGGTACGGTTCGGCAAGTGGGAGGAGATCCTGGAACAGGATCTGCCCGAGGATCGCGACCTCTATTGCGTCACCACCGCGACGATGCGCTACGCCCGAGCCATCGCGCTGGCGACACTGGGCCGCACCGATGAGGCGGTCGCCGAGGCGGCGGAGTTCGATCGCGCCTATGCGCTGGTCCCCGAAACGCGCTACCAGTTCAACAATCCCTCGCGCGACATCCTCGAGATCGCGCAGGAGATGATGCGCGGCGAGATTGCCTATCGGCAAGGCGAGTTCGACGCCGCCTTCGCGCACCTGCGCCACGCGGTCGAGCTCGACGACCACCTGCACTACGACGAGCCCTGGGGCTGGATGCAGCCCGTCCGTCACGCGCTGGGCGCGCTGTTGCTGGAACAGGGACAGGTTTCAGAAGCGCTCGACGTCTACCGAGCCGACCTCGGCTACGACTCACAGGTCAGCCGTCCCAGGCAGCACCTCGACAACGTCTGGAGCCTGAGCGGATACGTCGAATGCCTGGAGCGCACCGGTCAGGAAGAACTGGCCAACGTCGCCAGACAACGCCTAAACCTGGCCCAGGCAAGAGCCGACACCACCGTCCAAGCCTCCTGCTTCTGCCGCCTCGACCTCGACGACTGCTGCGAGTAGGGGCGTGGTTGGCCAGGCCCTGCGGAGTCGGGGTCTTTGGAATGGCTGCGAAAAAAATAATGGGCCGGATTCGGCTTGCTGGGTTACAAGGGGTCTTCGGATTCGTCGAGAGGTTCTTCCTCTTCGAGGCGAGGCGCGCCGGCTACGCCGGAGGGCTCCGGACAGAGTGAGTCGGCGCGGTCGTACAGGTCGCGGAGCTTGTGTCGGGCGAATTCGAACGGGTTGGCTTGCTGGAGCAACTGCTGCGCCAACCGGGCACGGGGAGTGTCGGTCATGAGCACCCGGGCCAGCCTCACCGTGGCGGCCAGCCGGAGATCGGGTGGATTCTGAGGTCCGGTGAGTCGGGAGAGTCGGTTAATGGCGGCCCGGAAGAAGAATGGATTGGGCACGGTCGCCTCCTCTCACTGATACATGTGTTCTTATTATAGAGAGAAGTCGTGTGGTTGGGAAAGGGGACTGATTGCCGGAGCGGGTGGTCAGGCAGAGGGTCGCTCGTCGATGACGGCTGAGGTGTCGCCGTCGGATGCCAGAAGCTGTCGTCAACTGAGCAGCCGACGTTACGTCACGCTCTAGTCGAACAGATCGCGAGGAAGCCCCGACTGCTCGATGATTGTCTTGAGCGTCTTCGGTGGGATGCCGCGATGTTGCGCCACCGTGACATGTCGCGTGATCCCATTGACGACTGCGCGGTATCGGCGATGACTGCCGCGCTGACGTACCTGGATGAATCCCTGGCGCTCGAGAATCCGATTGACCTGCTGTGGTTTCAGTACTCGCACCGCTAACGCGCCGGCACGAACGGCAGGTCCACGTTCACTTCAATCTCGCTTGATTCGACCGGTGTCGAGTCTCCGAACGGCTCATGATCGCTAACGTCGCTGCTGGCTGACATCTCGCCGCTGACGCGGAATTCGTACTCCTCAGGCGTAATCTCATCGAGTGTGAGTTCGACTGCCTCGATCAGCATCGCGCGCGCCTCGTCGATCGTGTCGCCGCAACTCGCGACCACCAACTCCGGACACACCGACGAATACCCGCCCGCGTCCTCGTAGATTTCCGCCGTGTAGCGCAGCGTCATGTCGGTCTCCTGAAGGTCAGGATATCAGGAGGCCGCTTCGGCGATCACTGCCGAGGTGTCGCCTTCGTGTAGCGCGCGGTAGTGACCGAGCACAAGCTGCTTAGTCAGGTAGTGGCCGAACTCTTTGCGCTCGTTCTTTGCGAGCACAGGGAACTGGTCGAGGATGTAGCTGGCGTCGTCCTCGGAGAGTCCGTAGAGGTGGAAGAAGAGCGCGTCGAGACGGGCGCGCAGCTGGCGCCGCTCGGCCGGGTCCCAGATGAAGGGTTCGCCGTCATAGCCGAGGTCGCGAGCAAACGGTGTCAGGTCATACGCCGTATACGTCAGTCGCAGAACATGGTCCCGAACCAGCTCGCGAGCGGTGAGATCGCCAAACCGCTTATCAAAGTCGTCTGGGTCGATCATCGGTAGTTGTTCAACGATGAACCAGTTGACGTTGGCACCTTGAATCTTGAATTGAGCTATAAATTGTAGTGCGACGCACGAAAGGTTGGAAATGAGCATGGTGATCTCAAATGGTTGGCCAGTGTCTTCTGGAAGCAGCAATTGTATAGAATTGCCGAATGCGTATGTAGGCACGATAGTGGCAACAACGGCACTGCTGTCAGTTGGTCGGCCAATATTTCGAATGCCGATAACATACTTGCATTCGCTCCTTACATGATCCTTTAGGACATCAGCGCTGACCCAATAGCGAACAGCCGGCAAGAAGCTAGGATCTTTGTGCTCGCGTGAGGATACAGCCACACTAGTATGAGGATTGTGAGTGACAGACTTGTTCATCCCAATCTGATTCGCTCGGTGATCGTAATAGTGGATCATTCGTCCTTGATAGAGTGGTACCCATTCTTCTTTGCCTTTCTTGTAGCTATTGCCGATAACCTGATACGCGCCATCTTCGTCAAGCTGGTCTGCGGTGCGGAACAGGTGCGAATCGTTAGTCATGTGGAACATCGTGTGATAACGAACGGGATATAGCCTCTCTTCTTTGCCGCTTGAGCGGTCGACCAGCACGGGATGATCTCTGTAGATGCGGCTGACGAGTTTGGCATCCCTGCGCGTGCGCAGAATTGGGGCCGTGCCGGTGTTGGGATTGATCCGCGAGAAGTCCTTTGGCGCGAGCGGGAAGACACGATCTTCATCTTCGAGGTCAGCTTCGCCGTTGAGAAAGAAACCGCACTCTGCTAGCTCGAAGCGACGGTCGCCCCCGCCCATGATTGTGGCGCAGAATTTGAAGCGCGAATCAACATCAGCGAACCACAACTGGGTTTTCGCGTCGGGATTGGCGGAGCGGCGATTCTCGAAGTCGTAGATTCCGGAGAGTCGACCGGTCGTGGAGATCGAGCGGAAGAAATCGGCGGCGGTCTTGTCGGCGTAGATGCCGGAAGGCGTGAGCAAGCCGCTGATGCCGTTGGGCTTAATCAGCGTCAGAGAGCGTTCGACGAATAAGCTATAGATGTTGATATCACCCTTGCCGAGCAAGGGATAATCGCCGCCCTTTCTGATGATCGTTGAGAGCTGCTCGGCTTGTTCGGCAGCGTCGTCGAACTGGGCGACGGTTGGGTCATTCTGGTCTCGGCGCTGCGCGATGATTCGCTTGCGCTCGGCTGCAGTCTGGGCTTTGGCTACGTCAGGATCGCGGGCAGCCCACCACTCGACTTCCTGCAGTTTGATCCGATCCCAGGGTGGATTGCCGATCACTGCATCGAAGCCCCCTTCAAGCATGACTCCGGGGAACTCGATCTCCCAGTGGAGGATGTTCTCGCGTTCGGCGATTTCGAAGGCGTGGTCCCGGATCTCGCGGTACTCCGGTGTGGTTGGCGTGCGTTCGGCGTGGTTTTCGCCGTTGTAGAGGATGGCGACAGCGCGGCGGTGGCCGTGACGAAAGGTCTCGCGGACCGGCTCGAAGAACTTGTCGCGGTCGCGTTTCTTCATTCCCGAGCTGAGTGTTCTCATACCGGCGACCAGATCAAATGCGCGCCGGATGCGCTGGAATGACGGTTGGAGTTCTTCGCGCTTGACGTCCGCTGCATGCACCTCGTCGACAAGCAGATCGAGCGGCTCGGCCAGCACCGGGGCTGAGTCCTGCTCGAGGGACCGCAGGTGCTCCAGGTCGGCGGGAAAGCGGTTGCCGAACACTTCGGGCGCGTACTGGGAGAAGAAGTCGGCCGCCGCATGGGCGCGAATGCCCAACAACGAGTCTCCGGCAACCAGACGATGCTCGAGGAAGGGCAAGGGCAGCGCTCCGCTGAAGCTGTGCAGCCAGAGCGCAACTTTGGCCAGTTCGACCGCCATTGGATTCTTGTCCACGCCGTAGATGCAGCGTTTGAGCACCATCCGCTGCAGCAGGGCGTAGTCACTGAGGTCGGGATGTGCTTCCTGCAAGTCCCACAGTTGCCCCCGTAGAGGCGAGACATGGCCTTTCTTCTCCGGCCATTCGCGGTTGACCAGGTCCTCCAGACGCTCGGTGAGCCAGTCGATGGCGGTGAGCAGGAAGTGTCCAGATCCCATCGCCGGATCGAGTACACGCAGGGCGGCGATCGCCATGGCGGGATCGTTGTCCGGCCGTGGGTCATCACGGAATGCCTGTTCCCGTTCGTCGACCAGCGGCCCCAGGGTTTGCTCGACAATCAGGTCAACCAGTTCTTGCGGCGTGTAGTAGGAGCCGGAGTCCTTGCGTGCATAGGGCTGCAAGGCGGTAGCGACATCGCCGTCGTCGTGACGGACCGGCACCAGTTCGAGCAGGCGCTCGTAGATGCTGCCGAGTTGGCGGATCGACAGGTCGCGGTAGTTGATGTACTGCACGCCGCGATAGCTGAGCGGCTGAATGATGTCCGCCATCTGCCGATTGTTCAGCTTGACGCGGCTGAGCAGCGGGTGTCGATAGTCAGCGAACAGGCCGCCATTGTACTCGGGAATGCCGATCGAGTCGTCGCCGAGATCGATTACGCGACTGAGCTGCTGCACGCTGTCCCAGTAGGTTGTAAACGTCTCTGAGATCGGGACGCGGTTGTAGCGTTCGTAAATGTGATGGCGCAGTGAGTAGCGTGCGCTGTTGGTCTTGTAGGGGTCTTCTTCGACCGGCAGCATCTCGCGATCTTCGGCGTAGAAGATGAACAGCAGCCGGTAGAGGAAGGTCTGCGCAGCCTGGGCGATCTCGTCGGCAGTAGCGTCCGGCTCGGCATTCCAGAGGTCGCGGACCAATCGGGGGTAGACGTCCTTGAAGACCACCGTGGAGAGATCGTCCGACAGGTTCGCTTCGGCGTGCCTGCCTTCCGCCAGCAAGCGGTCGAGAAAGGACTCCCGCTGACCGCCCGAAGGGACCCAAGATTCGCGTCGCAAGACCAGATAGGCCACGCGGAGGGCATGAAGGGTCGCCTCACTCGTGTCCAAGGCGAACATGTTGCCTTGCTGATGGACTTGGAGAAGTTCTGTGAAATCCACTTGCCAGAAGCGGGTGCGTGGACGGGCTTCGTAGCTATAGATGCGCCACTGCGCGCCGTTGGTGAGCATGGCCCAACGGACAGCGCCTCGAGAGTCGGGATTGGCGTGGACCAGGTAGCGTCGCACTTGATCGGCAGGGGTCTCGCGTCGCGGATCCGACGCGCGAGTGTCAAAATCGCGCATCCAGGGTTTGCACTCGGTCAGGCCGACTGCCTCGATGATCGGATTGCCGGAGAGCGCGGCACGTTGCCGCGCTGCTGTGTCAGGGAAGAGCATTCGGTCAGGTGTTCCGCCGTCCTGCAACGCCTGCTCAGTGAGGGTGTGTTCCCAGCCGAGCGTCAGGAGCAGCGGTAAGATCACGTCCTCACGTGTGACAGCCTCGTTGGGTGCGGGTCCGTCAACGTACTTGGCGAGCAGGGCGGTCGCATCATCGCGGAATCGATCGACCGCCGTTGGATCATCGACCAACGCGCGATACTCGTCCTGTTCGAGCAGCCAACGATTCAGGAGATCATCGGACCAGATAGGGATTGGGATTGCCATAACGACAGATTACCCGCCGAGCCACGCCGACTCTGCGGTTTGGGCTATCCCTTCGCCAATCAGCAAACTAGCTGTTGCTCCCGGACTGGGGGCGTTTAAGACGTGGATCATTCGATCCTGGTGGGCGATTTCGAAGTCGTCGGCTAGGGTGCCGTCTCGGCGGAGGGCCTGGGCTCTGACTCCGGCCCCTCCTCGGGTGAGTTGATCTGGTTCGAGGTTGGGCATCAGGCGTTGGAGGGCGTTGACGAAGGCGGGTTTGTTGGCGCTGCGCCAGATTTCTCCAAGGCCGGTCTGCCAGTTGCCCCTGGCCAGCCTCAGGAAGCCGGGCCAGGTCAGCGACTCCGCCGTGTCGCGGGCGGAGATGTCGCGCCAGCGGTAGCCCTCGCGCTTGAGCGCCAGGACGGCGTTGGGGCCCGCCTCGACGGTGCCGTCCAGCCGTCGCGTGAAATGTACGCCGAGGAATGGGAAGGCCGGGTCGGGCACGGGATAGATCAGGTTCTTGAGCATGTGCCGCGCCGAGGGCACGAGGTCGTAGTACTCGCCGCGAAACGGGACGATGCGCAGGTCGCGAGCCTCGGACGCGCCCGCCCGCCGAGCGATGCGGTCTGCCTGCAGTCCGGCGCAGTTGACCACGTACTTCGCCCGTATGACGCCGGTCGTCGTGGCGAGCTGGACGCCGTCGGCGTCGACGCGAACGCCAGAGACTCGAGCACGCAGCCGCACCGATCCGCCAGCCGATTCCAGCAGCTCACGGTACTTCTCGCAGACGCCTCGATAGTCGGCGATGCCGGTTGATGGGATGTGCAGCGCGGCGACGCCGGCCGCGTTGGGCTCGAACTCGCGCAGCTCATCGGGTCCGAGCTCGCGGATGTCAGGCACGCCGTTGGCGTCGCCGCGACGGTGCAGCTCGCGCATCCGCTCGAGTTCGGACTCATGGGTCGCGACGACGACCTTGCCGCAGCGCTCCGCGCCGATGCCGTGCTCCTCGCAGAAGGCGTACATCCGCTCCGCGCCGGCCACGGCCATGCGAGCCTTGGCCGAGCCCGGTCGGTAGTACAGCCCGGAGTGAATCACGCCCGAGTTGTTGCCGCTCTGGTGTCGTCCGACGCCCGACTCCTGCTCCAACGCGACGACGCGTAGGTCGTCGTGCGATGTGGCGAGGGCCATCGCGGTGGAGAGACCGAGGATGCCCGCGCCGATGACGGCGATGTCGGCGTCGTGCTCAGGCACGCGGGAGCCCCCCTCTGCCTTCGGCATCTCCCCCCAGAGGGGGGAGAAAAGACGTTGGAGCCATCAGACTTCCCCGGAAGCAGGAAAAGCGGAGAGTCTTAGACACGTGGTATCTCCGTTGGGCGGGCGCTTAGTCGTCCGCCGTCGATACGATCAATGACTTGACCAATCGGCGTCGCCGTGACGCCGCGTTGTTGGAGTTCGTGGATCAAGTGCGGTGCCTCGATGATGCCCGCTGAGATCAGCAATCCTCCGGAAGTTTGCGGGTCGTAGAGCAGGGCTTCCTCGAAGGCGGTCAGTTCGCGGTCGCCCTCGACGGTCAGGCGCGCGCCGTAGTACTCGCGATTGCGACTCTGTCCGCCGCTGCCGAACCCGGCCGCCACGGCTTCCGAGAGTCCGCCGAGCGCCGGCGCCGCGCCGAGGTCAATCTCGATCGCGGCATCGCTCAACTCGGACATCTCATGCAGGTGTCCAGCGAGTCCAAAGCCGGTCACGTCGGCGATCGCGTGTATGCCCTGCGCGAGGTCGGGATCCGATGAAACTTCGGCCGCATCCCGGTTCAGCGCCATCATTTGCGAGACTGCGCCGTCCCAGTGCTCTTCCGACACCGCGCCCTGCTGGTTCGCGCCGATCAGGACGCCGGTGCCGATTTCCTTGGTCAGGATGATCGTGTCGCCCGGCTGTGCGCCGCCGGTTGTGCGAATCAGTTCGCGCGCGACTTCGCCAGTGACGGCAAGGCCGAACTTGGGCTCCTCGTCGATGATTGTGTGTCCGCCGGCGACGACGGCACCCGCCTCACGGACCTTGTCGGCGCCGCCGCGCAGGACGTCCGCGATGACCTCCGGCGGCAATTCCTCGGGGAAGGCGGCGATGTTGAGCGCGAAGAGTACGCGCCCACCCATTGCATAGACATCCGACATGGCATTGGCGGCCGCGATTGCGCCGAACTGGTACGGGTCGTCGACCAACGGCGCGAAGAAATCGAGCGTCTGCACAAGCGCGCGTTCGTCGTCGAGCGCGTAGACCGCTGCGTCGTCGGGTCGGTCGAGGCCGACGAGCAACTCGGGATGCTGCTCGGGCGGAAACTGCGGGCCGAGATGGCGCAACACGTGCGCCAGCCCCTCGGGGCCAAACTTCGAGCCTCAACCGCCGCAGCGCGCCAGATCGGTCAAGCGCACGGCTCGGTGGTCACGCTCCGACATGTCAGCTCCCAACTGCCCAACGACGATTCTGCATCGCAGCGTATCGCGCAAGTCGTCCTCGCCCTAAAGCATAGCACTTGCGTTCTACTGACATCTTTCGTAGGCTATCCGCAACTCGAAATCCGGAGGCGAGAACCATGAATGAGCAATGCTGGGTCGAGACACCCCTGGGCACGATGTACCTGGCGATCCGGGATGGCGCGTTGCGAGAGGCTGGGTTTGTGGAGACTTGGGCACGGCCGGTGATCGAGCCCAACCAGGACGACCAGGGAGAGGACTTGAGCGAGGTTGCCGCGCGTGTGCGGGATTCAGTGGCGGCCTACTTCGCGGGCGATGTCGAGGCACTTGATCAGATCGAGATAGATCCCGACGGGACCGAGTTTCAGCGGGCTGTCTGGCAAGCAATTCGTGATGTACCGGCAGGACAGACCGCGTCGTACCAGGAGATCGCACAGGCCGTCGGCAAGCCGTCGGCGTATCGCGCCGTTGGAACTGCGACCGGGCGCAATCCGGTTGGGATCGCCGTACCCTGCCACCGGATTGTCCGCTCCGACGGCGGCCTCGGCGGCTACGGCGGTGGGCTGCATCGCAAGGAGTGGTTCCTCGATCACGAACGCAGCCACATCACAACCTCGAAACATCAGCGAAACGGGAACAACACATGAGCTCAGCATCCGACCCTGGAATCGCCTCCGCGCTGGCGAACGATCTGGTGATCGACATCACTACGATCGGCCGCAGTAGCGGCGAGCCGAAACGGCTCGAGATCTGGTTCCACAACGTCGATGATCGTTACTACATCACGGGCCGCCCTGGCCCGCGTTCGTGGTACGCCAACGTCGTCGCGAATCCGGCAATCACGTTCCACTTCAAGGAGTCGACCCAAGCCGACCTCGATGGAACTGCCAGACCAATCACCGATTCGGCCGAGAAGCGCGCCGTCTTCCTCTCAGCCAAGAAGCTGAGTGAGTTCATCAACGAGGACAACGTGCAGGAGTGGGTCGATGGCTCGCCGCTGATCGAGGTGGTGTTCGACTGAATTCTGCCGAGCGATGCAGGCTGAGCTGTGCCGCCCTTCGTCATCGACTTCAACTGGAATGCCGCCACATTGGATGAACTGGCAGGGCATGGATTGACCCTCGATGATGCTCGCGACACGCTGGCAATTCGACCAAAGTTCTTCCAGAACAAGGGGAACAAGGAGCGGTCTCGACTCGGACTTCGGCGTCGCTGGATGATGATCGGTCCAAGCCGCGATGGTCAGTTGCTCACGTTCATCATTGAAGATCCAGATGAGGAGCGAGTCTCGCATCTCGTGACGGGATGGCGCTCAAACCGCGCACAAGAAACTCGATATGCTCAACCTGGAGGCAAAAGAAACCGACCATGACGCACGATCCACGATTTCCAGACGAAGCCTTCGAAGACGAGCCTGAGGAGTGGATCGTCGCCGATAACCCTGGCGCCGTCCTGGAAGTGAGATTTACCTACGAGGAGGTCAAAGAACTCGGTGATGAACAACGCGCCTCTGGAGTGAATCTCATTCGCTTCATCCACGACTTGACGCTGGAAACCATCCGTAAGCGCCGCATCGAACGCGCCAGCCAGGCCGAGGTCGCGGACTAGCAAACTGCCAACACCGCGATTTGGGTGAACATGAAGAACGGCTGCTCCGATTCCGCCCACCTAGCCCAGCCGTCCGACAATTTCTGTAACTCTGCCCGATTCGCATAGCCGTATTCGAGGGCCTGGTCGGCGATGCCGCTGTAGAGAATTCGCTGCGACCAGGTTCGCCCCCAGATTCTTGCGTCTTCGCCGTCCATCGCCACGACGTTCGGGTGAATATCAATCTGCGCAAATCCGGCAGCGCGCACCCAGGCGGGCAGCGTGCGGCCAGCGTCGGGCTCGGCCTGATTTCGGTACGCAACTTCGTGGTAGAGCCGGTTCCAGTCGAGGAACTCGGGGAACTTTGGATGCGGCGACATCGTCGCGTAATCCGCATCGCGAACCGCGAGCATTCCGCCCGGCTTGAGCACCCGCCGCATCTCGCTAATCGCTCGCACCGGATCGGTCAGGTGTTGCAGTAGCTGGTTCGCATAGACGACATCAAACTCGGCGTCAGCAAACTCGAGGGCGTAGATATCGCCCGCAACGAACTCCACGTTGCCCACCGATTCCTCTGCGATGTGAGCGCGGGCATGGTCGAGTACAGCAGCGGCAGCGTCGAGACCTACCACCTCACCCGGCGAGACCGCGCGGGCCAGTCCCGCCGTGATCGTGCCGGGACCGCAGCCGGCATCGAGCAGGCGCATGCCTGATTGCAAGCGTGGCAGCAGGAACCAGGCCTCGACTTCCGCGCGACGACGAGCGTGTGACTGCACAACCGACTCGTGATGCCCGTGCGTGTAGCGATCTTGCGGCGTCTCACTCATCGGCGAATCCATCCACCAGCCGACTCAACGTCTCAACGGCACGTTCGGAGAGCGACAGGCGTCGCGCCGCAGCTCGGCCATTCGGCGACATCTTACGCCAGGTTCGGCCCAGCGCTCGGCGAAGTTGGCGGTCGTCCAGGTCGTCGAGCAGCGGCTCAAGCTGCGTATCGAAAAAGACCAGCGACAAGGCGTCTTCGAGCGTCTGAGCGTCGGCATCGCCGCCCTGCAGCAGGTTTGCCTTTTGCACGAGCGCGGCCACACGCTCAACGGTCGCGCGCGGGTATCCACACTCCTCCAGGATCGCGGCGGTCAGCTCGGCGTGGACGGCATGTAGCGCTTGGCGCCAGCGCAGATAGGACGTGCGCCCGGCTGGAAACGTTGACCGAGGAATCATCCAACGTCGGATGTGATGCGCGCGTGCGGCCAGCAGCAGCTCTTCAGACGCTTCCGGGTCCAACTCGAGGACCCAGCGAGTCATCATCTCCGCGTGGGTTTGCTCCTTCGGGAGTTCCTCGCCGTCGACGGTGAGCGTGAATGGATCATCGGCGTTGGCCGCGTCAATGGCCTTGATGGCTTGTTGGAACTGGTCGGAATCTGAACGAGCTGGCACTTGCTGAGGTCTCTCTGTGGAGATCAGCGTATCGCCGCATGTCTGTCGGGCTGAGCCGGTGTCTGTCTACGTGAGACTGTCTCAAAAGTCTCGGGTTGACACTGCTCGAACCCATCTCTCTCCATCCCCCGCTTCACGCGGGGGGCTGCTGGGGTTCCGGTCGCGTATGGCAAATGACGAAATTCCCTCCCCGACTTGATCGAGGTCCCGCTTCTTCGCCGTCCCAAGAGAACCAGACCCCCGCGTGAAGCGGGGGATGTGGAACAAGTGAGACAGTCTCACGTGCGGCGGCGACCTAAGTAAGCGAGCCCCATGCAGGCCCCTAGCCAGGCCGCGCCGACGGCCACTCCGAGGCGAAGGCGTCGCAAACGTCGACTGCGCGTGAGAACGTCACGCCAGGCTGTGCCTGCATGTAGCCGATCAACCGCTCCAGCATGGCGACGCGACCAGGGCGGCCGATGATGTACGGATGCATCGTCAGCGTGAAGACGCCGCCGCGGCGACGAATCTCGTCGAAGGCATCGCGCCAGGTCGATTCGACGTGCTCGGGCGCCGCCTGCAGACGGCGTCCATCTGTGGGGGCAAAGACGAAGTAGGGATAATCGTCGAGCGCCCAGTGAATCGGAAGCTCGACCAGCGCTCCATCACCAGCGGAGACCCAATAGGGCGCGTCTGAGCCCATGAGTGAGGAGTCGTACCTGAAGCCGCGTTCGGCCATGAGCTGCAACGAGACATCGCTCAGCTCCCACGAGGGCGAGCGATAACCCGCCACCGATTGGCCCGTGATGCCCTGCAAGATTTCGCTGCCCTTGTCGAGCACTTCCGCTTCTTCCTCGGCCGAGAGCGTCGCAGGCGGCTCGTGCAGGTATCCGTGATGCCCAATCTCATGTCCGGCTGCGGCAATCCGCTCGACCGTCGCTGGACTGCGCTCTGCAACCCAGCCTGGGACATAGAACGACGCAGGCACGTCCGCTCGCGCCAGCGCTGTCAAGATGTGTGGAACGGCAACCGTCGGGCCGTAGTCGCCAAAGGAACGCGCCGATGGACGGTGTTCGACGCGCGGGTCGCGATTGATCATGCCCGATGAGCCGTCTACGTCGAATGACAGGACTACCGTGCATTCAGCTGCGCCCACGTCGCTGTCGGGGGACCACAGCGCCGCGCCACAGGCCGGGCAAAATCGGCGGTCGCCACTCCATCCGCAATGGGGACAGTCGTTGGTCATCGTCGCCGTTTCCGACTCCGGGAGATGGCTTCGTTGTACTCCCTCTCCCTCTGGGAGAGGGCTGGGGTGAGGGTCGGCTGCTCTCTGATGGCGCCAGGGCCCTCACCCTAACCCTCTCCCTCAGGGAGAGGGGATCAGAGGGGGCGGGTATCCGTGAAGATCAGGCAAAGTCCGTGATCGTGACGAAGCCTGTCGTCTGGAACGTGGTCATCGAGTCGACGACCTCGGGCACCTGCTCGATCGAGATCGTCTCGGTGACGATGGTCTCGGGCACCAGTTTGCCCGACGCGACCATGTTCAACATCGCCGGGTAGTTCTGGTTGGGTAGGCCCAGCGAGCCGCGGAACTCGATTTCCGACATCGTGATGAAGTCGATCGGCAATCCAACTTCGCCCGACTCATCGGCGGACGTAATGCCGATCTGCACATGGACGCCACCCTTGCGCAGGGAGTTGACCGAGTTCAGCATCGTCGCGCGGATGCCCAGTGCATCGACCGATACGTCGGCGCCGCCGTCGGTGATTTCGCGCACGCGCGTCGGTACATCGGCCTCGAGCGCGTTGATCGTCTCGACTGCACCTTGCGAGCGCGCCAGGGAGAGCTTGCCTTCTTCAAGGTCAACGGCGATCACCTGCGCGCCGAGTGCTGCCGCAACCTGCACGGCCGAGAGGCCGATGCCGCCACAGCCGTTGACCACGACCCAGTCGCCGCCTGTGACTTCGCCGCGGTCGGCGACGCCGTGGTAGGAGGTCATGAAGCGGCAGCCCATCGCTGCGCCCGCCTCGAATGAGACGTTGTCCGGCAGCGGAATGGCGTTAAAGTCGGCGTTGAAGATGGCCGCTTTCTGGGCGAACCCGCCTGCGAACCCGCCCTGCGTGTCGCAGATGTTGGGCATGCCGCTGCGGCAGATATTGCAGTTGCCGCAGCCGTTGTGGAACGGCGTCAGCACACGCATGCCGGGACGGATGTGTTCGACGCCCGGGCCAACTGCCTCGACCGTGCCTGCCCATTCGTGGCCCAATACGCAAGGAATCGGCAATTCAAAGCCGACCCACGACAGGTCGCCTTGCCAGAGATGCCAGTCCGAACGGCAGACACCGCACGCCTCGACCCGCACGAGCGCATCGTTCGGCCCGATCACCGGTTCAGGGAAATCCTTCACGACCAACGGCTGGCGGACACCCTCCATCACGACGGCTTTCATTTCTCGGTCCTTTCCTCATCTGCACCATGTTCTAGCAGTGGTTCAGTCAGTGAAGAATCTAACAGTTTTGCACTATCCAGAATCGGAGGAGATGACCCAGACGAAGTCGGGCTGGAAGACTTGCAGCGATCCAGTCCGAACGGACTCGGAGATCGAATAGGCGCTGAGGCCTGAGCGATAACTGATCCTGCGCTCAACTGCCGACACCGGCAGCGCCAACACCGATTCGTCATGCACATACACAAGCGTCGATCCGTCGCCAATCGCATGGGAACGAACCTCTTTGCCTTCGCTGAGTGTCCCCAGTTCCGCCATTAAGTCCTCGACCGACGTGCTACGCCTCCTGACTTCCGAACTATTCACGAGCGTGGAGAGGGCAAGCCCGTTGATCTCAGAGATGATCGGCTGCAGCGCGAGCGAGGCAATCTCTCGGGGCAGTGGAATCACATATCGCCGGCCGCGCTCGACCTGTTGCCAGGTGAAGCGATAGGTCCAGCGGAACGTCTGAACATCTTCCGCTGACTCCTCCAGCGAACTCGTCGGCACGATGAGGCGCGAGCGAATGCCGACGACTTCCTCGATTTGCTCGAGTTCGCCGATCAGAAATGGCAGCAGTGGGTCGTCGGGATCGTTCATTGAACAGTGCTCACCATTTCGACGTTGACTTCTGCACCAAACCATTGTCCTCCGTCATTGCTGCGCTCCGACGCGGCAATCTCGATGCACTTGGCACAAACGTGAGTGTTGGACTCATCGAGATACCCGCAGCAAACGGAGGCCTTTGAAAAAATCCCCTTCTCCCCTCTTGCGGGGGAGATGCCGAAGGCAGAGGGGGGGTCCGCTGTTCAGGAGCCCTATCTGGTCATCATCAGCCGCCCCCCTCTGTCACTCCGTGACATCTCCCCCCGCAAGGGGGGGAGATGGGATTCGGGAGTTTTGCAAAGGCCTCCAGCAAACGCGGGTATGACGGGAATTGGGAACCGTTCGCATGGCCGCTCATGATCTTGACGGATTCAGCAAATCGAGGCCTAACGGAACACCGGGTCACGCTTCTCAAAGAACGCGGTGACGCCTTCCTTCGCTTCCGGGCGCCGTGATGCGTCGCAGATCGCCCGGGTCTCCCACTCCATCTGCGACTCCAGGCCCTCGTTCCATGACTGGTGATACAGCCGCTTGGCTGCGCCGATCGACTCGGTTGGGCCGGCAGCCAGTTGCGCTGCCAGCTCGTGCGCCGACGACTGCAGCTCGTCATCTGCTACGACGCGGTTGATCATGCCCCAGTCGAGGGCTTCCTGCGCCGAGAGCATTCGGTTGGTCAGGCAGAGCTCGAGCGAACGACGCAGGCCGACCAGCCGCGGCAGGAAGTAGGTCGAGGATCCGTCGGGCGTCAGGCCGATGCGCGAGTAGGCCATCGTGAACCGCGCCGACTCACCGGCGATGCCGAGGTCGCTGAACAGCGCCAGGCTCATCCCCGCGCCAGCGCAGGTTCCGTTGATTGCGGTGATCAACGGCGCGTCCATCCGAGTGAATCGGGAGACGGCGGCGTGCAGATAGGTCGTCATCTCCTTGACGAAGGTGGCCATCTCAGGACCCGCCGGCGGGAAACCTCGCAGGTCAGCACCGGTGCAGAAGAATCGCCCTGAGCCACGGAACACGACAGCACGCACCTCGGGATCGTCGTCCACACGGATCGATGCGTCCATCAGCTCTTTGCACATGTCCAGCGAGAGCGAATTCGCCGCTTCTGGACGATTGATCGTGATCGTCGCGACATTGTCGGACAGCTCATATCCCAGGCTCTTGTATTCGGTCACAACTCAACTCCTTCTCGTTGCTTCGGTACTGTTGGCTCAGGCAAACTGCATCACACGCAGGCTATCGCCAGGCTTGGAGATGTCCGATGTCAATCCAGGAAGTCAAGATTGGAACAGGCGACGGCGACATGAAGGCTGCACTGGCACTACCGAGCGATACCGACGCGCAATCACCGGGAGTGATCGTGTTGCACGAGCTCTTCGGCCTCAACGACGACATTCGCCGAATCACCCAGCGTTTCGCCGACAACGGCTACGTCGCGCTGGCGCCCGACCTCTACTCGGTCGGCCCGCGTCTGAAGCCGATCTGCATTCGGCGCTCGATGAAGGCCTTGCGCAGCGGTAGCGGTCGAGCGTTCGATGACATCGAGGCAGCTCGCGTCTGGCTCGCCAATCGTGAGGATGTCGACGGGTCCCGGCTCGCGATGGCCGGTTTCTGTCTTGGTGGAGGATTCGCTGTCCTCGAGGCGGCCCGAGCTCCGATTGGCGTGGCGGCCGACTTCTACGGCGCCGTTCCGCGCGAGGCCGAGGAACTCGAGGGCAGTTGTCCCGTCTTCGCTGCCTACGGCGAGAAGGATCGGGTGTTCGTCGGACAGGCTGCGCGGCTGCGCGGACACCTGGAGCAGCTTGGAGTCGAGCACAACGTCACCGTGTATCCCGGCGCCGGTCATTCGTTCATGAGCCAGTACCAGGGTCTCCAGGGGTTCCTCGTTCGTCGCTCGCGGATGTCTGTTGGCTATCACCACGAGTCGGCAGAAGCCGCCTGGACAACAATGCTCGATTTCTTTGAACGGAACCTCCGCGCTGCGCCCGACGTTTCTCTGACATAGGATGAACAAACTTGAACGGCTTGCCGCCATTCACCGCCATTCACCGTAGAGGAGTGACGATCATGAACGATGGAATACGCACTCGGACCGCTCGCCGGTACCTGGCGGTTGGCCTGGCTGCAGCGCTGCTCGCGCTGGGTGCGGCGCTCGCGCTCGCACTGACCAACTCGGCGCAGGCTGAGTCGCCGGCGGTGGAAATCAGCGTGAACTCCGGTGAGGAAGATCTGACGATGCTAACCGTCGAAGGCGCAGCCTCACGCAGCGTCAGCTACGACGGCACGATCGCTCGATTCACAGTCAGCGTGCTCAAGCCGACGGCGCTGGAGGCGGCCTCCGCCGGTAACACCGCCGCCACGGCCATCGCCGACGCGGTCGACGAGAATTGCACGGAAGACGAGCCAGACGATGCGGATCACACTGCCGATCCGACCTGTATCTCGCCAAGTGGACTGCAAACGACCCGGCTCAGCATCCGCCAGGAATTCGACTGGACCGAGCAGGGCCGCCGCGTCTCCCGGGGCTTCCGTTATGAGAACGGACTGAGCATCTCCATCCGGGGCACCGGATTTGCCGGTGGACTGGTTGACCTCGTGATCAAGGCCGGCGGCGACAACGTGCGCTTTGATGATCTCGACTTCACCACGTCACGACGGGCTGAAATCGAGCGACTGGCACTGCTCGATGCCATCGACGACGCCCGCTCAACCGCGGACTCGATCGCCGAGCACATGGGATACGAGATCGTGCGAATCGTCGAAATGAGCCCGACCGGTAGCTTCAGCGCGTCAAGGGTGACCGAGGAATCGGCCGAGGCGGCCTTCGACTCCAGCTACGAACCGACGCCGATCTTCGGAGGCTCAGAGTCGATCACATCGCGGATACGAATGGTCTTCGAGCTACGCCCACTTCCGGCTCAAGAAGAGTAGGTGCGGGGCGCGGGCCATGGTCGGCTTACTCAGAAGCCTTGTCCATGTCCCGTGCTGACTCCAAGTCCCAGACGTATTCGAACGTGAACGTCAATCCAGCGCAGACTGGCTCAGCCGACAGAGAGTCAGGTCGTTCAACGACCTCGACGGGTTCTTCGGGCCGAAAGACGTACACCGTCTCCTGCTCAGGAACGACAAGCCAGCCCAACTCGGTGCCGCCCGCGATCCAGGCGGCCATTTTTCGTTGCTGACTCGCCACAGAGTCGGAGCCTGAGCGGACCTCGATGACAAAGTCAGGGCAGATCGGTTGGTAAGTCTGGCGACGCTGGTCTTCGGTCATCGAAGCCCGTCGTCGCGGACTAGTCCAAGCGGCGTCCGGAGCGGCTGTATGGCCGTCGCCGCGTACGTATCCGCCGCTTGACCCAGTGATCACTCCGCCAACTCCGCTGCGAACCCAGTTCCGAAGCTGTCCCGCGAGTTCCGCGCAGATCTCGTCAGAGTCGATTGACGATGCCGCCATGATCACCAGGTCTCCGTCTGCTGTGCGCTCGAATTGCAAGGGCTTGTTCAGTTGGCTGATCTGCTCTAACAACTCGTCCGTCAGCGGCGCTTCGTCCGGGAAGCGCAGCGTCACCGGTAGTTCGTTTGAATAACGACTGACATCGTCCAACAGGATTGATGGGCCTACGGCAGGCTTGGCCGGAGTCGAGACCATGGCGATGTCTGACCTTCCGCTGTCGATCTCTAGCCGGCAGCGGCCGTAGCGGCGTCCTGGCGGACCTTTTGCGCGACGTGCTCGGGTACCGGATCGTAGCGTTCGAACTGCCACGAGAATGTGCCTCGGCCACCAGTCATCGACCGCAGGTCGGTTGCGTAGTGTAGGAACTCCGCCATCGGACCTTCGGCGATCACGACCGACGATCCCGGCGGTTCGTCCGCAGGTTCCATCCCCAGGACTCGCGCTCGTCGTGAGTTGAGGTCGCTGATGATGTCACCCGTGGACGTCTCCGGCGAGGTGATCCGCAGCGAGTGGATCGGTTCTAACAGGATCGGCCGCGCCGAGGACACGCCTTCCTTCAATGCCTGTGTTGCGGCGAGCTTGAATGCCATCTCCGACGAGTCCACGTCGTGGTGCTTGCCGTCGAACAGCACGACACGCAGGTCGGTGAGCGGGAAGATGCCACGCGGCAGCGACTCAACGACGCCCTTCTCGACGGCTGGGATGTAGTTGCGGGGCACGGCGCCGCCGACGATTTCGTCGGAGAACTCGAAGCCCGCGCCTCGTGGTTGGGGCTCAACGCGGAGCGCCACTCTCGCGTACTGACCGCTGCCGCCCGTCTGCTTCTTGTGTAGATACTCGGCCTGGCCAACGCCGGTGACGGTCTCGCGATACGGGACCTTGCGGTCTTTGATCTCGACCTCAACATGGAACTTGCTCAGCAGTCGTCCCGCCGAGAGCTGCACGTGCGATTCACTCAGGCCGCTGAGGATCGTTTCGCCGGAGTCTCGATCGCGCTCGATCTGCAGCGTGGGATCGCCCTCGACCAGACGCGCCAGCGAAGGACCCAACTTGTCGACATCGGCTTTGGTTTTGGGTTCGACGGCCGCTGCGAAAATCGGCGCGGGCATCACCGGACCAGGGATCAACAGGTCCGATCCCTTTTCGCGCAGCGTGCTGAACGTGCTGGTGTGTTGCAGCTTCGTCACGACGCCGATGTCACCCGCGGCCAGCTCGCTCACAGATGTCAGCGTCTTGCCAGCCGCTCGTGAGATATTGGCCAGGCGCTCGTCTTCACCGGTTTGTGCGTTGTCAAGATGGGCGTCGCTGTTGATCGTGCCCGACACGACGCGCAGGTAGGACAGCCGGCCAACAAACTCGTCGGCTGTGGTCTTGAACACGAACGCGCTGGTCGCGCCATTGACATCGACGCCCTCGGCAACCGCCGGCGCCTCCGACGGCTCGGGCAACACTTCCTCGATCAGACGCAACAATTCCGCCGAACCAACACCCGACACTGCCGACATCGGCAAGACGGGAGCAAGCGATCCAGAGAGCACAGCGGTCTTAAGCGCCGCGCGCAGGTCATCTGCCTCAATCGCTTCGTCCTCCAGGTACAGCATCATCAGGTCTTCATCGGCCTCGACGATCTGCTCAACCAGCCCTTCCCGCCCATCGGCATCCTCGTCGCCCAGCACATCGATCAGCTCGGTGAAGCTCGACTCGGATCCGTTCGGCAGATAGAGCGGTTGACACTCGGAGCCAAGAATCGATTGGACCGAGTCGAGCGCTTCCTCGAACGACGAGTTATCACGGTCAAGACGTGAAATCACCACTGCACGCGGAATGCCGCGCTTGCCCGCCATCCGCCAGACGGTCTCCGTCCCCACTTGCACGCCCGAGGACGCGTCAACAACCACAATCACCGCGTCAATCACCGCCACCGAGGCGACAACCTCACCGATGAAGTCCGCGTACCCGGGAGTATCAAGCAGATTGATCCGGACGCCGTTGTGCTCCATCGATACCAAGGACGTCGAGATGGACATCCCGCGCTGCTGTTCCTCGGCGTCGTGATCCGAGATCGTGTTGCCTTCCTCTACTCGCCCCAGCCGCGTCGTCATCCCAATCGCAAAGGCCAGAGACTCCACCAGCGTCGTCTTGCCGGCGCCCTGATGCCCAACAACACCAACATTGCGAACAGCCATAGCAAACTCCTCAGATCCAAGCCGCCAGATGGCAATCAGGTTAACGGATGTACAGTTCGGCGAACGCCGAGCTATCAGACCGCCCCTTCTGGGGACGCGCCAACGGCGGAAGAGGCTGGCCGCCTCTGCCGAGTGCTCCCCTTGCAGTCCCCCGTCCCCGATTTACGGAGAGCCTTGAAAAACAGTCAAGTCCGCGCTATCAGCTCCGTCATACCCGCGCTTGTCGCGGGTATGACGCTGATTCGAGCACAGACGTCGGTACCGAATGCAGCGAGATTGCCGCGTCGGAGCGCGGCAATGACGGAAAACTCAATATCTCAACGCTCTCCCTTACGCGGGGAACCGTTCCAGTCCTTGCTTGCTATCTCCTGGACCACGCTCTCGAAGTCGTGATTCAAGCGCAAGTCTCAAACGGGGAAGTCCATTCGAGGCCTACACCGCCAGATCGATAATCTCCAACTCCGGCCGACCCCGCAGACCTCGACGCAGACGCCAGACGATGTCCACTTGCGAGCCGACCTCGGCTGCCGCTCCGCCCAGCCTCCATCCGATTGACGACCAACCATCGAGGTCCAGCCTCAGATGGGCGCCATCGGCGCCGACCGTCTTGGCCTGTCGCACACCGACTTCGGTGCTAAGGAATGTCGGCGCAGGGTTACCTTCGCCGAACGGTGCGAGACGCTCGATCCAACTCACCGTTTGCCGGTTCACAGCCTCTAGCGGCACCTGCGCATCGATTTCCATCCGACCTTCGAGCGCAGCCCATGCGCCCGCCTCGCCCGCGTTCAACTGATCCTGCGCCGCCTCGTTGAACTGCGACATCAGCGCGCCCAACTGCCGAGGCTCGGCCGAGAATCCCGCAGCCATCGCGTGACCTCCGCCTCGAGTCAGCAACTCCCTCGACGAGTCCAGGATGCGGACCAGGTCAAACCCAGCCGCGCTGCGTCCCGACGCACGCGCTTCACCATCGACGACCGACCACACGAATGCCGGCCGCGACCATTGATCGGCAAGTCGCCCAGCAACAATCCCCACGATCCCGTGGTGAATCTCTTCGCCACCGACGAACAGCACCAGCGGCGCCTGACCAGACGCGTCAAGCTGACCCGTGATCTGGCGTTGCGCCACGTCCATGGCCTCGGTCGTCAACCTTCGACGCTCGTCATTGAGTCGGTCAAGCTGGGCGGCCAGATCGCGGGCTCGCTCGCTATTGCGCTCAGTCAGCATGGCCAGGGCGAGCGACGCGTCATCAAGCCGGCCTGCCGCATTGATCTTCGGTGCGAGCTGGAAGCCGATAGTTTCGGTATCGACCGGTCCGTGACGGCGTTGAGACCTGAGCAGTGCGCGCAAGCCGGGCCGTTCCGTGCCGTCGAGCGCTCGCAATCCTTGGTGGACAATCCAGCGATTCTCACCTCGTAGGGGCACGACATCAGCGACCGTCGACATGGCCGCCAGATCGAGCCAATCGGATTGCTCTTTATCGAGACCCAGATGAGCCGAAACGCCGTGCGCGAACCGATACGCCAATCCGCCGGTCGACAACTCCGATAGCGGGTGGCCTTTGGGAGCGAGTTTCGGCGTGACAATTGACGCGCCCTGAGGCAGCGACTCCGCCGGCTCATGGTGGTCGAGCACGATCACGTCCAGCCCATGCTGCTCCTGCGCCTCCGCGATTTCGTTGAGTGCCGTGATCCCGCAATCAGCCGTGATCAGTACGCGAGCGCCGTCACCAGCAAGCCGCGCGATGGCCGCGTCCTGTAACCCATATCCCTCGCGTTCTCGATGAGGAATGAACGGTCGCGCGTCGATTCCAACCTCCCGAAGCGCCTCGGTCAATATCGCTGTCCCGGTGATCCCATCAACGTCATAGTCGCCATAGATTGCGACCGGCTCGCCGCTCTGGGCCGCCTGGGCGATGCGCTCGATCGCAGCCGCCCAATCACCGAGGACCGACGCATCCGCGGGTTGATACCACTCGGGGTTAAGGAATTCCTGCGCTGCAGGAACGGTGTCGACGCCTCGTTGTCTCAGCAATCGCCCGACGAACGACGGGGCGTCAAGGCCTTCGATCGGCGGTGCGTCATGGGCCTCGGCGATCCGCCAGGTCCGACCCAGCCAGCCGTCCGAGCGTTCCCGCACCACGTCGCGCTACCCGAGATCCGTCCCGGTCCGCTCAGCCTTCCCAGCGTCTGAAGACGAGACAGGCGTTGTGTCCGCCGAAGCCCATCGAATTCGAAATCGCCACGCGCACATCGCGCTCGCGACAGACGTTCGGAGTGTAGTCGAGATCGCAGTCCGGATCAGGATTCTGCAGATTGATCGTTGGAGGAATCACGCCGCTGCGAATCGCCTCGACCGTCGCCAGCGCTTCGACGGCGCCGGCAGCCCCGAGCAAATGTCCGGTCATCGACTTGGTCGACGACACCGAGAGTCCGTACGCGGCCTCACCAAAGACGCTCTTGATCGCCATCGTCTCAAACTTGTCGTTGAGTGGTGTCGAAGTCCCGTGAGCGTTCACGTAGTCAACTTCAGAAGCCAGGATGTCCGATCGCTCTAGCGCCAGCGACATCGCGCGCACGCCACCGTCGCCGCCTTCGGCCGGCTGGGTGATGTGATACGCGTCGCCAACCGAGGCATAACCGCACAACTCAGCGAGAATCTCCGCGCCACGTCCGACGGCGTGCTCGGCTCGCTCCAGGACCATCACCGCTGCACCTTCACCCATCACAAACCCGTCACGCTCAGCGTCGAACGGTCGCGAAGCCGATTCGGGGTCGTCATTGCGCCCCGACAGCGCCCTGGCCGAAGCGAAGCCGGCCACGGCCATCTCACAGAGTGGCGCCTCTGCGCCGCCGACAACCATGACGTCCGCCTCGTTGCGACGAATCGTCTCGGCCGCAAGTCCCAGGGCGTCGGCCGCCGAGGAGCAGGCCGACATTGGGGCCAGGTTTGGTCCGCGAGCCTGCAGCGCGATTGAGACCTGTCCCGATCCCATGTTGGGCAGCATCATCGGCACCGCGAACGGCGACACTCGATCGGGACCACGTGAGTCGAGAATGCGGAACTGTTCCTGGGTCGTCGCGATCCCGCCAATGCCGGTGCCAATCATCACGCCGACCCGATCGGAGCCGTCAAAGCCGCTGTCATACCCGGCATTTGCAGCCGCTTCCTGAGAGGCCACAATCGCAAACTGCGAATAGCGGTCCATCCGCCGAGCGTCCTTGCGCGGCATGTAGTCGTCAGGTTTCCAGTCCGACACCTCAGCCGCAATCCGCACCGAGAGGCGGCCCGGATCAAAGATCGAAATCGTCTTCACGCCCGACTGTCCAGCGATCAGGGATTCCCACGTGTCCGCCGCCGTGCCGCCAACCGCCGTCACCGCCCCCATCCCCGTCACCACGATGCGCTCGTCCATAAGGTCCCCCAAAAGCTCAGTTGACGCTCAGCCTACCCCGTTGCCGGAATAGACGTGCTCAGACCCACTAGCGCAGGGAACGATTTCCGTGGCCAAACAGCAAGGAGTTGGGAAGCTACTCGCCGCGCTCCCAGATTCGCGTAAAGTCCACAGTCAACCCCGCACACACATCTTCCCCGTCGAGTTCAACAGGCTTCGTTACCTGCTCTGGATCCGAATCGGGCCGGTAGATCCAGACGGTCTCTTCCTGTGGATCGACCAGCCAGCCAAGAAGGGTCCCGTACCGAATCCAGCGCTCCATCTTCTCTTGCTGGGAGCGCGAGGAGTCACTCTTGGATCGAACCTCGATGACAAATTCCGGGCAGATTCCCAACAGGATGCCTTCGGAGTCTTCTTCCCCTTCCTTGACCCGTTCGTGGCTGACCCAGGAGACATCGGGAATCATAATCAGTTGTTTGGTCGCTCGCGCCGCTCCTGACGGTCCCATCACGCGGCCACCGCCCGAGCTTCGATTCCACATGCCGAGGTCGACGATGAGTTCTGCTCCAATCGCGCTGGTCTCCATCCCTTCACCGACCATGATCAACAGATCTCCTGCTTCGGTCGTTTCGAAGATCCACGGCTCGTTGTTCTGGGATAGCTCGACGAACGCGAGGTCGGTCAGCTGCCAGACAGCCGGCAGGCGAATGCAGATTGGCTCTGAGAGGTAACCCGGCTCTCCGGGCAGCAAGGAGCGAGCACCAGCATCCTCGGCCGGTGGCGCTGCGACCGGCCGCTCAGGAGTGGAAACCATGGGAACGCCTCGTTCGCGGCTTCAGCCGCCGGCGGCGGCCTGACCGTGGGAGTACCACTCTTCGGTCTCTTCGCCCGGCTCGGGCAGGACCATCCCACCCTCCATCGTCCACTTCGCCGGACCCTCGGTGATGCGACCGCTGAAGTCCTCCGACGACACGCCGGTGATCTCGCGGAATGCGCCCATCAGGTCGTCCAGCAACTCAGCCTTGACCTCTTCCGAGCGGCCCGCGCGGTTGCCGCCATCGAGGAAGTAGGGCGTCTCGAAGCGGTTGTCCGGCTCCTCGTCGAAAACGACGTGCACGAAGCTGCGCGGCGCACCGGTGTTGCCACAGTGAATGTCGGTGAATGCCTTGGCGACGGCAGCACGCTGCTCGTAAGCCACGGAACCTTCGGGAACCACGCAACGGTAATACGGCATCTCGGACGACCTCTCTCGGGACTTGAACTATGAGCGCATACTAGTGCACGGAACTACACGTCGCGAGCCGAGACAACCAGATCATCGACCGTGCAGCCGCTGATCTCCATCCACATGTCGCAAATGCGCCGCATCAAGTCCTCGCGCACGTCCTGAGTCACACCACCGACGATGCTCCCGCGCACCAGTGAGGTCGTCGACGGCTCGCCGCCACGGAAGCCGAAACCCGAGGGGATATCGGAAAACGTCACCGGCACATCGGCGGGCGACGCGCCCAACACCTCTTGGGTGATCTGCTGCAGACCCGCGGCAAGCGTCGACCGTGTCTCCTCGCCGATCTGACCTTCCTGCATCGTGCAGTTGAAACTGACTCGCGACATACGCAATCTCCTCCGCTGAGGTTACTTCCAGATTCGTTCGAGGCTGACTTCAAGACCCACGCAGACATCCTCACCGCTCAAAGTGTCGGGACGTTCCAGTCTTTCTGGCTCCTTGCCAGGCCTGAATCGTGTAACGGTGTCACGGAACGGATCAATGAGCCAACCCAACAATGCTCCATTTGCAATCCAAGTGACCATCTTGGCCAGCTGCCTGTCCTCGGAATCGCTCCTCGACACAATCTCAACAACCAGATCTGGACACCTTCTCAGGAGTCCCTCGTCGTCGTCGTCCAGTCGGTCGTCGCTAATCCAGGCAACGTCCGGCATTTTGAGCGAGCCATCTTCGAGACGGACTCCCATGTCCGGTCCCAGCACCTCACCGCCGCCGCCGAGGCTCCAGACTTCGATCTGCGAGCCAATTCTCATTCCGCGCTTGCTGCTGCCGCGACCCTCTGGCGACATGATCACCAACTCCCGTTGCGCAGTCAGTTCGAATCGCCAGGGCTCGTTCAGCCGCGCCAGTTCGATCAATGCATCGTCGGTGGGATCCCAACAATCGGGCAGCTTGAACTCGAGCGGAACGGTCAGGTGACCAAGTTCATCGACGGATTCGACGGGACCGTCAGGCTTGGCCGGTGTTGTGACCATGTTGTGGCCTCCGCTGTCAAGGCTACAGATCGACCTGACGGCTCGTCACTACGATCCGCCCAGCAGACCCTCCAACCCGCCGCCCATGCCTCCGGCTCCGCCCATCTGGCCGAGGCCGCCCATGTCCCCGCCTCCGGCGCCCATACCGAAACCACCGAGCGACGGTGATTCGACCGGCTCCTCTCCGGCCAACGACCTCGACGCCATCGCCAACTGATCGGCGACATCTCCAGCCGTCACACCGATCGTGCCTCGCGTCCGCGCCGCACGATTGCCTGCGTCGCCATGTAGGTAGACGCCCAGCGTTGATGCGTCGAATGGCGACAGCCCCTGGGCCAGCAGCGCGCCGATCGCGCCGCTGAGCACATCGCCCGTTCCTGCAGTCGCCAGCGCCGGCTGCGCAACCTCCGATACTCGCGCACGGTTGTCCGGCGTCGCCACGACCGTGTTCGCGCCCTTCAGCACGACGTGGCAGTTCCATTCCGCCGCCCGCTCGCGAGCCAGCGTCAGTCGCTGGCCTTGCACCCCGTCGGTTGACAGTCCGGTCAGCGTGCCCATCTCGCCCGGATGCGGAGTCACGATCAGTGGCGCGACCGCGTTCACCAGCGATGACAAGTCTTCCGCGACCAGATTGAGGCCGTCAGCGTCGAGCACGATGCCTTTGACCGACGCCGCCTCCTCCGAGATCAGGAATCGCCGTACGAAGACGCCGCTGTGATCATGCTGTCCAAACCCGCAGCCGAGGACGACCGAGTCAACGCTCGGCAACTCATCCCGCACCACCTCCCACGCGTCGTGTCCCGAGATGACTCCAGCGTCATACTCGGGTAAGGGCAACAACGTCGCTTCTGGGACGGCGCTGATCAGGTGCGTCGCGATCGATTGCGGTGTGGCAATCGTGACCAGCCCCGCGCCGGCTCGATACGCCGCCTTCGCCGCCAACACCGCCGCGCCCGGATAACGAGCCGACCCTGCGATTACCAGCACCCGTCCAAACGTCCCCTTGTGAGCGTCGGACGCCCGCTCGGGCAGCAGTGCTTTCGCCGCTCGACGTTCCAGCACCTCAGTCTGCAAATCTTCGTCCAGACCGGGCGGAATCCCAATCTCGACCTGCTGCACCGATCCCGCCGCCGCTGCTCCGGGCTGCATGTACAGCCCAACCTTGGGCGCGTGGAAGGTAACTGTTTCGTCCGCGCCAACAGCGAGCGGATCGAGGCGACCGCTGTCGGCGTCGAGTCCGCTGGGCAAGTCAACCGCGACGAGCTTTGGTTTGACCGTCTTCGATCGGACCGCCGCCAGCCGTTCCATGATTTCTGCCAGGTCACCTGAAATCGGCCGCGATGATCCAGTGCCGAGCAGGGCATCCACGATCGCTTCCGCGCCGGCCAACAGTCCCTCCAGCGCTTCGAAATTCTCGTCCTCAGCCACCGTCCCGCACGGCACTCCTAGGTCCAATGTCTGCGTCCACTGGGGATCTTCCCGCTCGCGCAACGCGTAGACCCGAACCTGCGCGCCCCACTCGTGCAGGTGACGGGCTGCCACGAGTCCATCCCCGCCGTTGTTTCCCGGTCCGACCAGCACAGCGATCCGGCGATCCTCAAGCGACCCTAACTGCATCCAGATTTCCTGCGCAACCGCCAACCCAGCGTTCTCCATCAGCGTGTCGGTCGACACGCCGGCTGCTTCCGCTCGTTGTTCAAGCTCCCGCATCTCCGCCGATGTCAGCAGTTTCATGGCTTATCTCTCTGAGTCGTTAGCTGTAGTGGTTGTCGTCAGACCCGCGGCCGCGGTTGTCCGACCGCGAACGCACAGACCATGTTCTTCTCATGTGTCAGGCTAATCTCGATCCGCTCCAGGCCGATCTCATGCGCCCGCTGCCTCGCGCCGCCATGCAGGATCACGACCGGTTTGCCGCGGGCATTGGCCAGGATTTCGATTTCCTTCCACTTGACGCCGCGCACGCCGGTGCCCAGGCACTTCATCACCGCTTCCTTGCCCGAGAACCGCACGGCCATCTCCGCCAGCCGATCGCCGCAGTAGTCACGCTCTCGATCCGTGAGGATCCGTTTGGGAAAGCGATCAGGATGACGCGACAGCACGCTCTCGAACCGCTCAATCAGCAGCAAGTCAACACCGCAGGTCAGATCGCCGAACATAGGATCGCAGCCTATCAACGCCTGTCAGCGCATCTTCCGATTCCCTCGCGATACCACGTCACACTTGCCTGAACAGCCCTGCCATACCCTGACGGCATGACAGCCACGATCATCGATGGCGCAGCGATCGCCGCCGGCATCCGCGAGGCCTTGACGCGGCAGGTCGAGGACATGATTGGTCGCGGGCTACTCCCGCATCTGGCGGTCATTCTGGTCGGCGATAATCCCGCCTCTGCCTCCTATGTGCGAAGCAAGGTCAGCGCCGGTGAACAGACCGGTGTCAAGGTCGTGATTCACCGGATTGAGGCCGACCCGGATCCCGCCCAGACACAGCGCCGGATCCGAGACCGGATCGACTTGCTCAATGCCGATCTCGATGTCCACGGCATCATTTTGCAGCTACCGGTGCCGGAAGGCGTCGACTCCGACGCGCTGCTCGACCGCATCGATCCGCTCAAGGATGTCGACGGGCTGCATCCCACGAATCAGGGCCGCATCCTCCAAGGGCGCGAACGCTATCTGCCCGCGACGCCCCACGGCGTTCAGCAACTCCTGGTGCGCAGCGGCGCCGACCCAAACGGTAAACACGTCGTCATCGTCGGACGCAGCCGGCTGGTCGGCATGCCGCTGGCGGCGATGCTCGCGCAGAAGCGCCAGGGCGCCAACGCCACCGTCACCGTCTGCCACACCAACACGACAGACCTGCCGACCATCACGAAATCAGCCGACATCCTGGTCGCCGCGACCGGACGGCCAAACACCATCACCGCCGACATGGTCCGAGCCGGAGCGACCGTCATCGACGTCGGCGTCAACCGAGTCGACGACGCCACTCGCAAACGGGGCTATCGACTTGTCGGAGACGTCGATTTTGAAGCCGTCTCAGCAGTCGCCGGAGCCATCACTCCTGTTCCCGGGGGAGTCGGTCCCATGACCGTCGCAATGCTGCTCAACAACGTCACCAGAGCGGCCCGTATTTCTCAGCAGCGCTAGTACATATCCGCAGCAGGCCTGCCTCCCATGTTTCTCCTTCATACCCGCGCTCCGACGCGGGTATCTCGATGCATCCTGCAACACCGGTTGGAACCGGCTCAGAGTTGGCAGCTCGAGATCGTTTGGTGACTCCGGCGTTAGTACTTTGCGCGGCGAGATTCCCGCGTCGGAGCGCGGGAATGACGAAGTTTGTTCTGACCCTTATCGCAGTGGCGTCAGCCAATCGCAAACTAGCGAACGCTGGCCGTCTCAGAAACTGCCTCGAACGCACTTAGTCCCGACGCGGAGTCAACACTCGAACCAACAACAGAGCACTCACGAGAATCAACGCTCCCGCGACGCCGATCAGCGGATACTCCCACGGGAACGGGCCCGAGACCTCAAACACCGGACCTGCGCGGCGCTCGTCCTGACGACGCTGGATTTCTGCCGTTCGCTCAGCGATCTCATCCTCGGAACGGGCTGACGCCTGTTCCTCCGACTCATCGGTTTCCTCTTCCAGCGTTTCCGAAGCCTGCGATGTCCCCTGTTCCTGAGCCTGATCCGACCCGGCTTCCTGCGTCGCTTCTTCCGATTGCGCCTGCTCCGATTGGTCACCATCTGCGACCTCAGGACCACCGATCACTTCGTCCTCGATCGTCGTCGAACGATCCTCTTCGGTCTCTCTCGGACCAAGACCGACGGATGCACGCCACTCGTTGTCCAGCTCGTCGCGGTTGACTCCGTAGACCTTCATCAGTGCGTCGTCGACCGACGAACCTTCCTTGAAGGTGTCGAATAGTTCATTCATCCGGTCAGTGCCGTACTCCTGGATCAGGTACAGCACGATGGCGGCCGACTGTCCGTAGAAGATGTCGACAAACCCCGGTCGGTTCGATGGCGACTCCATGCTGCGCAGCGACAACACCTGGTCGTTGTTGATCGCAAACTGCAACGCTCCGCCGCGTCGCTCCAGCCAGTCGCCCTCGGCGATGGTGGCCATGCCCTCGTCGAGCCAGGCGGGGAGGTCGCCGTAGGGACCCTCGCCGGCCAGCTTGGTCAGTACGTGCGTGAGTTCATGACGGACGACCCATCGCGAGGGTTGATAGATGTGTACAAGATCGGCCAGCACTCTCGTGCCGCCTGTGATCACCGACTCCTCGAAGCGTTCCGACTGAATCCGTTCAACAGCGCGAGCATCCTCCGTGTTCGCCCAGACGTACACCTTGATCGGAATCAGCTCATCCAGCCCCAGGAACGGCGAGATTTCTTCCAGCGCCGCCAAACCGTCTTCAAGCATCGATTGCGCGACGCCTCGGTCGTCGTACCAGGCGATCTCCAGGTCACCTTCCTTGAGCGATTGCCAGTCGAACCGTGGATCCTCGTAGCGCCAGATCTGCGGTTCGGTTTCGTACCTCTCTCCGGAAGCAAAGACGAACTCCCAGCGCCACTCAAAGTCTGCGCCGGCCGGAATCCAGAGCTGCGAGTCGCGCGTTGGGAACTCAGCCGTGACCCTCGTTACATCGCCCGGGGCAATCTCCGCCGCTTCACGAGTCAGCGCGCCCTCAGGCAAGATCGCGTACAGGAACGTGGCCGATTCCACTTCCGAGGCGTTATCGACCAGCGCCGACACGACGACCGAATCCGGCCATTGGTTCTCAAAGCGTGTGCCCTGAACGGTCGGACCATCCTCTGCCGACTGCGCGTTGATCGACACAGTCGAGGACAATGGAATCCAGGTCAGCACCAGGAGCAGCCCTGCCGCGAGCAGGAGTCCGGATCGTCTCATGCGACCGCTCCTTCGCGCCGCGCGTCGTGACCGATCTGATGCTGCAGCGATGCCCGCAGGAACTCGGTGATATCGCCGTCCAGGACGCGGTCGGCGTCCGATGTTTCGTACTGCGTCCGCAAGTCCTTGACCATCCGGTACGGCTGCAGGACGTAGGAGCGAATCTGATTGCCCCAGCCGGCCTCGATGTGATCGCCGCGAATGGCGAGGCGCTCTTCCTCGCGCTTCTGCTCTTCAAGCATCAGCAGCCGGGCCTCGAGCACACGCATCGCTGAGTCTCGATTGCGCCGCAACGAGCGCTCGTTCTGACAGCTCACCACGAATCCGGTCGGCAGATGAGTAATCCGCACCGCCGTCGAGTTCTTCTGCACATTCTGCCCGCCGTTACCTGAGGCGCGATAGACGTCCAATTTGATGTCGTCGTCGGCGATCTCCACCTCGGCGGCGCCTTCGGTCTCGGGCATAATTTCCACGCGAGCGAAGGATGTGTGCCGAGCATGATTCTGGTCGAACGGAGAAATCCTGACCAGCCGATGCACGCCGTGCTCGGCCCGCAGCCAGCCGTAAGCGCCGCCGCCGTCCGCATCGCCGCGGACTTCCAGCGTCGCCGACTTCAGCCCGGCCTCTTCGCCCTCGGCCAGGTCGACCAGGTCAACATCGAATCCGGCCCGCTCAGCCCAGCGTTGATACATGCGCAGCAGCATCTCGGTCCAGTCCTGTGAGTCAATGCCGCCCGCGCCGGCGTAGATGGCGATGATCGCCGAGCGGTCGTCATACGGACCGGAGAATGCCAGCTCAAACGAGCGCCGCTCGATTTCGTCACCGATCGACCGTGCTTCCGTAGCCAGATCCTGGGCCATTTCTTCATCGTCGGCGAGTTCGAGCAACTCCACCGCGTCGCTGACACGTGACTCCAATCCGCGCCAGACTTCAACGGTTCGTTGCCGCGACGCCATCTGCTTCATCACCTTGCGGGCGCGCTCGGCGTCGTCCCAGAATCCCGTCGCCATTGACGCAGATTCCAGCCGCGACACTTCCGCCTCCACCACCGTCAGGTCAAAGACGCTCCAGAACGTCGCTCAGCCGCACCGCCAACCCTTCAAGCGTCTCGCGCAGTTCATCAACATCGGCCACAACACAACTCCGCTTCGGTCATGCAACGCTATGGGGTGTTCTGGTTACCAATTGGAGCGTACTACCGATTCGGCACGATCAGGCCGCCCTCGGTGCGATGCATCCCCTCCGGAGTCGCCGTTGCCTCCCGCGCACGACCTGCGGCAGCCGCGATGGGGTCGGCCGGAGCTGATCCACGACGTTCGGGTGGCGGCTGCGGAGGACGCCATGCCGTCGCCGTGCCCGGTTGCGACGCCAGCGGATTCAACTGAGCTTTCTCAGGATTCGACTGCCACAGTCCGATGTACTCGACCAGTTCCAGCGGCTCGACCATGCCGGCCGCCGCCAACCGATCGTCGATGAACAACGCAGGGATGGCGCTGACGCCCGATCGCGCCGCGATGTGCTCGAACTCTTCAATGGCGAAGACATCGGTCTGCAGCTTGGGCGACAGCAATGTCGCCGCGCACGCTGCCAGGGCTGCCTGACCGGCAATCGGATCCATCGCCGATCCCAGCAGCCGCAGCCGAGTCGGGCGTCGTAACTTACTCAACAAGCGTTTCATTTGCACCGATGGCTTCGCCTGCCGTGTCGCAGCCAGCACCATCGCCCGGATCATCGCAACGAGCAAATGTCCATTGGGCGCGCCGTAGAAGCGCAGCGGTCGGTTTAACTCGCCGCGAATCAGGACGCAGGGCACATCGACAACGTCGCGCCGCTCGACCTGCTCCGGCGAATCCTCATGTTCATAGGTGGTGAGCGAGATGTGATCGGAGAGGTCGGCAATCTCCTCGTACAGTTCCTTGGCCAGCGCGCAGCTCGGACGGTCGGGCCGACCCGGCACCACTACCCGTCGCGGGCTCTGGTGGAAGTACTCCAGTTTCAGCGGACCTTCGATCGCCTCGAACTGCTGACGAATCTGCGCCCGCTCGGAGCCTGCCAGGGCCATGCCAATCCTCGCTCTCTCCCTCGTCAGGGTAGACTCCGTTCTTCAGTAGTGCTTGATACGATGTCATCCAGGAGGTCTCCGTGAACGCTCGCGCCTCACAGTACGCCGCTCGCGGACGTAAGTTCCTCGCACAGGCAAGCGAAGAACTAGCAAGAAACGACCTGGAGCAGGCGTCAGAGAAGGGATGGGGCGCTGCGGCGCAGATGATGAAGGCCACGGCAGTTGAGCGCGGCTGGCGACATGGCCAGCATCGACTGCTCTTTGATGTTGCCCAACGTCTGGCGGAGGAAGAGGCAGACGAGCAAATCTACGACTCATTTGCCATCGCCAATAGCCTGCATGCAAATTTCTACGAGGGCTTCCTGCGCCCTGAGGATGTGGCACTTCACTTGCGTAGAGTTGACGAGTTGGTTGAACGCGTTGAGACCATTCTCGGCAACGGTGCATAGGTTCGCGCTACTCACCATCCTCAACGACCCAATCCACCGCTGAGCGCAACTCCGCCTCGGTCACGGCGCCCTCGAACGCATAGCGAATGATCCCGCCGGCATCAATCACAAACACCCACGGTTCCGACGGCAGACGCCAAGCCACGAACGCCGCCGACTCAACCAGTCTCGTCGGAGTCTCCGGATTCTCAAACACTTCGACATGAATGCCAGTGATCGACGATGAAAACTCGCGCCAGACTGCCTTCACCGCGTCGAGTACCGGTGCACAAGTGCGTGAATGACAGAACGCAGGCGTGGCGAAGGTCAACAGCAATGGTTGTCCGAGTTCCAGCGCCTCTGAGATAGAGATGGCATAGAGACCGGGCTCAGGGTCGCGATCGGATGTCAGCTCGCTCAGTGACGAAACATCGTCGCGAGTCCGCGAGTCCACCGACGGAGCCGGTTCTCCAACCCGAGGCGCAGCCTGTCGCTCTCGCACCGAAAACTTGAGGCGTACAGACTCCTCCCTGTCGTCAGCCGAAATCTCAAGCAACATCCCCCACAGGCCATCGGACGTTAGTTGCACCGGCACGACATACACCCCGATGCCGATCGGCAACGAACGATCCGAGACTGACGCATTCACATGTCCATGCGCCTCAATCCCGACATCAGCCGGATACGAGAGAAATCGCGCATACTGGACCGCACGAGGCGTCTGCTGTTCTTCGTCGAGCGTGAACAAGGAAACTCGCACAGTCGGAGGATCATCACCCGGCGTTAGCCCATCCAGTGTGAATGCGACCCGTTTGACGCCCACTGCCAGGTCTTGCGTCGCCAGAACCGGAAGCCAACGAGCCTCCGGATCGACCTGTGAAACGGCCCAGGGGTCGACAGAAACCTCTTGCTGTGCGCCGCTTGGTTCTGCGTTCGAGCCACAACCGGTTGCCGCCACTGCCACCACTGCAACCAGCGACGTCAGCAGCCTGCTACTTGTCAACAGACTGTGAACACTCGACGTAACGAATTTCCTGCGTTCGATTGACAACGCGTCGAAAATTCGCTTGAATATACGATGTAACGGCATAGGCGCCTGATCAATTGACCGGAGGCTGCCAGACATGGCTTATTCCACCACCAACCGCCGCCACGAGACCTATTTCCTCCACGCGCGCGACATCGAGCTGAGGAACCACCATTCCCAGCGCATCTACTTCTTTGCCAAGTCGGAGAAGCCTGGAGCGATCGACGCCGTGCCCGACGGGTACGAAATTGTCGAGAACCCACGCACCGGTTTGCCCGTCCTGCGCAAGGTCAAAGCTCACGCCGACGCGGCAGGCTAGCGCACACGTCCTGTTTCTGATCGGGAACGTTTCCGCCGCGCCACAGGTTCTCTGTTCGTGTGCGCCACTGCTTGTCCACTTTTCCACGGCCTATCAACCGATCCTTGGACTGTGTTATCCACACAATCGCGCTAATGCTGCACGATGAAGCCTCTGCGACGCCGACGCCAGCACTTGGTCGCCCGACCCCTGTATGAGTGCATCACCGGCCCAGTCAGTCATCTGACCACCGGCGCCCCGCACTATTGGCACCAGCGCCATGTAGTCCCATGCCTTCAATGACGCTTCACACACAATGTCCACTAAGCCCGAAGCCAGCAGTCCGTAGGCGTAACAATCGATTCCGTATCTTGCTCGATACAGCGACGACGTGAGCCTGTTCCAGGCGTCCCATTCCCCTGCCTCGAACATGGTCGGGTCGCTGGCAAAGGCGATCGACTCTCCCAGATCCCTTGTTGTTGACGTGTGGACAACGTGTGAATTGTGTGTAGCTCGCAGCGGAAGGTCGGGGAAACTAAGGCCTGTCCATCGTTCTGTCAATATCGGTTGGTCAAGCACACCAATCACCGGCAACCCGTCTCGTACAAGCCCAATCAAGGTCCCAAAGGTTGGGAGCCCGGAAATGAACGCACCGGTCCCGTCGATCGGATCAATCACCCAGACCCACTCGGCGTCAGCCTGATCCGCTCCAAACTCCTCGCCCACAATTCCATGATTCGGATATCGACTGCAAATGCGTTCACGGATCGCAGTCTCGGCGGCGCGATCGGCCTGAGTGACCGGCGAGCCGTCACCCTTCCGCTCCACATCTAAGTCGCTCCGAAACCAGGGACGGATCGCCTCACCAGCGGCGTCGGCCAGTTCCTCCGCGAATTGGAGGTACATGTCCGCAACCAGCTCGCGAGGATCAGGCATGCGCTCAGCGTAACTCTCGTACAGGCCTAAGGAGATTGGGGCGCTGCCCACCAGGTCAGGGCTGAGCTAGCCAAGGGTCTATGTCTCCTGCGACTGCGCCCAGCGATCCCTGCTGCTAGATTGCAGTACTCGCAGATGGGCGACGCGGTCGACAACTTGTGAGTTTCCGAACACGCTCGGCAAATCGGCGCGACCGCACCCTCCGCGGAAGGATTCATTCATGTCAGACGACGCAAACGGCGTCAGCCAGTCAGCCGACCAGCCAACGGGCAAGATCAACGTTGCCATCATCGGAGTCGGAAACTGCGCCTCATCGCTCGTTCAGGGCGTAACTCACTACCAGAATGCGGAAGACGGCGACGAGATTCCCGGGATCATGCATACCGTCCTCGGCGGGTACTCCATCTCCGACCTCAACTTCGTCGCCGCCTTCGACATCGATTCACGCAAGGTCGGCCTCGACCTCTCCGAGGCCATCTTCTCCGAGCCCAACAACACGGTGAAGTTCACCGACGTGCCCAATCTCGGCGTCCCGGTCGAGCGCGGCATGACTCACGACGGCCTGGGCAAGTACCTCTCCGAGGTGATTGAGAAAGCGCCCGGCTCCACTGTTGATGTGGCTCAGATCCTCAAGGACCGCGACGTCGACGTTGTCATCAACTACCTGCCGGTCGGCTCCGAAGAGGCGACCAAGTGGTACGTCGAGCAAGTCCTCGAGGCCGGCTGCGGCTTCGTCAACTGCATTCCCGTCTTCATCGCTCGCGAGGAGTACTGGGCCAATCGGTTCCGCCGAGCCGGCGCACCCATCGTCGGTGACGACATCAAGTCCCAGGTCGGCGCAACGATCGTCCACCGTGTCCTCTCGCGACTCTTCCGCGATCGCGGCGTACAGATCGACCGCACCTATCAACTCAACTTCGGCGGCAACACCGACTTCTACAACATGCTCGAGCGAGAGCGTCTCGAGTCCAAGAAGATCAGCAAGACCAACGCTGTCACGTCTCAGATCGAGTACGAGATGCCGGCCGGCGATGTCCACGTCGGTCCTTCCGACCACGTGCCCTGGCTCGAGGACCGTAAGTGGTGCCACATCCGGATCGAAGGCACCACCTTCGGTGATGTGCCGCTCAACCTCGAGCTCAAGCTGGAAGTCTGGGACTCACCCAACTCGGCCGGAGTGGTGATCGACGCCGTGCGCTGCGCCAAGCTCGGCCTCGATCGAGGCCTTTCCGGTCCGCTCCTAGCCGCCTCCGCCTACTTCATGAAGTCCCCGCCCGAGCAATGGACCGACGACGTCGCCCGAGACTCCGTCGAAGCCTACGCCCGAGGCGAATAGAGGCATGTAGACCTCCCCCCTTGGGGGAGGTGCCCCGTAGGGGCGGAGGGGCCCGCCGTCTTCTTCCGGTCCCCTCTCCCTCTGGGAGAGGGTTAGGGTGAGGGCCTGCTATGCACCCCCTGGCCCTCGGCTACCAGACCCTCGGCCGAGTAGCCCGTTCCCTGCCCAGACCTGCGGCCTACGCAGCCGCCCGCCCCCTGATGACCGGGGTCTACCACGCCTGGCCACGAGGCCGAACCGCCGCCCGACACAACGCCGAGCATCTGCTGCCCCACGTCGACTGGGACGGCAACGCAGACTCCCTCGCCCGAGCTCAGTTCCAGCGTTACGGCGAGTACATGGTCGACGCCGTCCGCCTCGACGCACTCAGCCCGGTGGATTGCTACGAAGCTGTCGGCGGAGACGACCTAACCTACGCCGACCAATGGAGGCAACTCGAAGATTGGTACCGGCGCCGTCCGATCCTCTTCGCCGTCATCCATTTCGGCAACTGGGACATCCTCGGAGGAGCCTTCACCCACCGAGTCGGACCCTCAATGGTCCTCGTCGACGACCTCGGTCACCCAGCCCTCAACCAGGCCATCCAAGATCAACGAGCAAGACTCGGCATGATACCTGCGAGCGGTCGACGCGGCCTACGCCAAATCATCAATCATCTACGAGACAACGGAACCGCCGCCATCCTCATCGACCGTCCACCCAAACCCGGAGAACAGACAACCACCGAACAACTCTTCGATGGGAATATCAGGATCCCAAGCGAAATCCACCGAATCGCCGAGTCAACCAATGCCAAGCTGGTCCCCCTCACCGCAACCCGACAAGGGCATAATCTCCGCTTCAAGCCCCACCTAAACCTCGATCACCAGGGCAACACTCCACTGCTCAAGGCATTTGAGCCCGCTCTAGTGGACGCACCCGATCAGTGGTACCAGTTCCGGCACTTCGTTACTGGTCAAACTCATACCCAGTCGGCTCCGCGCGATCCAAGATTCGGTGCAGCGCGCTGATGAAGCCGAGCTACTCCATCGCCTCCGTCCGACTGATCTGTGGTTCCGTCTCATGGGTGAAGACATTGCGCACCGCCGCCATCAAACCCGTTGACAGTTCGCGCAGCCCGTCGTGCTCATTCCGCTCGCTGCGCGGACTGTGCGTGCCGGGCCGAGGATGCAGAGCCAGCGCTGGATCGCCACGACGGAATGCCCTCTCCATCAACGAACGCCCGGACATTTCTTCAAGTCCGCTGAGTCCCGCCACGCGGATGCTAAAGTCCTCCGCTGCGCGACGAACCGCATGGCGATACTGACCACTCTCCATCTCCGATTGCGCACGCTGAACCCAAACATGAAATTCATCGAAGTTGAGCGTTGCCCCCGGCGGTTCAGGATCATCGCCCATTCGCGGTCAGCTCCTGCGCAATTGCACGTGCCTCCGAATGTCCGTCCGGGAGAAGATAGACATCCCGCGGACCCGCGTGTTGAAGGTCGACCAACAGAATCGTCCGCTCGTGCATCGCCTCTAGCACGCACTCGACCCGCTCTTGCTCGAGACCGTACTCTTTCGCTGCCGCCCGAACCTGACCGACATCCGTGTTGTACAACGAATCCACGCGAGCACTGGTCAGTAGCAAGGCGATCTGCCTGATCGCGTCATCCTCGTTCAACGCCAGCGCGGCCGCGGCTAAACAGAGGCGCGGCTCGTCGTTCGTTGGATCAACCACTCCACGCACCTGACGCGGCTCAATCGACCAGCGCTGTGCCAAATCGGCAACACGCTCCTCGGGCGTCCATTCCTCCATGCTCCAGGGATTGAGGCGTCGATTGCTGGGCGCTGGCTCAAGCGATTCCTCGGCAACCTCACGAGCAGCTTGGCGCGCCTCGATTTCTGTCTTCAGCAATCGCTCGAAGGCAATCGAGCGGAGCGGCGCGTCGTCACTCAAACACGAGGTCGCCGCTCGCAGTTCTTCGACTAGTTCCGCCCAGTCGGCCATCTGCTGCCGCATGTTCCGCTCCTCTTAGTCGCAATCATACGTAATCCCATGAGAACATACCCACATGCCGACCGCCACCGCACTCTCGATCCTTGCCTGGCTCTCCCGATACCTCCCACGACGCACCCTCTACGCTTTCGCCGAGACCGCAGCCTCTCTCGCCCTTCCGCTTCTGGAGCGACAGCGAATCCGCATCCGCAACAATCTCCAACGCATCCATCCCGAGCACTCGCCCTCCCAGCTCAACCGTGACGCCGCCGAAGTCATCGCCGAAACCGCCCGATACTACGTTGATCTCGCCCTCCTGCCCGCAATCTCCCCTCAACGAGTGCTTGACCGACATCTGCACGTTGAAGGATTGGACCATCTGCTCGACGCCCACAAGTCCGGACGTGGCGTGGTCCTGACCACCGCGCACATCTCCAATCCCGAGGTTGCGGTCAAGGCGCTGGCAGCACTCGACATCCCAGCAGTTGCGCTGGTCGAGCGACTTGATGATCCCCGACACCTGGAAGCGGTCAACGCCTCGCGTGCTGCCGCCGGCGTCGAGTTTCTCACGGCGACCCAGACTGGCGTCGGCAAGGCATTGCGCACGCTGCGCGAGGGCGGAGTGGTCTGCATCCTTTGGGACCGCGACCGCCAGGGCGGAGGCGCGTGTGTCCCGTTCTTCGGCCGCCAAGCCCGATTCCCGGTCGGCGCAATCGACCTGGCCATCCGAGCCGAGGCCGACATCCTGCCGCTTTACGCCGTCCGACGGCCCGGTACCGATCGTCTCCAGTTCGATGTCACCTTCCTACCGCCGCTTGAACTCCTGCTCACAGGCAATCGAGCCCTCGACACGCGCACCAACACTGCCGACCTCGCCCGCCTTTTCGAGCCCATCATTGCTGAGCATGCGCATCTCTGGAGAGTCAACGAGTCGCCCTGGGCGCCTTGCCGAGACACCCCATGGGACGATCCGCATCCGCGAGACACCGTCAGAAGCGCAAGCCAATGAGCGCCGACAGCGACTCCATGGGACGCGCTGACCTGCAGATTCACACCGACGCCTCCGACGGCATGGATGACGCCAACACCATCCTCGACGCCGCTCACCGGCGAAGCCTGGACGTCATCGCCGTTACCGATCACGACCAGACCCGGGGCGCACACGAAGCACGCAATATTGCCGAGCGGAGCAATCATCCGGTCGAGGTGATCATCGCCAGCGAGATCAGCAGTCGCCAGGGACACATCCTCGCGCTATGGATCGACAGTCCAATACCAGCGTTCAAGAGCGCAGAAGCGACGATCGAGGCGATCTGGAGACAGGGCGGAGTTGCAATCATCTCTCACCCGGCAGCCATTGTGCCGTTCGCCCTCGGCATCGGTGACATCGATCGCCTGGTCGCAACGATGTCGCTCGAACTGAGTGGCGATCATCCTCCGATTCTCGCCGTCGAGACGGCAAACCCCATCCCCTCCGCACGCTGGCGCCGACAATCAATCATCAGCGCCAACCAGCGTTGGAGTCTGCCAACCACCGGAGGCTCCGATGCCCACTTCCACGAACAAGTCGGAGCAGGAATCACCAGATATCAAAGTCGAGGAGCGCAAGCGCTCAGAGACGCCTTAGTCAGCAACCAAACCAGCGCCGAATTGGACCACTACCCGTCACTGAGAGAAATCGGAGCCGGCAGACTCCTCCGTCAGCAATGGCGAGGAATGACCGCCACCCCCAAAGCCCTCCTCGCCCGCCGCCTTGGCCTAGACGGTTGAAGTCGGTATCCCAGGGCTATGAGCGCTGAATTCAAGGATGCCAATCCACGTGTCCGCCAGCGCGCCGTGGTCGCCGCGGCGCGAGCGAGAGATGGCGCCGTGCTCCCGCAGCTCGAGTGCTTGGCTCATCGAGACCCGTCACAGGAGGTCCGCCGTGAAGCCGCCAGCGCCATCGGTCGGCTCTCCCGCAACCACCCGCAGGCATTCGCGATGCTGGTCAGCCTCAGCGAGCATGACGATCCCGGCGTGGTGATCCAGGCCGCTCGCGGACTGGTCTCCGCTCGAACAGACGACCAGCGAGCCATCGCTGAGCCGATTTTGATCGAGCTTGCCCAGCACCCGAACGAGGTCCTCCGTGATTTCGTGCAGTCAGAGCGTGCCCGTGCTGCTCAGATTGCGAACGGGCGTCCCAGGCGGGGGGGGGGGGTAGTTCTAAGGCAAATGATCGATTGCGCAGTCTTCGCAATGTGATTGTGCAAGGCGATGCACGACAGTCATTGCGACGCGTGCCCAATGAGTCCATCCATCTGAGTTTCACCTCTCCGCCCTACTACAACGCACGAGACTATTCGACGTTCGCGTCCTACGAGGCATACCTAGATCTCCTATGCGAGGTATTCCGAGAGGTGCACCGAGTCACGCACGACGGCCGATTCCTTGTCGTAAACACGTCGCCTGTCATCGTCCCGCGCGCCGGACGCCAACACGAGAGTCATCGCTTCGCCATACCGTTCGATCTGCACCCCCGACTCACGGCGATGGGCTGGAAGTTCATAGACGACATCATCTGGAAGAAGCCCGCCGGTGCCGCCAAGCCGCGCAACAGCGGGTTCGCCGTGCATCGCCAACCGCTTACCTACAAATCCAACGCCGTCACCGAATACGTGATGGTCTACCGCAAGCAGAGTCACCGGTTGATCGACTGGAACCTGCGGCAGTACGACTCCGACACACTCGCCGCATCCCGGGTGTCGGACGACTACGAGCGCACCAACGTCTGGGAACTCGACCCCGCGACAGACCGGGTGCATAGCGCAGTCTTCCCCGAATCGCTCTGTGAACGAGTGATTCAGTACTACTCCATGGTCGGCGATTTGGTGCTCGATCCCTTCGCCGGGTCAGGAACATTCGGAGTCGCCGCTCAGAAACTCCAACGAGACTTCCTGCTGCTCGAACTGAACGAAGAATACGTCGAGCGCATGCAGCAGCGTCTCGGAAACTTTGCGCGCGTTTTCTCACAATCGGACTGGACCAACCAATGGTGACCCTAACTTCAGACGGAATCAAGAGTGTCATTCGCGCACTGTTGACAGATGGGCTCAATCATCGCTCAGCGGTGTTTGAAGACATAAACCGCCATTTCCTGCAATACGCCATCGAGTTCTTTGCAGACATTGCCCGGGCGAAGCTCAAAGGAGAAGAGATCAACGAGCCGGATTGGTACCTGGCAGCCCTGAGCAATCGCTCCATCGCGAAAGATGACATCGCAACGCGTGCCGGCTTGCCGATGAAGATGATCGAGAACGTTCGTGAGTCGACCCGTCGGGAAGTAGTGTTGGAGGAAGGGTTGTCTAACTATCAACACCTGCGCAGCACAATGGAAGAGCTGCTGGCCCTGAGTGCGCCAGACATCATTCTCACCGTCAAAGTTGGCGGGGTTGGAATCGATCTGAACGTTACTGAGAGCCTCATCGTAATCAATGCCCTCGCTGTCAAGCGCGACCAGATTCGCGGCGGAATGTGGTCCGCAGTCGGTAACGCGGTCGAGCGTCCTTTGATGCGCACGCTCTGTGAGTTGCATCATGTCAGTCCACGTCATTGGCGAGACGCTGAACCAAACGAATTCCCGCACCAGATCGACTTCGTACTCATGCATGAAGGTCACCAACATCTCGTCGAAGTCAAGCTGAGCGGCAAGGGCAACCCAGAAAGCGCCAAAGCCGCTCACGCGCACAGCGCAAGCCTGCTGGTTGGGGACAGAGTTTCCGCCCAGGCGAAGCAAAGCATGGAGAGGAATCGCGTCGAGTGGGTAGAGCTCGCTGCGCCTAGTGGATACATGAGATTCGCAAGGGCACTGAAAGCGTTCCACATCCCACATGAGCCATGTTTAGATCTCACCCGCCTCGACGACATTCTCGACCGCATCGTGCCCCTACCCTGACAGCCGTGCGCATCGCTCATGTTCTTCCTTACGACGCTCGCCAGCCGGGCGGTGTCCAGGTCCACACGTTGGCACTGTCCGACGCTCTCAATGCGATGGGGCGCCAGTCCGAGGTCTTCTCGCCTCGTAAGGCCCTTCGCGTGCAAATGGGAGGGACGCGTGCCGACCTGTCGTTCCATCCGTCAGACTTACTCCGGTTGCGAGACTTCCTCCGCACGCCGCACGACATCCTTCACATCCAGGAGCCGTTGCTTCCCTCAGTCGGACCGCTCGCCCTGCTCCATCCCGACGCAGCGCCGACCGTGGTCACACTGCACTCAGCCGAGCCCGCAGCCGGCAACTTCTATCGCCGCGCCGGCCCACTCTTGCGCTCAGTACTGCGTCGCGCCGACTTGGCAATATGCGCCACAGACATCTCACGAGAGACCGCAGCGCAGATCCTGCCCACCCGAGTCGAAACCATCTTCCCCTGCCTCGACCTTGCGCCATTCTCCAGCGTCACTCGAAGACCAGATCCCGCGACCATCTTGTTCGTCGGCCGGGACGAGCCTCGCAAAGGACTTCCCACTCTCATCCGTGTGCTCGACCTCCTGCCCGATGCTCGACTGGTCGTCGCTGGCCCGGTCTCTTCGGCGACAAAGCGACTCGCCAACGATCGAACAACGTTCCTCGGTCCTGTCCCGCACGATGAAATCCCCTCATTGCTCAGTACCGCAACATGCGCGGCGTTTCCGGCCACTGGTGGAGAGGCGCTGGGTCTGGTCCTGATCGAGGCGATGGCTGCCGGAGTCCCGGTGGCCGCATCGGACATCTCCGGCTACCGAATCGCTTCCGATGACGGCAGCGCCGCGTTGCTCTCGCCTCCAGGCGACCACGTGGCACTGGCCGAGCAGCTCAAGCGTCTGTTGACCGATCCGGCGCTTAGAGCCCGGCAGGCAGCCAGTGGGCGAGAGTCGGCAGACCGGTTTGATGCCCGACATATCGCCGAACAGCATCTCGCCCTATATCGATCCCTTCAACCGTCCTAGCCTGAACTCGTGAGACGTCTCCTCCTCGCCTCGTTGTTGGTCCTGGTCACTGCCGCCTGGTTGCATCCCAGCGTGTTGCATCCCAGCATGCTGCGTGCGCAAGCGGTGGAGGTTGAGTGGACTGCCGCCGAGCGCGACAACGTCATCCTCTGGCACTATCAGGGCGAGCTACGAGCCGAAGACCTGGCCGACCATGGACAGGGCGCGTACGACCTCGTCAGCGACCTGATCGAGGCAACGTTCGCTGAACCGCTGACGATCGTCGTTTGGCCCGAGGGCAGCGACCCAACCGACCCGTCACAACTCCCTGAAGGCGTCGAAGAGGACGCGTTCTTGCAGCATGTGACGCGCAACTCCTCGGCCGACGTCCGTAACGCCGTGACCAACTCACTGATTACGACAGCGGCCGGAGCCCACGCCGGCGACGTGCCGTTCTGGCTACGAGCGGCGCTCGGTTTCTGGTCGCAAGGTCCGCTGCCCGGCTTCTACCTGCGCCGCGCCGGAGCCGTCGTCATCTTCGATCACGAGGAATACTACTCGGTCGAACAGCTCGAAACCGTGCCGGTGACCTGGCAGTTCCAGGCCAAGTACTTCGGTCAGGCCGGCGGAATGTTGAGCTGGATGATCCAGGATTGGGGCGCCGAGGCGCCGGCCGAGCTCTTCCGGCTGACCGCCTCGGGTGTCGCGTTCTACGACGCGTTCGAGCAGGTCTACGACATTCCCGAGGACCAGTTGATTGCGGAGTTCACCAAGAACGCCGAACGTGCCCTGTTGCTCAACTGGCCCTACATCGAGCCGCAATCTCCGCCATTCTGGGACCGTCTCAACATCAATATTGTCCTACTCATCGCCGCGGCGATCCCTCTGGCCATCCTGTTCTTCTTCATCGGTAAACGACTGTTTTACGACTAGACCTGTTTCGCGCCGATTGGCTGTGTAGAGTGAATCCACGGCGATCGGGCTTGCTCTGGGGACCTCGTGTCTCTTCTCCCCCACTCGATATCAACTGACATCTCCGAGCGTCTCGGACACGTCGTCGCGCGTACCGGTCTCACGCCCAACGCCCTGACGCTGATCGGTCTGCTGGGGATGGGCGGCGCTGCCACGTTCGCGGCTTACGGCATGTTCTGGCAGGCCGGCGTCGTGATGCTGGTCGCAGCCTTCTTCGACCTGCTCGACGGAGCCGTCGCTCGCGCTACCAACAACGCCTCCGACTGGGGCGCTGTCTTCGACGCCGTCTCCGACCGCCTCGCCGACTTCGCGCTGCTCTTCGGACTTCTGATCTGGTACAGCGCTGCCGAGCGCTTCGACCGAACCGCGATCGTCCTGATCGGCATCGCCCTGTTCGGCAGCATGATGGTCAGCTACACGCGCTCAAAGGCCGGCGAGTTCGGCGTCAGCATCCGCTCCGGACTGGGAACGAGGCTCGAGCGGGTCCTCATCCTGGCGATCGGCCTGCTCTCTGCGCAGATCCTGCCAGTGCTCTGGCTGCTCGCAGTGTTGACGAACCTGACAGCATTCCAGCGCTGGTTCATCACCTGGCGAGCGATGCGAGCCCTCGCAGCCGGCCCACCAGTCATCGACAAAGAAGAAGACGAACCTGCCGACAGTCCATTCGGCTCAACAGGCGTGGACTAGGGCGTGTTCACATCGATGCCAACAACCTATGCCAACCTACGCTTGGCGCGCCAGCACTCCCCGCTCCCCCTTACAGTGACTGGTGCATATCCTCCGATTCCCTTCTCCCCCCCTTGCGGGGGGAGATGTCACGGAGTGACAGGGGGGGGGCGGCTGGCGACGACCAGATAGGGCCAACAGGCATGGAACCCCCCTCTGCCGGAGCCTGCCCCTGCGTAGGCAGGGGGCATCTCCCCCGCAAGGGGGGAGAAGGGGAGTTGTGCATCAGTCTCTTACAGGGGGAGCTGCCGAAGGCTGAGGGGGTCCCGCTCCCCGCTGCCTAGTGCAGGTGGCCGCAGCGGGATCGACTGACTCTCTGCAGGGCTTGTTCCACGCAGGAGGACTGCAAAAGGGTACACCTATTATAGGAGCCCGTCGCGGACTCCCAACCGAACTGCACGGATTGCCTCGCTGTAGCGAGCGCCCACCAGGGGTGCCCCTACAACCTTGAGGCTTGGTTACCTCTGCAAGCTCGAACTACGCGTTGTCGCGGACCATTGCCACGATCTCCGTGACGGTCTCGTCTCGCCACGAGGCCCACTCGTCCGACGACTGCAGGTCGCGGTAGCCCTGGCGGATACGCGCGCGCATGTCGTCCTCCGACTCGCCCTCTTTGCGACTGAACAGGCGCTGCATGTTGGCCATGTGCTCGTTCGCCACGGCCGGGCGCTCGATCCAGTGACCGATGTACTCGTGGTCAAGGGTGTACAGCACCGCAGTCGGGATCGACTCGTGCTGACCGTCCTTGAGGAACTCGGACATAATGTCGGAGTTCTCGTCACGGGCGAAAATGCGAAGCTCCCAGCCGGCGGTCGCAGCGATCTCAGCCAGCACCGGCAGGCCGCGGTACACGTCCGGACACCAGTCCTCGCCCAGGACCAGCATCTTCAGTCGCGGCAGCGACTGCAGCGCTTCACGACCCTCTTCCGAGATTTGCCAGGCGCTCATGTTGCGGATGAAGCGCTCGACGTTGGCGTCGCCACGAGGCGAACCGCCTGGCGTCAGTCGCTGGAAGTTCTCCTCCGAGTTGATGAAGGCCAGGTACTGGTTCCAGGTCATGCCCGACTTGAACCGCTCCGGCGTCACCACAGATTCTTTGGTTGCCGTTGTCATCGATTACTCCTTCGAATCGTCACGTGAAGACAAATCTGCGCATTCGCAGTCAACTGCAGTGTAGCCCTGCGCAACGAAAGGCGTTCATACACTGCCTGTTGCCTTGTTCCCCGCTCCCCCTGAAAGGAGACCCTTGAGAGTCAAGTCCGCGCCAGTAGCTCCGTCATACCCGCGCTTGTCGCGGGTATCTCGCTGATAAGAGCACAGACGTCGGTGCAGGATGCAAGGAGGTTGCTGCGTCGGAGCGCGACAATGCCGGAGCTACGGGAAAAGTGGAACCCCGCAAAGACATCGAACGAAATCTTGTGGAACCAAGCGGTCAGTGCTCCTGATGACAGGGACACGTGCACTCGTCCAGCGAGTACCTCAACACATCGACGTAGGTCGCCTCGGCCAGGTGCTCGGCCAGGTTCGGAGGCAGACGCAGGCCCTCGGTCGCGCCGGCCTGCGTCACCGACGCATACGCATACACCGCCATCGCCGCCGCGCGGTCGATCACGTCCGCGATGTCACTTCTCAGAACACCCTCTTCGCCAGCATGCCGCTCATCCAACGCCACACCTCGCAGGTCATCCAGCTGCTATCGGGATGCGCTTAGGATACACCTGAGCAATCCACTTGTTCGGCGCGATTCACATCTTCGCGCAAACAAGATATGAGCCCAACGGAACGGATCCCGCCATGTCACAGTTCGAGTTCGGATGTCAGATACCGGCGTGGCACTGGCACTGGGACGTGTCCGAGCTGCGGGACTGGGCACAGGGCGTCGAGGCCATCGGGTGCGACTTCATCTCAATGGCCGACCACGTGATTTACGCCTACGCCCGCGACGACCGCCCGCAGACCGGCCCGTACACCGACGACGTGCATCAGCACGAGGTGTTGACCACACTCGCCTGGATCGCAGCCCACACGAGCCGCGTCGCACTGCAGACAAACGTCCTGGTGCTGCCCCAACGCGAGCCAGTCCTGGTCGCCAAGCAGGCGGCCGAAGTCGACATCCTCTCCGGCGGCCGAATGAGGCTCGGCATCGGCATCGGCTGGCAATGGCAGGAGTTCGACGCGTTGAGCGCAAACTTCCGCCAACGTCCCAGCCGGATGGAGGAGTACATCCGGGTTCTCCGCGCCTGCTGGACCGAAGAGCCGATCAACTTCAGCGGCCGCTACGTCAACATCGACAATATGTCGGTTATGCCCAAGCCGGTCACACCGGGCGGCCCGCCGATTCTCTTCGGCGGTCTCTCCAAGCCGGCCGTCGAACGAACTGCCCGCCTCGGCGACGGATGGATCGCGCCAGTCGCCAGCAACCTCGATCAACTCGCCCAACTCTGCACAGACCTGCGAGCCGAGTTGGAGAAGAATGACCGAGACCCCGACGACTTCCCAATCCAGTGGCTGCCCCCGCTCGACGCCGACATGTCATCAACACTCCGCCTGATGACCGGCGCACGAGACGCCGGCATTACCCGACTCGGCATCGGCATGCCTAACTACGACCGAGAACTCTCAATCCCCGTCGACCAATACCTGCAAACCATCGAAACCGCCTGGCGAGAAGTCTGGCCAGAGGTCAAGGGTGACTAGGGTCTGTTCACATGGGGATGCGAACAGACGAATGGGTGGTTTAGGGCATTGTCGATGGGGAGTGGGACCCCCTCAGCCTTCGGCAGCTCCCCCTGCAAGGGGGAGCGGGGAATGCTGGTGCGCCAAACATGGGTTGTCGGCATCGATGTGAACACGCCCTAGTTGAGAAAGACTTGGAGCAAGGTCATGAGTGCGGCAAGCGCGGTGAACAAACCGAATGCTACGTACATAATCAATCTGGTCAGACGAGTTTCCATTGCGCGCATCTCCGCGATCAGTTCGGCTCCCATCTGAGCCGTTTCGGCGCGCAACTCCACGCCCAGAGTGTCTACGTCCTCCTTCGCTGCCAAGCCAGAAATTTGCTCTTCAAACGTCTCGTCGAGCGCAGCCACGAACTCCTCAGCTGGCGCCACTTCCGCGATATCCCCGTTGACGAGGATGTTTCGGAACTTGAGCTTGTCGATGATGGCCATCGATTCGTCTTTCCACTCAGTGTTCAGTCTAGTTCGGTCAACTGGCCGGGGACTCGTTGGCAACCTCTAGGTCAGGGTGACCACCGCGATGATGATGCCCGTCGCCAGGGCGATCCCGGTGAGGACTACCCCGACAACAACGACCAGGTGTTGCATCAACCGTGCCTCACGCTCCGCAGCATCTGCCTTCAGCTCATTGACCGCAGCAGCGATCATGTGGTGCACTTGCTCGTTCGTCGCGGTCCCCTGCAGGCTGTTGTCAATCGTGTCTTCAAGGGCATCGACGAACTCCTCAGATTCGTCACGCGGCATACCAAGCCGACCGAAAATGCTCCTGAACCGTGGTCTGTCGATACGAATCGCCATGCTTGCTCCCACAGCAAACATTGTAGCCCATGTTCAGTACGAGTGTTCTCACTAAAGAACGGCAGTCATTCGCTATCCCAACACAGCGCCCGCGCTCTCAGCATCGACATGACGTAGTGCTGAGCGTTGTCGCAGCGCAATCCAGAACGATGCAGCGCGGACCGCACACCACCGATGTGCTCGCTCTCTCCCACCAATGCCGACTCGATGCCATCAACAGACAGCGACAATAAGAATCTCATGCTCAGCAACAATGCGGCACGATACCGTTCGGCGCGCTCGCTCTCACCCGCGCGCTGAGCAATTGACAGCGCGCTGGCAATTCCTTCGCTGTACGCCGCTGTGCCGATGCCCGGCGTATTCTGGAATGCGCCGACCCAAAGCGGGTTCTCACAATCTTCGCCATGCTGCTCTTCCAACGCCCAATCCGCCATGTTGTAGGCATATTGTTTCGCCAGTTCATCGTCAGTCAACGCATGCCACTGATCACACGCCTGGATCATCCAGGTCGTGAATGACAGATCACGTTCATTTTCATACTGCCAGCGTGATTGATAGTACTTAAGCGAACGCTCAACCGCCGACTTCAGTCGTGGACGCTTCCGAGTTCCGTACAGTCTCGCCAGGGCCAACACGATCTGCCCGGCGTAGTACGTCTCCGAGCCCTCCAACTCCATACCCCGAGCCCGAGTACCTAACTGACCATCGTGCGATTGCACCGCCAACAGGGACGCGGTGAGCTGGTCAATCGTCTCTCGAGGAATCTTCAATGATGGACCCAACTCCGTGATCGCCAGGAGCAGCAGCGGAGGAGCACCCAGTTTTGCTTCGCCGTACATGTCTTCAAGATAAAATAGCCGTCCCGGTCCATCGCGCCTGAGATGGCGCTCCAGGATTCCACTGATGGCATTGGCCGCCGCCTGGCCGATGTTGCGGTCCCTGGTCAGCCGAGCCACCATCGCCACCGACCAGGCGCAACCACACTGGCGCACCAGTTGGTCGTAAGGCGTCCAGCCACCTGCCTGCTCGGCAGTGGGAGCCTGGTACTCATAGCCGAACGAGCCGTCCTGACGCTGATGCCGCAGCAGCCATGCAGCCGCCTGCAGACCTGATCCCGACACACGATCGGGCAGCACTTCCTCCATCTGTACCAGCCGGAATCCCCCGGAGCGCGCATTGATCCGCTCGCCGTCAGTCGGGGCAACCGTGCCCAGAGCCTCAACGGTCGTAAAGACTTCCACTGAGGTGCTGCTCGCCAAGCGAGCACCGGGTGGCCGGACTTCGCGGTTTAGTCTCTTGACCCAGGCCGCCGTGCGGCCGTCCGCTCTAAGGGCATCGAACGGCCATCCGCGAGCCACCCGGTCGCCGTCGGTCAGCAACAATCCGTGGTAGCCCGGCAACGGAGTTTGCAATAGGCCGATCAAGCCTTCCGGCTCCCGAGCCGAGCGCTCCGATTCGACTTCGATTCCCAGCGCGTCGCCCGGTTGATCCGACTCCTCGCCCAAGGCCTCACGCAAGGCGGCGCCGGCGGCCTGTGCGGCAGTCAAGCCGTCAAGCGCCAGCGATTCCGCTTCCGCGAGTACGAGTCCGGATCGCCAAAGACGCGCCCTGGCCGCAACATCGCCCTCTGCCGCGTCAACCGATCCACCGGCGAACCCGGCTCGCGCTGCTGAAAGCAGATCGCCGGCTTCCAGTTTCTGACTCGGCGCCACTTAGTACGCACCCTGTCGTTCGAACAGCGCGCGCGGATTGCCGATCAACATTTGATCAACCTGTGCCTGCGTTACGCCGCGGTCAAGCAGCGCCGGCACTACATCATCTGGGATGTGATTGAAGTGCCAGTTCGGCTGCGCCTGTCGCACGGCGTCAATATCGGGGATCCAGTCCAGGCAGCATGACGCGTCATGCGCCAGCAGCATCTTCTCGGTGTAACCGTCCGCGGCCAGCTTGACGACCGTGTTCACGCGGTCATCAAATGGCAGAATCCCATCTAGACCAAACCGATCAAGTCCAACGTATGAACCACGATCCATCAGCGACTTCAGGTAGTCGGTGTCGGCCGTGTCGCCAACGTGCCCGATCACGATCCGCGACAGGTCGCAGCCCTCGTCCTCAAAGACATCCTGCTGCTTCGCGCCCAGCTCGGGTGGACCATTGTGAGTCGCAATCGGCACGCCGGTCGCCCGGTGCGCCCGTGCGCCCGCACGCAGACACTTTTCGTTGTATGAGTCCACGCCGCCGCCTTGATCGTCGGAGGCCAGCTTGATGATGTTTGCTTTGACCTCGGTGCCCGCGATGCCTTCCGTGATGTCCTTAACGAACACCCGCGTCAGCTCCTCCGCTGGACGCCCGCGCCAATACATCGACCGCAGCCAGTAGATACCGGTGCAGATCACGACGTTGAGCGAGGTCACTGCAGCCACCTGTTGCAGGTAGCCCATGTCCCGACCCAAATCGGCGGTCGATAGATCGACCACCGTGCCCACGCCGCGCTGCTGAAGCGCATTCAACTTCTCCTCGGCCGAAGCTACACAACCCGCCTCATCCCAGAGCTCAGGCCAGTTTTCGGAGATGCCAGGCGATTTGATCCCAATGTGCTCGTGAATCAGCGTCCGGCCTAGCTCAGACGTGTCCAGCTCTCCATGCAACGTATTGATCGACGGCATCGGCCCGTCCTTTCACAGCGCCTTCCCAGAGGCCTCGGTGTTCTGTCGATGAATGCTAACGCTCATTCGGCCCTGCCCGATACGCTGAGTCCGTTCCTGATTCGCCCTTTCACTGCCCGCCGACGGGAGTTCCCATGGACGCCGACGCCTCCAGTCAGTTGATTCAACAAGTCCGCGAACTGGCGAGAGGACCATTTCGTGAGCGCGCCGCCGACGCCGACCGCGACGGCAGGCTCTGCGTCGACAACTACAACGATTTGGCGGAGCTCGGCATCGCCGGACTGCTGATCTCGGAAGCATTCGGGGGGCTCGAAGCCGACGGCAATACCTACATCCGTGTGATCGAAGAGATCGCCTACGGCGACGCTTCAACAGCCGTCGCGCTGAACATGCACCTCTTGGTTGTGGCGCTCGCTAGTGCGCTGCCGCCGTTTCCCCAACGGGACGCCTTACTCAAGGCCTGCGCCGAGGGCGCCTGGTGTTGCGCCCCGGGCAGCATCCCCTCGCGAGAGCTTGACAACACAACCACCGGGTTCAGCGCTGTCGAGGACGGATCCGATCTGGTCATTTCGGGCCGAGCCGGATTCGCCTCAGGCTCAGACGCCGCCCAGTTCGCCATGGTTGGCGCGCTGGTCGAGCGACCGGCCGAGTTCGACCTGGTGATCGCCTTTCCCAAGCTTGAACATGACGCCATCACCAATCGCGGAAACTGGAATGGCATGGGCCTGCGCGCGACCGCTTCGCACGATCTCGTGATCGACAATCTGAGGATACCTCGGGCGGACTGTTTCGTCGTCCCTCTGTCACTCCTGCGAATGGGCGACCAGATGATCCCGCAGTTGCTCTGGCAGCGACGCGCGCTGCCCGGTCTGGGCATCTGCGCGATCTGGCTAGGCAACGCACAGGCCATGTTCGACGAAACGCTTGAATACCTGAAACATCGCCGCGGCTACCTGGCCCAGGCCAACAGCCCCTTCGGCGGTTCTAACGAAACCCGCTCACAGCAGGCCTGGGCACAGATGGCGCTCGGCGACATGGATAGCTGGCTCGCCTCCGGCCGTACCATGCTCTACCACGCCGTCCAGGAAGTTGAGACTTCCTACCCCGACCGCCAGTCCTTTGTCCGCATGCAGGTCCGCACAACCCACCATCTCCGGCGAATGGCGGAGGAAGTTGCCCAGACCAGCATCAAGACCACTGGAGCCCACGCCTACGTCAAAGGCCACCCCCTTGAACGCCTCTACCGTGACCTCACCGGGGGAGTGGTCATGGCCTGGAAGACCGACGAACTCCAGCACTCACTGGGCCTGGCCGCCCTGGGAGAAGAAATCACCATCGTCGGCCCAGCCGGAACGTGAGCTGAGGTCGTCGCGTCAGCCGATGTATTCAAACGGGTTGAGCGTCGGCACGGCGAGTAGCTCGAAGTCTCGCTCGTTGCGAGTCACCACAGTCAGGCCGTGCACCAGGGCAGTCGAGGCAATCATCGCATCGATAGTCAGGTCGGCGGACAGGCCGTTGATCAATCGAGCCCATTCTCGGGCGGCGGCGGAATCGAACGCCAGCACCTCGAAATGTTGCAACACCGCCTCGTCGAGCCACGACTCTATCGAGCTCGCCCGAATCGGGTCGCGATCGCGGAGATTTTCGACTCCTTTCTGTATCTCGCCAATCGTTAAGGCGCTGACCCGCAACCCGTCGCTGCGGGTGGACCGCAGCCAGGCCAGCACCGCTGGATGCGGTCGATGAAGGCGCGTCTCCGAGACGACGTTGGTGTCGACGAGATACATCAGTCGTCGCTAAAGTCCGGCGCCTCGCGCAACCGAATGCCCTGACGAGGGGGAATCGGGAGGTCGCCACGCGCCTCAGGCGCGAGCAGCCACTCTTTGATGTTTGCATACTTCGGGCGCTGCAGACGGCGCCACTGCTCGAATGGCACGACAACCGCGGTTTCCACCCCACGTCGCGTGACGACTTGAGGGCCTTCAGCCAGTGTGGCGTCAATGAGCGCACTGAATTGCGCTTTCGCCTCTTGAACTTTCCAGGACTTTGTCAAGATGCACCTCCACATCCACTCTAAGCGTAATGACTAGGCATCAGACTAGTCATCTTGGGCAGCGCAGTCAAGCAAAGTTCCTGATTCCATCTGTTAGTCGCACGACTTCCAGGTCGACCTGGCCACCGCCTCAGACGCTAGTAGGAACCCCAGCGAGAGCATTGCGAGGGCATAGCTCGGTCCCGCTCTATCTTGAATCATCCCTTGGCCATCGCTGGGGCCTCCATCAGGCCGCTCGAATGACAATGGCAATCGCTCCAAGAGGCGCTGGTACCATACTGCCATGGACGAGATTTTCACAACTCAGAGAAAGGCCGCATATGGCTTCCCCGCTTAAGACTGAACTTTGCGACATGCTCGGCATCGAGTATCCGGTCATGCTTGCCGGCATGGGCGGCGCCGCCGGACCGACCCTCGCTGCCGCCGTCTCCGAAGCTGGCGGTCTGGGCGTCGTCGGCGCGACCGGCTACACGCCCGACGAGCTGCACGGCATGATCGCCAAGGTTCGCTCGCTCACCGACAAGCCCTTCGGCGTCGACCTGCTCCTGCCTTCTTCCATTGCCGACTCCGGTAACCGTGAAGACCTTGAGCTCGAAATCTCGATGGAGCATCACCATTTCGTCGACCAACTCAAGCAAGAGTTTGAGATTCCCGACCCGTCCGCGCTTGTCGACCGACCGCCGCTGACCCAGGATTACTTCCGTCAGCAGGTCGAAGTCATTCTCGACGAGAACGTGCCCGTCTTCGCCTCCGGTCTGGGCAACCCTGGCTGGATGGTTGAGGATGCCCACGCGCAGGGGATGAAGGTCATCGGACTCGTCGGCAACACCCGCAACGCCCGACGCGTCGCCGCTGCCAACGTCGACGCCGTCGTCGCACAAGGCACCGAGGCAGGCGGACACACCGGCCGGATCGGCACGCTCGCGCTGGTTCCGCAGGTCGTCGATGCCATCGCCCCGACCAAGACCATCGCCGCCGGCGGCATCATGGACGGACGCGGCCTGCTCGCCGCCCTGTCGCTCGGCGCTGAGGCGATCTGGTGCGGCACCGCCTTCCTCGGCACCTGGGAGGCATACCAGGACTCCGAGGAACGCGGCGAGACCGACGAATGGACACGCAAGGTCCAGTGGGACAAACTGGTGACCGCCGTCGACGAGGACACGCGCATCGGCCGCATGTATTCGGGCAAGACCATGCGCCACATGTACAACGCCTGGACCGAGGCCTGGGAACGCCCCGAGGCTCCGCCGACGCTGCCAATGCCGCTCCAGGGACTGCTCGTCGGCGAAGCCCTTCGAGGAGCGCGCGAAGCGCACATCGAGGAACTGATCGGTGGACCAGCCGGCAACGGAGCCGGCCTGATCAAGGCCATCCGACCCGCGACCGAGGTCGTCAACCAGATGGTCACCCAGGCCGAGGCGCTGATCGAGAACTTCGGCTCGCCGGTCCGCGCGTAAGCGCCAAGTTCTCCCCCTCAAAGGGAGCTGAGCACAATCCTTCCCCCTCCCCCTTGCAGAGGGAGCTGAGCACAATCCTCCCCCTCCCCCTTGCAGGGGGAGGTGCCGAAGGCGGAGGGGGTCCCGCTCTGCCACGCCTTACGGGGGGCTGCCAAGCACTAGCCCCCCCAATCCCTGCGGGCCACCTCCCCTACACGGGGAGGTCGGAAGAACGATGAAAATCTGCACCGCCTGCCACCGCGAGACCTTCGACGGTCGCTCCGCCTGCCATCGCTGCGGCGCCGACGTCGCCCGACAGCGCCCCATCGCGCTTCCCAGCCGAGACGCTGCAACCCTGGTCGGACCAGTCCCGTTCACCGACCAGCAGGGTGACCTCGTCCTTGATGTCGCAGGCGCGACATTTCTGCGCGAGGACGGCAGACCGCTCCTGCACATTCCAGCATCGTCGGTCGACACCGTCAGGGCCTCTCGCGGCCGAGACCTCGTGATCAAGTGGCTGCCGCCCAATCGCAACCGAGCACGTCGTACGCGGCTGCGCGTGCGCTGGGCGCCGCAGGCCGACCGCACGTTGCGCACCGAGTGGATCGGTTCGCACTACGCCTTGCGACGACCATACGGCCATCGAGTCCCTCGCAATCCGAATCGCAGAACTGGCCGCGATTTCACTGTTGTCCGCGACCGCTGGCTCTCTGCCCTGCAGATGCTCCTCAGCGCCGACCGCTACGCCCTGGAACGCCGCTTCCGTGCCGCGTCGCAATAGGAAAGGCCGCCGAACCGGCCAACGTCCCCGCAAGCAGGCCGCCCGCTACCACAGCAACAGAGAATCTCGTCGTGAGCGCCGCGAGTTGGCCGTCCTCGACCAGCAGCCCAAACCAGTCGTCGCCGCAGAGTGCGGAAACTGCCTCGAATGGCTCCCGCCCGCCGCCAACGCCATGGGAGGCAAAGGAACCTGCACCCACCCCGCCAGCGGCGTCCTCGCGCCGAGCGCCGACACCGCCGCCTGCCAGTTCTTCAACGCTCGGCGCTAAGGCCTGACCACAACGTTGTCGGATACCCATTTCAAGCGGACGTTGACTCCCCGCTACCCCTTGCAGAGATTGACGCATAGCTCAGATTCCCGTCCCCGCCACCGAGCGGGGACCCGCTTTGGCCGGTACACGGCAGCACCGACCGGTTCCAGGTGAACAAATCCAGGCGGCCAGGATGTCCTCTGTGCAGGGGCGGGGGAAGGAGCGGGCCCCCGCTCGGTGGCGGGGGCGGTTGAGAGGTCTTGCATCGGTCCCTTGCAGGGGGAGCTGCCGAAGGCTGAGGGGGTCCCGCTCCCCAACGCAGTGCGAACCAACACCGATCCAGATTCGCGCTCTCCGTGTGAGCACGATTTAGAGCAAGTTGTTTCCGTCGCGCCAAACGATGTGGCCATTGATGTTGTGGCGTTCATAAGTCAGAAGGACGTCACGAATGAACTCGCATAGTTGCCGATCCCCGGTTTCTCGCGCGACGTCGTAGAGACGAATGAACATTTTCTTGCCGGTCTCAGTCTGACCCAGATTCCGCTTACGGAAGTTGTGCATTGCGCATAGCGTCTGGCCGTTTTCTATCGTCGCGCGACCGCCCTTGTCTTTGGGCTTGATGTGATCGACCTGCAACTCGATTCCCGACTCCCTTCCCGCGCCGCAGACGACACACCTGTATCCGTCCCGCTCCAGGATCTTCCGTTTGTCTGCTTCTGAGAAGTCTTCCAGCATTCGCGATACTTCCAGCTTCGGATCGTAGGCATACAACCCTTTGCCAAGCTTTTGCAGTTTCCCCTCTTGATGCAGTTTTCGGATCGCCCTATCAGGATCACGAAAGACCTTTCCTGATCGCCGCTGCCATTCAGCTACAGCCCAATCGACCACCTCCGCGTGAGGAATGGCTTTATTCGGCCGCTCACGGTAGTAACTGAAGATGAGGTCTATCTGAGACATCAGAACCTCGGCACTTCAGAGTTAATCCGATCAAGCGCAAGCTGTCGGTACGCTTCGTCAATCTCCGATCCATACGCGACGCGACCTTCTCGAAGTGCGGCGACCAAGGTCGAGCCGCTGCCGGCGAACGGATCGAACACGGCGTCGCCCTTGTACGAGAACAATCTGATGCATCGCCTCGGCAACTCCAGCGGAAACGGCGCCGGATGACCGATCCGTTTGGCCGACTCGCCGCCGAAGGCCCACACCTGCGAGGCCCATTCGCGCGCCTCGGCGGGCGGCAGCCCCTCCAGGCCCGGACCCCGCGGGCGAGTGAGCGTCTCAGCCAACGACTCGCGCAGCGCGTCCACCGAGAGCGGCTCCGCGCCGTCGAACGACATCGCCCACTCGAGCAATGCCGACGGCGAGACCAGCGGCTCTGTCGCGCGCGCGACAGCTGATGCCGACGCCTCCTCGTGCGACCAGAAGCCTGACGTCCACGCCATGAACTCGTCGCGCTCGATCGTGACGCGCTCGTCGCCCAGGTGTGGACGATTCCATTTGTCCTTGTAGAGCACCACGATCGTCTCGACCGGCGCGATCACGTGGGGCGCCGACGGCCGCATCCACGATCCCCACGCGGTGCGGCGCGAGATGTTGCCTTCGTTCCAGATGATCGTGGCGTGGTAGCGCCAGCCCACCTCGCGCGCGATGTTAGTCAGGTCGGCGGTGACTGCTTGTTTGCCGCCGCTGTTCTTGTCCAGCGGAATGTTGAGGCATAGTCGCCCGCTCCCCGCCGTCCAGCGATACACATTGGCCAGCCAACGGCGACTGAACTCGAGGTAATCGTCATAGCTCGTTGCGTCGTCGACGTCGGCGCCATAGGCCAGCCCCACGTTGTAGGGCGGCGAGGTGACGGTCAGGTGGAACTGATCCGCGTCAAACAGCGACGCATCGGTGGCGTCGCCCAACCTGAGCTGCGCCGGGTCGAATAGGGCGCTCACGCGACGTCCCTCGTCGACCGAGGGTCGCGGCTTCGGCTAGAACGCCGGACGCATGTGCGGGGGGGGGCAGGACGACGACCAGCGAAGGACACCCTGACTCCAGGCTGTCTGCGAGCGGCCGGCGATCGATCGAGCACGTTTCATCACCGGCCGGTATAAGACGCCGGGCTATTCCCGGCAAGCCGGACACACCATCACCGGTTGACACAGGCATAACCGGCCGGGTATCCGGTTTGTATGGCGATCAAAGAGACCCAGGCGCTGGCCAATGAGAATTCAATCCTCCAGTTGTTCTTGGACTGGGAGGATGGCGATCCGGCCGATCACATCAAGGAAATCGTGGCGGAGTTCGAGAAACAGCAGGCCAAGAACGGCGACGCCGCCAAGGCCCTGGGTGGAGGTGCGCTGCAGAAACTGGTTCGATTCATGGTCGAGGACGAGGTGAAGAAGCTGAATGCCCGCAATGGTCTCGCATTGTCTTGTACCAGCGACCAAGACTTGAAGCGGAAGAACCCAGAGACTCCGTTGGCACGGGTCAAGCGCAACTTACTGGTGGACTACGGGGAGTATGGCTGTCATCTGCCAGACGCCGACATTGTCGTGTATCGCGAGGAGAACTGTGCAATCGTCTGCATTATCTCTTGCAAGACCTCGCTCCGAGATCGGCTAAAGCAAACCGCCTACTGGAAGCTCAAGCTCCAAGAGAGTTCCCTCACCCGGCACATACCTATGTGTTTGGTGACGCTGGACAAAGATGGTGATTTGTTGAGCGGCGTGCCTCCGTATCGGAAAAACTACGCGATTGCCAACATCGATCTTGATGCTGCATATGTACTCAGTAGCAGGCTCACCCCTCACGACAAGATCAAGCACTTTAGCAGCTTCGAGAGCGACCTCCGCTCATGGTTGGGGGGGGGGGGGGGGGGGGGCTAGGTGTCTTCTCACCTTTCCCGGCAAGCCCTCGACCTTGCCGAACAGTATCAACGGGCGCTCGAAGCTCGCAAGACGCTCAGGGCGTATCGACGCGGCGCGACGCTGTTCGCCGATCCCGATGTCGCATACGAAAACGCCACGAAGGACCTCTCTGCGATCAGGCAGCGATTGCGGACGCTCGAACGCCAGCTGAACGACGCCGCCGGAATCGAAGAAAAGCCAGTGGTGGAGGCGACAACACTGTGGGATTATCCCACACAATCCTATGGCAAGAGGAAGAAGGGTGACTCCAGGTATCAGGGCGTTACGCCCGCATTCATCATATTCAACATGATTCAGCGATACACGGAACCGGGCGATTTGGTGCTTGACCCTATGTGCGGGTCGGGAACCACCATTGACGTCTGTAATGATGAGCAGCGTCGAGTCATTGGCTATGACATCAATCCGACCCGTGACGATATCATCCAAAATGATGCTCGCTCAATACCGCTGGAGGACGGCAGCGTCGATATGGTGTTCGTCGATTCACCTTACGGAGACAACGTCAACTACAACGACGAGCTGGGAAACATAGGCAACCTATCGGCTGAACAAAGCGACTTCTATCGCGCGCTACGCACTGTAGCTGAGGAACTGTATCGAGTCCTGAAGCCAGGTAAGACCTTGGGCTGGCTGATCGGCGACCAATGGGTTAAGAAGCGTTACACACCAGTCGGGATGCACATATACCGTATGTTGGTCGATGACGTTGGCTTCATCCCAACTGAGTGGGTTGTGGTCGCAAGACGCAATCAGTCATCGAATACCGGATTATGGGCGTATCGCGCGCGTCAGCACAATTTCTATCTGCGCGGTCACAAGCATCTGATCATTGTCCGCAAGCCGGAACGTAGAGTGGTGCAGGTATCGCCGGAGCGGATCATCCAAGTGGGTCTAGACGCGCATACCCGAGAACCTGAGGCGAGGGATTGGAAGAAGTACAAGTAGAGGCTCAGCCAACCCCGACCACGTGCATCCGACCCGTCTCGCCCGCTACGTCGTCTACCCAGTAGAGCTTCTTCTCTCCGACGTTCACGTAGGTTGGCACGACCTGCTGGCCGGAGCGATTGACCTTTGGCGCCACCTTGAAGGTGGGGCGTTGTTCATCGATGCCCGGTTGATCCGGGTCGAGCGCGTGGGGGTGGCCGCTTTCAGCGCACCAGCGGGCAAACTCTCCGTCGAATTCGAACCAGGCTCCACCCGAGGCCTCCGCGAACTCCTGCATCGCGCCCAGCACAGTCCAGAGCTCACTCGCATCGAGGGAGTCGGGACTGATCCAGAGCGCCACGTTGGACAGATGCTCGACGGCAGCATCGATCAGGTCCTCCGCCGACGGCGGATCGATCTGGAACCAGCGCAGCGACGAGTCATCTCGTCCGCGCGCGAGCTCGCGCTCCAGCTCCAGCGCGCGCAGTCGAGCAGCTCGAATCGCGTCGACTCCGGGATGCGCCTCGCTCGGCTCCGGCGCGCGAATCGCCCGCTGCTCGGCCAGCTCAGCCTCCAAGGCCTCGATTCTCGCAGCCTGTTCCGGATCGGGCGCCACAACCTGCTCGACGAGCCGCTCGACGATCCGCTCCGCTTCGGGAGTCGGCTCCGGGGGCGGAGTACGAGCAGGCTCGGGACGCGGCGTCGGCTTCGACGACGTCTGCCTTGACGGCGTCTGCCGCTCCACCCAGAGCAGCGCCGCGATGGCTCCCGTGACGAGCGCCAACAGGGTCTGGAAGAGCCTCATGACAACCTCATCGATCGCTACCCCGGACGCCTTCCAACCAGGTCAGGCACTTTGCGTAGATTGCCTCGGTGATTAGATCCCGCGTGAGCAGATAGTTGAGCAGACCCTCGAGCGTGAGCAGTGAATGTACGGTCACGCCCTCGCGACGCAGCCGCTCGACCCCGCCCGCGCCTCGATCGATCAGCACGAACGCATCCTTGACCATCAGTCCGGCCGAGCGCAGCAGGTCGGCCGTTTCAGCCAGCGATCCGCCCCGAGTCATCAGGTCGTCTACAAGGATTACCGTCTGACCGGGATAGTAGGAACCCTCTATCTCCTCCGCCACGTGACGAATCTGGCTGGTTGGGTGGACGTAGATCATCGGCACATTGCTGGACAGTGAGAATGCGGTCGCCGCGTGCAAACCGCCCATCGGCACGCCGGCGATCAACTCGAATGGGGCAATCGTTGGTCGCAACATGCCGCCCAACATTCGCGTCTCATCGCTCAGCAGCTCGCCGATCCGCCGCAGCGCCCAGGGATGCGCGATCAGTCGACGCACGTTGATGTAGACCGGTGAACCCAGCGTCGCGCCGAGGTCGAAGTCGCCGAACATGATCCCGCCCGAGTCCCACAGCGCCCGCGCCAACCAGAGGTTGCCGGGTTCGTCACTTTGCGGTGTCCATGCGGCGCGGCCGGGGTCTGACATTATCTGCCCACCGTCATTGCAACCGAGTGTGGCAACGGCCGACCTGCGAGCCCGGCACGCAGATTCGCCACCGCGATATCAGCCATCTTGCTCCGCGTCGCCATCGACGCCGAACCAATGTGAGGCAAGACAACGACGTTGTCCATCGTCAACAACGGCGAGTCCATCGAGAGCGGTTCGACCGCCGTCACATCCAGTCCTGCGCCGCCGAGATGCCCACGCTGCAGCGCATCCACCAATGCCTCCTCATCGACGATTGGACCGCGTGCCGTGTTGATCAGGATCGAGCCGGGGTGCATCTGCTCAAACGCCGCCGCATCCATGAGTCCCCTGGTGTCATCCGTCAAGGCCACGCTGACCGAGACAACGTCTGAGCGCGACAGAACCTCGTCGAACGGTCGCTGCTCTGCTCCCACGGCGGCTGCCTCGGCTATGCGCGGCGTGCGGTTCCAGCACAGTACACGCATGCCAAAGCCCTGCGCACGTCGTGCGATCGCCTGTCCGATTGCTCCGAAGCCGATCACGCCAAGCGTCGCGCCATGAACATCGATGCCCGCCATCTGGGTCGGGGTCCAGGTCTTCCACTCCCCATCTTTGACATACTCAGCAGCCTCAACCACGCGTCGCGCCGTCGCCAGGATCAGTGCCCATGCCATGTCGGCCGTCGTCTCAGTCAACACCCCCGGAGTGTTGCCGACTGGAATTCCGCGCTTGCTGCAGGCGGCGACATCAACGTTGTCGACGCCAACCGCCATCTGCGACACCACCCTCAGTTGGCCGCCGGCCGCTTCCAGTACCGCCTCATCCACCGTGTCGGTGATCAAGCAGACCAGTCCATCCACGCCGGCCACTCCTTGTAGCAGCGCTTCACGCGACGGCGGAACGTCTTCGGGCCAGACTTCCAGATCGAACTCAGGATCATCGCGCAACGCGGCAAACCCGTCGCCGGGCAGCTCACGCGTGACAAACACCCGATGCCGTGCAGACATCCACAGCCTCCTGCTCATCGGTCAAGATAGTAGGGGTAGGAGTACATGGCGAAGTCGCACGGTGAAATTCGGAGTTGCATGAGAGTCAGTGTTGCGGCAATAGCATTTCTCGCTGCGCTGGCAGCCCTCGCCTGCGGTACGGACGAGCGCCTCACGCTCGACGAATATGCCCAATTCTGCGCCGACGGCGTCGCCACAACCCGATCACTGATCGAACCTGAATCGCTGACCTGGGGAGAACTGCAAGAACTGGGCGCATCCTCCGCCGAGCAGCTCAGAGCCGCCAAGCCGCCCGAGGTCCTGTCCGATTTCCATCGAGCCAGCCTGAAAGCCATGGACTTTGTCGCCGGAGTCGCCAGCGAGCAACCTCCGGAGGAACTGGCAAATCCCCTGGCCTTCGGCTTCCAGGCCCTACAAATCGCCACCCAACTCCGCCGAACCATCGAAGAACTACCGCGAGAAGTTCGTCAGACGTTGTCCGAGGCTGGATGTCTGTAGCCGGATCAAACGAAAGCGGAGTCCGTCATACCCGCGCGCCGTCGTCCTCCTACCTCCGCAGTACCCGCGCTCCGACGCGGGTATCTCGACGCCCGCAGCTCACAGCCCAGAACTTCGCACAACGTGCGGGCGCTTGTCGTTCCTCGGGTGACAGCGTGTGGAGGGCACTCCGCGAGATTCCCGCGTCGGAGCGCGGGAATGACGGATCGTGGAGCCCTGGAATGACGGATCGTGGAGCGCGGGAATGACGGATCGTTGAGAGCGGGTATGACGGAACCGGGAGCTACAGCAGCCGACGAATCAGAAGCAGCCCCAGCGGACCCAACGTCAACCCCAACAGCCAGCCCAGGCGCTTCGGCCGACCCTGGCTGGACGCCATCGCCGCTCCGGCGAATCCCATCCCGATCCAGATCATCAAGCCGAGCGCCAACACACCGATGATCGTCGCCAGGATTGCCACGACAAGGCCGAGCGCCGTCGCGAGCAGACCCAGAGGGATGCCCACCAGCCAGAGCAGCAGTCGTTGCCAGGGACTACGCGCCTGGCGATTCGCCCGCTGCGCCTGGTCCCGAGCCTGGTCCCGCGCCGACTCCGCCCATTGCTGCCCGCGACCGACCCAGAGGGTCACGGCGCGACGACCGTCATGCCATTGCAGTGGAGGTTCGCCAGGGCGGCGGCGAGGTTGGTGGCGCGACATGCGACCCATGGTACGGTCAGCCGGCCTGCATTGCGGACACGGCTGCGCAGTTGAACTGAAACGCTATTGATGCTGCTCCGAGCTCTGCTGCTCAGTGACTAAATCAATGCGCATTTGTCGCTGATTCGGCTCGACGCCCGAAGCAAAATTGGGCTGATAGTCCGACTGTCGACCCTCGATCTGCGCTGTGTGTTGTCGGTCGTGCCGATAGAATGATCGCAGGTACTGCATCACCGTCAGTTCACCGAACCCGGGCGTGACGGCGGTGTTGGAAAACTGCTGGAGCAAGAGCGAACGGATGAAGTGGTTGGTCCGCTCCCGTTCCCCGATCAGCTCGTCCAATAGCTCCCGAACAGTGTGCTCGGGCGCGTGCTCGATTGGGATTTCGACGGGCATGTCGTAGCCACCGCTAATGTGTGTGCCGCTCTCGACCAGCGCAGCGCGGCACCAGGCGACGTAGTTGCGTTCCATCTCCATCAGGTGGGCCAACTGTTCCTTGGCGGTCCACTGTTCCTCACCCACCGCATCGACCGGCACCCGATCCGCGTCGTCGCCGCGCAGACCCTCAGCCGCTGCGATCAGTTTGCTTCGCTCCAGCGCCATCTTCGAGATCAAGTTCTCGACATCATTCTGCGTATAGGTGGCCACGGCGCCCCTCCTGGTTTGCTCGGCGTCAAGAGAGGATATCGCGGATCTCAAGCGCTGCTGGACAAACGGAGACGCCAAAGCGATGCGGTAATGACGGCGAACGCGATCAAATTGATCCAGAATCCGCTGGTGCCGACGATGACCCCGGACCCAGCCTCAGCCTCGGAGGTCATCAGGATCACGCCGATCAGTTGGATGACGAAGAGGACCGGCCCGGCGACCAGCAGGATGGCCAGGAGGCCGCGATGGAATCGGGCCAGATTGAGCCAGCCGACCAGTCCAACTACGACGCCGAGCGCTGCATATGCGATGGTTCCCAAGCCGAACCGCCACGCGATCTCGTTACCGCGGCTGATGTCGCCGCTATCCGCATCCACCCGCCGGGCCATCTCTTCCAGCGTCGCGCTGACAGAGCCTAAACCCTCGAAGGAGACGGAGAGCATCGGCAGGGTGAAGGCGGCGATCAGCAGTAACCCACCGCCGACGGTCAACGCCAACCAGAGGTTGATCTGTATCGCCAACGGCGTCCTGGTTGGCTGATCGCCGGCGCCGGCAGTCCCGGTATCCGCCTCTGGATCAGCTGGATCGGCTGAAGTTGGACTGGTGATGGCGTCCTGCAGCCTGGGCAAGGACGGCATTGGAGGGCGCTCGATGCGGCGCGACAGCGCGATCAGGTCACGTACGATGTGCGGAGCCCAAGTGTTCATCGCTGTGAGCCGCCAGGCGATCGTGAGCAGCAGCGTGGCGCCGCTGGCCATCAGCGCGTCGTTGGCTCGGTCGGACAGCAGAGCAAGCCCGGCGATGAAGAGCAGCGTTATGAGCGTCGCGGCCAGTTGCGCCGCGCGTCGGGTCAAGGGTCGATAGGCGAGCAGCCAGATGCAGAGCAGGCTCAGCCCCAACGCGGCGACCGCCTGCAGTACGAAGAAGAACTGGCGGTGCACCGACATCCAGTCCCAGAAGTTGGAGTGGCGTTCGAGACCGATGATGAACAGGGCGAGCGCGATCAACGTCAGCGCGGCGATCCGCGCCCAGCTTTCGCTCGATGTCAGGGTCTCGCCGCCCCAGCGACTATGGCGCTCGTAGCCCCAGGTACCGAATGCCTTCCATCGCCGTTTCAGCGACTCGGCGAGATCAGGGGGTGAGATCGCGGGGGGGGGGGCGGCCATTTGCTCTATCTCCCTCATGGGTTGTTAGAGCGATGCTAGAGAACGCGAATCGCGCGTGTAGCCAAGCGGTCAAGGAGATGCGCGAAGCGCCCGCTCGATCTGGGCGAGATGCGCCCGATCGTGCTCGATACTCTTGCGCACCAATATCTCGACCGTGTAGAGATCGTGCTCCTCATGGCGACCTGAGCGAACCCAATCGGCCTCGGAAATCTGCTCAAGAATCGCTCCATTGGACATGCGCAGCGCGAAGAATGTCCCAACCGACGACTCAATCTGGCGGTCGTAATGCAAGTTGGCCGCGAACAGCTCTTCGTCATAAGCCACAATCAACGGAGATTCATGAGCAAGCATCAGTCGAAGACGCATCGCGTCACCGACTTCAACATCGGCCAGGTGATGAACAATCTGCCGCACCGACCAATCGCCAGCACTCTCCCGAGAGTCCAGTTGAGACTCCGAGAGTTCACCGAGCACCTGCTCAATGTCGGAGGTCGCCTCGTAGTACTCGACCAATAGCGCAGGTCGGTTTTGCATGAGCGGTGCTCCAGATATCTGTCCCACTCTCCCCCCCTTGCGGGGGGAGATGCATAACTCCCCTTCTCCCCCCCTTGCGGGGGAGATGCCGAAGGCAGAGGGGGTCCTTGCCTGTTGGCCCTATCTGGTCGTCGCCACCCGACCCCCCCTCTGTCACTCTGTGACATCTCCCCCCGCAAGGGGGGGAGAGGGGAATCGGAGGATATGCATCAGTCTCTGCAAGGGGGAGCGGGGAATGCTGGCGCGCCAAGCATGGGTTGTCGGCATCGGTGTGAACAAGCACTAGCAAGTACCCGTCAAGGCATAGCGAATCTGATCGATGTGCTCCTCAATGTGCACGGTATTGGCCAGCAACCAGTCTTCAACGCTGCGTGAGTTGTTGCCCGGCATCGGTCGCGGCTGCACCCACTCATCCTCTCGCAACGAACCGAGGATCGAGACCGCCGACTCAATCAATCCCTCAACCGTCTTCAGCGCCGGACCGATCGGCCGTTTGTCGTTGCGCAGCCGTTTCTGCATCGTGTCTTGATCCGTCGGCCACATCTCGACCTCGATGTCCAGCAGCATCAGCCGCAGTCTGAGCGCACCCATGACGGCAATGTCGGAGACGTGATGCACGTTCTGCCGTGCCGTCCATCCCGGCTCCGGCGGGGCGCCATCCAGTTGAGCAATCGATGATCCGGCCACCGACTCGGCCAGCAGCTTCGGCGTGTTGCGGTATCGAGCCAGCAGTTCCGTGCGGAACTCAGCGCTAGCGTGCCTCGCGGGCAAGGTCACGACAGCCGACCCTTGACGAGGGCCGCGAGACGACGCACCTCATCATCGTCCAGGTGCCCTGACGGCTCAGAGTCGCCGCGCACCACGCCGAGGACATCGCCCGAAGTCCAGCGCAACTCCAGCATGCGTTGCACGGTGTCGCCATTCTCGGACCGCGTCCATTCGCGAGCCAACAGCCCGCCGCGCTCACCGGCGTCGGAAATCTCCACGCCGTCATCGCCAACGTCAGAAGGAGGCTCGGCCTGCAGCGCTTCAGCCGCCTGCTCCGAGGACTCGTAGCGTGTCAACTCCACCTCGACTCGCCGATGCGGACGATTGCGATTAATCGTCTGCGTCAGCAACCAGTCCATGAACTCACCTAACGAACGTGGGTCGCGGAAGCTCTCGCGATAGCCGATCACTCGTCCCGAGTCGTCCAGTTGCGTGATCGTCGCCTGGGGGTGCTCGTCAGCCAGTGCGATGTCCTCAGAGGTCACTGCCTGGGCCGATTGTCGAGCCAGACCGGCAGGCAGCTCATCCGCGCGCAGCCCGGCCGCCCGCAGCCCGGGCACCCCCTCAGCAGCCAACGACCGTCGCCGCTGCACACTGCGAATGATGGCTTGAACGATCGGCACGCCGACAACCAGCAGCAGAATCAGAATCCCAATGATCAGCCCGGTAGACATGAGGTCAGCTTAACGCAGCGTGGGCGACAGATTGGGGACGTCGATTTCCTGGGACTGGGCCTCTAGCGCGCCTCGTATCTGGAACGCAGCCTGGCGCACATCGCGCTCCACGTCGCCGCTGACTTCAACCAGGATCGACCGTACCGACAGGCGAGCCTCGAACAGCGTTGTGTCATCCTCGCGACCGAAGGTATCGCCCACGGAGTTGCGGAGCTCTCGACCGTCCCACTGCCACCTCGTGATAGTCAGGTCCCGCCTGATTGAATCCTCCTGACGCTGGCGTCGCCTTAGTCCGAGTTCACTGCGCGCGGTCCATGCGCGCAGCGTGTGAGACTCATTGACCAGCATCGACGATTTCGCCTGCGCTACGGTGTTGAACTTGGTTAGTTCAATCGTCATCCAGGCGGATCGTGGCGGGCGCACGCGGGCCAACATCCGTTGAATGACGGAACGGTCTGGCAGCCAATAGGTTTGGCGAACCCCAATTGCCCGACCTTGCTGCAACAGCTCCGCGAGCCGAGCGTGCGAACCGGCGGACTGACGATTGTCGACCGGTTCCAGGCGCAGTCGGACATACGACTGCGGCGTGGCGTCGATTGTCAGCAGCCCGGCCGATCTGGCCGTGCGCATAGACCGGCGACGGACGCCGTAGTCTGCAGCGCTCAGGGATGCAGCCGCTGCAGCGCTCGCCCCGATGACCGATGGGATCCCCTCCCCTGGCAGGAGTTCGACGAGTACCTGTACGGAGGCGGCCGCTGCAACGGCCAACGGCAGGCTGAGTAGCTCCGGCAGCGACGGGCGAGATCGCCATTTGAATGAACGCCAGGTCAATGCGACCAATGCGAACAACCCGCCGAGCCCCGCGGCCAGTGCGAGCAGTGGCCAATCCGCATACTCGACGAACAGAACGAGCGCCATTTCCACCTACCGCAGCCGCGCACCAACGCTGCGCATTAGCTCAATCGTCTGGCGTTCCCACTCCGGCGTGGGCTTGCCGCTCGCAGCAAGGAGGATCGCCGCCGCCGAGCCTCGCTGCAGGTGCAACTCAATGATGCTCTCGATCGTTCGCCCGTCCTCCCGCTGATTCCACTCGAAGATGCGCATCTCCTCGCCCGCGTCCCTGGCGCGCTCTCTCATTCGTCTGCCGTCGGGCATATCTAGCGACATCGGCGCTGCCATCGCTTCCGACGCTGCTTCCTCGCTCCAGTAGCGCCGTAGCTCCAGCAGCATTCGTTGTGATGGTTTGCCACCGCGAAAGCGGCTCGGCTTGGAAGCGATGCTCTGCTGAGCCGATACGAAAATGGGATCGGAAGGGTCGAGCGGCGACCAGCCGCGCCAGCGCTCAACCATGTCGGCAGGGATTTCGGAGGAACGAATCAGCGCCCGTGCCAGGTCGCGGTCGGTCGGATTTGCGCCGACCTCGGCAGCGCTGCGTCGTTGAGCGGCCTCCTCAGTCGCGAGCTCTTCGCGCGTTGGTGGATCGGTTAAGGTGCTACCCCAGACTCGGCGAAACGAGACAAGGATCCAGGAGGCAGCGGCCAGCTTCCATAACACCTCAAACAGCGTTCTGAAGATTCGCTTCAATGCGCCACCTATCGTGTCTGCACCCCTTGCGAGCGGTCACCTACCGTTCAGCAACTCTTGTCTATTGCAATAGCGCCACCATCGACGCTTGCAGATCCGACAAATCATCGAGAATCACGTCAGCCTCCTCAAGCTCTCCTGGTTGTGCGTAGCCCGTCTTGACCGCCACTACTTTGGCGCCGATCGCGTGGCCCGCCTCGATATCGTGGCTCGTGTCTCCGATTACTACGGCGTCCGCGCCGTCGCTTGAGAGGCGTCGCAACCGCTCCAGTCCGATGGCAAGCAGCTCTGTTCGATCCGCCGCGTCATCGCCGAAGCCGCCATCGACGAACCGCTCCCAGATGCCCAGGGGAGTCAGTTTCGCCTCGGCCGCCCGACGAAAGTTGCCGGTCCCCAGTCCCATCGTGACATTCTCGCTCGCCAGGGCGTCCAACAGTTCAATCACGCCGGGACACAGTTCCGAGTTGCGCTCGATCACCGCCTCGCCCAGGTGAGGGACGTATGCGTCGACAAATCGTTCAAGATCGTCGGCTGAACAGTCGCGACCGTTGTTGGCCAGCGCCGTCGGCACAATCCAACTGTCGCTGCGACCGGCAAAGTTCATGCCCGTCAGCGCCCGCTCAATACCCCAGAGCTGCATGAACGTGCGAGTCATCGCCAGCGTCCCGGCGCCCTGGGAAGTAGACAGCGTTCCATCGATATCGAACATCAGGATCGTCATGGTTACCTGTCCTGCCAATACTCCCCGATCGCTTCCGCGTCGCGGCGATTAATCTCATTGAGCAGATCGCGGATCTCCGAGAGGCGTACTTCAAAATCCTCGATGCGGTCGGACATGTAACGCAGCTCGTCGCCTAGCGAGCGGTCGAGGCCGCTGATCGCTCTGTTCGTCGGCTGCAAGGCGGTTTCCACCGACTCCTCCAGCGTCTCGAGGCTGTCGCTGGCGGTCTGCAGTTGCCGCTCGACTTCATCGTAAGTCCCGCTTACGAATCCGATTCCGAGGGACAACGCCACGATGAGTGTGATTGTGATTGCAATGACGCAAACGGCGGCAACGGCTAGCAATGCCTGCAACCACATAGGAATCGTCTGCACAGACTTCCTCCGAAAGGCCTTCGGTCCTTACTCAAACAGGGCGAAGTCGGTCCAACCGCCTGAGACTCGGAGTTGCAGACCGCTGGCGTCTATTGGAATGTCGTACACCGCGACGACCGTGATCGTGAGCTGCGGCTGCAGGATCAGCGGCGGCGCATAGGCCACGCCTTCGGTCACCCGCGCCGCCCCCGACGAGAGCGCAGCGTCGGCGAGATACGCGCGGCCATCAGTCGTTACCAGTTGCAGACCATCGATCGGCAGTGGAATCGCCTGCTTTGTTCTGTTCGTGATCGTCAGTCGGACAGCGGCAAAGCGCTCGGCCGGACTGCGCCAGAGTCCATCTGCCCGAATCTGCTCGGGGAACGCGACGCTCAAAATCGACACTTCAATCGCGCCGACGCGGGCCGATTCGCCGAACGCCACCGCGTCGGGAACGAGCTGCGCGGCTTCGCTCAGTTCAGCCGCCGCCTGCTCGTCGTTGTCCGAGCCACCGCCGACCAGGTCGTCGAATCCACCCGAGACGACCAGGTAGATGACCACCACCACGACCACGAGCAAGACAAACAGCGCATAACGCTGGGTCCCGCTCATTCCACTTAGCATTGGTCGCGACCGCTCGTCGTCGTGTCGAAGGCGCGCACGCTATATGGTCGCTACTCGGTCGGCAGACCGGCGGCGATCCAGGCCTCGGTGCCGCCCTCGACGTTGTAGAGGTCGGTGAAGCCCAGCGCCGCCGCAAACTCGCAGGCCACCGCCGAGCGCTGACCCTTGGCGCAGATGAACATGACCGGCTGGTCCTTGCCGCCGGTGATCTGCTCCAACTCCTCGGCCCGAGTCATGACCGACATATGCGGCATCAGCGGCGCGCCGGCCGCATGCCCGTCCTGGTACTCGTCGAGTTCTCGCGTATCGACCAGCGTCACCCCAGCCTGACGCTTCTCCTCCGCTTCCGTGACCGAAATTCGCTGAAACGGTTCCTGCTGCGCCATCGTGGGACCTCTCAAGTCGACTCTGAATGCGCTGACCTGCATCGTATCACCGCCGCTTGCCGCTGGACTCCACTGGGCCGACCGTTGGTTCGGAGGATGCAGTCCCTGTCCTACACTGGTTTCGCCACACAGCAAGTTGCCCGATGCCTGGATGCGTCGAACAAGAGGAAAGGTTTGAACCGAGTCCCCTTCTCGGCGTATCCAACGGGCGGCCCTGTGTGGCAACAGACCTTTCCGTGCCTAGAAGGGGGCCTTGGGTATGCGGTACACACTGCGAAGTCCACTCATTGCATTACTGTCGGTTCTTGTCGCAATCGCCGGTTCGGCCATGATTGCCGAAGCGGAGGATCCCGAACAGCAAGTGAAGGTCAGGATCGAAGCCGCACCCAATGACGATGGGACGACATCGCTGGAGTTCCAACAGTTTCTCAACGGGCAATGGCTGGCAACTCCGATCACTGAGTGGAACGCGACCGTTCCAAGTCTTGGCGTTGATGATCCCGCTTGGACTTCAGAGACATTTGAGTTGTCGGTCGCCGTCCCGGCGCCAGAGTTCGGCTTGTCCGCTCCGACGGGAGAGCCGCCCGAGATTCCAGCCGATTGGGAACGGCCAAGAGAGCGGAGCGGGGTTCTCTGGGGATTCAGCTATCGGTATGACCCCTCGGATGGCTACGCCCATGTGGTTAAACGTATGAAGTTAGTTGACGGCAGATCGCCTATCTCTAACACGGAAAATCTAGTGCGGTTCACCATGTATTGCGTTGGCTCCAGCAGGGGAGTCCTGATCACGACCGACGTGCCTCCAACTGTGGATGGTTATGAAGTGGCGTGGTGGATAGACAGTAATCGCCCTCGTGCTGCGACATGGAATGGTCGCGATGTCCAAAACAACGACTTCTTTGCTGCAGATGCTCCATTCGCCTCAGGAATGATTGAAGAGCTACGCGACGGCAACACGCTGTATGTCACGATCTGGGGCGACAAGTCCTGGCGCAACGCAAAGCTCGACATCAGCAACCTGTTCAAGACCCATGCCCAGGAAGGCATCGACTATTGCGGTCAGGATTCCGTGGAGTCCCCTGAATCCGCTTCGTAGACTGACACCGAACCGAGGTGAACAAAGCGCGAAACGTGCCCACGAGCAGCGTCCGCTGGTTGGCGAGAGCGGCGCTATCCTGAGTGCAGGAGCTCAGCATGGTCACCGACACCCTGCAGGAATACGACGCCCTCCTGGAAACCGGCTTCAGCGAGGAGCAGGCGCGGGCGCTGGTCCAGCTCGTCTCGCCGACGCGCACTGATCCGGAAGTTCTGAACCTCCTGAACCAATTTCAGACGCAGTTTGACCAGATCAACCAGCGATTCGATCAGATCAACCAGCGATTCGATCAGGTCGACCAGCGATTCGATCAGGTCGACCAGCGATTCGGTCAGGTCGACCAGCGATTCGATCAGGTCGACCAGCGCCTTGACTCCCAAGCTCAGATGCTGGCTCAGCACTCGCAGATTCTCGCCGGGCACGGGCGAGCGTTGGAGGCGGCCATGCGCGAGATTGGCATTCTGTCCCACGATGTCGGCGAGCTCAAGCAGGAAGTCAAACAGAACAACGTCGAACTCGTCTCGCTGCACCAACAACAGGCCGAGACTCGCGCCGATCTGCACGTCGTTGAAGAGCGTGTGAAGATGGAGGGGCGTGTCTCGCGCATGATCAACGCTACCCTAATCGCACTCGGCGCGATCGCTGCCAGCATGGCGGCGGTGTTTGCCCGATAGTCGCGCCAACCCTCTGCCGACCGCGCGCGGTACCATTTCCTCGACGACCCAGTGAAGGGGACGAGGACAGCCCATGACCACCGCCGATGCTGCGATGCCAGTCAATGAAACCTACTCACCGCCTGAGCGCGTGCGCGATGGCGCGCTGGTCACTTCTCGTGAGGGCTACGAAGCCCTCTGGCGACGCTCGCTGGACGAGCCGGACGCCTTCTGGACCGAGATGGCCAATGAGCATCTGGACCTGATCGAGCCCTGGCACACGCTCTCACAGGAGAACCTGGCCGAGGGCGAAATCGCCTGGTTCCTAGGAGCGAAGCTCAACGTCTCTGTCAACTGCCTCGACCGTCACCTCGCGGAGCGTGGCGACCAGACCGCCATCCTCTGGGAAGGCGACGAGCCCGGCGACAACGAGTCGCTGACCTACCGCGAACTGCACGCCGAAACCTGCCGGCTGGCCAACGAGCTGCGTAGCCGCGGCATTGGCAAGGGCGACCGTGTCGCGATCTACATGGGTATGACGCCTGAGGTCGTAGCGGCAATGCTCGCCTGCGCTCGAATTGGCGCGATCCACTCGGTGATCTTCGGCGGATTCTCCGCCTCCGCAATCGCCGACCGTGTGACCGATTCGCTCTGCAAAGCGGTGATCACACAGGACGAAGGCAAGCGCGGCGGACGTACCGTGCCGCTCAAGGCCAATGTCGACGCGGCCATGGACCAGCTCGACGCCAACGGCGTCGACTGCGTCGAGTTCGTGCTCACCCATCAGCACACCGGCGGTGACGTGACGATGAAGGACGGACGCGACATCTGGTGGCACGAGAGCGTCGCCAACCAGTCGGATGAGTGCGAACCCGAGGTGATGGACGCCGAGGATCCGCTCTTCATCCTCTATACGTCCGGATCGACCGGCAAGCCCAAAGGCGTCCTGCACACGCAGGCCGGCTACTTGCTCTTCACGATGCTCAGTCACCGCTACACCTTCGACTACCGCGACGGCGACATCTACTGCTGCGCCGCCGATGTCGGTTGGATCACCGGTCACAGCTACATCGTCTACGGACCGCTGGGCAACGGCGCGACCTCGGTGATGTTTGAGTCGATCCCGACCTATCCCGACGCGGGACGCTACTGGGACATGATCGACCGCCTGGGCATCAACATTCTCTACACCGCGCCAACCGCGATCCGCGCGCTAATGCGCGAGGGCGACGAGTGGGTCAAGGTCCACGAGCGCACCAGCCTGCGAGTGCTCGGAACGGTCGGCGAGCCGATCAACCCCGAGGCCTGGCGCTGGTACTTCGATGTCGTCGGCGACGGCCGCTGTTCCATCGTCGATACCTATTGGCAGACCGAGACCGGGGGGCACGTCCTGACCGGTCTGGCCGGCGCCAACGACATGAAGCCTGGCTCGGCCTCGCTGCCCTTCTTCGGCATCGAGCCGGTGCTCGTCGACCCCGAGGGCAACGAGCTCGATGGCAACCCGCAGAGCGGCCTGCTCTGCCTGGCGCAAAGCTGGCCGGGCATGATGCGCACCGTCTACGGCGACCACGAGCGCTTCATCAGCACCTACTTTATTCAGTACCCGGGCAAGTACTTCACCGGCGACGGCTCGTTCCGCGACCACGACGGCTACTACTGGCTGACTGGTCGGGTGGACGATGTGCTCAACGTCTCAGGCCACCGACTGGGCACCGCCGAGATCGAGGGAGCCCTGGTCGGTCACGCCGGATGCGCCGAAGCCGCCGTCGTCGGCTACCCACACGAGATCAAGGGAGAAGGCATCTACGCCTACGTCCTGCTCAAAGACGGCTTCGACCCCGGCCCCGACCTCGCCGTCGAACTCAAGAGGCAAGTGAGAGCCGAAATCAGCCCCATCGCCACTCCCGACCGAATCCAATTCGTCGGAGGCCTGCCCAAGACTCGCTCAGGCAAAATCATGAGGAGAATCCTCAGGAAGGTCGCCGAGGGCGAGCCGGAGAATGTCGGTGATGTGACGACTCTGGCGGAGCCGCACGTGGTCGAGGAGATCATCGAGGGCGCATCGACAGCTCACTGATCGAGGTCGTGCTCCGTTGGGTGTGCTGGTTGGGCACAATCGGGAAGGACCGTGAGGTCATGCAACTCCGAGAATTGGGCATTGTCGCGATTGTGGGTTGGCGTTCGTTGCGGCTGGCTGTGGCGACAACACGCCCGACTGGGATGCACCCGATGCGGTGCTCAACGACACGGACCTCGAATGGGCCAAGTGTGTCAGCCGCCTCATTGACGGAATCGAATCTGATGGCAGTCCCGACGCCGGTCAGTGGTTGATCGCCGCAGGCGCTCATGGCACCGAGTGCATCCTCAATCATCCCGACTCGGGCTGCAAGATGCATCTCACGATAGAGCGCAACAACCCGTTCGATCCCGAGGACGACCTCAGCGACAACCCGAAGCCGACGGAGCAATCAGAGGCGTCAGAGTAGCCAGTAATGTCACCGACAATCTGATACGTGATCTCCAAGCGGTTATTCCCCGGTTGCATGGTTCATCTTGCATTCGGGCCGCACCCGGCGCAGTGAGTGGGGAGCGTCTCGGATGAGGACAGCTGCTCCGTGTTCTTCGCTACTGTGCCAGTGGGTATCGAGATATGAGTGCGGGTCGACCGATGGTACACGAATATTCCAGGCCACACATAGGAAAGGCACGCTGACTGTGTCTGTGGTGGCTTGTCCAGGTGTTCGACTAATGTTCAGCTGAAGGTATGAGTCATGGGGAACGGGCGGAAAGTTCACCTGAATCCGATGCTTGTGAGTCCGAGCGATGTACTGCTGAAGAAACGGCTCTAACCCGATACTGTCTTCATCATGCCAAGACCTCTGATAGGTGGCGCCTGTTATCTCATCGGAGCCCCTTCCGTGGTTGTCGAATCGAATGAGCATCGGCGTCGTGTTCGCAAGGGGGAATGCTTCGTCCCATGCAACCTGAACTACGTTGTCTATGAGACGAACGTCGAACGCCCTTGGGTCCGCCAATCCTGGCGTCCGTACATCCTCACCGGTTTCTGCGAGAGTTCGCACCCGCACCACGGACTGTGGTCTGGCGACCCAGGCTGGCACAAACTGCTTAACGCTGATGTCGAACTCGGTGTCTGGAGGCATTCCTCGAAACACCGCCGACATGACTCCGTCGCTCTCCCCTTGTTCCCATCGAGGGTATGGGTAGCCGTTGTTGGGATCCGCCCAGGTCACGCCTGTCCAATCGGGTGAGGTCGCCGTCGCGTCAAACTCGCCAGTCGTCGCAGGCCAACGAACCACAATGGTGTCGGATGTTGCCTCCACACTCAACCGTGGGTTTCCTAGCGTGCGGAAATGGAAGGACTGCGACCAATTGAAGCGGTCGGACCTGATCCACGACTCCCACCAGGAGTAGGTCCACCAGTTGTCCTTGTGCTGTTCAGAGACCGACCAGATTGACCAAGGCGGCTGAGACCCAGATGAATAACCGGCGTGCCACATCCATGCCGCTTGCAGCTCATACTCCGTCTCGAGGCGGAGACCGCCGGTGTGCGACGCTTTACACGTGCGACAGCCGCTCTGTGATGGTGGCGGAAATGCCGTCCCGTATTGCCAAGTCCGTTCACCCATCGGGCGAACACGGAGGATCGCTACTTGGCCAATCGGTAGATCGGTTGTCTCGTCCGGTTCCGGTATGAGGAACGTCCACGGACTCGGGGTGACGCTCACATCGTAGAGTCCAGGGTACATTCGAACCTCGTCGATTTGCTCTTCTGGCGGCCGCCCCACCATTCCAACACTCACTGAAGTGGTCACTGAACGTCCTGCCGCGTCTTTCAGCCGTACGTCCAATTCCGTGATTGCGTGATCCTCAAGCTCTCCACCGAGTACTTCGTTTAGAATCCAATCACACGAAATGTCGAGATAACCACGAGCCGCATTCGCTCTGAGCCCACTGATGCTCAACTGGAATGGCGGCGTTCCACCGAGTACACGCCACCTGACGCGGGCCGTTCCGAAGGGGGCACACCACTGCTTGATGCCCAAGTGTCGAGCCTCGGAATCAGGTGTCGCGTACAGCCTGAGGCATTCGAACGTCGGGGCGGACCCGATGATCACCGGACCAGCGGGTGTGAGCCATTCGGCGTCGTGACGGCCAACTTTGGAGAATGCTTCCCATCGCTCCTGGACAATGTAGTTCTCACCCAGGCAGTAGTTATCCTCGAGAAGCTGAGTTTCTGTTCTCTCAGAGCGCAACATCTCGCTCGAAGCCTCCGCGAACGAAGGGGATGTGGCGAGATACCAGAGGCCCAGAAGTGCCATTGCGGCGAGGAACAGAATGTGTCGGCGATTCACAGGCGTGACTCCGGTGCGAGCGCAGGTGTCTACAACGACCGCTCACAGTACCAAGACGCGAGATCGAGGCGTGCTGTTCCCCTGAACTCGACCTACAACAACCGAGGCGACCGCTTCCGACCCGGCCTCGGGTCGTAGTTTGACTTGAACATCAGGAGCTGATCTCTTTCGATCAGGTACTTGCCTCCGTAGAGACGGGCCGGGATTCGGTTTTGCTTGATCAGCCGACGCATCGACTGCGGGTGGATATTCAGCTCCCTCGCCGCCTCGACGATGTCCAACCAGCCGTCAAATGGATCGCCTTCGGCCATGACTCGTCTCCTCAGCAGCTCCCAGCAGCCATTGGTTGTCGCGCAACTGCGAAACTGAGTATACAGAATATCCTCTGAGCAGTCTGCCAGAGGACGGCGTGTAAACTGCCAACGTCGATTCGCCATATCCGCCGGAGATGCCCATGACCGCCGAAGTCATCGCCAACGCCCGCGCCGAGCAGCGCACGCTCCTGTCAGAAGTCGAAGCCAAACAACTGCTCGCTGAGGCCGGCGTCAACGTCACCGAGACTCGCCTCGCCACCTCGATCGACGAAGCGGCCGCCCATGCCGCCGAGCTCGGCTATCCCGTCGCGCTCAAGGTCGTCTCCGACACCATCACACACAAGACCGATGTCGGCGGTGTCGAGCTGGGCGTCGTCGACGAGGCAGCGCTGCGCGACGCCTGTCACCGTATCCACGAGCGCGTCACCGCCGCAGCGCCCAACGCCGACGTGCAGGGCGTCTCCGTCCAGCCCATGGCAGAGGCCGGCGCTGAGGTCATCCTCGGCATCACCCAGGACCAGCAGTTCGGGCCGGTGCTGATGTTTGGTCTCGGCGGTGTGTTCGTCGAGGTGCTCAAGGACGTCGCCTTCCGCATCGTCCCGCTGGAACCGCGCGACGCCTCCGAGATGATCCGCGAGATCCAGGGCTTTCCGGTGCTGGAAGGTTTCCGCGGCACGCCGGCGGCCAACCTCGATGCAATCGAGTCGATGCTGCTGCAACTCTCCGAGTTCGCCGAAGCGAACCCCGAGATCGCAGAGCTCGACCTCAACCCCGTCTTCGCCCGACCCGACGGCGCGGTCGCGGTTGATGCACGGATTCTCTTGACCGCGGAGTCATAGCAACATTCCGCTCCCCCTCGCAGGGGGGAGCAGGTACACAAGGAGAACTCCGATGGCCGTTACACGTGAACGCCTGACTCGCGCGCTTGCTCCCAAGGTTGTCGCCGTCATTGGCGACAAGCAGGCCAGCGGCTACAACTGGCTGCGCTCGCTCAAGCCGTTCGTCGGCCCGCTGTACAGCGTCCAGGTCGACGAGAACGAGATTCCCGGCATCCAAGAGCTGGGCATTCCCAACTACAAGTCACTGACCGACATTCCCGAGAAGGTCGACTTCGCCGTCTGCGCGGTGCCTCGACAGGTTGCGCCCTTTATCGTCCAGGGCTGCGTCGACGCCGATGTTGGCGGAGTCACGTTGTTCACGTCGGGATTTGCCGAGACCGGCGAGAACATCGGCGTCGAGCTGCAACAGAAGGTCTTCGACATCGCCGATCCGGCCGGGTTGGCGCTGATCGGTCCCAATTGCATGGGCTTGCACGTGCCGGGACTTGGTGTGCGATTCAATCGCGACCAGCCGGAGGGTGTCCAGGGCAACATTGGTTTCGTCTCGCAGAGTGGCACACACGGGATGAACTTCTCGCTCACCGGCGCCGCGCACGGACTCTACTGCTCGACCCTGGTCAGCTTCGGCAACGGGATCATCCTCGAGGCTGCCGACTATCTCGAATACATGGCCGATGACCCGCAGACCGAAGTGATCGGCATGTACATCGAGGGCGCGCGAGACGGGCGCCGCCTGTTCAAGACCCTGCGCGAAGTCGCCGCGAAGAAGCCCGTGATCATCTGGAAGGGTGGTCAGACCGAGGGCGGCGGACGCGCCATTCGTTCGCACACCGCCTCGCTGGCCAGCGACCAGGCGATCTGGGAAGCGATGATCAAGCAGGTCGGCGCGGTCGCGGTACATAACCTCGACGAGATGATCGACGTGGTTAAGGCCACTTTGCTGACCAAGCGCACCCAGGGCAACCGGCTGGGTCTGGTCGCCATGACCGGCGGACAGTCGGTCGTCCTGACCGACGCCTTTGAGAAAGAGGGCTGGAAAGTCCCGACGCTGTCCGAAGGCAGCTACGCACAGCTTTCGGAGTTTTTCAACATTATCGGCGGCAGCTATCGCAATCCACTCGACGCCGCCGGCACGATCGGCCAGGATCCGAAGCACCTCGACACGATCTTCGACATTCTGAATGCGGACGACAACATCGACGCCGTCGGCATGGAGCTCTCCGCCACGTTCATGGCTCGCCGCTGGCAGGACAAACCGGAGGAGTTCGACCGCCTGATCACTTCACTGAAGAAGTTCATGTCAGAGTCGGACAAGCCCTTCCTCGCCGCACTGCACCCCAGCCACCAGGAAGAAGCCGCCCGCACCGCCCGCCTCAGGCTGCAAGAAGAGGGAATCCCCACCTTCCCTAGCTTCGAGCGCGCCGCGAATGCGTTGCGCAAGGCGTCGGGGTTACTCGCCGTGTGATGCCAACTCGCTGCCGGAGCTGGTCGGCTCCTGCTTCGTGTTCGACTCGTGCGTCGCCCTAGCGATCGCGCCGAGTAGTTGAATGGATCCTTCCAGCGAAGTTTGGCTTACATATCCCTCGCCATTAGACTTGCCGAGCGCTCCGATCAATTCGAGCAGTTGCAGGGCATCCGCCACGTCCAGTTGGCTGACGCCCACGAGTTCGTCCTCACTCAAGGTAGTTGCCCACAGTGTTTCAGGTTTCACGATCACATCGTCCGGCGCGACCGCGTTGAAATGATCGATCTGTTTCAGTAGGAATAGGAACAACCGCATGCGACGCGCTCGCTGCGCGGCGGCGGCACGGACTTCCGGTATCGAGTTGGCTGAACGTCCCGCGGAGGCGAAGACCGTTCTCAGCTCGACAAGTGTCAATGGATGTTGGGCATGTAATCGGATGATGTCGATGAGCCCATCAACGGTCAGGAGGCTGACACCGAAATCCTCGGCGCGTTTCTGCAGTTGCCCGCCGGCGAATTCAATCCCAACCACCGTCGCGTGCTCAGCGTGTTCGTCTTTCCGATGTTGTTCCAGGCTCAGCCAATTGATCTGGTTTTCGATTACTCGTTTCGTAGAAGTCGACTTCGCGTCCAACACGACGCGATATCGCAATGAACCCAGCGGGGCGATCGCAAGCACATCCGTTTGCCCTGGTCCGCCGATCTCGACGACGTCATAGCCCAAGAACCTCATCGCCTGAGCGACAGCATGTTCAAATCGATTCGGATTGCTGGAATCAGTTGCAGAGGAGGCCAACTCCTCAGTCAACGCCTCGGACTCGGATGGGAGGATGGTTACGGTCGGCGATTGAGGTTCTGGGGGCTGCGGAGGGTCTTCGGCGACTGCTCGTTCTGGTGGCCTCGGCACCGGAAACTTCTCTTGCGCTCGCTTGATTCCAAAGGGTGTGAGGGACCAGACTCCCCGTACCGAATTGTCGATCAACCCTTGGAGCACCAGGTCCTGTCGAGACCAGTGAACTCGATTTGTCCAGGTGAACGCACCATCTGTGTTTCTCTTCGCCAGATCATTCTGAGTCAGTTCAGGGAACTGACCGGTGACCATGGCGACTACGTCCTTCGGCCTGGCAGTGCCTTGCCATTCGAATAAGACCCGTAAGAGTACCGGGTGGATGTCTTCGCGACGAGGCATCGTCATGTGCGGCCCCAACGTTTGGGACGGATCCTAATCGGGGCTTGCGAACTGGTCTAGAGATCAGGTTAAAGCGGCAAGAACGGACGCCAGTACACCGAAGGCGGTAAAGCCGAGACCGACCAGCCATTGGGTTCGTCGATCGCGGCTAGCCTGGCCGTCATGGTACAAGGCGTCTCGCTCGGCGATCTCGCGGCGCAGACGTTCGTCACGCTCAGTGACTTCGCGCCTGAACGCTTGCAACTCAGTGGTGCGTTGTTCATCGCGCTCAGTCATCTCGACGCGAAATTCGTGGAACTCGCGCCGGAGAGCCTCGTGCCGCGCCATCTGTAACCGTTCGCTTTCCTGCAGCGCCTCGATTAGTGCCGATCGCAGATCGCCGATAGCAACGGCGATCTTGTCTTCGGTCGCGAAATCGCTCGTCGCTTCCGACCAGAGCTCCTGCGCCACCTCGCCCACCGCCACTGCAGTCTCAAGATCACAAAGACCGCGCTCTACCAATACCTCGCGCAGTGTCGTCTCATTCAGGGTGGCCATCTCTGATCTTCCTTACGTCGAGGTTATCCTAATCAGGCTATGCCAACTCCCATCACCCCCCACGACCTCCAGCAGCGACTCTCCGATGACGCACCCTTCGCCCTGATCGACGTTCGCGACCCGCCTGAGTACAACGCGTCGCACATCGTCGGCGCCAGCCTGATTCCTCGGCGGATGCTGGAGTTTGAGCTCTCGGATGCTGTGCCGCATTTGGATACCCCGATTGTCCTCTGTGACGAGGATGAGCAGCGCGTCCATTTCGCCGCTGCGACCGCCGAGGCGATGGGCTACTCCGATGTCTCGACGCTTTCTGGCGGCACGAATCGCTGGGCGTTTCTTGATCTGCCGACTGAGTGGGGGGTCAATGTGCCCAGCAAGGACTTTGGCGAACGGGTCGAGGTTGTGCACCATGTCCCCGAGATTGACGCTGACGACCTCCACGCGCGGATCGAGCGCGGCGACGAGCTGGTCATCCTCGACACTCGCACGCCGGAGGAATATCGCCGTGCCTGCATTCCCGGCGGTCGCAGCATGCCCGGCGGTGAACTCGCGTTTCGGATCACCGATGTCCTCGATGATTCGCCGCCCGATGCGACCGTGGTCGTCAACTGCGCCGGGCGCACGCGCAGCATCATCGGTACACGTGTCCTGCAGCGCATGGCGTTGGAGCGCGAAGTCGTCGGTCTCAAGAACGGAACGGCGGGCTGGATGCTTGCCGGTCACGAGCTCGAGTTCGGTGCTGACCGCGATGACCTGCCTTCAGTCACCCCGGAGGGGCAGGCCGCAGCCGAGCAGTATGCCCGTCGATGCGCCGTAGAAGACGGCGTGCAACTGATCGGCATCGACGAATTGGACGAGCTACGAGAGCGCAGCGCATCGGAAAGTGTGTACTTCATCGACGTTCGCGCCGACGCTGAGCACGAGGCCGGTCACATTCCCGGATTCCGCTGGTTCCCCGGCGGTCAGGCGGTCCAGCGCAGCGACGACGTCGCCGTGGTGCATCAGGCGCCGATCGTGTTCGCCTGCGACGGCCTCGCTAGAGCTGCGTTGACCGCATCCTGGTATCGACAGATGGGCCATCGGCACATCTTCGCGCTTGAGGGCGGCACCGGCGCCTGGACATCGGCAGGACGCGCGCTGGAGTCTGGCTCAGAGCGCGCGGAACCGCTTTTGCTCAGACAAGCCCGCGAATCGGTGAAGCTGGTCGCGCCGAGCGACGCATTCGATCCTCTGGATGCCCGTGTGCTCCACGTCGGAACCAGCCAGGAATTCGCTGAAGGCCATCCCCCGGGCGCAGAGTGGGTGGCGCGAGCAGGGTTGGAACGGACCATTGAAGCCTATGATGACGAGCCGATCATCACGATCTGCGAGTCGGGTGAGCAATCGCTGCTGGCAGCGCACAGCCTGATCGAACGCGGCCGGACTGACGTGACGGCAGTCGCAGGCGGCATGGTCGCCTATCGGGAAGCCCGACTTCCCATCGAGGAAGGGTTGACCGGAGTCCTCTCGCCACCCAATGACATCCTCGCCTTCGGGCCGCAGCGCGGCTACGCCGACATGCAGCACTATCTCCGCTGGGAAACCGCGTTGGGCGAGAAGTACGCGGAGGAGTGACGCTCGCAGGGTGCGGGAGTGACGAACGGGAGTGAGAGGTTCCGAGACAGTCTCAGGACCAATCACTGAGCAGTTTTGTGAGTCTCCACAGCCGGATTCAGCTCAGTGATTTGGGCCGCGTTCGGGTGATCGTCATCGCCCAAGTGCCCAAGCCGCGCCAACATTTGTAGCGCTCCCGGTGTGCTTGTCTGACTGACAAAAGCTTCGTCAGTTGTCCATTCGAGGATCCCAACCGTTGCCAGCAGATGCAATGTGTCGCGGACCTCTTCAATCGTCGCGCCGTGAATCTTGCTGTTGGCGCTGGCGAGCACGAGCCCGTACATCACCTCAGCCTTGGCCATCACGGCATCAGGTGCTTCCTGGTTGAATCGTTGAATCTTCTCCAGCAGGAAGGTGATCAGGTTGGCACGACGTTCCCGCGCCCGAGCAGCCTCGCGAATCACCGTTAGCGCCAGACCCGCAACCGGCACGCTACTCATGACAGCCCTCAGGTCGACCAGCGAGAGCGGCCGCTGCGCGTGCAGGCCGATGACTTCGTTTAAGTCGTCGACCTTGAGCAACGAGACGCCAAACTTCTCGGCATGGGCCTGAAACTGACCACTGGCAAAGTCTGCCCCAACCACAACCGCGCAGTCTGCATGCTCCTGTTCGCGATGTTTGTTGATCGCGAGCCAATCGATCTGAGCCTCAGTCACGCGCCCCTTGCTCGATGCTTTGGCGTCCAGCACAACGCTATAGCGGTTGGGCCCCAATGGTGCGATCGCCAACACGTCCGTGCGCCCCGAGCCACCGATCTCTTCGACCTCGAAACCGAAGAGTCGCATCGCGTCGGCGACCGCACGCTCGAGTCGATCCGGGTGTTTTGAATCAGTCGCTGCCGCTCTTAGTTCTTGTGACACGAGCTCAGCCGGCAACGGGAGTACTTCGAGTGGCGGCGACACCACTTGGTCGTTGTTGCTTTGGTCCACCTCGATGGGTGCGTGCGACTCCCCATCGGCAGCGAGTTCAGCTCCTTGTGCGGTCAGTTTCCAGACGCCCCTTTCGGAGCCGTCGATCAGCCCTCGGATTCGTAGGTCCTGACGCGCCCAGCGGACCCGATTGCGCCAGAGCGACGATTTGCCGTTCTTCTGTCGACGTGCCAAATCTTCTTCAGTCAGTTGATCCGAGAACGCCTGCGTGACGGTTTCTACTGCCTCTGCAGACTTCATAGAACCTGCGTCATGCAGGATGTCTAACAGCACAGGATGAATCTGGTAGCGCGTTGGCATCACCACGTGGCAACTCCGATCGCTGCTAGGCCCGCAGGATGACGCGCAGGCGGCCGTCATAGCTGAGGGCGACGGAGCCGTCGTCGAGATGTTTCATGGTCCAGGGCAGTTCAGCATTACTGATCTCGTGCAGCAAGGCGATCAACATGTGTTGCGCAACGGCGTTGGTCTGGTCAGGTTCAGGAGCAATCGGCTCAGGTGCTTGGCTGCCGGCGCCGAGTTCCTGCGCGAGTGAGAATCCGTCGGCTGTCAATCTCCACAGCCCCTTCACCGATCGGTCGATGAGCTCAGATTCCGCGAGCTGGTAGCGAACCGCCTGCACGGTGTTGCGCCAGCCGTTGCGACCGTCTGGCTGGCGCCGCTGGATGTCATCGTCTGTCAGCTGGGGAAAGCGGGCTTCCAACAGCGGGTAGACCTCGGACGGAGGCAGCCCCTCCGGGTAGGAGGCAAGGATGGTGAGCAACGCCAGTTTCAGCTCGGCATACGACGGGGTTGTCATCGGAAAACCCTGATTGTTTTGTATAGGATACTCGCCCGACCGCACCGACTGTCGCTCTGTCCGGCTGTCTAACTGTCTGCATTAGGGGAGACGTGCGACACTTGGGGCATGGCTCGACTGCCCAAACTTCGACGACGCGGATTGCAACCGCTGACTGACGCTCGACTGATCGTCGGGCTGGGCAACCCTGGCCCGGGCTATTCGCAGAACCGACATAACGCAGGTATCCGTGCCGCCGAGCATGTCCGCAGAATGCTCGAGCTCCCGCAGCCGGAGCGTGAATCTCGCTATCGGGTGTCTCAGGGCGCAACGGCGCTTGGCCCGGTCGCGGTGGTGTTACCTCGTACGTTCATGAACGAATCGGGCCGAGCGGTGCAGGCGCTGTTGGACAAGTATCGCGCCGATCCCTCGGACCTGATCCTGCTGGTTGACGAGCTCGACATCGAGCCTGGCCGTATTCGTATCCGACCCTCCGGCTCCGACGCCGGACAACGCGGTATGCGCTCGATCAAGTCCGTGATCGGCGAGCTGGACTTTCCCCGCGTTCGGATTGGCGTCGGGCGACCATTGGTCGACGGCCAGCCGTCGCGTCACCCGGACGATGTGGCCGATTGGCTGCTGAGTGATCCGGGCTCGGCTGAACGTAGATTGATCCATGAAGCGGAAGTGCGCTCTGCAGAGGCGGTCGTGCATCTGCTTGAGCACGGTGTGGAATCGGCGATGAATCTGTACAACAGAAATCCTTCAATAGAAACTTCTGCAACGGAAAGTGAATCAAGCAATGTCGAGACGCAATAGTCAACGCAGCGCCGACGCGTTGGAAGCGTTCGCGGCCTGCTTCATCGCTTACACGTTGTATCCGTCGGCCCAGCAACTGATCAACTATCTGGATGAGACCGGCGATGATGAGATTCGCGCTGACGCCAGGGCTGCAGCCGATTCAATAGCGTCGATTCGGGAACGGATACTGGCGTTCGTTGACAAACGCACAGGATCCCCGGACAACGAACAGGTGGAGGCTCTGCAAGCTCAGTTGAGCCAGGTTCAAGAATCAATCGACGAACAGCGTTCGACCATTGCCGAGTTGCAACAGCAGCTCGATCAACGTGACACACAGATACAGCAGTACAACGAGGCGCACTCGGCCGAGCGAGACCGTCTGATCGAGGAATCGCAGACGGCTAGCGCCCGTATCCAGGAGCTGGATCGGGCGCTCTCGGAAGCGCAGGAAGAGAATCACAAACTGCGCGCGAAGAGTTCCAGCTACGAGGCAGTCCTGCGAGAGCGGGCTTCGGTTCCGTCGCAGTTGATCGACTCGGATGAGCCGGAGGAATCGGAACTCACGATTGAAGGCGTCATCGAGATCGCCCGTGAGCAATGTGATCGAGTGCAGCTCCCCGACGCCGCAATGAAAGAGATCGAGGCGCTCGAGGCGGATGAGAAATCGGCCGATTGGGCTCGCGAAATCCTGCGAGGACTTCAAGCGCTGCAGGCGTATGCCTTAGAGGCGGAGCACTTCACCGGCGGATTCTGGGAATGGTGCGAGCACAGCAACCATCCCGACACCTGGAACGCGTCACCGCAAAAGCTGGCGATGAGCGAGTCGGACACCGTCAAGAACGACGGCCGCCTCTGGCGACAGCGCCGCTTCCTGGTTAGCACAGAAGTCGAACCCAACGGCTACAAGCACATGGAAGCGCACCTGAAGATCGCGGAGGGCGGTGGTCAGCACATTCCACGCCTGTACTTCCACGACGACGCCAAGGGTCGCACAGGTCAGGTCCACATCGGATTCATCGGCCCGCATCGGCTGGTTTCTACCGGGCAGAGCTAAGGCTGCCAGACGTAGCCGGCGCGAGTCTACGCGACGTAGCCATCAATGCCCTTTGTGCTTTCGGGTAGGCCCTGGCGAGCGTTTCATTTCCGTCATTGCCGCGCTCCGTCGCGGCAATCTCGCCGCGTCCAGCAAAGGCGGATTTGGGCGAATCAGCGAGATACCCGCGGCAAGCGCGGGTATGACGGAGCTAACTGCGTCGATGTAAACGCACTGAGGATGTCTCTGCAAGGGGACGCGACAGAGGGTTTTGTGTTCGGGGTTTCGTCCCGCAATTCCCGACGTGAACACGCCTTAGGCTAAGCACAGACGTCAGCGGACGGAGATTGCGCGCGTGGGCGCCACCGACCCGCACGACATGCCGCACGACACACCGCCCGGATTGCTTGCCGGGTTGGGCGACGCTGTGCTCAGCGCGGTGCAGAACTTCGACGACCAACCCTCGCTGGGTGCTCCCGACGCCGCCAAGCCCGCTGTCCTGGCATCGCTGGCAGCCCGACATCCCGGTCCCGTCCTGATCCTGACACCGACGCCCGCATCAGCCGCCGACCTACTCGACGCGCTTCCTCTGTGGCTGCGTGAAGCGGATCGGCAACGGTTGCGAGCCTTCCCTGCTCGCGAGACAGCGCCGTATGAGCGCCAGCGTCCCGCGCCGGACATCGTCGAGGCTCGGCTTGCGACGATTGAGTCGCTCCGCTGCGACTCGCCGATCGTCGTGGCCGATATTGACGCCGCGGCGCAGCGCACGCTCTCCACCGTTAGTTCCATGATCACGATTCGCCGTGGATCCGAGTTGCGGCTTGATGGGCTGGTGCGAACGCTGGACTCGCACGGCTATGCGCGTCATCGGATCGTTGTCGAACCGGCAATGTTCGCCGTGCGCGGCGGCATCGTCGACTTCTGGCCGCCCGCCGAGGACAAGCCTGTCCGCGTCGAGTTGTTCGGCGATGAAGTCGAGTCGATTCGTCGCTTTGATCCGTACAGCCAGAGGTCAACTGATTCCGTCGAGCAGGTCTCATTGCGACCTGCACGAGAGTGGAGTGATGGCGATGAGTCGAAGCCGCTGGTCGAGCGGCTCCTGGAATCGGTTGAAGCCGGCGATGGCTCAGGTTGCTCGTCGTCCAACGAAGAGCCGAACGTCGAATCGGCAGTGCTGACGCTCGATATGGAGCAACTCCGCAATGGGAGTTCCATATCGCGGCCCGATTTCTGGACGCAGTTCCTCGCGCCCGGCGCGATCTTTGATCATCTGTCCGGAGAGGCGCTCATTCTGCTAGACGAGCCGCACGACATTCAGGCTCGAACGCAGGAACGCGATGAGCGTGCCGAACACGCCAGAAGCGAACTCGAACGGGGCGGCCGCATTCCCAAAGGACTGCCGCATCCGTGGTTGACTGAAGCCGAAGTCGCCAACCGACTTGCCGATCCTGCGGGAACGGTCCGCACGATCTCACGTCTGGCTAGCGGCGAACAACGGTTGCCGTTCCGTCCGGCCGAGCGCCTCGCCGGCAAGTTGGCCCAATTGTTTGAGTCGCTGCGCAACAGCGACCACGCCGGAGCGCGCGTCCTGGTCTCGCTGCAAGCGGCCCGACTCTCCGAGCTGATGGCCGATCTTGGACTGCCTCTGGCAACGTTGGAGGCTGAGGCGCTGCCCGCTACGAACGCGATCTCGGTCGGACGCGCGGCGATCGCAGAGGGTTGGCGGCTCGACGATCCCGTCTCAGGAGAGCGTCTCGCGACCCTAATCAGCGACACGGAAATCTTCGGCTTCGAGCGTCAACGGCAGCGCCGACCGCTCAGGTCACGATCCGCGCCGGTTGCCGATCCTCACTTGTTGGAGACGCTCAAGCCCGGCGACTTCGTTGTGCACGTCGACAGCGGGATCGGCAGGTTCCAAGGTGTCGTGCATGAGCGGATTGGGGGTCGTGAGGGTGAATACCTGGACATCCGCTTCGCCAAGGGCGACCGCTTGCTGGTGCCGACCGACAAACTGGATCGTGTCCAGCCATACGTCGGGCCGTCGGACGCGCCGCCGTCGCTGACCCGTCTCGGAGGAGGCGCATGGCAGCGCGCCAAGGCGAAGGTGCGCGGCGCCGTCGCCGAAATCGCCGACGATCTGCTGGAGATCCACGCTGCACGAGAGACAGAGCCAGGCATCGCCATTGAACCTGACACTCCCTGGCAGATCGAACTCGAAGCGTCATTCCCGTACGTCGAAACACCCGACCAGCATCGAGCCATCGAGGAAGTCCGAAGCGATCAGGAAACCGCCCGGCCCATGGATCGGCTGATCGTGGGAGATGTCGGCTACGGCAAGACCGAGGTCGCCGTCCGAGCCGCGTTCAAGGCCGTCATGTCCGGTTATCAGGTCGCAGTCCTTGTGCCCACCACCGTGTTGGCGCAGCAGCACTATGAGACGTTCCGGCAACGTCTGGCGGCGATGCAGGTGCGGGTCGGTCTGCTCTCGCGATTGCGCACCAGCGCCGAGCAACAGGCCACTGTGGCTGAGCTTAAGGCCGGATCAACCGACATCGTGATCGGCACGCACCGGCTGTTGCAGCAGGACATCGGATTCAAGAGCCTCGGCCTGCTGGTGATCGACGAGGAACAGCGATTCGGCGTCGAGCACAAGGAGCGACTCAAGAAACTGCGCCGCGAAGTCGATGTGCTCACATTGTCGGCAACACCGATTCCACGCTCGTTGCATCAGGCGGTCACCGGCATCCGCGACATGTCCACGATTGCCACGCCACCAGAGGAGCGGCTGCCGATTAGCACCTACGTGATGGAACGAGATGACAGCGTGATTCGCGAAGCGATCCTGCGCGAGCTGGATCGCGGCGGACAGGTCTACTTCCTGCACAATGAGGTTCGGGCCATCGATCGGGAGGCGCTGGAGTTGGGGCGGCTCGTGCCGGAGGCTAGCTTCCTCGTGGCGCACGGCCAGATGCCCTCGAACGTCCTGCGCGATCACATGGAGCGCTTCACCCACGGCGAGGCCGACGTCCTGGTCTGCTCAACGATCATCGAGTCGGGAGTCGACATTCCCCGCGTCAACACGATCATCCTCGACCGCGCCGAGCGGCTTGGCCTGGCGCAGATGTATCAGTTGCGGGGCCGCGTCGGACGATCCAGCGTCCGCGCCTACGCCTACCTGATGACCGAGCCGTACCGGTCGTTGTCGGAGGTCGCGCAGCGACGTTTGGCCACAATCATGGAGGCTGACGACCTTGGCGCAGGATTCCAGATTGCGCTCAAGGACCTGGAGATTCGCGGGGCGGGCAATCTGCTGGGCGCGCAGCAGTCGGGCCATATTGGAGCGGTCGGATTCACGCTCTTCACCCAGCTCCTGTCCGAGGCCGTCGAACGCGCCCGGGCCAAGCGCTCAGGCGAAACACCAGTGCGTCGCCGCCAGGGCACGAGAGTCCACGTCGACCTCGCGCTGCCGCGGTTCCTACCCGATACGTACGTCGAAGACATCGGACTACGGATGACGCTGTATCAGCGTTTGGCCGCAGCCGAGTCGCCGGAGGCAGTCGCGGATTTTGCTCAAGAGCTAGACGATCGGTTTGGACCATTGCCGCTGCCTGCCTCGAACCTACTCGGCTCGGTCAAACTCAAGGTCCTGGCATCCAGGATCGGCGCAGAGTCGATTCAGTCGGAAGGCGACAGCGTGGTTGTCAGGCTGGCCTCGGGGATCATGTTCCGTCCCAGCCAGAGGCGTCTCAATGTGCCAAGACAAATGCAGATCGGCTCAACACAACTGCGCTACACCCCATCGGGACGGCTAGTGGAGTCGGAGTGGGAGCGCGTTCTATCAGAGATATTGGTGCAGCTGGCAACGGCCTAGCGCCCTGGACTGTACACCTGAAGCAGCCATAGCCTTCTGGAATGGCTGCCGATGACCACACAAGAGACAATGAACAGGCGCTTGACGATCTGACCATGTGGCAGATTGCGACGTTGGCGTTGTTCGAACTAGGAGGAGCGCGCCAACGCTTCGATTCCGAGGACATTGCTGTCCGCTGCCACACGTTGTCGCGAGGGAGATTCGGGTGGAAGAAGCATCGCCACCTCCCGAATCTCGGCGCAGCTGCTGAAGCCCTAAACGATGCCCGCCGAGAGCGAAACGGCGCCCTCATTGCAGGTTCGCCAAGCGAGGACTGGATACTTACTACCGCCGGTGTCGGCTGGGCTGGGCGCCACGAGAATTTGCTGGGTTCGAACGCGAGGAGCCAAGCGACCAAACTGACGGCGCGAGAGCAGCGAGAAATTCGCAATGTCCGGGAGCACCCGATCTTTGACCGCTGGCAACGGGGACACCACCCGCCTAGAGGTAATCGCATTGCATCTGCATTGCTGATTAGCGCCAGTTCACCGTCGGCCGCCGTTGAACGACGGCTGAGTCAGCTCACTTCACTCTCCCAAGTCAGCGGCGATGATCAACTTAAGGAGTACATCACATGGCTGAACGACGCGTTCGTCGAAAGCCGCTGAGGGTCAACAACCGTGCTATCTTGCAGGATGCCCGACAGGCCATGGGCAATGACCTGATGAACGCGTTGGTTGAACTGATCACGAACGCCGACGACTCCTACACACGGCTTCAAGCTGACAAAGTCTCCGATATTCGTATCGAAGTTGATCGTCAAAGGCGTGTCATTCGAGTTGACGATGACGCCGAAGGCATGACCTCTCAAGACTTGGAGACAAGGCTTGGGGGGTTGGGCGAACGCACCAGCGGAATCATCGAAAACGACCAAGTGCGAGGATTCTTCGGTCGTGGAGCGAAGGACGTTGCTGCACTTGGCGACGTCACATGGATCACCAGCCGCGATGGACTTCAAAGCCAGCTCACGATCAACCTCTCAGCGGATGAAGAGGATGCAGTCGAGATATTCGACCCAATTGCTGACCACCCGGCACGGCACGGGACGACTGTTCAGCTGCAACTTCGTGATAGTCTGCGCATTCCAAGATACGAGAATCTGGTAAAACTTCTTGCTCGCCACTTTGCACTTATTCCGATCCTTTCCGATCCTTCGCGCCGGCTGGTGCTAATAGAGAAGGACAACAGCACGAATATTACGTATGTAGCGCCAGAAGGGCAACAGCGGCTAGAAGCCGAACGAGTTGCCCTGCCTGGCTATCAGGATGAGTCGATCGAAGTCACGCTTTATGAGTCACCGGAGCCGCTTGACGAAGCAGAGACAGGCCGTCTCAACCAACCGCAGTATTGGCAGCACTCGCTCTTGATAACGTCGGGCCGTGCCGCATATGAGTTTTGGCCCGGCGGCGGATTCTCTAGGCCACCAGAGTCAACCTACTTCCGCCGGTTGTTCGGACGCGTGGACGTTCCTCTGATTAATCGACTGCTGATTGAGTCCGATCTGCTGAGTGGGGGTGAGGATGTCGTCTCGCGTAACCGACACGGGCTCGTGCGCGGCGCGCACCATCGATTCACTGCGGCCCTCGATGATGCACTCGAGGAGGCTCTGCGGCCGTTTGTAGAGCGAATGAAGCAAGAGGCACTCCGATCCAACGCTAACCAAGCCAGCCCGAAAACTCGCCGCATGTTGAGCGAACTGGCAGGAGTCCTTAACGACTATGTGCGGGAAGAGACGGAGACCGAACCCCCAGGACATAATCCTGCATCCACTACCTCCCTCAAGGGTCTTCGCCTAATTCCGCCGACCCGGCACGTCGAACCGCTGAGGCCGGCCCGAGTGCTAGTCCGCTATGAGTCGCAAGAAGCACAGGCGGAGGAGCCAATCGTCAATCTCACCGTTAGCGATGACCTGAATCCGACTTTGATGGACGCATTGGCGCTGACCAATCGGGGCGACTATTTCAGTGCCACCTATAGGCTCGATGGCCGCGAGACTGACTCTTTCGTAGAACTCACGGCAGAACTCGCCAATGAAGAAGCTCAGGCGCATGTTCTCTGGCAAGAAAGACGCTATCCAACAATAGATGAGCTGAAATTTGAGCGTAAGGTGTACACGATGAAACCAGGTGCGGTGCGCTTCGTGCGACTGCTTGCACCGGTGGAGTACCACGATGTTGTGCCAAAGGTCGGATTTGTTGAACCGACCGATCTGCGGATGGACCACATAAGCCACAGCTTCATCTGGGACGAGGATAGGGAGTGCTGTGTGTACTCGGTCAGGGTGACCGGGGATGAAGAGGACCTCCAGGAGACAGTGCGCGCACAGGTCGACGGCGTCGAGAAGTTCACCGAGGTTCGCACGCGACTTTCTGGTCTGTCAGGTATGAAGATCGACCTTTCGGAGGAGTACGCAGACGCAGGAGAGCGAGTGTGGTATGACGCAGCGGATAACATGCTCACCGTTAACGCTAAGCACCCGGATATCAGCCGCTTTCTTGGACCATACGAAGCCGGGCGGCCGGGGCAGGAGTCGTTGGCATTCCGGACATTGTTGCGCGAATTGGTCTGTCATGCAGTAGTCGCTCACACGCTGCAGGAATCATACTCGGACCTGCGAGACCCAGGGCAGATTCTTGGCGCATACGAGCGGGAACATGAGCTACTCGCTCTACGCACCCAGGCCATCCTGGTCGGCGACGCCCAGTGGTCCTGATTGATTTTCCTGAGGCACTTCGTCGTCATAGCCTGTTGGAATGCACATCCGATCGTCTTGGACCCTGCTGATTGGCGCGGCCCTGATTGGGTTGCCGGCGCTGATCTTTCGACTCGGTGGCATTCATGCCAGCACCGAGGTTGAAGTCGCGATCTTCGGCATCGGCATTCTCTCCGCCGCCTTCCTGATCTCGACCGGCGCCGAAGCCGCCCAGCACGATATCCCGGCAGCGCTCTCAGTTGCCGTGATTGCGTTCATCGCCGTGCTGCCCGAGTACGCCGTCGACTTGCTCCTCGCCTGGGAGGCGGGCAAAGGGATTCCGGGTAAGGACGAATTGGCCCTGGCCAATATGACCGGCGCCAACCGGCTGCTGCTCGGCGTCGGCTGGGCGACTGTGATTTTCCTGTTCGCCTGGAAGGCGGGTGGACCCCGTCATCTCGTCACGTCGGCCGCACGCAGCTCGTGGAGAGCATTGCGTCGCCGCTCGGCAGACCCGACCGAGCCTCTGCTGCATTTGCCCGGCGGCATCGGCCTCGATATTGGCATCCTCGCCGTTGCAACGCTGTACTCCTTCCTCATCGTGGTCAAGGGACGGATTGCCATCGAGGACACGATCGTCCTCGGGTTGCTGTTCCTCTGGTACATCATCCGCTTGACCCGATCGCCGGTCGAAGAGCCGGAGCTCGAGGGTCCGGCGGCCACGATCGGCGGCCTGCCTACCGGACGCCGGCGCGCGATGGTCACGTTTCTGATTGCCTACTCGGCGCTCGTGATTGCGATTTCGGCAGAGCCATTTGTCCATGGACTCGAGCAGATCGGCCGCGATGTCGGGATCGGCGAGTTCTTCGTGATCCAGTGGATTGCCCCGTTGGCCTCGGAGTCTCCGGAGTTTTTCGCCGCCCTCTACCTGGTCTGGCGTGGCTCAGCGGGGATGGGCGTCAACATGCTGATCTCCAGCAAGGTCAACCAATGGACTCTGCTGATCGGGTCGATCCCCGTGGCCTACATGGCCGCCGGTGGCGCAATCACGGGACTGGAATCAAGCCCATTGCAGCGGGCCGAAGTATTCATCACGGCGGCGCAATCGGCATTTGGCGTGATGTTGATCCTCGACAGACGGCTCACAGCTCGCGCCGGATTTGCGTTGCTCAGCCTGTTCCTGGCGCAACTATTGACGCAGTTCTTCTTCCAGGACAACAACCTGCCGAGGATTATCTTCGGCGTGATCTATCTCGGACTGACCGCATTGCTGATCTCGCAGCACTGGCGTAGCATCATGCCGACACTGCGCGAAGCGTTCCGCTCACCGGGCTCGGCAGCGGCCGCGTATCAAACCCATGGCAACAGCGCAGAAGCCGATCAGGCCAAAGAAGGCAGGAATGAATGACTGACTGGAACGATCTGTCCGACCAACTCCAGGGCGCTCTGGGACTCGCGAACAAGCCACTGGCGATCACATTTCACGACTCAACATCCGGAGTCGCGGGATTCGACAATCCGATGCCCACTCCGGCCGATGATGGTCGCACCGGTCGCGTGCCTGCCGGCTGCGTCTTCTGGATGCACGCCGCTGATCGCACGTTCTCGACCGTGGCCGCCGACCATGCCAACTGCTCGGTCGGGTCGGTGACGCACGGATTCCTCGGCCTCGGCGACGTGCTCGAAAACGGCGACGTCAGCGCGTTGCTGGAATCCGGCTGGGTGACTGCGGAGGCGGCGATGGGCATTCCGGTAGTCGAGGAGAAGCCGGAGGAAGTCGTATACGGCCCGCTCGGCGAGTCGCCGACGGACCCCGACGTCGTGCTGCTGCGAATCACCGGGCGTCAGCTGATGGTGCTGCACGACGCATTCCCTGGAATGCGTATCGAAGGCAAGCCGCAGTGTCACATCATTGCGATCGCCAAGGCCGGTGAGATGGCGGCGTCGGTCGGCTGTCAGCTCTCCAGAGTGCGCACGCAGATGCCGAATGCGGAGATGACCTGTGCAATCCCGGCGACGCAGTTGAGCGATCTGCTTGAGCGACTGAGCGAGACAGCAGGGGCAGACCACGCGGTCGCCCAGTACGCCGCCGACGACATGGCCCGCTTCGCCTAGTCTCCAACCACCTTCTCCGCTGGGGGAGGTGTCGCGAAGTGTCGGAGGAGACGGTTATGCCTGGATTGTGGTTCGAGGAGCTTGAGCCGGGGCTCGTCATCAAACATGAGCCCTCCAGGACCGTGACCGAGACGGACAACCTGCTGTTCACGGCGCTCACACACAACGCCCAGCCGTTGCATCTCGACGCCGAGTTCTCGGCTGGTACGCAGCACGGGCAACGGATCGTGAACAGCATCTTCACGATGGGGCTCGCCGTGGGCCTGAGCGTCGCCGACACGACGCTCGGCACCACGCTGGGCAATCTCGGTTTCGACGAGACGACATTCCCCAATCCGGTGTTTATCGGAGATACGATCACCTGTGAGACGGAAGTGATCGAACGTCGGGAGTCGCGCAGCCGTCCCGACCGAGGCGTGGTGACGTTCGAGCACCGGGGAATCAATCAGCGGGGCGAGCTGGTGGTCAAGTGTCGTCGTGCCGGAATGATGCTCAAGAGGCCGCCAACTGGGTAGTCAGGCGCCGCGCACGATCACTGCAACCGCCAGCGCGACAATCGCGGCAATCGTTGATCCCCACATGGCCATAACCCATCGCAGATGGGAGTTGAACATAGCCTGCATCTCCGCGAGCATTCCGAGGCGCAAGACTTCGAGGTCTGTCTGGGTCGCGAGATTGCTCGTTGCTTCGGTGATGCCTTCGTCAACCACATCAGCCAACTCTGTGGTCGCTTCGGAGGGAGCGTCCATCTCCCGGACCATGATGTTGTGGAATCTCATCTTGTCGAGTGCCATGACTGCATGATAACACAGGGCCAGAACAACTGTGCTCGATAGCAAACTGCTGCTGTTCTCTTTCGCGTTGAGGCATAGACTCGGCTGGGTGATACGATGAGCCGCGTCGGAGCGTGGCGCAGTTTGGTAGCGCACTTGACTGGGGGTCAAGAGGTCGCCGGTTCAAATCCGGCCGCTCCGACCATTCCACTACCCTGCGTTTGCGACTGAACGCAACTTCGTGTTGCTTGCGGCAGGTGATCTATGAGACTCTCCCGTCCCCGAATTGACCCGGTCCTGGATGATCACGCTACCGATGAGCAGCGAGAGATCCTCTCAGCCACAGGACGCGGGCGCTCGCCTCTGAACGTCCAGCGAACCATCGCCCAGTATCCGGAGCTGGCTCGAGCTCGTCAGTCGTTCACACAGCACGTCATGGGCGACACGTCGCTGCCGGCGCGCGAGCGCGAGTTGCTGATCCTCCGAACCGGCTGGAACTGTCAGTCGGAGTACGAGTTCGGTCAACATTCCCGCTTCGGCAAGTCAGTCGGACTGACCGATGACGAGATTCGCCGAGTGACGCTTGGTCCTGACGCCGAAGGCTGGGACGACTTCGACGCGATGCTCCTCCGTGCCGCCGACGAGTTGCATGATGATGCGTTCATCTCCGACTCGACCTGGCAGGCGCTGGCGGAACGCTATTCAACCAAACAACTGATGGATGTCGTCTTCGCCGTCGGTCAGTATCACATCGTGTCGATGGCGTTGAACAGCTTCGGCGTCCAGTTTGAGCCAGAAACCAGCGAACGCTTCCCCAAGTGACCAGACATTGGAGTTTGAATCATGACAACAGCAGCAGCTCCGGCGACAGTTGTACTAGTGCACGGCGCCTGGCACGGTCCATGGTGTTTTGACAAGGTCGTTGAAGGTCTTGAAGCACGAGGCGTACCGGTGGTCGCCGTTGAGCGACGCCGCATGCATGAGCCAAGCGGGACGCTGCGCGGCGTCACCGATTCGGCCGAGAACGAAGCGATCGTGCGTGCTGCGCTGGACCAAGTCGAGGGGCCGGCGGTCCTCCTCGGTCACTCGTTCGGAGGCGTGCCGATCACGACAGCGCCACTGGGCAATGACAACGTCAAGCACCTCGTCTATCTGACGGCGATCATGCCCAATACCGACGGTTCGATGCCCGACAACTTCGTCAACCCCGAACTGGCGACCGCCGTAATCGCCGGCGAGGACGGCTCGACAACCGTCCAAGCGGACAAGATCCGTTACGCCTTCTACAACCAGTGCTCGGACGAGGACTACGAGCAAGCGCTGACTCAGCTAGTCCGCGACGATGCAGCCATACCCTTCGACGCCCCGCGAGACACCGCCTGGAACAAGATCACCACGACATACGTCGTCTGTACCCAGGATCAGGCATTGCTCGCCGAGGGTCAGCGAGCCCTCGCCCGTCGAGCAGATCGAGTCGTCGAGTGGGCAACCGACCACTCGCCCTTCCTCTCCGCACCGCACTTGATGGTCGATCTGCTGGACGGCCTCGCGAGAGAGTACGCGGCTTAGAAGCCATTCAGACTGAGCGCTGGGCCAAGACACCAGCTCCGTCATCCCCGCGCTTGACGCGGGAATCTTGCAGCGGCTGTAGGAAGACTCGCCGAGATTTGGTCGCCGTCTCTTCAGTGATCCACTATCCGAACACAGCTACCAGAATTCCCGTGACGGCAGCAATGAACGTTGCGCCAGTTAGCATGATCGCAGCTAGGCGATTAAGTTGTTGCTGATGCTTGGCTTCCTGCTCAGCGAAGAGTTGTCGCATCTCCGCGCGCAATAGCTCAAAATCGGACCGTAGGCCTTCAAGGTTCGCCAGGGTGGCGTAGTCCTGCAATGACTCTGCGAGTTCTTGCTCGAGGCCGACGGACACCTCCATCGCTGGGGCGTCCTCAGCCACTTTCGTCCTGACCAGGACATCTCGAAACCGCTGGATGTTGATCAGCGCCATGGTTGCGACCGTTTCATGTCGCCAATCATAGGCACGCTTAACCCCTCCCGTCTAAACAGAACAGGGAGGGGTAGGCGAGTGGGAACACCTTGATGGTCTGAGAACCTATTCGTCCAGCAGACGATCCAGCAACTTGGTCGGGCTGGCGGGGAGGGACTCCATTCGGATGCCGGTTGCGTCGTAGATGGCGTTGGCGATCGCGGCAAGCGGCGGGACGATTGGCACTTCTCCGACGCCACGCACGCCGTAGGGATGACTTGGGTTGGGTACTTCGACCAGGATGGTCTCGATCTCGGGTAGGTCGAGCGCTGTGGGCATGCGGTAGTCGAGCAGACTGGCGTTGGTCATCCGACCGTCGGCCGAGTAGACGTACTCTTCGGTCAGCGCCATGCCGGCGCCCTGGGCGACACCGCCCTGAACCTGTCCTTCCACGTACGACGGATGGATGGCGGTCCCCACATCCTGGACAGCCGAGTAACGCAGCACGTCGACCTTGCCGGTGTCCTGGTCGACGGCCACATCGACGATGTGGCAGCCGTAGGCCGGGCCAGGCTTGGTCGGCAGCACGTCGGCCTGGCCCTGGATCTGACCGCCGGTTGACGGCATCTGGGCGCAAAGCTCATTGAATGTGAACTGCTTGCCGTCCGGTCCGCTGATGACTCCGTTCTCGTAGGAAACCGAATCAACATCGACGTCCCAGATCATCGCGGCGCGCGCTTCCATCTGCTGACGAGCGTCAAGCGCGGCTTCGTGGACCGCAATGCCGGTTGCGTAAGAGACGCGGGAACCGCCGGTGACGTGAGTGAACCCGATCGAATCGGTGTCGACGACCTGCGGACGGACCAGGTCGAAGTCAATGCCCATCGTCTCGGCAAACTGCATCGCCAGACCGGCACGCTGTCCACCGATGTCGACCGAGCCGACTGACAGGTTGACGGTGCCGTCCTGGTTGATAGCGGCGTACGCGGCCGACTCCATGCCGGCGTTGGTCCAAAAGCCCATCGAGACGCCTCGTCCGAGCAGACGGCCGTTTTCGTCAATGCCAATCTCGGAGCGGTAGTGCGGCGAGTCCATCGCCGCCTGCATCGTCTCCTCGGCGCCAATCTTGGGCATGACGACACCGTCCGCGCGGCGTGTCCCCTCGTGGGCCGAGTTCTGCGCTCGCAGCTCCATCGGATCGCGTTCGAGACGCTCAGCCAGTTGGTCAATCAGCGACTCGACCGCGAACGTGCCCTGCGGCGAACCGGGCGCTCGGTAGGCTTGACACTTCGGCTTGTTGGTGACCACGTCGAGCGCGTTCACATACATGTGCTCGATGTCATACGACGAAAACATGCAGGTCGCGCCGGCGCCCACGGGCGAACCCGGGAACGCTCCGGCTTCGTAGGCGAGCGTGGCTTCGACCGCCACGATCGTGCCGTCATTCTTGGCCCCAATCCGGCAGCGGACGTAGGTCGCCGAGGTCGGGCCAGTGCCGATCAACACCTCTTCGCGATTCATGTACATCTTGACCGGACGGCCGGTGATTTTGGACATGACTGCAGCGGCTGGCTCCATGTACGCAGGCAACTTCCCACCGAATCCGCCGCCAATCTCCATCGGGATGACTTTGACTCGAGCCAGCGGGATATCGAGCATTTTGGCCACCGTCGCGCGGACGGCGAAGGGGCCCTGGGTCGAGACCCAGACGGTCAGCGTGCCATCCGAGTTCCAGTGAGCGGTACCGTTCTGCGGCTCGATGTAGCCCTGGTGAGCTGCGGCCGTCTCAAACTCGCCTTCGATGACGATGTCTGCCTCCTCGAATCCCTTGGCCGGGTCGCCCTTCTCAAACTCCAGTTGGGAGGCGATGTTGGAATCGCGCTCGCCGCGACCCTCACCCGGCACGAACCGGGCGACCATCTCCACGGTCTTCATACCGTCGTGCAGGATTGGCGCGCCTTCGGCCATCGCGTCGTGTACCGACAGCACCGGCGGCAGCACCTCATACTCGACATCGATCAAGGACAGAGCGTCTTCGGCGATGTGCATGTCTGTCGCGCAGACGGCGGCGACGGCGTGGCCTTGATACAACGCTTTGTCCGAAGCAAGAACGTTCTGCAGCACCCACTTGTAGGGCGAGACCGACTCGCCGAAGTCGACGTACTCGTCGTCGGCGCCGGGCAGATTGTCGTGCGTGATCACGCACTTGACGCCGTCGAGCGCCTCTGCGCGTGACGTGTCGATGCTGAGGATGCGGGCGTGGGCATGCGGCGAGCGCAGCAGGCGGCCGTGAAGCATGCCGGGCAGATCAATGTCGGCGCCGTAGCGGGCGCGTCCGGTGACTTTATCGACGCCGTCGGGTCGGATCGGTCGTGTTCCGACGACGCGGTAGCCATTTTCGCTGGCAGGTTTCGTCTGGGTGGTCATCGGCGGCTCCTCCGTGTTCAGTCTGACTGTCGTTGACAGGGTATTGGGTCACAGGCCGATTCAGCATCGCCGATTCCGCCCGTCTGAGAGTTTCCTGAAGAACAACAACATGAAACCGATCGGACTAGGGCGTGTTCACATCAGCCATTTGCTCAGCCAAGATTCCGTCATTGCCGCGCTTGCCGCGGCAATCTCGCCGAGTTGGGCGCGGACAGTGGCGCTGAATGCAGCGAGATACCCGCGGCGAGCGCGGGTATGACGGGAACTCCTGGACTGAACGGCCCCATGAGAACACGCACTAGCTCAGAACCCGGCACAGGCGGGAACGGAGGTTTTGAACACGGCCTGCTGTCCGAAGCGCTCCACATAGACCTCGGCAATCTCGTCGAGCGTCTGCTTGGCGTCGGCCGTTGCCTCGGACGGCACGAGGATGTTCAGGACCTTTTTCCCCTCGCGGTAGAGCCGGTCGGCGACGGTGTCGAGCCACTGTCCCTGAGCACTAAAGACGGTCAGCCCGTTGGGAAAGCGCGGAGTGACCACGTGGGCGAGGAACTCAGACCACTCGGTCTCGCTGACGACACTGCCGTCGCTTTTCTCCTGACCAAAGTGATAGCTGAATGATGTGAACAGTTCCATGCCGTCAGGGCAACGCATTGCGACAATCCAGCCTGAAGGGAACGGATCTTCAGTTTCATCCACGGTTTGCGGATATGCAGGTGTCGGTTGAGAAGGCCTCGACTGGCTCGTTGACGTTGGCGCATCGGAAGCTGTCGTCGACTCGGTAGACGTCGATGTGCTGCATTGCGCGGACAACGCCACGGCGATGGCCCATGCTTCGGCAGCGTCGGTGTTCAGGCTGTATCTCGCTTTGATGGTGCGGGTGACCGTCGCGATGTGCTTGCGCTGTTTGCAGGTTCCACCACTCCACTCGGCCAGGTCGTGATCAGATTTGCTGATGTTCACCGAGGCATCGAGGCACCAGAGATTCTCCCGATCGTTGGCAAACTGTGATTTGCGTGTGTTTGTCCAGTTCGCGGCTCCAGAGTCGTAGGCCTCCTTCAATGCCACGATGTGATCCACATGCTCCGACGAATCACACCTCAACGCAGCCCGAGCTGATGAGGAGTTGTAGCTCCAGTTGTCGCGGTCGTAGCCGCCGCCCGTTGAGGATGAGGTCGAGGATGTAGACGAGACAGTCGAAGGAGGGCCTCCAGGCGGCTCAGGCAGCGTCTCACAGCCGACACCATCGCCATCTCCGTCATGGGTGCCGTCGTAGACGCGGTACTCGTGGTGGGTCCTGCACGTTCCGTGGCCCGAGACCAGGTCGGTGGCCAGCCAGATTCCCAAACCAGCGACAAGCACTGTGACTGCTGAGACAAGCAATCGGGTGAAGCCGATCCCGCGGTTCTGAAACACTCGCATATCGTTCTCTTTCGGATACGGACTCTGTTCGCATTAGAGAATGCGAACCTACGTATCTTGAAGAGAGCGGGGTTTGCGATCAAGTACGGCTGGCGTTTCCCATATCAATCGCAATAGAAGTTAGGATTGACATCCCCGCAGGAAGGCACCTGTCGCAGGGGTCTAGAATGCAAATCCGGGTGAGGAAGTAACGTGGCGATCATCAACGTGCGGCGCGTTCGGGACGCCTTCGTCAGGGCGAAGGTGACCGATGCAGCGGACGGCCTTGAACTGGCTACGTCATTGGACGAGGAACTGAGCGAGACGGTCGTCTCGAAGGAGCGGCTGGAGACGCTTGAGGAACGAATTGATGCCCGATTTGCTCAAGCCGATGCGAACATCAACGCTCGATTCGCTCAATCGGAGGCAAGCATCAACGCTCAATTCGCTCTAGCCGAGGCAAATGCCGAACGGCGAGCGAATCGGCACACGATGACATTTCTTGCCGCGTTGGCGCTCGCGGTGGGCGTCATTGCCCTGTTGATGGTCGTGCTCTAGCCGCCGCCGGCCATGGCGGGGAGGATGTGGACCTCAGCGCCTGGTGGGACTTTGGCCAGCAGACCGAGGGGCTGCTCGACGCTATTGAACAGGCTTTAGGCCCCGCCGCCACGTTCCTGGAGCTGCGGGAACAAGCCGGACGCAGCGAGGAAAGCGTCGGCGTCGAAGTCGTCTACCCGGTTGCTAGCTCGCGAATTCTGCTTCTTTAGGCTCCGGTTTGGCAGTCGGTAGCTGAACAGATTCATGTCGTGCTCAATGTCGATCAGCCTGAGCCAGTCGACGCTGTGATAGATGCTGTTCATGCGCTCTGGGAACCCGGCCACCGCGATGTGCCGCTCGGGGTCGCCCTCAGTTGAGCGCAGTTTCTCGAGCAGGCGGAAGAAATCGCCATCGTGGCTGAGCAGCATCACGTTCGCTGACTGGCGAACCAGGCTGAGCAAAATCTTGTTGATCCCTTCGTCGACCACCGAGCGGCCATCCTCGCGTTTGAACGCCAGAGGATGGAGCCCGATGTTCGACAAGAACTGGGCGAAGCCGCTCACACCCCCAAGATGCTCCTTTTCAGCTTCGGAGAACGCCAGAACAGGGGCGACCAGCGCTGATTGCTCGCCGACCTGCTTATCTATCCAATGATGCAGCTTCTTCCAGTCCAAGCGAAGGTCTCGGTCCAGTTTGACGCCTTGGTTACCGGTTGGGTCGTGAAGATTGTGAATGGCGCCATCGATGTTCTCAGCGTCAATCAGGACGACGAGTGGGAGCGATCGATCGAACAGATCGTTGAGCGGCGCAGCCGACGAGAGTTGTCGTCGAGCCTGTGGCTCAACCTCTGACGAATCGGTAGTCCCGATGCGACTCCGATATGATAGGCGCCTGGGGACCACTCGCTGTTCGTCATTATCCACTGTCGCAGGCAAGGCAAGAGTTGGCTTGTTGTCAGTCTCTCTCCCGCCCGAACTCGATTGAATCAGCTTCTGGTAGCGATGCAGATATGCGGCCGTGTGCTCGAGGTTTACGTGAGTATATTCGAATCGCATCAGTTCCTCGATACCGAAACGATTCAGATCCGTGAAGGCCATGATGGTCACGTTGCGTCGATCGGCCTGGAAGAGCAGTTCCTCTCGAATGCGCGGAAAGCGAAAGTCGCCGCTCGCGTACACCAGCGGACAGTCACAGCTATCGTCATCGAGGCGCAGCTGTGAGGTCATATATTCTTCGTGCTCTCGCTCATGGGGAGGACCGTCACCATACTTTCTCACTAACGTGTCAAGGGAGCGACTCCAGGCCCACACAGCTGCCTGACCCGCTGCGGCAAAGGTCGATTCCTCGGTATTATAGAGCGTTCCGAAGATTCCCCGCGACCTGGAGTGGAGATCGCACAGTTCTTTAGCCTCCCAATACGCTCTGTCGTAACTGATTTCATTGAAATCGCGAAGAGCAGGCCAGCGTTTGAGTAACTCTGCCCGTGCTAAGCAAATGTCCCAGTTATCGATCATTAAGTTTACTTGGTTGTGATTGCATCGCATATGGAATTCCTAATCATCCGACAGAGTACGAAACGCTGCCGGCTTTGTCGACCGCAGTTCAGATGGCACAGCCCCAATGCCGTCCGAATGCTGCGGTCGTCTGTCTTGTGCATGGTGCCTAGGCTAGACAAATCGACTAGCCCCATGCGCACGCGAGTCTCAGGTAGTTTGTTTACCGGTTATCAGAGGCGATTCGTGACGCTCCGCTCCGAGCCGCCGGCCATGGCTGGGAGGATGTGGACCTCCGCGCCTGGTGGGACCTTTGCCAACAGACCGAGGGGCTGCTCGACGCTGTTGACCGCGACGGTCAGGCCGCGACGCAAGCGATCTTGTTCGACCAACGATTCATGGAAGCCGGGATAGTTGCGTTCGAGGTCGGCGACGACCTCTCGGACCGTGCGGCCTGTCACGCGCACGGTTCGTTGGCCGCCGGTGAGCGGTCTCATGCCGATCGGTACGAAGACGGTGACGTCGGCCGTCATGGCGTCTCCGCGACTGTCGGAAACTAGAGCTTGAGGCTGCCTTCGGCGACCACGGCGACGACGCCGTTGTCTTTCTCGACCCAGCAAGCGATGTTGCGACGCTCGGGATCTTCCTCGTTGACGCCTTGCAAGACGCCCTTGACTGCGACGGTCTCGTTGGGCCAGACGATGTTGGCGAACTTGACCAGCAGCTTGCCCGAGGACTTCCAGGCGTCGCCGAATCGCTGATCAAGCAGTTCGCCAATCAGCGACATGGTCATCTTGCCGCCGACGACGACATCGGTGAAGCCGAGCTCCGCCGACGCTTCCTTGTCGGTGTGGTAGTTCTTGTTGCCGTGGAAAAACGAGCCGCACATTTCCAAAGAGATCGTGCGCATTAGTGGCCCGAATGCTTCACCCTCGGGCAGTGAGTAGCGTTTCGCTCCCTCTTTCTTTGAGGGATCCCTGAGCGTGACCTGGCCTTCGCTCTGGTAGAGAACGAATGACTGGTGATGACGCTGGACGACGGCGACATCGCCTGCCTCATCCTTGAGGACCGTTTCGGTCAGGATGACGCTGCGGTCGCGTCGCTCGTAGATGTCGAGCGAGCGGGCAGACGCTTCGTAGCTGGCGCCCGGCTTGAGCGGCTTGCGGAAATCCCACTCCTGGCGTAGCCAGAGGTTGCCGAAGTCGTTGGCGTAGTGCATGCGAGTCGAGAGGTCGGCGTTCGCTGCAACCATCGATGGAGCAGTGTCGGCCCCTTGAGGCAGGTCAAGCTCGAGCCCTTCGTAGTAGTCGTTCAGCGCGGTGTCATCGACCACGATGGTGGCCGATCCCAGATCGACGCCGGCTTGCGGCTGGTCGTACTTCGCGATAGTCATCCTCAGATCCTCTCGGCGGTGGCGGGCTGTTCTTGCAATTCGTGTCGATGATTCGACTTGATGATAGCGAGTGGCTGGTCGCACTTAGTCGGGGGCTGGCTGAGACCAATCAACATTGGGCGTCTCCAGGAAGATCCACAACGGCTGATCGTGGCTGACACTGCGCAGGCTGTTGATTCGCGGCGGCTGGTCTGTTGCGAATACCTGCCACTTCTGAGCATCGACATCCCAGGCGTAGGCGCGGAGGGTCACTCCGGCCAGCGAGGCGAAGGCGCTGGTGACTCGGGTGTCGGGACCCGCCCAGGTGACAAAGTTCCAACCCTGATGCAGGCGCACAACGCGCACGGCTCGATACTCGAACGCATCAGTTGCGATGATCGGCCGAGCCCCGCCGAGCAGCAAGGCGATGTCAGCAAGTCCGGCGGTTGACTGGGGCGTCGTGACACTAACGCACTCGCCCGACCAGAAATCGACACGCGCGGGTAGATTGCCAAACCAGACGCGGGGCGAGGTTGTGTCGGTCGCAATGCCGACACCGCAGATCTGTACTGCCTCGCCACCTTTGATGTAGCCGGTGTCGGGCGTGATGCTGGTGATGGCGCCAGCCGGAGGCTCGCGATGCACTGCGCTCTCTGCGCTCGCTCGTCCCTCTGCCGAGTGGGCGATTACCGAGAACTCCGAAGCCATCAGGTCGACATTGACGTGCTCAAAGTCGAAGCGACCGTTGGCGACGGCGGTCGATGCAGCGTATCGCCTGGTAGCTGGAGGACCGGCGTATAGGTGGACCAGAGACGAGCCACTGGCCTCGCCGCTGACACTTACGCCGGACGCGCTCCAGGTCAACTCGTCGATCACCGGCTGAGCAAGGTCCGAATCAATGTTCAGCCGGTTGCGCTGCATCAAGTTGCCCCAGACGAACCGCGTTCCCGCTGGTGGTCCCGCCGACGGCATGATCTCGACTCCGGCCAGATTGTTACGGAACAGGTTCGCTCCGGTCAGGTGATCACCGGATCGGTCGGCGGCTTGCACGGTGTCTCGGCTGACCGCACGAAGGTTGATTGACGTATCGGCACCCGCCTGGAACTCGACTCGTTGCTCGATCGGCACTCCATCGACTGCGAAACGTAGTTCGGTTCCGGGACCGGTCGCAGTCGCGACGAACCGCGCAGATTCGTCAACTGCGACCGACGCCGCCAGCCGACGATCGAGATAGAGATTGACAGTCGTGTCAGCCGGCGCGGGCAGTCCGTCGATACTGACGGTGCCGCTAACCGAGTGACTGAGTCCGCTTCGAGGTAGAGGGAACGTTGAGTCAAGTTGTCCGACGGGAACCTGCAGATGGCTTGCCAGTGTCGGCGCGGGCGGTTCACCCGGCGGACCGATGTTCACATCGCCTGCATTGGGGAAGATCCGGACACCGGCGCCGCGATTGGACTCGATCATGCTGGCCGAGATGGAGGCAGACGCACCGTCGGTGATCTCGATGCCATGCGAACGGCCGTTAAGCACCATCGAGCCGTCAAGCGTCGCCTGCTCACCCGCAATCCTGATACCGACCTCGTTTTCGTCCACCGTGACCTCGTTGAGTTGACAGTCATCGCCTTCGATCGAGATGCCAACATCGTTCGCACCGCGCACGGTCAGTCCCCAGATTTCCGCCTCATCGCCAAGTCGAATTCCGACATCAACCGCGGACGCATTCAGTGTCCAGGCGCGACCATCAACGATCAGTCTGCCTTGCAGGAGCGGCAACGGCGACTCCAGCCGAATAGTGCGATTGGGGCCAATGGACTGGAACAGGATGATCGTCGCGTCTCCATCCAGCGCCTCTCGAAGCGTGCCAGGTCCGCGGTCGGCGTTGGACGTGATCACTGCGATCCGACTTGTCGCTGCCTCGATCGCGGCGTCGGCGTTAATCAACCCAGCTCCGGAGGCCGGATCGTGACCCGCAGGTGGGAGGTCTTGCGCCGTGTCGATCAACAAGTCACGGATTAGACGTCGTTCCAGACGGGCAGTGCCCCCGTCTGCGGCTAGTAGCGCCGGTTGCGCCTCAAGTAACAATGCTGCAACCCCTGCGACATGGGGAGCGGCGGCCGAGGATCCGGAGAATCTGGGAGCAAAGTGAGTGGTGTCCGAAACTGTCACACGGTCAACGGCGATCAAGTCGGGTTTGGATGCGCCATTGACAGTCGGTCCACGGCTTGAGTACGGAGCGACTGTGTCGCGGCCGACGTTGACAGCGCCGACAGTGAGCGCATCTTGCGCGTCAGATTGGGCCAGGATGCTGCCCGTCGGTGTGCGGTGGTGCAATCTCGGTTGTACGCCGGCAGCATGGAAGGCGAAGAGATCGAACGTCACGGGCTCGGCATCGTTGTTGTGATTCTGAATCACAACGTACAACTCCATAGCTTCGCCCTCGTGGACATACTCCAGGTGTTCGCGAGGCATGTGGCTGTTTGCCCCAATGCCCTGTGTGGTCTCGCTTGAAGCGAGAATCGTCCCAACTCCCGACATCAAGAAGAGGTTGTAGTCATTCGTCGAGCGTCCCCATTCGTCATCCCAGAAGAGCGCCAGGCGGATGTGAGATTGCGGTTCGACAGTGAACGCGTTGCCGGCCCCGTACAACATGCCCGCCCCGGTGGCGCCATTGAAGCGATGAGTCGCGCCAGGATTGGCGAGGCCGATCATCAAGCCGTCGTTTCCGGGACGCCATTCGCCGGCCCAATGCGACTCCGCCCAGTTACCAGCGGCGGTGACATACAACCTGAGCGGCCAATCGGGATGACGCAATGCTCTCGTGGTATTGACTGATACGTCGCTGCGTTGGTCGGCCGGGAACGCGTAGGAGACATCGTCGACGATGATGTCGACTCGTTGGGCGTAGTGGTTCACGGCGGCGATGTGGTCGAGATCGGTTGTCACGGCGGCGAATGAAATCGCCGCGCCCGGCGCGAGATCATGAACGATCTCGATCATCACGGTGCCCTCTTGGCCGCGATTGAGACTGCCGGCGCCGAAGGCCAAAGCCTCAGTCAGCTTGGGTGCTTCGCCGGCCCGCTGGGCCTGCTGTAACCCGACGATACCGTCAGAGATCACCGCGACGCGAATGCCGGTGCCGTCGACATCGAACCTGGTTCGTGCAGTCGCCGCGTGCAGCGCTTCGTCGCCTTCGGTCAGAGCGCTGCCGGATGCGAACCTGCCGTACTGCGGACTCTCGGCCGAAATGACACCGTCCAGGTTGCGCAACTCGTCCAACAGGTGCGACGGAAGCCAACCCTGCCAGCGTCCCAGTTCGGGCACGGACAGCTCAATCTCGAAGCCTGCCTGTTGTAGAAGCTGCTCGATCTCTAGGTTCGAAGGATCAACGTGCACGTCGAGGTGGATACGTGCTTCAGCTGACAGGACCGGCCTCACCTGAGTGGCCAATGCCAACAACAAGGCCAACAACAATGCCAGCAGAAACATGATCAGCAGGCCCGGGCGCTCGATTCGCCGTACTTGCCAGGGTTGCCCATTTCGCATTGCACGAGATTACTTGAGAGCATTCGCTGTCATCGTGACAGAACCTCGTTTGACGTTACGGGGACGCAGCTTGGGCCTGGTCACATGGGGTGTGGAACAGCTGAGGGAGGTTACACACGTCTGCCGATGGGGGGCGGGACCCCCTCAGCCTTCGGCAGCTCCCCCTGCAAGAGACCGATGCAAATCCTCTGATTCCCCTCTCCCCCCCTTGCGGGGGGAGATGTCACAGCGTGACAGAGGGGGGGTCGGCTGGCGACGACCAGATAGGGCCAACAGGCAGGGACCCCCCTCTGCCTTCGGCATCTCCCCCGCAAGGGGGGAGAAGGGGAGTTGTGCATCAGGCTCTGCAAGGGGGAGCGGGGAATCCGGGTGCGCCATGTATGGGTTCTCAGCATCCATGTGAACAGGCCCTAACTAGATGCGCTTCGTCTGGGGTGAATTCGGTGGGATTCCCGCGACAAGCGCGGGAATGACGACGTGAAGCCTGGAGCTTCGATTGGGATGCGATCCAGCCCGACGCGAACTGATCGACTGGAACGTCATCCCCCCGTGAAAGTGCCGCAGTATCCATTCGTCGAGCGCTGTCTGTTCGGACTCCCCAGATACACTCGAACCTGTGACATGGTCCCTGGCGTTGCGCAATGGGTTTGCCTGGTGGCTGCCAATCCTGGCGGCGGTTGTGGCTGCGCTGATCGCGGTGATTGCCTCTCAGTCGTCCGTCGTCGCCTGGGACGCCGATGTCCACCTGTGGGCGCGGGAAGGTCGGACGGCGTCGGAGTATGCGGCGCTGGTCATGGAGCGCTCCGTCCAGGAATCGGCGACATCGGGCATGCTGGCGAGCGAGGACGGGCTGCCGGAGCTTGACGGCGTGGCCGTCAATGTGACTGACACCCTGATTCGTGTCACGGTGAGAGCATCGCGGCAGTCTGACGCTGAGGCACTGGCCTTGTCGCTGGCGCACGCCGCGGTGGATGAGGCATATGTCCGGTACGGCGACGAAGCAGGACTCGACCTGCTCGGCCTGGTCCGACCGGGCGCACGCAAAGTGGCCCCTGCGACCGGATGGACGGCGGCGTGGGCCTCGGCGATTGGCCTGACCGCAGGGCTCGCATTCGCCTGGGTATTCGCGCGGCAGTCGAGTGGTCCATCCACAGCGCTCGGCCGGCTGGGCCGCATCGGTCTCAAGCCGCTGGCGGTGGTCTCTGCCGAAGCCGAACAGACCGCAGGTCAGGCAACACAGCAGTCGTCCGGGCTGACGGTCTCGGGCACCCTGGAGCGGGGATCGGCCCAGGATGACGCCGTCTCAATCGCCAATGCCCTCAATCCTCTCTCCGGCGTGATTGCGCTCACGCCGCTCGATGACGCCTCGGCGGTCACCTCGACACTGATTCAGGCCGCACAAACGCTCGCCGCCCGGGGGAATCCCGTGATCTGGCTTGATAGTCGGCGTCCAGCGTTCGAACTGAGCTATTCGACACCTCCAAACTGGCTGGCCGGAGCGCCGTGGAGTGTGGTTGACCGGTCCGAGATGATTCTGCGCGGAGCGCGCCGCGCCGTTCGTCCCAATGGCTATGTCTTGCTGCTGACCGATTCCCTCGAAGACGAGTCCACGCTTAACGTTGCGCCTGCGGCGGCCGGCGTGGTCCTGATGGCGCGAGCCGACGTCTCGGAAGAGGAACTGGTGCGAGCGCGACGGATGCTCGGGTCGTCGCGCCTGCTGGGAGTCGTGCTGACGCAGGCACAGTCGATCGATCTGCGCGACTTTGAATTGGCGCAAATGACGGAATAGCGGTATCCACAGAGAAAGCGTCTCGCGCAGTTGTCCCAGGAGTCCCGCTCATGCACTTTGAACTTGATGACGATCTGGCCGACCTGCAGACAAGAATCCTCGCATTTGTCCAGGCGGATATTGATCCGATCACGGAAGGCGTCGACCCGGAATCGCCTCCGGCCGACCTGCGGCGTGAGATTGCACAACGCTCCGATGCGGCGGGCTTCTATCAGTTGGCGGTACCAGAGTCGGACGGAGGACTCGGCGCGGGTCCGCGTCTGCTCACGGCAGCGCATGAAGCGTTGGCGCTAAGCGGCAACCCGCTGGCGTCACGCGTGCTGGGTTCGGGTCCCGGCATCATGCGCCTGGCAGACAACGAAGCCCAGCGCGAGGATCTGTACTCCCCGGTGATGCGAGGCGAGCGCACGGCAGCGTTCGCCTTCACCGAGGGGTTACGGGCGGACGGTCAGCGAGCGCCGACACAGGCAGTGCGCGCGACGCTGTCCGACGGCTCGGATGGATTCCTGGTCACGGGCGCGAAGGCATTCGTCACTGGCGGCGCTTCCTCGGACTGGTTGGTGGTGGTCGCGAATGTGCCCGACGAGGGAACCGCGTTGCTGGTCGTGGATCGAGAAGCGGAGGGAGTGACCGAGGGAGAGTTGGGCGCATCGATTGACGGCAGCACGCACTCCCCGTTCATGTTCGATTCGGTTGCTGTGCCGGCATCGCGATTGCTGGGAGCAGTCGGCGATGGCCTGCCTCGGGCGATGCAAAACATCGATCGGATGCGGTTGGGCGTCGCCGCCGACTGCGTCGGGTGGGCGCGCTGGGTCACTCGGACGACGCTAAAGCGGATCGAAGCGCCGCATCGCAGCGGTCAGCCGCTGGCGGAACAGCAGCAGGTCCAGGCCATCTTTGCCGACATGGTCGCCGACACCTTCGCCGCCCGAACCTCGCTGTATCAGGCAGCGGAAGCAAGAGAAGCAGACGATCCAACGGCTGGCACGCAGGTCGCGACCGCCAAGTGGTTGGCCTCGGAGTGCCTGCATCGAACGGTGGATCGGGCCATACAGCTCCACGGAGCGCAGGCGCTGTTGCGCGGTCACCCGCTGGAGCGGCTCTATCGAACCAGCCGCTCGACTCGTATCGCCGAAGGTCCAACCGAGTTACTGCGTCTGACGGTGGCTCGGCATGTGCGTCAGAATGGCCATAGCGCGCTGTGAGCCTGCATCGATACCATGGAATCGCGACGATGTTGCGAGAGGCGGATCAATGACGACGGCAGATCGAGCTGAGGTCGAAGACTTCGCGAAACAGTCGCTGCAGTTCTTGGAGCGAGCGCGAAAGTACGTAGCTGACGGCGATTTGCACCAGGCGTCGGAGAAGGCCTGGGGCGCTGCCGCTCACATGGCCAAGGCCGTCGCAGCAGCAAACGGTTGGACATACGAGAAGCACAGTGATTTCAGCTTTGTGCTCAACAACGCCTGGCTACAGACGGGAGACGATCGGATCCGCGAACTGCGTGGGATCCCTAATGATCTGCATGGGTACTATTACGTTCGCAAACGATTCCTCAATGCCAAGGTCATTGCCGCCGACATCGAGAGTGTCGCGGAACTGGTGGAAATCCTGGCTCCTCTGACCGAGTAGGGCCGCGGCTCAGTTTCCGACCCCGAGACCCTCGTAGCGCTGCTTGTGATGCAGGCCGACTCGGTCGGTGAGTTGGCGATTTGAGGCTCTCAGGATTCGGCTGAGCAGGTTGAGCTGCTCGACAGTTGACTCCGACTTGAGCACTTCCTGCTTGACCGACGCCGGGGCCTCAATGCTTGCTGCGATGTGATTGACCAACGGATTGGGTCGGCGCGGGAGCCGGTAGGTCCGCTGCCAGGAGTTCTGTAGCGCCAGGGCCAGTCCGAGATGCTCGCGGTAGAGACCGGCGGTGTCGCTGTAGGCGCTGTATGCCTCGGCCGACTCGGCGTCCGGCGGATCTTCGAGTAACTCGACGTTGGCGACCCAGTAGGGACGCTCGCCCAGCTTTTCGACGATGCGAAAGCGCTGCTCGCCAATGCAACTGATGTTGAATCGTCCGTCGGGGAAGGCTTCGTTCGACTCCATGCGTACCGTGCAACCGACCTCATGTGTTGGTTCGCGGTCCTCGGGTGTCGCGGTCTGGCGTGTTCGACGGGTCAGGACGATGCCGAACGGATCGCCAGACTGGAGCGTGTCCTTGACGAGTTGCCGGTAACGCGGCTCGAAGATGTGCAGGGGTACGGATTCGCCGGGAAATACGACAATCTGTAGGGGGAACAGCGGAAGTTCGGGCATGGAACGTCCTTTGTCGCCAGGTGCCCTTCTTGCCGCTCTGGAGGGACCCCCTCAGCCTTCGGCAGCTCCCCCTGCAAGGGGGAGCGAGAGAAGCTACCTGACTCCTGCCATTCTACCTGCGAGACGCATGACCCGACGCGCGCCGCCGTTCTCGTTGAACGCGCGGAAGACCTGCAGCCGCTCGGCCTGCAGCGATCCTTCGGCGTGGATCGCCAGCACCTCCTGGTAGGCGCCGTAGTCGGAGGAGGTCAGGTCTCGAACGAAGTTGAGCAGCTTCATTCGTTGCTCGCCACCGATGCCATCCCGTCCGGCGAGGTACTTCTGCAAGAACGGCCGCAGTTCCTCGGTTTGCCAGTCCTCGTCTCCCGGTCCGGTGACGAGGATGCCGCCGGCGATCTCCTGGACGTGCTGGACGGCCTCGTGGTAGCCGTGGGCGAAGTGCGACTTGGCCAGGTTGACGGTCATTGGGTCGGGTGCGACCTGTCCGTTGGGTTTCGCAATGCAGCGCTCGGCCGACTTCTCCAACAGTGCGCGCGTCGTCTCGGCGTAGTCGATCAGGTCGATGAACTTCTCGCGGACGTGTGTCACGCCGAGGATGCCGTTGTAGTCGGCTGCCAGCGCGGCGCAACCGCCCAGGGCGTCCATCAGCGGCAGCTTGTACGAGACGGCGGTGAAACGATGGTACTCGACGAACGTCAACGCGAGCTGTCCGGCAGCGTCGGTGTCTCCGTCGAGGAAGATGCGCTCGTTGGGCACGAATACGTCGTCGAAAATGGTGATCGTCTCCATCATCTTGCGGACGGCGGAGATCGGTCGTTCGCCATCATGCGACGCGCCGTCGCCGAATGGTGAGGCGATGAAGCGCAGATTGGGTGTGTTCACCGGCAGCGCAAACGCGATTGACCAATCTTGTTCGTCCGGACCCATCGCGCGGGTTGGCAGGACAATCACCTCATTGGTGTTGGTCACGACGGATGTGTGAGCCTTAGCGCCACGAACAACCACGCCGTCGGGACGACGCTCGACGACGCGCAGGTACATGTCCGGATCGGCCTGCTGCGCTGGGCGCTTGAGCCGGTCGCCCTTCATATCGGTCTGCGCGACCGCGAGCGAGAGATCATTGGATCGGCAATGCTCGTAGAAGGCCTTGACCCGCTCGAAGTAGGTCTGATCCTCGAACTCAGCGGTCACAGCGAGGAGGGCGAAGAGTGCGTCGGTGCCGATTTCTTTGATCAGCACGACTAGCGTGTCGCCCTCGGCGGTGGCCGCCTCGATCAGCCTGGAGCGGTTGAGCAGGTCCTCGGTGGTACGCGGAATGCGGTAGTAGGCGGAGTGTGTATCGCCGTCCTCTTCGTACGTAGAGAGTTCGCGGTACTCGTCCGACTCGGACATCTCGTAATCGATGCAGGCGTGTTTGACGGCCTTGCTGATTGTGGGATGCGTCGTCACGTCATCGACCCGCTCGCCTCGGTACCAGATTTCTCGACCATCGCGCAGAGATTCGACGTATTCGGCAGCAGTTCGCAATGCCATCTTGTATTCCAATCATGCTGTCTCGTTCAGCGATCCTAAGCCCTATCTGAGACTGATGCATATCCTCCGATTCCCCTCTCCCCCCTTGGGGGGGGGGAGAGATGTCACGGAGTGACAGAGGGGGGGTCGGCTGGCGACGACCAGATAGGGCCAACAGGCAGGGACCCCCCCTCTGCCTTCGGCATCTCCCCCGCAAGGGAGGGGGAGAAGGGGAGTTATGCATCAGTCTCTATCTGCGTGACGCGGGGTGAGGTGATGGCGATTTGTGCTTCTCAATCCCCACGTTCTTGCTCCTCTATCTTGCTCCCAATCGTCGCGAAGAAACGCCTTATGCCGCCTTTCCCAACTGCTTTTCGCGTTCTCGCGCCGCTCGCTGCGTTTGTTCTCCTTGCTCTGTTGCTCGTTGTTCCGGCCCGTGCCGAGACGCCGGTCCAGATCGAGATCAGTCCCACTGCTGTATGCGCCCTCATCGACACTGGCGGGATTGCTTGTTGGGGATTCGAGATTCCCCTCGTTCGGGATGTGCCCGAGGGAGCGTTCACCGACGTTGGTCTCGGTCCGACTGATGGCTGCGCCATCACGGTCGAGTCGACGGTCGTCTGCTGGGGGGCCGGCTATGCCTATGTGCGAGCTACGGTCGACAGTATCCTCGACCGCGATCCCGACGCGGACCTCAGCCTCTCCGGTATCGATCAACTCATACCTCCTGAGCGCAGCGACCTCGCTCAAGTCGTGGTCCATCCTTGGAGGCACTATGCGTGCGCGCTCACGACCGGGGGCGACATCACCTGCTGGGGACAACGGCAATCGCCCGATGCTGCGCCGACCGACACTGGCTTTGTCCAGCTGATTAGCACCGGCCAAGAGTTTTGCGCCCTCGACTCAGACGGCCGCACGACTTGTTGGGGCGCAATGACCTTTGAGCAGTTCGTCTCCGACGCCGGACCGTTCACGCGTATCGCTCCGAGCGGCAACGGACTTTGCGGCGTGACTGCCGAGGGCGATGTCCGCTGCCGTACTCACGACTCCCCGCCCGCGCCTGGGGCGCCGGAACCCTTCAACCAGGTCTTCCGCAACGTCCACGTCATTGGCTCGCAAGGTTGCGGCATCGTGGATGATGGGTCATTGCAGTGCCACCAGACCCATCATTGGTGTTCCCACTTTTTCGACTCGGATGTCGAGTATTGTCCGCCGGAGTTGATTCGCTTCCAATCGTGGGCGATTCCATTCACGACACTGTATGAAGGCGGACCAGACCGGGAGACCACTGCCGCCCGCACCTATGTCAGCCTGTTCGGCGACCAGGCAGCCTGCGCGATCACTACCGAGGGTGAGATCGACTGTTGGAGCGATTTCCGCCGTGGCGATCCTCGCCACGACGTGCCTGAGCGATTCCGCCCCCAACCTCCAGGAGAGGAACCTGAGCCGATTGCCGAAGAGGACGAACAGTAACAGCAGGGTTCCGCCTCCGATTGCCGTTGCGAGATTGTTCTGTTCGTGACCGAGGTATCACTCTCATTCTCCTTCGCTAGGGGAGGGCCTTGTTTGGAATAGCCAAGTCAATCCGAGCAGCTCCGTCCCACCCGCGACAAGCGGAGACCCTTGAAAACTCCCCAATCCCCTCTCCCCCCCTTGCGGGGGGAGATGTCACGGAGTGACAGAGGGGGGGTCGGCTGGCGACGATCAGATAGGGCCAACAGGCAGGGGACCCCCCCTCTGCCTTCGGCATCTCCCCCGCAAGGGGGGAGAAGGGGAGTTGTGCATCAGTCTCCGCAAGGGGGGGGGAGAGGGGATTCGGGAGTTAGTCAGCGGTGTCCGACAAGCGCGGGTATCTCGCTGTTTTGAGCACATACGTCAGTGCTGGATGTGGCGAGATTGCCCCCGCATCATGTGCGGGGCAGGCTGCGTCGGGGCGCGGCAATGACGGAAGGCAAACTTTTGCAGATATCGTCGCAACGGGGAGAAAGGAAACGATGTATCAGTCCCTGTTAGGCGGATAGACATATCGAACCTACAGCCAATGTATTCCGCCGTGGGCGGCCCAAGTAGGCTGTGGAGCGGACATAATGTGCTACTGATTGGACCGTTCAAATGCGGAGATTCCTGGCCCTGTCGTCGTTCGTCATTCTGATTGCGGCGCTCGCCGGCTGGGAGCCAGCCGGGGCCCAAGACGCTTCGAGCCCTTGTCCGCAACCCATTGACCTGGGCGAACTGAGCGACACGCTCAGTACGACCGGAGCATGGACAGCCAGCGAGTGCGACGCGTCGCAGTTCCTCGAGCATCGTCCGGGTGTGTTGTACCGTTTCACGCTGGCTGAAGAAGCGGAGGTGCGGATCGACCTGAGCTCACCACAGCGCGACGCATTGCTCTACTTGCAGACCGAAGACGGCACGTTGATCGACTCGGATGACGACACCGGTGGAGAGGGTGACGCGAGGATAGAGCGATCACTGCCCGCAGGAACGTACGGAATCGAAGCAAGTGCGCTCGGATGGTCGGGACGAGACACTGGATCGTTCGAGCTGACGCTGCGAATCGTGACTGGCTGCGATGACGTGGTCGATCTTGGCGTGCTGGAAGATGTCCTCTCGGCCGAATCACATTGGTCGCACTTCGGTTGCGAGTCTGACTTCCGTCCGGATCGATCATCCCAACGATATCGCTTCAAAGTAGCGCAGACGACAAGGCTGCGGATCGATCTCACCTCAGATCTGGCAGATTCGTACGTCTACCTGCTCGACGACGCCGGCGCTCTCCTGGAGAGCGACGATGACGGTGGGGTAGGACTCAACTCGCGCATCATCCGCGTACTCGGTGCAGGCACGTACACGATCGAGACCACCAACTGGGGCGATCGTGACCTGAAGAACCTGTTCGAGGCGGACTATCGGCTCGATATTGCTCGCGAGGAAGACGGTCCGATCATCAAGCTTGAAGCAATCGAAGCGCCAGATCGCGTAGTCCTGGGATTGCCATTCGAAATCAACTACCGAGTCGGCAATCTGGGCGAAGCCGCGCTGTCGACGACCAACGGCAGTGTTCAGGTTCGTGTGCGCTGGCCCTACATCTCCGACTGGCGCACTTCGAAGATCGGTACCGGCGAAGGAGACGATGAACGTTGGGGCGTCGGCGCGTCGTATCACACGTCGGATTCGGTAGCCGCATTTGGTAGCCAATCGTTGTCGCAGTTGCACCCGTTCGAGGGCCTCTTCAGTTGGCGATCTGGCCCAACCGACGTGATGCTCGAGGTGCGGGTCTACAACGAAGAGGACGACAGCGTCTCCGAACACCGGCTGAGCCGTCCGGTGATGGTGCTTAACGGGATCGAGTTTGAGCCGATCAACGTCACCGTCAATGATGTCGAGTATCAGGTCAGCGCGACTGCCGACGAGGAAGGTATGGTCGCGACCGAGGTCATACCGGTTTCAGCACTGGGTGAGGAGTCGGACGACGGGGACGGCGAATCTGACGAGCAGGACGACGGTCTCGATCCCGAGATCAGCTCCCGAGCGATCTACGCCGCAGGCGTGCTCAGCCAGGTGCTGGGCGACTTCAGCGGCACACTGGAATCGCTCTCGGCGACCGCCGAGTCGCTCTTCTCTTTGACAGCACGTGGCGGACAGCCGCTCTCTGATGTCGCGCCCGCTTCCGCGCCGACGCTTGATGCGCTGGCAGCGACCCTCAACGCGTCGCATAGTGAGATCTTGGTGCGAGCCCGATTCGATCCGCAGGAGTTCCAGAACGTCGATGAGGCCGAAGAGATCGTCGTGCGCTTCGGGCGCGCTGCAGCGCGGCGGATCGAACAGTTTGTCAGAACCTGGAACGATCTGGCAGAGCCGAATCAGGTGATCACCGCCTCTGAGGCGCTTCAGGTCCACGCACAACTTGCCTTTGCCGAACAGGTGGACGCTCGCCTGGTTGAGGCTGCGCTGCTCGTGATGATGAAGCGGGACGCCGAGGACGGCTGGGACGATCCGGACGTTGCTGCTGCGTTGGACCGCTTCACCGGCGGCATCGATTGCGACGGCGCTGGAGAGTCGTCATGGTCGGACGATGCGCTGCGCGCTGTGTCGCCGATCTATGGCGCCATGCTGGACCGTGCGCACTGCGGCGCGGTGAGTGCCGGCGAAGAGCACGATCTGTTGCTGACCGGTCTGGACCTCTCGGTGAACCCCACAATTCCCGTGCCGGAGGCCGTCGATGATCCAGTGGCCGCGCTGTCAGTCTCCGCTCACAGGTTGTTGGCTCGCGTGCTTGAGGACGGCCGGGTCGAGTTCGGCGTCGATCTGACCAATGGAGAGCGAGCGCTGCCGAGCCAGCGATCGCTGTCCGTCGACGCGCCCGAGGGTGTTTGGCTTCGCACCGCTCCGATACGGGTGGATGGAGTTGAACTCGGCAGGATCCACGCGCGACGCCTGAGCGCCGGCCTGGTCCAGGCGACCTACGTGCCGGTCGGGGGCAGTCGCAGTGACACGCAGCGTTGGATCGTGCCCCCGGATGCGCCGGTCGATGCCTGGTTGGTCAGCAGCGAATTGGAGCGTGGTTCCGGCGCGTCAAGAGATGACCTTGTTCAGCGGGTAGCTGACCAGTCCGCTGGCGCCGGCACGGCGCAGTTCGGGGATCATCTCACGCTCTTGGCGCTCATCGAGAATAATCTCCAGCGCAACCCATGAGTCGTCGATCAGAGGACTGATCGTGGGGGCGTGCTCGCCGAATTTTCCAATCACGGCGAGCACGTCCTCCAGGCTTCCGCGAGGCGTGTTGAGCTTGAGTCCGACTTTGCTGGTCGCCGCGATCGCGCCCTGAAGCAGGGTGTTGATCGCCTCGATCTTCTCGCGACGCACTGGATCGGCCCAGGCCTCTTTGTTCGCGACCAATCTCGCGGTGCTTTCCAGCACTTCGGCGACCACGCGTAGGTTGTTGGCTCGCAGCGATGAGCCGGTCTCGGTGACATCGACGATGGCGTCGATGATTCTTGCTTTCACTTCGGTTGCGCCCCAACTGAACTCGACCCGCACGTCGATTCCACGCTGCTCGAAATACTGCCGCGTGGTGCGGACCAGTTCGGTCGCGATGACGCCGCCTTCGAGCTGCTCGATTTCCTGCACTTCGGACTCGGCAGGTACGGCGAGCACCCAGCGCGCCGGACGACTGGTCGCCTTGCTGTAGGTCATCTCGGCCACCTCAACCACGTCGGCGCCGGTCTCTACGACCCAGTCGTGTCCGGTGATCCCAACATCGACGACGCCGTCCTCGACGTAACGCGCCATCTCCTGGGCACGGAACATCGTGCAGGTGATGCCGTCGTCGTCGATCTGCGGGAAGTAAGAGCGGGAGTTGACTGAGAGGCCAAATCCGGCGCGTCGGAAGAGGTCGAAGGTAGGGGTTTCAAGCGAGCCCTTGGGCAATCCGAGCTTGAGCATGTGGCGGTCTCCGCATTGAGTGTTGCTGGGAGCGTTGCTGGGTTGTGGTGTTTCGATTGTGTTCAGATCATCGCGCATACCACGGGACATCCCATGTCGCGGGATACACTGCCGGCATGACGACCCTCGATCCGCCGCAGGCAAATGTTCCCTTGACCGATGAGCGTCGGGAACGCGTGCGAGAGATGATCGGCGACGAACTCGACGCCGCCTGGCTCTACGACCGCCTCGCCGGGATGAGCGATCCGCAGTCGGGCCAGGCGCTAAGCAGAATGGCGGAATCGGAGCTACGGCACGCCACGCATTGGGTGCGCCTGCTCGGCGACGAGCAGTTTCCAACCGATCTGCATCGACCCTCGTTGCGCGTCAGGCTGATGGCGCTCCAGGCGCGCGTCTGGGGGCTTGGGTTCATCATCTCCCAGCTCCGGCGTGAAGAGCTGGTGGACATCCAGAAGTATGTTTCTGATCCCGACTCCGGCGATCTGGCCGAGGAGGAACGCGAACATCGCGCGACACTCGCCGAGCTCGCTCCCCAGTTCGGGGCGGAAGGCGCGATCGGAGAGGGCCATGCCGGGATCGGCACAGCGGGCGCATCGACGTTTCGCGCCGTGCTGTTCGGCCTGAACGATGGCATTGTCTCGAACCTGGCGCTGATCGCCGGCGTCGCCGGCGTCGCAATCGGTTCCGAGGCTGTGCTGGTCGCCGGAATCGGCGGCTGGCTCGCGGGTGCATTCTCAATGGCTGCGGGCGAGTACATCTCGGTGCGCGGACAGTCAGAAGTGTTGCAGCGTCAGATTGCCATGGAACGCGACGAAGTCCTCCTCGATCCGGAGGAGGAACGACGTGAACTGGTCACCATCTACCGCGCCAAGGGACTCTCGAATGAGTTGGCTGAGCAAGTAGCCGCCGAGCTGTCGGAGAAACCTGAGTCGTTGATTGACACCATGGTGCGTGAAGAGTTGGGGCTCGATCCTGAGCAACTCGGCGATCCATGGAAAGCCGCAATCAGCTCGTTCGTATCGTTCTCGCTGGGCGCGCTCATTCCACTGCTGCCGTTCCTGATCTGGCACGCCGCCGACTGGAACGTCGATTACTGGGCGCTGATCGTTGGGGTCGTTGCCAGCGTCGCAACCCTCGGTGTGGCGGGGTTGTTCACGTCGCTATTCACCAGCCGCAACCCGCTCTACTCGGCGGGACGGTCCGTATTCGTCGGCATCCTGGCGGCGGGCGTCACATTCGGTATCGGTAGCGCCCTACCGTTCAGTCTGTAAACGGGCTCTGGCGGCGCGTCGGGGTTTCCGTCGTACCCCAGCTTCATACCCTCCGTCATTCCCGCGCTTGACGCGGGAATCTCGCTGCGTGCTGTAGTCACCTATATCTGACAATCTTGCAAAGCCGCAAGCAACAGGTTGAGCGTTGCTTTGGAGTGGCGAATGTCGAGATATGCGCGTTCTGGCCGGGTCCGGGACAAGCCCAGGTGTGACGAAGAATATGAGACGGTCTAGAGCTTGTTCACTCGAGTGCGTGAAACAGCGGACAGACGTTTAACGGGTCAGTCGACGGGGAGCGGGACCCCCTCAGCCTTCGGCAGCTCCCCCTGCAAGGGGGAGCCGGGAATGGGGACCCGTCATACGGGGGAGTCTCGCCTCCCCTGAGAAGGCCCTAGAACAATCGCGACAACTCTTCGTCCGGATCGAAGTTGTCGACGTCGACGCCGAACTCTCGCGGTAGTTCGGCGCCGAAGGCTCGGGCGTCTCGTTCCAGATCGAGCTGCTCGATTCCGGGGTAGAAGTCGGACGGGGGCATCCGCTCCGGGAAACCGAGCGCGGCGATTCGTTGTCCCTGGTCGGGAATGTCGTTGAGTGCGTCGAAGATGGCTTGTCCGTGTCCGATCACCATAATGTCGGGCGCAGCGCCGTCGTCGCCTCGAAGGGTTCGTGCGCCGAGCAATCCGCAGATGAACTCCTCGACCACTGGCCGCATCAGTTGGATCCCATCTGGACGTACGGGAATCGAGGCGTAGCCCAGATCCTTGAGTGCGCGTCGGAATCCGGCGTGTCCGGGGGCGATATGCGCGAATAGCGCCTTGACTTCGCCGTGAGGCGCCTGCGATCGGCTGCGGGCGTAATCGAGCACCGTGCCCCAGTCGGGCCGTGTGCCCGGGTTGGGCTTCTCGCCCAGGATTTCGCCCAGTTCCTTCTCGATGCTGCGTCCGTCGACAACCAGATAGAACTCCCGTGTACCGGCCGGCGTCGGTGCGGCTGTCGAACGACTAAACACCGGCGCCTGACGGGGCGTTTCGAGCGCGGGTGGATCAACCAAACTTGGTTGATAGCCCTGTTCCGGCTCTGCCGCCTGGATCTCTTGTCCATCTTCATCGAAATCGACTCGTGGCAGCGGCGTGCGGAACAGTAGCGCGTCATCTTCGATGTCGAAGAAGTCGATTTCGTGTTCCAGTTCTGGAGATTCCGGCAGGAACTCGCTGAAGCCGAAGACCGTGATCCGTTCTGCCTGGTCGGCGAGTTCGGGCAGCGCTGCGATCAGATCGGGATTATGCGTGCCGACGATCAGTTGCCAACTCTGGTCGGGGTCGGCGGCTTCATTCAGCCGTGCGATTCGTTCGTGGATCAGTTCGGCGCAGCTCTGGCCGGGCACGAATCGGTCGCCGAGCGCGATTAGGAATCCCGATGTGCGCAGGAAGTGCATGAAACCCTGCTGTCCCGGCGCCCAGAAGACGAACGTTGCCGTGTACGGCGCGGGTCCGCAGGTCTGTTTGACGAACGCTTCCAGCCGACGCCAGTCGGGCCTCGTATCCGGACCGGGCGGCTGTCCGATCACCTGGCCGAGCGTGCCATCAATCGAGGGGCCGTCGACAAACACGTAGTGTCCACGCGGCGGCGCCGTCTCTGGGTTTGAGTGTGGTTGGGTCATGTCAGATGTATTCCGGGATGATCAGGGAGTCGAGATGGAGCGGCATTGAGGCAAATGGGCCAATGTTCGGATCGTCGCGCTGTGACGCACATGTGAGTGATCTGTAGCTTATCGCGATTTTCGAGATCTCGGTTGGATTCGGGAACGGGCAGCGTTCCCGATAGGGCATGCTCACATCCAAAACTGAGCACGTGTGGGCGGCCGTCAGCGCGGTCGGTGGAATCGATTCAAGTGCGGCAGTTTGCCGCGTTCGGTAGGTCAGCCGGATGCGGGAGTCACCTCAACGGCAGCTAACCGATCGGCGTTGACCGCTTGCAGGGCCTGCACTGCGCCGGCGTCGTGAAGGGCCGAGGCCCAAACCGCGCCGGTCGGCACGTCTTCGGTGATTTCGGCGGGCAGGATGAGCTGGGCGTTGTTGGCGGCAATGCTGACCGCAGCGCCTTCCTCGATGCCACGCGCGGCGGCGTCGGCAGGATTGATCTGCAGGCCATCGGCGCGATGCAGCAGGTCGGCGTTGACATCACCGCGCGAGGCGGTCAAGCGGTCGGTGTACAGGTCGCGGCCGGTGAGCAGGGTCAGCGAACTGTCGCCATTGCTCGCGCCGGTCTGCGGGACGCTGAGGAAGCGTTGCGTTGCGGCGCCGTTGATTGGCATGCGAGTCTGCGTCGCGCCTGGCTGGGCCAGCACGGAGTAGCGGCTGTCGAGCGCCGCGAGAGCGGTTCGAGCTTCCTGCAGGTCTTGAGGCTGTGCCGGCGCCGGAATCGGATCGCCCGGTTCGCCGTCTTCGTTGGTGGTCGGCGTGTCGACCGCGGGCAGATGCTCGGCCATCGCGGCCAGCCAGAGTCCCAGTCGACGCGCGTTGCGCTGGTCAACCGTTGCCGTCCTGAGCCGCAGGATCTGGCGGTCGGCGTTGGTGATGTGTCCGTCCTTGCCAAACGATGACACGTCGGGCAGCACGTGAGTCGCGCGTTCGACGGTCTCGGTGGCGACTTCGTCAATCACGATCAGGGCGTCGAGGTTGTCGAGCGCGGCAATGGTTGCGGCGCGATCCGGGTGCAGCAGCACCGGATTGTCGCGTGCGACGAGCAGCGCCTTGAGCGATCCCTCGCGGGCCGCAGCCAGCATGCCGGCAGTATCAAGTCCGCCCTCGCTGGGAACGACGCCCAGGTCCCGGAGGCCGACGGAGTTGGATTCGGGTGGGAGGACGTGAAGCGAAGCCGGCGCGGCTTCGGGACCAGCCAGCGCGATTGCGAGGTTGGCTGCAGCGCGGACCTGTGCGCTCGCCTGTGCGGCGTTGGAGCGCGAAGGCGCAACGATAACTGCGACTGAACCGCCGCGTCGGCGCAGGATCGTCGCTGCCGCGGTGTCGGTTCCGTCGGCGCTGCCGCTGACATCGGCTAGGCCGTCCACGCCAGAGAGTCCCGTGCGAACGTCGAGGTCCTTAACGACGGCTGTCGCCAGCGCCTGTGCGACGCCGGCGAGGTCGCCGTCCGCAGGATGGATCGCGTGTGCTTCGTCGACGGCGTATTCGGCGAGTGGATTGTGTCGCGAGGAGATGCTGACCAGCGAAGCGCCGTTGTTGGCGACCGCATCCTTAATCCGCACACCCAGCACATTGTTGGAGGAGGAGATGTCATCGCCAATGGCGATGACCAGGTCGGCGGTCTCGACAGTCGTGAGTCGAGAAGGCAGGTGCTCGGACCCGAAGGCGTCGTTCAGGGCGTCGCCAATGGCGGCAGTGATGGCGCCCAGCGATGAATCGAGGTTGGTCACGCCGAGCCGGGTGGCCAGGGTTTTGAGCGCGAACAGCTCTTCCAGTGTCATCTGGCCGGAGCCGAGGATGCCGACAGCCGATGGACCGTGCTCAGCGAGGATCGAAGCTAGCGCAGCGGCGGCGTGTTCGGCGACCGCATCGCCGTCCTGCTCGAATGCGTCTTCGCCGCGTCCGATCGTGGCTGCGCGCAGCCGATCCTTGTCTCGGGTCTGGTCGTAACCGAAGCGTCCGCGCACGCAAATCTGTGAACGGGAGACATCGTTGCCGTTGCCAGGCCGGACCTGGACGCCGCGTCCGTCGCGGACGCCCATCTGGATCGTGCAGCCCATCGAGCACTCGGTACAGGTCGTGGTCACCCATTTGTCGGGTCGGGCGACCCACTTGTTCGGCGCTTCCATCAATGTCGCGGTTGGGCAGACATCGACGCAAGATCCGCAGAAGTCGCAGTTGGACTCGTCAATCTGTCCGCCCGCGCCGAAGGCGATACGGGTCGAGAATCCGCGACCGGCCAACGTGATCGCCGTCGTGTGACGTAGGTCATCGCAGGCACGCACGCAGCGGGTGCAAATGATGCACATCTGCGGGTCGAACTCGAAGAACGGATTGGCGCGGTCAGGCTCGGGCTGCTTCTCACGGTAGTAAGTGCGGGCCTCGTCGATGTAGGGCTCGACGTTGGCGCGTCCGACATCGGCGGCGTCACAGGTGGTTTGCAGTTCGCAGCGGTAGTTCTTGGAGCAGGTCACGCAGCGGTGGGTGACCTCGTTGTCGCGCAGGCAGATTTCGCCGGTGCGGCAATGCTCAATGCGATGACAGGTGAGGCAGCGGTCGGAGTGGTTGGCCAGGATCACGGCCAGAACTTCTTGCCGCATCTCGGTGACTTCTGGCGTATCGGTGCGGACGACCATGCCGTCCATCACGTTGGTCGTGCAGGAGAGCGGCAGTCCGCGCATTCCCTCGACCTCGACTGCGCAGGTGCGGCAGCCCGCGTACGGCGGCAGTCCGTCGAGGTAGCAGAGGTTGGAGATCGGGAAGCCGGCGTTCTTGATAACCTCGACCAGCGGAGCGCCAACCTCGGCCTCAACCGAACGTCCATTGATAGTGATCGTCGCCATGGATCCTCCCCCGTCACGGGCACGCTGAACCAACACGCATTCTATCAGCAGCACAGCCCAACTTAGCGCCGACACCTAACCGGACAGGCTACGATCTGCTCAACGGAGCCAAACGATGACCACAGCCGAAGCCATCGCGACTGATCCGGACGGCGCTGAGGAACAGCAGCCTCCTTGGGAACTGCGCGATATCTGTTTGCGCATCCCCATGCCGGTCGCCCTCAGCGATGAGCAGTTGGAACGTATCAACCAGCAGAATCCAGGCTGGAAGATCGAGCTCGGGCCGAACTCTGAACTGGAGGTGCGGGTGATTGCCGGGGGCGACAGCGCAGACATCAGCATCGAATTGGGTCGGCAAGTAGCCAATTGGCGAGTCGCCGGCGGAGGCGGGCGCGTTCGCGACCCGGATGGCACGTACAAAGTCAGCCATCCCGATCTTGGCGAGCGCACATGGGCTCCCGATTGTTCGTGGCTCAGTCCCGAGTTGATCGCGTCGCTCACGCCCGAAGAGCGACCGAAGCGGGGTTTCTGGCGAGTGTGTCCAACCTTCGTGATTGAAGTTCGCTACCCATCCGATTCCCTCGCCGCACAGCAGCAACGCATGGAGAACTGGCTGACGTTCGGCGTGGAACTCGGCTGGCTGGTCGATCCAATCAGACAGACCGTTTGGATCTACAGACCGGGCCAAGAGCCGCAGATGCTCGATCGCCCGGCCACGCTCTCCGGCGAATCCGTGCTCGAAGGTCTGGTCGTCGATATGACCGAAGTCTGGGCCTTCGTTGATGAACATGGCGAGGACTCCGAATAGATCGGCGGCTCGCGAACTCGCATCGGGGCGGCGACACATTGGACTCTTGCGTTGAACATTGCTCCAAGTGCACTTGACGCTGCCGCAGCCGCCGTGTGAGGTGAGAGCGGTAGCCAAGTCACTATAGAAGTGGAGAGGGTACCGGAACAGGTTCGGTTTTTCCGCCTCTCTTGATAATGTTTGGTAGCCTTGGTCTCTGTCCCGCTAGCATATCCTCTATTGAAAGACCTTGAATCATCTGATATGTGGCCGGTTGATCATCAGTAAACACTCGCTTGCTGCGATTGTTCTCCACGGTCGTCATCTGGTCCTCGAAACACACCATCACGCCAGCGGTGGCGCCTGGAGTGTCTTCGACCGTTTGGTACAACGCCCGAACTGAGTCAGCGGTTACCCCACCGGACTTCACCTGAATCACTGCTAGTTCGTGCTCTGAGGGATTACCATCCATTCGAAATGGCCAGAACCGTAGAATTCCATCAACTCCTCCGTCTCGCCCTCTCTGTCCCGGCCTCTTCTTGGTGTAGATACCCGCCGCTCCCAATTGGCCGCAGACCCACTTCTCAAACTCGAAGGGATCGTGAGTCGCCAGTGATTGCGCCTCACTGACCGTCAGTGGAATTCCAGACACCGTTATATCTGATGTCGAGATGGTCTTGAAATGAGAAAGGAGTCGATCACGTACCAATCCCGCCGAGAACCGTGAAATGTCTATGCCAATCCAGCGCCTGTTGAGGCTTTCTGCTGCATGGAGTGTCGTTCCGCAGCCGCAGAAAGGATCGAGAACGACACCACCCTCCGGGCACGCTGCCTTGACTATGCGTTCTAGCAAGGTGAGAGGCTTTTGCGTTGGATATCCTAGTCGTTCGTGGGAGTTGTTATTCAGCGAAGGGATATCCCATACGTCGGTAGCCCCTTTCAGCTCGCCTTTCATGCGTTGAGAAGTCGCGGGTACCATTGGTTTGTCAAAGTAGAAATCGTCCGTCCGCGAATATTTGAGAATCACGTCATGCTTGCGCGAGTACCGTTTACGAGATGACCCGCCTAGACCGTAGTGCCAGATAATCTCGTTTTGGAACGCCGATTCGCCGTATATCGCGTCGAGAATTAACTTAAGATAATGAGAGGCATTAGGATCGCAGTGCAGGTACAACGATCCATAATCGCTGAGTAGTCTCCGCATGGGAAGTAACCGGGCAGCCATGTTTAGCAGATATGCGGCCAGGTTATTCTTTCCCTTTGTACCTCTGGTCTTGAGGGAGAAGTCGATCACCGAAAGAAGGAAGTCGACCGTAGCATCAGTAGAACTGTGCGCTTGCCATTCTTCGTACTGTCGTCGCTCTGCATCGCTCCACGTCCAGGTGTCACTAAAGGCGACTACTGCTTCTACATCCATTCCCTTGGAATCGAAGGGTAGCGCATACTTCTTCTTGGAATTGAATGGAGGATCCAGATAGATCAGATCAATCGACTGGTTGGGCAGGAGTTCGGGGTCGCTGAGGATGTCGAGGCAGTCACCTCGAAAAATGGTTCGATTCAGAGTAGTCACGGCTGCTAGCCTCCTCCGAATCGCCAAAAGCGTAAAGTTGGGGTGGTGATATGAGGGTTAGTGATGCTGGCGACGCTCTGAGGGATGCACGGTCTGCTGGACGGCCTTTTGGCCGTTGGGGTAGACCCAATCGTGCTGATCGAGATACTCGTTGGCCAGCTCGATCAGGTCTTCCTTGTCCTTGTACAGGTGGTTGGGGTTCGTCACCACGTTGGTGTATGAGCCGCCGACCTGGATTGCCTCGTACGGGCAGGCCTCGGTGCAGAGTCCGCAGTACATGCAGAGTCGGAAATCGATCTCGTAGCGGTTGACGAGGAAGGAGCCATCTTCGCGCGGCTCGGTGTCGACCAGGATGCAGCCGTCGGGACAGCTCTGGGCGCAGGTCGAGCAGCCGGTGCAACGTTCGACAAACCAGACCAGGTTCGTCCGCGCACGGGGCGGGATGTCGCGCTCTTCCTCGGGGAACTGGACGGTCACGACCGGCTTGCGCACGTGCTTGAGCACGGTCATCAGTCCCTTGGCCATGCCTTTGCCGAAGACCATGTCCGCTTCCCTTCGAGTCCCCTCGGATGGCTTTGTTACACCCTAACGGGCTAGCGGCTGCTGTAGAAATTCTGGTCGTGCGGGAGCGCTCCGGTGAATCTGTCGCGCGGCTGACCGTCGGCGGTCAGGAACGGCGGGAAGAGCGATTCGAGTTCGGCCCGGATCGGGTCGCCTTCGGGCAGCATCTTGGAGAAATCGCCGGTGGGCTCGGGTCGGCGCTTGCGGCCGTTGTGCGCGTGCTCGTCGTCGATCACCTGCTGCAGCAGCATTAAGCCGGCCAGCAGCGACTCAGGTCGCGGCGGGCAACCGGGCACGTAGACATCGACTGGAACCACATTGTTGACACCGGGCAAGGTCGAGTAGCCATGGGCAAACGGTCCACCAATGTTGGAGCAGGAGCCCATCGAGATCACCCACTTGGGCTCGGCCATCTGCAAGTAGATGCGCCGAACCGGTGGAGCCATCTTCCAGGTCACCGTGCCGGCCACGATCATCAGGTCGGCCTGTCGCGGTGATGCGCGGAAGACCTCGGCGCCAAAGCGCGCCAGGTCATAGCGGGCGTTGGCTGTCGCGATCATCTCGATCGCACAGCAGGCCAGGCCAAACATGGCCGGCCAGAGCGAGGATCGGCGAGCCCAGCCAAAGACCTTGTCCACAGTCGAGACGAGCAACTGCGAGCGAAGCTCTTCCTCAACATCAGTCACGGGGTCAAGCAGAGGGATCGGAGCCCCTCCAGTGTCAATCGTGGGAAAAACCATGCCAGCTCCCGTCAGCGTGGGACTCAGGATACACGAGGCCGCCCAGATCTCAGTCCCGGACTCGATCGAGGACCTGCTCGGATCTGCGGGAGCGCTATCTGTTGCGAGACCGCTGACTTGACGGCGGAGCACTGCTGTAACTACATTTGCGTAGTGACGACGGGAATGACGGGGCTTGTCATGGACCTGGGATCCAATCAAGAGCGATGCCACCATTCGGAAACGCGGACTCAGCTTTGAGACCGCGATATCTGTGTTCGACGATCCCCTGTTCCTCGCGGTTCCTGATCCGTATCTCGTCGAGGACCGCCGGATCACCGTTGGGGTAATCGGCAACCGCTTCATCACTGTTGTCCATTCCGCTCCGGAAGATGAGACGGGATTCACCGCGAGTCGCGGCCGGATTATCTCCGCTCGCAAATCAAGTCGGGCTGAACGGATGGCAGATGAAGAAGAAGTTTGATGACCTGCCGCCGAAGGTGCAGCGGGAGGTACTGGCACTGGACGAGATCGCTGATGAGGATATCGACACGAGCGACATCCCCGAAGTCTTCGATTGCTCCAGGGCCGAGCAGGGCAGATTCTACCGACCAACGAAGCAGCAGATCACGTTGAGAATCGACGCCGATATCATCGCCTGGTTCAAGGCGCAGATGCCGCAGGGGAAGGGTTACCAGACCAACATCAACCAGGCGCTTCGCGAACACGTCCGCAGGTCGACACGACGCTAGGCGCGAGAGCTTGAGTACTTCACAGTTCTACACCTGTCCACAAAGGTCTACAAATGCGGTTCCAGTGTTCGCTGGTCACAGCGGCCGCCAGATCCGCCGCAGATCTACCACCAACCCTGGCAACACATCGTCGTCCGATATCGCCTCCGGTCGCTCCAGCACCACCGGCTCGGTGCCAGGCCGCAATGCCCACAGTTTCTGATCGAACGGATCCACCAACCAGCCCAACTGCACTCCATTGCGCACCCAGAGTTCCATCTTTGCTTGCAGCCGTGCAATGTCGTCTGACAGTGACCGAATCTCAACCACAAGTTCCGGCGACACTTTCCAAACTTCCCCATCGAACAGATCAATTCCCGTCAGCCGCTCACCACTCAACCAGGCGATGTCGGGAGACCTGCGATTGCCGTCAGGCAACTCGAACAGCGCGCTCGAGCCGAACACGAGATCTCCCGCATCGACATCTGCCCATGAGCGGATCTGCCAGCCGATCTCATACCCCATCCATTCGCTCGTCGGACCGCTCGGCATGTTCAATATCAACGCCCCCGTCTCATCGACCTCAAACGGCACGTTCTCGTTAAGGTGGCACAGCTCGAGCAGCTTCTCGTTCGACAACTCCCAGCCGGCGGGCAACCGAAGCAGCAGCGGCCCGATCCCAAGCGACGCCAACAAGGCGCTGACTTCTTCCGCTCTGGACCTCGGATGTGCAACAACCATGTGGATATTCTACCGAGCCAGCTAGCCCGCCCGTCCCCACAGCAGGAGTCGCTTGAATGTGTAGAGGAATGGGCGTTCGTCTGACAGTTCTGACAGCAGACGGTCTCGGTAGTCCGAGAGGAACGCTTCGTAGTCCTCTGACGACATCCGGTTTCGGTAGCCAGTGAGGAGTGAGCCCTTGACCCACTCAATCACGTCTTCAGGCCCGGGCAGACGGTGCAGGTAGACCTGTATGCAGATGTGTTGCTCGGCGAAACCGAGTCTGGCGAACTGCTCGGCGTACCACTCGGGGGACTCGATGGAGTGGCGGTAGACGAAGCCGCCGAGTGCCTCGTTGTGCGGCGCTTCTTGCGCGACCTGGCGAGCGACGGCGTGTGAGGGATGGTCCTCGTTGGCGGGCATCTGCACGGCGAGTTGTCCGCCTGGCTTAAGCGTCGCTGCCAGCCGCGGAAACAACGACGCATGGTCGCCCACCCACTGGATTGACGCGTTGGCGAAGACCACATCCAGATCAGTAGCTGAAAACTTGGCGATGTCGCCGCGCTCGAATCGCACGCCTTCGCCTGCGTGCTGGGCCGTCTTGTCCAGCATCGCCTGCGAGCGGTCAATGCCGACCGTCTCGGCGGCCTGCGTCCGCTCATGCAGCACCCGAGTCAGCACGCCGGTCCCGCAGCCGAGGTCTACGACACGACCGCCGGGAACCGGCTCGACCAGGTCCAGCAAGTCATAGAACGGTTGCTCCCGCTCTGCCCTGAAGCGGGCGTATTGGCCCGGCTGCCATCCGTCGCGTTGTTCACTAGTCACGACGCTGAGCCTACCAACTGTGTCGTTCTAGTCTGAGCTAAACCAGATAAGTGAAGGCCCAGACGTCATGCCCGGTGACGGCACAGTTCGCCAACTTAACTGGAATGAGGCCAGGCGGCTGCGTCTCCATGCGCAGGGTCTTGGCGCACATCGTGCGACGGATGTACCATCCGGCGTTCGCCTTGCCGGGGCGATACAGGCGCAAGACCGGCTTGGCTGGTTGCTGGGTGTCGGTACCAGGACAACTGGCCTATCGGCATCCGATGTCGAACGCGCGCGCAACGTCGATCGATCAGTCGTTCGTAACTGGTTCATGCGCGGCACGCTCCATCTTGTCCCGGCCGAAGATCATCGCTGGATGCTCAAGCTGCTCGGCGAAGCGATGGATGCCAAGGCGCTCAAGCGTCGAGCAGACCTGGGGATCACTGATGAGGATCACGCTCGAGTCCTGGATTTCTTTTGCGATTATCTGTCGCGCCGCGACTGGCTCAAGCGTACGGATGTCGCCGATGCTCTGCGCTCGGCGGATTTGCCAGTCGAAGGTCAGGCGACTCGTCATCTGCTGCGCACCGCGTCGATGCTTGGCGTGATCTGCTTCGGCGCCGACCAGGACGGCGAAGAATCTCACGTACTGATAGACCGTTGGCTTCCCAAAGAAGCATCACAACCAGAAGATCCCGGAGCGGAACTCGCCCGTCGCTACTTCGCTGCCTACGGACCTGCCACTCCCGCCGACTACCGCTGGTGGACCGGACTGCCTGCCGCGCTGTCACGACCCGCTGTAGACGCAGTGATAGATGAACTGATTGAGGTTCGGGTTGGAGGCACACCGATGTGGATGACCCTCGAAGCGGCAGAGGTGATTGACGAGGTATTGGCGGGACCGGGGCACATATTACGCGTGCTCGGTCCGTTCGACCCTTACATCCTTGGCTATGCCAAGCGAGACCTCGATGTTCCCGATCACCTACTCAAGCGCATCAATGCCGGCGGCGGCATGATCCGATCGTGCGTCTTGATCGACGGCCGTTTGGTCGGCACATGGGATCGCAAGCGACGGGCGCGTGGTCTGTCCGTGACAGTGGCTACGTTTGAAGAGCTATCGGACAATGCCCAGTCACAGCTCGAAGTCGAGTTTGCCGAGATTGGTCGGTTCCTGGATACCGGGATTACCTGGTCTCTGGCTCCGCATCCTGACGTGGCCAAATCCGGCTGAAGTCGATCGTCAGGTCATCGGCGATTTCGTTCGCCGTCAGCGACTCGGGGCGTTCCGTAAGTTCGGGCTCCTGTTCGGGTCGGTAAATCCAGACCGTTTCCTCATAAGGGTCGACGAGCCACGCCAGCAGCGCACCTTGCGACACCCACATCTTCATTTTCGCTTGTTGATCGTCAAGTTCATCGCTGACTGAACGGACTTCCACGATAAAGTCTGGACAGATTTCCCAGATTCCTTCGTCATTCACGTCGATACCGGCTAAACGATCATCGCTGATCCACGCCGCATCCGGCATTCGGCGCTCACTGTTGGGAAGTTCGAACATTGCGCTTGACTCAAAGGTTCGGCCGCGATTGCTCGTTTCGCTCCAGATCAGGGTTTGCGCGTAGATCCGACCGCTGCGGTCACTACTCAGTGGTCCAGGTGGCGGCATGATCAAGAGTCCCCTTTGCGCATCGGCCTCGAGCCGCCAGCCATCGTTGAGCGCGCCGATCTTTAGGAGCAGATCGTTTGTAAGTTTCCAGTCAGGAGGCAGTTGCAGCCTCAGCGGAAAAAGAACTTGCCGATTTTCTGATGCTTCTGCTCGGGACTCACTGATTGCCGCCGTAGGTCGTTCTGCCGTGACCATCGTTCCCCTCCAGTACCGACAACGCTACACCGGCGACAACGCCCGAAGACGTGCTGTGATTTCCTCGATCGTCTGCGCGATGCCGTCGATCTGCTCCTCAGTGTTCGACTGGCCCAGGCTCAGGCGGAGCGTGCTGTGTGCGGTGTCAGGGTCGAGCCCGATGGCGCTGAGAACATGACTCGGTTCGGTGCTGCCGGTACTGCATGCGCTGCCCGAGGACGCGGCGAATCCCTCGAGATCGAGCTGCAGCAGGATGCTCTCACCCTCGACGCCCGGGAAACTGACGTTCAGGTTGTTGGCCAAGCGGCGCGACCAGTCGGACGGACCGTTCAGCCGGATCGGATGGACGCGCTCGTTCAGCTCGCGCCATAATCGATTGCGTAGATCCGAGGCGTGGCCGGTTCGCTGCGCGCGCTCTTCCTCGGCGAGGACCAGCGCCTTCGCCAGTCCGACCGCCTGTGCAACCGACTCCGTGCCAGCGCGTCGCTCCTCTTCCTGTCCGCCGCCAAGCTGCAATGGTTGTAACGCCGTCCGACGCCGTACGTACAATGCTCCCGCGCCCTTGGGTCCGTAGATCTTGTGCGCCGTAAGCGACATCAGGTCGACTCCCAGCGCGTCGGGGCGGATATCGACCGCGCCGGCTGCCTGCACCGCGTCGGTGTGCACGATGGTCTTGCGATTGCGTTCTTTCACCGCCTGTGAGATCTCGGCCAGCGGTTGTACGGCACCGATCTCGTTGTTGGCCAGCATGATGCTGACCACCGTCGTGTCCTCGCGCACCGCCGCCGATACCTTCTCGGGGTCGACAAAGCCGTCGCCGTCGACACCGAGGATGGTCAGCTCAAAGCCTTCATGCTCTAGTTGCTCCATTGTGTGTAGGACGGCATGGTGCTCGGTTTCCTGGGTGACCAAATGCCGGCCAGCATGCGCGCGAGCCAACGCCGCGCCGCGAATGGCGAGGTTGTCGGACTCGGTCCCGCCCGAGGTTAACACCACCTCGGAGTGTGAACAGCCCAGCACGCCGGCAATGTCATCGCGCGCCTGGTCAAGCAGGGAGGCGGCATATTGAGCCTCGCGATAGATTCCCGAGGGATTGCCCCAGCCATGCTGCAGAGCGGGAACCATCGCTTCCAGGACACGAGAGTCGAGAGGGGTGGTCGCGGCGTGGTCAAAATAAGCACGTTCCATGAGGTCAGGGTAGCGCGGCGTCCCAGTCGGCGCTCAGGTCGCGCGGGCGTCAGCAGGGCTTCAAACGGACTTTGGATGCCTGTTCTCTAGCCTGCTCCGCTGAGCACGACGCCCATCAGTGCGATCAGCAGCGCCGCCAACAGACCGAACCCCCAGAACATCACCTTTTGCAGATCGTCGATACGACTGTTGAGCTGGTCACGCACCAGGTACAGTTCCGACAGCGTCGCCGGCCTTGATTCCTCACCCGTCGTCATGCCACTCTCCCTGCTTCGCTCTTGTACCGGTACATATTACCTGCTTCAATTGGCAATATCCGGTTGTGGCCAACCATCGGTGGCTCTGATTCGGGCGCTGCAGACGAGCGGGATTGCCGACCAGAGTTGGAAGTGACGCGGCCGTGGATGCGCTATGCTCGGGTTTGAACTCATGCTGTTGAGAGGACTGTTTCCATGGTCTTTCAGATGACCGAGATGCTTGACGTGACCGACCTGGCGGCGGAGAAGGCCAAGTCGCTGCTTGAGGACAAAGGCTTCGCCGAGGGTGCTCTTCGCGTGTTTGTCGTCGGCGGCGGCTGCTCCGGCTATCAGTACGGCATGGCCCTGGCGATGGACGCCGAGGCTGGCGACCAGGTCGTCGAGAAGAGCGGCGTGCGCTTCCTGATCGATGAGGAATCCGCCCCGCTGATCTCCGGCTCTCGCGTTGACTACATCGACGACGTGATGAAGCAGGGCTTCTCGATTTCGAACCCGAACGCATCGCACTCTTGCGCCTGTGGTTCGAGCTTCGACACCGCCGACGCTGGCGGTGCTTCGCAAGCGCGCTCCTGCGTCTAACACCAAATCCACTCTCCCTCTGATTCCCTCTCCCTCTGGGAGAGGGTACGGGTGAGGGCTCCCTACCTCCCGTAGATGGACGCAGTACATGGCCCGCATCACGCAACTGCTTGATGCTGGTCCAACGTTGTCTTTTGAATTCTCTGCGCCGCGCGATGAGGCGGGAGTTGAGCGTCTGAGGCAGACGCTGGCCCGGTTGTCGCTGCATCAACCGCAATTCATGTCGGTGACCTATGGCGCGGGCGGCACGACGCGCGGTCCGACGCGAGACTGGGTGCAAGCGATCCGCGAGGACTTTGACATCGAGGCGATGCCGCATCTGACCTGTGTCGCCCATACGCGCGACGATGTGGCCGGAATCATCGACGATTACCGCCGCGACGGTATCGAAAACATCCTCGCCCTACGCGGCGACCTGCCCCAGACCGCAGAATCCACAAGCCAGGCCTTTGACACGGCGGCCGAACTCGTCTCCTTCATCCGCGAGCACGTGGATTGGGACATCGGCGTTGCGGCGCATCCCGAGGGTCATCCAATGGCGAGGTCGCGCGAGGCGGACCTGACACATCAAGCAGCCAAGCTGGCCGAGGCCGATTTCGCGCTGACCCAATTCTTCTATCGAGCCGAATACTACGAGCAATTCGTGGGCCAGCTTCTCGCACGCGGAGTCGACACACCCGTAATCCCGGGAGTGATGCCGCCGACGAATGTGGCCGGCATCGAACGGATGTCGGAGCTGAACAACACAGAGTTTCCGTCCGAGATTCGGGAGCGGCTGGACTCGGCGAATAGTGCGGCAGAGCGACGTGAAATCGGGGTAGAGGTGGCAGTCAATCTGGGTCGCGAGCTGCTTGAGCTAGGCGCGCCGGGTCTGCATATCTACACGATGAATTTCTCCAGAGCAGCGTCGGAAGTGGCGTCGGCGTTGGGTTGGCCGGCTACATGATTCTGCTCCCTTGCCGAGGAATGCGGCCACCCCTTCCTCCCCCTCGCGGAGACTGATGCATAACTCCCCTTCTCCCCCCTTGCGGGGGAGATGCCGAAGGCAGAGGGGGGTCCTGTTCGCAACTTCTATCTGGTACTCACCGACCGACCCCCCCTCTGTCACTCCGTGACATCTCCCCCCGCAAGGGGGGGAGAGGGGAGTTGGAGGTTGCGCATCGGTCTCGCAAAGGGGGGAGAAGGGGAGTTACGTTGGCTGCAACTGAGCCCTGAGCGTGTTGAGGATTTCCAGGTCGGTTTGGTGCACGGCGCGGGCGATGCTCTCGACGCTGAGTTCTCCCCGGAAGCGATGATTGGCCGACTGTTCCCACTCGTAGCTGGAGATCATGTAGAGCACGCTGTTGATTTGCTCTCTGAGGTGGTACCACTCGCGAAGCTGTTCGTAGCAATCGGGAGGGTTGGTCTGTTCCAGCCACTCGTAGTCATGCAGCGGCAAGTCTTCGACGTCCTGGAAGAGCAAGTGGCCGAGCTGCCAGGCGGCGATGGTGTCCTGACGCCAGGCGCGTTCGATCAGCGCTTCGGCGTCGGGCATGCTGCGATGCATGGCTTGCATGAGCAGCTCGTACATCTCGCCCGAGGCCTCGCGAAGGGCCTTGAGCAGCCAACGCCGGGAAGTCTCGGTGTCGTTGGTATCCGTCATGTCGGCCATTGTGGCATATCTGGAGCCTGTGAAATCTGCTCGGGTCGGACGCACCACCATGGGATACGCTGCCTCAGTACGTCTGTCGCAGGAGGGAACTGATGCTGACGGAGTTCTGGGAGTCGGACACGTTTACGGAGCGTCGTGAGGCGCTGCTCGACACGTTGGAGACCGACTATCCGTGGAGCAAGGGCGATGTGCTGCGCTTTCGTCGCGGTGGACGCGACGACCGCTATCGCGTCTTGCAAGTGCAGGTAGAGATTGGCGATGAGGGTCTGAGGCGCGAAGTGTTGCTGCTGAAGTTGGGGTCGTAGACGACGGTGGTTGCGTCGGGCGCGTTGCCGTACACGCTGCTGTTGCTCCTGTTGGAGCTGGGCGTCGGCGGCGCGTTGGTGATGCATGCGGTCCACTTGCGCGGTCAGGCGACGCCGGGATTTGTCCGGGCGACGACGATCATGGTCCCGATCGTGCTCGGACTGGCCTTCTGGACGGCGTTCACGCTGCAAGGCGACATCGTCGAGGGGTTCGCCGTTCGATCCGGGCCTCGCGACGTCTTGGTCTGGGTGCTGGCCGCGCTGACGGCGATCTCGGTGCTGCACAATCTGGCCCTTTACACCGATCGCGACGCCTGGGCTCGGAGGCTGGGCTGGGTACTGAGCGGGTTGTCGTTAGCGGCGCTCGGACTGACGGCGGCGACGCTGTCCGGTTCTCCCGAGGGACTGACGGCGGTCAGTCTGGGATTTGGCGCGTTGGCGCTGGGACTTTCCGCCGTTGGCCTGGCGCTGGGGCACTGGTACTTGGTCACGCCGCGACTGCCCGCTCAACCGCTAGTCGAGATCACCACGGCGTTCCTGATCGTCGTGATCGTGCAGGCGGTGCTATTCGGAGTCGCGCTGGCGGTGGTGGTCGACGATCCTGTCGGCGGTCGCGACCAGTCGCTGACGGGCGATCCCACGTTCTGGCTGAGGATTGTCGTGGGGTTCGTGCTGCCGCTGGTGTTCGGTTGGATGGCCTGGACGACGGCGAGGATGCGCTCGATGATGGCGGCGACGGGACTGCTCTATCTGACGACGGCGGCGGTGCTGGCGGCGCAGATCGCGGCTCGAGCATTGATGTTTGATAGTGGTCGCCCGTTGTAGGCGATGTGCGCCGAGAGCGGCTGCACTGAAGCGCTCCCCCCTTGGGGGAGCTGTCGCGGAGCGACTGAGGGGGCCTCGCGAGATCTGGGCGATTGTGGCCAGCTGGCCCCCTCCGTCACTTTGTGACACCACCGCCAGCGGGGGATGTCTTGAACATTGCTACTCGACCACGTCCTGCTGAGTGACATTGAGATTCAGTCCCGGCGGAAGCTCGGGAATCATCTCTGCTTCCGCTTGCCAACCGGCTCGGGCTTGATCGAGGAGACTGGCGACTTCGTTGATTGCGGCTGGTGTGCGGATGCCCCACCAGGTGAGATTCTGGCCGTCGCAGAGATAGACGTGGCCGTTGCGTGCGGCCGAGATCCCGTGCTGCGCGAGTAACTCCTCGGCGTGGCGCTCGCGGAAACGGTAGGGCTCCGAGGGCAGCAGAATGACTTCGGGATCGAGGTCGATCAGGTCAGTCAACTGGAGGCGCGGATAGCGGCCTTGCGCGGCGTCCTCGCAGACGTTGATGCCTCCGCAACGCCTCAGTAAGTCGCCGATGTAGGTGTCGCCCGATGCCGCCATGTATGGATTGCGCCAGATCAGGACTGCAGCGCGGACTCGAGGTCGCAGTCGCTGGACGTGGCGCTGTTCCTCCAGCGATTCCTCAATTGCGTCGGACGTCTTGACGGCGATGCCGCCAATCAATCGGCCGACGTGGTCGATCTCCTGTTGTACCCGATCGGCGGTTCGAATGTCACCGACGTATACGTTGATGCCAGCATCGCGGAGCGCGGTGACATCTTCCTCGTTGTTCTCCTCAAGATTGGCCAGGACGAGTTGCGGATTGAGCCGGATGATGCGTTCGATGTCGGGATTCTTTGTGCCGCCGACTTTGCGGATTGCGGTGACGGTGTCGGCTGGCTCGACGCAGAACTTAGTCACGCCGACGAGCCGGGAGCCGAGGCGCATGGAGCAGACCAGTTCGGTGAACGAGGGGACGAGCGAGACGACTTCGCGCGCGGGTCGGTCGAGTTCGATTTCGGTGTCGGTGGCATCAACTACGCTTGGCATGTGATTGAGGCTATCAGCGAACGCTGGTCTAGCACGGAGAGCGCATGACTATCGCGCCCGTCGCCGGAGCGGAAGTCGTCCTGCGCAATGTCAGCGTGGGCTACCAGGGTCATCGCGTGTTCGACGACCTGACGGTCAGTATCCCCGGTGGGGTATTCACAGGAATCATTGGCGGCAACGGCTCGGGTAAGAGCACGCTGCTCAAGACCATCGCCGGTCTCTTGCAACCGTCGCAGGGCGAGGTGTTGATTGGCGGTGAATCACCGCGGGAGGCGCGTGCGTTCCTGGGCTACATGCCCCAGGCGAGCAACGTTGACTGGCGTTTCCCGCTCACGGTCCGAGAGCTCGTCGAGATGGGCCGCTACCAATTTCGATGGAGAGAGCGGCTAGGACGACTGATTCGCACTCGCGACGATCGAATCGCGGTCGACCGTGCACTGGCCATGATGGATGTCCAGGACCTGCAGGACCGTCAGATTCATGAGCTTTCCGGCGGTCAGCGCAAGCGGGCGCTGATTGCTCGAGCATTGGCGCGTCAGCCGCGCATCCTGCTGCTCGACGAACCCTCGGCTGCCCTGGACACCGTCTCGGATGATCAGCTCTTCGACGTGCTCTGTGAGCTGACCGAGCTCGGCACATCGGTGATCATGACCACGCACGATCTGTCGACAGTGCTGGAGCACTATGCCGAGGTGATCTGCGTCAACGCGTCCGAGGGCGGCGTGGTTGCTCAGGGCGATCCCTCGACCGTGTTGACTGAAGAGGTGCTGCGCAAGACCTATGGTCGGGAACTGGCAATCGTGTCCCGCGGAAGCGTCCACGATGGCGTCGGTGAGGACGACGATCATCACACGATGCGTCTGGGCGACGAGTTGCAGTTGCACATGGAAGATCACGAGCATCGCGAGGGTCACTCGCACGGTTCGTCGTTGCGGGCGCCGTAGGTCGTTCCCACCCTCCGTTCTTCCCGCGCTCGGTCGATTGTCTCCCCCTTCCGTCATTCCCGCGCTCCGTCGCGGGAATCTCGCTGGTCCTCTAAGGACGCCGTGAACCTCCAACCGACTGCATCTTCAATTCCTTCAAGTGTTGTCTGACTTTCATTCATCGCACTGCGAGAAACCAGCGGCGGAGCGCGGGTATGACGTAAACGAACAGGACTCTTATGTGTTGAGCGGTTGCAGCAGCGCCACGACTCGACGGACCAGCATGTTGAACTGACCTTCGTTGGCCGCTTGTTGTAACTCCGCTCTCCAATTGTCGAAGCGGCGAGCTCGGACCTGGGCGGACTCGATTACGAGGTAGCGGCGGATGGATTCGAGCACGTCCCAGGCGAGGCTGCCCAGTTCGAGCCGGTCGGTGGTGATCGACTCGGTAGACATGTTGACGATGGACAGACTGGCTTCCTCGGCCGAGCCCGTGATCTGGCCTCGCAGTCGCTCCGGCGCCCCCTTGGTGAACGCACGGACGAGATCGCGTCCGACCTCCGCTTCCTGCGTTTGGAACCAGAGGCCTTCCCAATCGGTTTGCACGATCAGCATGGGCCCGCGGGTGACGCGTGCGATTTCGTTGAGGGTCGCTGTTGGGTGGCGCAGCCACTCGAAGACGTCGACCATGAGCGCCGAGTTGAAGTAGGCGTCGGGAAACGGCAAGCGTTGCGCGTCAGCCTGGATCACGCTCCACTCAGTCGGTCCGAGCCATCGACCTGGAGAGTCTGAATCGATGGCGACGCCGTTCAGCGGCGTGCCCTGCGTGATTGCCGCCAAGGTGAGACCGTCACCGGTGCCGACATCGAGTGCGGGACGCGCGTCTCGCGCTGCTCGCCCGTTGAGCAACTGGTCGTAGAGGCCGTCGTAGTGGCGGCGCAGCTCGGCGTGGATTACCGGCTGACCGCCTCCGCGCTTCTCCGGCGGCGCCAGGCTGCGATGATGTGACACGGCGGGCATCAGGTCCACTCGTCGGCGACGATGGGTTGTCGGCCAGCGAATCCGTCCGATAGTTCGTGCCACCAACTGACTGTGCGTTCGCCATACTGCCAGCAGAGATACACCACGCGATCGTCGCGCTCCGCTCGCCAGTCCACGAGGCCGCGGCGGATGTCCTTGACCTCCACGCCCTGTTGCTGGATGTGTTCGATCAACTCGGCGATCTGCCTCTCGATCTTGCTGATTTCGGTGCGCATCTCCGAGTCATCCGTCACGATTGGGTCGCCATCAGCGCTGGTGGTCCGGCGCATCGACGATGAGAGCGCCGTCAGTTCGTCGAGACGGAACGCGCGCTTGCGCATGACGATCACAACGGCTGCGATGCTCGGCAAAGATCGACGGGCCTGCGCCAGCGTGAATAGTCGCGGCATGACAGGGATTGTAAGCGCCCTGCTGGCCGGCTGCGCAACCCCACCATCAAACCCGCGCTTGACGGAGAGGTTTGAACAACTCCCAAATCCCTTCTCCCCCCCCTTGCGGGGGGAGATGTCACGGAGTGACAGAGGGGGGGCGGCTGACAATGACCAGATAAGGATCACGAACAGCGGACCCCCCCCTCTGCCTTCGGCATCTCCCCCCGCAAGGGGGCGAGAGGGGATTTGGGAGTGTTTCAAAGGGCTCCGCCTATCGCGACGGAGCATCGTCGTTGGGTGTTGTTGGCGCGTGGGGCAGGAACCACCAACTGGAGCGCGATTGGTCGGTCCGGTTGACGAACAGCGCTCGCACGGCTGCCTCCTCGGGCGGGACCGACAGGACAATCGCCAGGTCGTTCGGCTCAAGCCGGACGTTGCCGCGGGGAATGACCACAGCGCCCTTTCGGTGGATTGCAGTGATGACCGAAGCCTCAGGTAGCGGTAGCTGCGAGACCATCGACGAATCGGCGGTTGAACCGGGCTCTACGCGAGCCTCGATCTCGACCGCTCCGACCAGCCGGCGCACCGGAACCGGGGCAGTCCGCTGTGCGAGGTCACGGTCGCTCGGTTGGGCCACCTCACGCAGCACGTCGCGTTGCGTGAGCATGCCCATGAGGCGGCTCTCATCCTCTCGCGCGACAACCGGCAACTGACGAACATCGTGTTCTACCAGCAGTGAGAGCGCGTAGCGCAGGCTGTCGTCGGGATGAACAAAGATTGGCGCGACAACGGCCAGGTCGTAGGCGCGCCGGTCGAGTTCGCTGCGCTCAACGGCTGAAGTCACATCTGTCGCGGTGACCAACCCGATGAATCGGTTCTGGTTGTCGGCCACCGCGACCACGTTGCCGCGCGACTGGCTCATTGCGTTGGCCAAGTCTCGAATCGTCGCCAGGCGCGAGACAATTGGCGTGTCGGTGCGCATCGTCGTGGCGACGGTCAGGTCATCCAGGGCCGATGGAGCTTGTTCATCCTGCACGTCGAGCCCGGCGCGTCGCAGGCGGACGTTGTAGATCGTGTCTCTGGTCAACAATTGCGCCAGCGCTGTGGCTAGTGCGACGGCGGTCATCAGCGGGAGAATCAGCGAGTATCCGGTCAGTTCGAAGACGATGAATAGCGATGTCATCGGCGCGCGCGCAGCAGCGGCGAAGACTGCCGCCATGCCGACCACCACGTACGTCCCGATTGGTCCAACGATGCCTGGCAGAGCCGACTCGAATCCAGTACCCATGAGCGCGCCCAGCGTCGCGCCAACGAACAGCAACGGAGCGAAGGCTCCGCCGGATGCGCCCGATCCAATGGTCAACGACGCGGCGACCAGCTTGAGCACCATCAGGATCGCCAGCGTCGAAACTGCGGTATCGCCCTCGGCGAAGATCCGGATCTGGTCGAGTCCAGAGCCAAGGATGTCTGCTTCGATCAGCGCCAGTACGCCGACACCGAAGAGGCCCAGGATGGGCCTCGCCACCAACTTGACGCCGAGGAACTCAAACACATCCTCGGTGAAGAAGCGGGTGCGCACGAAGAGGATCCCGGCGATCGCCGCCGACACGCCGACAATCGCGTGCAGGAACAGTTCCCAACTGCTGTTGATCTCGAGGTCGGGCAGGTCGAGCCCGGCCGAGCTGCCATAGAAGGCCACGGCGACGATATTGGCCACGACTGCGGAAACTACAACGATCGTGAAATTGCGGACGTTGAAGCGTCGCAGGACGACCTCCAGGGCAAAGAATGTTCCTGCGATTGGTGTGTTGAACGTGGCCGCGATTCCGCCCGCCGCTGCAGCGGCGACCATGAGCACCAGCATGTCGGACGGTTGTCTGGTCAAGCGACCGATCGATGAGGCCAGCGACGCGGCAATCAGGACGATCGGACCCTCACGACCAGCGGCGCCACCGCCGCCCAGCGTGAACCCGGTGGCAATCAGCTTGGCCGGGGCAATGACGGGCCGGACGAACCCGCCGGCACGCTCGACGGCGACCATCACATACGGGACACCAGCGCCCTGCGACTCGCTGGAGATCCTGGAGACGATCAGCGCTACCGGGATCGCGGCGATCGCGGGGACCAGCATCAGCGTCCAACCGCCGGCCAGTTCGTCGAGCAACGACGCGAGTTCGTCGAAGACGATGATCAGACTGTCGACCACGGCGGTCAGCGCGACGGCGGCGAATCCGGCGGCCAGCCCAACCGCGCCCGCCAGGAGCAACGGGGCGAGATTGCGCGGGACACGTACGCGCCCGACCAGGGGAAGTCGCCAGAAGAGCTGAGCTGAGCGCGTCCCGAAGCGTCTTGAGGGACGAGCGACGAGCGACATCGGTTGGAACACCCGTCGTACGCGGTGGGCAACTGGTCAGGATGCCCAGGATGCCATGCGTTCACCGCGACAGTCTGCCGTTTGAGGCTATGACGCCGCCCCTCAGGGGGCAATCGCCACACGACAACCGCTGGTCTAGCTGGTCTACTCCTCGAGCGCGTCGTCTTCGCCTTCGACGTCGTCCTGGTCGCTGTCGTCCTGGTCGCTGTCGGAAGTTGAGGAGCCGCCGTCCAGCGAGAGTCTGACCGATTCAACCAGATCGTCGCCGCGCGCTGTGAAGACGAAGGTGAAGGCCGCTGCGGTCGCCTGATCGGTAGCGAGGCCATCCACGACGATGTCCGGCACCCCGTCACCCGTGAGGTCCTCGATGCCAATGGCCGAGACCTCAGCAACCTGAGCGGCCGCTCCGGTGATAGTGCGGTACCCGTCGCCGCTCGACACGAGGATGTAGAAGCTGCTCACGCAGCCGCTGGCGTCGCAGGTGATTTCGCGGAACGTGAGGTCCCGCACAGCGTCGCCGGTGACGTCAATGTCGGCGATCTGCTGGATGCCTTGCACCTCGCGGGCATAGGCCAGGGCATGGTCGTAGGCGATTCGGTACTTCGATGCATCTCCAGGGACCGGGTCATAGACAACCAGGTTGGAGAACGGAACAGCCGCGCCGAACGAGTTCGGGTCGGTGTAGATGATCGAGGCGGAGAATTCGCCGTTTGCGTTGGTGTCGAGCAGCACAACGCGATCATTTCCGACGGCCAGGGCCGGCATTGGCCAGGCCTTGAACAGCTCAATGATTGGCTCGATCTGGTTGATCCCATGCAGCCAGGGCAACGCGGCTGCACCGTACTGGAGGAAGTTCGAGGGCGCGTCGGGGATGGTGTCCGTGGTCTGTTCGGGTCCAGGTTGCGGGAACTGGCTGTAAGACACCTGCGTCGGACTTGCGGCGGGGACGGCGACCGTCGGCAGTTCGACGTTGGGAGGCTCGATCTCGTCTTCGTCGTCCGACTCTTCCTGCTGCTCGTCGTCTGCTTGATCTTCGACTTCGTCTTCGTCTTCGGAATCGCGGGCAGTGCTGCTCGGCTCCGCGCCGGGGATCTTCAGTTCCTGGCCGACCTGCAGCACATCCGGGTCCTGGATGCCGTTGAGGGTGATCAGATCATCGATGCGCACGCCCAGACGATTGGCAATCTGGGCGAGGGTGTCGCCCGGCTGGACGATGTAGATGGTGTTGTCGACCTCTTCGGTCTCGACTTGCGCCGCTGGCTGTTCCTGGGCCTGCTGCTGTTCGTTGTCGGGCGACGTCGTCACTGCGACGGCCTCGGCTGGCTGTTCTTCTTGCTGGTCAGCCTGGGTGGAACCGCTGGTGGCAGTCGCGGTCGGCGTGTCTGATTCGGCGTTTTGGGCGGCCGAGTCGGGTCGCTCGACCACTTCCGGCGTTGGTTCGTCGCCGCCGAACAGGCCGCAGCCTGAAGCCAGGAACGCACTCAGGATCAGAATCGAACAAATGGAAATCAGTGCGACGGCGCGCCGTCGAACAAGCCCACGATATTGGAACATCAGTGACTCAACCGCCCCGTCGCCTGTTGCCACTCTATACACATTGATGGCTTGAGTGCGGTGCGAGAAGGCGTTCGGCGTTAAAGCCGGGCGAGCTGTTGTCCCAACCAGGCAGCAGCGAGTCCTCCCGTCGCCGAGACCACCAGATTGGTCAGCGCCCAGGCCCAGCGTCCGCCGTTGAGCAGGTGCAGCGTGTCGAGCCAGACCGTGGAGAAGGTCGTGAAGCCGCCCAGCAACCCAACGGTGATCGCCAGGCGGAGGTTGTCGGACACGCCGATCCGCTCGAGAAACAGCGTGGCCACCAGACCGAGGACCAGCGTGCCGCTCAGGTTGACGATCAGAATGCCCAGCGGCAAACCATCCGGCTGACCGATCCATCGATTGAGCAGATGACGGAAGACCGAGCCGGCAGCGCCGCCGAGCGCAATGGAGGCAATCGCTGCGACGGTCATCGATGTGCCACAGATCAGCGGCCTGTGGAGCCGAAGCCGCCCGAGCCACGCTCGGTGTCGTCGAGCGCTTCGACTTCCTCAACTGGCGTCAGCGCGACGGGCGCAACAACGAGCTGGGCGATCCGATCGCCGTGCTCGATCCGCAATCCTCGCCCGGCTGGTCCTCGCAGGCACATCGAGACGAGCAGCTCGCCGCGGTAGTCCGCGTCGACCGTGCCCCAACCGATCTCGATACCTCGGCGGGTCAGGCCGGACCGCGGCCTGATCTGGATCTCGTGCCCATCCGGCGGTGCGCAGGCGATGCCGGTCGGTACGGGCTGGGGCATCTGGGTCAGGTTGAGCGATCCCCCTTGCTCGGAGAGTTCGGCGTACAGATCGAGTCCTGAAGACAACTCGGAGCCGCGCGTGGGCAACTGCGCCGCCGCACGCAGTCGCCGCACGCGCAAGGCTCCGAGTGTTCCGCCGTCCGTTACAGCCCAACGAAACGGCGGAAAGAAATCCAGCGACGTCTCTGCCAACGCCGCCGGACGGTCGGGAGCCTGGCGCAGGAGGGCCGCCGCATCGACAATCATCGTCGACACATCCACCCCCAGATACGACGGCGCATAGGGCGCCAGGCGTTCGATTCCGGATGACAGTTTGATCCGCACGCCACGAGGACGATGCGTACCGGTCCAGTGATGCAGGCCGGCAGCCAGCAGGATCAAGCCCTGGTAGAAGCTGCGGATACTGCGACGCTCGACCTGCCAGATGTCTTCCCAGGTCTCGTGTGCGTCGAAGAATTTGCCGGCGTCCCACTCGGCAGCGCCCCTGGCCAGCTCGAGCCGGTGCTCGGCCGGGATTGCGGGTTCGAGCGCGAGCTGTTCGGCTCGGGAAGGGATCTCACGAACTCGGGCCATGAGTTCGACGCCTCTTGCGATCAGTTGCCAGTGAGTTGTCCCGCCGCCGCCGTTCACAGACACTGTGTGACAACGCAACGACGGTGGGAACAGGATGAGGTAAACATCATCGCTGATTTTGTAAATGTGCAGGGCGCGCTCGGACAGAATTTCGACGAGCTGCGAGCGTTACTCGATGCCTGTTCCGATGATCGACTGGAAGAGCGCCTGACACCGGCCGAGTGGTCGGTGCGTGAAATCCTGCTGCATGTGGTGCACTCGGAGCGCTGGCTGCATCCCCAGCTCATGCTGCTGCGCCGCGAGGTCGCACCGCAGCTCGCGATTCCCCAGGTCGGCGGAGTCACGCTGCCCGACACGGAGTCGGACGCGTCGCTGCCGCAACTGAGATGGGCGTTGACCAGCGTGCGCGAAGACACAGAGCGGCTGTTGAGAGATCTGAGCGACCGCCAGCTCAGAGAGCCTGCCAATCTTGAGTTGGACGGTGAAGTCCTCGACATGTCGCTGAGGACCATCGCGCTCACCGCCGCCGATCATCAGCTCTTCCACGTCCGTCAGATTCAGCGGACGCTGGGCATTGCTCCCTGAGGCCACACCGTCATGCCTTTCTGGTCCCCTCTCCCCCCCTTGCGGGGGGAGATGTCACGGAGTGACAGAGGGGGGGTCGGCTTGCGAACCCAGATACGGGTGACAGGCGGGGAACCCCCCCCTCTGCCTTCGGCATCTCCCCCGCAGGGGGGGAGAAGGGGAGTTTTTCAAAGGCCTCCGCTTCGTCGCGGGTATCTCGATGCAAGTTGCGGAAACGTGAGAAAACGGTGGGGCGTCTAAGGCGATGGCCGTCGTGCAGCATCCTGGCGATGGTGCACGACTCTGCGAGATTCCCGCGTCGGAGCGCGGGAATGACGGAAACAACATCCATCGACCGCTTGCCATAATCGATACGCTTGACCCTACAAACCGGTCGCTTTGATTGGGAGAGTCACGCCATGCCAAGCAACGCCGAGGAGTATCCTGCCCGTCTGGATATCGAGTATCCCCAATCGCTGAACCGGATCTCGACCCTGTTGCGGCCCATCCTGGCGATACCGATCCTCTTCCTGATGTACTTCATGCCGTCGATTATGTTTCCGCCAGTAGCGCTGATGCTGCTTGCGCGGCGAAAGTATCCGCGCTGGTGGTTCGATTTCAATCTCGAGCTCACACGGTTGCAGAACCGCGTCTATGCCTATCTCAATCTGATGACTGACGAGTACCCCTCGACCGATGATGAGCAGTCGGTCAAAGTCGATCTCGACTACCCCGACGCCGATCAACTCAGTCGTTGGCTCCCGTTGGTCAAGTGGGCCTTGGCGCTGCCGCATTACATCGTGATCGTGGTCCTGGCAATGCTGCTCACTATTGCCGTCGTGATCGCCTGGTTGGCCATCCTCTTCACCGGTACGTATCCGCGACCGTTGTTCACATTTGTGCTCAACGCCGAGCGCTGGAACCTGCGCGTCGAGGCCTATGCGTTTCTCTTGATCACCGATCGCTACCCGCCCTTCCGGCTCGGCTAACGCAGGTGTCACGCGGCCAAACGCAGCGCTCCGTGTAGCTCGATGCGCCGGAGGAAATAGAGGAATGCGCCGAGATTGAGCGCGAACAGGCCTGACAGCGCAGCGAAGAGGATTCCGACGCCGGGCCAGTCGATGATGAACGTCAGCGGCGGCACGACATCGCGTCCGTCGGGGGTGAGCGCGAAGAAGTCGAGCAAGATCGCCCCCGCCTGACTACCGACAATCAGGCCCGCGCCCAGGCCGATGGTGATCACGATGAGCTGCTCAAGCGCGATCAGTCCCAGGATCTGTCGCATGCTCATGCCGACGCTGCGGCAGACGGCGAACTCCACTCGCCTCGCCTGCGAGGTGACGGCAGTTAAGACAACCAGGCCGAACGCCGAGGCAATCGCAACGGCAGCGAGTGCGCCGACGAACACGCCATTCCAGGATGCAACGATCAGCGGATCTGCGGCGAGCTCGCTGCGCGCGCTGCCCAGGGTGTCGATGCCCTCGGCGTCGAGCGGAATCTCGCGCTCGACGAGCAGCTCTGACCATGATCTCAATGGAGCGGATGCCCAGAGCTCGTCACCAACGGCTAGCGCCACACCGGCCGCGGCGCTGCCATACAAGCGCTGAACGAATGCTGCTCTGTCAATCAAGACCAATGGCTCGTCGCGCTGCGGGTCGTAGCCGGGGAATGTCTCAAACTGGCCGACGACGTTGAACTTAACGGGGGTCGGCCCGACGCGGATCCTCACGGTCTCGCCGATGGTGAGGCGTCCTTGCTCCATTGCTTCAACTGATAACAGGGCAGGGAGCGGTGCGCGCTCGGAGACGTAGCGAACGCCGCGTAGCGACGCCGGCACCGCGCTCCAGCGATAGTGGGCTCGCTCAGCCTCGACCCGCAACGAGTCCAACGGTTGCTCGCCGACCTCGAGCGGCGTTGCCTCCCATCTGCCGGAGGCAAAGTCGGCCAGGATCTGGCTCTCGCCCGAATGCTCGTAGCGCAAATCGCGCAGGATGATCTCGCCGGGGGCGCGTGTTACGGCCAGGTCGAGCGATGCCAGGGTGAGGGGCGCGACGGGTCGCTCAGTGACGCCGGGCCGGAATGTGCTCCGTCGCTCGACGATGCGTGCGCCTTCGAGCGGCAGGTACGCGTCGGCCTCTTCGGTCAGTCGCAACGTCGCGGAAAACTCTTCTGCGCTGGGAGTCTCAAGGGTCTCAATCGTGTACCACCAATAGCGGCCATGAGCGTCCTGCACCTTGATCCCTATGGGCGTTTCCTGCGCCAGAGACAGCACTCTGAGTCTCAGCGTCAAGAGGCCCCCGAAGTCTTCGATCACTGCTCGCTGGACATCGCTCCGCGACGGCGCAATGCTCGACAGTGCTTCTGGCGGCAATGCCCAATCGGCATCACGCTCGGCCAGTTGCTCAGACACGGTCTGCGCGTCAAGCGCGACAATCTGCAAACGACCTGAGTCCTCGTCACCGTCGTACGCGCCAACCATTCGCTTGACCCTGGCAACCGACTGGCCGCTCAACCGCTCAATCTCTTCAAACGGCACTGCTTCCGAATGCGGCTCGCTTAGCCTCACGGACGCGCCAACGCTATGCAGCGCGCGATCATCGTACGAACTGTCGAGCGTCGTGCGGAACGATGCTGCAAACACCGCCAGCGCTCCGGCAATGGTCAGTAGCAACACGGTCCGCGCATAGTGCGTCGGCGTGCGACCCAGATACCAGGCGCCCATCAGCAGGGTCAGCGATCGCCACGGAGACGCCAACCGCGCCAGACCTCGCATTGCTGGGGGGAACAGCCGCAGCACGATCAGGCCAACGACGAACAGCAGGACCGTCGGCGTCGCGACGGCCAGCCAGTCGAGTCGCGTCTCACCGACCAGCGGCGAATCGATCGGGTCACCGGCCCACTGCAGCTCAAAGATCAGCAGTGCGCCGAGCGCGGCGATGGCAGCGTCGATCAGCGCTCGCTGGGTCCATGAAGCCGGCGGTCGACCTCGTTCGCGGCGCGTGGTGACCATCGTCTGTTTCGTCGCGCGATAGGTCGGGACGGCCTGTGCCGCGAGCGCCAGCGCGCCTGCGCCGAGCGCGAGGTACCAGGCTTCGGCGGGCAACGACACGGGCAGGAAGGGTCCGAGGCCGGTCAGAGCAATCGCCTCGTCAAACGGCTGCACGAATCCCAGCAAGCTGACCAGTCCCATGCCGATCAAGGGACCGAACGCAATAGCCGGCGCCGTCAGGATCGCCGCTTCGACGACGTGCAGCATGGCGACATCACGCTGGCGGGCGCCTCGTGATCGCAGCCAGGCCGTGTCCTCGGTGCGTTGCTCGGCCAGCATCGCCGCCGCGACGACCGCGTAGACCAACACGGCTCCGACGAGCTGCAAGACGATCATCAGCAGCGTCGATTGCGCAAACTGGAAGCGACGGCTGAATCCGACCAGGGTGTCGACCAGCTCGGTCTCCTGTTGGACCCCCTCGATTGATTGCGCGATGCGCCGAGTCATTTGCTCAAGCGCGTCGGCGGCAGCCGATGCCTCAGTAGCCGACGCACCGCTGAGGTCTGTTCTGAATCGTTGCAGCAGGGCCAATCTCAGTGTGGGCGATTGGTCAGCGAGGATGCCAAGAATGCCCGCTCTCGTCGTCCAGAAGCGCAGTTCCGTGTCTCGAGCTGCGACGGGCAGGAAGACCGAGTCGAGCGTCGACCAGCGGCGGACACTGGCAGACGGATCGATGATTCCAACGACGCGAATCCGAGTCTCATTCTGAAGTCCGAGCCAGAACGGCTGAGCCAGCCGTTCGTCACCGACTTCGAGCCCGAACACCGCTGCCTGTTCTCGCTCGATGACCACTTCAATCGCGCCGGAAGCCGGTGCTGGCGCTCGACCTTCGATCAAATCGGAAGTCTCTTCGAGATCGCTCTGTGCGATGAATGTTGCGTGTGGCGGGTCGGGCGTATCGAAGGGTTGATCGTCGCTGCGCAGGACATAACCGCCCGTTCGCATCGCAGCCATCCGACCGACGACCAGCGATTCGACAGCGGTGTTCACCTCATCGCGGATCAACGACTCCACCTGATCGACTGACTCTTCGTCGGCCGTCACATTGGTCCGCACGAGACGTAGGTCGAGGAATGCCGGGTCGGCGTCGGCGAGCGTTTGTCGGAGTCCGAGGTCGCGCACCGCTTCGATGAAAATGGGCGCGCTACTGGCCAGCCCGACCGCGAGCAGCGCGCCAATCAACAGCACCGCCGACAGTTTGGGCGCGGAGGCAATCCGGCGCAGCGCCAGTCGCGCCAGCTCTCGCGCGGTTTCTCCACGAGCACTGTCGCCACCGCCTGAGGAGGGCTGAAGCGCCATTAGTCAGCACCCTCACGTAGAAGCGGCGCGGCGTCCTGACCGGTCGCCCAGCGGGAGATGACGGTGGTTCCCAGGATCGCGCAGGCGACGATCACGCCGACGCCGATTCCGGCGAGCACCCAATCGACCGACAGCGTCGTCGGCGGAGCGGCCGCGACGCCCTCGGCTGTCACGTCGAGGAAGGCTAGTAGCGCACCGGCCACTGCTCGGCCGAGTCCAAATCCCAGCGCGACTCCGGCGGCGAGCACCAGCCCGACCTCCACAGCCGCCTGGCCGGTCAGTCCTGCACGGCCCGCGCCGACAGTGCGCATCAGGGCAAACTCGCGAGCGCGTTCGCCTCCCGCCGCAGCAAGGGTGAACACGAGCGCCGCCGATCCAACAATCAGTAGGCCGATGAATCCGACCACGAAGAGCGCCGCCGCGCCGCCGGAACGGAACGGGTCCTGCTCGGCTGCGTCAATGCGAGCTTCCGCATCCAGCACGGCGCTGGAGAGATACACCTGGTCCAGCAGATCATTGGCGATGAGCCGCCCCGCGTTCGTCTCGGCCGCCGCCCAGACCTCGGTCACGGGCAAGACTGCCTGGACCGCCGCGACCAGCGCCGCGCCGCGCAGCGCGAGCAAGTCCGCGATGAGAAATCCGCCCTGCGCAGGATTGAGCGTGGGGAAAAAGTCGACGGCCGCAGTGATGCGAACGGGAATGCTCGCGTTGTTGAGTTCGATCGGCACGACATCGCCGACCTTCAGATTGGCCGTCTCCATCGAGGTACGGTCCATTGCCGCGTTGACCGGCAGATTGGGCGACTCCCGCACGATGATGCGTTCGTCGGCAGCGGCGAGGTGGGCCCAGCGATACTGCAGCCCGCCGTCGGCGAAGACGATCCGGTCCTCACCTGCGCCGCTCGATGCCGGAAACCAGGGACCGTCCTCGTCAAACGGATCGACGGGAATGGCCTCGTCCCCGACGTATGCGGTCAGTTCATCCAGATAGAGCGTTCCGGTCGGAGCGCGGACCACACGCGCCTGCGGTCGCAGGATGATCGCGGCGATCCGCAACGGCTGCGAGAGTCCGCTCAATGATGCTCGCATCGTGTTGGGGTTGGAATCGACGATCGTCGTCGTATTGGTGCGGAACGGTCTCATATGGACCTGTCCGTGACTGTCAAGGACCCGCGCCGCCATTTCCAGATTGCTATTGCCGGGGTCGCTGCGGACTTCAAGGGTCAGCGCATCTGTCCCCTCAGGAAGCGCCTGTCCGACCCGCCCCGGTTCCCGAGCGATTGCCGACAACAACTCTTCGGTCGATATGCCGACGAGGCGCTCGTCCAGCGCGATCGTTTCCTTCATCCGATTGGTCTGCAGACCCAGCATGATCACCCGGCTGCCTTCGCGGTCGCCGCCGATCGCGCCGATGCCCCGGAAGGCCGCGCCCGCTGTCAGGCCGTCGCGCCGGTCAAGCGGCTCCGTCACTCTCGCCAGCGTCGAGTTCGACAGATTTCCACCAATTGAGACGCCTCGCACATCCGCTCCGACTTCATACTCGATCCGGTCCCGCTCGACTGTGCGAATCGTGGATGCGTACGTCGCCGAGATCAGTCCAACCGCCGTGATGAACGCCGTCAGCGCAGTCAGCAGCATTGGTCCGGTCGGATTGCGGGCGACATTCAGTACACCGAGATAGAGCCAGGATGGAATCGGCGCTCGGGCCAGGCCGGAGGCCGCCAGACCCCAGACGCGAGGCGCAACGCGCATGATCGTCAGCGCCGAGCCCAGCAACAACAGTCCCGGACTCAGCATGAGCACCGGGTTGATGCCTCCCGACTCGAACGCTGCCAGCGCGCCGCCCGAGGCTTCAGTCTCGAACTGCAGGAAGAGCACGGCTGCCAGCGCGAGCAGGGCTACGTCCAGCCAGGCTCGCTGGACCAACGACTGCCGCTGCGGTCGTCCGACATCGACCCGCTGATTGGTGCGCTGCCGGGAGTCGAACCAGGCAGGCGCGGCAAACGCGACCCAGGCCAGCAGCGCCCCGGCGATGGCCAGCGCCCAGGCTTCCCAGGTCAAACGGGTATCAAATGGCTCACCGCCCGAGACTCGGGCGACCGCTCCAAGTCGCCCGGCATGACTCAGAGCAAATGCAGCCAATGGTGCACCGAGCAGCGCAGCGGGCGCCGCCGCGAGTCCACCCAGCATCGCTTGCGCGCCGGCCTGTTGCCACGGTTTCGCGCCTCGCGCCGCCAGTCGCTCGCGGTCGACCCGCGTCCGTTGAGCCATCACGCGGCCCACCAACGCGACGCCAAACATCGCCACCGCCGCGATCTGCAGTCCGGCCAACAGCGATTGCCCGGCCGAGAACTGGGCTTGACGGTCGAACTGCTGCAATGTCCCAAGCAGCAGCGTCGAGGCCGACCCGCCTTCGAGGCGGCTGAGTTGCTGCTGCCAGGCGGTCAACGCCTCGATCGCGGCGCCGACCTGGTCCGAGTTGATGGCCTCAGTGTGGAATTCTGTGCGCGTCCGATGATTGACCGGCGCGCCGTAGCGCACCAGGGCATCGGGATTGGCGAATAGCCCGATGTACGGTTCCTCTGCGCCTGTCTCTGTCACGTTGATCTGTAACTCGAACCAGACATCCGTGTAGTGGAATGCCAGCACTCGGCTGACATCCGCGACTGCCGGCTCGATCACGCCGGTCACGACAAACTCCATCTGATCGCTGAAGCTGAACACGCTGCCCAGATCGAGGCTCAACTGGTCGGCAAGCGTCGCGCCGATCACGACTTCATCAGCCGACTTCGCCCAATCCCCGCGGACGAGGCGTGCATTCGACTCGAGCTGTTCGAACGACATCAGATAGGTGAGCAGGCGCTCGTTGATCCCATTGTCAAGCCTGGTGAAGGCGGCAAGGCTGCGCGGCGTCTCCATGATTCGCCGCGTATCGCCGACCAGTCCGGCGAATTGATCGAGATGCCGATGCTCCAGCTGATCCGTGGTTGCCGCGACGGCGTCGAAATCGCTGCTCTCTGCCGGTCTGAATGCTCTGGTCTGGTCGGCGATCGTCGCGCCGCGAGGCGATTGCTCGATCAGCTCGCGCAGCGCGAGGTCGGCCGAGGCCGCCTGAAAGACGAGCGGCAGCGCGACCAGTCCGGCCGCGATGATCAGCAGCGAGGCAGCGCCGAGCATCAACATCCAGCCGCCGCGCAGTTCGCGCAACGCAGCAAGGCGAAGTAGACGGAGAAGTCCGAGCATGATGATGCAATCCTACGACCGCCCATACCTTCGCTGGCCCGGATTGGAGGTCGGTTGCCAGTGGCGTGATCGGCGTTTAGCCTGTGCCTAACTAGTTCTCCCGCCAGGTATTCCTGCGGGTTGCTAACACACGCTGTTCGAGCGAGCCCATCATCGTCGGACCCACTGACAGGAGCAGGCGTATGACTACACAGACAGAAACGCATTCGGAAATCGCTGTCGAGGTCGCCGGCCTCAAGATAAACGCGCTACAAGACGGCACCGGCCCCAATCTGGTCGTCTTGCACCACTCCACCGGCTCGCCCGGCTGGATTCCCTTCTACGACAAGCTGGCCGAACACCACACGGTCACCGCGATCGACATGCCCGGCTACGGGCAATCCGAGCGCCCGACTTGGGCTCGCCACCCGCGCGACATCGCGATCCTGCTGCACAGCGCTATCCATAAGATGGGAATCGACGAAGACGCCAACCTGCTGGGCATGGGCTTCGGTGGTTGGGTCGCGGCCGAGCTGGCCTCGATGCACCTGCACGGACTCGACAGTTTGATCCTTGTCGGCGCAGCCGGCGTCCAGCCCGAAGAGGGCGAAATCGCCGACGTGATCTTCTACGAGTTCGAGGAGTACGTAAAGCTCGGCTTCTCCTCCGACGAGGCCTACGCCGAAGTCTTCGGCGACGAAGCCGCGCCGGAACTGAAGGAGCTCTGGGACTTCTCGCGCGAGATGACCGCACGCCTGACCTGGAAGCCGTGGATGTTCAACCGCCAGTTGCCGCACCTGATCTCCGAGGTTGAGACGCCGACGCTGCTGCTCTGGGGCGAGAACGACCGCGTCACGCCGCTCGGTGTCGCCGAGGTCTACGACGCCAGCCTGCCCAACAGCACGCTGACCGTGATCGACGGCGCCGGCCACCTCGTTGAACTCGAGAATCCGCAGGCCGCCGCCGATGCCGTGACCTCGTTCATCGCCAGCGGCTGAGCATTCTTCTCAGCAACGCGCAATCACGTATCATTCTGAGGAACGAATTATCGACCAGCTGAGCGCATGCTGAGTCGGTGGAACAGGAACTAAAACCATGTTCGTTGGCTATTTCACCGAGCGTCCCTACCAGGACTTCGATTCGGGTTGGGTCGGTGCGACCGGACGCGAAATCGAAGACCTTGGCATGACCAACGGGGACTACAACCCCCGCATCGGCGCCGAACTGTACAACCGCTACCTCGACGAGAAGGTCTACGCCGAGGAAATGGGCTTCGACGGCCTAATGCTCAATGAGCATCACTCGACCCCCTTCTGCATGGGTGGCGTGATGAACGTCGAAGCGGCGATTCTGGCCCGGATTACACAGCGTGCCAAGATTGTGCTGCTTGGCAACGTCCTGCCAATCTGGGAAGACCCGCTGTGGCTGGCCGAGGAACTGGCCGAGATCGACATGATCTCGCGCGGCCGCCTGGTCACCGGTTGGGTGCGCGGCACCGGTCGTGAGTCTGTTGCTCACAACTCGCAGGCGCCGTTCAACTGGGAGCGATTCCAGGAAGCGCATGACTTCGTCGTCAAGGCCTGGTCAACGCCTGGCCCCTTCCGCTGGGAAGGTGAGCACTACCAGTACCGCTACGTCAACCCGTGGGCGCGCCCCTACCAGGACCCGCACCCGCAGATCTGGATCCCCGGCGTGATGTCGCGCAACACCGTCAAGTGGTGCGCCGAGCATCGCTACCCGTACGTCATGCTCGCGACCGAGATCGAGCCGACCAAGAAGTCCTTCGAATACTACGACGAGGTCGCCCGCGAGAACGGCTACGAAGCCTCGACTGAGCACCACGGCTACCTGTTCAAGGTCCACGTTGATGAGACCGAAGAGTTGGCCGAGGAAGCCGGACGCAAGTACATCGCCGGCCCGGCCAACCCGTTCCTCGAGGGCAACCAGGGCAGCGTGCGATCCAACCTGCAGAACCTGCCCGGGCTGACCTCGCGCACCCAGCTCCTGCCGACGGTCAGCACCTTCGCCGCCGCCGCGCGTGGACGCCAGACTGAGCGCGATGCCGCCCTCGCCGAGAAGGACGCCGAAGTCGACAAGGTCGACGCCGACGCCTTCGGCACCTACGAGGAGCAGGTCAACAAGTACTCAATCATCACGGGTACGCCCAAAACCGTGATCCCCAAGATCCGCCACGTCCTCGAAGAGCTGCGCCCCGGCAACATCTTCTTCTGGGACGGCGACGGCGCGATGAACCACGAGGACGCGATGCGCTCCCTCCGCCTTTTCGGCGAGGAAGTCATCCCAGCCGTCCGCGAGATGGGCAAGGAACTCGACCTCAAGGGAGCTTTCGAGGTCAACACCGGCTCAGGCGCCGCCTTCCCCGACTAACGGTTTCCCGCAAACCGAATCTCCAGAGACCCGCGCTCCGGCGCGGGTCTCTGCGTGTTCCCAAGCTCCCCCTCCGACCCTCGCCTCTCGATATGGTTGACGCATGACATAGAGGTGCCCAATGACCCTCCGTCCGACCATGTTCAGAGCAGTGCTGCCAATCCTGGCGCTCGCCGCTGTCTTGGTCGGATGCAGCGGCGAGCAAGAGCATCCCAGTCTGCCCGACGGAGTCTCAGCCGTCGTCGCCTGGAATGAGTTGCGTGAGCGCTGGCACATCGGCATCATCAGCGACGGAGATCGAGACGGATCGATTTTGCGAGTCCTCTGTATCACGGAGGCCGGCGTCAGCTCCGACTTCGACGAAGACAGTTTGCTTCCAGGACTCAACATCGACGTGTCGCTGGCAGAGGGCGAAGGTGGCGGCTCGCTCAAAGGAGTTTGGAAGATCGACGGTCGATCGTGGGACGGCGAGGACTGGGTTCGAGACCAGGGACACAGTCCTCCGGCGTTCGTCGCCTCGTCCTCCAAGAACGCCCAATCGCTGTACGACGCGCTGCGCGACGCCGGAACCGCGTCGTTCACGCCGCTCGCATCGATTGACGATTCACCGCTGATCACCACAACCTTCGACATCGGCGCTCTGTTCTCGACGCCACTTCAGTCCACCTTGGATGAGTGTGAACCCGGTGGTCTGGACAAGCGGTTCTCATCGGAACTGGCAACGATCTATGCGTATTGGCAGCAGGCAATGCAACGACACTGGTTCTCGATGGTATTGCCCGAACTCAGCGGGCAAGGTCGCGTCGTCCTGGTCTGTAGCCCAAGCACGCTCTACGACCAGACGCCAAGTTGGCTGTCGACCCATAGAGACGACCACGTCGCGTTGATTGCCAGCATTGTTCCGAGCGATCAGAGCGACTTGGCGGGTGACGCAACCGTGCAGTGGAGCTCCAACGTAGTTGGGCGCGAAGCGACGCGGTGGGAAATGGTAGGCCGCTCACTCGTACCCGGCTCACATCAAGCGAACCTCAGGTTCTATGACGCCCTGCGACGCTCGCCCCTGCTAGAAGTGGTCGTGCGTACCGAAGGCGCGGACCCTCTGAACTTCCAGGTTGCCGGCGAGGATGCACTCAGCGGGCCGCTGACAGGTGTGATGCACGGATGCGCTCAAGAGTACGCTGACGAGTATGGGCAATGACCGAGCTTAGTCCATCATCGTGATCGGTGACGCACCAGGCGGATTGACCGCCGCGACCCTCCGCCCTCCGACCCTCGCATCTCGATAGTGTTGATGCATGATGTAGAGGTGCATGATGGCCGGTCGTCCAATCCTGTTTAGCGCAGTGCTTACGATCCTGGCCCTGGCCGCGGTCCTGATTGGCTGCAGTTCCGACCCACCGGCTCATCTGCCCGAGAACGTCTCTGCAGCCATTGTCTACGACAATCACCACGAACGTTGGCACGCCGCCGCGATCGTCGCCGGAGACCGCTCGCGGTCGTCCCTCCGACTCGTGTGCCTCACCGAGGCCGGCAAACCGGATGAGTTTGCTGGTCGCTACCACACGGGCATCAACATCGATGCGTCACCCGGCGAAGGTCGCAAGGGGGAAACAATGTCGAGCAGCTCGCTTCGCCCGTCGGAAATCACAGATCCTGATAGCATTTGGCACCGTGAGTGGGCATGGCTGATCGACGGCCATCCATGGGAAGGAGGTCGCTGGAGCATGAGTACTTACACCAGACCGGGAAACCTCGTTGCGGCGAACGAAGAAGTGGAGTCAGCCTTCTTCGACGTTCTTCAACGTGCCAAGTCCGCTGAGCTGATCGGAAGCAAAGACGAGGCGGATGACATCAGAATCACGTTCGATCTCACATTGCTATTCAGCACCCCGGTGCAGTTCGCCATCGACGACTGCGACGTAAATGTGATTGAGCAGCGCACAGGCGACTATCATTCCGCCTACGCCTACTGGCTTCCGGACCTGGAGCTGCACAGCATCACCTTGATGGATGACGATGCTGTCGCAGGGCGCACGGTCCTCATCACTTGCAATCCGAAGCAATGGACTACCCCTGGCGTACCGTCTTGGATCCAGGAACCGGAGGGCGACGTCTACGCTACGGTAGCTCTCCTAGGGTTCAGCGACGACAGCGACCACGACCGTGAACAAGCCGATGCCCCTGTCGTCGAATCGGCGACCGTGTCATGGGTCAATGGCCGCGGCAATGAGGAAACAGCGGTCTGGGAAGCGGATGGTGGCTGGATACAGCCGCCGTCAGCGAGTGAGAGTCTGCGATTTATCGATGCGCTGAGAACCTCGGGCGAGCTGACCCTTTCCGTCCAAGTGGCCGACGCGGAGCCTGTCGAGATGACGCTGGAGGGCGCTGCCCTCTTCGCGAAGCCATTGGGCGCCGAGTTGGATACTTGCATTCGGGAGTACGCTGAACTTAATGGCTGATGGACCTGATGCGTCGGTAATCATCATCGGAGGTGGGCCCGGCGGATCGACCGCCGCAACGCTGCTCGCCCGACAGGGCTTCGATGTCACGCTCTTCGAGCGTGAGGTCTTTCCGCGAGAGCACGTTGGCGAATCGTTGCTCCCCGCTTCGATTCCCATCCTCGAAACCCTCGGCGTCATCGACGAGATCAAAGCCGCAGGCTTCACGCCCAAGTACGGCGCGACCATGGTCTGGGGCCGCGACCCCGAGCCCTGGTCCTGGCACTTCGCCGAGACCAACGCCAGCTATCCCCACGCCTACCAGGTCTGGCGGCCAACCTTCGACCAGATGCTTCTGCGCAACGCGGCCGAAAACGGTGTTGATGTGCATGAAGGCAGTCGCGTCGTTGATGTTTCATTCGAATCCGGCCAACCGTCGAGCGTGACGGTTGAGTACTCGTCGGGAGACGCAGAGACCTACCAGGAGACTTACCAGGCCGACTGGATCGTCGACGCGAGTGGACAGAATGGATTCCTCGCGCGACGGCTTGATCTGCGCACGTACGACGAGTTCTTCCGCAACCTTGCCGTCTATAGCTACTACCACGGCGTCGAGCGCCTGCCCGAGCCCGACACGGGCAACATCTTTATCGAGGCCTACGAGCACGGCTGGTCCTGGGCCATCCCACTGCCCGACGATGTCATGTCGGTCGGCGTCGTCATTGACGCGGCCTGGGGCGGCTCGCAGTTGGGTGAGCAGCCGGCTGAGGACTTTTTCCGTGAGCAGCTTGCGATGACCAATCGCACAGCCTCGATGCTTGAATCCGGCGGCCTGTTGGAAGCGCCGCGCGTCATCCGCGACTGGTCGTACACGTCGCAGCGGCTGGTCGGCGACGGCTACATTCTCGTCGGCGACGCTGCCTGCTTCATCGACCCACTGTTCTCCTCAGGCGTGCATCTGGCCCTGTCGTCGGCGGTGCTGGCTTCGGCCTACGTCACCTCGGCGCTCCGCGACCCTGAAATGCGCGATCCCGCCGCCGAGGTCTACACCCAGCTCTACATGCAGCAGTACCACCAGTTTCGCGAAATGGCAGCGCTCTTCTACGCCTCGAATCGCACGTCCGATTCCTACTTCTGGGAAGCGCGGCGCATCACTCAGAGTTCCGATGACGTCTCCCCGCGCGAAGCATTCATCGCCGCCGTCGCCGGACAGCCGCCGCAGGGCTACGAGCGCGTCGTCCTGGGGAAGGGCGAGGCGCCACCGGACTTCGTCGAAGGCGTCGCAGCCGTCGAATCCGCCCGGGCCCGTCGAGATCAGGAAATGGCCAGGCTGATCGACAGCGCCTGGGCCAATCGCAGTCCGATGCTCGACGCCGTGCCAACGCTGGCCAACGGCGTCGAACTGGCACGCAAGCCGATCGTCGGCGACGGACAATTCGAGTGGGGCGCCGTCATCGCCTCGCCCTCGCGCCCGCAGGGAGCGCCAATCTCGATGCTCGTCGCCGCCCTCGCCTCGCGAATTGACGGTACCAGCACCGTTAGGGCGCTGCTCGACGACCTCCTCCAGGGCGTCGAAGAACAGCAGAGAATCCAGCTCCTGCCAGGCCTCCTGACCGCGCTTCGCGTCTTGTACGTGGACGGGATGATCTCGCACTGGCGGACTTAGCGGACTAGATCGTCATTCCGGCGTAGGGAGACCTTCCAAAAACTCCCAATTCCCATCTCCCCCCCTTGCGGGGGGAGATGTCACGGAGTGACAGAGGGGGGGGCGGCGCATGATTATCAGATAGGGCTCCCGAACAGCGCCCCCCCCTCTGCCTTCGGCATCTCCCCCGCAAGGGGGGAGAAGGGGAGTTTTCAGAGGACTCCGGCCTGCGCCGGAGTGACGGAGTCTGGCTCTTCTTGACCCTTCACAACCTGCATCACCCTCAGAAGCTGATTAGACTTGCTCCAAGCGTTAGCAAGGTGACTGCGGGGTGACGCGATGTCGCAACAGGAAGCTCGAACTGTCCGGACGACGGGGCGGATTGAACAACTCAACGTGTCTCCCGGCGGTGTGCCCAAACGGGCCGTTTCGGAAGCCGTAGTCAACGAGTACGGACTTACACGCGACCGCCAACGAGATCGTCGCCATCATGGCGGAACCGAGCGTGCGGTCTGCCTGTTCTCGGCGGAAATCCTCGACGGCTTACGCGCCGACGGTCACCAGATCGGGCCCGGCGCAACCGGTGAAAATGTCACCATCCGCGGCCTCGACTGGAAGAAGCTGGTACCAGGTTCACGGATTCACCTGGGCGAGCAGGTCATCGTCGAGGTCACCTCGTACGCCGCGCCCTGTCGGATCATTTCGCACTGCTTCAATGACGGCGATTTCAACGTCATCAACCAGGCCACCCATCCTGGTCGTTCTCGGCTGTACGCACGTGTCGTCCGGCAGGGCACGATGTATCCCGGAGACGATGTCTCGCTGGAGATCGATTCCGCCGCCGATCGCGGTGCGAGGCTGCAGCCCAAGACCACTCGCTGGCGTCCGCCGGCGAGTTGATCCGTTCCTATCCAATCCGTATCACGTCTGAAATCAGTTGCGTGCATGCAGTGTTAGTCTGCGCGAACGCGTAGGCACACAACTGATTGAGTCAGGTAGACGCGTCAGGACTGTGAAACGGGAGAAGACCGATGACCACCGAAGCATCCGCCCGCCAAGCCGCCCTGATCGCGCGGCGTTATCCCAGCCGAGCCACCCTGCGTGGCGGCCGCGAGATCGACATGCGACTGATGTCCGATGCTGACAAGTCGCGCTTCCTCGCGTTTGCCCGTTCGCTCTCGCAGGACGATCTGCTCTATCTGCCCTGGGATATCACCGATGAATTCGTCGTCGATCGCTGGCTCGAAAACATTGCCAACCATCACACCACTACTGTTCTCGCTGTGGACGGCGGCGATATTGTCGGTGAGGCATCGCTGGTACATAGCGAAGCCGGCTGGACCGAGCACATCGGAGAGATTCGCGTCACCGTGAACTCCCAGATCCGTGGTCAGGGTCTGGGTCGTTTCCTCGCCGAGGAAATCTTTGCAATCGCGGACTCCATCGGCCTCGAACGAATCTCGGCGCGCATGACACACGACCAAATGAGCGCCCAGGCCGTGTTCGAATCGCTCGGATTCCAGACCGTGGCGACACTGCCCGGCTGGGTCGTCGACCGCAGCGGTCGCATGCGCGACCTCGCCGTGATGGCGTATGACCTGCGCGCTCGCGGCGCGCCCACTTCAGCGCAGCGCTGATCGGACCCTCCTCCATTGGGCCCCCGTTGGGGGTGTCACGAGGCGAAGAAGTAGGCCTCCCACGCACCTGCCGCCTTGCGCCTATCCTGTCAAGCAACCCATGGCATGACAGGACGTTGAATGACCACGCAGACCCAAGCCGCTCTTCGACAACAATCGCTTGAACACCTCTGGATTCCGACCCAGTCGCACGCCGACCTCGCCGCCGACGACGGACTGTTGGTAATCCAGAAGGGTGAAGGCATCTTTCTGCACGACGACCAGGGTCGCGAATACATCGACGCGATGTCCGGTCTCTGGCTGAACGCTGTGGGACACGGTCGCAGCGAACTTGCCGATATTGCTCACGAGCAGATGTCCAGGCTCGCTTACCAGAACACCTTTGCGTACGCCTCCGAGCCTGCCGTCGCCCTGGCGACCAAGTTGGCTGAGTTGACCCCATCGACGATCCGCAAAGCCGTGTTCGTCAACGGCGGGTCGGAGGCGGTCGAGAACGCACTGAAGATCGCGAAGCAGTACCACCATATTCGCGGCAATGGCTCGAAGTTCAAGGTCATCTCGCGGATCGGTTCCTATCACGGACAAACGGCTGGGGCGCTGTCGGTCAACGCAGCCAGCTATTCACAGCGAGCCGCTTACGAGCCGCTGGTTCCGGGCGCGATCCACGTCCCGAACGTCAATTGCGACCGCTGCCCCTACGAGAAGACCTTCCCCGAGTGCGATGTCTACTGCGCCCGCACGATTGAAGACATCATCGTCGCCGCCGGACCGAGCACGGTCGCAGCCATCATCGCCGAGCCGATCTCGACAGCCAACGGCAGTTACGTGCCCGACCCGGCATACTGGCGCACGCTCCGGCAGATCTGCGACAAGCATGACATCGTTCTGATCGCCGACGAGGTCATCAACGGCTTCGGGCGCACCGGCAAATGGTTCGGCATGGACCACTTCGACGTCGAGCCCGACATCATGACCACCGCCAAGCAGATATCTTCCGGCTACTCGCCGATCGCGGCGACGCTGGTCTCCGACCAGATTGCTCGCACCTTCGAGGAAGCCGGCGCGGACGGGACGATCGGTGGAATCACCTGGGGCGCCAACCCGGTCTCCTGCGCCGTGGCCCTGGGCAACCTGAACATCATCGAGAGCGAAGGCCTGGTCGAGAACGCCGCCCGCGTCGGCGAGCACGTCCGCTCCCGCCTGGTGCAGCTGCGCGAAGAGCACCGCACGATCCATCACACGCGCGGCGTCGGCATGATGCACGTGGTCGAGCTGAAGAAGAACCCTGTAACCGGCGAGGACTTTGATGAGGCCGACAACATCCAGGCGCGCGTGACGCAGAACCTGCGCGACGAACGTGTGCTCGCACGTGGTGGCGCATCGATCCCGTTCGCGCCGCCGCTGGTCACCAACCTCGAAGAAGCCGACGAGCTGGTCAACCGCATTTCCCGTGCGATTGCCAAGTTGGAGAGCGACCTCGGTCTGTAGCTCCGGACCCGGCGCCAAGCTGGGTTTGAACAGGCACATGAAATGTCGCCTGAACGCAGCCCGAGCCATCGGGCTGAGCGCTCAGGCGACGTTGATTGGTCGACGTTGATTGCTCCTGGACTGGATAGTCCTAGAACGAACTCAGCGCTCCAGGCCGATCGTCGTGAATGGGGATGATCTCAGCGAAGCCCGAAAACTTGAAGACTTCCTGGATGTGATCCTGGACAGCGCAGAGGGCCAACTGGCCGGCAGACTGACTGGTGCGCTTGGCTGCCATGAGCAGTACCCGAAGTCCAGCCGAGGAGATGTAGTTGATCCCCTCAAAGTTCATGAGGATCTGATTGTCGCCGGCGTCGATCCGGCCCAGCAACGCCTCTTCAAAGGCCTTCGCGTTGGTGCCGTCGATGCGACCCAGCGGGTTTAGAACCAGCACGCTGTCGTCGTACTCGGGATACAGGTCAACCATGGCACTTCTCCTCTGTCGCGGTGGTTCGGTGCGAGAGTAGCCTAGTCAGAATCTTCTTCTGAGCTCTCGCGGCTCTGTCGCATGGTAGTTACGTTTCGGTCACCCACACGTTCATAGGTTACCTCATCGAAGGAGGCGGCAATCAACTGCAAGCCCAGCCCACCGATCGGCCGCTCGCCCAACTCGAGCTCCGTATCCTGCTCAGTCGCCTCTAAGGGATTGAACTCGCTGCCGTTGTCCTCATAGCGAACGATGACCGAATCTCCTTCGCTGCGGATGGCCACGGAGATGTCGGCTTCTTGGACGCGTCCCTCAAACCCGTGCTCGAGCGTGTTGGTCAAGAGCTCGTCCAACGCCAGGTTGATGCGGAACACTTCGGCCGGATTAAACCCTTCAGTTTCGGCGAATCGCTCGATGAACGCCGTCACGCGAGGCAGGGACGATTCGAGCTGCGGCTGCACCACCATCCTGCGCCAGCCGGATGCCAACCTAGCGTCTCCCCGCCCAGGAATGTACGGCTCAAGCGTCACTGATCCCCCTATGAACTGGAGAGCCATGCAGGTAATGTCGTCGAACTGCTTCGCGTCTCCGGAAAACTCGCGCAGGTCCGTAAGAATCCCGTCCATCAGCTCCTTCGGTTCGACGACCGTCGAAGCTGCCAGTTTCTCTTCCAACCGCTCGCGACCAAACTGTTGTCCGTTGGCGTTTTCAGCCTCCGTGATCCCGTCGGTGTAGAGATAGAGCGCCGTTCCCGCGTCGAGCGGAATGGTCGTCTCGGTGTAGTTCAGATCAGGCAGGACACCGAGGGCGATGCCGCCGGTATGGGGAATCATCTCCGGCGCCTCGTCGGGCCGAATGATGTAGGGCGGATCGTGTCCAGCGTTGACGTAGGTCAGCGTGCCCAGCTCAAGGTCGATGACACCGAAGAACGCTGTGATGAACAGTTCCTTGGGGTTCATGCCGCAGAGCTGGTCGTTGGTCGAGGCGACCGCCCGGCTCGGATCGGGATGCTGGTTCGCCGCGCTGCGCAGCAAGGCCCGACCGACCGCCATCATCAGCGCCGAGGCGATGCCCTTACCTGAGACATCGGCGATCGCGAAGGCCAGCCGTCCATCGTCGGTCAGGAACGCGTCGTAGAAGTCGCCGCCCACATCCAGCGCTGGCGTCATGAACGCAGCGACGCCTGCTCGCGGGTCCTCGGGCAGGTCGGACGGTACCAGCGCCGCCTGTACGGAATGCGCCATTTCCAGGTCGTTGCGAATCTCCCGCTGCGCAGTCTCCAGCGCGCGGTTCTTCTCCGACAACTCCACCGTTCGCTCTTCAACCTGTGCGTTGAGTCTGATCTCGCGGGCGCCGACCTCGCGAGCCATATCGAGGAACACGCCGGCCAGCTCGCCATACTCGTCACGCGTGAGCGAGGTGTTTCGCAGGACAGCCGCAACCGACGGCTCGGGCTGACGGCCGTCCTCAACCGCCCGAGCGGCACGCACCATGATGCCAATCGGCCGAGCGAGCCGCTTGGCCAGGAACCAGCTCACAAAGATTAACGCGACTACGAGTGCGATGACGCCGATCAGATACTCGCCTCGATACAGCTCGAAATGCGTCCCAATCCGGTTGCTGGTGAACTCGACACGAACCGCGCCTAGAGCGGAGCCATCGGCGCCGCGAATGGCCGCCGTCCCCGCATAGCGACCATCGGGCAAGGACTGCACGAGAGTGACCGCGCCCGGTTCCATGGCGCCGCGCGCAGGAACGATTTCGTCACGGGTGATCGTTCGGGCCCCATCAGAGGAAGCGGCAAGCCGCGCCTGCGAGTTGAACACCCAGATGTCCTGGAGTTCGGCAACTTCGCTATCTGAAGCATCGGGCGCGGGATCGTTAACTCGAATGAGATCACTGACTTCGCTATCGCTGAGCGACGGCAGATCGGCGTTGACCAGTGATCGCGCTACTGACTCGGCCAGCACCAGGGCCGCCTGGCGTCCGCTGTCTTCCTCCGAGTCGACCGCCAGCGCCAATAGCAACGCTGCTGCGGCTGCCACGCCGACGAGCGTGAGGATGGAGATCATACCTACGATGCGGCCAGCCATGCGTAGAGACTATCGATCTGAGTCGAGTCGCGCTATCGGTAGCGTTAGGGCCACGAACGTCTTACGGGTTAATCAGGCTGGCGGCCGAGCAGCCGCCATAAGCGCCCGACATGTCGCCCAGCACAGCCTGCGCCGTTGCGACACCATCGGCCGCGCCGCGCGAGACGATACGCAGGTAGTTCCATTCACTGGTTGGCTGACGATGTAGGTGCAGTGTGATGTCGGCGTTCACATAACCGCTGCGCCCAGGCTGCATGTTTGCGAACGGTGAAACGAAGTCGGCGATGCTCGCCGCTCGGACTGCCGGGGTTAGCGGCGCATCCGCAAGTACGGGCGCGTCCGCCCGGATCCAGACGACCGGGGCATCTTCACCGCCGGGAGGGACAACATGCCGCATTTCGAGCGTGCCCGGATATGACACCCAACCGTTGCCGACTCGGTCCACCCGGTTGGGAATGGCAGCCTCGGGCGGCTCCGGCGCGTCGACGGTATGATCCGCGCCGACTGAACCCAGCGAAGCGTCTGCCCGCAAACAAAGCGTCGTCGCTTGAGTGAGTAGTTTGCCCTCGCAGCTCACTTGCGTCTGAAAGACGACGAGTCGTCGTCCCTGGCGAATCGCGTCGACATCGACCTGCAATTCGCCGTATGGGACAGGGCGAAACAAGTCGATGGTCTGTCGAGCGATACGTAACTCCCCTTGAACGCCAGCTTGCCCTGCCGGCTGCTTGTCTAACTCATGCAAGCGCTGCTCGACGCAGAAGGCGACGAGAGCGGCGACTGGGCTGCCGTGCAGAGCATCGGGAGACCACGGACCGCGGGCGCGATCCGTGGGAACGAAATGCCCATCATCGCACGTAAACAGTGCGCCGGTCGGTACCAGGGACGTCAAGAAGCCGTCTCAGACGCTATGCAGCGAGACGCTCGGGCGGAATGCCGTCACTACTGGATCGGCGAGCGGGGTGTGGCTTCGAGGCGCTTGACGGAGATGCTGTCGCGGCTCATCATCTCACCGACCTGCGGCGCGATTTCATTGGTCCAATGGTCGGAAGCGTAGACCGCCTCGTACAGTCGCTCTCGCTCTTCCTCCGAGTGGAAGCGGCGAATCCAGACGTACGTGTTCTCGTCTTCCTCTGAGATGAAGGAGCCGAGGATCGTCATGCCCTGTGAAACCTGGAACGGAATGATCTGTTCTTCCATCAGACGGACGAACTCTTCGCGTCGTCCTTCGTTGATGGTGTACTGGCGAAGCTCAAACAACATGGCGGCAACCTTTCTGACAGTGATGACCGGCAATGACAGGCGGTGACACGCGAACGCGCGCGTCACGAATGTCTGCCGCAGTAGTCTGCGGCGTGTGTGGTCAGGCGTATGCTATCGGCTCACTGGCTGCCCAGTGGTCGGCTGCCGAATGTGGTCGTCGATGTCACCACTGGGGGGCCATCGGTACGGGGGGCCGGAGCAGGTGTTGGGGCAGGCGTCGGCGCGGGAGCGGGCGCGCCACCGGCGGCAATCAATGCCCAGCGGTTGCGGCCCTTGTTCTCGATCTCACCCATCTCCTTCATCCGCTGCAAGGTCGACTGCAGCGTCGGCATGGGCTTGGCCGATTGCGGGGCGGCGTCGTTCTTCTCGAGGAACGCCAGGATTTCGGTGGCGTGTACGGGGTCGCTCTGCTGACCTAGGAACTCGCGCACTTTGCCGGTAATCAGGCCACGAGGCCGGCGCGTACGTTTCGCGGGAGCCGCGGTCCGCCGGGCTGCGCGACGCTTGGATGGATTCGCATCCTTGGCGGCCGGAGCACCCGCGCCACCAGATTCGCCGGAGAGTAACTCCTGGATCAGACGTCGCTTGTTCTCCAGCCGTTCGATCTCTCCCGGGATACCAGCTAGCTCCGACCTCAGTTGATCTTCAAACGAATCGGCCATTGATGCAGTTCCTCTCGGAGTGGAAATGTACACAGCGGGAACGGTGCGTTGCTTCGATCTCAGTCAACCCCGCCTTGTTCATAGTATAAGCATCGCATGAGCTAGCTGGTCAAGTATCAGCCTGAGCCCAGTGTGAGCCTCTGGTCTGTTCGTCGGATGAGTCGATCCTCAATCAGCGATTCTTCCGCCAGATATACACGTGAACGCTTCACTCCTGATTGCTCTACCACCTTGCGGATCACATCCGTACGCTGTAGCGATCCGTGTGCTGTTCTCAGTAGTGTCAGGATGATCCCTCGCAATTCACGTTGTGATCCTGCAAACGAGGGTTGTGCACGCACAGCATTGGCCCTGGCGCCGTGAGCGAATTGTGGATGCGCCACACACAGTGAGGCCAGGGGGCACAAATGACATTTGGGCGCGGGCGCACAGATCGACGCGCCGAAATCCATCAACGCGGGGTTCCAGCGCATTGCTTGCTTATCTGGTAGCAGGCGCTCGGTGGCCCATTTGATATGTGCTGGCGGCGTTTCGCGCGCCGGTTGCAGGTCGCCAAACAACAGTCGCCCCAGCACGCGAACGATGTTCGTGTCGACTGCGGCTGCATCGATATTGTGTCCAAAGTTCAGCACAATCGCGGCGGTGAAGGGACCGACACCGGGCAGTGATTCCAGCGTGGCCCGGTCTCGCGGCAGTAGCCCGCCATGTTGCTCGCAAACGATGCGCGCTGTTCGATGCAGGTACAGAGCGCGTCTGGGATAGCCGGCCCGGCCCCAGACGCGAAGTGCTTCAGCGTCAGAAGCGCTGGCCAGGGTCTCGATGGTGGGAAATGCCTGCATCCACCGGTCGTAGATTTCGACGACTCTCGACATCTGAGTCTGCTGTGCGGCGACTGCCGCGACCAGCGCCGCGTAGGGGTTTCGGCCCTCGCGCCAGGGAAAGGGCTGTTCGTGCTCGTCGTACCAGCGCAGCAGCCGCTGTCGGATGGCGCCGAGGCGCTGCGGCGACAGCGGGCGTGGAAGTTCGGGCTCCTGAGGCTTCGCCGTCATTGTGGTCAGGTCAGTCCGCACATGTCGTCGTAGCAGTCGCGACCGACAGGCGTCACGTAGACCCGGTATGCCGCATCGCCAAGGTGGGTCAGATCGACGAGACCATGCTCCGCGAGCTTGGCCAGCACGCCAGGGTGGTAGCCCGTATGTCGCAACTGAGGACGAAAGATCAGTCCGTTCGCCCCGATTTCCTCTTCAACCACCACAGGCGTTGCATCCGGCGCGTCTTGCAACGCCATCAGATCCTCCAGCATCGCGCAGTGGTACTCATTCAGCCGGACGTGTCGGAACTGGATCACTGGTCGGACGTTTGCTGCGCTGCTTCGGAAAGAGATCTGAGTCGTGAGTTGACGAACTCGAGCACATCACCGGCGATTTCCAACGCCCTGCCAGAATCGATGCCGTCGTAGACATCCTGTGGGACGCCGCCGGGCAGGCCTGTCGGATATCGGGTCGGTAGATAGTACTTGTCGAGCAACATCGCGACGGACTTGATCACGTCGAACGACTTGTCGAGTTGCATCGCGTCTTCGCAGAGGTCGGCCAGCGCGTGGCCCCAGATATGGTCGGCGCCGCGAGCGAACAGATACCCGGCCACAGCCTTCTCGGCCGATTGCTGGCAGAGAAAACAGGCGAGCGCATGAAAGTCCCCCGACGCGGCGTGCTCGGCAGCAGCCAGGTCATGTTGCGCCTGCGACATCCAACGATCAGAGTCTGAGCGCGGACTCACACGATCACCTCGTCGCTGAGCGAAGTGGTTTCAACAATGACGGCGTCTGTTTCGCAAAGGTCGGCGAATTCCTCCGGCGTATAGACAATGAAGGTCGTGCCGACCTGCGGACGCAGATGAGTCTGGAAGAAGTCGGACCGGCGATGAAACGGCTGCTCAGTCTCATGGACGATGAGCAACTCAAGCTCAGATTCGGGACGGACGTTACTGCGGGCGAGATCGCCGGCCAGCCAGAATCGCTCAGCGCCAAGCTGGTTCATGGAACCGGCGATCCGCAGGAACTCGGCTTCAAGTTGCTGTCGGCGATGCTCGGCGAAGCCGAAGACCATTGGCATCGGCTTCGCCTGCCTCGTTGAGATCCCGACTGACTTCGAGCGACGTTAGGTCGTCATCAGGGTTGGCGAACGCAGCTCGGGGATGATCTGTTCCTCGGTCAACGGCTCAGCGTCCTTGCGGTAGACCTGGACTCGGTGCGATCCAAAGTCGCAAATGTACAGAGCGCCGTCGTGGTAGGTCACGCCCTGAGGGAAGCGCAGCGCCTTTTGCGGCTCAACCGAGGTCATCTCGCGCAGCCGCAGCGTCTTGTGATTGTTGCGGATGTACTCGCGACCCATCCGGTTCAGCGTGGCATCACCGTGGAACGACTCCAGGTAGCGCCCGGTCTTGTCGTACATGACGACGCGGTGCTTGTTGCGCTCGGCGACGTACAGGTCGCCGTGCTCGTCGATGGCGACGCCGCAAGGACGTTGCACTTCGTAGCCCGGACGCGTGCCGAAGTCCATGATGTGCTCACCATCGCTGGTCAGCTTCTGGATCCGGTCGTTGCGCCAGTCGGAGATGTACAGGTCGCCCGCGGAGTCGATCGCGACACCCCAGGGCATGTTGAACTGACCAGGACCGTCGCCGGCCTCGCCGAACCCGCCGATGTACTCACCGTCGGCTGAGAACTGCTGCACGCGGTGATTGAGCGTGTCAACGATCCAGGCGTTGCCGTCGGCGTCGAAGGCCATGCCGGATGGTCGGTCGAGCTGACCCGGACCCGATCCGTGCTCGCCCCACTGACCGAGTTTCTCGCCGTCGGGCGAGTACGTGGTGACGTTGTGATTGCCCTCGTCCAGGATGTGCAGGTTGCCATCGGCGGAGCGAGTCAGTCCGACAGGCCAGAGCTGACCGGTGTCGGCCATCGTGCCCAGGTCGCCCCAGGGCGCGTCGTCGAGCGTGTCGTCGGGAGCCATGGTGACCATGCGGATATTGCCGCCGACGCCGAGCTCGGTGCGACCAATCACATACGCGCGGTCCTCGCCAATGGCGACATCGACCGGGAACGTGGTCACGCGGCGCATGCCAAGCACGCGCTCAAACGGATATCCGGCTCGCAACATTGCGTATGGAAATGCCATTGTTGATACTCCTGCCATCCTCAAGGCCAGGACATGCCAGCCTCGAGACTCTGTCATTTCGACTTCAAGTCTCCGTCATTCCGGCGCCGGCCTGAATCTCGCATCCGACGAACACTGTTTCCCGGCGCAGCGAGATTCCAGCATTCGCTGGAATGACGATTGTCGCTCCTAGTTGGAGAACATCGTCCGTTCGAACGGTTGAACCTGCTCGAACTCGCCGACCACGATCTCTTCCGGTTCGACGCCCATCCACTGTTCGAGCATGGTGCCGTAGATGCCACGGAAGTCGATCTTGTGCTGCAGGTCCTCGCCGTTGAGCCAGTCCTTCGGCTTGATCGACGGATACTCGGCGTAGAGACCGCCCTTGACGTGCTCACCGATGATGAATGCGCCGCCCCCGGAACCGTGGTCGGTGCCCGAGCCGTTGTCCTTCATCCGCCGCCCGAACTCGGTAAAGACCAGCACCGAGACCTCTTCGGCTGCGTCATGCTCGCGCAGGTCGGTGAGGAAGTCGTCCAGCGCACCGGTCACGTCGCGCAGCAGTCCCGGATGGACCGGCGGCTGGTGCGAGTGCGTGTCGTAACCGATGTGGTTGGTGTAGAAGACGCGAGCGCCGAGTCCGGCGGTGTGGATCCGCGCGACATCGCGCAGCGCCTTGGCGATCGGGCTGGCGCCGTACTCAACGGTCGACTCGTATCCGCCGGGGACGGTGGCCAGCATGTCGGCGCCGGCCAGCGAGTCGATGCCGGTCTGGCGCAGGTAGTCCATGACCATGCCTGCGCCGATGGCCGGGGTGTACATCCGCTTGAAGATCTCGAGGTCGCGGTTGCGGTCCTCTTCGGCCTGGATGTCCGGCATCAGGCCGTAGTTGTCGAGGTCGCCCACCGAGGTTGCTGTGACGCCCGGAGCGGCCATCGCGCGCGGCAGGCCGCGGCCGATGTTGACGCCGGTCAGCGGGTTCTCGGACTGCGGGTCGAGCCGCTGGATCAGCTTCGCCACCCAGCCCTCGGTCGAGATCCGGTCGGGCTCGCAGGTGTGCAAGATGTCCATGCCGCGGAAGTGCGAGCGCGACGCGTTGGGATAGCCGATGCCCTGGATCACGGCGACATCGTCGTTGTCGTACATCTTCTTCAGCCGCTCGGCAGCGGGGTTGAAGCCGAGTTCGTCGCTGATCGGCAAGACTTCGTCCTGCGGCACGTTGACCAGTGGTCGCGCGTCGTAGTACTCGCCCTGGTTGTAGGGAACCAGGGTGTTCATGAAGTCATTGCCGCCAGTGAGCTGAACAATGACGAGGACGGGGTCCTTCTTTTCGGAGTGTCCGTTGCTGCTCATTGAGGTGTTCCGTTTCCTTTAGCTGCTTGGTTCCCCTCTCCCTCTGGGAGAGGGCTAGGGTGAGGGTCCCTTGCCCCACCCTGGTTTCGTGGCTCCCTGCTCTCACACAGGGACTTGCCCGTCTATGCGAACTGGTACTCGGGTGAAGCGATAACCAGGCGCAGCGCCTGTGCGGCGCGCTGTCCGGCGGCCTCGATCGCGTCGTCGCTGTCAAACGCGAGATCGCCGCCGTCTGAGGCGGCCTCAAGCAGCGCAGCCCGCGTGTTGTCCGAGACCTCCAGCGGACCGGCGAAGTCGAGCGTCGCGTCGACCAAGTCCTCGGGGCTGCTGGCGCCTTGCTCCTGGAGTCGGCTGATCAGCTCCTGGACCCCCGGCGTGGCCGGGTCGGAGACGAGCTTGGAGGCGAAGTTGATCCGCTCCATCAGCGTGCCGCCGTCGATCCATTCCTTGCCCGTGTGCCAGCCTTCGACCGAGGGCGGGTCCATCAGGCTCTGGCCCATGGCGCCCATCGTCATGTGCAGGTTCCACATCTCAGGCTGCGGCATCTCCAGCTTGCCCGAGAGCTTGTACGCGCCGGCGACCCATTCGGCCGGGCACTTGACGCGCTCATAGCGAGCCTCTTTGAACCACTCGGCATTGAACAGCACGCGCATGACTGCGCGCAGGTCGCCGTTCGATTCGGCAAAGGCCGAGGCGAGTTCGGCGACGGCCTCGGGGTTGCCAGGTTCGGTCACCGACCAGGCCGAGACGCCCGGCTCGTCCTTGACGAAGAAGTTGTACAGGTGACGTCCGATGAAGCGGCCAGTCGCCGGCTGCTCAACGATGATGTTGATGATGTCGTCGCCGTTGAATTCGCCCGTGTGGCCGAGGAATTCCTTTTCCGAGCCGTCGTGCTGGTCCTCGCGGTAGACGAAGCGTGACGGGTAGCCGCCGTGCGGGTAGAGCGGGATCGGCTGCTCGAACGTCCAGCCGGTGAAGCTGTACGCGGCGGCCTTGATGTCGTCTTCGGTGTAGTTGCCGACGCCCATCGAGAACAGCTCGAGTAGTTCGCGTCCGTAGTTCTCATTCGGCGCGCCCTTGACCGACTCGACGTTGTCAAGCCAGAAGATCATCGCCGGGTCGCGCGACAGCTTGGCCAGCAGCACGCGCATGTCGTCTAGGCCGTGCTCGCGGAACATCTGGATGTGCACCGGCATCGACGGGCCGTGCTCCATCTTGGTGTAGGCGGTAGCGAAGATGTGGTGCCAGAACAGCGCCATCTTCTCGCGCAACGGCGACTTGGAGTTCACCATCCAGTAGATCCAGCGGCCACTCCATGGCCAGGGCGTGTCGGAGTTGGCCAGCGCCGGGAAGTAGCGGAAAACAAGATCGTCGTCGTCTTCCACCAGGGTCGGATTGAGCAGGTCTTCCACCAGTTCGGCATACGGCCGCTGGGCAAGCTCGTCGAGCTCGGCCGGGGTCGCGCCCGCGCCGGCGCGACGCATCAGGTGGGCGACCAGCGCTCGTTGGTCGTCAGACATGTGAGGTACCTCTCCAGAAACGTCCATGCGCGGATACGGAAATTCGGTCAAGCCCGCGCGATTGCTCTACAGGGGCAATATAGGACATATTCAGTGTCACGTTGGCCGTGTTCCTTGATGCGATGTTGCCGGGACAGTTCCGTCACACCCGCCCTCAGGCAGTAGTTTCACAGTCCCCGCTTTTCGGAGACCTCTGAGAAGCTCCCGAATCCCCTCTCCCCCCCCTTGCGGGGGGAGATGTCACGGAGTGACAGAGGGGGGGATCGGCTGATGATGACCAGATAGCGCTCCTGAACAGCGGACCCCCCTCTGCCTTCGGCATCTCCCCCGCAAGGGGGGAGAAGGGGAGTTCTTCAAAGGTCTCCTTTTCGCGGGGCTGGACCCGAATCTTGATGCCGCGACTTACGCGCAGGTCTCATCTGGCCGGCACTCGCCTCAACGATCCGATCTCGACCATCCAACCCGTCGCTATACTGCGCAGCAACATCAGCAATTCTGTATTCAGTGCCTGGAGCGCTTCATGGGCCTGCACAAGACATCCGGCGACGGCGATAGCGGTTCTTCCCCCGCCTACATGGACCGGGACACCGCTGCGGCATACGACCAGTACCGCGAGACGATCGTCGAGCGCGACAACACTTGGTCGCTGCACCAGGCCTTTGACTTCATCAAAGGCGGCCGACCGACCACGGAAATCCTGTCGGAGACCATCCGCGCCCATGCTCCGTACACCCATGTGCCGTATCACCAGCGGATCGACGAAGGCATCGTCCGCTTCGTCAACAACGATCACTGCCTGCTCTCGTCCCGCGCGACGCTGGGCTTGCAGAACTTCGTTTCGGAAGAGATGCGACACCTGCCGCTGACCCAAACGGCCTGGTATGTGCCGACCGGACTCGACATCTGGAACCAACTCAAGGGCAGGATGCCGGGTCACTACTCCCGTCGCACCTATGACGCGGCCAAGTACCCCGACGGCCCCGCGCCGCCCGCTGCCCACTGGGACGACCAGCCACCGACCAACTATGACGGTTCGCTCGAAGAAGGATTGAACGACTGGCTGACGATGGTTCAGTACGGCCATGTCGATGACGAGTACTCGCTCTTCCTCGGCCTGTGGGACAAGTTCCCGGAGCGGCGTGAGGAAATCCTTGGCCAACTCATGTTCGCTGGCCTGATTGATGTCCAGGATCGGATGTTCTGGAACCGCTCCTACACGACCGGTCACAAGTCGTTCCGTGCCCGCGCAACCATTCAGCTCGGACGCGCGATCGGCTGGGACAACGCGCATCACGTGCTCTACGCCGGTGTGCCCGACATCGCGGTCGGCCCGCGCTGGTACTCGCTCTACGAGTCCGCTTGCCAGATCATGATGTACCACCTCGAAGAGGAGCCGCCCGCTTCCTCATTGAACGCGACCCAGAAGTCGACGAGGGACCAGGAGCTGTTCAACAACCAGATTCCGCTCTCCCCGCCCGAGGCCGAGGGCTTGATACGCTCAATCATCCGCGAACCCGAGGAATCCTACATCGAGGACATCGTGGCGCTGCTCAAGGCAGGTCGATCACCTAAGTCGATCCTTGACGCAATCCAGATCGCCGCAGCGCGCGTGGTGCTTGAGTGCGGTCTGCCGGCTAACTTCTCGATGCCTCAGCACGGCTATGAATACACCAACATGCTCGGCTGGTTCTTCGAGAACTTCGATCACCCGCACCGGACCAAGTTGCTCTTCATCGCCGCTAACTTCATCAACCAGTGCGCCCACTGGGTGACCAACTCCAAGGGAAACAAGACGCGCGGCGCGGCGACTTACTTCGCCGGCTACGGCCTCGAAGCAGATGCCGATCCAATGTCGCAGGGCAAGCTGCTGGGCGAACTCAACGATTCCTTGCTCGCGCTCGACACTGAACAGTCCGTCTACTGGACCGACAACTACCTCAAGCAGGGCTACGACGATGGTCCGCTGGTCGAGACACTGGCCGACGGCATCGCCAAGCAGGGCAACGATCCGCACAACCAGGAAATCGGCCTGTGCATGCTTGAGGACTACCGCCGCACGTCATCCGAGATGCGCAACACCTTGTTGCTCTCGGCCGCCCATCACACAGCGGGTCACATGAAGTATGGCGACCAGTACCAGTCCTACCGTTACTTCGCCGACGCCTTCGGGATGCAGGTCGAGGATGGCTGTCTGGGCGAAACTCCAGTGGTCGAGAACCTCGCCGACGATGTCGAGGCTGAACTGCTGGTGTCCGAACCCGCGAAAGCCGATTAGCGGGCAGTAGCTCATAGCGCACAAAGCAATCAGTCGTCGCTCTGTATCGGTGGTACGATCAGCAAACATGGCAATCGCCGACCTTCCGACGCATATGACCGAAGAAGAACCGGAACCGCCACATAGCGTGGTGCGGCTGTCTGACGGTCGAGCGCTGAGCTGGGCCGAGTACGGCGACCCCAACGGCGAACCACTCTTTTTCCATCACGGCATTCCCTCATCGCGCGTGGCGGCCGCGGTGATGCACGAGGGCGCTGCACGCGCCGGGGTGCGGTTGATCGCACCTGAGCGTCCCGGATTCGGCTTCTCCGACCCGCTGCCGGGGCGGACGATTCCCGATTGGCCCAAAGACCTGATACAGCTCGCCGACTACCTGGAATTCGAGAAGTTCTCGGTAGCCGGAATCTCAGCCGGTTTGCCCTACACGCTGGCCTGCGCACTGCACATGCCCAATCGCTTGCATCGCGTGGCGCTGGTCTCCGGACTGGGCGCCATCGACTCGGGCAAGGTGCTCGAAGGCATGTCCTACGAGTGGCGACTGATCTACACGCTCTTCCTCAAGTCGCAGCGTCTGGCCTCGCTGTGGATGCGAGGCTACGGTCGTTCGGTACAAAAGCGCCCGGAGCGAGTCGTCGCGGAGCAGATCAAACGGATGCCACCGGTCGACGGCGCAATCCTGGGCTCGGAGCCGACGCTCTCAAACAGAATCTCCGACCTGCGCGAGGCGTTCCGCCAGGGCCCTGCGGCGGCCGGCGACGAAGCGCGCCACCACCTTGAGCCTTGGGGCTTCGAGCTCAAAGACGTAAATTTCCCGGTGATGCTCTGGCACGCCAAGTTGGACGAATCCCACCCGATCCAGATGGGTCGGAGGATTGCCGCCGAACTGCCAGACTGTCGTCCAATCTACGTTGACGGCGTCGGCTCGCTAGGATTCATCGCCCACGCCGAATCAATTTTCACAGCCCTATTCAACGAACAACCAACCATGCCTCAGCCAATCGGCACTGTCGAAGCGAAGCCGGTCGAGGAAGAAACAGAAATCTTCACCGGCCTGCTGGATGTTGTCCCGAAGCCGATCGTCGGCGATTAGCATCGACGAATCTCGAGCGTTCCCGCTGAAACTCTCCAGTCCCCGCTTCACGCGGGGACCAGCTCGGTCCCCAGTACCCGAACGCAGGCAGACCCCCGCGTAAAGCGGGGGATGGTATGGGCAGAGAGGGATGGGGGATGATGGCGCAGGATGCGAACGATGGAGGGGGGCGCGAATGATGCTGGCGTGGGATACGGCTGTCGGCGCGGGATACGGCTGGCGGCTGGGCATCCGCTCGGTTCTGACTCAGGCGAGGTCATTGTAGAGATCCTGCCAATCGGGGTTGAACTTCGTAATCTCCTCGTCCTTCATCGATCGCAACCAGCGTTTTACTCGATGCTCCCGGACCTTTGCTGACTCTACTGATTCATGAACCTCATACCAGACCAAGCGGTGAATTCGATACTTGGAAGTATGTTTGCTGCCGACGCCTTGTCGATGCTCCCAGACTCTACGCGGCAGATCGACAGTTGAACCGACGTACACGGGTGGTCGAACCTGATCAGGCTGATTGCCGGCGAGGATGTAGACGAATGCGGGTTGGTCCATTGGGGTATTGATCCGCTAGTCACCGCTCAGGTCACTTGTCACCGCAGAGCTCTCCAGTCCCCGCTTCACGCGGGGACCAGCTCGATCCCCAAGTGCCCGAACGCAGGCAGACCCCCGCGTAAAGCGGGGGATAGGATTGGCAGCGCGGGATGGCATGGGCGACACGGGTGGCTCGGGGGCGGGGACCCGCTCCCTTTGAGATCGAATGTCAAGCCGCTGACTACCCCCGAGCCCAGTTGATCGTGTTCTTCAGCAACTGACCGTACTCCTCGGTCTCCCAGGTGAATCGCAGCGTTCGCGGCATTTCGCCGTGTTCGTCGCGGGCGTTCTCTTCCACGAAGGGTTGTGAGTTGGTCAGTGGCGAGTGACAGTGACCGAGGGCGATGTAACAAACGCCGCCTTCGCCGATGCCTCTCGTGTAGCCGAAGACTCGGGTAACTCCGTCGGCTTCGATCGCGGTGTCTTCCTCGTAGTCGAAACCGAAGTCCGGATAGGTATCGGGACCGATGGGCGCGGTGAGCAGGATGTCGGTGTTGGCCCGGTCGGTGATCTCGATCATGTACGGCTCGTCGATCACGTCAAACTGCTCAGGCAGGCCTTCGAGGATTGGCGAGTTGACATTCTTCACGTCGACAGTGAAGCGCTTGATCGGCGGGTGGTTGATGAAGAAGCCGCCGAGGGTCTCGTGGTGTTCCATCTTGACCATCGCGCGCTTGCCCTCACCCATGCGGGCAGCCTTGCCGCCCGAGGTGCCATGCAGGCCGACCCAGTGGCCGCCGTTGCCGATCCAGTCGCGCAAGATTTCATTCTGCGGGTCATCGGCGTAGGGGCCGGCGGTGTAGGTGATCAGCACGTCCGTGACGGGCAGCCACTTCCACATGTCGGTGAAGTCATTGCCGGTGGTCGCGCGGACATTGCCGTCCGAGTAGAGCATGTCGAGCAGTCGCAGGCGGGCAAAGTCCATGTCGTGTCCGCCGTGCTGTCCGGGTGGAAATCCGCCTGTCACGACATGGACGCGAGTCGGAGCGGTGGCCATAAGGACCTCATTTCAGTCTGAATCAGAGATGTTGGGGCAATGATAGGCGAACGCCGGAAGGGAACTATCTGTCTCTGGTCGTCGTTCAATTCCAAGGCGGAGCAACCACAGGCGAGAGGGTTCCGTCATTCCAGCGCAGGCCGGAATCTCGCCGAACGCAGACGAACGTGCCGCTTCGTCGAGATTCCGGCCTGCGCTGGAATGACGGAGGAGAGTCAAGGACGCAACGGAGCTCTGTGCTTGAACGTCGATGACGGCAACATCCAATCCACAGGTGGGAACGTAAGGCCGACAGATGAATCGACGATGGTTGTTCTTGTGCGCGATCCTCGGGAGCTTGGGATTGATTGCCCTCGGCGGCGCTGGATTTGGGGTCTGGTTGTTGGCCGTGCTGGACGGCGCCTCTGTGGTCGGGGCACTGCTCTCTGCGATGGCGGGATTCGGCTTCTGGTCGCTACTGGCGACTTGGTATGGATTGACCCTCTGGCGAGCGTGGCGTCAAGGGAGTTGAAAGACTCTGATCAACTTCGGGAACTATTACCTGGTTTACATCGTCTAGGTCTGCAACGGGATGGGAGCCGGTCGTACATCTCCCGTTCCGAAGAAGTCGGTCAGGAGGCCAACGTGAACCAGAGTCGAACCCGATCAAGGATCCCCAGATGGATTCGCATTCTTGCGCCACCGCTGGTCGCGGTAGCGCTCATCTTCGCCGCTTGTTCCAGCGACGACGATCAGCAACAGGAGGTCCGCCAACAACCACAGCAGGAGCAGCAAGATCAGCAAGAGCAGACGTCGGCGACGCGCTCGCAGCCTCAGCAGTCGGCCCAGCAACAAGCGATGCAGCAGGAGGTAGCGCAAGCGCAGCAAGAGGTCGAGCACCAGCAACAGCAGGAGGACTCCTACGAGTACCAGGCCCAGCAACAAGAAGAGGAAGCAATGGAAGAGGCTACAGAGCAGGCCCAAGCCTCGTCGCCTTCGTCTGGGAGCAGTCGTCAGCAGCGATCCGACGAGGAGCGCCCAACTTCCTCTCCCGCGGCGACCAACTTCGAGGACTACGCCACCACCGGCTGGCGACTGACCGTCGACGATGGCACGTCCACTTTCTCCCTCGATGTCGACCGCACATCGTACTTCTTGGCGCTCAATTGGGTTGAGGCTGGATATCAGATCGAGCCGGCCTCCGTCCGAGCCGAGGAGTGGATCAACGCCTTCAACTACAACTACGACCTGCCCGATGTCAACGACAGTTTCGCCGTCACCACCGACATCGTCGAGCATCCCCTGCACGACGAGCTGCACCTGGTCCGCATCGCGACACAGGCGCCCGAGTTCGTCGACGACACGCCGCTCAACGTGACACTCGTGCTCGATTCCTCAGGGTCGATGAATGAGGGCAATCGTGTCGAGATTGCGCGTGCGGCGGCGGAGTCGATTCGGCGCAGTCTCGGTCGAGATGATCGGCTCGCGGTCGTGCTGTTCGATGACAGAATTGTCGACAGCATTGACCACCGCCGCCCGGACGACCGTCGTGTGGGAGACGTGATTGACGAGCTGCGGCCGCGTAACTCGACCAACGTGCAAATCGGCCTCAATCTGGGCGTCGAGTTCGCCGACGACATCCGCCGCGACCGACCGAATGCGTACAACTACGTGATCCTGATGTCCGACGGTGTCGCCAATGTCGACGCTACGGATCCATTCGCGATTCTGCGTACCGCTGAGGATGGTGATGACAGCAATCCCCTGCGGCTGATCACGGTCGGCGTCGGCATCGAGAACTACAACGATGTCCTGCTCGAGCAGCTCGCGCAATACGGCAACGGCTGGTACCGCTACCTCTCGGATGTTGACCAGGCCCGCTCCACCTTCAGTCGCGAGAACTGGCTGGCGCTCTCGATCCCCTTCGCCGATCAGGCCCGTGCCCAGGTGCGCTGGGACGAGGACGGCGTCCTCGCCTGGCGACTTGTCGGCTACGAGAACCGCGTCACCGCTGATCGCAACTTCGAGCAGGACCGCAAGGAGTTTGCAGAGATTCCGATGGGCTCGGCGACCACAATGTTCTTCGAAGTCGAACTGAGTGGTGACGCTCTTCGCGAGAACATCATCGATCTCGGCGAGGTTGAACTGCGCTGGTCGATTCCTCTGTCAGACGACTCGAGAAGTCAGCAGGTGCAGATGGTCTCGGACATTTCCGAGTTCGGCGACGACGCGATGCTCGACCTGGGTTCAATCGTCGCCCTCGCCGCCGACCGCTACAGCTGGTTCGGTCAGGACGGTCTGGGCGACGACACGATGGCGCTCGCCGCCGAACACCTGGACGAGATCGCGTACTGGTTCGAGGAACTGCCCGCGAGCATCCTGGGAAACCAGTCCGGCCGGGACTTCGCCAGGCTCCTCGCCGCGATGGGAGCTGTCGCTGAAGAACACGAATCGGAGGATCCCGGCTATTCCCGCTAGGGACGCGACTAGCCGTCAACGGTCTTCGGCGCGATGATGTGAGGGGTCGGCAACTGCCGGCCCCTCACTCTTGCCCCTCACTCTTGATTGCGAGCAATGTCGTGACCGACTCCACCATCGTCGACCTGCGCTACTACCTGATCCATCCCACACCTCCCGACACCGGCCAGCCGGACCGCTACATCGCGGGCAAGAATCTCTGTTTCGTCCGCCTCGAGACGGCTGACGGCCTGCACGGTTGGGGCGAGTGCTACACGCAGTCCGATCGCGACATCCAGATCACTGCGCACCTTGAGGCGATGCGGCGCTACATCGTGGGTTGGGACGCCGCCCGGATCAAGCCGTGGACCGACGCGATCTACAACGACTTCGGCAATCGCCGCGGCGCGATGGACCTGTATTCAGCCGTCTCAGGGGTCGAGCAGGCGATGTGGGACTTGGCCGGCAAGCGAGCCGGGATGCCGGTGCACCAGTTGCTCGGTGGAGCCGTTCGTGATCGACTGCGCGTCTATGCCAACGGCTGGGCCAAGATGGACGACATCGAGGAACTGCAGGCCCGCGCCCGCGCGATGGTCGAGCAGGGGTTTACGGCACTCAAGTTCGATCCGGTGCCGGGTCGTTGGCGCAGCTATGTCGGGATGAAGGAACTACGCCTGGCCGCTGAGCGCGTTCGAACCGTGCGCGAAGCCGTTGGGCCGGATGTTGATGTTCTGCTTGAGATTCATCGTCGATTGAGTCCGTCGAACGCAGTACGACTGTCGCAGATGGTTGAGGAGTACGAACCATTCTGGTTCGAGGAGCCGGTCTGGGCCGAGAACATGACTGCCCTGGCCGCCGCGACTGCGCAGATCAACATTCCCACGGTCACCGGCGAAGAGCTCTACACCAAATTCGAGTTCCGCGAGGTGTTCGAGCAACGAGCCGCCGACATCATCAATCCCGATGTGGCCAATGTCGGTGGGATCAAGGAGCTGACCGAGATCGCGGCGATGGCAGAGATTTACTTCGTCGCCGTGGCGCCGCACAACTACAACTCCACGACGATGGCGCTCGCCTCAACCTTGAATGCCGCGGCAACCATGCCCAACTTCATCATCACCGAGTACTTCGTCAACTTCGAACCCTGGGGCAACGAGGCTGCCACTCCGCCCTTCAAGGTCGAGGACAGCCATATCGCCCTGCCAACGGCGCCGGGCCTCGGCATCGACCTGGACGAGCAGGTGCTCAAAGATCATCCGGCCAAGGACTTCCCGACCCGGACGATCGGAGACTAATGTTGGCTGCCCCTGCTGTTTGTCGACTGCTGCGGGATCGCATAGCCTGACGCCATGAGCAACGTGAACATCTCCCTGCCTGATGCTCTCCAGTCCTATGTCGATCAGCAAGTAGCGGAGCGCGGTTTCGAGACCTGCAGCGAATACATCAGAGACCTGATCCGCAAGGATCAAGACCGACAACAACTGCGTGAGCTGGTCATTGAAGGCGCTACATCGCCGCCCGCAGTCGTTGCGGATGACAAGTTCTTCGACCAGCTCTACCAACGCCTGGACGAAGATCAGCATCGGTGAATCCGAAGCCGGTTGTCCTGAGAGACCGTGCTCTGAGCGACTTCGCCCAGGCCGTTGAGTACTATTCCTTGGACGTTTCGACCCAGGTCGCACGGTCGTTCGCAGCCGGCGTGCAGGAGGCGTTTCAGCGCCTCAGTCACTTTCCCGCGAGTGGGTCAAAGCGATACAGCCGCGAATTGAACTTGCCCGAACTGCGTTCTTGGCCGGTGACCGGCTTTCCCTACTTGGTTCTCTACGTTGAGAATGAGTTCATCGTCGACGTCTACAGGGTCCTTCACACGGCCAGAGACATATCAAGTTCCCTGACCGAGGACACGGAGGCCTAGTTTGATGCGAAACATCCGCTCAATCCTTCCTGACGACGCCCGAACCTACCGAGGCGAGGGCTGGGTACCTGCTTTTTTCTTCCTCCTATCAGTCGTCGCGACCGCGCGCAGCGTCATCCATATTGCGCGACATGACGGCGGTGCTGCGACCATCGCAGGCATCGACATTGACGTTGAAGGTGGACAGAACCTTGTCGCGATCTTTGCCCAGTGGGGATTGGTGCAGCTATTGAATGCCGCCCTCGGCTGGATTGTCGTGACCCGTTACCGAGGACTCATCCCGTTGATCCTGCTTGTCAGCCTGCTGGAGAACATCGGCCGGATCCTGATCGGACGCCGCAAGCCGCTCAAGGTCGCCAAGCCGCCGCCGGGCGCCTATGGATCGCTTGTTATCGTGCCGCTACTGGTCGTTGCGTTCTGGAACTCCTTGCCTCGGAGGTGAACGACGAGTGCTAGATTGCCGGTGAGGAAGCTCTGCGAACGGAGATACCGTGACCCCCATAGGAGCACTATTGGATCAGGTCGACAATGGGTTCATATTGCTGCCTGAGTTTCAGAGGGGCTACGTCTGGAATCGGGATCAGGTCAAGCGAATGTTTGAATCGCTTTACCGCGGCTATCCCATAGGCGGTCTCCTGTTTTGGAACACTGCATCGACTCAGACGGCGACGCGCGGAACTCAATCCGCTGCGGTGAATCCTACTAAACTGCTGCTCGACGGCCAACAGCGAATCACATCGCTCTATGGTGTGTTTCGAGGGCAACCGCCGGACTTCTTTGACGGGAATCCACGTGCATTCCAGGATCTGTACTTCAATCTCGGGATGGAAGAGTTCGAATTCTATCAGCCGCTTCGCATGCAAGGGGACGCCAGGTGGGTAAGCGTCACTGAAGTGATTCACGAAGGAGTTGGTCCGCTCGCGAAGCGGTTTGGCGCAGATCCTGAGTTGGCGGTGTACATCGAGAGAGCAGCTCAATTGCAGCAAATCGGAAACACGACGCTAAACGAAGATGTGATAGCGGATCCCGCCCTCACTGTTGAGCAAGTTGTCGACATCTTCAATCGGGTGAACTCCGGTGGGACGAAGCTCTCGACAGGTGATTTGGCGCTGGCCAGGATCTGCGCGGACTGGCCACAAGCTAGAGACGAGATGAAGAAGCATCTAGAGCGCTGGAGGAAGGCTGGTTTCGACCGATTCACCCTCGACTGGTTGTTGCGGAGTGTCAACGCCGTGCTGAACGGCGAGGCGCGCTTTCATCACCTGCATGGTGTCACGCGTACTGAAGTCGAGGATGCCCTTGCGCGTGCGGCCAAAAGCCTCGATTACGTCATCAATCTCATTAGTAGCCAACTTGGCCTGGACAACGGACAAGTGTTGTTTGGACGGAACGCGCTTCCGGTTATGGCGCATTACGTCGATCGCCGAAATGGGCCGTTGACGCCCAGGGAGCAACGGCAATTGCTCTACTGGTACGTTCGTGCTTCAATGCACGGAATTTTCAGTGGTACCCCTGAGACTGAGCTGGATCAGGCTTTGGCTGAGTTGGAAGACCTTGATGGGGGGCTTGTTCGACTCATTCAACAGCTTGAGCTGAGGGTCGGCTCTGCTCGGATTCGACCTGAACACTTTGACGCAGCCACCGCTGTCTCTCGATTCTTCCCGGTACTCTACATGCTCACGCGGGTCGCCGATGCGAGGAACTTCTGCGATGGATCACGACTCAGCATGAATCTGATCGGTGCTGGTGGGACACTCGATCGGCATCACATTTTCCCGCGCGCGTTGCTGAAAAAAAACGGGTACTCCGCGCGAGACATCAATGCGCTCGCCAACTACTGTTTCCAAACACAGCAATGCAATCTCAAGATCGGAGCAACACCACCAGAGGAGTACTTCGACGATGCAGTCGATGGTTCACTCGCGTCCCAGTGGATTCCAGAAAGCAAGGACACCTGGACTGTTGATAGGTACCCTGAGTTTCTTGAACAGCGTAGAGAGTTGTTGGCAGCTGCGGCGAATGCCATTCTCGATCAGTTTCGCAACGGTCCTGACCAGCAGAGACAGTCCTTGCCGGCGTCTGGTTGGAGCGCCCACATCGACGAGGAGGAAGAAGCCGATCTGCGTTCGGTCCAGCAGTGGCTCGATGAGATTGGCCTGGATCGAGGCGAGATAGCGTTCGATATCCCGTCACGAGAGAGCGAAAGTGAGCTGTTATCGCTAGATTTGGCGTGGCCTGACGGCGTCCAACTTTACCGGTCGGATAGGGTCGCCCTGCTCCTCAATGAAGAGCCAGGGGTCTTTGCTTCTGCCAATGCGGCAGGATTTCGGTGCTTCGACAACAGCGAGCAATTCAAGCGCTACGTAGAGCGCGAAGTGCTGAGTTCGGAGCCGTACCCGTAGCTTCAGTCAGACTAACGCCTCATACACGCCTTTCTCGAAGTCCGTCTCCAAGTAGGCCGCGGGATTGAACTGGTACATGAAGACGTGCGTGAAGAACAGGCCGGCGAGGTTCTCCGCCGGGTCGACGAAGAACCAGGTGCCGGCTGCGCCGCCCCAGCCATACGTCCCGATACTGCCCGGATACGCTGTCCCCGCGATCCGGTTTCGCACGGCGTAGCCGAATCCGAATCCGAATCCTGGACCCGCGAGATCGATCTCCGTCCCGCAGATCGCGCCCAGATGATTGGCGGTCATTAGCTCGATCGTCTTCCGACCCAGCACGCGCGCGCCGTCGAGCTCACCCCCGTTAAGCAGCATCGCGGCAAAGCGCGTGTACGCAGCCGGTGTCATCAACACTCCGCCGTACAACCCATTGCCTGAAATCTGCTGCCCTAGCGATTCCCGCACCTTGTGCGAGTCCTCCGGTCGCTCGACGGGATTGAGTGCGCCATCCTCAGACCAGTGGTGATTCGTCACCAGGCGATCAGCGTCCTCCGGCGGGCAATAGAACCCGCAACCTTCGACGCCCAGCGGACCGAAGATTCGCTCCTGGAAGAGCTCGTCGAGGTTCTGTCCGGTCGCGCGTTCGAGCACCTGCGTCAGGACATCGAAGTCGGCCGCATACTCCCACGCCGCGCCGGGCTGACGCGCATTGGGAAGCTGCGCCATCTGCAGCACGCGCTCCTCCGCGGATACCGATGTGTCCACGACGCCTGGATTCGTAATCCCGAACTCGGTGCCGCTCCAGGCCGGTTCCAGCAACGGGAACATCGCCGATGGGATATTGCCAAACGACGGCAGTCCCGACGTCATCGTCAACAAGTCTCGAATCGTAATCTGTCGCACCATCGGCACCGTCTGACCCATCAACAGACCCTCGCCGCGGACCTTGTTCGGAGGATCGAACGGGGCCAACACTTGGCGATTCTCGAACTCGGGGAGCCACTTGGTGATCGGCTCGTCGACGTAGAACACACCCTCTTCCTGGAGCTGCATCGCCAGCGCCGCTGTGACCGGCTTGGTCTGCGAGTACATCCGGAAGAGTGCGTCTTCTGGTAACGGATTCCGCCGCTCGGCGTCGAGGTGACCGTGCGTCGACACATGGGCCACATGCCCGTGGCGAATCAGCACGGTCGTTACGCCGGGTACCTCGCCGTTCTCAACGGCCTGCGCCATTCGGGCGTCCATGCGAGCCAGGCGATCGGCATCAATTCCGAGCGATTCAGGGTCAGCGGAAGGAAGATTGGCAAAGTCGGACATCATGGACTCCTTGTTCGTTGTGTGGCGCAATGAGGATACGCGCTGGGATCGCGTAGCCTCAGGTTGATTTGAGGGAGGTTGACATGGCGTACGAGTACGACCGTAACATTCGCGACAAGGTGGCGGTGATTGGCGTTGGCGAGACCGAGTACACGAAGCATGGTCGGATTGGCCGACCTGAGTTTCGGTTGGCGCTTGAGGCGATTCTCGCTGCCTGTACCGACGCAGGACTTGAACCGCGGATGCTGGACGGGTTCTCGTCATACTCTGCCGACCGCAACGATCCCAACAGGCTATCGACGGCGCTTGATCTGCCACACTACGCGTTCGCCTCGATGGTCTACGGCGGCGGTGGTGGCGGCGTCTGCGCGGCAATTGGCAATGCCGCGGCCGGGATTGTCTCCGGATATGCAAACTTTGTTGTCGTCTACCGAGCGCTGGCGCAGGGCGAGTTTGGCCGCTTTGGACAATCGCGACGCGGCGGACGCCTGCGGGGACAGTACGCGTTCAACGTCCCTCAGGGTCTGATGTCGCCGGCGCAGTTCCTGGCAATGAAGATGCAGCGCCACATGTATGAGTACGGCACGACTTCTGCGCAGTTGGGACAGATCGCGGTTGCGGCCAACAAGCACGCGCAGAACAACCCGCGTGCAGTCATGAATGGACGACCCATCACGCTGGAAGATCATCAGAAATCTCGCATGATCGCCGATCCATACCGTCTCTACGACTGCTGCCTGGAGACCGATGGCGCTGCCGCGATGATCCTGACCACGGCCGAAATCGCCAAGGACTTCACCGACACGCTGGTCTATCTCTCGGCGTCGGTACAGGGTTCAGGTCATCGACAGGGCAACGTCGTCGACGGCTTCTATCACGACGACTTCATGAGTTCGAACTACACGACGATGGTTGATCGGCTCTACTCGGCGGCCGGAATGGGTCCAGAAGACATTGATTGCGGCCAGTTCTACGAGAACTTCACCGGCCAGGTGCTGACCTCGTTCGAGGATCACAAGTTCTGCGAGGTCGGTGAAGGCGGTCCGTTCTGCGAGGGCGGACGGCTGGAAGCTACGCAGGTAGCCGATCCCAGTGCGCCGCACGCTGGCGAGTTCCCGATCAACACGTCAGGCGGCAACCTGTCGGAGGCCTACACGCACGGCTTCAATCTCGCGGTCGAGGCCGTGCGTCAGCTTCGCGGCGACTCATCCAATCCGGTGGACGGCGCGCGGACATGCATCGTCGCAGCGGGTCCGGCTTCCGCGCCTATCTCGACGGCGATCTTTCGTAACTGACGCTGCTCTCACTCCCGTCATACCCGCGCTTGTCGCGGGTATCTCGTCGCTTCCGGCGCCGACCGCTGAGTTGCACGCCGCGAGATTGCCGCGTCGGAGCGCGGCAATGACGAGACGACTAGACGAAACAACCAGACGACACAACTGGGCGCGGTGAAACGCTAAGACAGCGCCCGTTTGATGCAGTGGCTGGCTGGTTGTGACCACTCGCCTGACTCTCGATGGGCGATGGCGTTGGCCAGGATTTGTCCGATCTCGTTCTGGAACGCTCGTGAGCCGTTCCAGGAGAGGAAACTCTCCTGCATGATGGTCACGACATAACGCGGCTGGCTGCCTTGCCACGGGGGAGCGAGCCAGATTGCGGCGCTGTTCATCCTGACGATGGCCCGAATCTCGGTCGCCTGACTCTGGAGCGGGGTGTCGCCCTCTTCGACTTCTGCTGCGGCCTCCGCCTCTGCCAATCTCAGATCCTCTAGTAGCGTGGCCTCTTCTTCGTAGCTCCGTGGATCAATTTTGGCAATCGGATCGCCATCCTCACTTTCAGGGATCGTGAAGTTGCCGGTCTTGATGAGCGACTCCCAGCCGGGCAGCGTCTGTTCAGGAATGGACGCGCCCCATCGATGGTTGTCGACGACGGCGCGTAGCAGGTCGAACCCGTCCGACCTGGCGTTGTCGGGAACTGCCTCGGACATTGCCAGGGCGGCGAAGAGCCGGGCGAGGTGAACAGGCTCAGCGAGGCTCGCGCCCCATCGAGTTTGGTGAGTGAGCTCGATTAACTCCGGGACTCCCCAGCGCTCGTAGTACTGCTTGAATCCCGAAAGCCCGCCGACCATGCTGAGCAGCGTTGTGACATCCGGGTTCTGCGACCAGGCGACCATGTAGAACAGCGCGTCGCGTTGCAGTTTGGTCAGTTCCCGTTCTTGTTCATACGCGTCGGTCAGCACGGCCCACGCGATCGGTGGCTTGACCACGCTATGCAGCGCGTACGGACCCGAGTAACCGCCGCTCCAGATCGTGCCGGACTCGAGGTCATAGACAGCCGCCCCCATGACGGCGTCGGTGTTCAGGAGTTGGCGTTCAAAGTCAGACGACAGCGCGCATAGCGGCGCTTCCGCGGATGCCTTCAATGGGATCGCGAGGCAAACCAGGAGCGGTGTGAGTGCGAAAATGAGCAATCGGCGCATGCCGATTTAGCCTACAAGGACAAGGAGCCGTTACCCTCGACCCATGACTACTTCGAGCGAACGAAGCAATTTCCTGGACGCTCCGTTTTTCCCTGAGGGCATGACCACGCCGGAACCCTCCGACCCAATCAACGCCGGCTACTTCGCCGCTGCGGCTGAGGGCAGACTGGTGATCCAGGCCTGCGCTGATTGCGGCACGCGGCAATATCCGCCCGAGCTGAACTGCCATGCTTGCTATGGGTTCGAGATGACATGGGAAGAGTCGGCGGGGACGGGAACCGTGTACTCGTGGGTGGAGGTGGTGCATCCCGCGCATCCGGCCTTACGGGAGTTCGGCCCCTACATGGTTGCCCTGGTCGAGCTCGATGACATGCCCGAGATCAAGCTGATGGGAGCGGTCGTCGATGCACCGCTGGGCGGGACCATGGCAATTGGGGCGCGTGTGCAGGTCGTGTTCGAGCAGACATCGGACGATCTCGCGCAACCGCGTTGGCAGATGGCATGAGCGCTCAAGCGCCGGCGGTTGGGTCGGCAAGTGGGTCGGCAAATTCGGCTTCCTCGTCGAGGCGTCGTTGGGCGATCCTGCTGGTCCTGGCCGGCTCGCAGATGCTGGTCCAGCTTGATGCGACGATCATCAACACGGCGTTGCCCGCGATCAAGCGCGCCTTCGAATTGTCGGAGTCGCAATCGCTCTGGGTCGCCGACTCCTACATGGTGATCTTTGGCGGCTTGCTATTGCTGGCCGGAGCGCTCGGCGACCGCTTCGGCCGACGCAAAATTCTGATTGTCGGCATGGGCATCTTCGTTGCCGCCTCGATCGCAGTGGCCTTCTCGCCAGACGCCAACTTCTTGATCATCGGGCGCGGACTGCAGGGTCTCGGCGGCGCGATGGTGATCCCGCAGACACTCTCGATCCTGACGGCTGTGTTCCCACGCGAGGAGCGCAGCCGCGCGATCGGCATCTGGGCCGGAGCGATGGGCTTCGGCATGGCCTTCGGACCGCTCGTCGGCGGCATCCTCGTCGACCTGATCGGTTGGTCCGGCGTCTTCTGGGTTCCCGCGCCAATCGCCGCGCTGTGCATGCTGGGCATGGCCACTGTGCCCGAGTCCCGCTCGATGCAGCACACCAAGCTCGACGTGCCCGGCGCGATCACCGGGACAATTGCCATGATCGCCATCGTCTTTGCGATCATCGAAGGGATTCAGAAGGGCTGGACCGACCCGCTGATCGTCGGTTCGTTTGCCGTCGCGATCGTCTCGACGGTGATGTTCATCATCATCGAGCGACGCACCGAGCAACCGTTGCTGCCAATGGCCTTCTTCAAGCAGCGCGATTTCACCGGCTCGATGATCGGCATGTTCTTCATCATGTTCGCCCTGATGGGCGTGATGTTCTACATGCCCCAGTTCTTCCAGCTTGCGCAAGGCATGTCCGCAACCGAAAGCGGTGCCCGGCTGATGCCTCTGGCGCTCGCGATGATGATCTTCGCGCCGATTATGGCCAAGTTGCTGCCCAAGGTGGGGCCGCGATTCATGCTGTTCTGGGCGCCGGCCGTCCACGGCGGCGGCGCGTTGCTACTGTTTAGCTTCATCCTCGATGTCAATACGCCCTACTGGATGATCGGGCTGGGGCTGGCGTTCCTCGGTATGGGCGGCGCGATGCATATGCCGGCCACCACCGACACGGCGATGGCGTCGGTACCGGTCGACCTGGCGGGCAAGGCGTCCGCGGTCAACAACGCCGGCCGACAGCTCGGCGGCACCCTCGCCATTGCCATCCTCGGCTCGTTCGCGGCGGCTGTGTATTCATCAGGTGTGACGTCCGGACTCGAGCCGCTGGGCCTCGCCGAGCAATCGGTCGATGTGCTCGCTACCGGGATCGGAGCAGCCCAGCAGGTCCTTCCGACTCTCGACCAATCGCTACTCGCGCCAACCCAGCTTGTCCTACGCGAGGCGTTCGTCGACGCCATCACCGACACGATGCGCTTCGGCATCATCTTCGCGCTGATTGCGGGCGTCGTGGGCTGGATCCTGGTGCCCAAACGACAGCGCCAGACGCAGATGCAATGGATAGACGGCAAGCCGGTCGATGGGCCGTCAACAACCATTCCCGTCCCCGACTCGATCGGGGACCCGCTCCCCTCCGCCGCAGTGGCGACGAACGGCACGTCGGCGAATGGGGCGTCAGCCAACGGCAGACATGAGGTTGCACCACAGGCAAGATCGATGGCACTGGCGCGTCCACAGAAGATCGGCGGCGGTTGACGCGGGGGTGGGCCGTGATACGGCTATGCTTGTGCTTGCGGAGGCAGTCGAGGTGGTCCAGTATCAAGACGAAGGTGGCGGGAACAGGCGCTGGGAAGTAGTGGAATCAATCGTACTGTATCCGTGCAATAGCGATGGCCTCCCGAGGAGCACCCTGATTCAATGATACGGTGGTTATGGAATCGACGTTGGACATGTCTGCTTGTGCTGCTGTTCTGTGCCTTTTGGGCTTTACGTGGATGGCTTCATGAGCCCGTGGCGGATAATCCATCCGATCCAGTGAGCATCGAAACACCACCTGTTGTAGACGAATTGGAGCCAGAGGCTGAGGTAGGTGTTCGAGATATCCAGCTGGCCCAAGTTACCGGATCTGTCAGTACCAGATCGGCATCGGCATTGCTGAAGAGCCTGTATGGATATGGAGGGTCAGATGAGTTGTGCTGGGAAGAGGTAACTTCTGACCGCTACACCGACGTCATTCAGGTGCCGCTGGGATTTTCAGATCCATCACAGGCTCCTGAAGAGCTGGTTGAGCTGTTTGCCGGAAAGAGGGTGACGTATATTGAGTTTCAGCATCAATGGGTGAGTAAGTTTCGAGCGCTGTTGTTTCACCAAAACATCGTTGTGACGAGCGAGGGAAGATCTGTACCAGCGGCATTCGCTGTGGATGTCAGGAGGTTTCAAGAGAAAGACGGGGAGGAGTTTTGGGAAGTGGTTGAAAGCGCATCGCTGTACCCCTGTTCTCTGTACGAGTGAATCAGAATCAGGTTAGCGAATCCTGCCATAGCTCGAGCTGCCGGAGCTATCATGCTGAGCAGGATGTTGAGGCTCCAGCCCGGCTTGGCCGTCTTGGTTGTGGCTTCGATAGCAATCGCAGCGGTATGCCTACAGCGTTCTGTGCCGGATATCGCCGTGTCACCTCTACCAAACGACGAGCGGCATGTCGTAGTCGAGGAACTGGGAACATCAAAGTACGTAGACCCCTCGCCGCAGGGAGGATTCTGCAGTACTGATGTGTTCTCGACTTACGACGGAGTATGGATAGCGCACGGGTTGACTGCGGATTCCACGTTGCCGGCAGCGTTGATTGAAGCTGTGGAGGAGGTGGGTTGGCCGATCGAGGAGTACGAGCATCGTTGGTTCGGCGAGCGTCGCATTGTGCTGTTTTCAGCTTCGCCGAACGACAAGACGAAGCCCCTCTTCGTCGACGCCATGGAAATCGTGCTGATCGAATCAGAAGGCGGGCAACGGATCTGGTCAATCCCGTATCGAAGCGTAGGACGACCTTGCGGGTAGCGTCTACATCACGCTTGGTGCAACGGGAATAGGCGCGTCATGTCCCGCGGTCGTGTTGTGGTCGATTTGCGATCAGGAAAGTGGGTGCTTCTGAGCAGCGTGTTGGTCGTTGTGCTATTGAATGTATGCTCATGCGCCTCGCAGGATACTGTTGGTCGTCTTGCGGTACCTGTGCTGCCAGATGTGCAAAGTAGTGAGATTGCTGAGCTGGTAGACCCTGCTAAGCTAGGTGGCGACTGCGCGATTGAGAGTACGGTGCCGATTTGGCAAGCTCGGTCAGTCATTCATGATCTGTCAGCGGATGCGGAAGTCCCACCCGTTCTGAGTATTGCCGTAAGAGCGGCTAGTCCACGGGGGCTTCACTACGAGGAATATGAGCACAAGTGGTTCGGAGATACCCGAATTGTGTTACTCGCAAGGCGGTGGGACGATGCTTCCGGCAAATTGACATACGCGGTCGCAATGGAGATGAGACTGCTGCAACCGTTAGGAGATGATGGGGAGGCTTCCTCTGAGCCGCCGTTCTGGGCCGCCACTGCCGTTGAGTTAGCTTACAGTTGCTCTTGAGTATCAAGTGAACAACGATTCCGCCACCCGTTCGCCGATCATGATGGCGGTCAGGTTGGTGTTGCAACTGACGATGTCGGGCATGATCGAGGCGTCGGCGACTCTCAGGTTTTCGGTTTGATGGACTCGGCCTCTCTGATCGGTGACTGCCAGCGGGTCGGTCGGGCGGCCCATCCGCGCCGTGCCGCAGATGTGCCAGGTGGTTGAGGTGGTTCGGCGGATGTAATCGGCGAGGGCGTTGTCCGATTCCATCACCTCAGGCCTCGGCGCGATTACGCGTTCGGTGAACTGCGCGATTTCGTCCGAGTGCATGATCTCCCAGCAGAGCCGCGCGCCGTCCATCAGCCGGCGCAGGTCTTCGGGGTGCGAGGCGTAGTTCATGTCTAGCTGCGGCTGTTCCGATGGGTCGGTCGAGCGCAGCGTTACCGAGCCACGTGAGAGGGGACGCTGGATCACCGCGCCAATGCCGAACGATGGATGCTGACGCGGCGCTTCAGTCAGGCCGCGCACTTGTTCCTCGTCCCAGATGGTCGAGATCGCGAGCTGCATGTCGTTGAACTGATCCGAGCCGGGCGCGGTGTAGCGCACGCCGATCTCGGTCACCACGTCGGGGTCGTGCACAACATCGGGCTTGGGGAACGCCTGCACGCCGGTACCGAAATGGTCAATCAGGTTCTCGCCAACGCCCGGCAGGGCCACGCGTTGCTCGATCCCGTGCGGCGAGAGCTTTTCCGCCGGACCAATCCCGCTGCGCATCAAGATCGCCGGCGACACCGCTGAGCCAGCCGAAACGCAGACACGCTCGCCGCTGATCACTTCGCCGTCACTGAGGATCACGCCGTTGACGCGAGCGCCGGAGTCGCCGTCGAAGCTCAGTTTGTCGACCAGCACGCCGTGACGGATCGTCAGATTCTCGCGGTCGCGGATTCCGAGCAGATAGGCAATGTTGGTTGAGATGCGATTGCCGTTGCTGCGGTTGCGCGGCCACGGTCCGACGCCGCTGGCATCGGGCAGGTTGTGGTCCCAGACATCGTCGAATCCGTTGTCGCGGCAGGCGTCGTAGAAGGCGCGCTGTAGCGGTTGCCAGTTCACGGATGGCTCCCGCTCGATCGGCACGGGACCCGATTGCCCGTGGAAGTCCCCGCTCTCGGGATCAGATTCGAGGCGTCGGTAGTAGGGCAGGACATCCTCGAAGCGCCACTCGTCGCAGCCGTGCGCGACCCATGACTCGAAGTCGCCGGGTACGCCGCGCAGAGCAATCGTCCCGTTGACCGCCGACGAACCGCCCATCACCTTGCCCCGATGCAGCGGGAACTCGCGGCCATGCCGGGCATTGGCCTGGAATCCCCAGTCGTGATCGCGCCACGAGACCCACGGCTTGAGCAGGTCGCGAGGCATGTCCTCGACGCGGGTGTAATCGGGCCCAGCCTCAAGCAGCAATACCCTTCGATTCGGGTCCTCGGACAACCGAGCCGCAATCACCGCTCCCGCCGATCCTGCGCCGATGATGATGTCGTCGTACGTCGCCATAGTGTCCCCTACTTGCGTCTCGACCCTTGGGCTGAGGATACGTCAGCATTGCGCCGGAACTTGATCAGCGAGGTGGGATCATCCGATAACGTGACGCAGAGCGATGCTGGCATCCCTCCCTCCGTCACTCCAGCGCGCTTCCGTCATTCCAGCGCGCCTCCGTCATTCCTGCGTAGGCAGGAATCACGAAGCACCAACGTCGTTGACACGAGAGAGTGAAGACGTACCTCATCCTCAGCAATCGGAGATCGGGGTACGGCGAGACGCTTTGCCGTTGTCGATGAACCGAGGATCGTGATTCCTGCCTACGCAGGAATGACGAGGAAACGCAGGAACGACGAGGATCTGCAGGAATGACGAGGAAATGTGGGAATGACGAGGATATGCAGGAATGACGTGGATGTGCGGAACAGTTGAGGACTTGGGGGAACGACTCCATGCCTGACGATCTCGTCCCGGCGTATGAAGGCTTGGTTGTTGTCGACCTGTCCCGCCGCCTCTCTGGCGCGTTCGTGGCACGGCTCTTCGCCGATCATGGCGCTGATGTGGTCATGCTGGAGCCGCCCGACGGTCATCCACTGCGGCATGAAGCGCCGTTCCTGAACGACGAACCGGGTGCGGAGCGCTCAGCGCTGCATGCCTATGCCAACTGGAACAAGCGCTCGGCGGTGATTGCCGATCCGTCCGAATCCGAGCCCTGGATTGCCGGCGCTGATGTCGTGATCACGACCGATGGCCCTGCGGCGCTCGCGGCCTGGCCGCTGTCGGGGATGCGGACCGACGCCGTGCATCTGTCGGTGACGCCCTTTGGACTGGATGGCCCGCTGGCCAACGTCCCGGGCGGCAACCTGACGATCAACGCGCGCTGCGGCTGGGCCTACATCAATGCCATGCAGGACGAAGCTCCGGTGACGCTGCCCTCTCGACAGGCTGGCCTCGTTGGCGGCCTTGCTGCGTTCGTGGCAGGGTCGGCGGCGCTGAGACGGCGATGGGAATCGCAGCTGCCGGAGGTCTGCGATGTACGCGAGATGGAGGCGCTCACCCACACCGGCTATCCGTGGTCAATCGGCGCGATTTACCAGGGCATTGGCTGGTCGCGGGGCGCAGCCGGCGGTCGTCCTCGCGGGGAGCCCGGTCCGCTGTTCGACGCCGCCGATGGACGTATGAACTTCGGCTTCGGCGACTGGCACAACTGGCAGCAGGCCATGGCGCTGTTCAATCTGCCTGAGCAAGGCGCGCGAGAAGAGTTGCATCCGCACGACGGCCGATACTCGAAGGACCTCGAACCGGTACGAGCCGGAGTCGCTCGTGAGTTAGTCCAGATCGAAAAGTGGCCGCTGTTTCACAGCCTGGCCAAGCTGCGTTGCATCTCGGGCGTGCTGCAGACGATCCCTGAACTGGTCGAACACGAACAACTGCTATCGCGAGACTTCATCGTCGAGACCGAGTTGGACGGCGAGACGGTCCGGGCGTCGGGTAATCCGCACCCGACTTCGCCACCGAGCTGGTCGCTGCGATCTCCGGCGCCAACACTTGGCTCCGACAGCGTCGGTCCGCTGAAATCCAACGCCCTGCAAACAGAGGTCGCTGCAACAGCAACGGGACCGCTGGACGGCGTTCGCATCCTCACATTCACCCAGGCCTGGAGTGGCACCTTCTGCACGGAGCTGTTGGGCTTCCTCGGCGCTGATGTTGTGCAGATCGAGGCCTTGCAACGCGTCGACATATGGCGCACGGTAGGTCCTCGGGTACCGAACGCCATCATGGACGACGCGAAGCGACAACACGCCCTCAACACCCAGGGCCTCTACAACGCGGTCAACCTGAACAAGCGAGCAATCACACTGGACCTGCGCTCGGACGAGGGCAAAGAGCTGTTCTGGCGAATGGTTCCCCAGTTTGATGTCGTTGCCGAGAACTTCCGCCCCGGCGTCCTCGATGGTTGGGGCATCACGCTGGACGCGCTGGCTGAACAGCGGCCCGACATCATCCTGGCAAGGATCTCCGGCTACGGCATCACCGGCCCCTATGCGCCATATCCCGCGAACGGCGCGACCACTGAGCCGATGTCTGGGTTGTCGTCGATTCACGGGTATGAAGACGAGCCGGGCATGAACACCGGCGGTCTCTATCCCGATCCGATCTCTGGATACTCGGCTGCGTCCGCAATCATCGCCGCCATCGCACGCCGAGAACGCGTCGGTGGGCCACAAGAGATTGATGTTGCGATGCTCGAAGCGATGGGCGTTGTGGTCGGCGATGCAATCGCGGAATACGACGCGACTGGCCGAACACCCGGTCCACTTGGCAATCACGACCGACAGCGGGCCCCACATAACATTTATCCCTGCAACGGCGACGATGAATGGGTCGCCGTCTCCGTGGAATCGGACGACGAGTGGCGAAGTCTGTGCCGGGAAATGGACGCCGCCGGTCTCTCTGAGGATGCGCGATTCGTCGATGCCGCATCGCGCAAAGCGAATGAGTCGGCGCTGGACACGATTGTCGCGGAGTGGACCTCAGTGCAGGATTCAACGGACGTGGAGCGACGATTGCTCGGGATCGGCATCGATGCGGCACGTGTGAATCCGATGTACGACCTGTTCGATTCGCCTGATCCGTATCTGGAGTCGAGTGGCTTCGTCCAGTCAGTCGACCACTCAGAGGTCGGCCCCTCGTGGCTGCCGGGAGCGCCGTGGCGCTTCAGCGGATCGGAAGATCGCCTGCTGAGACCGGCGCCATGCGTGGGTGAGCACTCGTTCGAGGTGTTGTCGGAGGAGCTGGGCTTGAGTGAGGCTGAGTATCGATCGTTGGTGGAACGCGGGATCACGGGAACGTTGTATGAGGCGTCGGCGGCAACGACGGCGGACTGAGCCAGGGTCAGGTGCAGCCCCCGGCCTTGTTTTGCATGACCCAGTCCCCGCTTTACGCGGGGACCTGCTTTGGCGGGGCAACCTGTCTGTGGGCTAGGACGCGCGGGGAAGGAGCGGGTCCCCGCGTGAAGCGGGGACTGAGACCAGCGCCGACCCGACGAGCATCTGCGCGACGCCGCCGAGAAGGAGCGGGTCCCCGGCCTTGTTTTGCATGATCCAGTCCCCGCTCTGCGCGGGGACCTGCTTTGGCGGGGCAACCTATCTGCGGGCTAGGACGCGCGGGGAAGGAGCGGGTCCCCGCGTAAAGCGGGGACTGAGACCAGCGCCGACCCGACGAGTATCTGCGCGACGCCGCCGAGAAGGAGCGGGTCCCCGCGTGAAGCGGGGACTGAGATATCGTGGCGACAGTTGACGAGACTGAATCTGCTTCGTCCCGACTGAATCTGGAGTGATGTATGCCGCCGAGTGGATCTGTGTCGCCCGTTTCCAAACTGTTGATTGCCAATCGTGGCGAGATTGCGATTCGTGTGGCTCGTGCGGCCTCCGATCTGGGCATTGCCACCGTCTCCGTCTACTCCAAGGACGATGCCAGGTCGCTGCACGTTCACGCCGCCGATGAAGCGGTCGAGCTCGATGCTCTGGGCGTCCAGGCATACCTCGACATCGACGGCCTGATTGCGGCCGCGCAATCGACCGGCTGCGACGCGGTGCATCCCGGTTACGGATTCCTGGCGGAGTCGGCAGAGTTTGCCCGACGCTGCCGAGACGCAGGCATCACCTTCGTCGGTCCGACACCGCATCTGCTCGATCTGTTTGGAGACAAGGTCCGCGCCAGGCAGGCTGCGAGAGAAGCCGGCGTGCCGGTGATCGAAGGCTCCGACCAGGCAGTCACCCTGAGCGAAGCGGTTGACTTCTTCGAGTCGCTGGGCGAAGACGCGGCAGTGATGCTCAAGGCGGTAGCAGGCGGCGGCGGACGAGGCTCGCGGGCAGTCACCGACATCAACGATCTAGCGTCCGCCTGGGAGCGCTGCGAGTCCGAGGCGCGCATGTCGTTCGGCTCGGGCGCGCTGTATGTCGAGCAGCTCATTCCCCGAGCGCGGCACATCGAGGTGCAGGTGATTGGAGACCTGCACGGCGGTGTCGGTCACCTGTGGGAGCGCGAGTGCTCAGTCCAGCGGCGATTCCAGAAGATCGTGGAAATCGCGCCGGCGCCACACCTGGAACCATCTACGCGCGAATCCATCGTCGAGGCGGCCGTACGCATCGCACGCGACGTGGGCTACTCGTCCCTGGGCACGTTCGAGTTCCTGTTGGACGCCTCAGACGGCTCGAATGACGCCTTCTACTTCCTGGAGGCGAACGCGCGACTACAGGTCGAGCACACCGTGACCGAACAGGTCACCGGCGTCGACCTTGTTCAGTCCCAACTGCGAGCGGCGCAGGGCGCATCAATCTCAGACCTCGGCCTCGACGATCCGTCCTGGCTGCGTCCGCGTGGGTTCGCGATCCAGACCCGCGTCAACATGGAAACGCTGACTCCGGACGGCTCGGTTCGTCCGGCGTCGGGGACACTCAAGGCTTATGAAGCGCCCTCCGGACCGGGCGTGCGCACCGACGGCTTCGGATACGTCGGATACCAGACATCTACTTCGTTCGACTCGCTGTTGGCGAAGGTGATCGCTCACGCTCCCGCACCAAGATTCGAGGATGCGCTGACGCGCTCGTTGCGCGCGCTGTCCGAGTTCCGGATTGAAGGCGTCGCGACGAACATTCCGTTCCTCACCAATGTGCTGGAGCATGCCGACCTCGTCGAAGGTCGTGTCCACACTCGCTGGGTCGACGAGCAGATGGCCGAGCTGGCCACGTTTAATGGCGCGCTGCGCGTGCGCTATCTGCAGACCGAAGCACCGACGGCCGACAGCGGGTTCGCCGGCGCGCGCGTCGACTCGCGCGACCCGCTGGCGCTCTTTCAGCATGACCAGGAAGTCAAGCAGCAGCAGTCCTTGCAGGTCGTCGAGGAAGAGGCGCCGGACTTGACTGGTCCGGAAGGCTCAATCGGTCTGCCCGCGCCGATCCAGGGCACGATCGTTTCGATCATGGTCGAAGAGGGTCAGGAAGTGCGGAAGGGCCAGGACCTCGTCGCGATGGAAGCGATGAAAATGGAGCATGTGATCTCCGCCGACCGCGACGGGATCGTCAAGGCGTTGGGCTGCTCCATCGGCGACGTGATCCGGGAGGGATTCCCACTCGTCTTCATCCTCGAGGCTGAAGTCTCGGTCGCGGCGATCGGCGGCGACGACGTGATCGACCCCGATTTCATCCGACCCGACCTGCAGGAAAACTACGACCGACACGCCTACACGCTGGACGAACACCGGCCCATCGCTGTGTCCAAACGTCGAGGACGCGGCTACCGAATGCCGCGCGAGAACATCGAGCAGCTCGTCGATCCGGGTTCGTTCCAGGAATACTGGCCGCTGATCGTGGCGCGTCAGCATCAGCGCAACACCGATGAGCAACTGCGAGAGAACACACCCGCCGACGGTCTGCTCGCCGGTACGGCGACGATCAACGCCGATCTGTTTGACGATGAGCGCGACGCGCGCGCCATCGTCGTGCATTACGACTACACGGTGCTCGCTGGCACGCAAGGCGGTCGCAATCACTACAAGCAGGACCGCATGTTTGAAATGGCGCGCCGCTTTAACTTCCCCATCGTCTTTTACACCGAGGGCGGTGGCGGACGGCCCGGCGACGACCGCACTGGCCCCGGCGTGGCGTTCGATACGTACACGTTCACGCAGTTCTCGAAGCTCTCAGGCCAGGTACCGCTGGTCGGTGTGACCAATGGTCGCTGTTTCGCTGGCAACACGGCGCTGCTTGCCTGCTGCGACGTGATCATCGCCACTGAAGGCTCGACCGTCGCGATGGGCGGACCGGCGATGATCGAGGGCGGCGGCCTCGGCATCTATACGCCGGAAGAGGTCGGACCGATGTCGTTCCAGGTCCCGAATGGTGTGGTCGACATCCTCTGCAAGGACGAGGAAGAAGCGACCGATATCGCCAAGAAGTACCTGAGCTACTTCCAGGGACCAATCAAGGAATGGACCGAGCCCGATCAGCGCCGCCTGCGCCACATCGTGCCTGAGAATCGGCTGCGTCTCTACGACATGAAGGAGATCATCCACACGATCGCCGATGAAGGATCGGTGCTGGAGATTCGCGAGAAGTTTGGGATCGGGATCATCACCGCGTTCATCCGCGTCGAGGGACATCCGATCGGGGTGATCGCCAATAACCCGCATCACCTGGCCGGCGCGATCGACTCTGACGGCTCGGACAAGGGCGCACGCTTCCTACAGCTCTGCGACGCGTTCGACATTCCCGTGCTGAGCCTGATGGATTGCCCTGGGATGATGGTCGGCCCCGACGTAGAAGCGACGGCACTGGTGCGCCATTGCGCGCGGATGTTTAACACCGGCGCCAACTTAAGTGTGCCGCTGTTTGGCGTCGTGGTGCGCAAAGCGTATGGTCTGGGGGTACAGGCGATGTGCGGCGCGAGCGCACTGGTCGGATTCTTCACGGTCGCCTGGCCAACTGCTGAGTTTGCCGGGATGAATATCGAGGGTTCGGTCAAGCTGGGCTATCGCAAAGAACTGATTGCTATCGAGGATGCTGAGGAGCGGATCGAAACCTACGAGCACATGGTCGAACGCGCGTACGACAACGCCAAAGCGGTCAACGCCGCCGCGGGTGGAGGCTTGGACGACGTGATCGACCCGGCGGAGACCCGTCAGTGGATCGTGAACGGTCTGAAGCGCCTCCCGCCAACACCGGAGCGCACAGGGAAGAAGCGTCCGTACATTGATACGTGGTAATCGCTACATGTACTGGCTGGCATTTCTGGCGCTATTGACCACGATCATCATCGGGGCTTGCGCCGATGATGAGCCGCCCGATGATTCGACCCCTCGTCCTGAGCCTCAAGAGACTGATTCCCCCAGTACCCCACTTACGATCGTTGAGATCGAAGGTGAGAAGATCGCCGACATCATGCGTATACTCTATCGGCGCCAGATGAGATCGCATCCCACAGTCTGTGCGTATGTGCTGGGTACGGGCGTCTACGGTGTGAGTCAAGCGCTTGACCGAGACACGCACCCAGCGCAGACAGTGGCTGACCTTGTGGAGGGTTGGACAGGAACCATCTGGATCGGCGAGTTTGGGGACTATGAACTTTCCTGGACGGAGCCGCAGCGAATTGTGCTGGTCGCTCCAGACGGGGTCTCCCTGCCGCATCAGGGCTTCTATGACACAATCGGCGACGCCCTGGAATTCAAGTACATCCGAGGTAAGTTTGAGCTGACTACAATCGGACGTCTCTTCGATTGCAGCGATCGGAACGGCGCCTATCCCGATGGAATCGGCGAACTCGCTCAGCGTCACAGCGAAGATGAGGGGTTGTTCGTCTATGACGTTGAGGAAGCAGTAGACTACGACCATTCGACCGATGATCGGGCTGACCACTGGTACTCGATCCTGGAGGTTGCCGATCACAGTGATTGGCCTCCTGCGGTTGATCTGCCTGTGTTGGCCGACCTGTTGACGGAAACCGCGCGCGAGCATTGGTCAGCAGAATTCGTCTGTGTAAGTGTGACCAGGCGACCGGTCGAGTCGGGTGAAGCCGGGACTGGTTTGACGGTTGACTCGCCGCTGCCCGAAGCTTTCCTGCGGATATTCGACGAGCTCCGATATGACCCCGAGCAGGCAACGCTGCTGCTGATCGGGACACGCAACATCGTCCTCGCCTGGGTCCAGTCGTATAACGACGCCGGCCGGGTGGCTGCAGCCGAGTTCGTCAGGAGCGAGGACGGCGATTGGTCTGAACGGACTTGGGTGTCCATGTATGGCTGCGATGCGCTGGGCGGATAAGGGCCCGGGGTCGACCCGGTTCGCGGCGGAGCAGCGCCGACACCCTGCGCGTCAGTTACGGCGCGCGGCGCTAAAGCGCAGCTATTGGTCAAAAGCCAGAGGGGAGTTGAGTGGCGACCCCGAGCGGATTCGAACCGCCGGTCTCCACCTTGACAGGGTGGCGTGTTAGGCCGCTACACCACGGGGCCGTATGACTCAGTTTAGGCCGACTAGCAGGATTCGGCAACAGCGCATAAGGTGTAGGTAGAGCGTCGGAGGTTGCAAATGGCTCGCGGATCACGACGGGGACGAGGCGGCTCGAATCGCGCGCAACAGGCCGGCCGGCCGCAAGGGCGGCGCGGTCAACGAGGCCGGGAAGACACGCTGCCGACTGCGCAGGCCGGTGCGGCGAATGCTCCGGTCGGGGCGTCGTTGAGTGGAAGCATCCAGCAGCGGTCACGTGTTGGCGGCGCCAGTACGGCCAATACGGCAGGTGGGCCGCGCGCAGGCGCAGCCGGCGCACACGAGCGCCGAGACCGTCGAGCGCGCGCCGCCGCCGCGATGCACGATTTCCACTACGTCAGCGGAGATCTGCGCTGGGTCGCAATCACCACCGTCGCCAGCGTCGCCCTGGTGCTCGCGCTGTGGGCGGCAATCTCGCTGTAGCCCGAAACTCGTCAGTCGCCTTCCACCGTTCCGGCCGAGCAGGGCGTCCTTCTGTGTTGACATGAGTCCGCAATTCTCCGCGTGAAGCAGACCTCTGAAACACTCCCCTTCTCCCCCCTTGCGGGGGAGATGCCGAAGGCAGAGGGGGGTCCGCTGTTCGGGAGCGCTATCTGGTCATCATCCGCCGACCCCCCCACTGTCACTCCGTGACATCTCCCCCCGCAGGGGGGGAGAGGGAATTCGGGAGCTTTGCCTCAGTTCTGGTGATCAGGATTCCGCCGGCGGATCAACCAACGCGAACGTCAAGCGACCTTCCGCCGCGGTCTCCCCCTCAACTGTCGCTTTGGCGCTGGCTCGTCCGATGCCTCGGCGCAGACGATCCATTTCCACTTCGAGTCGCAGTTGATCTCCTGGTATGACCTGACGCCGGAAACGGACGCCGTCGATTCCGGCGAAGAGACCCAGCTTGCCCTTGAACTCGTCAGCCGACAGGGCCGCGACTGCGCCGGTCTGGGCGAGCGCTTCGATGATCAACACGCCGGGCATGATCGGATTGTCGGGGAAGTGACCCTCAAAGAACCACTCGTTGGTCGTCACGTTCTTGAGACCGACCGCGCGTTTGCCCGGCTGCAGTTCGACAATCCGGTCGACCAGCAGGATTGGGTATCGGTGCGGGATGATGCGTCGAATGTCTCGTACATCCAGCGGCAGTTCGTAGTCGGCCATGGTCACAGGTCTTTCAGGATGTTGATGATCTGTTCGGCGGCATGGTCGGGCATCGGCACGTTCGCCGGACGAATCTCGTCGGGATGTAGTCCGTGATAATCGGAGCCAATAGTCGGCGTTAAGCCAAGCGTTCTGGCGAGCTGTTGGCCGTTCGCGATCTCGTCGGGTCCGTCGTTTCGGTAGTAAATTTCGAGACCGTCGCCGCCCGCGTCTGCGAACGCGATGGTTGCGCTCGTCGGCTCGTCATAGCGGGTGGGATGCGCCAGCGAGGCGAATCCGCCGGCTGCGTGGATCATTGCCAACGAGTCGGTCAGACTGAGCAGCGTTCGAGGAATGTACGCAGGTCCGTCGTTGCGGAGGAATCGATTAAACGCATCCGGAACAGACTCGACATGCCCGGCCTCGACGAGCGCCCGCGCTACATGGGGACGGCCAATCGATGCTCCGTCGGCGATCGCAGCGACCCGCTTGTAGTCGATCTCGAGTCCAAGTTCGCTCAAACGCTCCACGGTTCGCCGCGCCCGAGACTGGCGTTCATGACGGTAGTCGGCAAGTTGGCGTTCGAGGTCGGCGAGTGGGGCATTCGGTGGGAGATAGCCGAGCACATGCAACTCGCCGAGTACAGGATCATTGACGCCGATTTCGACTCCCGCGATGACTTCGACGCCTCGTCGGCGGCCTTCAGCCTGCGCAATCTCGACGCCCAACAGGGTGTCATGATCGGTGAGCGCCAACAGTTCAGCGCCACGCTCGGCGGCTTGCTGCACCACCCACTCCGGCGGCTTCACGCCATCGGAGTGAGTGCTGTGCGTATGCAGGTCGAGCCGCGCCACAGGCCGCCTTGCTCTCCAGCTAGTGGGCCAGCTAGCGGGCGTACTCGGCGGCGCGGGTTTCGCGCAGGACGGTGACGCGAATCTGGCCGGGGTATTGCAGCGATTCCTCGATCTGCTTCGAGATGTCCCGTGCCAGTCGCATCGCGCCGAGATCGTCAATCTCGCGCGGGTCAACGACGACGCGCACTTCGCGGCCGGCCTGAATGGCGTACGCCTGTCCGACGCCTGCAAAGGACGTCGCAATGTCCTCTAGCGCGCGTAGTCGTTCGATGTAGCGCTCGACAGATTCCCGTCGTGCGCCCGGTCGACCACCCGAGATGGCGTCGGCCATCTGCACGATGATCGCCTCGACTGAGCGAATCTCGACTTCGTCGTGGTGTGCTTCGATGCAGTGCGCGATGTTCTCAGACATCTTGAACCGGCGAGCCAGATCTCCACCGATGATGGCGTGCGTGCCTTCGACCTCATGGTCGATCGCTTTGCCCACGTCATGCAGCAGTGATCCACGTCGCGTGACTTCGACGTCCGCGTGGATCTCCTGGGCGATCATCGCGCCGATGTGTGCGGTTTCGACCGCGTGTCGGAGCTGGTTTTGTCCGTAGCTGGTGCGAAAACGCAGGCGGCCGAAGATATCGAGCATTTCGCGCGGCAGCCCACTGCAGTGCGCCTCGATCGCCGCTTCGTCGCCCGATTCGCGAATGATGCGGTCGACATCGCGCTGCGCCTTGGCGACGGTTTCCTCAATCCTCGTCGGGTGGATGCGTCCGTCGGCGACGAGCCGGCTCAGCGACAAACGCCCGATTTCGCGACGCACCGGATCGAAACCGGACACTGTCACGACATCAGGTGTGTCGTCGATGATCAGATCGCAGCCGAGCGCGGATTCGAGGGCGCGGATGTTTCGGCCCTCTCGTCCGATGATGCGTCCCTTCATCTCGTCGGAGGGGATTTGCACCACCGAGACGGTTGATTCCGTCGTAACCTCCGAGGCGACACGCTGAATCGCCGTGGCGACAATCTTGCGTGCGCGGGTTTCCGCCTCGTCCTTCGCCTTCTGTTCGGCCTCACGCACGAGACGGCCGGCTTCATCGGAAACTTCCTGCTCGACTCGCTCGAACAGCACGGTGCGCGCTTCGTCACGGGTGAGGTTGGAGATTTCTTCCAGCCGCTGGTCGTGCTCGGCTTCGCGCTCGTCGAGTTGGGCGCCGCGACGCTGAAGCCGCTGGCTGTCGCGATTCAGCTTGGAATCGCGGTCGTCGAGCGATTTGACCCGGTCATCCAACGAAGCTTCGCGCCGGTCAAGGCGATCTACGGCTCGCTGTAGGTCGTCACGCGCCCCGCGAACATCCGCGAGGATCTGGTCTCGTTCAACTTGCGCTTGTTCCCGCGCGTCTTCTAACCGCTCACGCGCCTCCCGATCGGCCTGTTCTCGGGCCTGCTGGATGATGCGTTCGGCTTCGAGCGTAGCCTCGATCCGTGGATCGGGCCCGCCGCGCAGGAGCCGCATAATGGCTCCCCACATGGTGTCCTCTGCTCAATTGGGTCGGCATTGCCGTTGCGTTGCCTGTTGTCACGTTGAATCTCGCTCTGCCGGGCCTGTCGTACCGGTTGAGGCTGCCCGGTTCCAACATGGGCAGGTCGCCGACAGGTGGTCAGTAGTACCCAGAGTACGCCCGTTGACGATCCAGCGCTAGTGACGATTATTCGAGTTCGGACCATGCCTGTCGCAACGATGCGTCGGCATCCGCCATAGCGAATCCACGCAGCGAGAGGCGCCTGGTGTGCAAGTGCCGATATCTGGCCCAGGTCAAGTCAGGGTCGCGTTCCAGGGTCAGACGAAGACTGCGGCGGGCAATCTCCAGCGCGACTGCGTAGTCGCTGAGGTTTCCCTGTGTTTCGAGCGTGTCCAGGGCAGTGTCTGCGTCCTGTTTCGCGATGCCGGCCATCTGCAGTTTGACCGCGATTTCCTGCCGGCTGTACCGATGCCTGGCTGCCAGACGTTGGGCTTCGTGGAATGCGAGATCGTGAGACGCCGATTCGCGCAGCCGATCGATGAAGACTGGATCAATCTGTTGGCCACGCTCGATCCTCGAGCGCTGAGCGAACTCGCGGGTGCAGCGAATGGAACTGCCGTCGTCAAAGTCGACCGTTGACAGTGTGCCGGTGGGTCGGATTGAGACGACGGCAGTCATGGTTCGCTCCGCGTTGAGTCGCGTCCGGCTGCTCAATGAGCTCATTAGCTAGCTCGTGCTCGGCCCTTCTTCTTGGGCGGGGGCTTGGCGATCGGTGTCGCCTTGGGAGCGCCTTCTGCAGCCATCAGCGACTTGGCGGTGGGTAGGCCGCGTTCTTCGCGGATGCGCGCTTCGATCTCCTCCGCCATGTCAGTGTGTTCGCGCAGGAAGGCCTTGGTCCGTTCGCGACCCTGGCCGAGGCGTGTTTCGCCATAGGAGTAGAAGGTGCCCTGCTTCTTGATGACCGACGGTGTGCCGGTCGGAGTACCCGGCGACGGTTCAATCCCAAGGTCAATCAGGCAGCCGGTCTTGGAGATGCCGTACTCGCTGGCTGTGAACATGAGATCAAACTCGGCCGTGCGGAACGGCGGCGCAACCTTGTTCTTGACGACTTTGGCCTTGACCCGCGAGCCAATCACGAGCTGTCCATCCTTCAGCGTTTCGGCACGACGCAATTCAATTCGGACCGAGGAGTAGAACTTGAGCGCGCGGCCGCCGGGTGTGGTCTCGGGGTTGCCGAACACGATGCCGACCTTTTCCCGCAGCTGGTTGATGAAGATCAAGACTGTTTTGGAGCGTGCCACCACGCCGGTGAGTTTGCGCAGAGCCTGTGACATCAGACGCGCTTGCAGACCGACCTGCACATCGCCCATTTCCCCTTCGATCTCAGCTCGCGGCACCAGTGCAGCTACCGAGTCGACGACGACGACATCGATTGCATTACTGCGAACCAGCGCTTCGGCAATTTCCAGCGCCTGTTCGCCCGTGTCCGGCTGGGCAATGAGCAATTGCGAGACATCGATTCCCAGCCGTGCGGCGAATTCAGGGTCCAGCGCATGTTCGACGTCGACGTATGCAGCCTGACCGCCCAGGCGTTGCGCCTCGGCGATGACATGTTGGGCGACGGTTGACTTTCCGGCCGATTCCGGTCCGTAGACCTCAACGATGCGACCACGAGGTAGTCCGCCGATGCCAAGCGCGACATCAAGCGACAATGCGCCGGTTGGTATGCCGTCGACGACGAGACGTGAGCCGGTGTCGCCGAGGCGCATCAGCGCGCCTTCGCCGAAGCGTCGTTCCATATCGCCGAGCAGCTCTTCAACCGCGGGCGGAGGTTCGTTTGCCGCGTCGTCCGACTTGTTGCTGGACTTGCTGTTGGTTGTGGTCATGGGCAGTGGCTCTTGTGTATCCGTCGCCAGAGCGATGGGCTCGACGCCGTTGTCGGTCTTGCTAGGTGTCATAATATGCGCTCCTCCACGTAGCTGAGTTTGGGCTGAGTTTGGTCGACGAGTGGCGATCGTGCGAACGCCTGTGCTGCGCACACTAGGCAACACTCTGGCTAATGTCAAGCAAACGTTCTATGAACGGGAGCGCTGGAAGTCAGGTGCTGGTGAGCAGCGCTCTACTGATGATTTGCAGGCCGATCAGCGCCACCAGAGGCGAGAGGTCCATCATGCCGATGACCAGGAAGCGGCGTAGCGGCGCCAGCACCGGCTCCGTGACGTCGAGTAGGAACTTGACGAACGGATTGGACGGATCGAGCGGGCGGTTGGTGAACATCGGCACCCAGCTCATCAACACTCGCGCGAGCAGGATGAAAGAGTAGATCTGGATTGTGATGCCCAGGATGCGCAGGACTTCGCTCATTGCCGTCCCAGCTCTTCCGCTCGTTGATGTGCCGCAGCCACTGCGTCGATGAACGCTGCGCGCACGCCCTGTTGTTCCAGCACTCTCAGACCGGCAGCGGTCGTGCCGCCGGGAGAAGTCACCATATCTTTCAGCACCGCCGGATGTTGCCCCGACTGCGACGCAAACTCGGCCGAACCGATCACAGTTTGCAGTACCATCCGCCGCGCGTCGTCAGGACGCAGACCAATATTCACCGCAGCATTGATCATCGCTTCGATGACCAGAAACACATACGCCGGACCGCTGCCGGAAACAGCCGTGATCTTGTCAATCGCCGACTCGTCCACGACATAGAGTTGCTCACCCATCGTGTCGAGTAGTTGGCTGACCAACGCCCGCTCATCCTCTGTCACACCTTCGGTGGCCGTCCAGGCGGTGAATCCCTTGCCGAGCTGAGCCGGAGTGTTAGGCATCGCCCGAACCACACGGTCGGCGCCGGTTGACGCCTGCACGTCGGCAATCGTGGAGCCGGCCAGGATCGAGATCAGCAGCCTGGCGTTCGCGCCTCCCGTGCTGTGCAGTGAGCGAAGATCCTGCGGTTTGACCGAGAGATAGACAACCTCACCACTATTGACCGCCGTGGCCTGGTCGGCGGTCACCGAGATGCCGCTGAATTCGCGTTCCAGCCAATCCCGGCGCTCGGGCAGGACTTCGCAGACGGTGAGATCGCTCATCGAGACCAGGCCTGCGCTGGTTACGGCGCGGACAAAGGTCGCGCCCATCGTGCCGCCGCCGATCACGGCAATCTTGGTCATGCCGAACCTCCGGCCTGAGTCTCTCGTTGGCCGAAAATCGCGCGTCCGATTCGGACCATCGTGGAACCTTCCGCGATGGCTACAGCGTAATCGTTGGACATACCCATGCTGAGTTCAGGAAGCGTCAACTCTTCGGCAAGCGCTCGTAGTTTGCGAAAGACCGGACGCACCTTCTCCGGGTCCTCAACCTCAGGCGCCACGGTCATGAGTCCAACTACTCTCAAATTTGAGAGTAGTTGGATGCTTGCCAGCGCGTCTCTTACTTCTTCGAGCTTGAATCCGTACTTTGACGGCTCTTCCGCCACATTCACTTCCAACATCACTCTCAAGTCACTCTCAAGCCGACTCGAAACTGCCTGCGCCAGGCGCACACTGTCGACCGATTGCAGCGTCGCAAAACGACCGGCAAATCGCGCCTTGTTGCGCTGCAAGTGACCGATCAAGTGAATCTCAGCCTCGACGCCACGATCGGGCAACTGGTCGAGTTTGGCCAGACCTTCCTGCACTCGATTCTCGCCGAAGTGCCGCTGTCCGGCCGCTGCCGCCTCGGCGATGGCTTCAACCGGAAACGTCTTCGAGACAGCGATCAGTTGCACATCGGACGGGTCGCGACCGGCTCGTCCGCAGGCGCTGTCGATCTGCTCATTGACTAGGCGCAGATTGTCCGCGATCGACACCTCAGACTCCAACGACCGCTTCCGCAGTGACGGTTTCCAACGGCACGATGGTTGGAGAGTACGAGGGAATTTCGTTGCCGCCGCAGACGCCGCACATGTTGCAGCCAATCTCGGGCGGTGGGCAGGCGATGGTTGCTTTCTCGCGCAGGTGCTTGGACAGCTCGCGCTCGAAGAAACGAGCGGTAATGCCCGTTTCCACAGCCGACCACGGACCTGGTCCGCCGCCCCAGGGCAACGGACCGTCGAGATTCCATTGCCCGGCGGCTCGCATCCACTCGCGAGCTGAAGGCGCTTCCATCTCGAGGATTGCGTGCGCCAAGCGTTGGTCGGAGCGAGAGCAGATGTCGTCGATCCGCGCCCAGGTCGGACTGTCGCCGCGCAGCCGGATGCCGGTCTTGCGGAAGGCGTTCTGCAGAATTTGCTGGCGATGCTTGACCAGCCCGGCTTCGGACTGGACAAGTTCCTGGTAAGCGGTCGCCGGTTTGGGAACGAGCGGACCGACCGACATCACCAATTCGGTTCCGTGACCGTGCGCATCCAGCCGTTCCTTGACGGCGAGACCGAGATTGGCCATCGCCTCCACGTCTTCGTCCTCTTCGTCGGGCAGCCCGATCATGAAGTAGAGCTTGAGCCGATTCATCGCCGCTGCGCCGACTTTGTCGGCCGCCTCGATGATCTGGTCTTCCGAGACGGCCTTGTTGATCCGCTGGCGCATCCGCTCCGAACCAGCTTCAGGCGCGAGCGTGACGGTCCGCGTGCCACCACGCGAGAGTACGTCCAGCAGCTCGGGCGCGAGGTTATCGACACGCAGCGACGATACCGACACACGGCCGCCGAGCTTGTCCGCCTGGACGGCGAGCTCGGCCAATTGCGGATGGTCGGCAACGGCTGCGCCCAGCAGTCCAACCCGATCGGTGCGCTTCAGGCCTTCTTGCACCTGGTTAAGCAGCGATTCCAGCGGTCGGTATCGAGGCGGTCGGAAGACATAGCCGGCGATGCAGAATCGGCAACCACGTCCGCAACCGCGCGCGGCTTCGATCAAGGTCATCTGGTTGAACTCGGTCTCGTCGGTGAGCACCAACGACATCGCCTCGGTCGTTGAGATGTCGCGCACCCATTGCCGCTCGACACCGTCGCCCGACCCCAGGGCCGGCACAAACACGCCGGGAATCCTGGCCAGCGCCTCGAGCTGATCGGCGCGCGGACTGTATGCGTACTCCTGCAGCGTGTCGATCAACTCTTCGAGAATCGGCTCGGCTTCGCCGATCACGAAGGCATCAAAGCAGTCCGCTAGCGGCAACGGGTTGGTGATGACGGCAGCGCCGCCAGCAATGATCAGCGGATCGCCGTCGTCGCGGTTGATGCTCAACGGTTCAATCTGCGCCGCCTGAAGTGATCGCACGACGTGGTAGTAATCGATCTCGTAGGTCAGCGTGTAGGCGACCACGGGAAAGTCGGCCAGGGGTCGCTGCGACTCAATCGTCACTGGTCCCAGTAACGGGTCGTCGCCGCGTTCGGACTTGTGCGGCGGATCGTAGAAGGCGCGTTCGCAGACAATGTCGCTGCGATTGTTCAGCAGGCCATACAGGGTCTGCAAACCCAGATTCGACATGCCCAGGTAGTAGGAGTTGGGATAAACCAGCGCCAAAGGCAGCCGGCCGCCCCAGTCCTTGACCACGGCGCCCTGTTCGGCGTCCAGACGTTGTCGAGCCAGCGAGATCGTGCGCGAGAGATTGCGTTTAGCCATTATCGCCAGTGTAGGCATGTGATCCGTTGCAACGTTATTCCCACCTCGTCAGACCAGCAGATCGCACCGACCTTCAGGCAGCAATCTCCGTCACGTCTCCGGCCGACCTGCGTCATACCCGCGCTTGCCACGCAGCTTGCCCCTGGCTCAACAGGATGTCTCAGAGGTCAGTGTTCCCAGTCCCCGCTTCACGCGGGGACCTGCTCCTTCCCTCCGCGAGACTCCACCACCAGATGGTCCGTGCCACCCCAGCGGGTCCCCGCGCAAGGCGGAGACTGGGATTCAACCAACCAATGGCACTTTTGAGACACCCTCTCGAACGGGGGTATCTCGACGAGTCCGCTACTCACGTCTGGAGGGAACGCCACGAGATTGCCCCCGCATCAAGTGCAGGGCAGGCTGCGGCGGAGCGCGGCAATGACGAATCCTGCCTGTCAGTGCTCAGTGTCGCCGCCGATGAGTTGCAGCGCGTGAGGCAGGACTGGCGCCAGCGCGTCCAGATTTTCCCGAACAGCTCGCTCGGAGCCGGGCAGATTGACAATCAACGTTCGACCCGCGATTCCACAGAGGCCACGCGACAACGCAGCCATCGGCGTGTTGCGTAGACCCTCGGCCCGCATCAGTTCGGCCAGGCCGGGCGCGTCCCGCTCGATCACTCGACGCGTCGCCTCGGGTGTGTTGTCGCGGGGGCCGAAGCCGGTGCCTCCCGTGGTCACGATCAGGCTGATTCCATCGGCGACCCATTGACGAAGCCGGTCCACGGTTGCGTCCGGGTCGTCCGACTGGATGGCATGGTCACTGACCGAGATGCCCATTTCCGCCAATCGCTCTCGGATGGCGGGTCCTGAAGTGTCCTCCCGCCGGCCTGCAGCGCCCTGATCGGAGAGGGTGAGGACAGCAGCATCGAAATTCCGTGGACTGGTTTGGGACATGTCGGCTGTTCTATCTGGTTGTTCTGAGTTTCTCGGTCGTAGTTGTCCACATTATCCACCACTTGTGACATCTCTGGATGGCCTGATCCGCCAATTTTGTGGACCAATTTCGTTCCCATGCGGGAACTGGGATCGTTTTCCCTGAGTTTGGCCTTGAAATCCCTTCCATAATGTGCATACAGTGCGTTATCGACAGACAGATGGGGACAAATGGGAATCGCGGCATAACGTGAATGGAAAGGGCGCACAGGGCTTCAATCGTGGCGACGATCGACTTCACCGGGGAGTACGAACATCGGCTGGACGACAGAGGTCGTCTGGCGATTCCGTCCCTGTATCGGGGTCTGTTCGAGCACGGTGGATTCCTGTTGCCGGGACCGGACGGGCAGATCGAGCTCTACACTCCCGAGGCCTATGCCGCAGAGAAGCAAGTGCGGACCGTGGACGAAAAGCTGAGCGCCTCGGCCAGACGACTGGCGCGCAGCTTTTTCGGCCGAGTGCGACGCGTGGAAACCGACCGACAGGGACGGATCCTGATCCCGCCGCAGATGCGCCAGGAACGCAATCTCAACGGCGACACCGTGATCATCGGCATGGGCGACTACCTGGAAATCTGGAATTCCGAGGCCTGGCACAGCGAACAGGCGGAAATCGACGAGGGCTACGCCGAACTGCTCCAGCAGCTCGCCGAGGCGGCCGCAGCTCCGAACAGTTCAGAGGAGTCAGCGTGACTTCTCAGCATCAGCACAACTCAGTCATGGTGGACGAAGTCCTGGCCATGCTCGACGTCAAGTCGGGCGGTCGCTTCCTCGACGCTACGGTCGGATTGGGCGGCCACGCCGAGGCAGTGCTGAGCGCATCCGGCGCTGATGGCCGATTGCTTGGCTGCGACGCTGACCCAAACGCGATTGGCGCCGCTTCGAAACGTCTGGCTCCGTTCGGCGATCGCGTCAGCTTCCAGCAGTGTTGGATGGATGACGCCGCGAATGCCGCGACTGACGCTTCGATTACGCCATTAGACGGCGTGCTCTGCGACCTCGGCGTCTCTTCGCTACAACTTGACACGCCGGAACGCGGATTCTCCTTCCAGACTGAGGGTCCGTTGGATATGCAGTTGGGCCCGTCCGAGATTGCCGGCGCGTTCGACGCATCTGACCGCGCGACTGCCGACGAAATCGTCAACGAGTGGTCATCCGACGACCTGGCCAACCTGATCTACGAGTATGGCGAAGAGCGTCGCTCTCGCCGAATCGCACGAACGATTGTGGCGCGACGCCCAATCGCGACGACTACCGAACTGGCTCATGCCGTGGTCGATGCCGTCGGCATCCGACCGGGCGCGAGGGTTCATCCCGCGACACGCGTGTTCCAGGCGATCCGCCTTGAGGTCAACCGCGAACTCGAACGTCTGGCGACGTTCCTGTCGCAGGTGCGCGGCGTGATGCGTCTGGGCGGCCGGCTGGTCGTGATCGCGTTCCACTCGCTTGAGGACCGCATCGTCAAGCGATTCTTGCGGGAACAGTCGTCGAGCGCTACGCCGGCGTTCCGCACCTTGACCCGACGAGTACTGCGGCCGACGGCGGCTGAAGTCGAACGAAATCCACGGGCGCGCAGCGCGCGCCTGCGAGCAGCGGAGGCAATCTGATGCCACGGCTGCAATACCAGGTGAGTAATCGGGCAAGTACAGAACGAGAAGAACAGGAGCGACCGGAGCGTCGGGAGCACGCTCGGAAATCGTTGAGCGGATCGTGTGCAGGGGACTACCTAACAGCCACTACAGTGAAGGAGAAGCCCCGCCGCCAAACCACTGGAACACGGTTGCGCGTGGCCCTGGGCCATGACGATCGTGGACCACGTCCCCCAGTCTGCGCGCACGATCCGCTCAACGATTCCCGAGCGCTTTCACACCAGAGGCTGGTGTGTAGATCCCACTCTACGTCGAATTGGCGACACCGACGCCGAAAACTCCGAACTTTCCGTAACCATGCCAATGCTCCGACGTTGACGCCATTGACTGGCTCAATCGAGCACGTCACCTGCCTACCCCGCGTCACCCTCATGGGCGACTCCGAGTCGCGCGGAACTTCTCGACGCCGAACGGCGTTTCGATGACAACGGCGAAACCCAGCACGACGCTCGATGCGTCGTTGCCCACCTCGGCGGCGAGTGACTCTCACCATGCGCTTCCCCGACCCGTCCTACCGCGCCGGCCTCGCTATACGGGCCGCATGCCCGCCTGGGCCTGGCTGGCCGTCTTCGGACTTTGCATCGCGGCGACGTTACCGGTCATCCGCACGTCGAGCGTGACCGAAAGCGGAAGCGAACTGCGAATCCTGGAAGCGGAACGCGAGCGCCTGAACTCGGAGATCCGATCCCTCGCGGCGCATGTGGGGCAACTTGGCTCGTTGGCACGAGTCAAGCACCAGGCGGAGGAGCGACTCAACATGGTTCCCGCCCGCCCGACCGCCGTGCTGGAAGTCAATCAACCACCGCCCGCTCGCACGTTGCCGTCGCGATTCTTACCGCCATCGGACACGGCCAACGCTGGGCTCACCGACTCCACGCTTACGGCCGACCAGTCAATCTGGGGTGCGATCTTCGACGTGCTGATCTTCGAGTAACGAGTAAGTGGTGATGCAGAAAGGACCGGGCAGTGGCGAGTCCGTCCTCGGGCAGCGGCTTTGAGTCTGTTTCCACGTGGCGGATGCGCGTGGTCATTGCCCTGCTGGTTGGACTTGCGGTCGTCGTCGTAGTCCGCCTCGTGATGATCCAGGTGATCGATCACGAGCAACACGAAGCCTTCGCCGACCGGACCTGGGCGATCGAAACGAAGGGGCCACGCGGCGCCATCCTTGACCGCAACGGCTTCCCGCTGGCGACTTCTATCGACGCCTGGGAAGTACACGTCGATACACGACTCTGGGCCCGCTCGCAGTTCCAACCGACAGATGCTTCACGACGCCTGGCCGAACTACTCCGCGCACCCGAGGCGGTCGTCCTGTCGCTGGCCGCGCAAGCAGCCGCCGACGGCGGCCACGACGCCCTGATCGCATATGGGCTGTCAAACGCCCTCGGCGCGCAAATCCACGCCGAGGCCCTGCACGGGGTGCAGGTTCGCAAGAACTCGTCCCGTCGCTATATCGAAGGTTCAATGGCCGCGCCCGTGATCGGTCTGGTCGGACGTGACGAGCAAGGCCTGGCCGGCATCGAGTACGAACTGGATGGCCTACTGGCCGGCGAAGCAGGCTTACTCGTCCAGGAAGTGGACGGCCTGGGACAGCCGATCCCGTTTGGCCCCCGCGCTGAACTGCCCTACGAGCAAGGCGCATCAGTGGTACTGAGCATTGACCGCAACCTGCAGTGGATCGCGGAAACCACGTTGCTCCGAGCCGTCGAGCAGTGGAACGCGCGAGGTGGTCACATCATCATGATGGACCCGCGTAACGGCGACATCCTCGCGCTGGCTTCGTTGCCGACCTACAACCCGTCAACCATCGACCTCGACCTGCCGGAGTCAATGGCGTTGCTCCGCTCGCGCGCTGCTTCGGACATCTACGAACCCGGCTCGACCATGAAGGTCATCACGATGGCAGCGGCCATCGATGCGGGCATCATCTCTCCCGAAACAACCTTCGTCGATACCGGCGCTGTAGTGATCGACGACCGCACGATTCAGAATTTCGACCTCTCCTACCACGGCGAGCAGACCATGACCCAGGTGTTGCAGCGGTCGCTCAACACGGGAACCGTCTGGGTGGTGCAACAACTCGGCGCTCGCACCTACTACGAGTACCTATACAAATTTGGGTTCGGAGAGACGACCCATTCCGGGCTGCCCGGAGAAATCGGCGGCGTCGTGACTGATTCGACCGACATCACCTGGTCGCCGACGCAACTGGCGACAAACTCCTTCGGCCAGGGCATCGCGGTGACGCCGCTGCAGGTCGTGCAGGCTTACGCGACCATTGCCCGAGGCGGCGTCCCGATCCGTCCACGCTTGGTCACTGCCGTGATCACCAACGACGGCGTCGAGCTGATCGAGCCGCGCAGCGGACCGCGCGCCATCAGCCGCCAGACGGCTGCCACGGTGACCTGGATGATGCAGGCCGTCGTCGACGGCGTTGCCGGACACCCCGCACGAGTGGAGGGCTGGCCGATCGCGGGCAAGTCGGGCACCTCGGACGTCGTTGAGGGTGGTCAGTACCTGGAGAACGAATCCCTGGCCTCGTTTGCCGGATTCGCACCCGCCAACGATCCCCGAGTCGTCGTCCTGGTCCGCATCGACCGTCCGCAGGGTGAAATCTACGGCGGTATCGTCGCAGCGCCCATTTTCTCTGATTTGATGTCGCAAGTCCTGCCCTATCTCGGTGTGCCTCCGACCGCCTACATCGCCGATTCCGATGCCTGGAACACCGCCCCCAATTCCGCCTCCGACAGCGACAACGCAGCGGTGGTCGACAACGGAGATCAGGCGGCGCTGACGGCAAGCGTGGACGAAGAATCCGAGGACGCAGGATCCGAGGACGCCGAAGACGACTCCCCTGTGACATACCTCCAGGAGGATGCCGAGGAGGAAGACGAGTGATCTCCTCCAACGACCTCGCCCGTCTTCTTTCAGAACGCCTGCTCGATGAGCCTCAGGTCAGCGACGAGTCCTTCTCGGAGATCGTCGTTGACTCGCGAGAGGCCGGCCGGGGATCGCTCTTTGTCGCGCTGCGCGGTGAGACGCAGGACGGGCACAGATACGTCGAAGATGCGCTCCGTCGCGGAGCCTCAGCCGCGCTCGTCTCGAGAGCATCGGGTCTGCGTAGTGGGTCGTTGTTCGTCGTCGACGACCCGCTGTCTGCATTGCAAGAGGCCGGTCGCCGTTGGCGAACGCAGTGCTCGGCGCGGGTGATCGGCATCACCGGCAGCGTCGGCAAGACGACTGTTCGTGAGTCCACATACCAGCTTCTGTCGCAGCACTTCCCCACGCACCAGTCTCCGCGCAACTTCAACGGCGACATCGGCCTGCCCATCGCTCTACTCGGTATCGCTCCCGGGGATCAATGGGCGGTCATTGAGATCGGACCGTATTCCCAGGAAGAAATGGAACTGCTGGTCTCCTCAGCCAGGGCGGACATCGGAATCGTCACCAACGTGGGACCAACCCATCTCGAACGGTTCGGCACGCTGGAAGACACGGAACGGATCAAGGGGCTGCTGCCCGAGTCCATTCCCTCGGAGGGCCTGGTCATCCTCAACGGAGACGATCCCCGAGTCCGCCGCATGTCGCTCCGAACCCAGGCCGATGTCGTCACATTTGGGTTCAACCAACACTGCGACCTGCGCGCGTCTGACGTACAGCCTCGTGGTTTCGATGGCCTCGATTTCTTGCTCCAAGACACGCGTGACAACAAACAGGCGAGGGTAAGCACGCCCCTGATCGGCGCGCACCAGGCGATGACCGCGCTGGCCGCTACCGCTGTTGGTTTGCGCGCTGGTCTCTCGCTCGACCATCTCGCCGAGTCATTGGGTCGCCTCCAGCCAGGTTCCCGACTGGCCCGACGCGCCGCCTGGAATGGCGCAACGATCATCGACGACGCCTACAACGCCGCGCCACTCTCGATGCAAGCAGCTCTCGATCTGCTGTCTGCCAGCAAGCCGCGGCGCATCGCCTTGCTCGGTGACATGTACGAACTGGGCGCGCAAGAGCGCCAGGCGCACAGGGAACTCGGCGCATACGCCGCCGAGAAATGCGACTGGCTAATCGGCGTCGGCGAGCGCTCGCGCGACATGGTCGAGGCGGCTCGACTGGCCGGACACTCCGAGGCCTGCTGGGTCGCCGAGGCGGAGCAGGCGGCCGACATCATGCGGCATTCGCTTGAGCCCACTGACACCTTGCTGATCAAAGCCTCGCATGCGATGCGCTTCGAACGAGTCGTGGAGAGGTTGGCCCAACAGTGACCACCTTCTCCCTGGGCACTGCCGGTATCGCCTTCGTCCTGGCCTTGCTGGTAGGGCCGTTCATCATTCGCTGGCTGGAGAGCCGCAGCGCCGGGAAATCGATTTCCGACGAGGGCCCATCTTCACATCAGGTCAAGGCAGGAACTCCGACGATGGGCGGGCTGATCTTCCTGATTCCCATCGTCGTATTGACCATCGTGGCCAACCTCGTCGAAGGCGACCGCTGGTCGATTCTTCTGCCATTGGTCGGAGTTATTGCGCTGGGCGCGATGGGCTACTTCGACGACCTCGGCACGCTGATCGGCCGAGCGCAGACCGGGCTGAGCTGGAAGCTCAAGTTCAGTCTGCTGGCGCTCTTTTCAATCGCGGTCGGTTTGGTGCTCTACTTCGCGCTCGATGTGGAGTCGCTCAACGTGCCCTGGGCGGGGCAGTACTCGCTCGGTCCGATCTACATCGCGATCGCCGCTGTCACCGTGTTTGCCACCGTGATCTCCGTCGCCATCTCCGATGGCCTCGACACCCTCTGTGGAGGCACGGGCGCGATTGCGATCGCATCCTTTGCCGTCATCGCCGTCGGACAGGAACAGGATTTCCTCGTGCGATTTGGCTTCACCACCGTTGGCGCGCTATTGGGATTCCTCTGGTTCAACGCGCACCCGGCCAAAGTCTTCATGGGCGACACCGGCGCGATGGCGCTAGGCGGCACGCTGGCCATCATCGCCTTGATGACCGGGCACTGGCTGTTGCTGCCGGTGATCGGCATCGTCTTCGTACTCGAAGCCGCCTCCGACATCGTGCAGGTTGGCTGGTTCAAGTGGACGCGCCATCGCACCGGCGAGGGCCGGCGCGTCTTCCGCATGGCGCCGTTGCACAACCACTTTGAGATGGGCGGCTGGTCCGAGCCGCAGATCGTGACACGGTTCTGGTTGATCGGAATGGCCGGAGGCATTCTCGGAATCGCCCTGGCATTGCAGGTGCCCAAATGACCCTCCCACTGCCCGTCGAAGCGCCCGACACCTTTAGCGGCCAGACCATCGCCGTGCTCGGCATGGGCATCGAAGGCCGTGATGCTGCGCGCTTCGCAACGCGCGAGGGGGCGAGGGTGATCACGGTCGACCAGCATTCCGAGCGAGCCGATCGAACCCAGGACGACCTTAGCCTCCTGGGCGAAGTCGACGGCATCATCGCCAGCCAGGGAGTTCCTTACAACATTCCGCTTCTCGCCGAAGCGAACCGCAGGGGCCTGCCGGTCTACGGGCCCATGCAGATATTCCTCGAGCGCTGTCCCGCACCTGTCATTGGCATCACCGGCAGCGCCGGTAAGACAACCACGACCACACTGGCCTACGAGATGCTCAAGTCTGCCGGCGTGCCCTGCATTGTCGGAGGCAATATCGGACAGGGATTGCTCGGTCAACTGCCGGAAATCGGTCTCGACACCGCCGTGGTGGCCGAAATCTCGCATACCCAGCTACTGCGAACGACGCGCAGTCCGCATCTGGCGGCGATTACTAACATCACACCAAACCATCTCGACCAATTTAGTTGGGCGGACTACCAGGCGCTCAAACTCCGCATCGTCAGGTACCAGTCCTCGCTCGATTCGGTCGTGCTGCCCTTCGACGATGAACTGGCTCGCAGCGCAGCGGACTTCACCGAGGCGAGCCAGCGTTGGTTTGGTCTCGGACGACCGTCTGTGCCCTGGTACTGCGCCGTCTGGAGCGATGGCCGTGACATCCTGCACAACGAGCATCACGTGATGACCGTCGATGAGTTGCTGATTCCCGGCGAGCACAATCTGCTCAACGCGCTCGCCGCACTGGCGATCGTTGCCGACCGCGTCCCACGCGATGTCGCCGCGCAAGTCCTGCGTTCCTTCACCGGAGTCCCTCACCGCCTCGAACTAGTCGCGGAAGTCGAGGGAGTCCGATTTATCAACGACTCGATCGCCACCACGCCCGAGCGCACGCTGGCAGGTCTACGTGCGACAACGGGGGAGATCGTGCTCATGCTCGGTGGGCGCGACAAGAAGCTGCCCCTTGATCCCCTCATGAATGAGCTGGAGCGTCACGTCTCACAGGTTGTGCTGTTCGGCGATGTCGCATCCGAGTGGACAGCGTGGCTGTCGCGACGAGGCATTAGCGCAATTGACGCCGGTACATTCGATTCGGCCTTCTCCTGCGCGGCTCGAACAGCCAGATCGGGGCAAGCAGTGCTGATGTCGCCCGGTGGCACGTCGTTCGACGCCTATCCAAACTTCGAGGCCCGCGGACAACACTTCCGCGACCTGGTCGCCCAGTGGGCGAAGGACAGGAGCGCGGACGATGACCGTTAATCGAGCAGCCGTGCCTGAGGCAGGAGCTGAGAGTGGCGGGGTACTCGGACGCGTCCGCGTCCCGAATCCTCGCTCTACACGGGAGCTGATCGAAGGCGGACGATTCACCGTCGGCCGGCGCATCATCCACCGGCTGCGCCGTCCCGCGTCACCGCCCGACTGGGTGCTGGTCGTCTCGGTCATGGCGCTGGTCTTCATCGGTTTGATCTTTGTCTTCTCAAGCTCATTCGCGATTTCGCAAGAGTTGCACGGCAATACCCGCTACTTCGCCCTCAGACAACTGATCGGCGCAGGAATCGGACTGGCGGCCTTCTTTCTGCTCGCCCGGATCGACTACCGCATTTGGCAACGACTCTCGTCGCCAATCATCTGGGTATCGCTGCTGTTACTCGCTGCTGTGCTGGTGCCCGGCATCGGCCACGAAGAGAACGGCGCGACACGCTGGATTCAGTTTGGCTCGCTTCCCGCGCTACAGCCGTCCGAGTTCGCCAAGCTGGCAATCTGCATCTACGTCGCCGCCTGGCTCGCCGCCAAGGGCGACGAGATCAAGCGCATCCCACTCGGGCTCGCTCCGTTCTGCATGATCATCGGAGTCATCGGCGGACTGCTCATGCTTGAGCCCGACCTCGGCACCTTCGCCGCCATCGCCTGCACGGGCGTGGTCATGTTCTTCCTCGCCGGCGCAGCGCTGCGACACATGGTGATGCTCCTGGTCGGCGGCTCGGCGGTGCTGTTCGCCATCGTCGCCGGCGCTGGCTACGGCATGGAGCGCATCCGCACGTTCTTCAACGCCGAGGACGTCGCGCAGGAGGCCGGCTTCCAGATCATCAATCTCGTCTCGACCCTGGGCTCCGGCGGCCTGACCGGCGTTGGACTGGGCGCGTCGCGACAGAAGTTCTTCTACGTTCCCTCGGCCCATACCGATGGCGTCTTCGCGATCATCGGCGAGGAGACCGGCATGCTCGGTGCGATGATTGTGCTGACAATCTTTGCGGTGCTGATCTATCGCGGAATCCGCGCGGGCATGCGAGCCGAGGATCGCTTCGGCACCCTTCTTGCCTTTGGCATCGTCGCCTGGTTTGCGCTCCAGGCATTCTTCAACGTTGCCGGCGTCATGCGCACGATCGTCCTGACCGGCATTCCCTTGCCATTCCTCAGCTTCGGTTCCTCGGCCCTCATTTCATCTATGGCCGCCGCCGGCATCCTGGTTTCCATCTCCAGACACAGCCGAGGCAGCATGCCCGACCTGGCCGACCCACCGCTCTACGACGCAGCGCCAACGCGCGACGTAGCGCCCATGCGCGAGACGAAACAACCCGGACTTTCACCGTTCCACAGCGGACGCGGAGACGGCAACTGATGCTCACGGAGAGAAACGCAAGGAGATTTCGAATCCTGCTCTCCGGCGGAGGTTCAGGCGGCCACGTGTTTCCCGCATTCGCCGTATCCGATGCCCTCCGCCGACTGATCGAGGAGCGGGGCAACGCCGTCGAGTTCCGCTTCGCTGGCACCGCCGACGGTGTCGAGTCGGAGCTTGCCGCCGAGGCTGGGCTGCCCTACGCCACGATCGCCGCACGAGCCCTACGCGGTCGAAACATCCTCTCCAAGATGCTCTCAGTCGGGGCAACAGCGACCGGCGTGCTCGACGCCCTCTCGCTCATGCTGCGCTACCAACCGCATGCCGTCTTCCTCACCGGCGGCTACGTCTCCGCACCAGTTGGCATCGCCGCCTGGTTGGCCCGACGACCGATCGTTCTGCTCCAACCCGACATCGAGCCTGGCTGGACACTGCGCGCATTGACTCCGTGCGCCAGCAAGATCTGCGTCACCCACGAGCGCTCGACCGAGCGCTACGCAGCGGGGAAGTCGGTGGTCACTGGCTATCCCCTGCGGCCAGGTTTCGAGGATTTGGACAAGCCACTGGCTCGCGCACACTTCCAACTCAATGGCGGACCGGCATTGTTGGTCACCGGAGCCGTTCGTGGTGCGCAACGAATCAACGATTGCATCGCCAATCAGCTTGAGCAGTGGCTTGAGCGCACGCAGTTGATTCACATCTCGGGAGTAAACGACTACCAGCGCCTGTCGAGTCTGCGCGAATCACTTCCTGCCAAACTGCAGTCTCGGTACCGCCTCTACACCTACATGTCCGAAGAAATGCCGCTGGCCATGGCGGCCTGCGATCTCGCAGTGTCTCGGGCCGGCGCGTCGGTGATGGGCGAGTATCCCGCCGCTGGACTGCCTGCTGTGCTCGCTCCGCTGGGCGAGGCCGGCGGACACCAACGCTACAACGCCGAACTGCTGGCCGACGCCGGTGGCGCCGTCGTGCTCGACAACGATCGTGTGTCCGACGAGCTGTATGAGACCGCGACACAGCTATTGGCCGACCGACAGCGCCTGCAATCGATGCGTGAGTCCATGCTCAACCTGCGTCGCATTGACGCGGCCCGACGCATTGCCGAAGTGATCCTTGGTGTGGCAAAGTGACGTAACGATGACATTGAACGTCCACTTCGTCGGAATTGGCGGGATTCATATGTCCGCCCTCGCCCACATTCTGTTGGATGACGGGCTCGTTGTATCTGGTTGCGACAGCGTCGATGCTCCAATCTTGCAATCGCTCCGCGACCGAGGCGCGCGGATTGTCATTGGTCATAACGAACACCACGTCACGACAGCAACGCAGGTTGTGCGCACGGCAGCCGTCCCCGAGTCGCATCCGGAGATTTCTCGAGCCATCGAATTGGGCATTCCCCTACAAACTCGAGCAGAGCTGCTGGCCGAGATTGCGTCATCGAGAGACGTGATTGCCGTCGGCGGCTCACACGGCAAGACCACCACCACCGCGATGATCGCACACGCCATGCGAGCCTCGGGCCGCCACGCCGGCTACGTGATCGGCGGCGAAGCGCCCGATTTCTGCGTCCACGCCCGACGCGGAACCGATCCCTGGTTGGTGCTAGAGGCCGACGAGTACGGTCGGGCCTTCCACCACTACACACCGTCAGTCGCCATCCTCACCAACTGCGAGCCTGACCACCTCGACTACTACGGTTCGCAGGCTGCGTTGGAAGAAGCGTTTCTGCTGTACGTCCGGACCGTGAAGCAAGGCGGCGCGCTCGTGGTTGGTATCGATTCGCCATTGGCCGACCAGATTGCCTCAACCCTTCATGCCGAGCGCCCTGACGTGCAACTCATTACTTGCTCATCACAATCGTCGGCCGACTACCAGATAGACGGAGCTGACGATTCCTACGAACTGACCACACCCGATGCGACAGTGGGTGGAACACTCGTCCAGCCGGGTGAGTACCAACGTCAGAACGCCGCGACCGCATTGGCAGCCCTCGTAACCGCCGGGTTCGACCTGTCGGATTCAGTAGATGCTCTGAAGACATTCAACGGCGTCAATCGAAGATTCCAATTGCACGGCGAGTGCAATGACATCGTCCTCCTCGATGACTACGCGCACCACCCGACCGAGGTCACGGCAGCGATTGCGGCTGCTCGCCAGCGCTGGCCTGATCGTCGCATGGTCGTATTGTTCCAGCCGCACACATACACGCGCACGGCCTACCTGATTGACGGCTTCCGCACCTGTTTCTCGGCGGCAGATGTGGTCTACACGGTCGACACGTACGCTGCCCGCGCCATGACCGGCGAAGAAATGACATCGGAGCAATTGGCCAGCGAGATCGTCGCTCCCGACGCGATCTACGCCGGCTCAGTTCAAGACTCGGGCAAGCTGGCGGCGGCCAACGCCCAGCCTGGCGATCTGCTGATCACCATGGGCGCCGGGGACATCGACGGCGCGGGCCCAATCATCCTCTCAGCGTTGGAAGCCGCGATATGACTCGTACACGAATTCTCCAGGCGCTGATGCAGGAGTTGGGCGCGCTCGGTGCAGAGCCACTGAGTCGCCACACCTTCGTCCAGGTCGGCGGACCGGCCGACTGGTTCGTCGTCGCGCGCGACAGCGAAGCCATGATCGCGGCAGTCAGAACCGCGCACTGCGCCGGAACCCCACTGACCGTCCTGGGATCAGGCTCAAACGTCCTGATCCGCGACCGTGGGATTCGCGGCGTCGTCTTGCGTAACGAATCGAAGCGCTGCCGCAAGGTCGGTGACGCCATGATCGAAGTCGAGTCGGGCTACCGATTCGCGGCCCTCGCGCGCTCAACCGCTCGTGCCGGACTGGCCGGGTTGGAATGGGCCGCCGGCATCCCCGGAGCAATCGGCGGTGGACTACCCACAAACGCCGGCGCCTACGGCTCCGACCTGTCCGATGTGCTGGTTTCGATCCGCACGGTCTCGCCTGAGGGCGAGTCTTGTCATTTCGAGGCCGACGAACTCGGACTCGAATACCGAGACTCCAGGCTGCGCAGCGGCTCGCTCGCTGGACACATGATCACGACCGTCACACTGCAACTCCAACACGGCGATGTCTTTGCTTCGCTCGCCGAGATCGACAGGGTCGAGTCGCTACGCAAGCAGAATGCACCGACTGGACCATCATTGGGATCGACCTTCAAGAACCCGACAGGTGACATGCGTAGCGCCGGACAGCTCATTGAAGCTGTCGGACTCAAAGGCACACGAATCGGAGCGGCGCAGGTCTCGGAATTGCACGCCAACTACATCCGCAACGTTGACGTAGCCCACGCACGCGCCGCCGATTTCCTCGTATTGATTTCGCACATCCAGGACCAAGTGGAAGATCGCTTCGCCGTCAGACTCGAACCCGAGATTGCCATCATCGGTGAGGAGCCGCACGATGGTGAGTGAGCCTCGGACCTTGGGCATCATCCTCGGCGGCGCATCCGTAGAGCACACGATCTCGGTGCGCTCGGCCCGTGCAGTGATGTTGGCGGCCAGTCCCGAGCGATGGCGAACGGTACCGTTTGCCGTCACTCGCGAGGGTCGCTGGTTGACCCCTGAAGAGTCACGCTTGCATCTCCAAGCCATCGAGTCCGGCGCGCCGGAAGAGATCACACAGTCGTACATCAACCGTGCCGAATACATCAGCGCAGAGACAACGACTGCACTGGCGTCGTGCGATGCCGTCTTCCCGCTCATTCATGGCACTACTGGCGAGGACGGCACGCTCCAGGGATTCCTGGAAACGCTGGGCATTCCATACGTCGGACCCGGCGTCGCCGCCTCGGCGATCGCCATGGACAAAGCCCGCTGCAAGCAGATGCTCCGCGAGGCCGGCATACCAGTCGCGCCCTCCATAGTGATTTCCTGCGACGACTGGCGCGCCGACCCCATCGCTGTCACGCGCCGTGCCGCCGAGCTTGATTACCCCTACTTCGTCAAGCCTTCTCGGGGTGGATCGAGCATCGGCATCAGCCGGGTCAACTCGCGTGAAGACTCCAGCGAAGCGATCACGGCGGCATTCGCGTGCGATTCGGAAGTACTGATCGAAGAGGCCATGCTCTCGCCCCGCGAAATCGAATGTGGTGTACTGGGTGGCCTGGGAAGCGATCCACCTGTCGCCTCGCCGCTCGGTGAGATACGCACGAACCGAGAGTTCTACGACTACGAAGCCAAGTACGAGGACCCTCAGACCCAGTTGATCGCTCCAGCCGACGTTGACACTGAGATTGCAGAGCGCATGCAACGTATCGCGCTCCGGGCGTATCGCGCCATCGGCGCGGAAGGCATGGTCCGCGCCGATTTCCTGCTCGGACGCGACGGGCAGATGTGGTTGGGCGAGCTCAACACCATCCCCGGATTCACTTCAGCGTCGATGTATCCCCGATTGTTCGAAGTCGCTGGCATCCCGCTCTCCGATCTGGTGGATCGTCTGGTCGAACTGGGAATCGACCGCCACCGGCGCGGTCGTCCGGCCATTCGAGTGGATCGCGAGCATCGCCCATGAGCGACACTCCGACAACTCCAGAGACTGAAAGTTCCGTCGGCAATGATGTGGTCGTTCAGCCTGTTCCACTCACTCGACGACAACGCGTTGGCCAGCGCATCTCATCGCTACCAGCCTTGTCCTGGCTGCCTCGGTTGAGAGTTGCCTGGCCGAGATTTGCGCTGGCGGCCATCGTGATTTCGGTCGCCTCGCTCGGCGTGATGCTGGCGCTGCTCAATTCGCCGCTGCTTGAGATCGAGACGGTTGAGGTTGAAGGCGCCGAGGTGATTTCGGCGGCCTCGGTCAAACAACTCGCCGGACTGAAGGGTGAACACGTCTTGTTGGCCGATTTCGAAGCTGCCGAACGCCGAATCGCCGCACTGCCGATGGTCAAAGAAGTCAATATCGGTCGGGACTGGCCGAATGGCGTCCGAGTTGTCATAGTGGAACGGACACCGTGGGGCCGGTGGCGGGCCAACGACACAGTGTGGGCATTTGATTCTGAGGGTGTGATCCTCGAAGGCGCTGCGCCTGCGTTTAACGGACCGATCGTCACGCAGACCTCAGCCTTGCCGGCGATTCGCGCCGGTGCGCAGGTCGATCTGACCGCCGTCGCGATGGTCGCCGAGCTACACAAGCGTGGCGCTCCCTTGCCGTCGCCCAGCGTGCTCGCCTACGAGTGGTCGTTGACTGACGGACTCGTGGTCGTCACTGAACACGGACACATCATCTTCGGCGATGCCGACGGACTCGACTTCAAGTACGCAGTCTGGGATCTGCTCGAGCGGGAGGCCCTGGGACGCGGAGACCCGCTGATCTTGGCCGACCTGCGATTCGGTCTCCGACCCCGGGTCGAGATCGGACTGAATGTTGGTCGAGGCATTCGGATCCAGGACCACACCACTGCAAGCATCCCCGAATAGCTCACGAGCGAAATCAACGAACGACGAAGCCTGGAGTAGTTATGCCGCCAACCTCTACCGCCAGTGTCGCCATCGATCTCGGGTCGTCGGTCATCACCACAGTCGTCGGTGAGCGCCACGAACTCGGCCATCTACACATCCTCGGTGTCGGCCAGGCGCCGTCGGTCGGCATCGAAGCCGGGCAGATCACCCATGTCTCCCGTGCCGCCGCGGCTATTCGCAACTCGCTCGACCAGGCCGAGGCCTCCTCTGCGCGTGAGATTCTCTCCGTCGGCGTCGCCGTCTCAGGACCGCACCTGCAGAGCATGAACAATCGCGGCGCGGTCGCGCTGCCGTCCTTCAGCGAACCGATCCGCGACTCCGACCTGATTCGAGCCATCGATTCCGGCCGAGCAGTCACGATCAACACGGCAAGCACATTGCTCCACGCCATTCCACGCTTCTACGTCGTCGACTCCGAGCGTCGGTCCTTTGATCCGCGCGGACAGCATGGACAACGGCTCGACGTCTCAATGCACCTCGTCACGGCCTCGCAGAGCGCCATCCAGAATGCGGCGCACTGCGTCCAGAACGCTGGCGTCGATGTCGAACTGATCGCCGCCAAGCCGGTCGTCGCGGCAGAGCGCGCCATTCGATCGGACGAGAAAGAGTTCGGCGGACTGGTCATCGGACTCGACGCCGGCGTGACCAGCCTCACCGCATATGAGGATGGCGCCATTGCGCACACATCGGCGATGCAGATAGGCACAGGTCACATCGCTCGCGACCTCTCGATCGGTCTGCACTGCACCAACGATGAAGCTCGCCGCGTGATGCAATCGCACGGCTACGCCATTCCCCAGCTCGTCCCTGATTCGGCGCCGGACATTGAGCTGCACGGCTTCTCGCCCGATCCCGGCCAGGCGCAAGTCATCGCGCCTGGCTTCGTTGCCGAGATCATCTACGCCCGCGTCTGCGAGATCATCACGATGATCGCGAGCCGGGTCACCGAGCACCAACTGCAGCACGCTGTCAACGGCGGAATCATCTTGACCGGGGCCGGTGCAATGCTCAACGGCGTCGACCTGCTCTTTAGCAAAGGCCTTGAGACACCAGCGAGGTTGGCGAGCGTCGGCGATGTCTATGGCCTGACTGACAAACTCAGCAGACCCGACTCGTTCGGCGCGGTCGGCATGCTGGATTGGATGCTCGATTCCGGCGATGCCATGCGGGCCAACCAGACCAGCAACCTGCGCAGACAAGCCGAAGGCACGGGATCCATGTTTGCGTCGCTCGCTTCGGGCGTGGCCGGACTGGCCCGGGTCTTTAGTCCCAACTCATGAACCCGTAACCGGCACAGCCGTCCAATGTGCGGACGGCGGCCAACAGCACATCGATTGACGAACGTAGCAACGACCGACGAATGAGAGGATCGCGCAGATGACCAGACGAACTTCCAACAGCCGCAACGTAGGCATCCCCCCCATCACCGTCGTTGGTGTCGGCGGCGGCGGATGCAACGCGGTCAACCGGATGATCACCGACAAGATTCGAGGCGTCGAGTTTGTCGCGGTCAACACCGACAACCAACAGCTCTCCGATTCCAAGGCAGAGACGATCATTCGTATCGCCGACGCCGAGTCGGACGGCCTCGGCGTCGGCGGCGACCCTGAACGTGGCGCTCGCGCGGCTGAGAACAGCCGCGACGAGATTCGCGGTCTCTTCGCCGACATCGATATGGCCTTCATCACTGCCGGCATGGGCGGCGGTACCGGCACCGGCGCAGCGCCGATCGTTGCCGAGATGGCGCGGCAGGCAGGCGCGCTGACGATCGCCGTTGTCACTCGACCGTTCGAGTTCGAGGGTGTGCCCCGCGCGTCGGCAGCCCAGGAAGGCATCGACCGCCTCAATGATGTCGCCGATACCGTCATCGTGATCCCCAACCAGCGGCTGGTCGACAAGAATGACCGCAGCCTGACGGTGACCCAGGCCTTCAATCGGGCCGACGACGTGCTGCGCCAGGCAGTGCGCGGCATCTCCGACGTGCTGACGGTGCCAGGTGAGATCAACCTCGACTTCAACGATGTCAAGAAAGTCATGGGCGGCGGTGGACACGCGCTGATGGCGTTGGGCCACGGCTCCGGTGATAACCGAGCACTCGACGCGGTCGAAGAAGCGATCCACTCGCCGCTGCTCGAAAACAGCATTCACGGCGCGACACGAGTGCTCTACAACGTCACATCCGCCGGAGACCTGGGCATGCTCGAGCTCCAGCAGGTGGCCGACTTCGTCCGCGAGAAGGTCCATCCCAACGCCGAGATCATCATGGGCACCGTGATCGACGAGTCGCTCGACGGCGATATCCAGATGACACTGATCGCCACCGGCTTCGTCGAAGCGAGCGAGCAAACTCACCCACAATCCATGCCGAGCTTCGCAGCGGCAGGCGGCCCGTCGGCGCCCGCCTACCACGAGCCGGCTCCCGCGCCACGCTCGCGTGAGGACATCCTCGAGAGCCTGACGTTCAAACCCGCCGAACCGCGCAGCCCTGAGGAACTGGCCACGCCTGCATTCCTGCATCGGCGACAAACCGTGGCCAGCACGAACGGCGCACCAGCCAGCAGTCCCAGCAGTTCCAGCAATGGCGGCAGTTCCAGCAACGGTGGCAATGCTGGCCATGGCAGCCGCGGCAGTCGTCGCTGGGACCCGAACGACATCTTCGGGCGCGAATGAGAATCGACATCGTCACGATCTTTCCGCCGCTACTCGCGGGCGCGTTTGAGCACAGCATCATCAAGCGCGCTCGCGACCGAGGCATCGTCGATATCCAGATACACGATCTGCGCGAGCACACCGACGACCGGCACAGAACCGTCGACGACTATCCCTACGGCGGAGGCGCTGGCATGGTGATGAAGCCTGAGCCCTGGTTTCGAGCTGTCGAATCGCTGCGCGATCAAGGCGAACCAGGGCGTGCGATCCTGCTCACTCCGCAGGGCAAGCGCTTGGATCAGAATCTTGTCCAAAGACTGGCGTCCGAGGTTCGACTGATCATCCTCTGCGGTCGCTACGAAGGCGTCGATGAGCGCGTGCGTGAGCACCTCGTCGACGAAGAAGTCTCGATCGGCGACTACGTACTCTCCGGCGGCGAGCCCGCTGCCGTCGTCCTCGTGGATGCCGTCGTGCGCCTGCAGCCGGGCGCATTGGGCTCTGCCGAGTCCACGGTCGAGGAGTCGTTCGCCGACGGCTTGCTCGAGTATCCGCAATACACCAGGCCGTCCGAGTTCCGAGACTGGCGCGTTCCCGACATCCTGCTCAGCGGCGACCACGGCGCTGTCGAGCGCTGGCGTCGCGAGCAACAGATCGAGCGAACCCGTCAGCGACGTCCCGACCTCCTGGATGAGTCCGATGATGTGTCAGGGGCAACGACTTGAGCGACAAATCACTGCCAGATTCGGCTAGTCCAAAGGCCGTTTGCTGACCTAAGCTGGGCTAACAAGTTCTCATCCCATCCTTCTGTTCCGGAGCTGATCATGGACCGCAGCGATCTCCTGACCCTTGAACGCAATCCGGGCATCGAAGAATTTCAACCCGGCGATACCGTTCGCGTCCACGCCGTCATCGTTGAGGGCGACCGCGAGCGAACCCAGGTCTTTGAAGGTGTCGTCATCCGCCGCAAGAAGCAGGGTTCATCCTCGAACTTCACGGTCCGCCGGGTAACCAAGGGCATCGGTGTCGAGCGCACCTTCCTCTACCACTCGCCCAGAATCGAAAAGGTCGAGGTTACCCGTCGAGGCCGAGTCCGCCGCTCACGCCTTTACTACCTCCGAGACCGAACCGGCCGAGCCGCCAGAATCCCGCAGCGCCCACGAAACGCCAAGCGCGCCGTCCACTCGTACTAAGCGAACGCGACAACTTCGTCCTGTAACTCGCTCATCCCCGCGCTTGGGAGGCCTTTGAAAGACTCCCAAGCGCGGGTATGACGAAGTTGGCCTATGAAGACCGATGCAACGACAGCGCGTCCGACACCAACGACCGTATCGACTCCGCTGGAAACTCCTGATCACACCAGACCTTCAAATGCCGCATCCCTTTCCCTGTTCCCTCCAACCGCGACTCCGTCTGCGGCAATTCTGCGCCTCGGAAGAATTGCAATCGAACGGATACGTTCGCGCCCATGATGCTGCACATATTGCCGTTCTTGCCCTCATGCACCCAGGCCGGATAGTTCCACTTTGTCGTCTCAGACACCCGCGGATTCTCGCCGACCGCCTCCCTCACCGCCCCCCTTACCGCGTCGCGAACGGCAAGCGCGACGCGACGCTCGGCCTCTTCGAGGCCTTCGAAGTACAGATCGAACTTGGACTCACTCATCTGCGTCCTTTGGAGGTTCCGTCGATTCCACGATCGCCGTCAGACCCTCCATCCCGACCACCTTGATCGATGACCCTTCACCGATTTCCACACCGCCGGCAGATCGCGCCGACCACAACTCCGCTTCCACCATGACTGTGCCTCCGGGAGCCAACGCAATGTGCGCGACGCCCTCTTTGCCGACGATGCCCTGAGACGCCTGGAACGACCATTTCGGTCTGCGCCGATCAACTGCGACCAATGTGCCGAGCCCAAACACGACCACACCGACCAATCCTGCGCCTACGATCAGCGCCCAGATCGACACCTTCTCGGCGTCGACCGACGCATCTCCGATCAGTAACAATCCGCCCAGGATCATTGCAATGATCCCGCCAATACCCAGGAACCCGAATCCGGCGACGAATACTTCTGCAATCAACAGCACCAGGGCCAACACGAGCAATGCAATCCCAGCAGGATTCGTGTCCAACGGGCCCAGCGCGAAGAAGCCGAAGATCAGCATGATCACGCCGAATACGCCCGGCCCCACCAATCCGGGCGAGAACGCCTCGACCAACAGCAACAGGCTGCCAATCGACGTGAAGATGAAGGCGATGTTCGGGTCCGCGATCACATCAAGGATCGACTCGGCCAGGTTGTAGTTGGTTTCCACGATCGGGGCCCCGGCGAGCTCCAGCGTGATCGTCTTACCATCCGGATCGAGCAGAACCTCGCGCCCGTCGATTTGGTCGATCAGGTCATTCAGGTCGTCGGCGGTCAGGTCGACGACATTCAGTTCCACCGCTTCCTCGCCGGTAATCGAAACGGATTCCCGAACCGCATCCTCAGCCCACTCCTCGTTGCGCCCACGGTGCTTCGCAATACCCCTGATGTCCGCGGCGGCATCGTTGGTCACTTTCTCGCGCAAGTCGCCGTCAATGTCGTCGCCGCTGCCGGAGATCGGATGGGCCGCGCCGATCTGCGTGTTCGGCGCCATCGCCGCGATGTGCGCCGCCATCGTGATGAACGTCCCCGCCGACGCTGCGCGAGCGCCGGCCGGACTGACGAAGATGATCACAGGAATCTCGGCAGCCAGGATTCGTTGGACAATGTCGTCGGTCGACGAAATCAATCCACCCGGCGTGTCCATCATCAGGATCCAGGCTGCCGCATCCTGACGCTCGGCGCGATCAAGCGCGCGGGTGACGAAGTTGGCCGACACCGGCCCGATTTCCTGCGCCATGCTCGAGACGTGGACCGCGCCGGGCGGATGGTCAGAACCGCAGCCCGAGAGCAAGGCAGAGCCCAGGCCGAGGCCCAGCAGGACCAGAGCCAGTGCTCGCATTGGACGGTGAAGCAACCACCTCATACGTCAAGAATACGCAGGCGCGATAAACTCCGGTCATGCCTCCCCTGGTTACCCACATGATTGCCGCCGTCCGCGCGGGTGGACAGATCGGCGCCGATGACGCGCCACTCGATTTCGAGAACGGCGACTACCTGCTCGGCGCAACGACGCCCGACATCCGTGTGCTCACCCGTTGGGATCGCGAGCGCACCCACTTTTTCGACATCTACGACGACGGCCACCAGGACTGTGTCGAGAAATTCTTCAACGCCCACCGCACGTTTCGGGACCCGTCCACCTTGTCTGCGCAGACCCGCGCCTGGGTAGCCGGATACCTCACGCACGTGATCATGGACCAGGAATACGTCCTCAAGATCTACCGACCATTCTTCGGCAGCCGATCCGTGCTCGGAGGCAGTTCGCACGCCAACCTGCTCGACCGCGTCCTGCAATACGAAATGGATCGCCGCGAGCGGGAATCGGGCGAGCAGATGCACCAGATCAGGCAGGCTCTCTTCGGTTCAGCCATCGATATCGACGCCGGCTTCGTCGACCGTCCCTTGCTTACGAAATGGCGAGACACGACCGCCGCCATGACCGAGCACCCGCCCGATTGGGAACGCTTCTCATTCATCGCCTCACGGCACCTGAAGAGCGCCGGGATCGAAAGCGAGTCCAGACTACGGGACTTCATGGACAACATCCCACAACTGCTAGACGACGCCATGTCACACGTCGATCAACGCGCCCTCGACGGCTTCTTCGAATCAACGGCGGAACTTACGGCAAACGTTCTCCGCGACTGGCTGGGCACAGACTGATGGTTAGCGCCACCGACAAGGTTGAAACGCAGATCCCGATCTGGCGAGGCGCAGCGGAAGCGCGTGAACAGTTGCTGTCACGTCGCCGGCCCGATGACGACGAACTGAGCGAAGCCGAGCGAACCATCCTGGGCCGCCTCTTCGATGACGAGCCGGATTTCGAGGAAGCTGTGCGCCGGATCATTGAGCGCGTCCGCAGCGGTGGCGACGAAGCCGTCCGGCAGATCGCCGAAGCGATTGACGGCGCCGCGCCTGATTCGATCGTTGTCACCGAGGAAGAGTTTATCCAGGCTCGCCGCGAGGTGTCGCTTGAGTTGGTCTCAGCGCTCCAGCACGCCGCCGAGCGTGTTCGCCGATACCACGAAATGCAACTCGAGCACGCGGCCAGGTCCTTCTCCAGCGACGGTCTCGGCCAGGTCGTGCGGCCGCTCGCGCGCGTCGGACTCTACGTGCCGGGCACAGCCGCTGTGTACCCGTCAACGGTGCTGCACACCGCCATTCCAGCTCAGGTTGCGGGAGTGCCCGAGGTCGTCATCGCCTCGCCCGCCGTGCCATCCGAAGACGGCGCGGCGACCGTCAACGCGCTCAAGCTGGTCGCTGCAGAGATCGCCGGCGTAGACACGGTCTACAAAGTCGGTGGAGCTCAGGCCATCGCTGCGCTGGCCTACGGTACTGAGTCAATCGGCGCAGTCGACAAAATCTTCGGACCGGGCAACCGTTTTGTCACAGCGGCCAAGCGACGGCTCTACGGAGTCGTCGGCATCGACGCGATTTACGGTCCAACCGAAACCCTGATCGTCGCCGACGACACCGCCAACCCAGAACTCGTCGCCGCGGACTTGCTTGCTCAGGCTGAGCACGACAACTTCGCCGCGCCGATTCTGATCGCCACCAGTGAATCGCTCGCCGAGTCCGTCGTCGCACAACTGATTGAACAGACCATCGACCTGCCGCGCCGCGAGATCGCCCTCAACGCCGTCCGCAATCGAGGTGGGCTCGCCTTCGTTCCCGACCTCGAAGAAGCGCTGGCCATTGCCAACGAGTACGCGCCCGAGCATCTCGCGCTCGTCGTCAAGGACGCCCACCAACGCATCGGCGATGTGCGAAACGCTGGCGGTTTGTTCGTCGGCGAAGCCTCGCCCGAGGCGCTGGGCGACTACGTCGCGGGACCATCGCACGTCATGCCCACCGGTGGCTCGGCACGATTCGCCTCGGCGCTCAATGTCGGCGAGTTCATGAAGATCACCACGGTGGTCCAGGTTACTGACGACCTGCTCGACGAAATCGCCGGCGACGCGGAGCTGATCGCCCACGCCGAACACCTCGATGCCCACGCCCGCTCACTCGAACGTCGACGCCGAGACCGATGAGTTCCACACCACCATCGATCCGTCCGCATCTTGCCCAACTGCCTGGCTACGCGCCGGTTGTCCCGCTCGCCGAACGCGCGCGCCAGGCTGGTCTCGAACCCGAGGACTGCCTCAAGCTCGATGCCAACGAGAATCCCTACGGGATGCATCCAAGAGTCCGTGAAGCGCTGGCCACAGGTTTGTCCGACCCCAACTTCGGCTCCATCTATCCCGACCCCAACCAGGCGACGCTCCGAGCGGCGCTGGCCCGATACACCGGCATCGACGCTTCCATGATCGTCGCCGGCGCCGGCGCCGACGAGCTGTTGGATCTCACCTTGCGAGCATTGCTGAGACCCGGCGCTTCAATCATTACTTGCTCACCCTCGTTCGGGATGTATCCCTTTCTCGCCGATCTGAACGAACTCAACCTCATCGACATCCCTCGAGACCACGACTTCGCGCTTCCAACCGACGTGCTCTTGGACGCGGTGAGCCGGAGCAACGGCGATTCCGTCGTCGTTCTCACGTCGCCCAACAATCCCAGCGGCGATCTGGTCCCAGTAGAGGTGATCCGAGCACTCCTGACTTCGGGTGCAACGCTGATGTTGGATGAGGCGTACATCGAATTCGCCGGGATCGAGATGTCGGCGCAACACCTGCTCGCCGAGTTTCCCCGCCTTGTCATCATGCGAACCTTCAGCAAATGGGCGGCAATCGCCGGCCTGCGTCTCGGCTACACACTGGCCAATCCCGACCTCGTCGCTGACCTGATCAAAGTCAAGCAGCCGTACAACCTCAATCAGGCGGCGGAAGTCGCTGGTATCGCAGCGATCGATGCGGCGGAGGAAATCGGAGAGCAGATCGACGTCATCCGCCGGACCCGTGATTCCCTGTACGAAACACTGCAGAGCATCGAGGGCTTGAAGCCACTGCCCTCGCAATCCAACTTCATCCTGATCGAAGTCGATCCGGCGATCGGAACCGGACGAGAACTGCACGATCAACTGGCCAATCTCGGAGTCTTCACGAGAACCTACAACGATCCGGCTCTCGCCTCCTATCTGCGAATCTCGATGCCACGACACGATCAGTTGAACACGCTGATTGAGCGTCTGACTGTTACTGTTCAGTGAAACGCGGCTCTGCCAATGACTGGCGATTGGAATAGCGATGAAGGACCAATACGCTGGTGACATTGGTGATTTCGGGAAGTACGGACTGCTTCGAACTCTCTGCGCGAACGGCACCCCCAGACTAGGCATGGCCTGGTGGATGACCCCAGACGACAAATCATCCAATGATGGCAAGTTCACCAGATACCTCGAAGACAGAGAGCCGAGACTCAGAGATTGTGACCCCGAACTCTTCGACATACTCGCGGGAATTGTGGCTAGCGGAGGCAGGAGCGTGGCCGCAGTTTGTCAGGCTGGCATGCTCCCTGCCGACGCCATTCATCACCTGGACGTGCTGCACTTTGAGCCCCGATTGCAGCGACCGGAGCGGCAGGTCGTCCGCGATCAGTGGATCGCTGCTGCATCGAGAAAGCTGAAGGATGCTGAACTGATCTTCGCCGATCCCGACAACTGTCTTTCTGATACCGCGAAGCCCTTTGTCAAGAACGGGCCCAAGTACACGCTACCCAGCGAGGCCGCGAAACTAGCCGCTGCTGACAAGTCCATCGTCATCTACCACCACATTTCGCGAAACGGCAATGCGCCAATGCAGTTGGAGCGCGCGGCCGATCTTCTTCAGGAGGCAACCGGCCGAGGTCAACGGCCCTGGACGCTCTGGTACCACCGAGGTACCGCCAGGGGCTTTCTCATTTCTCCCGCTGACCGTCACCGAACGCTGCTTCGGAGTCGGCTCGATGCCTTCCTCCAAGGCGGTTGGGGGAAGTGGGGGCACTTCGAGGAAGTGGTTCCAGTTCAATCCCCGGGGTGATTGACGAGTCCCGAATGCAGGGAAAGGCACGAGCTTGTTCTACTGACGCTCTATCCTGCGCACGCTCAAACTTCACTTGAGCAGCGATGCAGGAGGATGTGATGCGGCTCTCGGAACCACGACTACCACCATTGACGATTGAGACGGCAGAGGGCGAGTCGAAGGCGCAACTTGAGCGCGCCGAGGCTCGTGGCGGACCGGTGCTCAACATCACGCGGACGCTGGCGCACTATCCCGAGCTCTCCTCTGCCTGGGGACGCTTCGCCCGACACGTGCTGGCTGGATCGTCGCTGCCCGAGCGCGAACGCGAGCTGATCATCCTGCGCATGGGCTGGAACTGTCAGTCCGGCTACGAGTTTGGCCAGCATCGACGCATGGGCCAGGAAGCCGGACTCAGCCTCGACGAAGTTGAGCGGGTCAAGGAGGGACCCGGGCACGACGCCTGGACCCCGCACGAAGCTGCCCTCTTACAGGCCGCCGACGAATTGCATTCCGACGCCTTCGTCAGCGACGCGACCTGGAACAAGCTCGCGGAGCGCTACAACACCCATCAGATGATGGACGTGGTGTTCGCCGCCGGACAGTACAATCTCGTCTCGATGGCGCTGAACACACTCGGCGTGCAGCTCGAACCGGGCACGCCCGGCCTCGAACTCGATTAGACGAGTCAGGAGCCACCATGCCCGGTCCGCTCGACGGCTTGCGAGTGCTCGATTTCACCTGGGCCCTGGCCGGTCCCTACGGCTCGATGATCCTCACCGACCTCGGCGCCGATGTCTACAAGATTGAACATGTCGACACCAACGAGCGCCATCGCGGCGCCGGACCATACGTGCATGGCGTCTCGACATACTTCTTCAGCGTCAATCGGGGCAAGAAGTCGGTCACGCTCGATCTGAAGCATCCCGACGCCGTCCAGATCATCAAGGATCTGATTGACCCCGCCTCTGGCGGCATCGACGTCCTGACCGAAAACTTCCGACCCGGCGCCATGCAACGTCTCGGACTCGGCTACGACGAGCTTTCTGCAATTAATCCAGGACTGGTCTACGCATCAACCTCCGGCTTCGGACACACCGGGCCGTACCAGCACCGACCCGCCGTCGATGTGATTGTGCAGGGCATGGGCGGTGTGATGAGTATCACCGGACACCCCGACGGACCTCCTGCGCGACCTGGCTATAGCATCGGCGACATGGCCGGCGGAATGTACACCGCGATCGGGGTGCTCGCTGCCTTGCACGAGCGGCATGCGTCAGGACTGGGACAGCACGTCGATGTCGCCATGCTCGACGCGCAAGTCGCGCTGCTGGAAAACGCCGTCGTCCGCGCCGCCAACACCGATGAAGTTCCGGGGCCAATCGGCACCCGACACCCGCTGGTCACGCCATTCCAGGCGCTGCCTACAGCCGACGGCTGGATGGTGATCGCCGGCGTCAAGGACTGGCAGCTCTTCTGCGTCAAGATCGAGCGAGACGACCTGCTTCACGACGAGCGCTTCCAGACCAATCCCGATCGCACCGAACATCACGCCGACCTCGAGCCGATCCTGTTCGAGGCTTTCAAGAAGCGAACTACGGCCGAGTGGGAAGCGGAACTCGAAGGCGTCTGCATCGCCGCGCCGATGAACACGATCCCAGAGATTACCAATGACCCCCACATCGCCGCCCGAGGCATGATCGCCGACCTCCCTGTCGCCAAGTCCCAGAAATCAATCAAAGTCTCCGGTTCCCCCGTCCACCTCTCCCGAACCCCAATCAACCTCAACCGAGGAGCCTCCGCCATCGGAGAGCACACCAGGGAAGCGCTCGAACTGATCGGTCGGACGAGTAGCGAAATCGAAAGCCTGGTCGAGCAAGGCGTCGTCTCGTTAGACGACTAGTCACAGGTGCTGAGCGAAAGGGACTCGCCGCATGACCAACCGACAACACTTCGCCAATCTTGTCCGTTCCGGACAACCGATCCTCGCGCCTGTCTCCCTCGATCCGCTCTCCGCTCGACTCGTCGAGTCCCTGGGATTTGAAGCGGCTTACCTTTCCGGTGGCGGGTATGGCTTTCAGCTTTCCGTCTCGGAAGCACTCCTGACGATCACTGAAGTCGCCGGTCTCACTCGACAGATCGCTGCCCGCTCCGACATTCCCCTGATTGTTGACGGCGGCGTCGGATTCGGCGACCCGCTGCACACCTGGCGCGCCGTCCGCGAGATTGAGGCGGCGGGCGCGGCGGCGATTGAGATCGAAGATCAGGTCGCACCCAAGCGCGCGCATCACCACAAGGGCGTCGAGCACCTGGTGCCGATGGAGATGATGGTCGACAAGGTGCGCGAAGCCGTCGACGCGCGGCGCGACGAGGACTTCATCATCATCGCCCGCACCGGTGCAGTCCGCAATGAGTCCTTCGAGCGAGCGTTAGAACGCTGCGCCGCCTATCGAGAGGCAGGCGCCGATGTGCTGATGCTGTTCACAACCGATGAAGCTCAGATCGCCGAAGCAGGCCGGGTCCTGGGCGGACCGCTGTCGATGATGGCTCCTGCCGACCGCCTCGATCGCAAGTCACTGGCCAGTCATGGCTTCAACGTCTTGATCGACCCCTTCACCGGGCAGGTCGCCGCCTATGGAGCGATGCGCGACGCCTACCGAAACATCGCCTCAAGCGGAGCCTCGGGCCGCGAGGTCGATGAGTTGATGTCGCTCTACCGCGAGGTTCAGGGCATGGCCGGTATGGATGAGCTTTACGCCATCGAAGAGCGCACGACAGAACGCCCCGTTTGATCGATAACTCGTAGGGGCGACCCTTGTGGTCGCCCGACAGCCAAGACAGCCAGTGGAGCGCGCGACCAAGGGCAGCCACAAGGGCTGCCCCTACGGGGTCGGTTGGCCTACTAGGCTCAGTCAGTCGTCCAGTGGCGCAGGATTGCTTCGGTTTCTTCGACGTGCGTGGATTCGTCGCGGATGAAGTCTTCCAACGTGATCTTGAGTCCGATGTCGCCGTATTCCTCGGCTTGTCGAGAACGCGTGACGTAGCGGCTGGCCGCGTCCCGCTCCATCTCCAGGACGCACTCGAGCATCGCGCGGTTGCCTTTGGGCAACGGAATCTCCGCCGGCGTAGTCGTCGGTTCCCCGCCCAGCGTCACGATCTTGTTGGCCAGGTAGGCCGCATGGATCTGCTCGCCGTTGACTTCCGATGAGAAAAACGTCGAAAGCTGAGGACGATGCGGCCCGTCGACGCGGGCTGCATAAGTGATGTAGGTGATGATCGCTGCCAGCTCGGAAGCCAGGTCCTCGTTCAGTAGTCCGATCAGCGTGTCCCGATCCATCTCTGCCTCGCCTCCTGTGTCCTCGCGCTGTCTTTGATAATGAAGAGCGCGTCGGCGTGGCGCAACCTACACCGACACTAGACATCTTCGCGCGCGTGCGACAGAGTGGACGCATGCGCAACGCAACCGTTACTCGTGAAACTGGCGAGACATCAATCACGGTTGAGCTGAACCTCGACGGCTCCGGCAAGGCGAACGTGTCAACCGGAGTCGGCATGCTCGACCACATGCTGCACCAACTGGCGCGCCACGGTGGATTCGATCTGACCGTACAAGCATCAGGCGACCTACACGTTGACGCGCACCACACCTCTGAAGACGTTGCCATATCAGTCGGTCGAGCGCTCAACGATGCGCTCGGCGACCGGGCAGGAATCGCACGCTTCGCCGACCGCACGGTCCCGCTGGACGAAGCGCTGATCCACGTCGCGCTTGACCTGAGCGGCCGACCCTACGCAGCGATCGATCTGAACTTCCCCGCGCCAATGATCGGCGAACTGCCGTCCTCAATGGCCAAGCACATCCTCGAGACCATCGCCTACGAAGGTCGCCTCGCGCTGCACGTCAGGCAACTGGCCGGTGAGAACGAACACCACATCATCGAAGCAACGTTCAAGGCCCTCGCCCGCTGCTTGCGGGACGCCGTCAGAATCGTCGATGAATCCGGCGCTCCGAGCACCAAGGGCACACTCAGTTCGTAGCCGAACGCGGCCGGCCCTCACCCCAGCCCTCTCCCAGAGGGAGATGGAGTTGAGCCAGAGGGAGATGGAGTTGAGTAGACGGTTCCCCTTCGGATTCTCTCTCCCTCTGGGAGAGGGTTAGGGTGAGGGGGCTCCTTCGACGACCCTGACCGAATACTGCTCAATCACAGGATTCGCCAGCAACTGATCCGACATCTCCTTCGCCTGACGCTCAGCCTCGCTGGCCGACTCCGCCTCAATCCAGACCTCGATGAACTTGCCGGCGCGCACCGCCTCGACGCTCTCGTAGCCCAGCGAGTGCAGGCCTCCGCGAATCGCAAGACCCTGAGGATCGTTGACCGTTCGCTTCAGCGTGACGTGAATCTCGGCCTTGAACTGCATCTCGGCTAACCGGCCGTGATCAGTTCGCGGCCGGTCACACGCTCGAAGGCGGTGCGATAGCGCCCGCTGATGTTCTCGACCACGTCATCGGGCAGCGGCGGGCCGGGCGGCTCTTTGTCCCAGCCGGTCGAGGTGAGCCAGTCGCGCAGCGGCTGCTTGTCGTACGACGGCTGCGACTGCCCCGGCTTGTAGATTTCGGCGTCCCAGAATCGAGAAGAATCGGGCGTCAGCGCCTCGTCGATCAGGATGACCTCGTCCTCGCCCTGTTCGTTCTGGATCACGCCAAACTCGAACTTGGTGTCGGCGAGGAAGAATCCCGCCTCGTGGGCACGCGACAGGCCGTAGGTGTAGAGCGCCATCGAGCGGACCTTGACTGTGTTGGCGACGTCTTCGCCGACGATTCCGACTGCCTGCTCGTAGGTGATGTTCTCGTCGTGCTCGCCAATCTCGGCCTTGGTCGAGGGCGTGAAGATTGGATTGGGCAACGGTTCCGACTCCGTCAGGCCGCCCGGTAGCGGAATCCCACAAACCGTGCCGTCGCGCTGATACTCGGCCCAGCCCGAACCGGCCAGGTAGCCGCGCACGATCGCCTCAAGATTCACCGGCTGCGCCTTCTTGACCAGCATCGAGCGACCGATGTACTCCGGTCCCAGCGCAACGGGGATGTCGGGATTGTCGGTCGAGTCGATCACGCGGATCATGTGGTTGGGCACCACGGATTCCGTTGCGTCAAACCAGAATGCCGACATCTGCGTCAACACGCAGCCTTTGTCGGGAATCGCCGTCGGCAACACCACATCAAACGCCGAGACGCGGTCGGTCGTGACCAGCAACAGCCGGTCGCTGAGGTCATAGATGTCCCGAACCTTGCCCGAGTGCTTGGGAAGGTCAAGGTTGGATTCGATCATCACACTCATCGCAAACTCCTTCGAGCACAGTCCTCACGATCTTAAGGTGTGCGAATTCTCTGTTCTATCAATCGCGCGATCAGCTCTTCCTGCGAGCCGGCGCCCTTGGTCGAGTTGCAGGCGCCGCAGAGCAGCTGGAGATTCTCGAAGTGGTCGGTGCCGCTTCGTGAACGCGGGATGATGTGGTCAACGGTCATGTTGCGGAACGGGAACCATGTCAGACAGCCGTTGCAGCGGCCTTCCTGTGCGCCGTAGAGCAGGTGTTTGTTCGAGGGCGCACTGTACGGCGGGAGGTCGCCGAGGTCCGTGCGCTGGGGCGCGTCGGTGCGGTGGACGCCGCTGTAGAAGAGGCCGAGGTCTCGCTGCATCCGCATCTGCACGAGTTCGGCGGCTTTCTCAGAGATGTCAATGCCTACCCACTGGCGGTCCAGCTTCTCGGCGGCGACGCAGGCGGTCGCGCAGCCGCAGAAGGGGTCGAGCAGCAGATCGCCCGGGTTGGAAGACGTAGCGATCACACGTTCCAGGAGCGCGAGCGGCTTCTGGGTCGGATAGCCGGTGCGCTCTTTGGCCTGTCCTTGGACCGGGGGAATGTCATGCCAGACGGTGTCGACTGCACGTCCCCGTTGCTCATCCAGGTAGCGCTTCTGACGGGGTACGCGCCCCGGCCCCGATTGGTGGATGCGGCCGTCTTCGAGAGCCTGTTCCATTCGCTCTTTGGTCCAGCGCCAGACCCGGTTGACGCCCAGGAACTCGTACGTGAGATTGGGCCGGTTCTTGTTTGGATTGACCAGGCTGTCCAGCGAATACCTGCGCCCTGTTCCATCTTCGACATGCCGGTAGTAGCGGTCAACGTGGGCCTGATCGTGGGGAACGAACTGGGCGTTGTAGACCGCATTCGGACCCATGGCATAGCGCAGCAGCAGGTCGTGGTTGGTCGGCATGTTCCGCGTGGCGAGTCCCTTGGCGGGATTGCGCTTCCAGATCACGTGGTTGCGGTACTGCGCCTGGCCGAAGATCGCGTCCATGACGATCTTGAGGTAGTCGCCGGCGGTGGAATCGCAGTGTAGGTAGATGCTGCCCTGAGGCTTGATAATCCTCCGCATCTCCAGGAGGCGTACCGACATCATGATCAGATAGGCCTTCATCGGCCGACCGTGAGAGAGTCCCGCGGCCTCGATCACGGCCGCGAGCGCCGGTTCGCCCTCCGCCACTTCGCCGTGCCAGGCGATATCGAGGTCGTCGAGCGTCCAGGTGTCCTTGAATGCCGCTCCCGCTGCTTCCGCACCGATCGGCGCGGCGTAATCGCGGTTCGAGTTGAACGGCGGATCGAGGTAGATCAGGTCGACCGACTCGGAATTCATGCCCCTCATAATGTCGAGGTTGTCGCCGGTCCAAATCGTCTGTTTGGCCCAGTTCGGCTCACCCATGTCAGAGCCCCAGACGTGCAAACGACTCGTCCACGTAGCGCGTGTAGTAGCCCGGATCGAAGACCGCATCCATCGCTTCTTCGTCGAGCGCTGCGGTAATCACGTCGTCCTCTGAGATCAGGTCGCGGAACTGGATGCCCTCGTCCCAGGCTTGCATTGCGTAGGACTGGACTCGCTTGTAGGCGTCGTCTCGACGCACGCCCGCCTCGGTCAGGGCGAGCAGGACTCGCTGGCTGTAGATCAGGCCGTAGGACGACTCCATGTTCTTCTGCATCCGCTCGGTATCGATCACGAGGCCGTCGATGATCCAGGCCGACATGTCGGTGATGTAGTCGAGCGCAAAACAGGCGTCAGGAATCGCGATCCGCTCGGCCGATGTGTGTGAGATGTCCCGCTCATGCCACAGGGCGACATTCTCGAATGCGGTCATCGCGTTGGCTCGGATGGTCCGCGCCAGACCGCAGACGCGTTCAGCTTTCTCCGGATTGCGCTTGTGCGGCATCGCCGATGAACCGGCCTGACCCTCGGCGAATGGCTCGCGCACCTCTCGCACTTCGGTCCGTTGCAAGTGCCGGATTTCGGTCGCAAAGCGCTCGAGCGAGGCAGCAATCACGGCCAACGTCGAGAGGAATTGCGCATGCCGGTCGCGTTGGACAACCTGCGTAGAAATGGCTTCCACACCAAGCCCAAGCTCACGGCAGACGCGCTCCTCAATGTGCGGCGGCACCGTCGCGTGCGTGCCCACGGCGCCGGAGATCTTGCCGACGGCGATCGCCTCGATCGCGTCGGCGAGGCGCCGCCGATTGCGACGCGTCTCATCGACCCATCCGGCTAGCTTGAGACCAAACGTCGTTGGTTCGCCGTGGATGCCGTGCGAGCGGCCGATGCAGAGTGTGTACTTGTGCTCGACGGCGCGCCTCGTGATCGAAGCCTCGAGCCGTTCCAGATCGTCTTCGATGATTCGCGCTGCGTCGCGAATCTGCAACGCCAGCGCGGTGTCCCAGACATCGTTGGTGGTCAGACCGTGATGCACCCAGCGCGATTCCGGTCCGAGCGTGTCGGAGACCGAGCGCAGAAACGCCAGCGTGTCGTGATGTACTTCGATCTGGTAGCGGTCGATGTCAGCGACGTTGTAGCCGGCGTTGGCCGCAATCAGTTCGGCGTCCTCTCGCGGGACGACGCCTTCGTCGGCCCAGGCGTTGGTCACGGCGATTTCGACATCGAGCCAGCGCCGCCACTTGGCGTCATCCGTCCAGAGCGCGGCCATTTCCGCGCGTTGGTAGCGGGGGATCATTAGGGGATGTACTCCTCGCGAGCCGGAGAGAAAATGTCGATCGCGACGGCGTCTTCGAGCGCGGTCACTTCATGCGGAACCTCCGAGGGAATGACCCAGGAGTCGCCGGCGCTCAGTTCCTTGGTCTCGTCGCCGAGCTCGAACTTGACCCGGCCTTTGGCCAGATAGCCAATCTGCTCGTGTGGATGCGTGTGCATCGGCACAACACAACCTGCGGCGATCTCAATCTCGTGGATCGACGTGTGCTCGCCGGCGTTCAGCGTGCGTCGTGCGATGCCGGGAAACATCTCGATCCGCTGCGCCTCATCATGCGCTTGCAGATTCGGCTTGATCGTGCGAGTGGTCATGTCTGCACTTCTCTCATGACAGTTCTCTCTGGGCTATGTCTGTGCGATAAAACGATTCGTCGAACGTGATGCGTTGGACGTTGTCGTATGCGATTCCGCGTGCTTCCGTCAGCGTATCGGCGACGGCGGTGACGGCCAGGACACGGCCGCCAGAGGTGACGGTGCGTCCGTCATCGTCGATTGCCGTGCCCGCGTGGAAGACGTCAACGGCGTCGTCGACTGCGTCCAGGCCGTGGATCGCCTTCCCGGTGACGTAGGGACCCGGGTAGCCGCCGCTCACGATTGCCACACTGACCGACGCGCGGCCGCTATGCGAGATGACGTCACGAGGCAGCGATTCGCCTCTCGCCGACGCCGCAAGAACAGCCAACAGATCGCCGTCAAGCAACGGCAGCACCGCCTGTGTCTCGGGATCGCCGAATCGCGCATTGAATTCAAGCACATTGAGCGCGCCGTCGTCGACCATCAGGCCGGCATAGAGCAAGCCTCGGAACTCGCAGCCCTGGGCGGCCATCTGTTGCGCTACGGGCTGATGGACATCGCCGAACACGCTGTCGGCGTCGCCGACGAATCCGGGTGGAGCGTAAACGCCCATCCCGCCGGTGTTTGGGCCCTGGTCGTTGTCCATGATCCGCTTGTAGTCGCAGCTCAGCGGCAGCGGCAGGATGTCGCTGCCGGAGACGATAGCCATCGCCGAGGCTTCCATGCCGGACAGCCGATCTTCAATCACGACCCGCTCTCCGGCCGAGCCGAACGCGCCGGCGAACATCTCGTCGATTGCTGAGTGCGCGTCGTCGATGTGGTCGGGGACAATCACGCCTTTGCCCGCGGCAAGACCGTCGGCCTTGAGCACGGGTAGATCGTCGGGGCCAAGGATTTCCAGCCATTTGTGCGCTGCCTGCGCCGTCTCGAATAACTCTCCGCCCGCGTGCGGCACGCCGGCCGACTGCATCACCGACTTGGCGAACCATTTCGACGACTCAATCTGCGCCGCTGCCTTCGAAGGTCCGAATGCGAAGATGCCGCGTTGGTTCAGCGCGTCAACCAGACCGGCGGCGAGCGGCGCTTCCGGTCCGACGACCACGAGGTCGATTCGCCGATCTTGCGCCGCATTGCAGATACCGTCGGTATCGGAATCGTGGACGGCCAGGTTCTCGCCGAGCTGCGCTGTACCGGCATTTCCCGGCGCGCTGAACAGTGCCTCGCATTGAGGCGACTGCGCCAGCTTCCAGGCCAGTGCGTGTTCGCGTCCGCCACCGCCAACGATCAGGACTCGCATAACCAGAGTCTATCTGCGATATTCTGCAAACAGGAGTCAGACGGTGGTCACCAGTCCCCGCGAAATCGAAGACGCCCTCGTCAGCGTCGGCGTGCCTACGGATCGAGCCCGTCGCATCGCCCACGCGGTCGATCGAGCCGAGCACGCAGTCAACAAGCAAGACCTCGATCATGCGGTCGAGACCTTTGACGCATCTCTCCGCGTTGTGAGGATGGAGCTGCAGCTAGAACTCCGCGAGCAGATTTCCTCTATCGACACACGCTTGCTTGGGCTGGATAGTCGCTTGACCGTTCTGGAAGGCTTGGTCTCCGTTCTTGAAAGCCGAATCACCGCATTGGAGGTTCGCATCGGTGCCCTCGAAGACCGCATGACGGCCTTAGAAGGACGGATGTCCAAGCTTGAGACCGGGTTGGCTGTCCTAGAAGCTCGAATGGACGCGCTTGAAGATCGGATCGCGCGAATTGAGGCGAGGATGGATGAGGAATCACGGCGAAACGATCAGCGACACCGACAGCTCATGGTTGCCGTTCTTGGCATTGGCGCCTCTCTGATGGGAATGGTCCTGACTGGGCTGCTCCGTCTCTTCAACGTCATCTGACAATCCGCCTCACCCGATCTCTGACAGATCGCCATCGATCACAATCGGATCCATGGCCAGCATCTCAGAGCGATAGTGGGAGTCGGGCACGTCCTGCATCAGGTAGATGGGGATGCGAAGGACGTGGGCGAAGCCCATTTCCAGGAAGCTGTTGCCACCGATGTAGTTCGGCCGATCGGGCAGGTCCTCGTTGAGGACGAGAATGGCGTCGGAGACCTTGATTTTCTCGTAGTGGGTACGGATCAGGTCCTTGTCGCGCTTGAGTTCGGCACGCTCATGGTCGTTGGCGCTCTCATAGTTGAACTCGCGGGTGTCAACCGGAGTCAGCACTTCGTGGCCAGCGCTTTCAAGCACGCGGCACATCTCCGGCAACCGATGCCGCAGCGACATGCTCATACAAATGGTGATCAGCACGGGACCATTACTCCCATTCAATCGTGCCTGGCGGCTTTGAGGTAATGTCGTAGACCACACGGTTGATCTCGGGGATTTCGTTGACGATCCGGTTGGCGATAGTTCCCAGGACGTCATAGGGAATCCGCGCCCAGTCGGCGGTCATCGCGTCGTCGGCGGTGACGGCGCGAAGGGCACAGACCCAGCCGTAGGTTCGGGCGTCTCCCTGGACTCCGACTGTTCTGGTGTCGGTCAGGATGGCGAACGATTGCCAGAGGTCGTCGTACAGGTCGGCGTTGCTGATTTCTTCCATCACGACGGCATCGGCGAGTTGCAGGACTCGGACTTTCTCATGGGTGACCGGACCGATGATGCGGATCGCCAGACCGGGACCCGGATAGGGCTGTCTGCCAACGATCTCCTCGGGCAGGCCGAGCTCTCGGCCGACATCGCGGACTTCATCCTTGAACAGGTGACGCAGCGGCTCGATCAGTTCGAAGCGCAGATCATCCGGCAATCCGCCGACGTTGTGGTGCGACTTGATCATCGCCGTCGCCGAGCCGTGACCCGAACCGGCGCTCTCGACGACATCGGGATACGTCGTGCCCTGCACGAGATAATCGACGCCGTGGTCGTCCTTCGCGATCTCGATGGCTGTTTCTTCAAAGACTGCGATGAAGGTCTCGCCGATCCGCTTGCGCTTTGTCTCCGGATCGTCGACGCCGGCCAATTCTTCCAGGAACTGGTTGCCAGCGTCGACCGCGCGCAGATTCATGTGCATGTTGCGATCGAACGTGTCGACGACCTGTTCGGTCTCGCCCAGACGCATCAGTCCGTTGTCGACGTAGATGCAGGTCAACTGGTTGCCGACGGCTCGATGCACCAGCGCCGCCGCGACCGAGGAATCCACGCCGCCGGACAGGCCGCAGATCACATGGTCGTCGCCGACCTGTTCGCGAATCTCTGCAACGGTCTCGGTGACGAAGTGTGCGGCGTCCCAGTCACCGGCGCATTCGCAGATGTCAAAGACGAAGTTGCTGAGCAGATGCAGTCCGTGCGGAGTGTGCACGACCTCAGGATGGAACTGGATGCCGAAGCGACGCACGTCGTCGCCCATCGCCGCGATCGGGATGCTGTCGGTCCCGGCCAGCGCCTGGAATCCGTCGGGCATGTCGTCGACGCGGTCGCCGTGCGACATCCAGACAGGCATGGGCCGAGGCAAGTTGTCGAGCAGCGCCGAGTCGCCGCGCGGATAGATGTGCGCCGCGCCGAATTCTCGCTCACGCCCTGCCTCGACTCGCCCGCCAAGCTGGTTCGCCATCGTCTGCATGCCATAACAGATGCCTAGGACCGGCAAGCGACCATCAAGCGACCAGTCGGGCGCGACCGGCGCGCCGTCGTCGTGGACGCTCGCGGGACCACCGCTGAGAATGACGCCGCGAGGATTGAGCTGGCGCACTCGCTCCCAGTCAGCCGTCGGAGGCACGAGTTCGCAATACACGTTGAGTTCGCGGACGCGCCGGGCGATCAGCATCGCCGTCTGCGATCCGAGGTCGACAATGACGATCGATTCGTGTGAAGAAGCGCCCTGTGATGCGTGGTTGGTCACGTCATAATGATACGGGCGCACTACAATAGCTCTGTGTCATTCGATGAACTTGCTCAGGCAGTTGATCATTTGCGAAACAGTGGTGTGGTCGCCTTGCCGACCGACACCCAATACGCGCTGAGCGCCGTCGCCAACGACGACCAGGCCGTGGCAGCCGTGTTTCGGCTCAAACAACGACCCGGCGGAGAGAACCTGCCGGTCTTCCTGCCGCCGACGCGCTGGCGCGAGCATGTGGAGCAAATCGCGGAACCACTCGACTCGCGCATCCAGTCGTTGGCCGAGTCGGCCTGGCCGGGCGCATTGACTCTGATCGTGAACAAACGCGACGACTGGCCGACCAGGGCCGTTGACGGCTCAACCATCGCCCTACGCATCCCTGATCATCCCGTCGCCGCCTCCGTGCTCGACCTGCTGGATGAGCCGCTCACTGGCACATCGGCCAATATCCACGGTATGGAGGCCGCGTTGACGGCCGACGATGTGCAGCGACAGTTCGGGTCCCATGCGCCTTCAACGGCGCTTAGTGATTCACTTCACATACTTCGTGAAGAAGAGGTGATGCCAGCGGGCACTGCCTCTACTATCTTGGATTGCACGGGCCGGGTGCCGCGCGTCTTGCGTCGTGGCCCAATGCTCAGTGCGAAAGTCGGAGAGCTGCTCATGCAGCACTGGGGACTCTCCGATTTAGACTCGGTCTCCTAAGTCCAAGGAATGGGGCAATAGCACGTGCGTATCGCGATTGGCAGCGACCATGCCGGGTTTGAGCTGAAAGAACGTCTTCGAGATCGTCTGATTGACCAGGGTCATAGCGTCCGAGATTTCGGACCAACCGTCCCCAATCCGACTGACTATGCCGATATCGCTGCTCCTCTGGCCGAAGCCGTCGTTGACGGACAACACCAGCTCGGCATCGTGGTCTGTTCCAACGGTGTCGGTGTCAGCATTGCCGCCAACAAAGTTCGCGGGGCCCGAGCCGCACTCTGCACTGACCCCTGGTCGGCGCGACGCTCCCGCGAACACACCGATTGCAACATCCTCGCGATCGGTTCCTACGTGACCGGCCATGCGCTGGCCGGCGAGGTCGTGGACGCCTTCATCGAGGCGGAGTTCGAAGGCGGACGCCACGTACGACGCCTGGCCAAGTTGGCGGCCGTCGAAGCCAAGCACAGCGACATTGCCGAACCCTCCGCCAAGCGCCCCGCCAAGCCCACCGTCGAGAGCGTCATCGAAGAACGGGGCACGCCCGAACTCTCGCCGATGGCCTGATCGGACACATTCGACCCGACCTCTGAGGCTCGCGCCGACTCTGGATTGAATCAAGATGAGCAAAGTTTCGATTCGCGACCTCGACCTGGCCGGGAAGCGGGTGCTATTGCGGTTGGACCTCAACGTCCCGATGGATGGCGCAACGGTCGTGGACGATACCCGCATCCGCGCGGCTGCACCGACCGTCAAGTACGCGCTCGAACAGGGCGCTTCGGTTGTCATCGGCTCGCACCTGGGACGTCCTGGGGGCGAGCGCAATCCACAATTCGACCTCACGCCTGTTGCAGTCAGACTGGCCCGATCACTACGCATGAACGTGCGCATGGCTCCCGACTGCATTGGCGATGTCGCCACGCAGATGTCGAGCGAGCTCAAGCCGGGCGAGGTGCTGGTCCTGCAAAATCTGCGCTTCCATGAAGAAGAAGAAGAGAACGACGAAGACTTCGCTTCGCAGCTCGCCGACCTGGCCCATGTCTATGTCAACGACGCCTTCGGTGCCGCCCACCGCGCTCACGCATCTACGCAGGCCGTGGCGACGATGATGCCATCCGCCGGTGGTCTGTTGCTGGACCGCGAGATCGCAGCGCTCGACCCGATCCGCAACGGCGAGGCGGGCAAACTGGGATTCATTAGCGGCGGCGCAAAAGTCTCAGACAAGCTGGGACTGCTGGAGCGGCTCGCAGCGATCTCCGAGGTCATCGCGATTGGCGGTGCGATGGCGAACACCTTCCTGCTCGCACGCGGCCTGCCGACCGGCGCATCGTTGCTCGAACAAAACATGGTCGAAGCCGCCAACGAGATCACCGCAATCGCTGCCGAAGAGCACTGCAACCTGTTGATCCCGACCGACTGCGTCATCGCGCATGGCGCAGACGAGCCTCCGCGTGCCAAGCCGCTGGTCTTTGGCGAAGAGGACTTGCCCGAGGACTGGCAGATTCTCGATGTTGGCCCAGCGACGGTTGAGGCTTTCTCCGAGTCGATCAAGGACTGCGACACGGTCGTCTGGAACGGTCCGCTCGGACTCTTTGAGCGCGAAGCATTCTCGGGTGGAACCCGCGCGATGGCCGAGGCGTTATCTAAGTTGGAAGACACGACCACCGTCATTTGCGGCGGCGAGACGGCGGCGGCGGTCGCTCGATTCCGCCTGACGCCCAAGATGTCCCACGTTTCCACCGGCGGCGGCGCGGCGCTCGAATACCTGCAGGGACTCGATCTGCCGGGCATCGCGGTGCTGCCCGATGCCGAGCCCGATGATCGTGGAGAGAGTGAAGAGAGTCAAGAGGACGACGCATGACCCGAACTCCAATCGCGGCCGGCAACTGGAAAATGAACGGTACCAATGCCGAAGCGCGCGCGTTGTGTCGCGATCTGGCCGGAATTGACGCGATTGCCGGTGTCGATGTCGTCCTCTCGCCCTCGTTCACGCAACTCGGTCTGGTCTGGGACTTCTGGTGCGGCACCGATGTCCATATCGCCGGACAGAACATGCATACCCAGCCCTCAGGCGCGTACACGGGCGAAGTTTCGCCGGTGCAGCTCGCGGAGGTCGCCGATTGGGTCATCCTAGGACACTCCGAGCGCCGTCAGTTCTTCTGCGAGGACGACCAAGCCCTGGCGCTCAAGCTGCGAACCGCCGAAACGTACGGTTTGACGCCGATCCTCTGCGTCGGCGAATCGGACGCAGAACGCGAGAACAAGCGAACCGCCAACGTGCTGACACGACAGGTCAGTATCGCCCTCGGCGACGATCCAGCGCCCAACGGTCTGGTGGTTGCCTACGAACCGGTCTGGGCGATTGGTACCGGCAAGGCCGCAACCCCCGATGAAGCACAGTCCGCCTGCGCCCACATCCGCTCAGTGCTCTCGGACAAGCTCGGAGCAGAAGCAGCCGACGGGGTGCGCATCCTCTACGGCGGCTCGGTCAAGCCCGACAACATCGCCGACTTCATGGCTCAACCCGATGTCGACGGCGCACTCGTCGGCGGAGCCGCCCTGGACGCCGATGCCTTCCTCGCCATCACCCGTGCCATCGCCGCCAGCTAACGAGCCACTCCTCTTCCCACAGTCCCCGCTTCACGCGGGGACCCGCTTGGGCGCCACCGCATAGCTGTGATTCGTATTGCCAGCGAAGCGGGAACTGGTCCCCGCGTGAAGGAGGCCTTTGAGTAAGTCCGATTCCGGTCCCCTCTCCCCGCGGGAGAGGGTTAGGGTGAGGGCCGGAGGGCAGGCGACAAGTGGTCACTACCAGATAGCGACTCAAGGCCGACCCTCACCCCAGCCCTCTCCCCGCGGGAGAGGGAGTAAGCACCCTCTCGCGCTGGGCCGACTTACGCACAGGTCTCCTTTACGCGGGGACCCGCTCGGGCGGCACCGAAACCCCGCTGATCGTATCGCCGGCGCGGAAGAAGCAGGTCCCCGCGTGAAGCGGGGACTGGGAGAATCGATTCTTGGGAAACCATCATGAGCGTAGGTACCCACGAGAAGGCGCCGCTCGTCGCAGTCGTCGGACTCACTGCCTCAGGCAAGTCCGATTGGGCGATGAAGATTGCGCGCCACATTGACGGCGAAATCGTCTCGATCGATTCACGACAAATCTACCGACGCCTCGATATCGGCACGGCCAAGCCGAACGCGGCGATGCAAGCGGAAATCCCGCACTGGTGCATCGATATCGCCGACCCGACTGATCGATTCTCGCTAGGCGAGTATCTCAAGACGGCGAGATCGGCAATCGACGACATCCGATCACGAGGCAAGCGGGTCATCGCTGTCGGCGGCAGCGGACAGCACATGAGAGCCCTGCTCGAAGGCTGGGTGATTCCTCCAGTCGGGGAAGATGCTGAACTGCGGCGCAGCCTCGAATCGCAGTCCACACCGTTCCTGCACGAGCAGCTTCAAGCGGTCGATCCCCTGGCAGCCGAACGGATCGGTCCGACCAACGCCCGGCGGATCATACGCGCATTGGAAGTCCAACGACTCACCGGCAAACCGATCTCCGAGTGGCAACAACAGCGACTCCCTGTCTCTTATCAAGCCTTCGCGCCCGAAATCGAACTGAACGAACTTGATCGGCGCATTGCGGAACGTACGGCGACGATGTTCGCCGACGGCTTTGTCGATGAAGTGCGTACGCTGCTGGAGGACGGCATCTCCGAGGACGCGCCCGGCTTTGACTCCATCGGCTACCGCGAAGTGCTCGCCCATGTGCGCGGCGACACGACGCTAGAGGAAGCGCAATCGGGAGTTGCACAGGCCACGCGACGCTTGGCGCGTCGACAGCAAACATGGTTTCGGCGCGATGATCCGGCGATTTGTTGGGCGGCTGATGTTCCGCTGGAGATGCTTGGGTAAGATGCATTCAACGGTGAGAGCTTCGTCATGTCCATTCCATTTCTCAAGGTCCAGGGCGCGGGGAACGATTTCCTGCTAATCGACGCCCTGGGCGAGAACGCGCATCGCAACCGGATCGACTGGTCGGCGGTTGCGCCGCACATCTGCGATCGGCACTTCGGTGTCGGCGCGGACGGCATTTTGATCGCCCAGGACACCGACGTCGCCGCGGCGCGGATGGTGATCGTCAACTCCGACGGTTCCGACGGCGAGATGTGCGGTAACGGCTTCCGCTGTTTCACCAAGTATCTGGTCGAACGCGCAGGTATGACTCCGACCGACGGCTCACTGGCGATCGAAACCGGAGCCGGTGTTCTCCACGCCGATCTCTCTGCGATGAGTTCAACCGACGCCAGCGTCGACCGCGTCCGCGTCAACATGGGTCCCGCCTGGCTTGAGGCTGATCAGATTCCCGTGGTCCACGAGGGCCCTACGCCGATTCTCCATCACGAAGTGGCAGTCAACGAACGTGTTTACGATCTGACTTGCGTCAGCATGGGCAACCCGCACGTCGTCTGGTTCACCGACGAAGATGTCGATGACTTCCCACTGACCGAAATCGGGCCGCTGATCGAGACCCATCCCGACTTTCCCAGGAAGACTAATTTCGAGATCGTCAACGTCCTCGCGCCCGATCATCTCAAGATGCGAGTCTGGGAGCGCGGGGTCGGAATCACGCTGGCCTGCGGCTCGGGCGCTTGCGCGGTGCTGGTCGCGGCGAGGCTGAGAGGCCTGTCCGGCGCCTCCGCTACGGTCTCGCTGCCCGGTGGCGATCTCGAGATCGCCTGGGATGGTCTCGACAACCCGTCGGCTTCGGTCTACATGACCGGACCGGCCACGTTCTCCTTTGAAGGCCAACTTGATGCCAATCTGCTGAGTGTTCGCTGAATGCCCAGTTCTTTTTCCCGGTTTGACGAGCGAATGGACACCTAATGGTCATACCTGACTACACGCGGCATGCACAGGACGTTGCGCCCGGCATGGTGCGCGACTTGCATGAAACTCTCGCAACCAAGGCGCTGGCTTACCGCAACCAGCCCGACCTCGACTTCGACCAGCTCGTCCGCCTGCCGCGAATGCTGTCGACGCAGTGCGATGACGGCTACGTGATTGGCGTGCCCTACGGACGTCATCTGCGCGTGTTCTACGAGTTCGACACGATCAACCACATCCGCCTGCACCTGACCAACTTGCTCAACGAGATGGGCGAGCTCGCCAGCGAGCACTCGGACGCCGAGCTGATGGTGATCGATTACACCGACTTTCCCCATCGCCACTACGTCGAGCCGATGTTGATCGGCGCGGGGTTCGTTTCGCCCTCCGAGGTCGCGGTGATGCGTTGCCGCGATGTTCGCGATCAGTCGCTGCCTGAACTGGTGCCGGGCATCAGCGTCCGAGAAGCGACTGTCGATGACGGCGACGCCGTCGTCGAGATCGAACATCAGTCGGCCGGTGAAGCGGCGCACGCGCCGCCACTGGCCAATCAGTTCTTCGATGAGGCCGAGTGGGTTGGCCTGGCCGAGCGCGACGGCGCGCCCGCCGGTTACATCCGCACTGCACCCGCCGAGAAGCGCGGCGTGATCGCCGAAGAACTGATCGTGCACCCCGATCAGGACCACTCGGAAATCTCGAGCGCATTGCTCGCAACCGCGATGCAGCGAGCTGCGGAAGCAAACCGCCGCGCAATGACGCTGCGCGTCTCGGGTGAGAGCGTCGGCGACGATCTGCTCAAAGAGTTCAACTTCCGTCACGTGACCAACGAACTCACCTACCAGCGCCCCGCCGACCCAGCCGAGGTCCAGCGCCGACGAGACGCCAAGGTCACAACGTTCGTCAAAGTCGGCAAAATCTGGGGCCGCTTCTAGGATCTTCTCTCCCCTTTGCAAGGGGAGATGTCCCCTGCCTACGCGGGGGCGGGCTCCGGCAGAGGGGGCTCCCCTTCCAATTGAAAGCAGTCCAGATGCGCACAGCCCAACGAGTCCGAGACCTCCCTCCATACCTCTTTGTCGAGATCTCCCGCAAAATCGCCGCACAGCGCGAAAAGGGCGTCCGCGTGATCTCCTTCGGCATCGGCGACCCCGACCTGCCGACTCATACGCACATCCTCGAGGCTCTGCATGAGCACGTCGATGTGCCGGCCAATCACCGATATCCAGAAACTGAGGGCCTGCCCGAGCTGCGCGAGTGCATCGCCCGCTGGATGGCCCAACGGTTTGAGGTCTCGCTCGACCCCGCAAACGAGATTGTCCCGCTGATCGGGGCAAAGGAAGGCATCGCCAACTCGGCGCTCTGCTTCATCGATCCGGGCGATATCGCGCTCGTACCCGACCCGGCATATCCTGTCTACGCGATCGGCACGATGTTTGCCGGCGGCACGTCCCACTATCTACCGTTGACCGAAGACAACGGCTTTCTGCCCGATCTCGACTCCATCCCGGCTGATGTGCGTGAGCGGGCCCGCGTGCTCTGGATCAACTACCCAAACAACCCGACCGGCGCGCTGGCCGATATCGACTTCTTCGAGCGCGCCGCGCAGTTCGGACTCGAGAACGAGATCGCCGTCCTCCACGACAACGCCTACTGCGATGTCACCTTCGACGGCTACGAAGCGCCCGCTTACCTTCAGGCGCCCTCGGGCAACGCCGCAGGGATGGAGTATTTCTCCCTCTCCAAGACCTTCAACATGACCGGCTGGCGACTGGGTTGGGCCTGCGGAAACGCCGAGCTCGTCGACCCGCTGCTGCGAGTCAAGTCGAACATCGACTCCGGCATTCCCCAAGCAATCCAGCAGATGGCCATCGCGGCACTCGACGGCGACCAGTCGGTGATCGAGGGCAACAATGCCATCATCCAGAAGCGCCGCGACAAGGTCGTCAGCGCGCTCCGCTCCATCGGCCTGGAAGTCACCAATCCAAAGGCCAGCCTCTACATCTGGGCAAAGATTCCCGAGGGCGACACCTCCGCCGACTTCGCCAGCCGTCTGATCGAAGAGCAGGGAGTCGTCGTCACCCCCGGAAACGGTTACGGTCCCGCCGGAGAGGGCTACATCCGCCTCAGCCTGACATTGCCGGATGAAGAGGTCGACGAGGGCGTCGAGCGCATTGCGGCGTTCACTTCCGGATAGGCTGTACGAGATCGCCCAACGAGGAGTGACGCTGCGACATGCGCTAAGAGATCCCGTCGACCGCTCTGGCTAGACTGATTCGCGTCCGACCGCATTCGCGGTCGGGACGTAGCGACGGAGACTCTTATTCCACGCATACGCAACCGACAACCTGGCGGCAAACGCCGCAAACGACATCCAACTCATCCTCCACGAGAACGCGCCATCCTGGTTGGCGTCGACTTTCGCCGCGCCGCACATTGGGACATCCACGCATCCGTCGAGGAACTCGCGCAACTCGCCGAGACCGCTGGCGCGATGCCGATGGCGCGTGTCACGCAACGACTGCGCCATCCCGACCCGCGCTCCTACGTGGGCAAGGGCAAGCTCGAGGAAATCGCTGAGCTGCGCGACCAACTCAAGGCAACCGTGGCCATCTTCGACGACGAACTCACGCCCGCGCAACAGCGCAACCTGGAGAAGCGGCTGGAGATCAAGATCATCGACCGCACTGCGCTGATCCTGGACATCTTCAGCCAGCGCGCCCGCACGCGTGAAGGCGTGGTGCAAGTCGCACTGGCCCAGCACGAGTACCTCCTTCCTCGCTTGACCGGACAATGGGAGCATCTCGAGCGGATGGAAGGCGCGATCGGCTCGCGCGGTCCTGGCGAGACCCAGCTCGAGACCGACCGTCGTCTGATCCGCAACCAGATTAAGCGGCTCAAGCAAGACCTTGAGCGCGTCCGCACACACCGTCAGCAGCACCGGCGGCAGCGCGACCGCGCCGGCGTTCCTCTGGTCGCGTTGGTCGGCTACACCAACGCCGGCAAATCGACGCTGATGAACTCGCTGACCAACGCCAACGTGCGAGCCCGCGACCGCCTCTTCGAAACCCTCGATCCGACCACGCGACGCTGCCGTCTCTCCGAGGATCACACTGTGCTCCTCTCAGACACGGTCGGTTTCATCCAGAAGCTGCCAACGCAACTCGTGGCCGCATTCCGCGCGACGTTGGAGGAACTAGAAGAGGCGGACCTGCTCCTGCACGTCGTCGACGGCACATCGCCGGATGTCATCGAACAATGCCAGAGCGTCGAGCGCACACTGGGAGAACTGGGCGTCGACCAACGGCCAACTCTCACCGTGGTCAACAAGATCGACGCGATGGAAGAGCCGGTCGAAGAAGTGTCGGCCGCCATCACCGATGAAATCGGCTCGCGGCCAATCTCTGTCTCGGCGCAGGAGAAGGTCAATCTCACGGAGCTCAGACAGGCGATAGAGGACATCATTCCCACACTGGAGGACGTCCACATCATCCATCGCCGTTCAAACCAAGCCGCCGCCGCGAGCTGACGAAAAAAGACCTCCCCCTTTTGGGGAGGTGCCCGATAGGGCGGAGGGGGCCCGGCACAACCGACCAAGTACATGTCGTGAGGCTGTCTCAAAAGTCTCCATCCACCGCTTCACGCGTGGGTCTGCTCGGCGTTCGCGTCAAGAACACTGTCATTCCCGCGCTCCTGCGCGGGAATCTCGCTCCCTGTGGCATCAACTGTCGTGCGGAGTGGATCGAGATACCCGCGGCAAGCGCGGGTATGACGGAAAGGGACGCGAGACGTCCGGCGTTGCGGCTCTTGAGACAGTCTCTCGTGGGAGCCCCCTCAGTCGCTTCCCACAGCTCCCCCTCTGGGGGAGCTGTGGGAAGCACTCACTACAACTATCATTTGCCCATGACCACACAAGCCGCTGCCGGACCGCTTGCACCCTTCCGAGTGCTCGACCTCACCAATGAGTTGGGCCAACTCGCCGGACGCATGCTCGGCGATCTTGGCGCCGAAGTGATCAAGCTCGAGCCGCCCGGTGGTGACGAATCGCGATTCATCGGTCCCTTCCGCGGCGATGTCATCGATCCCGAGCAATCACTGCACTGGTGGACGTTCAACCACAACAAGCTTGGCGCGACCCTCGATCTCACCACCCAGCGAGGCCAGGAGCTGTTCAGTCAACTGCTGGAGCAGGCCGACTTCCTCGTCGAAACCTGCCCGCCCGACGCGGCGGCCGCGCTTGGCCTCGGCGCGGAAAACATCCGCTCTGAACATTTCGGCCTCGTTCACACGTCAATCACTCCGTTTGGACGAGAAGGCCCATACGCCAATTGGAAAGCCACCGACCTCGTCGGCACGGCGATGGGCGGGCTCTCGTCGCTCTGTGGCGCGCCCGGCCGACCGCCAATTCGACCGACCGCCTCGCAGGGATACACGCAGGCCTCCGCACAGGCCGTCGTCGGCACCATGATCGCTCACTTCCAGCGCACGAAGACCGGCCAGGGCCAGCACGTCGACCAGTCGATGCAGGAGGCGGTCACCTTCACCCACGACAACGCGATGCCGACCTGGGACATACGTGGGATCAACAATGGCCGGCCTGGCAACGGTCGGCAGATCGGCGGCTACAAGTCAGGTCAATACGTCTACGAGGCGGCGGACGGCTACGTCGCCGCGCTTTCTTACGGTGGGCTGTTCGGCCTGACCGCCCGACAGACCGTGGACTGGCTCGACCATCACGGCATGGCCGGCGACCTCACCTCCGACGAGTGGATGGCCAAGCTCGATGCGACACAGGGAATCTTGATCCCGCCTGCTGGCGAGGACGGCGACTACCTGAACGACACGCTCGTTGCCTTCTGCAAGAAGTTCACTCGATCACAGCTCGTCGCCGAAGCTCAGCAAATCCGCAACGGCTGGGGCATCGTGCATACGCCACGTGACCTCCTGGAGAACGAACACCTCGCCGATCGCGACTACTGGGTCGATGTTCAGCACGAGGAGGCGCATCTCTCCTACCCTGGTCCTTGGGCCAAGCTGAGCAAAACACCGCTCTCAGTCCGACACCGAGCGCCGCACATCGGCGAGCACAACTTCTACGTCTACGGAAATCTCCTGGGTCTCTCCGACGACGAAGTCTCAGAGCTAGTAGCAAGCGATGTACTGTGAAATCCCACCAAGGAGTGGAGCAGATGAAGCTGAAGAACATCCGAAGGAAGCGACCCCCAATGGGCACAATCCACGCAGAGGTCACCATCAGCAACCCATCCGATAGCTCTCGTCAATGGCAAGGTGAATTCCTCATCGATTCAGGTGCGACTGACACAGTGGTTCCCGGAAATCGACTGAGGGAGATCGGCATCCTCGTCGACGAGACGAGGCGCTACAAACTCGCCGATGGTCGGGTTCATGAGCTGGGCGTCGGAGTAGCCCGAGTCGAATTCATGGGAGGGTTCGCCGGTGTCACCGTCGTCTTCGCTGACGACGATGTCGAGCCATTGCTCGGAGCCACGGCGATGGAGTCCCTCGCCATCGAGATCAACATGCAAGACGAGACACTCCGTCGCCTCCCTTCACTACAGCTCTAACCTCAGACCAGGCCGATTATTCTACCGTCGAAAGCTAAACCGATGACCAACGAGCTTCCCGACAAGGTCTTCGAGGGCATCCGCGTCGCCGACTTTGCCTGGGTCGGGGTTGGACCGCTCGTCTCCAAGTACCTCGCCGATCATGGCGCGGAGGTGATCAGGATCGAGTCCTCGGTCCGCCCCGAACCGCTGCGCCGCGCGCCGCCCTTTGTCAATGACGAGCCCGGCCTCGACAACAGCGGCTACTACGCCGACTTTAACTCTTCCAAGAAGTGCGTCTCGCTCAACCTCCAGCATCCCGACGGCGTCAAGATCGCCAAGCGGATCGTCGAACACTGCGACGTCGTCACCGAGTCCTTTACGCCCAAGGCGATGCGCGCCTGGGGCATGACCTACGACGACCTCTGCGACGTGCGCCCCGACCTGATCATGATCTCAATGCCGATGTACGGCCTGACCGGCCCCTGGTCGATGTGGCAGGGCTACGGTCACGTGCTCCAGGCCGCCGCCGGCATCTCGCATTTGACTGCATACCCGGGCGAGGAGCCGATCGGCACCGGCGTTGCCTACACCGACTTCCTCGTGCCGCATTTCGCCGCCGCAGCGTTGATCGCCGCGCTCGACCATCGGCAGCGCACGGGCGAAGGTCAGAACATTGACTTCGGTCAGATGGAAGCGGCGATCCACGCCACCGAGACGATGATCCTCGACTACACCGTCAATGGACGAGAGCAGCAGGCGCTCGGCGCCGGTCACCCCGACCACGATATCTACGGCGCCTGGCAATGCGCCGCTCGTGGGGACGATGATGACCGCTGGATCGCGATCACGGTGACATCGAACGACGAATTGGCCGCGCTGTCCGACGTCGCCGGACAACCGGGCTGGACATCGCTTGAGTCGGAATCGCTTAAGCGGGAAATCGCCGACTGGACACGCGGGCAGCCAGCCGAGGAGTTGATGCAGCGCTTGCAGACCGCCGGCGTCCCGGCCGGTGTCGTGCAGACCCCTGAGGACCTGCGCAGCGACCCGCAACTCGCCCACCGAGGCCATTTCTGGATGCTCGATCACCCGACCATGGGCCGCCGCGCCTACGACGGCCCCTCATTCCGCCTGTCCGAGACTCCGGCCGAGCTGACCAAAGCCGCGCCGCTGCTCGGCGAGGACAACGAGTACGTCTACAAGAACCTCGTCGGCATGTCGGGTGAGGAATACATCGAGCACCTGGTCTCGGGCGCGTTCGAGTAAGCGGGTTCCTTGCAAATCCTCTCTCCCCCCAGGGGAGACCGATGCCCAACTCCCCTTCTCCCCCCTTGCGGGGGAGATGCCGAAAGCCTGCCCCGCACTTGCCTGCCCCTGGCTTGACCAGGGGATGCGGGGGCAGAGGGGGGTCCTGTCCGCAGCTTCTATCTGGTACCCACCGACCGACCCCCCTCTGTCACGGAGTGACAGAGGGGGGTCAGCTGGCGACGACCAGATAGGGCCAACAGGCAGGGAACCCCCCTCTGCCTTCGGCATCTCCCCCGCAAGGGGGGAGAAGGGGAGTTGTGCATCAGTCTCTGCAAGGGGGGAGAGAGCGGAACTGGGAACAAGCGAACTTGTACTTTATTTCACAAGTACGCCTCCGGCGGGACGGCCGATTGATATCTGTTGCGGCGATTGCTACCCTTAGCTGACCGCCATTCCCCAACTGTGGCGGTCGCGATGAACCAGATGTGTTCAGTAATCGCAGAGTTGCAACTCGTTAGCGTTCTGTATGCGGAACATCGAGTTCTCTATACGGAACACTGGGGAGCTGCACACGGAAAGGCCCTGGAAGCAAGATACAGAAGGAGCGAGCAGTGATACCGTCACCCCCCCCCATACAGTTCTCGATCGGGCGCGCCACAGTTGCGCTGATCACTGCATCGATGGCGCTACTCCTGACGATGCTGCTCATCTCTCCCGCCGCCGCCCAGCTGCCCCCCGCTGATGTCGACGACCCGTACGTGGATGAAAACGGCGCCCCAATCTGTCAAGGCGAACTGTTGCCCATTGTGCTGATCCCGGACACGATGGAGGACCCTCAGAATCCTGGACAGCAGATACCCGTCATGGAGGCTGATCCTGATAATCCCGGACAGCAGAGAATCGTGATGCTCGAGACGCGGCCCAACCGCAGCAAGCTCTGCTCGGGGGGCGGGTACACAACCATGCCGCCCGGCATCAACGAGCCGCAAAAGCCGACGCCGATGGTCGAGCGCAAAGTCCCGACGGCGTACGTCGAAGCGACGGATGAAACGCCGGCTTCCGTGACGACAACAACCCAAACCGTACCCGACCTCTTCGCCATCAACAAGGCCTGGGAAGCATACATTGCTGAGCTCAACGCTCTCGAGGCGGCCCGAGAAGCCTACGTCAGCTACCTCAACGACCTCGAAAACTTCATCAAGTATGAGAATAATCCGAGTGATCCGAGTCTGCCCGACACCTACACGCAACCTACCGAGCGACCTACCGAGCCGGCGAAGCCGACTCCGTATGAGATTCACCAGACCATAGCGGTTGATGAAGGTGATGACGTCGAGCAAACCTACACGTATAATTCCCAGTACGATGAGACGCCCGACGGGAACTACGGTACGTCGGGCGGAAACACGGCACCTACGTCCACGTCTACGTACACCACCACCCCCAGCACCAAAAAAGTGACGATTCTCACTACGGACGAGAACGGTGATGACGATACGATGGAGATAGATGTAGAAACGGTGACGGCTACGACCACGCCGGTCATGATCACTCGCAATACTGACCTCACTGCGAGGGAAATCGCGAATCAATCGTGTACCAACAACTGCGAGAAGGCTGGTCAGAAGGATAAAGCCTACCCGGCGATCTTCAAGCCGGACAACTGGCTGGAGAATGCCCACGAATTCTTCGCGGCCTATGACGACATGGTAGATAAGGGGCAGGAGTTCTACACCTGCGAGTACATGTATCCGGAGAGCAAGCCGGATGAGTACAGCTGCTACCTCCAAACGCCGTAGCAGTTCGTGACCCCGCCGGCTAAACGGCCAGCGGCCGAGCGGCAGTGAACAGAGGCGGCCTCCCCACGTTTCCGTAGGGAGGCCGCCTTGCGTGAGGTCGTCTCAATAGCGGCAACGCCGGACTTCTCGCGCCCTTTTTCCGTCATACCCGCGCTTGCCGCGGGTATCTCGATCCTCCCCGCCGACCATTGGTGCCAAAGTCGGCGAGATTCCCGCGCAGGAACGCGGGAATGACGGGGGTCTGGACGCGAAGGCCGAGCAGACCCCCGCGTAAAGCGGGGGATAGAGACTCTTGAAACAGCCTCACTTACCCGCAGGCGCGCAGAGGATTGAGCCCGATCCGGTTCAGTCCACTGAGGCTGCGGAGCAGTCGGTCGTCACCGTGATCGCCGCTTGCGCAACCGCATCGGGCCGCCGCATCGGAATGAAGTGGTCGGAATCCTCGACCACTTCCTCGAAGGCGTTGGGGAACACGTCGGCGGCGTTCTGACCCGTCGGCGATCCGTGTCCCCTGGCGTCGCCGGCGCGCAGGATCAGCGTCGGCTGCCCTGCCCGAGCCATCTCCGGCCACGGATCGACCGTCGGCGCGTACTCAAAGCACCACGCTTCGACCTCAGGATCGCAGGCCAGTTCCCACTCGCCGAGCCGCCTGGTTGGGTTGAGCCCGTAGCGGACATAACGCTCGACCGCTTCCTTCGGCCAATGCGTGAACGCCCCGCGACCGGTCAGCGACTCCGACATCTCCTGCGGACCGCCCCAGATTCGCCGCCGCTTGCGAGCCGCCACCGCCAAACCGTCGGGCGGAGTCGGCGGCATCGGGCCGCGAGGATTGACCAGCACCGGATCGACCAGGGCCAGCGATGTGATGCGCTCGGAGTCCGCCGCGGCGATGGCGCAGACGCAGCCGCCCATCGAATGGCCGATGGCGACGACATCGGTGAGATCACGCTGCTCCAACCACGCATTGAGGTCGGAGGCCATCTCGCGCCAGTCCGCGCCCGCCCGGTCCGGCGGCGACTGCGATGCCCCGTGCCCGCGCATATCGAGCGCGAACACGCGCCAGTCCTCAGGTAGCAGCCGAACCACGTCGTCCCAGGTCCGAGCATGAAACCCGGTCGCGTGGACAAGGACGGCGGTCTGCACGGCGTCGCCGTCGACCGCCCACTCCCAAACCCGCAGCGCGTAGCCGCGAACTTCCGCCGTCGATGCCGTTGGCAAGGAACGCACGCCGATCACGTCCGACGCTTGAGCGCGCCGCGACCGTCGCCGAACGGATCGTCGCGCCACTCCAGCGCCACCTTGAGCCCCTTCTCGCGTCCGATCTTGACGAATTCGTCGATGCTCGGCGCTTCGTGCCAGATCGCATCGAAGTCGGCGCCTTCCGACGCCGCGACGCGCAGGCCCATCAGCTCGAACCAGCGATTGGTCGAGTGCTTGTGCACGGTCAGGCCGTCCAACGGCACGTTCGCGATCCGCTGGCAGTAGGCCATCGTTTCTTCGTCCAGAACTTCCTCCGGATAGGCGCGATTGATCATGCCGATCCGCTCCGCCTCGACGCCGTCCACGGTGTCGCCGCTGAACAGCAGCTCCTTCGTCTTGAGCATGCCAATCTTGGCGGGCCACATGCCCAGCGTCGGCGGAATGCCGATCGCCCGTCCGGCCGGATGACCAAATCGCGCCGTATCCGAGGCGAAGACGATGTCGCAGGCACCGATCATCTCGCCGCCGCCGGCCAGGCACCAGCCGTGCACCTGCGCGACGATCGGTTTGCGATAGCCCCACATCCACAGCCAGCGATCGACCGACGTGCGCAATCCTTCGCGGTCCAGCGCAATCCGAGACTCGCCCAACTCCCAGGCCTGATCGCCGCTGCGCTGGTTCGGTCGCCAGTTCATCGCGCCTGCGCCCGGAGTCAGGTCATATCCTGCGCAGAACGCCCGACCCGCGCCCTTGAGCCGGATCACCCGAACCGAGTCGCCAGGATTTAGCTCACGCAGAGCTGCCTCCAGATCGTCGCGGAGATCCCCAGAGATCGCATTCAGTTTCTCCGGCCGATTCAACGTGATCGTCGCCACCGGACCGTCAACATCGACGAGTACGTTCTCATATTCAGTCATGGCTTACCCCTTCAGTAGGAATCATCCGAATGTTACTCGCCAACCAATCTCCGTCATTCCCGCTCACTTCCCCTCCGTCAAACCCGCGCTCCCCTCCCCGCTAAACCCGCGCTCCTCCCCGTCATTCCCGCGCCCCGACGCGGGAATCTCGCAACGAACTGCGACACGGCGATGCTTTGCAACGGGTCCGAGCTGCTGCGGTGGCTCCGGTCAATCGGCCGTTCGTACAGCGCGCATCGAGATACCCGCGGCGGAGCGCGGGTATGACGGAGTACGGACGCGGGTCTGACAATGAGAGGGAGCGGGTATGACGGGAAACCCAGCGCAGGAGAGAGACCAACGAGGTCCTACCCCTGACGCCGAACCGCCCCACGACCATCTCCAAACGGATCGTCGCGCCATTCCAGAGCAGCCTTCAGACCTTTCGACCTTGAAATCTTGCCGAACTCCGCGATGGTCGGCGCCTCTGCGAAGATCGCGTTGAACTCAGCCCCCTCGATCGCCGACATTCGCAGCCCCATCAACTCGGCCCAGCGATTGGTCGAGTGCTTGTGCACGGTCAGACCGTCTAGCGGCACTTGCGCGATGCGATGGCAATAGGCCAGGGTCTCGGCGTCGAGCGCCTCCTCGGCGTAGACCCGATTGATCATGCCGCTCCGCTCCGCCTCCACGCCATCAATCGTATCGCCGCTGAACAAGAGCTCTTTGCTCTTCAACATGCCGATCTTGACCGGCCACATTCCCAGCGTCGGCGGTTGGCCCAGCGCACGGCCGGCTGGGTGACCGAACCGCGCCGTTTCCGAGGCAAAGACGATGTCGCACGATCCAACCAGGTCGTTGCCGCCGGCAAGGCACCAGCCATGCACCTGCGCGATGATCGGTTTGCGATACGACCAGATCCACAGCCAGCGCTCGATCGAGTCGCGTAGGTGCTCACGGTTCATCGCCGCCAACGACTCGCCCAGCTCCCAGGCTTGTTCCCCCGTGCGTCGGGTCGGGACGAACTGGAAGTCATTGTCGTCGGGCGTGATGTCGTATCCGGCGCAAAACGCCCGCCCCGCCGCCTTGAGCCGGATCACCCGCACCGCGTCGCCGGGATTCAACTCGCGTAGGGCTGCAGCAAGGTCATCACGCAGCGACTCCGAAAGAGCATTCAACTTCTCGGGACGGTTGAGCGTGATCGTCGCCACGCCACCTTCAACGTCGACGAGGATGTTCTGATAGTCAGTCATCTCAGACTCCGTTCGTCATTCCCGTGCAGTATCGGTTCGTCATTCCCGCGCTTGTCGCGGGAATCTCGATCCATCACCTGTCACCGCCCTGCACGCTCGGCCCCTGTCTTCCGACGCTGCGCGTCGCGCCTGAACTTGATGTAATCGCGATAGTGCTTCTTGCAAAATCGACGCTGACCCAATGGTGTCGAGACCGGCGATGACAGTCCGCGCGTCGCGCCGCACGCTTTCCAGGCGCAATACAGTGGCGAGTCGCTGATCTGTGGATTCTGTCGTTCTCGCTCTTGCTGCTCGCGTCTGATTCGTTCTTCACGTTCTCGCTCGGCCAACAACTGCTGTCGCCTCGCTCGACGCTCATGCTCCAGCCGCTCTTGTTCCAATCGCTCTTGCTTCTCCTGCTCGAGCCGCTCTCGCCGCTCCTGCTCCGCGCGTTCGCGCTCGGCTCGCTTGGCTCGTTCCGCCGCGAGACGTTGCTGACGTTCGTCCTCCTCTCTCTCTAACCGCTCTCGTTCCGCCTCTTCTTCTTCCTCCGCCTCGAGCGCCGCACGCCGTCGTTCCATCTCAGCGCGGAAGCGTTGATTCTTCCGTTCCGCCCGTCGCGTCTGCCCTTGCACACTCGCCCGACGCTGAGCTCGACGGTGTTGCTCCGCCTCGCGACGCCGCCGATACGCCTGGATGATCTTCTCCTGCTGCTCCGGATCCACCTCCGGTGCCGGCCGGTACAGCGTCTCGGGCGTCGGAGCCGCGGGATCGTTCAAGCGCTCCAGCAGCAGGTCATACGACGCCTTGAGCCGAGAAAACTGTTCCGCCGCGTCGGGAGCGTCAGAGACGTCGGGATGAACCGTCTTGGCCTTGCGCCGAAACGCCTTGCGCAGCTCATCCTCCGACGCGCCAATCGGCACGCCGAGCAACTCGCGTGGGTCGTATGCGTCAACCATTGGCGGTAGCCTCTTGTTGGCTCACGGAGAATACAGGCTCCAGTTTCGCTGAAGCGCTCATACTGCGACGAATCTGGTAGCTGAAGGTGTTGTTGCGACCCGGGCGGGTTTCGAGTTCAAAAAGGTTGGGCCGAGTCCGCACGAGGTCCAAGAGTTTCTCATGTCCGTGCTGGCGATGGTCGAAGGAGGCGTGAATTTCTCTCACCTTGTTTCCCAGAACCCCGAGATCCACCCAGCCGTCAGCTTCCGGGTTCGTGTCCAGGGCTCGCTCGATCGCAGCCTCGAACAATCGCTCCCAGCGCATCTCACTTGCGCCTATCCCGGGGGATGTCACAAGCAATTCAAAGGGAACTTCCGGACCGATCTTGATGACGCGATCAGCCGAATCTCTCAGCACTTCACTGATGTCTGGTCCACCAGTCGATGCTACGATCGTCACGAGGCCGCACCGACGGAGATAGCGCATCACAGGAGCGAAATCTGCGTCGGCGGAAACGATGCAGACTGCGTTTACGACGTGGTGGTCTGCAAGATCGAGCGCGGTCTCGATAAGCCGAGCGTCGGTGGAACTTTTGCCTTCGGCTGAGGGCGGACAATCGATACACCAGATGCCTAGCGCGTTCCAGCGGTGACGCCAGTGGCGCACGCCTGGGTTGGCCCAGTCGGCAAAGCAGCGGCGAATCGCCAGATCAAAGTGTTCGGTTTCCAGCCGTCGGATGAGTTCGGGAATTGCGGTTGATCGGACTTGATTCTCCGCGTCGACTAGCAGCGCCAGGCGATGTCGCTCAAACGATCGCGTTCCGGGCTGCTGGCTCTTCCAACTGGCGGCGATGACCACGGCGCTTGTCATAACGGCGTCTCCTCACGACGCCAACATTATCGCGTATTCCGACACTCGAGCCCCCAGCTTCCGAGCTTGCTCCCGATCCAGATCGGTCACCTTCCGCACCGCCGTCGCTCCGTAGTAGCTGCCCGAATGATTCATCGTCGAAGTCCAGGGCAACCCGACAATCAACATCCCATGCCCAATCAGCAGGTGTACCAACTGCAGCAGCGTCGCTTCCAGCCCGCCCGACGGACTCCATCCGGCGCTGAACGCCGCCGCCGGCTTGTCGGCCAGTTCGCCCGTCTCCCAGAGGTCGCCCGTGTAGTCCCACCAGTGCTTCAGTCGACCAGTAATCCCGGTCCAGTTGGGACTGCCCAGGATCAGCGCGTCGCACTTGACCAGCTCGCCCTTGTCCGCGACGTCCAGCGGCCGATCCCAGACTTCAACCCCCTCCACCGACGCAGCGCCCTCGACGATCGACTGGGCCAGCTCGGCGACCAGCCCTTGCGAGTCGTAGAGCACCAACACCACAATCTTGTCTGACTTGTCTGAGTCGTCGGCCATCAAATATCAGTTTCAAACCAGGCCGCTTGTCCCGGCATTTCTTCTACTCCGACACGCAGCCGCGCCAGTCCTGAAGGACCAGACGCAGCCAGCGATTCGATCAGTTGTCCAGCGATGTACTGCGACAGCCGTTCCGCCGTGCTGTTGTCGATCGGCAGTGCAGCGACATCAAGTTTCGGCAGCCGATACGGAAGTTCGTCGCGGTACTGCACGATGTAGTGCGTGTCGTCATCGGTAATCGTCAGCGTGCGGGAGTCCATCTGCAGCAGGAACTTGTGGTCCAGCGTCTCGCAGACCTCGCGCGTCAGCCGCTTAAGCAGCGAGAAATCGATCACCCACGACTCTTCCGTGAGTGGACCGATCACTTCGACAAACACGTCGTAGTTGTGACCATGAATCGGCTCAAGTTCGTCGGCGAAGGTGGCAAAATGACCGGCGGCAAATCGCAGGCGTTGACGCTCGACCGTCACCGAGTGGGATGATGGCTGACTTGAAGGCTGATCGGGCATAGGCGTATCGTATCGCGAGTCCAGCGACGCACCGCTTAGCCTGCGTCAATGAAGCTGCCACCGCCGAGAACGATCGCCAACTGGCTCCGCACCTGGCGGCCCGTGATTCTGCTCGGCATCCTCACCTGCGGTGCTTACGGACTCGTCCTCTACGGCTTCGGCATCATGACCGGGCCGATGCAGGAAGATGAAGGTTGGTCATCGGCGGCGGTCAATGCCGCATTCATGGGATCGTACCTGCTCGGCGCCGCAGCCTCCCTGGTATCCGGACGGATTCTCGACACATTTGGACCTCGGCCAGTGCTCTGGACTGGTCTGATTGCCGGGACCGTGCTGCTGATGGCGGCCTCCTATTCGGAGAACGTCTGGCTATTCATCGTCTTCTGGACGCTGGGCGGCGCAGTCACCATTGCCGGGCTCTTCTACAACGTCACGATGCCGATCGCGGCGCGCCTCTATCCGAAACGGCAGACGGCCGCGATGACCGTGCTGGTCACGACCGGCGGATTCTCGTCCGTGATCTTCATGCCACTGACCGGGCTCTTCACGGAAGAGTTCGGCTGGCGCTGGGCCGTGCGCATCCTGCTGATCCTCGCTGCGGCGATCTCCTTACCGGCGGTCCTGACAGTTCGCCGGCTTCCGCCGATTCCTCCGCCCGATCCATCGCCAGCAGCCAGTGGAGCCGAGCGCTCAAGCCAACGCGGGTTCGGCGGAGTGGCGGAAGCGCTGCGCTCTCGTGAAGTGCAGATCATGTTGGTGATGGTGATTAGCAGTTCCTTCGCGCTCGGCGCGCTGCTGAATCACTTCGTACCCGCCTCCACTGCTGCCGGAATGTCGATCACGACCGCTGGCGCGCTGACCGGATTGCGTGGATTCCTCTCGATCCCGGGTCGCGCGCTGATTGGCCCAATGGCCTCATTGCTCGGATTGCGGCAGGCGCTTGGGGTTGGCTACGCAGTCATGTTGCTGGGCACATTCGCGCTGATCGCCGCTGGACCGATCTACTGGATCTACCTCTCGGCAATCATCGCGGGACTGGTCTGGGGACAGACGATGCCCCTGCAAGGGCTGATTGCGTCCGATGTCTTTGGACTGCGACGCCTGGGCACACTGATGGCGCTGCAGACGGCCGTGGGTAACGTCGCGCTGGCAATTGGACCGTTCGCCGCAGGGCTGCTGCTCGATCTGATGGGCAATGACTATCAGCCTGTACTGTTCGCCATCGCCGGCGTGAATGGGCTGACGTTGTTGCTACTCATCCTGATGGTGAGAGTCCATCGCAAGCCCCTGAAGCGATTGGCCGCTAATCTGATTGCCAGCAGACTTGCACCACAAAAGAATCAGTCGGTCGCGCGCTAGCCGCGCCGTGCTGCTGGGCATGCTGCAGGGAAGGGATGAACCTCATGGGACGACTCGACGGCAAAATTGCGTTGGTGACCGGCTCTGCGCGAGGCATCGGCAAGGGCATCGCTACCGAACTGGCCAAGGAAGGCGCGGACGTCATCGTCGCTGACCTGCTCATTGATCTGGCTTACCAAACCGCTGGTGAGCTGCAGAACCGCTATGGCGTCACCACTCTGGCGCTGGAGATGGACGTCACCAGCGAGGACTCGATCTCGGCCAATGTCGAGCGAGCCATCGCCGAGATGGGCAAGATCGACATTCTCGTCAACAACGCCGGCGTCCCGCCCGACAATTTTGGCGCTGACGAGACTGAGGCCGATTGGGACCGTTGCTATGAGGTCAATCTCAAGGGCATCTGGAAAGTGACCTCAGCCGTCGCACCCCACTTCAAGGAGCAGGGCGGAGGCAAGATCGTCAACATCGCCTCGATCGCCGGTCGTCTCGGAGGCGGCATGGCTTCCTACTCGGCCTCCAAGGCCGGGGCGATCAGCATCACCCAGTCCCAGGCTGCCGAGCTCGGCCGCTTCAACGTCAACGTCAACGCGATCTGCCCTGGACTGCTCTGGACCGACCTCTGGCGCCAGATCGAGGGTATGTTCGCCGGCGACCACACCGAGGAAGTTGTCGATCGGCGCGAGCGCTTCGAGGCCGTGATCGCCTCCAATATGCCGCTCGGCCGCGAACAGACCCCCGAAGACATCGGCAAAGCCGCCGTCTTCTTCGCCTCCGACGATGCCAACAACATCACCGGACAGTCCCTCAATGTCGACGGCGGCATGCGGATGAACTGAGGCGCAACCCCAGCGAACCCGCACTCAACACAGGAGACGCCGGAGCCGCTGTCGGACGTGAGCGGGCAAGAGCAGATCGCCTTGACGTTGAAGGCGAAGATCCATCGCAAGCCCTTGAAGCGACTGACCGCTAATCTGATTGCCAGCAAACATGCACCGCAACAGAACCGGTCAGACGCGCTCCTATTGAGCACTGCTGTCGGGACAAGGAAGTACTTCAATGGGACGACTCGATGGCAAGGTCGCATTGGTGACCGGCTCGGCGCGAGGCATCGGCAAGGGAATCGCCACAGTGCTGGCGAGGGAAGGCGCCGATGTCATCGTCGCCGACCTGCTGATCGACCTCGCGTATCAAACAGCGGGAGCGATCAAAAATCGTCACGGCGTCACCACGATGGCGCTAGAGATGGACGTCACAAACGAGGACTCGATCGCCACCAACGTCATGAACGCAATCGCCGAGATGGGCCGGATCGACATCCTCGTCAACAATGCCGGTGTCGCACCCGACAACCTCAGCGAGAATGAGGTCGAGTCGGACTGGGATCGATGCTTCGAGGTCAATCTCAAGGCGATCTGGAAGGTCAGCTCGGTGGTGGCTCCGCACTTCAAGGAGAACGGCGGAGGCAAGATCGTCAACATTGCTTCGATTGCTGCCCGACAGGGCGGCACGATTGCGTCCTACTCAGCTTCCAAGGCCGGAGCAGTCAGCCTCACGCAGTCCCAAGCCATTGAGCTCGGACCGCACAACATTAACGTCAACGCCGTCTGTCCTGGTCTGCTCTGGACCGATATGTGGCGCAAGCTCGAAGGCATGCTGGTCGGCGATGACGCCGACGAAGTTGTTGATCGCCGCGCCAGATTCGAGGCAATGCTTGCCGCTGCCTGCCCGCTGGGACGCGAACAGATGCCGGAAGACATCGGCAAGGCCGTCGCGTTCTTCGCCTCAGACGACGCCTTGAACATCACGGGACAAGCGCTCAATGTCGATGGCGGCATCCGCATGAACTAGCCGCCCAGCTCCGCTCCCCCTGCAAGGGGGAGATGCCGAAAGCCTGCCCCGCACTCGATGCGGGGGCTGAGGGGGCCACTCCTATTCGGCAAATCACCGTCAGCGTCCTCGAACGAACCAGAACCACGAAAGCGAAAGTAGACGACCGATGACCGAAGAACTGCTCTACGACGTCCAGGATCACATCGCCGTGATCACCCTCAACCGCCCGGAGAAGCTGAACGCCTTCTCCAACGACATGCTCGACGCCTGGCAAGAGTCGATCACCCGTGCCTCCGTCGACCAGGATGTCCGAGTGATCATCATCACCGGCGAGGGCCGGGGCTTCTGCTCCGGCGCCGATGTCGGACGCGAGCGCGCGGGCGCCGACGTGCTCGGCGGCGACCCTAACGCACCGGCCGCCAATCGCAACTCGTTGCGAAACTCCGTCCAGCGAGTCCCGCGAGCCCTGTTTAACTGCGAGAAGCCATACATCGCCGCCGTCAACGGCGCAGCAGTCGGTGCGGGCATGGATATGGCCTCCATGGCCGACCTGCGTATCGCCTCCGACCGCGCCAAGTTCGGCATGGCCTACGTTCGCATGGCACTCATTCCCGGCGACGGCGGCGCCTACTATCTGCCACGAATCGTTGGTATGTCCAAGGCGCTGGAACTGATGTGGACCGGCAAGATCTTCACAGCCGAGGAAGCGCTCGAGATGGGATACGTCTCGCAAGTCGTCGAGCACGATGACCTGATGCCCGCCACGCTAGGCCTCGCCGAGCAGATCGCCAAGATGCCCGCCGTCTCCGTGCAGATGATCAAGCGGCTTGCTTACCGCTCCGCTGAAACCGGCCTGCACGAGTCTCTGGAAATGGCCGACCACGCGATGGTCATCGCCCGCTCAACCCAGGACGCCGTCGAAGGCCCCAAAGCCTTCGCCGAAAAGCGAGAACCAAACTTCAAGGGCTTCTAAGCGAATTCAAGGCTCCCCCTCTGGGGGAGCTGTCCTGCGGGGAGCTAAGGGGCGGCTCCCACGCTCTACACTTGAACCCCTGTCAGGAGCAACATGACTACTTCTGATGCCCCAACTGGAACGACGCCGGTCCGATATCGCTTGCCGGACCCACCGGAGCGTGAGTACGACGAAGTGACGGCGCAGCGCTACGTCTACATACCAGGCGCGCCGCCAAATCTGGCCCTTCACTACGGTCTCCCCGAGACCATGTTGCAAGCAGGAGATGAGTGGATCGCGGCGTCTCCGGGTTCGAGACCGCTGCTGCGCCCCGATCTGTTGATCGCCTTCGACGTTGACCCAGACCTGTATTGGGAACAAAACGGCTACGTGATCTCCGATCAGGGCAAGCCTCCCGACTTCGTGCTCGAAGTAGCCTCGAAAAGCACCGCCGAACGCGATGTCGGCTACAAGCGCGTCGAGTACGCCGCGATGGGCATTCCTGAGTACTGGCGCTTTGACCACACGGGCGACTGGCACGGCGCCAAGCTAGCCGGTGACCGCTTAGTCGGCACCCAATATGAACCGATACCAATCGTCGAGGTCGAAGCTGGCGTGTTCGAGGGCAGCAGCGAAGTGCTCAACTTGACGCTGCGCTGGAAAGACAGCGAGCTGTTCTGGGTTGATCCCGCATCCGGTCAGCCAATCCCCGGAGTTGCAGAAGAGCGCGCGGCAAGATTGGAAGCTGAGGCGCGGGCTGGGCTGGCCGAGGCTCGTGCACAGGCGCTGGAAGCTGAGCTGCGTCGACTGGGACAACGCGGCGACTGACTGCCGAGTGTTCAGTCGTCGGAGACGTAGATCGTCCCGTCTGAGACGCGCGTCTTGAACGTCTGGATGGCGTCCGGCTCGATCTTGTTCTTGATGAACGGCGGCGGAGTCGGCAACAGCTTGTGGATCACGTTCCATACGCCGTTGGGCAACCACGACTTCGTCTTGCCCGTCCGCATGTCGAACTCTGAGTCGTGCCAGGGACAGACGATGTGCGCATTCTTCAGCTCACCCACCGAGAGCGGCGCGAAGAGGTGCGGACACTTGTCCTGCACCGCAAACACCTCGCCATGCACATTCGCAACGCAAACTCGGGTACCGTCAAGATCAGCAGCGGTGACTTCACCCGGTCGCAGTTCCGACAACGGACAAACGGCGGTTTCGCTCACGGTGGCCTCCCTGACGTAACGTCAAATCAAGCTGCTGCTGTCACTGATCATCGCGTGGACGGCTACCACAGTCAACGCGCCTACTCTCGGAGCGATGCGCGAAGCCGCCCCGCTCATACACTGAGAAAATCTCCCCGACAGTCGGGATGAATGGATATTCAATCATGGACTTCGAGCAGTACCTCTTCCCTCCGCGCGTGGCCATCGTCGAAGTGGCCGGACAGATCGGCGCCAGGATCAATCCACGCGAACTCTCCCGCACCTTCAACAGCATCGCCGAGAACCCGCGCTATCCCGCAGTCGTACTCGACATCGACTCGCCTGGTGGAGGCGCAGCCGCCTCGGAGGCGCTCTATCTCGCCGCCAAGCGACTGTCCGACAAGAAGCCGGTCGCCGCAGCGATCCGAGGCGTCGGAGCATCGGGCGGCTACATGATCGCCTGTGCAGCCAACCCGATCTTCGCCCTGCCCACGTCAGTCGTCGGTTCGATCGGCGTGATCTGGACCGCGCCAATGATCTCCGAGGCGCTCGACCGCGTCGGAGTCAAGATGCGTACTCGTGCCGCAGGTGAATACAAAGATATGGGCTCTCTCTTCCGCGAGAACACCCCAGAAGAAGACCAGAAGCTCGACGCGCTGATCCACTCCGTGTACGAGCGCTTCGTCGACATCGTCGCCGAAGGACGACCCGATCTGGAGCGTGATCGCGTCGCCGAACTGGCCTCCGGCGAGATCCACACTGGAGCCGAAGCACACGAGCTCGGTCTCGTCGATCAGCTCGGAGACCTCAGCGACGCCATCGAGTGGGCCGCCGACGCTGCCGGCATAGAAAAACGAACCACACTCGTCCGACCCAAGCGAGGCCTCCTGCAAATGCTCATGACCCAGGGAGCCGACTCCCTGGCCAACGCCATGGTCGACAGCTTCATCGAGCGAGTCGACGCAGCAAGGTCAGAAAGACTACTCGAGGCTCGGATGCGCATCGATCGATAGCAGCCCAACCAGCCAGACTCGAAATCGACATCCGCTCGTCTTCGCCTCTCCCCTTGCAGGGAAGTTTGCCGAAGGCTGTACGGGGGTCCCTGACCGTAGCAATCTGTTACAAGGTCCGCATCATCGTCGGGCCGTTGATGATGTCATCTGCATGCTGGTTGTCGTGCTGAGCCCACGCCTCCAGCAGTGACAGCGCATTCCCGGCAAATCCCATCCGCATCAACACCTGATCCTCAGTCAGCGCTGCGAAGTACATCGTCGACTTCTCGGCGCCCGCCTGTAACTGCTCGGCCAACGCGTCCACCGAATCTCCCTGAAATCTCTCTGCCCCAAGCGCATTGGCCCGATCAAGTTCCGGACTCGGCACCGAGGGATCCGGTTTCCACTCTTCCAGCGGCGACCCATTCAGCACCGCAATCAACACATCGTGATATCGACGGTCCGTGGCTGCCAAGTGGGCCAGCACGTCGCGTCTCGCCCATCCCGGCGCTGCTGAATCCTTGAGCCAGACCGGACCCGGCAACGACTCCACCATCTGGATCAGCCGACGCCGTGCGCGTAGAGCCCGGGTTAGTGGCACCCACAGGGCAGGGACAAAGTCGTCAGCCGGCAGCGGCGGTTCCGTCGCCAGCAGCGGACGCTCATCCATCGCGCGAGCTACCAGCTCATCGACGGGTCGGGTGGACCCATCTTTCGATAGTTGCCGCCGTAGAACAGGATTGGCTCATCGTCCGACTGCTTCACAAACGCCTTGACCTCGCCAATGATGATCTCATGGTCGCCGCCATCGACGACTGAATGAATGTCGCAATCGAAGACCATCGTCGCTGCCGCCAGCCGCGGCTGTCCTGTCTCACCGAGCTCGTGCTCATGCTCGTCGAATTGGTGCGGCGGCGGCGGTCGCTTGCTGCTGGCGAAGAAGTTGGACGTGTCCATCGCCGTGTCGGGCAGAATGTTGACGGTGTAGGCGCCGGTTTCCTTGAGCAGCGGCAAGACGCTTGCGCTCTTGTCGACGCAGACCAGTACCAACGGGGGATCAAGCGACAGCGACGAAAACGACTGCGCCGTCATCCCAACAAAGTTGGGATCAGTCCCGGTCGTAACGACAGTGACGCCGCTCGGGAACATCCCTAGTGCGTTGCGGAACTCTCGGTCATCGAAGTCCATGGTGGCTGCCTTTCGACGTTGATCCGGCGGATGCTCAGTTTAACGCAGCGGCAGATCGAGCACCGTCATCAACCCGCGCCGAGTATGAGGAATCACCCGAGCCGCCCGCAGCGCCGCGGCCGCCGTCGCATCGTCGCCAAACACTCCACCCTCGAACCGAAGTTTGAGTGGCGGCGTTCCGTCGACCACGATCTCGTCGTACTCCTCATCAACAGACGCGTTCGCTTCGAAGTGCAACCGCACCCGATGACCGTCGTACGTCGAGCCCTCGAGCGTCTCCAGCGTTCCTTGCACGAGCTCCTGACCTGCAACCTCGCAGGGGACCATGTCGTGCTGCCAATCGACAAGCTTCCAGCCCAGCGAGTAAGCAAGCAACCTGGCCGACTCCACCAGCCCTACATGACCGAATCCACCCGCGTCGCGCTTTTCTTCCCACTGCGCCGGCGATATCCCCATCCCGACCTTCTCCTGGAATGGAACCCGCCGCCGCGATGGATCCTGCACACGGCGCACCGAGACCGACTTGATGCTGTGCGAAATCGCCGACATCGACGCCGGCAGCGCATCCATCAGAAACCCCGGATTCACTCCGGTGCCAACGACCGTGCGATCAGCCCGCCGAGCCAGCAAGTCCAGCCCTGCCGCAATCTCCGGATGCCGCGCCTGAGCAAAGGCCAGCTCCTCGCAGGTCGAGACGACATGCAAGTCCTGTCGTAGCGCTTCCTCAATCTGCGGTGACACCTGCTCGAGGTACGAGCCGGTGCAGTGAATCAGAATTCCCCCGTCCGATCGCGCATCAACTCGCGCCGCTGACACGGCCTGCCGGATCACGATCTCGGGAGCGCCATCGATGAAATCGGACAGCGGCTTGCCGACCATGTCGGGATTGATCTCGACCGCGCCCACGACTTCAAGGAACGGATCACTCAGCGCCGCCTCGGCGATGCGCATTCCGATCGGTCCCAGCCCTTGCACGATCACGGGAAGTGGTGCGCTCATCCGGATCCTCCTGCAGGTCGTCGATGTACGGTGATAATCTCACTGGTCTGCGCCTACGGTAGCAACGAAATCGAGTCCGTCATGGTCGACTACCCGGACCACAACACCGAATCGATCGAAGCATGGGAACAGAACGCCGAGTTCTGGGACGAGGTCCAGGGCGATGATGGCAACTACTGGCAACGCGTCCTGGTCTTCCCCAACACGCTCGAATTGCTGGAACCCTTGCCGGGGTCGGTGTTGGAGATCGCCTGCGGAAACGGAAACTTTGCGCGGCAGCTCGCAAGGCTGGGAGTCTCAGTCACCGCCACCGACGGCTCTCAGGCCCAGCTCGACGCCGCACGTGAGCGCTCCGAGGGCTTGCCCATCAACCTGTTCAAACTCGACGCCACCGACCGCGCCCAACTGGCTGCCCTCTCAGGCGCAAGAGACGCTCCGTTCGGAGCCGCTGTATGCAACATGGCGCTGATGGATATTGCCGAAATCACGCCAATCTTCGACATGCTCCCGCTCGTCCTCGCCGAAGGCGCCCCGTTCATCTTCTCCGTCCTTCACCCGGCGTTCACGCCGGGCCCTCATGTGAAGCTCTACAAGGAGCGGACGGAGACCTCCGACGGCCGATTCATCGAAGAGTCGGGCATACGAATCACCAGCTACTTGAACAGAGGAGTGGGTCATGGCATCGCCGTCGTCGGTCAACCGGCCATCCAGCCCTACTTCGACCGCACCCTGACCGGGCTCTTCGAAACCGCCTTCAACCGGGGCTGGGTGCTCGACGGAATCCGAGAACCCGCCATCACCGACGGAGGAGCCGGAGACGCCGAGGGTCGGCTGACCTGGGACCATCTGCCCGACATCCCGCCAGTGATGGTCGTCCGGCTGAGGCATCGGGGCTAGGTGCTGAGCGCTAGATTTGCTTACTGGTTCCGCGACGGACGTTCATAGCCCTTGTATGCGACCGCTCGAAGAGCGATGCGGAACACCGACACTTCACGCTTACCAGGTACTGGGCTGTAGAGAATGCGATAGCCGTCTTCTCGAACCCGGAACACAATTTCGTCGGATAGCAGCTCCAGTTGGAGCGAGTGTGCACCGTAGGGATCTGTTTCCAGTTCCAAAAGCAGCTGATTAACTCTTCGCTTCGGACGAGGGGGCAAAACGGCACGCTGCGATAGCGCCTCTTTGGTCAAAGCGACCCGAAAGCGCACAGTCTTAGTCGTCCCAGTCGTCGAGTTCGTCTAGGTAGGTCCCTTTGCCGGCCTGGACCTCCTCGAGAGCCTTGCGCGAGAGTTCGGCGATGTACACTTCGGCTTCGGGCGTCAGCTCAGGCTCGTAGCAGATGCCAACTCCCGGACCGGGCGCCCACATCGGTACCCAGGCATGGCCCTCCGCGTCAATCATCCGCCGCGCCAGCCGCGATTCCGTCCACTCCCACCATGGATGCTGGGCGCAGAACTCGTCGAACGGCATGCCCTTGCGACTGCGTATCTCCGCCACCGACGTGATCGGCTGAGGGTCGGCGTGGCTGTGGGTCTTCTCCAGCACCATGTCAGGCCTCCGGTCTCAAACGGGCATGACCTTTTGCCCGATGTAACCGATATCGATCGTAGCGGTTTCACCATTGACTTCTGAAGCATGAACCTTGAAGTGGATCCGAACTTCGCGATCCAGCCCTCCAGCTCGGTACTTGATGTGGTCTCCCATCAGCTCGTAGGTGTCGCGAGCAGTTGAAAAGGTCAATTCCGTCGCATGCCTGTTCATTCTGGTGGAGCTTTCCTTAGAGGCATTGACATTTTGGCCCTTCAGCCAAGCAATCACATCCTGCCCGAGCGAACCACCCTCTTGCAAGAGTTGGCTGCATTGGTTGAGGAGTTTGAGATCACTGAGGATCTTTCTGGGAGGACCCGCATTAGAATTCAGAACGTCGAGTTTGTCAGTCGCGTGCGGCCCGAAACTGAGGCCTGCGCATTGGGACCTCGCGATTGCTACAGCCTCCGCAACAGTGACCGGGTCGCGAGATCCGCCCGCTTCCTCAGCTATTTCCTCGTCATCGGCAGCAGCATTTTGCGCGTTCAGCTGATACTTAAGTTGTTCGATGGTTGCTTTTCTGCCGTCTAACTCATCCTGTATCGCCTCAAGGTTTCTCTCCTGCCTGTTTAGCGACTCCCGCAGCGAATTGATCGTCTGGTCTTTCTGCTCAAGCTCGTCATCGTAGTATTCCTGCCATTCTCTAAAGTCACCGTCCTCGGTTAATCGTTCGCGTTCGGACGCAGCGTGTAGACGCCTGATGTCGTCAATCAGAGCAGGTAGGGGTTGCAGCGCAGCCTGCTCGTAGACTACGTCGCGAATCTCTGATCGAACTGCCATGAGCTCATGACCGCGAAACAGGGTTACCCAAGAAGGAGGTGGCATCCCGGAGCCACCTTGGTGAACGGGATAGTCATAGGCATCGTCTTCATCGACTTCGTAGTAATGCTCAAAAGGTGCCCAGGCAGGATGCTGCTCTGGCGAGAAACCCTGGGTGCCGAGTGGCCAATAGACGCGAACTAACGAACCACTCATTCCCCATTCTGAGAACTGAGGGGGCCGGTAACCCAAAGCCGGCCGTTGTCGTACTTTGCGGGGCGGCAAGTCGGGGGGTATGAGTGCATTGGCTGCTGATGTGTCTAGGTCAATCAATTGAGCTACACCGCCCAGGTCGTCTTCGAGACGGTTTACAAAGTCTCCCCACTCCGCATCGCCGTAGGGATCAACTGTGTCGCGCTGGTGCCAACCTTCTTCCGCATCATTGAGATTGGCTAGCAAGACGAACGGCAAAGTCCGCTCAGGGTCCATTATTTCTTTGTGGAGCTGTCTGCCGGCGTTGGTACCAACAGCCCGTCGACTATGGGGCCGCAGGCGTACTTGACCGGATCGCCAGTCGCCCGAATCGAGGATAGTGGCAAGTGCTCTCGGGCAACCGATCTGAATGCTCGTTGGAGCGATCCGGTTCGTCCTGCGCTCCACGCTGAACTGCAGAAAAAGCGCGAGTGAGCAATCACGAACCCCAAGATCGAATCGCGTGTGGAGGACGTGGCTTGACTCCTCAATCGGCTGCTTGAGCAAGAAGCCGTCGATTTCCGCCCCCTCGTGCGATACATCCCGCCGCGTGAGTTGTATGAAGGTATCGGAAGGTGAGTCCGCTCTGGGATCGCTGATTCCCTGATCATGCAGCCAGTCGTCCATCACACCTCGATAGAGGTTGAATCGCCAGGAGGCTTCTTCGGCGGTTTCCACGTCCAGCGTGCAGGCGTAAGAGGTGATGATGCGCATGGGGCGGCCTCCGTGAGCAGTACATCGGCGAGCTAGTTTGGGTCTTGGTTTGACGCCTATGGCATCGGCGACCACTCGGTCGGCTGGAGCAGCCGGTTCTCGATGTGGTGCACAAGCGGACCATCCTCCTCCGACGCGGCGCGTGCGGCTTGCCACTCCGGATCTGCGGCGAAGCTCTTCCAGGCTTCCTCGCGCTGGCCGTGATTCTCATAGCTGAGGATGTACCACAACTCGTCCGAGCGACCGCCGACCGAGTTTGTCCAGTAGCCCACGTTGTGGATCCCGTGGCGCTCAAACAGCTCCATCGTGTGGTCGCGGAAGCGCTTCATCAGGCTGCCCATCTTGCCCGGGTGAGCCGTGTAGATGCGAAGCTCATAGATCATCAGTCGTTCCTCTCTCTGTGCTTAGTCGTTGAGAACGTACATGCGTAGCGCCGACGGATACTCTCCGCCGCGACGAATCGAGTTGATCGCCGGCAGCATCTCGGTGGCCGAGTTGACTGATCCGCCGTCATTCGAGTTCGCCATGAAGCGAGGGTAGTTGCTGCTCGACACTTCCAGCCGAATTCGGTGTCCAATGTCGAACCGATGCCCCAGCGACGCCAGCTCTACGGTCACCTTGACCACATCGCCCGGGGTCAGGAACACTTCGCGGTCAAAGCCTTCGCGGAACCGAGCCCGCATAATCCCGTCAACCAGCGAGACCGCCTTGCCGTCCGGATCGACATCGACCAGTTTGGCCGTAATGTCGGTGTCGGGACGATCGCTGGAGAACCAGATGTCCACTTCGACCGGCCCAGCGACATCAACCGCTTCGGTCAGCGGCTCCGTGGTGTAGCAGAGCACATCGTCCCGACTCTCCGCACGGCTCTGGTCGCGCGGTCCCGGCATGCCAATCGCCTGTTGCAACGTCGATCCGCCATTGGTGATCACGGGCTTGTAACCGGTGTAGAGATACTCGTCCCAGCGATGATCCTCTTCGGGACATTCAGGCGTCAGGCGGCCATCGCCATAGTGCAAGTTGCCTCCTCCGTGAGAACCGAGGTAGAGCGTCTGTTCCTCTGCATTGGGCGGAGGCCACGATGCCGCGGTGCGCCACTCGTTCGCGCCCATCAGGAACCAGCGCACGTTCGACAATTCGCGATCGCGGCCCTTCAGATGTCGATCGAGGAAGACATTGATGTCCGCGATCACATTCGCCGCGGCCGCTGCGCCGGTCGGGCCGAACTCCAACTCGCCCAGCCAGCGGTCGTAGTTGGTGTGCGCCCAGGGTCCCATGATCAGGTGCTGCTCGTGATTTCCCTCGTTGGATATTCCGCGGAAGTTGCGAACCGTGCCAATCCCGAAGATGTCGAACCAACCGCCGATGTGCAGCATCGGCACCTGGAAGCGCGAGTAGTCGGCAGAGTGCCGGACGGACTCCCAGTAATCGTCGCGAGTCTCATGTTCCAGCCACTCGTGCCAGTAAGCAGCCACGCCCTCTTGCGAAATCCCAGGCATCGAGTTCAGCGGCCGGCTGCCCAGGAGCTGGAACCCATTGCCCATCACCGCCTCGGTTAACTCCGACGCCGCCTCCGATGGCCGGCTATGGTTCTGCTGCAGATACCCCGTCGCCGCCAGACCGCTGCCCCAGAGTCCAACAAAGCCCAACTGAAATGCGCCGCCCTGATACGTCCAGCCGTCGTAGTAGTCGTCGGCGGTAATGATTGGAATTGCGCAGCGCAGAGACGGTGGACGCTCGCGAGCGGCCAGCATGGTCGTCGCGCCGACGTAGGACGGACCATAGATCGCCGTGTTGCCGTCGCACCAGGGCTGCGCCGCCACCCACTCCAGCGTGTCGTAGCCGTCCGGCCCTTCCTGGTGAAACGGCTTGAAGTCGCCCTCCGATGCATATCGTCCGCGCGTGTCGCAAACCACCACCGCATACCCACGCTCGGCCAGTTTCAGTGCGCTGGGCATCACCGCGACGAGGCCCGCCCCGGACATCTCCTTGTCATAAGGCGTCCGCGTCACGATCCCAGGTACAGCCTTGCCCGGCTGGTCAGCGTCCTCGGGTCGGTAGAGGTCGGCGCGCAGGATGACGCCGTCACGCATGGGAATTTCGAGGTTCTTCTCGACGATCACTCGTTCGACGGGCACAGCACACTCCAGTTCGTACACCTGTCTGACGAACGCTATGCTAGAAAACGAGAGTTGGACAGGGGAATCCGATGACCACCAACGTAGATGCAGGCGAACTGGGTATCACATTCTCGGATGTGGCACGCTCAAAACTGTTAGAGGTCTTGACCGGTTATCCGGAGGAGGTCGCCGGACTGCGCCTCAAGATCACCGGGCGTACCTCGGAAGGCTTCGAGCACGTCCTGACCATCGTCGAGAAGGGCATCGAACCGGATGGCGACGCCACGGTGCAGTATCCCGACTTCCTCCTCTATGTCGAGGGCGAACACATCGAAGATCTGCGCGGCACCAACGTCCACTACGAATTCAAGGGCCCCAACGTCTCCGGCCTCGAGTTCCACAACCCGAATCCCGTCTGGCGAGATCCGCTGGCGCAAGAAATCCAGCGCATCTTCGACGAGCAGGTCAATCCCCAGATCGCCGCCCACGGCGGCTTCGTGCAACTGCTTGAACTGCGCGGCAAACGAGCCTACATCGAAATGGGCGGAGGCTGCCAGGGCTGCGGCATGGCCAACGTCACGCTCAAGCAGGGCATCGAAGTCGCCGTCAAGGAAGCCCTCCCCGAAATCGAGGAACTCGTCGACATCACGGACCACCAGTCCGGCGACAACCCCTACTACAAGCCCTCCAAGAAGTAGCTCCTCAGTTTCGTCATTGCCGCGCTCCGGCGCGGCAATCTCGCTGCGTACTGCACCGACTTCTGCGCCCGAATCCGCGAGATACCCCCGTTCAAGCCGGAGGCAGGCTCCGCGACAAGAGCGGGTATGACTGAGTAGTGCGCGTCCGCATTTCGGCTTCGCTCTTGTCCTTCGCAACGGTGGATACCCACGACGGAATAACGCCTAGACCCGCGATATGGTGAGTCCGTGACACAAGTCCTGCTCATCTCCACCTACGAACAAGGCCACCAGCCACTTAGCATCGCCGCCCCTGCTGCGGCATTGAAGGCGGCCGGACACCAGGTCCGAGCGATCGATCTCGCAGTCGAATCAGTCCAGACCGAAGCACTCATGGCCCAGGCTTCGGACGCCGACTTGATCGCCATCTCCACCCCAATGCACACCGCTGCCAGACTCGGTACGCGTATCGCTCGGACGCTCACCGGAATGTCGGACAAGATTGTTTTCTACGGTCTGGCGGCCAACTCCTTGCGAGATTCCGGACTCGGAGCCGCAATCAGCGGCGACACCGACCTACAGCTCGTCGCCATGGCCAACAGCGAGTCGCCGTCGACGCTGCCGCTCTTCGACCGCGAACGTCGATTGGTCCCCGACAGGTCGATTCTGCCCTCAATCGACCAGTATGCGAGATACCGCGACGCTGACGGAGTCTCGCATCTGTCCGGCTACGTCGAGTCCACCCGAGGCTGCGCCCACCGCTGCACCCACTGTCCACTGACGCCGATCTATGCCGGTCGGCTCCGCCTTAACGGCGCTGAAACCGTTCTTGCAGACATCGACCAACAAGTCGCCGTCGGCGCAGAGCACATCACCTTCGGCGACCCCGATTTCCTCAACGCGCCCGACTTGGCGATGCGACTGCTGCACGAAAGCGCGCGCAACCATCCAGGCCTGACATTCGACGCCACGATCAAGGTCGAGCACCTGATCGAGCATCAAACGCTCCTGCCGGAGTTGGCCGAACTCGGTGTCACCTTCATCGTCTCCGCCTTCGAGTCTGTCGACGACCAACTACTCCAAGTCCTCGACAAAGGCCATACCGCCGCCGATCTCGACACAGCGCTCCATCTGACTGACCGCGCTGGGATCGCCATCCGTCCAACCTGGCTGCCATTTACACCCTGGACGTCGGCGCAGGATTACCTGGACCTGCTCAGATTCGTTGAGACCCGACACCTGGTCGACCTCACACCGCCAGTGCAACTCGGCCTGCGACTGCTCGCGCCGGCAGATTCGCCATTGGTCGAGGCGATGCGCGACATGGGTTCGCTGGTCGATTACGACACCGACGGTCTGACCTGGCAATGGCAGCACGAGGATCCAAGGATGGACGATCTCCAGTCGCAGATCGCGAGCATCGCCGAGCGCAGCGGTACATTCGCCGACATCAAAGCGGTGGCTTGCGAAACCCTGAGTGTCGAACCATGGCCCAACGTCGAGGCTCCACACGTTCACCGACCCGGCCTTACCGAAGACTGGTTCTGTTGAGCCGAGCCCACCGGGGACCAGTTGGCCCCTCTCAGCCTCAACCAATCAGTCAGTCCAATCAGCCTGATCGATCTGTAGCGCACTCCCTGTGAATACGCGCGCATCATGTTCCTCTCTCCCTCGCAGGGGGCAGCATGAGTTCCCTTCTCCCCCCTCGCGGGGGAGATGCCGAAGGCAGCGGGGCCCCGCTCCGCCTTCCTTTATCCGGTCGATACGCCAAAGGGACCCCCTCAGTCACTCCGTGACAGCTCCCCCTGCGAGAGAGCGATGCACAACTCTCCTTCTCCCCCCTTGCGGGGGAGATGCCGAAGGCAGAGGGGGGGTCCTGTCCGCAAATTCCATTTGGTGCTCACCGACCGACCCCCCCTCTGTCACTCCGTGACATTTCCCCCCGCAAGGGGGGGAGAGCGGAATTGGAGGTTGCGCATCGGTCTCTGCGAGGGGGAGCGCGATTGTGTGCGAGTCGGCCACAGATGGACTCTCCGGTTGCTATACCCCCTCCAACCGACGCAACCGATCTACCAGCAGCTTCGCGTCGTCCAACACCGCCTGCTGATGCGGTTGCAAATCCTGACCGCCGGCCGTCGCCGAGTTGTCTTCAAACGGGTCGCCCGCAATCGATCGCACGCCACTCATCTCCTCAACGACCGCCAGCCCACAGAACGGCACGTACGTCGGGCTGTAACCACCTTCATGACTCATCACCAGCCGTCCCGAGCACAGCTCATCGGCAGCCGACATGAGATCCCTCGTCATTTCCCGATACGTTTCCGAGTACGCCATCATCCGTCCCAGCGGGTCATACATGCTGCCGTCAAAGCCGGACGGAATCAGGATCAGGTCCGGCTTGAACGCCTGCATCGCCGGTACGACGACCTGGCGAATCGTCTCGACATACGCGCCATGTCCACTCCCCGGTGGCAATGGAATGTTGATGTTGTAACCGTCGCCCTCCCCCTCGCCCTGGTCTTCCATCGCGCCACTGTTGCGCGGATACCACTGATCCTGGTGGATCGACATCGTCAACACATCGTTGCGGTCATAGAACGCCTGTTGAGTGCCATTGCCATGATGGACGTCCCAGTCCAGCGTGGCGACTCGGTCGACGCCGCGCTCAGCCAGGGCATGCATCGCCGCAATCGCGACATTGCCAAAGATGCAGAAGCCACGCCCACGGTCACGCTCCGCATGATGTCCCGGCGGACGAGTCAAGGCATACGCGTTGTCAACGTCGCCATCAAGCACGGCATCGACAGCAGTAATCGTGCCGCCGGCCGCGAGCAGCGCAATCTCATAGCCGCCGTGCGAGAACGGCGCCCCTTCGCCGGCGTCTCCGCCATCTGCTGCCGAGAGCTCGCGCACGCGGTCTACGTACTCAGGCGTGTGGAATCGCAGCACCTGCTCCAGGTTGGCCGTGCGCGGCTTGAGCTGAGTCAGGTGCTCGGAAAACTCAGAGACATCGAGCAGATTGTTCAGGCGACGCTTGGTGTCCGGATTCTCCCAATGCTCCCAGGCCTGCATCCAGCGCCGCAACTGAGGGTCCATCGCCTTGGTCCGCCCGGTGTCGTGCCACATGTACAGCTCGTGATACACCCATCCCGTTCGCCGTTCAGCCATGATGTTGCCTCTCATCAGCCGCCGTTTGCGGCGGTATCTCCAGAAGATTCTGAGGCAGTCTAGTCAGGCAGCGCACACTGCGCGGACCGCTATCGGTCGTATTCTGAATCGGCTTTGTCCAACTCTCCGTCCAGCCCAGAACCGTTCGAGTTACCACTACACCGACCTCTGGCGGCGCGTCTACTGCCCTCCAACTTCTACTACGGCTGGGCCATCGTCTTCGCCTGCGCCGCGCTCCTGTTCGTCTCCGTCGGCGTCGGCTACTACGGCATCGCCGTCTACCTCGGCCCGCTGAGAGAGCTGCACGGTTGGTCCAACGGCGACGTCTCGCTCGCAACCGGCATGTACTTCGTCTTCTCCGGCATCACCTCTGCCTTGGTCGGGCCACTGATCGATCGACACGGCGCCCGACGCTGGATGCTGCCCGGCCTCATCCTGCTGATCGTCGCCGCCGCAGTCATCGGACACGTCAGTGAGCTATGGCAGCTCTACCTCGCATACATCGTCATGGCCCTCGGTTCCGGCATGAGCGCTGGCGTCGCTGTCAACGCAACCCTAGCCCGCTGGTTCCTGCACCGACGAGCCTGGGCAATGGCGATCTCCTCCACCGGCGTCTCCCTCGGCGGAGTCGTCCTCTCGCCGGTCAACGGAGTCCTGATCGAGAAGTTCGGCCTCGAGGTCGCCACCCCGGCGATGGCCGGCCTGATCCTCCTGATCGGACTCCCGATCGTGCTCTTCGTTCTCGTCTGGGATCCAAGACAGATGGGACTACCCCAGGACGGCCTCGAGCCGGTCACCCCACAACGCACAAGCGTCGCCAGATCAATCGCCAATCAGACTCGGCGCTGGACGATCCGTGGGGCGACACGCACCATGTCGTTCTGGGCGATCATGGTCAGCTTCGTGATCGTCCTCTTGGCCCAGACTGGATTCATCCTGCATCAGACCGCGTTTCTCCAGGAACGCGTGGGTTCGCTAACCGCGGCAACCACCAGCCTCTCGATCATCGCCTTCGGCAGCATCGTCGCCCGACTGATCGTCGGTCGTTTCTTCGCTGACCGCGTCGACCTACGCATTCTCACCGTGATCATGTTCGTCGTCCAAGGAACGGCCGCACTCGTCGTCATCCAGGTCGAGCACATCGCCGTCACCTACGTCGCCATCCTGATCTTCGGCTTCACGATCGGCAACGTGTACATGCTCCAGTCACTGCTCACCTCCGACGTCTTCGGCTATGTCAGTTTCGGAGCTGTCTACGGACTGATCGCAATGGCCACCCAGATCGCCAGCGGTTTCGGCCCCTGGATGATCGGAGCACTGGAAGACATCACCGGTTCCTACGACCTTCCCCTCACGCTCGTCGCCATCCTCACCTACGCCGCCCTCATCCCGATCTACTTCGCCAAGCCACCCAGGATGACCCTCCGACGAGCCGTCAGCCGGCTGATCGCAAGAGCCGCCCCCCAACGAGCGGCAGGCGGTCGGAGTATCTTGAATCCATAGAGAAGTGTGTAGGGAAGTGAACCATGCCTGGTACGAATGAGCCGAAATCCGCGCAAACGGATCAATCCAAACCATCAGAAGAAGCAGTTGAAGCGCCCCGAAAACCGAAGCCCCCTCCGGACGGTGGTCCGCTTCGCGTGACGAGGAGGAGCTTCTAGCTGCCAACCTCGGACAGCAGCAGTGTTGCGACGAGCGCAGAAAACTCAAGTGCTAAACCCACTGCAGCGATCTGCAACGCGAAATTGCGCTTACCGATTGCTCTCTGATTGAGTTGAGATCCATAGACCAGATTTGCGAGCCCGCGTGCCTTCATCGCTCTGAGGTTTTCCCATTCGTATCTGCTGTACCAATCCAGGTCGAGTCCGGAAGCCCATTCTCTGGGCCACAGTGTGAAGATGCCTGCCAAAACAGCAATGGATGCGCCGACGATGACCAGAGTTGCCGCTACACCTCTCGCGGAGGCTCCGTAGTCAAGATTCCCAGCGATCAACAGAGTGCCAACTCCTACGATCGCCCATCCGACAATCGCAACGACTCTTGAATCGAGGGAAGAGTATTTCACCTGCTCAGACGAAATCTCGCGATGAGCTTCTGCCAGGAGATAGTCAATCTCTGATTCCTCGAGAGAATCTGCCCATTGATTTAGCCTTCGAGGCGTTTCATGTTTGCTCACAGAACAAACGCGATCTTCGACCAGGCCTCTCTCAATGCCGACTCCACCTCAGCCGGATCCTCGCCTCTTGCGAATATGAAACCGGGATAGTCGGCGCCCTCCGGCAGCGGGATCAGCATGTCGCCGACCCGCGCCTCCATCTCGATGTCCTCAATCAACGGAACTGCCGCCGCCTCGTCCAGACCGACAATCGCACGGATTCGGCCCCGACCCACGATCGGCATCATCATGACTCCAGCCGCGGTCGCCTCTCGGTTCAACGTCTCCAGCGGCGCGTTGATCGCGTGGCGCAAGACAATCTCCTCTAGCGACATCCCCGCGCCGAATCGCAACGTCCGAGCACACAGCCCGCCAATCGTCCGCGCCGCAACATCCACCGGCCACGCGCCTGCCTCATTCAGTCTCAGTTCCGCGTGCAGCGGACCGTCACTCAAACCCAACGCCTCCGCCGAACGCCGAGCCGTCTCAACCACTTCCTGCACATCCTCGTCTGGCAGCCGTGACGGAGTCACATAGATGGTCTCTTCAAAGAACGGACCATCCAATGGATCAGGCTTGTCGAACACGGCGAGTGTGTGTAGCTCTCCATCTCTTAGCAACCCTTCGAGCGCAACCTCGACACCCGGGATAAACCCCTCAACCAGGTAGCGATCAACCAGATCGCCACATTCCTCTTTTGCCGAGTTTGATCGAAGCATCCGAGCCAACCGTGCTAGCGCGCGTTCAAATGACACCGGATCATTTGCCCGCATCACTCCGCGAGATCCATTCAGTCCCAGCGGCTTGATCACTACTGGATAGTCGATGTCGGCTGCCGGAGATGGATCGTCAAATCGGAATACTCGCCACCAGGGAGATCGAACGCCATGCGCGTCCAACGCACGCCGCAAGGCCGACTTGTCTCTCGTGCCGATCACCGATTCAGGGCTATTGCCCGTCAGTTGCAGCTCCGAGCTGGCATATGCAGCGAGCACTGTCCCCGGATCATCAACTGCCACGACCGCGTCGAGCGGAAATCGATCGGCATATCGCGCAACCGCTCGCGCGCCTTCTTCAAGGTCGTGATACGGGAGCGTCAGCCAGCGACCGGGATACATGTCGGCCAATGGCTGATCGATGTCTGATGCAACGACCACATCGAGACCAAGTTGGTCGGCTGCCGACATAAAGTCGGGCGCGCGGTAGGAAGCGGTGGGAATCAGCAACATGACACGTGGCATGGCGTCAGCCTATCCGCTGCGCCTGCGACATATGCTGCAACCAATGACCACCGCGACCGACCGCCAGACCCAGACCATACAGATCGAAGGCATGCACTGCGCCGCCTGCGTCAGGCGAGTCGAGCGGGCGCTGGTCAAGGTCGATGGCGTCTCCGAGGCCACGGCTGATTTCATCGCCGGACGGGCAATCATTGAAATCGATCGGCCCGTTGAACAACCAATGCTGAGCGCAGCTATCTCCGGCGCCGGCTACGAGTTGATCGACTCCGACGATGAGAACGAGCAACCAGGCATCCGTGAGATTCGCCCCCAACTGCTGAGGGCTGTTCCCGCGCTGATCGTCGGATGGGGCATCTTCTTCGCGATGCAGGCCAACCGTTGGGCCGACATCAATTGGAACCCGGACACCGTCTTTCCGGTCTTTTTCGTCCTGGCCACCCCAACACTGGCCTGGGGCGTCTGGCCGATGCTCCGAAACGCCGCACGAGCCGCCGCACGACGCACCACCGACATGGACACCTTGATCGTCCTCGGCGTCGCCGCCGCATGGGGATACAGCACGGTCTCGGCGCTGGCGCCTGCAGCACTCGAAGGCGCCGATGCTTCACGAGACGTCTTCTTCGATACCGCCCTGATCATCGTCGGCTTTGTCAGCCTCGGCCGAGCACTGGAAGCCCGCGTCCGCCTGCGCGCGGCGGCGGCGTTGACCCGCCTATTGGAACTCGCCCCACAAACTGCGCGAGTCGTCGAAGGCAGCCTCGAGCGAGACATCCCCGCATCCGATGTCCAGGTCGGCGACGCTGTCCGCGTTCGACCCGGAGAACAGGTCGCGGTCGACGGCGTCGTCGTCAGCGGCGAGAGTTCCCTCGATGAAGCCCTGCTTACCGGCGAGAGCGTCCATGTCACGAAGGTACCCGGTGACACGGTCTTCGCTGGCACTATCAATGCCGAGGGCGCATTCACCTACCAGGCAACACAAGTCGGATCGGCGACCGCGCTGGCTCGAATCACTGCAACAGTGGAACGCGCTCAGGCCTCGAAAGCGCCAATCCAACGCCTCGCCGACCAGATCGCCGGCGTCTTCGTCCCGATTGTCGTCGCGATCGCAGTGATCACATTCATTGCCTGGGCGGTGTTTGGGGGCAACGCCAGTTGGACCTCAGCCGTCGTCAGCGCCGTCGCCGTGCTGGTCGTTGCTTGCCCATGCGCCCTCGGACTGGCGACCCCCGCAGCCGTCGCTGCAGGCTCGGGCCGAGCTGCGAGACTCGGCATTCTCTTCCGTGACGCCGAAGCGCTCGAATCGGCAGGCAAGATTGACACCGTCGTCTGGGACAAGACCGGGACGCTCACCAGCGGACGACACGAAGTGACGTCAGTCCAGCCAAACGGCGTCGAAGATGACGAGCTCATCCGACTCGCCGCCACAGTCGAACAGGAATCGGAGCATCCGCTGGCAGCAGCCATCGTGGCTCACGCCCAGGATCGCGGTCTGGAACTCGGCAACGCGGTCGACTTTCGCAGCAGACCAGGAAGCGGCGCGACCGCCATCGTTGACGGCCAGTCCATTGTCGTCGGCAACGAACGCCTGATGTCTGAGCACTCAATCACCATCGACGACTCAGAGTCGGTCTCGACACCCGTCTACATCGCCCGAGAAGGCAGTCTGATCGGAACGATCCGGCTCAGCGATCAACCAAAGCCAGGGGCAAGTGAGGCAGTGAAGTTGCTGAACTCACGTGATGTGAACTCCGTGCTGATCAGCGGCGACACCGAGCCAGTTGTCCGCGCTATCAGTGAAGCAGTAGGAATCGCGAGCTATCACGCCGGCGCACTGCCAACCGAGAAGGCAACGCTCGTCGCAGAGCATCAGACCAGAGATCGCCGGGTAGCGATGGTCGGCGACGGAGTCAATGACGCCCCGGCGCTCGCGCAAGCCGACCTTGGCCTTGCTATGCGCACCGGTTCCGACATCGCTCTCGAGACCGCTCAAGTCGCGCTGATGCAGTCCGATCCTCGCCGTGCCGCCCAGGCAGTCCTATTGGCCAGAGCCACCCGATCTGTCATCCGACAAAACCTGGCCTTCGCCTTCTCTTACAACATCCTGCTCATCCCGCTCGCCGCAGGGCTCGCCGTACCCATCTTCGACGCCGTCGGAGGAGTCCCAGGAGGCCTCAACTGGCTCTTCGGAGACAGAGGCCAGTTCGAGCCCATCGCCGCAGCCCTAGCCATGGTCGCCAGTTCCCTCTCAGTCCTCACGAACGCCCTCCGCCTCAGCCGTTGGCGAGCATAAGAGAATCCTCACACCACAGAGGAGTGTCTCAGCCCAGATCCCCTCTCCCCCCCTTGCGGGGGGAGATGTCACAGAGTGACAGAGGGGGGGGTCGGCTGGCGACGACCAGACAGGGCCAAGAGGCAGGGGACCCCCCTCTGCCTTCGGCATCTCCCCCGCAAGGGGGGAGAAGGGGAGACGGCGTGTGGCAATGCGACAGGCCTATCCGCCCAGTCCCCCAACTCCTTCGACTTCATCCCCCGACAACTCCTCCGACGGCGGAATGCCCGCCGAAGAGCCCATCACCACAAACCGACGATGTAACTCGGCAAAGTAATCTCGCACCGCCTGATCCCGTACCTCGTCGGACCAGCCCAGCCTGCGCGCCATGACCTCGGCTGTCGGACCTGCCGCGCTGCGACCCAGATCGTTGGTCAAGCCAACCACCGTCCGGCGCAATAGCACGTCGGCAACGGTCCGCGCGCCTTCATGCTCAACTGCGTACGCCACCTGCGCCCCGATATCGCGATGGTGAGTCGAAACTGGCGCAGCCAACGACGAATCGGAAGCCGCATACGCCGCGACCTCAGGCGCTCTCGGCCCGTACACCATTCGCAGATGCTCCAGTGTCTCGGGTGGCAGGAACACCGCGCGGCTGGTCGGCGCCTTTGGCAACGCAGCGATGCCACTCGCCCTCGGACGACCGATCTGTTGCGCCACTGCCTCCGCCGCCGTCCGTCCCAGATCGGCCGCAGTCGTCAGCTTGCCGCCTACCAGCGACAACAGCCGCTCCACGCCTTCCGATGCGTGATCGGCCACGATCGAACGGCGTGAAATGGCGCCTTCGAACACTCCATCGCCAGCTCGCGCCAGCGGACGAACTCCCGAGTAGGCGTACAGCACATTCCGATGCTCGATTCCGAGACCGGGCAGAATCCGCGCCGCCTCGGCAATCATGTAATCAATCTCCCAGCCGGCCGCGCGAACGTCCGATGGATCCTCATCGTCGCGAACATCGGTCGTACCAATGATGTGGTGATCCAGCCACGGCGTGACGAACATTGGCCGAGCATCCGACTTCGCACTGGCCAGCACCGCATGCTTCGGGCCGCGACCGTTCAGGTCTATCACCAGGTGCGATCCGCGCGTTCCACCGATCCGGCGCTTCAGCGATCGTCCCGTCGCGTCGAGCACCGCATCGACCCATGGCCCCGCAGCATTGACCACAAGCCGCCCCGACGCCGTCGACCGCTTACCAGTCAGCACGTCGTGAAAATCGACGCCTCGCGCGCTCCCGCCATCAACAATGATGTAGTCAACCGCCGCATGATTGCGCAGATCAGCGCCCGAGGCCCGTGCCTGAGCGAGATACTCCAGTGTCAGCCGCTCCGGCGACCAGACCTGGGCATCGTGATAGAGATACGCCGCCTTCAGCCGATCCGTAGAAATCGAAGGCTCAAAGCGTTGCAACTCCCGCTCCGAAAACGACGAGTGCCACGGAGACACCTTCCGAGGCGACAACAGATCGTACAACGCAAGTCCCGAGCGGATATACCACGATGGCCGAGGATCGCCCTCGTAAACCGGCAGGATGAAACCCATCGGACGCACCAGGTGCGGCCGTTCACGCAATAGACGCTCGCGCGACTGCAACGAAGTATGAACCAGCCGCGCGTCTCCGGTTTCGAGATAGCGCAATCCGCCGTGAATCAGCTTGGTCGAGGCCGATGTCGTGCCTGAAGCAAAGTCGTCCTGCTCGAGCACCAGCGTCCGATATCCGCGAGCAGCAACCGAAGACGCAGTCGCCGCGCCGTTAATCCCGCCGCCGATGATGATGACGTCGTAGTCTGCCGTAGCCATTTGGATCTGAGTCTATTCAGTCAAGTCTCCGTCGGGCGACAGTGTCTGTATCGCCCGACGTGCGGCGCTCCAGCGTAGAAACGCACTCTCAAGATCGGCGTTCGGCTCAAACCGATCTTCGTCCATCTCAATCACCGCATCTAATCCGCTGACCTCCATCGCCAGCCGAGCAACGCCGAGAGCCGTCGTCTCTTGCATGGCCGGCCGGACAATAGGCCGTTGCAGCGCATTGGCCTGGATCTGCAACATCTCGTCGCTCGACGTCATCCCACCATCAACCCGCAGCTCCGCAATCGGGCCGGCCCCAACCTCCATTGCTTCAAGGATCTCGCGCACCCGAAACGCCACTGCCTCCAGCGCCGCGCGTGCGATCTGCGCCTTAGTCGCCGCCCGAGTCAACCCCAGGATCGCACCGCGTGCGTCGGGATCCCAATGCGGAGAACCCAATCCGGCCAGGGCCGGAATCAGCATCACCCCTCCGGAGGTGTCAGTTGATGTCGCTAGGGCTGAAATCTCCGACGCCGAAGGAGCCAACTCCAGTTCGTCCCGTAACCACTGCACCACCGATCCCGCCGTGAACACGCCGCCTTCAAGCGCCAGCCCGCCATCCGCAGCCGCAGTCAACAGCAAGCCATCAGGAGTCGATTCGGGCTTGGCCTCAGGGCCGGCATGAGAGAGCAGGAACGCTCCGGTCCCATACGTGCACTTCGCTGCGCCCGGACTCGTGATCCCATGTCCATAGAGCGCCGCCTGTTGATCACCAGCGACCGCCAGAATCGGCAAAGCCTTGCCCAGCAGCGACGTCTCAGTCAACCCATACTCGCTGCCACTCGGACGAGCCTCAGGCAGCATCGACATTGGCACGCCCTGCCAGGAGCAGAGCTGCTTGTCCCAATCACGGTCACTCAGATTCCACAACATCGTCCGAGAGGCATTGGTCACGTCCGTCGCGTGAACGCCGCCGCCGGTCAGCTTCGCGATCAGCCACGTATCGACGGTACCGCAGGCCAACTCGCCCGCCTCCGCCCGATCCCTGGCACGTAGCGCCGGATCAGCGCGGTCAAGCAACCACGAGAACTTGGGCCCAGAAAAATACGCGTCGGGTTGCAAACCGGATCGCGAGCGAATCTGTGCACCGTGAAGGTCGTCAAGCTGCGCAGCCGCACTTGCCGTGCGACGACATTGCCAGACAATCGCTGGCCCGATGGGTTCGAGCGTGGCGCGCTTCCAGATCAGCGCAGTCTCACGCTGATTGGCAATCGCAATGGCGCGGATTCGCTCAACGCCGACCCGCGCTGCGGCCTGTCTGGCCGCCTCCAGTTGCGTGTCCCAAATCTCGCTCGGCGATTGCTCAACCCAGCCAGGCAGAGGAAAACTGGACTCGACGCCTCGTTGCGCGCTTGCAACCACACGTCCACCCTCGTCACAGACGAGGGCGCGGCTGGACGATGTCCCTTGATCGAGCGAGAGGAACAACCGAGGAGTTACGCCTCGTCCTCTTCGTCGCGGCGACGACCCATCACGACTCGTGCGACTGCCGCCAACACAGCAAGGATCGCTCCGACACCAATAATTCGCTTCATTGTGCGTCCCCTTTTGCTTGCGACCGCACCATCAGGCGGCCTGTGCTTCTCGGCACAATATCACGATTAACCTGCCACATAGACGGGCAAGTCGCAGTGCAGTTTGCCTATTCCGGCAACAATGTGGCGGGAATTAACACTTGATCCCCGAGCTCGATTCCCATCTCTGCAAACCGACCTCGTGGCATCTCCAGTACAAAGAAATAGTCCTGCCGCGGACGCTTCGTCGTCTCATCCTCGGCAAGCAGAATCGAAAACTCCAGAATCTCGCCATCCCGGTCCAGCCAGGCCACATCAAGGTCGATCGGCACATTCTGGTTCCAGAACCCACCGCTGCGAGCGCGTGTCTCTTCCCAGATGAAGATCATCCCACTATCCGCTGGCAGACCGCTCCAGTACATCATCCCGCGGCTGCGTCGGTCGGGGGTGTTCGCCACCAGCACACCGACCGCAAGATCGTCCGAATCGCGCCGGACCACCACTTCCGACCAGGGAAACACGACCTCACTCACCAGCGCCGGCAAGTCAAGCCGGCCTGCCAGCTCAGCCGGACGTTCCACCGCAGGAGGAATCACCCCACCTCGAGTCGCTGGGTCACCCGAAGGCCCGCAAGCCAGCACCAGCAGTACGGCCAACCCAATCAGGCCGACAAAACTTATCCGCCAGGTCAAAGAGGGCATACGGGGATCGTAGATCAACCGCTCGATAGACTGGCCCAGTACCAGAAGAAATCCCCAGGGGCCGGTAGCTCAGGGGTCAGAGCAGGCGGCTCATAACCGCTCGGTCGCTGGTTCGAATCCAGCCCGGCCCACCAAAATGGACAAAATCAAGAACCTTCGAGTTGACGTTCTCTCTGGCTCTTTGAGTGACCTCCCCGGATGTAGAGTGCGGGGCCAGAACCCAGAGCCACAGAGATCCTCGTGAGCTTGCCGGTTGCGGCAGTTTGAGAGCCCACCACGATGTCAGCGTTCTCCTCAATGGACAGCATGTCCATTCCGCGAGTTGCGGCAGCGGACATCTTTGCCTGAGCATGCAAACTCCGAAGGCGTTCCTCGTTGCACGCCTGTCCGGCCGGGCCTGATGGTCAGTCAGCTGCCTCAACCGATCTCGCGGGTAGGCGATCTTGAGCCCTCCAGACTCGATCCAGAATCGGCCGTCCCGCTGTCGCTGGATCGACAAACTCGGGGCGATAGATCCAGGGCAGCCGGTTCGAGTGCGCGCGGATCACCACCGGACGAATCCGGTAACCGAGTAGGCGCTCGGCGGTAAAGCCAAGCTCCATGACCATGCCTTGTGTCGTCGGCACGGACCAGGCCTGGTCGAAGACGAAGTTGCCCATCGAATAGGCCACGAGCGAGTCGCCGAGATGCTCGACCGCCTGCACCCAATGCGGGTGATGGCCGATCAGTAGGCTGGCCCCGGCTTCGATGGCGGCCCCGGCGAGTTGTCGTTGATAGAAGACCGGATTCGAGCTGTACTCGACGCCCCAGTTCGCGCCCACGATCACATGATCGGCGAGCAGCAGGGCATCCGCGATGTCCTCCCGCAGATACTCGACATTGAGCGGCGCGGTGCCGAGGCTGTCCTGCGTGGCGTGGTACCAGGGCGCGATCATGTCGTAGCCCAGGAAGGCGAAGCGGACCGGGCCGCCAGGCGTATCGACACGCACTACCGTCGGCGCTCGAGCGGCATCAAGGTCTTCGCCTGCGCCGACCGTCATGATGCCCGCCTCGCTCAGCCGACCCAACGTCTCCTCAAGCGCTGCCGCGCCGCTGCAGCCGCCCCAGCAATCCTGCATGTGATTGCCGATCGTGAACATCACGTCCAGGCCCGCGTTCGCCATGGCCGGTACTGCGCGGTGGCTGCCGGTGAACACGACGGTGGCTTCACAGGGCGTCAACTCGCCGTCCGAAATCAACGGGTGTTCCAGCGCCGCGACCGCGAGATCGGCGGCTATGAGTTCACTCCGCACGCCGTCGAACATCGCATCGTAATCGTCCAACTGAGCAAGGACGTAGTTCGTGCAGCGCACCGGGATCAGCTCTCCGGTGATCGCGACACCGACCGGATCGAACTGGTGCGGCAGCCTCTGCAGGGTGGCGGTAAACCTGTTCAGATCGGCGAGCGTCCTCGGCGCCTCAACCCAGCGCAGCTGGCGCAACGGCGACTCGAAGGCCGGATCGCGATATGGGTCATGACCATCGACGGTCAGCGCTAACACGCCGAGGCGAAGCTGTTGCGTGTCGACCAGCGCGAATGACCCAGGAGTGGCAGCGATCTTATCTACGAGTTCATCATCAGGCAGCAGCTGGACCGACAACTCGGCGGTCGCAAGCCCGAACGACTCGGCAATCATGCGTACTTGCGAGCGGGGCAAGTAGACGGTAATCGGTTGAGCCGCTCCTCCCAGCACCGACCAATCCCGGGTCATACCGCGAAGAATGCGCACCACGTCCGAACGGCTGACGTCCAGCACATCGCGCCGTTGATCTGTGATCGCCGCCCAGTGCGCCGCGACGAAGAGCCGCGCCGTCGCAGGACTTGGCTCGGAACCTTCGTGATCCGTGGCGATCGGAACGGACTGACTCAGGTCCTGCAGGCGTGGCGATGCAGCGGCAATCGCGATGCCCATCGTGAGCAGCAGAGCGATGAGTCCCAGCGCGATCGTCGCGGAGCACTTCGCGGTGGGATGCTTGGGCACTTGGGGACTACGCACTACGCCGCTGCCTACGTCCGGTGCTTCGCAAGGGCTGACCGTTCGCACCCCCAATCGCCCGCATCGGCATCTGGTCAGCCGCTATTGGAGACTGCCGGCGTGGATGCCCAGCCGCTCGATCAGTTCCTGCTGGCGTAGCGAGACACCTAGCGCCGCGGCTTGCAGGTCGCGCTGCAGTTGCCCAAATGGTGGGTACTTCTGAAGCTGTTCCGACAACGTCCTGAACAGTTGCGCTTCCAGCGATTCGTATATGTTCTGGAAGCTGTCGTAGAGCGCGACGATCTGATTGACGACCGGAATCGCGCCGAGTATGGCCTGCTTCCACAGCCGTTTCTCTTGCTCATCCAGCACCACTTCCAACTGATCTCCCGCGACCCCTTGCGCGATATCGAGCTCCACCTCTTGCAACAGCTTCGCCGTGTTGAAGTGCAGCGTGTCGTACTCGGTCTCGGTCCGGTAGGTCGGCGGATTTGTCGGCTTGCTGGTGTCGACGCGCCGCACCTGCGCGCCTTCACGACCGCGGTTGACTTCGATCTGCCAGGAGTTGCCCCAGGCGCGCGCATTGACGACACGATCCCAGGCCAGTTCTTTGACCACCTCGTGTGGTTCTTCCTGGACTGCATCGAGCCATTCTTGCGACCAATGCCGGGCCTCGTCGGCTACGACACCCGACAGCTCAGGCCAAGTCTGGCTTGCAACTGAACTGATGCCTGCAGCCGTGGCCTCCACAACCGGCCAAGCTTTCTCCACGAGCGGGTTCGCCGCACTAGCGTGTCCTATCCCCGAGTTGTGGCGACAGGTGTGGGTCTGGTGAAGTGAGGGGCCAGGCGACGATCCTGCTGTGTGTAGCAGCACAGGAGGGACAGTTGCCATGACCCCGGAGGACACAATCTACCGCTTTCGTCTGCGCACGTTGGCCTTGGCCGAGGAGCTGGGCAACGTGCGCGCGGCGTGTCGCGCGATGGGCATTCGCCATTCGACGTTCTATCGCTGGAAGCGGCAGGCGGAGCGCTACGGACCGGAGCTGCTGCGTCCGCGCGAGCGACGCCGACCGCAGATGGCCAACGCGACCAGTCCGTTGGTCGAGCAGCGGGTAGTCGCGTTGGCGTTGGGTCAGCCGGGCTACGGACCGGCGCGGATCGCGGCCGAGTTGGCGCGGCCGAAGTGGGGCGGCATCCGGCTCTCGGCGAATGGTGTCTGGCGAGTGCTCAAGCGTCACGGGCTGAACACCCGGGCCAAGCGTTTGGGCCTGGTCGCGGGCTACGCCGCGCCGCCCGAACCGGCGCCGGCGGCAGCCCAGCCGGAGCGTCGCCTGGAGGCCTCCCGCCCCGGTGAGCTGGTGCAGTTCGACTGTTTCCACGTGGGTCGGCTCTCGGGGACCAAGGGCGCCGTCTGGCAGTACACCGCGATCGATGTCGCCTCGGCCTACACCTGGGCCGAACTGCACACCACCGCGCGCAATCCGGCAGCCAAGTGGACCTCGCAGTTGGCCCGCCGCGTGGCCCGCGACCTGGCCGAACGCGGTTGGCGGCTGGAGACCGTGATGAGCGACAACGGCTCCGAGTTCCGCTCGCGCGAGTTCGGCCAGACGGTCTCTGACCTGGGCGCCCGCCAGCGCTTCATCCACGCCGGCCGGCCGCAACCCAACGGCTGCGTCGAGCGGGTTCAAGGCACCATCCTCGAAGAGTGCTGGAAGCCCGCCTTCGCCCGCTTCCTGATCCCCAAACAAAGGGAATTATATATCTGAGTGCCGAGATTCCGCAGGCTTATCAGGTCGCGGCTTCTTCGGCGCGCCGCCTTTCATGATCCGTTGGGCAAGCTGCCAGGGCGACGGATTGCTCAGTGGCTCGGTTGATCAAATTTGCTCTTCAGCCATTGGTAGACCTCTCGTTGATCGGACTCGTTGGCTCCACGCACTTCGGACTTGAGGCGTGCAAGGCTCAGTGGGATTTGAGGCGGCACATCGCGGCTGCCCTCGTTGCAGTCGGAGCAGAGCGTGCGCAGATTGTCCATCGTGTTTACGCCGCCCTCGCGCTGCTGTCTCATCCGCGTCGAAGATGTCATTCACAGGGGAATTCATGACATCCCTTTCAATCCCAGTAATGTGCCAGCTTATCCTGGACCGACTCCCGGGCCAACACAAACCAGATAACAGTCTGCTCACCGTAGATTGCCATGAGATGGATTCGGTGCAGGACGATCTGGCCACGATGGACGTAGCCGGGCCCGGTGGCGGCGGGCTCACCGAGCGCGCGGCGGATGGCGTTGCCTTCGAATGGGATGAATGGCTTCTGGTCGGACATTGACTGCTCCTTGGGCTGCGGATTGGTGGAGTCGATGGTATGCAGACATGCGTTCTGTCCGTGTGGTGAAGTTGGCGGAGATGGGATGAGACCGGTGTGCAAGTTTAGGATGGAGGCATGCCGACAGCTCAGACGAATCACTCCTGAGAGTTGAGCGCGGAGTATCTGCGGAAGGCGCGGGTGCATCTCGCGGAAACGGACTTGACTCAAGCGTCGGAGAAGGGTTGGGGGGAGGGGCGGCAGCGACGGCGGTCAAGGCCATCGCCGAGGGACGGGGCTCGATCATAATGGGCACTTCCTGTTGCGGCGCGTCCTCCGCCAGCTTGTCGAGGAAACCGGGGACCATGAGTTGAGCGAACACTTCAGCCTCGCGGAGGCCCTGCACACCAACTTCTATGAGGCTCGGTTACCGGCAGAAGACGTGGAGTTTTACCTGGGGAATGTTGAGCGGCTGGTGTGAAAGTTGGGGGCTCTGCGATAGGTATGCTGGGCGTAAGCGGAGGGGCGCTGAGATGGCGGTGTTCAACACGGCGCGGTTGCTGGACGTTCTGATTCGGGGCAGGATTGCGGAGCCGGCTCCGGCGGCGGATTTGGTGGACGAACTCGAAGAGCAAATGGAAACCGCGCTGTCGAACTACGGCACTGTGGACCGTATGGAGCTGATGGAGGCTCGGCTGCTGCAAGCAATGGCCGAGATGAAAGCGCGTCAGGCGCGACACACGAATCAGGCGGTCGGGATCATCCTGGCCGGAATCGCGCTGGCGGTAGGGATTATTCTGGGGTTTGGATAGCAGTTTCCTCGACGGGCCGAAGATTTGCTAGCCAGAGCACGATCCACAAGACCAATGCGGCGTCTGCACGCGGATCCTCCGAAGGAACACCGTGCGCGTAGTTGTCCCGCAGGTTCATAGCATGGTTGTACACAAGCAGATAAGCGAGCATGCGTGCGTTTGACTCGCCAATTGTATTGCGAAGATCGTCGAGGATGGGTTTCAGTCCTCTAAGGCCTCCACACTCATCGCCTTGAGGTGGAAACGATATTTCGATCCCTGCCTTTCGCGCCAAGTTCCTGACCGATGACTCAATCATTGGGATGGCTATCTGCACCGCGGAAACGTAGTCTCGATCCCAATAGAATCCGAAGGCCTTTTCGAACCTTTCGGCCTCGAATTCTCCGATGGCAGCGCTGTCGGCCATGAACTGGCGCAGATTCGCTTGTTCCGAGTCAGGTCGTTCCCTGATGGCCGTCAAACAAGGGACGATGACCAGATTTGCAGCGATCAACGCTTGCATGCGGAATAGCTCGGCAATTGCTCGAAGCCTCTTTGCGTCATCGCCCTCAGGTCGGCAACACTCGATATTGCTATGCACAATGTATACGCGGCTGATGAGATTGACCAATCGCCGTCCGGTTTGGAGCTGTTCCGCTTCCCTTTCGATCGAGTCAATCGCGCCGAGCATTTTCAGACCGCACCGTGCTGTGAACCGAAGAGCATCTGGTATAGACGCCGCGGTTCGAACAGTGTCAGTGATACCTTGCATTTCTTCTGTCGGCACTGATTGCTCAATACTGACCTCGTGGAAGTCTCCGTCGTAGTTCAGACTGTTCCGGATCTCGCGAATCTTCGCCATTAGACCAGACTCCCCTACGGTACCTTTCGCCCATTCTTCTGCTTCTTGCAGATGTCTACCTGCCCGTAGAGCAGAGTCGGTGTTTCTCGCTTCTTCAATGAACATACGGCTGGCACTAGAACGAATCTGCCCCTCGCGTTCCTTGTTCCTATCTTTCTTAGCCATCTCAAGTTGAATTGCATATAGAGCTTCATGGAGTGGCCACGTCTCGCCAGCCGCGCGTGCGGAGTAGCTGGTCTGCAAGGTTTCGATTCTTTCCAGCAAACCTGAAGGACGGTACTGTGCTGACAGGCAAGCCGATGCACGGATGGCCCAGAACGGGTCTCCACTCGATCGATCGGCTAGCCATTCACTGCATCGCTCAGCGACTTTGGAGTGATAATCTTTTCCTGCGTTGATGTGGTTCACGAGATCGACCACACGAGACAGCAAGTGATACATGTGCAGCGACTTGTGTTCAAGCTCCGTTTGAGCGACTTCATCGTAGAAGGTGAGATAGTGGTCTATGGCCGCTTTGGCGTATAGAAATGGTTTCCCGTAATCCTGGTATCCGACGGTCCAAAGCAAGTCATTGAGCATTGCGGTGACAAGGTGATGTTCGGTGTGGGCAGCGAACTCGCGCCAGTAGGCAAAGCACTCAGGATGATCTGTGGCAAGGTACTGGAGATGTTCCGATGCTTGGCCGAACAAAGTCACGAAGGTACTGCATTGTCGCTGGAGCGGCTGCTGCCTAGCATTCGAAAGTCTGAGAAGGTTGCAGCCGCCATGACGATGGGTTCCGCAAGCTGGTCTTTAGCAAGACCAAAACTGGGTCTCACTTCGCTATTGAACGGATCCGATTGCGCAGCCCAATCATCAAGCAGCTCCGCCATGCGGTCAGCAGTGATTTCTTCAACCATCGTCAGGTTCCCTTAGCCATCCGACCGCGCTTCTGATTCTCGGCTTGTAGACCACTCAACGTGAGCCTGTTCGACTTGATGCGGTTGCAGGGGCCGCAGAGGAGTAGGCGGTTGCTGATGTGGTTGAGGCCTCCTTTGGACCTTGGGGTGTTGTGGTCGTGTTCGAGGTAGAGGGGATCGTCGAACTCGCGGTCGCAGCCCCGGTAGACCATGCCGTTCTGGTCGATCAGGAACTGGACAATCTCGGCGCGGGACATCTTGGGGCCTGGCGGTTCGGCGATTTTCCGTTTGGTCTTGAGGAAGGGGGAGCCGGTTTCGCCGGCGGCGGCTCGTATTGCTTCGATGACCTGCCAGACGGCGGGCCAGTCGCCCTGGATGGCGTCGATCCAGTCCTGATGTACGTCCTTGTCCCAGCTCCAGCGATCCTCGAACTTGGCTCCGGTGGCGAGGGAGTCGGGGGTGGCGTGGAAGTCTCGGCCTTTGTTGAAGGGCGGGTCGGTGGCGATGAGGCGGATGGCGTTGGAGTTGATGCCTCGCAGGAAGGGGAGGTTGTCGCCGTAGAAGAGGGTTCGGTTCTGGACGTTGAGGGTGGGCATGGGGACAGGTTATGCATTGGAACGTTTGTCGGCAATGCTGAATGGGTAGTGGGCGAGGGAACGTGTTTGCGGCCTCCAGTTCCGATGCCGCTCTGGGGATCCCTTGGCGGAGCCTGAGTTGAAGGTGACACTGTCTCGCGAGCGGCGTTGGGTGCTCTGGGCCCCGTGTCAAGCACGGAGCATCGGAAGGATCATGGCCCTCAGAGAACCCGAGCAGGTAGAAGTCGGAGTAGGTCTCGACGAGGTGGGCCCGTGTCGAGGTGGACGTAGCTGAGTTCGTCCAGGCAGAGCAGGTCGAGCCGGCCGTAGCGGGCGACGAGGCGCGAGAGCTGACAACACAGACGCAAGGCGTCGCGGCCCGAAATCGAACTCGGGGTGCACCGGCCCTATTCGTCATGTTCCGGGTTCCACTGTCCTTCGGAGTCTTCTCTGGACTGCCTCTCGAGAGTGAGCACGGCAGCATTGTGTTGGCACAGCCCATCTCTGACGGCCTGCAATGTGAGCAGTCGAGGCTCCTCGACGCGGGCCGGCGCTTCATTCGATTGTTCGAGCTTGGCGCGCCACACATTTCCGCAGGGCCTTTAGCCCTGATTGGCCCAGTAGTGGGGCGGGTGCTACGAGCCGGGTCCGCGGAGGGTTGCCGCGCATCCGCTCCAATTGAATCTTGAATTGAGCCTCGCAGAAGGAGCAACAGGTCGTCTCTATCGCTCGAGGCGAGAGTTGGCAGTCTGCCGCGCTGAGTGCGCTCAGAAGGTCGCGGCGGCAAGACCGCGGGCGAACTCGATCAGTTCTCTGACCGAACGGTCGTTGAGTTCTGGAGCGCTATAGCCATGGGCGAACGCGTTTCTGAGCTGCCAGAGCTTTGCCATTCGTCGCGCTTCCTCTTCAGAGATGACCCCCAGAAACACTGCCTGGTCGAGTGATTGCCGCGCACCGGTGATGCGTTTCGTTGAGCCTTCCTGATCGCCGACCAGCAGCCTGAGTGCCGCTTCGCAGGCCGACCAGGCCAGCAGGAACGCAGACTCGGCGTGCCCGGTGGCCAGCATCGTTTCCGCCTCGTCAAGTTGCCGGTGGATGCGCTCGGAATCGAACGATCCCGCTCCGGGCGGCGGCTCCAGCTGCTCCGCTTCGCCAACCAGCAGCAGCTCAAAGCTCCAACCTGGCCGTTCCTTGGTGGCTCGGGCCAGTTCATCCAGTTCACTGACGTTCACCAGCGCCGAGCGGGTCTTGATCTCGATCACTCTCACCTGATCGCCCTTGCGAGCCAACAGGTCGGCCTTGAAGCCGGGGAGGAAATCGAGCTCCTCATTGATCGAGACCTCATAGCCCTGGTCTCGAAACGCATCGGCCGTTTGTTTTCTCAGCTGGTACTCGGCTGCGGTGGGATGGGCCATCAGAACGTCACTTCCAAATGGGCTGACTGAGCGACGGAGACATGCAGCACCTTCCTGGAGCGGCGCAGATGTTGCAGCAAGTACGGCGATGCATCATGAATCACGATGTCGTCTCCTCGATCTCTCTTGCGACACGTCAGATCTGAGACTTGGGTGTCGTCGGAGTAGACGACCCCCTTGAGGGCATCGAGGATCGGCTTTGGAATGTTGTCGACATCAGGCGCGTCCCCATCAAAGAAGTAAGTGATCGTTAGGGCCAGATGCCCATCGGTCGGCGTGAGTCCTCGCCAACGCTGACGGGCCACCCTACGGACTTCCTGCTGCCATGCTACTCGTAATTCAGATCGGCGCGCCTGCTAGGACACCGGTCCCCGAGCCAACGCGAACTCAAATGGAAAGGGCGTGTCCTCTGCCCTTGACCGGTTCCCATTTTCGATTGCGTTCACATTGAGACGGTAGCAGCTACCCTCAATCACGGCCGGCGAGAATCGCGTGGACGCGTCACGGCGGCTAAGAACAGCAGCGGAAGTTGGTACGTGATCAGGGGCATCAGGGGGATCGGAACAGGAGCCTTCTTGGCAACCAGTAACGCTCTGGACGGGGGGCATTGAAGCTCGTTTCGCGCCGACTGGGCGGTTGCCGTTGCTGAACGGCGATGAGTCGTGGTCTGGGGACGCTGGGTCAGGGGCATGTTCGGGGTCCGGTTGGCGTCGTTCAAGTCGGCCACGCTGCGGTGGGTGCCGCGCCGAAGCCATTTCGTGGTCAGTTCCGCGAACCAGCGCTCGACCAGGGTCATCCAGGAGCTGTAGGTCGGGGTGAAGTGGAAGGTGAAGCGGCGATGACGCTGGAGCCAGGGCTGGATCTCGGCGGTGCGGTGTGTCGCCACGTTGTCTAAGACGACATGCACTGCGAGCTCGTCGGGCACCTGCGCGTCGATCAGGTCGAGGAACCGCCGAAACTCGCGGGCGCGGTGTCGCGGAGTCAGGTCGGTGATCACATGACCCGAGGCGATGTTGAGCGCTGCGTACAGATTAGTGGCCACGTTGGGTACGCAAAACACTCTACCGAGAGCCCCGGACGGCCAAACCACCTCGATCGATATCGTACCTGCTCGTTCATCGCTTCAGCGACTCAGGACACTAGGCGGCGGTTGGGGCGCTGCTCCTTCTCCCTCTGGGAGAGGGCAGGGGTGAGGGTCGGCTGCGCCTCGCTATCTGGTGGGCCGATTCGCGCAGAGAGGGAGCGGGTCCCCGCTCGGGGACGGGGTGGTTGGGTGGTTATGCCGAACGTTCTGTCCCCTCGTTGCTGTTCGGTCGGCGGATGTTGGTACGCTCCTGGGGACCGGTCATGTAGCCGCTACCTGGGCCCGAGCCGTTGAGGAGGCAGTTGTGTCGTTCCTGAATCTCTTTACCCCCCCCCCCGCAAAATGAGCGCCGCATCCCGATGGTCGGAGTGGGCGCATCGCTGGCGGGCGCGTGACAAGCGGCGGCTGCGCCGAATTGCGGCGCTGCCGCTGTTGGCGGTCTTCGTCGCGCTGCTGACGCTCGGCGGCGGCAGCCCGCCTGACGCCGCGGCGCAGACCTCGCGCACGATCACGATGTCCATCGACGGCGCCGGCCCCCCGGCCGGCTTCACCTACCCCACCATGGCCGAAGGCCTGGCCGGCGCACGGCAGCTTCGCTTCACCCTGGACAGCCCGGCGCCGGCCGGCGGCATCGACACGGGGACCCCGGGCACTGCCCAGAACGGGAACACGCAGGTCATCGGCACGCTGATAGCCGAGGGTGACACCTCTATCGCGTATCGAATACATCCCAGCGACGACAGCGTGGACAAGCCCAACTACGCCTACGTGCAGATCTATCCCAACACCCCACCCGGAGGCGCGTTTACCGTCGTCCCCGCAGACCGCACGGTCCTGCTGACCGTGGTCGATAACGACCCGACGGTGGTCACCCTGACGCGCACTGACACCGGCGGGGGCACGCTGGACGAAGGCGGCACGGCGCGGTTCGAGGTGAGCCTGAGCCGCCCGCTGGTGGGCGCCGGGGACCACGGGCCCGCCGAGGTCATCGCCGTGCCGCTGCGCATCGACCAAATGGCTGCCGCCGTGACCACGTCGGATTGGTCTATCACGCTGGACGCAGACTCGCCCAATACCGGGGTATCCCTGGGTCTGCCCGTGGTCGGTAGCGGGGAGGCGTTCGCGCACCAGGTCGTCACCTTCAGCGGCGCGGGCGCGCAGACTGCCGTCCTGGAGGTCGCCGCCGAACTCGATGACCTCTCGGCGGAATCAGACGAGGCGATCACCATTAGTCTGGCGTCAAACGCCGAGTTCGATGGGACGCTCGGGTCCGCCACCAACGTGGGCGGCGGCGCCGACCCGCATGCGGCCGGCTCACCCCCACAGACTGACCGTTTCAGTTTGACGATCCGCAACGTCGAGAACGTGGTCGTCGTCCCTCAGGACTGGGCGCTGATCCCCAGCGGGGTCCAGCCCGGCGGCAAGTTCCGGCTGCTGTTCATCACCACCAACCTGATCCCCGCGACCTCCGGCGACATCGCCACCTACGACGCCACCGTCCGAATGCGGGCCGCCAACGGGCACACCGCGATCCGGCCCTACGCCCAGCAGTTCCGGGTGGTCGGCTCGACCGCGTCCGTGAGCGCCCGCAACCACGCCGGGTTGACCGGCGGCGGCGTGCCCATCTACTGGCTGAACGGCCCGCAGGTGGCGCCGAACTACGCTGGCTTCTGGAGCGACCGCTGGCAGAACTGGAGCCAGTCGGACCGCAGAACCCAGTGGGGCAACCCAGACAGTCACTCCGACTGGCCCTGGACCGGCACCGCCACCGACGGCGCCAGTCACGCCAACTATCTGGGCCACGCCACCCATGCCCGGCGGGGACGATTCTCCGTGGGCCCGAGTACCACCGGGCCGATCAGCGATAACAACGCCCCCGTCAGCCAGTCGCATACCCTGTACGGCATCTCCCCGGTGTTCCAAGTGGACACCGGTGCGCCGTTCGACGTCAACTACAAGTGGTTGTACGAAGGCGAGCGCAAGACCATCGTCGTCAGCGGACTGAGACTGACCGAGGGCATGGTAACGGTGAGCGTCGACCCGGCCCCCTCCGACAGCGAGTACAAGATCTACTACCCGGCCGGCGGCAGCGCCGCCGTCAGCAGCGCGTCCTTTGACGCCGCGGTCCAAAACCGTATCGCGCGGTTCGATATCGAAGCCATCGAGGACACCGTAGCGGATGAGATGGAACTGGATCTCGAATTCACCCAGTCGGGGGAACGGGTCGGGAAAGCGGTGATCCAGATTCGCGACGACAGCCGCGGGGGCTCGATCCTCTTCCGCACCTGCCCCAACGGCGGCTGCATGCCCGACAGTGACGTCGGCTGGGTGGAGTCGGACCGCCCGCTGGTCCAGTTGGTGGAGGGCGGCGGCACGGTCACGTACCAGTACAAGCTGATCGGACACATGGACCAGGACGAAGCGTTTGGACAAGCCTCCGTCCGCATCGAGGACACGGGCAAGAAGGGCCCGCACAACGTCGGCGCCGGTCTAGCGGATTGGGACCGGATCCAGTGCCACCGGACCGAGGACCATGGGACATTGACTCCGTTGGGCGGGAGCAGCAGTTACGTAGTCACTTCGACCAACTACGTTTCCACCACGCAGTGGCATGACCTGTTTGGCGGCTGCCCTTACCACGCGAACGGGGTGTCATGGGCGGAGCGCAACGACTGGCAGACAGTCACCTATTCCGCCGGTCACGACGCCGACGCCCACGATGAAGCCATCGTGCTGGAGCACAAGGTGCGCACGACCGCGCCCGGCAGCGGCTACGTGTACGACGGCCCGCCCGGCCAGGAGGGGATTGGTCCGACCCAGCAAAGAAAAGTTACGCCGCGGACGTTCAGCACAGAGTACGTGGATCTCCGCATCGTTGACGACGACAGTTGGGATCAGGAGTTCCTGTACTCCGGCGACGGCGGGGTCACCTGGACCAAGGCGAGCGACGGCGGCCTGCAGAAAGCCATCCCGGACGAACTGGAGGCGGGCGCTACCCACGACGTGCACATCAAACTGTTGAACCCGTCGCTGGCTAGCCATTCGAATCAGGATTACATCTTCGTCAAGGTCGGCGGCTGCGGCGACCGGTATATTGACCCGCCTTGCGATATCGGGTTGTCGCCGAACCTCTACGGCAATGACACGCCATCCTCCTTAACCGATCTCGACTGGGGCGCGGGCTTTTATGCCGACGCGGCGGCCACCGACTCGGTCAGGCTGAGACTGCACGTCAGGCAGGATGCGGCGCCGGGAACCAGGAAGGCGCTCACCTTCTGGAACTACGCCTGGTTGAGTCGGACCGACACCGACCTGCCCGACCCCAGCCTGCGTCAACCCGGCCCCAACCGGAACACGGCCAGTCGCTCTATCGGCAAATCGCTCTACGAGGAGACCCGCGTGGTCGAGATCGTACCCGCGACCTCGGAACAGGAGCAGGCGCTGCCGCCGACGCTGACCATCGCCAGCGCGGCGACGTCGGTGACCGAAGGCGGCGACGTGACCTTCACCATCACCGCCAACCCGGCGCCGCAGTTCGACGTCACGGTCAACCTGGCCGCCGATGAAGAGATGGGTTCGGGCGAGGACCTGGTCGCCAGCTCCCTACAGACCACGATCATCATCCCCGCCAACCAATCCACGGCCAGCTGGACGCACACGGCCTACTCCGACGAGCTCGATTTGGCCGACGGCACGGTGGTCGGACGGATCATGCCCGACCACATGACACCGAAGGGGTACACGGTGGGCTCGCCGTCCAGCGTCACCCTGACGCTGATCGACGACGACGATCCAGTCGATGGCGACGGCCTCGACAGTGATGTGCTGGATTCGACGTACACGGTGGATCCGGCGCTGATCGCGGAGGTCAACGCGCACATCGCCGACTTCACCGCGCGCAACCACGCGAACGGGATCCGCGATTGGACTGCGGTCCTCAACCGGCTCCAGGACCTGCCAGGTGGCATGAGCGACGCGCGGATCGCCTCCTGGCTCGCGCTCTCACGCCAGCACAGCTGGTCGGATGGCGTCGTCACGCTGCCCAAGGTGCAGGTGGCGCTGGCGGAGATGGCGGCCCAGCAGACGCCGCCGCCGACGCCTGAGGTGAACATCACCGCAGCCGCCGGCGGAACCGAGGGTTCCAACGTGACGTTCACCGTCACCGCGAGCCCCGCGCCGACGGCCAACCTGGATGTCAGCCTGGCGATTACGACCTCGGGCGACTACGGCGTCAACGCCGGCGCTCAGACGGTGACTATCACAGGCGGCACGTCCAGCGCCACACTGACGTTGGCGACGACCGACGACTCGACGGACGAAGCCGATGGTTCCGTCACGGCGACGCTCGCCAGCGGCAGCGGCTACGCGATCGGCCAGTTGTCGTCGCAGACCGCGCAGGTCGCCGACGACGATGACGCGCCGCCACTCGAACAGGTCGCGGTTACGCCGGTGGTCTCGATCAGCGGCGGTAACGGCGTGACCGAGGGCGGCAGCGCGAGCTTCACGCTCACGGCGACTCCGGCTCCCGACAGCGCGATCACGGTCAGCGTGACGGTCACCGCCAGCGGCGACTATGGCGCGACGACCGGCTCGCGAACCGTCAGCATCGGAACCGGCGGCAGCGCGACGTTCACGGTCTCGACGACCGGCGACTCAACGGATGAGCCCGACGGCTCCGTCACGGCGACGTTGGTCGACGGTTCCGACTACGACCTCGGCACGAACAAGGTCGCGACGGTCGCCGTGGCCGACGATGACGATCCGCCGACTCCGGTGGTCAGCATCACAGGCGGTAACGGCGTCACCGAGGGCGGCAGCGCGAGCTTCACGCTCACGGCGAATCCCGCGCCGACGAATGCGATCACGGTCGACGTGACGGTCACCGCTAGCGGCGACTACGGCGCCACGACCGGCTCGCGAACGGTCAGCATCGGAACCGGCGGCAGCGCGGCGTTCACGGTCGCGACGAGCAACGACTCAACGGATGAGCCCGACGGCTCCGTCACCGCGACGTTGGTCGACGGAACCGACTACGACCTCGGCACGTCCTCAGCGACGGTCGCCGTGGCCGACGATGACGATCCGCCGACCCCGGTCGTTTCGATCAGCGGGGGCGCTGACGTGACCGAGGGCGGCAACGCGAGCTTCACCCTCACAGCGAATCCCGCGCCGACGAGCGCGATCACGGTCAGCGTGACGGTCACCGCCAGCGGCGACTACGGCGCTACGACCGGCTCGCGGACCGTCAGCATTCCGACCGGCGGCAGCGCGACGTTCAGCGTTGCCACGAGCGACGACTCGGCAGACGAGCCCGACGGCTCCGTCACGGCGACGTTGGTCGACGGAACCGACTACGACCTCGGCGCGAACAAGGTCGCGACGGTCGGCGTTGCCGACGATGACGATCCGCCGCCGGTGTCCCTGGTAACCGTTTCCATAGAGGACGCTTCCGCATCGGAAAGCGCTTCGGACCTGGTGTTCCGGGTGACCCTCTCCGAGGCGTCGAGTGAGGACGTCACCGTGCAGTGGACTACCAGTCATTCGTACAGCGCGGACCGTGCGCGCGGCGGTCAGGGCTACACTTACGACTTCTGGCACGCCAGAGGAGAGATCCGGATTCGGGCCGGTGAGACCAGCGGCACAGGAGCCGTGTGGCTGAACCAGGACTCCCGGGACGAACCGGACGAAGTCTTCACGGTGACGCTCTCGTCCCCGAACGGCGCGACGCTGGAACGCGAGGAAGGGACCATGACCATCATCGACGACGACTAATCGACGACGGAACCCGCCGCAGCCGGGGTGACGATCAACAGGGGCGGCCGCAAGGCCGCCCCTGTTCGCGGGCGGGAAGCTCGGCATGGCCCAGTTTGTCGGGTTGGCAGGAGGTGGCCAGGGCATCAGGATGGCGCGTGGATCAGCTCCAGGTTCGGGATTCCGATGAAATCACCGTCGTGGGATGCCAGCGGACACTCCAGGAACACCGCCGACGCGGCGAGCAGCGGGATCATCGCCAACAGGACGCTGCGCTTCCACCATCGATGGGCGGCCATCGTTATCACGCGTGTCATCTCAGAGTCCAATCATCTAGGGCGAACGCTTCATCCGGATGCTGCTGTGCAGTTGGGCCTACGAGCCTCCCGATCGCTCCAGGACACCTTGACGACCTCACTGCAGGGCGAACTCGCGGTGCCCGCGGATGTCGCCGAGGCGGCGCCAACGCGCTGTTGCCGCAAGGAATCGGCAATCTCTCGAAGTCGGCAACAGGGGCTTGCAGTCGCACTTGCACTTAAGGGGGGGGGGGGGGTAGTTTGCCTGCATGACCAGTCGTGGCAAATGTGCGCGCGTCCTCGGATGGCTGGCGGCGATCGGCATCATGGCGTTCGTTTTCGACCTACACATGCGACCCGCGCATGCCGATACCGGGCCGGTGCTCACGTATTCGGATCGGATCGCTTCCACGCTCGAAGTGGGTGCCGAGCATGAGAACACGCTGTCGCTGTCGGCGCAACCATCGAGCGATTTGACGATCACGTTCGTCTCGATGGACCCGTCAGTGGTCGGCTTGTCGAACGGCTACTCGACGCCGAGCGAGCGCGTCAGTGTCGTCTTTGCGCCGACGGACTGGCAAGCGCCGCGCGCCGTCAGAGTGACGGCTCTCGCCGAGGGTTCGACCGTCATCGCACAACGGATCCAGTCAGGCAACGACAGTGACCGCTACAGAGTGTGGCCGATCGATGTGACGGCGGTTAACTGCGCAGCGGGACAGGTAGCGCCCTGCGAGCGCGATGTCTTCGGTGTCGCTGTGTATCCAATCATCAACGGCGACCTGATCGGACAGCCGGACGAAGCAGAGTTGGAAATTCGTTGGTCGACCTCGCTCGATTACGCTTCCATCACGTCATTCAAGCTGGAATGGAAGTACGGTGCGCGCGAGTTCGCATCGCAGACTCCGAAGATCCTCGATCCGGCCTTGTCGCTGCTCCCCTTTGGCTCTTCGCAGTCCGTCACGTCGAAGCGATACCGGTATGTGCTCGACGGCTTGCCGCAGGTTGACGTGCCATACGGCATTCGTATCACCGCCGTCACAGACGAAGGGGAAGGCACTCCATCGGCGCCTGGGTTTGCCACACCGACATTAACCTACCCAACGGGAACCGGTGGTCTGGAAGAGGCAGCCATCCTCCCGACGTTCATCGAGCGCGAGATCATGGCCATCCACGAAACAGACCACCCGTGGCTGCGGCAGGTTTGGGATTATCTCCTCGAGCAGAACACGAAGATCATCTACTGGCCCACTTCGGACAACAGCCAGGTAGCAACTGCTTGTGACGCATACGTGCCATCCGCAACCGAACTCGTTAGCTGTAGGCCTCAACACTTTGCGATCGGGGGAGGAACCCACAAACCGGGCGGAGGACGTCATTTCGTAGACAAAACCGTATACCACATTACGCACGAGCTCGCCCACGTCTACACCCTGTCGAACAACGTGTCCAAGACGCCCGGGCCGATTGGTCAGGCGCATTTGTACTTCCAGACGCAGAGCCAAGGCGGCGGCCAAGCATCCTGCGAGTCAGAGGAACTGTTCGCTGATATGTGGGTCATTGCGACGCTCGGCGACAAAGCAAAGGAGTTCCCGTATTCGCTGTATGCCAGTCTCTGTCCAACATCCCAGGCCTGGACCAAGTCTGCGCGGGCAGTTGTCAACAGCGCGCTAGCCGGCCAAACGCCGCAATGGTTCAGCACACGGTACGGCAGGCTCAAGCCCGACCTCGAGCTGCTCTGGGCCGATATCACGGACCTTTCGCTTCGGAACGACCAAGCGACGATCATCCATCAACTCCAGGATATGTTCGGAGGCTATTGCGACGTCCGGGCAACGTCTGCCACTGCCTTCGGGTCTGGAAACGTACGCAACCCCTGGCGCGACGGCGGCTGCGTACCCGGAGCTCCGTCCAGCCTCAGCGCGACCTCGACTGGTAACGGATCGCTGGCCCTGTCCTGGCAGGCGCCGCAAGACGACGGCGGCGCGCCGATTGAAGGCTACAAGGTACAGTGGAAGTCCGGCAGCCAAGAGTACGACTCCTCTCGGCAAGCGGTCATCGCTGAGGCCACGGCCACAGATCACACCCTGACCGGCTTCACCAACGGTCAGTCGTACAACGTGAAGATGTGGACCTACAACCAGCAAGGCGACGGCGACTCGATCGAGACTACATCAATACTGAGCGACACAACGGCTCCACGATTGGTAGATGCGCGTATTTCCGGCAAGTCGCTGTACCTCACCTGGAATGAAACCTTGGACTCTGCGTCTGTGCCGCCGAAGTCAGCGTTTGCCGTCAGTGTCGGAGGGAGTGGCCGTACAGTGTTGCATGTTGGGGTGTGGAAGAACATGGTCAGGCTGAGGCTCGCCACTGCGGTGAATCTGGGGCAGGGTGTGGCGCTCGATTACAACATGCCGTCTGGCGCACAAGCCAAGCCGCTGCGGGACGACGCTGGTAATGCCGTCGCCAGCTTGTCGACTCTGACGGTCAGGAATGACACAACCCAGACCAGGATCACCTCAACGCCGAGTATCAACCAGACGTATATCTATCGCAACGGACTCGGCAACGAGGATACCATCGAGCTGACGGTGAGATTCCCGCAAGCAGTCGTTGTCACTGGCAAGCCGGCCGTACACGTGGAGATAGGGCAGCGGCTGCGCCGAGCTCGCTACGTCAGCGGATCGGGCACGTCGTCGCTGGTCTTCCGATACACACTGATCGAGGGCGAGCTCGACAGCGACGGGATCAGCGTCCCGGCTGCGGACATACTGATGGACTCCGGCACGGTCCGCTATGCAGCCAGACGGACTGTTGCGCCGGGGGAAGTGTCGCTTGCGGACCAGGCGAACCATTTGGTTGACTCGGTACGCCCGTCACTGGTCTCCATTCTGGCGACCGAGGGTGACAACGAAGTCAGGCTGACGTTTGACAAGGCACTCGACGAACAATCGGTGCCGCCGCCAAGTTACCGCAATGAGTTTGGTTACGACGTGTTACCGTTCCCCAGCGATGTCTACGCGCCAATCGAGGTGACCGCCGTCGTGATCACAGGGAAGGTCGTGACGCTGACGTTGGCAGCCAATATTTCGGCGTCCGACGGACTCGTGGTCCGTCACTACCAACAGCTCTACAAGGGACAGCCACCGCTCCAGGGCGCGCTCGGAAACCAAGTGCAACCAATATGGGAGGTGCCAATCAGCTTCGAGTGACCTTCTGGTCGAATACCCTTTCTGGATGCAACGTATGTTGCCACCGAACATCGCCACGGGTCAGACCTACGATCTTGTATCGATACGCACTTGATTTGCTCCTGTCGATTACCGTGATTCCGGTGGGCGCATATCTGACGCCATCGGAGGATCCAATGGCCAAATCCTCATTGGATTCGCTGGGTCAAGGACGGGCGTCCACATGCCACCTGCAGAGTCTTGTCGCAGCACCATGACGAACCACCCCTGCGACCAGCCGCCGTTAACCGTGCGCGGTGGTTGCGTTCGAGTTGGCCGTCAGCGTGGCGGACGTGCTTTCGCTCAACGGCCGCCGATTTCCAGCACAATGGATCCGTTCGAAAAGGCGCTGATGATTTCAGCGAACGTGAACTTGATCTGCAAGAGGTTGGGCGGAGCTCTGAATGTGGGCGTATCCGGCTTGGTCTCCGGCACAGCGTAGACCGTCCGAATCCGGACGTTAATGAACTGGCCCCAGTCGCGCCAGTTGATCACGAACGGTTCCACGGTCTGATTCTTCCACGTGTTGTAGCTGGCCTGGTCGTTCGAGCGCGGGCCGCCGGAGTAGACCGTCTCCCATGAGCCGCTATCGGTGCTTGCGACCGGGCGGCAATCGCCGTCAGGATTCACGATCGAGCTGTACCGCTGGATCTCGAATGGCATCGTGTACCCGCCATGGTCCACGCGGGGAAGTTTACCGTCGCCATTGACGTACCAGAAACGGTCCGGGAAGGTGAACGGGATCAGGGTGAGTTGCTCAAGCGGTAACGTGTCGTAGTATCGCCAATGCGTGCGAACTGGAATACCGTCGTCGTTACGTGGCGTCTTCTCATTAGGGTGGATGTACCAGCAGAACTCCGTCCAGACATTCTGCGACTCCCCAATCGGCGGGTTCGCCGTAGCATCCGGCGGGCGTGAGACATTGACGAAGGTTTCTTGGCCATAACGGATATCCGCGTTGATGCTCCGCCCAGCATGCGATCTCATCCCGACGCCGTTGGCGTACTCAACGCGGCGCCCGCTATACAATGGAATTCTGAGCCACTTCGTCGTCTGGCTTGCGCTGGCGTCATATGCCGGTACGGCGCCGGACATTTCGATCAGAAACCTGTCAAAGGCCCAGACTTTGAACTGCGGTCCGGTGATGTTAGCGGCTGTCCCGTTGCGACGGGTCAGTTTGTGCGTCAGGACGACATAGGACCCGTAAGCGGAAGTGCCGTCCGAGACTTTGCCATAGTGCTCATCAATCAACCCGTACACGGTCACTGGTTTCGGCTGACCGCATTCGCCAGTGGCGAAGGTCAACTCCGCTGATATGGTAACTGGGCCTGGCGGCTTCGGCAGCGGCGACGGCGGCGCGCTGCCGGCGATGATCTCCAGATTTCTGTTATAGTAGTGCGCTCCGCCAGAGTAAAATCGAGGCCCGCCGCTAATCTCGACCGTGGCCGGACAGTTGCCCGCGTCGACGGAGACCTGGTAGGTGACGTATTGCGACTCGCCCATCGCGTGGTCGTACGGCGAGTTTATGAACCGCTCAATAATCTTGCGCCATCGGTGAGGCTCCGTGTCGTGAATCGTGATCCCGCCGCCGCTCATACTGGTCTTCGTGTACGGCTTGTCCGGCGGGTCGTCGTTATCGGCCACAGTGACCGTGGCGGTCTTGTTCGCGCTGAGATTGTAGTCGGTCCCGTCGACCAGGGTCGCGGTGACCGTGCCGTTGGGTTCGTCTAGCGAGTCGTTGTTGGTGGGCAGGGACAGCGTCCCGCTGGTCGCGCTGTCCGTGATGGTCACGGTGCGATCGCCGGCTGTTACGCCGTAGTCGCCCGTTTTCGTAATCGTCAGGCTGACTACAAGGTCGGACGTCGGTGCGGGAGTCGCGCTGACGGTGAAGGTCACGAGGGAGCCCTCGGTGACGTCGGATGAGGCGGTGATGCCGACCACCGGCGGTGGAGTCGCGGACGCTTTGGTCGTTACCTCGACCTGTTTGGCCTGATACTTCGTCAGCGACTTGTACGGTTGGACGCGGACTTGGTACTTGGTTGCCGGTGTCAGCCCCGTGATCGTATAGGTCGAGTCCTTGGTCGTCATCGGTGTCACGGAATCGAACGTACCGCCTTCCGGCCACCAGAAGATGAAGGCTCGCGTCGCGAAGACGTTGCCGACCCAGCTCAGATCGATCGTAGTGTCCGTGACCGTATTGATTGTGATCGAGGTCGCGATCTCGATGTCGAGCTGGTAGTTGGCTATCGTGCTCGGAGGAAATTGGCCGCCGTTATAGGCGCTGGGATACACCTTGATTTTGCCGCTGGTGTAGCCGTCGCGGAGCTCGCCGACTTCGATGTGGATCTTGTAGGTCTGGGTCGCCCCGGCGGCAATCGGGTACTGGCAGGGGCATTGGCCGAGCGTCTTCGTCGTTCCGGGCGTGCCCGTCTGCGGCGTGATGGTGCTTGCGTCGAACGCATGATCGACCAGAATTTTGTCGAGCGTCCAGGTTCGCGGATGCGACGTGGTGTTGAACACGCGCAGGATCAGGTCGCAGGTGGAGTCGGACCTGATTTCGTTCTCGCACCGCGTGGCGGAGGCGTCGGTAACTTCGCTGAATGTGGCGGTGACCGCCCCGGCATTGGCCGAGACGGCGGTCCAGGCGATGAACAGGATCGCCGCGAGCGCGGCCAGCGCTCCGAGCAGGGCCGCTCCGAGCAGGGCGACTCGGCTGGGTTGTCGCATGATTCGCGTTGCCATTCCAGCCCCCTTCGAATCACCGGGCGCTCGGTCGCCCATGGATGTCTTGCGCTCCAGCTTCCGCGTCCCGTCCGGTTCGCACGCATCGGTCCCGCCGCTACCAGCCTACCTGCTCACCGTCGGGCGAGGGACCAAGTGAAAGCGGCGCCGCGCACCTGCTTCCACTGCGCTCGATGGCGCGCCATGGCGGTTCCAGCGCGACGAGAGCGGGAGCCCGTATCTGGTCCGCCGTGCCATTATGCGGCGTCGCCAAACCGCAGGCCGACCGCCTGAGCACTTGATATCCTCCGCGGCGCGATGTACTCTAGGGGTAATCGATCCCTTACTGCAACATTGGCTTAGTGCCAAGGAGAGTAGGGGCAGCGCAATGACTGCCACGGTACACAAGTCCCGCGTAGCCCTGATAGCGACTGCGTGTGCGGTCCTCGTCGCGCTGCTGTTCCTTGCGGCCTCAGCCGTGTCGGCGAACGCCGGTTCGGTCAACATCTACATCACAGACGATCGCGGCCAGGGCGCCACGCCGTGCGTCAACGAACTCAGGTCGGACTCCTCCTGCGACCTCCAGGTTCGGGTGCGCAACAACACCTCAACCGAGCGAACCTGGACGCTTGATGAGGGCGGCGCCAACGGAGCCCTGGACGCGAGCGCGATCACGCCGGGAACGAACACGATTGGCGACTGCCCCTGCCACTACCAGATCGCCGCCGGCGCTGATGAGGTCTACCGAATCCGAATCGTGGTCGGGACACTGGTGCCGGGCTACCGCACGGGCAGTATTGACGCCCATCGCGGCAAGTACGTTGGCGGCAGCTTTCAATATCCGACAGCGAGGTATCAGCTCAAGATTGAGGTCGCGACCACGATTACGATCAAGACGGTCACGCAGAACTCGGTCAGCTTTAGCTGGGTGGGCCACACGAACGCGAACCAAGCCTTCATCTTCTGGTGGATCGATGGCAACCGCGCTTCAGTCACGCCCGTGATAGAGACCGCTTCGACGCACACCATCAGCAACCTCGAACCATTAACGACCTATCGGATCCGCGTGCTCCCGCGTCGGGGCAGCGGAACGACCTACCAACCCAAGGAGATCACCGTCACCACGCTGGCGGCGCCGCTGGTCGTTGACCCCGGCGACCCTGTTGTCGTTGACCCTTGCGCCTCAACCGGCGATTACGACCTCGACAACGACGGGCTGATCGAAGTCTGCAACCTCCAACAGCTCGATGCGATCCGCCACGATCTCGACGGCGACGGCTCGCCCGACGACTACCCCGAAGCGGCTCCGACGAGTCCCGAAACAAAGTACGTGTTCATGTTCGGCGACTTCACCGATCAGCAACGCAGCGAGTTGTACGCCGCGGCCTTCCCCTCAGCGGCAGACAACATGGGCTGCCCAACCAGTGGCCCAGTCACTGGATGTATCGGCTATGAACTGACTCGGGATCTCAACTTCGACACGAACGGCGTCGCCGGGTTCGACGGCGGCAGCGAAGCCAGCGGAGGCCAGGCCGCCGTCGCCGCCGATCCGTTCTGGAACGACGGGCGCGGCTGGCTGCCGATCATTGGCCAAACCTACCGAAACATCCTTCCGCATTCCGTTTATAACAAAATCTATTACTTCTGGGGCTCGGAGTTGGAGCGTCGCGTTAGAGCTCCGTTCGTCGTGCATCGCGAGTGGTCGGACTTGACGTTCAATCGACATAAAATGTTCAACGCCATCTTTGAGGGCAACGGCCACACGATCGCCAACCTGAACATCGATCGACGCAACTACTTCGTGGGGCTCTTCGGCTACGTCGGCCCTGAGGGGCAGATTCGCAATGTCGGCTTGACCGGCAGCGGGACGATCAGCGGACGCAGCAAAGTCGGCGCGCTGGTCGGTCAGCTTGAAGGAGGCGTCATCAGCGGCAGTCATGCGCATCTGGATGTGCACGCGTCAGAGTATGAGGCGGGCGGCCTGGCCGGATTGGTCTTCCGCGGCGCGAGTGTGTCCGAGTCCTATGCCACTGGCGATGTGTCAACCTTGTACGGCAGCGCGGGCGGATTGGTGGGTGGGCTCGACGGCGTCTTCTCCTACGTGACCACGAGTTTCGCCACCGGCAACGTCACCAGCACGGGCGGATATGGAGGAGCCGGCGGTCTGGTCGGCTTCCAGGCTCCGAGTACCGCGGTGTTGGCCAGCTATGCCACCGGCCACATCCAGGCCACTGCCGAGAGCAAGACCCGTCCGCAAGGACTATCTAACGGAGGGGACGACACCAAGATGACGACCGCCGGCGGACTGGTCGGCAAGATGATCAGAGTTCAAGATTTCACTGCCGCCGTTGCCGCCAGCTACTCATCAAGCACCGTCAGCGGTCCGGTAACCAACATCGGCGGACTGGTCGGCGAGTGCGACAACAACGTGCTGATCATTGCCGGCTACTGGGAACACGCAGATAGCATGATCGGGCGCCATGCCAGGAATCAATGCGGCTGGGCGCATCAGTCCCAGAGCAACCTGCGCTCTCAGACTGGGTACAACGGCATCTACTCCGACTGGAATGTCGACGTCACGACTATCGAGACTATCGAGGGGCACGGTGGCAGGCTGCTCCTTCAAAGCGGCGACGATCCCTGGGACTTCGGCACGGCGTCGCAGTACCCGAAGATCAAATACTGCGCCACGAAGACCGGCATTGCCTACGCCGGCACTGGCGATTACTGCCCCGTCCGCGACGCGGCGCACGGATGGCAGCAACGATGACAAGTCCAGCAACGAACCGACAGCCGATCTCGATGCCGGTTTCGCGGCATACCTCTGCGGTAGGCAGAGCGGGGCTCCGACCAGGTAACGACCCGGAAGATCCACCCCTCAGTCGCCCCGCGACAGCTTCCCTCCAGAGGGCCAGGGCGACGTTATACATGAGCCGCTCCTGCATGGCCATCGCCGTTCCTCGGCGACGAGCGGAGACCGCGTTCGCAGTCGGCGCCAAGCCGGCGTACCAGATAGCGAACGCCGATCCGAGCGCCCCCGCTTGATGCTGAGGCGAGGGATGTTTCCTATTGCTCGCTTGAGGCTTTAGACTCTGTGGAACCAACGGAGCGGTCGATGGACACGGATCCGGCGACGAGACGCAACATTCGCCGAATCCAGGGCGCTGCTCTTGTGAAGACAGTTGAGGGCGTAGAGAGGTCAGGTGCCATGGCGACGACATTCGAACGGCCCCGCGCGTGTACCGCGCACATTGGCACTCGCTCCCCAACGGAGTCTGCGCCAGCCGGCAATCCGGCTGCTCCCAGGTGGAAGATGCGGACGATGCGCAGCGACGAGTAGGGGCTACAGATGACAGAGGCAACGAGTCGATTGGTACGGGCGGGCAGTAAATTTGCGAGGGAGGTGTTTGTGAGCAAGGCACATGACACGGCGGTGCAGAGGGACACGGCGGTGCAGAGGAGAGTAGCTCGCGTGGCGCCTGCCGCGCGGCGCGTTCTGCCCCTGGTGGCGCTGTTCGCGCTGGTTGCGATGCTGGCGGTCAACCTGACCCAACAGCATGCGTCCGCGCAGTCGCCTCCATGTACCGAGACGACGTTCGACGCCCAGGGAACGGTGACCTGGTGTCCGCAAACGGACGCCAGCAGCTACATCGTGCTCTGGTGGCAACCGGATAGCACGGATGCGGACCTGGGGTTGCAGCACACCACGGTCAGTGGCCAAGCGAGCAGCACCCACACGATTCCCGATCTGACCGACGGCACGAACTACGAAACTGCCGTCTTCACCAACGACTTCGCCATCGTCGGCTCTGTCGCCGCCAACAGTGCGAGCGGCGGAACGTCTTCGGATCCCGTGGTCAGCATCACCGCTGACGGCGACGTCGTTGAAGGCGCGGCTGCCGCATTTACCGTCAATGCGACTCCTCCGCCGACGGCGGACCTGACCGTCAGCGTCACAGTCGCCGCAACGGGCGACTTCGGCGTCACCGCCGGCACGCAGACGGTCACGATCGCCACGGGCGCGACCAGCGCCCCGCTGTCGATTGATACCACCAGCGACTCGACACCCGAAGCCGACGGTTCGGTCACCGCAACACTGGATGCCCCGGCCGAGAACGCCGGCTACACGGTGTCGAGCACCCACAACGCCGGGACTGTGACCGTCTCCGACGACGATACGCCTGAGGTCAGCATCACCGCCGGCGGCGACGTCACCGAGGGTACGGACGCCACATTCACCGTGACGGCGAATCCCGCACCGACGGCCGACCTGTCAGTCAGCGTCACGGTCGCCGCGACCGGCGACTTCGGCGTCACCGGCGGCGCGCAGAATGTCACGATTCCCACGACGGGCAGCGCCACGCTAACGCTCCCCACAACCGGCGACGACGTCGACGAACCCGACGGTTCGGTCACGGCGACCTTGGACGCCCCGGCCGCGGACGCCGGCTACACGGTGTCAAGCACGCAGGGCAGCGGCATCGTCGCCGTCTCCGACGACGATGATGCAGCGGCCGGCTCCATTGACCCCAACTTGATCGCGGAAGTCCAAGGGCATATCGACGACTTCACCGCGCGCAACCACCAGAACGGCATCAACGCCTGGACTTCGGTCCTCAAACGGCTCAATGACCAGCCAGGCGGCATGAGCGACGCGGACATCGACAGCTGGCTCGCGGATTCGCGGCAATACGGCTGGCAGGACGGCATCGACACGCTGCCGAAGGTGCAGGACGCACTGGCGCCCCCGCCGGTGCAACCAACGCCTGAGGTGAGCATCTCCGCTGGCAGCGGAGTCGCCGAGGGCGGCGCCGCCACATTCACCGTCAGCGCGAGTCCCGTACCGACGGCCGACCTGACGGTCAGCGTCACGGTCTCCGAGAGCGGCAGCTACATCTCTGGGACCGCCCCGACGACGGTCACGATTCCGACCAGCGGCTCAGTGACGCTCACCGTGCAGACGGACAACGACGCAGCGGACGAGGCCAACGGTTCCGTCACGGCGACGTTGGACGCTCCCGCCGCAGATGCTGGCTACACAGTGTCGAGCGCTCAGAGCGCAGGCACGGTGGCGGTCGCGGACAACGACATTCCGGTCGTCAGCATTAGCGCTGGCAACGATGTCACCGAGGGTGGCGCCGCCACATTCACCGTCAGCGCGAGTCCCACGCCGCACGCCGACCTAGATGTCAGCGTGACGGTCACCGAGAGTGGCAGCTACATCTCTGGGACCGCCCCGACGTCGGTCACGATTCCGACCGGCGGCACAGCGACGCTCACCGTGCAGACCGACAACGACTCAGCGGACGAGACCGACGGTTCGGTCACCGCGACCCTGGTCGACGGAGCCGCCTACGATCTCGGCACGAACAAGGTTGCGACGGTCAACGTGGCCGACGACGATGATGCGCCGCAGTCCACCGACAACTCCGAACTGATCGCGGAAGTCCAAGCGCACATTGACGCCTTCACCGCTCGCAACCACCAGGGCGGCATCAACGCCTGGACTGCGGTCCGCAAGCGGCTCAATGGCCAAGCAAGTGGCATGACCGACGCGAAGATCGCCAAATGGCTCGCGGATTCGATTCGCTACAACTGGCCGGACGGCATCCAAACGCTGCCGAAGGTGCAGGCGGCGCTGGCGGCTCCGCAGCAGCAGCAACAGCCGGTGCAGCCGCCGACGCCTGAGGTGAACATCACCGCCTCATCGGGCGGAACCGAAGGCTCCAACGTGACGTTCACCGTCACCGCGAATCCCGCACCGACATCCAACCTGGCTGTCAGCGTGGGGATTGCGACCTCGGGAAACTACGGCGTGACGGCCGGCGGCCGCACGGTGACGTTCGCTTCGGGCACTACGAGTAAGACACTGACGCTGGCGACGACCGACGACTCGGTTGACGAACCCAACGGCTCCGTCACAGCGACGCTCGTCAACGGCAGCGGCTACACGATCGGCCAGCTGTCGACTCAAACCGCGCAGGTCACCGACGACGATCCTCCCGTCCAGCAGCAGGTGATCACGCCGGTGGTGAGTATCAGCGGCGGCAACGGCGTGACCGAGGGCGAGGGCGCGAGCTTCACGCTCACGGCGACTCCTACGCCGACGAGCGCCATCTCCGTGACTGTGACGGTCACCGCCAGCGGCGACTACGGCGCCACGACTGGTTCGCGGACGGTGACGATCCCGACCGGCGGCAGCGCGACGTTCAACGTTGGGACCACCAACGACTCAACGGACGAGGCCGATGGCTCCGTCACCGCGACGTTGGTCGACGGGACCGACTACGACCTCGGCACGAACAAGGTCGCGACGGTCGCCGTGGCCGACGATGACGATCCACCGGTGATCACGCCGGTGGTGAGCATCAGCGGCGGCGCTGATGTGACCGAGGGCGGGCACGCGATCTTCACCCTCACGGCGACCCCCGCCCCTGACAGCACCATCTTGGTGCAGGTGAAAACCACATCCATCGGCGGCTACATCCCATCGACTAGCACGGTGAGCGTCCAAATCGGAACCACCGGCGTCGCGACGTACAGCGTTCACACGCACGACGACTCAGTGGACGAGGCCGACGGATCGGTCACCGCAACGTTGCTCGACGGAACCGACTACGACCTCGGCACGAACAAGACCGCAACGGTCGCCGTGTCCGACGATGACGACCCGCCAGTGGTCGCGCCGGTGGTCACGATCAGCGGCGGCGCCGACGTCACTGAGGGCGGCAGCGCGAGCTTCACCCTCGCGGCGAATCCCGCGCCGACGAGCGAGATCACAGTCAGCGTGAAGATTGACACCTCGGGCGAATACGGCATCAGCGCAGGTACCCAAACGGTCACGATCTCGGGCGGCTCATCCAGCGCCACACTGACGTTGGCGACGACCGACGACTCAGCGGACGAAGCCAATGGCTCCGTCACGGTGACGTTGGTCGACGGAACCGACTACGACCTCGGCGCGAACAAGGTCGCAACGGTCGACGTGGCGGACAATGACGTTCCGGTGGTCAGCATCACCGGCGGCGGCGCCGTCACTGAGGGCGGCAGCGCGAGCTTCACGCTCACGACGACTCCCACACCGGCGAGCGCGATCACAGTCGACGTGAAGATCACGACCGAGGGCGACTATGGCGTCACGACCCTCACGCAAACCGTCAGCATCCCGACCGGCGGCAGCGCGACGTTCAGCGTCGCTACGACCGGCGACTCAACGGACGAGCCCGACGGCTCCGTCACGGCGACGTTGGTCGACGGGAGCGACTACGACCTCGGCACGTCCTCAGCGACGGTCGCGGTCACGGACGACGATGACGCCGCAGTGGAGGCCTCCGTAACCATTTCCATAGAGGACGCTTCCGCATCGGAAAGCGCTTCGGACCTGGTCTTCCGGGTGACCCTCTCCCAGGCGTCGAATGAGGACGTCACCGTGTGGTGGGCTACCAGTAATGCGTACAGCCTTGACCGTGCTAAGGGCGGTCAGGGCTACTCTTACGACTTCTGGCATGCGACAGGAGAGATCCTGATTCGGGCGGGTGAGACCAGCGGCACAGGAGCCGTGTGGCTGAACCAGGATTCCAGGGACGAACCGGACGAAGTCTTCACGGTGAGGCTCTCCTCCCCGAACGGCGCGACGCTGGAACGGCAGGAAGGGACCATGACGATCATTGACGACGACTAATCGACGACGGAATCCGGCGCAGCCGGGGCGACAATCAACAGGGGCGGCCGCAAGGCCGCCCCTGTTCGCGTCTCCGAGACCGGTGCATGGTTTAGGTCCCCGTGTCCCCGCCCCCGAGCGGGGACACGCTTGGGCCTAGTGCCTGTTCACATGTGGCCGTTCAGCCCAGGAGTTCCGTCATACCCGCGCTTGTCGCGGGTATCTCGCTGCATTCGGTGCCACTGTCCGTGCACCACTCGGAGAGATTGCCGCGGCAAGCGCGGCAATGGCGGAATTCGGGCGCAGCAAATGGTTGATGTGAACAGGCTCTAGCCCGGCAGCGCCGATCGGTGCTGGTTGACCAGGCGCCAGCGACAAGCATGGCTGCCGCGCAGAGGCCGGGGAAGGAGCAGGCCCCCGCGCGGAGGCGGGGGCGGTTGAGATGTCAGGTTCCCGTCCCCGCCCCGAGCGGGGACCCGCTTTGGCCTGGGCTTGGCAGCTCCGCTCAGCTCAGCGTTGCTGGTGCCCGTCTGCGGCCTCTCGGAGTGGGCAATACTCTGTCCGCGTCGAGTCCCAGGACAGGTCGATGCCCGGCTTCGGCCCGCAGTAATCGAGCTTCGGATACTGCGACGACGTGCCGAAGTCCCACGGGTCGTTGGCAGCGCCGTCGGAGTCGACATCGACGTTCCAGTTTGCGAAGACGCCGGCATAACCGTCCGCTTCGATCTGCGATTGCAGGTCGCTGGCGGTCTTGCCGCTCCAGCCGCATCCATTGTCGCCGTTCACTCCAACACTCAGATCCGTACCCGGGACCTGCCAATAGGTGTGCGCGGCGAAGCTACCGCTCGGGCAGCCGCCAAACAGGCCGCCCGCGTAGACGGAACCCTCTCCGCTGCTCGTGACCGTGCCGGTTGCGTAACTAGCCGCGACCGTTGTGTCGTTGGTCGGATGGTGCATGCGACCGACTAACGCGCCCCCGCGGGTCTGTTGCTCATAATGTGGGCTGCCGGTACCGATGGCGGTGATGTCGCCGGTCGCGTAGCTGGCGATGATGGAGCTCGGCGCAGCGGCTGGAGGGGTTGTACCCGGTATGGTCTTGGTGATCGGAGTTGGAGCTTGATAGCCCACCAGCCCGCCGACTCCGACGGACGACATCCCGCTGACATTACCCGTGGCGAAACTGGCGGTGATCCGCGCGGTCCCCTGCCGAGGCGCCAGCATGCCTACCAGCCCTCCAACGGCAATGTAACCACCTGAAACATCGCCGGTCGCGTAAGATTCGCGCACCGTGGCGGCGCCGACCATCAAACCGACCAGTCCGCCCACATTCCAATACTCAGGTATGGACGCATTCAGTTGCGAATAGGACCCGCTGACGGTACCGCTTTCGAGCACGCCGACCAGTCCCGCCGACCATCCGAGCCCCGGACACTGTCCCCGTGCCGATCAACCCCACGTTGCGAACCACGCCGCCGGGACCGACGTAGCCGAACAGTCCGACGCAGTATCGATCCCACTTGCTGCTCAGATTGGCAATCGTGTGGCCGTTGCCCTCGAATGTGGCGACGAATTCGCCGGCCAGGTTGAACTCAATCTCATAGGGCCAGTAGGCGCCAATGTAGGCATAGCTGCAGTACTCGTCCTTCTTCCCATGCGCCTCATGGTTCGACAGGTAGGATTGCCCCATAATCGGCAGCCAGCCCTTGCCGTCATTCCAGAACGGGTCCGCTCGAGTGACGAGGGCGCCTTGCGCATCGATCACTCCGCCATCGAATCCTGAGATGCCGTTCTGGTTGAAGTCCAGATTGGCCGCCAGTTCATACCCGATACAGCCGGATGCGGGACAGCCCATGCCGGCCACCGCGCCCGGGAACGCGGCTGCGTACAAGTCGATGCGCTGCTGGGGACTGAAGTCGCTCGACAGGCCTCGCCTCCACGGCTCGGTTGGGAACACCTCCTCGATTCGTGTCGGATACACGTCCGGCGCGCCGTCGCCATCGAGGTCGTGGCGGATCGCGTCGAGCTGCTGCAAACTACAGACCTCGATCAGCCGGTCGTCGTCGATATCGTAGTCGCTCGTCATGTCGCAGGCCGCTACCGCCTCCCCGTGCGGAGTGATGCGTGGGACATATCCGCCGGGATACGGATCGGTGGTCAGCGTGAGCACTTGCTGACTGCTCGTTGCTGCACCGCCCGTGGTTTTGACACGGATCACACGAGCCCGATACTCGGTCGATGGCGCCAGACCGCTGATCGTGTACCTAGATCCCATCGTGACGATCAGCGATTGGGAAGCGGTGTCGGGAGTTGAGATCGGGCCCCAGACGATGAACGTGTGCTGCGCGTTGGCGGGCCAGGTTAAGGTGATGGACTCGTGCGTCATCCGACCAACGACGTCGGTGGCGCTCGCCGGTACAGGTACTTCCTTTTCAACCTTGTACTCCGCCAGTAGCGGTCGGGTCGAACTGTCTACCTCGTGGTAGACCTTGAGATGAAGGGAATGTGTGCCGCCCTCCAGCTTGCCGAGCTTGATCAGCAGATGAACGACAATGACCGACAATGACCGACGTGGCGGGTATCGTGTATTGACAGGGACAGTCGCCAAGCGTCTTCCCTTCCGGCCAACCCGGTAAGACTTGCGCCGCATCGAAGGCGCCGCCCATGCCGATCTCATCTAGCGTCCAGGTCTGTGCGTGATCCGAGGTGTTGGTCACCCCAACAACCAGGTAACAAGGATCTCTCCATGACAATACGTGGAGAGCACATTATCGTTGAACCAGGCTTTCAACGAACCGGTTTGCGCTGATGCCGAGGAGAACATCACCACCAGCGCCACGGCGAGGCCGCCCAACAGCGCCGCCCCTACGACGGCTCGGCGGCGCAGCCGTATGATTCGCGTGCCATACCAACCCCCTACCCATACCGGCGCCTTGGCCGGATGCGCACACAGGCACCAGGATATCTGACCGGTATCGCTCCCCGCGAGCAGCGGACATGCGTTAATCCAACGTCGCGCTGTCCTCGACAAAGACGATCAGTCGCGTCTCATCGGCCCGATAGTAGGTTCGCGAGCCGGCATGAAAGTCGGTTGCGATGATCCGAGCGTAGATCGTGCGCCAGACGTCCGCCCCATCCGACTGGGTCGCGTTGGTCGTCACGGTGGCCCGACCTGGCGATGCGCCGCCGGCCGGGATGGTGACCGTTAAGGGACCCTTGAGCGCCTGCGGAAGCGATCCGCGGTCCTCTCGATGCTCGCTGAGGAACACCATCACCGTCACATCCTCCGCCGGCGGTGGGGTCATCGTCACGCTAAACGTCACGGACTCGCCTTCGGTGATTGTTTCTTGATCGGTGGCGATGCTGACCACTGGCCAGGTGTGTGGGGCGGGCCAGATCTCGACTGTGGTGGTGTTGCCTTGCGGCGAGATATCGAAGGGTTCCGGCAAACTGTAGGTGTCCGTCAGGGTGAGGCTGAACGACTCAGCCGTGGTGTCGCCGTCGGAAGTCGTGGGGATACGCAGGGTCTGCACACGTTCTCGATACGGGACGCTGACAGTGTACGGTCCAGCCTGATAGTCTTGTCCGCCGACCGCAGTAACATCTGTCGGCGTCACTCCGACCTTGACCTGCATCGTTCGGCGACGATTTTGCGAGTGCAGCTCGACCGGAACCACCACATCATCGCCGGCCCACACCGCATACTTGGACGCGCTGAAGGCAAACGTGGGCTTCTGATCGGTGAACATGACCTTGTGCTCGGTAATGCACTCGGCTCCGTCAATAGGGTCGATCATACCCGCTGCCTGATTCAATGTCACCGTGAAGAACTTACCCGGCGCCACAGGAACGAAACGCTGACTGCTCGTTGTTTGTGTGTCATCAAGCCTGTACGCCCATGAGCTGACGATGGTAGGCAGAAGCTGACGATTTCTACTCGACCGAAACTCGAACGTGAGTTGGGGATCGTACAAGATTGTGTAACCGTTTAGATGTGTACGAGAAAAAGTCTGAGCCGTATCCTCACCGTTCTTGTTGTATGCAAAAGACAGATATATCGCCCGCGGTCGATGCCCGTACGCCTTGATTGGAACCCAAGCGGAAGTGCTCCAATCGCTGGCATTCAGGCCTGACGGGTATGTGTGGGGGACCCACTCGAGGAACGACGTGTTGGCGTAGCTGGTTTCCGATTCGAAGCAGGCCCAGTAGGCCAGATCGAGTATGTCCACCCCGACCGCCCTCGGCGACCGTATCGGCTTGCCAGGCAAGCTGGTGTCGACGAGGGCGACCTGGAACCATTCAGTAGGTTCATACTGATCATCGCGGTTTGTGCGGATGTACCCGGACGCCTTGGTTTGGCCGGCCGGAATCGTCACCGTCGTCTGGCCCACGACAACATCGCTCGAGTCGGCGTTGCCGATCGCCCGCGACTCAAGCGTCGCAGTCACATCCGTTGACTGAGCCTGCTCCAGCGCAACCTCAATCTGAACGCGGTCGCCTTCGGCGACCTGTCGGTGTCTGCCGCGGAAGGGGTCGAGCAACTTGATCCCCGGTTCATTGTCGAGAATGGTAAAGGTGATCGTTCCGCTGGCGGCATGTCGTTTCAGCGATAAGTCCGGCACCCCCATGACCGACACCGTGAACGTCTCATCCTGCTCAGGTTCACTGTCGTCGTGCGTCTGGATGACCAAACTGGACTGGTTCGAACCGGCGCCAATGCCGACCATCATCATTGTGGCCGTAACATCCCCGACGCCTGTGGAGCCGTGCTCGACCTTGACTGGAATCTCGACTCGCTCAGGGTATTCGTAGGCTATTTTCAGATCGACGCTGATCGAGCGTCCTTCTTTGAAATGCCGTCGATAACTGCTGACCCAGACAAGATTCTCGGCGGGATTGTCCGTTATTGTCACAGTCGCTTCGCTGATCGCGCCGATGGCGACCGGACTCTCGAAAATCCTCAGCGTGAAGGTTTCCCCGCCATCCATGATCTGATCTCGACGCGCCTCCAACCAGATGCCGGCGGTTGTCTGCTCGGCCGCGAAGTCGAGCGGAAAGGTGGAATCCCAGTAGTCTGCTACGCCGGCGGTGCCGGGAGTCGATTGAATGAATGCGGTGATCGGTTCGCGCAAGGGCTCGGACAGGATGAACATATCATTCGGCAGGCGCGCGCCCTCTTGCAGCGTGTACTCCGACTTCGAGAAGCTCAGCGTGGGTCCATCGTTGACGGATGCTGAAGCCGGCTGCGACCATGGCGCAGCCAACACCACTGCGGCGAACAGTGAGAATAGCCCTAGCAGGAGCACGACCGGCAAGCGCGCCACATGATGCAAGCTCACCTTCCCCACTCTGACAGGGTAAGCAGCGTGGGTAGTGATCTGTCTTGAGTCGGAACGCATCAGAGCAACCTTCCGTTTCGCTGTTGAGGCGTCTGTTCCTGCGCAGGCTACACCCGCTGGAAGCAGGCGTAGCCTAATCGCTGGACGTGTCCACAAAGGACAGTACGATTGGTACTTGCGCTCTGACACTCGGAACCTCTAGTAGGTTAAACTTCACGTAGAGTACACTGCTTGGCGTTAACCGCATGCCTTGTGTGCTTGAGCTGGTACTGACGCCATAGACGCCTCGGATCCGCACGTTGATGTACTGACCGAGGTGTTGAGGCACGATCACGAACGGTACCACGTTGTTGCTGGTCGTCGCCTGCCAAGTGGTGTGCGCCTCCGCCGTGTCTGCTGTCGGGCCGCCCGAATACACCGTCTGCCAGGTACCGCCGCCGGAGGCTGGCTCGCAGCGGCCGCCGGGATTGACGACTGATGTGTAACGCTGGAGTTCGAACGGTAGTCGGTACCCGTCATCGGGTGTGTGGTCGTGTGTATTCGGATACCACCAGACGTCTACGTCGTGAGTATACGGGACTAACGTGAGCTGCCGATACGGCGTCCGGTAAAGTCCTTTATTTGACAGCAGCATCTCACCAGCGGCATTGATATCCGGAATCTCTCGCGGGTGGATGTAGACGCAGAACTCAGTCCACCGCTCAGTGGCCGACGGCAACGGCGCGCGAACGTAACTGTACGCAAAGAATCGCCGGAACGGGCGGGTATCGACCATGTTTCCGATCGTCGATGCAGGTCCGACGTTGTTGATGTAGCTCACGGTCTCGGTTCCGACTTCTTCCTTCCAGGTAGGCCAGGCAGTGCCCGAGTATCCGAAATCGGAGTGCACTTCACTCGACATCGTGCGATCGGCTGCGGCGACGAATGGGATGCCTACGTTCAGATCGATCCATGCGTCGTTGAGCATCCAGATCGACAGCCGCGGCCCAGCTTCCGTCACTAGATTGCCGTTGCGCTGCGTCAGCGTGTGCCGGATCTTGACATTACCCCTCGACTCGAGATGGTCGAGGTACGCTTTGACTCCATAGATGGTGACTTGTTGCGGCGTCGAGCAGGCCGCGCCGCTGCCGGTGAATTGCAAGTTGAGCGAGAGTGGATCGCTTCCAACCCGGGTCGCCGGCACGACAGAGCCGGCAACGATGCCCGCAAGGTTCGACCGGGGGATTTCACCCCATCCGGTTACCGGAGCGCCGCGAATCTGAACGGTTGCCGGACATGAGTCAGCCGGCACCGATACGTTGTATGTCAACGTTCCGACGAAGCCCATGACATGGTCGAAGGAAGGTGGACTGTAGGGATAGCGACCGTTCGAATACGATACATGCACCGGACACCAGGTTTCCCCTGGCGTGGAGCCTATCGTGATCGGGCCCTGCTGCTTGGTCATGGGACCGCAGGTGTTTCCTCGCGACGTGAAAGGTAGGTCGTTATCGGCCACAGTGACCGTGGCGGTCTTGTTCGCGCCGAGGTCGTATTCGGTCCCGTCGACCAGCGTCGCGGTGACCAAGCCATTGGGTTCGTCCGTCGAGTCATTGTTGGTGGGCAGAGACAGCGTGGCGCTGGACGTTCCGCCCATGATGGTCACGGTGCGATCGCCGGCTGTCACGCCGTAGTCGCCCGTTGTCGTAATCGTCAGGCTGACCACAAGGTCGGTCGTCGGCGCGGGAGTCGCGCTGACGGTGAAGGTCACGGGGGAGCCCTCGGTCGCGCCGGATGAGGCGGTGATGCCGACCACCGGCGTGGGCGTTGGAGTCGCGGACGCTTTGGTCGTCACCTCGACCTGTTTGGCCTGATACTTCGTCAGCGCCTTGTACGGTTGGACGCGGACGAGGTACTTGGTTGCCGGCGTCAGACCGGTGATCGTATAGGTCGAGTCTTTGGTCGTCATCGGCGTCACGGAATCAAATGTACTGCCTTCCGGCCACCAGAAGATGAAGGCCCGCGTCGCGAAGACGTTGCCGACCCAACTCAGATCGATGGTAGTGTCCGTGACCGTGTTGATCGTGATCGAGGTCGCGATCTCGATGTCGAGTTGGTAGGTTTCTATCGCACTCGGAGGAAATTGGCCGCCATTGTATGCGGTGGCGTATACCTTGATTTTGCCACTGGTATAGCCGTCGCGGAGGTCGCCGACTTCGATGTGAATCTTGTAGGTCTGGTTGGTGTTGGCGGCGATCGGGTACTGGCAGGGGCATTGGCCGAGCGTCTTCGTCGCTCCCGGCGTGCCCGTCTGCGGCGTGACCGTGCTTGCGTCGAACGCATGATCGACCAGAATCTTGTCGAGCGTCCAGGTTCGCGGATGCGACGTGGTGTTGAACACCCGCAGGATCAGGTCGCAGGTGGAGTCGGACCTGATTTCGTTGTCGCACCTCGTGGCGGAGGCGTCGGTATCATCGCTGATCGTGGCGGTCACCGCCCCGGCATTAGCTGAAACGGCGGTCCAGGCGACGAACAGGATGGTCGCGAGCGCGGCCAGCGCTCCGAGCAGGGCCGCTCCGAGCAGGGCGACTCGACGGGGCTGTCGCATGATTCGTGCCATGTCGCCCTCCTCCAACCTCTGCCGTGCCGATCGAAATGCGAGTGCGAGCAGGGTAGCTGATCAGACGATTCCCTCCACCGCAACCGTCGGTGGTAACAGAGGGAATCGATGATCATCCCGCGCTATTCCATTCCGTTATCTATCACCCCGATCGATGCCAGGCCGTAGATGTGTCTCGGTCTGCCGAATTGCGTTGGATCCAGCCATATGTAAATCTCGACCGTGGCTGGAGAGTTAATGTTGGTTTCCAGGGGTGCGCAAACCCGGACGCCGTACCAACCGCTACTGTTCGCTTTATCGACGAGCGTCGGCCAATGCTCGCTGCCCCAATGCTCTCGCAAGACTCGGAACCCACCCTCAGGTATGTCGCTCCAGGTCGTGTCGCCGGGCGCCTGGTACTGGAAGTGGAGCGGTTGCTTCAGTTTCACAGACTGTCCATCGACGACTCGACTAAAGTTTCGCGGCATCTGTTGCCCGTTGATTGGATTCACGGTGATGTAGTCAAGATTGTGTACGAGGGGCCTCAGGCCGCTCATGCGTATCTGATATGCAGCGTAATCGTCATCGGCGCAAGTCGTGGATATCGCTTCAGTGATAAGCAGCCCGGTAAGCACAGACTCACGTTCCGATACTCCCTGATCGCAAATGTTGTTGTAGCACCGATATTGCGCGCTCAAGAAAGTGCGCTGATCGACCACGATCACCTGCAGGGTTGTTCCAGACGCGCTGCCGCTCGCCGTATGCGTGAGCTGGTACGTCTGACCCTTGCCCCATTTGTCCGGCACGCCATGGACCGTGACGACCTGCGGAGTCTGCCAGTTGCTGCTGTCGAACGTCAGCGTTGGAGGGTCATCGCTCTTGTCCGCTGCGCCATTGGTGGAAAACTGGACCTTCGACCACGACACCTGACCGCCTTCGAGTTCAAGTCGGACCGTCGCTTCGCCACCCGGATCGGCGTCGAGCGTTACGCAGTACGACGCTGAGGTATTGTCGGTGAGTACGAGTTGGAAGCCTTGCGCGGGCGAGCCGATCGCGCCGGGCGTCGAGCAATCGTCGACATTCACGGGCGACGGCGGTCCCGACATGGTCGTGACGGTAATCTTCTGCTCCTTGTGCTTGATCGTTGTATCGATGGTTTGCACACGGATCACCGAAATCACATAGGTCGTCAACGGTTCAAGACCGCTGAACGTGCACTCCGACTTGCCCGCGACCATGTCGAAATACGGTGTGCTGCTGCCTGACTTACGCCAGAAAACAAATGCCCGGTCATTCTTGAGATCACCGAGTCCATTCAGTGTGACCGAATTGTGCGTCGTTGCGCCGACCGTGATCGGTGCAAAGTCCTCGAAGCTGGTGCGATTGGTGTCGGATGTGGTGTTCGTGCACCCTGAGTCCAGTTCCTGGAGGACGACGTCCATCAAGGTCTGCGAGCCGTCTTCCGCTGAGGCCGCAGGGAACATGATGACCAGCGCGGCCGCGAGGACGCTCAGCGCTCCCAGTAGGGCGACTCGGCGGGGTCGTCGGATGATTCGTGCCATGTCGCCCTCCTCCAACCTGTCCGTGCCGTGCAGCTCAAGATGCGACTTCGGGCAGGATATCCGCTGACCTGATTCCCCCGCCGCGACCGTCGGCGGGACCAGAGGGAATCGATGATCATCCCGCGCTATTCCATTCCGTTATCGTAGACCCACATCTGAACGGTGCCGTAGGTCTGTCTCGGTTTCCCAAATTGCGTTGGATCCAACCACATGTTGAATCTGGTAGAGCGAACATTAAGTTCCGTTTCGAGCGGCGCGCACACCCGAATTCCGTACCAAGCCATCTGATGTTCGGCAGTACCTACCGGTGCTCGCCAATGAAGATTCGCCCAATGCTCTTTTGGCACACGGAACCCACCATCAGGTACGTCGCTCCAGACAGTTTCGCCCGGCCGGTGGTACTGGAAGTGCAGCGGCCGGGGAACCTCTATCTCAGGGCCGTCGGCAACCGGGCGTATGTATCGTGGCCATTGAGTACCCTTGAACGGATCGACCGTCAAGTAGTCCAATGCGTAGAGCCCTGGATAGGTGTATTCACTCACCCTAATGCGCGCTTCGTATGCGAAGTAATCGTCGTCGGCGCAGGTCGTGGTTGTCGCCTCGTCGAGATTGATTCGGAGAAGCATATAGTTGCTTATTCTTCCGTTGCTATTGCTTCCTAGGTGCACTCCGTCTTCGCAGTTGTTCCCGTAGCATCGATAAGTGATAAAGAAGGCCATGCGCGCGTCGAGTACCTTCACCGACAGTTTCGGTCCGGAGGTACCGCTGACCGTATGGGTCAGATAATAATGGGAACCTGTGCCGCCAAAGTCCGGCACACCGTGCACGGTGACAAGCTGCGGAGTGTTCCAGTTGCTGCTGTCGAATGTCAGCGTCGGGGGATCGTCGCTTCTGGTTTCAGCGTAGTTCTTGGAAAACTGAATCCTCGATTTCGGAGACTGCGGCGCGGTGAGGGCAATGTCTACGGTCGCTTCGCCGCCCGGATCGGCGCCGAGCGTCACGCAATACGACGACGCCGTGTTGTCGGTGAGCACCAGTTCCAAACCTTGAGTGTTCGAGCCGATCGTGACGTTCTCGCTGCAATCTTCGAGTTTCACGGTTCGAGGCGTAGGATCCGGCGTCGGCGGTGGAGTGGCGGACGCTTTGGTCGTCACTTCGACCTGTTTGGCCTGATACTTCGTCAGCGACTTGTACGGTTGGACGCGGACTTGGTACTTGGTTGCCGGTGTCAGCCCCGTGATCGTATAGGTCGAGTCCTTGGTCGTCATCGGTGTCACGGAATCGAACGTACCGCCTTCCGGCCACCAGAAGATGAAGGCTCGCGTCGCGAAGACGTTGCCGACCCAGCTCAGATCGATCGTAGTGTCCGTGACCGTATTGATTGTGATCGAGGTCGCGATCTCGATGTCGAGCTGGTAGTTGGCTATCGTGCTCGGAGGAAATTGGCCGCCGTTATAGGCGCTGGGATACACCTTGATTTTGCCGCTGGTGTAGCCGTCGCGGAGCTCGCCGACTTCGATGTGGATCTTGTAGGTCTGGGTCGCCCCGGCGGCAATCGGGTACTGGCAGGGGCATTGGCCGAGCGTCTTCGTCGTTCCGGGCGTGCCCGTCTGCGGCGTGATGGTGCTTGCGTCGAACGCATGATCGACCAGAATTTTGTCGAGCGTCCAGGTTCGCGGATGCGACGTGGTGTTGAACACGCGCAGGATCAGGTCGCAGGTGGAGTCGGACCTGATTTCGTTCTCGCACCGCGTGGCGGAGGCGTCGGTAACTTCGCTGAATGTGGCGGTCACCGCCCCGGCATTGGCCGAGACGGCGCTCAGGACAAGGAACAGCAGCGCAACGAGCGCTGTCGCGGCAGTCGCCGCCAGAACTGCATGGCGCTTGCGTGTCGATGTCTGCATTGACATGGCCATCCTCCCGCGCTTCTGATGCTCCCCGCCAAGCTGCAGAATATCAGAAGCCGATGACAAGCCGCCGTGTTACTTATGCGCGGCGCGAGCGTGAGCGGGCGGGATGCGGTCGCCTGCTCCCGCTGCAGTGAAAGCGCCATCGGCGTCGTAGAAGCCACGACTGAGGAAGGGACGACGTGGTCGCAAAACGCCCCAGCTCGACATAAGCTGTCGAGCTGGGGAATCATCCTCTTCGGCATGGCCGGACTGGCCGACTCAGGGGAAGAAGGCCAACGTGAATCTCGATCTCGAGAGCCCACTCGGGACTTCCGCGAACGAAAATCGGACGTTGAGCGACCGATCTCGCGGCGGTGCCATGAACTGGCCTTGATTATCCGTCTGCGTGCCAATGCCGTACACGCCTCTGATCCGAATGTTGATGAACTCACCGTAATCTTGATGTTGAATCGTCAACGGAACCACGTTGGGCTTGTCGGTCGTTTGCCAGTCCGTCAGGGCTTCCGCAGTGTTCGACGTCGGGCCGCCCGAGTACACCGTCTTCCAGGAGCCGCTGTCGCCGGCGGCGACCGGTCGGCACACGCCACCACGATTGACGACCGACGTGAAGCGCTCAATTTCGAACGGCATGGTAAAGCCGGTGTCGGGCCGAAGCCGCACCACGCCGAGCTTCCCGTGTGGGGGACCAAGGAATGCAAATGGGATCAAGGTCAATTGTCGGTACGGCGACCTATAGAGTTCAAACTGGGGCAGCCACATATCGCCATCAGCGTTGATGTCCGGGATCTCTCTGGGATGAACGTGGACGCAGAGCTCGGTCCAGCGGTCGTCCTGCGCCGACGCGATGGGCGCGCGGGCGAAGATGTAAGGCCCGTTCTTCCAATGCGGGAAGCTATCGGTATTGTTCGCGGCACTTGATACCGGTCCGACATCATTGACATACTGCTTGGTCTCCGAGATCCCTTGGGAATCTGGATGAGCATGATTAGCGACCCGCCGGTCGTCAGCAGGGTACGAAGGCACTCCCATGCGTACACTGATGATGTTTTCGGTGAAGAACCTGAAGGCCAGCACAGGTCCTGCTTCGGCAACGGAATTGCCGCTGCGCTGGGTCAGCGTGTGTGAGATCTCGGCAGCGCCTGTCCACCGTGGCTGTCGATCGGCGGCAGGCACTCCGAAGACGGTCACGCTCTGAGGCGTCGTGCAGTTGTCGGCGCTGAAGTGCAAGTCAACCGTTGGACTCGCGGCCGGTACCCGAACCTCCGGCGCGACACGACCAGGAACGATGTTCATCAGTAGGGTCTTGTTACGGTTAAGTTCATCCATTCTCCACCACCAGCGGGCGCGAACCTGCACCGTTGCCGGACAGGATCCAGCGGGGACCGAGACTTCGTACGTCAGCGACTCGCCGACGCCCATGGCGTGGTCCCATGACGCGATGGTCGTATATGGGGTGGCCACCGGGCACCATGTCTCCGCGCCTACGGAGTCAATCTTGGTATCGCCCTTCTGCCTGGTTTGAGAGAAGCATCTGGCAATCCCTGTGGCTGGAGGCATCACGTCGTCGTCGTCGGCCACTGTCACTGTGGCGGACCTCGTCGTGCCGAGGTCGTAGTCAGCCCCGTCGACCAGCGTTGCAGTGACCGATCCGTTGGGTTCGTCCACCAAGTCGTGGGTGGTAGCGACTCCGAAGATCGTGCTACCGCTGGTCGGAATCGTGACTGTCCGCGGACCGGTGGTTACGCCGAAGTCGCCGCTGGCACTGATTGTCACGTTGACACTCAATTCGGAAGTCGGCGCCGGAGTCGCAGTGAGCGTAAAGTTGGTTGAGATGCCTTCGAGGGCAGGGCCCCAGCCACTGATATTGACTACCGGTGTCGGAGGCGTCTCCGACAGGGTCGTGACAGTGATCTTCTCCTCGTTGGTCGTCACCGTCGTGCCGCTGGCTTGCACGCGGATCACCGAAATCACGTAAGTCGTAGACGGTTCAAGACCGCTGATCGTGCACTCGGACTTGCCCTCGACCATGTCGTAATTCGGGTTGGGTTCGCCTTGCTTCCTCCAGAAAAAAAACACCCGGTCGTTGTTGTGACTTCCGATCCCACTCAGCGTGACCGAATTGTCCGTGACATGCGGGGACGCGATCGGTTCGAAACTCGCAAAGGTCGTGCGTTCCGAGTCGGTCGTGGATCCCACTGCGCAATTTGGGTCCAAATCCTGGTTGACGGCGTCCATCTCGGTCGGCGGATCGACCTCCGCTGAAACCACGGCCCAGGCGAGGAACAGGATGGCGGCGAGGGCGACCAGCGCCCCGAGCGCGGCAGCTCGGCGGGGTCGTCGCATGATTCGTGCCATGTCGCCCTCCTCCAACCTGTCCGTGCCGTGCAGCTCAAAATGCGACTTCGGGCAGGATATCCGATCACCTGATTCCCCCGCCGCAACCGTCGGCGTGACCAGAAGGAATCGATGATCATCCCGCGCTATTCCATTCCGTTATCTCCAACCACGATCCGCGTGATGCCGTAGGTCAGTCTCAGATGCCCAAATTGGGTCGGATCCAACTTAGTGTCAACTTTGGTATAGGTGGCATTGACACCAGTGTCGAGCGGCGCGCAGACGCGAATGCCGTACCACCCCGTCAGGTGTTCGGCGGCGGGGAGCGCTCCCGGCCATGAAGTGTTCACCCAATGCTCCTGCAGCACACGGAAGCCGCCATCAGGTATCTCGCTCCAGCCGGTGTCGCCAGGCGCCTGGTACTGGTAATGGACCGGTCGGGTGACCATGACCTCCGGGCCATCAGGATCCGGGCGTATGTAACGCGGCCACATGACCGTTCCAACCGGGTCGAGCGTCAAGTAGTCCAAGTGATAAAGCTGTTCATAGCGGAACTTATTGACCCTGATGCGAGCCTGGTACTGGAAGTAATCGCCATCGGCGCAGGTCTCGGTGGTCGCCTCGGACAATAGAATGCCTTCAAGCAGAAAATCGCTGTCCTGGTACGCGCCATGCGTGCAATTGCGATCGTAGCATCGATAACTGACATCGACCGCAAGCCTCATGTCGACGACGACCAATCTCAGTCTGGGTCCAGAGGCGCCGCCGCTAACCGTATGGGTTAGGTAGTGATAGGAACCAGTGACGTTGTTGTCCGGCACGCCGTGCACGGTAATGAGCTGCGGCTTATTCCAGTTGCTGCTGTCGAATGTCAGCGACGGAGGGTCGTCGCTCCTGGTTTCAGCGAAATTCGTCGAAAATTGAATCCTCGATTTCGGAGGCTGGGGCGCGGTGAGCGCAATGTCCACGGTCGTCTCGCCGCCCGGATCGGCGCCGAGCGTTACGCAATACGACGCCGCCGTGTTGTCGGTGAGCACCAGCTTCAAGTTTTGAGCGTTCGAACCGATCTTGACGGTCTCGCTGCAATCTTCGAGCTTCACGGTGCGAGGCGTTGGATCCGGCGGTGGAGTCGCGGACGCTTTGGTCGTCACCTCGATCTGTTTCGCCTGATACTTCGTCAGCGACTTGTACGGTTGGACGCGGACGAGGTACTTGGTTGCCGGCGCCAGTCCTGTGATCGTGTAGGTCGAGTCCTTGGTTGTCATCGGTGTCACGGAATCGAACGTACCGCCTTCCGGCCACCAGAAGATGAAGGCCCGCGTCGCGAAGACGTTGCCGACCCAGCTCAGATTGATCGTAGTGTCCGTGACCGTGTTGATCGTGATCGAGGTCGCGATCTCGATGTCGAGCTGGTAGTTGGCTACCGTACTCGGAGGAAATTGGCCGCCGTTATAGGCGCTGGGATACACCTTGATTTTGCCGCTCGTGTAGCCGTCGGTGAGCTTGCCGACTTCGATGTGAATCTTGTAGGTCTGGTTGGTGTTGGCGGCGATCGGGTACTGGCAGGGGCATTGGCCGAGCGTCTTCGTCGTTCCCGGCGTGCCCGTCTGGGGTGTGATCGTGCTCGCGTCGAAGGCCTGAGCGACCAGAATCTTGTCGAGCGTCCAGGTTCGCGGATTCGAGGTGGTGTTGAACACGCGCAGGATCAGGTCGCAGGTGGAGTCGGACCTGATTTCGTTATCGCACCTCGTGGCGGAGGCGTCGGTGTCATCGCTGATCGTGGCCGTCACCGCCCCGGCATTGGCCGAGACGGCGTTGAGGACGAGGAACAGCAGCGCCGCCAGCGCTGCCGCTGCAGTTGCCGCCAGCACTGCCTGGCGCTTGCATGTCGAGGTCTGCATTGTCATGGCCATCCTCCCCCGCTTCTGATGTTCTCCGCCAGCCGTAGAATATCGGAAGCCGATGGCCGGTTGTCGCGTTACCCATGCGCGGCGCGAGCGTGAGCGGACGGAATGCGATCTCCTGCTCTCGCTGGAGTGAACACGCCATCGGCGTCAGAGAAACCACGACTGAGGAACGAGACGACACGGTCGCCAAATTCCCCAGCTCGACATAAGCTCTCGGCTGGGGAGCTATCCGCTTCGATGCGCATCGATTGGCCGAATCAGTTGAAGAACGTCAACTCGAATGATCCCCAGGATCTTTCGGTTGGCGCCTCCGCGAACGTGAACTTGACGTTCAACGCCCGACCGGGCGGGTTCAGGAACTGGCCTTGAGTATCAGTCCGGGTGCTCACTCCGTATACACCTCGGATGCGGACATTGATGTACTGCCCGTAATCTTGATGCTGAATCACGAACGGTACCACGCTGTCTCTGGTCGTCGTCTCCCATGTCGTTTGCGCGGCGGAGGTGTTCGTCGTCGGTCCGCCTGAGTACACCGTTTCCCAGGCGCCGCTGTTGTCGGAGCCGACCGGCTGACACGCGCCGTCGCGATTAACGACGGAGGTGTAACGCTGGATCTCGAACGGCAGCCTGAAGCCAGTGTCGGGTGAACGTCTCAGCAACCTGTCGCCGTAGTGCTGATAGTGCAGTACCTGGTGAGTAAACGGAATCAAGGTGAGCTGCCGCATTGGCGACCGATAGCTTCCGAGAACCGGTAAGACCATTTCGCCGGCTTCGTTTAGGTCTGGAATCTCTCTGGGATGGACATATACGCAGAACTCTGTGTACGCGGGCGCTGTGTTCCCCGTCGACGGCCGTTGCGCTCGGACGTAGGTGATTGGCCAAAATGCGTGTTGACCGGCGTGGTTGGTCTTCTTCCCGACATCTCGAACTCGGCCGACGTTATTGAGAAAACGCTGATGCGTCCATCTTCCATCGGAATCGTGATACCCTTGGTACACGGCATGACCTGTGGACGACGGCACGCCCATTTGCAGATCGATATGGCGGAACTCGATGGCCCAGACGTCCAGCTTGGGACCGGCTTCATTCGCGGCCTGGCCGGCGCGCTGCGTCAACGTGTGCTGGATCGGGATTCGGCCTGCTCCCCGAGGGAGGACAGTTGGATTTGGCGTTCCGAAGACGGTGACTCGCTGAGGCGTCGTGCAGGCGGCTCCGCTGAAGGTCAGCGTCAGCGAGTTATGCGCGCTACCGACGCGAGGTGAAGGCGCCGTGGAGCCAAGCGCAATACCCATCAATTTAGAATTATCCGGACCGCCCCACCTCCATATCGGATTGCCCCGAATCTGGACCGTTGCGGGGCAGGACTCCGCCGCGACGGAGATTTCGTACGTGAGCGATTCGCCGATGGCCATGGCATGGTCGAATGGGTGCCGGTAGTACGTGGGCTTAACCTTGCACCATGTCTCGGGACCTACGGAGGCAATAGTGATTGCGCCCAGCTGCTTCGTCTGGTGATGGCATCTGGGCGCCGCCCGTTGCGCCGCCGAGGCTGCGGACGCTTTGGTCGTCACCTCAACCTGTTTGGCCTGATACTTCGTCAGCGCCTTGTACGGTTGGACGCGGACATGGTACTTGGTTGCCGGTTGCAGACCGGTGATCGTATAGCTCGAGTCCTTGGTCGTCATCGGTTCCACGGAATCAAACGTACTGCCTTCCGGCCACCAGAAGATGAAGGCCCGCGTCGCGAAGACGTTGCCGACCCAGCTCAGACCGATCGTAGTGTCCGTCACCGTGTTGATCGTGATCGAGGTCGCGATCTCGATGTCGAGCTGGTAACTGGCAATCGTACTGCCGGGAAATTGGATGTCGCCTTGGGCTCTGGGATACACGTTGATCTGGCCGCTGGTGTAGCCGTCGCGGAGGGCGCCGACTTCGATGTGAATCTTGTAGGTCTGGGTCGCGCCGGCGCCAATCGGATACTGGCAGGGGCATTGACCGAGCGTCTTCGTCGCTCCCGGCGTGCCCGTCTGCGGCGTGATCGTGCTTGCGTCGAAGGCATGATCGACCAGAATCTTGTCGAGCGTCCAGGTTCGCGGATTCGATGTTGTGTTGAACACTCGCAGGATCAGGTCGCAGGTGGAGTCGGACCTGATTTCGTTGTCGCACCGCGTGGCGGAGGCGTCAGTGACTTCGCTGAATGTGGCGGTCACCGCCCCGGCATTGGCCGAGACCGTGGCCCAGGCGACGAATAGGATGGCAGCGAGCGCGGCCAACGCTCCGAGCAGGGCGACTCGGCGGGGCTGTCTCATGATTCGTGCCATGTCGCCCTCCTCCAACCTCTGCCGCGCCGTGCGAAATGGGAGCTTGCGCAAGATAGTTGATCAGGGGCCCTCCTGTTCAAACGAAAAAGGGGATGCCGTTGGTCCGTCGAGGTACACCGTTGCCAGGTACCGCCGTCGGCGACCGGCCGATCACGCAGCCAGGATTGAGGATCGATGGGTAACGGCGCAGCTCGCACGGTACCCGTTGTCGTGGTCGGGCCTGAATCTACAACTGCCGGATGTGGAGGTAACCAGTACGCATCCTGGTAAGCAATCGGGAACGAGGCGACCCGCCGGAAGGTCTGATCGCGGCGGTCTACGCGCCGGCATTGGCCGACACGCGCGAACCGCCGGCTGGGCGGGATGGCCGAGCACCTGATGCCTGTTTGCCGATGCATCTGTCGGGCGATAAACTGGCTTGATGCGATGACAGAGCGCTGACGAGGGAAACGAAGGCTAGGTCGAATGAGGCCTCAGTATCCGAAGATGCGCTGTAGCGGCCAGGCGCGCGGGTTCGTCGGTCTGGCGTTCGCGCTGTTGAGCCTGCTCCTGCTGGGCGCGCTTGCCAGTGAGGTCGGCGCGCAATCGCCTCCGACGCCGCAACTGTCCGAGGCGGTCGTGACCGAGGGTGAGACCGCCGTCATCGAGATCACGAACGCGCCCGCGGGGGAGACCCACTTCCTTCGCCTGAAGCCGCTGGTCGCTCCCTACACCGCCGACTCGTCCGATTTCGAGGTGCGCGTCGGCACCACCAAAGCTGTCGTAAATCCGGGCGCAGCGGCCAGCGTCGACCGACAGCCCGACGGCACGGTGCAGTTCAGCGTCATCGCCCAGTCGGACGGCGTCGACGACTCGCGCGAGACCTTCGGAATCCAGCTTTGCGCCTCGGCGACGGACTGCAGCGGCGGCAACCTGCTGGGCGACTGGACGCTGACCATCATCGAGCCGTCGCCGGTGGTCAGTGAAGGCGATCTGGACGAGGGATTGGCGCCGATTGAAGATCTGGGTGGCCCGCCGCTCGGCGAGCCGGTCCAGGCGGTCAGCATCTCGGACCTGCTCGAATCTGATGGCTCGTTCAGCACGAAAGACGGCGACAGCAAGACGTGGCTTCGCCTGATCGATCAGGCAGAGGTGGAGCGCGCGCTCGGCGGCCAAAAGGTGCCCACCAGCGCCATCGGCACAGCGTATGCGTCTTCAGGCACGACCGACGCCGCCGGTACCGGAGCATCGGACTCGGCCAACGCGACCAACTGGTTCGCCTCGGACACGGGCCAGCTGTACCTGTTGGTCGGCGGCGTCAACGTCCTGTTCCACTCGCATCTGAGCGACGTGGATGTCAAGGCGATCCTGGATCGACTCAACATTTCGCCCGAGCACGTGTCGCCGCTCGGCGAGCTGCCAAACGCGTTCCTGATCAAGACGGCGTCCGATGTGGAGTCGCTCCAGCTGGCGGACGCGCTGTCGGCCGAGCCCGGTGTCGAGAGCGCGACGCTGAACACCTTTGAGCTGTCCTCGTTCGGGCCGCCGGAGCCAGAGGAATTGTCCTGGTCGGGGTACCCGTCGCATACACAACAGACGAAAGCGCACTGCAACGTCTATACGGATCCTTGGCCTGACGAATTGTCCAGTTGCAGCTGGCACTTGAACGCGTCAACCACGTATCGGTATCACTCCGTCGACCCTGCCCTCGACCCGACGATCGACATCAATCTCAGCGATGTGTGGTCCACGACGATGGGTCAGGGGATCACCGTAGCCGTGGTGGACATGAAGTGGGATCCCAACCACGAAGACCTCAAAGATAATGTGAACGAGGCGCTCAGCACGAAATGGGGCGGCCTGTACTCTGAGCAACCGAGCGTCGGGGGCAAGTACCACGGTACAGCGGTCGCCGGAATTATTGGCGCCCGAGACAACACGGTCGGCGGACGCGGCGTAGCGCCCAGAGTCAGCATGGTGAACTACAACCTGATGAATTACTGGACGGAGGCGCGCTTCATTGATGGAATGACCCGCAACATGGACATCGTGGCGGCGACCAATCACAGTTATGGCGGCCGAGCCAAGAGTGGACTCCATCGGCGGAGCTATCTCTGGAAGCAAGCTCTGGAAACCAGCATCACCGACGGGTTCGGCGGCAAGGGGACCATACATGTGTGGGCGGCTGGGAACGGCAAGCAATTGAACTCCTCCCAGTATCGCGGAGTCGGCTGGGCGACCCTGGAGGAGAATCAAAACCAACGCGGTGTGATTGGCGTCTGTGCGGTCAATGCCCTCGGCACCACGACAAAGTACTCCGAGGAAGGCCCCAGCCTCTGGATCTGCGCGCCTTCAAGCAATCGCGACGGCTATCCGGGAATGCTGGCGCCGATGGGTAGCAGCTATTACACGAACAGAATGAGCGGTACCAGCTCCTCTGCGCCGATCGTCACCGGTGTCGTGGCGCTGATGCGCGCGGCCAACTCCAACCTCACCTGGCGCGACGTCAAAGTGATCCTGGCCAACACGGCGCAGAAGAACGACCCAACAAACACGAGCTGGATGACCGGCGCCAACAAACACGGTTCATCCACCGAGAAGTACTCGTTCAGTTACGAGTACGGGTTCGGCGTCGTCAACGCCAAGGGCGCCGTCGACGCCGCATCCTCGTGGACGCTTCTGCCCGCTATGCGGACCGCCACGGCAACATCGAGCAGCATCTCGATGCCCGCCTACGGCGAAGAAGTCGTAGTCACGCTAGACCCTCAAGCGGCGTTCGATTTCGTCGAGCATGTCAAAGTTGCCGTAACGGGCGAAGTCTATGACGTGCGCCACTACCGTTGGACATTGGTGTCGCCGTCGGGCGCTGAGTCGCTGCTGTCCCCGGAGTACCTCGGCTGTACAGAAGGCTATTGCTCGCTGCGCGGCCTGTTCGACTTCGGGTCATCTCGGCACCTGGGCGAGAATCCGAAGGGCAATTGGAAACTGAAGATCCGCAGGTACGAGCCGACCGATACAACGTGCGTCGCGGACCCCAACAACGGCACGGGGACAGTCCTCGTCAGCGCTCTCTGCTTGTGGAAGGCAACGTTTCCAAACGTCCTCAGCTCTGTGCAGATCGTCATCACTGGTCACTCAAGCATCCCGGCTGACCCGGTCACGCTATCAACGTCAAGCTCGATTGTTGCCGAGGGCGACGAACTCAGCGTGACCGTCACGCTCGGCGGCGACGCGCCGACGACGGATGTGGCGATTCCGCTGGCGGTCACTCCTGTGACGGCAACCGCTCCCGGCTCAGCGGACGCGGACTACGCCTCGCTCGCATCAATCACGGTGCCGGCCGGCTCAAAGTCCGCAACAGGCAACATTGCGATCACGCAAGATGATTGGTACGAAGGCGACGAAACGTTCAAGGTGGGGATCGGTCAGTTGCCGGCGGAGTACGAATCGGCGAACGGCCCGCTGACCATCACGATCGAGGACGATGAAACCTTGCCGACGTTGACGCTACAGGCCGATAGCGCATCGATCGTCGAGGGCGGCTCCACCCAGATCAGGGCAGTGCTGAGCGCGAAAACGAAGGGGGATGTGAAGACGTTCCTCAGTATTGAACCATTGAAGCCCGGTGTTCCATCCGACGCCGCCCTCACGCAGCCCGCGAAAATCACCATCAAAGAAGGGCAAACCGAGAGCCCCACTTCGGTCACCTTTAACGCCAAGCAGAACGACGTGCACGAGATCAGCGGCTCGAAAGCGAAGCAGTTCGTGGTGTATGCGACCGCTGTCGTGAGCAGTGTCGGCATCGTCCGTCCCCCCGCCGGCGCCCTGATCGTCGTCACTGATGATGATCCGACTCCCACAATCAGCATCGCCGCTGAAGGCAATGGCGAAGTCACAGAGGGATTCCCCGCCAGGTTCACCCTGACTGCGAGCCCGACTCCCTCTGCGCCTCTGACCGTCAATGTGACCGTCACGGCGACCGGCGACTTCGGCGTCGTGACCGGCGCGCAGACCGTGACCATGCCAACGACAGGCAAGGCAACGCTGGTCGTCGCGACGACGACCGACGAGATCTCCGAGCCGAGCGGCACGATCACGGTAACGGTCAATTCAGGTACCGAATACACGCCGTCCACGTCTGCCTCGGCGACGGTCAGCGTGATCGACGACCACATTGCGTTGCCTCCGCCGCCAGCGTCATTCACGGTGGATCCTGCGCTGATCGCCGAGGTTGAGGCGCACATCGCCTACTTCACCACGCACAACAACCCGAACGGCATCCGCGACTGGACCTCGATCCTCGAACGGTTGAATGGCCGAGCCGGGATGAGTGACGCGAGGATTGCCACGTGGCTCGCGAACTCGAAACGCAACGGCTGGCAGGACGGCATCGTGACGCTGCCGAAGGTGCAAGCGGCGCTGACGGCGCTGAGCCAAGCAGCGCCGATCGTCAGCATCAGCGGCGGCGCTGACGTGACCGAGGGCGGCAACGCTAGCTTCACGCTCACCTCGACTCCCGCGCCGCTGGCCAATCTGTCGGTCAGCCTGACGGTCAGCGCCAGCGGAGACTACGGCGCCACGACTGGCACGCGGACGGTCACGATTCCGACGACGGGCAGCGCCACGTTCACCGTGGGCACGAGCAACGACGCCGTCAACGAGGCCGACGGCTCCGTCACGGCAACGTTGGACGATCCCGCCTCCAACGCCGGCTACACCGTGTGGAGGAAGCAGGGCGCAGCATCGGTAGCGGTGGCCGACGACGACATTCCGGTCGTCAGCGTCAGCGGCGGCAGCGGCGTGACCGAGGGTGGAAACGCCAGCTTCACCGTGACGGCGAGTCCCACTCCGCGCGCCGACCTGTCGGTCAGCCTGACAATCAGCGCCAGCGGAGACTACGGCGCTACGACCGGCACGCAGACGGTCACGATTCCGACGACGGGCAGCGCTTCGTTCACGGTCGCAACGACCAACGACTCGGCGAACGAGGCCGACGGCTCCGTCACGGCGACGCTGGACGCTCCGGCCGCCGACGCCGGCTACACCGTGTCGAGGACTCAGGGCGCGGCAACGATAGCGGTCGCAGATGACGACATCCCTGTCATCAGCATCAGCGGCGGCGGCGACGTGACCGAGGGAGCAGACGTGACGTTCACCGTCAGTGCGAATCCCGCGCCGGCGTCCGACCTGGGTGTCAAAGTGGCAATTACGACCTCGGGCAGCTACGGCGTCAATGTCGGTACCTACACGGTGACGATCGCCTCGGGCACTACGAGTAAGACGCTGACGCTGCCCACGATCGACAACGCGACGGGTGAGCCCGACGGTTCGGTCACCGCGACGCTGCTCAACGGGAGCGACTTCGACCTCGGCGCAAACAAGGTCGCGACGGTCAGCGTGGCGGACGACGATGGAACGCCGCCGACGCCGGTGGTCTCGATCAGCGGCGGCAGCGGTGTGACCGAGGGCGGAAACGCCAGCTTCACGATCACGGCGACTCCCGCGCCGACGGCCGACCTGTCGATCAGCCTGACGGTCAGCGCGAGCGGCGACTACGGCGCCACGACCGGTGCGCGGACGGTCACGATTCCGACCGGCGGCAGCGCGACCTTCACCGTTGCGACGACCGACGACACGACGGATGAACCCGACGGTTCTGTCACCGCGACGCTGGTGGACGGGACCGACTACGACCTCGGCGCGAACAAGGTCGCGACGGTCAGCGTGACGGACGACGACGATGATGTGCAGCAGCCGGCGACATACACCGCGGATCCGCAGGTGGTCGCGGCGGTGCAGGTCCTGGCGTCGCAGGCGCACCACGGCACGGCGCACGTCAACCGCTGGCAACGGGCGCTCGCCGCGATGGGCGCGCTCGACCCGGCCGGCGTCAGCGGCGGCGCATTGACGCTCGCCGAGGCGCGGCAGAACGCCAACAGGTTCAGCAGCCCGGTTTGGGACCAGGTGGTCGCCGAGATTGAGGCCAAGGCAGCGTTCGAAGCGGCGCAGCAGACCGTACAGCCGCCGCCGACGCCTGAGGTGAACATCACCGCCTCATCGGGCGGAACCGAGGGTTCCAACGTGACGTTCACCGTCAGCGCGACTCCCGCGCCGACGGCCAACCTGGATGTCAACGTGACGATTACGACCGCCGGCGACTACGGGGTCACCGCCGGTACCCAAACGGTGACGATCGCCTTGGGCACTACGAGTCAGACGCTGACGCTGCCCACGACCAACGACTCAACGGACGAGTCTGACGGCTCCGTCACGGCGACGCTCGCCGCCGGCAGCGGCTACACGATCGGACAGGCGGCGTCGGAGACCGCGCAGGTGACCGACGACGATGACCCGCAGCAGGTCGCGGTCACGCCGGTGGTCACGATCAGCGGCGGCGCCGGCGTGACCGAGGGCGGCAACGCGAGCTTTACCCTCACGGCGACTCCCGCGCCGACGAACGCCATGTCGGTCAGCGTGACGATCACGGCCAGCGGCGACTACGGCGCGACGACCGGCTCGCGGACGGTCACGATTCAGACCGGCGGCAGCGCGACCTTCACCGTTGCCACGACCAACGACACGACGGATGAACCCGACGGTTCGGTCACCGCGACGCTGGTCGACGGGAGCGATTACGACCTCGGCGCGAACAAGGTCGCGACGGTCAGCGTGGCGGACGATGATGCAACGCCGTCAAACACCGTGGATCCCGCGCTGATCGCAGAGGTCAACGCGCATATCGCCGACTTCACCGCGCGCAACCATCAGAACGGCATCCGCGACTGGAACCTGATCCTCGATCGGCTGGAAGGTCGGACCGGGATGAGCGACGCGCGCATCGCCTCGTGGCTCGCGCTCTCGCGCCGCCATGGCTGGTCGGACGGAGTGGCAACATTGCCGAAGGTGCAGGCGGCGCTGGCCGCGCTGACGACTCCACCGCAGCAGCCGGTTCAGCCGCCGACGCCTGAGGTGAACATCACCGCCTCATCGGGTGGCGCCGAGGGAACCAACGTGACGTTCACCGTCAGCGCGAACCCCGCGCCGACATCCAACCTGGATGTCAGCCTGGCGATCACGACCTCGGGCGACTACGGAGTCAGCGCCGGTACCCAAACCGTGACGATCTCCTCGGGCACTACGAGTCAGACGCTGACGCTGCCCACGACCAACGACTCAACTGACGAGCCTGACGGCTCCGTCACGGCGACGCTCGCCGCCGGCAGCGGCTACACGATCGGACAGTCGGCGTCGCGGACCGCGCAGGTCACCGACGACGATGACCCGCCCGTGCAGCCGGTGGTCACGCCCGTGGTCTCGATCAGCGGCGGCGCCGGCGTGACCGAGGGCGGCAGCGCGAGCTTCACGCTGACGGCGAATCCCGCGCCGACGAACGCCATGTCGGTGACCGTGACGATCAGCGCCAGCGGCGATTACGGCGCGACGATTGGTTCGCGGACGGTGACGATCCCGACCGGCGGCAGCGTGACCTTCAGCGTTGCGACGAGCAACGACTCGGTGGACGAGCCCGACGGCTCGGTGACGGCGACGTTGGTCGACGGAGCCGACTACGACCTCGGCGCAGTCAAAACCGCGACGGTCGGCGTGGCCGACGATGACGATCCGCCGGTGGTCACGCCGGTAGTCAGCATCAGCGGCGGCGCTGACGTGACCGAGGGCGGCAACGCGAGCTTCACCCTCACAGCGAATCCCGCACCGACGAGCGCGATGTCGGTGACCGTGACGATCACGGCCAGCGGCGATTACGGCGCGACCACAGGCTCGCGGACCGTCAGCATCGGAACTGGCGGCAGCGTGACCTTCAGCGTTGCGACGACCAACGACTCGGTGGACGAGCCCGACGGCTCGGTGACGGCGACGTTGGTCGACGGGAGCGACTACGACCTCGGCGCGAACAAGGTCGCAACGGTCAGCGTGGCCGACGATGACGATCCGCCGACCCCGGTGGTCTCGATCAGCGGGGGCGCTGGTGTCACCGAGGGCGGCAACGCGAGCTTCACGCTGACGGCGAATCCCACGCCGACGAACGCCATGTCGGTGACCGTGACGATCACGGCCAGCGGCGACTACGGCGCCGCGACTGGTTCGCGGACCGTCAGCATCGGAACAGGCGGCAGCGTGACCTTCAGCGTTGCGACGAGCAACGACTCGGTGGACGAACCCGACGGCTCGGTGACGGCGACGTTGGTCGACGGTTCCGACTACGACCTCGGCGCGAACAAGGTCGCAACGGTCGGCGTGGCCGACGATGACGATCCGCCGATTGAGACCTCCGTAACCATTTCCATAGAGGACGCTTCCGCATCGGAAAGCGCTTCGGACCTGGTGTTCCGAGTGACCCTCTCCGAGGCGTCGAATGAGGACGTCACCGTGCAATGGGCTACCAGTCATTCGCAAAGCGCAAACCGTGCGCGCGGCGGTCAGGGCTACACTCACGACTTCTGGCATGCGATAGGAGAGATCCGGATTCGGGCCGGCGAGACCAGCGGCACGGGAAATGTGTGGCTGAATCAGGATTCCAGGGACGAACCGGACGAAGTCTTCACGGTGACGCTCTCGTCCCCGTCCGGCGCGACGCTGGAACGGCAGGTAGGGACCATGACCATCATTGACGACGACTAATCGACGACGGAACGGAGACACTCGGTCTCGAGGTGCTGTTCGCTGACAACGCTATCGCCAAGAGCGGTGAGCTCTGGGGCGTCAGAGGCACGGCCACCATCACCGACTAACGATTCAATACCAGCCACTTCCGTCATTGCCGCGCTCCGTCGCGGCAATCTCGCTGGGTCGTGCACTGAGGTTGGCGCCGCTCTCGGCGGGATACACGCGGCAAGCTCGCTACCTCGGCAGGGTCCGGAACAAACTCTGGCTCGAGCTGACCGCAGCCGCCTACAACCTCACCCGCCTCGTCAACATCGAGGCGGCCGCGGCATGGCTGAACCGCGCCGACTCGGCCTCAAGCATCGGATCCAACGCTCCGGATACCGCCCTCTCACTGACTGTACTTCCAGTCAATCACTGCTTAGCCTGCGCCGATTCGTCGGCGATAGCCAACTTTGGCACCTGCTATCCATGGCTCAGCCGCCTGCTTGGCGCTGTACGATAGACCCACACAGGAGCGATCCACGATGACGACGACCGAGACGAAGCTGCTGACCGCCGACGATCTGTTGCGCCTTTCCAGCGAAGGCGTGCGCGGCGAACTCATTCGAGGAGTGCTTTGCGAAACCATGCCAGCAGGACAACGACACGGCAAAATCGTCTCCAAACTCAACTACCTGGTCATGGCCCATGTCATCCCCCGGCGGCTCGGAACGGTCGTCGCCTCGGACTCAGGCATCCTGCTGGAACGCGACCCGGATACAGTGCGCGAGCCCGACATCGCCTTCACCTCGGTTGAGCGCCTGTCCTTGGGCGAGGAACTGGATACCTACGCCGAAGCAGTGCCCGATCTGGTGGTCGAGATCGTGTCGCCGAGCGACAAACAACCAGAGGTTCAAGCAAAGGCGCAAATGTGGCTCTCGTTCGGCGTGCGGCTCGTCTGGGTCGTGTTCCCCGAGACCCGCAGCGTCGACGTCCACGTTGCCGACGCGCCGGTGGTCGCGCTCGACGACGCGCAGTCGCTGGACGGCCTTGACGTCTTACCCGGCTTCAGCTGCCCCGTCGCCGACATCTTCGACGACTAGCGGGCGCGGCGCGGATGCCATCGTCAACACCGTACGAGCTCATCGATAGTGTCCTAAACCACCCATACGGTTGTTCGCTCCCCTATGTGAACAGACCCTAGTTCCCCTCTCCCCCCCTTGCGGGGGGAGATGTCACAGAGTGACAGAGGGGAGGTCGGCTGGCGACGACCAGATAGGTCCAACAGGCAGAGGGGTCTCTCTCCCCATCGATAGTGTCCTAAACCACCCATACGGTTGTTCGCTCCCCCATGTGAACAGACCCTAGTTCCCCTCTCCCCCCTTGCGGGGGGAGATGTCACAGAGTGACAGAGCAACTGTCTTGGAAGTCAAGCGTGTTGAGGAGCTTGCCAGGGGGTGTTGCTCTGGAGGATGGCGTTGAGGATGACCAGCAGTTTGCGCATACAAGCGGTGAGCGCGACCTTTTTGGGCTTGCCCCGGTCGAGCAGGCGCTGGTAGTAGTCGCTGATCACGGGGTTGTAGCGGGTGGCGACGAGGGCGCCCATGTAGAGCGCGGCGCGGACCGTGGCGCGACCGCCCCAGATGCTGCGTCGGCCGCGCCAGTGGCCGCTGTCGCGGTTGTAGGGGGCGACGCCGACCAGGGCCGCGACCTGGCCGCCGGTCGACCTGGCCTAGTTCGGGCAGTTGGGCGAGCAGCGCACGCAGCGGCAGCGGGACGGCCTCGGCGAAGTGGGCCAGGACGGCGGCGTCGAGCGCGTCGGTCTTGGCCAGCCGGCCGGTGGCGCGGGCGAAGTCGCGCACCTGGCGCGGGTTGACGAGCGCGACCGGCAACCCCGCTGCGGCCAGCGCCGCGACCAGCGGCTGCTCGAGACCGCCGGTGGCCTCCAGCACGATCCGCGCCGGCCCCAGCGCCGCCAACTGTCCGACCAGGGCGTCGATCCCGGCCGCGTCGTTGGCCGCACGCTCGGCGGGCCCGTCCGCCGGCCGGATGCCGACATCCAACCACTGCTGCGATACATCGATGCCGACGTAGCGACTCGTCTCCGTCATCTCCAACTCCTATCCTGCGCAGGCCCGTCCTTGAACATGCGGGCTCCAGGGCCCCGGCAACTGTTCGGGCTCTTTCGCTGTGGCGGTGCGGCGACCCAAGCTCTGTCACGGCCTCGCAGGCCCAGGGGGGATCGGTCTGCCGCACCCCGCTTCGCCTCGGGAATCATCTGCTCCCGGGGCGACAGCGAAGATACAAGGGGGGGGGTCGGTTGGCGACGACCAGATAGGTCCAACAGGCAGAGGGGGGTCCCTATCCCCATTGACAATGCGCTAAACCACCCATACGGTTGTTCGCTTCCCAATGTGAACAGGCGGCTATGCCCGGGTTGCAAACTCGCGGCGTCCTCTGTAGACTCGCGGAAACGGCTTCGTATCCGGAACGATTGGGTGCTTCCTCAATGACCGCAGCCTCTACCCCCCCCCCATATCATACTCGTGCGCTAACTAGGCATCTACGCCTGCTACGCGTGGTCCCTCTGCTGGCCGCGCTCGCCATTGGCTTGATCGGCGCCTCTCTCGTTTCCCTGCAGCCCGCAAGAGCTGAACCCCAACATCCCCCATATACCGTTGTGACCGGGAAGACCACGACCACGGTCACAACGGTCAATCCGTACCGGGACTCGGAAGACAGGGTACATCAGGTCGAAGCGCGGCTAGACGTGTGCAATAACGTTGGGGTGTATTGCGAGCCCCGCGAAGGCCGCCCTGTGGACGTTGTCGAAGAAGGGTATGTCGTGACGACGTTCACTCCAGTGACCTGGACTATCACTACATACACGTACGGTAATACGCCGGAGGAACCGCCGATGCCGGAGTGGACGGCGGAAACCAGCGATTGCAGAAATCCAACAGAAGGCGTCTGGTGCGGATACACAACCAATCCAAGGGATCAGCGCGCAACGGTCGGTTCCCAGTCGCGGCCGCGCGGTCAGACTGTGACTTACGAGCAGCTAACGGATCATGACGACGACAGTACCACAGAGGTGGTGGGCATCCGTGAGCGCGCAGTAGTCCAGCCGGTGCTGCGAAACACCTTGGCCGGCTGTGAACGACTCAGTGCAACAACGGAGCTGAACAACGCCCCAACGACTAACTACGTCAGTACAGATGATCGCACGGATGTTGAGTGCGAACCGGTGAATCAGTTCGATGCTTCTTCCTTCAATGAGGCGCAGCAGTACGGCACGCTGCGCCGGATCACGACGCCCGAGCCATTCGACTTCGGTGAGTACGTTGGCGAAGACGGCGTGTGGACCCATGAGGAGAGCGACCGAGCGCAGCGCGACTTCGAAATCCACAGCAAAAGGTGGGACGCCTACGAACAGGCCGTTGAAGAAGCATACGAGCGCGATCAGCCGTTCTGGACCTGTACGCATGAATCGCACTACGACGACTACAACACTGATGCCCACGATGGTAGTAAGGTCTATCCCCAGTGTTCGCTGCAGAATGTGCCGTCGTCGTAAGGTCTCGATCGGAACGGAACCCCGACTGAATACCTAGCGTTGGTCGGTATTGCAAGATCGACGAGGGCGCGAACGTGGAGACCGAACCCGTCTGCCTGCGTGGCGGTAAGTCGAGGGCGAGCGCCACGGCGCTCGCCCTCTTTGTCGCTGCCGTTGCCACCCTGCTGTTCGGCTGGTTGCCGGTCGCGGCCGCGCCGTCGCTCGAACTCGCCATTGAGGGCGCGGACGACGGCACCCTGACGCAGGGCGTCTACCAACTCTCCCTACGCGTCGTGGATGGAACGAGCGAACAGCCGTACCGCATCGATCTGGTCGAGGCCGACCCCGGCCTGGTGCTGACGCGCAGCGATATCGACTTGAGCGAGGACGGTCGGCAGTCGGCCCCGATGACGCTGATCGGCGACGAGGCGGCCCATGCGCGAGGGCTGATCGTCCCGTCCACAGCGAGCGGCGACTACCGCATTCGGGCCCGCGTCAGCGGCGGCGACCTGGGTGAACCGCTGGCCGGCGAGCTGCAGGTGTCGGTCGTGAGGGAGCGTTCGACTCCCATCGAGGCCGTGATCGTGTCGCTTGGGCCGGTCGGACACAGCCCGCGCCCGCACGCGCTCACCGATCACTGGATCGCCGAGTCCAACGATGATCTCGAGCCGCCCAGTCACGCGGACTGCGTCGACGCCGACCCCGATCGGGTGGGCGCGCAGCCGCATCCGAACTGCATCGCCGTCGTGGTCGAGGTCAGAGGCGCGGACGGCTTGCCGGCCCAACGGGATGATGTGCAGGTGATTCAGGTCTTCGCTCCGTTCGCGACGGTGTTGGCAGGGCCGACGCCCGGCGCGGCGCCGTTGGGCGACGGCGGCGGCATCGGCATCCTGCTCGCCGATACACCCGGTGGGCCCGACGAGCAGCAGACGCTGAGTCTGTTCGATCTCTACGTCGTCAGGAACGCACCCGGGCCGGTCAGCGTGACGGCGTTGGCGGGTGGGGCGGGATTCGCGCGCTCGGCCCCGCTGCGGCTGGCCTTCGTCGGCGAGCCGGTCGCCATTGAGCTCGGCGCGGTCGGCGGCCCGCTCGAAGTGGGCGGCGCCGCCTCGGCCGAGGTGACGGGGCTAGGTGCGGAGGGCGAACCGGCGCGGCTCAGTTTGGTCGACCAGAGCAATCCAGTCTCAGCGGCGGTGATCGATGATCGAGGCAATCAGGTCCCAGAGATCACGGCGACCGCGGCTGCGCATCGGCGCAATCCGTCGGCGTTGACGATCGAGCTGCAGGCCATGCCCGAGGCCGTGCCCGGTCGGTACCAGCTCCGCGTGTCATTCGACGGCGAGGACGAGGACGCCGACGCCGCCGACGAGCCGCTGACGACGCCGCTGACCGTGATCGGCGCGCCGACCAAGCTGAGCCTCGACCTGAGTCAACCTGAGGATTCGCAGGTGATCACGTTGACCGCGACGCTGACCGATTCGGCCGGCCGCCCGGCGTCGGATGCGCGCACGATTGAGTTCCAGGTCTACGGCGATCTGGAGTTGGCGGCGCTTGACGGCGACGGCGCGGTTCGGCGGCAGTTGAGCGAGGGTCGGGCTTCGAGTCGGTACGTGATCACGGGCGAGGTCGGCGCCGCGACGGTGATCGCTTCGGTGCTCGGTCGCAGCGACCTCCAGGCGTCCGTCGCGATCCCACAGATCGGGCTCGACTGCCTCAGCTCGACGAGCGAGCTGGCGGTCTGGACCTGCCCGGTCGAGATCGCGGCGTCGGAGCTCTTCTCGCTGCTCGCGGCCGAGGGCGCGTCGGCGGCTCGGCTCTGGGACGGCGACGAGTGGGTGCACTACGCGGCGTTCGATGGAGCGCCAGTACCTGGCACGCGCGACTTCACGGTCGGGCAACACGCCATCCTGTTCATCAGTCGCTAACTCCGCGTGCCGCGATCGGGGAGAGCCCCCTCTCCCGCTTAGACAAGGGCCTGGTAGGTCATCTCGTCGGTCACGGGAGCGACGTTGGGCTTCTGGTAATGGCGGAAGGCGGCCTGCGGCATCGCGGTCGCCAGTTCCGCTTCCAACTTGTGCAAGAAGAGCGTGCCGTCGCGCGGCTCAAGCGAACGCCCTGGGGAATCGGCGCAGGGATCGCACGATCAGATTCCCGGCTTGACAAACCCGCTGTCTTCTTCGCTTGCAAAGCGCGCGAGGGCCGCCGCCCAGTCCGAACCTCCCAGCTAGGGCCTGTTCACATGGGGAAGCGAACACCCGTATGGGTGGTTTAGGGCATCGTCGATGGGGAGGGGGTTCCCTGCCTATCGGCCCTATCTGGTCGTCGCCAGCCGACCCCCCCTCTGTCACTCTGTGACATCTCCCCCCGCAAGGGGGGGAGAAGGGAATCGGAGGATATGCATCATTCTCTGCAAGGGGGAGCGGGGAACCCGGGTGCGCCATGTATGGGTTCCTAGCATCCATGTGAACAGGCCCTAGTCAGCGCTGGGCGCTGACGGATGTTCTGAGCGCTCCCGAACCCCTGCAGGAGATCAGTACAACCAGGCTGTAGACGTGCCGACCATGCCGCAGACCGCCCGAGTCAAGCGTGCATTGTCCACGCTGCGCCGCGAGTACTCGGATGGCGGCATGAGCGTGCGCGAGTGCGCCTCGCGAATCATGAGGTTGATCGAAGAGTTACGCCTGGTCGCCGTCGCACAGCCTTCAACCCCGACGCTAATCTGGCTTGCAGATCTCGGCGTGGCCTGCTCCCAGGTCGTCGTGCCTGCATCAGACGCCGACTGACGCACCACTGCGGCCATTCAACAGCCGACTACAGGCTCAGCGTTTGCCCAGGGTTCGGCCCCACTGCGTCGCTTCGCGCAGCGGACAATGCTCCGTGCGGGTGTTATCCCAGGAGAGATCGGCCTCTGGCTTCGGCGCGCAGTAGGCGAGAATTGGGTACTGCGACGATGTGCCGAAGTCCCACACCGGGATGGTAGCGTCGCCAACTTGAACTGGGCCCCAATGCTGGTAGATGCCGGTGGCGCTGGTCGGCGCGGTGAGATCGGCTGTGGTCTTGCGTTCGATCACGGAATCGTCAAGACTGCACGGACTGACCGTTGCCAGTGTGGTCTCGGTGTTCCAGTACGTGTTCCAGCGTACGTTTTTGGGTGGTTTGTTCGTACACCAGGCGATCACTGCGCCGACGGTGTCGCTCAAATCACCCGAAATCCGACCCGTCGTGTAGGAGTTTGTGATCTTCTCTCCCCAGCCTGCAGACTGGTATTCGCCAGCGATGCCTCCCAACCAGCCGCCGCCGCCGCCGTCAACACGCTCCACCGCGCCGGTCGAATATGAAGCGTGGATCGATGGAGAAGGTACAAAGCCACCCAGCCCTCCGGCCACTCGACAGTACATTGCACAAACGACATGCACGGATGCAAATGTGTACCCTACCGAATTCCTATCCTTCGACCACCTGCCCTGCGCCCAACCATTGAGCAGTCCAATCAATCCGCCGGTACCCGAATGGCTACCGTACACCAGACCGGTGGCGTAGCTTTCTCTGACTTTCGCATCTCTCCGCCACAGTCCGCCGAGCAACCCTCCTACATTCGACTTCCCAGCAGCATCCACATTCCTGGTGTAGCTGCCGCTCACGGAACCTTTTTCGACATAACCGGCCAGCGGACCAACAGCTTTGTATCCACGAATATACGGCGAGATTAGGCCGACATTGCGAAGCTGAGCGCCAGGTCCAACATGCCCGAACAGCCCAATCCCATACGTTTCCGGACGATTGACGTATAGATTGGAGATTGTTCGTCCGTTGCCCTCAAACACGGCGCGGAACATCTTGGCTCGGTTGAAGGCAATGTCGGAGGACGCGCGGCCAGGACCGCTAAAGAACCGCGTATGCCAGTGCAGATCGCCGTAGCCAATATAGGCCTTACCCATGATCGGCCGCCAGCCGACGCCGCTGTTGTATGTATCATCGCGCGCGCCGTTGCCGTTCTCGTCGAAGTCGAGATTGGCGGCCAGCTCGTAACCGCGGCACGCTTGCGGCGTCTGGGCGTCGTCGTAACACCCCATGTTCGCATTGGCGTTGGGGAACGCCGCCACGTACAGGGTCACGCGTTCCGCGTCCGTGTAGTCGCCGCGCAGGTACATGAGTTTCCAGTCGTACGGATGCTCCCCTCGCGTCTCGCCATAGTAGACGTCCTTGCCCGCCCAGGTGAAGTCCGACGGCGCGCCCTCAGGACGAGGCTCGACATCCGCGACGCCGTCGCCGTCCAGATCATGGCGGATCGCATCCAATTGCTCCAAATTGCAGACCTCGATCAGTCCGTCGTTATCGCTATCATAATCGGTCTTGGATGGGCACGGGTCGGCCGTCCTGGCCGGTTGGGTGGTGGTCGCTATGACCTGTGCGGCCGGGAAGCTTTCCGACTCGGATGACGGCTGGACGCGAACGATGTAGCGCGTACCCGGTTCCAGGTCGCGAACTGTATAAGTATCAGTCTGTTGCATAAGAGGCATCATTTGGTACAAGGATCGGTTGCCCTGCGGCCACCAAACCACTACGAACCGTGTCGAGCGAGTATCGGCCGTCCAGCTCACCGCAATGGTAGTGTTGGTCACAGCACCGACGCTGATCGTTGTCGGTTGCTGCGCGGGCGACTGCGCCGATACGGCGCCGAGCGCGACCAACAACATGGCCGCGAGCGTGGCCAACGCGGCTACAGAGCGAACAACCCAACGAGGTCGTTGGATGATCGTGTTCGACAGAATCGGCATCGACATTCGCATCCCTCCTCCACCGGCTCGCGGATGTCTGCGATCCCGGACGGCGCAGCGTACACACAGTCCGTGACGACCGCAAGATCCCCGTTGCCCGGCGCGCCTGTTCGTCAGTCGCTGCTCGTGGCGCTCAGCGGGGCGGATTGGGCTGAAACGGCGGCCCAGGCTCCGAGCGCAGGACGGCTCCGCGGGGCTGTCGAATGGTTCGCGTTGCCATCTCAACCTCCTCCGTTGTTGATCGCGATCCGGCCAAACGTACCGGCTCGACGCCATTCGCGACGCGGCGACGCTCAGTCGATGTCCAAGACAATGGAGCCAACCGACCAGGCACTCAATATTTCCGCGAACGCGAACTTGATTCGCAACGAGCCAGGAGGAGCCCTGAATGTGGGCGTATCCGGCTTCGTGGCCTCAACGGCGTAGACCGCCCTGATCCGAACGTTGATGTATTCTCCCCAGTCGCGCCAGTTGATCACAAACGGTTCCACGCTCTCGTTCTTCCACGCATTGTAGTTTGTCTGGTCGTTTGTGCGCGGACCGCCGGAATAGACCGTCTCCCATTCGCCGCTATCTGTGTTTGCGACCATGCGGCAGCCTCGGCCAGGATCCACGATCGAGCTGTAACGCTGGATCTCGAACGGCAACGTGAACCCGCCATGGTCGACCCGATGAAGCCACTGATCGCCATTCCTAAACCAGAACGGGTCCAGGTAGGTGAACGGGACCAGGGTGAGCTGTTCAAGCGGAATCGTCAGGACTTCATTGTACCCTTGGAACACAACGCCTTCCGCGGTCCGTACAGCCCGTTCGCCGGGATGGACGGCGATGCAGAACTCGGTGTACTGCTCGGCCGTGGTCATCGTGTCCGTCGTCGGCGGCATCGATGTGGTATCAGGCGGACGCGACGCCTGAACGTATGTAGTTGCCTCGGACCACGACAGATAGCTACCACTAAACTTACGCCCGGCGCGCGATGCAGGCCCGACGCGATTGACGTAGGCGATGCTGTTACCGACTTTCTTCACTGCAGTAGCGCCGCCAGCGTCCGGGACGGCGCCGCCCATGTAGATGCCGTACCGGTCAAAGGCCCAGACCTTGAACTCGGGCCCGGTGATTTCAGTGTTTGGGTCGCTGTCCTTGGTCAGCGTGTGCGTCAGGATCACATAGGACCCTCGTCCGGAGGTGTTGAAGCCTTGATCGGGCAACCCGTACACGGTCACTGACTGAGGACTGGCGCAGTTTCCCGACGTGAACGTCAACTGAGCCGATATGGTTGCTGGTCCTGGCGGCTTCGCCCGCGTTGCCGGTGGTTTGCTGCCGGCGATGATCTCCAGATTTCTGTTCTGGGGATGCGCTCCGGCAAGGTAGTATCGAGGCCCGCCGCGAATCTCGACCGTGGCCGGGCATGCGTCCGCTGGAACGGACACCTGGTAGGTGACGTGCTCCGACTCGCCCATCAAGTGGTCGAATGGCGCGAAGTTGTTCCCTTCATAGATGTACGGACGCCATCGCTGATCCATCGTGTCGCTAATCGTGATTCCACCGCCGGTCTTGCTGGTCGTCGCGTACGGCTTGACCGGCGGTCGGTCGTCATCGAACACGTTAACGGTGGCGACCTTAAACGCGCGCAGGTCGTAATCGCTCCCGTCGATCAGCGTCGCGGCGACGGAGCCGTTGAGTTCGTCCGTCGAGTCGTTGGTGGTGGGAATGGACAGCGTCGCGCTGGTCGCGCCGTTTGCGAAGGTCACTGTGCGATCGCCGTCCGTGATGCCGAAGTCGCCCCTGGTCGTAATCTTCAGGCTGACCACGAGGTTGGCCGTCGGCGCGGGCAACGCGCTGAAGGTGAAGGTCACAGGGGAGCCCTCGGTGACGTCGCTGCCGCCGCTGATGCCGATCGCCGGCGGGCCGTCGTTGTCGGCCACGCTGACGGCCGCGAGCGTCGTCGTGCCGAGGTCGTAGCCGGTCCCGTCGACCAGTAACGCCGCGACCGCGCCGTCGGGCTCATTCAGTGAGTCGTTGGTGGTGGGTAGGCTCAGCGTCGCGCTGAACGTGCCGCCCGTGATGGTCACTGTGCGAGTGGCGGCCGTGACGCCGTAGTCGCCCGACGTCGTAATCTCCAGGCTGACTACGAGGTCGTCTGTCGGCGCGGGCGTCGCGCTGACGGTGAAGATCACGGCGGAGCCCTCGGTGATGACGCCCGATGCGGCCGTGATGCTGACCACCGGCGTGGGCTCGTCATCGGCCACGCTGACCGTGGCGATCGTCACTGTGCCGAGGTCGTACTCGGGACCGGCGACTAGCGTCGCGGTGACTGAGCCGTTGGGTTCGTCCGTCGCGTCGTTGGTTGTGGGCAGGGACAGCGTCTTGCTGGACGTGCCCGAGGCGATCGTCACTGTCTGAGTGCCAGCGGTCACGCCGTAGTCGCCCGACGTCGTAATCTCCAGGCTGACTACAAGGTTGGATGTCGGCGCGGGCGTGGCGCTGACAGTGAAGGTCACGGGTGATCCCTCGGTGACGTCGCCGCCGCCGCTGATACTGATCGCCGGCGGGCCGTCGTTGTCGGCCACATTGACTGTGGCAGTCTTCACTGCGCCGAGGTCGTAGCCGGTACCAACATTCAGCGTCGCGGTGACGGAGCCGTCGGGCTCGTCCAGCGAGTCGTTGGTAGTAGCGACGCCGAAGGTCGCGCTGCCGCCGGTTGGAATCGTGACTGTCCGCGAACCGGTGTTTGCGCCGAAGTCGCCGCTGGCGGAGATGGTCAGGCTGACCGGGATTGGGCTGATCGGCGCGGGTGTCGCCGTCAGCGTGAAGCTGGCTGAGCCGCCTTCAGTGATATCGTCGCCGCCGCTGATGCTGACCACGGGCGTCGGCGGCGGCGCCGACATGGTCGTGACGATAATCTTTTGCTCGTCGATCGTGATCGTCGTACCGATGGTTTGCACACGGATGACAGAAATCTCATAGGTCGTCGACGGATCAAGACCGCTGATCGAGCACTCCGACTTGCCCTTGACCAAGTCAAAGTTCGGGTTGCCGCTGCCACGCTTCGACCAGAGGAAGAACGCCCGGTCGTTGTTGAGGCCTCCGCTCCAACTCAGGGTGACCGAATGGTCCGTGACATACGGAGGCGGGATCGGTTCGAAACTCGCAAATGTCGTGCGTTCGGAGTCGGTCGTGGATCCCACTGTGCAATTTGGGTCCAAATCCTGGTTGACGGCGTCCATCTCGGTCGGCGGATCGACCTCCGCTGAAACCGCGGCCCAGGCGAGGAACAGGATGGCGGCGAGGGCGACCAGCGCTCCGAGCAGGGCGACTCGGCGGGGCTGTCGCATGATTCGTGCCATGTCGCCCTCCTTTGACCGAACCGCCATCTGGCGCCTGACGAGCGCAGTTACGGAATAGTAGCTGATCAGCCTGTGCCGCGCCTTACCCCGCCATGGAGCGCTCCGTCTCATCTCGACATTTTGACCATATAAACCATGAGCCAGCCGGCCGTTTGCACATGGTACTCATTCAAGCCGAACGCAAACTGATAGTCCATTCTCAAAGGATCGGCAACGGTGACTTGGCCGTCTCCGTCTCGTTCGCCGCCAAACACCCCTCTCATGCGGACATTGATCCATTTGTTGAAATGTTCTCGTGGAATCGAGACCTCGCCGATCCGGTAATTCTTCTCATGCTCGGAACCGTCGAAGAACGTTCCCCACTCGCCGCTTCCGCCGGACGTTGGCGCCGGCTGGCACAACTCGCCATCACTCACCACCTCGCTGTACATCTGAAACTCGAGCGGCGGTATGACAACGGCCGTTCCAGAGTAAGTTCGGTAACCATACTCCGTGGCCTTGCCCTGGTAGAATCGGCCCGTCACGCGCGGAAACAGCGTGACGGAAGCGAGTGGCAACGCAGTATTGATCCTGGCAGTCGGATGCCCGCGATCGTAAATCTTCAGACAGAATTGAGTCCAGGGTACTGAGTCGGACGATGCCTCTGAAGCAGGATACCGTGCGTCTGTGTACAACTGGTCCTTGAGGTAGTGACGGACACGGTTGAACCTGCGCTCGGGGTGGAGCCGCTCAGGATCCCACGGGGAACTGGCCCCGACCCTAAAGAACATGATGTCGCTGGCCCACAACGTCAGCTTCGGACCAACTACTGGCGGATTCTGCGCTTCCCCGTTTCGCTGGGTTAAGTGATGGTCGAGCGTCAGCACGCTATAGTAGTAGTCGACGTCGGGGATACCGTAGACCGTGACCGACTGCGGAACGTCGCACGCCGCGAACGTTAGCGTCACTGTCTCATCGCCGAGCGGGACGCGCGGTTCCGGGACGCCGTCGCCAATCGCAATGCCGATCTTGGTGTTCGCGATGAAGTGATGGATATGAGTGGTGGAAATGCCGACCTGGGCGGAGCTCGGGCAGGCTTGGCCCGCATCCGCGGTCAGGGAGACCTGATAGGTAAGCGATGAGTTATCCCCGATGCTATGATCAACGTCGATGCCTGCGACGCTGGTCTGGAACCAGGGCTGCGCCTCGGTTGGCTGAATGGTGATGTTACTCGCGGTGTCCGTTGAGGCATCTAGCAGGCTGCTGAAAAAGTCATGAGCGATGCTTTTGTAGCGACTAAACGGCCCTCGGCCGACCTGTGACCAGATAGGAGCCGATCGCCCGATCGAGCGACAGAGAGCATGTCTGAGCGAAAAAGGTCGTTTATCAGCACCCTGCGGAGGCTGTTGCGTAGAGTCTCGCTGAAGTGGTCGTCGCTGTCATCGACATCGGATGTACCGGGTGGACGCTTTCGTTCGGTGATCAGAGCCATGGCGTGGGGCTGAGTTGGGTCTGGATCGATGGGAACGATGGGATTCCCGTTGCGGTTGAGGAGGGGGGCGGCCCGAGGGTCGGGGCGACGGTTGCATGAGGCGTTGGCGGTAGAGCTTGCGCAGGTTGTGGATGGCGGCGATCAGGTTCCATTCGCTGGAACAGGCCGCGAAGCCGCGGCGCTGGAAGCGGCGGATGCCGCGGTTCTCCTTGATGTCGCCGAAGACCGGCTCGATCATCCAGCGGCGCTGTTCGTAGAGGCGGCGGCCGCGTTTGGTCGTCAGCTTGCGGCGCATCCGTTCGCGCGGCGAGAGTTCGGCGGGGATGCGGCCCCGCGGCGCCGGGCCGGCCTCGCGTCGGTTGCGGTCTGAGCGACTGGCGATCAGCAGTTCTGGCCCGGTCCCGGCCAGCGCCCGGACGTTGGCGTCGGAGTAGTAGCCGGCGTCGGCCAGCAACACGCCGATCGGCTCTTGGCCGAGCCGCCTGAGGTTGCGGTTGGCGGCCTCGACCATCGGCCGTAGCTCATGGACGTCGGTCGCCTGCCGGGTCAGCTCGGCGGCCACGACGATCTGCTCGCGGGTGGCCGCGGCCTGCACGTTGTCGCCCTGATAGTGGCCCCAGTAATCGCGCACCACCCGGCTCTCCGGATCGGAGCGGTTGACCTTGGCGTCCGGATCGGCCACGGGCCGCTTCAGCGGCCGTCCGCGCGGATCCTGCTGCGCGCGTTCGCGCCGCCGCACCTCGTAGGCGTCCTGACGCGCCTGTTCGCGGGCCGCCACAGGTATGAGGTGCTGCTTGGCCTCCGACAGCCGCGCCAGCCGTTGCGCACGGCCGCGCAGCGCCTTCAGGAGTCAGCGATCGCCCTGCGTGCCGTCGCGCCGCTGGTCCTCGTGATCCACTCGCTCGGCCTCGGCCAGCATCTGCTCGACCTCAGCCTCCAGTTGGGCCAGAGTGCGGTTGCGTTCCCGGCTCGCGTTGGCCCGCAGCTTGGCCCCGTCCAGCGCCACCAGTCCTGCCCTGACCAAGCCCGCCTCGGCGCAGAGCCGCAAATGTCAACGAACAGTCCGGCCAGGGTCTGCTCATGACGCTGGCGGAAGCGGCAGATCGTTGCCTGGTCCGGTTGTTGGTTCGCGCTCAGCACGCGGTACGCGACATCCTCACGGCAGCGCCGCTCGATCCGCCGGCTGGAACGCTCGCCCTCACAGTAGGCGTAGAGCAACAGCGCCACCATCATCGCCGGGTCATAGGCTCGCCGACCCCAACCGTCATCGCGGTAGGCGGCATGGAACGCTGAGCGGTCAAGCAGCTCGACCGCCTCCACGACGAACCAGGCCAGGTGATCCTCCGGCAACCACTCGCGCAGACTGGCCGGCATCAAGTACTGTTGCTCACGCTCGCAGGGCTGATAGCGCTGTGACACTGGCTCACGCCTCCCCCCTTTGGTCGTTCATTGCGCTCAGACTAAGCCGCTCTTGCCCACAAAGAGGTTTGTGCGACAGCCTCTGCTAGCCAGCACATTGTGACCATGCTTTCCGCCGCCGATTTCGCCGACAAATGGCGAGACAACGCCCGACGCGAGCGCGCCTCCTCGCAGGAGCATTTCATTGACCTCTGCCGACTTCTCGGCGTACCCACGCCGGCTGAGGCCGACCCGTCTGGACACCTTCGAGGCCGGCGCCGAGCGGCTCAGCACCGGCGGTCAGGGCTGGGCCGACGTTTGGAAGCGCGGACATTTCGGCTGGGAATACAAGGGCGACCGCGCCGACCTCGCCGCCGCCTATCGACAACTGCTCGACTACCGCGAAGACCTCGAGAACCCGCCCGCCCTCGTCGTCAGCGACATGGACCGGATCGAGGTCCACACCAACTTCACCAACACCCGCCCATCGGTCTACGAGATCACCCTCGACGACTTGGCCGTCGGCGGCGACCCAACGAAGGATGCGCTGGACATCTTGCGCGCGGTGATGATCGAGCCGGCCAAGCTGCGCCCGCGCCAGACTCCCGACGAAGTCACCAAGGCCGCCGCCTCGCGCTTCGCCGACCTCGCCCGCTCCATGCAAGATCGCGGACACGAACCCGAAGCCGTCGCTCACTTCCTCAACCGCGTCCTCTTCTGCCTCTTCGCCGAGGACGTCGGCCTGCTGCCCAAGCAGCTCTTGACCAACATGATCACCTCACGCGCCGACGACCCCGAAGCCTTCACCGACGGCATCAGGGATGTCTTCCGCCGCATGTCCGACCGTGACGCCAGCCGCTTCTTCGGCAACGACCGCATCGAGTGGTTCAACGGCGGGCTGTTCGACGACGACTCCGCCCTGTCGTTCACTCGCGAGGAGCTGCGCACCGTCTCCGAGGCCTCGACGCTGGACTGGTCGCAGGTCGAGCCGGCCATCCTCGGTACGCTGTTCGAGCGCGGACTCGACCCCGACAAGCGCGGACAACTCGGCGCGCACTACACCGACCGCGAGAAGATTCTCATGGTCGTCGAGCCCGTCGTGATGACTCCGCTGCGCCGCGAGTTCGCCGCCATGCAGGAACGCGTCGCCTCGCTGATGAAAGACTGCGAGCCCAGCCCGCTCACCCGCGAGGGCTTGCGCCGCGCCAACCTGCCCAAATGGGAGCAGAATGCCGAGTCCGAGTGGCGCGGCTTCCTCGACCGCCTCCGCGACGTGCGCTTGCTCGACCCCGCCTGCGGCTCCGGCAACTTCCTCTACGTCACCCTGCGACTGCTCAAGGACCTCGAACGGGAAGCGATCCGCTGGGGTGGCGAGCGTCTGCGCATTACCGGCGAGTTCCCGCAGATGGGACCACACAATCTGCTCGGTATCGAGATCAACCCGTACGCGAAGGAGCTGGCCGGCGTTGCGATATGGATCGGACAAATCCAATGGATGCGCGACCACGGTTACGGTACCCCGAGCGATCCTGTCCTCCAGCCGCTCGACAACATCGAACTCCGTGACGCCATCCTCGCCTACGACGAAGAGAGCAACCCCATCCCCGCTACCTGGCCCGAGGCCGAGTTCATCGTCGGCAACCCGCCGTTTCTCGGTTCGAAGCTATTGCGGCTGTCGCTGGGCGACCCGTACATCGACGAAGTGTTCGCGGCTTGGGATGATGCGGTAGACCGCAACTCTGACTTGGCCTGCTATTGGCACGAGAAAGCCAGGCGTCAGATAGATAAGGGCCATTCCTTACGCGCAGGACTGCTAGGGCCTGTTCACTCTGTTTCGTCATGAAGTGGATGCAGGCGAGGAGGACTTGGTTGAGGTAGACATGGGCGAGTTTGTGGTAGCGGTTGGAGATGCCGCGCAATCGCTTGATGCGACCGAAGTAGCGTTCGATCGCGTTGCGGGCGCGGTAGGCGACGCGGTTCGGCGGCCAGGGTGCGCAGCTCGTCGCCCTCGTAGGCGCGGTCGGCGAGCAGTTGCGGTTGGCCAGATATGGGGCCGAGCCGCTCCAGCAGCCAGCGCCCCCAAGGCGCATCGCCCCAATGCCCCGGCGTCAGGGTCAGAATCAGCGGCAGGCGGTCTTCCAGTACGACGGCGTGCAGCTTGGTCGTCAGACCTCCGCGCGAGCGACCGATCGCCTGGCGCCCCTTTTGATGGGCGCTCCGGTCCCGTCCTGATGCACCTTCACGATCGTGCTGTCGAGCGAGACGCGCAGCGGTCGCTCCGTCTCGTGTTGCTCGAGCTGCGCCTCCAGCTCAATCCTTTGCAACTCGGCGAAGACGCGCTCCAGCACGCCCTTGTCGATCCAGCGCCGGCCGCGCATGTAGACCGTGTGCCAGGGACCGAACCGCTCGGGCAAGGCGCGCCAGCTACAGCCTTCCTTGGTGATGAACGGCCAACCCTCCAGCGCCTGTCGCGAGTGCAGCTTGCAGTTCCCGCGCGGAGTCGGCATCAGCGGCGCGATCCGCGTCCATTGCGCGTCGGTCAGTTGCATGATCCTGTTGACCCGGCCGCCAGACCGCCCTCCAACTCTCACACAAGCCTCGATTAGAGTGAACAGGCCCTAGCTTGGTGCTTTGTGATGCTGCTGTTCAGTCCTACCGAAATCAGAAGTGAGCGCAGAAGGCCAGCTCGCAAAAGACAGCTCAGCTAGGATCAGCGCAATCAAGCCATCAACGATCTTCTCGATCTTCTCATGTGGTCTATCCCACTTGGCCGGCGTCCTGGTCGCCATAGAGCGCGATGATCTCCTTGGCCCAGACGAGAAGATCTCCGATCCGTTGGCCGTTCGGCTGGCGCTTTGACCACAGTTCAAGGTTTTCGGGCCGGTTGTCGAGTTTGTCGCCGTTGCGGTGATGGACGGACTCTGAGGGCAGCAGAGGACGCCCGAGTTGCTCTTCCATGGCCACACGATGGGCTAGTTGCCGACGTCCGTCTCGGAAAACCTCGAGGTAGCCATTGCTCAAGACGTGACCTGTGCCATAGGCCCGGCGCTCCTTCTTCTCCGACATGAAGCACCTCCGCCCGCTCAAAGGCGCCGAGTCACGCTGTACGGACTGGGCACCGGGTCCGCTGATGGTTACATGTTAGAAAGGGTCTGAACAAAGTGGCAGGGAGATTATTTCATGGCTGACTGGGCGGGTGCAGTTGCGCGACCGCCGTGAGTAGGCGAAGGCGCGCGCGTGACCGTCGATGAAGGCGAGCTTGTCCTGGCGCTCGTAGAGCCGGACGAAGTCGCGGCCCGAGTGCATCAACCGGAACAACAGCAGCCAGACCCGGTGGCGCTCCCCGTTCACTTCGACCGTGACCGCGAAGAAGTTGATCTGGGCGCTCTCCGCCGGACGATGGACCAGCGGCACGTAGGCCTCGGCCCGCCGCCACTCGCGTAACTTGGCCAGGACCAGGGTCAGTCCGACCTCGTAGCCCTCCTCGCGCAGCTGCCGGTGCAGTCGGCGCCCCGTGATCCGCTGCTTGTCCGTGGTGCGCGGCGACCACTCCTCCAGCAACTGCTCCAGCACCGGGCTGGAGCGCCGCCGCTCTGGGCGCTCCGGCATCGGCGTCTCCAGG